>NZ_JAFCNB010000010.1 GCF_017896165.1 Microbispora oryzae
CATCGATCACACAGAGCAGCGGACTCCCTTCCGAAGCGTCCGACAGCAAACTCAGCACCGCCAGCCCGACCAGGAACCGTTGAGGCGGCGTTCCCCCTCGCATCCCGAACACCGTCTCCAGCGCCTCACGCTGCGGCAGGGGAAGCCCCTTCAACCGATCCAGCAGCGGCATGCATAACTGGTGCAAGGTGGCGAAGGCCAGTTCCATCTCGGACTCGACACCGGCCGCGCGCAGCACCCGCATGCCGGTCGCCGAGCTCTCCACATACTCCAGCAGCGCCGACTTCCCGACCCCCGGCGCGCCGTGCACGACGAGCACGCGGCTCTCTCCCATGCGGACAGCCGCGATCATCTGATCGAGAAGAGCGCACTCCGCCACCCGCCCGAGCAACCCGATGTTGTCATCGTGCCCGGCGCCCCGCTTACCTTGGTCCACGATCCCGGCCTCATTTGCGATAGGACGACTCTGAACACACCCAGGACACATTGATGTTTCTCAGCGTGACCGGACTCGGGCAGTAGGGCATTCCTCGCCAGAAGCGACCACGTTCGGGCGGACACGCGGACGAACAGCTACCCCCAGAAATAGGCGCGGAGCTTCCAGTAGAGGGCGTCTCACCACAAGATCCTCGTGATCGCCTATCCTGCCACGCCCGACCTCCCCGGTGAACTGGTCCGCCACCTCGGCCGCCGGCCGGGACCCGCCGCACACTTCGGGGTAGGGCCAGCCCCACCCCGAAGTGTGCGGCACACCCCGATGACCCGGCCGCTCCGCTGCGGAACAGTGGTCCGCATGGCAGCACCATCACACCCGGCGCCCGCGCGCGAGCCCGGCACGGCTCGCGGGTCCGTGCTCGTCGCCCTCGCCGTGTTCCTCGTCGCCGCCTTCGTCGTCGCCCCGCGCACGCTGGCGGCGATCAGGCCGAGCGGCGGCTACGCCGGTCAACGCGACCTCATCGAAGCCCTCCGTGAGGCGTTCGTCGACTATTGGAGTTCCGGCAACCGGGATTTCTCCCCGGGCTTGGAGAGGGTTGTCGATTACTGGTTCCGTTACCACGTCGCGAAGGGCGCGATCGCTGCGATCTTGTTGATCGTGCTCGTCGTGCTCGGCGTTCTCTTCTGGACGGCGTTCCTGAGAGACAGCGGTCTCAGGCCGGGAAGGAGAGCCGCCCTCGCGTCGGCCGGCGTTCTCGTCACGGTGCTCGCGGTGTTCTCGTTGGTGGTGGTGATGGCCAACGTCCAGGGGGCGGTAGCGCCCTTCGCCTCGCTGTTGCCGATGCTGCCGGTCGCCGCATCCGACGGAAAGCTCGCCGATACGCTCGATCAAGTCAGGCAGCGACTGGCTCACCCCATGAGTGCGGGTGACCGAACCCTGCCCGCCCTCGATGTGATGATCAGCGACTTCTCCCGATATCACGTGGCGATGGCCGTGGTCGCGGCGATCGTGGCGGTCGTCCTCATCGGCTTGAGCGCGGTGTGGTGGAAGAGGTTCGCGAGAACGCGGTCCTCCGACAGGCGGACGAGGCGCGTGTTGGCGTCGTTCGGTGTTCTCTCGGCGTTGTTGTCGCTGGTCGTGGTGGTCATCGCCGTGGCGAACACGACCACCGCGGCGGACCCGGCGCCGGCGCTCCTGGCCTTCTTCGAAGGCGGATGGTGACGCACCGCGCGCGATCATCTTCCCGCCCTGATCCACGTCGCCGCCGGTACGACCGGCCGAGCCGCCCGACGGGGGTGGGCGGCCCGGCCGGCGAAGCAGCCGGGCACCACCCTCGATCCCGGAGGGCCTCCGGCGACTACTTGATCGTGATGTCGGACAGGTCGACCGTGATCGGGACCCAGGAGAGATCCGGCGTGCCGTCCTCGTTACGGGTGTGTATGTGCCGCTTGGTGGCGACAGGGATGCCGTCGACGACCTCGTGGGCCCGGATGTAGTGGGCGACCGGGGTCTGGCCGTTCACGTCAGGCTGGTAGTCGAGCCGCCGCAGCAGCCCCGAGTCGTCGTAGTAGTACAGCTGGGTGGCGTTGTGCGTGTGGATCGATGGCGGGTACGTGACGCTCAGGACCCGCCACTTCTCGCCGTTCTCCGTCCAGGGCTCGATCTCGTGCGCCTCGACGCCGGCCCAGGTGAAGATGTACGGCTCGACAAGGTAGTGCCAGGTCGCGTAGCCGCGGAAGTAGGCGATCTGGCCGAGGTTCCACGGAGTCTCGGGCGTGTAGCCGGTGAAGGCGGAGCGCGGCCGGTGCAGGTCGGCCAGCACGTCGCCGTCGGCCCCGGTGACGGTGACCCGGTCCTGCTCGCGGTCGAAGACCACCGTGCGGCCGGTCGACTGCTGGTGCTGGACGAGGCGTTCCTTCTGCAGGTCGGCCTCGACGAGGTCGTCGCCGACGAAATCGGCATGCCCCTTGAACTCCCAGAAGGGGCCGCCGTACGCGATGCGCGCGGTGAGGGTCGAGAGATTCTTCCAGCGCTCCAGGCCACCGTGTGCCTCGAGGACGCGAGAGACCAGGTCGTTCATTACCACTCCTAAATCAGGACCAGTTGGTCCTCGCACAGTATCAGCTGGTCCTGACATGTAAAGTTGTTCTGTGTCACAGCGAAGCTATGAGGACTCCTGCGGGACCGCGCTGGCGCTCGATGTCATCGGGGAACGATGGGCCCTGCACGTCGTGCGGGAGCTGATCTTCGGGCCGAAGCGTTTCCGCGACCTTCGCAGAGCCCTCCCCAACGCCAGCCAGAACGTCCTCAGCCAGCGTCTGCGCGAGTTGGAGAGCGATGGCGTGGTCCGGCGCGTGGAGCTGGGGCCGCCGGTCAGTGCCCACGTCTACGAGCTGACCGACCGGGGCCGCGACCTCGAGCCGGTGCTGATCGCCCTGGCGCGCTGGGGCGCGCACCAGCCGGAGCCGGACGGCGCGACGATGAGCACCGACGCGTTCATGCTGTTGCTGAAGGCCCTCCATCGCCCCCAGGCAGGGGACGTTTCCGAACTGGCCATCCGCCTGGCGGTCGCCGTCGACACCTTCGACATCGTCGTGACGCCGTCCGCGGTGACTGTCGTTCGCGGCGGGCAAGGCGCCGTCCAGGCGACGGTGCGCGGCAGCGTGCCCACGCTGTTGAGCCTGATCTTCACCGACCGCACGGTTGTCGAGGCGGCCGATTCCGGTGACGTGACCGCGACCGGAGATATCGAGGCGGCCCAGCGGTTCTTCCGGCGTTTCGGCATCTGAGGCCGCCCTGCCCCGGCGAGTGCCGAACCGGACACGGTCAAGGCCGCGGCGCGCTCAGGGGCGCGTCGCGGCTGGTCACATGGGAGGCGGGCCGAGGATCTGGTGGCCGTAGCGCTGGCCGGCCTCGATCAGGCGGGGGACGTCGGGCGGGGTGGGGGCGGGCAGGCCGGGGTGTTCGGCGGGGCGGCCGAGTTCGGCGATGAACTGCTCGAATCCCGACGGCGTGGTGATTTGCAGGCCGCGCACGGGCCCGTCGGCGACGATGAAGGAGTGCGGTATGCGGCGGGGCAGGAAGGCGAAGTCGCCGGGTCCGGCGGTCCAGTGGTGATCGCCGCAGTCGATGGTGATTCTGCCCTCGAGGATGTAGAACGCCTCGTCCTCGCGGTCGTGGATGTGCTGAGGCGGCCCGAAGCCGGCGGGGGCCGACCACTCGATGAGGGTGAAGGCGCCGCCGGTCTGGTCCGCGCCGGCCTTCACGGTCATGCGGGTGTCCAGGAACCACAGGTGAGAACCGTCGGCAGGGGTGAGTAAATAGCCGGTGGGGTCGAAGCTCATCAGGCGTCCTCGGGGTCGTCCTGGGCTGGGTGGTAGAAGCGGATCTCGATGCCGTCGGGATCGTGCAGGCCGACCAGCACCTGGCCCACGTGTCCTGTGACGATGCCGCCGTGCGGCTCGGCCAGGTCGTCCAGTCGCTGCTGCCAGTCCTTCAGGTCACGCAGGGTGGGCACGCACAAGGCCATCGGGTCGAATCCGGCCATCGCGGCGGCCCGTACCGGGTCTTGACGCAGGGCCACATCGACGACGTCGTCCGCGTCGCGGAGGGCGACGCCCATGAGCGTGCCGTCTTCGACGAACTCGATGAAGACGCGCAGGCCCAATACGCGCTCGTACCAGTCTCGGCTGCGTTCGACGTCGGTTACGGGGAGTTTGACGTGATGGAAGCCGTTGAGTGTCGCCGCCATGGGCACCTCCGGGGGGGTCTCACTAGAGTTGTCTCTAGTGAGTTTCTCTGTAGTAGGCTCTAGCGAATGAGCGATCCTGTCAAGAGCGCGACCGGACAGGGCACCCGCCGAGCCGCTCAGGCCCGCGCCACCCGGAGGCGGATCACCGACGCCGCGCGGGAGCTGTTCCTGCGGCAGGGGTACGCGTCGACCACCCTGGATCAGATCGCCGCGGCGGCCGGGGTCGCGGTGCAGACGGTGTACTTCCACTTCGGCAACAAGGCCACGGTTCTCAAAGAGATCGTCGATGTGCTGTCGGCCGGCGACGACGAGCCGATACCGATGCTGGAGCGGCCCTGGGTGCAGCAGGTACGCGACGAACCAGACGGCCGACGGGCGCTGGCGATCTGGCTGTCCAACAGTCGCGTCATCTTCGGCCGCGTGGCACCGATCATGAAGGTCGTCCGCGACGCCGCCGGCGCCGACGCCGAGATGGCCGCGCAGTGGGAGACCAATCAGAACCAGCGTTTCCTCGCCCACCACACTCTCGCGCGGCAACTCGCCGACAAGCGGGCCCTGCGCCCGGACCTGTCGACCGAGGAGGCTGCCGACGTCATCTTCACCGTGGTCAGCTTCGAGGTCTACCTCTTACTCACCGGCGTACGCGGGTGGACGCCCGATGCGTGGGAGCGCTGGATCAACGAGACCCTCGCCGCCGCGATCTTGCACTGAGGGCCGAACGACCGCCCAAAGATAGGATGACTCCCCCGGCAGCCAGGGGCGCGCCTACGGTCGCCGCGCCGACCTTCCTGCTGATGAAAGTTTCACCGACCCCCCGAGAGCATCGTCGGCCGTCCTGGAGACCGGGACCAGACTACGCGGCGTTCGTGATCGTTCCTTGACGCAAGACAAATGACGTCTTACGTTGCACCGAACGAGCCCCATTCATGGGATGTTTCCCCGACAAATCGAATCGGTTCAACCCGCCACAGGAGCTTCGATGAACATGCCGCTGAACCGTCGACGCTTCATCGCCACCACGGCGGCGACCGTCGGCGCTGCCGCGCTTCCTTCAGCGATCTTCTCTGACCGAGCGGCCGCCGCCGTGCCACCGCAGCTGACGCTGCCGCAGCGCGGCATCTACGACACGGCCGCCGCCACGAGTTGGACCGATGCCTTCCTGACCGGCAACGGCGAGTACGGGGCCATGCTCTACGGGGCGCCCGCCCTGGAGAAGGTCGTCTTCACGCATCATCGGTTCGTGCTGCCGAACGGCACCCGCAACCTGGCTCCGCCGGTGCTGTCGGGCCGGCTGGCGGGGGTCAGGGACAAGGCGCTTGCCGGTGACTTCAACGGTGCCACCGGCGACTTCACTTCGGGCTGGTCGCTGCGCTGGACCCAGACCTTCCATCCGGGCTATGAGCTGCAGATCAGCACCCCGGGGATGACGACCGTCAACAACTACGGCCGGATCACCGATTTCCGGACCGGGGAGGTCACCTCGACCTGGACCGACAGTTATGGCGGGTGGACGCGCCGGGCTTTCGCCTCCCGAGCCGACAGGGTCATCGTTCACGAACTCACTCCCGCGCCGGGGCGGACGATCGACACCACGCTGAGCGTCAACACGGCCCTGAGCGGCGTGCCGGGGTCCGTCGGCTTCACCACCCTGGCCACGGTCGGCAACGGTGACGGCTACCTGAACCTACGGGGCACATACCCCGCCGGGCAGGGGGCGTTCGGCTACGAGGGCGTCACCCGGGTGGTCGCGACCGGCGGCTCGGTACGGGCGAGCGGGTCGACCATCGTCGTGGCCGGGGCGACCAAGCTCGTGCTGCTGACCAAGCTCGACCGCTACGAGTCGTCCACCGCCTGGGACGGGAAACCCCTGCACACGGCGCTGGCCGCGCTGAGCGCCGACTACGCGGCGCTGCTCGCGCGGCATACCGCCCTGCACACCCCGCTGTACGACCGTTCACGCCTCGACCTGAACGTCAGCGCCGCCGATCGGCAACTGTCGACCAGCGAGCTGATCGGCCGGCAGAATTCCAACCGCAACGTCATCGACCCCGCCTTGCTGGAGCGGATGTACGACTCCGGCCGTTACCTGTTCCTCAGTTCAAGCGGCGTCCTGCCGCCGCGGCTCACCGGTCTGTGGACGGGCGCCTGGGACGCGGCGTGGGCCGGCGACTTCACCACCGACGCCAACGTCAACTTCCAGGTCGCCGCCGGCAACATCCTGTCCCTCACCGAAGCCATGGACGGTTACTTCAACCTGATCCTCGGCCAGATCGACGACTGGCGCACCAACGCCAGAAACCTCTACGGCACCCGCGGCCTGCTCGCTCCCTCCCGGACGGACGGCGAGTACGGCAAGATGCTGCACTTCGACGGCGGGTTCCCCGGCCACACCTGGATCGGCGGCGCCGACTGGCTGCTCTATCCGCTGCTTGAGTACTACCAGGTCACCGGCGACGCCACCTTCTACCGCACCAAGCTCGCCCCGGTCCTGATCGAGCTCGCGCTGTTCTATGAGGACTTCCTCACCCGCACCGACGCCAACGGCAAGGTCGTCTTCGTACCGTGCTTCTCCATGGAGAACAGCCCCGGCAACACCGGCAGGCAACTGTCGATCAACGCGACCGGCGAGATCGCCGCAGGCAAGCACGCGCTGCAGGCCGCCATCGAGGCCGCCAACTTCCTCGGCACCGAGCAGGGCGCAGGCCAGGGCGTGCAGCGCTGGACCGCCTTGCTGGCCAAGATGCCCGACTATCGGATCAACGGCGACGGGGCGCTCGCGGAATGGTCGTGGCCCAGCCTGACCGACCGGTACAACCACCGTCACGTACAGCACATGTACCCGGTCTGGCCGCTGCACGAGATCAACCCCGAGGACAAGCCCGACCTGATCCGCTACGCGAGCCGCGCCCTGGATCTGCGGGGGGACGAGGGAGGGGAGGCCCACGGGGCCATCCACCGCAGCCTCGCCCGGGCCCGGCTCAAGGACGGCGCCGGTGTCTACGGCAACCTGCGGAAGATCCTGGGCAACAACATGGTCTTCCGGTCGCTGATGACCTCGCACAACCCGAACCTGTCGATCTACAACGCCGACGCCGCCAACTCGCTGCCCGCGATCCTCGCTGAGGCGTTGGTCTACACCAGGCCCGGCATCCTTGAGTTGCTGCCCGCGCTGCCCGACCAGTTCGCCAAGGGCACGATCACCGGCGTGCGCGGCCGCAACCGCATCCGGATCGAGTCGCTCACCTGGGACATCGGCGCCCGGACCGTCACCGCCACCGTCGTCTCCGACATCACCCAGACCGTGACGCTGATCTGCCGGCGCGGGATCACCTCCATGACCACCAGCGCAGGCGTCGCCACCTCACCATTGGGCAGCCATGCCCGGCAGGTGTCACTGACCGCGGGTACGACGACCCAGATCGCCATCGAACTGGGCGCCGGCGGCCCGTCCACCGGCGTCGTCCGGCTGGTCAACCGCAACAGCGGCAAGGTGCTGGACGTCTACGGCGGCTCCACCGCCGACGGCGCCGCCATCGTCCAGTGGCCCTGGACCGGCGGGACCAACCAGCAGTGGCGAATGACGCAGAACTCCGACGGCTCGTTCCGGCTGACCGGCCTTGGCAGCAGCAAGGCCCTCACCAGCCCGAACGCCAACCAGGGCACCGCCCTCGTCCAGATGACCGACACCAACGGCACGAACCAGCGGTGGAAACTCGTTCCCGCGGCCACGAGCGGCTACTACCGGCTCGTCAACGTCGGCAATGGACTATGCGCGGACGTCGAAGGCGGCTCCACCGCCGACGGCGCCCGGATCATCCAATGGCGCGAGAACGGCGGCACCAACCAGGAATGGCAGGTCATCACCGTGTGACGGCGACATCGCGTTGGCGCGGGCCGGCGGCCCAAGGACGAGGTTGACTTCGCCGAAGTCCTGCCCGCGCTCGACGGCGTACGGCGTCGCTGGTTGGATGAGGCTCTCGCGGTCGAACACGGCGATCACCCGTGGCGTCAGCGGCTGCGGGTCTGACCGGGAGGACGCGTGTATCTGCCCTTCGATGCTGTGCTGTGCGACTTCGACGGTGTGATCCGCTTCTATGACCAAGCCGAGGTGGCCGAGCTGGAAGGCACCTTCGGTGTTGAGCCGGGCGTGACGGCGAGGGTCGCCTTCGCGCCACACATAGACGGTCCCGCGCTGCTGGGGAAGGCCACCGTGGAGCAGTGGGCGGACTCGGTGATTGCCGAACTCGCCACGCAGGTTCCGTCCGAGCAGGCCCGAAAGCTGGCAGAAGCGTTCGCCGGGGCGCCGTTCTGGGCCGATCAGAGCGTCCTTGACGAGCTGCGCCAGGCTCAGACGCATGTCCCCGTGGTTCTGGTATCGAACGCGACGCTCCAGTTGGAGGAGGACCTGGTCGGGCTCGGGCTGGCCCACTTCTTCGATGACGTTGTCAGCAGCGCGCGCGTCGGGCTGGCCAAGCCGGATCCGCGGATCTACCAGATCGCGGCCGAACGGGCGGGGGCCAGCCCGCAACGGTGCCTGTTCGTCGACGACCGGGCGGAGAACGTGGAAGCAGCGGTCGCTCTCGGCATGACGGGGGTGCTCTATCGCGAGATGGCGGATTTGCAGCGCGCGCTGGCTGTATCGCCGAGTCGGCCCGCGATGGACTGACATGCTCACAGGTCGTCCTCCTGGTACGTGGTGAGCTCTCCTTAGGCGGCTCAAAGGCGAGCGCATGGCCAAACGTGAGCAGCTCGCCATCCTGGAGGCGCAACCACCGCGGCAGGACCACGCGGAAGAGTCGCTCGACCGACTCCCCCTCCTGACCGCCGACCTCGCGGACGCTCCTGAGGAACTCCAGCGCGAGCTGTTCGAGGTCTTCCACCTGGAGGTCCGCTACGACGCCCGCGCGAACACCGCCCTGATCAGGGTCACGCTGGACAGCGACACGGTCAGTGACATCGTCAGCCCTGAGCGAGAGGGTAGTAGGCAACCCGTCACCGTCAGACAGGCCCCAAGCATCCGTGCTCGGTGACGTCACCAGCTCAGGTGACCGCGAGCATGCCTGCCCGCCTATGGCCTCGACCTCTGATGGCAGCCCGGCAAACGATCCCGCGGACGCGAAAACGGGCACCCTTTGCCCCGATATGAGGGTGGATGCCCGTAGCGCGGATCTGTTGGTGCCCCCTGCAAGATTCGAACTTGCGCTCCCGGCTCCGGAGGCCGGTGCTCTATCCCCTGAGCTAAGGGGGCTCAACCGCAGATAAAGGCTACCAGCACCTGGGGGGCTCTCGTCACATCAATTGATCGTGATGGATCTCTCCTCGGCCCGGATGGGCAAAACCGCGCGCCCGAGGCCCGGCACCGGCTAGCTTTGCCGCCGTGAGCGAGCGTTTGGGTCGTGTGCTGGTGGTCGACGACGACGAGGTCATCCGGCAGCTCATCACGGTCAATCTGACCCTTGAGGGGTTCGAGGCGCACACCGCGTCCGACGGGCAGGACTGCCTCGACCGGATCCGTGAGGTCGACCCGGTGCTGGTCACTCTCGACGTGATGATGCCGCGGCTGGACGGCTGGGAGACGGCGGCCCGGCTGCGCCACGACCCGGAGACCCGCCACATCAAGATCGTTCTGATTACGGCACGGGCCCAGGACGAAGATCGGCGGCGGGGCTTCGACATCGGAGTGGACGCCTACCTCACGAAGCCCTTCGACCCCGCCGAACTGATCGAGATAGTGCACGATCTCGCGAAGGCCGGCGCCTGACGCTCCGGCGCGTCGCGACGCGAGCGAAGCTGAACGACGATCTACCGGCCCGGCGGTGGAACATGATGTCCGCCGGGGTAGGGCGCAGAAGGGTCCCGGAGCAGGCCGACCGGCGTCGCGCGGCGGCTGACCACCGTGGATCGACCTGGTCGGCCGGCCAGCAGTGTCCCTGGCGGCCACCGGACGAGCGGGCCGTCCGCCCGCCCGCATCGCCTTTTCTCATCTCGCTGAGCGAGCACGTCCTCGTCCCGGCGTGGAGCGGCTGACGCCGCGCCGCCGAGCGGCTCCGCATGCTTCGCGACAGGTGCCGTGCACCGTCGGCGACGATGCGCGCCGCGCCTCCGGCCAAACTGGCGCGGCGCCCGTGAGCCCTCCTGCCGCCGGAAGCGGCGGCACCGGTGACGAGCGGAGGGAGCATCCGATGACCGATCCACGACTGCGTCCGCACCTTCCGGGCGACCTGCGCCCATCTCCGCGGCGGCTGATGCTGGGCGTCGCCGCGGCACTGGCGGTCGCCACGGGGGCCGGGGTGACCACCGCGGCCACCTCTGGGCAGCCCCAGCACGCCACGGCGCAGCACCTGCAGCCGTCGCCGGGACCGAACGGCGGCCCGGGGAGTTACCAGACCTTCACCAGCCAGACCGGGACCGTCTCGGCCGTCCAGCAGAATTCGATCACGGTGACGGGCGACGGCGGCAGCCGGACCTACGCCGTCGACGAGAACACCCGCGTGTTCGCCGGACCCGGCGGTCTCAACGGCGTCAAGTCGGGCGACACGGTCTGGGTCGTCGGAACCCCGCAGGGCAACCCGCCGAGGGCGATGCTCCTCGTCGACGTGAGCCGGCCACAGTGGCCGGGTGCGACCGGAGGCGGCACCGCCCCGGCGCAGCCGTCGCCGCCCACGCAGCCGACGCCACCGCCGCCCGGCCAGCCGGCTCCTCCGCCGGAGTCTGGGCCGGAGGGGTCGATGGCCCCCAGCGGCCCGGAGTCACCTCCGGAGACCATCGAACCGACCGAGTGAGAGCCGCCCGAACGAGAGCCGCCCGAACGAGAGCCGGCCGAACGAGAAGCGGGCGAACGAGACCCGGCCGGGTGAGACGCGACCGGCGTGACGTCGCAGGCGTGAAACGTCAGCCGAGCGCGCCGGGGATCCGGTCGAGTACGTCGAAGGGGACCAGGCCGTAGGCGGTGAAGTCGACGGCCTGCGCCCCGCCCGTACGCGCCGCGCGGGCCTTGGCGGCGAGCCGCTCGCCGGAGTCGGTGTCCGGCACGCCGGGCCGCAGGACGACGCGTAACTCCCGGTTCTTGCCGATGGACCGGCGGTACGCGGCGGCGTCCTCGGCCACCCTCGCCGGATCCCTGGCGTAGGCGAGCACGGCGAACGACGGCACGAGGTCGCCGAGCGCGATCAGGTCCACGCCCGACTGCCAGGCGTCGTGCGCGGCCAGGCCCGCGGAGGGACGGCCGTCGGCATGGCCCTTGTAGGCCCCCGTGGGATCCATGAAGGTGAGCGTGGAGCCCTCGGCGGCCACCACGGAGGAGACCTCACCCACGAGCGAGGTGACGCTCTCCGACCGGGCCCTCGCGTAGGCCACCACCTCGGGCCCGGCGTACGCGGTCAGGGCCGCTCGGGTCACCTCGCCCTGGGCCGGCGGGTCGCCGTCCAGCACGCCGGAGACGATCCTCGCGCACTCCTGCCGGGCCGCCTCCGGGTTGACGCCGAGGTCGGCCGCGCGGCGCATGCAGGCGTCGCAGAAGCACAGCCCGAAGAGGAACGCGTCCATCGGGCCGAGGGCGACGAGGCAGCGCTCATGGCGTCCACCCAGCCCGAACGGCGCGAAGTGGAGCGATTCGGCCACCACCGAGTCGACCCCCTGCCGGGCTACGGCGCGGGCGAGGGCCACCGCGTACGACCGCACGTCGGGCTGGGAGGGGCACAGATCGGCCGGTGACCCGCGGTCGCCGAAGCAGTTGCGCACGGTCAGGTCGAGATTGGCCAGGCCGAGGGTGGGGTTGTGCATGAACACCGTCCAGCCGTGCAGTCGCAGGCCGCGTTCGGCACAGGCCGTGCGGATCTCGTCGAGTGGCCGTTCCCCGGCCCAGGGCTGGACGGGCGGCGTCAGCCGGAGATCGGCGAACAGCTCGTCCGGAGGGGGGAAGTGCACCCCGTCCCCGCGCAGCGTCAGCCGGGTGGCGCCGTGCGGCGTCACGTCCCTGGCCTGGTGGTAGGCGGCGGTGACGGTCACGCCTTTCACGCCGTACGCCGAGACCCGGTCGAGGACCTTGTCCACGCCCTCGCCGCGCAGGTCCTCGACGAAGACGTACAGAGCGCTGTCCATGGTCAACGGCCCTTGCCCGCCATGAAGTCGATTTCGACGAGGATGTGCGACGCCCCCTCAGACGTCCGGATCTCCCGCTTTCCACCCATTGCACCGCTCCTGCGAAAATCACGTCGTCAGAAATCGTCAGAAACACGCAGTGATCAAATCAGCCACGACACCGTCGCCGCCGACCACCGAAAACACCGCCACCTTCTCACACCAGGGCGGGACGGGCGGTGGGGAGAGATCATGACGGGCCGGCGCAGATCGCCCCGCTCTCCAGGGGCCGCCGGTCGAGCAGGGCGCGGGCGCGGGCCCGGGCCAGGTTCCAGCCGCTCCAGCCGTCGGGCACGTTGAGGCGCGTTCGCGTGACGACGTCGCGGAGGATGCAGGTCCGGGTCGGCTCGGGCAGCCGGTCGAGCATCGGCACGGCCTCCGCGCTGAGCCACGTCAGATAGGCACGGTCGAGCAGGGCGACCCCCCGGATCGACACCTGGGTCTCGGCGACCCGGGCGTCCGGGTTCCACGAGGCGAACACGAGCACGGCCGTCCCGGTGACCAGCACGAGGGTCCGGAACAGCCAGGCCGTCCGCCGGCCCCACAGCCGCACCGCGCCCGCCGCCAGGACCAGTACGAACACCGCGCCGAGCCACCAGATGGCCGCCCCCACCGCCGCCCGCAGCCGCGACAGCCCGTACGCGTCGGTGTAGAGCCCGAGGCGGTGCAGCGCCGAGGCCAGGATGACGAGCGTGAACGCGCACAGCAGGCCGAGCAGCGCGGCCAGCAGCAGCCGTTCGGCCCTGGTCCGCAGCCGCAGCAGGGCCACCGCGGCGGCCACGACGCCGAGCACGAGGACGCTGACCGCGACGAGCTCGAAGAAGCCCGTCCTCGCGTACTGCGCGTAGGTGAGCCCGGCGGTGGACAGAACCTGCCGATCTCCACCGAACAGCACCGCGATCTGCACGGTGACGAACACCGCGAACAGCCCGTTGAGGCCGAGCAGCGGGATCGCCCACAGGGCTCTGCCCATGCGCATCCGCAGGTCGGGCGCCTCCGGCTCGGCCACCGGGCGGAGCGCGACCAGGACGGACGCGGCGACCAGGACGGCGAAGCCCGTGAACAGCACGAGCCGAGTAGGCAGCGTGGTCATCCAGCCGGGCGTCCGGATCAGTCCGTGGACGAAGGACGAGAACACGGCGTCGGCCGCGCTGAACAGGAGGCCGAACAGGCCGAGCAGCACCACGGTGACCACGGCGCTGACCAGGGCGCGGACCGGTTTCCTGCGCCGGGCCAGCCGCCCGAACGGCCCGGAGAGGAACCAGGGCAGCGGGAAGACCGCGAGGACGACGCCCACCCCTCCTCTGATCACGCCCGGCCAGCTCCGCCCGCCGCCCGAGAGGGCGAGCGCGGCGATGCAGAATCCCAGCAGCAGCGCCGGGGCCACCAGCCAGTCGGCGTCCCTGAACAGCGCGACCGACACCAGGGCGTACGCCAGCAGGCCGGCCGACACGGTCCAGGGCGTGAACCTCTCCCTCGGCAGGGCCGGCAGGACGGCCGCCCCCATCGCCACCGCGGTCACCGCCACGCCCAGCCCCACCGGAGCGTACGGCAGCGCGACGGCGGCCAGGATGCCCACGGCGGCGGCGGCCGGCAGCAGCCACGCGGGGGCCGGCGGCAGCTCCGGCCGGGGGAAGAGCGGCGGCGGCACGTAGACGAGCGGATCGGTAGGCCGCCCACCCGGCGGGGCGGGCCCGCCGTCCACAGGATCCTCGCCGTCCACAGCGTTCAGGCCGTCCCCGCCGGCCGGGCGGGGCGTGCGGAACGATCCGAATGACCCGAACGAGCGGAACACGCGGGGCGGAAGCGACCAGCCGGCCACCGCGCCCGCCACCGCCCCGCCGGAGGTGAGCAGCAGCATCAGGACGAGCCCCGCGAAGCCGCCGAGCAGATAGCCGAGGTAGAACGAGCAGAACAGGCCCGCGCCGAACCCGACGATCATGCCAAGGCCGGCGCCGAGGCCCGCCCGGATGGCCGTCGCCGCCGACCGGCGGTCACCGAACGGGCCGCCCCACGCCTCGGCGTCACCGGACGAAGGGACGCCGGACGACGAGACGCCGGACGACGAGACGCCGGACGAGGAGACACCGGACGAGAGGACGCCGGACGAGGAGACACCGGACGACGAGACGCCGGACGAGAGGATGCCGGACGAGAGCGCGCCGGGCACGTCGTCGCCCGTTCGCGCGGCCGGACCCCCGCCGTCACCGGGCAGGACTCCGTCAGAGACCGTGACACCCGCGACCGCGACACCCGTAAAAGTGACACCCGCGGCCGTGACATCCGCGACCGCGACACCTGGAGTCACCGCCGCCGGAACCGGGGTGCGCGGGCTCGCTGTGAGGACGGACCCGGGGAGCTCGACGACCATGCGGCAGCCCTGCGGACGCCCGCCGCTCGCTGGTGCCAGGGGATCGGCCGCCCTGAGGGAGCCGCCGTGCAGCTCGACGATCTCCTTGGCGATGGCGAGGCCGAGCCCCGCTCCCCCGGCGTCGGCGGCCCGGCCCGCGTCCAGCCGGGAGAAGCGCTCGAAGATCCGGGCCCGTTCGCCCGGCGGGATGCCGGGACCTTCGTCGGTCACGCTGATCTCCAGGTCGGCGTGGACCGGGCGGGCGTCGAGCCGGACCGTGCCGCCGGGCGGGCTGTGCCGTACCGCGTTGTCGAGCAGGTTGGCGAGCACCTGGGCGAGCAGCGCGTGATCGGCGAGGATCTCGATCGCCGGGGCCGAGCTCCGCACGGTCACGTCGTCACGGGCGAGGGACGCCTCCGAGGCCGCCTGACGGCACATCGACGCGAGGTCGACCGGCTCGGGTTCGATCAGCCGGGCCCCCGAGTCGAGCCGCGACAGGTCGAGCAGCTGGGTCACCAGACGGCCGAGCCGCTGGGTCTGGGCCAGGGCCGTGCCCAGCGTGTCGAGGTCGGGCGGCGAGACGCCGTCCACGACGTTCTCCAGCACGGCCTGCAGAGCGGTGATCGGCGTCCGCAGTTCGTGGCTCACGTTGGCCACCAGTTCGCGCCGCTGCCGGTCGACCTCGGCGAGGTCGGCGGCCATCGCGTTGAACGCGCGGGCGAGCTCGCCCACCTCGTCCCGGGAGGTGGCCGACACCCGCAGGCCGTACCGGCCCTTGGCGATCGTCTGGGCGGCGGCGGCCATCTCCCTGAGCGGGCGCGTCATGCCGAGGGCGAGCACCTGCACCATGATCAGGGCGAGCGCGACGGCGATCCCGATCCTGAGGTCCCTCGACCATCTTTCGATCAGGCCGACCTCGTTCACCGCGAAGGCCGTCACCACGGCGAGCACGATCACCAGCCCGAGCTTCACCTTGATCCGGCCGAGGAAGTCGAGGGGGCGCCGGACCGGTTCTCGCGCCGCCCGCTGCTCCGCCGCCCGCTGCTCCGCCGTCCGGCCCGGCTGCTGGCCTCGCTGCTGGGCCGGTTGCTCGGCTCGCTGCTGGGCTCGCTGCGGGGCCGGTTGCTGGACCTTGTTCTGGACCTTCTTCTGGACCTTCTTCTGGGCCGGTTTCGGGGCCGGTGTGGCGGTCACGACCGGACGAGGGCGTAGCCGACGCCGTGCACGGTCCGCACCACCTCGGAGCCCAGCTTGCGGCGCAGGGCCCGGACGTGGCTGTCCACGGTCCTCGTGGCCGCCGCCTCGGAGAAGCCCCAGATGTCGGAGAGCAGTTGCTCCCGCTCGAACACCTGGCCGGGCCGTTCGGCGAGCCGCCGCAGCAGGTCGAACTCGGTCCGGGTGAGCTGGGCCTCCGCCCCCCGCACGAAGACGCGGCGCTCGGCGATGTCGATCTCGACGTCGCCGACCCGGATCACGCTGTCCTCGTGCGCGAGCAGGCTCGCCCGTTCGACCCGGCGCAGCAGCGCGTGGATGCGCGCGATGAGCTCCCGCATGCTGAACGGCTTGGTGATGTAGTCGTCGGCCCCCACTCCCAGCCCCACCAGCACGTCGGTCTCCTCGCCGAGCGCCGTCAGCATGAGCACGGGGACCGGGCGGGCGGCCTGGATCCGGCGGCAGACCTCAAGCCCGTCCAGGCCGGGAAGCAGCCGGTCGAGCACCACGACGTCGGGCTCCGCCCGCGCGTACGCGGCGAGCGCCTCCTCCCCGTCGGCCGCCACCCGGACGTCGAAGCCCTCCGCCACCAGCCGGAGCTGCACCGCTCTCGCGATCGTCGCGTCATCCTCCACCACGAGAACGCGCCGTTGCTGCGGGATAGCCATGGAACGACAGCGTAGAACCCCAAGGTGCAGGCCTTCCGTGCAGATGTGTGCAGAAACGGTGCACCGGACAATGTCGGCCGGCTGGGTTACCGTTGCGGCGTGGACGGGATGATCACTGTGACGGGGTACCTGCGGCGCCTGGGCGTCGACGCGGCGGCGCCGAGCGTCGCCGAGCTCTTCCGGCTGCACGCGGCACACGTCGAGCGGGTGCCGTACGAGAATCTGGAGATCTGGCTGGGCCGGCCGACGACCGTCGACCCGGCCGAGTCGTGGCGGCGGATCGTGACGGGACGCGGCGGCTACTGCTTCCACCTCAACGGCGCGTTCTCCCTCCTGCTGAGCAGGCTGGGATATCAGGTCACCCGCCACTACGCGGGCGTGCAGGGACATGGCGCCTCCCCCGGCGCCACCGGCAACCACCTCGCCCTCAGCGTGACCGGGCTGCCCTCGGACGGCAACCCCGGCGGGGCCTGGCTGGTCGACACCGGGCTCGGCGACGCGATCCACGAGCCGCTGCCGCTGGTGGAGGGCGACTACGCGCAGGGCCCGTTCCGTTATCGCCTCCGCGCCTCCGAGGCCGAGCCCGGCGGCTGGCGGTTCGAGCACGACCTCCGCGGCTCGTTCGTCGGCATGGACATGCGGCCGGAGGGCTGTGTGATGGAGGACTTCCTGGATCGGCACCGCCACCTGTCGACGTCCCCCGAGTCGTCGTTCGTCAAGGTGGCGACCGTGCAGCGGCGCGACGCGGCCGGGGTCGACACGCTGACCGGGCTCGTCCTGAAGCGGCTCGGCCCCGAGCCGGTGCCCGCCGTGGACTCGCCGATCGTCCTGGAACGACGGCAGGACTACTTCGCCGCGCTCGCGGACGTCTTCGGGATCACGCTCGACGAGGTCTCCGGCGCGGAGCGGGACGCCCTCTGGGACCGCCTGTGGTCCGCGCACACGCGCTGGCTCGGGGATCGGGCCGGCGTCTGACGAACGACTGACTGGCGGGTCTCCCCGCGGCTCCCTTCCAGTTCCGAGGCTGCTCCACGGCTGCGTCTTTGCCGTCGAAACCGCAGGTAGACGGTTTCGCGCCGTCCTTACGGGTAGCCACAAATATGACTAGAAGGGGGAACAAATGGACCGCCAGCCGACACCGGAAGTGATGAAGGAAAACGACGTCATCGATCTCCTGCTGCGTCAGCACACGATCATCAGGGAGTTGTTCGACGAGGTGGACCGGCACCAGGGCGAAGAGCGCAAGCGCGTCTTCAGCCGCCTCGTGCGCCTGCTGGCCGTCCATGAGACGGCCGAGGAGGAGATCGTCCACCCGTACGCCCGGCGCAAGCTGGTCGACGGCGCGGACATCGTGGACAGCCGCCTGGAGGAGGAGCGCGAGGCGAAGGAGATGCTCTGCCGCCTCGACGACATGGACGTCACGACGCCCGAGTTCGCCCAGGAGCTCAACCGGCTGAGGACCGCCGTCTTCGCCCACGCCGCCGCCGAGGAGCGTTACGAGTTCTCCGAGCTCAAGGCGGCGACGAGCGAGGGCGAGCGGCGCGCCATGGCCGTTGGGGTCAAGGCCGCGGAGGCCATGGCGCCGACTCATCCGCACCCCGGCACCGAGTCGGCCGCCAAGAATTTGCTGCTCGGCCCGCCGATGGCCGTCATGGACCGGGCCCGTGACGTGATCCGCAAGGCGATGGGCAAGTCGGAGTCGGGCCAGGGCTGAGCGACCGGCGCGCGGAGCGGGCGGAGGTCGGCCGCAGCGGACGCGGAACTCGGACGCGGGTGGGCACGTTCTCCTGGACGAGGTAGAAGGAGATGTATCGCGTGGGCTGCCACGCGGTAGGCGTCACCGGCTCCCCGCCCCGGGGGCTCCGACTGGAAAGGCCCGACGATGTCGCCACTCGGCAAGTACTACGTAGGCGCGGGGATCGTGGCGGTGCTCGCCATCGTGCTCCCCATTCCGACGATCCTGACCTGGCTGGTCGTGCTGGGCGTGCTCGGCGCGCCGGTGGTCGCGTACTTCATGCTCGACGAGTCGCAGCGGGCCCGGCTGCGCCGGATCCGCCGCCGTCAGATCGGCGGCTGACCCGGGCCCGCCGCACACAGCGCCGTACACACCGCAGCACGCAGCAGCACGCCGCACCACAGCAGGTAGCACCGCGTAACCGGACGCGTGCCCGGCCCGCCGGGCACGCGTCCCGGCGTGCCCGCAGGCCGGGTAGCAGCGCCGGGATATCAGCGCCGGGATATCAGCGCCGGGATATCAGCGCCGAGATATCAGTGCCTGCCGGAATATGCAGGTGAGGAGGTCAGGCCGAGGCGGTGGCGATCCGCTGCCGGATCTCGACCGTGACGTTCCGCTCCAGGACGAAGGACAGGAACGGGATCGTGCCCGCCAGGAGCACGAGGACCAGGTAGGGCAGGCGCCAGCGGGCCTTCATGCCCAGGTTGAGCGCCGCCACCAGGTAGATCATGTACAGGAACCCGTGGATGGGCCCCACGACGGCGACCATGGTGTCGTCGCCGAAGCCGTACTTGACCACCATGCCGGCACACAGCACGAGCAGCATCACGCCGACGATGTAGGCCATGACACGGTAGAACTTGAGCGCGGATGCCACGTCGATCAATACCTCTGCTGGGAGACGTCACCACACGATATCGCCGCGCCCGGCCGGGTCCGGCGGCGGCACGGGTAAGGGCCCGGCCCGGGGCCTACGTCCTGATCACCGCGGCGGGCTCCGGATCGTCCGCGTCGTCCGCATCGTCCCCGGCCCGGTCCCTCCGCACGCTCTCCCGCACGAAGTGGAACCACATCACGACGGCGAAGGCGGCGAAGATCCACCACTGGGCCGCGTAGGCGAGGTTGCGCCAGTTGAAGCCCACGCCCTCGGTCGGCGGCGGCACGGTGACAGGTGTCGCGGCGGACGGCGGAGCCTGCGTGCTCGCGACCACGAACCCGTCCCGCACCCGGGTGTCCGGCCACAGGTTGATCAGCTGGGCCGTCGAGACGGTCGCCACCTGCCCGTCGGGCAGCGGTCCGCGCCGCGCGACGTCGTCGCCCTGCTCGGACGCCTCAAGCCTCCCGGTCACGGTTACGGACCCGTCCGGAACGGCCGCCGCCGGATCGGCGGGCGAGGCCACCCAGCCGCGTACCACCGGGATGACCGTGCCGTCGGCCAGGCGCAGCGGGGTCAGCAGCCAGAAGCCCGTGCCCTCGGGGCTGCCGGCGTCGGCCGCCCGGCCTGCCACGAGGAGCTGCCGGGAGGCGTCGAACACGCCGTCGGCCGTCACCTTCCTGCTCATCGCGCCCACGTCGAGATGCCGTCCGACCTGCGCGAGGGTGGCGACGGCCACCGGCGCGGGGTCGGCCAGGAGACGTGGCTTCCCCGAGCTCTCGAAGACGCCGAGCTGCCACCGGCCGAGCAGGGTGAAGGACACGAGCACGCCGATCACCAGCAGGTGCAGGGCCACCAGCCGGGGAGCGAACAGGGTCCTGAGCATGGCTACACGCTATCCGCCGGTACGGCCGGGGGCGCAGGCGGAGCCCGGCTCCCACCGTTCCACCAGCCAGGACGCCAGCTCTGCCGAAAAATCCGACAAATCGTCTTCGTGGCGCCTCATGTGTCGCTAGAGTTTGCGCCATGTCCGACCCTCAGATCGACCCGGCGCAGAACACCCAGGCGTTCCGGGCGTTCGCCCAGCAGCAGGACCCCACCTCCGCCAAGGAGGAGCAGACGTCCCGCCTGCCGATATGGATCGCCGCGTCGGCCGCCGTAGTGGTGGTGCTCGCGGTGGCGGCGTATCTCCTCGTCCGCTGACATCCACCTGCCAGCCGCCGACGTCCGCGCCCGTCGGCGGCTTTGTCATGCGCCCGCGGCCGGTCAGCGGCCCTTCTCCGGGCTGACGACCAGGGCCGATCCGCCGCCCCGACGTACGGGTTCGGCCACGGCCTGGATCTTGCCGCCGCCGAGGAACTCCAGCCCGGTCGCCGCCCCGATCTCGCCCACCGGCGGGCCGGGAGCCAGGGTCAGCGTGTGACCGAGGGCGGTCAGGTCCTGGCCGTACCGGTCGATGAACGCCTGTTCGGCCTGGGTGGCCGCCGTGTTGCGCTGCGAGGCCCGGGGAGCGGCGACCGCCTCAGGCAGCGTCATGCCGAAGTCGAGCCGGTTGAGCAGGACCTGCAGGACGGTCGTGATGATCGTGGCGCCGCCCGGCGAGCCGACGGCCAGCAGCGGGCTGCCGTTCTTCATGACGATCGTGGGGGCCATCGACGAGCGCGGCCGTTTGCCCGGTGCGGGGAGGTTGGGGTCGCCGGGGGCCGGTCCGAAGGTGAAGTCGGTGAGCTCGTTGTTCAGCAGGACGCCCCGGCCCGGCACCACGATGCCGTTGCCGCCGGTCTGCTCGATGGTGATGTTGTAGGCCGCCACGTCGCCCCACCGGTCCGTGACCACGAGGTGGGTGGTCTCCGGACCCTCAGGCTTATCCGATTCACCGGATTTGTCTGATTTGGCGGCGGGTGTGGCACCGGCCGACGGTGGGCGGCACGGGGAGTACGTCCCGTCCGGTGTGCCGGGCGCGGCCGGGTTGGGCAGGGCGCGCGGGCCGATCAGACAGGCCCGCTCCTTGGCGAAGCCGTCGGAGAGCAGCTGCGCGAGCGGCACGTCCACCTGTCCCGGGTCGCCCACATAGGCGTTGCGGTCGGCGAACGCCAGCCGGGACGCCTCCAGATATTCGTGCGGCCCCACCCGCGGCAGTGCCTGCAGGATGTTCAGCGCCTCGCCGACCGTGGATCCCCCTGAGGACGGAGGAGCCATGCCGTACACGTCGAGTCCCTTGTACGCGACCCTGGTGGGCGGCCGTTCGACGGCCCGGTAGGCGCGCAGGTCGGACAGCTCCATCAGGCCGGGCCGCGCCGTCCGGGTGGAGCCGGGGGTCACCGGCGGCTTCTTGACCGTCGCCACGATCTCCCTGCCCAGCTCACCGCCGTACAGCCAGGAGGGCCCGCGCACGCCGAGCTCGCGGTAGGTCCGCGCCAGGTCGGGGTTGCGGAAGACGGACCCGACGGCCGGCGGCTTCCCGCCGGGCAGATAGAGGGCGGCGGTGGAGGTGAAGTCCGCGAAGCGGGCCGCGTTCTGCTGGGTCTGGTCGTGGAACGTCTGGTCGACGACGAAGCCGCGCTCGGCCGTCTCGATCGCGGGCCGGAGCGCCTGCGCGAGGGAGAGGGTGCCGTATTTCCGCAGCGCCAGGTCCCACTGCGCCACGGTGCCCGGCACGCCCGCGGACAGCCCGCTGGTCACCGCGTCGTCGAACGGGATGCCCTCGAAGACGGTCGAGGTCATGGCCTTGGGCGCGGTCTCGCGGCCGTCGATCGTGGTCACCCGCCGGGCGCGGGCGTCGTAATAGACGATGAACCCGCCGCCGGTGAGCCCGGCCGAGTAGGGCTCGGTGACCCCGAGGGTCGCGGCGGCGGCCACCGCGGCGTCCATGGCGTTGCCGCCCTGCCGGAGCACCCGCAGCGCGGCCCGGCTCGCGTCGAGGTCGACCGTCGCGACCGCGCCGCCGTAACCCTCGGCCAGCGGCCGCTTGACGTCGTGTTGCCCTGTGCGGGTGTTCTCGGCGTGGACGTTCTCGGCGTTGGCGGGTGGGGCGAGCAGGCCCGCCAGCGTGACGATCCCCAGCGACGCGACGACGCTCCTCATGCCATGACCTCCACCACGCGGGATCAACCCAGCATGACTCACAGAAGTCAGAAGTGGCGCCGTGTTGTCCACATTTGGACGCGACCGGCTACTCCGGCCGGCGTAGCAGCCGGTCCTGCACCCGGAGGATGCGCTCATGAACGGCCCTGTCCTAGCGTGCGAGTGTGCGTTCCGGTTCCACGTGGTATTCCCGAGCCGACTTCGTCCTGCCGCTCACCGTGTGGGTCGTCCAGGTCGCGCTGTCCAAAGTCGCGGAGCACGCTCAGCTGCGGGCCGCCGAGCTCGGCCGGGTTCCGCTCGACTGGCGCGGATACGTCCTGCTGCTGGTGGGTCCGGCCGCGATCGCGTTCCGCCGCCGGTACCCCGTGCCCGCCCTCTTGGTCACGCTCGCGGCCACCGCCTGCTATCTGACGCTCGACTTCCCCTACGGCCCGGTCTTCCTCAGCCCGATCATCGTCCTGGTCAGCGCGGTCGGATCGGGCCACCGCCTGGAGGCCTGGCTGTCCGCCGGGGGGTTCCTGCTCTTCCTGGTCGCGTACGCCACCTGGCTGATCCCCCACCCTCTCGGGCTGTTTCACCACACCGCGATCGCCGCCTACCTGCTGCTCACCATGATGTTCGCCGAGTTCCGCAGGACACGGCGGGAGCGGCTGGCCGAGCGCGACCGCGTGGCCGAGGAGGAGTCGCGGCGGCACGCGAGCGAGGAGCGGCTGACGATGGCGCAGGAGCTCCATGACGTGCTGGCGCACAACATCTCGCTCATCCACGTCCAGGCGTCCACCGCCCTGCACCTGCTCGACGATCACCCGGAGCAGGCCAGGACCGCTCTCGCCACGATCAAGCAGGCGTCCAAGGACGTCCTGACCGAGATGCGCGGCGTGCTGAGCCTCCTGCGGGAGGGGGCCCCGCGCTCTCCGACCGCGGGCCTCGGCCGCCTGCCCGAGCTGGTCGAGCTGACCGAGCGCGGCGGGCTGCGCGTCCGGCTCCAGATCACCGGCGATGTGCGGCCGGTGCCGCCGGGGATCGACCGGGCGGGCTACCGGATCGTGCAGGAGTCTCTGACCAACGTCTCCCGGCACGCGCCCGGCTCCTCGGTCACCGTGGAGGTCCGGTACGGCCCGGAGGAGCTGGTGGTGGTCGTGACCGACGACGGCGTGGGGGCCGCGCCCGCCGAGCCGAGCCTGGGCGGCGGCAACGGCATCCCCGGCATGCGCGAGCGGGCCACGGCCCTCGGCGGCACCCTGTCGGCGGGCCCGCGGCCCGGCCGCGGCTTCACCGTTCGCGCCGTTCTTCCCCTCCCCGCCGACGATCGTCCGTAACGCCACAAGGAGCCCACGTGATCCGTGTACTGCTCGCCGACGACCAGGCCCTCGTACGGGCCGGGTTCCGCGCCCTGCTCGACGCGCAGGACGGTATGACGGTGGTGGGTGAGGCCGCCGACGGCGACGAGGCCGAGCGGCTCGCCCGCGGCCTGCGGCCCGACGTGGTGCTGATGGACATCCGCATGCCCGGCGTGGACGGGCTGACCGCGACCCGGCGCATCGCCGAGGACACCGACCTCGACGGCACCCGGATCATCATGCTGACCACGTTCGAGCTGGACGAGTACGTCTTCGAGGCCCTCCGCGGCGGCGCGAGCGGGTTCCTCGTCAAGGACACCGAGCCCGCCGAGCTCATCCAGGCCGTCCGGGTCGTCGCCTCGGGAGACGCGCTGCTGTCGCCCGGCGTCACGCGCAGGTTGATCGCCGAATACGCGGCCAGGGCCAAGGAGCCGAGCCGAGCCGCCCGGGGGCTCGACCTCCTGACCGAGCGGGAGCGGGAGGTGCTCTGCCTGGTGGGCACCGGCATGACCAACGACGAGGTCGCCGGCGAGCTGTTCATGTCCCCGGCCACCGCGAAAACCCATGTCAGCCGCATCATGACGAAGCTGCACGCCCGCGACAGGGCCCAGCTCGTCGTCATCGCGTACGAGTCCGGCCTGGTCCGGCCCGGCTGGCTCTGACCTCGGAAGCCGGTTCACCCGCGGCCGGCGGCGACGGCGGGCGCGTCCGGCGGGCGTAGGGACAGGCGACTGTCTCCGCGACGCACCCGAATGTCACTGGTCGCCGTCGGTCCGCCACCGTACGTTGCGAGAAAGGCCCCTATGGGAGGAGCACAGCGTGAAATCCATCGCGCGTTTCTGCGGCAGTTGCAACTGCGGATGCCCGGAGCTGTTCGTGGACATGACCGCTCCGGTTGAGCAACAGGTCGTCATCACGGATGACTTCGGGCAGAAGGTCCAGATGAGCCTCGATCAATTCAGCTCGCTCGTCGAAGCGGCGAAGAACGGCGTGCTGGACGATCTGGACCACCTGGACGACCTGGCCCTCGCACGCTGACCGATGAATCTGGCCGCCCTGTTCGCCGGAGGGATCGCCGCCGGCATCGCCGCGGGTACGACGTCGTGCGCCGCGGTTCAGGGCGGCCTCCTCGTCGGCGTCACGAGATCGGGGTCCGCCGTCACGGCCGTGGGAGCGTTCGTCGCGGGCCGCCTCGGCGCCCACATCGCGGCGGGAGCGCTGCTGGGGCTCGTGGGCTCCGCCGTGCAGCCGAGCCCCCGGGCGCGAGCCGCTCTGCTCGTCGCCGCGGGGGTCGCGGTGCTCATCATGGCCCTGCGCCTCCTCGGAAAGCCTCGCGCCTCCGCCTGCGGAACCCATGCCGCGGGCCCTCACACCTCTCTCCACGCCCACACCGAAGCCTCGCCCCAAACCGGCGACCGGCCTCTTCCCCGCCACCGGAACCTGTCCCGCGCCCTGGCCCTCGGCCTCGCGACGATCCTCGTCCCCTGCGGGGTGACGGTGAGCCTTGAGGTGGTTGCCGTCTCGACGGGGAGCGCGCTGGACGGCGCGGCGATCCTCGGCGGGTTCGCCCTCGGCACGACTCCCGCGTTCGCCGCACTCGGTCTCCTGCTGCGGGGACTGGCCTCGGCCCGCCTGGCGGCCGTCGCCGGGGTCGTCGCACTCGCCGCGGGCGCCATAACGGTGGTCTCCGGCCTGCGGCTCGGCGGATGGCTGTCGGAACCGGGGGCGTTCGCGGCCGCCCCGGCCCCGGCGGTCGCGCCCGCCGACGCCCAAGCCCAGGCGGCCCCGGCCGCGACCTCCACGGGCGTTCCGCGGGCGACCGCGACCGGCGCGTCCGGCGGCTACCAGCGCGTCACGGTCTGGGCCACCCGGGAGGGATTCCGCCCCGGCCTGGTGACCGCCGCGGCCGGCCGGCCCACCGATCTCGTGTTCCGCACGAACGGCAACGACGGGTGTACGCGGAGCGTCGTCATCGGCGACCGCGACGTGGTCCTGCCCGTCACCGGCGAGGTGACCGTACGACTGCCGCCCCAGCCGGCCGGACGCCTCCGGTACGCCTGCGGCATGGGAATGTTCGTCGGTTTCATCAGTTTCGAGCCGGTACGCGGACCCCAAAGCTCTTCGCAATAACGCTCCGTGACGGCATGGTCACGTGCGACTCTGTGTCCCATGACTTTGGTGGGAGCTATGGAGACGGCCACGACGTGGCCCGGCATCCCCGTCCCCCGCGTCGCCGAGCCCGGGGATTTCACGGAGGCGCGGCTGCTGGCCGCCGCCACCGAGGGTGACCTCGACGCGGCACACCTCCTCGGCCGGCTGTGCGCCGAGCGCGGCGAGCGCTCGGCCGCCCGTCACTGGTGGGAGCGGGCGGCGCGGAGCGGGAACGTCGACAGCGCCTACAACCTCGGCGTGTGGCACGAGCGGCACGGCACCTGCGGCGAGGCGATCGACTGGTTCGAGCGGGCCGCCGGCACGGGCGACGGCGAGGCCGCGCTCCACCTGGCCACGCTGCTGCTCGACCGGAAGGGCGACGTGACCGGCGCGCGGCGCTGGTTCGAGCGCGCGGCCGAGAGCGGGTCGCGGCACGCGGCGCACCGGCTGGCCCTGCTCTGCGAAGACCTGGGCGACGGCACGGAGGCGCGGCGCTGGCACCGGGAGGCCGCCCTCGAAGGCGACCTGCGCTCCGCGCACGACCTGGGCTTCCTCGGCTACGCCTCGGGAGACGAGGAGGAGGCCCGCCACTGGTGGGAGTTCGCCGCGCGCGGTGGTCACGCCGCCGCCGCACACCACCTCGGCCTGCTCCTGCACGCCGACGGGGACGAGAAGGGCGCGGAGGCGGCCTACCGCCTCGGTTTCCGGGCCGGACACCCCGGGGCGTCGTTCCGGCTGGGTCAGCTGGTCCTCTCCCGGGGCGACGTCCGCGCGGCCAGGACCTGTTTCGAGCAGGCGGCGCACGCCGGCCACATCGAGGGCCAGCGGATGGCCGGGGTGGTCTGCGTCGAGCTGGGCGACCGGCTCGCGGCCGTCCACTGGTACGGCCGGGCGGCCGGCGTCGGCGACCCCGAGGCCGCCTACAGCCTCGGCCTGCTGCTGGTGGCCGAGCACAACGACCTGAAGGGCGGGCGGCACTGGTTCCGCCAGGCCGCCACGCGCGGGCACTACCGGGCGGCGATGGAGCTGCGCACGCTGCTGTCGCTCACCGGGCGGCCGGACTGGGACGAGGAGATCCCCGAGCCGTCCGCGCCGTACTGGGACCGCCCCGCGGAACCGGGCGCGGCGGCGCGCGCCGAACTGGCCGTGGCGTCGGCCGGGCGGCGCGGCGACCGGGCCCCGGACGCGGCGGACCTGATGGAGATCCTCGGCACGTGGGATCTGGTCACCCGTGACCTGCCCGGCCCGGCGGACGCCGTGGCCTGGCTGGTCGCGACAAGCGGCCTGCACGCCACGGCCGTCGAGCACCTCGACGCGGTGTGCGCGACGCTGCTCTGCCCGGGCAGGTCGCCCTGGCCCACCCCCGCGGAGGTCGACCACGTGCTGGGCACGGCACGCGACCTGCGCCGGCGTCTCGGCCTGAGGTAGCCCACGCCCTCAGGCCGCCGGGTGTCAGGCGGCGAGCACCTGGTCGGCCGGGGTGTACGGCAGACCGTGCGCGACCGCGACCGGCTCGTTGGTCAGCACACCGGCGTGGGCGTTCAGGCCGAGCCGCAGCGCCTCGTCGGCCCGCAGCGCGTCCCGCCAGCCCCTGTCGGCCAGCTTCACCGCGTACGGCAGGGTGGCGTTGGTCAGCGCGTACGTCGAGGTGTTGGCGACCGAGCCGGGCATGTTGGCGACGCAGTAGAAGATCGACTCGTGCACCCGGAAGGTGGGGTCGGCGTGCGTGGTGGGGCGGGAGTCCTCGAAGCAGCCGCCCTGGTCGATGGCGATGTCGACCAGCACGGAGCCGGGCTTCATGCGGGAGACCAGTTCGTTGGAGACGAGGGTCGGGGCCTTGGCGCCGGGGATGAGGACGGCGCCGACGACCAGGTCGGCGTCGAGGACGGCCCGCTCGATGGCGTACGACGTGGACACGAGGGTCGTGAGACGCCCCTGGTAGATGGCGTCGATGAAACGCAGCCGGTCGACGTTGACGTCGAGGATGGTGACGTCCGCGCCCATGCCCACGGCGATCTGGGCCGCGTTGAGACCGGAGACGCCGCCGCCGATGACGACGACCTTGGCCGGGGCGACACCGGGGACGCCGCCGGGCAGCACGCCGCGGCCGCCGTTGAACCGCATCAGGTTGTACGCGCCCACCTGCGGGGCCAGCCGTCCGGCGACCTCCGACATCGGGGCGAGCAGCGGCAGCGTGCCGGCGGCCTGGACGGTCTCGTACGCGATGGCCGTGGTGCCCGCTTCGAGCAGGGCGTCGGTGCACGGGCGTGACGCGGCGAGATGCAGGTAGGTGAAGAGGATCAGATCGGCGCGGAGGCGGTGATACTCCTCGGCGATCGGCTCCTTGACCTTGAGGATCATCTGGGACTCGCCCCAGACGTCGTCGGCGGATTCGACGATCTTCGCGCCGACGGCGAGGTACTCCTCGTCGGCGATCTGCGAGCCGAGCCCGGCCCCCGCCTGGACGGTCACGTCGTGGCCGTGGCGGACGAGCTCGTGCACGCCCGCCGGTGTCGCGGCGACGCGGTACTCGTGGTTCTTGACCTCGGCAGGTACGCCGATCTTCATGGGACAGGTCCTTTCACATCCCTCGCCCGGTCCCCCACCGGGCGAGTTGGGTCAGAGACGGGCCCACGCCTCGGTGAGCACCGATCGGAGGATCGACTCCATCTCGTCGAACTCCTTGGGGCCGCAGATCAGCGGCGGGGCGAGCTGGACGACCGGGTCTCCGCGGTCGTCGGCGCGGCAGTACAGCCCGGCCTCGTAGAGGGCCTTGGACAGAAAACCGCGCAGGAGCCGCTCGGACTCCTCCTCGTTGAAGGTCTGCTTCGTCGACCGGTCCTTGACGAGCTCGATTCCGTAGAAGTAGCCCGAGCCGCGGACGTCGCCGACGATCGGCAGGTCGAGGAGTCTTTCGAGCGTGCGGCGGAACACCGGCTCGTTGGCCGTGACGTGGCCGAGCAGGTCTTCACGCTCGAAGATGTCGAGGTTGGCCAGTGCCACCGCCGAGGCTACCGGGTGGCCGCCGAAGGTGTAGCCATGCGCGAACATCCCGGTGCCGCTCCGGAACGGCTCGAACAGCCGCTCACTCGCGATCATGGCGCCGATGGGGGCGTAACCGCTGGTCAGGCCCTTGGCACAGGTGATGATGTCGGGCACGTAGTCGAACTTCTGGCCGCCGAACATGGTGCCCAGCCGGCCGAACGCGCAGATGACCTCGTCGCTGACGAGCAGCACGTCGTACTGGTCGCAGATCTCGCGGAGCCGCTGGAAGTATCCGGGGGGCGGCGGGAAGCAGCCGCCGGCGTTCTGCACGGGCTCGACGAAGACGGCGGCCACGGTGTCCGGGCCCTCCATCTCGATGGCCCTGGCGATCTGGTCGGCGGCCCAGCGGCCGAACGCCTCGGGGTCCTTCTCCATCCCGGGGAGACCGGAGATGTCGTCGGCCCGGTAGAGGTTGGTGTTGGGCGCCTTCAGCGCGCCGGGCACGAGCGGCTCGAACATCTGCTTGAGCGCCGGGATGCCGGTGATCGACAGGGCGCCCTGCGGAGTGCCGTGGTAGGCGATCGACCTGCTCACGACCTTGGTCTTCAGCGGCTTGCCCTGCGTCTTGAAGTACTGCTTGGCCAGCTTCCACGCCGACTCGACGGCCTCGCCGCCGCCTGTGGTGAAGAACACACGGTTGAGGTCGCCAGGGGTGAGCTCGGCCAGCCGGGCGGCGAGCTCGGCCGCCTTCGGGTGCGCGTACGACCACAGGGGGAAGAACGCGAGCTCCTGGGCCTGCTTGGCGGCGGCCTCGGCCAGCTCGGCCCGGCCGTGGCCCACCTGGACCACGAACAGCCCGGCGAGCCCGTCCAGGTAGCGCTTGCCGTGGACGTCGTAGATGTAGGCCCCGTCACCCCGCACGATCATCGGCACCTCGGCACCCTCGTACGAGCCGTGCCGGGTGAAGTGCATCCAGAGATTGTCCTGTGCGGCCTTGAGAACGTCGGGGCGCGTCATCGAAACCTTCCCTCGGTGATCCGTGCTCTGGACAGTGTGCACGCCAGTTCGGCATTTTGCCAAGTGATTACGTAGCTACACTCTGATTGAAGTTCGAATTTCGCGATATCGACTTGTAACAGCGACGAAATCCGTGCGGACCCTAATCGGGCCTCCCTCCCCTCGGCCCGCCCGCCGCGGGCCGCGAGCTGTGGTGCAATGGGGTCCGACCAGCCATCGCAATCACGCGAACGACGCAGATCCGGGAGAAACCACCGTGACACCTGAGGAGATCGAAAGCGCCGTGGACGCCGGGATGGCCCAGACGGTGGACGACCTCAAAAGGCTCGTCGTCCTCCCGTCGGTGGCCTTCCCCGGGCATCCCGAGGCACCCGTGCTGGAGGCCGCGGCACTGACGGAACGCCTGCTCCGGTCGGCCGGTCTCCCCGAGGTCCGGCAGATCCCCGTCGAGGGCAGCTTCCCCGTGGTGTTCGCCGAGGCCCCGGCGCCGCCCGGCGCGCCCACCGTCCTGCTGTACTCCCATTACGACGTGCAGCCCGCGGGCGACACCGCCCTCTGGCGCACCCCGCCGTTCGAGCCGACCGAGATCGACGGAGCCCTGTACGGCCGGGGCGCGGCCGACGACAAGAGCGGCCTGATCACGCACGTGTCGGCGCTGCGCGTCTTCGAGGGCCGCTTCCCGGTCGGGATCAAGGTCATCGTGGAGGGCCAGGAGGAGTACGCCGGGGAACGCCTGCAGGAGTTCGTCGAGACCAACCCCGAACTGGTCCGCGCGGACGCGATGGTCATCGCCGACTGCGGGAACCCCCATGTCGGCGACCCGGCGCTCACCACGTCGCTGCGCGGGATGGCCGCGTTCACCGTCGAGGTCCGCACCCTGACCGACCCCCTGCACAGCGGGGCGTTCGGCGGCGCCGCGCCGGACGCCCTGTCCGCGCTCATGCGCATGCTGACCGCCCTGCACGACGACCAGGGCGACGTGCGGGTGCCTGGCCTGGCCCGCGGCGTGTTCCCCGGCGAGAGCGGCTCCGAGGAGACGTTCCGGGCGACGGCCGGGGTGCTCGACGGCGTCTCGCTCGTCGGCACGGGCACCCTCGCCGACCGTCTCTGGGCGTCCTACGCGATCACCGTGACCGGGCTCGACGTGCCGACCGTGATGGGCGCGATCAACGCGGTGCAGGCCGTCGCCCGCGCCCGGGTCACGATCCGCATCCCCGCGGACGGCGACTCCAAGACCGCCCTCGACACCGTCACCGCCTACCTGGAGAAGGTCGCCCCCTGGGGCGCGCAGGTGACGTTCGGGGACTTCGTCATCGGCTCCGGTTTCCAGGCCACCTCCAGCGGCCCGGCCAGGACCGCCGTCGAGGCGGCCATGGCGCGCGCGTTCGGCCGGGCGCCGCGCCAGGTGGGCCAGGGCGGGTCGATCCCGCTCGTGGCCACCCTCGCCGAGCAGTTCCCCGAGGCCGAGATCCTCCTGTACGGCGCGGAGGACGAGGGCGCCGCCATCCACGCCCCCAACGAGCGGGTCGACCTCGGCGAGCTGCGCCGCGTCATCGCCACCGAGGCGCTCTTCCTGGCGGAGTACGGCGCGGCGGCGCGCTGAGCCGGGGCCCCGGAGGCAAGCACGGAAGCGAGCACGGGGAAGCGGGCACGGGAAGTGCGCATGGGAAGCGGCCCGGCGGTCTGGGGGGACTGTGACCGCCGGGCCTCTCCTCATGGAACCCGCTCCGGGTTATCTGTAGGTGATGTCCGACGCGGAGTAGATGCAGTTGACGCCGTCAGCGCCGCTGCCGATCTTCGTCGGCTCGCTGCCCTTCGGGACGCCCTGATACTTGTCACAGATCGAGATCTTGTGGCTTGGGTCGTTCACGATCGTGATGTTCGAGAAGCGGGCGGTGTCGCCCCAGTTGGTGTTGATGCCGGCCAGGGCCTTGCCCGGGGACGTCGCGGTCACGTTGGAGATGACGACGTGCCGCTGGTAGGAGGTCGAGCAGTTGCCGCAGGCCCGGTAGAGCTTGCCGAAGTCCTGCACCTGGAAGTTCCTGATGTACATGGTGCCGGGCCCGTTGTGCTGGAACACCTTGTCGGAGGCGCTCCGCGCGCCGCCGCCGTCGATCGTCATGGTCTGCGACGACGAGCTGCCCATCAGGGTGGCGGCGTCCTCGCCGACGTCCTCCCACCAGACGTTCTGCAGGGTGCAGGTGCCGAGGCAGTGGATGCCGTCGGCGCCGGGCGCCCCGATGATCACGTTGCGCAGCGTCGCGCCTGCGGACAGCTCGAAGATCGGGTCCTGGCTCTCGCTCTGGCCGCCGTCGCCCATGTCGCCGCCGGCGTAGTAACGCCGCATCCCGCCGTCGAAGGTGCCGGACACCCCGATCGTGCTGGTGACCATCTGTGAGCCGTTCGGAGTCGGCCAGCCGGATGGCGGCGGGGTCGGTGTGGCCGTCGGCGTGCGGGTGGGGGTGGCGGAGGGGCTCGTGCTCGGCCCCGATCCCGCGGACTGCAGCGTCCAGCGCTTGCTGGTCACCGAATCGCAGGAGTTCTGCTGGACCAGCGCGCCCACGGCGGTTGAGCTGTCCTTGACGTTGAGGCACTTGCCGCCGTTGGCGTTAACGAACTGGTAGGTGGAACCGCTGACGAGCGTGAGCTGCCAGGTCTGCGAGGCGGCTCCGGTGCACGACTCCTGCTGCACCGCCTTCCCTGCCGACGTGGAGGCGTCCTTGACGCCCGCGCACTTGCCGCTGTGCGCGGCGGCGAGCCGGAACCCGCCGCCCTGCGCCGTGAGGTTCCAGGTCTGGTCGGCCACGCTCGCGCAGCCGCGCTGGTCGAGCTGCACGCCGTCCGACGTGCTGCCGCCCGGCACCTCCAGGCACAGCCCGCTGGCCGCGTTCACCAGCCGGTACGCCCCGGCGGCGGGCGCGGCCGCGGCGGCCGTCCCCACCGCGACTCCGGCGGCCACGGTGACGGCCGCCGAGACGACGCCGAGCACCGCGGACCGGAATCTCCTTCTTCTCAAGGCACCTCTCCTCCCTGGTGAGGCAGGACCCCTGACCGGGCACACGGCGGAACAGCCGCTCCTGGCCCCGCAGCCGTTCACGTTTATGAACGGCATTCATGTTTACGAACGATGCCGTTCAAGGTACGTATCCCCCGGAGGGCGGTCAACGCCCGTCTCCGGCCGCCGGGCCCGTGGGCGCGGGCCGTCCGCCCGTCCGGCCTGATCGAGCCCCGCCGTAACGACGAGGGGCCGTTGAAAGATTCAGGTGGCGTAGATCACGTCTCGGCCGGCCCGCGGCAGGATCTCCGGGGATCCCCACGCTCGGTGACCGGGCTCGGCCGCCGAGCTCGGCGACTGGGGCTCGGCAACTAACGCGATCCGCCGTTCGTCGGGATAAATGCCGGCATTAACCGTTGGCTCTGGAGGACGCGTGTACCCCCCACCCCCGCAGAGGCGCCGCCGCAGGGCGGCGCCGTTCATCGTCGCCGTAATCGTCGCGGGCGCGCTCATCGTCGTGCTGAGAACGGTCGTGGACGGGCGCGACTCGACCGGAGGCGCCGCGGGCGGTGCCGGGAGCGCGGGCGCGGCCGTCGCCCAGCGACGCGCCTGCGGCGAGGACGGCACCGTGCTGACCGTCGCGGCGTCCAGCGAGAAGGCCGAACTGCTGCGCGCGATGGCCAATGAATACAACGGCCACGAGGTGGGCGGCCACTGCGTCGACGTCGTGGTGAACACCGTGGCCTCGGGCGCCGCCATGCAGGCGCTCGCCAGCGGATGGGACGCGCGGCGCGACGGCCCCCGGCCCGACGTGTGGACGCCGGCGAGCGCCGGCTGGGTGACCCTGCTCCAGCAGCGTGCCCAGGCCGCCGACCGGACCAGCCCCGCCGCCGCCGACAACCCCTCCATCGCCACGTCGCCGCTGGTCATCGCGGTGCCGAAGCCCATGGCGAGCGCGCTCGGCTGGCCCTCGAAGAAGATCGGCTGGTCTGACGTGCTCAAGCTGGCCGAGGACCCGAAGGGCTGGTCCCGGTACGGCCATCCCGAGTGGGGCCCGTTCCGCCTCGGCAAGACGAACCCCAACTTCTCCACCTCCGGCCTCAACGCCACGGTGGGGGCGTACTTCGCCGCGACCGGACTGTCGGGCGACCTGACCGACAAGGACGTCGCCTCGGCGCGGGCGCGGCAGTTCGTGCGCGGCGTCGAGCGCTCCATCGTCCACTACGGCGACACGACGCTGACGTTCCTGTCCAACCTCCAGCACGCGGACGACGAGGGCACGGCGATGTCGTACATTTCGGCCGTGACCGTCGAGGAGAAGTCCGTCTGGGACTACAACCAGGGCAACCCCACCGGAGACCCCGGGACGCTCGGCGAGCACGCGAAGCCGAAGGTGCCGCTCGTCGCCGTCTACCCCAAGGAGGGCACGCTCCTGTCGGACCACCCGTACGCCGTGCTGTCCTGGGCGACCGGCGCGAAGGCGGCCGCGGCGGCGGACTTCCTCAAGTTCCTGCGCGCGCCCGAGCGGCAGCGGCGGTTCGAGAAGTACGCCTTCCGCGGCTTCGACGGAAAGCCGGGCAGCCTGATCACGGCGGCGAACGGGCTCGACCCGAAGGAACCGGCGACGACCCTCGGGGTCCCGGCCCCGCAGGTGCTCGACCGCATCCTCAAGAGCTGGGCCGACCTGCGCAAGCCGGCCAACGTGCTCATGGTGATGGACGTGTCCGGCTCGATGGGCGCGGCGGTGCCCGGCACCGGCAAGACCAAGCTGGAGCTGGCCAAGCAGGCGGCGACGGGCGCTCTGCCGCAGTTCGGCCCGAACGACCGGGTCGGCCTGTGGCTGTTCTCGGTCAAGCAGGACGGCGACAGGGACTACCGCGAACTGGTCCCGATGGCCCGGAACACCCGCGGGAAACTCCGGGCGCGCATCGACGGCCTCGTGCCCGGCGGCGGCACCGGCCTGTACGACACCGCGCTCGCGTCGTACGACTACGTGCGTGAGCACCGGAGTGGCGACGCCATCAACGCGGTCGTCTTCCTGACCGACGGCAAGAACGAGGACAACGCCTCCATCTCCCTCGACCGGCTGCTGGGCCGGCTGAAGACCGAGCCGGGGCAGGACACGGTACGGATCTTCACGATCGCCTACGGCCGGGACGCCGACCTCGGCGTGCTGAAGAAGATCTCGCAGACCACCGACGCGGCGGCCTACGATTCGCGGGAGCCGGGGAGCATCGACCAGGTGTTCACTGCCGTGATCTCCAACTTCTGAGCCAGGAGCCTCCGTTGTCCCGCTTCACCGAGGAACTGCGCGACCCCTGGGGCGTGCTCATCGGCGCCACGGCCGGAGGGGCGGCCTGGGCCGTCCACGTCCATCCGGCCGGGGCGGCGGCCGTCGGGGTGGTGGTGTGGCTGGTCAAGTCGTTCGCCGCCGCGTGGCAGTCCACCGGCCCCACCGGCGACCCCGGCCAAGCCGAGGAGCCGCGGGTGACCCGGGGCAGCGCCGAGGACGCCTCGCTGCGGCGGGCCGAACGCGCCGCGGCGGCGTTCGCCCACCTGACGGCGGAGATGCGCGGCCGGCTGCTGCTCGACCGCGTCGCGGTCATGCGGCCCCAGGTGGACGACACGGTGGCCACCCTGCGGCGGCTCGCCGAGCAGGCGTCGGTCACCGGCTCGGCGCTCGCCCGGTTCGACCCGGGCTTCCTCGAACAGGAGCGGCTGCGGCTCATCCACGCCAGGGAGCGGGCGCACGGCGAGGTGGCGGGCGAGCTCGACCGGTCGATCGGCGCGCTCGCGGCCCAGCGTGAGGTCCACGACCGGCTGTCGGCGACACGCGAGCGGATCCTGGCCCGCCTGGAGTCGGGCGCGATCGGCCTGGAGGGCCTGGTGGCCCGCGCGGTCGAGGTGTCCGCCATGGCCGCCGCCTCCCCCGACGGGGACGGCGGCGCGGCGTCGCTCGACGAGCTCACCTCGGAGCTGGAACTGACCCGGCAGAGCCTGCACGAGATCGAGGAGGTCACCCGCCGCGATCTCGCCCCCTGACCGAGCCTCCCGCCGGGCCCCCGCCGCGTACGGTCAGTCACCCGAGCGCGAACAGGGGAGTCGGCGGAGCCTGGGAGGACGTGGGAAGGGCGTGCAGGGCGCCGGCTCCTCGCGGAACGGGGGCGAGGCCGTGGGCGGCCGTGGTGACGTAGAGGCGGCCTCCCGCGAGGCAGACGCTGGTGGGCTGCGGGGTGGGCACCGGCACGACGCGGTCGAGCCGGCCGTCGGGGGCGTAGCGGTGCACGGCGGACGCGCCCCACACCGCCACCCACAGGTGGCCCTCGTCGTCCACGGTCATCCCGTCGGGGACGCCTCCGGCGATCCTGGCGAACACCGAGGGCGCGCCGAGGTCGCCGGTGACCGGGTCGACCGGGTGCCGGTCGATGCGGCCCTCGCCGGTGTCGGCCAGATACATGGTGCGCCCGTCGGCGGTGAACGCCGGGCCGTTCGGGATGGTCAGCCCCGACCGGACGACTGTCACCGTCAGGTCGCGGTCCACCCGGTAGAGGACGCCGGCGCCCTTGACCGCGTCATAGTCCATGCTGCCAGCCCAGAACCGGCCGGCCGGGTCGCAGACCCCGTCGTTCATACGCGAAGTGGCGGGCAGCAGGCGGGCGATCCAGTCGAGCGTCCCCGACGCGTGATCGAGCAGCGCGATGCCCCGGCCCGCCGCGGCGAGCCACCGGGTCGGTGCGCCCGCGACCGGGGCCACGGCGCCCAGCGGCACGTCCACGCGGGCCAGTTCCTCCGCGGGCCCCGGCCCGCCTGTGGGGGCGGCCAGCAATCGGCCCGCGAGGATGTCGACGAAGATCAGCCGCCCGCGGGCCCATCGTGCCCCTTCACCTAGTTCGCACGAGTCCGGACACCAGACGTTCACGCCATCACTCCTGTCTCAGCGCAGGGTGGAACCGGGCAGGGAGTCGAGCAGGTCCAGTTCGCGCCGTGAGGGCAGCCCTTCCCAGTCGCCCCGCGAGGCGACGGCGAACGCCGCCGTGGTGGTGGCCCGGTCGAGGCGGGCGGCGAGGCCGAGCCCGTCCAGGAGGCCTGACAGATAGCCGGCGACGAAGGCGTCCCCGGCTCCGACGGTGTCGGCGACCGGCACCTGTCGTGCCGGGCGGTGCACCGCATCCGTCGCGGTGTAGACGCTGGCCCCGGCGGCGCCGCGCTTGACCACGACCTCCGCCACACCGGCGGCGAGCAGCGCCGACACGCGTCGCTCCTCCGTCGCCGCCTCGGCCGGGGCGAGGAGTTCGAGCTCGTCCTCTGATGCGACGGCCACAGTGAGATGCGGAGCCAGCGGGCGGAGCGCCTCGGCGGCCCGGTCCCGTCCCCACAGCCGGGAGCGGTGGTTCACGTCGAGGCAGACGAGAGCGCCGCACCCCGCCGCCGCGCGCACCGCCGCGCTCACCGCCGCCGCGGGGCCGGGGCCGAGCGCGAGCGTGATGCCGGTGACGTGCACCACCTTCGGCTGCGGATCGAGCGCGGGCAGCACGTCGGCCGGTTCGAGGAGGGAGGCCGCGGAGGCGGCGCGGTGGTAGATCACCCTGGTGAGCGCGCCGGCCCGCTCCTCGAGCAGCATCAGCCCGGTGGGCCCACCGGGGTCGGACCGGGCGTGGGTCACGTCGACTCCTTCGGCGCGCAGGGTGCGCAGGACCAGTTCGCCGGTCTCGTCGTCGCCGACGAGCCCGGTCCAGCGGACCCGGTGGCCGAGCCTGGCGAGGCCGATCGCGACGTTGGACTCGGCCCCGGCGACGGACAGCCGCATCGTCCCGCCGAGCCTGATCGGGCCGTCCGCCCGCAGCGCCGCCATCGTCTCGCCGAAGGTCGCCACGTCTGTCACAGCGCCTCCCTGAAGGCCCTTGCTCGTTCTCTGAGCGAGTCGAGGTCGCCGCCGTCGGCGGCGTCGCCGACCAGCGGGGAGCCGGCGCCGACGGCGACCGCCCCGGCCTTCAGGTAGCCCGCCGCGGCGGCGGCATTCACCCCGCCGACCGGCACGAACGCGACTCCGGGAAACGGCTCACGCAGCGCGCGCAGGTAGGCCTCGCCGCCGAGGAAGGCGGGGAACAGCTTGATGGCGGCGGCTCCCGCGCCGAGCGCGGCCACCACCTCGGTCGGCGTGAACGCGCCGGCGAGGACGGGCAGCCCGAGGCGGCCGCCCTCCGCCACCGCCTCCGTGACGGCCGGAGTGACGAGGTAGGAGGCGCCCGCCTCGGCGGCGACGGCGGCGTCGTGCGCGGTGAGGACCGTCCCCGCGCCGAGACCGGCCGCGTCGCCGAGGGCGGCGCGGGCCTCGCGGATGACGGCAGGCGCGTCCTTGGTCACGAGCGACACCTCTACCAGATCGACGCCCTCCTCGGTGAGGGTGAGCACCGTGCGAAGGGCCGCGCCGGCGTCCCGGCCGCGGACGATCGCCATCAGGCGCCGCCCGGCCAGTGCCTCCAGGAAGCGCGCCTCCCGCGCCTCGCCCACGAGCGCCTCGCCCCTGGATGTTTCGCCCCTGGATGTCTCGCCCCTGGATGTCTCGCCGCTGGATGTCTCAGTCATCACTCATCCGTTCCGCGGCCAGGATCAGCCGCCAGGTCAGCTCACCGGAGGCGGGCACGACCGCCGTGTCCCCCTCTTTCGCCTCGGTCTGGTCGAAGACGGCGCCGAGCATGGGCTCCACGCCGATACTGCGGTAAGGAGCGTCCGCTGGGAAGCCGCCGAGGTTGCGCCACAGAGCGGTCGACACCGGCACCTCCGGAGGCGCTTCGACGCGCAGGGTCAGGACGTCGGGGCCGTCCACCACGCGGACGGCGGCGCAGCGGAGCACGGCTCCCGCGGAGGTGCCGTCGCTGCGGCCGAGCCGGTCGAGCGGCGGGCCGAGCGGGGCGGGCCAGCGGCCCTCCAGGTAGGGAACGCCGGGGGGCCAGGGACGGTCGAGCATCCACGCCGCCTCGGGATAGACCCTGGTGGGAGTCCCCTCGGGGGCGACGAGCCGGGCGTCCTCGCCCACGTCGAGCAGCGCGTGGGCCGCCCACACGAACGGGTATCCGGGTTCGGCGGACAGGCGGTAGTCGGCCGTCACCGCGCCGTCGTTGTCGATGGCGACGCGGCGAACCAGCTCGAAGCCGTCGCCGCGTACGGAGCTCTCCCCGGCCGAGCCGGACCACGGGCGGCTCCACACGTCGCCGTGGTCGGGGAGACCACGCACCGTGGGCAGGCACTCCTCCAGGCCGCCGGCGTCGACGAACTCCGCGCCGGGGACCACCGTCCGCCGGGCGGGATCGGGACGCGACCACAGCCACTCGCGGCCTCCGCCGGCGAGTGACGTCCATCTGCCGCCGTGGGCCAGATCGAACCGGGGGCGCAGCGGAACGCGTGTCGTCGTCACCACTCCGCGAATCCCCCGTCGTCGTGCCGCCAGACCGGATTGCGCCAGGCGTGCCCGGCTCTGTCCGCGCGCCGTACGGCCGCCTCGTCGATCTCCACGCCGAGGCCGGGTCCCGTGGGGCGGGAGGCGTACCCGTCGGCGAACCGGAACACCTCCGGATCGAGCACGTAGTCGAGCAGGTCGTCCCCCTGGTGGTAGTGGATGCCGATCGAATGCTCCTGGATGAGGAAGTTGGGGGTGGCGAAGGCGACCTGGAGGCTGGCCGCGAGCGCGAGGGGGCCGAGCGGGCAGTGCGGGGCGAACTGCGCGTCCCACACCTCGGCGAGCGCGGCGATCCTGCGGGTCTCGGAGATGCCGCCGGCGTGCGACAGGTCGGGCTGCACCACCGCGACCCCCGCTTCCAGCACGGGCCGGAAATCCCACCGCGAGTACAGCCGCTCGCCGGTGGCGATCGGGACGCCGCCGGCGGCGGTCACCACGTCGCGCAGGACCTGCGGCCGGTCGGGAAGCACGGGCTCCTCGGCGAACATGGGGTGGAACTGGGCGATCAGCGGCAGGACGCGCCGCGCGTCCGCCGCCGTGAACCGCCCGTGGAAGTCGACGGCCACGTCGCGGTGCGGCCCGAGGAGCTCCCTGGCCAGCGCCACCCGGTCGACCACCCGGCCGATGTCGGCGGCCGTGGCGAGGGCGGGCATGCGACCGCCGGCGTTCATCTTGACGGCGGTGAAGCCGGCCTCTACGCGGGCGGCGATGCCGTCGGCGAGTTCGCCCGGCTCGTCGCCGCCGACCCAGGCGTACATGCGCACCCGGGAGCGGACCGGGCCGCCGAGCAGCACGTGGACGGGCGCGCCGTGCACCTTGCCGGCGATGTCCCACAGCGCCTGGTCCAGGCCGGCCAGGGCGCTGGAGAGCACCGGCCCGCCGCGGTAGAAACCGCCCCTGGCCATGACCTGCCAGTGGTCCTCGACGCGCAGCGGGTCCTGCCCGACGAGGTGTTCCGCGAGCACGTGCACCGCGGCCCGGACGGCCTCGGCGCGGCCCTCCACGACAGGCTCGCCCCAGCCGGCCACTCCCTCGTCCGTCTGCACCCGGCAGAAGAGCCACCGCGGCGGCACGAGGAACGTCTCGACACCGGTGATCTTCACCGCGGCCTCCGATCCAGGTCGCCCGCCGTGTCCCGGCCCGTCACGCGGAGTCCTTCATCGCGCTCCAGCCGCCGTCCACGACCAGGCAGGCCCCGGTCACGTACGAGCTCTCCTCGCAGGCCAGGAAGGTCACCGCCGCGGCCACCTCGTCGGGGCGGCCGAACCGCGCGGCGGCGGTGCCGGCCACACTTCGACGGCGGTCCTCCTCGCCGATGCCGTTCCACGCGGGAGTGAGGATGGGCCCGGGGAGCACCGTGTTGACCCGCACCTCGGGGCCGTACTCCACGGCCAGCTGGCGGCCCAGCGAGACCAGGCCGCCCTTCGCGGCGGCGTAGGCGGGGTGGGCGGGCAGACCGGCCAGCGCGTGCACCGAAGAGCTCAGCACGACGGCGCCCCGGCTGTCCCGCAGGAGCCCGACGCAGGCGTTGACCGCCAGATACGTCGCCGTGAGGTTCACCGCGATCTGCCGGTCCCAGTCTCCCTCGGCCAGTTCGTGGGCGGGAGCCCGCACCACCACGCTGGCGTTGCTGTGCAGAACGTCCAGCCGGCCGAACTCGTCGCGCGCCGCCGCCGCGACGCGCCGCCAGGTGGCGGCGTCGGCGACGTCGCCGCCGATCGCCAGCACGCCCGGCCGGCCGGCGTCCTGCTCGGCCACGTCGACGGCGATCACCCGCGCCTCCTCGCGCAGGAAGCGGTCCACCACCGCGGCGCCGATGCCGGAGGCCGCGCCGGTCACCACCGCGACCTTTCCCCGCAGCAATCCACGTCCCATGATCTATGTCCCCCCGATGGTGCGAAGCCCGTCCCTGTGGACGGCCTCCACGGTCGGCCGGGCTCGTGCGTCGTCGTTCATCGCGATCAGTCAACCGGCTGGGACGGCCGCGGGGAATGTCCGAAGCTCGGGACTACCTGGACGATCCGATGGTGTGTGCCATACTGTGCCGATGCCGATAGAGGAGGGTTTCCGCAATCAGCGGCTGACCGTCGTCCCGCGCCGCGTCCTCGCCGACGCGCAGTCGCGCCCGGTGACCAGGCGTCTGGTGGTGACCGACTGCGGCTACTACCCCAACGCCACAGATCACCTGATGAACAGGCCAAACGGCACCGAGGAGACCATTCTCATCGTGTGTGTGACCGGTTCGGGGTGGGCGGAGGTCGACGGCGTCCAGCACCGCGTGGGGCCGAGCGCGGCCCTGGTGATCCCTCGCGGCGCCCCACACTCCTACGGCGCGTCCGCCGACACACCCTGGACGATCTGGTGGTGTCACTTGCGCGGCGGTGACCTACCCGAGCTGATCCGTGAGATCGGGGCGAGCCCGGCCCGGCCGATGATCCAGATCCGGAGACCCGACCGGGCGATCGCGCTGCTCGACGAGATCGTCACCATCCTGGAGCGCGACCACTCGCCGGCGAGCCTCATGGGGGCGGCGGGCGCGGCGTGGAAACTCCTCACCCAGATCGTGGTCGACCGCGCCATGCCCGCGCCGGGCGACCCGCTGCAGCGCGCCATGGCCTACCTGGCCGAGCGGCTGGACAGCACCGTGCGGGTCTCCGAACTGGCGGCACTGGTGGGCGTCTCGCCGTCCCACCTCAGCGCGCTGTTCCGCCGGGCGACCGGCGGCGGGGTGCTCGCGCATCACACGGCCCTGCGGATGGCGCAGGCCCGCAACCTCCTCGACACGACCGACGCGACCGTGGCCAGCATCGCCCACGAGGTCGGCTACCAGGACCCGTTCTACTTCTCCCGCCACTTCAAGCGGATGCACGAGGCCAGCCCCACCGACTACCGCAACCGCGCCAAGGGGTGACCCGGGCACGTCCGCCGGCCCGGGTCACAGCCGGTGGTGCAGCCCGTCACGCGGCCCGTCACGCGGCCGGTCACGCGGCCGGCGGCGGGCTGACGGCGCGCAGCAGCACCGACCGGTCCACGTCGAGCGACGGCGCCTCGACGCCCGCGAGCCGCAGCACCCGTCCCGGCAGGATCACCCCGTCGCGCTGCCACGGCGGAAGCATCGCGCCCGGCGCGGGCGGCGACCCGGGATGCACGGCGTGGACGGCGTAGAGGCGCTCGTCGTCGAGCCCCGGCAGCCGGATACGCCCGGGAGGCCACGTCGAGGGCCGTTCGACGACGCTGAACGCGTAGAGCGCCTCACTCCGGTCGGCCGCGACGACGCCCTCCAGGCGCAGGGCCGAGTCGGCGAGGTCGGCGTGCACGACCTCTCCCGAGTGCAGCAGAGCCCGGTTCTCCTTGTGGAACGCCACCCACCGCGCGAGCCCCGCCAGGGTCTCGTCGTCGGCGGTCAGCAGGTCGACCTCGACGCCCAGGTGGCCCCACAGCGCCTTCTCCGCCCGATAGTCGAGCGGATGAACGCGGTGGGTCGTGTGCGACTCCGCGGCGCCGATGTGGGTGCCCTGCATCTCAGGGGGCACCAGGAGGCCGGTCCACCGCTGGATCTCCAGGCGCTCGTGCGGGTCGTTGCAGTCGCTCGGCCAGATCCGGTCGGCGAACTCCAGCACGCCGAGGTCGGCACGCCCGCCGCCGCTGGCGCACGACTCGATCTCCAGCCCCGGATGCGCGGCCTTGAGGGCGGCCATCAGCCGGTAGACCTGCTCGACCTGCCGGCGCACTCCAGGCCGTCCATCGGGGCCGTGCCCGGCGTCGAGCAGATACCGGTTGTGGTCCCACTTGATGTAGGCGATGCCGAGCGATCCGACCAGGGCGCTCATCCGCTCGAAGACGTGAGCGTAGGCGCCGGGGTGGCCCAGGTCGAGGACATGCTGGTAGCGGGACGGGAGCCCGGGTCCGTGCCCGGCGGCGAAGATCCATTCCGGGTGGGCGCGGGCCAGTTCGGAGTCGAGGTTGACCATCTCCGGCTCGAACCAGAGCCCGAAGTCCATGCCGAGCTCCCGCACGCGGGCGACCAGCGGTTCCAGACCGCCGGGCCATACGGCGGGGTCGACCGTCCAGTCGCCCAGCGAGCTGGTGTCGTCTCTCCGGCCCAGGAACCAGCCGTCGTCCAGGACGAACCGCTCGGCCCCGATCCGCGCGCCGCGTTCGGCGAGCGCGGTCAAGGTGTCCAGGTCGTGCCGGAAGTAGACCGCCTCCCAGGTGTTCAACACGACGGGGCGGGGCGATCGGGGATGTTCCGGCCGCGACCGCAGGTGCCGATGGAAGCGTGCGGCGAGCTCGTCCAGCCCGACGCCCCATGACCCGTACTGCCACGGGCTCCGGTACGACTCGCCCTGGCCGAGCACGACCTCCTCGGCGAGCAGCGCCTCCCCCGCCGCGAGGTGCCGGGTGCCCGCCGGGGTCCGCTCGGCGGTGAGCACCTGGTTGCCGCTCCAAGCCAGATGCGTCGCCCACACCTGCCCGTGCCGGAACCCGAACCCCTCCTCTCCGGCGACCAGCAGCAGCGTGTGTTCGAGCCCGGGCTTGCCGCCGCGCGAGGCCCGCACCCACTCCCCCACGTGGAACGGCCGCCGCTGGGGCACGCGTTCGAGCGCCCAGCGGCCGGTCAGGTCGAGGATCTCCGTGGCCTCCGGCGGCACGGGCAGGGCGAGCTCCACGCCGTTGACGCGGTACGGCGTGGCGCCGTCGTTCCGTACGCGTATCCGCTGGCGCACGAGCCCGCTCGCGGCGAGCACCTGGATCTCGATCTCGGCGGCCAGTTCGTACTCCGGGTCGCGGGCGGCGCAGCGCAGTACGGGCCCGCCGTCCGCGACGGCGTCGAGGTGGTACGCCGCGTGCCGGAACCTGGGAGCCCAGCGGCGGCCGTCGCCGTCGCCGGTGAGTCCCGGCCGTCCGAGCCAGCCCTCCGCGAGCTGTGGAAGGACCGGCACGGGCTGGGGGTAGGTGACCACGCTGTCGCCGACGGCGGGCAGCGCGGCCCGCCGCAGGTCGGCGAGCGCCACATCGGTGAGCGCGCCGAGGTCCGGTCCCCAGTAGAGAACGCGCGGCAGCCTGCGGTCGTCGACGGCGACGACGAGGCCGGTGCCTCCCGCGCGCAGGTGAACCGGCACAGGCCGGCCGTCGTTCGTCACCGATTCGTCCACGGTTATCTCCGTCATGCCCGTCATGCCCGTCATCCTTTGAGTCCGCTGCTCGTGATGCCCGCGAAGAACTGCCGTTGCAGCACCAGGAAAACGATCACGAGCGGGATCGAGCACACGAACGCGCCGGCCATGAGGGTCGGGTAGTCCGTGCCGAACTGCCCCTGCAGGCCCGCCAGCCCGACCGGCAGCGGCCGGTTCTCCCCCGAGGGCGAGACGATGAGCGGCCAGAGCAGGTCGTTCCACGAATACAGGCCGGTCAGCACGGCGAGCGCGGCGAGCGTCGGCCTGGCCATCGGCAGCATGACGTGCCAGAAGACCTGGAAGGGGTTGGCGCCGTCCAGCCGCGCGGCCTCCTCGTAGTCCTTGGGCATCGTCCGGAACGCCTGCCGCATCAGGAACGTGCCGAACGCGGAGAACAGGCCGGGAATCGCCAGCGCCGGCAGCGTGTCCAGCAGTTTCAGACCGCGGATCAGCTCGTACTGGCCGATCAGGAAGAGCTGGCTCGGCACCATCAGCATGAGGACGAACAGGCCGAACAGCGGCTCACGCCCCCGGAAGGGGATGCGGGCGAAGGCGTACCCGGCGAGCGAGGCGATCGCCAGCTGGCCGGCGACCCGCAGCACCAGAGCGCCCGCCGAGACGCCGAACATCGACCAGAACGGCACGGTCGAGAAGAACGTCTCGAACGCGTGCGGGCTGAAGGTCTCCGGCAGGACCGTCGGCGGAAACCTGGTCGCCTCGGCGGTCGTCTTGAACATGGTGAGGATCTGCCAGACGAACGGCACCACCATGACGACCGCCGCGACGATGAGAAGCACGTGGATCGGCCAGCGCGTGACCGGCCCGACGCGGCGGCCGGGACGCCGTCGGGCACGTGCGGCGGGCTCAGCCATAGAACACCCACGATCGTTGGAGCCGGAACTGCAGGGCCGTGGCCAGCATGATCACGAGGAGTAGCACGATCGCGATCGCGGCGCCGTAACCCTGGTGGAACTGGACGAACGCCTTCTCGTAGAAGAGGTAGACGATCGTCTTCGAGTCGGCGAGCGCCGTGTTGTTCACCCCGCGCAGCATGACGAAGATCAGGTCGAACATCTGCAGGGCGGCGATCACGCTGAGGGTCGTCACGAAGAAGATGCTCGGGGTGAGCAGCGGCACGGTGATGTGGACGAACTGGCGGACGCGGCCGGCGCCGTCGAGGGCGGAGGCCTCGTAGAGGTCCTTGGGGATGGCCCGCAACCCGGCACCCAAGATGATCATGTTGATGCCGAGGCTCATCCAGAGGCCGACGACGCCGAACGCGTAGATCGTGAACCGGGGGTCGGCCACCCAGAACTGCCCGGACACGCCGAACCACGACAACACGGTGTTCAGCAGCCCGAAGTCGCCGTTGTAGACGAACCGCCAGACCATGCCGACGGCGACCGGCAAGGTGACCACCGGGAGGAAGAAGAGCACCCGGTAGATCGCACGGCCCCGGCCGGCCTGCTCGATCAGAGCGGCCAGCACCACGGCGAGGGGGACGCCGAGCAGGATGATCACGGTGTAGAGGGCGGAGTTGCCGAACGCCTTCCAGAACTCCTCGTCGTGCAGCAGGGCCGTGTAGTTGTCCATCCCGACGAAGGTCGCGGGCCCGAACGCCGGGACGTCCTCGAAGCTCTTCAGGAAGGTGGACAGGAACGGCCACACGTAGAGGGCGGCCAGGCCGAGCACCGCGGGGGCGACGAACACGGCCGCCCACCAGCCGCTTGGTTCGCTGGCGCCCGCGCGGCGGCCGGCCGGCCGCCGCGCGGGCGGAGTCGTCGGGGACGTCATTTCTCCGCGAGCACCTTGTCCACCGCGTCCTGGTATTCCTTGGCCGCCTGTTCCACCGGCTTCTCACCGTTCCACGCGGGCGTGAGGTACTGGGCGGCGAGGCCCTGCCACTCGGAGGCGTTGCCGGCGACCGGGAGCGGCACGCTGTAGTCGACGGCGTCGATGAAGACCTGCAGGTGGAACTCGGGCATCGCCTTCAGCCACGGCTCCTGGGTGCCCTTGTAGGCGGGCAGTACGGTGCCGGTGGCCGCCTGGATCTCGGCGGCCCGGGTGCCGCCGAGGAAGGCCAGGAACTTCTTCAGCTCCTCAGGGTGCTTGCTGCCCGCGTACCCGGCGTTGCCGATGCCGCTGGTGACCGTGGCGCGCTTCACGCCCTGGGGCAGCGGCGCGACGTCGATCTTGCCCTGCAGGTCGGGGTTCTTGTGGAAGCGCAGCGCCCAGTAGGCGCCGGAGAAGTACATGGCGACCTTCTGGTTCTCGAACATCGAGACGGCTTCGGTGTCCGACAACTGCTTCAGCGTCGGCGAGACGCCGGCCGCCTGCAGGTCGGTCCAGAACTTCAGACCGGCGACGCCGGCCGGGCTCGCGAAGTCGGACGCGGTGCCCTGGGAGTCGACGATCTGCCCGCCGGCCTGGAGGATCGTGTTGTAGTAGCCGCCCTGCGGGTCGATCGGCGCCGCGATGCCCCACACGCCCTTGGCCTTGTCGGTGAGCTTCCTCGCGGCGTCCTGCACGTTCTTCCAGGTCCAGGTGTCGTCGGGGTAGGCGACCTTGGCGGCGTCGAACAGCGCCTTGTTGTACCAGATGCCGTTGGTGTCGAAGTCCTTGGGCAGCGCGAAGATCTTGCCCTCGTAGGTGTAGGAGTCGGACACGGCCTTGGGATAGACGCTCATGTCGATCCCGGCGGCCTTCACCGTGCCGGACAGGTCGATGAGCTGACCGCCCTTCGCGTACTCGCGGAAGTGGTCGGCGAGCATCCAGAACGCGTCGGGCGCGGTGCCGCCCGCGGCGCCGACCTGGAGCGTCGACCAGTACTCCGTCCACGGCAGCGTCTGGATCTTGATGTCGATGTTCGGGTTGGCCTTCTCGAACTCCGCCGCGATCTGTTCCATCGCCGGAGACTGATCCTCGCTCCAGTTGGCGTAGGTGAGGGTGATCTTCTCCGTCGGCGGGGCGCCGGACCCGCCACCCGAGCAGGCGGTGAGGAGTGCCGTCGCCGCGGCCAGCGCCGCGGCGGCCGTCCACTTGCTTTTCATGGTGTTCCTCTGATCGTGCTGCGCGCCGGTCGCGGTGACCGGCGCGGGTTACCGGATTGGGGGCGTGACGTGCAGGGTCGTGTCGACCCAGTCGACGTGCACACCGGTGTCGGCCGGGGTCGCCGACTCGCTCCGCAGGCAGAGGGTCTGAGCACCTCGGACGTCGAGGTGGAAGACGGTGACGGGCTTGCCCGCCTCGACCACGGCGGTGAATATCTCGCGGTCGTCGGCCAGGACGGCGACCGCCGCCCGGCCGGCCGACTCGTCGTCCACGCCGACCGCGCCCGTGAACGTCGTGGCGTGCCCGCCGAGATGGAATCGCGCCTCGGAGTAGGGCGCCGTGCCGAGACCACGGTCGAATCCCTGACCCGCGACGCGCAGGGGCCGTCCGTCCCCGGGGTTGCCGCCGCCGTTCGACTGGTCGCGCTCGACGGGGCCGTCGTCGTTGACGAAGGCGAGCATCGGCAGGCCGGACAGCGCGTGGCTCCCCGGTTCCAGCGGGCGCACCACCCGAGCGTGCGCGATCACCGGAACCACGCCGTCGCCGTCCCGCTCGACGGTCACGACGCCGAGGTGGCCGGGCGGCAGAGAGGGGGCGGGGCGGACCGCCCATCCGGTGTCGCCGGCGCGCCGCGCCGTCCATCCGGGGGGAAGGCGCAGCCGGGCGTCGGCGTCGGTGGTCAGCGACGCCACCCCGTCCGGTCCGACCTCGGCCACGGCCGGTCGCACGGCCGGCGCCGGACGGACCGGCCGCGCCGCGGACCGGAACAGGTCGGCGTCCGCCGGCGCCACGATGGCGACGAAGCCGCCGTCGCGGGCGACCTCGACGTCCACCCCGTGGCCGGCGGTCGTCGTGGTCTCCGCGAGCCCCGTCGCCGGGACCTCGTCGCCGGCCGGTGACGCGTCGCCGACGATCCAGACCTGGGCGGCCGGTCCCACGCCGAGCTCGGCGAACGGCACGTGGACTGTCCTGGCCGGCCCGGTGGCGATGCCTCCCACGAACCACCGGTCGCCGTACCGTCGCGCGACGACCGCGTGGCTGTCGGGGTCGCCCGACAACAGCACCGTCTCCTCCCAGTACGGGGCCAGTTCGGCCAGGAACCGGGCGGCGGGCGGGCGGGCGGTGTAGGCGTCGACGTGGCCCGCGAAGTGGGTGATCCCGCATTCGAACGCCACCGAGAGTCCCAGCTCGTGGCCGTCGCTGGTCGTGCGGTTCCCGGCGCCGAAGGCGACCGGCGTGGCGTCCATCGCCCCGGCGATGTTGCGGGTGAACGGCTGGATGACGTTGTGCGCGGCGGTGAGCGCCTGGTTCTCGAAGAACACGTAGTATTCGGCGCCGCGGATCGCCTCGTACCCGATCACCTGGGGCCACGTGCGCGCCCAGCCGCGCGGGATGACCGAACCGTGGAAATTCACCATGAGTCCGAGCCGCGCGGTCTCGGTGAGGATCGTGTCGTACCAGCGGTAGCGGTCCTTGGACTCCGACTCCATGAAGTCGACCTTGATCCCGGCGACGCCCCACGACCGCCACAGCGCGAGCTTCCGCAGAGCCTCGGGGCCGTTGAGGTCACGCCAGACGGCCCACAGATGCACCTGGACGCCCCGGCGGCCGGCATAGGCGACGATCTCCGGCACCCACGTCTCGTCCCATCCGCAGTCGATGAGCAGGTGCTCCCAGCCGAGGCCGGCGGCGACGTCGACGAAGTGCTTCTGCTTCTCCAGTTGCGCGCCCGAGTAGAAGTCCGACCACCATGACCACGCCGCGCGCCCCGGGCGGACCCAGGCCGCCTCCTCCAGCTCGGGCGAGGCGGGCGGCGCCAGCTCCTCGACGAGCAGCGAGGACACCAGCCGCGGCAGGGTCCCGACGAGGAAGACCCGCCAGGGGGTGACGGGGCCGCGGGCCACCTCGACGGCGTCGTCCGCGAATGTGAACCGCAGTGTCCGCCCGCCGTCCGCATCGGGTTCGCCCGCCCGGAGGTGCGCCCCGGCGAACCGCCCGTCGATGGCCGACTCGGTGATCAGGACGTGCCGCTCCGCGTCGAGCCGGGTGAGGAGGGGAAGCCCGTACGCGCCGGCGGACAGTTCGGCCGTTCCCGCTCCGTAGCGGGGCGTCTCGTACCAGGTCTGGTAGTCGAGCACCCAGCTCCTCGACCCGGCGGGCAGGGTGACGGCGGTGCGGTCACCGGTCACGCGGACGGTGCCGTCCAGCGCGGGCAACGCGTAGCGGATCGCGACTCCGTCGCGGGCGACCCGCATGATGACCTGCCACTCGGCGCCGCCGGCCTCCCGGAAGGCGTGGACGACCTCGCGGTGCTCGTAACCGTGCTCGCCCACGGCCTTGCCCGAGTGGGCGCGGAAGCGGTCGCGGACCGTGTGCTCCGCGACCCGTACGAGCTCGGAATCGGCGCCGAACTCCGTGCCGCCGGCCACGAAGCCGAGCGGCACTTCGTCGAGCACGCGCGTCCCGTTCCAGGTGACGGTGAGCGAGACACCGTTGTCCGCGTTCCGGATCCAGGCGCTCACCGCGCCCTCGGCCGTCACCGGCCCGGAAGCTGCTTCGTCGGTCACCTGGTTCTCCATCGGGTGCGGCGGGCATGCGTGTGTGGCGAGCGACCGCCACATATCGATGACGGTATCGGCCAGACCATAAGTGGCCATATGGGCTTTCGCAGTGACATTTCGACGACAGGGGCAGGCGGTGCCGTGCCGGAATCCGCCACCCGGGTCTCGGTGATCACCGACGGGGTGGGCGGGAGTCGTCGTCGCCCTGAACCGTGCGACATCTGGCCTCCGGCTGGGGAGAGGAATGGACTTCACTGAGACGCGACCGCTCGCGTGAAGTAACTATGAGCCCAGCTCGGAGGTGACAGGAATGGTGGAACCGGCGAACCGGCTGGACGATCCGACTATCGTCGGAGTCTTCCCAGCCGGTTCCAGGGGCCGCCGATGCGGCGATGACGGCACGTCGCCGTCGTGGTCGGGGAGGGTGTGTGCCGAACGCCTGCCCAGGCCCGCTCAGGCGGCCAGGAGCCGGTCGAGCTCGGCCGGGCCCGCGTTGCCGCCGGTGCAGACGACGGCGACCTCGCGCCCGGCGAACTCCGAGCGGCGGGCCAGCAGGGCGGCCAGGGCGGCGGCGCCCGCCCCCTCGGCCAGGGTGTGCGCCTCGGTCAGCAGGATCCGCTGGGCGCGGAGGATCTCGTCGTCGTCCACCAGCGTGAAGTCGTCGAGACCGCCGCGGAGCACCGCCTGCGTGGACGCGAACCCCGCCCCGGTCGCCAGGCCGTCCACCACGGTCTTCACCGGCCGGGTCACCAACTCGCCGAGCCGCCACGAGTCGTACGCGGCGGGCGCCTGGGCCGACTGGACGCCGATCACCCGGCACGACGGCGCGATCGCGCGGGCCACCAGGCAGGCGGCCATGGCCCCGCTGCCGCTCCCGATGGGCACGAACACCGCCTCGATGCCGGGCCTGGCCGCGAGGATCTCGGCGTAGAGCGTGGCCACCCCGGCGATGATCTCCGGCTCGTCGGCCGGGCTGACCAGCCGCATGTCCCGCCGCTCGGCCAGCTCGCGGGCGTGGCCGGCGCACTCGCCCAGGTGGGCGCCCGCGATGACGACCTCGGCGCCGAGCGCCTCGACGGCGGCGACCTTGGCCGGGTTCGGGTCCTCGGGCATGACGATCGAGCAGGGCACTCCGAAGAGACGGGCGGCGTACGCCAGCGACTGGGCGTGGTTGCCGGTCGAGTATCCGACGACGCCGCGCTCGCGATCGGGCATGCGGGCCAGCAGGGTGATCCCGCCGCGGACCTTGAACGCCCCGGTGGGCTGGACGTTCTCGTGCTTCACGTGCACCCGCGCCCCGACGACGGCGTTCAGCACCGGATAGGACCACATGGGCGTCTCGGGAAGGTGGGAGGCCAGCAGCCGCCGGGCCTCAAGCACGTCACGCATGTCCGTCATGCCGTTCAGCCTGCTTCCGCCCGGCCCATAAGTCCAACTCAACTTCGCTCGTCAACCCATAGACGTGATTGATAAATTGCGGACATGCTGGATGTGGGACGGCTGCGCGTGCTGGTCGCGGTGGCGCGCACCGGTTCGGTGACCGCGGCGGCGCGGGAACTGCACTACTCCCAGCCGTCGGTCAGCCATCACCTGGCCCGGCTGGAGGCGGAGACGGGCGCCAAGCTGGTCCAGCGGGCCGGCCGGGGCATCCGGCTGACCGACGCCGGGCTCCTGCTCGCCGAGCGCGCGGCCGAGATCATGGGCCGGCTCGACTCCGCCGCCGCGGAGCTCGCCGCGCACGCCGGGCTGCGGGCGGGACGGGTGCGGCTCGCGGCGTTCCCGTCGGCCCTCGGCACCTTCGTGCCCACCGCGGCCGTGCGGCTCGCCGCCGCGCACCCCGGGCTCGACCTGCGGCTCGCCGAGGCGGAGCCGCCCGAGGCCCTGCGCATGCTGCGCGACGGCGAGGTGGACGTGGCCGTCGTGTTCTCGTACGGCGAGACCGGCCCCGAAGAGGATGGCGTCCGGATGACCGCGCTGCTGGACGATCCCGGCTATCTCGTCACGCCCGCCGACGGGCCCGCGCAGGAGGACAGAGCGGGGCTCGCCGGGCACACGTCGTCACGGTGGATCGCGGGCTGCGAACGGTGCCGCATTCACCTGCTCCACGTGTGCGCCGAGGTGGGCTTCACGCCGCGGATCTCGTTCACGACCGACGACTACGTGGCCGTGCAGGCGATGGTGGCCGCCGGCCTCGGCGTGGCCTTCCTCCCGGGGCTGGCGTTGTCGGCCCATCTGCGTCCCGGCCTCCGGGTGACGGAGGTGCCGGGATCGACGCGGCGGGTCTTCGCCGCGACGTACGGCGAGCCACCCGACCCGCCCCCCACCGCCGCCCTGGTCGCCGCCCTCGTGGCCGGGTCTCCCGACGTCGTCCGGCGGCCCGCGGCCGGGCGGTGAAAACCGCGTGGCGCGACGACCGGACGCGTTCGTACCATCGCGGCATGCCCTCACCCACGAGTCTCGCGCTGTTCGCGATCGCCACACTCGCGCTCCTGCTGGTCCCCGGGCCCGCCGTGATCTACATCGTCACCCGCAGCGTCGCCCAGGGCCGTACGGCCGGGCTCGTATCGGTCCTCGGCGTGCACACCGGGTCACTCGTCCACATCGCGGCGGCCGCCCTCGGTGTCAGCGCGCTGCTCGCCGCGTCGGCCACCGCGTTCGCCCTGGTCAAGTATCTGGGCGCGGCCTATCTCGTCTACCTCGGCGTCCGCAAGCTCATGACCAGGCAGGAGGCGGAGCCGGCCGAGATCAGCCGGGCCTCGTCCGCCCGGCTGTTCGGCGAGGGCTTCGTCGTCAACGTGCTCAACCCGAAGACCGCGATCTTCTTTCTGGCGTTCCTGCCGCAGTTCACCGACCCGTCCAGGGGCCCGCTCGCGCCGCAGATCGTGCTGCTCGGCCTGATCTGGGTGATCCTCGGAATGGCCAGCGACGGCTCCTACGCCCTGCTGTCCTCGGCGCTGGCCGGCTGGATGCGCTCGTCGGCCCGGGTCCGCAGGCGGCTCGACGTGGGCAGCGGCGTGGTCTACCTCGGCCTGGGCGCCGTGGCCGCCCTCACCACCGAGGGGGCCAAGAAGCTCTAGGCATGACATTTGTACCGGCGAGAACAGGATGCCTGATCCTTACCCGATCGCCGGGGTCTCGGGGAGTCTGGACACATCGCCGAGTCCGTTCAGGAGGTCCCCCGATGGCGCAGGCAGCCACCGCCGACAGCACCACGACCACCACCTCCTCCTCCGCCACCGCTCCTTTGTCCGCTCCCCCGGCCGCTCCCCCGGCCGCTCCCCCGGCCGCTTCCCCGGCCACTCCGCGGGCCGTCCGGACGGGCGGCGGGCCGGGCCGCACGCTGGCGGCGCTGGCGGTCGACATCGCCCTGCCGATCGGCGGCTACTACCTCCTGCACGGCGCCCTGGGGCTGAGCGAGGTGCTCGCCCTGGCCCTCACCTCGCTCGTCCCGGCGGTCCGCACGGTGACGGAACTGGTCTGGAACCGTCGCGTCAACGGACTTGCCGGACTGGTGCTGGCGGTCAACGTCCTCAGCATCGCGCTCAGCTTCGTCACCGGCGACGCCCGCATGATGATCGCCAAGGACTCCGCCCTGACGTGCATCGTCGGCCTGGGCATGCTCGGCTCCGCGTTCACCGCGCGTCCCCTCATGGGAACGGCGCTGCGACTCTGGATCACCAGGGGGAACCCCGCGCGGGAGGACGCCTGGGACCGGTTGTCCGCCGAGTCTTCGCGCTTCCTGCGGATGACGCGGCTCCACACCGGCATCTGGGGGGTGACCCTGACGGTGGAGTGCTGCGCCCGGATCGTCCTCGCCTACGTCCTGCCGGTGTCCACCATGGTGTGGATGTCGACGGTGATCCTCGTTGTCGCGACCGCGTTCGGGCTCGTCGTGAGCGGATTCGCGGTCAACCCGATCCTGGCCATGATGAGGGCCGAGCGCCGCTGAGACCGCCGGCCGGAAAGGAAGGCACATGCGCGCGAAGGGCATCAACTACGACACCGGGTTCTTCCCCGGCGGCCGGAACACCCGGGAGGAGTTCGACCCGGACGCGGTGCGGCGCGAGATGCGGGTCATCGCCGGCGACCTGCGCTGCACCGCGGTACGGATCACCGGCGGCGACCCCGGGAGGATCGCCGTGGCGGCCCGGCACGCCGCCGACGCGGGACTTGAGGTGTGGTTCGCGCCGTTCCCCTGCGAGATGACCCCCGCCGAGCTGCTCCCGTTCTTCGCCGACTGCGCCGAGCGCGCGGAGGCGATCCGTCGTGACGGCGCCGACGTGGTGCTGGTCACCGGCTGCGAGATGAGCCTGTTCGCCTCCGGGTTCATCCCGGGCGAGACGTCCTTCGACCGGATCGAGGCGGCCCTGTCGGGGAATCCGGAGGTGTACGCCAAGCTCGCCGACCTCCCGGCCCGGCTCAACGCCTTCCTCGCCGAGACCTCCGGCGCGGTCCGCGGGGTGTTCGGCGGGCCGGTGACGTACGCCTCCGGGGAGTGGGAGGAGATCGACTGGAGTCCGTTCGACATCGTGTCGGTGGACGCGTACCGCGACGAGCGCAATGCCGCCACCTACGGCGATGAGCTGCGGTCGCGGACGAGGCACGGCAAGCCGCTCGCGGTCACCGAGTTCGGCACGTGCGCCTACACAGGGGCGGGCACACGTGGCGGGCTGGCCTGGACGATCGTCGACTGGGCCGCCGACCGGCCGCGGCTGAACGGCGACTACGTCCGCGACGAGGACGAGCAGGTGCGCTACCTGCGCGAGTCGCTCGCCGTGTTCGACGAGGAGGGGGTGGACGCCGCCTTCTGGTTCACCTTCGCCGGGTTCGGCCTCCCCCACGACCCGGACGCGCGGTTCGACCTCGACATGGCCTCGTACGGCGTCGTGCGGATCGGGAAGGACGGCCGGCAGGAGCCGAAGAAAGTCTTCCACGCGCTCGCGGAGGCCTACGCCTGACAGGCCGGCGGACCCGGTGCTCCGCCGGGATGGCACAGTGGGACGGTGACGATCCGCGGGGTGCTGTTCGACATCGATGACACGATCTTCGACTACTCGGCCTCCGAGCGGACCGGCCTGGTCGGCCATCTGGCGGCCGAGGGACTGCTGGAGTGGTTCCCCACGCCGGACGACGCGGTCGTGATCTGGCGGCAGATCATGGACGAGGAGTACACCCGATGCCTGGCCGGCGAGATGACGTTCGAGGAGCAGCAGCTCGTCCGGACCAGGCGTTTTCTCACGCACATCGGGCGGCTGCCCGAGGGAGGGCTGTCCGACGCGGAGGCGGCCGCCTGGTTCGCCAGGTATGTGGGGTTCCGTGAGGCGGCGTGGGCGGCGTTCCCGGACGCCGAGCCCGTTCTGCGGAAGCTCGGCACGCGCTTCCGGCTCGGCGTCGTGTCGAACTCCTCGCTCGCCCACCAGCGGCGCAAGCTGCGGACGGTGGGGCTGCTCGGCCATTTCGGCGAGGCGATCGTCTGCTCGATCGAGCACGGCGTGCCCAAGCCCGAGCCCGGCATCTTCCTGACCGGCTGCGCCCTGCTCGGGCTGCCGCCCCATCAGGTGGCGTACGTCGGCGACCGGCTCGACGTGGACGCGCTCGGCGCGCTGGCGGCGGGGCTGCGGCCCTACTGGATCGACCGGACGGCGCTCGGCGTGATCGACGGGCTCGACGGGCTCGACGAGATCGCGGGGATCGACGGGATCACCGTCATCCGGAGCCTCGACGAGCTCGCCGCCGACCTGCTGGGGCCCTGAGGCGACGGCTGACCCGCCGTGATCAAGGCCGTCCCTGGATCATGGCGTGGGTGCCGGTCGTACGCCAGGGGCGGCCGGCCGCGTCGAGGGCCGCGAGAACAGGCTCGGGCACACCGACGAGCGCGTCCGACTTCAGCGTGCGCAGCGCCACCAGGGGTCCGGGGAAATAGCCGGTGACCTCGGCGAACGGAGTCAAGGCCGGCCACATCAGGTCGCCGACGAGCCTCCGGTAGTTCAGGTCGCCCTTGGTGATGGTGAGGGACGCCGCGGCGAACTCGGCACGCAGGTCGTCCGGCATGTCGCGGTACGGCAGCGGGGCGCACGCGAACGGATGGGCACGCAGCGCGAGACGCCCCGAGCCCGTCGCGGCCCACAGCCGGCCGCCGGCCTTGCCCGCCTCGCCCGGGGCGTCGGCCAGCCGCCGCAGGCCCGCCGCGACGTCGGCCGGCGTGGCGTCCGACACGAAGTAGGGCTGCGGCTTGACGTGCAGCACCGCCCGCTCCGCCAGGCCCTCGGCGAGGAGGTGGTCGGCGAGCAGCAGGTCGGGCAGCAGTTCCCGGCCCGCGTTGTCGGCCACGATGACGACCGTTCCCGGCGGCCGGCCGCGCAGCAGCGACCAGAGCAGCTCGGTGTCGTCGACGACGAGGCCGTCGGCGCGCTCGTCGTGGTCGTCGTCCGTCAGGGTGACCGCGAACGACAGGTCCGCGCGGTTGCCCCACAGGGAGCCCAGCAGGAGCGCCGCGGCCCGCTCCGCGGCGGGCAGCGCGGCCGTTTCGTCGAGGGCCGCCAGCTCGCCGTCGACCACGGAACCGGCCAGCTCGGCCTGCTTCATCGGCCCGAACGGGTCCACCCCGCGCCACGGGCCGTCGCCGAAGTAGCCGGTGGCGTCGAGCAGCTTGCGGTAGAAGTAGCTCTCGGCCCACAGGAACGGCGCGTCGACGTACCGGCCGCCGAGCCTGCCCCGGCCCCACTCGGCCCACGCGGCGTGGTCGTGCTCCGACGGGTCGAGCGGCTTCATGACGTCGCACACGACCTCGTCCAGCAGCCGGTCCAGCGCGCCGTGCCGGTCGGGCGTCCAGGGCAGGGCCTGCCTGACCTGCTCGATCAGGACGGGGTGCCGGTCGCGGAACACCGTCAGCGCGTACGAGCCCGGCACGTTGCCCAGGATCGGCGGCGCCTGCGGCTCCGTGTCGCCGTACGCGTGGCTCATTTCCGGACATCCTCCCGAGCGTTGGAACCTTCAGCCAAGTTAAGCGCAGGGCCGGCCGACACCGAAAAGGCGGTCGGGAGTTCGGGGGCCTGCCTGCCGCAACACGTTCCGGTTGCGGCCCTCTCCGGGATCGCCCTTGACCTGCCGGTGTTTCCGGCAAGACCGTCCGGAATCCCGATAACAGGTTTCATCAACCTGACTCACAAATAGCTTGATCGACCAGTTAAGTCAAATTTCGTGACAATGTGGGATTGCAGCCATACGACCGTGGTCGTACCGTCCCGGTATGGATCTGGAGATCCGCCATCTCAGAGTTGTGAGCGCCGTCGCGGAGACGGGCAGCGTCACCAAGGCCGCGGCGAGGCTCGGTCTCGCCCAGCCGTCGCTCACCGCACAGTTGAAGCGCATCGAGCGCTCCCTCGGCGGTCCCCTGTTCGAACGCGACCGCAACGGAGCCCGCCCCACTCCCCTTGGCGAGATGGTGCTGGCGCGGGCGCGGGTGCTGCTTCCCGCCGTACGGGAGTTGCAGGAGGACGCCGTCCGCTTCGCCAACACGCCCGCGGAGATGCCCGGCTACCGGCTGGGGGCCACTCACGGACCCATCCTCGGCGGCCTGGTGGAGCGTCTCACGGCCGCGCAGCCGGGCGCCCCCGTCATCACCCGGACGTCCTGGTCGGCCCGGGAGCTCACCGCCCAGGTGTCCGCCGGCCGGCTCGACTTCGTGCTGCTCGGGACCTGCGGCGAGAGCCCGCCTCCGGCGGCGGACGCGATGAGCTGGGGCGTCGTCGGCACCGACCCCGTCTTCGTGCTGCTCGCGGAGGACCACCCGCTGGCGGGCGAGAGCGAGCTCGAGCTGTCGCGGCTGGCCGACCAGCGCTGGATGGCCGCGCCCGGCGACGGCTGCTTCGCCGACTGCTTCGCCGCCGCGTGCGCGCGGGCCGGCTTCGTCCCGATGTCCATCTACGAGACCGACGTGCCCACCTGCCTCCACCTCGTCGGCGCGGGCAAGGCCGTCGCGCTGTGCCAGGCCACCTTCCAGCTCACCTCGGGTCTCGTCATGATGCCGATCACGGGCGCGCCGCTCCGCTGGCGGCATCTGCTCGGATGGCGTTCCGGCTCCTTCTCGGCGGGCGTCGCGCCCGTGGTGGCGGAGCACGCGCGCGCCGCCCACGCGGAGGCGGTGGGACGGAGCGCGCGTTACAAAAAGTGGCTAGTCGCAAATCCTATATTCGGTACGTTCAATATTCCGGTGACAGAGGTGAGTTGATCGATCGGTTCGCGAGCCCTCCTCGGTACGTTCAGCGCTCCCCGTACCGAGGAGAAGCAGATGCCGCACATACTCATCGCCGCCCTATACACCCTCTTCGCCGCCCTGACCTCGCTGACCGTCGCCCCCGTCGCGGCAGCCGCGGCCACCGAGCCCGGCCCCGCCCGTGGCACCACTCCGCCTCTGTCCGTGCCCCCGCAGGCGGTGCTGGACGGGCTGCGGCGCGACCTCGGGCTCACCGCTCCGCAGGCGGAGGAGCGGCTGGCCAACGAGTCGCGGGCGAGCGCCGTCGAGGAGCGGCTGCGCGGCCGCCTGGGCGACGCCTTCGCCGGGGCCTGGGTCCTCGGGCCCACCTCGGCCACCCTGGTCGTGGCCACCACCGACGCCGCGCGGATCCCCGACATCGAGGCCGAGAACGCCGTCCCCAAGATGGTGTCCCATTCGCTGGCGCAGCTCACCGCCGCGAAGGCCGCGCTCGACCTGGCCGCCGCCACCGCCCCCGTCTCGACGCCCATCTGGTACGTGGACACGCGGGCCAACAACGTCACCGTGCTGTCGTCCCGGCCCGCCGAGGCGGCCGCGTTCGTGGCCGGCGCCGGCGCCGACCCCACGGTGGTGCGCGTGATGCCGTCGGACGAACGGCCCCGGCCGCTCTACGACCTGCGGGGCGGCGACCCCTACTACGTCAACGACTCCGTCCGGTGCTCGATCGGCTTCTCCGTCGTACGCGGGGGCACGAGCGGATTCGTCAGCGCCGGCCACTGCGGCCGGGCCGGCTACCCGACCACCGCCTTCAACAACCAGGTCGGCCAGGGCGTCTTCCAGGGGTCGTCCTTCCCCGGAAACGATTACTCCTGGGTCGCGACGAACTCCTCCTGGGCGGCCCGGCCCTGGGTGAACAACGGCAACGGCGGCAGCGTGGCCGTCACCGGATCCGCTCCCGCTGTCGAAGGGGCCTCGGTGTGCCGCTCCGGCTCCACCTCGGGCTGGCACTGCGGCACGGTCGAGCAGCGCAACACCAGCGTCACGTACGGCGAGGGCACCGTCACCGGGCTGACCCGCACCAGCGTGTGCGCCGAGCCGGGCGACTCGGGCGGCCCGTTCATCTCCGGCGGACAGGCCCAGGGCGTCACCTCGGGCGGCTCCGGCAACTGCGCCTCCGGCGGGATCACCTACTTCCAGCCCGTCGACGAGATCCTCTCGGCCTACGGGCTCACGCTCGTCACCTCCGGCATCACCTCAAGCCCCGCGCCCGGCCCGGTCCCCACTCCTGCCCTCAGCCCGGTCGCGTCGGCCGCGCGGCGAGCCGTCCTTCCATAGGCCCGTGGTAGGGGCGAACTGATAGATCCACACGCGGGGGCCGCCACGTTACGGTGACGGCACCCCACCGACAAGGAGAGCCCTCCATGCTTCACAGACGCACGGTTATCGCCGGATGCGCTCTGACCATGGCCGCCCTCGCCCTGGTCGCCACCCCCGCCATGGCGCAGACCGCCGCCTCCTCCTCGTCCTCCTCCCCCGTCAAGCCGCCGCCCGCGATGATCGAGGCCATGCAGCGCGACCTCGGCATCAGCGCCGCCCAGGCCGAGGCCCGCATCGCGAACGAGTCCCGCGCGAGCGCGACCGAGGCCAAGGTCCAGGCGTCGCTCGGCGGCAGCTTCGCCGGCACCTGGGTGACCGGCCCCACGTCGGCCACGCAGATCGTCGCGACGACCGACGCCGGCCAGGCGGGCGCCATCCTCGCCTCCGGCGCCCAGCCCCAGATCGTCGGCCGCTCGCTGGCCACGCTGACCACCGCCAAGGACGCCCTGGACCGGGCCGCGGCGAACGCTCCGGCCGGCGTCTCCGCCTGGTACGTCGACGTGCGGAGCAACAGCGTCGTCGTCCAGGCCGCCCAGCCTGCGGACGCCGAGGCGTTCGTCGCCGCCAGCGGCGCCGACACGAGCGCCGTACAGGTCGTCCAGTCCGCCGAACAGCCGCAGACCTTCTACGACGTCCGCGGCGGCGACGCGTACTACATCGCGAACCGGGCCCGCTGCTCGGTCGGCTTCTCGGTGCGGCGGGGCAGCACGAACGGCTTCGTCAGCGCCGGCCACTGCGCCACCGTCGGGAGCAGCCTCACCGGCTACAACCAGGTGGCCATGGGGTCGTTCCAGGGCTACTCCTTCCCCGGCAACGACTACTCCTGGGCCGCGGTGAACAGCAACTGGACCCCGCGCCCGTGGGTCAGGGGCAGCAGCGGCAACGTGACAGTGAGTGGTTCCACCGTCGCCGTCGTCGGCGCCTCGATCTGCCGCTCCGGCTCCACCACGGGCTGGCACTGCGGCACGGTCCAGCAGCGCAACACCAGCGTCCGCTACCAGGAGGGCACCGTCTCCGAGTTGACCCGCACCAACGTGTGCGCCGAGCCGGGCGACTCGGGCGGCCCGTTCATCTCCGGCAGCCAGGCCCAGGGCGTCACCTCGGGCGGCTCCGGCAACTGCACCTACGGCGGCACGACCTACTTCCAGCCGGTCAACGAGATCCTGTCGGTCTACGGCCTCACGCTCGTGACCGGCTGACCCGCCGGAGCGCTCACGGCGCCGCCGTTCCTCGGGGGGACGGCGGCGCCGTCGCGCGGAGATCAGCCGGTCACTCGCCGGGTCATCTGCCGGGCTCCGGGTCGCGCGGCAGCCCGAGCATGCGCTCGCCGATGATGTTGAGCTGCACCTCGGTGGTCCCGCCGTAGATCGTCATGGCTCTGGTCGCCAGGATCGCGCGGTTCCAGTAGCCCGCGTCGCCGAGTCTCCAGTCGGCCGCGGTGACGGCGGCCGGGCCCAGCAGGCGCACCGCCGCCTCCGACACGCGCTGGGCGTGCGAGGTCGAGAGCAGCTTCCGCACCGAGGCGTCGGCGCCCGGCTCGGCGCCGGCGAGCTGCCTGAGCGTCACCCGAAGCGACAGCGCGGCGATCGCGTGGCTCTCGCACACCACCTCGGCGATCTCCTGCCGTTCCGCGGGCGTGAGGTCGCGGCCGAGCCGCCCGGCCAGCCCCAGCAGGTCGGGGACGGAGGCTCCGGTGCCGCCCGAGCCCGACGACAGCGACACGCGCTCGTTCGACAGCGTGTTGCGGGCGACCCGCCAGCCGTCACCGGGCTCGCCCACCACCAGGTCGTCCGGCACGAAGACGTCGTCGAAGAAGACCTCGTTGAAGAGGTTCTCCCCGGTCATCTCGGTGAGCGGCCGCACGGTGACCCCGGGCGCCCGCATGTCCACGACGAAATAGGTGATGCCGTCGTGCTTGGGCTTGGTCGCGTCGGAGCGGGCGACGCAGATGCCCCACTGCGCCACGTGCGCGACCGAGGTCCAGATCTTCTGGCCGTTGAGCCGCCAGCCGCCCTCGACCTTGTCGGCCCTCATCCGCAGCGAGGCGAGGTCGGACCCGGCCTCCGGCTCCGAAAAGAGCTGGCACCACACGATCTCGCCGCTTAGCGTGCCCGGCAGGAAACGCTCCTGCTGATCCGGCGTGCCGTACGAGACGATGGACGGCACCACCCACGCACCGATGATCATCTGCGGTGGTTTGACGGCGGCGGCCCGCGTCTCCTGGTGGATCAGCACCTGCTCCAGCGGCGACGCCGCGCGGCCCCAGGGGCGCGGCAGGTGCGGCATGACGAAGCCGGCCCGCGCGAGGGCGCGGTCGCGCTCCTTGCCCTCCAGCGCGGCGATCTCCGCGAGCTCGGCGCGGATCCGCTCACGCAGCGGCTCCGCCTCGGCCGGCAGGTCGACCCGCATCTCCCTGGTGACACCCGCGAGCACGAGCCCGGCGACGGTCTCCGCCCATCCGGACGACGGGCCGAGCAGCGCACGCAGGGTCAGCGCCCGCCGGTAGTAGAGGTGGGCGTCGTGCTCGAAGGTGTACCCGACGCCGCCGAAGACCTGGATGGCGTCCCCGGCGCACCGCACAGCGGCGTCCGGCGCCGTCACGCCCGCGACGGCCGCCGCGAACGCGCGTTCCTCGCCCTCCGCGCGGGCGGCGTCCCAGACCGTGGCCCGCGCCTGCTCCAGGGCGACCAGCATCCGGGAGAGCTTGTGCTTGACGCCCTGGAACTGCCCGATCGGGCGGCCGAACTGCACCCTGACCCTGGCGTAATCGGCGGCGGCGGCCACGCACCACGCCGCCACCCCCGTGGCGTCCGCGCCCAGGACGACGGCGGCCAGGTCGAGCACCCGCGCACGGGTCAGGCCGGTCAGGACCCGCTCCTCCGGTACGGCCGCGCCGTCGACCTCCACTCTGGCGACCCCACGGGTGAGGTCGAGCGGGCGGATGGGGGTGACGGCCGTCTGGGGGGCGTCGAGGGCCACCCACTCCTCCCCGCGATCGGTGGTCACGGGCAGGACGAGCACCTCGGCGAGCGTCGCGCCGAGGACCGGTTCGACCGTCCCGTGCACGGTCAGCACACCTGACTCGCGGACACCGGACAGCGCGCCCGTGAGAGCGCCGGTGAGAGCGACGGCGCCGACCGCCGATCCGTCCGCGAGCCGCGGGAGCAGGTCCGCCTGGGCCTTCGCGGCGCCCGAGGCGAGGATCGCCGCGCTCGCCAGCACCGTCGGCACGTACGGACCGGGCGCGACCCGCTCGGCCAGGGCCTCGATCGCCACGGCCGCCTCAAGCAGCCCGTATCCCGAGCCGCCGAACTCCTCCGGCACATGCAGCCCGAGCAGGCCCTGGCCCGCCAGGGCGGCCCAGAATCCGGGACGCTCCTCGGCCTCGGAGGAGGCCGCCGCGCCGACGGCGCGCCGGACCAGATCGCCGGGCACGGCGCGTTCGGCCCAGCCGGTCACCGACTCCCTCAGCGCCTCGTGCTCCTCGCTCAGCCCGATCGCCATCCGGTCCTCCCGCGCCAGCGTCCGTTACAGAACCAAATTCTAGAGGAAAGTTCGACGGCGGGAACTGGGCAAACCACTGCAATATCACCCACCTGCGACGAGCGCCGCCCATCACCTCCATGACCTGGGAGTTCTCCCGGGCGCGGCGCCCCATGAGGGCGAGCGCGCACGGGTAGAGAGGGGACTATGGAGCTTTCGGGGAAGATCGTTCGGCTGGCGGCGACCGGCCTGGTCGCACTGTCGGTCGCGGGATGCCACGCCGGAGGCCCGGCCGGACCCGCGCCCAGGAGCGACGTACGGGCGACGACACCGGGTCCGGCGACCACGGTGGCGCCGGCCCAGCTGGAGACCGACTTCGAGCGGGTCATCAAGAAGGTGCTGCCGGCGATCGTCCAGATCACCACGACCCAGGCCCTGGGTTCCGGCATCGTCTACGACACCGGCGGTCACATCCTCACCAACGCCCACGTCGTGGGCACCTCGCGCGAGTTCCAGGTGACCCTGGCCACGGGGGGCCGCCCCAGGAAGGCCCACCTGGTCAACACCTTCCCCGCCGGCGACCTCGCCGTGATCCGGGTCGACGACGCCCGGGGCCTCACCCCCGCCGTCTTCGGCCGGTCGGCCGACCTGCAGGTGGGGCAGCTCGTGCTCGCGATGGGCAACCCGCTCGGCTTCTCCGGCAGCGTCACCGAGGGCATCGTGTCGGCCCTCGGCCGTACCGTCTCGGGCGAGAGCCACGGCGGCTCGGCCCCGGCGATCATCACGAACGCCATCCAGACCTCCGCGCCGATCAATCCCGGCAACAGCGGCGGCGCCCTCGTCGACCTGTCCGGCAACGTCATCGGGATCCCCACCCTCGCCGCGGTCGACCCCGACCTCGGCGCGGCCCCCGGCATCGGCTTCGCGATTCCCAGCGACACCGCCACCGACGTGGCCCGGCAGATCATCCGGTTCGGCCGGGTGGTCAACAGCCACCGGGCGGCGCTCGGCGTACGGGTGGGGACGGCGGTCGACTCCTCGGGCAACCCGATCGGCGTCGTGGTGGGGGCCGTCACCCCGGAGGGCGGCGCGGCGAAGGCGGGCATCCGGCCGGGCGACGTGATCGTCAAGGTCAACGGCACGCCCACGCCGTCGTCCAACGCCCTGTCGCAGCTGCTCGCGACGCTCAAGCCGGGCGACCGGGTGCAGATCGATCTACAGCACCCGGACGGCCGCCGCAGCACCGCCATAGTGACGCTCTCCGAGCTGCCGCCGACGGGATAGCGGGATCGCTCAGAACTCGTCGGCCCCGGCTATCTGCACGATGGGGAAGACGTGGCGGGACGCCGCGCACACCGTCTCCAGCACGTGGATCGGCGTGTCGTCGGCGGCGTAGCTCGCCCGCAGGATCCGCACGACCCACTCCCCCGGGCCGAGTTCCAGCGTCGCGGCCTCGGCCCCGGCGGGCGGCCGGGCGACCAGGTGCTCCTCCGCCCGTCCGAACCGGTGACCGAGCGCCTCGATCCCCGCCTGCAGGCTGGGCGTCACGAACCCGGGCTCGCTCAGCGGCGTGCCGCCGAACAGGTCGAGCCGCAGATAGCTGGTGGCCACCCGTACGGGGACGTCGCCGGCGAGCAGCAGCTTGCGCCGCGCCAGCACGTCCGCGCCCGGTTCGACCCGGAGCGCGGCGGCGACGTCGGGCGCGGCGGCCTCGGCGCCCACGTAGAGCATGCGGCGGCCCGCGCGGACCCCCTGCCGGGCGGCCTCGGTCAGGAACAGCGACTCCGACGCCCGTACGGCCGGCTCCGTGGGCAGCGACCGCCGCACGATCACCCGCCCGCCATCCTCGCTCACGAGTTGCCCACGAGAAACGATCTCCCCTTCCCCGGTCGTCACTACAGCGACTGTAGGCCCAGCGGCCGGCGGGCACGTAGAAGGGCCCGGGCCCCCACACCGGGAGCCCGGGCGCGTCCGATCAGAAGACACCGACCCCGGATACCAACGAGCGGTACCGCAAACCGGTACCATGTCCGCATGGAACTACGACTGCGTCTCCCGGACGAGCTGCATGGTCGACTCAGAGTCACCGCCGACGAGGACGGTGCCAGCCTGAACAGCGAGATCGTGACCGCGATCGAGGAGTATCTGGCCCGCCGCCAGACCAAAACCGTCCGCGCCATCGCCCGCAGGGTCGCCGAGCGGGACGCCGAGCTCCTCGACCGGCTCTCCAGGTGACCGTTTACCTCACCAAGGCCGACCTCCTGGCCATCGCCGAGGAGATCCTCCCCACAGTCGGCCTCCGAGATGGAGGCCAGTTCCACGCCGCTGTACTCCGCCCGCAGACCACCGTCTACGGCGAGGACGCCTACCCTGACCTGTGGACCAAGGCCGCCGCCCTCATGCAGAGCGTGATCATCGGCCATCCCCTGGTCGACGGCAACAAACGCCTCGGCTGGGCCAGCGCCGTCGTCTTCCTGGAACTCAACGGCGAAACCCTCACCGGCACCGACACCGACGCCGCCGAAGCCCTGGTCATCGCCGTCACCACCGGCGAACTCGACGACGTACACGAGATCGCCAAGCGACTCCGCGACCTGGACGAACCTCAGGACAGGTGACAACGCGACTTCGGGCGCCCGACAGAGTTGTGAAGCGGGGAGATGGGCACCCGGCCATGACCACCCTGCCGGGCAGGCACGCCCACAGCGCGAGGAGGCGAGGAACCCTTGTCCGTGGGGATCCGTGGGATTCCTCCTGACAAACACAGAGGACCGGTCGGCTGCCGTGGTCGTTGACCGGCCCTCGGAATTGCAGGTGGCGGTGCCTAATCGAACACTTCACAGCAGCTCGGCCAGCCTCGGTGGGTGACGAGCGCGAGATGGTTCGCGGGCCGGGTCGCCTATTTCCCATTTGACCTCGCGCGCTCCTGCGTACGATTTCCCCATGCTTGCAGCGCTCGTCGTGGTTTTCGCAGTGATGGTAGGCATCCTCGCAGCGTTAGTGTGCGGCTCCGTATTCTTCGCGGCGCGATCAGCCCCTCGCGACCGATACGGCCGCAGGCGCGGGCATCCCCTGGTCTTTTGGGCAGCCCTGTCGACGATCGGCATCGTGGTAATGGCACTCACCGCGTGGTCCACGCATGAAGACCAGCACTATGACGACTTCGGGTCAATGATGACCGCCCTGGCCGGCGTGATGGGCGGAGCGCTACTGATTCTCGGGTTAGGACCCTTCACCCCATGGCTGGTGGGAGTGCTCGGGCGAAACGCCTTACGGCTGCCGCCGGCATTTCGGCCGGCAGCCCGCCACATGGCCGACAAGCCCGCCCGAACTTCTACTGGCGTGGCGACAACGATGAGCGCGACCGCCGTCGCGATCGCGGTGACGATCATTTCGGTCGCCATAACCGCGCGGGACAGGGCGGACTATCAACCCGAGGCCCGGCCAGGTGCACTCGTCGTGGAAGGGTTCTCCCCTGACCATGCGGCATCCACCAAAACCATCCCGGCGATCACCGTCAGGCCCGCCGATTCCCATATAGGGGCTGTATTCATCCCCGCGAAGGTCGTGCGAGATCTCGGCTTTCATCTGGAGCCGGAGCAGTTGATCATTGACCCTTCCCTTCATCGAACCTCGGTGATGGAGCAGGAGCGGCTCGACCGCCGACTGGGCGAGACCGCATTCACCCACCTTGAGCGGGGATATCAGGCTCCGACCGGTTGGCTGTACTTCGTGGCGGTGATGGTCCTCATCGGCCTCGCCGGCGCACTGGTCACGATCCGCTCCGCCGGCTCGATGCGCATCCTGCTACGGGTCAGCGGCGGCTCGGAGTTCCCGTGCTCGCCGCAGGGATCGCGGCCCTCATCTCCCCAACCTGGCTTACCCGGTCGGACCTCACGTCGAGATCCACGCTTCAGAAAGCGAGAACGGCCCGTGGCCGGTGCCCTGAAGGGACAGCGACCACGGGCCGTTCCGAGTGAGTGGAGGTGGCGGGAATCGAACCCGCGTCCTTCAACACCAAGAAAGGGCTTCTCCGGGTGCAGCCTGTAGCGATTTTCTCGGCCCCGGCAATCTCACAGGCGAGTCGCCGACGGGCCCAGTCACTGTTTGGTTTCCCGATCGTCCCCGTGACCGGGTCGAACGGTTGAGCCTCCTAGCGATGCCAGCTCCGGGCCGGAGGCACTCCCGGGCTGACAGAGGTTATTCGCTGATCTTAGGCAGCGAGAGCCAGGGAACCCTGGCTCACCTCAGTGCGCGTGTTATTGGCACTTATTGGTGTGCGGTCACAGTGTTGACGGGGTTATGTCCGCAGTCCCCGACCCGCTTCCCCTGACTTGCAATGCCGAAGTCGAAACCGGTCACCCCCTGGTCGGACGTCACCCGGCTTCACTTGCCGGGCACCACCAGTTTACCTCTGACAACAGCGGCGCCGCGACCGAGATTCCCGCCGGTGTACGGCCCCGGGGCGTGCGAGCCGCCGAAGCCCCCGGGGACACGGCACTCGGCACGCGTCCCCGGGGGCCCGACCGGCAGGGTCGAGCCGGTCCGGACGGCAGGGCTCCCCCCGAGATGGAGCCCTGGTCTCATCACGGCGACTGGGCCCGCAACCCCCCAAGCGGGTCCCAGTCACTAAGGAAGACGCCGGAAGACGCCCCGATGGTTGCTCGGCCGCGGAACGAATCCGCGGAGGGAAATCGCGCAGGAATCTCAGGTCGGCGGCCGGCCCTCGCGGAAGAAGGCGCCGGCCATGGCGGCGGCGGCTCCCTGATCGGGGTTCTCGGTCACCACCGCCAGCGCCACGTCCCCCTGCCAGCCGACGAACCACGAGAGCGCCTTGCGCTGTTTGCGCTCCGTCTGCACGGCCTGCCCGGCGACGCCGTACACGGCGTCGCCTCCGGGGACCTCGGCCGCGCGGGCGGCGCCGGACACGACGCCCGCCCGCATGAGCGCGCGCAGCTTGGCGTTCACGGCGGTGTCGATCGTGACAGGCTGCGGCTCGGTCGCCGGCGCGGAGCCGGCGGCGGGCGTGGGCTGCGCCGGCGAGGTGACGAGCACGGGCGGACGCCACGTGCCGCTGTCGACGGCGCCCGCCACGAGGGCCATGTCGAGGGGGCTGACCCGGACGGTCTGCCCCGCGATGACCCGCGCCACCGCGGCGTCGCCCTTCGCGGACGGGACCGACCCGCTGAACGACTTCAGCGGCAGCCGCCAGCCGCTGCCGATGCCGAACTGCGCGGCGCTGCCGGTCAGCCGTTCGCCGTTCACCCGCCGGGCCAGGGACGCCAGCGCGGTGACGCACCCCTGGGCGAAGTCGGTCTGGAAGGTCGGGGTGACGAGGCCGGCGATCCCGGACTGCTGGAAGCGCGCGCCGCCCACGGTGCGGTCGGCGCTGCACGGCACCCGCTGGGCCGGGTTGAGCCCGGCCGACACGAGGCCGTGCGCCGCGACGATCGAGAACGCCGTGCCGGGGACGAACTTTCCGGCGAGGGCGTCCTTCTCCTGGTTGAGCCCGCTGGTGGAGACCGCGAGCACCTGGCCGGTGGACGCCTGCACGGCGACGAGCGCGGTGGGCCGGGCCCCCGCCACCGCGTGGTCGCCCGCCGTCTGCAGGCCGCTGTCGATGGTGGTCCTGACGTCGGTGTTCTGCCGGCCCGGCCAGGACTTCAGCTCCTTGACCTGGCGCCAGCTCTTGTCGTCGAGGATGACGATGCGGGTCTCGGTGGAGCCGGTCAGCTGGTCCTGGTACGCCCGCTGGAGCCCGTCCCTGCCGATGGTGTCGCCCGCCCGCTGCGGGCCGCCGAGCTGCTGCTCCGCCTCGGCGGTGATGGCGGTGACGCGGCCGACGACCTGCACCGGCGACTTGGGCGCGACCGGCGGGTTGTCGGTGACGATCTGCAGCCCGGAGATGGCCGCGAGCTTGTCCTGGATCTGGGCGTACTTGCTGCGCCCGAAGGTCGCGAGGGCGACGAAGTCCTGCGGCGGTGAGGACAGGATGCGGCCGAGCAGCCGGTCCTGGGCGAAGCCGGTGACCCGCGACAGCTCCTCGCAGAGCTTGCCGGGGTCCTTCACCTTGGCGGGCCGCACTCCGGCCACGTAGAGGATCGTCTCCTCCTGCAGCGGGTTGCCGCTCCGGTCGAGGATCGGCTTCCTGGCGACGGGAACGGTCGCGACGGCCAGGCGCTGCCCCGGGCGCAGGTCGGGGTGGATCACGCTCGGCGACCACCGGACCTTCCACTCGCCGCCGACGAGGTGCAGCGGCAGCACGCCGTCGTACCGCCAGAGCGGGTTGTTCTCCCCCAGGTCGACCTCGGCGTGGTAGCCGGCCTGCCCGGTGTCGCCCGAGTGGCTGATCCCCTTGATGGAGAAGCGGATCGAGGCCGCGTCCAGCTGGAGCCGCACGTCTTCCAGCGTCTTGCGCACGATGGCGGGGTCGCCGTCGGACCGGGCGGCCGCCGCGGCGTAGTCCTCCGTCTGCCAGCCGAGCAGGAAGTCGCGCACGGCGTCGTTCGGCGACGGCTCCTCGAAGCATCCCGCCAGCAGGGGCGCGGTCAGCCCGAGCGCGAGCGCGGCCCGGACGACTCTCGCATGGACGGCCACGGCCTAGCGGCCCCCCCGGCGGCGCAGCGAGTCGGACATGGCCCTGGACATCTCGCGGTTGGCCTGCTTCTCCATCAGCGTCTGCCGCTTGTCGTAGTCCTTCTTGCCGCGCGCGACGCCGATCTCGATCTTCGCCCTGCCGTCCTTGAAGTACATCGCCAGCGGGATGAGCGTGAGGCCGCGCTCCTTGAGAGTGGCCTCCAGCTTGCCGATCTCCTTGCGGTGCAGCAGCAGCTTGCGGGTGCGGCGGGCCGCGTGGTTGGTCCAGGTGCCCTGGCTGTACTCCGGGATGTACACGTTGATCAGCCAGGCCTCGCCGTCCTGCACCGAGGCGTATCCCTCGCTCAGGTTGGCCTTGCCCGCCCGCAGCGACTTCACCTCGGTGCCGGTCAGCACGAGCCCGGCCTCATAGGTGTCGTCGATGAAGTAGTCGTGCCTGGCACGCTTGTTCTGGGCGATCAGTTTCCGCCCGGTCTCACGTGGCATAGAGGGAGCCTACCGCCGGTCGGGTGGGCGAAAACGATTCGTGGAGCGCCCCGGGACCAGCCGCGGCGCCGGGCGGGACGGGATCAGTGATCACACGCGCAGGTAGCGGCGGAGCGTGATGAACGAGGCGAGCACACAGATCAGCACACCGATGACCATGGTGAGAGTGATCACACCGGCGACCGTGTCCCAGCCGATGGGGTTCTGCATGTACATCTGGATGCCCTCGAAGACCAGGATCTTGGTGATGATCAGCAGGACGCCGGCGAACACGCCGCCGATCAGGCCCGCGATCAGACCCTCCATCACGAACGGGAGCTGGATGTAGATGTTGGACGCGCCGACCAGCCGCATGATGCCGGTCTCCCGGCGGCGGTTGTAGGCCGACAGGCGAACGGTGTTGCCGATCAGCAGGGTGGCCGCGAAGACCATCAGGATCGCCACGCCGAGGGCCATGTTCCGCAGCTTGCCCATGAACCCGAACACCGAGTCGAGCAGGACACGCTGGTTGATGATGCGCGACACGGCCGGCTGCCCGCTGAGGCTGTCCGCGACGGCGGCCGCCTTGTCCGGGTCCTTGAGCTTCACGCGGAAGGACTCCGGCATGTCCTCGACCCTGGTCACCGACAGCAGCAGCTTGTTGCTGTCGCTCTCCTGGAAGTTCTTGTACGCCTGGGCCTGGTCCTCGAACTCGACCCGCTCGACGTCCGGCATCGCCTGGATCGTCTGCTTCAGCGAGGTCTTCTCCGCCTCGGTCACGGCGCCCCGGTTCTTACACGCGGGGAAGGGCGACTTGTCGGTACACAGGTAGACCGACAGCTCGACCTTGTCGGTCCAGTAGCTGGTCAGCCTGGAGACCTGGGAGTTGATCATCAATCCGACACCCAGCAGCGCCATGCCGACGGCGACGGTCACGATGACCGCGATGGTCATCGTGAGGTTGCGGCGAAGGCCGATCCAGACCTCGGAAAAGATGAAATTGGCCCGCATGGTCCCAGTTACTCCTAATACGCCTGGCCGTAGACGCCGCGCGACTGGTCGCGGACGATCTTGCCGTCCTCGAGCTCCACGACGCGCTTCCGCATGGAGTCCACGATGGCGGCGTCGTGCGTCGCCATGAGGACGGTCGTGCCGGTCCTGTTGATGCGGTCGAGCACCTTCATGATGCCGATGCTCGTCGCGGGGTCGATGTTGCCGGTGGGCTCGTCCGCGAGGAGGATCATCGGGCGGTTGACGAACGCGCGGGCCATCGCGACCCGCTGCTGCTCGCCACCGGACAGCTCCTCGGGCATCCGGTGGGCCTTGCCTTCGAGCCCAACGAGCTCGATGACCTCGGGCACCACCTTGCGGATGAACCGGCGGGGCTTGCCGATCACCTCGAGCGCGAAGGCGACGTTCTCGTAGACGTTCTTGTTGGGCAGCAGCCGGAAGTCCTGGAAGACGCAGCCGATACGGCGGCGCAGGTGGGGCACCTTGAAGTTGGACAACCGGGCCAGGTCCTTGCCGGCCACGTGGATCGACCCGGAGTTGGGCCGCTCCTCCTTCAGGACCAGCCGGAGGAAGGTGGACTTCCCCGAGCCTGACGGACCGACCAGGAACACGAACTCGCCCTTGTCGACGTCCACGCTCACGTGGTCGAGGGCGGGCCGGTTTTGGTTCGCGTAGACCTTGGTGACATTATCGAAATGGATCACGGGCGCATCACGGCAAGCCAGTCTAGGGGGTTGGACAGCCGGTCCGGGGGTCGCCGGTCACATTGAGAATGATCGGCGTTCCGTTTGGCCAGAGGCCAGTCTAGGGGTAACACTGGCATGGAACGTCCATAACGGAAACAAAACGATTCGGCCTGAGGTAGTGGGGCGGTAAAGCTGCTATGAGCTGCGAACATCTTATCTGCGCGGCGTGCGCGGGCCCCGTGGTGGAGGGCCGGTGCCCCGTCTGCCGGGAGGGCCGCGCCAAGGTGCACCACCACGGCTTCGGGGGGCTGTCGCCCGTCGTCATCGGCCTTCTCGTGGTGCTGGTGATCGCCCTGGCGGCGCTCTCCCATCTGAGCGGTCAAGGATAGGCGGTCACTGACCGGCCCGCCCGCGGCGGCGGGCCGGTGACGCGGCCCGCCCGCCGCTACTGGCTCTCCTGGCGGCGCATCCAGCGGATCTCCCCCTCGATGAACTCGTCGAGGTCGCCGTCGAGCACGGCGGTGGGGTTGCCCGCCTCCACGCCCGAGCGCAGATCCTTCACGATCTGGTACGGGTGGAGCACGTAGTTGCGGATCTGGGTGCCCCACGAGGTGGTGGTCTCGCCGCGCAGCTCGTTCATCGCGGCCAGTTCCTCCTGCCGCTTGCGCTCCAGCAGCTTGGCCTGCAGGACGGCCATCGCGGTGGCCCGGTTCTGCAGCTGGGAGCGCTCGTTCTGGCAGGAGACGACGATGCCGGTCGGCAGGTGGGTGATCCGGACGGCCGAGTCGGTGGTGTTGACGCCCTGGCCGCCGGGGCCGGACGACCGGTAGACGTCGATCCGCAGGTCGTCCTCGTTGATGTCGATGTGGTCGGTCTGCTCGACGACCGGCACGACGTCCACGCCGGCGAACGAGGTCTGCCGGCGGCCCTGGTTGTCGAAGGGGCTGATCCGGACCAGCCGGTGGGTCCCGTGCTCGCCCCGCAGGGTGCCGTACGCGTAGGGGGCCTTGACGGCGAAGGTGGCGGACTTGATGCCGGCCTCCTCGGCGTAGGAGGTCTCGTAGACCTCCGCCGGGTAGCCCTTGCGCTCGGACCACCTGAGGTACATCCGCAGCAGCATCTGGGCCCAGTCGGCCGCGTCCACGCCGCCGGCCTGGGAGTTGATCGTCACCAGGGCCTCGCGGGCGTCGTACTCGCCCGACAGCAGCGTGCGCACCTCCAGCGCGCCGACCTCGGACTTCAGCGCGCCGAGCTCGCGCTCCGCCTCGTGCAGCGCGTCCTCGTCGCCTTCCTCGGCGGCCAGCTCGAACAGGACCGGCAGGTCGTCCAGGCGCCGCGCCAGGCCGTCGACGCGGTTCACCTCGCCCTGCGCATGGGACAGCCGGCTGGTGACCCGCTGCGCCTGCTCGGGGTCGTTCCAGAGGTCGGGCGCGGCAGCCTGCTCCTCGAGCTCGGTGATCTGCTTGCGCAGCGACTCGACGTCGAGGACGTCCTGGATGCTCTTGAGCGTGCCGGAAAGCTCGTTGATCTCTTCGGCGGGATCGATGGCTGCCACGTCTGTAAAGCGTACGCGAACACGGGACCCTGTCAGGTCTCGCACCTCCGTTAGCATGTGGTCAGTTGCACGGGGAGGCTGGCGTGATCGGGGTCGTTCGGAGTGCGCTGGCCCTCGTCCTCCTCGGGTCCGCCGTCGCCTGCTCCGGCGGGAGCGCGGCCGAGCGGCGCGCGGCGTCGACGAGCCCGGCGACGAGCGCCCCCTCTCCGCGGGCGAGCGCGAGCGCGGGGCCCAGCCCGAGCCCCGGCCCGGACGACCAGGCGGTGACCCCCGACGAGGCCCGCGAGGTGCTGGACGGGTTCCTGGCGACCGACAACGTGGTGCGGGCGGGCGGGGCCGACAAGTGGGTCCTCGGCCTGACCCGAGACGGCCAGCGGTCGATGACCATCGCGGAGATCCATTCGGAGAAGTCCAAACCGCCGGTCTACACCTGGGCGAAGCGGACGGTCCTGGTCCCCCGGCAGAGCGCCAGGAGGACCGTCCAGTGGTTCGCCGCCACCGCCGAGCGGCGCGGTGGCAAGGGCGGCCCGCGGACCGTGGTCCTCACTTTCATCAGGATCGGCCGCGACGGCGCCTGGCAGAACAGCTTCGCGTCGCCGCTGTACAAGGGACAGCGGCCGCCGGGCGTGCGGCTCGACGCCGACGGCTACGCGACCGCCCTGGACGCCCGTGACACCTCGGTGGCCATCAGCCCGAACCTGATGGGCCCGCTGCACGCCACCGTGGCCGAGGAGGGCCCCCAGGGCTACGCCTCCGGGCTCATCGCCCCCGGACCGCAGACGACCGGCTTCTTCACCGAGATCAACAAGCTGAAGGCCAAGGCCAAGACCTCCGACTGCATGACGTACGAGTCGATCTTCGCGTCCGCCCCCAACTACCCGATCTTCGCGCTGCGGACGGCCGACGGCGGCGCGATGATGCTCTACACGCTGCTGCGCACCTCCTCCTGGTCGCTCCTCTCCTCAGGCGCCAGCCTGGGCCTGAAGTGCGGCGAGGGCCGCCCGGTGCCGATCCCGGCGGCGGCGGGGTGGCTGCTGGGCAAGGGCGACGTCCTCATCAGGGAACGGCGGCAGATCACCGAGACCCAGCAGTACGTGGGCGCGGTCCCGCCGAAGGCGTCCACCGCGCCCGCCCACATCATCGGCTACGAGAGCGTGGTCACCGGCGCGTCCAACCGGTGACCGCGTTCTCCCGGTGACTCAGCCCGCGGAGTGGGGCAGGTTGCTGGTCGCCACGAGCGTCCGGACCGCCCGCAGGGCCACCGACAGCGTCGCCAGGTCGAAGGTGTCGCTCTCCCAGATCTCCGACAGCGTCTGCCGCGCCCGGGTCACCGCCGCCTGGTTGGCCTCGGTCCAGCTCGCCAGCCGCTCCTCGGGAGACAGGCCCGGCTTGCTGTGGATCAGCACGTCGCGGGTCAGCGTGGCGTGCGCCGCGTAGAGATCGTCGCGGAGCGCGGCCCGGGCGATCGAGTTCCACCGGTTGTCCCTGGGCAGGGCGATCACCCGTTCCCGCAGCCGGGCCAGCTGCAGGCGGTCGGCCAGGTCGAAGTAGACCTCCGCCACCTCGACGACCGGCCTGCCGGTGATCGTCGCGATCTCCACGAGGTCGAACGTCGAGTACGCGGGCACCATCGAGGCGACCCGCTCGGCCAGGTCGCCCGGCACCCCGCGGGCGATGAAGGAGTCCCTGCGCTCCTCGTACGCCGCCAGGTCGGGGCCGGTCAGCAGCTTCGGGAGCTGGGTTTCCAGGCCCTCCGATCCCTCGATGAAGAATTGGGCCGTGGACGCGAGGTCGAGCGGCGGCCTGCGGTTGCCGAGCAGCCAGCGGGTGCCCCGCTCCGACAGCTTCCTGCCCTCCAGCAGCATGGCGATCTGGGTGTCGGTGTCGACCTCGTTGTCGAGCGCCTCGACCTGGCGGACGAATGACGGCAGGTCGAAGACCTCCCGGGCCACCAGGTAGGCCCGCACGATGTCGGCCGTGGACGCGCCCGTCTCCTCGCCGAACCGGAACACGAAGCTGGTGCCGCCGAAGTTGACCACGTCGTTGACCACGCGGGTCGCGATGATCTCGCGCCGCAGCGGGTGCGCGTCCATGTACGGCCGGAGCCGCTCGCGCAGGGCCGACGGGAAGTACGACACCAGCCACGAGGCGAGGTACGGATCGTTGGGGATGTCCGACCTGAGCAGCTCGGCGTCCACGACGAGCTTGGTGTACGCCAGCAGGACGGCGAACTCCGGCCCGGTGAGGCCGAGCCCGGCCTGACGGCGCTCGGCGAGCATCTTGTCCGACGGCAGGAACTCCAGCTCGCGGTTGACCAGTCCGGCGCGTTCGAGCCGCCGCAGATACCGCGAGTGGATGTGCAGCATCTCGGGCGCTTGGGCGCGGGCCCCGGCGAGGACGACGTTCTGCGCGTAGTTGTCCTCCAGCACCAGCCGGCCCACCTCGTCGGTCATCTCGAGGAAGAGCTGGTTGCGCTGCTTGTCGGTCATCTCGCCGTCGCGGACGACCTGGTCGAGCAGGATCTTGATGTTGACCTCGTGGTCGGAGGTGTCCACCCCGGCCGAGTTGTCGATGAAGTCGGTGTTGATCAGGCCGCCGTTCAGGGCGTACTCGATCCGGGCGCGCTGGGTGAAGCCGAGGTTGCCGCCCTCGCCGACCACCTTGCAGCGCAGCTCCGACGCGTCGATCCGCAGGCCGTCGTTGGCCTTGTCGCCGGCGTCCGGGTGGGTCTCGGCGGAGGCCTTGACGTACGTCCCGATGCCGCCGTTCCACAGGAGATCGACGGGGGCCCGCAGGATCGCGCTGATCAGGTCGTTCGGCGCGAGCGCGGTGACCGCCTGGGGGAGGCCGAGCGCGGCCCGCGTCTGCGGGGAGATCGGGATCGACTTGGCCGTCCGCGGCCAGACCCCGCCGCCCCGGGAGATCAGCGACCTGTCGTAGTCGGCCCACGAGCTGCGCGGCAGCGCGAAAAGCCGCCGCCGCTCGGCGATGCCCACGGCGGCGTCGGGCTCCGGGTCGACGAACACGTGCCGGTGGTCGAACGCCGCGACGAGCCTGATGTGCTCCGACAGCAGCATGCCGTTGCCGAAGACGTCGCCCGACATGTCGCCGATGCCGGCCACGGTGAAGTCCGTGGTCTGCACGTCGACGCCGAGGGTGCGGAAGTGGTACTTGACCGACTCCCAGGCGCCGCGGGCCGTGATGCCCATGGCCTTGTGGTCGTACCCGACCGAGCCGCCGGAGGCGAAGGCGTCGCCGAGCCAGAAGCCGTAGTCCTTGGCGACGCCGTTGGCGATGTCGGAGAACGTCGCGGTGCCCTTGTCGGCCGCGACGACGAGGTAGGTGTCGTCGCCGTCGTGCCGCACGACGGCGGGCGGCGGGACGACCTGGCCCGCGACCAGGTTGTCGGTGAGGTCGAGCAGCCCGGAGATGAACTCGCGGTAACAGGCCACACCTTCGGCCATCAGCTCGTCGCGTCCTCCCACCGGCGGACGCTTCACGACGAACCCACCCTTCGACCCGGTCGGCACGATGACGGTGTTTTTCACCATCTGCGCCTTGACCAGGCCGAGGATCTCCGTGCGGAAGTCCTCCATGCGGTCCGACCAGCGCAGGCCGCCGCGGGCGACCTTGCCGAAGCGCAGGTGGACGCCCTCGACCCGGGGCGAGTAGACGAAGATCTCGTACTGCGGCCGGGGCAGCGGCAGCACGCTGATCGCCTGCGGGTCGAACTTCAGCGAGATGTACGGCTTACGCCGGCCCGCCACGAACTGACTGCCCCGGCTGCCGGCGTCGCGGCCGTCGCCGTGGGCCTGCTGGAACACGTTTGTGCGCAGCGTCGCCTGGATCATCTCCAGGTAGGCCCGCAGGATGCGGTCCTCGTCGAGCGAGGCCACCTCGTCCAGGGAGGCGAGGATCTCCTCGGTCAGCGCGTCGCAGACCTCCGCCCTGGCGTCCTCGGGACGCCGCGGGTCGAGCCTGGCCTCGAAGAGCCGCACCAGCAGCCGGGCCAGCCGGACGTTGCCCAGCAGCACGTTCTCGATGTAGGGCTGGCTGAACGTGGTGCCCGCCTGCCGCAGATACTTGGCGTACGCCCGGAGGATCTCCGCCTGCTCCCAGGACAGCCCGCCGGCCAGCACCAGCGCGTTGAAGCCGTCGTTCTCCACCTCGCCGCGCCACAGCACGGCGAACGCGTCCTGGAAGAGCCGCTTGAACTCCTCCCGGTCGACGTCCGGCGACGGCGTGTACCGCAGGCCGAAGTCGTAGATCCAGGCGTCCCGGGTGGCCGGATCGTGATCGCGGTCGATCGCGTACGGCCGCTCGTCGACCACCTCCACGCCCATCCGCTGGAGCAGCGGGAGCACGTGCGACAACGAGATCGGGGCGCCCAGCCGGTAGAGCTTGAACCGCCGCTCCCCCTCGGCCGCGCCGTACGGCTCGTAGAGGTTCATGGCGACCTCGTTCGGGCCCTCGCCGAGCTGTTCGAGCCGGAGCAGGTCGGTCACGGCGGCGCGCGGCGGGAAGTCGGCCTTGTAGCCCTCGGGGAAGGCGGTGCCGTAGCGGCGGATCAGGCGCGGCGCGTCCTGCTCGGTGCACAGCTCGTGGACCGCGGCCGCGAGGTCGTCCTCCCAGGAGCGGGTGGTGGCCGCCAGCCGCCCCTCCAGCTCGGAGACGTCGACGGGGATCTCGGCGAGCGGCTTGCCGCGCTCACCCCTGATGACCACGTGGAGCCGGGCGAGCGCGGACTCACCGATCATGGTGCTGTAGTCGAGAGCCGTGCCGCCGAGCGCCCTGAGCAGGATCTGCTGCATCTGCAGCCGGACCTTCGTGGTGTAACGGTCACGCGGCAGGAAGATCAGGCAGGAGATGTAGCGGCCGTAGTCGTCGCGCCGGAGGAAGAGCCGCACCTGCTTGCGCTCGCGCAGGCGCAGCACGCCCAGGGCGATCGGCAGCAGCTCGTCGACGGAGATCTGGAACAGCTCGGCCCGGGGATAGGTCTCCAGGATCTCGATGAGGTCCTTGCCGTCGTGGCTGTCGGGGGACAGGCCCGCCCGGTCGAGCACCTCGGCGAGTTTGCGCCGCAGCACCGGGATCCGGGAGATCGACTCGTTGTACGCCACATGGGTGAACAGGCCGAGGAACCGGCGCTCGCCGACGACCTCCCCTTCGGGGGAGAAGAGCTTCACCCCGACGTAATCGAGGTAGTTGGGGCGGTAGACGGTCGCCCTGCTGTTGGCCTTGGTGACGATCAGCGCCTGCTTCTCGCGCGCCTTCGCCCGCATCTCGGGCGGGAGAGCGGCGAAGCTGTCCGACCCGGCCTTGTCGGCGCGCAGGATGCCCAGGCCGGTGCCGGGGACGGCCCGCAGGTTCTCACCCTCGTCGGTGTGCTCCAGGCGGTACTCCCGGAGGCCGAGGAACGTGAAATGGCCGTCGGCGAGCCAGCGCAGCAGCTCGACGCTGTCCTCAACACCGGCCGGGTCGAGCGGCGGCGGGCCGGCCGACAGCTCCTCGGCCGTCCGGATGGCCAGGGCCCGCATCTTCGCGAAGTCCTCGACCGCACTGCGGACGTCGAGGAGCACCCGCTGCAGGTCGCCCTCCAGCTCCTTGAGCACGGCCGGATCGGACTGCCGGTCGATCTCGATGTGCATCCACGACTCGCGCAGCGACTGGCCGGTGACGTCCTGCCGGTCCGGGCCGAGGAGGGCGCCGGTCATGTCCCTGCGGACCTGCATCTGGGGGTGGACGATCAGGTGGGTGCCCAGATCGTGCCGGTCGAGCTCGGTGGTCACGGAGTCGAGGAGGAACGGCATGTCGTCGGTGACGATCTGCACGACGGAGTGGCCGGGGTCCCAGCCGTACTCGTCCAGAGTGGGGGTGAAGGCGCGGACGAGGGCCCGCCCCTGGGGGCGGTACTCGGCCAGGTGACCGTGGGCCAGCGCCGGCCCGAACACGTCCACGGGATCGCGATCCACCAGGTCATCGGCGGGCACCTGGCGGTAGTACTGCCGCAGGAAGGTCAGCGGATCCTCGCCCCCGGGGAGCTGGGTGCCCGGGGCGTGCGCGCATCTGCCCGCCGCCGTACGGAGAAGCTCGTCCAGCGCTTCATCCGATTCGTGTTTATTTAGAGCCGTATCCAGCGGCATGTCCTCACTCACTCCTTTGTGAGCCCTGGTAACTCATAGCCAGGCCCGTAGTTCCCACAGCAGGGGAAAGAAATGAACACGTGTCCGCCCCCTCAGGTACGGTGCCCCGGAGGAGCCACCGGTACCGGACTTGGTGCCGATCTGACGCTCCACCATCTGGACATGCCGCATCCGCCACAGGGCGGCGGTCTCGTCGTGCGTGAGAAGATCCTCGGCCAGGTCCCACAGATCGCCGTACGACGCGCGGTCACGTGCGACGACCAGCAGAGACTCCATGATCTCCTCGTCGGAGACGGCGAGGCCACGCCGGGCGACGGCGCTCAGATAAGCATCCCACAGGGAGGGCTCGCCGAGGCGGCGGCGGAGCCTTGCGAGCTCCGCGTCGCCGGCGTCCCGCAGGCGCGTCAGATAGGAGGGGTCCTTGGCCCCGGACAGGAATTCCAGCTCCCTGAACTGCACGGACTGGAACCCGCTCGCCGGGGCGAGCACCGACCGGAACTCCAGGAAGTCCTGCGGGGTCATCGTCTCCAGGACCTGGACCTGATCGACCAGGACCCGTTCGACGGCGTGCACCCGGCGGAACAGATGACGCGCCTGCCGGATGTCCCCGGCGATCGTCGCGTCCCTGATCCGCTCCAGTTCGTGCAGGAGCAGTTTGAACCACAGTTCGTACACCTGGTGAACGGTGATGAAGAGCAGTTCGTCGCTCGCGCCCGACTGGGGAGCCTGCTGCGCGAGCAGATCGTCCAGGCGGAGATATCCGCCGTAGGAAAGACGGCCGCCGTCCTCACCGAAACTGTGCGAAGGGGGCGTCGATCCGTCGACCCCCGGCCGCCCGTGCGGCATAGGCATGCGCCACTCCCCCTGTGGCGCGATCCTCCGATCCCCATTGACCGGAGACAATGCGCCAATGCCCCAGATATCACCCCATAACATCACAGACGTCAACTCGGCGCGCACCGGACGCTACGCGGGTGCCTGCGCCCGGCGGCGAGAGACCGCCACCCCCGCCAGGCACAGCGCCCCACCGGCCAGCGTGAGCGGGCCGGGAACCTCGTCGAGCAGCACCCACGACATGATCACCACCAGGGCGGGCACGAGGTAGGTGGTCGCGCCCATCCGGCCGGCCGTCGTGCGGGCCAGGGCGAACGCCCAGGTGGTGAAGGCGACGGCGGTCGGGCCGACGCCGAGGTAGAGCATGTTCAGCGTCGCCGGCAGCGGGGCGCGCGCCGCCTCCGAGACGAGGACCCCCGCGAAGGGCAGGCAGGCCGCCGCCCCGAACAGGCAGCCGAACGTGGTCACCTGCAGCGCCCCCGCGTGCCGGAGCGCCGGCTTCTGGGCGACCGCCCCGCCCGCGTACGTCAACGCGGCCAGCACGCACAACACCGCGCCGAGCGGGGAGGAACGGCCGCCGCCGGACATGGAGAGCCCGACGACCGCCGCGCCGGCGAACGACACCGCCATGCCGGCGAGCAGCGGCCGCGGCAGGCCCTCGCCGAGCAGTCTGCCGCCGAGGAGCGCGATGAGGATCGGCCCGATGTTGACCAGCAGCGCCGCCGTACCCGCGTCCACCTCCCGCTCGCCCCAGTTCAGCAGGACCATGTAGCCGCCGAACCAGAGGACTCCCGAGCAGACGATCCCCGGCCAGGCGGCACGGGCCGGCCATCCCGGCCGGCGAACCAGCGTGATCACGCCCAGCACGAGGGCCCCGGCGAGGAGCCGTCCCAGGGCCAGAGCTCCAGGAGAGTAGGCCTCTCCGGCGCTGCGGATGGAGACGAAGGCCGAAGCCCACAACAGGACCGTGACCCCCGCGGCCGCGAGGGCGGCGCGAGCCGCGGGACGGCGCGGCTCCTGGCGGCGGTCGACGCGCGATTCGGTTCTCACCCGGCCGACGCTAGGCCGGGGACGTTTCGCCGGATGACGAAATCTCCGTTAGCCGGACGGCGTTCCCGCGAGCCGGACGGCCCGGCGTTGCGCGGCCGCGTCGCCGCGGACTCTTCGGTCGCGACCGCAACGTGGGTGCCGCATCCTGGGGCCATGCCGTCCATGTCTTCTTCCGAGCGTGTCACCTCGGGTCTGGCCGCACTCGCCGCGCTCCTCGCCGACGAGACGCGGGCGCGGTTCTGCCTGGCGCTGCTCGACGGCCGGGCCTGGACGGCGGGCGAGCTGGCCCGGCACGCCGGAGTGGCCCCCTCCACCGCCAGCGCGCACATCGACCGGCTCGTCGGGGGCGGGTTACTCGCCGAGGAACGGCAGGGCCGGCACCGCTACGTGCGGCTGGCGGACGCCCGGGTGGCCCACCTGATCGAGGACCTCGCGGCGCAGGCCGCGCCCGAGCACGGGCGGCCGGACGGGCCGCCCACGTTGCGGGCCGCGAGCGCGGCGGGGGCGCTGGCGCGCGGCCGCACCTGCTACGACCACCTGGCGGGCCGGCTCGGCATCGCCGTCACGGAGGCGATGACCGCACGCGGGTTGCTGCGCCAGGACACCGGCTTCGCGCTCACGGACGCCGGTCTCCGCTGGTTCGCCGACCTGGGAGCGCCCCTCGCCCCGTCGGGCCGGCGCCCGCTGGCGCGCGGGTGCCTCGACTGGACCGAGCGCCGGCCACACCTGGCCGGGCTCGCCGGAGCGGCGCTGTGCCGCCACGCGCTGGAGGCGGGGTGGTGTGTGCGGATCGGCTCGGCCCGGGCCGTCAAGGTCACCCCAGAGGGGGAACGCGCGCTGGCGGAGCTGCTCGGACTACCGGCGGCGACCCTCCGGTGACCGGGGCGGGCGGAACGCCGGGAGCAGGCCGGTCAGGGGATGGTGCGTTCCGAGGGGACGGAGCCGTCCTTGAAGGCGTCGAGCAGGCCGGGCAGGTCCTGTGTGTCCAGCAGTTCCGCCCGGCATGGCGCGCACTCGTCGAGGTGGCGCTCGAACGCCTCGGCGTCGTCGTCGTCCAGCACTCCGAGAGCGTACGCGGCCACGTCGAAGTGAGGCGACGACGCGGACATCAGCTGGCCACCCCCCTCTCCTTCAGGGCCGATCGAAGCGCGCGCATGGCGTAGAAAAGCCGCGACTTCACGGTACCGGGTGGGATGCCGAGAACCTCCGCGGCTTGGCTTACCGTCCGGTCGCGTAAGTATGTCTCTTCGATAACTTCGCGGTGCTGCCTTGACAGGCCGCGCAGCGCGTCGGCGACGACGATCGCCGACAGCGTTCCCTCGGAGTCGTCGGACACCGCGACGCTGTCGTCCTCGGGGGCCTCCACCTCTCGGGGCCGGACGCCGCGGCGGCGGCGCCCGTCGATCACGATGCGGCGCGCGACGGTCAGGAGCCACGCCCACAGCAGCCCGGGCTCCCACGTCAGCTTCGCCGAGTTCCGCCAGGCACGCACCAGCGTCTCCTGGACGACGTCCTCCGCCCATTGCAGGTCGTCGCCGGTCGCCTTCCTCACATGACGCAGCAGCGGACCGCCGAACTCGCGGTACAGCTCCCTGATCAGGCGCTCATCCCGGTCAGAGTCATCCGTGTCGAAGGGGGCCAGACGCACGAACCGGCTGTCGAGTTGTCGACGCACGGCCACATATTTGCACCGTCCTTACTGTCACGTACACCTCATCCGTAACTCCAGTCATTTCTAACTATTTGGTGAACCATCCCCCGGGACGGCCGCGTACCTCACACCGAAGGTCACGAAAGGAGACGGGATGCGGTTGCGGTTCGGGGAGCTCCTGGTGCTCGGTGTCTTTCTCTTCGCGGCGGCCATCACGGTGATCGTGGTGGTCCCGCGGAGCGCGTCGTCCGAGGCGGGCTGGACGCGGACCCCCTACGGCCCGCTGAGCCCGGCCGACCGCGACCTGCTGATACGGGTGCGGCGCGCCGGTCTCTGGGCGATCCCCGCAGGCCGCTGGGCCCAGGACCGGGCGAGCAGCGGCAAGGTCAAGGACGTGGGCAGGCACCTCGTGGAGGACCACACCAAACTCGCCGCTGCGGTCGGGCAGCTCGCCGCCAAACTCGCCGTGCCGCTGCCCGACGAGCCCGGCCCGGACCAGCGCGGATGGCTGGACGAGATGGCGGCGGCCCGCGGCGCCGACTTCGACCGCGTCTTCACCGACCGCCTGCGCGACGCCGACGGCACGGTGCTGACCTTCGTCTCCGGAGTGCGCGCGGGCACCCGCAACAGCCTGATCCGCGACTTCGCCGGGCAGGCGGTCGACGTCGTGCTGAAGCAGATGACCCTGCTCGAAGGCACCGGCCTCGTCGACTACTCCACGCTGCCCACTCCCTCTCTCTAACCTCTCCAGCCGTCTCCGGCCGTCATCGGTCAAGGAGGATCCATGCGGAGCGTACGGATCGGCCTGGGCGCCCTGGTCACCCTCGTCGTCACCGGAGGGCTCGCCGCCACCCGGACCACCGGCGGCGCGGCGTTCCTGGCCGGGGCCCAGTCGTTTCTCACGTTCTACGCCGGCGTCTTCTCGCTCGTCGGCCTCACGGCGACGGTCGGGCTCGGCCTGGCCGCCACCGACCGCGTCGTCCTGCCCATCGCGCAGCGGGTGCGCGTCCAGCTCCTCCACCGCGCCATGGCGCTGCTCGGCGTCGGCTTCCTGATCGTGCACATCGGCATGAAGATCGCCGCCGGGGTGGTGCCGCCGTACGGGTCGGTGCTCCCCACCACGAACGTCTACGTGTCGACGGGCGCCGTCGCGTCCGACCTGTTCGTCGTCATCGTCGCGACCGGCGTGATGCGGGGCAGGTTCGCCCAGGCGGAGCGGCCCTGGATGTGGCGCGGGCTGCACGACCTGGCCTACCTCGCCTGGCCGGCGGCGATCCTGCACGGCCTGACGGCCGGCCGGGCCGCCGCCCCCTGGGTGACCTTCAGCTACGTGGCCTGCATGGTGGCGGCCGGCACGGCGCTGCTGATCCGGTTCGCGGCCGCCACCCGGCCCGCCCGGCAGGCCGCGACCGGCGAGTGGAGCGCCGCCCCCCTCCGCCGCAGCGGGCACGCCGGTCTCGGCGAGACCCGCACCGCCCATACGCCGCCCGCCCGCGGGCGGACCGGAGAACAAGCCCCCGAGCGGACACCCCAGGAACCCAGGCTCCGGAGGATCGTGTGATTCCCTACCGCGTCTCCCACGTCAAACGGCTCGGCGCGGCCCGGCTCACCGCCGGGCTCGACGACCACCGCAGGCTCGATCTCAACGCCCACTACAGGTACCACGACCGGCTCCGGGGCCAGACCGTGGACGCGCTCGTCTCGATGGCCGAGGAGGTGGACCTGAGGGGGCGGGGCGGCGCCGGATTCCCGTTCGCGCGCAAGCTGCGCGCCGTGGCCTCCCGTGCCCGCGACAGCCAGACCGTCGTGCTGGTCAACGCCGCCGAGGGCGAGCCGGCCAGCCTCAAGGACAAGACCCTGCTCACCCGTGCCCCCCACCTCGTGCTTGAGGGCGCCCTGCTCGCGGCCAGCGCGCTCAACTCCAGGGAGGTGGTGATCGCGGTCGGCGCGGGCGAGCTGGCCGAGGCCTCGGTCACCGCCGCCGTGGCCGAACGCGGGCTGACCGGCCTCGTCCGCGTCGCCGGCATCCAGGAGAGGTTCATCTCCGGTGAGGGCGGCGCGCTCGTCCGCGCGGTCAACGGGGAGGGCGGCCTGCCCCCCGGCCGGAAGGTCCGGTCCAGCGACAGCGGAGTGGACGGCCTGCCCACACTGCTGTCGAACACCGAGACGTTCGCCCAGCTCGCCGTACTCGCCGAGCTGGGCCCGGAGGAGTACGGCGCGGTGGGCACCGTGCAGGAGCCGGGGACGATCCTGCTGACGGTCGGCGGCTCTGTGGGCGCCCCCGCGGTCGTCGAGGTTCCGCCGGGGGTGCGGCTGGCCGACGTGCTCGACCTGTGCGGGGCGGAGATCGGCGACGGCCTGCTCCTCGGCGGCTACCACGGCACGTGGATGTCGGCCGACAGCGCGTACGGCGCGATCCTGTCCCGGCGCGGCGCGAAGGAGGCGGGCGGCGAGCTGGGCGCGGGCATCGTCGTGGTCCTGGGCGAGGACACCTGCCCGCTCGGCGAGACCGCCCGGGTGGCGACCTATCTGGCGGCGCAGTCGGCCGGGCAGTGCGGGCCCTGCCGGCTCGGCCTGCCCGACCTCGCGCGGGCCTGCCGGCAGCTCCAGGACGGCGACCCGGACGGCCCCGACCTGGTCCGGCGGGCCGCCTCCGCGGTGAAGGGGCGGGGAGCGTGTTTCCATCCCGACGGCTCGGCCCGGTTCGCGCTGTCGGCGCTGGACGCGTTCGCTAGCGACGTCGAGGAGCACCGCTTCCACGGCGGCTGCGGGCGGGAGACGAAGGGGGTGCTCCCGCTGCCGATCGAGGAGGCGCTGGACGCCCGGCTCGTCGTGGACTGGACGCGCTGCCAGGGCCACGGCCTGTGCGCGCATCTCGTGCCGGAGCTGGTCAAGCTCGACCATCACGGGTTTCCGGTGTTCATGGACAGCGGCGTCCCATCGTGGCTTGTCGGCGACGCGCAGAAGGCCGTGGAGATGTGTCCCGCACTGGCCCTGCGAATAGGGACGAAGTGATGGATCTGTAACCAACCGGACCGGACGAGCGTGCGTCTCAACGAGGTAGATCACCACCTCGGGGAGTACGACATGATCAGCAGACGGAGCTTCCTCCGGGTCTCGGCGCTCGCCGGGGCCGTCGCCGCGTCCGGTGCCTCCTGCGCGGCGGGCGCGTCAGGCGCGGCCGCTCGCGTCTCCGGCGCCGCGGGCCCGCGTCCCGCCGACTGGTCCGCGCTCGGCCGCGGGCTGGCCGGCACGCTGATCCGTCCAGGCGACGCGTCGTACGACAACGCCCGCCGGGTGTTCAACTCGGCCTTCGACTCCGTGCGGCCGGCCGGGGTGGCGTACTGCTCGACGGCGGCCGACGTGTCGGAGTGCCTGGCCTTCGCCCGGAAGTTCAAGGTGCCGGTGACCTCGCGGTCGGGCGGCCACAGCTACGCGGGCTGGTCCACCGGCACCGGGCTGGTCGTCGACGTGTCGCCGATGAGCAAGGTGTCCTACTCGGGCGGCCACGCCACGGTCGGCGCCGGCGCGCGCCTGGTCGACGTCTACGCCAAGCTGGCCGCGCACGGGGTCTCCATCCCGGCGGGCTCCTGCCCGACCGTCGGCGTGGCCGGGCTGACCCTGGGCGGCGGCATCGGCGTGGTGTCGCGGCAGTACGGCCTGACCTGCGACGTGCTTGAGTCCCTGAAGGTCGTCACGGCGGACGGGAAGACGCTGACCTGCTCGCCGACGTCACACCCCGACCTCTACTGGGCCTCCCGGGGAGGCGGCGGCGGCAACTTCGGCGTGGCGACGTCGTTCACGTTCCGGACCCATCAGACGCGTTCCGTGACCCTGTTCTTCCTGCACTGGCCGTGGTCGAAGGCCGCGGCGGTGCTGAAGGCGTGGCAGTCCTGGGCGCCGTCCGCCCCCGACGCGCTGTGGTCCAACTGTCACCTCAACCACGACCCGTCGCTCGACGTGATGGTCGGCGGGCTCTACCTCGGTGGCAGGACGGCCTGCGAGAACCTGCTGCAGAAGCTCGTCGACCGGATCGGCTCCGGTCCCTCGTCGCGTTACGTCGCCACGTCGGCGTACGACCACGCGATGATGGTCGAGGCGGGCTGCGCGTCGTCGTCCGTGGCCCAGTGTCACCGCCCCGGCACCCTGCCCGGGCAGAATCCGGGCGGGAAGCTCGTCCGCGACTCGTTCTCCGCCAAGTCGCACTTCGCCTACACGCCGCTGACCTCCGCCGGGATCAAGGCGCTGCTGGCCCAGGTGGCCGCGCCGGGACGGCACTCCGTGCTGCTCGACGCGCTCGGCGGCGCGGTCGCCCGGGTCCGTCCCGACGCCACCGCCTTCCCGCATCGCAAGGCGCTGTTCGGCGTGCAGTACTACGCCCACTTCGGCGGCGCCGCAGGCTGGGCCAGGACCGCCCACGCCGCCATGCGGCCGTACCTCGGCGACCACGCGTACGTGAACTACGCCGACCCCGAGCTGAAGAACTGGCGGCAGCAGTACTACGGCGCCAACGCCGCCCGGCTGGCCCAGGTCAAGGCGGCGTACGACCCCGGCAGGCTGTTCCGTCTCCCCCAGGGTGTCTGACCGGGTTCAGCGTTTGACGCCCACCCCGCCGAAGCACGGCACGCCGGGACCCAGCTGCTCGGAAAGGACCCTCGCGTCGGGCCGCCACCGCCGGACGTTCACCAACCCCGGCGGCACCAGCTCCAGCCCGTCGAAGAACCGCGTCACCTCGTCGAAGGTCCGCGGCGCGACCTGCGCGTTCGCCCGGTCATAGGGCCGGGCGCCCCGCAACAGCTCCGGGCGGTACTCCACATGTGAGACCACCAGGAACGATCCCGGAGCCATCGCGTCGACCAGCGCCCGCACGGCCCCATAGGGGTCCTCGTGGTCGTGGACGAAGTGCAGCACCGCGACCAGCAGCACCGCCACCGGCTCCGACAGGTCCAGCACCCCACGCACATCCGGATCGGTCAGGATCTCATCCGGCCCGCGTACGTCGCCCAGGACGACCCGGGTCCGCGCGTCGGTGGCGAGCAGCGCCCGCGCGTGCGCCAGCACGACCGGGTCGTTGTCGACGTACACCACCCGGCACTCGGGGTCGACGCCCTGGGCGACCTGATGCACATTCGCCCCGGTCGGCAGGCCCGCCCCGATATCGAGGAACTGACGGATCCCCGCCTCCCCCGCCAGGAATCGAACCGCCCGGCCGAGGAACGCCCGATTTCCCCGCGCGACCTCCCGGGTAATAGGCGCGACCGCCATCACCTGCTCGGCCGCCTCCCGATCGGCCGCGAAATTGTCCTTACCGCCCAGGAAGAAGTCGTACATTCGCGCCACATTGGGCCGGTTGGTGTCCAGTCCGGGCGGCAACGCCGGGCCTGATCCCCAATCCGCCGTATCCGCCGAGCCCTCGCGCTCCGCCACGGCCGCACCTCCACTGTGCGATCAAGGGGGCCACACGGTACTTCCACGGGCCCCGAACCGCTTACCGACCATTCCCCGAAACTTTGCCGCATGCGCCGCAAAGACGCGAGTAAGGGACGTCGCTGGAGGAGGCGTCACCGCTACAGGTCGTCCGGCAATACCCGGAATGCTCTGTGTGTCGTCAACGGAGGCACCGGAGTAATGCTTTTGTCGTCACTGATTGTGATAGTCATTTTACGCAGGGCAATCAATCGGGGGGATCCTTGAGCGTTTCTCGGTCCCGCGTCACGGGGAGGGCGGCACATGCCATCGGGTGATCCCGTGCTGCGGGTGCGGGACGTACGGAAGAGCTACCGGGGCGGCCCGGTCCTGCGCGGAGTGAACCTCGACCTGTCTCCCGGCCGGGTGGTGGGGATCGTCGGGGAGAACGGCGCGGGCAAGACCACGCTGCTGCGGGTCCTCGCGGGCGACCTGCGGCCGGACGGCGGGTCGGTGCGCCACGGCGGGCGCATCGGTCACTGCCCGCAGGAGACGGTGTTGCACGACGCGTTCACGGTCGAGCAGCACCTGCGCTTCTTCCAGGTCGCCTACGGCATGGACAGCCCGCGCAGGGCCGAGGAGCTGATGGAGGCGCTGCGGTTCTCCGGCTCCCGCCGGGCCCGCCCCGCCACGCTGAGCGGCGGCACGCGGCAGAAGCTCAACCTCGTCCTGGCCCTGATGCACGACCCGGACGTGCTCCTGCTCGACGAGCCCTACCAGGGCTTCGACTGGGAGACGTACGTGCGGTTCTGGGATCTGGCCGAGGAACTGCGCGCGCGTGGCCGCTCCGTGCTGGTGGTCTCCCATCTCGCCTACGACGCGGGCCGCCTCGACACGCTCCATCGGCTGGAGGGCGGCGTGCTGCGCGAACAGGAACGGGAGCAGGAACGCGTGAACGCCGTGGGCGGGGCCGGCGCGCCGTGAGACGCCATTGGACCTGTTACGCCACCGCCGTGCGCATGACCTTCGTGGAGCATCTGCGCAACCGGCTGGCACTGGTGATCATCGTGGTCTTCATCCCGGTGTGGGCGATCCTCATCTACGCCCTGTCCCTGGAGATCGCCTTTCCGTTCAACATCCGCGCCGCCGGCCGGGTCGTCATGATGCCGGCCAACGTCCTCAACCAGCTCGCCGGGGCGCTGCAGATCCTCGCTTTGATCACGGGCTTCATGATGTTCGTGACCACGTTGAACTCGGCGTCCTTCGACCGCCGGCTGGTGCGGGCCGGTTTCCCCCAGCTGTGCCTGATCGCGGCGAAGCTCACCGCCCTGGCGGTGGTGGCGCTCTGCGTCGCGCTCTACGCGACCGGCCTGATCTGGCTGACCCACCGTCCCGCGCAGCCCGTGCTCCTCGCCGCCGCCCTCGCCGCCGGGGCGCTGATCTACGGGGGAATCGGCGTCGTGCTGGCCGCGGTGCTGACCAGCGACCTGGCCGGCCTGGTCCTCGTCACCGTCATCTGCTCGATCGACCTGGCTCTGCAGAGTCCGCTCGCCACCCCGGCCGCGGCCGGCGCCCTGGTGCGGTATCTGCCCGATTACGGGCCGATGCAGGGGGCGGTCGCGGCCGTGGCCATGGACACGGTGCCCTGGAACGCCGTCGGCCCGGCCGTTGGCTGGGCGCTCTGCACCCTGGCGCTCGGCATCTCCGCCTTCGCCGCCCGCACCAGCGCGCACCAGCCGGTGGGCGGGCCGGTGACGGCGCATTCATGAGTCCCCCGTCAGGAGCGTCCGTGACATCCGAGAACGTCTCTCACGCCTTCCCCGCCCTGGAGTCCGACCTGGAACGGGTGCGGGAACTCGTCGTCCCGGCCGACTCGCCGCGCCGCTCAGATGTGACAGCGCCGACGGTGTTGATCGGGCAGCCCGCCGGCGCTCGGCGCCGCCTGATCCGGCCAACCCTGACGTTGCTGTCGTACTACGTGTTCGCCGGTCCTGAGCGGGCCACCGACGTCCGCGCCGTCAAGGCCGCGGCGGCCGTCGAACTGCTGCACATGGCATCGCTCTACCACGACGACGTCATCGACGACGCGCGCCAGCGCAGAGGACGGCCGAGCGCCAACAGCGTGTGGGGCGCGCGTATGGCCGTCCTGGCCGGTGACCTGCTGTTCGTCAACGGCAGCCGGATCGTGGCCGAGCTGGGGCGGCGTGAGGCGCTGGTGGTCACCGAGGCCATCCAGCACACCTGCGCCGGGGCGATCGCGGAGACCGCCGACCGCTTCCGGCTCTCGCGCACCGAGGAGGCCTACCTGGAGGTGACCGGCGCCAAGACGGCCGAGTTGCTCTCCCTGGCCTGCAGGCTGGGTGCGATGCAGGCCGGGCAGGGGCCCGAGGCCGAGGAGGCGATCGCGCGGTTCGGCTGGCATCTCGGCCTGGCCTACCAGGTGCGCGACGACGTCCTCGACCTGACCGCCACGACGGCGGAGCTCGGCAAACCGGCCAACTCCGACATCATGGAAGGCGTCTACACGCTTCCCGTGATCAGGGCGCTGGCCCGCGAACCCGCGCTCGCCCGTCTGCTGCGTCACGGCGTGACCGCGGCCGACGCCGAGGCCGCGCGTCGGCTGGTGCTCTCCTGCGGAGCCGTGGACGAGGCCCGCGAGGTCGCCGCCACCCACCTGCGGGAAGCCATCCGCCGGCTCGACGGCCTCGGTGATCCGCGGTCCCGCGAGGGGCTGGCCGGCTACGCGCGGTCGGTTCTGAACGTCGGCGAGCGGGCCGACCCGCCTCCCGTCTCCGTACCCGCGCCCTCTCCCGTGCCCCTTCCCGTCCCGGCCGGTGAGCTGGAGCGCGTACAGGAGCGGCTGAACGCATGGCTGCTGGACACCGGCCTGGCCGCCACGCCGGAGGAGGCCCGCCACCCGCGATGGAGCGGCATGGCAGCGGTCGCCGCGCGGTTCTGGCCGGACGCCGGTGCCGAGCGGGTCGAGACGCTGGCCCGGTGGATGGTGATGTTCGCCCTGCTCGACGACCTGTTCGACGAGCCGGGGCTCACCGACCCCGCCGACGTCGTCCGGCTGCGACGCCGGCTCACCCTTCTCGTCCGGGGGCTCGACGACGGCCCGCCGTCCGGTGGGGCGGTCGCCACGGGCCTGGCTCAGGCCTGGGAACGGATCCGCCTGATCCAGTCGCCCGCGTGGCGGACACGGGCCATCGGTCACCTGCTGGAATGGCTGGAGGCGGCCGAGCGCGAGGCATGCCACCGGCTCAGCGGATTCGTCCCGAGTCTGCGAGACCAGCTCCCGCTGCGTCTGGGGAGCGCCGGGGTGCCGGTCTTCCTCGACAGCTTCGAGATCACCTGCGGACGGGAGTTCGAGCCGGAGCTCCATGATCACCCGCTTCTCCGGCGGTTGCTGGACCTCGGCACGGCCACCATGCTCGCGGAGAACGACCTCAGGACCTTCGACGAGGACGAGGCCGTCGGCGCTCCCTACAACCTGGTCAGGGTGCTCCGCCACGAGACCGGCTGCGGCAGGCGGGAGGCGATCGACGAGGTGACCCGGCAGATCGAGAACGGCCACGCCCAGGTGGACGCCATCCTCACCGCCGGGCCCGCCATCCTGGGGCCCGCCCAGGGCGGCTCCGGCTCCACGCCGGTGATCGGCCTGCTGCGCATGATCCGAGATCGGCTGCCCGGCTGGCGCGCCATCCACGACATCGACCGGTACAGCCGCTCCTCCGCGGGCAGTGAGACGTACCTGGCCCGGCTGCGCCGCGAGCTCCTGCTTGAGTACGCGGAGACCGGCGCGGGCCGCTGACCGCCGTCCCGCCTCTCGGGAGGCCCTCCCACAAGACCGGCCGCGGTCAATAGGATCCTTAACGATCTGTCGAGGGCACTCCAGCGGGGGCGAGCGATGTCGCGATCCGGCGTGAACGGCGGCGGCGAGCCGGGGAGCTTACCCGGCTCCGACGACGGGCCCAGGTCAGGCCCGCAGCACCCCGCCGACCTGCGTAAGAACGATCCGCGTCAGGTTGGGCCCTACCGGCTGCTGCGCAGGCTGGGCGAGGGCGGGATGGGCACCGTCTACCTGGGCGAGGCGCCGGACGGCACACGCGTGGCGGTCAAGCTGCTCCACCACACGATCGCCGCCGATCCCGGCTTCCGCCGCCGGTTCCGCCGCGAGGTGGAGGCGGCCAAGCGGGTCGCCCGTTTCTGCACCGCCGCCGTACTGGACGCCGAGGTGGACGGCGAGACCGTCTACCTGGTCACGGAGTATGTCGCCGGGCCGACCCTCCGGCAGGCCGTCGAACGGGACGGCCCGCTGCGCGGCTCCAGCCTGGACGGCCTCGCGGTGAGCGTCGCCGTCGCCCTGCGGGCCATCCACGCGGCCGGCATCATCCACCGCGACCTCAAGCCGGGCAACGTCCTCCTCTCCCCCGTCGGTCCCAAGGTCATCGACTTCGGCGTGGCCCACCTCGCCGACGCCGCCACCCAGATGAGCAGCGCGGTCGTCGGCACTCCGTCGTTCATGTCGCCGGAGCAGTTCGAGGGCGGCCCGCTCACCCCCGCCTCGGACGTCTTCGCCTGGGCGGGCACGGTCGCGTACGCCGGGACGGGCCGCGCGCCCTTCGGCCAGGGATCGCTCCCGGTCGTGCTCAATCGCGTCCTCAACGGGGAGCCCGACCTGACCGGTCTCGACGGGCCGCTGGGCGCGCTGGTGGCCCGCGCTCTGGCCAAGGACCCGGCCGTACGGCCGACCGTGCCGGACATCCTGGACGTCCTCACGGGTTCGGGTCCCGTTGTGGAGTCACCGATCCTGGGGTCACAGGTTTTCGGGTCAGCGGCCACGACCATGCCGGGAGGCGTGACGCGACGGCGCGGAGTGCTGGGCGGGGTCGTGGCCGGGGTCGCCGGTCTGGCCGTGATCGCGACGGTGGCCGTCGTGAAGCTCGGCGGCGATGACACGCCGCCCTCGGGGCCCGCGGCCTCCGGCGTCACCTCAACTGTCACCTCCACGCGCTCCGCCGTCGCGGGTGCTGCCCCGGCCGGTACGCCCGCGTCGCCCGCGGCCTCGAAGGGGAGCGACGGCAACCCGCTGCGCGAGCCGACCGTACGGTTCGCGTACCGGCCGGACCCTGACGCACGGCGACAGGCGGATGTGCTGAACGCGCAGGGCAGGAAGGCCGACGCGGCGCTGATGCGCGCCCTGGCCGCGGTGCCGCATCCCGTGAACCTCAACGCGACGGCCGCCGTGGCCGGGCGCGCGGTCGCGTCCGCCGTGCGGCTGGCCTCCGCCCGGCACGCCGTCCCCGTGTTCGTGACCGACCAGATCCCGATGAAGGACTGCTCCCAATGGGGGCAGCCGGACGAGCGGTCGTACCGCGCCTGGATCGACCGGGTGGCGAAGGGAATCGGGTCGGCGCGGACGGTGGTCGTGCTGGAACCCAACAGCCTGACCAAGGTCGCCGGCTCGGACAGTTGCTCGTCCGGCGGCAAGGCGGGCGCGGCCGAACGCTACCGTGAGCTCGGCTACGCGGTGAACCGCCTGGGCGCGCTCCCCCACACGGCCGTCTATCTCGACGGCGGCATCGAGGGCTGGCCGAGCCTCATCCAGATCGCCGACCGGCTCGTACGGGCCGGCGTGGAGCGCGCCGACGGTTTCTACCTGAACGCCGCGGACTACCAGGAGACCGACGGGCTTGTCCGGTATGGCGAGAGCCTCTCCCGCTGCCTCTACCTGAGGCTCGACGACGATCACAACACCTGCTCCGGCGCCGAGCTCGACGCCGTACCCGCCGGGGTGCCCCTGACCCACTTCGTCATCGACACCAGCCGGAACGGCAAGGGCGGATGGAGCCCGCCGGACGGCAAGTACGCCGACCCTCAGGCGTGGTGCAACCCGCCGGGCCGAGGCGTCGGCATCCGCCCGACCACCGACACCGGCAGCGAACTGGTTGACGCGTATCTGTGGCTCCGCGCCCCCGAGATGTCCAACGGCCAGTGCACCCGCGGCGGCCCCGGGCCCCAGGATCCCGTCTACAAGCAGGTCGACCCCATCGGCGGCACCTGGTGGGCCGCCCTCGCCCTCGACCGCGCCCGCAACGCCGTCCCCCCGCTGCGCTGAACCGCCCCTCGCCGTGAGCAGCCGCCTAGACTGAGCGCGAAGCCGCTACGACCACCACGGGAGATGACGGCCCTGCCCGATGACAGCTGGTTTCATCGCCTCCGGCCGCAGCCGTCCCCTGTCACCGCGGAGGAGTACGAGGCTCTGCCGGAGGAGATCTGCCGGGCCATCGAGATCGTTGACGGATACGTCGTCTACTGCGAGGCGCCGAGCCCCGATCATCAAACGGCGGCCCGCCGTCTCGCGAACCTGATCGAGCGAGAGGCCAAGGCGGCGATGGGCCGGGGGCGCGGGTGCCTCACGGTCAACACCGACGTGGACCTGAGGCTGCGCGACGTGCCGCTGTTGAACCGGCGGCCGGACGTGGTCCTCTACCGCTGCCTTGATCGGGAGCGCGGCGAACGGCTCAGGGCCAAGCATGCCCTGCTTGTCGTCGAGATCGTGTCGCCCGGGTCGGAGACGCAGGACACGACCGACAAATTCGGCGAGTACGCGAAGGCGGGAGTCGAGCACTACTGGATCGTCCGGCTCGACGGCACAGGCGTCTCGGTCATCGAACGCTACCGGCTCGACCACGCCTCGACGCTGTACAAGCACATCGAGACGTTCATGAAGGACGAACCAGCAGACCGGCCCGCCGTCGCCAATCCCATCCCCATCGCCATCGACTGGTCCGAACTGGAGTTTTAGCCCCCTTCTGGGGGCGATCAGCCGGAGTTGGCCCTGCGGAGGCGAGAGCGGACGGTACGCCGGACCAGCGGGCCCATGTCGTCGAGGACGGTCACCAGGCCGGCGAGTTGCTCCAGGCTGTCGAACGCGCGCTGCGCGCCGTCTCGATCGACCCCGTCGTACAGTTCGAGACCGACGAAGGCGGCAGCGGTGGCGCGGGCGAGCCCCGCGACGTCCACGAACTCCGCCAGCGGGGTGCCCGCCAGGACCCTTTGGAGCACCCCTTCGACCTCGGTGACCCACATGCCGAACCCGGCCGCCGTGGCGGGGGCGAGTTTGCCCTCCATCTGGCTGCCCGCGAGCATCTGGGCGAGCACGGCCAGGTTGCCCGCCTCGCGTTCTTCGGCGTGCAGCGAACGGCCGAGGTCGAGCAGTTCCTTCAGCGAGGTGACGGCCGAGAAGCGGGCCCGGTAGACGGTCACCCGCTGCTCCGAGCCGTACTGCAGGGCGGCGGCGAGGAGGTCGTCGACCGTGCCGAAGTGGTAGAAGACGAGCGCCTGGTTCACCCCGGCGGAGCCGGCGATCGCCCGCGCGGAGGCCCCCGCGATGCCCTGGGTCCGTAACGTCTCCAGAGCGCCTTCGAGCAGCCTCGTCCGGGTGTCGCCCATCGTCTCCCCCTTCAGCGGCGTACCTCTTCGCGCCGCGGCTTCACCGTATCGGGCACGCCGTGTTCGGTGATGTCGACGTAGCGGGCGCTGAAGGTGCCTCGGTAGCCGAAAAGGGGACCCAGCCTGGGGTGGGAGACCGTGACTCCGATCCGGAACCGCCCCGCGTCGTCGTCGTACGACTCCCTGACGACGGCGGTGCCGGTCATGAGCTCGGGGAGGCGGCACGAGAACCAGCCCTCGTGCAGGCGAAACTCGCCGGACCGGATGACCAGGCCGCCCAGCTCGTCGACCCGCAGGTCGAGGTCTACGGCCAGATGCTGGTGGCAGCCCAGGTAGTCGACGACGCCGTCTCCTTCGAGGTCGTACACCATAGTCGCGTCGAACCGCCTGCGTCGGCCGGGCAGGTCGAAGGTGCGGACGAACGTGACCGTCTCCCGTCCGTAGGAGTCGACGTACGGATAGTTCTCGATCGTGAACGGCACCTGCCGGCCCTGCTCGGGGACGAGGATGTTGCGCTTCGCGCCGAGGGCCAGGAACGGCCGGGTGAACCGGGCATGCCAGATGTGCTCCATCACCCCAGTGCCGAGGCAGGCCCGCCCATCGGTGACGCTGACGCCGAGCCGCTGCCGCAGTTGCGGATGCAGGCGGGCGAAGTCGGCCCCGAGGGCACGTTCGAAGATCGAGGTCACAGCGTCTCCAGATGGGTCAGAGGGTGTGGGGCTGTTACCACCGGCCGGTCGGGCGGACGGCGCAGGCATCGGCGGGCCGCAGGGGTCGACGGGAGCGGCGGCAGGAGGACGACCCCGGCGACGACCACGCAGGCGACGGCCGCCGGAGTCGCCGCGACGGCTACAGCCGCGGTGAACGTACGCAGGCAGGTTTCGGCGAGGGCCTGCCACAGGGAGCGCTCGGGCGTCCGTCCCGTCTCCAGCCAGATACGGAGCCGGTCGAAGGACCAGGCCGTCGCCCAGCCGATGAGCGGCCGGAACACGAGGTCGACGGCCTTCCCCCAGCCAGGGCGATAGCCGTACCGGGTTACGAACCGGACACCGTCGTCGGTGGGCATGTAGCGCCAGTAGCCGGAGCCCCAGCGGATCAGCGAGAACGGGTGGGCCGAGGCGAACCGCAGCGCCGACGTCCTTCCGCCGGTGTCGTGACGCTCCCCGGCGGTGACACCGGCACCGGTGATGACCAGCCCGGGCAGGAGTCGCAAGGCGTACCGGAAGCGCTGGGGCTGACCGTCGGCACGTGGCAGGTAGTCAATCTCGGCGAACCGCAAGTCCCAGCGTTGATGCAGGTCAGGTCGCTGCGTCCGTCGCCACAGCTCCTCGATGTCCGCCTTGATCAGACACTCCACGTAGACGAAGCGACCCATGAGCCCTCCAAAGTTTGAGCGACCGCTCAAACCCGAGGGTAAGCCGATTTAAGCGATCGCTCAAGTCGCATCAGAGCATGCGGAAGGTGCTCAGGCGGAGGGCGGCACGCCAAAGAGTCACCGCGGATCGATGACGCGCCGCGGGCCGGCATGCGCAGATACGCACAGGCGTCCACGGCGGCGTGCAGACGCCGACGTCAGCCGGCTATGGCAGCCCTCCGAAATAGGTCGGCAGGCATTTCCTCGTCGAGTCTCCAGGTGATGGCCATCGGGCGATCACCTCGATGTTCGACGTATCGTGCAGTTCCGTGAAAAACGAAAGGTTCGGGGTGGCCGTTGTCGTTCTCCTTCCGCTCCCGGGTGAACAAGAGCACGTGGCTACCCCCGGTCTCATGTTTCTGATAGCGCAGACCTGTAGCAGAGTGGGAACTGGTCCGGTTCTGTGACTCCCAATGGAAAAGCCTTGGGGTGAGCGCGTAATCCCGGTACATGGTCTGCGGGGAAAACTCCGCCTCGTTCTTATGCAGGGTGACGAACAGGGCATCGCACTTAGTGACAGGACTCCACGCAACACCCTCGCGCATCGTGGACGGTAGCAGCCCTCCCAGGGATGCCCAGCCAATCGCGGCCAGCACTTCCTCCGCGGAATAGCGGGCGTTGACCGAGAGCGGCACGGCGTCGAGACTCGGACCGAGCCGACGGGCCACATGCCGTGTGCGGTCGACACCGTAGGCAAGAACCTGGCGGATCTCCTCGCAAAGAGTGCTCTCCCCGCGTAGCCGTACTAGCGCCTCATCGTAGGAGGAGAAGTCACCACCGTCCCGCCAGAAGGAAAAGAACAGCATCCGTGCAAAGGCCTGATACGAAGGTGAGCAGTCCGCATAGCGCGGGCAATCGGCGCTCAGCAGTCGGGCATACGCTTCGGCACGACGGCGGTCGCCCACGTGCAAAAGTGCCCGGATCCGTCGGCCAAGCGCCTCCTCTAGCGGGGAGCCGGACTCGGGCAGCAGAGAGGCCCGACGGAGGAGCGATGTCCAGTACCTTCGATTGCGATATAGGTCGCCGATATCGCGCCCGCTCTCCTCGAGGTACGCGATAAGCGACCTTTCCGCGCTAGAGCGGATCTCCTGCGTCAGCGTGTTAACGGTCGCTGCGAGATGAATCTTGAGCTCGGCTAGCAGCCGATCCTTCGTCACGCGGTCCAGTACAATCTGGCTGCCGGATGGCAGCAGCGGAAAGTCGTCCCTGACCTGCTTGTCTAGCCTCCCCCGCGCGAACCCGGTCAACGCCTGAAATCGGTTAGCGAAGCGGTACTCCTTACGGTGTTGGCCGACGAAGTCCAGCACCGTAAGCACCTCTTTGCCGGGGGTACGACGAAGTCCTCGGCCAAGTTGCTGAAGGAAAACAGTGGCACTCTCGGTCGGCCGCAATAGCAACAGCGTGTCCACGTCCGGGACGTCTAGACCCTCGTTGAACAGGTCAACCGCGAACAGGAAGCGAACCTCGCCATCCCGCAGCAACCGCAGTGCGTCCTTTCGGGCGACGTCATCGGTCGAGCCGTCCACCGAAAGAGAAGGCAACCCCGCCTTGGTGAAGAATTCGGCCATGAACTGCGCATGCCGTACTGATACGCAGAAGCCCAATCCACGAACAGCGGCTAAGTTACTGACCTTGTCCTTCAGGGCGTTGACCACCAGACGGGCACGGGCATCGTCACCAGTGAACATGTTGTCGAGCGCGTGGCTATCATAGGAGCCGCGTGACCATCCAATTCCGGACAGGTCGGTTTCGTCGTTGATACCGAAGTAGTGAAACGGACAGAGAAGGTCGGCGTCCAGCGCGTCCCATAGGCGCAACTCCGAGGCGATACGGCCCTCGAAGAACTCGTCCTGAACCCAGGTACCGTCGGCGCGTTCCGGGGTCGCGGTGAGTCCCAGCAGTTCCTTGGGCTTGAGGTGATTGATGATCCGTCGATAGGTACGAGCTGCCGCGTGGTGAAATTCATCGATGACCACTACGTCGAAATGCTCAGGATCCAAGGACTCGATTCCCATGGCGGTGAGTGACTGCACGCTGGCGAAAGCATGCCGCCAACTTCGCGAACGATCCTCGCCCACATGCAACTCACCGAAGTCTGGCACGGCCAGCACCTGCCGATACGTGCGCAGTGCCTGAGCGAGGATCTCACGCCGGTGCGCTACGAATAGCAATGATGGCTGACGGCCCAGCCGTTGCTGCAGGTTGCGGTAGTCAAAGGCGGCCACCACCGTCTTACCAGTGCCGGTAGCGGCGACGAGGAGGTTGCGATGCCGGCCACGGATGGTGCGCTCAACATCCAGGTCCTCTAGCATCTCGCGCTGGTGTGGAAACGGGTGTGGCACCAACGCAGGAATATCAAAAAGCTGCTTGCCTACCTTCGACCGAGACAGCGCCTCATCCAAGCGGTCTCCGTCAACCGTCGGGTCGTAAGACTCGAACTCGGCCCGATTCCAGTAGGAGTCGAAGGTAGCCTCGAACTTGTCAAGCAGCCGAGCGGTGGTCACTGATGAAAGCCGGACGTTCCATTCCAGCCCATCCAACAGTGCCGCCCGGGAAAGGTTGGAGCTGCCGACATAGGCGGTATCGAATCCGGTGCGACGGCGCAGCAACCATGCCTTGGCGTGCAGGCGGGTTGAGTTCTGCTCGTAACTGACGCGCACCTCGGCGCCGAAGTCCCGCACCAGCCGGTCCAGCGCACGGCGCTCGGTTGCCCCCATATACGTCGTAGTGATCACTCTCAGAGAAACACCTCGACGCTGCAACTCGGCGAGGGAGCGTTCTAAAATTCGCAGCCCCGACCACTTGACGAAGGCGCACAACAAGTCCACCCGGTCGGCGGTGGCTAACTCGGCTGCCAACTCGTGCGCCAGGTTGGGATCCTCGCGAGCGTTGGTCAGCAAGGCCGCTTCCGACAGCGAGGTCGAGGGGCGCGCCGGGAAGATCGTCCCCGGGCTATCCCTCACGATCGACAACAGCCTGCTCGGCTTATCTGCCACAGCTTCTTCGGGTTCCGTCAGTTGGCTCAGTAGCCGATTGACCAGCTCAACCTGCTCTTGGGGCTCTCTCAGCATGGCCAAGGCGCGGGCCGCCGTTTCCCCGACGAAACGGCCCAGCAGGTGAGCGATCTCCTCTTTGTCGACTTCCGACACCTCCACGAGGTGTCCCGTCTGCCGCCACGCATCGACGCTTTTGGCGAGCTTGTCGGTGAGCAAGGAATCGTATAGACCAGTGATCGGGGCGTCGTCCACAACATGTCCTTGTGACTAGGTCTGCGCTGCAGGCGCACCGCAGGCGATCATCGTATTTGGAAACACCCGCTCAAGTATCACAAACACGTGATCAGATAAGTCACCGCACATTCCCATTCATCGGGTCATCAGGGGCGACGTCATCCCGCAGGCGCTTCCAGCCAGATGTCTCGGCCGGCGGACCACAGCTCTTCGACGTGGTACGCGAAGCGGTCGAAGAGGCCGTCGTCCTGGTAGCGCTTGAGGTGCAGCATCGGGGAGTCATGGCCGACCAGCTTGGCCAGGTGTGGGGTGACAAGCATCTCGTCGTCGAACTGAAACGCCGACATGGCGATGTGTTCGTCGCCGAACCGTGCCTCGATGCCGGGCACGCCCTTGAGTTGGTCCATCTCGGCCAGCGTGATACGGATCCGAGTGGACACTGTGAGTGGGACAGCTTCGGCTTCCTCCCGTCGGCGAGTGACCTCACTCTCTGGGTCACCGATCAGGAAACGGACGTGACAGCCCTGTTCGGCTTTGCGCTTGAGCACCTTTGCCAGATTGGGGTGCTCAAGCCAGAGAAAGTAGTTCGTGTATCCGGCCAGGGTGATGCTCGACTTCACCTCGGTGATGAGCGCTCGCCACACGCTCTTCGGGCAGGCTGATCGGTAGGGGTAGACCGACACTACTTCCCGATCGGGGCCGGTCTTGACCGTGTTCCTTATCGCCTCGGGCCATAACACGGACTCATCCACTCCCAACGCTTCGGCAGCGGCCCACCGATGACGTGGGTGCGGCATGCGCGCCTCGTCAGTCAGCCAGCGGGACACCGTCTTAACGTCAACCTCGCATCGCAGCGCGAGGTCCCTTTCGGTAAGTCTCGCACTGGACATGGCTTGGCGCAGGGAGTCGTTTGCCACCAGTGACCTCGAATCGGAAGGACGTTGAGGACGTATCTAGACGGTAACGCGGAACGTCCCGCGCGTCCCGAGAACGCGGTGTGAATGCCCCGACACGGTACGTCATGCTGCCGCCATGTCCACGACGACAACCTTTGAGGATCTGCAGGCCGCGTTCCCTCGCTGGACGATCTGGCGGAGTTCGGCGGATCGCCTATGGGCCACGCGCAATCGGCGGCTCACCGACGCGCAGCTAAATCACGGGCTGAGCCACACCATCGACGCTGACGACGCCGACCAACTCGTTGCGCAACTCCGCGATCAGGAAGAGCTCGCCGCACGGTTGCCGCCCCAGTGAGAGGCGGCGCATCTGCCCTCCGAGCATCCGCTGTCCGTGCGCTTGACGCTTGGGCCCAGGTCGACCCCGGCTGTCCCGCGTTGCATGTGGCTCCGGAGCAGCCGGGGCACGTCGCGATCCGGTGGATGCGCGAGACCCGACGCACTGCCCGGGTCCGGATCGTGGCCCACACCTGCGACTACTGCTCGCCGCTGGCGTATGAACTGTGCGCCTCCGGCGGGCTGCTGTTCGTCCGCCGTACGGACCGGAGCGGCGACCAGCCGAAGATCCACGAGACCGAACGCCTGCCGCATGCGCGGAAGCGCCCACTGTGGACGGAACTGCTGCTCGGCCGCGCCCGATAACCCTTTCAACGGAACCGCACCGACTCCTCACGCAGGGGCTCCGAGCTGGCGTAGATCGACTGATAGCCGGCCCAGCGGCGTCCGCCGAGTTGAGGGCGCCTATCCCCGGATCCTGAATGACCGACCGTTACTGTGCGGCCAAGGATTCCCCCCGCTCTCTGAGGCCCGAGCCGGTTGGGCTCCCGACCGGCTCAGCTCATCACAACGACAACGGCAGCGTTACCTCTTTGTTATCAACAGGCGTTTCCGCATGCCGGACGATTGCACAGTGGTGATTTGTCCCGATTTTGATCTGATTTATAGATTCCAGGCGCAAGAGTAGGCATTAGTTCTAGTTGTACATCGGTAAGGCGGCGGCTAAAGTGCCCGGAACGGGCCTGAGCGGTGTTGAGCACGGACACAGGACGGCCTCCTAACCGAGAAGCCGTCCTGATAGGCCATCAGACATGAACCTCAAGGCGCGGAAACTTTGGTGCGCTCTTACCGCAGCCAGCCTGGCCATCGCTGTGAACCTCGCCACCGAGTGGAAGCACGACCTGCTTGCATGGGCCGCTGTACCTGCCCTTGCAGTCATGGGGGCATGGGCCGAAACGATGGTTGACAAGGGGAGACAGCACAGAGCTGCCAGAAACAAATGGCAATCGCTTCCAGTTGTCCTGCACTACGACGAGCGGAACGGAAGCACGCGCAGGACGGTGTCAACGACCAGCGAGAAGGTTGCGACCGAGTTTCTCAAGCGCGTTCCCCTTCCGCTTGAGACGCCTCTCGAATCGACAAAACAGCAGCTCAAGCAGCTTTAGACAAGGAGGTCTGGCCCTATGCCCAAGTCTCGCTTCCAGTACGAACTCCCGGACCATCGAGTTGAGTACGGCGTTGAGGTGGACATTGACTCGCTCAAGATCGACGAAGACGCACAGCGCGGACTCAACCTGAAGCGAGCGAAAGGCATCGCTGACGGCCTGATCGTGGACGCGCTCGGCTCGATCGTGGTCTCGGAGCGAGCTGACGGCGGCCGGTACGTGGTTGACGGCATGCACCGCACTGAGGCCTGCAGGCTCCGAGGCCTCCAGACCATCAAGGCAGAGATCCACTATGGCCTCACCCAGCAGCAGGAGGCGACGCTCTTCCTCATCAAGAACCGGGAGTCAGCTAAGGTCAGCACTCTGGACGAGTACAAAGTCGGCTTGACCGCCGGAGACGCGCTTTGCGTGAACGTCGACCGAGTACTCAACAGCCATGAGCTCAAGCTGGGTTCAAGTTCAACGAACAGTGTGGGTGCGGTCTCCGCTGTGCTGCGCATCACCAAGCAGTACGGGCCAGAGGTTCTGGACCGAACGTTGCAGGTGGTGCAGGCCGCCTGGGGTAGGAACAAGGAATCCTGGGACGGCGTGATTCTGGGTGGCGTAGCGATGTTCCTGTCCCGCCACGGTTCCGGTATCGATGACGAGGACCTCGCGAAGAGACTACTCAAGCGGGGCATGGCGGCACGCTGGCGCTCTGAAGCGTTGACGCGGGCCTCAAACGGCGGTTACAACAACAGCGGCACTGGGTCGCGCGAGAGTCAGTGCTATCAAATGGTCGTTGAAGCTTGGAACAAGGGGCGCAGCGCCAATAACCGCATCGGTTAATTCGCGACTGGTCGTCACTTAGTGAAGTGCAGATTGTACTGCGGGTCATCTGAGTCACGGCAGAGACGAGTAACTATCTGCGGCCTCAACCAGCCGGGGCCCTATAGGCCGTTCCCATCAGCCGGAGTGCCAAGGGGGACTTCTGCGCGCGGGCGCCAGGCCCAGAGGTATTCGGGGCCGTCCTGGAGGACCAGGCTGATGCCCCGGATCGTGACCTCGCAGTCCGGTAGGTGGCGGCCCAGGGCCGCGATGACGGGGGCGGCGGGCTGTTCCGCGCTGCTGTAGGCGACGGTGACGTGAGGGATCCAGGGATCGGCGCCCAACTCGCCGTCGCGGCCGGTCGCGGCGCGTGTGGCGGCCCGTACGGCGTCGAGCATCGGCGCCAGGACCGCCACGGGACGCGCTTCCACGGCGATCGCCTCAGGGTGGTAGAGCACGCGGCCGAACGTCACAGTGATAGGCCGCACCTCCGCCAGGTGTTTCCGAGCCTCGCCGATCAGTGCGGTGAGCTGCTCCTGCGTGATCTCGTCCGTCAGGCCGACGACGAGTGTTGTCAGGTGCAGCCACTCGTACGGCACCGGATCAAGCCCCTCTACCCCCGCCAACCGTCGATGCGCCTCGCTCACCATCGCCTGAACCTGAGGGTGATCGCGGAACAGGACGTGCCAGTAGATACGCCCCTTCCCCCGAGGGAGCATCTCGCGTCTCCCCCAGCGGTCAGCCATGAACTGCGGCAGGGGGCTCACGCGTTCTCCCCAGAACCGACCGCCGACAGGGCGACGGAAGTGAAGTCGCGGATCTGGTCTCGGAGGGTCGCTGCGACATCGGAGCCCTGGAACCGCTGATCATCCAATCGCGCGTCCAATTCCACGAGGTAGTTCGTCACGGTGGACATGCGGAGCTCCGGCGGCATGCTCATCACGGGCGCGATCTGCTCGGCGGCACCATGAAGGTCGCCCATCATGGCGTAGGCGTTGGCAGCTCCGAACCTGATCTGCGCCCAAGTGGCGGGTACGCGGGGGTCGCCGGATGCCCAAGCCGACTCTGCCATGCGGGCGGCCTGAAGAGCTTGCTCGGGATTGCCGGCCCGCAGGGCGACCGAGAGCGCGTACAGCGCCTGCCGGGGGCGCGGACACGACCAGGGCGATATGCCGGAGTCTTGGGAGAGCCGACCCTGGGCGGCCTCTTCGGCACGCGTCAGAGCTTCCTGCGCCCGCCGCCTGTCTCCGAGCAGGCCCGCGGCATTCGCCTCCTGACTGGCGAGCAGCACTCGGAGCTGGGTCGGCGGACTGCACTCGTACCCTTGCCGTGCGAGGTTGGCCGACACAGCGAGCCGCCCCCGCCATCGTTCGGTCTTCGCCTGGGCACTGAGCGCGGCGGCTGGCCCCACACCGGCTTCCTCGGCACAGACCACGGCGGCCGTGCCGTGGCTGATGGCGGCGGTGTTGCGATGCAGGTCGCCAAGAAGGATGCAGGCATGGCCCAGCAACTCGGCCTCGATGCGGAACAGCTCACGGGTCTGGCGGAGCCTCTGCCTGCCCCCTCGGACGAGCAGGCGAGTTTGCCGCTCAAGGCGCATGACATCGGCGAGCACCCGCCTCGGAGCGACATGCGCGTGGGTTTCCTGGAGACGTTCCGTCTCCTCGGCGAGCATTCCGATCGTGCTGTCGCCTACGTTGGTCTGCTCAAGCCAGGCCATGAAATCGATCGCCTCGCTCTCCACGGATGAAAGGTCACCCGTGGGAACCGGCTCACCGAACAGGTTGGCCTCGCTGAGCCCGAGGGCTCGGGCGTACAGGACCCGGTAGGGGTCGCCGGGCTGGTTGTGCCCGGCCTCATACGCCTTGATCCGGCGGATCATGGTCTCCCGAGACGGCAGGCGGGCACGAATGTCTCCATCGGCGGCCTCGACCAGGCGGCGAGCCATCTCACGCTGACTCCACAACCTGTCACGCCGCTCGGCGCGTAGCCGTACGGCCCATCGCGGAAGGTCGTCGCTCATCGCCTGCACCTCTGCTCGGATCCGGGGGCGATCCTGGCCGCCCTCAGTTTCCCCCATCCGCACCTGTGCCGGGAAGGTTACGCAGCGCTGTCATAGCAGGTGAAACAGAGCGGGTCCACGCCTACAAGGACCCTGGCCGCCCTTGCCTCGGCTCCTTAGCCCCTGTCCCGGGTTGCATATTGCTGCCCCGCCTCGGGAACCGGGCGGTGGATCGTCAGCCATTCCCGAAGCTGGTCCTCGCTGCTCAGGCAGATCATCTGCACCAGGGCCCAGTTGCCCCGGTGGTTGGCCGTATCCGCAAGGTGCTCCTGCCAGTCCTCGGCGTACTCCCGGAGGGCGTTGCCCATCTCGTCGATCGCCTCGTCGTATGTCGAGCCGTCGGCGGCCACCGGCAGGCCGGGAATGAAGACCGACCACCTGCCGTCCTCTGCCACGACCCGGGCTTCGGCCGGGCAGAAGCGAGCCAGGAAGTCACGGAGCCGCTCGCCGTCCACGACCGCCATGGTCCGGTCGCCAGCGCGCACCGTCACGCTCCGGCCCCGCTCGACCGCGTGAAGAAGCTCGCCTGCGGAGCTGGCGCAATGCGATTCCATGCCGGTTCCTCCTCGTCCGACCGCCAGTATCGGATCTGGAGGTGCCTCACGTACGCCGACTACTACTCTTCGTTCGACGGTCAGGCGCCGCCGGTCACCTTGATGGCCTGTCCGGTGATGCCGGTGTTGGCGGCCGAGCCCAGGTAGACGACGGCGCCCGCGACCTCGGCGGCGTCGAGTAGGCGGCCGATCGGGGCCCGCGCGCTGTAGTGCCCGCCCGCCTGCTCGACCATCGCGACGTTGGTCTCGGTCCTGGTGAATCCGGGCATGACGACGTTGGACAGGATGTCGCCGTCCTTCCCGAGCCCGAACGCGGCGGACCTGCTGAAACCGTGCAGTGCCGCCTTGGCCGCCCCGTAGTACTCTCCGCCGGGCATGCCGTCGACCGCGATGCTCGACGAGATGTGCACCAGCCGTCCCCAGCCACGCTCCCGCATCGACGGGACGACCGCCCGGCTGAGCCGGAGCGCGCCCTCGACGTTGGCCCGGATCACCTTCTGCCACCTCTCGTCGGGCACGGCCTCGAAGGGAAGGTTCGCGGCCGGCTCGGCGGCGCCCCAGCGCACGGCGTTGTTGACCAGCACGTCGATCCGGCCGGACCACTCCAGCACGGTCTCGACCAGGCCGCGGGCCGCGTCCTCGTCGTCCAGCTCGTACGGGGCGACGAGCGAGCGCCCGCCGATCTCCTTGGCGAGCAGTTCCGCGCCCGCCTGCGCACGGTGATAGGTGAGAACCACGTCGGCCCCTTCTGCGGCGAACCCGCGGGCGATCTCGCGGCCGATGCCGCCGGAGGCCCCCGTCACGATGACCGTGCGGCCGGTGAGTCCCAGATCCATTCCAATGCTCCTCACGACAGCGGAAACCTTGAGCAAGACCGAGGATCCGGCGGCAGGAACCACGGGAGGGAGACCGGGCCGAGACTGGCCCCCGCAGGGCCACGATCGGAAACACGGCCACTCGGTAGCCTGCGAATCGTGAGCGACAACACTCTGGGCGAGTTTCTGCGGGCCCGTCGCGAGGCCGTCACCCCCACCGAGGTCGGGCTGCCCGGCAGCGGCCGGCGCCGCACCCCCGGCCTTCGCCGTTCCGAACTGGCCACGCTCGCCGGGATCAGCGTCGAATACCTCACCCGGCTTGAGCAGGGACGTGATCGGCACCCCTCGGTGCCCGTGCTCGCCGCCCTCGCCGACGCGTTGCGCCTGTCCGCCGACGACCGCCTCCATCTGCTCCACCATTTCAAGGCGGCCGATGGCGCCGGCCGGCTCGTCGGCCCGTGCCAGGGACCGCCCGCGCAGTCGGTCCGTCCCACCGTCCGGGCACTGCTCGACCGGCTCGAACCTGCCCCGGCATTGGTCGTCAACCGGCTCGGTGACGTGCTCGCCCACACGAACGGCTACGAGCGGCTCGCCGGCCCCATCGGATTGCTGGACCGCCGGCCGCCCAACCTGGTGCGGTACGTCTTCGCCGACCCCCGGGCCAGAGCCGCGTATCCCGAGTGGGACCGGGTCGCCGGCGAGCGGCTCGCCGGGCTGAAAATAGGGGTCTCCCGGGAGGACCCGCACGTCGAGCACCTCGTCAACGAACTGACCCTCGCCGTCGGGGCGCCCTTCACCGACCGGTTGGCGACTCCGCCCGGACCGTCCAGGCGCACCGGCCTCGAACGGCTGGCGCATCCGGAGGCGGGCGAACTGCGGCTGGCCTACGAGACCCTCGGCCTGTCCGACGACGACAACCAGCTCCTGATCGCCTATCTCCCCGCGGACGACGCCACCGCCGCCAGGCTCGACCGCCTCACCGGCCGCCACCCCGGCGCCCTTCGCGCCGTCACGGGCTGATGGCGGCACGGTGAGCGCGCTTGAGTACGGCTGCGGCCGGTGACGACGGCGCTCACGCGGCGAGACGCTCGCCCACCCGGTCGAGCCATTCGGTGATGAGGGCGGTGAACAGCCCGGCCTGCTCGTGCGGCAGCGCGTGGCCGGCCCGGTCCAGGACGGCGTACGTGGCATGCGGATATCGCTCCGCCAGCTCCCACGCACCGGCGTACCCCACCGTGGCGTCCTGCCGTCCGGCGAGGATCAGCGTCGGGCCCATGTACGGCGGCGCGTCCCCGGAAGTGCCGCTCAGCCGCCACTGTTCGGACATCCGTCCAAGGCCGTCCTGGTCGACGAGGGGCAGGGCCGGAGCCACGTACTCCCGGAACCGCTCCAGGGTGGCGGGCGTCTGCACGACGAAGTAGTCCCGGAACTGGGCCTGCTCGGCCGGGCTCAGCGCATCGGTCACGTCGACCGAGGCGCGCAGGACCGCATGGGGCGGCACTTCACGCGCCTCCTCACCGACGGGGCAGATCAGCGCGAGCCCCGCGACCTGGGCCGGACGCCGGTGCGCGACGCCCTCGGCCAGATAACCGCCGAAGGAGTGGCCGACGACAGCGAACCTCTCGTCGCCCACGACGGCGTCGATCAGGCCGAGCACGAGATCGAGGACGTCGTCGGAGCCGCGGAACCAATCCGGCACCGGAGTGCGGCCCATGCCGGGCAGATCCGCGTAGACGCGCCGATAGCCAGGCATGTCGCGGAACGCCGGCTCCAGGGAACCGACCATCTCGCGATGGTCCACCCCCGCCCCGTGCAACACCACCACAGGAGTTCCGCTGCCGTGCTCGACGTAATGCACCGCTGCGCCGCCGACCTCTGCCTCCATGCCGACAACTTAGCCAAGCGCCTGGAAGCGAGCCATCCGGTGGAGGAACTCCGGCATACCAGCAGAGGGCCGGCGGCGAACCGCGCGTGCCTCCGGATACGGCCGACGGCCGCCTAGAGCCAGCCGTGCTCGTCGGCTATGAGCGCGGCCTCGGCGCGGGTGCCGGCGCCGGTCTTGCCGATCGCCGCCGACAGGTGGTTGCGTACGGTCCCGGCTGACAGGTGCAGGCTCCGCGCTATCTCCGCCACGGTGCCGCCCTGCCGGGCCGCGCGCAGGACGTCGCGCTCCCGAGCGGTCAGCGGGCTCGATCCGCTGGCGAGCGACTCGGCGGCAAGGGCGGGATCGACCACGCGCAGGCCCGCGTGGACCCGGCGCACCGTGTCGACCAGGTGCTCGGGCGGCGCGTCCTTCACGACGAAGCCCGAGGCGCCGTTCTCCATGGCACGGGCGAAGTAACCAGGCCGCCCGAAGGTCGTACAGATCACCACCCGGCACGACGGGAGCGCGGCGCGCAGATCGGCGGTGACCTCCAGGCCGTCCCTGCCCGGCATCTGCACGTCGAGCAGCGCCACGTCGGGGACGGTCCGGCGCGCGGCCTCGAGCACCTCCTCGCCCGAGCCGACCTGGGCCACCACCTCGATGTCGGGCTCCAGCGCGAGCATCGCCGCCAGGGCGCCGCGTACGAGCGCCTGGTCGTCGGCGAGCAGCACCCTGATCATGCGCGGCTCGCCCGCAGCCGGAAGCCGCCGGCGGGGAGCGGGCCCGCTTCGACCTTTCCGCCGACGGCGCGCAGCCGTTCGGCCAGACCGGTCAGGCCGTTGCCCGGGCCCGCCGCGTTCCGCCCGGGGCCGTTGTCGCGCACCTCCAGCCAGTCGTCTCCGAACAGCACCTCGCACCGCGTCGCGCCGCTGTGCCGGATCACGTTGGTGACTCCCTCTCTCAGGACGTACGCGAAGGGCTCGGCCAGTTCGGCCGGGACGCGGTCCGCGGACGGCGGGAGGATCGGGCTGATCCCGGCGGCTCGCAGCGCGGCGCGGGCCCCCGCGAGCTCGGCGGCGAGGGACGGCCGGCGGCGGCCCGCCACGGTCAGGCGCACCTCGTTGTGCGCCTGCCGGGACAACCGCTCGACGTCGCGCAGCTCGGTGAGCGCGCGTTCCGGGTCACCGCCGCTCTCCAGCACCCGGCGGGCCAGGCCGGTCTTCACGGTGATCGTGGTCAGGCTGTGCCCGAGCACGTCGTGGAGGTCCCTGGCCAGCCGGTCGCGCTCCGCCGCCGCGGCCAGTGCCGCGATCTCCTCGCGGGCCTGACCGAGCTGGACGACGAGCCGGATCAGCAGCGTCACGGCCACCGGAATGATGATCCCGGGGACGAGCCCGCCCACCTGTCCCCAGCTCATGGGGCCGGGGGCGGCCCAATGCACGAACACCTGAACCGCCCAGGTCGCCAGCCCGAGCAGCACCCCCCAGCGGGCCGGGAGCAGCCAGGCCGCCACCGCGAGCACGAAGCCGAAAACGCCGGCGTGGCCGAGGAAGAACGGGCCGTCGCGCAGCAGGGCCGCCACGGCCGCCAGCACGAACAGGGCCCCGAGGAGCACGATCCGCCGCCGGGGCGGCAGGCGGACCCCGGCGATCATGGCGCCGAGCCAGCCCGCGGCGTACAGGACCGTGACGGCTCCGATCGCGATCCGCAGCGGCAGGGAGTCCGGCCACACCCCGTCCGGTCCCAGCGCCTCCCACAGCGGCCAGAGCAGGAGGAGCGACAGCACGATGATTCCGCGGATGTGGGCAGAGCGGGAGCCCACCCGGGCCGGGTTCCACACCGGCCAGGCGGAACGCCCCCATACGCCCTGATCGCCCACGTCAAACACCCTAGGCCCGAGCAGTGCCGAGGCGATACCGGGCGGCCACGGCGGCGCCCAGCACGAGCGTGTACAGCGCCAGGACCAGCGCGGCCTGCCCGGGGGCGGTGGCGTGCCCGACCTGCGCGAGCCAGTAGCTCGGCAGGACCTTGGCCACCGTCGCCAGCGCCTGCGGAAACGTGCTCACCGGGATGAACAGCCCGCCGACGAAGCTGAGCACCAGCACCACCGCACCCTGGTACGCCTGCAGGTTCTGGGCGGTGGCGAACTGACCGATCAGCAGGCCGAGCAGGGCGAACGGCACCGCGCCCGCCCACACGCCGAGCACGGCCAGCGCCCACCCGCCGGCGGACAGGTGCACCCCGCTGACGAGCGCGGCGACCAGCGACACCCCGGCCACCGGGGGCAGCGCCACGACCATCGCCACCGACGCCTTGGCCAGCAGATAGCCGCCGCCGCTGAGCGGGGTCAGCCGCAACTGGCGCTGCCAGCCGATGCCGCGCTCCACCGCCGTGCGGGCGCCGACGTCGAGCGCCGTCTTCACCGCCCCGAACGCCGCGACGCCGCCCATGACGTACGCCGCGGGCGCCCCCTGGTCGATGAAACGGTCGGCCATCAGCAGGTAGAGACCCACCGGCAGCGCGACCGCGAACAACAGGAACTTGGCGTCGCGCAGAATCCGCCTGATCTCGAACACGAGGTATCCGGTCATCGCACGGTCTCCGAAGCTCCGGTCAGGCGCAGGAAGGCGTCCTCAAGGCCCAGCGCGCCGACCGCGGACACGGGGCCGTCGGCCGCGACGCGGCCCGCCCGCATCAGCACGACCCGGTCCGCGTACGCCTCGGCCTCCTCCAGGTAGTGCGTGGAGAACAGCACGGTGCGACCGGTCTCGGCGAAGGCGTGCATCGACTGCCAGAACTCGTGCCTGGCCTCGACGTCCATCGCCGCCGTCGGCTCGTCGAGCACCAGCAGGTCAGGGCCGGGCACCAGCGCCATGGCGAACCGCACCCGCTGCCGCTGGCCGCCGGACAGCCGGGCCGCCCGCCGGTCGGCGAGGCCGGCCACCCCGGCGCGGCGCAGCGCCTCCTCCACAGGGATCGACGTGCGGTGCAAGGACGCGATCAGTGTCACGGTCTCGCCCACGGTCACGTCGTCGAGCAGCGCGCCCTCCTGGGGCATCACGCCGACCATGCCGCGCCGCACCGCCTCGCGGGGGGACACGCCGAACAGCATGATCTCCCCGGCGTCCGGGCGGGCGAGCCCGACGAGCATGTCGATCGTGGTGGATTTTCCCGCGCCGTTGGGCCCGAGCAGGGCCACCACTTCCCCCCGGCCCACCACCAGGTCGATTCCGTCGACCGCGCGGTTCTCGCCGTACGTCTTGCGCAGCCCCGCCACGGACAGGGCGGGGGCGCCTTCGTGAATGTCCATGCGGCAAGCCTCCGCCGCCGCCGCCGCGCGGACCTCGGCCGTCTGTCACGACCCGGCCACGACAGATGTCACGGGTCTGGAACCGGAGCCGCCCGGCGGACCGCTCAGCCGAGGAACTTCGCCAGGATCGCCGCCAGCGCCGCCGGGCGCTGCAGCACCGCGTGGTCCTCGCCGGGCATCACCGTCAGTTCGGCGCCGGGCACGGTCGCCGCGACCGCCCTCGTCCCCTCGGCGAGGAGCGGCGAGGTCTGGTCGCCGTAGACCGCGAGCACCGGCACGCCGATCCGGGCGAGCCGCTCGAACGGCATCACCTGCCAGGGCTTGCTGACCAGGATGTCGTACGGCAGGCTCGGCGCCTTGCCGGCCATGAACGACCACCCCTCCCCGGCCTTCATCCCGGGGATCACTTCGGCCGGTACGCCGACCGCCTCACAGAGGAACAGTTCCGTGGCGCCGTCGCGGTCACCGGCGGCGACCAGGGCCGCGAGCCGGTCGTACAGGTCGGCCGGCGGCCTGGGCTGGTTCTCGTCGGCGCAGTACGGCGGCTCGTAGACGGCGATCCGGTCGACGGGCAGCCCGCCCATGGCCCCCTCCAGCACGAGCACTGCCCCCGAGGAGTGCCCGAACAGCGAGGCCCGGCCGCCGACGTGGTCGATGACGGCCCCCAGGTCGGCGACCTCGTTGGCCACCGAGTAGTCGTCGCTCTTGTCGTCGCTGGCTCCCCGGGCGCGGCGGTCGTAGGTCACCACGGTGAACGACGACGCGAGCTCGGCCCCGAGCCCGGCCACGGTCGAGCGGTCGTTGAACGCGCCGCCGACGAGGATCACCGGCGCGCCGTGGCCGATCGTGTCGACGGCGAGGGTCGTACCGTCCGCGGACGTGATGTTCTCGGTCATGTCTGTCAGCCTCTCAAGGGTCTACCGGCGGGTGAAGGTCAGGTGGGTGACGCCGCTGGGGGTGGTCACGGACTCGATCCTGAAGCGCTTCTCGAGCCCTTCGAGCCCCTCCCACAGTCGCTCGCCGCGGCCCAGGATGATCGGCACGAGGGCCACGTGCATGTGGTCGACCAGGTCGGCGGCCAGGAACTGACGGACGGTGCCCGGGCCGCCGCCGATCCGCACGTCGAGGCCGCCCGCGGCCTCGCGGGCCTGCCGGAGCGCTTCCTCGGGCGTGGCGTCGACGAAGTGGAACGTGGTGCCGCCCTCCATCTCCACCGAGGGGCGGGGGTGATGGGTCAGCACGAAGACCGGCGTGTGGAACGGCGGGTTGGGCCCCCACCATCCGGTCCACGCGTGGCTCTCCCACGGGCCCCGCTGCGGGCCGAACTTGTTGCGGCCCATGATCTCCGCCCCGATGCCCGCGTCCCATGTGCGGACCATGGCGTCGTCGACCCCGGTGGCGCCTCCGGTCTTCCCCTGCATGCCATGGAAGGTCTCGGTCTCGAAGAACCACTCGTGGAGCCGTCCGCCGGCGTGGCCGAACGGCTCGTCGAGGCTCTGGCCCTCGCCCGTGGCGAAGCCGTCGAGGGAGACGGAGAAGTTGTGGACCCGTACGCGAGACATGCGGTGCTCCCGATTCCGACTAGTGGTTGCGGATTGCAATCACTAGGATGGAGCGTAAAGTAGGTAGTAGCGAATTGCAACCACTTAGGAGGGTCGCCCATGCGACACGAGCCGCGGTCGGGATGTGCGATCAACGCGGCGGTGGAGGCGCTCGGAGACAGGTGGAGCCTCATCGTCCTGCGCGACGTGATCTTCGGCGGGCGCCGGCACTTCCGTGACCTGCTCGCCAACTCCGAGGAGGGGATCGCGTCGAACATCCTCAGCAGCCGTCTCAAGGCCCTCGTCGCCGGAGGTCTGCTGACCCACGAGGACGCGGGACGGGGACGACGGGGGACCTACAGCCTCACCGAGGCGGGCATCCAGACGGTCCCGATCATGGCCGCGCTCGGCTCCTGGGGCCTGCGGCACCGCCCGACGACGCTGGAGCTGGGCGTGCGGGCGCGGTTGATGGAGGAGGGCGGCCCGCCGCTCTGGGAGGACCTCATGGACGAGCTGCGCGAGGCACACCTGGGCATCCCCCGCCCCGACACCGGCCGCCCGCGCGCGTCACAACTGCTCCAGGAGGCGTACGAACGGGTGCTGGCGACGACAATGGAAACGTGACATCCGAAGACCAGCAGCACCCGCGCGGGCGTGTCGTCGACCTCAGTCATGTGGTCCGGCACGGCATGGTCACCTATCCGGGCCTGCCCGCACCGGAGATCGTCGATCACCTGACGCGCGAGGACTCCCGGAGCCACTACGCCCCGGGCACCGAGTTCCAGATCGGCCGCATCACGATGGTGGCGAACACCGGCACGTACCTCGACACTCCGTTCCACCGGCTCGCGGAGGGCGAGGACCTGGCCCAGATCGACCTGTCCCGGCTGGTCGACGTCCCCGGGCTGCTGATCGACGTCTCCGGCTCCCCCCGGCGCGGCATCGGCGTCGACGCGTTCGACGGACACGACGTCAGGGGGCGCGCCGTCCTGCTGCGTACGGGCTGGGACAGGCACTGGGGCAGCCCGGCCTACGGCGACCCGGATCACCCCTTCCTGACGGCGGACGCGGCCGCCCTGCTCGCCGACCGGCGACCGGCCGTCGTCGGCATCGACAGTGTCAACATCGACGACATGGCCGACGGGCACCGCCCGGCCCATACCGCCCTGCTCACCGCGGGCGTCCCGATCATCGAGCACATGCGCGGACTGGAACGGCTGCCGCACACCGGGTTCCGGCTCCACGCGGCCCCCGTCGCCGTGTCCGGCATGGGCACGTTTCCCGTCCGGGCGTACGCCCTCGTGCCCTAGGCGTACAGCATGGGGAGATCGACCAGGAGGACCCGGGAGTCGCGGGCGGCGGCGTCGGTGAGCGCGGCGTCGAATCCGGCGCCGCTGTAGAGGGCGAGGACGGTGTCGCGGGTGTCGAGCCCGCGCGTGTGCAGGTGGTCTTTGGCCTGCTCCAGGCGCTTCAGGTGGCCCACGTTCATGACCTCCGACCACTTCGCCTCTCCCACCGACAGGAGCCGGCGCGGGTGGCCGTCCTGGGGCGCGAGGGCGATCACGTCGACCTCGATCTGCTGCCCTCTGCCGCCGCCGGTGGCGACTCCCGCCGCGACCTCGGTGGCGAAGTCGCCGTCCCAGTCGTGGGCGAGCGCGAACTCCCGGCAGACGTGCTCGAAGTGCGGGCCCACCACCTGCGAGGCGAACCTGGCCCGGGAGCCCCGCCACACGCGATCGGCCCAGCCCCGCTCAAGCTGGCTCCAGGCGGGCCGCATGATCGCCTCATAGAACGTGACGAGCGGCTCAGCGACCCGGTAGAGCGAGCGCTTGCGAATCGGATCGGCCTCCTTGCGGATGAGCTGGCAGTCCTCTAGTACAGCGAGCGGATGAGCGATGTCCGTCGCCTTGCGCTCCATGTGCCCGGCGATGCCGCCCCGCGTGTTGTTCCCGGCCGCGATCGCGCCGAGCACGGCGTGATAGAGGGCCTCGTCCCGGATCTCCATCTCGTTCGTCAGCAGGTATCGGGCCTCGCGGAAGAGCGGCGTGTCCGGGCTGAGCACCCGCCGGACGACCCAGTCGTCGAGATCGTCGCCGGGGGCCTCGTTGCCGACGAAGCGGGTGCGGTAGGCCGGCGTCCCGCCCACGATCGCGTTCACCTGGAGGGCCAGCCGCGGATCCTCGATCCCCCAGAACAGCCGGGCCAGGCGGTGATCGAACGGCTGCACCACCAGGTCGAGCGACGCCCGCCCGCGCAGCGGCGCCTGTCCGGCGAGGAGCCTGCCCATCACCGACATCGCGGACCCGGCGAGCACGAGACGCACCCGGCTGCCGGTGCCGCGGTGCGCGACCCGCGTGTCGATCTCGCGCTGCAGGATGGAGGGGATGGAGGGATCGGCCTTCACCAGGTAGGGGAACTCGTCGAGCACGAGCGGCCGGTCACCGCAGTGGTCCAGCAGATAGGTGACGGCCTCGTCCCAGTTGGCGAACGCCAGGGCGCCCGGGACGCCGAGGTAGGCAGCCACGGCCGTGCCGAACTGCCGGAGCGCGTCCGCCGACGTGGATTCGACGGCGACGAAGTAGAAGCCGCCGAACACGTCGGCGAGCGCCTGCAGGAGGAACGTCTTGCCCTGCCGGCGACGACCGCTCACCACGGCCAATCTCATCTCCGGGTCCGGCGCCTTGGCGAAGTCGCTGAGCGCGGCCCACTCGCGATCTCGGTCGAAGACGTGAGCAGGCTTCACGCGGCCCCCAATGTATAAGTGCACTTCTTATAAGTCGACTTCTTAGAAGTGTACTTATACATACCCCAGTCTCACGCCTCCGCACCGGCCGCCCGCGCACGTCACAGACTCCATGAGGCGTACGAACGCATGCTGTCCGCAGGGACAAGCGACAGGCTAAGCTAACTTAGCTAAGGGGGTTGGCGATGTCAGAGCGCGCTACTGAGCAGTACAACATTCATGAGGCGAAGACGAACTTGTCCCGCATCATCGACCGGGTCGAACATGGCGAGGAGATCGTCATCAGCCGTGCCGGTCGTCCCGTGGCCAAAGTCATTCCTTTCCCAGCCAGGGCAGGCCGCCGCGGCAGGGGCTCCCTGAAGGGGAAGCTTCGCATGGCCGACGACTGGGACTCGCCTGAGGTCAACGACGCCATCGCGAGGGATTTCGGGTTGTTGCCGTGAGGATGCTCCTCGATACGCACGTCGTCCTTTGGTGGTTGAGCGACGACCCGACGCTTGCCGACGAGATCAAAGACGTGATCGACGAAGGGCCAGAGGTCTTCGTAAGCCCGGCGACTCTGTGGGAAGTGGCCATCAAGCAGAGCATTGGCAAGCTGACGGCACCCGATGACCTGGTTGAACGAATCCGCGACAGCGAGTTCCGCGAACTGCCGATTCGGTTCGGCCACGCCATCGAGGCGGGAAGGCTGCCACCCCTTCATCGCGACCCCTTCGACCGACTGCTGATCGCTCAAGCCCGCCGTGAAGGACTCTCCCTGGTCACCAGAGACGGCCAGATTTCCAAATATGACGTCCATGTAGTGGCGGTCTGAACGGGCCTCACTACCCGGGCGCGAAGTGGGAGAGGACCTCGGGGTTGGCCATGGCGTCGGGGTTGGCGGCCTGCTCCACCGGGGTGCCGAGCAGGATCTTCCGTACCGGGATCTCCAGCTTCTTGCCGGACAGCGTCCGGGGGATGCCGGGCACCACGCGGATCTCGTCGGGCACGTGGCGGGGCGACAGCTCGGCGCGCAGGGTCGTGCGCAGGCGCGAGACCAGGTCGTCGGAGAGCGACGCGCCGCCGGTCAGGGTGACGTACAGCAGCAGCCTGCCCTCCTGCCCGAGCCGTCCGGTGTCGATGACGAGGCTGTCGGCGATCTCGTCGAAGCGCTCCACGATCCGGTAGAACTCGCTGGTGCCCATGCGGACGCCGCCCCGGTTGAGCGTCGAGTCGCTGCGGCCGTAGATGACGCAGCCACCGTCGGGGAGGATCTTGATCCAGTCGCCGTGCCGCCAGACGCCCGGATAGTCGGCGAAGTACGAGTCGCGGTAACGCTCGCCGGAGGGGTCGTTCCAGAACATGACCGGCATGGACGGCATGGGGCCGGTGACCACGAGCTCCCCCACCTCGCCGACGACCGGCGACCCGGCCGGGTCGAACGCCTCCACCGGAGCCCCGAGGCAGCGGCAGGGGATGACGCCGGCGCGGACCGGCAGCAGCGGCACGGCCCCGACGAAGCCGGTGCACACATCCGTGCCGCCGGAGAACGAGCCGAGCTGCACGTCGTGCCGCACGTCGGAGTAGACCCAGGCGAAGCCCTCGGGCGGCAGCGGCGAGCCGGTCGAGCCGATGCCGCGCAGATGGTCCAGGCCCTCCGGCTTCACCCCCGCCTTCAGCGAGGCCATGATGTACGGCGCACCGGTGCCGAAGTAGGTGACCCGTTCTTCGGCGGCCAGCCGCCACAGCGCGTCCGTGCCCGGGTGGACGGCGCTGCCGTCGTACAGGACGACGGTGGCGCCCACCAGCAGGCCCCCGATGAGGTAGTTCCACATCATCCAGCCCGTGGTGGTGTACCAGAAGAACACGTCGCCACCGCCCAGGTCCTGGTGGAACGACAGCGACTTGAGGTGCTCGAGGACGATGCCGCCGTGGCCGTGCACGATGGGCTTGGGCAGCCCCGTGGTGCCGGACGAGTAGAGCACCCACAGCGGATGGCCGAACGGCACCCGCTCGAACTCCAGCGGCGCGCTCTCGGCCCGCAGGTCGTCCCAGGTCAGCCCGCCGGCCTCCGGCGCCTCCTGGCTCAGCGTGGGGATCCAGATCGTCGCCTTCAGCGAGGGCAGCCGGGCGGCGATCTCCCGCACCACGTCCGACCGGTCGAACCGCCTGCCGCCGTAGCGGTAGCCGTCCACCGCGATGAGCACCGCGGGCTCGATCTGGGTGAACCGGTCGATGACGCTGGACGCGCCGAAGTCGGGTGAGCACGACGACCAGACCGCGCCCAGGGACGCCGTGGCCAGGAACGCGATCAGGGCCTCGGGGATGTTCGAGACATAGGCGGCGACCCGGTCGCCGCGGCCGACGCCCAGCCGCACCAGCCCGGCCCGCACCCTGGCGACCTCCGCGCGGAGCTCGCCGAGCGAGTACTGCCAGCGGCCTCCCGCCTCGCTCCGGAAGACCATCGCGGTCCGGCCTGGGTGGCCGCGCAGCGCGTTCTCCGCGTAGTTGAGCGCCGATCCCCCGAACCATTCGACCTCGGGCATCACCCCGTCGATGACGGGCCCGTCGCCACGCTCGCCGACGACCTCGAAGTAGTCCCAGATGGACGTCCAGAAGCCGGCCGGATCGCGGACCGACCACTCCCACGTGTCCTGGTAGTCGACCGGGCGCCCGAGCCACTCCATGTAGCGGGTGACGCGGGCCGTGCGCACGACCTCGGGCGTGGGCTCCCAGAGCAGAGCGCCTTCCTTGACCATGTGCCCATCTTCGCGACGCCCCGCCCTTATGTCACCCTCACCACCCACATAGACAGGACCCGTCATATGTGGACCGCGCCCCGATCGGCGTGGTTTCTGAGCTGATCGATGGCCATCCGTGCGGCGGTCCCGATCGCGGCGTCGGCGCGCGGCTGGTTCTGCGCCGTGCTGAGCGACCGGGTGAACACGGCCACGGCGTAGCGCCCGCCGTCGGGATACTCGACCACGCCGACCTCGTTGCGGACCGTGGGCAGTGTGCCCGTCTTGCCGCTCACCGCGACATCGTCGAACGGGAACCCCGAGGCCAGCCGGTGCGGCCACACCTGCAGACCCATCAGGCGGCGGATCGCCCCGCAGGAGGCCGCGCCCGCCGCCTCGTCACGCCAGATCATGGCCAGCAGCCGGGTCATCTCGCGCGGCGTGCTCCGGTTGCTCAGCGCCGGGTCGAGCGCGCGCAGGCGCGCCACCACCTCGGGGTCGGCGCACGCCTGGGTCAGGGCGGACTGGTCCGCCGCGCCCGTGTCCGCCCACATGCCGGAGAGCATGTCGCGGCAGTCGTGCAGCACCCGCGTCGTCGTCAGACCGAGGCCGTCGAGCAGCGTGTTGACCGCCTCCCGGCCCACCCGGGCCAGCAGCACGTCGGCCGCGGTGTTGTCGCTCACCGCCATCATCAGGTACGCCAGGTCGCGGATCGACAACGTGGCGTCGTCCAGCATCACCCCCAGCCCGGTGCCCCCGCCCACCCGGTCCGCCGCGGTCACCCGGACGTGTTCGGTGAGGTCGAGCAGCCCGCGCTCGGCCTGGCGGTGCAGTTCCACCAGCAGGGGCACCTTGAACACCGACGCGAGCACCACGGGTTCGCCGGCCCGCAGTGCCACCTCGCGCCCGTCGTCGATATCGGCCGCGTGCAGCCATCCGGTGACTCCGGCCTCGCGGAAGACGCGCTCGATCGGGTTCACCGCGCCCACCGCCCGCATGGCGCTCACGCCAGGAACCCGGTCGCCGGGCGCGGCGCCACGCGACGAGTGGGCGGCGCTCCTTCGTCGACCATGCCTGCGCTGTCTTTCAGCACCTGTACGGCCACGGCGGTGAAGTCGCGCACGTACGGCCCCGGCTCGGCCCGCCAGGCCGGGGAGCAGCGCCAGGCCAGGGGCGCGCCCGCGAGGGGCCGCCACACCACGCCCGGCACCTCGGCGGGGGCGCCGAACGCGACGGCGGTGCCGGACAGGACCAGGCCGAGGGCGAACTCCGCACGGTCGGTGCTGATGATCTCGGCGGGGACGAAGCCGCCGCGGCGGCAGGCGGCGAGGGTGTCGTCGTACAGGCCGGGCTCGGCGTCCCGGGGGAACAGCACCAGGTCGCGCCCGGCCAGGTCGCCGAGGTGAACGGTCGCCCAGGCGGTCAGCTCGTCGCCCTCGGCCAGCAGGACGCCCGGATGCCGGACGAGCACCGGCCCGTGGTCGAGCCCGTTCACGTCGGCCGGATGCCGCAGCAACCCGACGTCGAGCCTGCCCTCCAGCAAGGCGGCGACCTGCGCGGCCGTGCCCATCTCCACCGGCGCCAGCCGTACGTCGGGGCGGCGGTCGCGGAACCCCGCGATGAGCGCGGCGACCACGGCGGCGCCGAGGTCGGCGGGAACGCCCGCCCGGACGACCGCCGCGTCGCCGCGCGCCAGGTCGGACATGAGGTCGCGCGTCCGCTCGACTCTGGCGACGATCTCGCGGGCCTCGGGCACCAGCAGCCGTCCCGCCTCGGTCAGCGCGACCCGCCGGCTCGACCGCTCGAACAGGCGCACACCCAGCTCCTCCTCCAGACGCCGGATGCGCTGGCTCAGCGGCGGCTGTGCCATCCCCAGCCGCGCGGCCGCGTTCCCGAAATGCAGCTCTTCCGTCACGACGAGGAAGTAGCCGAGATGCCGGACCAGGTCCACGAGCTGGAAGCATATCCAAACCGAACATGTAGCGCGTTGATATCCATATTGGACATACTCCCGGCCGGTCTGCTGCTCTTGGCGTGCACTCGACTCGAAGGGGGACGCATGCGAGAGCGAAGGCGCTGGCCGTACGTCACGGCGGCGGTGCTCGTACCGGTGGTGACCGCGGGGGCGATCATCTGGGCACTGCGCACGAAGGGCTCACCCGAGGAGACCGCGCGGGAGTTCCTCGCGGCCTGGGGGCGCTCGGACTACGCGGCGATGCGCGCGCTCACCGCCGACCCGCCGGCCGGCTTCGAGAGCACCTACCGCCGCTTCCACGACGACCTGCGACTGACCGGGCAGCGGTTCCAGGTGACGGCTGTCCAGGATTCGACGGTACGGTTCCAGGCCAAGCTGACCGGACCGCTGCCCATCGCGTACGACGGGAGGCTGCGCCTGGTCGAGCGCGACCGCGCCTGGAAGGTGGCATGGACCCCGGCGGCCGTCCACCCGCGGCTGACCGACCGCCTGCGGGCGAAGATCACCACGGTGCCCGCCGCGCTCGCCCCGATAACCGCCGCCGACGGCACCCGCATCGACACGCCGGACGCCCCGGGCTCCGTCCGGCAGATCGTGGACGGCCTGCGCGAGCAGTACGGCTCCCGCCTGACCGGCACCGCGTCCGCCCGCGCCGATCTGGTCGACGCCCGGACGGGCGAGAAGGTGGTCGCTCTCGCGAGCGGCGGGTCGAGACCGGGCGAGCCGCTCCCGGTCACGCTCGACCTGCGGGTGCACCGGGCGGGCGCGCAGGCCCTTGAGGGCGTGGACAAGCCCGCCTCGCTCGTCGCGCTCCGCCCGTCCACGGGTGAGATCCTCGCGGCGGTGAACAAGCCGGGTGGATACAACCGCGCCCTGCTCGGCGCGTACCCGCCCGGCTCCACCTTCAAGGTCGTGACGGCCTCGGCCCTGGTCGCCGGCGGCGTCACACCCGACCAGACCGTCGAGTGCCCGGCCGAGAAGACGATCGGCGGCTTCCCGTTCCACAACGCCGAATTCCACGACTACGGCACGCTGCGCTTCGTCGACGCCTTCGCGCACTCGTGCAACACGACGTTCGGCGACATGGCGGTGCGACGCCTCGGCGCGGACCGGTTGGCCAAGGTGGCCGCCGACTTCGGGTTCGGCGCGAGCATCAAGATCGGTGTGCCCGCCGTGGACGCCGCCTTCCCCGCGCCCCGCGACGACACCGATCTCGCGTCCGCGGCCATCGGCCAGGGGCGCGTCCTGGCCAGCCCGCTCAACATGGCCGCGGTCGCGGGCGCCATCGCGGCGGGCACCTGGCGCCAGCCCCGGCTGGTCCCGGAGGCGCTCGTCCCCAAGGGTGGGACGCCCCCGCGCAGGCTGGAGCCCGCGGTCGTATCCGCACTGCGCCGCCTCATGCCCGCGGTCGTCAGCGAGGGCACCGCGAGCGGCGTCTCCTTCCCCGCGGGCACGGCCGGCAAGACCGGGACGGCCGAGTTCGGTTCGAGCGAGAACGGCGAGAACCCGCCCACGCACTCGTGGTTCATCGGCTACAAGGGTGACCTGGCCTTCGCCGTGGTGGTCGAGGGCGGCGGCACGGGGGCGCAGGTGGCGGCCCCCGTCGCGGCCCGCTTCCTCAAGGCGCTGTAACGGCCGGCCTCACGTCAGGCGGGCGTGGTCAGGCGGGCGACGGCGGCGACCACCTCGGAGGCGTTGGAGAGGTCGGGCAGCACGATGTCCGCGCCCGCCTCCTGCAGCTCGGCGGCCGTCGAGCGGCCGGAGGCGACCGCGATCATCGCCGCGCCGCCGATCCGGGCGGCCTGCACGTCGCGCGTGGAGTCCCCGATGAGCACGGTGTTGCCCGCGGTGAACGCCGCGCCGTGCCTGGCCTTGGCCCGTCCCTGCGCGACCTGCAGGAGGGTGGCCTTGGGGTAGACCTCCTCGCCGTAGCCGCCGACCTCGGCGTCGATCCACTTGTCCAGCCCGAACGCGCGGAGCTTGTGCGCGGCGTTGCTCTTGATGGTGCCGGTGAGCACGGACTGCACGACGCCGTCCAGCTTGGACACCGCCTTGAGGGCGTCCTTCGCCCCGGGCATCATGCGGCCGTCCTTCGCCAGCCGCCCGTGCCGCTCGGCGAACGCGACCGCGAGCGCGTCGAGGAACCTCGGCAGGTGGTTGTCCTCGACGGCGATGCCGTTGACGGCCAGCGTCTCGAAGACGATCTCCGAGTCGGGGCGGCCCAGCGCCGGCGCGAGTTTCACGAGGGGCCGCCCCGCCACCATCCTGAACGCGTCCGCGTAGGCGTCGCGGGTGACGATGGCGACGTCGACGAGGGTCAGGTCGATGTTCCAGAGCACCAGGCGTTTGATCGCGGCCTCCGTGAGGGTGCGGGGTGGATCGTGCTCAGCGTACGGCCCACGGGCGTCGCGCGGTGAATCCGCGACGACGCCATGCCGCGGGCCGGAGGCGCCCGTCGCCTGCCACGCAGGGATTACCGCCGGATCTGGGTATCGAAAAGGGATGGCACAGTCTCTTTGGCTGACATGTCCGTGGCCACCGTGACGGCCGTCATGACGGCCGTCACGTCGACCGGCCTCACGACCGGCCCGGCGGCCGGAGCGGCCGAGGTCGCCGGCTACCCGCACGCACCGGTCTGGGCGGTGGTCGCCGCCGCCCTGCTGGCGATCCTCGGCGTCGTCAACCACGTCAGGTTCGTCCGCGGCGGGCCCGGCAGCACCTGGGCGGCGCGCTACTTCGACACCGACAACCCCAAGGAGCTGCGGAACCTGCCGTTCGCGCAGCTCCCGGGGGCCGTCATGCTCGCGATGTGGGCCGTGATGCTCGCCTACACCTGGGTCTCCGGCCAGGAGACCTGGGACGCGATCATGGGCCTGTTCCTCTTCGCGTCGTTCGTCTTCGGAGGCGTGGCGGTCAAGCGGCTCTACCGGCCGCCGCGCAGGGCCAAGCCCCGGTGGCTCCTGGAGATGGAGCGGGCCGAGGAGGAACGCCGGGCCGTCTGACGCCAAGACGCGTCAGGCGCGGCCCTTCAGACGAGGCCGAGGGCGTCGGACAGCGAGTCCACCACCGGGACGCCGACGCCCTCCAGGTCTGACCGCCTGGTCATGCCGCCGGCGTAGAGGATGGCGCGGGCGCCGACGTGCTGGGCCGCGTGGGCGTCGTCGACGCTGTCGCCGATGACGACCACCTTGGCCGGGTCGAGGTCGAGCGCCCGCAGGTGCTCCACCATGTGCTCCGCCTTCGCGCCGCCGGTCGCCGTGCGCAGCCCGTCGACCCGGCGGAAGTGGCCGGAGATGCCGAACTCGCCGACCTTGCCGAGCAGCCGGTCGTGCATCCACATCGACAGCAGTGACTGCGTGCGGCCCGCCTCGTCCCATGCGCGCAGGCTCGACAGCGCGCCCTCGGCGAGGCTGCAGGCCTCCATCAGCCGGTGGTAGTGATCGTGGAAGCCGACGTCGAGCTGCTCCCATTCGCCGTCCCGGAGGGGCCGGCCCAGCATGCGCTCGTAGGCCACCCAGATCGGGCGGGTGTAGACCTCACGGAAACCCTCGATGTCGTACGGGCCGATGCCGTACGGCTGGAAGATCTCGTTGGTCGCGGCGACGATGGCGTCGATGTCGTGAAAAAGGGTGCCGTTCCAGTCCCAAACGATGTGTGTCATATCCCCTCCAGCTTAAGCGTCCCCGGTGACGACGCCGTGAACACCACGGAGTCGTCAGGAGAGCAGGTCGGGGATCTCCTGGGTGGCGTACCACATGAGCTCGTGGTCCTCCGCGCCGTCCACGACGAACCGGGCGTCGTCGTCGCCCGCGTCCGCGGCGGGCAGCGCCGCCACGGCCGCCGCGACGTCGGCGACGGCGTCGGAGTCGTCGACGTGGACGGCGGCGATCCGGGACACGGCGATCGGCTCGTGCACCCGCACCCGGGCGCGCTCCGCCAGGTCGGCGCCCATCTTGACGGTCTCGTCCGGCACCTCGACGGCCACGACGACGCGGCGGTCATCGCCCGCCGTCCCGTCCGTTGTCCCGTCCGCGCGATCGGCGGCGAGCATCCGCAGGGAGGCGCGGGCGGCCTCCGTGAGCGCCACGTACTCCAGTTCCTCGGTGTCACCGGAGGCGTACCACTCGACCAGCGCGGGGGTCACCGCATAACCGGTCAGCGGGGCAGGCCCGAGCTCTCCCGCCGCGACCACACGGGCCAGCGCGGGAAGGGTGCTCGGCAGATACACGCGCATGGGTTCCTCGACTCAGAGACGTTCGGGTGTGGCCGGCCGGCCGGGCCCGCCCGGGGCCGGGGACGCCGGGAAAACCGGGACGCCCAGGACATCCGGAGAATCCGGGACGTCCGGGGAGGGCGACGCGCGGAGCGGCGTCCGGAACAGCCGCTCCAGCTCGGCGATCGTCGCCGCCGGCTCCAGATGGTGGACGCCCACCAGGCCCAGGGCGCGGGCCGCCACGATGTTGGCCTCGATGTCGTCGACGAACACGCACTGCCCCGGCTCCAGGGACAGCAGCCCGAGCGCGTGCCGGAAGATCCGTTCCTCGGGCTTGCGCATGCCGACCTCGCCGGAGATGACGACGGCGTCGAAGATCTCGTCCCAGTCGTCCCTGGGGTAGTCGTTGCCCCACGAATTGGACAGCAGGCAGGTGGACAGGCCGGCCGCGCGGGCCAGCCGCAGCATCGCGTTCATCTCGTCGAGCGGGCGGAAGCCGGCGAACATCCGGGCGAGCAGGCCGTCGGCCTCCGGCTGCCCGCCGTCCAGGGTGCGCAGCCGGGCGGCCACCCGGCGCTCGAACTCGGCGGCCGGCAACTCGCCTCGTTCGAGGGCGTGGACGGGGTTGTCCCCCGGCCCGAGGCCGCCCTCGTAGGCGTGCACGATCAGCGTGCTCATGACCTCCCGGTAGTGGTGGGGATCGATCCGATCCGCCTCGATCCACTCCGCGACCGACTCGGCGAGGCCCGTGGTGAGCACTCCGCCCCAGTCGATCAGCACGCCCCTCAGCATCGCGTTCTCCCGCACGTGCACAGAAAATACCCAATTCTCCAGCGTACGGCGGCCGGTGGGCGGCGCGTCACCGATCGCCGGGCGCGGTAGACACCCGCCTGGCGACCTTCAGGTGCTCGGCCGACCGCAGGGCGCCCGGATCGGTCCTGATGGGACCGGCCATGCCGCGCTTCTGCTTCAGCCGGAGGATCCGCGTGACGGACTGGTCGAGCCGCTCCTCGGAGATCCGGCCCGACTTCACCGCCTTGAGCACGGCGCCGTACGCGGTGTCGAGGTTGGGCGGCATCAGCAGCAGATCGGCCCCGGCGAGGACGGCCCGCACCGCCACCTCGGCGTCGCCGTACTTCTTCCGCACGCCCGCCATGTCGAGCGCGTCGGTGGTGATCACTCCGTCGAAGCCGAGCTCGTCGCGGAGCAGGCCGGTAAGGATGCGGTGCGACAGCGTGGCCGGGTCTCCCGACGGGTCGAGCTTCGGCATGACGACGTGGGCCGACATGACGGCGTCCACGCCGTGCGCGATGGCCGCCCGGAACGGCGGCGCGTCCACCTTCCGCCAGGTGGACATGGAGTGATTGATGACGGGCAGCCCGGTGTGGCTGTCGACCGTCGTGTCCCCGTGCCCGGGGAAGTGCTTGGCGACGGACGCGACGCCGGCCTTGTGGAACCCGTCGACCGCCGCTCCCACCATGCTCGCCACCCTCTTCGGGTCGGCGCCGTACGCGCGGGGACCGATGACGGGGTTGCGCGGGTTGATGTTCACGTCGGCGACGGGAGCGAAGTCGAGGCCGATGCCGAGATCCTTCAGCTCCTCCCCCGTCACCCGGGCCGCGTCGCGCGCGTTGGCGGGGTCGCCGGTCGCCCCGATCGCCATGGATCCGGGAAGCTTCGTGATGATGGGCGCGAGCCGGGAGACGACGCCGTTCTCCTGGTCGACGCCGATGAGCAGCGGAGTGCCGGACGCCTCGCGCAGCCCGGTGGTCAGGTCGGCGACCTGCCGGGCGCCGGACACGTTGCCGGCCCAGGGGAACAGGATGACGCCGCCGGGCCGATACTTCCGCACCGCCTCCGCGGGGGTCGCCACGCCGTAACGCGCCCGGTTCTCCTTGTGGACGGAGTCGGCGCGGGAGCCGAACACGACCATCACGAAGAGCTGGCCGACCTTCTCCTCCAGGCTCATCCCCGCGAGGGCGGCCGCGGGATCCCAGCCGGAGCCGGTGTCCGCGGAGGTGCCGGACGCCGGGCTGGGCGTGAGACTCACGGCCGGGCTCCGCACCGGGCTCCCCGCCGGGGTCGGCTGGGGGGCCTGCGATGAGGGGCGCACGGCTTGGCCCAAACTCACCGGGCCGCCGGAACAGCCCGCCAGCACGCCCGTCGCGCATCCCGTCATGAGGAGGATCAGTAGCCCGATGGCGCCCCGTCGCAGTTGTGACACGCCCTTCACCGTAACGGCGTCGCGGACCCGGTCGTGCGGAAACGCGCACGACCGGGCCCCGGAACGCCCCTTGTGTGACGGGTCTTACATGGCGGCACCTACAGCGCCAGCGCCGCGAGGCCGGGGAGCTCCGCGCGGGCCGCGTCCCTGGCCCCGGCCGCGGAGACCGCCGACCGGGCGGCGCGGGCGGCCGCCGCGCACTGCTCCAGGGTGTGCCGCCCGAGCGCCGCGCGCACCCAGGGCAGCGCGGGCGCGCCCATGGACAGCGAGGTGACGCCGAGGCCGACGAGCACGCAGGCGAGCGCCGGGTCGGCCGCCGCCTCGCCGCACACGCCGCAGCCCTTGCCCTGCGGCGACGCCGACGCCGCCGCCGACGCGGCGAGCACGACCAGGTCGAGCACCGCGGGGTGCCACGGGTTCTGCAGGCCAGCGACCGCGCTGACCTGCCGGTCGGCGGCGAGGGCGTACTGCGTCAGGTCGTTGGTGCCGATGGAGAAGAACTCGACCGCTCCGGCGAGATCGGCGGCCCGCAGCGCGGCGGACGGCACCTCGATCATGATGCCGGGCCTGCGCAGCCCGGCCTCGCGGCAGGCGGCGGCGAACCACTCGGCCTCCGCCGCGGTGGCGACCATCGGGGCCATCACCTCGACCTCGGCCGTCGTGCCCTCGGCGGCCGCGGCGAGCGCGGCCAGTTGGGTCGCCATGATGCCGGGGTGGCGGCGGAACATGCGCACGCCACGTTCGCCGAGCGCCGGATTGGGTTCCTCCTCCGACGGCGGCAGGAAGGCGAGCGGCTTGTCGGCGCCAGCGTCGAGCGTGCGGACCACGACCCGGCCGCCGGGGAACGCCTCGAAGACCGGCCGGTAGGCGGCCTCCTGCTCCTCGGCCGTCGGCGCGGTGTCGCGGTCGAGGAAGAGGAACTCGGTGCGGTAGAGGCCCACGCCCTCCGCGCCGTACGCGAGCGCCGCCTCCAGGTCGCGCGGCCCGCCGATGTTGGCGAGCAGCGGGACCGGATGACCGTCGGCGGTCGCGCCGGGACCCGTGGCCGCGGACAGCACGGCCCTGCGCGCCTCCTCCGCCGCCCGCGCCCGGCCGACCTCCTCGGCGGACGGCGACGGCCGGACCTCGCCGGACCCCCCGTCGACCAGCACGGGCGTGCCGGGCGGGAGGGTCGTCGCGCCCGCGCAGCCGACCACCGCGGGCACGCCCATCGAACGGGCGAGGATCGCGGTGTGGCTGGTGGGGCCGCCCTGCTCGGTCACGAAGGCCGCGACGACGTCCTTCGACAGCAGCGCGGTGTCGGCGGGCGCCAGGTCCCTGGCGACCAGGACGAACGGCTCGTCGGCGTGGTCGGGCACCCCCGGCATCGGCAGCCCGGTGAGCACGGCGACCGTCCGGTCGCGGATGTCGTCGAGGTCGGCGGCCCGCTCACCCAGATAACCGCCCGCCGCGACGAGCAGTTCGCGGTATCCGCCGAACGCCTCGAACACGGCTCGCGCGGCGGACACGCCCTGGCCGATCAGCCGGCTCACCTCGTCGGCCAGGCCGGGGTCGCGGGCCATCATGGCCTGCGCGAAGAGGACCTCCTCGGCCTCCCCGCCGGCCCGCGCACCACGCGCCTCCAGGTCGGCGGCGACCCGCTCGAGAGCGTCCTTGGCGCGGGCGCGCTCGGCGGCCGCGTCGCCGTCGTGCCGCCCGCGCCTGTCGGGCTCGGGGATGCCGCCGACGACGACGTACACCGGGCCGTAGCCGGTGCCGGGGCTGACCCCGGTGCCGCTGAGGACCCGCGGCCCGGCCGTGTCGCCGGGGCTCGTGCTGCCGGACCTCGTGTCACCGGGTTCAGTGCTGCCGGACCCTGTGCCGCCCACGGGCTCCCGCCCGTCCCGCGCCGCCACCGTGATCAGGGCGCCGAGGCGATCTCGGCGAGCCGGTCGAGGAGCTCGTCCGCGCCCTCGCCCTCGGCCTCGATGACGATGGACTCGTTCTGCCGCACGTCAAGTGCGAGCACCGACAGGATGCTCTTGGCGTTCACGGGCTTGCCGCCCGCCTTGGCGACGGTGACGTCGAACGCCGCCTTGGCCGCGGTCTGCACGAACGTGGCCGCCGGCCGGGCGTGCAAACCCACCTCCGACGTCACGGTGACCTTCCGCTCCCCCACGGTTCCTCCTCTGTTGTCCGAAGCTGTGGTCGAAGCCTGTCCGGAAGCGCCGCTCCGGTTCTCGGCGGGGCGCTCCTTCTTCCGGTGCTCTCTTCATAGGGCGTCCGCCCCGGATCTTGTTCCCCGGGGGTCCGTTCGCCGGTCTAGACCAGTCTCAGGTCCGTCAGTGGCCAGTCAACACCAGACAGATCGGGCACTACCAGATCCGCATGGGAGAGTTCCGTCTCATCGTGGGTCGTCGCGACCGCCACACACGTCATGCCGGCCGCCTTGGCCGCGGCGATACCCGCGAGCGAGTCTTCGAACACCACACAGGTGACCGGGTCGACCCCGAGCCGGTCGGCCGCCGCGAGATAGCCCGAGGGGTCGGGCTTGCCCACCACGACGTCCTCCGCCGACACGATGGTCCGTACCAGCTCGGCCACCTGGAGGGCGGCCAGCCGTTCCAGCGCCCAGGCCCGGTGGGCCGAGGTGACCAGGCCGAGCGGAGAGCCGCTGCCGGCGATCCGGCGCACCAGCTCGGCCGCGCCGGGCACCGGCTCGATGCCGGGCAGGCCGGGGAGTTCGTCGTACGAGAACACCTCCGCGAGCAGCGCCGTGACGTCGCCGTCGGGCATGATCTCGGGCAGCACGTCCCGGCCGCGGCGGCCCATGAAGCGCCGCACCAGCGTCTCGTCGGGTTCGAAGCCGTGGTTTTCGAGCAGCAGCCGCCACATGGCGAGGCTGCGCCGCTCGGTGTTGACCAGGGTGCCGTCCAGGTCGAAGAGCGCGGTCCGCATCACGACCCTCGTCACGACCACTGGAAGAGCGGGTCGCCGACGTCGACGCCGCCCTCGGCGACGGCCGTGACCGCGCCGGCGGCGGCGTCCAGGGCCACGACCGGGCAGACCGGCGAGCGCCCGCCGGCCTCGACGGCCGCGGGGTCCCAGGCCACGACGGGACGGCCCGCCTCGACCCGGTCGCCCTCGGCCGCGAGCAGCGTGAAGCCCTCACCCTTGAGCTGCACGGTGTCGATGCCGAGGTGCACCAGCACGCCCCTGCCGTCGTCGCCGACGACCACGAACGCGTGCGGGTGCAGCTTGACGATCGTGCCGTCGATGGGGGCGACGGCCTCACCGGGCTCCCGCCGGGGGTCGATCGCCGTCCCGGGGCCCACCATGAGCTGGGAGAACACCGGATCCGGCACGGCCGTCAGGCCCACGGCCGTCCCGGCGACCGGGGCGAGAACAGTCGTCAATGAAGCGCCCTTCCCTGAGTTGCCCGGCTCGCCGTACGGCCGGTCTGGCCTGCCCGGAGGAGAGGCCGGTCAGCCGATGATGTCCTCGATGTCGCTGGCGATGGTGTCGGCCTCGGGGCCCACCACGACCTGCACGACCTTGCCCGCGGCCATGACGCCGTGCGCGCCCGCGGCCTTCAGCGCGGCCTGGTCGACCTTGGACGGGTCGTGCACCTCGGTCCGCAGCCGCGTGATGCACGGCTCGATCTCGATGATGTTGTCCGCACCACCGAGCCCGGCGATGATCGCCTCGGCGTCTGCAGCCATGGGTCCTCCATTTCAGTCGGTCTGAGTGACCTTGTTCAGACCACGGGGGGCATCCGGGTCGATACCGAGCCTGCGCGCGAGCGCCTCGGTGAGCAACTGCCCGGGGACGATGAGTCCCATCGGGGCCACCCATTCGGGCAGGTCGGGGCCGTTCAGGGCGGCGGTCGACGCGCCGGCCAGCTCGGCGCCGCCGCCGACGCCGAACGCGGACGCGCCCGCCTCGGTCACCCGGCGGGCCAGCGCCACCGTGCCCGCGAGCGTCGGCCCCTCGCCGGCCGCCACCAGGATGGCCGGGGTGTCGGCGTCGACCACCGCGATGGGGCCGTGCAGGAGGTCGGCGTACGACAGGCCCATGGCGTGCAGGTAGCACGCCTCCTTGAGCTTCAGCGCGAGCTCGAGCGCGGTCGAGAACGCCATGCCGCGCCCGGAGACGACGACGCCCGGCTTGTCGGCGAGGCCCTCGACGACGGCGTCCAGGTCGCCCGGGTCGGCGATGAGCCGCTCGACCGCGTCGGGCACCCGCCGCAGGTCGTCGGCGTCGACGTCGGCCCCGAGGCCCAGGGCGAGCACCGCGAGGGCGGCGAGCTGGGTGGTGTAGGTCTTGGTCGCCGGGACGGCCTTCTCCTCCCCGGCGAGGGTGCACAGGGCGAGGTCGGCGGCCTGGGCGAGCGGCGACCCCTCCCCGCCGTTGGTGACGGCGACGGTCCTCGCGCCGCAGTCGCGGGCCCACTGGAGGGTCTCGACGATCTCCTCCGTACGGCCGGACTGGGACAGCCCGACAGCGAGGACGCCCCGCAGGTCGAGCCTGCGGCGGTACGTCGTCGCGATCGAGGGGGCGGCCATCGACGCCATCCGACCGGCCCGCGCCTCGATCAGGTAGCGGCCATAGACGGCGGCGTTGTCGGACGTGCCGCGGGCGATGAACAGCAACTGGCGAGTGTCGCCGGCCACTGCGGCGACCTCCGCGGTCCTCGGCAGCAGGGCATCGAGGGTGGCCCGCAGGGCGGCGGGCTGCTCGGCGATCTCACCGCGCATCCTGGTGGTCATTGCGATGATCTTCCTTGCTTTGGCGAGATTTGTCCGTTATCGATCCGACGCCGGCCCGTTCATTGACACACATTTCCCGGCTGTGGTCTAGTCCGGACTAGACCAGTACGAACCATAACTTATTTGAATGATCGGAAGCGAGAGGGGAGGGACGTTGGCCCAGATCGACCCGGACAGCCCGGTGCCGAAATACTTCCAGCTCCGGGAGATCCTGCTCGACCTGATCGAGGGCGACGAGTTGCCCATCGGTGCGGCCATCCCCTCGGAACGGGAGCTCAGCCAGCGCTTCGATCTGTCGCGCATGACCGTGCGGCAGGCCGTCGACCACCTGGTGTCGGAGGGCCGGCTGCACCGGGTCCCCGGCAAGGGCACGTTCGTGGCCCGGCCGAAGATCGAGCTGGCACTCCAGCTCACCTCCTTCACCGAAGACATGCGGGCGCGCGGCATGGAGCCGGGCTCCCGCGACCTGGACCGGCGGACCGTCCGGGCCAGCGCCCATCTCGCACGCCAGCTCGGCATCCAGCCGGGAGACGCCGTGCACTTCATCGAGCGACTGCGTACGGCGGACGGGGAACCGCTGAGCATCGAGCGCGCCCACATCCCGGTCGTGCTCGCGCCCGACCTCGATGCCTTCGACCTGACCGGCCGCTCCCTGTACACCCTGCTCGAGTCCCGCTACGGGCTCGTGCTCGACGGCGGGGAGCTCACCATCGACGGCGGCGTGGCCGATCCGAGCGACGCCGACCTGCTCAAACTACCCCGGGGCGGGGCCGTGCTGCTGCTCCAGCGACGGGCCTTCGCCGGCGGGGTGTGTGCTGAATTCGGGGTGTCCACCTACCGCGCCGACCGCTACCAGCTGCGGACTCTTCTGGAGAACCCGACCCGCCGCGGGTAGCGACCTTCTGCCGTACTCCCCCCTCCCCCACTCCTGGAGGAACACCGATGTCTTCCACGTCCGCCGACGCGGGCCTTCCCGCCGCACCCGCGAAGCAGTCAGCGGTGATGGCCGTGCTGTCCCGCATCGGCCGTTCGCTCATGCTCCCGATCGCGGCGCTGCCCGCCGCGGCCCTCCTGCTGCGTCTCGGGCAGGACGACCTGCTCGGCCGCACCGACAACGCGGCGCTCGACAAGATCGCCCAGGTGATCGGCGGGGCGGGCGGCGCGCTGTTCGACGCGCTGCCGATCCTCTTCGCGGTGGGCGTGGCGGTCGGGTTCGCACGGCGCGCGGACGGCTCCACCGCCCTCGCCGCCGTGGTCGGCTACCTGGTCTGGGACCGGGTCACCCACCTGATGTTCTTCGACGCCTCGGCCGACTCTGCCGTGCACAAGAAGGTGGTCCAGTCCATCGTCGGAGCCGACGGCAAGCCGTCGGAGGCGCTCAACCTGGCGTCGGCCAACCCGACCGGAGTGCTCGGCGGCATCCTCATGGGCCTCGTCGCGGCCATCCTGTGGCAGCGGTTCTACCGCACGAAACTCCCCGCGTACCTCGCCTTCTTCGGCGGCCGCCGCTTCGTGCCGATCCTCACCTCGCTGGCCGGTCTCGTGCTCGGTGTGATCTTCGGTCTCGTCTGGCAGCCCATCGGCGAGGGCCTGAGCAGCTTCGGCGACTGGCTCGCGAGCAACGCCGCGCTCGGCGCCGGCATCTACGGCGTCGTCAACCGGGCGCTGATCCCGCTGGGCCTGCACCACTTCGTCAACTCGATCGTGTGGTTCACCGTGCCGGACTGCACCGTCGGCGCCGTGCACGCCGCGGGCGACCTGAACTGCTACTTCGCCGGCCAGGACGGCGCGGGCGCGTTCATGGCGGGCTTCTTCCCGGTCATGATGTTCGGCCTGCCGGCCGCCGCCATCGCGATGTGGCGGGCCGCCCCGGCGCACCGCCGCGCGGCCGTCGGCGGCATCATGATCTCCTCTGCGCTGATCTCGTTCTTCACCGGCATCACCGAGCCCATCGAGTTCGCCTTCATCTTCGTGGCCCCGGTGCTCTTCGCCGTGCACGCGCTGCTCACCGGCGTCTCGATGGCGCTGGTCGCCGCTCTCGACGGACGGCTCGGCTTCGGCTTCTCCGCCGGCGCCATCGACGCGGGGCTGAACGCGTCCAAGGACAACACGCACAACTTCTGGCTGATCATGCTGATCGGCGTGGTCTACTTCGTCCTCTATTACGTGGTCTTCAGCTTCCTCATCAAGAAGCTGAACATCATGACCCCCGGCCGCGAACCGGAGCCGGACGTCGATTCCGGCGAGACCGCCGATACGGCCCGAGCTCGCGCCTGATCCCGCGATAAACCGAAAAACGGCGACCGAAAAGGGGTGCCCCGGACCACCGGGCATCCCTTTTTCGGTCGCCGTCAATGTCGTTCTCATCGGGTGCGAAACGCGAGCCGCGGATGACAACGGCCACTCCAACCTCGGGGAATCTCACCCCGGAAATCCCGGCAAAAGGGCCGGTCAATCGGCAAAGTTGGCGGCCCGGGTATCTGTTCCGCTGACCGGAACCTCTATTGGGCATCAGGTCCGATCACCCCAACGGAGGCCCGATGCCCACGCCGTTCTCCCTGCCCAGGCTCGCGTCCGTCCCTCCGGCGGAACCACCGCACGAATCGCCCGCGGGCCCGCCGGGTGACCTGCCCCGCACGGACGGCTCGCTCGCGCTGGCCCCCGGCTCCCGCCCCGCCGCCGGGCGGACCGAGCCGTACGCGGTTCCCGACGCGGTGCCCTACGCGGTGCCGGGGGCGGCGCCGCGCGGCGCTCCGGGCGCCGTCCCGGACGAGCGGCGGCTGCGGTGGCTCGGTCAGGCCCTGGCCGAGATCCTCGCCGGCCGGCGCCCGCCGGAGACCGTCCACGACCGGCTCACCGTGCGCGCCTACCGCGACCTGGTGCGCGCCGGGAAGATGATCGACGCGGAGCGGCCGCCGCTGGTCGGCGTGCCACACGTGCAGCGCCCCCGCCCCGGAGCGGTCGAGATGTGCCTGCTGGTCCACTGCGGGCCGCGGAGCCGGGTGCTCGCCGTACGTCTGGAGCGGTACGGCGTGCGGTGGCTGGTCACCGACTTCGAGACCGCGTGAGCGCGCCGGGGCGGCGGGTACGGCGAGGCCCCCGCCGGAACGGGTCCGACGGGGGCCTCGGCCGATCGGGACGGCTACGCCTCGGCGTTCCTGGGGTCGCCGTGGCAGCGCTTGAACTTCTTGCCCGAGCCGCAGGGGCAGGGCGCGTTGCGCTCGACGTCGCCGTACGCGGCGCGCTGCTCCGGCGTCGACCGCACCCGGCTCACCTCGACGTCGCCGCTCTCGCCGGGCGCCGTGTAGACCATCTCGGTCGGCCGGGACGGCTGCCGCAGCGCCCGCGCGATGATCGAGCCGGTCTCCGCGACGGCCGAGTCGACCTCGGCGTTCTCCTCGACGATCGGGTTGGCCTGCACCTCGACCTCGAGGTTGAACAGGTAGCCGACCGACTCCTCCTTGATGCCGTCGAGCATCGCGGCGAACATGTCGTAGCCCTCGCGCTGATACTCGATCAGCGGGTCCTTCTGGGCATAGGCACGCATGCCGATGCCCTCCTGGAGGTAGTCCATCTCGTAGAGGTGCTCGCGCCACTTGCGGTCGAGGACCGACAGGATGACCCGGCGCTCCAGCTCGCGGGTCGCCTCGGAGCCGAGCTCCTCCTCCCGGCGGGCGTACGCCGCCAGGGCGTCCTCCCTGACCTTCGCCGTGAGGATCTCGGCGGTCAGGTCCTCCCGGTCGCCGCCGACCTCCTGGACGAGCTGCTCGACCGTCAGCGAGATCGGGTAGAGCTGGCCGAACGCCTGCCACAGCTTGTCGAGGTCCCACTCCTCGGCGAAGCCCTCGGCCGTGGCCGCCTTCACGTAGTCGTCGACGACCTCCGTGACGAAGGCCTCCACCTGCTCGTGCAGGTCGGCGCCCTCCAGGACCCGCCGCCGCTCCGCGTAGATGACCGTGCGCTGCCGGTTCATCACCTCGTCGTACTTGAGGACGTTCTTGCGGATCTCGAAGTTCTGCTGCTCGACCTGGTGCTGGGCCGACGCGATCGCCTTGGACACCATGCCCGACTCGATCGGCACGTCGTCCGGGATGTTGAGGCGGGTCATGATCATCTCGACCCGCGCGGCGTTGAACAGCCGCATCAGGTCGTCCTCAAGGGAGAGGTAGAACCGCGACTCACCCGGGTCGCCCTGGCGGCCGGAACGACCGCGGAGCTGGTTGTCGATGCGGCGGGACTCGTGCCGCTCGGTGCCGAGGACGTAGAGCCCGCCCGATTCGACGACCTCCACGTGCTCGGCCTTCACGGCCTCCTTGGCCTTCTCCAGCGCCTCGGGCCACGCCTTCTCGTACTCCTCCGGAGTCTCGGAGGGCGACAGGCCACGCTGCTGGAGCTCCAGGTCGGCGCGGAACTCGGGGTTCCCGCCGAGCATGATGTCGGTGCCGCGGCCGGCCATGTTGGTCGCCACGGTGACGGCGCCCCGGCGGCCCGCCTCGGCCACGATCGCCGCCTCACGCGCGTGGTTCTTCGCGTTCAGCACCTCGTGGGGCACGCCCTGGCGCTTGAGCATCCGCGACAGCTTCTCGGACTTCTCCACGCTGGTGGTGCCGACCAGGACCGGCTGGCCCTTCTCGTACCGCTCCTTGATGTCGTCGACGCAGGCCTGGAACTTGGCGTCCTCGGTCTTGTAGACCACGTCGGCCTGGTCCTGGCGGACCATCGGGCGGTTGGTGGGGATGGGCACGACGCCGAGCTTGTAGGTCTGGTGGAACTCGTTGGCCTCGGTGGCCGCCGTACCGGTCATGCCGGCGAGCTTCTCGTAGAGGCGGAAGTAGTTCTGCAGCGTGATCGTGGCGAGAGTCTGGTTCTCGTCCTTGATCTTCACGCCTTCCTTGGCCTCGATGGCCTGGTGCATGCCCTCGTTGTAGCGGCGGCCGTGCAGGACACGCCCGGTGAACTCGTCGACGATCAGGACCTCACCGTCGACGACGATGTAGTCCTTGTCCTTCTTGAACAGTTCCTTGGCCTTGAGGGCGTTGTTCAGGAACTGCACCAGGTGGGTGTGCTCGGGCTTGTAGAGGTTGTCGATGCCGAGCCAGTCCTCGACCTTCTCGACCCCGGCCTCAAGGACGCCGACCGTGCGCTTCTTCTCGTCGACGACGTAGTCGCCGGTGCTCTCCTCGCCGTCCTTGCCCTCGGTGCCCTTGCGGAGCCGCGGGACGATCTTGGCGAACTCCTGGTACCACTTGCCGGACTGCTCGCCCGGGCCGGAGATGATCAGAGGCGTCCTGGCCTCGTCGATGAGGATCGAGTCGACCTCGTCGACGATGGCGAAGTTGTGGCCGCGCTGCACGCACTCCTCCATGGACCAGGCCATGTTGTCGCGCAGGTAGTCGAAGCCGAACTCGTTGTTCGTGCCGTACGTGATGTCGGCGTTGTACTGCTTGCGACGCTCCTCCGGCGGCATGTTCGCCAGGATCACACCGACTTCCAGGCCCAGGAAGCGGTGCACGCGGCCCATCGTCTCGGCGTCGCGCTTGGCCAGGTAGTCGTTGACCGTGACGACGTGAACGCCCTTGCCGGAGATGGCGTTCAGATAGGCCGGCAACGTACACGTAAGGGTCTTGCCCTCACCGGTGCGCATCTCCGAGATGTTGCCCATGTGCAGGTTGGCCCCGCCCATGAGCTGAACGTCGAAGTGACGCTGCCCGAGCACCCGGCGGGCGGCCTCGCGTACGGTCGCGAAGGCCTCCGGCATCAGGTCGTCGAGCGACTCGCCGTCGGCGTGACGCTGCCGGTACTCTGCGGTCAGCGCGCGCAGGTCGGCGTCGGACAGGCTCTTGAAGTCGTCTTCGATGCTGTTGACCTGCTCGGCGATGCGCTTGAGCTTCCGCAGAGTCTTGCCTTCGCCGGCGCGAAGGATCTTGTCGAGAATGGCTGGCACTTTGTGTAAAGCTCCTCGCAGGTCTACCTCGGCGGGTCGGCCGGGGTGTGAGGACGAGACATACTTCCCCGGTAGCCATCGTAGGCGGTTCCATCACCAGACACAGCCACCTGACGCCGCCGGAGCGGCGTGCTCCGAATACTTCCCCATAAGCGGTTAAACCGGGCCTGAGGTTCCCCCGATGTTCGAGGCAGCCCAGCCATCAGGTAGAAAACGGGGTATGGCACAGGCACACCAAGGCAGCCACGCGGGAAGCGCCAAATCCTGGCTGGCCGTCACCACCATCCTCATCGGCTTCACCATCGGCGGTGTGGCGCTCACCCTCGGCCCCAACTGGACGCTCGTCTGGGTCGGCGTCGGGATCTGCGTGGTCGGCGGGCTGCTCGCGCTCGCCTTCGACATCTTCTCGGACGTCATCGTCGACGCGCCCAGGGAGATGGCGGTGGAGGAGCACCACTCCGCGCTGGAGCGGCGGCACTGATGAACCGTGCGGGCCGTGTCGCCGACCGGCGCCGGCCCCCTCGGGAGAACCTCCGTACGGTTTTCGTCGGTCACGGCATCTAGCATCGCGGCTGTGACCGATCTGAGCATTGACCTGACGGCCGACGAGGCCCGCCGGATCGTCCTGCGGGCCCAGGGTCTCCTCGGCTCCACCGCGCGCGACGGCGGTGTGCCCGGCTTCCTGCGCCGCGTCGGAGCCGTCCAGCTCGACACGATCTCGGTGCTCGCCCGTTCCCACGAGCTCGTCGCCTACGCGCGGCTCGGTGCCGTCGGCAGGGCCGCGGTCGAGCGGGCCTACTGGGACGACCCGGCGCGCGCCTTCGAGTACTGGTGCCACGCCGCCTGCGTCCTGCCCATCGAGCAGTGGCCCCTCTACGGCTTCCGCCGCCGGGCCTACCGCGACCGCAGATACCGCTGGCACGAGGTGCCGCCCATCGTCGACAAGCTCCTCGACCAGGTGCGCCTTGAGGGGCCGCTGACGACCGCCGACATCGGCGGCGCCAAGAAGGGCGGCCCCTGGTGGGACTGGTCCGACTCGAAGATCGCGATCGAGTTCCTGCTCGACGTCGGCGAGGTCGTCTGCACCCGCAGGGTCGGCTGGCGCCGCGTCTACGACCTGGCCGAGCGGGCCGTCCCCGCCGCCCTCCTCGCGGAGGAGCCGTCCGACGAGGAGGGGGTGGCCGGGCTGACCGCGATCGCGGGCCGGTCCCTCGGCGTCGCCACCAGGGCCGACCTGGTGGATTTCATCCGGGTCAAGGGCAAGCACGCGGCGATGCTCGACGACGCGCTGCTCAGCGGGGCCGCCGGTCTGGTTCCCGTACGGGTCTCCGGCTGGCCGGAGGTCCGCGGCGGACGCGCGGCGCGGCCGTCCGCCGGGCCGAACGCCTGGGCCGATCCCGCCGCGCTGGAGAGCGAGCCCCGGGGCCGCCACCGCACCACCCCGCTGTCGCCGTTCGACTCGCTCGTCTGGGAGCGCGCCCGGGCCGAACGGATCTTCGGGCTGAACCACCGGCTTGAGGCGTACGTGCCGAAGGAGAAGCGCGTGCACGGCTATTTCGCGATGCCGGTGCTGGCGGGCGGGCGGATCATCGGCCGGGTCGACCCGGCCCGCGAGGGCGACACCCTGATCGCCCGGCAGGTGGGGTTCGAACCTGGCGGCAGCCGGACGAAGGCGGTGGAGGGGATGCGCGACGCGCTCCGGGAGGCCGCGAGCTGGGTCGGCTGCACGGACATCCGGGTCGAGCGGGTCGCCACGCCCGAGTTGGAGGGGGCGCTGCGGGCGGCCCTGGCGGAGTGACCCCCGCTCAGGTGATCCGGCTCAGGTGATCTCGAGCAGGCGCTCGCGTACGGCGTAGACCACGGCCTCCATCCGGGAGTGGAGCTGGAGCTTCTCCAGGATGTTGCGCACGTGGTTCTTCACGGTGTTCTCGGAGATGTACAGGTCCTTCGCGATCTCACGGTTGTTCATGCCCTTGGCGACCAGCCGGAGGACCTCCATCTCGCGATCGGTCAGCCGGGGCACCGGCAGTTGCGGCGGGCGCTCGGCCTCCTTGCGGCTCATGTTCGCGAACTCGCTGATCAGCTTGGCCGCCATGGCCGGGTTGATCAGCGACTGGCCCTCATGGACCCCGCGCACCGCGTCGGGCACCTCGTCGATCTGGACGTCCTTGAGCAGGTAGCCGGTCGCGCCGGCCTTGATCGCCTCGAACAGGTCCTCCTCTTCGTCGCTGACCGTCAGCATGATGATCCGGGTGCTCGGCACCGACTCCTTGATCTTGCGGGTGGCGCCGATGCCGTCCTGCCTCGGCATCCGGACGTCCATCAGCACCACGTCCGGCATGAGCCGGTCGGCGAGCTCCACCGCCTCGCGGCCGTCGCTCGCCTCGCCTACCACCTCGATGTCCGCCTCCGCGGCGAGCGCCAGCTCTAGGCTGCGCCGGATCAGCGCGTGATCGTCGACGATCAGGACGCGGATCGGCTCGCCGCGATTGGCTACTCGGGCCGCCTCGTCTGGTCGGGTCACGGAACCTCCTTGCGGGGGCCAAGGACGCTGGATCGCCATCATTACACGGCTTCCGGGTGAATGTGGATCTTCATCGCCGCGGCGCGCCGCTCAGCCCTCCACCAGCCGGAGTACGCCGTAGTCGTAGCCGCGCCGCCGGTAGACGACGCTCGGCTGGCCCCCTTCCTTGTCGCGGAAAAGGTAGAAGTCGTGGCCCACGAGCTCCATCTCCAGGAGCGCCTGGTCGATGGTCATGGGATCGGCCTTGTGGAACTTCTCCCGGACGACGAGCGGCCCGTCCCCGTCCATCTCGATGGGGACGATCGGCTCGACCACGTCGTCCGCGTCCTGCGACCGGCCTGCCGGCTTCGCGGCGGCCTCGGTCGCGGTCTCCGTTTCGGTCACGGCGTCGGCGGCCGGCCGCGTCTGCGGCGGCACCACCGTCCCGGCGTCCTCGGCCGCGGCGAAGGCGGCGAGCGAGGGCGGGCAGTTCTTGCCGTGATGGATCTTCTTGCGGTCGTTCAGGCGCCGCAGACGCTCCTCGAGCTTGCCGACGGCGATGTCCAGCGCGGAGAACCGGTCATCCGAGCAGGCCTCCGCCCGGATGGCGGGCCCGCGCGAGTGGATGGTCAGTTCGACCCGTTCGCGCTGGTCGCTCGCCCGGTGATTGGAATCCGTGGACACCTCCACATCCACCCGGATGAGCTTGTTGTTCAGTCGTTGGATCTTGGCCAGCTTGGTAGAGACATGGTCGCGGAACCGGTCACTGACTCCCGTGTGCCGTCCGCGGACGATGATTTCCACGCAAAGCCCCCCTTCAGACATCGACTGCTGCAGGACGCTATGAGCACCCGTCCGGCCGACCTGGTCTTCGTCCCCACATCCGCCTGCTGAGGGGTTCGCGGCTCACTCGCCACTACTGCCCTTCTCCTCTGGCGGGGGACATCTGGACCCCCGGGAGGGCAGGACTTACCTCTAAGCCGCACCGTGATCGGTCGACCAAGAGTCGCCTTACGTGGACCGTTTTGCCTGCGGCTGGCATCGGCTAGCCGGCCCGGACTCCTCAGCGGAGCCGGCCCGGCGCAACCACGGACCCGAACGGGTGCCATGTCAGCACGCTAGTCGTTGCCAGACCGAATGTCAGCCAGGAGGCCGGTAAAACGATCACTTTGCGTGAACTGGGCAGCGGTCCGCGCCCATGGAAAATCCGGGTCAGCACGGGATATCCCGGAAAGCGGCCCGCGAAGCCCGCTCCCACTGGGGAGTTTTGGCGTCGCGACGGTGGAGGCAGCCCACGCCCATCTCTGGCCACCTTGGCGGGATATTTACGGTGAGTAATGGTCGCCCATTTGAACGCCCTGGCGTGTCGCGGCGCGTCGCGCTGTGGCGGCGACGGTCGCCGCCAGGGCGACGCCGGCACCGGCCGAGCGCAGCGCCCTGGCCGCCTCCGCCAGGGTGGCGCCGGTCGTCACGACGTCGTCCACGAGCACGACCAGCGGCCCGCCCGCGAGGCCGGGAAGGCGAGGAACCGTCCCGTACGCGCCGGAGAGGTTCGCCGCGCGCTCGGCGGAGCCCAGGCCGGCCTGGTCGGCCACCCGCCTCTCCGGGCGCAGCACGGGGGCGAGCGTCGCCGTCCTGCCCCGCTCCCGCAGCCGCCTCACCGCCGCGGCGGCGACGGCGCGGACGGGGTCGTGCCCCCGCCTCCGTGTCGCGGCCTGGGCGCTCGGAACGGGCACGAGCGCCACCGGCCCGGCCCGCCCGCCGAGGGCCGCCAGCGCCGTCTCGGCCAGGGCCGCCGCCAGCACGCCGGCCAGCGCCGTCCGGCCGCGCTCCTTGTAGGCCAGGATCATGCGCCGGGCCGCCCCTTCGTACGTCGCCGCCGACCAGCACTCGGGCAGGCCCGGTGGCGGGGGCGACGGGGGGCGCGGGGCGGGGTCGCGGAGCAGCGCGCCGGCGCACGCGCGGCAGGCCGGGGAGCCCGGCTCGCCGCAACCGGCGCAGCGGGGCGGCAGGATCAGGTCGAGAAGGGCAGGCAGCATCCCTTCACCATGGCGGTGCCCGCCGGCGATCCGCCGGTCAGGCGGCGCGCCTGTGGACGACGTCAGCCCAGGGGATAGACCGGGCTGCTCGCGCCCTCCTTGGCGACCACCTGGGAGTCCTTCTTGTCGATGTCGTACTTGAGCACCGTGCCGTCCTTGTCGCCGGCCAGCACCTGGCCGGGCGCCGCGGCGATCGACTCGATCTTGGCGGTCGCGTCGAACTTGATGGCGGGGTCGGACAGCGTCGTGTCCTCCATCACCGACCAGGTGGTCAGCTCCTGGCCGTTCTTGCCCTCGGACAGCACGAGCAGGTCGGCGGCGTCACGCCAGGCGATGTCGCGGATCTTCTGGTCCTCACGCGGGTCGACCAGGGTGTACAGGCCCTGGACGCTTATCTGCCCGCCCACGCGGACCACGGTCCCGATCTTGATGCCGGGGCCCAGGCCGTCGTCGGCGACCACGGCCACCCGGGCGCCGTCTCTCGACACCCGCAGCGCCAGCACGTGCGAGGTCGCGAGCTCCTCCGGGATCGCCACCTTCTGCGGCTGCCCGCCCGCGGCCGCCCACACCCGCGTCTGCTGCAGCCCGGCCCGCTCGGCGCTCCACACCGAGTTGTAGCGGTCCCAGGACGGCGGGGTCAGGTCCTTGCCGGGGATCCACTCCCGCCACTGGCCGTCCTTCGCCATGTCGGTGACGTAGACGCCCGCGTCGGCCCCGGTCACCCGGGCGGCCACCTGGGGCCGCCCCTCGTCGCCCGACACGGCCGGATGGTCGTACTTCGTCGCCTGTCCGCCGGCCGGCCCCTGCACCGGGGCGCCGCCGCCCTTGTCGGCCTTCGCCTGGTAGAGCCGCCCGCTCTGCAGGTAGTAGCTGGGCGGGGATCCGCCGAGGACGTTCGGGTCGAACCTGGCGTAGTCGCTCGGCTTGAACCGCAGTGTGGAGTCCTGGAAGCCCTCGCCGTTCACCCGGATCTCCACGGTGCGGCCGGTCACCAGGTCGCCAAGCGTCCACACGAGCTGGGCCTTCATCGCGTCGAGGCTCTCGCTCGGCACGGTCTCGGCGGCGGCGGTCAGGTCGACCACGACCGTGTCGCCCTCGACGGTGATCCGGTTCAGATCGGTGCCGCGCGGGAAGGCCGAGGTGACCGCGCCCGCGATGTCCGACGTCGGCCCGGCGAGCAGCCGGCGGATGACGGTCTCGGCCACGCCCCGGCTCGGCTCGATCGGCACCCACACCCGGTCGACGACGAGGCCGGGATAACCGGTGGACGGCGGGAAGCACAGGTCCACCTTGCGGTAGGCGCGGCTGAGGTCGTCGGCCGACAGCAGCCGCACGTCGGGCGCCGAGTCGATCCGCCACTCGCCCTGCACCTTGACCATGCTGAACGACTGCTCCAGGGAGCCCCTGGTGCTGCGGTAGCTGCCCTGTGGGTCGATCGTGGCCACCACGGTGCCCTTGATGGACGCGACGGCGCGGGTGGCCTTCGTGAAGTCGGGCGGGCGGTCCCACTCGATCTTGCCCTCGTAGACCCTCGTCTCGCGCCACGGGTTCCACTTGGCGGCGGCGGCCGGCGTGAGGTATCGCCTGGCGATGTCGAGAGCCGGGTCGTCGAAGCTCGCCATCGCGCTCTGGAAGCCCTTCAGCACGTCCTCGGGCAGGGCTCCGGCCCGCGGCGGCGTCGCGATCATGCGGATGTACGGCTGGCTCAGCGTGTCGCGGCCGTCGATCTCCCTGGACGCCCGCGGGATGCTGCTGGTGGGCACCGTCGCGCATCCGCCGCACAGCAGGAGCATCGCCGCTCCCGCCACCGCCCGGCGCCGGCCGGCCTGAACCCGGGTCACACCGCGGACCGGCGGTTCAGCCCGCATCGGCACCCGCCTCCTCCACGCCTTCCCTGATCCGTACGACGCCCTCGGCGACGGCGCTCACCGCCGGGGTGAGGACCGGGGTGACATGACCCCGCCACGTCCGCCGCATCTCGACCTCCGGCGGCACCAGCGGCAGCGGCGACCCCTTGAGCGGGGCGCCCGCCAGCCGTGGCAGCGACAGCCGGAACTGGCTGCCCTCGCCCGGGGAGCCCCACGCCTGCAGCCAGCCGCCGTGCAGGATGGCGTCCTCCCGGGAGATCGCCAGGCCCAGCCCGGTGCCGCCGATGGTGCGGGCGCGCGAGGGGTCGGCCCGCCAGAAGCGGTCGAAGACCAGCGACTCCGTGCCCGGTTTGAGGCCCACGCCGTGGTCGCGCACGGCGACGGCCACGGCGTCGCGGTCGGCGGCCAGGGTCACCACGACGTCCCGGCCCTCGCCGTGCTCGATGGCGTTGAAGAGCAGGTTGCGCAGGATGCGCTCCACCCGCCGGCTGTCGATCTCGGCCATGCACGGCTCGCTCGGCAGGCGCAGCTCGAACCGGGTGGCCTGCCGCTCGGCCAGGGCCTCCGAGTCGCCCACGGCGCGCAGCACCACGGCGCGCATGTCAACCGACTCCAGGTCGAGCGTGGCCGCCCCCGCGTCGTAACGGCTGATCTCCAGCAGGTCGGCGAGCATCGACTCGAAGCGTTCGAGCTGGTTCTGCATGAGCTCGGCCGACCGGGCGGCCATCGGATCGAAGTCGTCGCGGCTCTCGTACAGCAGGTCGGCGGCCATCCGCACGGTCGTCAGCGGGGTGCGCAGCTCGTGGGAGACGTCGGACACGAACTGCCGCTGGACCTGCGACAGCTCCTCCAGCTGATGGATCTTCACAGCCAGGTTGGAGGCCATCTCGTTGAACGACGTCGCGAGGCGGGCGAGGTCGTCCTCGCCCCGCGCCTTGAGCCGCTCCTCCAGCCGCCCTGCCGCCAGGCGCTCGGCCGCCTGCCGCGCCAGCCGTACGGGGGTGACGACCTGGCGGGTGACCAGGGACGCGACACCGGCGAGCAGGAGCACGAGCACGGCCCCGGCGGCGATCAGCATCCGCTGCACCCAGAAGAGCGTCGTCTCCTCCTCGCCCAGCGGGAAGAGGTGGTAGATCTCGTACGTGCCGTTGACGCGGGCGCCGATGATGATGCCGTTCTCGGCCTGCCGGCTGCCCAGATAGCGCAGCGTGGCGTACTGGCGGGTCAGCGTGGGGTATTCACCCGAGGCGCGGACCTTCACCCGCATGGCGGCGGGGATGGACCGGTAGTCGATGGTCCCGGAGGCCCGTCCCTCGCCCACGGCGGCGTCGTTGAAGATGACCACGTCGTAGCGGCCGCCGGACCGGTCCGCGAGCGCCTGGGCCGCCTCGCCGACCAGGTCTCCCGACGAGATGGCGGAGCCTGCGTCAGGTGACGTGTCGGCGACCTCGGACGGCGGCGGGGTGAGGATGCCGCTCGCGGTGGCGATGTTGGCGCGGCTCTCCTCGTGCGCCGCGAGGTCGCTCGCCTGCAGCACCGATGCGATGATCGACTGCATCAGGAAGACGCCGAGGACGATCACGACGGCCATGGACAGCACGAGCGTGCTGGTCACCACCCGAAGCTGGAGCGAGCGCCGCCAGACGCGGCGCAGCCTGCCCCCCAGCCGGCGCGCGCGCCTGCGGACCCCTCGCGCGATCTGGCCAGGGGTCCTGCGGCGGCGTCTGCCCGGGGGAGCCGGCATCGTGGGGGACGCTTACGCGGGCCCGGCCTTGTAGCCGACACCGCGGACCGTGACCACGATCTCCGGGTGCTCGGGGTCCTTCTCGATCTTCGCCCGGAGCCGCTGGACGTGCACGTTGACCAGGCGGGTGTCGGCGGCGTGCCGGTAGCCCCAGACCTGCTCCAGGAGCACCTCGCGGGTGAAGACCTGGCGCGGCTTGCGGGCGAGCGCGACCAGCAGGTCGAACTCCAGCGGCGTCAGGTTGATCGTCTCGTCGCTCCGCTTGACGGAGTGACCGGCGACGTCGATCGTGATGTCGCCGATCTGGAGGATCTCCGGCGTCGGCTCGTCGGTGCGGCGCAGCCGGGCGCGGACCCGGGCGACCAGTTCCTTCGGCTTGAACGGCTTGACGATGTAGTCGTCGGCGCCGGACTCCAGGCCGAGCACCACGTCGATCGTGTCGCTCTTCGCGGTCAGCATCACGATGGGGACGCCGGACTCCGCCCGGATGCGCCGGCAGACGTCGATGCCGTCGGCCCCCGGCAGCATGAGGTCGAGGAGGACCAGGTCGGGCCGGGTGTCGCGGAAGGCGTCGAGCGCCTTGTCGCCGTCGGACACGAACGACGGCTCGAAGCCCTCTCCGCGCAAGACGATGCCGAGCATCTCGGCGAGAGCGGCGTCGTCGTCGACGACCAGCACGCGTCCTTTCATGGCCCCTCATTCGTTCTACGCGCTTGGGAGGTTTGGGCGATTGTCACAGGTTTTCCCCGAAGGCTACCGGCGGACGTCGCTTGGGTGTTACACGACCATGACAGAGGATGGAGTTTAGGCGCACGCAGGGGAGGGCGCGATTATGTGACCAGATGCGGTCACACCGGCGGGAATCCGTTGGTGCGGTCACCCTCACAGTCTGCTCTCGCACCCTGTGTTTCTGCCATCCCTCAGCCAGAGCCGGTTCGCCGCCGTCCGGTTTCGGGCGCCGGTTCGTCCCGGACGGGCGCCGGTTCATGCGGGACGGAGCCGGCCGACCGTGGCGGCGGACGCGGGACGGGCTCCCGCGCACCGCCCCGCCGGGCCGTACACCATGTCAGGATTGGGACATGACAGACGGCCCCAGACCTACCCCCGACTCCTCCCCCGGGTGGGCCGCCGAGCAGCCTCCGCCGTACGGCGGGTCCCCCGGCTCGTGGGCCTCCCCCGGCGCCGCGCCCGACGGCCCGCCGCCGCCCCCGCCGGGACCCGGGCAGGGACACGGACAGGGATACGGGCAGGGACACGGGCAGGGACACGGGCCTGGGCAGGCGTACGACCCCGCGCGGGGCGGTCAGCCCGGGGTGCCCTACCCGCAGGCCCCCGGATTTCCCGGCCCGCCCGCGCCGGGAGCCCCGCACAACCCGTATGGGCCGTACGCGCCGTATCCGCAGGCGCCCGGCTACGGACGGCCGGACTCGCCGCGACCGGGCATCATCCCGCTGCGCCCGCTCACGTTCGGCGACATCCTCGACGGCACCATCAAGCTGATCCGCTCGAACCCGCGGGCGACCCTGGGCCTCTCGGCGATCATCGCGGTGGTCACGACGATTCCGCTCGCGATCCAGCAGGCGCTCCAGTTCGCCGACATCGGTTCCACGATGGACGACCTGACCGCGGGCGCGCAGACGCCGTCGGCGCTGACCGCGTCATACCTCGGCTCTCTCATCACGCTGGTCATGTCGTTCGTCGCGACCACGGTGCTCACCGGCGTCCTCACCCGGGTGCTCGGCCGCGCCGTCTTCGGCGGGCGCATCACGGTCGGCGAGGCGTGGGCGCTCGTGCGGTCACGGGTGCCCGCACTGCTCGGCCTCGTGCTGCTGCAGCTGCTCATCCTGACGGCGCCGCTGCTGATCGTCGCGGCGGGCGTCGCGGGGCTCGCGCTGGCCGGATCGTTCGACGAGACCAGCCTGGGGGGCCTGGTCGGGCTCATGGTGCTGATCTTCGTGCTCTACCTCCCCTATCTGCTGTTCTTCCAGGCCCGGCTGGCGCTGGCCGCCCCCGCCGTCGTCCTGGAGCGCCTGGGCCCGGCGGGCGCCGTCCGCCGCTCGTGGAACCTGGTGCGCGGCGACTCCTGGCGGGTGCTGGGCATCCTGCTGGTCACCCTCGTGCTGACCAGGTTGCTCAGCGGCGTGCTCTCGATCCCGTTCTCGCTGGCCGGGAGCGTCCTGGGCGTCCTCGGCCGCGGGACGGCGGCCTCCGTCTTCGTGTCGATCCTCCTGCTCATCATCGGCAACGTCCTCGCCGCCATGATCACCCAACCCGTCCAGGCCGGGGTGAACGGCCTCCTCTACGCCGACCGGCGGATGCGGGCCGAGGCGTTCGACCTCGTGTTGCGAACCGCCGCGACCCACAACCAGTCGCAGGGATGGGTCCACGCCGGCGTGGACGACCTGTGGCACCCGTCGAACGCCGCGGGCCTCGATCCCCGCAATCCCCAGCCGTGACTCCGGCCGCGGCCCTGCTTCCGGCCCTGTTCGCGGCACTGTTCGCGGCACTGTCCGCCGTACGGCCGGGGGCTCCGCTGGTCGCGTGGCTCGCCGGGCCGGGCTCTCCGGTGGACGTCGGCCGCGAAACGGCCAGGGGCGAGGCGGCCGGTGAGCTGATCAGGGCGGGCTACCAGCAGGAACCCTTCACCGACCGGATCAGGCGGGAGCTCGCCCAGTTCCTCGGCGACCTGCTCGAAGGCCGCGGCGGCAGGCTGAGCGGTGTGATCTCCGTACTCGTGATCACACTGGTCGTGGTCGTGCTGACGGTCCTGCTCCTGTGGGTCCTGCGCCGCATGTCGCGCGATCGCGGCGACGGCGGCGACGCGGTGTTCGGCGACGGAGAGCACACCGCGGCGGAGCACCGGGCGGCCGCCGAACGGCTGGCCGCCGCGGGAAGCTGGGGCGACGCCGTCCGGGAGCGGCTGCGCGCGATAGCCCGCGACCTGGAGGAACGTGCGATCGTCACCCCGCTCCCCGGCCGCACCGCGACGGAGCTCGCCGCCGTCGCGGGCCACGTCCTGCCGGCCCACGCGGCGGACCTGAGTGCCGCGGCCCGGACGTTCGACGACGTCGTGTACGGCGGCGCACCCGGCACCCGGGAGGCGTACCTCTCCATGACGGCCCTGGACGAGCGGCTCCGCACCGCGCGCGCCACCGTGATCATCGACGGGCCTGCCGGCGGGAGCGCCGACGGAGCCGCTGGTGGGGCCGCTGGTGGGGCCGCGCGCGCCGCGGACGTGGGCGCATGACGGCGCCCGCCGTCGCCGGGCACTCGGTGCCGGTGTCGCCGACCCCGGTCGCCCTGTGGCGCCGCGCGCGGGCGGTGCTCCTCGTCGGGGTGATCGTCGTGGCCGCGGCGCTGGTCCCCGCACTGGTGTCGCACCCCCAGCCGGGACGGTACGCCGACCCGGCCGACCCGTCGCTCGACGGCTCCAGGGCCCTGGCCGCGCTGCTCACCCGGCACGGTGTCACCGTCTCCCGGGTGGACGACGCGCAGGAGGCTCTGGCCGTGGCCGGGCCGGGCACCCTCATCCTGGTCACCGAGGCCAGCGCGCTGAACCGGGCCGAGGCGGCCGATCTCGCCGCCGCCCCGTCCGACCGCCTGCTCGTCGGGCCGGTGCCCTTCCTCGACCTGCTGGCCCCCGGGGTCACGCCGAAGGAACGGGGAGTCTGGAGCCGCTCACGCCCGCCCGAGTGCGCCCTGCCGGAGGCCGTCCGCGCGGGCAGCGCCTACATGGGCGGGACGTCGTTCACCGCCCCGGCCGGCGCCACCGGCTGCTATCCCGCGCCCGGCGGCGCGCCGACCCTGGTCCGCTCCACCTCGGGCGGCCGTACGGTCACCGTGGTGGGCGACGGGGCGTACCTGACGAACCTGCGCCTGGCCGAGGACGGCAACGCCGCGCTGGCCCTCGGCCTGGCGGGGGCCCGGCCCCGGGTGGCCTGGATCGTGGCGCCGGACGAGCCGGACGAGGTGGCGGAGCCGGGCGGACCCGGCGCGCCGGACGCGCCCGACGCACCGGACGGCGACCGCACCCTGAGCGACCTCATCCCGGACGCCGTCCCCTGGGCCGTGGCGCAACTCGTCGTCGCGGTCGCCGTGGTCGCGCTGTGGCGGGGCCGCAGGCTGGGCCCGGTCGTGGTCGAGCGGCTCCCCGTGGTGGTCAGGGCGGCGGAGACCGTGGAGGGACGCGGCCGGCTGTACCGCGCCCGGCAGGCGCGCGACCGCGCGGCGCTCGCCCTGCGCGCCGCGACCGCCGAGCGGCTCAGGACGCGCCTCGGGCTCGCACGCGGCGCGCCGCCCGAGGAGGTCGCCGCCGCTGCCGCCGCGCGCATCGGCGCGGACCCGGCCCACGTGCGGGAGACCCTGTGCGGCCCGGTGCCGCCGGACGACGCCGCGCTGGTGGCCCTGGCCGGTCACCTCGACACACTGGAAAGGCAGGTTGGACACTCGTGACCACACCCGGATCCGAGGCACCGGCGCCGCCCGCGGCCGCGCAGCCCTCCCCACAGGCCGCCGCCACTGGGGCTGCCACTGGGGCCGGTGCGGAGGCCGCCAGGGAGGCGCTCGGCGCACTGCGCGCCGAGGTCGCCAAGGCAGTCGTGGGACAGGACGCGGTCGTCACCGGCCTCGTCATCGCGCTGCTGTGCCGGGGACACGTGCTGCTCGAAGGCGTGCCCGGGGTGGCCAAGACCCTGCTCGCGCGCACTCTCGCGGCCGCGCTCGACCTGGATCACAAGCGGATCCAGTTCACCCCCGACCTGATGCCGGGAGACGTCACGGGCTCCCTGGTCTTCGACTCCCGCACCGCCGAGTTCGAGTTCCGCGAGGGACCGGTCTTCACCAACCTCCTGCTCGCCGACGAGATCAACCGCACTCCGCCGAAGACGCAGGCCGCCCTGCTTGAGGCCATGGAGGAGCGCCAGGTCAGCGTCGACGGGACGGCCCGCCCGCTGCCCGACCCGTTCCTCGTCGCCGCGACGCAGAATCCCATCGAGTACGAGGGGACCTACCAGCTCCCCGAGGCCCAGCTCGACCGGTTCCTGCTGAAGCTCACCGTGCCGCTGCCGCCGCGCGAGCAGGAGATCGCCGTCCTCGAACGGCACGCCCGCGGCTTCGACCCGCGCGACCTGTCCGGCATCAGGGCCGTGGCCACGGCCGCCGACCTGGAGGCCGGCCACCGGGCGGTCCGCGGCGTGCACGTGGGCCCCGAGGTGCTCGGATATGTGGTCGACCTGGCCCGGGCCACCCGGCAGTCGCCGTCCCTGCAACTCGGCGTGTCGCCCCGGGGCGCCACCGCCCTGCTGGCCGCCGCCCGCGCCTGGGGCTGGCTGTCCGGCCGCGCGTACGTCACGCCCGACGACGTCAAGGCGCTGGCCAGGCCCGCGCTGCGGCACCGCGTGCGGCTTCGGCCGGAGGCGGAGCTGGAGGGCGCGACCCCCGACGGCATCCTGGACGGCATCCTCGCGTCCGTTCCCGTGCCCCAATGGCGCTGACCGGACGCGCCGGCCTGCTCGCCGCGCTGGGCGCCGTCGTGGTGCTGCTCGCCCCCCGGCCGGGCCTGGCCATGGCGGGCGTGGCCCTCGCCCTCACCGCGCTCGTGCTCGCCGACCTGACGCTGGCGGGCAGCGTGCGCGGCCTGCGCCTGTACCGCGACGGCGACCGGCTGGTCCGTCTCGGCGAGTCGGTCGCGATCGGGCTGGTCGTGGAGAATCCCGGCTCTCGACGCGTCAGGGGCGTGCTGCGCGACGCCTGGCCGCCGTCCGCAGGCGCCGGGCCTCGGCGGCTGTCCCTGGACGTCCCGTCCGGCGAGAGACGGCGGCTCGTGACGACCCTGACGCCCACTCGGAGGGGCGATCGGGAGGCCGTCGCCGTGACCGTCCGCGCGCTCGGGCCCCTCGGCGTCGCCGCCCGGCAGGGCACCCATCACGTGCCGTGGTCGGTGCGGGTGCTGCCTCCGTTCCTCAGCCGCAAGCACCTGCCGTCCCGGCTCGCCCGCCTGCGGGAGCTGGACGGGCGGCACCCGGCGCTGGTGCGCGGCCAGGGCACCGAGTTCGACTCGTTGCGCGAGTACGTCGTGGGTGACGACGTGCGCTCGATCGACTGGCGGGCCAGCGGCCGGCGCGGCGACGTGGTGGTGCGCACCTGGCGGCCGGAGCGCGACCGGCGGGTGCTGATCGTGCTCGACACGGGCCGCACCTCCGCCGGACGGGTGGGGACCGCCCCGTTCCCGCTGTCCGGCGCGTCCGCCGGTCCCCGTGGTGCCAACGGAACCGGCGGCGTGGACGGCGGCGGCGGCCGGGACGGCGCGGCGGGATGGCCGCGGCTGGACTGGTCCATGGACGCGGCCCTGCTGCTGGCCGCCCTCGCCTCACGGGCCGGAGACAGGGTCGACGTCCTCGCCTACGACCGCGCCGTGCGGGCCTGGCTCTCCGGGGCGGCGCGCACCGAGCTGCTGTCGTCCCTCGTCAACGTGCTGGCTCCCATCGAGCCTGAACTTGTGGAGGCCGACGCGCCCGGCATGGTCGCCGCCGTACTGGCCAGAGCCAGGCGGCGGTGCCTCGTGGTGTTGCTCACGGACCTGTCTCCCAGCGCGGTGGAGGAGGGCCTGCTGCCCGTCCTGCCGCGGCTGTCGGCCCGCCACCTCGTGCTGGTCGCGTCGGTCGCCGACCCGCGGGTGGCCGCCATGGCGTCCGGCCGGGACACGGCCGGCCAGGTGTACGACGCGGCCGCCGCCGAACGGCTCCGGGGCGAACGCCGCCGGATCACCTCGTTGCTGCGGCGGCACGGCGTGGAGGTCGTCGACGCCCTGCCCGATGACATCGCGCCGGCGCTCGCCGACGCCTATCTGGCCCTCAAGGCCGCCGGCCGCCTCTGAGTTCGGCGCGCTCACGCGCTGGGCGCCACGTCCGGGGGCCGTTCGATGTCACCGGTCTCACCGCCGCGCTCCGCCCGGCGCCCGAAGACGATCACGTACGTGAGGAAGAGCGCCTCGGCCAGGACGCCGATCCCGACGCGCACCGGAGTCGGCAGTCCGGACGGGGTGACCCCGGCCTCGATGAGCCCGGAGACCAGCAGCACGGCCACCAGCCCGAGCGCGACGCTCATCACGGCCCGGCCCTGCTCGGCCAGCGCCTCACCGCGCCGCCGGGGGCCGGGGTCGATCACGGTCCAGCCCAGCCGCATGCCGACGGCCGCCGCGAGGAACACCGCCGACAGCTCCAGCAGGCCGTGGGGAAGGATCAGTCCCCAGAAGACGCCGGCCTTCCCGTTCGCGTGCATGAGACCGGCGACGACGCCGAGGTTGGCGGCGTTCTGCCACAGGACCCAGGGGATCATCACGCCGAGCAGGATCGACCACATGATCAATTGCATGGACACCCAGGCGTTGTTGAGCCACACGTGTCCCGCGAACGACGCCGCCGGGCTCTCCGAGTAGTAGTCGGCGAAGTCGTGCTCGACGAGCTGCCTGATCTCCGCGGGCGTGCCGATCGTGGCCTGGACGTCCGGATTGGCGGCGATCCAGGCCCCTATGACGTACGCGACCGCGAGGGACGCGACGGCAGCCCCGATCCACCACCTCCGGGCCCGGTAGGCGACGACGGGAAACGACACTGTGAAGAACCGGACCACCTCGTGCCAGGCGGGCGTGTGCGCCCCTGTGACCGCCGAGCGCGCGCGGGCCACCAGCGACGACAGGCGGCCGACGAGGACGGCGTCCGCCTGGCCGCCCGTCTGGCCCGACCGCACGATGGACAGATGGGTGGCCACCCGCTGGTAGAGCTCCACCAGCTCGTCGATCTCGGCGCCGGTCAGCCGGTTACGCCGCCGGGCCAGCTTGTCGAGCCGATCCCACGCCGGTTGGTTCGCGAGGACGAACGCGTCGATGTCCACGATCGGACGATACCGACGGAGCGCAGTAGGGTGCGCAGTGTGTCCGAAGTCGTGACCGGCGAAGCCGTCGTCGTCGAGGTCCGGGTGGCCCAGCTGCCGACCCGCGCCCTCGCGGTCATCATCGACGGCGTCCTGCAGCTGACCGTCCTCGCCGTGGCGTCGCTGCTCGTCGGCTACTCGACGGCCGTCCTCGACGGGGCGCTCGCCACCGGGGTGCTCATCCTCGTCACGGTGCTCGTCCTGGTGGGGTATCCCGTGGCGTGCGAGACCCTGACCCGCGGGCGGACGCTGGGGAAGCTGGCGCTCGGCCTGCGGGTGGTGAGCGACGACGGCGGGCCGGAGCGCTTCCGCCAGGCGCTGTTCCGCGGGCTCGCCGGAGTGCTGGAGTTCTGGATGCTCGCGGGCGCCCCCGCCCTGATCGCCTCGCTCTCCAACCAGCGCGGCAAGCGTCTCGGCGACATCTTCGCCGGCACCATCGTCATCGGCGAGCGGGCTCCGCGCCAGGACCCGCTCCCGCCCATGCCCGCGCCGCTCGCCCAGTGGGCGGCCACACTGGAGCTTTCGCAGCTTCCCGACGAGCTCGCCAACACGGCCCGGCAGTATCTGTCGCGCTTTGGGCAGCTGAACCCGCGGGCGCGCGACGAGCTGGGCATGCGCATCGCGGCCCAGATGAGCGCCGTGGTGACCCCCCCGCCGCCGCCCGGCGTGCCGCCGCACGCCTTCCTCGCCGCCGTACTCGCCGAGCGTCGCCGCCGCGAGGAGCTGCGGCTCGCGCGGGCCCGGGTCGCCTCGCCGTACGAAACGCCATATGCCGGCATGCCGTACGACGCCCGGCCGTACGGCACCGCGCCGTATGGGACCTCGCCCGGCTCTCGGCAGATCCCGTACGGGACTCCGGGGCCGGCAGCGCCGCCGGGGCCGGTGCCGCCGCCCGCCACGACGACTCCGGGCGGATTTCTCCCGCCCGAATAGGTGTAGGCCGCGAAATGCGGGGAAGCTGCAGCAATTGCAGGTGATTGGGGCATACCTGCAGTGGGGTTGAGTCGGGCACGCCCGGCGCGCAACGGGAGAGGTGGCTCCGGGCGTGCCCGTACTCGTCGGCGTAGTCGCCGGCGCACTTGCCCGCGTTCTCGTCGGCGTACTTGCCGGTTCCTCGCCGGCTTCCGGTTCAGGAGCCGAGCCGCCAGGAGTGCAGGTAGTCCTCCTGCTCGTCGGTGAGCGAGTCGATCGCGATTCCGGCCGCGGCCAGCTTGAGCCGGGCCACTTCCACGTCGATGTCGGCCGGCACGTCGTACACGCCGGGTGACAGCCGCGCCGCCTCCGCCGCCAGCCGGGCCACCGCGAGTGCCTGCGCCGAGAAGGACATGTCCATCACCGCGGCCGGATGGCCCTCGGCCGCCGTCAGGTTGACCAGGCGGCCCTCGGCGAGCAGGAGCAGCCTCCGGCCGTCGGCCAGGACGTACTCGTCGGTGTTGGGCCGGATGCCGAACCGCACGTCGCGCGCCATCTCCTCCAGGGCCCGCACGTCGATCTCGACGTCGAAGTGGCCGGCGTTGGCCAGGATGGCGCCGTCCTTCATGACGGCGAGGTGCTCGCCCCGGATGACGTCGCGGTTGCCGGTCACCGTCACGAACACGTCGCCCGCGAGGGCGGCCAGCTCCATCGGCCGTACGTCATAGCCCTGCAGCGACGCGTCGAGCGCCTTCACCGGGTCGATCTCGGTGACGATCACCCGTGCCCCCAGGCCCCGGGCCCGCTCCGCCACCCCGCGCCCGCAGTAACCGAAGCCCGCGACGACGACCGTACGCCCCGCGAGCAGGATGTTCGTGGCCCGCATGATGCCGTCCAGGGTCGACTGGCCGGTGCCGTACCGGTTGTCGAACATCCGCTTCGTCCGGGTGTCGTTGACGGCGACCACGGGGAACCGCAGCGCGCCCTCGGCGGCCATCTGCCGCAGCCGGATGATTCCGGTCGTGGTCTCCTCACAGCCGCCCGCCACGCCTTCCAGCAGTTCGAGACGCTCGGTGTGCAGGATGTTGACGAGATCGCAACCGTCGTCGAGCACGATGTTCGGCGAGATGTCGAGCGCCTCGTGGATGTGCCGGTAGTAGGTCGCGCGGTCGACCCCGGCGCGCGCGTGGACCGCGATGCCGTATCCGCCGAGCGCGGCGGCCACGTCGTCCTGCGTCGACAGCGGATTCGACGCGGCCAGCGCGATCTCGGCGCCGCCCGCCCGCAGGGCACCCATGAGCACGGCGGTCTCGGCCGTCACATGGAGACTGGCGGCGATCCGCAGCCCGTCGAGCGGCCGGTCCTGACCGAACCGGGCCGCGATCGCCTGGAGGACCGGCATCGACCGGGCCGCCCACTCGATCCGCCGCTCCCCGGCCTCCGCCAACTCGGAGACGACCACGCCTGGCCCCCTGACTTTCCGTGCGGGTGGTCCCGCGGGGCGCCGCCGCCCCGCGGGACCGTGAGGGGCCGTCAGTACCGGTAGTGGTCCGGCTTGTACGGGCCCTCGACGTCCACGCCGATGTACTCGGCCTGCTTCTTGCTGAGCGTGGTGAGCTTCACCCCGAGGGCGTCGAGGTGGAGGCGGGCCACCTTCTCGTCCAGGTGCTTGGGCAGGACGTACACGCCGATCGGGTAGTCGTCGGTCTTCGTGAACAGCTCGATCTGGGCGATCACCTGGTTGGTGAACGAGTTCGACATCACGAACGACGGGTGACCGGTGGCGCAGCCGAGATTCATCAGCCGGCCCTCGGCGAGCACGATGATCGAGTGGCCGTCGGGGAAGGCCCAGGTGTGGACCTGCGGCTTGACCTCCTCCTTGCGGATGCCCGGGATGCGGGCGAGGCCGGCCATGTCGATCTCGTTGTCGAAGTGGCCGATGTTGGACACGATCGCCTGGTGCTTCATCCGCGCCATGTGGTCGGCGGTGATGATGCCGTAGTTGCCGGTGCACGTGACGAAGATGTCCGCGATGCCGACGACCTCGTCCAGGGTGGTGACCTGGTAGCCGTCCATCGCCGCCTGGAGCGCGCAGATCGGGTCGATCTCGGTCACGATCACGCGGGCGCCCTGACCGCGCAGCGCCTCCGCGCAGCCCTTGCCCACGTCGCCGTAGCCGCACACGACGGCGACCTTGCCGCCGATCAGCACGTCGGTCGCCCGGTTGAGGCCGTCGATGACCGAGTGGCGGCAGCCGTACTTGTTGTCGAACTTCGACTTGGTGACCGAGTCGTTGACGTTGATGGCCGGGAAGAGCAGCTGGCCGTTCTTGTGCATGTCGTACAGGCGGTGGACACCGGTGGTGGTCTCCTCCGTGACGCCCTTGATGGCCTCGGCGACGCCGGTCCAGCGCTTCTCCTCGCCGACCGTCCGGCGGAGCGTGTCGAGGATGATCGCCCACTCCTCCGGGTCGTCCTCGCTCGCCGTCGGTACCGCGCCGGCCCGCTCGAACTCCACGCCCTTGTGGACGAGCAGGGTCGCGTCACCGCCGTCGTCGAGGATCATGTTCGGGCCGGAGCCGTCGGGCCAGCGGAGGGCCTGCTCGGTGCACCACCAGTACTCCTCCAGCGTCTCGCCCTTCCAGGCGTAGACCGGCACACCCTTGGGGTCGTCCGGCGTCCCGTCGGGACCGACGACCACGGCCGCGGCGGCGTGGTCCTGGGTGGAGAAGATGTTGCAGCTCACCCACCGGACGTCGGCGCCCAGGGCCACCAGCGTCTCGATCAGCACAGCCGTCTGGATGGTCATGTGGAGCGATCCCATGATCTTCGCGCCCCGGAGCGGCTGCGAGGCGGCGAACTCCGCGCGGGTCGCCATAAGGCCCGGCATCTCGTGCTCCGCGAGGCGGATCTCCCTGCGGCCGAAGTCCGCGAGGTTAAGGTCGGCGACCTTGAAGTCCATGAAAGTGTTCCCTCCGTTGTCCGTCGGCTGCGATTTTAGGCGGCTCGGACGACCCGACGCATGCGCAGGGGCGCGAACTTCACACAAGAATGTGACATTCTGTCGGCGACGGATGCCGCTGGACGGATCGAACGAGAAGAGGCGGGTGGACGCCGATGCGGATCACCGAGGCGGCCAGGCATCTTGGCCTGTCCCCCCGCATGTTGCGCTACCGGGAGGCCCTCGGCCTGCTGCCGCCGGTCCGCGACCGGGGCGCGCACCGGCGCTTCGGCCCGGAGGAGCTGGCCGCGGTCCGCCAGGCGATGGAGCTGGAGCGCCGTTTCGACGTCTCCCCCGCCGAGCTGGCCTTCGCGCTGCGGGCGCTGTCGGAGCCCGCCGTGGGACAGGCCGTACGAGAGCTCGGCGTGCGGATCGGCCGTATCCCCGTGCCTCGCAGGGCCCTGGACTTCGAGAAGGAGAAGGCGCTGCGGCTCCTGCGGGAACGGCCCGGAACGCCGGTCCCACGACCAGGCTTCAGAGCTGAACCTCAGGGCTGAACCTCAGGGCCGGGCTCCCCGGTGAGCTTCAGGAGCCGACGACGAGGTGGAGGCCGTCGGCCCGCAGCGAGTCGGCCCTGACGTACGGCTGCTCGCTCACGATGTCGGTCATGGTCAGGGGGACGCTCAGCGACGGAACCAGTTTGAGGGCCCTGACCAGCACGTTGGGGTTGTCGGCGGTGAAGTCCTGGGGCAGTCCGAGCAGCGAGCCCGTCATCCGGGTCGTGTAGATGACCACGTCACCCTCGAAGGTGAACGTCCGGCCGGTGAGAGTCGTGGCGCCCATCGTCTGCCGCGGCTCCGCGAGAACGGCCTTGTCCATGGTGAACCACAGCATCTTCACGCTGCCGGTCGCCGTGGGCATCCGCACCACCCCGCGGAACTTCATCCCGGTCATCGTCAGGGACGGGGCGCGGACGGCGGCGGGCTCGGTCGCGACCATCGGCAGGGCGCCTCCGCCCGTCGCGGAGGACGGCGCGTCGTCCTGCCCCGGCGTCGGGGACGACCCGCCGTGACCGCCCGGCGACGTCGGCACGGGGGTCGCGCCAACCAGGCCGCCCAGGCCGTTCAGCACGCCGGGGACGTCCGGGAGCGGGGTCGGCAGGACGCCGGGCAGGAGCGGCTCACCGGTGGCCGGCACGGGGTCCGGTGCGGCCGCCGGGCGCGCCGCGGCGTCGCCGCGGGCGGCCGTCCCGGGCAGCGAGAGCATGGGCAGCAGGAGCACGGGCATGACGGCGATCGCGAGAGCGCGCCCGCCCGTCCCCGGCCCCTCGTGCCGCCCTCTCCCCGTCCCATCGCCTGTCCCTTCGCCCGCGTGCTCGCCGGACCACTCAGCCGTGTCCTCCGGCTGCTCGCCGGACCGCCCTCCTGGCCGTTCTGCCTTCTCCCCCGGCCGGTCCGGCTCCTCCCGGAGCCCGTCGCCGGGCTCTGTCCCGCCCTTCTCCGGCGGGGCGGTCCCGCCGCCGCGGACGCGGCCGATGATGACCCGGGGCGTGCCCCCGGGCGGCATGGCCGGCTCCGCCTGTCTGGCGGCCTGTCTCGCCGCCTCTCTCGCGGCGGCGTCGAGACGCTCCTCGCCGCTGACGACCCGGCGGTCGGTGAAGGTCATGCCGCCCGGCGCGAACCCACCGGGCGCGGCGGCGTCCCCGTCCCCGCCTCCGCCGTCCTCGCCCAAGGGCGCCCAGGCCGCGGCCAGCGCGCCGCCGACCAGGCCGAGCAGCATCCCGGCCAGGAATCCCCCGAGGTTGGCGTAGACGAACGACGCGATCGACAGGAGCACCGCGACCACGCCGAAGAACACCCGCTGGCCCGGCTGCAGCCAGATCAGCAGCCCCACGATGATCAGGAGTAGCGCGACGAGGTAGGTCGCCCCGACGGCGCCCGACTGGATGACCAGCGGCAGCGCCTTGACGGCGAACGGGATGCTGAGGAGCTCCAGACCGGCCAGGAGGGTCAGCAGCCCGCCCCAGAACGGCCGGGTGCGCCGCCAGGAGGTCGTGCCGCTCACGGTCGCCCGCTCCCCTCGTGACCGCTCCCCTCGTTGCCGCGAACGTCGGGCGCGCCGGAGCGGGACATCAGAAGCACTCGTGCCGTCCGGGCTCGACGCCGAGCTTCAGCCCGGGGAGCTTGAACGTGGCGGCGTTGACCGACCAGGACACCTGCCGGAAGCCGTCGATCGAGACCGAGCCGGCCTGCTGACCGAACATCCCGGCCGCCCCCTGCGCGCCCGGGACCTCGTCGAGCGCGCTGGCGTCCCGGCCGGCCTCGATGCCCTTGAAGACCGCGTCGCCCTCGATCTGGGCGGCATCGACGATCATGTTGTCCGCGGTCACCGGGACGTCGCCGGTGCCCGCGGTGATCCTGATCGTGACGTCGCCGACGGGCGACTTCACCAGGACCGTCTGGCACATGTTCGTCAACGTGGCGTGCCGGATCCCGGAGACCGCCACGGGGATCTTCTGCCCCTTCTTGTTCTCGACCAGGCTGCCGTACTGGGCGAAGCCCTCGCCCCGCAGCTTGTCGGCCGAGACCTTGAAGGTGTCTCCGGACACCACGAACGACGCTCCGATCGCCCCTTCGGCGGTCGCGCCGACCAGCACCGAGGCGACGGCGAGCGCCGGGACGAAGAAGAACGCGAAGCGCTTCCACCGGACACGTCCCTGCGCGACCATGGGCCACCTCCACACCAGACCTGACTCGTAATGAGAAGGTAAAGTTACCCGTGAGTACCGACCGGTCGAAGTGACAACGCATCACGTTTCAATCACGGTGCGCAGCGGACCGTGCCAGCGGAGTCGCCGGGGGCCGCCACGCGCCCCTCACGGCGGGACGCCGGTCAGGCTCCGGTCTCAGGCTCCGGTGCGGCTCTCCGCCGACGCGTCGGCCCGGTAGAGGTCGGGCTCCAGGTAGATGACCCGGGCGATCGGCACGGCCTCCCGGACGCGGCGCTCCGCCTCGTCGATGCCGCGCGCCACCTCGCCCGCCGTGTCGTCGTGCTGTACGGCGATCTTCGCGGCGACCAGGAGCTCCTCGGGGCCGAGGTGCAGCGTGCGCAGATGGATGACCCGGCTGACCTCGGGGGCGCTCTCCAGGGCGGCGCAGATCTGCTCCTCGATCTCAGGAGCGGCACTCTCGCCGATCAGCAGCGACTTCGTCTCGGTGGCGAGGATGACGGCGATCACCGCGAGCAGCGCGCCGATCATCATGGTGCCGATGCCGTCCCAGATCCCGTCGCCCGTGACGACCGACATCGACACGCCGAACAGCGCGAAGATGAGGCCGAGCAGCGCGCCGAAGTCCTCCAGCAGCACGACGGGCAGCTCGGGAGCCTTGGCCCGCCGGATGAACGACACCCACGAGTGGTCGCCCTTGAGCGCCCGCGACTCCCTGATCGCCGTACGGAAGGAGAAGCCCTCCGCGACGATCGCGAAGACGAGCACGCCGAACGCCCAGACCGGCGACTCGACGGGGTGCGGATCGGCGATCTTGTGCCATCCCTCATACAGGGAGAACAGCGCGCCGATGGTGAAGAGCACCACGGCCACGACGAACGCGTAGAAGTAGCGTTCCCGGCCGTACCCAAAGGGGTGCTTGCGGGTGCTCCGCCGCTCGGCCCGCTTGCCGCCGACGATCAGCAGCGCCTGGTTGCCCGAGTCGGCGACCGAGTGCACCGACTCGGCCAGCATCGAGGACGACCCGGTGAACAGGAACGCCACGAACTTCGCCACCGCGATCGCCAGGTTAGCGCCGAGCGCCGCGATGATCGCCTTGGTACCGCCACCCGCACTCACGTCTGACTCCTCATAATCCGGCCGTATAACCAGGCCCCGTGATCCGGCCGAGGCAATAACCGGCCCGGGGCGATCCTATTGGGAAACACGGGCCGAGAGCTCACCGACCACCGGAGCGGAGGCGGGATCGAGGCCGTAGCCCAGCGCCAGGTAGAGGGCGGCGTAGTCGGCCAGGCCGACGAGCGAGGCGAGCCGTTCCAGCGGATGGCCCTCGTCGGCGGCGATCTCCGAGACGGGAACGCCGCGGTCCTCGGCCAGCCGTACGGACTCCACGCGGCGCCGGGTCACGCGCGGGTGCTCGTCGGCGTCCCGCATCACGACCAGCCGCAGCCGCGGGGCTTCGCCGCCGTCGGCGAAGGGGTCGGCGAAGATGTCCCGCCCGGCCAGCGGGCCGTCGAGCGCCGCGATCTGGTTGTGGCCGGCCTCCGGGAGCTCGCCCCAGACGGCCGGACGGCGGGCGCTCTCGTTGATCTGGCAGCTCATCCGGTAGGCGGCCACGCCCGCGAGCGGCGAGGTGCCCCAGATCATCGGGATGCTGCCGGCCAGTTCGGCCGCGAGGGTCTTGCCGGGGTTGATGAACGACTCGCTCGACGGCCGGCACCGGTGGGCGATGTCCTCCAGGCGGGCCGCGACCGACTCGAAGAGTCCCTCGTCCGCCCGGACCAGGCCCATCCCTGCGGCCGCGACGACCGGCGGCACCACGAGACCCCACATCGTCGCCCTGGGCTGCCCGGCGACGCCGGACAGCGGCACGTACCGGCCGCCGCCCTGCGTGACCAGCGCCGCGAGCGGGGAATCCGGCACGCCAACGCCGAGGATCCCGCACCCGCGCCGTACGGCCTCCGCGGCGACGGCGAGCGTCTCCTCCGTCCCGCCCGAGCGCGAGACCGCGACGACCAGGTCGGCGGCGCCCACCCAGCCGGGCAGCCGGTATCCGCGCACGGTCACCACCGGCAGCGGCGCGCCGTTCCCGCAGACCGCGTCGAGCACCGGCCCGGCCAGCCCGGAGGCGCCCATGCCCGTCACCACGATCGCGCGCGGACGCGCGTCGCGCCCCGTCGCGGCGAGGCCCGCCTCCACCGCGGCCCGGTAGGCCGTACGGACCTGGGCGCCGGACGACGCGACCGTGCGCAGCATGCCGGAGGGGTCGGCCTCCATGAGGTACGCCTGGTCGTCGAGACGATCGTGCTCGAAAGTCGCCCCGTGGGCGTCCGTCATGCCTTGCGGGCCTCGTCGACGAGCAGCACGGGGATGTCGTCACGCACCGGGTAGATCAGGCCGCACGACTCGGAGGTGCAGGCCAGCTCGTCGGACTCCGTCCGGACGCTGAGGGGGGACTTGCACGCCGGGCAGGCCAGGATGTCCAGCAGCCAGTCGTCGATCTTCAACTCGTCAGCTCCTAACGACGGTGAGAACTTCGTCGCGGACGGCGGCCATCGTCTTCTCGTCGGCCCCCTCGGTGTTGAGCCGCAGCAGCGGCTCGGTGTTGGACGGGCGGAGGTTGAACCACCAGTCCGGGCCGTCGACGGTAAGTCCGTCCAGCTCGTCGAAGGTAACACCCTCACGGCCGGAGAACGCCGCACGCACCCGGGCCAGGGCGGCCGCCTGGTCGTCCACCCTGCTGTTGATCTCGCCCGACGACGCGTAGCGGGAGTAGGCGGACAGGACCTCCGACAGCGGGCGGTCCTGCTCGCCGAGCGCCGCGAGCACGTGGAGGGCGGCCAGCATTCCGGAGTCGGCGAACCAGAAGTCGCGGAAGTAGTAGTGGGCGGAGTGTTCTCCGCCGAACACGGCGCCGGTTTTGGCCATCTCGGCCTTGATGAACGAGTGGCCGACGCGGGTGCGCACCGGCACGCCGCCGTGCTCGCGCACGATCTCCGGCACGCCCTTGCTCGTGATGAGGTTGTGGATGATCGAGGCGCCCGGGTTCTTGGCCAGCTCGCGGACCGCGACCAGCGCGGTCACGGTGGACGGCGAGACCGACTCGCCTCGCTCGTCGATCACCCAGCACCGGTCGGCGTCGCCGTCGAACGCGATGCCGATGTCCGCGCCGCGCTCGACGACGGCCTTCTGCAGGTCGCGGAGGTTCTCCGGCTCGATGGGGTTGGCCTCGTGGTTGGGGAAGTCGCCGTCCAGCTCGAAGTAGAGCGGGGTCAGGTCGATCGGCAGGCCCGCGAAGACCTCGGGGACGGTGTAACCGCCCATGCCGTTCCCGGCGTCGACCACGACCTTGAGCGGCCGCATGCCGGACAGGTCGACCAGGGTCTTGAGGTGGGCGGCGTAGCCCTCCAGCAGGTTGCGCTCGGTGAGCGTGCCCTTCTCGGCGGCGGCCCCGGCGTCCAGGCCGGTCTCAAGCAGTTCGGCCGCCCGGTCGCGGATCTCCAGCAGGCCGGTGTCGGTGCCCACGGGCACGGCTCCGGCGCGGCACATCTTCATGCCGTTGTACTTGGCCGGGTTGTGGCTGGCGGTGAACATGACGCCGGGCAGGTCGAGGCTGCCGCTGGCGTAGTAGAGCATGTCGGTCGAGCCGAGGCCGGCGTTGACGACGTTCGCGCCGCGGGACGTCGCGCCGCGGGCGAAGGCCGCGGACAGCGGCCCGGAGGAGGCCCGCATGTCGTGCGCCATCACCACAGACGTGGCGCCCGTCACCTCGACGAAGGCCGCCCCCACTGCCTGGGCGATCTCCTCGCTGAGCTCGTCCGGCACGACGCCCCGCACGTCGTACGCCTTGAAGATCCTGGTGAGGTCGGCCACTGCAGCCCCTAAAAGTCGTAAGTCTTCGCACTTGAGCCTATAGCGCGTCATTGCCCGTGCGGCGGACGTCCCAACGTGGCGGTGGGGATGTCATCGCTCCCGGTTGGGCTGGGCGGACTTGAGCACCCGCAGATGGCCGCGCCGTCCCACCTCGACGGCCTGCCCCACCGGCTCTCCGGCGGCGGGCGCGGGCCGGGCGGCCTCGCGCACGGCGTTGGCGAGCGCCTCCAGGTCGTCGCCGCTCGGTGAGCCCGGCTCGGACGGGAGTCTGACGACCTCCCAGCCCCTCGGTGCCGTGAGCCGTTCCGCGTGCTCCGCGCACAGGTCGTAACAGTGCGGTTCCACGTACGTCGCGAGGGGGCCGAGAACCGCGGTGGAGTCGGCGTAGACATACGTGAGTGTGAAGACGGCAGGCTGCCTGCAGGCGGTACGGGAACAGCTGCGGACGGGGCTCACGGAGGGACCGTATCCGGTCCGCGTTCACATTGCCACCACCCCGCCGCTCTTATCGAGCGTGTCGCCACAATCCAGCAATCTCACAAGTCCCCATCAGATTGCCGACAAAGCGGACAGATCCCGGGGGTGGGGACACGGATCCACCGGTTCTGGGGCGTGCGCTCTAAGCTGGCTGCGTGAGCGATCGGACCCAGGGGGGCGACCGGCCTGACCCCCGCCGGCGGGCGCGCCGCCGTGACCGGCACGGCCGGGGGATGCGCGGTCCACTCGCGCCCTCACATGTGCCGATCGCGAGATCGCGGTCAGAGCGCTTCGACGATCTCGTGCTGGACGCGGTCGACCGGCTCAAGCCCCAATGGGGCGGCCAGCTGGCATCCGTGGAGTTCGCCGTCGAGGAGGTCCCCCCGGCCAGCGAGCTGACGGACGGCCCTGCCCGCCTCGCCTCGGAGCCCATCCCCCTCGGCCGGGCCGACTCGGCCTCAGGCGGCGACCCGGCGGCGGTGGTGCTCTATCGGCGTCCCCTGGAGGCCCGGGCCCGCGACCGCGACCAGCTCGGCACCCTGATCTTCGACGTGGTCGTCGAGCAGGTGGCGAGCCTCCTCGGCCTCACGCCCGAGACGATCGACCCCGGCTACGACGACCGCCACTGAGGCAGGACGGCGCTCGGGGCGTCGGTCGTGGGCGGCACGAGCGCCCAGGTCCGCGCCATCTCCAGCGGCTGCATGGTGATCATCTGGCCGTCGGACGCGGACTCGTCCAGCGCACGTCCCCCGTACACCGGGCCGGAGCCCGGCTCGGGCTGCACGACGACGCCGAAGCCCGCCTCGCCTCCCGGCGGCGGCGTGAGCTTGAGCTCTCTCGTACGGCCGGCGGGCAGCCGCACCTCGACCGGCTGCGGAGCCGTCCCCCGCATGGGCAGGAGCCGCACCTGCACGGTCGCCGGCTCGAACGGCGCGGAGAGCACGAGGCGGGAGACCTGCTTCTTGGTGATGCGGCCGTCGGCCACGACGCTGCCGAGATCGATGGACGGCGCGCCCGCCGTGAACGCCACGTCCTGGCTGGTGCCGGTGCCGGTGACCTTCAGGCCCGCGACGATCGGCACGTCGGCGGTGAGCACGAGGGCCGCGGGCTGGCCCCCGATCCCGGTGGACAGGTCGAGCGACGCCGTCGACCCCGCGGGCACCTCGACCGACTCCTTGTTCTTCAGGGCGTAGGAGCCGTCCTTGAGCACGGCCTTCACCTGGACGACCGTGTCCTGTTCGCCGGGCGCGGCGACGTACAGCTCCCGCAGGCCCGCCGTGCCGGGGATGCCGGGCACGACGACGCGGGTGGCGGGCGGCGTGGAGATGGGAAGCCAGTCGACGCCCCTGCCCTTGCCGAAGGCCGCCCTGACCGCGGCGGCGACCCGGCCGGTGCCGGTGCTCACCTCCAGCGCCATCACCAAAGGTGAGGGCGCCATCTCGCGGAGGTTCACCACCCGGCTCTCGCCCGGCTTGAGGATCAGGCTGTTGCCCCGCTCGCTGAGCACGGGGCCCTCGCCCGAATAGATCATGATCGAGACGTCGGCGGGAGCCCGGTCGGCGTTGGCCACGTAGAGGGCCACTTCGGCCGCCGCCGGACCCGGGCCGACGAACCAGGCGTCGGCGCCCGGCTCGACGCAGCGGACCCCGGCGAGGCCCCGCTGGGCGCCCGACTCCTCCCGGGTGGTCTGCGCGGTCTCCAGTCCGGGGGCCATCGACCCGGTGGCGGCGACCGTGAGCGGGCCGCCGCCGACGGGGAGCCTGCGCTGCCACAGCAGCCCCGGGCCGCTGACCGTGTCGAGGGGCGCGGGCGACGCGGAGCCCGCCTCGCCCTGCTTGCCGTCGCTCTTGTCTCCGCCCTTGCCGTCGCCCTTGCCGTCGCTCTTGTCTCCGCCCTTGCCGGCGTTCTTGCTGTCGTTCTTGTCGGCGTCCGGCGTGAGCGGGGTCAGCGCGGCGGTGCCGGGACCCGTCGCTCCGGGCGGGGTCACCACGCTCACCTTGGCGCCGCTCGGGGCGGGGCACACGGTCGTCACCGACTCGACGGCCGCCCGGACCGGTTTGAGCTCGGCGTGGGCCACCGGCGCCGGCCGGGAGACGTATGCCACGCCGTACAACGCCGCGACCGCGACCAGCACAAGCGCGAGCAGGCCGAAGCGGTTCTCGATCAGTCCTCTCATGCCGGCACCCGATCTTCCCTGGCTCGGCGGCGGCCACGTGGCGTCCCGTCGGGAGAAGACTCGCCGTAGTCTTCCTCCGGCTCGGCGGTACGAGCCCCGGGCGAGGCCAGGACGAGCACCAGGACGAGCAGCGCCCCCTGGGCCCAGAGCCAGATCCGGTGCGTCGAGTCGGCTCCGGTGGACGGCGGCGGCACGGTCACGGGGACCGTCACGCGCCACAGCCCGCCCGAGTCGGACAGGCTCATCCGCGCCATCTCCGGGTTGGAGTCGAGCGCCCGCCGCAGCTCGGGCCCGATCTTGCCGGGCACGCTGACGAAACGGACGCCCATCGAGGCGAGGGTCTGCGTGTAGGGGCCGCCGCGGCCGGACGCCAGGCCGGCCACCGCCGCCCCGAACCGCCCCCGGGCGTCGGCGGCGGGCACCAGGTCGGACTCGCCGATGAGGGGGGCCCGCCCGCGCAGCAGGGTGTAGGCGACCTCGCCGTCCCGCGGCCGCAGCAGCAGCGTGCCCTCCCCCTCCCGCGTGCCGAGCGTGGCCAGCACCGGCATGGGGTCGCGCGCGCCGCGCTCCAGCGGGCCGTCCGCGCCCGAGACGATCCAGAAACCCGCGGACGCCAGCGGGGTGGCGAAGGCGGCCACGACGATCAGCAGCGCGCCAATGCGCCGCACCCCGCCGGCCGCCCGCAGCCGGGCGAGCCGGTGGGCGGGATGGGCCGCGGCGAGCAGCAGGCCGGTGGCGGCGAACGCCAGCGGGACACCGGGCCACGCGGGCATGCTCCCGGCCGTGAGCCGCGAGACCACGATCGCGACGAGGACGCCGAAGAGCATCACGCCCCACCCGACCACCACGTGCATCCGCCGGCGGCGCAGCAGCAACGCGGTCAGGGCCACGGCGATCAGCCCGGCCACCGTCCACACCGGCGGCACGCCCGGCCCTCCGGGGCTGAGCAGCAGCAGCGACTCCGGGCCGAGCCGCGGGTCGGCCAGCGTGACGTCGCGCAGGCCGGCCTCCATCAGCATCCGGCCCGGCTCCCGCACCACCTCGGCCAGCCAGGGCAGGAGCAGGAGGAGCGGGGTGCCGAGCCCGATCGCCAGCGACAGCCCGGCCCCCTTGCGGACACCGGCGAACGACACGGCGGCGAGCGCCCCGAGCACCGCGACCAGGACGTAGACGAGCGGCACGAAGGCGGCGCCCACGGCGAGCAGCAGGCCGAGCCCCCACGCGGCGCGGCGCGACCCGGCGACCACCCGGGTGGCGAGCCCCGCGTAGACCGGGAGCAGCACGAGGAGCAGCGCCGTACCGATCCGGCCGCCCGCGACCGCGCCCGTCGCGACGGGCAGCAGCGCGTACGTCGCGGCCAGCCAGATCCGGGCGGGCGTGTACGGGATGATCCGCTTGGTCGCCGCGTACGCCGACAGGCCGGCCAGCGGCACGCAGCCGAGCAGCAGCACGCCGACCGCCAGCCACGTCTTGCCGAGGAACAGGGCCGACAGCCCCGCGAGCACGGCGACGTACGGAGGAGCCCAGGTGTCGGAGCCCAGCCCGGCGGCGTGGTGACCCTCCAGGTAGAACCGCCACAGGTCGGACGCGCTCCCGGTGACCGGCACGAGGAGGCCGCCGCCCAGCAGGTCGCCGGTGAGCAGCCGGCGCTCGGCCAGCAGCGCGACCGCGACCAGAGCGAAGGTCAGCAGGACTCCCGGGCTGCCCAAGACCCGCTGGAAGACCCGTGAGTCGGTGAGCAACTCGTCGCCGTCGTCGTCGTCCGAGGAGTCGGCCGCGACGGCGTGGTGCCGGCCGGCCGAGTCGACGGGCGCGCCGCCCGCGAGGAAGCCCTGCACCATGTCGGTCAGGCGCCGCAGCGCCGCGCCCGGCGGGGTCAGCAGCCGCGCCACCGCGGGGTAACCCTGTTTCCTGCCGTTCCTGCGCGCCTTACGGGCCCGGCGCAGGCGGCCCGGATGCCCCAGGACGGAGCCCAGCGCCGCCACCTCGTCGAGGGCGTTCGCGGGCTGCTTGGCGAGCAGGAAGAGGAGGGTCCTGACCAGCGACCCCGAGACGTTGCGGACGACCGAGCGGACCAGCGCCCAGAACGGCAGGTTGGCCATGATCACGAACAGGGCGTTGCGCCGGTCGAGCCGGCGCGGGTGCTCGTCCCGGGTGGAGATGCGACGCCGGCGCCGGCTCGAGGCCTCGGCGTGCCAGGCGACCGCGTCGGTGACGTTGAGGACGCGGTGCCCGGCCACCCGGGCCCGCCAGCACAGGTCGAGGTCGTCACGGAACAGCGGCAGGTCGGGGTCGAGCCCGGAGAGTTCGTCCCAGACGTCCCGCCGGATGAGCATGCCCGCCGTCGAGACCGACAGCACGTCGTGGATCTCGTCGTGCTGCCCCTGGTCGTACTCCCTGGGCTCCAGGCCGGTGTCGCGCCGCCCCGAGCGGCTGACCGTCACCCCGATCTCCAGCAGCACCCGCCGGTCGAGCCAGTCGCACAGCTTGGGGCCGAGGATCGCGGCCTTGGGGTCCTGGTCGGCCGCCCACAGCAGCGCCTGCAGGGCGCCCGCGTCGGGCGCGCAGTCGTCGTGGAGCAGCCAGACCCACTCCTGCGCCTGCTGCTCCTGCGCGGCGGGCAGCCGGCGTAACACCTCGTGGACGGCCTCGCCGAAACCGGCCGACCGCGACAGGCTCAGCACGTTGTGCTCGCCGAACGCCTGCGCGAGGAGCCGCCCGCTGCCGTCGCGGCTGCCGTTGTCGACGCCGACGACACGGTCGAGCGGACGGGTCTGGCGGAGAACCGCCGTCAGCGTCTCCTGGAGCCAGCGGGCGCCGTCGTGAGCGACGACGATCGCGGTGACCGAGTGCACGTCGAGTCCTTGTGGGGGTCGTACGGCTGAGCGCCGACCACGATACGGCACCCCGGGCCCACCTGATCACACGCGTGCGAAACCGGCATTCTCCCCATGCCCGGCCAGAGCACGCCTTATGAGCCGGTGCCGGACAGGCCCATACCCCGACGAGGCGGTGGGGCCACGCGGCGCCCGCGTGACCCCACCCTCACCTCATCCGTCCGGCCGGCGCAGACTTCTGAGCCGGCCGGAACGGTCAGACGGCCTGACGCTTGATCCTGCGTCGTTCCCGCTCCGACAGCCCACCCCAGATGCCGAACCGCTCGTCATGCTCAAGGGCGTATTCAAGGCATTCCGCCCGCACCTCGCACGAGCGGCACACCTTTTTGGCCTCCCTGGTGGAGCCGCCCTTCTCCGGAAAGAACGCCTCGGGGTCGGTCTGCGCGCAGAGCGCACGCTCCTGCCAACCCAGATCTTCACCGAGCGCCTGTGCCATGACCAGATCGGTCATTGCACACCTCCCTGTCGCTCGTCCGCCCACAATGGAGCCCCCCATAGAACGCCTCCCCTGTTACCCAAGATTGAGAAGGCGTAACAACATGCCTGTAATTACACGCGCGTGGCGCGTGTGGCGTCAAGCGGCATAGCGATACCCGGGGAAAGACCTGCTCGCCCCGGTTCGTACGCCCCGATCTTCGGTCCTATCAGCGTTCGGAACCATACCAAGGCAGATTGGGCTCAGTTCTGGGGGCTGCCTGATCCGTGCCGGAACCTTCCTCATACTTTGCCTGCGACCTGTCGGGGGCGTAGATCGCGGTCGGGTCGATCGCCTCTTCTCGTCTGCCGGCGTCGCCCAGCGGATCCTGCGCGAACGCCACGGGATCGAACCGCAGGGTGCTGTCCGCGGCCTCGGCCTGCGGCTGGTACGGCCCGGGCGTCTGCTGCGGGTGACCGAGCGGGTTGTCGTAGCGCTCCGGGTAGTCCTGCGGGCTGGTCTGCTGCTCGGGCCTGCCGACCTGCTGGTAGCTCTGGGCCTGCTGGTAGGCCTGGGCGAGCTGCTGCTCCCGCGGGTCCGCCGCGCCCTCATAGACGGGCGAGGTGTCGAACCCGCTGTCGTATCCGGAGCCCGCCGGCTCGGCCGCGTGGCGGGCGAACTGGGCGCCGGAGGCGCCGGAGTAGCCGGTGTACGGCGTGCCCTGCTGAGGCTGCTGGGCGGGCTGGCCCGGCTGGCTCTGCTGGCTCTGCTGACCGTACGGCTGGCCCTGGTCGTACTGCGCGGCCTCCCCAGGGGGCAGGGAGGCGGGCAGCGGGGCCGGGGGGAAGGTGTGGTCGTTCTGACTGTTGTACGACGCGTGCGCGTAGGGGGCGGCCTCCGGCGGCCGGCCGGTGTAGCCGTACTGGTCGAACACCGGGCCCTGCGGCGGCTGCCCGTACGCGCTCGCCGGCTGGCCCTGCTCACCCGCATACGGCGCGGGGGCCGCGACGCCGTGCTGGTCGGCGGGGTATCCCTGGGCGGGACGCTCCGCGGGATATCCGGAGGGCGGGTACGCCTCCTGGTAGTGCGCGCCGGTCTGGAAGTTCTGCAGCGACGGCTGACCCTGAGGCTGGTTCTGGCCCTGCTGCTGGACCTGCGGCTGCTGGTGGGCCTGGGCCGCGGGCTCGGCCGGCCACTGCTGCGGGGACGCCGGGGACGCGCCCTGGAACGGAGCGGGCTGCGCCTGCGGCACGGCCGGGGGAAGCGCGTGGCCGGCCGGCGAGCCCGCGTCCGCGGTGCCGTAGGTGGGCTGGGAGGAGTACGGGTCGCCCTCGGCCGCGCCGTACTGCTCGCGCGGCCGGTCCTGGCTGTACTGGTCCTGGCTGTACTGGTCCTGGTTGTACTGGCCCTGACCGTATTGCTGCTGCGCGTACTGCTCCTGGCTGTACTGCTCTTGGCTGTACTGCTCTTGACCGTGCTGATCCTGGCCGTACTGGTCCTTGCCGTACTGCTGCTGGGCGTACTGGCTCTGCCCGTGCTGGCTCTGCCCATGCTGGTCCTGGCCGTGCTGGTCCTGGCCGTGGTTCTGCTGCTGCCGGTGCGCGGGCCGGCTCTGGGGGGGCTGGTTCTGGGCGTACTGCTCCGCCCCGAACTGCTGCTCGGCGGCGGGGGCGGCGGGCAGACCCTGGACCCCGTTCTGACCGGCGGGCTGTGCGGCCGGCTGACCGGCGGGCTGGGGAGGCTGCGCGTGCTGCTGGGAGGGCGGCACGTGCTGGCCCGTGGGAGTGCTCTGCCCGTTCTGGCCGGTCGGCGCGTTCTGGCCTGTGGTGGGCCCGTTCTGCCCGGCGACGCCCTGCGGGTCGCCGTAGGGGGCCGGGCCCTGGCCCGCTGCGTCGCCGTAAGGCTGCGCGGCCGGCTGACCGCCGAAGGGCTGCGGCCGGTTCTCTGCGTACGCGTCCGTGGCCGGGGCCTGGCCGTACCCCTGACCGTTGGGAGCGCCGGCGTATCCGGACGGAAGCGCGGGGGCGTACGACGAGGAGGGGGACGGGGACGGGTCGTTCCACCCGCCGCCGAACAGGATCTCCCCCTGCGTCCGCGACGCCTCAAGTGCCCGCGCCGAGTTCAGTGCGAAGATCGCGCCGAGGGCGGCCAGACCCACCATGGGGATGCCGGTAATCAGGGACTCGAACCGGTCGCGGAAGGCCGGCAGATCTCCGACCAGCACGCCCAGCAGGCTGATCACGCCGAAGACCGTGCCGAGGCCGAGGAACGCGGCCGCGCCGAGCGCCACCTGGCGGGCCCGTGGGGTCGGGTCGCCCACCTTTCCGGTGAGCACCACCGCGCCGGCGGCGAGAGCCGTGAAGACCGGCGACGCGAGCGTCGGCAGGGCCGCGGCGGAGCGGACGCCGAAGGTGAGCTCACCGCCCAGCGGCCCGGCCGTTCCGGTGAGCAGTCGCGCGACGGCGACGAGCGTGCCCGTCGCCACAACCGCGACCATGAGCCAGGCGGCCGGCTCCCGTAGGCGAACGGTATCGACCTTGAGCACGACTACCCCCACTGACCAAACGACACTTGGGAAGTTTCGCACATGCCCGACTTAGGTGTCGGCAGACCCAAAAACCTCATAAGAGGCCCCAAGCCTAATCCGTACCGGTCACCACCGTGGGCGGGGTGGTGTTCGCGGCGCGCGTAGCGTCCGGTGGAAGACTGGCGCCATGCGCATCGTGTCACTCGCCGGGGGAATCGGCGCCGCCCGCTTTCTCCGAGGCCTCAAGGCCGCGGCCCCCGACGCCGAGATAACCGTCATCGGGAACACCGGAGACGACATCACGCTCTTCGGCCTGCGGGTCTGCCCCGACCTCGACACCGTGATGTACACGCTGGGCGGCGGCATCAACGAGGAACAGGGCTGGGGCCGGGCCGGTGAAGCGTTCACGGTCAAGGAGGAGCTCGCCGCGTACGGCATGGAACCGCAGTGGTTCGGGCTCGGCGACCGCGACTTCGCCACCCACATCCTCCGCAGCCAGCTGCTCTCCGCCGGTTATCCGCTCTCCCAGGTCACCGAGGCGCTGTGCGACCGCTGGCGGCCCGGCGTGCGGCTGCTCCCCATGTCGGACGACCGCACCGAGACCCACGTCGTCATCTCGGACGGCGACGGCAGGAGGGCGATCCACTTCCAGGAGTGGTGGGTGCGGCTGCGCGCCTCGGTCCCGGCCGAGCAGATCGCCCTGGTGGGCGCCGACGAGGCCACGCCCGCGCCCGGCGTCCTCGACGCGATCCGGGACGCCGACGTGGTGATCCTCCCGCCGTCCAACCCCGTCGTCAGCATCGGGACGATCCTGCAGATCCCCGGCATCCGGGAGGCCGTCGAGCGGAAGACCGTCGTCGGCGTCTCCCCCATCATCGGCGGCGCCCCGGTCCGCGGCATGGCGGACGCCTGCCTGACCGCGATCGGCGTCGAGACGAGCGCCCAGGCCGTCCTGGAGCTGTACGGCTCCCGCCTGATCGACGGCTGGCTGGTGGCGGAGGAGGACAAGGACGTCGCCCTGGACGGCGTCGTCGTGGAGGCACGGCCGCTGCTCATGGACTCGCCCGAGGCGACCCGGGAGATCGCCGCGGCCGCGCTGCGCCTGGCCGGGGCCCTGCCGGAGATCGACGGGTGACATGTGGTGTCGGGTTATGAGGGGCGACGAGGGGGCCCGGAGCCTCAACCGTGGCCAGGCGTTGGGAAGGCGTTAGGAAGGTCCGTGCAGCACATCACCATCACCGGCGTCCCCGGGCTCCCCGAGGTCCGGCCGGGAGACGACATCGCCGGGCTCGTGGCCGAGGCCGTTCCCGAGCTCGCTGACGGCGACATCCTGGTCGTCACCAGCAAGATCGTGAGCAAGGCCGAAGGCCGGGTCCGGCAGGGCGACAGCCGTACGAAGGCGATCGAAGAGGAGACGGCGCGCGTGGTCGCGCGGCGCGGCGAGACGGTGATCGCGCAGACCCGGCACGGCTTCGTCATGGCCGCGGCGGGGGTGGACGCCTCCAACACCGCGCCCGGGACGGTCCTGCTGCTGCCCGAGGACCCCGACGCCTCCGCCCGCCGCATCCGGCGCGGCATCGGCGAACGGCTGGGGGTCCGGGTCGGCGTCGTGGTCTCCGACACGTTCGGGCGGCCCTGGCGGCACGGCCTGACCGACGTGGCACTCGGCGCGGCCGGCGTACGCCCGCTGGACGACTTCCGCGGCCGGTCCGACGGATACGGGAACCCGCTCAACGCGACCGTGACCGCGCTCGCCGACGAGATCGCCGCGGCCGGCGAACTGGTCAAGGGCAAGCTGTCCGGGGTGCCGGTGGCGCTGGTCCGGGGGCTGTCCGGCCTGGTCACGGACGAGGACGGCCCCGGCGCCCGGTCGCTCGTCCGCCCCGCCGACGAGGACATGTTCCGGTACGGCTCGGCCGACGTCGTCTTCGCCCGGCGTACGATCCGGGAGTTCTCCGGCGACCCGGTCGACCCGGCGGCGGTGCGCCGCGCGGTGGCCGCCGCGATCGCCGCGCCCGCGCCTCACCACACCACTCCCTGGCGGTTCGTGCTTCTGGAGTCGCCGGAATCCCGGTTGGCCCTGGTCGACGCGATGCGGGACGCCTGGATCGCCGACCTGCGGTCCGACGGGTTCTCCGAGGAGTCGATCGCCCGCAGGATCCGGCGGGGCGACGTGCTGCGCAACGCGCCCTATTTGGCCGTTCCCTGCCTGGTCATGGACGGCTCGCACACCTACCGCGACGCGCGCAGGAACGCCTCCGAGCGTGAGATGTTCGTGGTCGCCACCGGGGCGGGGGTGCAGAACTTCCTGGTCCAATTGGCCGTCGAAGGGCTCGGCTCGGCCTGGGTGTCGTCCACCATGTTCTGCCGCGACGTCGTGCGCAAGGTTCTTGAGCTGCCCGAGAGCTGGGACCCGATGGGCGCCGTGGCCATCGGCCACGCCGCCGGGGCGCCCCGGAGCCGTCCGCCCCGCGACCCCGCCGACTTCCTGGTCACCCGCTGACCTCCGTCCGGCCGTCCAGGCGCCGCCGGACGTGCCGGACGTACCAGACGATCAGGACGAACGCCACGACCACCGGTCCCGCCACCGCCAGGTGATCGGTGAGACGGGCGTGCCGCCAGCCGACGGGTGCGAACCGGTCGGTCAGGCGATGGATCGAGGCGGCGCCCCTGCGGCGGCGTCCTCACAGATAGGAGAGGTGCGTGCCCGCGACGGCGGCCACGGCGGCGACGGTCAGCGTCGCGCCCAGCGGCAGCACCCCGAGGTGGACGGCGTAGCCCAGGGTCACGAGCACCGTGGTGCCGGGCAGGACGACGCCCACCAGGGTGCCGGCCTAGGCCACGATGAGCAGGCCCGCCACCAGGAGCAGGAGCGGAGCGGGCAGCCGGCCGAGCAGTTCGGCCGCCCACTCACTCACCGTCGCTCCTCTCGCGGGCGACCGGTCTGCGGCAGACGTGGACCAGCCCGGGCGGCATGTTGCGCCAGACCGGTCCCGTCGTGAGCACCTCGTCGAACGCGGCGCGCAGCCGCCGCCGGAACGCCCACGACGACGGCATCGCCACGGCGGAGAGGTAGGCCACCGTGGTGAACGCGCCCGCGGGGGCGAGCACCCGGCCGACCTCACGGAGGATCCGCCGCTGCGGATCGGCCGGGAACAGCGACCACGGCAGCGTGCTCACCACCGCGTCTGCCCTTTCCACCCCCAGCGGCGCGAGCAGGGCGCCCAGCTCGGCCGCGTCGCCGTGTACGACCTCAAGCCAGGGCTTCGCCCGGCGCAGATAGGTCACCATCGCCGGGTCGATCTCGACCGCGAGCTGACGGGAGCCCGGAGCGAGCCTGCCGCGGATCGCGTCACTGACGGGGCCGGTGCCCGGGCCCAGCTCCACCACGACCGCGGGACCCGTCGTCGGCACGATCGCCGAAAGGGCCCTCGCCAGGGCGGACGAGCTGGGCGCCACGGCCCCCACGACCCCCGGGCGGCGCAGCGCCGCACCGGTGAACGCCCGCAGCGCGGCCGGCTGCCCGGCCTGGTGTCCCGGCCCGATCTGAAGTGTCCCGTTCATGACGTCGATCAGATCGCGGTGGCGGGGCCGGACGCAGGAAGCCGGGGCGTAGTCCGTGGGGTGGGGCTGGCCCTACCCCTTGCGTAGGGCAGGGCCCCCTCCGGACGCCGATGCCGACGCCGTACTGTCGTCGGGTGCGCTGTCGTCGGGTGCGCCCCCGCCTCGTCCGGCGGGCCGTCCTCAGGAGGGATCTGCTCGCCACCTCGCTGCCCTGGCGTGCGCTTGCCTACCTGCTGAGCGGCGCCGCGGTCGGCGCGGTCGCGCTCGCGCTGCTGCTCGTCATGCTCGTCGGCGGCGCCGTGCTGACCCTCGTCCTGGTCGGCATCCCCGTGCTGGCCGCGATGGCGCTGATCGGCCTGCCCTTCGCCGCGGTGGAACGCCGCCGCCTGCGCCTGATCGACCCGGAGCCGGCCGCGAGCCCCCACCGCGTGCCGCCGCCGGGGCTCCGGGCGTGGATCAGAGCCCGCCTCGGCGAACAGGCCACCTGGCGGGCCCTCGCCTACACCGTGCTGATGGCCGCCGTGCTCTGGCCGGTCGAGCTGGTGGCCGTCACGTACGGCCTCATCGTGCCGCTCGTCATGATCTGCGCGCCGTTCAGCATGACGGAGGCGGGTCCGCTGGTCCTGCTCAAGTTCTGGCCGCTGGAGACCTACCCGGAGGCGTTCCTCGCCGCCGGGCTCGGCGTCGTCGGCCTGCTCCTGGCGGCGTATCCGCTGACCGCGCTCGCCGTCGCCCACGCGGGCCTGGCGAGACTGCTGCTCACCCCGCGCGGGGGCGAGCCGGGAGAGCGGCTGGCCGAACTGACCCGTTCCCGCACCCGTCTGGTCGAGGCGTTCGAGATCGAACGGCGGCGTATCGAGCGCGACCTGCACGACGGCGCGCAGCAGCGGCTGATCGCGCTCGCCATGACGCTCGGCCTCGCGAAGGTCTCACGAGGGGAGGAGATGGCCGAGCTCGTGACGAAGGCGCACGATGAGGCCAAACTCGTCCTGGCGGAGATCCGCGACCTCATCCGCGGCATCCATCCGCGCATCCTCGTCGACCGCGGCCTGCCGGCCGCGATGGCGGACGTCGCCGACCGGTCACCCGTTCCCGTCGAGGTCGAGGTCGACATCCCGCACCGGTTGCCGGAGGCGGTCGAGTCCGTCGCCTACTTCGTGGTCAGCGAGGGGCTCGCCAACGTGGCCAGGCACAGCGGGGCCGGAAACGCTCGGATCCGCGCCGGCCTCGGTGAGTTTCATGGGCCCGAGCTTCATGAGCCCGGCGAGTTTTACGAGCTTGGCGGTCACCGGCTGACCATCGAGATCACGGACGACGGCGTGGGCGGCGCCGACCCGTCGGCCGGCAGCGGACTCGCGGGGCTCGCCGACCGCGTCTCCGCGGTGGACGGCAGACTGATGCTGTCGAGCCCGGCGGGCGGACCGACCCTGCTTCGCGTGGAGATCCCGTGCACGCCGATCGATCACTGACCGTCGTCATCGCCGAGGACGGCGTGCTGCTCCGCGAAGGGCTGTCCGGGCTGCTCGCGCGGTTCGGCCACCGGGTGGTCGCCTCCGTCGGCGACGCCGCCGCTCTGGTCGCCGCCGTGGCCGAGCACTCCCCTGACATCGTCGTCACCGACGTCAGGATGCCGCCCGGCTTCTCCGACGAGGGACTGCGCGCCGCCGTGGCGCTGCGGGCCGCCGACCCGCACCTGCCCGTCCTCGTCCTCAGCCAGTACGTCGAGCAGACTTATGCCACCGAGCTGATCGACTCGGGGGACGGCACCGGCGTGGGCTACCTGCTGAAGGACCGGATCGGCGATGTGGAGGAGTTCGTCGACGCGCTCACGAGCGTGGCCGCCGGGCGGACGGTCGTGGATCCCGAGGTGGTACGGCAGCTACTGCGCCGCCGGCGGGACCCCCTACGGCGACTCAGCCCCAGGGAACGGGAGGTCCTGTCCCTCATGGCCGAGGGACGGTCGAACACCGCCATCGCCCGCGCCCTCGTGATCTCGGAGGCCGCCGTCGGCAAGCACATCGGCAACATCCTGGCGAAGCTGGATCTCCCTCCCCACGAGGACGATCACCGGCGCGTCCTCGCCGTCGTGGCCTTCCTCCGGGGCTGAGCGCCATTCGGCTTGTTTCGGTCTGGACGGCGGCCGCGTACTCGGGGACCATTCAATCGACGGCGTAGGGACATATGCGGAACGTGGAGGGCACCGTGTCGGAGGGACCGGAGCGCGGGCAGCCGCCCGAGATCGTGCACCAGCCCGCGGACGACGTACACGAATACACGGTCGATCAGGTCAGGGACGTGACGCGCCAGAAGAAGATCGTGTTGTATTCCGATACCAAAGGCGTCGACACCGCATTCCGTCAGCTCTTCCCCACGACGTACGACCTTACGCTCGATCACCCCGAGGGCACGGAGACCGGCGAGGACAAATAGGCATCCGTACCAGCGAAGGCCATCGCCCTCGACCGCTGGCCAGGTGCAGCGGTTCAGGCGCGGCGGCGTCCGGTCCGTCGGCGGTCAGATTTGTGGCGCCAGGTCTGCGGCATCTCGACGGAATCAGGCCTGCGGCATGGGCACAAAGTAGGGCGAAATTCGCTCAATAGAATTTATCCGCTCGGCGTCATGTCGACATTTGGCGGCCAATTATGCGGGCGGGCGACCCGCATCTCTGCCAGACAATGAATCCGTGGCGCCATACGCCAATCCACCCCGCGGTTTTGTCGGTCGGGGTTGTTAGCGTGGAGGAGGTTCGGCAGCCGGTAGGGCGATGAGGTGATTCGATGTCGACGTTCGGGTTGAACGATCATTCGGCCCATTCGACTGATGAGCCCTCGCCACAATCACCGCCATTTACACACAGCGACGTGAACGCGAGCGGGGACGCCGCAATCCATGAATTACTTCGCGGCACGCCGCTCGACCCACATACCGTTCCGCCGCATCGCCACACCGGCCCCGGATCAGCGGATGAAGGTCGACCCGGTGTCGCCTTCACGACCGAGGATCCCTCCAGCGCCGGGATGGGCGACACCGCCACGGGGAGCGTGGCCGCCGGGCAGGGCGACCCGATCGCCCAGTTGGAGCGGATCGCCGCCCAGTTGGCGATGACCGAGCCGCCTGAGAGCCCGACGATGTGCCTGATCAATGCCGAGGCACTCGTACGGGTGCATGATCTTGTGGGGTCGGCGATGACGGCTCTGATCCATCGAGCACACGTCACGGGCGCGGGGAAGGCTCATGGGCATGCCTCCACCTGCGGTTGGCTACGTTCCACGAGGCCGACGACGGCCTCCGACACCGATCCCGCGAGTGCCAACCCCGCGAGCACCACAGCCGCCAGCACCTCAGCCACGAGCATCACACCCGGGGCGGCGATCGGCCCGGGTATGACGGGTGCGCAGGCGTCGCGGTGGCTGCGGCTCGCCACTGAGGTGGCACGCCTTCCGCTGGTACGAGCACGCTACGCGGCCCGGTCGCTGTCCGGTGGGGCCGTGGATGCGATCACGACGGTGACGGCGAAGCTCACCGACAAGCAGGCGGCGGAAGCCGAGCCGATCCTGGTGGAGCTGGCCGACAGTGCGACGTGTGCGGAGGTGACCAAGGCCGGCCGGTACATCCGGGAGATCCTGGACCCGGGCACCCTCGTCGAGGAGTGTGAGGACGACTATGCCTCCCGGTTCCTGCTGCTCCGCCCATCGAATACCGGTGGGGTGGAGGGCGAGTTCCGCCTGCCCAGGGAGGCCGCGGCGCGGCTGCGGGAGTTCATGACCGCCTACGCCCGGCCGAAGGACAGGGACGACGACCGGCCGCTCCGCGTCCGTCAGGCAGACGCCTTCGCCGCCCTGTTGAGCGAGAAGGTCTCCACCGAACTCCTCGTCATGGTCCGCGTCGAATCCCTCCCCGACGACATCCTCACTCCCACCGGCACCTCCACCACCGGCACCTCCACCACCGGCACCTCCACCACCGGCACCTCCACCACCGGCACCTCCACCACCGGCACCTCCACCGGCAGCCACGACCTCGCGGCTGACCCACCGGCAGGTCCAAGCGGCATGGCCGACGCGACGCGTGCGCACCGCGACGGAGAGGCACCTCCCACGGCCAACGTGGGCCGAGACGGTCCAAGACGAGGCCGGTCGAATGGAAACGATCCCGCCGACGCCGACGCCGACGCGATAGTGGAGGCGCAGGCGCAGGCTGCCGGTGTGCGGGCCGACGCGTGCCGCACCTGCGGCCACGCCCCCGACCGGCTCGCCCCCGGCCTGCTCGTCGCCACCGGACACCTGCTGCCCGTCAGCGACGTCCACCGCCTGGCTCGAACCTCGCGGTTGACCCGGATGGTGATGGACGCCAAGGGCCAGGTTCTGGACATGGGGCGCTCGGTGCGGCTGGCCACCCCCGCCCAACGCAAAGCCCTGCTCGCGCAGTACGCCACCTGCTACTGCCAGGGCTGCCCGATCCCCGCCGACATGGCGGAGGTCGACCACGTCCACGGCTGGATCGACGACGGCGTCACCAACCTCGACCTCCTCGCCCCCGCCTGCACCTTCCACAACCGCGACAAATTCACCCACCCCGACCGCTACACCACCCACCGCAACCCCAACGGCACCTGGACCCTCCTCCACCACCCCAACCGCCGAAGATACGAACGCAGCAGCCACGAACCCGGCACTCACCAACGCCCGGGATAAACCCCGAAGACGAACGCCGGGGGCAAGCGCCGGGACAAGCCACCCGGGATAAACGGACGCCCGGCACAGGCGGGGCGCGACGCCAGGCCGCGAAGCACGCTCGCCTCGCGGCCTCGCGGCCTCGCGAAGCGCGCCTGGCTGACATACGCCTGCCTGAACGCGCCTGCTTGAACCACGGCCGGAACGCCGGTCGTGCGATCACCGTCCGGTCGGAAGGAGGAGCCCCTCGGCCAGCGGGGTCACCACCCGGGTCACACCCGGGTCAGCTCTGGGGTCAGCTCTGGGCGCCCGCCTGGCGAGCGGCCTGCTCCACGCGGTCTCGGTAGGACCGCCACCATGCCGGATCGGCCTCCGGCAGGTTCTCCTTGCCCGGTCGCAGTCCCGCGCCGCCGTCGATGAGCTCGCGAACGATGTCGGCGTGCCCGGCGTGCCGCTCGGTCTCGGCGATCATGTGGATGAGGATCCGATGGAGGGTGGTCTTCCGGCGGTCCTCAGGCCACCACTCCACTTCTCCGATCGTGTCGAGGTCCAGCGCGTCGATGGTCGCGTCGGAATGGGCCCAGGCCCGGTGATACAGCCCGACGATGTCCTCGCGCGACTCCTCGGGGGTCGCCCACATGTCGGCGTTGGTCTCCGCTCCCTCCTCGAACCACGGCAGCGATTCACCGGACGGCCGCCCGAAGGTGTCGCCGAGATAGCCCAGCTCGACGCTGGCGACGTGCTTGACGATTCCCAGCAGGTTGGTGCCGGTCGGGGTGAGCGGCCGTCGCGCGTCGTATTCGGAGAGGCCGTCCAGCTTCCACACCAGTGCCTCACGGGCGGCCTGCAGGTAGCGGTGAAGGTCGGCTTTCGGATCAGATGTCATTCCCCGAGTCTTTCATCCGGATGCGACATTCCCACGTGGATTTCTGTCAGCCCGAAACCAGCGGAATGTTCCTCCGCACGCTGCGGCAGACACCGTCGCTACGCCCGGCCGCCGCCACACGCTCGTCGCTGGGGATGCCGTACGAGGTGGTGCGCTGCCGGAGGGGACGGCCGGTGGGCGCGACCATGGCGGCGATCTCGCTGATCGTCTTGTACGACCCGTTCTCCGAGCCGGCCATCCGGCTGATCGTCTCCTCCATGAGGGTGCCCCCGAGGTCGTTGACGCCTCCCGCCAGCACCGTACGGCACAGGTCGTCGCGCAGTTTGACCCATGAGCACTGGATGTTGCCGATCGCCCCGTGCAGCATGATCCGGGCCAGGGCGTGCACCGCGCGGTTCTCCCGTGCCGTGGGGCCGGGACGGGCCACGCCGGCGAGATAGATCGGGGCGCTGTGATGGACGAACGGCAGGAGCACGAACTCGCTGAAGCCGCCGGTCTCCTCCTGGATCGACCGGATCAGGCGGATGTGCCGCACCCAGTGCTCGTGCGTGTCCACGTGGCCGTACATCATCGTGGATGTCGTGGGGATGCCGAGCCGATGGGCTGTGGTGATCACCTCGACCCACTCGCTGGTGGGGAGCTTGCCCTTGGTCAGCACCCAGCGGACGTCGTCGTCGAGGATCTCCGCCGCGGTGCCCGGCAGCGAGTCCACGCCCGCCTCACGGGCGGCCTGTAACCAGTCGGCGATGGACAGGTTGGTCCGGCTCGCGCCGTTGACGATCTCCATCGGGGAGAAGGCGTGGACGTGCATGTCCGGACACCGCTCCTTCACCGCCCTGGCGATGTCGAAGTACGCCGTACCGGGCAGGTCGGGGTGGATGCCGCCCTGCATGCAGACCTCGGTGGCCCCTGCCTCCCACGCCTCCTGCGCCCGGTCGGCCACCTCGCTGAGGGACAGCGTGTAGGCGTCGGCGTCGGTGCGCCGCTGGGCGAACGCGCAGAACCGGCAGCCGGTGTAACAGACGTTGGTGAAGTTGATGTTGCGGTTGACCACGTACGTCACGTCGTCGCCCACCGCCTCCCGGCGCAGCCCGTCGGCGATCCGGGTCAGTTCGTCGAGGCCGGCGTCATCGGCGTCCGCCCCCGACTGGTCCCCGGCGAGGTCGAGCAGCGTCAGCGCCTGCTCGTCCGTCAGCCGCGCCGGATCCGCCTCGGCCTGCCGCAGCGCCTCCCGCACATCGGCCCTGACGGCCCCGTCTCGTCCGCCGCTGGGCAGGCGGTCGCGCAGGGCCTCCCAGTCGCCGTACACGCTGTCGAAGTCGTCGCGCCTGTCGGCGCTGCGGCCCTCGGCGTCGACGGCGGTGTGCAGGTCGGCCCGTCCGCCGGTGACGAGGCCGCCCAGGCCGCCGTCGGGTTCCTGCCACGGACGGCCCTGCAGCACGGCGTCCGCACGCGCGAGCCCGGTGGCGGGGTCGGCCAGCGCGGCCACGTGCTCGGTCAGCCGGGGATCGAGCCACGGCTCACCGGCCAGTACGTACTCGGGATAGATGGTCAGCCGTTCGCGCAGCTCGAACCCGGCGGACGCGGTGCGGGAGGCCAGGTCGTCGATCTGCGGCCAGGGACGCTCCGGGTTGACGTGGTCGGGGGTGAGCGGGGAGACGCCGCCCCAGTCGTCGATGCCGGCCCGCACCATCAGCGCGTACTCGTCGCCGATGAGGTTGGGCGGCGCCTGGATCCGCGCCCTGGGACCGAGCACGAGCCGCGTCACGGCGATCGTCGCGGCGAGTTCCCGCAGGTCGGCGTCGGGCATGCCGCGCATCGCGGTGTCCGGCTTGGCGCGGAAGTTCTGGACGATGACCTCCTGGACGCCGCCGTACTCGCGGGCGACCCGGCGGATGGCGAAGATCGAGTCGGCGCGGTCCTCGATCGTCTCGCCGATCCCGATGAGGATGCCCGTGGTGAACGGCACGTTCGAGCGCCCGGCGTCCTCCAGAACGCGCAGCCGTACGGCCGGGTCCTTGTCGGGCGAGCCGTAGTGGGGCTGGCCCTTCTCGGTGAACAGCCGGGTCGAGGTGGTCTCCAGCATCATGCCCATCGAGGGGGCGACGGGCTTGAGCCGCTGCAGGTCGCGCCAGGTCATGACCCCGGGGTTGAGGTGGGGCAGCAGGCCGGTCTCCTCCAGGACCCGGATCGCCATCGCCCGCACGTACGACAGGGTGTCGTCGTAGCCGTGCGCGTCGAGCCATTCGCGGGCCTGGTGCCACCGGTCCTCGGGCCGGTCGCCCAGGGTGAAGAGGGCCTCCTTGCAGCCGAGGGCCGCGCCCTGCCGGGCGATCTCCAGCACCTCGTCGGGGGACAGGAACGCGCTGGGCAGCTGGTGGGGCGCGGTGGCGAAGGTGCAGTAGCCGCAGCGGTCGCGGCACAGCCGGGTGAGCGGGATGAACACCTTGCGGCTGTAGGTGATGACGCCCGGGCGGCCGGCCGCCTCCAGTCCCGCGTCCCTGACCCGTGACGCGTGCTCCAGCAGCGCCTCCAGGTCCTCGCCCCGGGCCCGCAGCAGGATCGCCGCCTCGGCGCGATCGAGCGTCTTGCCGTCGCGGGCCCGCGCCAGGGCCCGGCGCGTCCCGCTGTCCCGCACCGGCCGCGCGTCGGCGCCACGACCGGGCATGTTTCCGTACGGAGCCTGCTCTTCCGTCATAGGCGCACCCTACGGCGCACAGATCCGGGCGGCGCAGCAGCCCCCTGTCGGGCCCGATCACGACGCGGCCGATCATGCCGCGCCCGATCGCCAACACGGGGGAGGTCGGCACGGGGGAGGTCGGCACGGGGGAGGTCGGCGCGGCGGGCGCGTCAGAAGGACCGGTAGTCGCGGGCGGGCATCCGAGGCCCGCGGGCGGGCGGCCGGACGCCGCTGAGCTCGATCAGCCGGATCACCCGGTGCCGGTGGCCCCGGAACGGTTCGAGCAGCTCCAGCATGCCGTCGTCATCGGCCTTCCGGCCGGTCAGGGCCCAGCCGACGATGGCCGGGAGGTGATAGTCGCCGACGCTCGGCGCGTCCGGATCGCCGTGGGCCCGCTGGCGCACCTCGGCCGAGGTCCAGACACCCACACCCGGCAGCGCCCGCAGCAGCCGGTCCGCCTCGGCCGACCCGCCGGCACCACGCGACCCGGGCGACCCGGGCGGCCCCCCGGAAACACCGGATGCTGTGAAAACAGCCGGCCCGTCGGACCCGTCGGGCCCATCGGACAGCGGCGACCCGGCGGACAGCGACGACCCGGCGGACGGAGCCGGTCCGGCGGTGCGTTCGAGCTTGTCCGCGTGATGCGCGGCGTTGACGATGGTCCGTGCCCGCACGGCCTCCGCACCGGCCCGATGCCAGTCCCATGACGGGATCCGGCGCCAGATCTCGGGCGGCGGCGTCACCATCATGCCGTCCGGGGCGGGGCCCGGCGCGGGCTCCCCATACCGGAGCAGCAGCCACCGCCACGCCCGCCAGGCCTCCCGGCCGACGACCTTCTGCTCAAGCACCGCGGGCACCAGCGCCTCGAACACGCGTGACGACCGGCCGATCCGCAGCCCCGGGCTGCGCGCGGCGAGGTCACCGACGAACGCGGCCGTGCGCGCCGCCTGCGTGCCGGATCGGGCGGCCCGCGTCACCGACCTGAGCGTGTCGGCGAAGTCGCCGAGATCGTCGTCCTCGCCGAGCAGGTGCGGCAAGGTCTCGAGCATCCACCGCGCGCCGGGCCCCCACGCCTGTCCGGTGATCTGCCCGCCCGCCCCGGTCACCCGTAACGACGCCGGGCCGTCGGGGGTGCGGGAGGTGCGCCAGACGGCCCCGTCGGGCGTCCTGCGCCAGGCGGGATCGCCGCCGCCGCGCCGGTGGGGGGCCAGCGTCAGCGCGACGTCGAGCGGCGCGGACGGCCGCCACGTGCGTTCATGGGTGGGCGGACACGCGGCCGTGACCCCGCCTGCGGGCATCCGGGTCGCCTCCCCTCACCGGCTCTCCCACCAAGTGTGCCGCGCCATGGTGCTCCGGTGCGTAACCGCCACAATCTAACGCGCGCCTCGGATGGCGCTCACGCCGCCGTTCCCGAATGCCTTCCGGTATGCGGAAGGAGAGGTGTGCATCGAGCGGCTGAAATGGTGGCGGAAGGTCACCGGGCTCTCGAAACCGACGGCGGCTCCGACCTCCTCGACCGACGCCGTGGACGACTCCAGCAGTGGCAGGCTGGCGGCGATCCGTTGCGCGATCACCCAGCGCAGCGGGCTTGTGCCGGTCCTACGGTGAAAATGCCGGGCGAAACCGCGCTGTGACATCCCGGCGACACGGGCCAGCGCCGCCACCGTGATCGGATGGGAGAGATTGGCCAACGCCCAGTCCATCGCCCTGGCCACGGCGTCGTCGTCCTCGACGGGGGTGACGGCGGCCTCGATGAACTGCGCCTGGCCGCCCTCCCGGTGCGGCGGCACGACCAGCCTCCTGGCCACCGCGTTGGCCACACCCGGGCCATGGTCACGGCGGATGAGGTGGATCAGCAGGTCGAGGCCGGCCGCGCTGCCCGCGCTCGTCAGAACGTCCCCGCCGTCCACGTACAGCACGCCGGGATCGACCTTGACCTGAGGAAAACGCTCCTGGAGCAGCTCGGCGTACCTCCAGTGCGTGGTGGCCGGTCGGCCGTCCAGGAGCCCGGCCGCCGCGAGGGCGAACGCGCCCGAGCAGATCGAGACGATGCGGGCGCCGCGCCCGCGCGCCTGTCGCAACGCGGCGATGAGCGCGGGCGAGATCTCGGCGCGCACGTCCGGCACTCCAGGGACGATGACCGTGCGCGCCTCGGCGAACGCGTCCAGACCGTGTGTCGCCTGGATGGTGAAGCCGCCGACCGCCCGCAGCGAGCCGTCGTGCTCGGCGCACACCATGAGGTCGTACCAGGGGAGGTCCAGCTCCGGCCGGGCCAGGCCGAAGACCTCGACGACGCAACCCAGCTCGAAGGGGCTCATGCCGTCGAAGGCCAGGACCGAGACGGTACGGCGACTGTCATAGCGCTGGAGCATGGCCGGATATTAGCGATATCGGGCATTCATGCCACTCGTGCGGGGGAAGGCGGGGCGGCACCATCAGGGAAAACGAGTTGGAGGTAGTCCAGAGATGTCCGCTGTTCTTGGCACCCCGCCCGCCGATCCGGTCGAAGCCATCGCTCACTTCTCGGCTCATCTGGCGTTCGAGACGGATGTGTCCGATGTCCATACCGATCTCGCCGCGGGCGATCCGCGCATCGTCGTGGTCGACTCGCGCGGCGTCGAGAGCTGGCGTCAGGGCCACATCAAGGGCGCGCTTCACCTGCCCACGGCGGAGATCGCCGCACGGGCGCCACAGATCATCTCCCGCGACGTGACCGTGGTGACGTACTGCTGGGGGCCCGGGTGCAACGGCGCGACGCGAGCGGCGCTGGAGTTCGCCAGGCTCGGCTATCGCGTCAAGCAGATGATCGGCGGCTTCGAGTACTGGGCGCGCGAGGGCTTCCCCGTCGTGACGGCCTCCGGTGTCGAGAGACGACCCGCCGACCCGCTGACGGCTCCCGTTCACGCCGTCGCGTGCGACTGCTGACGCGAAGACGTATCCCCGCCGTCCCCCACCGGCGTCCGGTCGCGGCCTCCTGACGCTCAGACGTCGCTGGAGAAACGGACGGAGCACTCCGGCAGGGACACCCCTGGCCAGATCCGCACGCCGGAGGTGAGCTCGTTGCCCGGGCCGATGTGGGCGCCGTCGCCGACGACGACCCCGCGCAACACCGCCCCGGCGGCCACTTTGGCGCCGACCCCGACAACGGAGTCCACCACCGTGGCCCCGGAGGCGATCACCGACTCGTCGGACAGAACGCTGCCCCGGACGCTCGCCCCGGCCTCGACGACGGCGCGCGCGCCCACGACCGTGCCACCGGTGACCTTCGCCTCGGGCGACACGACGGCGCCGTCGAGGAGCAGGCGCTCGCCGGTGCCCCCCGGCAGGGCCGGCGAGCTCAGCTTGCCCAGCACCAGGTCGGCGGAGCCCTGCACGAACGCGGCCGGAGTGCCGACGTCGAGCCAGTAGGAGGCGTCGGCGTAGCCGAGGACCAGCGCGCCCGCCTCGATCAGGGACGGGAACGTCTCCCGCTCGACCGAGACGACCTGTCCAGCCGGGATGGAGTCGATCACAGCGCGCCGGAACACGTAGCAGCCCGCGTTGATCCGGTTGGTCACGGGGTCGGCCATCTTCTCCAGGAACGCCGACACCCGGCCGTCCGGCTCGGTGGGCACGCACCCGAACCGCGAGGCGTCGTCCACCTCGGTCAGGTGCAGGGTGACCGCCGCGTCGCGGGACACGTGCAGGTCGAGCTGGGCCCCGATGTCGTGGCCGGAGAGGATGTCGCCGTTCAGCACGAGCACGGGGGCGTCCGGCGGGCAGCTGAGCGCCTCCCCGGCGTTGCGGATCGCGCCGCCGGTGCCGAGGGGCGTCTCCTCGGTCATGTAGATGATTTCCAGCCCGAAGGCCGAGCCGTCCCCGAACGCCTCGGCGAACATCGAGGCGCGGTAGGAGGTCGCGAACACCACACGACGCACGCCGTACGCGCGGGCTTTGGCCAGCTGGTGTGCGAGAAAGGGCACTCCCGCCGTCGGCAGCAGCGGTTTGGGGGTGTTGAGCGTCAGAGGCCGCAGCCGCGTGCCCTGTCCACCCACGAGGAGGATCGCCTCCAGGGCCGCCGTACGCTTAGAAGTCTCCCTCACAGCGCGAGGGTAGCCTAGCCCTCCGCCGCGCGCTGGTATGACACGAGATGCGCCTCCGCCGACCGCCGCCAGTCGAACTCCTGTGACCGGGCGGCGCCGGCCTCCGACAGCGCCGCACGCCGGTCCGGCGACTCCAGCAGCCCGCGCAACGCGCAGGCCACGCTCTCGGCGTCCGGCTCGGTGTAGGCCACCGCGTCGCCGCCGACCTCGGGCAGGGAGCCGCAGTGCGTGGTCAGAACGGGCGCGCCGCAGGCCATCGCCTCCAGCACGGGCAGCCCGAAGCCCTCGCCCCGCGACGGGAACGCGACCACGAGCGCGCCGCCGAGGAAGCCCGGCAAGTCGGCGAACGGCAGGTAGCCGGGGCGCAGGACCCTGATCCTGGACGGCAGGGCGGCCACGGCGGCCTCCACCTCGTCGTCCCAGGCGGGTCCCCCGGCCAGCACGAGCACGGGCGGCGCCGGCAGCCGGTCGACCGCCGCGGCGAAGCCCCGCACCAGGTTCGGCACGTTCTTGCGCGGCTCAAGCGCGCCGAGATAGGCGACGTACGGCTGGCCGTGCAGGCCCAGGCGCTCGCCGACGCGCCGCGTCTCGCGTTCGTCGGGCCGCCGGAACAGGACATGGTCGACCCCGTGGTGGGCGACGTCGATCCGGGCGGGGTCGGCGCCGAGCACGCGGACCAGTTCGTCCCTGGTGGCCCGCGACGGCACGATCACCCGGTTCGCGTGCCGGGCCGCCGTCCGGGTGGCCGAGCGGAAGAACGAGGCCTTGGCCGGGTCGTGCAGGGGATCGGTGTAGGAGCTGACGTCGTGCACCGTGACAACGGTCGGCAGCCCGGAGCCGAGCGGCATCGAGTAAAACGGGGCGTGGATCACCCTGGCTCCGGCGTGCCGGGCGAGGACCGGCAGGCTGGTCTGCTCCCAGGCGAGCCGTTTGTTGCGGTTGGTGATGGCGGGCGGGCCCGACAGGATCGCGGCGGTGGGAGCCAGCTTGGCGTACCGCTCCGCGTCGGCTCGCTGGCAGACGACGGCCAGGTCGGCCCCGGCCTCGTGGAGGGCGGCGACCAGTCCATCGACGTATCTGATCAGGGCGCCGCGGTCGGTGGGCACCGCGGCTGCGTCGACGAGCACTCGGGGTGTCAAATGGATCGCTCCCCTCACGGCTCCCGCCAGCAGGGGTCTCCCGCTCGCGGGACCTCGATGTCCGACGGTGATCCGGCAAGGATCCGGCGAGGGAGGTTCGAGGGCACACACCTGTGCCTGACGTGTCCCCCCACACCCTCACTTTCACTGTATTCCGGAAGTCCCCGGAAAGGTGAGCGGTATCACATGACGGACGATCGTCCCTGAGGGGATTTGCGCGGCGATTGCCGAGAATGCGACCGCTCCCCCGCGGGTTGCGCGACTCCGCCGCCCTTGCGGCAGGGCCCCGGACTCCCGTTCAGGCCCGGCTCAGACCGGGGTCAGGGGCTCAGGACTGGTCCGCGGTCTCCTGAGGGGCCCGGACGGTACGGCGGGAGGCCAGCCCGGCCAGCCCGGCCCAGACGAGGTCGCCGACCGAGACGACCACCCGGGAGCACAGCGCGACGGCCACGGCCGAGGAGCGGTCGAGCACGGGGGCCAGCGCCGCCCACATGGCCACCTCCCGCACGCCGACGCCCGCCGGGGCGATCACCACCAGGAAGCCGAGGCACCAGGCCAGCGCGAAGGCGCCGAAGCTGAGGATCACCGCGCGGAGGCCGGTCGCGCCCAGGCCGTGGACGATGAGCGCGAGGTGCACGCCGTAGGCGGCCCAGCCGGCGAGGGCCCAGCCGACCGCGCTCAGCACGCCGCGCCGGCTCAGGGGTCGTTCGAGCGGCGGACGGCGCAGCTTGCGCAGCCCGAAGCCGATCACCCCGTTGACCACGGCCGGGTGCAGGGCGACGGCGAGCACGGGGATGAGCGCGAGGAGCCAGGCGTAACCGGCCACCGACTCACCGGCGAGGACGGGCAGCGTGGCGGCGGCGACGAGCAGGCCGCTGGCCAGGTAGATCGGGTACGTCAGGAAGAAGGCGGCGGCGCTGCGCGGCCGGGGAATGCCGTGGTCGCGGCCCATCTCCATCTGGGCGAGCACCGGCCACAGCGACCCTGGGATGTACTTGCCCAGCTGACCCACGAAGAAGATCTTGGCGGCTGCGTCGAGAGGCAGCGGTGAGCCGAGATCGGCCAGCAGCGCTCGCCACATGAGCATCCCGGCCGACAGCGCGACGAGCACGGCGACCAGCGAGCCCGCCAGCTCGGGCCACGAGAGCCGGGCGAGGCCCGCCGACACGTTCGCCCACTGCCCGGCCAGCGCCCACGCCCCGAAGCCGAGGGCGACGACCAGGAACAGCAGCCGTACGGCCTTGCCCCGGGTCACCCCGCCCTCCCCGCCGAGGCGCTCACGGGGTGGGGACCGGCTCTGGCGGCTGCGGCAGCGCCGCGCCGAGCGGGCGTCGGGGCGTCTTGGTGGCGACCCACAGGTAGGTGGGCACCACGGGCAGCAGGGCCCGCAGGGCGGGGCGCGGGCTCCGCTCCAGGGCGCCCTTGGCGGCCCGGCCCACGGCCCCGGGGAACAGCTCGCCGCCGGCGAACCGCTCGGGCGAGGCCAGCACCGGGAAGGTGTAATCCCAGACGTGGAAGTCCGCGAGCATGCGCCGCAGACCCCGGCGGGTGCGGAAGCGCTCGTAGTAGTTGTCGGCCCGGCCGAACGCCCGGACGTACCGGTCGGCGGCGGCCGGCGGCAGGTAGGACAGGAACGGCAGCTTGTAGTGGGGCTCCATCACGCCAAGCCGGTTGCCGAGGCCCAGGTAGAGCACGCCGTCGTCGGACAGCACCCGGTGCATGTCGGCGATCACGCTGTCGGGGTCGACCACGTGCTCGTAGATGTGGTTGAAGACGAGCACGTCGATCGAGCCGTCGGGGAACGGCAGCGCGCCGCCGTCGGCGCACACGAACGCCACCCGCCCGCCGAACCGGTCGGCCGCCCGGCGCAGGCCGGGGACGTCGATGTCGAGACCGAGGGGGCGGCTCGCGCCGGCCGCGGCGAGCTCGTCGGCGATGAATCCGGCGGAGCAGCCGACGTCGCCGACCGTCAGGCCGGACAGCGTCGTGCCCGGCTCGGCCGCGTCTCTGCCGAGGAAGTGGGCGAGCACCGCGATGATCTTCGCGGCCTTGCGCCGGCGCTTGTCCTCGTCGAGCATCGCCGACTGGAACTCGGAGTATTCGAGCTGGGCCGCACGCTCCCCGCTCACCGTCCGATCACCGCCGTTTCCGCGTGTGGGCGTTGGATGGGCGTTTCACGATGCCCAACAGTACCTTCGCCCGCGCCGCCCCCGTCCCCCGATCGGCCGGTCCCAGGCCGGTGAACGGTCAGCGGGGCGGGCGGGCGACCGGTCAGGCGGCGAGGAGCGTCTTCAGGTAGGCGGCCCAGTGGGGCTCGGGGTCGACGGGCCGCACTCCGGCCCGCAGCCGCCCCGGCGTGCCCGGCTCGTAGAAACGCCCGAGCGCCTCGGCCAGCGCGTCCACCGACCCCGGTGCCACCAGCAGGCCGTCCACGCCGTCGTCGACGTTGTCGGGCAGCGCGCCGACGCGGGTGGCGATCACGGGCACCCCGTGCTCGTGGCCGAGCCAGACGTTCTGGCTGGCCGTGGCCGAGCGGTACGGCAGCACGAGGGCGTCCACCTGGGCGAACAGGCCGGGCACCTCGTCGGCCGCCACGTAGCCGGGCCGCAGCTCGACCCGGTCGGACAGGCCGAGCTCCGCGATGAGAGCCCGGGTCTGCTCCACCCCGCCCCAGAACTCCCCGGCGACGGTCAGCGCCACCCCCGGCACCCGGGCGAGGGCGCGCAGCAGCAGGTCGAGGCCCTTGTAGGGGCGCACGATGCCGAAGAACAGCAGCCTGCCGTACGGCTCGGCCGCGCCGGTCGCGGCGGCGATCCCGGCGGGGAGGTGCGGCGCGAGGGCGGCCACCCGCACCGGCCCGCTCGTCAGCCCCCGCGCGAGCGCGGCCTGCTCCTCCGAGTGGACAAGCACGGCGTCGGCCCGCGTCAGCAGGGCCTTCATCAGCGGCCTGTCGTAGGGCTTGCGCTCGTGCGGCAGGACGTTGTGGCAGAGCACGACGACGGGCGTCCGGCGGCGCAGGCCCGCCAGGATCCCGAGGTAGGCGGGCACCTGCACCGGGCTCAGCACGGCGAGGATGACGAGGTCGGCGGCGCGCAGCCGCCCGCCGCAGCGGATCCACCCGTCAGGCCGCCGCCAGTCCAGGTCGCGGCGGGTGTCCGGGTACGGCTCGCCCTCAGGGCTGTCGACGGTCTGCTGCCCGGGATAGAGGAACGACGGATACTGCGCCCGCCACGACTCGATGACCACGTCGTGTCCCTCGGCCCGCAGCCGGTGGGCGAGCTCGGTGGTGTGCTGGGCACCACCGCCCTTGTACGGATACGTCGGGCCGACGATCGCGATCCTCACGCATCTCCCCTGGATCGCACGATCAGGTCGGCCAGCAGGGCCACCGCCCCGATCAGCAGCCCGGACAGGAAGATCACGATGGTGTTGCTGGTGAGGTAGAAGCCGTACCTGATCACGTCGTAGACGCCCTTGACGAGACCGATGCCGACCAGCCAGAGCGCGGGCGGCATGAGCACCTTGAGCGGGTTGAAGTACATGACCATCCGCAGCACCTGCAGGATGTAGCGGTAGGCGTCGGAGACGAAGTTGAACTTCGACTTCCCGGCCCGCTTGGCGTACTCGATCGGCAGGTAGTGGACGTCGTGCTGGTTCGACATGAACGCCAGCGTGATCGTGGTGACGCAGGAGAAGCCGGGGGGCAGCAGCCGCAGGTAGGGCCTGGCCACCGATTTGCGGAAGGCCCGCAGGCCCGAGTTGAGGTCGGGGATCTTCTGCCCGGCCAGCCGCTCCGCCACCTTGCGGATGAACCACTTCGCCGGCACCCGCAGGACCTTGTGCGAGCCCTCCTCGGTGGTGCGCGCGCCCACGACCTGGTCGACCGTCTGGTCCTTCTCCAGGATCTGGACCAGCTCGGGGATGCGCTCGTTGGGGTAGCTCATGTCGGCGTCGGTCCACACGACGATCTCGCCGCGGGCCTCCTGGCTGCCGATCCTGCGTACGGTGCCCGAGCCGCCGTTGCGGTGGAACGCCCTGATCCGCATGTGCGGGAAGCGCGGCGCCGCCTCCCGCAGCCGGTCGAGCGTCGCGTCGGTGGAGCAGTCGTCCACGGCCAGCAGCTCGTAGGTGTAGCCGCTCGCGTCCATGGCCGCGCAGATGCGCTCGACCTCATCGATGACGTGATCCTGCTCGTTGTAGCAGGGCAGGACGATCGTCACGTACGGGTTCTCTGCGGGAGTCACGGCGGGAGTCACGGCGGTTCCAGAGGTTTCGGGCGTGGTCACGTCCGGTCAGGCTACCCTGCCCGGGCGGGCCCCGACCGCACAACGGTTCCGCCCGAGCACTGCCCGGCTCCGCGTGACGGGAGTGATCGAGGCGCCCGCACTCACACGGGCATCACACGGGCAGGGTCATCCAGACGTCGACGCCCAGTGACCAGGTTCCGTTGGGCGGGTCGATCAGGGCGCGCTCGTCCTGGCGGGTGCGGAGCCGCATCACGCGGGTCGCCGGGCCGTACGCCGCGAGCTGGGACGGCTCTGCGGCGAGCAGCACGGGCTGTCGGCCGGTGCGGCGGACGGCGGCGATCAGTCGCCGCACGTCGGCCGGCTTCGGCACGCTGGTGCCGGGAGCGAAGACGACGCGGGCCGTCGGCACCCCGCACTGGCCTCGGACCACCTGGGTGAGCCGGTCGCCTGTCACCCGCTCCGCCATGAGCACGGAGGCGTGCGGCGGCAGCGCCCGGCACAGCCCGGCGACGGCGGCCGCCTCTCCCCGGTTGACCTGTGTGAACGCGGTGCCGATCGAGGTGATCGCGGGCGGCGCGACGAGCAGCAGGACGCCCGCCGTCACGGCCGCCCGCCGGCCGAACCGCCCGCCCGGCCGTGTTTCCGGTCGTGTTTCCGGCCGTGCTTCCGGCCCGGCTCCGGACCGCGCGCCGAGCCCGGCTCCCGGTTGGGCCCGCCGCCGCAGCCAGTCGTCCAGCAGGCGCAGACCCCAGGTCGCGAGCAAGATGAAGCCGGGAATGATGATCGGCACCAGCCGCCGCGACGCGTACGGGTGGTCGGGCGTGATGCCGGGACGCAGGAGGGTCGTCACCGTGGTCCAGCCGATGGCGGCGAGCGGAAGCACCCAGCCGAACTCCCCGCCCCTGACCATGCGGCGGACCAGCACGGCCGCCGCGACCGTGGCCAGGACGACCGCGGGCAGGCCCACGTACCAGACGACCCAGGTGAGGGAGTGCTCGTAGTAGAGCCGGGTCCCGTCCGGCGCCAGGCCGTCGGCCAGCTGGGTCTTCCTGATGAAGTCCGCGGTGAGCAGGTCGTCGGCGGTGACCGGCGTCCGGCGCACGGTCAGCACCCAGGGCCGGACGGCGAGGCCCGCCATCACCAGCACGACCAGCCCCGCCGCCAGGTCTGGCAGCCGGCGGGCGAGGCGCCCCCGCGCGGCGGAGCCGTGGAGCCGCGCGGTGAGCCACCCGGCCGACCGCGGCGCGAGCAGAGTCACCGCCGCGGTCAGCACGACCACGGCCGCGCAGATGGCCAGGAGTGGCTTCAGCGAGCCGGACAGATAGCTCAGGTAGGGCCGGGCGAAGGCCAGGGCTGCGGCGAACCCCCAGGCCGCCCCGACGAGCAGCCCGGCGAGCAGTGGCAGGCCCAGCCGCCCCTCGGGGAAGGCCGGCCCGCCCGGCCTGGAGGCCCGGCTCATCGCGACGAGGAACCCGGCGAAGGCCAACACGGGCAGCACGTCGCGGAGCCCGTCGATGCGGACCAGCAGCGCGAGCCCGAAGGCCAGCCCGGCGAGGGCCGCCGTGGTCCGCGCGCGCCCGGCGGCGGGGCCGGCCCCGGAACCCATCCGCAGCCGCAGCCGGGCGTCCAGCAGCAGGTTCATCCCGCCGAACAGCAGGATCAGCGACGGGATCTCGCTGAACGTGGTGCGCGAGGTGTAGACGATCGGCAGGCTGACCGCGAACGCGACGGCGGCCACGACGGCCCACCGGGGGCCCGCGAGGCGGGCCGCCGTACCGGCGACGACGAGCACGGCGAGCGCTCCCAGCACGGGCGGCACGAGGAGCAGCCCGGACACGCCGCCCAGCCACTCCCCCACGGCGTGGATCATGGGCGGCCCGGCCATGAACTGCGGCACGATCCCGCCGGGAACCGGGTAGAAGCCCATGCTGTCGAACCGCAGGGCGGGATCGGGACCGCCGAAGCCGCCCGTCGGGATCGGCAGCGAGCCGTGCCCGGCGAGCCAGACGGCGTACTGCGCGTAGGTCGAGGGATCGCGCCTGATCATCAGCTGCTCGCCGTGGAACAGGCCGTTGAACACCCCGGACGCGACGGAGACGGCGAGAACGGCGGCCGTCTGGAGCGCGGTGGCCCCCGGCACGCAGCCGTCCGGCCCCGGCGGGCGGCGCAGGCTGTAGTGGCAGAGGATGACGGCGAGAAGGCCGCCCGCGAGGGCCGCGGGCAGCGGCCGGAACCAGCCGACCAGCAGCAGCGGGAGGCCCGCGAGCAGCCACCCGCTCAGGGCGAGCGTGGGCACGACGGACAGGCCGGCGAGCACCCGGCCCGCCGACGGCAGGGGCGTCCACCGGTACGAGCGGTCGAGTCTGTCAGTCGGAATGAGCAGAGCGTAGCCGCCCCGCCCCGCGATCCCGGTCCTGCGGGCGTGAACGCCCCCGCGCGTCGCGGCTGCCGCGCCTCGCGCGCGTCGTCGGTCCCCGCGCGGAGCCGGTAGCGTACGCCGGGAGCAGGCCGGACGGCAGGGGGGCTGAGTGAGGGGCTCGCGGGGAACCGGGACGTGGCCGGCCGCGAGCACGGCCGCGCGCGTGGTCGCGAACACGGCCGCGCGGCTGCGCGGGCGGGCGGCCGGTCTGGTGGCCGGTCTGGTGGCCGGTCGGATCACGCGGCACCTGCTGTTCCTCATGTTCTTCGTGGTGGGGACGCTGCTGCGGCTCGCGGCCGTGCTCGGGTATCGACCGGCGCTGTGGTTTCCCGACTCGTACACGTACGTCGTGACGGCCATGCGGCTGCGGCCCGACCTGGTGCGGCCGGCCGGTTATTCGATCTTCCTGCGGGCGCTTGAGCCGTTCCACTCCTTCGGGCTCGTCACGGTGGTCCAGCACCTTCTCGGGCTGCTGGTCGGCGTCCTGGTGTACACGACCGCACGCCGGTGCGGGGCCCCGGCGTGGGCGGCCGCGCCGGCCGCGGCCCCCGTCCTCCTGGACGCGTACCAGATCGAGCTGGAGCACCTGCTCGTCTCCGACACGCTGTTCGCGCTCCTCGTGACCGGCGCGGTCTGCCTGGCGCTGCGGCGGCCCTCCTCGGCGCTCGCCGCGACCGGCTGCGGGCTTCTGCTCGCCGCCGCCATCGTGACCAGGACCGTCGGCCTGCCGCTGATCGTCGTCTTCGCGTTCTTCGTGCTCTGGAACGGCTACCGCGAGGCGAGGCCGGGCCGGGCCGGATGGGGTGCGCCGAGGCGTCTCGCCGTGCTCACGCTGGCCGCCGTCGTGCCGGTCGCGGGCTACATGGGCTGGTTCTCCGCCGCGAACCACCGGTTCGGCCTGGTCGCGTCGAACGGCGTCTTCCTCTACGCGCGGACCATGTCCTTCGCTGACTGCGGCGTCATGAAGCCGCCGCCCGATCTGGCGATCCTGTGCGATCCCCGCCCGCCGTCCGACCGGCCGGCGCCACAGGAGTACATCTGGGCCTCGGACTCGGCGCTGGTGCGGCTGCCGGGGATCACCTTCACCCGGGAGACCGACGACCTCGCGGGCCGGTTCGCCTCGCTCGCCATCCGCAGCCAGCCGCTCGACTACATCACCTCGACGATCAGCGAGCTGGCGCGATCGTTCGTCGTGGACCGGCCCGTCTACCCCGACCCCGACACGTACGGCTACTACGAGTTCCCGGCGAAGGTCCCGCCGCCGCCGGGACGGCACCCGGCGGTCGTGGGCACGCGGTTCGCCGAACAGTACGAGCAGGGGTCGCTGACGGTCCGCATCGACGAGCCGTACGCCGGGCTGATGCGGGCCTACCAGCGGGTGGAGTACCTGCCGGGCGCCGTCCTGCTGGGCGTCCTGCTGATCCCCCCGGTGGCCGGGGCCGTACGGCTCCTGCGGCGCGGGCGGCCGTCCGGCGGCCGGGACGGCTCGCGGGGCCCGGAAGCTTCGGCTACCCGGCGAGCCGCCGGAGGCCCGGGGAGCCCGGGACGCTGGGGCCTGCCGTGGTGCACGGCCTGGGCGCTGCTGGTGATCCCGCCCGCGACGGCCCAGTTCGACTACCGGTACGTGCTTCCGGTGGCGCCCCTCGCCTGCCTCGCCGCCGCCCTGGCCGTACGGGGTGACCGGGGCGTCGGGGGCGAAGCGCCCTCACTGACCTGGTCCGGCCGGAGAAATATCGGTAAAGCAAAATTAAGAGTCATACCCTGAAATGTCCGTGTTTTAGTATGCTCTCCCGCTGGATCCGCCGGGACCGGTAACCCGCTGGTAGCGGCCCTGATCCCATCGATAGCGGCGCTTAACACGCTGGCGTGACCTAATCTCGTGAGCGCGTCAGCGAACGCAGGCAAGGAGGACAGGTGCGCGAGCGAGGCAGTGACCCGTCCCGCTGGTCACCCGGACGCCAGACGGTCCTTCACGCGAGGAACGGCCGATGAGCGGGCGGCGGCGCGCCGGAGGCTCCGGCCGGGACGAAGAGCCTCCGGCGGACCAGAGGGTGTGGGGCCCCGCCGACTCCGGCCAGGACGCGTACGGCCCCGACGCCGGAGGCCGCCGCCGAGGCGGGGGCAGGGGCGGCGCCGTCCCCCCCGAGCAGGACGCCCGCGGCCGGCGGCCACGTCGCGACGACCCCTTCCAGCCGACCGGCCGGGACGCCGGGGGCTACGACCCCGCGAGCTACCCGACCCCCGCGTACGGCACGGGCTATGACGGCACGGGCTACGACGGAGCAGGCCAGGGCGGGGCCGGTTATGACCGTGCCGGCTACGAGAGCGCCGGTTACGGCGGCGGGCACGGCGCCAGGGGCCCGCAGAACGCGGGCCACCAGAGCGCGGGTTACCCACCCGCCGGTTACCAGGACGGCGGCTACCAGGACGCCGGATATCGCGACGCGGGCTACGACGACGGGCGCGAGGGGCGGCGTGGCGGGCGCCGCGACGGCCGGTCCCCCGAGGGACGCGCGGACGGACGCGCCCATCCCCAGGCCGACGACGACCTGCTCGACGAGGACCCGCCGAAACGCCGACGGCGCAGGCGGGGCGACGACGCGGACGACACGGGCCACGCCTCCCACACGGACGCGCATGGTGACGGACACGGTGACGGAGACGGCGGGTCGCGCCGGCGGCGCGGCGGCGCGGGCGGCGGGGGCAAGAAGGGCCTCGGCGTCGTGGGCTGGATCGCCGTCGTGATGACCAGCGTCCTGGTCATCGGCACGCTGACGGCCTACAAGCTCTACCGCGACGCCTTCGGCCTGCTCAACCGCACCGCCGGCACGGACAACCTGGACACCAACCGGCCGGAGAACGCGACGGGCGCCATCAACGTGCTGCTCGTCGGCTCCGACAGCCGGGCCGGCGACAACAAGAAGTACGGCCAGCACCTCGTCAACGACGGCGAGCGCACCGACACGATCATGATGCTGCACGTGTCGCCCAACCGGGACACCGCGACGCTGCTCAGCTTCCCGCGCGACTCGATGGTGATGATCCCCACCTGCAACAACGCGCACGGCGTCGCGGTCCCGGCCCATATGGGGATGATCAACTCCGCCTTCTCCGACGGTGGGATGATCTGCACCCGGCGGACCATCGAGAGCCTCACCAAGATTCCCGTCGACCACTTCGTGAAGGTCGACTTCACCGGCTTCAAGAACATCGTGAACGCCCTGGGCGGCATCCAGATCTGCCTGCCTCAGGCGGTGAACGACCACGCGTCGAAGCTGACCCTCTCGGCCGGCAAGCACCTGGTCAAGGGCGAGCAGGCGCTCGCCTACGTCCGGCTGCGGCACGGCCTGGGCGACGGCAGCGACATCTCGCGGATCAAGCGCCAGCAGGTCTTCATCTCGCAGGTGGTCAAGAAGGCCACCAGCAGCGCCCTGCTCACCGACATCCCCAAGCTGACCGGCTTCATCCAGGCCGCCGCCAAGTCGGTGACGATGGACAACGACCTCGACGCCGAGACGCTCATCAACATCGCGCGGAGCGCCTCCAAGCTGAGCGCCAAGGGGTTCAAGGCCACCACGGTGCCCTGGGAGGCGTACCCGCCCAACCCGAACCGCGTCCAGTGGAAGCAGCCTGACGCGGACAACCTGTTCAACGCCGTCAGGAGCGACACCCAGGTCACGCCGACGACCCCGACCCCCTCGGCCGCCGCCTCACCGGGCGCCAAGCCCAGCGCGCCCACGGTGACCAAGCCGCAGCAGGTCAAGGTGCAGGTCTTCAACGGCACCAACACCGCCCTCCGGGCCAAGGAGGTCGCCGAAGCGCTCAGCGCGCAGGGCTTCAAGGTGGTCGGCGTGGGCGACGCGCGCAAGCCGGACGGCACCGACCAGCCCAAGACCATGGTCCGCTACACCGGCCCGGGCTGGGACTCCGCGAAGATCCTCACCGGCAAGCTGCTGAACACGGTCACCCCGGAGACCGGCAAGGCCGCAACCGGCCCGGTGCAGCCCTTCACCCCCAGCTCGCCACCGCCGGACGCGCCGAAGGGCCGGGTGCCCGGCCCGATCATCCAGCTCGTCATCGGGGCCGACTGGCAGGGCGTGCGGACACCCCTCGACCTCGGCGACAACGCGGTCACCTCGGAGACGAACCCCTGCTCCGGCTGACGGACGGCCGGGACTCCACCAGGGGGTCCCGGCCTTTCCTTGACCATGATTCCTTGACCATGATCGCAACAGGTGTCACATCGGTTACGTTCGATCGCTGTGGCGACATCCGTTCCATCCGGACGTTAGGGTATTGATCAGGCGGACGCGCCCTGTTCGCCCGTTCGGCTGATGTGCCGGGGCGCCTTCGCTAGGGTCCGTAGAGGACCCGGCAGCGGATCGCGACGAGTCGCGGGACGCGGCCGTCCCCGAGCCTCCGACAGATAGCTGAGCGTTCCCCCGTGAGTGACCCCCGACACCACCCTCCGGCTTCTCATCCCCCGCACGGCGACACCTCCGACGCCGAAGAGGCGCCCACGGGTGTGATCGGCCGGATCACGGGCGAGTGGCCGCCACCGGAGATCGACCAGGGGCGCCACGCGGACAACGGCGACCTGGGTGCGCCGGCGCGGCCGTACGGCGGCGCGGGCCTCCTCGACGGGCGGCACGGCACCCACGAGCGGCCCGCCCAGCCGGGTGGGGACGACATCCTCGACAGCGGTCCGAGCGGCGGCCTCGGTAGCAGCCTCGGCAGCGCCCGGAACGGCGTACCGAACGGAACGGCCGGGCCCGCGGGCCCGGCCGCCGACTCCGGCCTCCTCTCCGGCGCCGCTTCCCCGGCCCCGGAAAGGCCCCTGGACCGGCCGCTGGACCGGCCGCTGGACCGGCCGCTGGACCGGCCGCTGGACAGTCCCGTGGACAAGCCGCCTCTGCCGGTGCGCCGCCCGCGCAGGCCGGGCTCCGCCGGGGGGCTGGGCAAGCCCCCGGAGAACGCGCCGGCCCCGGAGGGCTTCGACTACTTCTCCTCCCGTGCGCAGGCCGACGCGCCCCAGGCGGAGTCCCGCGACACGACAGACCAGGGAACGGCGGCCCAGGGAATCGCGGCCCAGGGAGCGACGGCCGGCAGAACGACGACGGGTGAGCCGCAGCCGGTCTCGGAGACGCCCGCCGCGGAGGGCAGGCCGCGGGCCGGGGCCGGCCCGCGGGAGCCGCGCATCCTGGAGTGGCCGGGCACGCCCGACGGCGCACCGGTGCCGGGGTGGGACGCGTGGCACCGCGGCAACGGCGCCGCGGACAGCCCTCGTGGCCTGACCGAGACCGGTCCGCTGGGCCGTCCGCTCGGCGCCGCCGGTGGGCCGCCGCCCGTGCCCGCCTGGGCCGAGGCGCCCAACCACTTGCTGGACGGTACCGATCCCTTCGGGCCACCCTCCTCGCGACAGGGCCGCACCGGCCCGGCCGAGCCGTGGGAGGAGCCGGAGCCCGAGCCCGAGCCCCCCGCCAGGCGGCGGCGCGATCCCTACCTCGACAACGCGAAGTTTCTGCTGATCGCCCTGGTGCCGATCGGCCACTCACTGGTCCCGACGCTCGCGACCGACTCGGCGCGCTCGGCGTACCTGTTCATCTACGTCTTCCACATGCCGCTGTTCGTGGTCATCAGCGGCTACCTGTCCAGGAACTTCTGGAACTCCAACGCGAAGACCAACAAGCTCGTCGACACGTTCCTCGTGCCGTACGTCATCGTCGAGGTGGGGTATGCCGCGCTCCGCACCGCCTTCGGCCACAAGTTCAGCATCACGATCACCGATCCGGCGTGGCTGAACTGGTACCTGATCGCCCTGCTCTTCTGGCGGCTGTCCACGCCTGTCTGGAGGCGCATGCGCTTCCCCTTCGTGATCTCGGTGGCCGTCTATCTCTTCGCGGGCTTCTCCGACCTCAGCGGCGACTTCAGCATGGACCGGTTCTTCGGCCTGATGCCGTTCTTCGTCCTCGGGCTCGTGATCAAGCCGGGGCTGTTCGACTTCCTCAAGCGGCGCTGGGTGATGGCCCTGTCGGTCCTGGTGCTGCTGGGGGCCGCGGCGACGGCCGTCTACCTGGTGAAGAACCACTCGCTCAGCCTCGACGCGATCTACTACAAGGACAGCTACAAGCAGCTCCACCTCGTCTGGTGGAAGGGCATGGCGCTGCGCGTCGCCCTGCTGGTGGCCGCCCTGGCGATGTCCGCGGCGGTGATGTCGCTGGTCCCGAAGGGCGACACGTGGTTCTCCGACCTCGGCACCCGCACGCTGTACTGCTACCTGCTCCACGGCGTCCCGGTGATGATCGCCAAGGAGATGGGCTGGCTGAGCGTCCCCTGGCTGAACGGCCCGCTCGGCGTCGCGGCCATCGCGAGCGCGTGCTTCGCGCTGGCGATCGTGCTGTGCATGCCGATCACCCGCACGCTCTTCAAGTGGCTGCTCGAACCCCGGCTCACCTGGCTCTACCGGCGGCCGAGCCGGCCCGCCGGCCAGACCGAGCCCGCGAAGGAGAGCGAACCCGCCAGGCAGGGCGAGCCCGTGAAGCAGGGGGCGTAGCCGAGCGCCTGATGTTCAGCGGCTATTCGATGGCCATTCACCCGACGCATCCAGTCATTTCGGACCCAGCGGTCAGCCTCCCTCTATGAGGGTATGTGTCGGCACGATCGTTCATCACCCGGAGGACGCGCGCATCACCCATCGCCAGATCCGGGCGCTGCTCGACGCGGGGCACGAAGTGACGTTCGTCGCACCGTTCACCCACTGCAACGTCACACCGCAGCCGGGCATCCGGGCGATCGACGTGCCGCGGGCCGTCGGCCTGCGCAGGGGTAAGGCGATCAAGGCGGCGCACGCCGCCCTCCGCAGGGGCGTGAAGGACGCCGACCTGCTGCTCGTGCACGACATCGAGCTGCTGCTCGCCCTGCCGCGCCGCAGGCCGCCCACGGTCTGGGACGTCCACGAGGACACCGCCGGCGCCCTGGAGGCCAAGCCGTACCTGCCGGACTCGCTGCGCGGCGCGCTGCCGCCGCTGATCCGCGCCGTGGAGGGCCGGGCGGAGCGCAGGCTCCACCTGATCCTCGCGGAGGAGTCCTACCGCGAGCGCTTCACCGGCGATCACCCCGTGGTGCTCAACCACACCTACGTCCCGGAGACGCCACCCCCGCCGCCCGGCGCGAACCGCGTCGTCTACGTCGGTCACATCTCGGCGGCCCGCGGCGCGGTGGAGATGGTGGAGCTGGCCCGGCTGCTGCGCCCGCACGGCATCCGCCTCGACCTGATCGGCCCCGCCGACCGCGACGTCCGTCCGCTGCTGCGCGACGCCCAGCGGGAGGGCGTGCTCGACTGGTTCGGGTACGTGCCGAACCGGCACGCACTGCGCATGGCGGAGGGCGCGCTCGCGGGCCTGTCGCTGCTGCACGACGTGCCGAACTATCGGGAGTCGACGCCCACCAAGATCATCGAGTACATGGCCAGGGGGATCCCGGTCGTCACCACGCCGCTGCGGAAGGCGGTGTCACTGGTGGAGCGGGCCGGCTGCGGGATGGTCGTCCCCTTCGGGGAGACCGCCGAGGTCGTCGCGGCCACGGCCGAGGCCGTGCTGCGCCTGCGCGACGACGGGGACGGGCGCGCCGCGATGGGCGCCCGCGGGTACGCCGAGGCGCTCGGCAACTACCACTGGCCGTCCGCCGCCCCGGACTTCGTCGCCCTGCTCGAAGGGTGGGCCCGCGCCCCGGAGGAGGTCGCCGTCCGCCGCGCCGGCGCCGTCACGGTCTAGCCGGGGGACCGCCCCCGCCGAGCGCCGCCGAACCGGATGGGGCGATCCGCCATCTAAGGAACCATGACGGCAGACGCCCTGCGCCCAGGGGACCCGGCGAGACTGGGCCGCTACCGGTTGGCGAGCAGGCTCGGCTCGGGCGGCCAGGGCGTCGTCTACGAGGGTTACGACGAGGCGGCCAACCGCGTGGCGGTCAAGGTCCTGCACGCCTACCTTTCCGGCGACTCTCCCCTGCGCCGCCGCTTCACCCGGGAGGTCGCCGCGGCGCGGCAGGTGGCGTCGTTCTGCACCGCCCGCATCCTGGATCACGATCTCGACGGCGAACGTCCCTACATCGTCACCGAGTTCGTCCCCGGTCCGAGCCTGCGCGCGGCGGTGCGGGAGGAGGCCCCCTTCTCGGGCGACCCGCTGCACCGGCTGGCGTTGGGCATGGCCACCGCGCTGGCCGCCATCCACCAGGCGAACGTGGTGCACCGTGATCTGAAGCCGGAGAACGTGCTGCTGGGCCCCGACGGGCCACGAGTGATCGACTTCGGCATCGCCAGGGCCGCCGGCCTGTCGCTGACCTCGATGGGAGAACTGGCCGGCACCCCGATGTACATGGCGCCCGAGCTGTTCTCGGGAGGACGCGCCGAGCCCGCGGCAGACGTGTTCGCCTGGGGCGCGGTCGTCCTGTTCGCCGCGACGGGACGCGACGCGTTCACCGCCCCGACGACGTTCGCCGTCATCAACCGCCTGCTCAACCACGACCCCGACCTCGATGTCCTGCCGGTAGGGCTGCGTGAGCTGGTCCGCGCCGGGCTGTCGAAGGACCCGGCCGCGCGTCCGGCCGCGCGGCATCTGCTGCTGGCGCTGCTCGGCGGCGGCGGGCGGGCGACGCTGGCCGAGGGCGCCCAGGCCGCCGCCGACGTGCGGCCGCCCGGCGGGCCGGCCGGCGAGCCGACGCTCGGCGCGGCGGCCGAGCAGTGCTACGCCGGGCTGCCGCCGTCCGAGCGCGAGGTGGCGCGCGATCTGCTGCTGCGGCTGGTGGACGTCCGCGACGGCGACGAGGCGCCTCGCACCGCCGCCCTGGAGGAGCTGATCGAGGTCCGGCACGCCGAGCAGGTGCTCGCCGCACTCGAGCAGGCCATGGTGATACGCCGTCAGGGCGACACGGTCGCCATCCGCAACGCCGCCCTGCTGTACGCCTGGCCCAGGCTGCGGGAATGGGTGACCGGCGACCGCGACGCGCTCGGCCGTCACCGTGAGCTGGGCGAGGCCGCCCGGCGGTGGGCGCGGAACGGCCGCCGCCCGGAGGACCTTCTCCGCGGCACCGCCCTGCGTCAGGCGCTGGCATGGGCCGCCGCCACGCACCTGACCCTGAACACCACGGAGCGGACGTTCGTCGAGGCGAGCAGGAGCGGGTCGGTGCGGCAGATCAGGCGGCGCCGCCTGGTCACCACGGGCCTTGGGGTCCTGCTCATCGCCTCGCTCACCGCCGGCGCCCTCGCCTGGCAGCAGTCGGCCAGGAGCGACGAGACCGGCAGGCGCCTGGCCGATGAGCGGGCGAGAGCCACGGCGCGGCGGGTGGCGCTGCAGGCGGACGCGCTGCGCGGGACCGACCCGGTGAAGGCGATGCTGCTCAGCGTGGCCGCCTACCGCGTCGCGCCGGTCCCCGAGGCCGGATCCGCGGTGCTGAGCTCGCTGACCCAGCAGGAGCGGTCGGTCTTCACGGATCCCGCCCCGGCCAACGAGGGACGGGCGCTGAGCCCCGATGGGCGGACGCTGGTCAGTGCCGGCGCCGGCCGGGTGACCGCCTACGACGTGATGACCGGGCGGCGGATCACGACCTTCGGCGGGATCGGCGAAGCGCCCGTCACCGCAGCGCTGGGGCCTGACGGTGACACGCTGGCGCTCGCCCGGGGCAAGACGATGGAGCTGTGGAGCCTCCGGACCGGCAGGCGGCTGGGCGGGGGCCGGTGGGGGCCTGAGGAGATGAAGGGCGACGACGGCCGCCCGGACAGCGTGGAGTTCAGCCCCGGCGGGGGCTACATAGTCGTCCGGGACAACATCGGCGGGCCGTACTTCGCCCTGTGGAACGTGGCGCGGCGGGCGCTGGAGAAGCAGGACGTGACCCTGGGCGGAGCGCTGCTCGGACCGGGCGACCGCTTCGGCGTCGTCGACGGAGCGCTGCGGACGTTCCCCGATGAGGGAAGACCGGCGGGCAGGCGGCTTCCGCGCGACCTGCCGGGGCCGGTCCTCGCCTTCAGCCCCGACGGCGCGCTGGCCGCCGTGCAGGGGACCACGACGAGGCTGTGGAACCTGTCCACCGGCAGGTGGGACCGGCGGGCCCTCCCCGGGCTGTCCACCGATGCCGTCTTCAGCGCCGACGGCCGCTTCCTGATCACTTTCGACGGCTCCGCGGACGGGCGCCTCACGTTGTGGCGGCTGGAGGACGCGGCCCCGATCCTCCGGCTCACCGTCGCCTCCGGGATCGTCGGATCTCCGCGGCTCGACTCCGGAAATCGCACGCTGAGCGTCCTGGACGACGCCGGACGGGTGACCGCCTACGACGTCGGCCGGCTGACCGGTCTCCGGCGCGTCCTGCCCGCCGATGCCCGGCAGACGCGGTTCACCGCCTCGGGAGACGCGGTGTTCGCCCTGACGGGCAACTCCGTGCGGAGCTGGTCGGTGCCCGGCTTCACGCGGACCGGGCGGTTCGACGTGGCCCGGAACGGGCTGATCATGCGGGTCGGCCCCGACGGGCGCACCGTGGTCACCCTCTCCCCTGACGACCTCGCGGGCCCCACGATCTGGGACGCGGCGTCCGGGCGCGAGCTGGGCGAGGTGCCCTTGACCGAGGAGCACGACAGGGCGGACATGCGGATCAGCCCCGACGGCCGCCTGCTCGCCATCAGTCACGCCCTGCCCAACGACTATTACGGCCAGGGCAGCGTCGTCATCGTCGACCTGGCGCGGCGCAGGCAGGTGATGCGGTTCGGCGGCGTCGCGGGAGGCGCGCTGTCCTTCAGCTCCGACAGCAGGTTCCTCGTGACCGCCGACCAGGGAGGGACCGACGTCATCGACCTCGTCGCCCGCGAGGTGCTCCCCCATGCGCAGGGTCCCGGCACGCTCGCACGGAGGTGGATGACGCTCGCGCCGAAGGGCCCGCTGGGCGTCTCACCGTACGGGAACAGAGCGGTCGCCCTGTGGGACACCCGCACCTGGCGCACGACCGGTCAGGTGTTCAGCGTGCCGGGAGACGTGCTGGGCGCCACCTTCTCCCCCGACGGGCGCGTCCTGGCCGTCGCCCACGACACCAGAGTGACGCTGTTCGACACGGTCACGGGCCGCCGGCTCGGCGCCGCCTGGACCGTGACCACCGGCACGTCCGCTCCGCGTGGGACGGACGACCCAGCGCCCGCGCTCGCCTTCACGGCCGACGGCTCACTCCTCCGCGTGGTGGGGCACGACGGCGCGTTCCAGGAGCTGCCGGCCGACCCCGCGAAGGCCGTCTCCGCCGTGTGCGAGCGGGCGGGGCGCCCGCTCACCCGGGACGAGTGGCGCGAGCACGTGGGACCGGACCTGAGCTACCAGAAGGTCTGCCCCGCTTGATTCTTCGGGGTTCCGCTCACGATCTTCTTGAGTGCCGGCAGTGAGGACGTCACCTTTGAGACTCCTTTGAGGTTGCTGTTGCTGCAACAGCAACCTCAAAGGAGTCTCAAACGCCACCATCGCAACGCGCCCGGTTCCTCGGCCGTGTCGCCGGCGGGAGGCGGCGGTGGCGCAACCTTGCCGCCGGTACGGCTGTCGCCCCGGCCCCCGGCTTGCTGTACTGGAGACATGGCAAGCCATCACATCCACGGACGCCGGATCGACATGCCGGTGGAGGTCCGCGACGCGTCGATGTGCGGGGCCCTCTATCTGGTCCGGGCCGACGCGGCCCGGGCGGTCCTCGCGTACTCGGGGATGGACGTCGTCGAGGTGCTGCCCGGCAAGGCGGTCTGCGTGCTGGTGTTCGTCCGCTACCACGACTCCGACCTCGACGCGTACGACGAGTTCGGCGTGGTCTTCCTCGTCCGGCGGCACGGCACCGGCCCGGCGCCGCGCCGGGGGCCGCTGGCCGCGCTGCGCGACCTGCGGGCCGCCGGCGGCGGCGCGTTCATCCACTGGCTTCCGGTGAACCAGGGATTCACGATGGAGGCCGGGCGGAGCATCTGGGGATTTCCGAAGGAGCTGGCCGACCTCGATCTGCGCCTGGGATCGGCGTACAAGCGGTGCATCCTGCGCAGGGACGGGCGGCTGGTCGTCGATCTGCTGATCCGGCCGGGCATGCCGCTGGGCTGGCCGCCGTTCTCCGGCGGCCCCACCCCCGACGCGTACGCCCACCGGGACGGGGTCACCCGGCGGATCCCGTGGCGGGCCCGCCCGCGGGCCGTGCGCTGGCGGCCGGGCGGGGCGCTGATCCGGCTGGGCAACCATCCGATCGCGAAGGAGCTGAGCGAGCTCGGGCTGCCCAAGCGCGCCCTGCTGACCGTGTCGGCGGGGCGGCTGTCGATGTCCTTCGCGGAGCCCGAGAGCGCGTGAGGGGGCCCGCCGCGGCCCGGGGGCCGGAGGGTCGCCGGATGAGCGTGCGGGTGAGGGTGCCGCTCGTGCCGGCTTCCGGTCCGATCCGTCCAGCGGAGGTCAGACGATCGGCGGGCGCCCGAGGCGGAGCATGCGCCAGGCGGTCCGCCAGGCCATCGGGCGGCGCTCGCCGGCCGGCTCGCGCAGTCCTTCGAGGAAACCCTGGAACCACGCCTTGACCGCGGGGGCCGAACGCTCCCTGGCGAGCGTGAGCACGACCCAGTTGAGCAGGTAGAGCGCGGCCAGCGGCCAGGGCAGGTTGCGTCTGGCCAGCCACACCCGGTTGCGGGCGTTGAGCCGGTAGAAGCTGGTGTGCCGGGTCGGCAGCACCAGCGGGTGGTACATGACCGTCTCGGCGTCGTACTCGATACGGTAGCCCTCGCCGAGCAGCCGCCAGGCCAGGTCGGTCTCCTCATGGGCGTAGAAGAACCGCTCGGGCAGCCCGCCGACCTGGAGGAACGCCGACTTCCTGATGGCGCAGGCGCCGCCGAGGAAGGTGGTCACGGGCGAGGAGCGCTCGGGGTCTCCGGCGCGCAGCCGCGGCACGTGCCGCCGCTGGACCGAACCGCCCTCGGGATCCATCACCCGGAACGAGATGACGGCCAGGTCGGGCTCGTGGGCGAACCGCTCCCGCACGTGGGCCGCGACCTTGGAGTTGGCGTACCAGCCGTCGTCGTCCAGGAAGAGGACGACGTCGCCGGAGCACTCCTGCACGCCCCGGTTGCGGCCCTCCGGGATGCCGGTGTTGTGCGACAGCCGGACGGTCTTGATCGCGGCCGTGCTGCCCGGGGGCGGCTGGGACGTGATCCTCGGGACGTCGGCGCCGTTGCCGACGATCACCACCTCGATGTCGCCGTCGGTCTGCGTCAACGCGGACTCGACGGCCCGATCGAGCTCGGCGATCCTGTTGCCCATCGTGAGGATCACGCATGAAATCTTCACCGCGTCATCGCCCTTGACCTGGGGCGTACTCCACACGATTTCATGATCACCGAGTCTGTGCGGCCGGGCAATCCGGGCTCTGCCTGGTTTACTGCGCAACAAGGGTATCGGAACTGCCAAGGAACCCCCACCAAATGGCATATGTACGAGCTTCCCTCATAGTGCCCAGGACCGGACAAACCAACACGAGGGCGCGGGGTCACGACAGCCGCCGGGACGCCAGGATGCTCACCAGGTGCAGCACGAGCTGGACGACCGCGACGACCGCGCAGGCCACGACCAGCACGCGGGTCGCGGAGAACAACGGGTCGAGCAGCGCGGCGACCACCACGATCAGCGACAACTCGACGGCCTGGATGAGCCGGTGGAACCGCAGCGCGCCGACGACCCTGCGGGCCAGCGCGACGCGCGAGGAGGTGAACTGCGCCGCCGACGTCTCGGTGGCCGCCACCATCCCGGCCCGGGCTCGCGCCACGTCGACCAGGTCGGTCTCCGACTTGATCAGGATTGCGCCCAGCGCCGCGGCGAAGCCGAGGACGGTGTACCAGTCGGGCAGCGTCTCCGACGCCCGGAACCCGAGCCCGATGAGCAGCGCGGCCTCGGCGAAGTAGTGACCCACCCGGTCGAGGTAGACGCCGGTGATGGACGTGCGGCCGGTCCAGCGGGCCAGCTCGCCGTCCGAACAGTCGAGCAGCAGGTAGATCTGGATCAGCAGCGCCGCGCCCAGCGCCGCCCAGATGCCGGGCAGCGCCAGGACGGCGCCCGCCCCGACCCCGCACACGATCATCAGGCCGGTGACCTGGTTGGGGCTGATCGGCGTCTTGGCCAGCAGCCAGGTGCCGTAGATGGACAACCGCCGCATGTACAGCAGGCCGGCCCAGTGTTCACCGCTGCGGCGGTCCATGGTGGTCTGCGGCTGGGCGACCGCGCGAAGCTCAGCGACCGACGGCGTGGACATAGTCCTCAACTCTCGCCCGGACCTCGGGCTCGGAGAGCCGGAGGTGCTCAAGGATGGTGTAGCGGCCCGGCCGGGTGCTCGGTGCGAGCATCACGGCCTCGGTGAACTGGTCGTTCGTGAGCCCGACGTCGCCGGGGACGACCGGCAGGCCGTGCCGCCGCAGGCAACCGGCCACCTGGTCGAGCCTGCGGGAGTCCTCCCTCAGGAAGAAACAGAACGCCGCACCGACACCGGCGAGCTCGCCGTGGTTCGACGTGCCGGGGAAAAGCTGATCCACGGCATGAAGGATCTCATGATCGCCGCCACTCGAAGGACGGCTTGACCCTGCGATGACCATCGACATGCCCGAGAGGATCAGCGCCTCGGCCAGGACGGTGAGGAACGCGTCGGACTCGATCGAGTCAGGCCGTCCCAGTAGAGCCTCCGCCGCGGTCCTGGACATGGACACCGCGAGCCCGTCGATCGGCTCGCCGCGCTCGGCGTTGCCGAGCTGCCAGTCCTCGATGGCGGACAGGTTGCTGATCACGTCGCCCACGCCCGCCCGCACCAGCGACTGGGGGGCGTCATGGACGAAGTCGAGGTCGACCATGATGGCCAGCGGCATGGGCACGCCGAACGAGCCCTTGCCGCCCTCGTAGACGAGCGAGGCGACCGGCGAGCAGATGCCGTCATGGGACAGGTTCGTGGCGACGGCGACCATCGGGATGCCCGCCAGCGACGCGGCGTACTTGGTGGCGTCGATGGTCTTGCCGCCACCGACGCCGACCACCGCCTCGAACGCGCCCTTGCGCAGGTCGGCGCCGAGGGAAACGGCGGCCTCGACCGTGCCGTCGGGCACCCGGAAGATCTTCGCCTCACACAGCGAGGGGCTGATGATCTCGGTGATCCGGTCGCCCTGGCTCGCGCCCACCGCCACCGCGACCCGGCCGGACGTGGCGACCCGGCTGTCGGCGAGCAGCGTGCCGAGCTGCGCGACCGCGCCCCGCCTGACCTCCATCGTGAGGGGGGCGGGGAGCATCCTTGCCAAAATCGGCATGAGACCTCCTCAGGCGGCCAGAGGCGGGGCGGTGCGCCCGCGAGCGCCGGGGATGGGGGATGTGAGCACGGGCTCGACGCTGCTCAGTAGCGGCATGCGATCTCACGGGCCTTCGCCAGGTCGTCGTGGTTGTCCACCTCGACCCAATCGACCTTCCCGATCGGCGCGACCGCGATCTTCTCGCCGCGGTCGACCATCTCCTGGTAGCCGTCCTCGTAGTAGAGCTGCGGGTCGCGCTCGAAGGTCGCCCTCAGCGCGTCGGCCAGCCGCTCGGCCGCCCCCGGCCGGATGAGCGTCGCGCCGATGTACTCGCCGTACGCGCCGGCGGGGTCCATCAACTTGGTGATGCGCTCCAGATGCCCGTCCTTGAGGGTCACCTTCATCTCCTCGTCCGCGAGCGACTTCACGTCGTCCACGGCCAGCAGGATGTCCGAGTCGTCCGCGGCGGCGAGCAGGGTCCGCTCCACCGACACGGGGTGGACGGTGTCGCCGTTCACCAGCAGCGCGCCCTGCCCGAAGTAGTCGCGGGCGCACCACAGCGAGTAGGCGTTGTTCCACTCCTCGGCCTTGTCGTTGTGCACGAGGGTCAGCCGCACGCCGTGACGCCGTTCCAGGTCGTCCTTGCGGTCGTGTACGGCCTGCGCCTGGTAACCCACGATGACGACGACCTCACGCAGGTCAACCGCCGCGAGGTTGCGCAGGGCGATGTCGAGGATCGTGGTCTCACCGTCGACCGGCACCAGCGCCTTCGGCAGCGTGTCGGTGTACGGCCGCAGGCGTCGTCCGGCTCCGGCGGCCAGCACCATTCCGAGCAATTTCCCGCACTCCTTGAGGTCGAGCGTCAGACAGTAACCTCAAAGGTTAGTTGGGTTCCGGCCTCGGTTGGGTAATCCGGAGTTGGCCTTCTGTTAATCGCGGGTGTGCCTCGCGTCACTCCGGCACGCCCACCTCGACCGGCTCGACCGTCACACGGGGCGCCGCGAGCCAGCAGGTCAGGCTCTCCCAGCAGAACAGGCCCCACAGGTACGCCGCGAGCAAGACGAACGCGACCGGCATGAGGCCGAGCAGGCCGCCGAACGCCAGAACGAGCATCCGGCCGTCCCAGCCGAGCCCCGCGGACGCCAGCCACGGCGGCGGGTAGACGTGCTGACGCACCCGGTAGACCGTGTCGTAGTGGTGGAAGGCCATCGCGCCGAGCAGCACGAGCACCAGCGGCGGCCAGACGTGCCGGGCGAAGCCGGCCGACGCGACGAAGCCGTACTCGGTGATCCGGAGCACGGGCGGGACCAGCCAGTCCAGCCTGCCGTCGTGCCGGTGGGAGCTGCCCGCCCCGGCCAGCAGCAGCGTGACGGCGGGAGCGAGGACCGCCAGGTCCTGCGCCCCGGCCACCCCGAGCACGAGCAGGATGCCGGTCACGAACGCCCCGGCGAGCGCGGGCGGCAGCGGCGGGATCTGACCGGCGACGAGCAGGCCCATCGCCTTGGAGAGCGGGCCGTCGTCGCGGTAGGCCACCACGACGCTGCGCGGCACGGGGGTCATGTGCACGGCGATCATGCGAAGGACCTCACGATCCGGCCGGTGGCCGTGTAGGCGAGCGCGACGCAGCCCCAGCCGAGCAGCGCCAGGAAGGTCACCCGCGCGTCGAAGAGGGCGGCCGTCACGGCGATCAGGGCCATCCGCTCCCCGATGGGAAGCACGACGGCCTTCTTCAGCCAGTAGGCCACGCCCCGGTCGAGCCGCCGCGACAGCGCGAGCACCGTTCCCGGCGCCCCGGCCCCGCCCGGCGCCCCGGCGGGCGCGCTGTCCCACGGCACCGCGATCGACCGGGGAGGGCCGGCGGGCCCGGAGACGCGGCGCGCCGCGTCGGCCACGGCGCCCGCGTAGGAGAAGTCGACCATGTGCCGGACCGACTGGAGCACCATCGCCGCCACGGCCAGCGGCCACACCGACCCGGCCCAGCCGGCCGCCCCGGCACCAGCACCGGCACCGGCACCGGCACCGGCCGCCGCGCCGTATCCGGCCGCGAGCCCGACGTAGACCAGATACTCCTTGAGCCGGTCGCAGATGGCGTCGAGCCAGCCGCCGAGCGGCGAGAACGCCCGCGTGTAGCGGGCGAGCTGGCCGTCCACGCAGTCGAGCACGAACGACAGGTAGAGCGCCGCAGCGCCGACCAGCATGGCGGGGCGGTGCCCGTCGGAGAACCAGATCGCCGCGATCGCGGCCAGGCCGACCGACATGCCGGTGACCGCGTTCGGAGTGAGGCCCAGGCGCGCGGCCGGGCGGATCAGGTGCCGTGACCAGGTGCTGACGCAGAAGGTCGTGAAGAGGCCGTCACCGGTCTTGACGGCCGCCCGCAACCGCACCGCCGGCTCGTCGACCCGGTCGAGCTCGCGGATCGCCGCGGACGCCGCGTCGGGGCCGGACACCCGGGAACAGTGCAGGCCGCGCGTCGGAACGGCGCGGACCGGCACCCCGGCGCGGACGAGACCGGCGAGCAGCAGGTCGGTCACCTCGGCGTCGCTCACCCGGCCAAGCCTGCGGCGCTGCGCGAGGTCGGCCAGTTCCTCGGCGATGTCGGCCAGCCCCGCGAGGTGGGCCTCCCCCACCTGCAGCACGCCCCGGAAGGTGGCGTTGGGCCACTCGACCTCATGGAAGGACGTGCCGGCCGACACGACGCGGCCCCACTCGGTTCGTACGGGCGGGCGCAGGGGCACGGGGTCGCCGTTGCCCACGACGGCCCCGGTGGGCCGTCCGGGGTCCGCCAGCAGCGCGGCCAGGGCCTCGGTGTGGGCGACGACGTCGGCCGGGAGCACCGCCACCGGCGAGGTGGAGGTCCGCGCCACCTTGGCGACCGCGCGCAGGTCGTCGGCGAGCCCGCCGCTGGTGGTGAGCTCGCGGGGCGGCCCGCCTCCCGCCGGGCCCGCGCCGCCCGCGTCCTCGCGGGTGATGAGATGGATCTCCCGGACCGGGAGCGTCACGAGCTGGGCGGTGAGGCGCTCCAGGAGGCTGCCGCCGGGAGCGGGCGTCCCGCAGACGGGCGAGGTGGCGAGGACCACCACCACCGTGTCGCCCGGCGCGACACGCGCGGGATCGTAACGCCGGTCCCGCTCCTGGTCCTGCTCCTGCCGGTCGTGCCGTCGGTCGTGTTCTCGGTGGTGCTGTGGGTGGTGCTGTGGGTCGTGCTGTGGGTCGTGCGCCCTTCCGGGCCTGCTCGGATCCGCCCCCATGAAATAACCCGCTTCACGTCGGCCACGCGGTGTTCACCTCGCAAAGTAACCGAGTGATCACTAGGTGGCAATCACCTTCTCGAGCCGCCCGCACCGGTATGGTCGGGTGCGGGGAGGAGATCATGATCGCGGAATCGCGTCTGCGCAGGGTAGGAGTGGTCCTGGCCGGCGGCGTCGGGCAGCGGGTCGGCCTGGGCACCCCGAAGCAGCTGCTGAAAATCGCCGGGAAGACGATCCTGGAGCACACCATCGACGTCTTCGACGGCCACCCGGACATCGACGAGGTGGTCGTCCTCATGGTGCCCGGCTTCGTCGCGGAGGCCGAGGAGCTGGTGCGCCGCAACGGCTACACCAAGGTCACCAAGGTCCTCGAAGGCGGCGCCAGCCGCACCGAGACGACCTGGCGGGCGCTGCGCGCACTGGGCGACGAGGAGTGCGACGTGCTGCTGCACGACGCGGTGCGCCCGCTGGTCGACCCGCGCATCATCAGCGACTGCGTGGCCGCCCTCCGCGCCTACGAGGCCGTCGAGGTCGCGATCCCCTCCTCCGACACCGTGGTCGTGGCGGCCCCCGGGCCGCGCGGCGACATCATCAGGGACATCCCCGACCGCTCCCGCCTGCGCCGCGGGCAGACCCCGCAGTGCTTCCGGCTGTCGATCATCCGGGAGGCGTACGAGCGGGCGTTCGCCGATCCGGCGTTCGGCAGCCAGCCGGCGACCGACGACTGCGGCGTGGTCCTGCGCTACCTGCCCGACGTGCCGATCTACATCGTGCCCGGCAGCGAGCAGAACATGAAGGTCACCCACCCGGTCGACGTCTACATCGCCGACAAGCTCTTCCAGCTCGGCGCGTGCGCGGCCCCCGCGCTGGACGAGCACGGCTACCGGCAGGGGCTCACCGGCAGGACCGTCGTCGTGTTCGGCGGCAGCTACGGCATCGGGGCCGACGTCGTGGCGCTCGCCCGCGAGCACGGCGCCGACGCCCACTCCTTCTCCCGCAGCCAGAACGGCGTGCGGGTGGAGGACGTGGCCGCCGTCGAGGACGCCCTGGCCCGCGTGTACGCGCTGAGCGGCCGCATCGACTACGTCGTCAACACGGCGGCCGTGCTCCACATGGGCAAGCTCGGTGAGGCCGGGCCGCACACCATCGAGGAGACGATCGGCGTCAACTACCTCGGTCCCGTCAACATCGCCCGCGCCTCCCTCAAATACCTGATGGAGACCCGCGGCCACCTGCTGCTGTACACCTCGTCGTCCTACACGCGCGGCCGGGCCGACTACAGCCTCTACTCCTCGACGAAGGCCGCCGTCGTCAACCTCACGCAGGCGCTCGCCGACGAGTGGGCCTGCCACGGCATCCGGGTCAACTGCGTGAACCCGGAGCGCACCGCCACCCCGATGCGGCTGCGGGCGTTCGGAGACGAGCCCGCCGCGACGCTGCTCTCCCCCTCAGCCGTCGCCCGCACCAGCCTCGACGTCCTGCTGTCCCGGCTCACCGGGCAGGTCGTGGACGTGCGGCTGAACCACTGACCGACACACGACGCACAACACGCGGCCCCGCCGGGGCCGCGGCACACGGGGGGAACGATGAGGGGTCGCACCGGCCTGCTCACCGCACTGCTGCTCGCGGCGTACCCGGCTCTCGGCGTGGCCGCGCTGTGGCCGCTGCCCTGGGCCTTCGCGGTCCTGGTGCCGCTGTCGTACGCGGCCGAGCTCACGCTGCCGCGCCGGGCGGCCGACGCGCTCGGGCGCGCCCACATGGGCGCGACGCTGCGCTTCGTGGCGCGGGAGACGGCCGCCGTCCTGCTGCTCGCCCGGGCGTTCCCGGCCCAGCCGCACTGGTACGTCATGCTCGCCACCGGGCTCTTCCTCTTCCACGGCGGGCGGGCCGTGCAGACCTGGCTCGCCCTCTTCGTCGACCGGTGCCACAACCAGATGCCGATCACGACCAGGAACCTCGACCTGCCCGGCCTGCGCGTCCCACCGGCGCCGCCGGCGTCGCTGCTGGCCTGGCGCGGCGTCCGCCCGCTCTACCTCGACGCGCTGCCCGTCGCCCCGGCCGCGCTGGCGGCCGTGGAGGGCCCCGGATGGGCCCCGGCGGCGGGCGCGGCGGCCGCCCTCGCGGCGCAGGCCGCGGCCGTCGCCGCCCTCGCCGTACTGGCCCGGAAGGCCGCCCACCTGCGCGACCGCAGGCGCGTCGTCGCCGAGATCGAGGAGCGGGTCCGCGACCACGCGCCCGAGGTGCTGATGTACTTCTCCGGACCGGCCAGCGCGATCTACCAGGCCACGATGTGGCTGAACACCATGGAACGCGTCTCACCGCGCACGCTGGTCGTGCTCAGGGAGCGGTCGCTGCTCGCGGCGCTCGGCCCGACGACGCTCCCGGTGATCTGCGTGCCCTCGTCGGTCGACCTGATGAACTTCCGCGGGCTCGACTCCGCCCGGGTCGCGCTGTTCCCGGCCAATGTCGGCAACAACATCCACATGCTGCGCGTGCCCGGCATCAGGAGCGTCTTCATCGGCCACGGCGACAGCGACAAGGAGGCGTCGTTCAACCCGTTCACCAAGGTGTACGACGAGGTGTGGGTGGCCGGGCCGGCCGGCCGGGACCGTTACCTGCGGGCCGGGGTGGGCGTGCGCGACGAGGCCGTCGTCGAGGTGGGCCGCCCCCAGCTCGCCGCGGTCGCCCGCACCAGTCCGCACGCCGAGGGCGCCGTACCGTACCGGACCGTGCTGTACGCGCCGACGTGGGAGGGCTGGACCGACGACCTCCACCACTCCTCGCTCCTGACGATGGGCCCGCGGTTGGTGCGCGCCCTGATGGAACGGCGGGTGCGGCTGGTGTACAAGCCGCACCCGCTGACCGGGCACCGCTCGGCCGCGGCCCGGGCCGCGCACCGCCAGATCGTCGCCACGATCCGGGCCGCCCAGGACTCCGCTCCGGATTCCCCGGTGCGGCCGGTGGCCATCACCGGCCGCGAGCCGGGCCTGTACGACTGCTTCAACGAGGCGGACGTGCTCATCGGGGACATCTCCAGTGTGGTCTCCGACTTCATCGCGAGCGGCAAGCCCTACGTGGTGACCAACGTCGCGGGGCTGCCGGAGGACGAGTTCCGCTCGCGCTATCCCGCCGCGGGGGCGGCGTACCTGCTGGGCGCCGGCCTGGACGAGCTGCCCGGCATCCTGCGGCGGCTGGACGACGGCGAGGACGTCATGGCCGAGCCGCGCCGGGCGCTGCGCGCCTACCTGCTCGGGCCCGACCACCCCGACCCGCTCGCCCGCTTCGACGAGGAGCTCAGGCGCGCCTGCGAACGGTCCCGCGGATCGCTCGCCCTGCCCGTCGGCGGCTGACATACTTCTCCCGTCTACGCAGTGTGTCGAGACGGTTACGAAGGGAAGTGCGCATCCATGGTCGCCACCTCACGCAAGCCCCATGGCCGAGGCCCCGCGCTGGCCCCGGTGCCCGAGCACCCGCTCCCCAGCACTCCCCGCGAGCTGTTCGACTCGCTTCCCCCCCTTCCGGGCCTCCGGACCGAAATCATCGACGGGAGACTGATCGTGAGCCCCGTGGGCACCCCCGAGCACGGCCGTTCGGCCATGCGCTTGTACCGGGCGTTCATCCCTTTCATGGACCAGCGAGGATGGGACGCGTGGGCGGGCAACGTCGACGTGTGCCTCGACGGCACGCGCGAGCCGGTCGAGCCGGACTTCGTGCTCGCCCCCGCCGACTGTCCCCGATGGGGCGACCGCGAGCTGCTCTCCTCCGGCCTGATGCTGGTCGGCGAGATCGTGTCGCGGGGCAGCGCGCAGGACGACCGGGACAAGAAGCCCGGGATGTACGCCGGGGGCGGCGTGCCGGTGATGCTTCTCGTCGACCCGGTGAGCGAGCCGCCGACGGTCACCGTCTTCAGTGAGCCCAAAGAGGGTCTCTATCAGATGTCGTCGTCCGTCACCTTCGGCCGGGAGATCCACATTCCCGACCCGATCGGCTTCACGCTGGACACGTCAATCTTCGAAGAGATCCTGTAGCGCCGCCCGCTCGGCCTCCGGCCGCCGCTGTTGCGTGCTCAGCTTCGAAGGGCTGGTCAGGAACCCGGTCCCCCACGACAGGTGCATGGTCGCGTAGACGAGGGGGAGCCGCGCCAGCGCGGCGGCCGGCAGGTCGCGGCCGGTGAGCACCGACCCGGCGAGGATCGCCGCGAGGTATGCGCCGGGGAGCAGCAGGCCGGGCCAGAAGAACGGTGAGACGACGAGCCCCACCACGATGGCGGCGACGGCGGCGGGCGGCGCGAGATAGCGCAGGTTGATGGTGCCTTGGTGGGTGCGGGCGACCACGCGCCGCCACCTGCCGTAGTGGAAGTACTGCTTGGCCAGCGCCTTCACGGTGGGCCGGGGACGGTAGGAGACGCGCATCCGGGGCTGGAACCACACCAGGCCGCCGGTCTCGCGGATGCGGTGGTTCATCTCCCAGTCCTGCGCGCGCTGGAAGTGCTCGTCGTAGCCGCCGACCCGGTCGAGCGCCTCCCGGCGGAAGACCCCGAGGTAGACGGTGTCGGCCGGGCCCGCCTCGCCGCCGGTGTGGAACCGCGCGTTGCCGACCCCGATCCGCGACGTCATCGCGCACGCGACGGCGCGTTCGAACGGCGTGACGCCCTCGGCGGCCATGATGCCGCCCACGTTGTCGGCGCCGGTCTGCTCCAGCGTCTCGACGGCCGTGCGCAGATAGTCGCGCGGGAGCATCGCGTGCCCGTCGACGCGGGCGACGATGGGGTTGCGCGACGCGGCGATGGCGGCGTTCAGCGCGTTGGGGGTGCGGCCCGTCGGGTTGGGGACGACGACCACGCGGGCGTCCTCCGCCGCGATGGCGTCCGCCACCTCCTGGGTGCGGTCCTGTGACGGGCCGACGCTGAGCACGACCTCAAGGGGGCCCGCGTAGTCCTGGTCGAGGACCTGCCGAACGGCCTCCCGCAGGTGCCGCTCCTCGTTGAGCACCGGCATGATCACCGATACCGGAGGGTAGTCCCGCATGAGTTTGTGGCTCGTCTCTCGCGAGTCGGGGCAGGGGTTAAAGGCTGCGCTCACGCTACTGTACCGGGGGGTGGAGACGGCAACCGGAGGAACGGAATGCCTGGGGAGCGTGACGAGGACTCCGGCGTCCGCGTCGGAGGCGACGGCTACGGCGGGGTGCGCATCGCCGCCACACGCGCCCGCAGGAAGCGGACAAGCCTCCGATCCGTCATCATCTCCGGCTCCCTGTCGGGAGCGGTCCTGCTCGGCTCCGGGTTCCTGTGGCTGGTGCCCAACTACGCCGCCAGCCAGATCCAGTCGGTGGACGCGGGAACGAGCGAGACGGGCCCGCGCGGCGCGATGAACGTCCTGCTGGTCGGCGTCGACAAGCGCGACGACCTGAGCCGCAGGCAGCAGAACCAGCTCCATCTGGGCCGTGAGGCCGGCCAGCGCAGCGACACGATGATGGTGGTCCACCTCTCCGCGGACCACCGCAAGGTGACCGTGGTCAGCCTGCCGCGCGACACCTGGACGAACATCCCCGGCAAGGGCACCCACAAGATCAACTCGGCGTACCAGTTCGGCGGGCCGAAGCTCGCCGTACAGACCGTGGAGCAGGCGACCGGGCTGCGGATCAACCACTACATCGAAGTCAACGTCCTCGGCTTCATCGGCGTCGTCGAGTCACTCGGCGGGGTCACCGTCTGCACGCCGGTCGCCATCGACGACCCCAAGACCAAGCTGACGCTCCAGCCCGGCACGTACAACCTCGACGGGGTCAAGGCGCTCGCCTACGCCCGCACCCGGGCCACCGCGCGGTCCGACCTCGACCGGATCGACCGGCAGCAGCAGGTCATCTCCGCGCTGCTCCACGAGGCGCTCAGCGGCGGCACACTGACCAATCCCGCCAGGCTGGCCGGTTTCGTGAACTCCACCCTGAAGACCATCACGGTGGACAACGCGCTCGCCCACGACCTGCTCGGCCTGGCCGGCCAGCTCAAAGACGTGTCCACCGACGACGTGTCGTTCGCGACCGTGCCGCTGGCGGACGTGAACTACCGGGCGCCGACGGGCGAGTCGGCGGTGCTGTGGGACAAGGCGGGGGCACGGGACCTGTTCCGGCGCATCGACGCCGACCAGCCCCTCGTGGAGCCGACCGGCAAGCCGTCCGGGGGGCCGTCCGGCGCCGCCTCCGGAGCGCCGTCGCCGGCGGTGTCGGGAGCCGCCTCGGGAGCGCCTTCCGGCGCGCCGTCGGGGGCGCCTTCCGGAGCCGCGACGCCCGCGCCGTCCCCGGCCGCGCTGACCATCCCGCCGGGGCGCATCTCGATCCGCGTGCTCAACGGCACCCTCATCAAGGGCCTGGGGGCCAGGACGAAGTCCGCGCTGCTCGGCGCCGGCTTCATGGTGCCGGGCGCGCCCGGAGACACCCAGCGCCGCGACTTCGCCACCACCGTCGTCCGCTACCCGCCCGGACGGGAGGACTCCGCGCGCACGGTCGCCGCGGCGATCCCGGGCGCCGAGCTGCGGGAGCTGCCTGACGTCAACGGCATCGAGGTCGTGGTCGGTCAGAACAGTCACGATGTCAAGAAGGTGACGGTCGCCGTCGCGCCGCCGGCCGCCGGCCCCGGGGCCGCCCCGGCCGCCCGTACCGCGACGCAGAACATCTGTAAGGCGTGACGGGCGGGTCCGTCTCCGCGTCCCCTGCGGAGAATGCCACCCCGCGACAGCCTCATACAGAAATAGTCTGAAATTTTCACTCATTTCAGTTGCGATCATTTGCGCGGCTATTCGCGACATCTCCTCGATAAGCCGCAAAACCGGCCGCAGCATCTCGTTCATGCCGCCTGTACGGCCCCGGGCGCGCCGTTGACGGCCCTGATCACCCTTCTTAACGTCTGACGTCCGACGTCCGGTTCGATGCGCCTGGAGCTCCCCGCTCCCCTTCGGCCGCCGGCCGATCCGGCGCCGCCTCTCCGTACCGGCCATCACGACCGCCGTCGGGACATGACCAGTGGACAGGAGCGTGCAATGTCTTCAGCCGAGACCCCGGGAACGATTCCCCGCCGCGTCCCCGACCCCCACCGGGCCGGCGTCCGATCGCCACGACGCCCGCGGACCGGATTCCTCGCCGGGATCGTGGCCGCTCTCCTGGTGTTAGTCGGCTCCGTCACGATGAGCACGGCGTCCGCCGCGACCAACCCGTACGAGCGAGGACCGGCCCCCACCGGGACCAGCGTCGCCGCGGACCGCGGACCGTTCGCCACCGCGCAGCTGACCGTCGCCAAGGGCAACGGATTCGGCGGCGGCGTCGTCTACTACCCGACCGACACAAGCCAGGGAACCTTCGGCGCCATCGCGATCGCCCCCGGCTACGGCACCGAGTGGCGCTGGTACGCGTGGCTCGGCCCGCGGCTGGCCTCGTTCGGTTTCGTCGTCCTGGGCATCGAGACCAACAGCCTCGACGACTACGCCGACGCCCGGGGCGCCCAGTTGCTCTCCGCCCTGGACTGGCTGGTCGACAGCAGCCCGGTGCGCGACCGGGTCGACCGCACCCGCCTAGCTGTGGGAGGGCACTCCATGGGCGGTGGCGGCGCCCTGACCGCGGCGATCCAGCGCCCGTCCCTGATGACCGCGATCGGGATGGCGCCGTACGTGCCCGACGGCATCCTCCGCACCATCAAAATTCCGACGGTGCTGTTCGGCGGCCAGACCGACACCACGGTGACCCCGTCGTACCTCGCGAGCGCGTACGCCACGATTCCCGCCACCGTCCAGCGCGCCTATCCCGAGATCGCCAACGAGGGCCACGGCTTCGCCGCCGGCGGCGGCGGCGGAAACTCGGGCGCCTTCGCGCGCACCATGATGATCTGGATGAAGGTGTTCATCGACAAGGACACCCGCTACACGGGATTCCTGTGCCCGACCCTCTCCAACATGAGCGGCATATCGAAGTATCAGGCCAGTTGCCCGCTCGGGCCGACCAGTGGGCCGTCACAGTCGCCGTCGAGCAGCCCCTCGTCGACGCCGTCGTCCTCCCCCTCGTCGACGCCCTCGGTCTCGCCTTCGTCGACGCCGTCCGCATCGCCGCCCGGTGGTCCCTGCCGCGCGACGTACCGTACGGTCAACTCGTGGTCCGGCGGCTATCAGGGTGAGGTCACGGTGACCGCGGGCGGCTCGGCGGTCAACGGCTGGACCGTCAAGTGGGCCCTCAGCGGCGGCCAGTCCGTCACTCAGGTCTGGAACGGCACGCTGAGCGCCAGCGGCTCCAACGTGTCGGTGAGCAACGCCTCCTACAACGGCTCACTCGGGGCGGGCGCGTCGACCACGTTCGGCTTCCTCGCCAACGGCACGCCGTCGACCCCGTCCCCCACCTGCACCAGCCCGTGAGCGCGGCCGGCACCAGGCCGTAGACCGGCACCGAGGAAGCGGATGGACCGCGCCCGACCGGCACGAACGGCGCGGACACTGCGACCGGCACGAAACGGCGCGAGGCGGGCGTAACGGCGCTCGCCTCGCGCTCCTTTGCTCCCGCTTCCACTGAGGTGCATTTCGCGCGGCCGTTTCCATTTGAATCGAATCGATTCGACGGCAGTGGCCGCACGCCCCGGCAAATGGCTCTCGCGACGCGACTTGTCCCGAGGCGCACAGAGCCCGGCGATTCGTCCTTTTTCCGAATCGGCGCCGCTTTTCGCCATTTAGTCAACCGTGAGCATCCGGGCGAGTAGCGGACAGACCGAGGGGCGCCGGCGTGTCGGTCCGGCCGCGCGTCCGGCTCGCCCCCCTGAGGCGCCCAGTCCCCCCTTCCTCACGCCGCCTCCGGCCGTAACGGGGACGTGGCGACGATGTGGCGCGGATGTTTCGCGCTCTTGACCATCCCACCGGAACGCGCTTATGGTCCGATCGAATCGATTCGGCGAATCGGTTCGAACATCCCCCCGCACTACCTGATTGAGGAAAGCGCATGGCTGAATCCTCGTCCCGGCCCGCACGCGGGCGCATCCTCCGCGCCGGCCTCGCCTCCATGCTCGCGCTGACCACTGTCCCGATGGCCGCCTTGCCGGCTCTCAGCGCCGACGCACCGGCTCTCATCCTCCACTACGACTTCGACGGTGACCTGTCCGGCGGCGTCGTCAAGGACAGCTCTCCGTCCGGCCTCGACGGCACGCTGGCCAACCCCGGCGCGACGACGACCACGACGGGGCCCGACGGCACACCCGCGCTGTCGCTGCCCGGCGGAGCCACAGGCTCGCAGACCGCCCCCTATGTGACGATTCCGAATGGCCTGTTCCGCGACCGTCACGCCATGACGATCTCCGCTTGGCTGAAGTGGGCCGGCGGCCCCGACTTCCAGTGGGTCTACAACCTCGGCAAGGACGCGGCGACCGCCACCTTCGTCACCCCCTCCTACGCCGGCGACGCGACCATGCGGTCGTCCATCAAGCCCGTCAACGGCAACGCCGAAGTGGGCGTGCCCGGAGCGCAGAAGCTGCCCACCGGCCAGTGGGTCAACCTCGTCACCACGATCGACGGCAAGACGCTGACCTACTACGTCGACGGCGTGCCGATCGGCAGCGTCGCCGCGTCGATCGACCTGGCCGCGGTGATGCACTCCGACACCAACCGCACCTCCGGCTACCTGGGCAAGCCGTTCTGGGGCGGGCACCCGTTCCTCGCCGGAGACCTCGACGACTTCCGGGTCTACGACGGCGCCATGGACGCCGCGGCGGTCGCCGGGCTGGCCGGCGACCACCTGGCCGCCATCACGACGGTCGACCAGACCTCCCTCCAGATCACCACGTACGGCGGCGTCGCGCCGGCCCTCCCCAGGACGGTCAACGCGCAGTTCTCCGACGGCATCCGCCGCGGCGTCCCGGTCACCTGGGACGCGATCGACCCCGCGCAGTACGCCAAGCCCGGCCAGTTCACGGTCAAGGGCACCGCGGCCGGCGCGGCGGTCCAGGCGACCGTCCAGGTGCTCAGCAACGACCTGACCGTCGACCTCGGCACCGAGACCGGCGCCTTCCACGGCGGCGCGTCCGGCACCCTCTACGGCGTGTACGGCGAGGGCGTGCCGAGCGCCAACCTCCTCGAAGGCATGAAGTTGCGCACGGTCGCGACCAAGGCCCAGGACGGCCCCCAGCACCCGGGCGCCGACGCCCTGGAGGTGGTCAGGCCACTGGCCGACAGCACCGACGGCGACGTGTACATCTACATGACGGACATCTACCGAGGCTTCCCCTACGAGTGGCCCGGCAGCACACCCGAGGAGAAGCTGAACGACTTCAAGGCGAAGATCGCCAAGCAGGTCGACCAGGCGCTCAAGCTCGACCCGAAATATCAGGACAACATTGTCTTCGTGCCGTTCAACGAACCCGAGGGCAACATGTTCGGCACCGGGACGTGGAGCTACAACAAGATCAGCTGGCTCAGCGACCCGCAGTACTACTTCAAGGCGTGGGACGACGTCTACGCCCTGATCAAGGGCAAGATGCCCGAGGCCAGGATCGCGGGACCCAACACCAGCGTGCTCTACGACCAGGTAAAGGGCTACCTCCAGCACGTCCTGCAGGCGGGCACCGTCCCCGACGTCATCACCTGGCACGAGCTGGGCGACCCGGCCCGCATCCGTACGGACGTCGCCAAGTATCGGCAGTGGGAGCAGGCCGCCTTCAAGGGCACCGCGTACGAGGGTAGGCAACTGCCGATCAACCTGGACGAGTACGCCTTCAACTACCACACCTCGGTGCCCGGCCAGATGGTCCAGTGGGCCTCCGCCATCGAGGAGTCGAAGGCCGACGCGGACATCGCGTACTGGAACATCGACGGCAACCTGTCCGACTCGGCCGTGCAGGACAACCGCGGCAACGGCCAGTGGTGGCTGCTGCACGCCTACAGCCAGATGACCGGTGACACGGTCAAGGTCGTCCCGCCGCGGCCGAACGTCAGCTACACCCTCCAGGGCGTCGCCACACTCGACAAGGACAAGTCGCAGGCCCGGGCCCTGTTCGGCGGCACGTCCGGCCAGGCCGGGATCCACTTCGACCACGTCGACACCACGCTGTTCGGCGACACCGTCCACGCCCTGGTCCAGGAGATCCCGTGGACCGGCCAGCTCGGCGACTCCGCTCAGCCCCGCGTCCTCGCCGAGCTGAACCAGAAGGTCGAGGACGGCTCGGTGAGCTTCGGCTTCGGGTCCACGCTGCCCGCGTTGAAGGAGGCGTCGGCGTACCAGATCATCCTCACCCCCGGCGGCCACGCCACCTCGGCCGCCGCTGAGACGACCCTCTGGCAGGCCACGTACGAGGCGGAGAAGGCCGATCACACCGGCACCGGCTACAGCGTGAACGGCCCCGAGGGCACGCCGTCCGACGTCGGCAAGTTCTACACCTCCGGCGGCTACGACGTCGGCGGAATGCGCACCGGCTCCGACGTGACCCTGAACTTCGCGGTGTCGGTCCCGCAGCAGGGCACGTACGACCTGTCCGTCTTCGCGAACTCGCTGAACACCTACGACGCGGTCCAGGCGCAGGGCCCGACCAACGTCTTCCTGCGCGTCGACGGCGGCGCCGAGCAGGAGATCCACCTCCCGCTCGGATACAAGTGGGTGGTCTGGGACCACGCCGACACCAAGGTCGCGCTGTCCAAGGGCGACCACACGATCACCCTGGCGACCAGGAGCCTCGACGGTGCCCGCGGCACCAAGGGCGACGCCATCATCGACAAGATCGACCTCTCGCTCGCCAACCCGGCGGCCGAGACGGCGATCTACGAGGCCGAGTACGCCACGCTCGACGGCGCGCACACGGACTACACCCGCAAGAAGGTCTCCGGCGCGGGCGTCGCGGCGCTGTCCAAGGACCAGACGGCGACGTTCTGGGTCTACTCCCCCGTCGACGGGGAGGCGACCGTCAACGTCGACACCGCCGGCGGCGGCCGAGGCTGGCTCGACGTCAACGGCCGGCGCATCGACGGCGTCAACGCCTCGAAGAAGCTGAAGGTGTTCCTGTCCGGCGGGATCAACAAGATCACCATGACCGGCCAGTCCGGCAAGCTCCTCCTGGACCGCCTCCGCGTCACCCCCGGCGGGGACGACCTCAAGCCCACGTGGTACGAGGCCGAGTCGGCCCGGATCGCCGGCACCGCCAAGGTCGCCGGCTACCCGCTGGCGAGCGGCGGCAAGGCGGTGACGGACATCGGCGGCGCCCCCGGCAACGCCAACACCCTCACCTTCGACGTCACCGCCGCCAAGAAGGGCACCTACGCCCTGACGGTCCGCTACTCCAACCCCGAGCAGTCGCCCGCCTCCCACTACAACCCCGACCCCCTGGCACGTCACGCCGAGATCTCGGTCAACGGCGCCGCGCCGCGGCGGACGTGGTTCCCCCACTCCTTCCACGCGGACAACTTCTGGGAGCTGAGCATCCCGGTCGAGCTCAAGAAGGGAGCGAACACCATCAGCTTCGGCTCGCAGGAACTGCCCAACTTCGACGGCGACACCTACATCTCCGACACCTTCCCGGACATCCTGCTCCGGTCGAAGTACGCCCCGATCGTCGACAAGATCGCGGTCACGCCGTTCACCAAGTAGCCGTTCATCAGGTAACAGCCGCCACACCCGATGCCGGACGGGGCACCTCCCCCCGTCCGGCATCGGCGTGTCACGACACTCATGGAGCCGGCCGAAGAGGCGATCAGAACGACGATCCAGAGTGAACTCGTGGGGGCCGGCTTCGTCCGGGCCGACGCTCCCGAGGGACTTCTGGCCTGGCGGCTCGCCCGCTGAGGAGCAGCGAGGCCGCCGTCAGCGCCACGCCGAACCAGACGACACTCGACACACCCAGGTGATCGGCGAACAGTCCGCCGAACAGCGCCCCGAGGGCGATGGACGTGTTGTACGCCATGGTGTTCAGCGACATCGCGGCTTCGAAGGTGTCGGGGGCCGCGGCCCGCGTCATGTTGAGCTGGCACAACTGCACGACGCCGAAGGACACCCCCCAGAGGGTCAGCGAGACGATCGAACCGGCCGGGCCGTGCCCGATCGCGAGGAGCAGGAGCAGGGAGACCACGAGCCCCGCGCAGCCGACGACGAAACTGCCCCGCAGGCTCCGCTGCACGGTGTATCCGGCGATGAAGTTCCCGGCCGCGCCCCCGACGCCGTAAATCATCAGCACCGCGGTGATGAAGAAGGACGAGGCGGAGGCGTTGTCCTCCAGGAAGGGGCGCACGAATGTGTACGCCCCGAAGTGGCCGAGCACGAACAGCACCACGGTGAACAGCACCAGACGGAGCGGAACGTTCTTGAGCGGGAGCCCGAAGACCTCCCTGACCGAGACCGCGTTCGCCGACGGCAGCGACGGCACGACGGCGATGACCACGAGGAGTACAAGCGCGCCGAGTCCGGCCCAGATGAGAAACGTGGTGCGCCAGTCGGTGAGGCTCTCGACGACCGTGCCCAGCGGTATGCCCACGACCGTGGCGATCGAGATGCCGGACATCACGACCGCGGCGGCCCTGCTCGCGTGCCGTTCCGGCACGAGGCGCATCGCCATGCTCACGCCGATGGCCCAGAAAACGCCACTGGCGAATCCCATGACGAGCCGCGTGGTCAGGACCAGCGGATAGTTCGGCGAGACGGCGGTGACGACATTTCCCAGGGCCAGTATCGCCAGCAGGGTGGACAGCAGCACGCGCCGGTTGATCCGCCGGGTCCAGGCCACGATGAAGGGGACGCCCAGCCCGGCCGAGACTCCGTACAGCGTCACCATCAGCCCGGCGACGCCCACCGAGATGCCCAGACCCGAACTGATCCGGGTGAGCAGGCCGACCGGCATCAACTCCGTGGTGAGGAAGACGAACAGACTGGCGGTGATCGCGGCAACGCCCAGCCATGACCTCAGGGCCGTTCGCGGACCTCTGTCGCGTGTGACCATGTTCTTCTTTCCAGTCGTCTGTCGAATGAGGGGGGACAACGGGTCAGTTCTTCGTCGCGCGGACGCGCTCCAGCGCCCACAGCGCGAACGCCGCGGTGGACAGCGTGCCGCCGAGCAGGCTCACCCCGGTCCAGCCCGCTCCGGTCCAGGCGACGGACGTCAGCAGCGATCCGGCGGCGCCGCCGAGGAAGCACGTGGTCATGAACGCGGAGTTGAGCCGGTTGCGGTTCTCCGGGCGGAGCGCGTAGATCACGTTCTGGTTGGCGTTCAGGACCACCAGATGGGCCACGTAGAAGAGCACGACCCCGGCGATGAGCCAGCCCAGTGAGGCCGCGCCGGCGCTGATCACCGGCCACGCCAGCGCCAGCGTCGCGGTGCCGACTCCGCTGACCCGCTGCACCCATCCGCGGTCGGCCAGCCGGCCCGCGATGGGCGCGGTGATCGGCCCGACGATCCCGACGAGGCCGAACGTGCCGATGGCCGCCTCGCGCCAGCCGTACGGCGGACCGGACAGGAGGAAGGTCATCGCCGTCCACAGCGCGCTGAACGCGGCGAACGACAGCGCACCGATCCCGGCCCGCCACCGCAGCGGCGGTTCGTGCCGGAACATCGCGAGCGTCGACCGCAGCAGCGCCGGATAGGACAGCCCGACGCGGGTGTGCAGGCGAGGGAGGAACCGCCACAGCAGCACGCCGACGACGGCCATGAGGATCGCGTTCAGCCAGTAGACGGTCCGCCAGCCGCCGAGCTCGGAGAACGCTCCGGAGGCCGTGCGGGCCAGCAGGGCGCCGAGCAGCAGACCCGCCATGACCGTGCCGACGACCTTGCCACGTTCGCCCGGCGCAGCGAGCGTGGCCGCGTACGGCACCACGACCTGCGCGGCCACCGATGTGAGGGCGGTCAGGGCGGTACTGGCCAGCAGCACCGGACCGCTCGGCGCGAGAGCGGAGACCAGCAGGAACGCCGAGGTCCCGGCGAACAGCGTGACCGCGAGCCGGCGGCGTTCCACGAGGTCGCCCAGCGGAACCAGGAGGATCAGCCCCAGCGCGTACCCACCCTGGGCGGCGGTCACGATCAGCGTGGCCATGGTGGTGCTCAGCCCCAGGTCTCGCCCGATCACCTCGAGCAGCGGCTGGGCGAAGTAGTTGCCGGCGACCGACAGGCCGGTGGCCACCGACATCAGCAGCAACAGCCCGCGACCCAGTCGCGGGGCGTGCTCCGTGATGGGCACGCGCTCAAGGGTTTCCGTCATGGCTCAAGAGTGCGCCCCCATCGATCAATGAGTCCAACACATACTTTTCATCGCGATCGATCGTGCGGCACGATGGTTGGATGGAGCTGCAGCAACTCAGGTACGTCGTCGCCGTCGCGGAGACCAGCAACTTCACCCGGGCCGCCGAACGCTGCCGGGTCGTGCAGTCGGCGCTCAGTCATCAGATCGCCGGCCTGGAACGGGAGCTGGGCGCCCGGCTGTTCGACCGCACCAGCCGGCGCGTACGGCTGACTCCGGCCGGGGAGGCGTTCCTGCCCGCGGCCCGGGAGTGCCTGGAGGCCGCGGACCGCGCGCGGGCCGAGGTCGCCGCCGCCGGCGGGGAGATCCGCGGGCGGCTCGCCGTCGGCGCCATCCCCACGGTCGCGGCCGTCAACCTGCCGGTCGCCCTGCGGGACTACCGCCTGCGCCACCCGCGGGTGCACATCACGCTCACCTCGGAGGGCAGCACGGATCTGATCGAACGCGTGCGGCAGGGAACCGTTGACGTCGCGTTCCTCGGTCTGCCGACCCGCGTGGAGCCGAAGGGAGTCCAGAGCCGGCGGCTCGGCGGCGGCGAACTGGTCGCCGTAGTCGCGCCGGACTACCACCTGACGGACCACGAGGTGGATCTGCAGAGTCTGGCCGACGAGCCGTTCATCGACTTCCGCTCCGGCGCGGCCGGGCGGGCGCAGTCGGACGAGGCATTCGCGGCGGCGGGCGTGCGGCGCGAGGTCCCCTTCGAGGTGTCATCGGCCGAGTTGATGGTCGATCTGGTCCGGCAGTGTCTCGGCGTGGGCATGCTGCCGGCCGCGTACGCACCCCGCTTCCCCGACCTGCGCGTCATCCGCCTCCGCAATGCCCCCGCACGGGTGGAGCACCTGATCTGGGGCAACCGGCCCTCTCCGGCGGCCACGGCCTTCCTCGATCTGCTCCGCGCCGATCATGCGGAAGAAGTCGTCGCCTGATGAGCTCCGGCAGCGTCGCGCACGCGGTTTCTGTCGGTTCCTCATGCCAGGGTCTTCCCGATCACCCCTGAGAGAACGGGAATCCCGTGAACGATTACGAATGGCTCGATGACGAAGCGTTCTGCGCGACGTTCGTTTACGGTCTCACCCCCCACGAGGCGCTGGCGCGCCTCGGCGTCGAGGTGTTCGACGGTGACGACGAGGAAGGCGACATCGACGAGGGTCTCATCTGCGCACGCCCAGCCGAGGGCGGAACCATTCTGAGCGAGGACAACGGCTACGCCGGCACGCTGGCCGAGGTGCTTGGGCCCCTGTCCGCCGGGACGGTAACGGCGAGCGTCTTCGTCAACGTGAACAAAGTGGCGGAATTCGTCCACTACTCCGACGGCCGTGAGATCCTCTCCTTCGATCCGCTGTTCCCCCATCACGAGGAGTCCGTCCCGGACGACTTCCTCGCCGACCGGATCGAGCTCGGCCTGGCCGGCGACAAGTCCGAGGGCGGGCTCGCCGCCGCACTGCGACTGGCCGAACGCGTCACCGGAGTGCGGCCGGACGACTCCAGTGACGTCGTGGCCGCCCACGGTGTCCTGGACTATTGAGAACGATGTTGCGGAGATGTGGTGCGGCCGCGGTAAGGGGGCGGCAGGCCGCTTTCGTCGAGGCCTGCCGCCGTTGGCGGCGTCTTATCGGGTGATCTGGCGGGTGATGGAAGGGTCGGCGATGGCGGTGTCGTCGGCGAGCAGGAACGCCTTGGACAAGATGACCGACAACATCCCGCCGTCCTCCTCGAAGGGCAGGAAGACCCGGTCTCCCGCGCCACTGGGGACGATGCACAGATAGGCGTCGTTGGGCTCCATCAAGATGTTGCCCGACCCCAGATGGATCTTGTAGGTCCGCAGGTCACCGCGCACACGCAGGAACCGATCGGTCAGCTCCACCCGGTCGGCGATCTTCAGGCGGGGCACGAGACGAGCCAGCGCGTCACGCCGGGTGCGGGCGGTCTCGGTCAGATCGCCGAACCCGAAGGAGTGCCAGTAGTCCCGCATCCGGTCCGGCCCATGGTCGGCCCACCGAGGATCGGCGGTGATCGAGGTGACGGCCACGAACAGGTCGACGTCCCGCATGGCCTCGCTGAACACAAGCGGCGGGACTTCCCTCAACGGCGCCTGGTCCCACCTGCCCTCGGCCAGCCGGCAGAAGTGGATCCTGCCGGTTCCGGCGTGGCTCTCGTCGTACAAGTCGTGCTCCAGTGTCACCCGCCACAGTCCGCCCGCCAGCACCCGCTGGGCCTCCCCGTCGCCGTCCCAGTGCCCCAGGAAGCCGGCCTGCCAGCGTCGCTGCTTGAACAGCGCGCGCAGCTTGCGGTAGTCGACGAGGTGTCCCGAGAATCGGTTGGAGTAGGTGCCGCTCATCTCCTCGGCGGGGGTGAGCAGGTAGACCTCGCGGAAGGCCTGCTTGAACGGCTGACGCAGCTCCTTGTCCTGCACCGTCTCCCGCCAGGCCCGCACTTCTTCCAGGGACGCGCGAGCCGGATGCCACAGCCGCACCGGCACGTCCGGCACGGTCAGCCCAAGCTCGCCGCGCCACACGCCGGGCGAGACCTCGAACTCCCAGATCAGCCGATCGGTGACCGGGTGCCCCTCCAGTTGCCGGTACGGCGGAGTCGTCTGGCTGGTGTATCCGGCCTCCAGCGCCCTGGACAGGGTGGCCTGCTGCTGTGATGTCCGCTTGGCCAGCTCGCGCAGCCGCTTGACCTCGTCGGGGTGCTCCCGCCTGACCACCGCCGGGACCGCCTTGAGCTTCCTGCCCCCGTGCCACCACGAGAGTTCGACCTCGCCGTCGGTCGAGATCACCGCCGTGTGCTCGCCGACGGTCTGCCGTACCCGCCCGTCGGGCAGCCGGAAGGCCACCTCCAGCCGCTCGGCCAGGGCGGGTTCGATGCGTTTGAACATGCGATCGAGTTGCATGGGCACCCCGGCGTGCCGGGTGGCGCTGCGGGCGGCGCGCAGCGCGGAGATCGCCTCGGGAGTCGGATGCTCTTCCACCGCGCGGGCGACCTCGAACAGCAGCCTCTGTGAGGGCAGGGTCCTGGCCCGGGTGGGGGCCACCGCGACTCCGGGAAGCAAGCTGTCCAGCAGCTCCGGCAGCCAGGGCTCGTCCCGGAAGAGCGCCAGCCGTACCGCGCGGCCGAGGGTGTCCCTCTCCCCGTGTGTGAACGCCTTCTCCGCCGTGTACGGGATCTCACCGGCATGGATGGCCGCGACGCGGTTCTCGGCCGACTCCAGGGCCGTCCGGGCGAAGTCCGGGTAGCCGGGCAGCCCGTTGAGCCAGTCGACCACGCCGGACAGCGGCGGGGCGCCGTGGTACGGCACCTGCCGCACCGCCTCGGCGAACAGGGCTCGCCGCTCCACGTCCCAGCCGAGCAGGAGTTCCATCTCCGCGACCGCGATCGGTCCCAGCCCCTCCGCGAGCCGGGTGCTCAGCTCGGCGTCCATGCCCGCCAGCCCCGCCGCCGTCAGCGTGGGGAAGAGGCCGTGGGGCAGCCCGAGCTGGAGCATCTCGCGGGCCGGGCCGGCCAGCCGCCGCCGGTTCTCCTCGTCAAGCGCGTACCGTCCCGATGCCGGGTCGCCGCCGCCGGCCCGGACCCGCGTGCCCAGCCCGGCGCTCAGCTGGGAGGCGTCGGGCCAGTACACGGGGTCATTCATGCTTCCGGTCAGCAGATCATGCAGGCGCTGCGCGAGGGGGGTGAGGTGCATGCCGATGCTTCCTGTCGGGAGCGGATCCGGTGGGTGACGGACGGGTCGGTGCCGAGCACGTCGTCGATCATGCGTCGGCAGGACGGCGGCCCGCTTGAGCCAGGTGTCAGCCTCCGACCAGAGGGACGAGCTTGACGAAGGACACGACCGGGTCGACGGTCAGATCGACCTCGGTGTCCAGGTCGTCGATCTGCCGGTCGCCCACCAACAGCAGGAATCCGTTGCGGGCGAACGCGGCCTCGGCGGCGTCGGCCTGCTTCTCCCAGTCGAGCCTGTGCACGGTGCGCATCCGGTAGCCGTTCAGCTCGGCCTCGGCGTCGGTGGGCTTGACCAGCCCGCGGAAGTGGTGGGATGGGGCGGCGTTGTATCGGGCCACCTCCTCGCGCACCCGCAGCCGTACCAGCTCCCGGGCCGAGGTCCGCTCGGGCAGGCCGGGCAGCGTGAACTCCTCCAGTGCCCGGCCCGTCGCGCTCTCGTCGCGAAAGGTGACCAGCGCCATCGGCACGTCCCTTGATCGTTGGGGGGTGACAGCGCAATCAATAGCAACCCGGTCCGACAGAATCGCGGTGTCCGGCGCGATCAGCCCTGCGCGGTGGAGCGAATGACGATCTCATTGGTGTCGACGGTGTCGGGCTGGGCGATCGCGTGGCCGATGGCGTCCGCCACCGCGGCGGCCGGAAGTCCGAGTTCGAGCGACGCGGCCAGGGCGGCGGCCCTGATCTGGGGGTCGCCACCGTGGTCGTTGAGCTCGGAGTGGGTGTAGCCGGGGCTCACCACGGTGACCCGGATGTCCCGGCTCTCCTGGCGCAGCCCCTCGGAGATCGCGCGGACGGCGTATTTGGTGGCGCAGTAGACCGCGGCCGTCGGATCGACCCGGTGACCGGCCGTGGAGGCGACGTTGACGATGTGACCGCGGCCGCGGGCGCGCATCAGCGGGAGAACGGCCGCGATGCCGTTCAGGGTGCCGCGCAGGTTGACGTCGATCATCTGGTTCCACTCGTCGATCCGCAGCGCGTCGAGCGTCGCCAGGGACATCACCCCCGCGTTGTTGATCAGTACGTCGATGTGGCCGTGCCGGTCGTGGGCGCCCTCGACGAACGCGCGGACGCTGCCGAGGCTGGTCACGTCGAGTTCCCGGTGCTCGGCCGTGCCACCGGCCGCGCGCAGTTCGCCGACGAGCGCGGCGAGCCGGTCGACGCGGCGCGCGCCGAGTACGACGTGGTGGCCGTCGGCGGCCAGCCGGCGGGCGGTGGCCGCGCCGATGCCGCTGCTCGCGCCGGTGATGAGGACGATCTTGGAGGTCATAGGAGGCTCCCGGTCGAGAGTGTGATTACGGCGAGCGCCGCGTGTCTCACCCTCCGGGAGCCGGGACACCTGGAGAAGGCCGTGACTTCCTGGGTGTGCGACACCCCGCCAAGCCTGGGGACGCGAATCGGCTGCCAGGGAGCACGGCACCCTGGCAGGCACTCGACGGAGGCGCCTACGCTGCGCGTATGCCGGTCAGTGACAACAGGCTGGGGGAATTCCTCCGGGCCCACCGCGCCCGGGTCGACCCGACGGACGTGGGACTGTACGGGGGCGGCGACCGCAGGGTGGCCGGGCTGCGCCGCGAGGAGGTCGCCGTGCTCGCCGGAGTAAGCGTCGACTACTACGCCCGCCTGGAACAGGGCAGAGAACGCAATCCCTCCGCGCAGGTGCTCGACGCGATCGGTCGGGCCCTGCGGCTCCATCCGGACGCCCGCGGCCACGCCTTCCGCCTCGCCGGTATGAACCCCAGCCTGGCCTCCAACGGCTCCCGGGATCTGGTGCACCCCGCGCTCCTGCGACTGCTGGACGCGTTCCCCACCTCGGCCGCGTACGTGCTCGGCCCATCGTTCGACGTGCTCGCCACCAACGACGTCGCCGCCGCGCTGCTCTCGCCGTTCTCCGGCCTGACCAACATGGTCCGGGTGCTGTTCCAGCACCCGCAGGCCCGCGCCGTCTTCGTGAACTGGCCGACGCTGGCGGAGACCACGGTCCACGCGCTGCGGCTCAACGCCGGCCTGTTCCCGGACGACACGGGCATCCGGGAGTTGGTGGCCGACCTCCAGCGGGACTCGCCCGAGTTTCAGGCGCTCTGGGCGGACCAGACCGTGCAGGGGCTCACCCGCCAGTTCAAGGTGTTCCATCATCCGGACGCGGGGCGGGTGGAGCTGACCTACCAGACCTTCGACGTCCGCGACGCCCCCGGTCAGCAGCTGCTCGTCGGCACCCCGGAGCCGGGCAGCCGCAGCGCCGAGGCCCTCGCCTATCTGGCCGCCCTCCACGTCCCGGCGCACGCCCGCGACGCGGCGCCAGGGCCGAGAGAGTGGCGGCACCGCTCAGGGGGCGCGCACTAAGATCGCGTCCCATGCTTTCGGATAATTCCTGGCGGATTATCAGATTTGGAGTAATAGGTCTATTTCTTGCGGCGGTGGTCGCGGGTCTGGTGCTCGGCGACGCCTGGCTCTGGGTGGCCGTCGAATGGTCGCCGCCGGCCTATGCGCCGTTCTACGCGCGCGGCGGGTTTGACGCCCTGACCGCTACGCTGCTCGTGGCCGCCCTGGTGAAGGCCGCGCTCCTGTGGCTGATCCTGCGTGCCCCCGCACCGGGACCGCTGGACCGACGGGCGAAGGCGCTGCGCCGACTGCTGTATCTGGCGGTGGCGTACAACCTCGTGCTGTGGTACGCGTTCGCGCTGCTTCCCGACGCGGTCGATGCGGCATTCCAGCTCGCGTTGTGGACCGGGATCGACGTCCTCTACCTGCTCGTCATCCGCTGGCGGTCTCGCATGCTGCGCGCGGCGGCCGGAGCGATGCTCGCGGTCGAACTGGCCGGGATGGTCAACGAACTGCTCGACGAACTCGACCTCCGAGAGCTGGGATCGGGCGGCGTCGTCGGACTGGGCTTGACGCTGGGCGGAGTGGCGGCGACCGTCATCACGGTCGTCGGGCAGCGGCGCGACGGCCGGTGGAGCCGCGGCACGCAGGCCGCCGGATGGTTGTCGGCGATCGTCTGCGCGCTGGCGATCCCGCTCGACATCCTGTTCGGAAGGATCTCCAGCGGCAGTCTGGCGTTTCCGGTCATGATCGACGCGGTGGGGCTCGTCATCACCGTGTGGCACGCGGCGACCGCCCGTGAGCTGCCCGCCGAGGGCCGCCCGGCGGAGCTTCCGCCCGCAAGGCAGCGTGTGATCCGCGTCGCGGTGGCGGCCGCGGCCGTCCTGCCGATCATCGCACTGATCCAGCCGGAGCAGACCCCCCACCTCACCTACACCGGCTGGTCGATGGACTGCTATGACCGGCCCAGCTTCGGCGATCTGAAACCCGAGGAGCGCGACGCCGCGTTCCTGTGCCGGGCGCGGAGCACCGAGGGCGGAGTTCCGCCCGTCTTCCCGGACAGCCTGTCGGACCAGCAGATCCTCGCGTACGGGCGGGCGCTGTGCCGTACAGAGGACCGGGACGAGCGGAAGACGATTCTGACGCGGGCCGGAAGCGCGCGGCCCGCCTGGGGCGTGGACCCGTGGGACCTCGTCTACGTCTGCCCGGAGATCATCGGCGCGACCTACCCCGAGCTGCTGCGGTCGACCAAGGAGACGGAGGCGGCGAACGCCGCCTACATCGCCGAGAAGAACGCCAGGTGCCGCGACCCGTGGCCCCGGACGAAGGGTGTCGTCCAGGCCAGCGCCAATTACTTCCTGTTCGTCGACGGCGATACGGGCTATCTGGTCCACGATCCCGGAGACGAAGCGGCCGACGAGGTGGCGGAGCAGGCGACGGACAAGGTCTACGACGACAGTGCCCTCATCGGGGTGGCCGGCAGCGCTGTCCTCATCGGGCATTTCGAGGACGTCGTTGATCTTTGCCTTACGGTGAAGGCCTTCCGTACCCCGCCGCCACAGCGGACGGCCGGGTGGGATGAGGTCAACGAGGTGCCGATCGTCAGCCGCAGCGGCCGGCTCACGGTGCCGGAGATGGGCGAGGGCGGAGACGTGGGCGCGGGTGCCCCGATGCCGAACCTGGCGATCGCGGGGAAGGGCCGCTACCGGCTCCGTGTCCACGTGCGGGTCGACGATGCGGGAGAGGAACAGCACCTGGTCGTCGTGTACCCGGGTGCGTCGAGGAAGAGGCTCAGGCTGAAACCGTGAGGGGTGGACCGCCCAGGCGGTCCACGTGCCGTTACGGGCCGGTGGCGCCGGGCGTTCTCACGCCCGCCCTGAGGCGCGTCATCCGCCGGCGGCGTCCTCGGCCTCCCAGCGCAGCAGGTCGCCCGGCTGGCACTTGAGCACCTCGCAGAGCGCGGCGAGCGTCGTGAAGCGCACCGCCTTGGCGCGGCCGTTCTTGAGTACCGCCAGGTTGGCGGGCGTGATCCCTACGCGGTCCGCGAGCTCGCCCACGGACATCTTCCGCCTGGCCAGCAGCACGTCGATGTCGACGACGATCGGCATCAGATCACCTCGTCCAGCTCGGCCCGCATCTGCGCCGCTTCGACGTCGCGCGCGACGGCCTGGGCGAGGAGCATCCGCAGCACGAGCACGATGAGCGCGACCCCCAGGATGGCCACGCCAACCCCGCCCATGATGAGGGTGACGCCCGGGTCGTCCCGCTGGCCTGGGGCGTTGAGGGCCGTGATCGCGAACCACACGAGGGCAGCCGCCACGATCGCGCCGATCACGATGTCCACATACCGGAAGGCGGCGTGGGAGAACACGGTTCCGCGTCGCACCATCGTCACCAGCCGCCATACGCAGACCAGGGCGACCTGGACCGACACCAGGCCCAGGATCGTGATCACGCGCAGCGGGGTCAGCGGGAGCGACCCGTTCTCCGGGTCGGTGGCCAGGGCCCACACCATCAATGTCTGTACGAACACAGTGCCGGCGAGCACCACCGCGAGCACAGCGCGCAGCGCACGCACTGTCAGCTTTCCCATAGACCCGTCCTTCCATCGACTTACGATGGGAATCTATCGAAATTCGATAGACGAATCAACTGGTGGGGCTGGATGGTGGGTTACTTCAACAGCCGGCGGGCCATGACCATGCGCTGGATCTGGCGCGTCCGTCACAAGCCCGTCTAGTGCCAAGGGAAGGGCTGGACAGGACACCCCGATGTACGAGCTCTACCAGCGGGTGGCCCCCCGTCCCGAGGACTTCCCGAAGCTGCTGGACAAGATCGGTGCGACGGTGGCTGGCAGGGCGCGCCCGCACGCGGTCACCCTGGAGGACCGGGCCCGCAAGCGCTGGACCCGGCCGGCCCGGTGAGCCGGTCATGCGCGGCTGACCTTGACCCCGCCGAAGATGCCGTAGGCGCGGACACGGACGACGGGGGCCGACGGCGAGGGCGTGCTCGGCTGGATCCTGCGCCCGCCGAACAGGTGGAAGCTCTCGATCTCGACGTTGGCGTCGGCGGGCACCTGGAGCTTCACACCGCCGATGAGTGAGATTTTCGTCAGCGTCGTCTGAGGAGCCAGCTCAGCGCCGGTGAGGTCGACGTCGGCCCCGCCGATCGAGGTGACGACGACGGTGTCGGCGGCCGTGCCGCCGCCCCGCTGCTTGTGGCCGCCGAGGAGGGAGATCTGCCAGTTGGTCCGCTTGGAGGAGTTCGTGTTCGTCATGCCCTCAACGCTATGGACCTTCAGGTCAAGGGGTAAGTGTCGCAAGTCGTGAAGTGACCCGTGACGGTCGTCATACCAGCCAGCCCTTCGACTGGGCGATCTCGATGGCCTCGGCACGGGTTCGCGCGGCGAGCTTCTGGATGGCCGCCGACAGGTGGTTGCGTACCGTTCCCGCAGACAGGTGCAGGTCCTTGGCGATGTCGGCGATCGTGCCGTGCCCGCGCGCGGCCGCCAGCACTTCGGCCTCGCGCGGGGTGAGCGGGGACGAACCCTCGCTCAGCGCCGCGATGGCCAGTGCGGGGTCGATGACCCGTTCTCCCGCGGCGACCTTGCGGATGGCGGCCGCCAGCTCGGTAATGGGCGCGTCCTTGAGCAGGAAGCCGGACGCGCCCGCAGCGAGGGCGGCGTGCAGGTAACCGGTGCGCCCGAAGGTGGTCACGATCACGACGTTGGTCCGCGGCGCTTCGGTGGCGAGGCGACGAGCCGCCTCCAGCCCGTCGATGCCGGGCATCTCGATGTCGAGGAGCGCCACGTCGGGGTCGAAGGCCTGGCACGCCCCCACGACCTCGTCGCCCCGACCGACGTCGCCGACAACCTCGATGCCGGATTCGAGCGACAGCAGCGCGGCCATCGCGCCGCGGAACATCGTCTGGTCCTCGGCCAGCAGCACACGGATCGTCACGACGCCTCCAAGGGGACTCGTACACGGATGCGGAAGCCGCCCTCGGCGGGTTCGCCGACCTGGATCTGCCCGCCGAGCGCGGCCGCGCGCTCGGACAGCCCGGTGATGCCGTTCCCCGCGCCGCCGCCCTCGGGCCCTCGGCCGTCGTCGCGGATCTCCACGCTCACCGCCCGTTCCACCAGGTCGAGGGTTATCCAGCAGTGCGCGGCGCCGCTGTGGCGCAGCACGTTGGTGACGCTCTCGCGCACGGTCCACGCCAGGAGTCCCTCTACGGGCACGGGAAGCTCCCAGGTGTCGGGGATGTCGACCGTGCAGTGGATCTGGGCGGAGCGGGCGGCCGATACGGCTCCGGCGATCTCCGCCGCGAGCGTCGGTTGCCGGTAGTTCGTCACCGCCTGCCGTATCTCGGCCAGGGCCCGCCGTACGACGCTCTCGATGTCGTCGAGCTCGGTCTCGGCGCGCTCGGGTGCGGCGGTGACGAGCCGGCGGGCCAGCTCGGTCTTCACCGCGACTACGGAAAGGCTGTGCCCGACCAGGTCGTGCAGGTCGCGGGCGATCCGGTTACGCTCCTCGACCACGGCGAGCCGGGCCAGCTCCCGCCTGGTTTCCTGGAGTTCCGCCACCAGGTCGGCGGACTGCCGCGCCTGCGCGGCGAAGATCCCAGGTAGGAGCACGAAGACCGCCAGCGCAAGGGCGCCCGCCGCGGGCAGGCCGTGGGCCAGCCCGATCAGGCCGGCCGCCGCGGCCAGGGCGGCGAGCTGCGGGCGGCTCCTGGGCGTCCGGCGCCAGCCGCAGGCGGTGGTCGCCCACGTGACGGTGGCCGCCAACGGCCAGCCGCCCCACGCCTCCAGCCCGAGCGCCGCCACCACCAGAACGGGGAAGACGCGCGCGAAGGACGGCGAACCGCGCCGGGCCAGCACCCCGGCGAACATTCCGAGCGCCGCGGTCGCCGCCGCCCACGCCACGGCCAGTACCGACTGCCACACCGGAGGCTCCTGCACGATGAAGTACAGGGTCGCCCAGACCGTGGCTCCGAACATGATCAGTGAGCGGGTCAGGTTGCGTACGCCCCAGATCCGCTCAGCGGACAGGGACCCGGCGGGCTCATCCCGCCGGGTCCCTGCCATGGAGGCCGAGGTCACCGCGCGTTCGACTCCCGCCGCCACCGCACCAGCACCGCCACCGCCGCCGCGAGCGTCCATCCGGCCAGCACGGCCAGGCCACCCGTGCCCGGCGCCTGACCGCCGAGTACCGAGAAACCGGCCTGGGCCAGCGTGTAGGTCGGGATGTAGTGCCGCAGGTGCTCCAGCATCCCCGGGAGCGTCCCGGACCCGATCAGCCCGCCCACCGCGGCCAGCCCGAAGAACAGCACCACGATGCCGACCTGGGCGCTCTTGCCCTTCAGCGTCAGCCCGAGCAGGAGACCCAGCAGGGCGAACGGCAGGGACCCGACCAGGAGCAGGGCGGTCAGCGCCGCCCACCGGCCGGCCGGCAGCTGCACGCCGCCCGCCGTGATCGCCGCGACCGTCACCCCGGCCACGCCGGGCACGATCATCAAGACGCCCTGCACGATCTTCCCGGCCAGCCACTGGGCCTCGCCCAGTGGGGTGACCTTGAGCTGGCGCAGCCAGCCGCGCATCCTGTCCTCGGCGACGCCGCCGCCCGAGCCGATCAGTCCACCGCCGGCCGCCGCGTAAACCGCCATCGCCACCATCGCGGGAGCCGCGCCCGCCCCGCGCCCGTACGCGAGATAGAGGCCCACAGGCGTGACCACCAAGAACAGCAGATACTTGACATTACGGAGCGCGCGAGCAACCTCAAATCGCACAAAGCTGAACATTACGCCGCCTTCCCTTCAGAGGTAAGAAAGATGAGGGCCTCTTCGAGGTCGGCACCGGAGACCTGGAGGTCCCGGACGCCGCCGATCGAGCCATAGAGCGCGGCCACCGTGCCGTCCGCGTCATCGGTGTGCAGGGTGACGTCCCGGCCGAGCACGGAGACGTCGTGGACGCCGGGCAGGGCGAGCAGCACCGCGGGGTCCGGCGCGGCCAGCACGCAGCGCACGGTCCGCCCGCCGATCATCGATTTGATCGTCGACGGGCTGCCGTCGGCCGCCACCGAGCCGTTCGCCAGCACGATGACCCGGTCGGCGAAAGCGTCCGCCTCGTCCAGGTGATGGGTGGCGAACACCGTGGTGATGCCGGTGGCGCGGACCGCCGACCAGAAGTCCCGGCGGGTCAGCGGATCCATCGCGACCGTAGGCTCGTCGAGGAACAGCAGCTCCGGCTGCCCGGCCATGGCCACCGCGAACCGTACCCGCTGCGCTTGCCCGCCGGACAGCGCGTCACCCTTGCGCCGCGCCAGCTCAGTCAGGCCGGTCAGCTCCAGCACCTCTGCCGTCCTGCGGCGCCCGCCGTACAGCTGGACCGCGAGGGAGACGATGTCGCCCACGGTCGCGTCAGCGGGCAGCCCGCCGGACTGGAGCATCGCCCCCACCTGCCCGGCCGCCACCGCCTTCGCCGGTGTGGTGCCAAGCACGGCGATCCGCCCCCGGTCGGCCCGGCTGAGCCCCAGCATCAGGTCCACCGCGGTGGACTTGCCCGCTCCGTTCGGCCCGAGCAGCGCGACGCTTTCGCCGCGGGAGATCTGGAAAGTGATCTCGTCGAGTGCCTGCACGCGGCCGTAACGCTTGCTCACGCCCTGGAAGCTGACGGCCGCTGACGTGGTGTTCTCCATGTCTTCGACGCTACGGGGGAGATCCGTGCGGGATAAGTGGCCACCATCGTGTCTTCACCCCTGACGATCGTCATGGGTGTGCGCTACGGCCCCTCGACGATCAGGTGGGCTGCTGAGGCCATCAGACTCTGCTGAGAAGCTGAGCACGAGACGGCGTCACGAAGCCGATCAGCACGATGGCCTCCGAAACGGGACATGACGAACCCCACCGCCTATGCGAAGGAAGTGGGGTTCTCGTTGATTGTCCGCCGTGCCGTTACACGACCTACGCCGGCCCGGTGCGGGTGCACGCCCCGGGGACCTGCATCCAGTGGAGCGGTCTCTCCGGCATCGATGACGCCACCCGGTCCCGTGATGGCCCCCTGTCCCTCCTACGGCCGGCCGAGCATGTTCCGCTCGGCCGGCCGTACCGCGTTTGCGGTCACCGCCTACAGCCGCTCTCCCCGGTCGATGGCGAAGACGGCGACCGCGGCGATCACGGTCATCGCACCCGTGACCAGGGAATCGGGAAGGACCAGCGCCGCCACCACCGCGAGCGTGAAGGCCGCCGCCAGCACCGCGAGATTACGGGGTCGGCGGAGGGTCTTCCAGACCCGTCGCAGACGCGAGGTCATGAGGCGCTCCATCAGTTCGGGTACTTCATCATCGAAGGACCATTGAACAACGTCGGCTTCACCCGCCATTGCAGCTGGTACCTGCTCATGAACTTGATGGCGTACTTGCTCTCGTTGAACGCCGTGTGCGCCGGCGCGCTCTCACCCTTCCACATCCACGGGCGCTGCAGAGAGTACTTGAACGCGTCCTTGCCGCCCGCGGCCGCGCGGCCGACACCGCCTCCGAGGGCGCCCAAGGTGGTGTCGATGCCGAATCTCGTCCAGTTCCAGTTGCCTGTGCCGGCGTTCCATATCGTGTAGCGGGCGGCCGCTGCGGCGGCGCCCACCGCGACCCCGCAGACGATCGAGATCCCACAGGCCGTGGCGCCCGCGATGCCGGCGACCACGACCGCACCGGCGGCGATCCCACGCACGATCTTGTTGTCCCACCAGTGCCGCTTCTTCTTCTTGGCCTTCTCTCTCTGCTTCGCCAGCTCGATCTCCGCCCGGACGGCCTTGGCCCGTTCCTCGGCGAGTTGCGCCTCGAGCCTGTTGATCTCGTCCAGCCGCTTCTTGGTCTCGGCCGCGTACTGCTTGTCGGTGAGCTCGCGGTAGCACTCGTAGGTCGCGCAGGCGCTGGGGTTCATCTGGTAAGACCCGCTCCCACTCGACGCGGTGCCGCCGTTGTCCTTCTTCTTCTTTTTCTTCGGCTTGGAGTCACCGCTCGAAGAGGTCCCGGTGTGCGGGCACGCGGGTTCGCCGTAGACGCCGCAGAGCAACCGGGTGCCTGACGGGTCGGAGAAGCCGACCGGGTTGTCGTTCGAGTAGGCGTAGCCGTTGATCTGCTGCGGATCGGTCAGATCCATCACCGGGTCGACCGAGACGAACCGCCCGATCGCCACGTCGTACTCACGGGCGCCGATGTGGGTCAGGCCGGTCGACTCGTCGATGGTGCCGCCCACGAAACCCTTCTCACCCGGCCATGAGGCCGGTGCGGTGCCGCGCTCCCCACCGTACGGCGTGGTGGATCGGCGCGAGTAGGCGAGAGTGGTGGCGTTGACGCTCAGCTCGTCGGTGTCGTGGCGGTCGCCGATCAGGTAGTCGACCTGCCCGTCGGAGGTGCGCACGACCGTCGCCTTCGGGCCCTCGTAGTAGCGGGTGCCCGAGACCTTGCCCGTGCCGGTGGTGAGAGCGAGCTCCTCGCCGCCGAGGTAGAGCGTGGTCTTCCCGGGCTCCCGGCGCAGCAGCCGGGTGCCCTCGGCGTCGTAGACGAACGTGCTTGTCTTGCCGCCGATCGTGGACGCCGCCAGGTCGCCCTCGGCGTTCCAGACCAGCTTCTGGTCTCCGAGAGTGGTGACCCGCCGGGTGGTGTTGCCGGCCGCGTCGTACTCGAATGAGTCGGTGCGCGCGCCGGGACCCGTGGTGTCGACCTTCGCCAGCGTGTGCGGCTGCGGCTGCCCCGGCCCGGGATAGGTGTAGGTGCGCCGCACGTCGCCGGTGCCGGCGTGCTGGACCTCGGAGGTCCGGTTGCCGACCGCGTCGTACGTGAAGGTCTGCCAGTACGGCGCGGGCCCGCCGACGGTCGCCGTCGTCGGTGCCGCCGCGCACTCGTTGGTGGCGGTCCAGCCCTCGGTGAGCCTGCGGTTGTAGTCGTAGGTGTAACACTGGGTGTCGACGGCCGACTTGTCGTCACGGTCGTCGTGCACCCGGGTGATGTCTCCGATCGGGTTGTAGGTATAGACGATGTTGTCCATGGTCTGCGGGCCGGCCTTCTCACGGTCGTCGACGACCTGGGCGAGCCTGCGGGTGGAATCCTCGTAGACCAGGGTGTGCACGACCCTCGCCCCGACGTCGCCGAGCACGGTCTGCAGGACGTCGCTGTAGGGCGAGTACTGCACGCCGCTGACGTAGAGGGCCGAGCCGCTCAGCGAGGACAGCTGACCCAGCTTGGTGTAGCCGTACGAGACCGTCTCCGCCGCAAGCCCGCCGGCCGCGGGGAACGACGTGGTGGCGGGCGCGCCGGTGACCGGCCTGTAGGTGGTGCCGAAGGTGTAGGTGCCCGCGAGGGCGCCCTCGGCAGCCGGGATGGTGACGGTGGACCCGGTGCTGCGCCCGGCCGAGTCATAGCCCTTGACCGCCGTGACATAGGCGTTGCCGTTGTCATAACGGGTCGACGACGCCGCCATGCCCTTGCCGCCGGCGAGGGCGTCGTAGTCCCACTGCGCCAGCTTGGTCGTGCCCTGGGTCAGGGTCTTCTTGCGGCCGAGCTCGTCGTATTGGTAGGTGAGCGTGACGCCCCGCGAGTCGGTGCTGGTCAGGAGCTGGCCCGCCAGGTCGTAGGTCGACCGGGTGACGCCGGCGTCGGGATCGTCGGCCATGACGCGGTTGCCGCGCAGGTCGAACCCGTAGGTCCACGTGTTGCCCGCGGGGTCGACGACGGAGATGAGATTCCCCGCCTTGTCGTAGCCGTACTTCGTGGCGTTGTACTGCGAGGCGGCGGCGCCGAACACCGGGTTGCGGTCCTTGTACTGGCGCAGCTCCGTGGTGCGGCCACTCGCGTCGGTCACCTCGAGGCTGGCCGTGCCGCCCCCTGGAGGGACGACGGCGGTGTAGTTGCCGCCGTAGACGGTGGTCGTGCGCCACTTCTCCACGTTGAGCGACTTGGCGATCGACGCGGTCTCCCGGTCCTGCCCGTCGTACTCGGTGACGGTCTGGGACGGGACCAGGTTGTCGGCGACGCCCAGGAGGGAGGTGGACGGTGCCGAGGAGTTCCAGTAGGTGTCGTTGACCTTCCAGTCCCGCCCGTGGGAGTCGTAGAACGTGTCCTCCACGAGGCGGCCGCCGTTGTGCGCGTCCTCCTGGGTCTGCCGCTCACGCAGGAGGCCGTCGTAGAGGGTGATCGACGTGCGGTAGGAGCCGTCTTCGAGCAGGTCCTTCTGCGTGATCGCCGTCGGCACCGTCGCGGAGATCGCATAGGTGAACGTGGTGTTCGCCGCCGCCGTCTTGGCGCGCCCCGGCAGCCACACGGCGGTGAGCCGGCCGAGCGCGTCGTAGTCGGTGTACGTCGTACGCCCGTTGGCGTCGGTCTTCGTCAGGGTGAGCCCCCGACCGGGGTCGAGTGTGCTCGTCGTCGCGAACCCCTTCGGGTCGGTGACGGTCATGCCGGTGGCGATACCGGTAGCCGGCGTGTAGACGGTCTTGGTGATGTGACCGAGCTCGTCCGTCTCCGACAGGACGCGACCGTAGATGTCGTGGCTCGTGCCGGTCGCGGCGTAAACGGGGGTGGTGCCGTTGAAGTGGTCAAGCGTTTCGATTTTGGTGATGTCGGCCTGGCCCGGCTTCGGCGACGCGTTGAGTGCCTGATCGTCGTAGTAGTTGCGCACCTCGCCGGTGACCGCGCCCGGTGAGGTGCAGGTGCCCGCGGTCGTTTTCACCGTTGCGGGGAAGGCAAGCAGCCAGTTGGCGGCGTCGCGAGTGGTGTAGGTGGTTGTCTTGCACTCCTCGTCTCCGGACATCGCGACGTCGCCCTGGTCGCTGACCGAGACGACCAGGCCGTCCTGGTTGTAGGAGTAGTCGGCGCGGGTGCGCCGCCATGCCGTGCCGGTCGCGGTGGTGACGAGGGTCCGGCCGCGCTGGACCCCTTTCTGGGTCATCTTCGCCGTCAGCGCGGACAGCCCGGGCCTCGCGCGGCTCGCGGTCACCGCGGACACCCACGGATCGGTGACGGTGGCGGAGCCGACCGAGCCGCCCTCACCCGTGTAGGTGATCGTCTCTCTGGCCAGACCGGCGAGCGTGTCGTCGTCCTCGACCGTGTTGCCCTCCGAGTCGGCGAGCGGTCCGCCGAGACCGCGGAAGTAGAGCGTGTCGCTCTGGGTGCGGGCCGACGCGCCGACCTTCGTTCGCACCGTGGCATACCCACGGAACTGGTTGTAGGTGCGCTGCTTGTCCAGCGTGAACTCGCTGTCGTCCTTCTTCCAGGCGGCGCCGCCGAGGTACTCGTAGGAGGTGATCTTCGTCTCCGAGCCCGAGCCGGCGACCGTGTCGTCCTCGGCCACCTGGGTGACCAGGTACTTGTGGAACCAGTCCTTGACCGGGTCGGCGTACCCGTCCGGGGTCCAGAAGGAGGGATAACACCGCTTGGTGTTCGTGGCCTGGTCGGGTAGCGCCGAGTAGGTGCAGTCGGGGCCGGAGTAGGTGACGAGGGTGTCGGCGCCGCTCTCGCTGCTGATCCGGGTGATGCGGTACTTGTGCAGTGGTGGACGGCCCTCGTCGGCGTCCACCCGGTTGTCCATGAGGGTGCCGTAGAACGTCACCGCCGGGAGCGTGATCGCCGTGCCGACGGCCTTGCCGGTGCGAGCGATCTTGGCCAGCCACAGCCCTGGCGAGGTGTTGTCGCCCGTGCCGGGGAACTGCTGCGTCAGTGCCCAGGAATCGATGTCCTTGTACGCCGTGCCGCTCAGCACCTGCGTGGTGATGGAGGTCAGTCGCTTCCTGGTCCAGAACGAGGGACCGATGTTCGTGCAGGTGGCGCCGGACGCGCAGTTCTGGTCGAACGGGGCGTCGGGCCAGTTGGCGGCGTGGGCGGCGTCAAAGGTGCCGCAGTCGGACAGGCAGCGCTCGGAGACTCCGAAGACGACCTTGGCCGGAGCCTGCGCCGCGTACGCCTGACCGGCCCGCAGGCCGTACTCGATCCGGCTGAGGTAGCCCCCGCGCACGTAGGACGCCGTGGCCGTCTTCGCCAGGTTCTTCGCGTAGCTGTTGGTCTCCTTGGCGTAGTAGTAGGCCATCGCGTTGCCCTGGGCGTCCACCACGTAGTCGAGTCGCCAGCGCCACCCCTGCGTGCAGGACGAGTCGGCGTAGGCGGTCGCGTGGCACGGCTCTCCGGCGTGGTTTCCGAACACCGGAACGGTGTAGGTCGAACCGGTTTCCGGCTTACCGGAGGCCCAGCCGGGCAGCCGGTTCTTGCCGAACCAGTATTGCGTGCCGTCGGTCTTGGTGATCCGCCAGTACTCGTTGTCGTTGTCACCGTTGGCGGTGTCGGTGGCGGTGCCGTTCAGGTGCTCCACCCGCGAGCCGTCGTCGTCGGCCAGCCGCCACACCCCCGAGTCGTCGTCACGGACCAGCGCGGTGACCGAGCCGTCGAGAGACAGGGTGGCGTTGTCGGACTTCCAGCACAGGTCGGCGGTCTTGGCGGTGTTGTTGGCGCCGGTGCCCTTGTCGTCGTTGCAGCCCATGTAGCTGCGCTCGATGTAGCCGGGGTCGTAGTCCCAGCCCTCGCCGACCCAGGAGGGCTGGTTGTTGGTCGAGGCGACCCGTCCGTCCACGTTGGATGAGGAGTAGTCGAGGCTGACCGTGGGCTCCAGCTCTCCGGGTACGGACGGCACGTCGATGCCGTACTTGTAGCCGAAGCCGCCGGAGTTGCCGCCGGCCGCCCACTCGCCGGATGGCGCGAGCGACGTGGCCTTGAACGATCCGCTCGCGCCCGCGGGCGCCGCCGTGGCGGCGAGGACGGTCGCGGTCACCGCGGCGTCCACATCGACGGTCACGGTGGTTTCCGCTGTGTCGTTGTGGGCGGCGAGCGGCGTCTGCTCCCGGCATTCCGGTCGGTCGGGGGTGCTGAGCGCGCATTCGGGCAGGCGCACGAGCGTGAGGCGGGAGGCCCAGTCGGCGCCGTAGGCGTTCTTGATCGCCGAATAGTCGACCTGGACGGAGAGCGGGCCGGGACGGTCCGGCCGCAGGGTCACGAGCAGTCCGTCCACCCCCGCCCGCGCGGCGACGGACCTGTCGGCGAGGTCGACTTCGGCCCGTGAAGGCACGGCCGCCAGGCTTCTGTCCGTGCCGCCGTCCGCGCCGGGACCGACGCGAACCGGCAGCTTACCCGCCTGGACCCGCGGCACCGCTCGGGCGGCCCTGTCGGCTTGGGCGGTGCTCAGATCCACCTCGGCGGTTCCGGCGGCCGGCCATACGGCCTTGGCCGGAGCCTTCCACGGACGGCGCTCACTGTCGGCGAGCGGGGACTCACCGTCCCGTGTCACCTTGGTGCCGGGCACCGACGATTCCTTCTGTACCGGCCGGATCTTGAATTCGAACGGCGCCTGCGCCGCTCTGGCGGGGGTCAGCATCCCCGCCGCCAGGACCGCCGACATGATCGCGGCGATCGGTGTCGTCCTGCGAAGCATCGTGGGGTTTCTCCCGTCAGAAGATGGCGGAGATGACGCTCGTCCAGGCCGCTGAGCCCACGGTGGCCACCGGGCCGCGGTCCACGGAGGTGCAGAAGTAGATGAGGAGGACTCCTGTGTTGTCGGTGCCGCCCGGCATCGTCGACCAGATATCGGGGGTCTCCAGTCCTGCGGTCGGCTGGAAGCGCACGCCGCCGTCGACGGTGACGACGGTGCCCTGGACATTGCCCGAAGTGGTGAAGCTGGGCCGGTTCGCCGGGGTCCATCCCCCGGGGCCGTACGCGCGACGGGCGCCGAGCGCGAAGGCACCGGTGGTGGTGTCGTAGTAGCCGGGGTAGATCCAGACTTCGCCGGTGCTCCGGTTGCGGGCGATGACGTCGGGCGCGTTGTTGTCGTCGGCGGCTCCGTCGCCGGTGACGTCGGGGGTGACGTCACCGGGCGTGATGACGTCGTAGGAGGACCAGCCGGAGGTTCCGATGGTCTGCGGCGTGGCGAGCTCGCCGTTCGTGGCGGTGGCCAGCGGCCCCGTGGCGGTGCCCGTGTAGAGGAGGAGCTTGCCGCCCTCGTTGACGATCAGGTCCACGCCGGCCTGGTTGTCGATGTTTCCCGGCGCCGCAAGACCGGTCACCGCCGACCAGTCGCCGCCGCCCGGGTGCTTGAGCTCCCTGCGGCCCGAGTAGAGAGGCTCGCCCAGTCCGTCACCGGGGTAGAGCCACAACTTGTGGTCCGACAGCCGGGCGAAGGTGTCCTCATAGCCGTCCTTGCCCATTCCGCTCTCCGGGCCGATCAGGTCTCCCCGGTGCGCGAGCAGTGCGCCGCCCCAGCCGGTGCCGTACGTCTTGCCGAACTGGACCGCGCCGTTACTGCCGCCCTTGTAGAAGCGGAGGTGGTTCGTGCTGTCGATGGCGTAGAGGTCGGCGTAGCCGTCACCGTTGAGGTCGCCGTCCCTGTCTCCGGAGACGCCGCCGTCGGGGTCCTGCACGAACTCGGGTGCGGCGGTCACGATCAGCGTGGTGTTGGAGTCGATCGCCGAGGCGCTGCCGTTGTACGGTGACACGTTGCCTGCGGTGTCGATCGCGACCACGTGCAACCGGTTGTTGGGCCAGCGCGGCGGATAGATCGTCACGGTCGCGGTGCCGCTCGTGGCGGCCACCCAGGTACCGTTCGCACAGGTCCCGCCGCCCACCGAGAGCGGCTGGTTGAGCGTGTAGCAGAAGCCGGCCATGTGCGCGTCAGTGGACGTGAACTTGACCGTTCTGGCCTTGCGGGCGGCGACCTCGGCCACGTCCAGCGGGTGGCCGTCGGTGGCCGCGACCGTCGGTTTGGCCGGTGCGGTCTTGTCGATCGCGAACCCGCAGTCGCCGGACCCGCCGGTGGTCACGGTGCCGTCGGCGGCCTGCACGGTCCATCGGTAGCCGAGGCCGTCCTTGAATGTGCCGGAGCTGACGCTGACGCTGGCCGTACCACCGCTGGAGACGGTGTCGGACGGCGTCGCGACGTCGCTCCCGCCGGCCTGCCAGACCTTGAACTTCCCGGTGACGTTGCCGCCGTCGGGGTCGCTCACCTTCGCGGTGAGGGCGACGCTGGTGTTGCCCACGACGGGCCAGGTCGCGGGGTCGTTGTTGCAGGTGATCGGGTCGTCGCTGCTGTTGTTGTTCCAGGCCCCGCGGAAGGCGGCCTTGGAGACCACCTTGGGGGTGTGGTTGTAGGTGACCTCCAGCACGGGGTTGGTGGAGTTGACCCGGAACCGCTTCCAGCCGGTGCTTGAGCCCTCGTCTCCGGCGCGCAGGCCGAGCGTGATGTTGTTGGCGTTCTTGTCGGCGACGGTCTGCACCGCGTCGACCAAGGCGGCGTTGCTGAAGTCCTCGCCCGCGTCCGGGCAGCTCGTGGACCAGCCGTGGGCGAACGACTTGGTCTGCAGCGTCTGGCTCCACGACGGCTGGTTGTTCCAGGTGGTGGTCGAACTGATCACGCCGGTGAAACCGAGCTGCACGTCGGCCTTGGTGCAGCTCCACGAGTAGGTGTTGAACACGTTGAACGTGGCCGAAAGGATCGTCGATCCTTGCAGGCCGTCGGTGTTCATCTGGAAGTAGGAGCGGGCGGTGCCACCTGAGTCGCTCTCGTGACCGACCCGGGCCTCGGGTGGGCTCTCACTGCCAATCTTGTTGCCGCCGTCGTAGTAGGCGGTGTCGGAGATCGACGCATAGCCGGTGCGCTTGTAGGCCACGGCCCAGTGGTTCTTGTAGCCGTCGTTGAACACCGGGTCGATGGTCACCGGATAGACAGTCGACGGGTCGTCGAGCATCGACGCGTCCGGCAGGATCCGCAGCCGGTCACCGGTGACCTGCGCCGCCATGCCGACGTTGCGCAGCGGGGCGCTCTCGGCCTGCCCGCCGCCCTGGCCCGCGGTGTCCGTGAACGCCTTGGCCTTCGCGGCGCCCGCGGACGTGGTGGAGGAGTCCCACATGCGCGGCACCGGTGCCTGGAAGACCGGGGCTCCTGACGGGTCCTTGGCCGTGATCCCTCCTGCCGCGTCCGGCTCCACGGCGAGTCCCTGTCCGGTCATACCGAAGTCCAGCGTCCGGAGTTTCGGGTTGAGCCCCGCCTCCCGCGTCTTGACGACGAGGTGGTCGACGAACCCGTCCACATCGGCGATGACCTTGAGGTCCACGCCGGGAAGCACCTCGGCGTAGGTGGCGGTGTTTCCGTCGACCACAGGCGCGGGAAGAGGTTCCGGCCAGGTCAGGGTGAGAGTCTTACCATCCTTGACCATGGTCGCCAGGGGCCCTGCGCCGCCGCCGGAGAAGGTCATGCCGAACGTCGCCGCGTTCGGCGAGATCGTGCCGTCGGCGTTGGGCCGCAGCGTACCGTCCGCCTGCTGCCAATGTCCGTCGACCTTCGCCCACACGGGCCGCAGGTGCTGCCGCAGCGTGAGGGTGCCCGACGGGTTGGCGAACACCTCGCTCGTCTCCGTGCGCTGATCTGCGACCTCCACCGGCTTGCCGGATTCCCTCGCCGCCTGCAGCGCCGTCACCTCCCCGGACGTGGCTTCAGGGGGTGTGCCAGCGGGGTCGCGGTCGGCGAAGGCCGCCGGCGCACCTCCCGCGATCGTCAAAGCCAAGGTCGAGCCCAACCCGAGGCTCAACCATCGATGCGACCGGATCATGCCAAGCTCCGATTTCCCAATCACCTAACACGCCATCGAGGAACGTAGATCGTCGGGAGCCCCGGCGAATGAGTCGGCGTACAGGTAGCCCTGGAGCACGGAACGCGGTGGCATGAGTCATCGGGCCGCCCCGATCAGGTAGCGCCCCCGTGGGCGATGTGAATATCCGGCGCTGTCAACCCGGCAATGTGCGGGCGGCGAGTTCTGCCCTGGACGAGACGCCGAGCTTGCGGAACGCGCGGTAGAGGTGGAACCCGACCGTCCGGGGACTCAGGGCGAGCGATTGGGCGATCTCGCGGTTGGTCGCCCCCGCCGCGGCGAGCCGGGCGACGCGCAGTTCCTGCGGAGTGAGTGGTGCGACCGGGGCGGCGTCCATCCGGGCCGCCTCCCCTCCGCAGGCCGAGAGCTCGGCGCGCGCGCGTTCGAGCCATGGCCAGGCGCCCAGCCGCTCGAAGATCGCCACCGCCTCGCCGAACCTGGCCGCGGCGGCTCCCCGCCGCCGCGACCGCCGCAGCCACTCCCCGTGCAGCAGCAGCCCGCGTCCGCGCCCGAAGGGGTCGTCCTCGCCCTCGGCAGGTTCGGGCCATGGACCGTGGCCGGTCAGGGCGTGACACCGGCTCACCAGGGTCGCGGTCCACGGGGCCGCGACGGCGGCCGCCGTAGCCTCAACGCGCCGGCACATCTCATCCGCACGCGCCCGGTCGCCGACCCGCATGGCGGCCTCCATATGGTCGAGCCCCGCAAGCAGCGCGAGCGGACCGTCGGGGAGCGGCCTGCCCCGCATTCGGCTCCAGTCGCCCCGGGCGGCGTCGCCGGCGCCCTCCGCCCACGCGCGGAGGGCGCGCACCTCGTCGTCTTCGAGTTCGTATCGCCCCGCTGGGACCGCCGCACCCGTGACGGCGGCCAGCCAGGCGAGCACGGCGTGCAGACGAGCCGCTCCGGTGGTGTCTCCGAGGTGTTCGGCCCGGTCGAGCCCCTCGGCGGCGGCCGTCCTCGCGGCCTCGTAGCCTCCCGCCTGGATGTGGCACGACGCGACCACCTCCAGGATCGCGGGCAGCCTGCCGTGGAGCTCGCGCTCGCGGCATCCGGCCACCAGCGCGCCGGCGGCGTCCAGCGCCAAGGCGCCCTCACCCGCGAGCAGCCGCAGCCTGATGCCATCCAGCGCGGCGGCGACGGCTGTCGCCCCACTCCACATCACCGGCGCGCCCACACCATGGCGGCGGGCCTCTGCGGTCAGGCCGGCGGCCCGCACGCGCTGCCCGGCCTCGGCCGCGGCGGACGCGGCCAGTGCCAGCCTCTCGCCACGCGTCGCGGGGCTCGCGCTCAGCTCCGCCGCGGCCTGGAGTGCGTCGGCCGCCTCCTCCGCACCGGTACGGCGCGCGGCGGCGACCAGGGCGGCGGCGGTGTCCTCCTCCGGGCCGAACGCCGCCGCGGCCCGGTGCCAGACAGATTCACGCGCGCTCGTGCCGGGTGTGGCCGCGGCCGCCCGATGTGCGGCGGCCCGCAGTTCCAGCGGGGCGGATGCGTAGGCGGCGATCCGCGCCTGCGGGTGGCGGAAGGCCACGGCCGAACCCGTCACCGTGACCAGGCCGGCCCGTTCGGTCTCGGTCAACTCCCGAACGGATGCGCCGACGCGGCCGGCGGCGGGCAGGAGCGTGGTCAGGTCGGCATCGCCTCGCGCGCCCATGACGGCGAGCAGGACGAGAAGCGCGCGTGCGGCGTCGGAGACCGGCGGCTGGGCGGTCACGGCGCTTTCCATGGGGGCCCATGGCGAGGTGAGGCGGCCTGCGCGCTGGTCGGCCGTGACCGCACGGGCGAGCGTGACGAGAGTCCGAGGGTTGCCCTCTCCCGCCGCGACGAGGTTAGCCCGCACTCGGGCGGGCAGAGAGCCGGCGTGCGTGTCCACGATGCGGCCGGCGTCGTCGTCTGCCAGCCGCTCCAGGCGGAGCTCGGGCAGGCCAGGCTCGGCCAGGCAGGCCGGACCCTCGCCGTCGGCGCACGCGAGCACGAGGCTCACACCGGCGGTCCGGCGGGTGGCGAACAGCAGGGCCTCCGCCGACGGCTGGTCCAGCCACTGGGCGTCGTCGATGATGAGCAGCAGACCATTCGGCCGGGACAGGTCCGCGACTGCGGCTGTGGCCCGAATCCCGTCGCGCAGAGGGTCGGCATCGCCGGTGACCCCGAGGATGCGATGGAGCGCCCCGAGCGCCAGATCGGCCTCGTCTCTGATCCCCCTGCTGCGTACGACCCTGACATTTGTGCCGGGGGAGTGGTCGAGCAGCGCGGTGCGGCCGATCCCCGGCTCTCCGCGCAGGACAAGCACCCTGCGATCTCCCTGCGCTGCTCCGAAGGCCATGTCCCCGACGACCGCCTGCTCGTGTTCCCGGCCGTAAAACCGGGGGACTGGGCGCGCATCCGCGGATGAACTTCCCGACATATCAGCTGTATCGACCACGATGAACAGCAAAAGGTAATCCGCGCCCGCTTAGCAGGATCATTCATTATTTGTTCATCAAAATGACTGGTGAAGATCAACTTCGCTGGTTACTCTCCAGCCGTGTTACACGGGCGAACCGGTGAGCTACGCGCCCTGGACCTGTTGCTTTCTGACGCTCAAACCTCCCGTGGCGGAGCTCTGATCGTCCGGGGCGCGGCAGGGGCCGGCAAAACGGCATTGCTCGACCACGCCGCCCGCGCCGCGCGGGCAGCCGGGATGCAGGTGGTGAGGGCCACGGCGCTGGAGTGCGAGAGCGCCATTCCATTCGCCGGGCTCAGCCAGATCCTCCCTCTCACGCTCGACGCCTCTCTTTCGAACTCCGACCGCTTCAGCGTCGGGCTCGCCGTGCTGGCACTGCTCCGGCAGGTGGCGGCGGGGCGGTCGCTCGTCTGTGTGGTGGACGACGCGCACTGGCTCGACCCCGCGTCGGCAGAGGCGCTGTCGTTCGCCGCGCTGCGGTTGGACACCGCACCAGTGGCTCTGCTGCTCGCCTCCCCCGCGGATCACCCATGGACGGGCAGCACGCGAGAGCTGATCCTGGCACCGCTCGACGAGGCGGACGGCGCCGCGCTGCTCGCCGAGCGGGCGCCCGGCCTGGTGCCGATCATGAAGAGGTGCGTCATCGCCGCCGCCGAGGGCAATCCGCTCGCCCTGGTGGAGTTCGCGCGGAATGTGAGCACGCGACCCGGGGTCGGCAGGCCCCAACGGAAAACGATTACAGTTCGCCCGGAGATCGCCGGCCGTTTCCTGCGGCCGGTCCGCGAGCTGCCGCGCGAGACCGTCATGGCCATGCTGATCTGCGCCGCAGCGGATGTGTGCCCCCTGCCGGGATTCGCCGACCTCCGTGGCGAGGCCGGCGATCTCGCAGCTCTCCAGGCGGCGGCCGAGCGGTTCGGGATCTCTCTGTCGTCCCTCTCTCTCGCCGAGCACGCGGGCCTGGTCGGTCTGAACCGCACCGGCGTGAAGTTCACGCATCCGCTGGTGCGGATGGCCGTCTATCAGAGCGCATGCGCCGCCGACCGGATGCGCGCACACCGTGCCCTGGCCGCGGTTCTGCCGCCGGCCTCAGCCGTCTTCCACCTCGCCGCCGCCGCGACCGGGCCCGACGGCGCCACCGCCGACTTCCTGGAGCGCCTTGCCGGGGGCCTGCGCAGCCGCGCCCTGGCAGGGGAGGCGCTGGAGGAGGCCGCGCGACTCACCTCAGAACCGGCCGCCCGTGCCCGCCGCCTGCTCGCCGCCGCGGCTGCCGCATTCGACATCGGCCCTGCCCGAGCCACGGCCATGACCGCAGGAGCCTGGATGGCCGAAGCCGCACCACACGGTCAACCGGCAGGCGGGCTCGATGATCCGGTTGAGGCACTACTCCAAGCGGGCGACGACCAGTCGGCGTCGATCCTCGCATCCGCCCTGGTCGCCGAATGCCGCGACCGCGACATGCCAGGGCGACTGCCGTACGCGTTGCATGGTTTGAGCAGCGCACTGCGACAGATGGGCGACCACCAGGCCGCAGAGGCCGCGGCGCATGAAGGGCTGGCCGTGGCTCGTGAGGTGGCGCAACCTCATCAGGAAGCCCGGCTGTCGGCCATCCTGGCCTGGCTCGCGGCCGCCCGCGGCGAGGCCGTACCCATCGGCGATGAGATGACGCCGCTTGCGGTGTGGACCGCCGCGCTGCTCGACCTGAGCCTCGGCCGCCATGGCGCCGCGCTCGAACGATTGCTCGCAGGGCCCCTCCATGTTCTGGCGACACCCGACCTCGTGGAGGCCGCCGTCCGAGCGGGGAACCCGGCTGTCGGTCGCGAGCCGCTGGAACGATTCGAGGAGTGGGCCGCCGGCACGTGCCGCGCCGCCCCCGCCGGTCTCGCCCTCCGCAGTCGCGCACTGCTGGCAACGGATGCGCACCATGCCGTCAAGCTGTACAGCGCGGCGGCGGAGCTGCTCGGAGTGCGGCCGTACGAACAGGCCAGGACGGCCCTCCTGCACGGTGAGGCGCTGCGCAGGGCCCGCCATCCCACGCAGGCCCGGCAGCACCTGCGCACCGCTCATTCGGTCTTCACCGAGCTGGGAGCCCACCCGTGGGCCGAACGTGCCCGCGCCGAGTTGCTCGCCACGGGTGTCGCCGACCCGGTCGAGGCCGGATCCCTGCTCACGCCGCAGGAACACCGCGTCGTACGGCTGGCCGCCGGCGGCGCCGGCAATCGGGAGATCGCCGCCCAGCTCGGCATCAGCCCGAGGACGGTGGCCAACCACCTCTACAAGGCCTTCCCCAAACTGGGCGTGGCCTCCAGAAACGAGCTCGGCCAGACGTTCCTGAGGGGCGAGCGTTCTGCGCCGGCATCGCCGAAGTCGACGCCAAGATCGAGGAGTTGCCCCGGGGGAGGCCCCGGCGACCTAGAGTCGATCGTGTGACCTACTTGCGCGATAACGGGGCAGTTCAGTAGCGATCGCAGCCGGAAACCACCGACGAGCATCTACTCTGCCCGCGCGCCGGCTCCCACGGAACAGTGACGGAACAAGATCTTTTAGAGGCATCGACTCGGACGTGACGAACCCCGCTTCCAGAGCACAGGAAGCGGGGTTTCTGCACGTCAGGGGTTACTTGAGGAGCTGGCGGGCCATGACCATGCGCTGGATCTGGTTGGTGCCCTCGTAGATCTGAGTGTTCTCCGCCGTACTCCTGAGCGAACTGGGCTAACTCCTTGATCTAGCCTCTGACCAGGGCATAAGCCTCTGGGTACCTGTCATGGTTTCTCGCTGGCTTACGGGCTCTCACGGAACAGCCACGGAACAAGATCCGCATTATCGGCAATCCACCGCTCTTGATCACTCGCCCGAAGGGTGACTCACAGTAGCCATTCGGATGGAGAGTGAACATCGGATTTGGTGTTGCCGTCGACGCGCGCCACATCTCAGCCCACCATGATCGCCTCGTCTGCCGTCGTCCCAGGGCGACCCGAAAGCGGGCCGGCGACGGAGACGCAAGCCCGGTCTGGCGTGTACCTGTCCCCGGCGCCCTTTCTCCTCTGCTGGTTGCCCTGCAGAAGGGACCGGGCTTGTGTCGGAGGAGTCGGTCTGCTGGGCTCCACCTGGGCGACGTCAGGTGAGTCGATCATGGCCCTCAGCCACACCACAACCGGAACCCTTGCTCCTCGATCCCCTCGGAGCCAGACTCCCCCGCCGGAGGCCCTTGGACCTTCTGTTTACAAGCCGGGAGAAGATCGTCTACTCCTGTCCCTCAGCGTCTCTTCCTGCCTGCTCAGCGGGCTGATTGGCTTGATCGTCTTCTGTCGACGTCTACGGCCGTCTCGGGACGCAGTTAGCATCCGCGTTAGAAAGATCATCGCCCGGCGCACCGGAGGCGGCTTATCGCCCCCACGGGGATGCGCGATGAAGGCGATGGCCAACATGCTTCCCCCTCTGGCGTTCTTGCTCGGACTGCGATTCCATAACGCCCCTCATAGGGATGGCGGCGGTGCTTGAACCAACACGACGGCCGTGGCGCCCATCACCATGGACCGTCGAACGCTGCGGCCCCCCGAGCTGTGCGAACAAGCCATGTGGGTCTCCTCATGGTTGGAGGAGCTGGCCGACGGTTGCGGAACCTCCATCAGCGTGGGGTCCATTGACCGTCATTGATCGAACCCCCATGGGGGTTCGATCAATGACGAGCGCCTACCGCTCGCGAGCGAGGCGGTTCGATGCGTTCACCGCGGTGGTCTGCCGGGCCGTACCGATGGGAGCGGAGACAAGGTACTCGGTGGTGGTCGCTTGCCGACGTTCGGAGTTGACATCTCGCCGCTACCCCTGGCCGCAGGGCGGAGCGGCCAGGGGTAGCGGTCGACGCCGCGGCAGCAGGCGAGAACCGGGTCGTCCGGTCAGGTC
>NZ_JAFCNB010000011.1 GCF_017896165.1 Microbispora oryzae
ATGGACGATCGTCGGCACCGGAGAGCCGACCAGCATCCTGCTCATGATTCGTTGAGATCCTTACTCACCCTCATCAACACAGATGAATCCTAGTCACATCTGTCTCAACAAACTCTGGCAGAGAGGGGCCATGAAGCAGGGTCAGTAGTTCGGCGTCCGAGCAAGTGATCTCGAAGACCGATTTCTGCACACGATGGCCGTATCCCTCGCAGAGCTTAGCCATCTGACGCAGACGGCGTCGTCCTTCAGGTGTCGTCGTCGCCACGTCGTACGTCAGGAGTAGTTGCTTCAGCTTAGGGTCCAGGGTACGTACGTGGGCAGTTCACCGCGGATATGCCGTGCCAGCAGCCGAGCCTGTACGACAGGAAGCAGAGAAGCCGTGACCTTTCGTCCGAGAAGCCGGTGAGCCCATTCCCTACTCTTCCAACCTTGCCATTCGACGAGCACGACACGCCGGCCATCCTCGGTCAGCTGGACGGGAGGGCCTTCCCCCAGCAGCTGTCTGCGATTCAGGCCGACGATGACGGCACGACGGCCCACCAGATGGGCCGGGGTGCCATGGCCGTCCGCGTCACCGAACCCGACGGCCGAACCATCGACTTGATCGTCGCGCACCTGAAGAGCAAGCTGCTGTCGTTCCCGCCCGGGCCCACTGGGCGGCCCCGCTTCCAGCCCCGAGACGAAGGCGAACGGGCCCGGGTAGCTGCCTACGCCCTGTACCGGCGGACCGCTGAGGCCGTCACCGTACGCGCCTTGGCCGACGAACTGCTCGGCGGTCAGGGCGAGGCGCGTCAGGTCATGGTGACGGGCGACTTCAACGACGAGCCGGAGGCCGCCACTACCCAGATCCTGCTGGGCCCGCCCGGCTCCGAATTGGGCACCCCGGGCGCCGACCAGCCCGACCGGGGCGACAAGGCCCGGCTATGGAACCTCGCCCCTCGTATCCCCGCTGCCGAGCGGTTCTCCCGGGTCTTTCACGGTCGCGGCGAACTCATCGACCACCTGCTGGTTTCGCACGCCCTCCTCGCCCGCGCCGTCGAGGTCCATACGCTGCGTCCGGAGGACGCGGTCGGCCCACACGACGGGCTGCCCTCGATGGCCGGCCAGGATCGCGCGGCCGGCCCGGGTGCGCATGCCTGTTTCGTTACGACCTGGGTGACTTATGAGGGATGGAGGTGTCTAGGGCTGGGGACTATGAGTCATACGAATGGCGATGGCGAAGGGCTGTCGGAGCGTGAGCGGTGGCGCGAGGCGGCTCACTGTCACGTCGATGCGTTGATCACCCGTCGGGCCGGATCTATTTCGCCGTGTTTGGGGTGGCGCTGATCGTCACCGTTGTTGATGCCGTCATCGGCGGAGGGCGGACGTGGCTGTGGGCTGCGGCGGGGTCGCCGCCGGTGCCAGCGTCGGCGTTGTGGCGAGCCGGATGACCCGGCTGGAATGGGTTCGGCTCGAACAACGCGTTGAATGCAGGATGGACGTCGTCGGTGTCGTCGTGCTGCTGGCCTACATTGTGTTCAGCCTTTTCCGCTCGCGCATCGTCGGTCTGTGGGTACCGGCCGCATAGGTGGCCGCCACGAGCATGGGAGTCCTGAGTGATGTCGTGTTCGGCCAGGTTGTGGGGATTCGCTGCAGGCTGGTCTTGCTCGCGCGCTGGCTCCTGGCTTGCTCCGGCGAGTTAATCAAACAAGATCGAGATACACCACTTACTGGACACACTCTCGCTGCGGGCAGTGCCGGAGCCGGATGGGTTCGCGGCCATGCACGGCTCGTCGCCGTTGCTCAGGCGCGCAGCCACTCCCGGGCCCCCGAGAGTATCTCAGGTGGCGTCGTACGGTTGACGTCGGCGATCAGGTCGGCAATGGTGACCCTGCGTAGCGACTCCCGCCAAGCGCGGTCGGCGGAATCCATCGTGCGGGCGATCGGGCAGGGAGTGTCACACCGCTCCGCCGGCACGGCCATCGGGCCCCGCTGACGCACTTCTGTACACCGGAACGCCGGCTGGACGCCGTCGATCGCTTCGACCACGTCCAGCACCGTGATCTCGTTCGCAGCCCGAGTCAGCACATAGCCGCCGGACTGGCCCAGCGTCGAGCGCACAAGGCCTGCGCGGGACAACAGTTGCAGCTGTTTGGCCAGATAGCTCTGCGAGACGTCGTGCAGCTCGGCGAGCTTGGCCGCCGTCACCGGCGCGCCCGCCCCACTGAGCACGACGCAACAGTGCAAGCCCCACTCGACCCCGCCTGACATCTTCATTCGCCCAGCCTACTTGACTCGGATAACTGTTGTCCGAATAGAATCTCGGACAAGAGTTATCCGAATTTGGGAGTGGGACATGCGCATCGTCGTTGCCGGGGGAACCGGACTCATCGGGTCGAAAGTCGTCGAGTCGCTGCAGATGCTGGGCCACGACGTCGTTCCGGCCGCGCCAGGAACCGGCGTGGACACGATCAGTGGCCGCGGCGTCGCCGACGCGCTGAAGGGCGCGGACGTGGTCGTCGACGTGACCAACAAAGTGATCTTCGAACCCGAGCCGATCCTCGACTTCTTCACCACCTCCACCCGCACCCTGCTGAACGCCGGGCGGGAAGCCGAGGTGCGGCACCATGTGGTGCTGTCGATCGTCGGTGTAGACCGGCTCTCGCACCCGGGCTACCTTGACGCCAAGGCCGCGCAGGAACGGCTCGTCGCCGAATCGGACACCCCTTTCACCATCGTGCGGGCGACACAGTTCTTCGAGAACCTAACGGCCATGGGCGCTGGCATGGCCCAGAACGACGTGATCGTGCCACCCACCGCGGACCTTCAGCCGGTCGCTGCAGCCGACGTCGCCGCCGCACTCGTGGACGTAGCCACCTCCGCCCCGCTCGACGGCGTGGTCGAGGTCGCGGGGCCGGAGCGCGCGGCGTTCGCCCGTTTCATCGGTCCGGCGCTCGCCGCGCAAGGTGATGAGCGCCCCCTCAAACCGGACGCCGGCGCCGGCTACTTCGGCGTACCGATCGTGCGGGACTCGCTGGTTCCGCTCGGTGTCGCCCGGATCGGGCGCACCAGCTTCGACGACTGGTCAGCCGCGCAGTCCTCGTGACCCCCGCCAGCGCACGCCTAACTCGACAACGCGATATCCACGCCTGAAGGAGAAATCATGACCACCCACGTGCACACCGGTGAGCCCCGCCTCGACCTGCGGACGGCCGCCCCAAAGGCCGCCAAGGCGCTCTACGCCGCGGACCAGGCCATTCTCAACTCGCCACTCGATCCGACCATCCGCGAGCTGGTCAAGCTGCGTACTTCGCAGATTAACCACTGCGTGCACTGCATCGACCTGCACAGCCACGATGCCCTGGAGCAGGGCGAATCGCTGAACCGCATCATCCAGCTGTCCGCATGGCGCGAATCGGCGCTGTTCACTCCGGCGGAGCGGGCGGCGCTCGAGTACACCGAGGCCGCAACGACGCTGACCCCGTACGGCGTCAGCGACGAGGTCTGGGCCGGCGTCCGCGACCTCATGACCGACGAGGAACTCGGCGCGCTGGTCGTCCAGGTGGCTCTGATGAACGCCTTCAACCGGTTCGGTGTCCCGCTGCAGATGCCGGCGCAGCCTCGCAATTAACGTAGTTGAGCCGTTGAGATGCTGCGCATGGCGGGCGGGGAAGAGGTCCCAGGTTCAAGTCCTGGTAGCCCCACCACGAAGTACCAGCTCAGAGGCCAGTTCCCAAGATCCGGGACCTGGCCTTTTGATTGTTTGTTAGTCATCTGACCGCCGCGTCAGGGGTGGCCGGCGCCGGTCAGGGGGCCGCAAGCGCTTCGGTCGGGGACAGCCGGGCCGCCCGGATCGCGGGGTAGAGCCCGGCGACGCCGCCGATGAGCACGGTGGCGGCGAGGGCGCCCGCCGTCGCCCAGGCCGGCACGACCGCCGGCCAGCTCTGGTAGGCGGCGTACCCCGAGGTGACGGCGATGCCCAGCAGCACTCCGCCCACGCCGCCGAGCGCGGAGAGCAGGAGCGACTCGGCGAGGAACTGCACCCGGATCTGCCCTCGGGTGGCGCCGAGTGAACGGCGAAGCCCGATCTCGGCCCGGCGCTCCAGCACTGAGATGACCATCGTGTTGGCCACCCCGACGCCGCCGACCAGCAGCGCCACCGCGCCCAGGCCGAGCAGCAACCCGTTCAGGGTCGCATCGGCCGCCTGGCGCGCGGCCAGGGCGTCCGAAGGCCGGGACACGCTGACGTCGCCGGGGGCCCGCGGGTTGGCGGTGGCGGCCAGCACGGCGCGTACGGCCTCGACCTGGCTGTCCCGCGAGCGGGTGTACACGGTCGTCGGCCGCCCGTCGAAGCGGAACGCGTCGGTGGCGATCTCCCAGCCGATCAGGACGGCCGTGTCGAGCTCGGGTGCGAGCGCGACCGGGTCGAGCACGCCGATGACGGTGAACTGTTCGCCGCCAACCAGGATCTCCACCTGTGGGCTGGCCCGGCCGATGCCGAGCCGCTCCGCCGCGGCAGAGCCGAGCACCGCCGCCGGGTACCGGCCCGTGATCCCGTTGAGCCAGGCGCCGCCGCGCAGGGTCGCGCCGACGGTCGGCGGCAGGCTCGTCCGGGCGGCCAGCACGGTCAGCCCGTTGGTCTCCACCTTGGGGATCCTGTCCGAGCGGTACACCTTGGCGCCGCCGACCCTCCCGGTCGCCGAGACGGCGGTGACGGGGCCGATCCGCCCGATCATCGCCTCGGCCTCGGCGGGCAGCTCCGCGTTCTCGCCCTCGATGGTCTGTCCGGGGGAGACGGTGAGCAGGTTCGTGCCGAGCGCGGCGAGCTGACGGTCGAGCTGTTCCCGGGAGGAGGACGAGATGCCGACTACGGCGACCATCGCGGCGATGCCGATCGCGATGCCGAGTGCGGACAGTAGTGCCCTGGCGGGGCGGGTGCGCAGGCCGACCGCGCCGACCCGGACCACATCACGTGGGGCCATACGCGCGGGTTGGAGCCGCGGGCGGCCCTGGTACGCGGTCACCGCCGAGCCGCCGGTGTGATCGCGCTGTCGCCGACCATCTGGCCGTCGAGCATGAGCACCTGCCGGTCGAGGCCCGCGGCGAGCTCCCGGTCGTGGGTGATGACCACCACCGTGGTGCCGGCGGCGTGCAGTGCCCGCAGCACGGTGACGACGCCCTCGCCCGAGGTGGAGTCGAGGTTGCCGGTCGGCTCGTCGGCGAGCAGCAGCGCGGGTTCGCCGACCACCGCACGGGCGATCGCGACCCGTTGCTTCTCCCCGCCGGACAGTTCGTGTGGCTCGTGGCCGAGCCGGTGTCCGAGCCCGACCCGCTCCAGCGCGGCCTCCGCTCGGCGCCTGCGCTCCCTCATCGGCACGCCGGCGTAGAGCAGGCCGTCGGCCACGTTGTCCAGCGCCGGCACGCCCGCGGCGAGGTGGAACTGCTGGAACACGAAGCCGATCCGGCTCGCGCGCAGGGCCGACACCTGGCGGTCAGACAGTCGCGACACGTCGTGGCCGTCGACCACCACATGGCCGGAGGTGGGCCGGTCCAGTGTGCCCAGCATGTGCAGCATGGTGGACTTGCCCGAGCCGGACGGGCCGGCCACCGCCACCAGTTCGCCGGCGCCGATGGTCAGGGTGACGCCCGCGAGCGCGTGGACGTCGCCGGGATACACCTTCGTCACGTCGGTCAGCTCGATCATCGCGGCATCCCCACCGTCATGCCGTCCGTCAGCCCGTCGCCGGTCACCTCGACCCGGCCGTTCGCGAACAGGCCGGTCTTCACCTTGACGTAGTGCGTGGTGGAGCCCTGGACGACCTCGACGCCGTAGCCGCCCTCGGCCAGCGCCACCAGCGCCGCCACGGGCACGGTGAGCCCGTTCTCGTGCTCGGCCGCGGTGAAGACCACGTTGACCACGGCCGTCTCGATCCCCCTGGCCGCCCTGGGGTCGTTCAGCGACACGATCGCCTCGAGCATGGTCTCGGCCTGGTCGTCCGGCGTGGTCTGCTGCTCGATCACCGTGTAGACCCGTTTCACCCGGCCGGCCACCTTCGTGCCGTCGGGCATCTCGATCCGCACCCTGACGCCCCTGCGGGCCAGCCGCTGCTTGGCCACCTCGAGCCGGACCGTCACCTGCCGGCCGGTCCCGGTGTACCGCAACACCTCCTGGCCGCCGCCGGTGGACTGGTTCACCCCGGCCGTGACGGCGTCGACCCGGATCGGGCCCGGGGCGAACAGCACCCGCCCCTGCTCGACCTGGCCGGTCTGCGGCATGCGGAGGTCCTTCTGCCATCGCCTCACGGCGGTCGCGGTGGCCGCCGTGTACGTGCGGTCCACCGTGAAGCCGCCGTAGCCGAGGGCCTTCAGGTTGGTTTCGAGCTGCCGCACGTCCGTGCCGGTGGCGTACGGGCCGAGCGTCCGGTAGGCGGCGACGGCGCCGTACATCAGTACCACCGGCCGGTTGTCCACCCGGTAAATCGGCCGGCCTCGGCGGATGACGTCGCCGGGCAGCGGCACCTTTGTGACGACACCGGCGATCCGGCCGGCCAGCGTGGTCGTGGCGCTGTAGCCCAGAACGCCGGGTATCTCGTCCGTGTCGAGCATCGTCTGCCGCGTCACCTGCGCGGTGGCCGGCGGCAGGTCCGTCGCGGCCGGCGTGTCGGTGCTCCCGCCGCCGAACCCGACCGCGGCCACGGCCGCCGCCCCGCCGGCGAGCACGATCAGGCCGGCCACCGCGAGGGCTCGGCCGCGTCGCCGGCGTACGGTGCGCCGGTTCGCCGCCACCGTGTCGTTCAGGGGCTCCCTGGGCCCGGCCACCCTCATGTCGCTCGTGGCCCCGGTCGTCTTCTCCGTGTCGTTCACGGGATCCGTCGCCTCCGCCATTCCGCTCACGACGGGCTCGGGCGCATCGACCGGGACGCCGCGTCGGCCTCCGCGTCACAGGTCTGCCTCGCCTGGGGATACTGCGGATCCGCCCCGACTTCCGAGCTGACCCGGGTGGGACCGTCGGGGTCCGGGTCGGGGAACTTCTCCACCCCGTGCTCCCGCATGCACCGCGCGAACTGGCGCGCCAACTCCTTCTTGAGGTCCATCTCGGGGCCGTGCTCCTGGGGAGGGCGGTACTGCTTGCACGCCTCCTCTGCCTTGATCTCCGTGCCCTCGCTCACGGCGTCCTTGTCGTACCTGCCCTGTCTGACGGTGTCGCCCTCGACCTCCGGGTCGGCCATCGGCACGCCGTGCTCCCGCATGCACTGCGAAAGTCTGGTCAGCAGATCGAGTCGGCTGAGGCTCGGTGTCGCACTCGCCGCGGCGGAGCCGTCCACCGAGGCCACGCCTCTGCCGTCGTTCGATCCTCCACAGGCGGTCGCCGTGCCCAGCAAGAGCGGTAGCAGGCAGACGGCCAGGAGTCTGGTTCTCATCAACGATCTCCTCTGGTCCGGTGGGTCCAGTGGAGCGCCCCGCCCGCAACGGCACCGTCACAGCGCCTGTAACGCGGGTGTTATGCCTGGTCGCCGAGACTGCTGAGCAGGGAGGATGTCAGAGTGCGAGTGCTGCTGATCGAAGACGAGGCGCTGCTGGCCGAACAGGTCGCCGACGGGCTGCGCGACCGGGGCATGGCGGTCGACCTCGCGGCCGACGGGGTCGACGGCCTGCACAAGGCCGTCGCGAACCGGTACGACGTGGTCGTGCTCGACCGCGACCTGCCGCTCGTCCACGGCGACCAAGTGTGCACCGCGCTGGCCGCGGGCGGCAGCGACGCCCGGATCCTCATGCTGACCGCGGCGGGTGAGGCGGCCGACCGGGTCGCCGGCCTGAGCCTCGGCGCCGACGACTACTTGCCCAAGCCGTTCGTCTTCGACGAGCTGGTGCTGCGGATCCGCGCGCTGGCCCGCAGGGCCAACAACGCCCCGCGCGTCCTGCGGCGCGCCGGGCTGACCTTCGACACCGCGCGCCGCGTCGTCACCCGCGACGGCCGTGTCATCCCGCTGACCACGAAGGAAATGGCCGTGCTGGAGATCCTGATGGGCGCCGGCGGCGCCGTCGTCAGCGCCGAGGACCTGCTGGAACGGGCGTGGGACGAGCACGCGGATCCGTTCACCGCCACCGTGCGGGTCACCGTCGCCCGGCTGCGCCGCAAGCTGGGCGACCCGCCGCTGATCGAGACCGTCGTCGGCGCGGGGTACCGGCTGTGAGACCGCGCCTGAGGCGCCCCTCGATACGGCTGCGGCTGACCCTGGTGTACGCGGTCGTGCTCGTGGCGACCTGCGCGGCGCTCCTCGCGCTCAACTACGCGCTGCTGTATCAGAGCCTCTACGACAACATCAATCGACCGCCCGCGGCCGAGATGCAGGCGGCGGCCAGCAGCCTGCCGGCCAACGCGGACCGGGCGCTGGCGGACGTGAAAATCAGGTCCTACTGGATCGAGCAGGCCCAGATCGACCGGTTGCGCGCCGAAACGCTGCTGGGCACGGCCGGAACGTCGGCGATCGCGCTGGCGATCACTGCGATGGCGGGGCTCGGTGTCTCCTGGATCGTCGCCGGGCGCATGCTAAAGCCGCTGCACACGCTCACCGCCGCCGCACGGCGGATCTCCCAGGACCGCCTGCACGAGCGCGTCGCCCTCACCGGGCCGGGCGACGAGCTCAAGGAACTGGCCGACACCTTCGACGAGATGGTGGCCAGGCTGGAGGCCTCCTTCACCAGCCAGCGAAGGTTTGTCGCCGACGCCTCGCACGAGCTGCGCACCCCGCTCGCGATCGTCCGCACCGGCGCCGAGGTGTTGCTGGCCAAGCGGGAGAGCACGATCGCGCAGTGGGAGGCGATGGGCCGGCGCGTGCTGACCGCGAGCGGCCGGGCCGAACGCCTGCTGGACGGCCTGCTGGCACTGGCCCGCAGCGACAGCGGCGTCATCGCCCACGAGGCGCACGACCTCGCCATCGCCGCGGCCGGTGCGCTGAGCGAGGCGGACGGTGAGGCCGAGCGCGCCGAGTTGACGATCGCCACCGAGCTGCGCCCCGCCCCGGTCGCCGGCGACCCGGTCCTGCTCGATCGCCTCGTGCGCAACCTGGTGGACAACGCGATCCGGCACAACCATCCGGGCGGCCGGATCGAGGTGGTCACCGGTAGCCGCGACGGGGAGTCGGTCGTCACGGTGCGCAACAGCGGAGACGCCATCCCGGCGGCCGAGGTCGATCGGCTGTTCGAGCCGTTCCAGCGGCTGACATCCGACCGCACCGCGAGCTCCAGGTCGACCGGTCTGGGCCTCGCCATCGTCAGGTCCATCGTGCACGCCCACCACGGCACGGTCATCGCGGCGCCGAACGCCGGGGGCGGACTGGCCGTCTCGGTCACGCTGCCCGCGCCGCAGGGATGATCGCGCGCATGCGTGGCGACCCTGCTGCGCACACCGGCAGACCGGTGGCGGTGCCGACACTGATGGAGGCCTTGTGGGCAGCGATGCCGTCCTACCAAACCTCATCAACGAGTAGCTCCGCCGCAGGGTCAGCCTCGAGCCGCTCGTCGGGGATCGGCCGACCGCTGCGCAACGAAACTCCGTAGGTGCCGGCCTGCAGGCGCTCGCTGGCCCGATCGAGCGCAGCCAACCGTGCGCTGAGTTGCTCGGCTACAGCATCGTCGAGAAGCTCTTGGGCGAGCGGGTTCGCCGAATCGAAAACCGAGGTCCTCGCATCAGCGGCCGCCTCCAGGTCAGCCGCCCGCGCAGCGGCTGAGTACGTGAGCAGTTCCTTGATGCGGGCACGTTCACCTTCGATCAACTCATGTGCGTGGGTTGGGTCCATCTGCAACTCCCTGGTGGTGACAATTGGCGATCAGCGTCGGCGGCGAGGCCCCAGCTGGCCGATCTTGCGGGGCGTTCGACACCGGTTGCGTCCACAGGCGTGGTGTAACTCCAAGCTGCTGACGCAAGCGCCGGACATGGGGCGAGCCATCGTGTGACGGTCAGCGAGTTCCCGCCGAGGTTCTCGCAAAGGACACCAAGCCCTGTTCGCGGTGGGCCGGCGGTCACGGTTGGGCGCGACCCGGGGTAGGCGAAAACAACCACGAGCTGGAGCCCGAGATGTCGAGCCACGTGCCCCGAGGTGTCCGGGCCACTCGGGCGACCATCGCCTCACACTCGCGACAGCGCAGCACAGTTCCCGGTCCGCCCATGTAGGCATGCAGCTGTCCGAATGCCTGTGCGGCGCCGCAGACACCGCAGCGGACAGTGACGACGGTCGGGTCACTGGCGAGGATCCCGGCAAACTCACCGGCAGCGGCGTTGCCGTCCAAGACCGCCCCTGACTCGGCGGCGCCGTCGGGCGCGGCCGGGGTCGAGAGATCCCAGGTCATCGATCAACTCCTGTTGGTCCAAATCGTTCCGTGCGTATGCGATCGCCGGGGTATCCCACCTCGCGGAGCAGACCTGTGGCGTGGTCGACGAAGCCAGAGGGGCCGCACACGTAGACCCGGGCCGCCAAAGGCTCCGGCCACGCGGACGGAGGTTGGATGTCCTCGACCGCGAGGTGGGAGGCGGGACGGGGATGCCCGTCGGGGACCTTGCGCGTGTAGACGAGGCGCACTTCTGCGGACCCTGGCGCGGACAGATCGGCCGACATCTGTTCCAGTTCAGGCCCGTACATGAGGTCGCGAGGGCCGCGAAGCGAATACACGAGCATCGTCGGCGTCGAGTCCTCCGCTCGCTTCCGGGCTCGCAGCATGGTGACCAGTGGCACCACCCCTGATCCGCCGGCGATCAGGAGTACCGGGCCGTCCCCGATGGATGGGTCCCCCGGCTCCCAGACGAACCATCCACCGATGGGCCCGCGTACCTCGAGCTCGTCACCGATCTCCATGATCTCCGCCAGGTACGGCGAGACCTCGCCGTGGGGTAGGAGGTCGACGGTGACCGCGACGCGGTTGGACGTGGCAGGCTCTGCCAACGAGTAGCTGCGTTGGGCCGAGTAGCCGTCCGCGGAGGTGAGACGTACGTCTACGTGTTGACCGGGCAGGTGCCCGGTCCAGCCGGGAACACGTAGAACAAGTGTCCGGGAATGCCGGGACTGCGATTGCACACCGATGAGCGTCGCCTCGCGCCAGTGGTTCCCTGCTGGGGGAGTGGCTTCTACGGGGCCTTCGGCCGGGTCCTCGGTCTTGCTTGTGTCAGTCACCGGCGTACCGCTCCTCGCGCCACGGGTTCCCGTAGTGGTGATAGCCGAAGCTTTCCCAGAAGCCCGGCTCGTCGGAGCGCTGCATCGTGATGCCGTTCACCCACTTCGCGGATTTCCAGAAGTAGAGATGGGGCACCAGTAGCCTGGCCGGACCACCGTGCTCGGCGGGAAGCGGCTCTCCTTCGTACTCGTACACGATCCAGGCCTTGCCGCCGACCAGGTCCTCCAACGGGAGGTTCGTGGTGTAGCCCCCGTACGAATGCACCATCGCGTATTCGTTGGAGGTCTCGATGTCCTCGAAGAAGGTGTCGAGCGCGACGCCCCGCCAGCGGGTCCCGAGTTTCGTCCACCGGGTCACGCAGTGGATGTCGACGTTGATCTCCTCAGAGGGCAAGGTCATCATCTCGCCCCAACTCCACCGCCTCGGCTTGCCGCTCTCGGGCGTGATTGTGAAGCTCCATTTATCCGTCGAGATCAGCTGCGTCGGCCCGGCCGTCAGCACGGGGAATCCGTGGGTCAGATGCTGGCCGGGCGGCAGATCGGCGGCACGCGGGTCGTGATGGCCGAAGAAGCCACGCGAGATTGTCACCCTGTGCTCTCTTCCAGACCCAACGGTCTCTAGTGGAGGGCGTCTCATGATCGAGTTGATGGCGGAAGCTATCTTGTTATGGACTCTTTCGTCCAACTTAGGGTTCCGCTGTAACCGGTGTCAAAGCGCTCGCGGTCCGTCGCGCGCGCCGCGCTCTCCGGGGACTGGCGAACATCATGTTGCGCGCCGCGGTAGGCCCTGTGGTTGAGCCGGTCGTTGGCCTTCGAGCGTGTGCTCATGCCTAGGCCGTTGTGGGCCGTCTTAGATTGCGAAACTTGGACTATATAGACCAGACTCCGACGAGGTGGCCGAGGGAAACGGGCCGTCGATCAATGCCCCTGGCCGGCCCTGTCGTGGTGCGACCAGGCCAACCGAGAAGGTGACCTCCATGACTGATGGCAGATGTTCCGACGTGGTGCGATTCGGCGGCGATCTCAGCCTGGCACCTGAACACCTTCAGGATTCGTTGCCCGCCCATCTGGCTGGCTGCCCGGACTGCGCGTCGTATGTCTCACAGATCGCCACGACCCGCGAGCTCCTTGGACGACACTCTGGTCCCGCCGGCGTCCAGAACGACCTGGCCGGCGACACGATGCCGGTGGCGGAAGAGTCTCAGGCGATGGGCGCCGAGGCCTTGCGAAGTGCTCTCCTCACGCGTGCCGAACTGCTTGACCCCGCGAACGCCGAGGACCTCGTCCAGCGATCGCTGGAAGTGGGCCTTGCTCTACAACGCAGAGATTCCCGCCCACGAGGGATCGTCGAGCTGACCAAAATCATGCACGCGCTCAGTGATGCCCAAATGCGGCTGGACGGCCACATAACACCCGCCGTCGACGTCAACGCGGCTGCCCGAGCCCGAGCGGGCTCACTCGAAGACCTCAACAGCGATGCCGATGAGCCTGAGCTCTTCTACCCAGATCTCTACCCAGGCGAGGACAGGATCGAGGAGTGGGCCGATAGCCGGAACCAGTGGCGCGACGGCGCAGAGATCCTGGGCCCGGAGGAAGTAGACGAGACCGGAGAGGTATATGACCTGATCGACAAGGCACTCGGCGAGCTGCCCGAGCCATTCGGCGAGCTTCTCGCGCTCGTCGATATACAGGGCAACGCGCTGGCCGACTCAGCGCGGGCACTTGGACTCGACGAGCTCTCGGGAACGGCCGCCTTGGCACGCGCCCGGAACCACGTCCGTGGCCGTCTCGACGAGTACCTGCGTGGTGCCGGGTCAACGGTGCAGGGTGTGCCCCGGTGAGCCAAGAGAGCCCACGATTGGTACGGCGAGCCCCGGCCTGCGAGACACTTGGAGGGTGTTCGAAAAGTGGCGTTCAGGTAGCCGGTCGGGCTGGGAGTCGTGTGAGGTGCTGATGGGGGAGGTTCCCCCATGCCTGACCATCGACTGCCTTACCCCACAGATCTCACCGATCAGGAATGGGCGATGAACCGCCGCGCACTGGTGTGTTGGCTGGGTGCCATCCTTCTGTCCACCGTTCCCAACTGGGCTCTGTTGCCAGTAGATACAAAGATCTACATCTGCGCCTATATGGACACCGAAGGTGGATACTCCGGTCGTGATGTGCTCGGCCTTGGCTTCGGTGCGATGGCCGCTCTTCTTCCCTTCACCTTGATAGTGCTGGCCGTGGCCGCATGGCGATCACTGCCCCAAAGGCGTCGGCATTTGGCCTGGATAGGAGCGGGCGGGGCGTTCGCTACAGCCGCATACCATGCACTTTCGACCGTTGCGTTCTTCTCCCCATACTGCCCTGAGGGTTCGCAGGGACCAGGGTTCGTGTTTCTGCTCTATGGCGCTGTCGCCGCGCTCGTCCTGACCGCCGGCGCGATCGGAGCCGGAGACAAGCCCAACGCGGACGCTGAGACTCGGTCGTGAGGGCGCAGGGCGTCGGTGAGGTTCGCCAGGACGGTGCTGGACGATCCGCGGCGCCACACTAAAGCTGCTTCGTGCGCCCGGGCAGTTCCACGCCGGCGAGCAAGCTGCCCATCTCAGTCACGCGCTCGATTATGCAGGTATTCACCTGCCTAATGTCAACACGGCCGTCTGCGGCGTCAGTGTTCGGACGCGGCGATGCGAGTGAGGTGATAGCGCAGGATGTCCATGGCCTGCTCGGCGGTGCGCTGACCGAGCAGGACGCTGGTTCCCAGGCCGGCCGACATGGTGAGCAGCACGGCCGCCTCGCTCTCCGGGTCGAGGCCGGCGGCGATCTCCCCTGTGTCCCGGGCCTCGCGTAGCCGGTCGGCGATGAAGGTCTGCATCAGGTTGGGGGCGGCCAGGAAGGGCTGGGCGGCCAGCGCCGGATCGGTCACCGACAGAACCGCGTACGACGTGTAGACGAGGTGGAAGATCCGGCTCTCCTCGTCCGCGGGAACCGCCTGGCCGAGGATGGTCTCGACGACGCGCAGGGGGCTCGCGCCCGAGCCGGCCTCGCCCACCCGCTCCCGGACCCGCTCGCCCATCCGCTGCGCCAGATGCTGCAGCGCGAACAGCAGCAGCTTCTCCTTGGACTCGAAGTAGTACTGCACGACAGCCACCGCGAAGCCCGCCTCCGCCGCGACCGACCGCATGGTGACGGCGTGCAGTCCCTTACTCCCGGCGATGCGCAGGAGCGCCTCGGCGATCTGGGCGCGACGCTCGCCGTGGTCAGCCAGCTTCGGCATGGGGCTCATTCTCTTACAGATTTTGGTAGTACGATGGTACTACCAAAGTCGAGGAGGGTGGGATGACCAGGACAGCCGTCGGCCGCTTTGTCAGCGACGAGGCGAGAGAGAGGTTCCTGAAGGCTTACGAGGAGGCCATGGGCCTGTGGCCCGGGCCTCGGGAGGAGTGCGACGTCGAAACCAGCTTCGGCGCCGTGCATGTGCATCGCGCCGGGGCCGGGCAGGGAGAGCCCATCGTGCTGCTGCACGGTCACGGCGGGAACTCCTCCAACTGGTACCCCCAGATCGAGGCGTTCGGCGAACACCACCCCGTCTACGCCATCGACACCATCGACGACCCCGGTCGCAGCGTCCAACACACCGTGATCAAGGACTCCCGGGACAATGCCGCCTGGGTGAACGAGGTGCTTGAGGGGCTCGGCCTGGAACGGGTCCACCTGGTCGGCCTGTCCTACGGCGGCTGGCTGACGCTCAACCAGGCCGTGTACGGCGCCGAACGCCTGGCCTCCGTCACCGTGCTCGACCCCGGCGGCCTGCAGAAGGTCCCCCTCCGCTTCCTGGTCAGCTCGGTCTGTGGCCTGTTCGCGATGCTCTTCCCTCGCCGGTTCCGGCCCTGGTTCGCGCGAGTGCTGGCCAACTACGCGCTGATCGCCCCGGCCCGGCTGATGGCGCCGATCATGCTGGGCACGCGTACATACCGTCCGTCCTACCGCCCGCCGGCCAGGCCCTTCACCGACGAGGAGTTGGGCTCGATACGTGTCCCCGCGCTCGTCGTGCTCGCCGGGCGCAGCACGCTGCTCAACCCCCGCAAGGCGCTGCGGCGCGCGAGCGCGCTCATCCCCGGCGTACGCGCGGAGATCGTGCCGCGCGTCGGCCACGGGCTTCCGCTGGAGGCGCCGGAACTGGTCAACGCCCGCGTACTGCGGTTCATCGACTCAGAAGCACATTCCCGATCCATGTGATTTGGCGCGGCCGGCGCGTACGGGTTGCCATGCCCGCCCGTACGCGCCGGTTGTTGTTCGTGACGTCCTACGGGCTCAGCCGCAGTGGAGGAACGCGGTCGTGGTGCCCGCGGTGGTGACGAGGCCCGTCTTCACGTCGAGGACCACGATGGTGGCCGGCCCCGTCTGGTAGCTGCGGCACCAGACGTCCGCGACGTACTGCCATCCCGGCAGATTGCCGGAGGCGTCGGCGGTCAGCGTACCCAGCCCGTACGGCCCGGTGGTGCCGATCCCGACCGCGAAGAACCGTACCGTGCCGTTGGGCGTGAGCCCGCTGCCGTTGGCGAAGATGCGGCCGCCGAGCTGGTTCAGCGAGGTGGAGACGCTGACCCCGCCGTGCGGCGTCGCGCCCGGGTCCGCCAGTCGCAGTGCGGCGCTGGAGTTGTCGCTGTATGCCTGGTCACGGCTCGCCGGCGGCACGCAGACGCGGTCCGAGGGCCGCGTCTCACGCCAGACGTAGCCCTGCTTGCAGGTGTCGGGCCCGTAGGGGCCGCCGTTCGGCTCCCGGCGCGACGGGCCCAGCGCGTTCTCCGTCGCGGTCTGGGTGCGGATCGCCGGCGTCACGCAGACCTGGTCGCCTGAGTAGGCCTCCCGCCACACGTACCCACTCGCGCAGGTGTACGGCCCGTACGGCAGGTCGGCCGCCGAAGCCGGTGAACTTACCACCACCAGGCTTGCCAGCAGCGCGACCACGGCGGCCGGCCACGCCGGCATGCGCCACAGGGCGCCGGCTTTCTCGTCGACTTTTCTTTTGCCACGCATCTTTCCTCCTCGGTTACCCGGGTCATAGCGGCCGACCAAAACGGCCGCAATTTGGAAAGCGGCACAAATGGCCGCCATTGTGGTCCGAAATCGGCGAGGAGCTGTGCGTCCTTCCTGCGTTCCACACAGGTATCTCGCAGTGAAGATGCGTGTCAATCGGCATAATTTGCGGGTAATGCGATACGCGGCAAGGCGATCCCGGAAACGATTGAATCGCCGTGGTAGTGCGCACGTTCTGTTCATGCGTGGGTGGCATCCCGGTCCGGTTCGACGCTGAAATTTCAGACCGTCCTCGCCGCCGACATCCCCACAACGGGAGTATTCCGGTCAGTGACCCTGCGTCGTTCCCGGTGACTCGTCGCCGGTCAGGCTCGCGTGAAGATCGCTCGCGGGCGCCAAGGCAGTGCCGTATCCGTGGAACAGTGGATGCCGATCAACACCCCGAAACGATCCGCCGGGCCGGCGCTCGCTTCGGCCGTGCCGTACGACAAGGCCGTACAACAAGGAGGAGACGACCGCATGAGAGCCGCGCGGAAGATCCGGATGCTCGTCACCGGGGGCGGGACCGGCGGGCACACCTACCCCGCGCTCACGACCCTCACGGCCGTACGGCAGCACGCCGCCGCACAGGGCCGCGATGTGGACGTGCTGTGGGTGGGCACGGCGGACGGGCTGGAAGCACGTATCGCCGCGGAGCAGCACATCCCGTTCAAGGCGATCAGCGCGGGCAAGGTCAGACGATCACCCAACCTGCGTGAGCTCGGCCGGAACGTGATCGATCTTTTCAAGATCCCGATCGGCGTTCTGCAGGCGGCCGGCATAGCCGCCCGCTACCGGCCGGATGTGGTGTTGTCGACGGGAGGGTATGTCTGCGTGCCCCTCGGCCTCGCCGCTCGCCTTCTCGGCCGCCCGCTGGTCATGCACGAGCAGATCACCTCACTCGGCCTCGCCAACCGCATCCTGGCCAGGGTCGCCACGACGGTCGCGCTCACCCACCCGACCTCCATCGACCATCTCCCTCAGCGGGTGCGCGCACGGGCCGTGGTCACGGGCAACCCCATCCGTCCCCAGCTCCTGTACGGAAACCCGGTCCGGGCGCACGAGCGGTACGGCCTGGCCCCGGATCTGCCGCTCGTCTACGTGACGGGCGGCGCCCAGGGCAGCCGGCAGATCAACACCCTGATCGAGCGGATCCTGCCCACATTGCTCACCCGTGCCCAGGTGCTCCACCAGTGCGGCCGGGACTGGATCGGCCACCTCGGCGAGGTCGCCGCCGATCTCCCCGCCGAGATCGGCGCGCGTTACCACCCCACGGCGTACGTCGGCGAGGAGCTTGCTGACGTGTATGCCGCCGCGGACGTCGTCGTCTCCCGCAGTGGCGCGGGAACCGTGGCCGAGCTGGTCGCGGTCGGAAAACCGTCCGTGCTCATTCCACTCGTCCCCGCCGCCGGGGACGAGCAGCGCGACAGCGCCCGCTACCTTGTCGGCGCCGGGGCCGCTCGCGCCCTGCTGGAACCCGACCCGACCCCTCAGCAACTCCTCGCCGAACTCGACGAGCTTCTCCTCGACGCGGGCCTCCGAGCGCGCATGACCAAAGCCGCCAGAGCCCTCGGCCGGCCCGATGCCGCCGACGCGCTCGCCCAGGTGATCCTCGACCAGGCGAAGTAGACACCATGCACGTACTCATCGGAGTCCTCGGCGCGACCATGCCGGGCGGGAGCCGTTCGCCTGGACTGGTTGTGCGGGGTCAGCTTCGATCGCGCGGCACAAAAAGGATCTTGCCGGAGCGCTCGGCCTTGGCTGCGTGGGCCAGGGCGGCGCGGTGGTCTTCCAGGGGATATGTGGCCTCGACCGGCGCCGTAAGCACGCCCTGCTCGACCAGGTCGGCCAACTCGGTGTACACGATCTCCAGTTCCTTGCGCGGGGTGTCGCGAATCCAGTTGAGGATGAAGAAGGCACGCAGGACGATGCCGCGGTAGATCAGGTCACCCACGGGGACGGAGGGCGCCTGTCCGGTGGCCGCCGCGAAGGTGACCACCGTGCCGCCGTCCTCCAGCGACCGCACCAGTGCGGCGGTCTGCTCAGGGTCGGTGGTGCCTTCCAGCGCCAGCCGCAACCGCTCGCCTCCCAATGCGGCGGAGATGCGCTCGCCCAGGTCGGCACCGTCGACGACGACGGCGTCCGCGCCGAGGGCGCGGACCTGCTCGGCTGCCGACTCCCGCCTCACAACGGCCAGGGTCCTGATCCCGGCCCGCTTGGCGAGGGCGATGACGTAGTTGCCGACCGCGGAGTTGGCCAGGTTCAGGCCGATCCAGTCGCCGGGCCGCAGCGTCGCGTAGTCGTGGAGCAGCGCGTAGGCCGTCGCGGGATTGACGGGCAGCATCGCGAGCTGCAAGGCATCCGCCTGGTTCGTGACGGGGAGTGGGACGACGGTGCTTGCCGGAACCACGACCTGGTCGGTCCACGTGCCCTGGACGAAGGTGGGCAGGATGAGGACACGTCGGCCGACCAGCGTCTGGTCCACGTCTTCGCCGGCCCGAATGACGCGCCCGACGCCCTCGGCGCCCAGGGGTTGCGGCAGCCGCGGTTGGGCGGAGAACCAGCCCATGGTGAACAACAGGTCCGCGTTGTTGACAGGCGCCGCGTCCACTTCGACCAGCACGTCGCCCGGGGCGAGGTGCAGGTCCGGGTTTTCGGCGAGGGTGACGGTGTCCTGGAGATCGCCGCCGACGGCGGTGAGAACGAGCCGGCTCATAACGGTAGCCCTTCACTCAGGTAATGGTCTTTGCTGTTTTGGCGATGTCGGTTCTAGCACGACCCTCCGGGGCGTGTAAAGGTCTTCCGCGAACGACCATGTCGCTCTATGCTGGGGGCATGGCCAGCCAGGAGACGACGGACGCGGTGCAGCGGCAGGTACCCGCTCTCGCGGACGCGGTCGTGGAACTGGTGAACTCACGTCCGCACGCCACTCCGCCGACTCCGGACACGCTCGCGGACCCCGAGATCGCAGAACGGATATTGCGCCCGTTCCGTGGACCGGATCAGCCCGCCCTGTCGCAGGGCGACATCGCCCAGCTGCGCGACCTGCGGGACAGCTTGGTCGATGTCGTCTCCCAGCCCGGCACCGAAGCGGCGCAGGAGGCGTGGGCCGGAGTGAACCAGTCGGCCGCCACGTCGGCGTTCCGACACGTCTTCGACGGCGACGGGCGCGTCGCCCTGCTGCAGGTGTCCGGTCCGTCGGTCGTGGGCGCCGTCATCCGCGCCGTCGCGGAACTGGTCGCGCAGGGACAGTTCTCACGTGTCCGCATCTGCGCCAACGCGGAGTGCTCGCACGCTTTCTACGACACCACGCGTAGTCGCACCCAGCGGTGGCACTCCTACGAGGTGTGCGGGAATCGGGCCAACGTGGCCGCGTACCGGGCACGGGCCCGACGCTCGACGTGAGACCGCGTCAGGCGGCGCACGGAAGTTTCAGAACGACATCAGGTCGAAGGCGTCCACGGTGCGGAAGCCGATGCCGCGGTAGACCGATTCGCCGGCGGCGGTCGAGGTGAGGGCGGCCGTGCGTACGCCCCGCTCGCGGGCCAGATCGAGGGCGGCCCTGGTCATGGCGGTGCCGATGCCACGCCGGCGATGTTCGGGCTGGGTGCCGATGAAGTACAGCGTGAGCAGGTCATGGCTGAGCCACGCGACGGCCGTGCCGGCGATCTGACCGTCGTCGAGGCGGCCGGCCAGCCTGATCACCGTACCGTCGCCGGAGAATGCCCTTTCCCGCTCGATCGCCCGGGCCACGCCGTCCGGACTGATTCCGGACACCCGGCCGTAGGCGGGGACGAATTCGACCAGGTCGGTGGTCTCTGTGATGTGCAACCCGGGCGGCGTGGGCGCGGAGGCCGCCTTGTCGATCGCCACGGTCATGATCGGCATGCGGGCGAGCCGGACAGCGCCGCGAGACAGCAGTGCGTCCGCGGTGCCGGCGTCGCTGTCCGGGCCGACCCACCAGATTCGGGGTACGCCGTCGAGACGGTGGCGGGCCTCGGCGAGCGCCTCCTGCGGGGCGCGCCCGCTCACGCGCAGCACGCCGTTGAGCGGCGCGTGTGGCACCTCGCTGCGGTAGATCGGCAAGTCGCGGCTCGCGGGGGCCCCGATGTTCCAGCCGAGGAGGTACGCGCGGTGCGCCGCGAGCGATCTTTCAAGCGATTCCACCAGGACGACGTTAGCCGGAGGCGTAGCAGGGCATGAGTCGGGGCCCGTCGGCGTACACCCAGGTCAGACCTGCACTATCCGGTAGTCCGAGACCGGTTGGTAGCCGATGCGCTGATAGAGCCTGTTGCTCGTGGGGTTCGACACATCGGTGAAGAGGAGTACGTGTGCCGCGCCGCTCTCCTGCGCGGCCCTGGACACGGCCATGGTGACAGCGGCGCCGTAGCCCTGCCCACGGTGGTCGGGCGAGGTGTAGACGGGCGTGATGCGCGCCATGCCTGCCACGGCGGGGGTGGTGGCGGCCATGGCGACCACTTCGCCCCCGACCTCCCACAGTCGCCACCCGTGCCGAGCTATCCGCTCGTCGATGAACGTGTCGAGGTCCACCCCCAGAGGGCCGGCTTCCGCGATGAAGCTCGTGCACCAGGCGTGCAGAAGGTCCCGATCTCCGGCGGTCGCCACGCGGGACTTGCCCGGAACTGCGAGGCTCGGAGATACGACCTGTTCCAGACGGTACAGGCGAAGGTGAAGTCTGCTCTCCAGGGTTGACCCTGTGGCCGTCTTCCATGCCTGCGAGAAGAGGCCGATCGTCGCGTCGTCGGCCATCAGCCCTCTGAAGGGGTGGTCACCGGCGGAGAGCAACTGGGCCAGGTCCGTACACGCGGCGCCGGAAAGGCGACTGGCCGCCAGTATGTGTGGCGGCATCCACACGAAAGCGGCTGTCGTACGGTTCTCCCCTTGGTCTCGCCACCATCCCAGAACCGCAGGCGGCATCGCGCTGCCGGAGCGAAGGCGCTCAATCGTGTCGAGTCCGGACAGCAGCATGGTGTGCAGGTCAGGACGCGACGCGACGAACGCTCCCGCCTCGGCATGGAAAACGTCAGGTCTGTCCGTGATGTGCCAAGCCATGGATCAGGTCTCCTAGTTACGCGACTTCTGGCGCTGTGGTTGTGTGCGGAGTCCGTCCAGTATGAGCGCGAGCATGCGTGGGGATCGGTCTTCGGGTCTGGAGGCGGCACGCCAGAGAGCGCCGGTGAGCTGGAGGAAGTCGCCGGGGTGGGCGTCCACGCGGATGCTGCCGTCCTGCTTGCCGGCGTCGAGGAGCTCCGTGATGGCGGCGACGACCGGCCCACCGCGTTATGCGGAGAACTCTCCAGATACTTTAGAGGGGCATCATGCGCTCCATCAAACGTGGCACCACCGGCCTCGACCAGATCGACGACGCGGTGGCATCGCCGGATGTCGAGCTGACGGAGGACCCGGCGTGCCGTGCTCAGCCGCCCGCGCCAGGAGGAGCCGGCGGGGCGGCGTGGGGGAGCAGCCCGTCGACGAACGCGCGGAGCCCCTGGCAGTAGGTGTCTCGTGCCGCCAGTGCGGGCCATCTGTCGCCGATGGCGGCCAGGTGCGGCACCTGGGAGGCGTCGAGGCCGCCGAAGAACGCGCCGCGGTCAGCCGGGTGCTCGTCGCCGGCCCGACGGCGGGCGGAGTGGGCGCGGACGAGGATCTCGCCGACGGTGTAGTACCAGATGCCGCGGAAGACGTCGACGGCCTGTGCCTGTGTGCATCCGTGGTCGTGGGCCCCGGCCACGATGGCCTCGACCATCCACAGCGCCGATTCGTCGAGGAGGCCGACGAAACCGTCCACGGTCAGGACCTCCGCGGCCCACGGCCAGAACGCGAGGGCGTCGTGGAGCGCGGTGGCGGCGGCGACGACGCGATCCCGTGGCTCGCTGGGCAGCTGGGGGCGTTCGAGCTGTTCGACGTAATTGTTCAGCAGGAGGACCAGTAGGTCGTCCTTGTCCCGGATGTGGTGATAGAGGGTCGTCGCCCCGACGCCGAGCTCGGTGGCTAGCCGGCGGATGGTCAGCTTCTCCCAGCCGTCCCGGTCGATGAGCCTGCGGGCCGCCGCCACTATCTCCGTACGGGAGGTCACGCGCGGCCTGCCGGTGCGACCGTGTGACCCGGGCGGTGCGGGAGATCGGGGCATTGCCTCATCATGCCCGTTCTCCGTCCTCTGCCGTGAAAGCGGCGCCCGATCCGCCCTTACGTATTTCCCGGTGGCGGCTGCGATGCTACTTTCGGAACATGTTCCGAAAATCGATGGAGGGGGACGGAGCCCGCGATGACACATAACTCGGACGCCCGCCCGGGGCGCACCCTCGCCGCGGTGGCCGTCGTGCAGTTCATGGTGTCGCTGGACCTGTCGGTGGTGAACGTCGGACTTCCGCGGATCGCCGTCGGCCTCGGCTTCAGCGCGATGGGCCTGACCTGGGTGATCCATGCCTACGCGCTCACCTTCGGTGGGCTGCTCCTGCTGGGCGGCAAGGCCGCCGACCGGTACGGCCGCAGGCGGGTTCTGCTTCTCGGGCTCGGCGTGTTCGGGCTCGCCTCTCTCGCCGGCGGCTTCGCCCAGGTGCCCGGCCATCTGGTCGCCGCCCGCGCCGTACAGGGCATCGGGGCCGCCGCGGTGGCTCCGGCCGCCCTGGCGCTGCTGACCACGATGTTCCCCACGGGCAGGGCCCGCGTGCGCGCCTTTGGCGTGTGGAGCGCGATGAACGCCGCCGGGGGCGCCCTCGGCGTCCTGACCGGTGGCCTGCTCACCGAGTACGCCGGATGGCGCTGGGTGATGTTCGTCAACGTGCCGATGGCCGTCTGTGCCCTGGCCCTGACCTGGCGCGGCGTCGCCGCGGACCCGCCGGCCGCCCCCGGCGGGCGGCCGGACGTGCTCGGCGCCCTCCTGGCCACGGCGGGCATGACGCTGCTGGTGTTCGGCGTCGTCCGCACCGACCGCTACGCGTGGACCTCGCCCGTCACCGTGACGACCCTGGCGGTCGCCGCCGCGCTGCTGGCCGCGTTCGTCTACGTCGAGCAGACCACCGGCCGTGCACCACTGATCAGGCTGGGCCTGTTCGCCAACCGCTCGGTGGCCGGCGCGAACGCCTACAACCTCCTGGTCGGCGCGGCCATGGCCTCGGCCTTCTACTTCGTGTCCCTCTACCTGCAACGGGTCCTCGGAACGGGACCGGCGCTGACCGGGGTCATGTTCGTGCCGTTCGCGCTCGGCGTGGTCGGAGGCTCCGTGCTCGCCGTCAAGCTTGGCTACCGTCTCGCGCCGCGGACTCTTCTCGTCGCCGGAGGGCTGCTCACCGCGACAGGCTTCGCGTGGTTCGGCCTGGTCAGTCCCGACGGCGCCTTCGCCACCGACATCCTGGGGCCCTCGATCGTCGCCAGCGTCGGCTTCGGACTCTGCCTGGGACCGGTGGTCTCCACCGCCACCGCAGGCGTCGCGCCCCACGAGACCGGCACCGCCTCCGGCCTGCTCAACAGCTCGCGGCAGATCGGCGCTTCACTCGGACTCGCGGCGCTCGGCACCGTCGCGAACAACCGCACCGGACCGGCCACGACGCCCGAGGCGCTCAACGACGGGTACGCGCTCGGGCTGGCGGTGAGCGCCGCGCTTCTGCTCGTCGCCGTGCTCATCGCCCTCACCGTCCTGCGCCGGACCAGCCCATGCGTTGCCCCGGCGAGCAGCGGACCGGTCCGGCGGCAGTCACAAAGCGGCCAGCCGGTGCCGGCCCCGCGCCTCGTAGACGAGGGTGCCGGCGGCCACGAGGGCGACCACGGCACCGTAGACCAGTGAGGTTCCCCGCAGGCCCTGCGTCGTGATGGCCACCCCGGCGATCAAGGCGGGGATACTGAAGGCCAGGTAGCTGAGCACGTAGATCGCCGAGATCAGCGCGGCTCGCTCATGCGGCTCCGCGAGCTGGCTGAGCGTACGGAAGGCACCCAGGTAGGCCGGACCCCATCCGACACCCGCGATGACCGCCGCCGCGACGAAGACCCACAGCGAAGACGACGCCACGGCGACGACAAGCAGGATCGTTCCGACGAGGAGCAGCAGCGTGCCCTCTCGCTGCATCCGCTCCGGTGCGTGCCGTCTGAGCAGGACGGACGCCGCCGCGGAGGCTACGGCGAGCGCGCCGAGCATGAGGCCGACCGCCGCGTGGTTGAGCTCGCCGAACACCGCGGTGAGCAGGGAGCCCCCAAGGGAGAAGATCAGCCCGCCGAGCATCCAGGTGGAGATCAGGACCGGGGCCGCGCGCAGGAACGCGCGCTTGGCCGCCGGGGGAACCTGCACCTGCGGGCGCAGCGCGGCGGCGGCGCCGGGGGTCCGTGCGACGGTTTCGGGGAGCACCGCCGTCGCGACGGCGAGAGCGACGAACGCCGCGGTGAGGACCGCGAAGATCAGCCGGGTCGGTTGCGGCGCATATTGGATCATGACGCCGCTCGCGATCGTACCGAGGCCCAGGCCGCCGGTGGCGGCCACGCCGTTGACGAGCGATCCCAGCCGCGAGCCGTCGGACGGTTGCAGGTCGAGCAGGTACGCTCCGAGCACGCCGACGGCGGCGCCGGTCGCCAGGCCCTGGACGACGCGGGCGGCGAACAGGGCGGCGACGCCGTGCGCGTCGAGGAAGACGGCCATCGCGGCGGCTTCGGTGACGAGCGCCGCGGCGAGGACCGGGCGGCGGCCGAGGAAGTCGGAGAGCCGTCCCACGGTGAGCAGGCTGACCAGCAGTGCGAGCACGTACACCGAGAAGATCGCCGTGAGCGTGAGGGCGTTGAAGCCGAACTCGGCCTGGTACACCGGGTAGAGGGGGCTCGGCGCGCTCGACGCGGCCAGCAGGATGGCGGTGGTGCCCGCCACCAGCCAGAAGGCCGCGGCGCGCGGCAGCACCACGAGGCCGCGGCGTCGAGGAATGGGGGTGTCGAGAGCGGGCGGTGATTCCTGCCGCAGACTTGTCATGGTCGCTCCAACCGGCCTACCGTTCGAGTTGTATCGAACCGTTGCAACCAGACCGTACTGTCGATAGTTCCAAAAAGGTCGAACTGTGAGCGACGCCACAACGCGCAGGCTCCCCCACCCGGAGCTGGAAGACGTCGAGCTTCCCGCTGTCCTGTTCGCACTCAGCGACCCGATCCGGCTCGACCTCGTGCGGCAGCTCGCGACGCAAGGGTCGCTGACTGTGGCGCAGTGCCAGGCGACGGAGCCCGGTATGCCCAAGTCGACCTTCTCGTATCACCTGAAGACGTTGCGCGAAGCCGGCCTCATCCGCAACGAGCCCGCCGGTCGTCAGCGGACCGTCACGTTGCGCAAGGAAGAGGTCGACAAACGCTTTCCGGCGCTGCTCGACGCGGTCCTGTCGTCGTAGCCGAAGCGCGTCCGCTCCAGCCGCGAGGCGTCACGGGACGGCCTGAGGCCGGGCCGACGGCCGTCCGGTCTCGCGGCCGGGGGAGGTGCCGAACGTCTTGCGATACTCGCGGCTGAACTGCGACGGGCTCTCGTAGCCGACGAAGTAGCCGATCTCGGCCACGCTCTCGGACTGGGTCATGAGAAGGGTACGAGCGGCCTGCAGGCGGATCTGCTTCTGGAACTGGATCGGCGTCATCGAGGTCGCCGACCGGAAGTAGCGGTGGAAGGACGACTCGCTCATGCCGGCCAGCGCGGCCAGTTGCCCCACGCGGATCGGCTCGCGGTAGTGGTCGCGGATCCACTGGATCGCCCGTGAGACGTGCGTGAGGTTGCCGCCGGTCAGGCCGATCTGCCGCACGAGCGCGCCCTGCTCGCCGGTGATGAGCCGCCACAGGACCTCCCGCCGGTAGCCGGGTGCGAGTACGCGCATGTCATCCGGACGGTCGACGGTCTCCAGCAGCCGGACGACGGGATCGAGCAACTCGGGTGTCGCGTCACTGATCGCCAGCCCGGTGAACGCCGGTGGCTTCAACGCCGTCGCCTCCAGCAGCAGCGGCGCGATGTCGGCGGGCCGCAGCCGGATGCTGACGACGACGAACGGCTCCTCGGGGCTCGCCCGCAGCGCCTGTCCGACCGCGGGGAGGTCGAGCGAGGCGACCAGGTACTGCCCGGCGCGGTAGTCGTAGGGGACACCGTTCAGGATGAGGCGCTTCATACCCAGCGCCACGATCGCGACCGAGGGCTTCAGCATCGCCGCCTCAGGTGGCGTCGGCTGATCCACCCGCCCGACGGTCACCCCCTCCATGATCGTTTTGACGGCGTGAGGACCACCGCCCGCGTGCCGGACGATCAGCCTCCGCAACCTGTCGAGGAGGTCCATGTGCTCCAGCCAACCACAACGTCACGTCTGCCCGGCGGCCGGAACATCGACAGGATCAGGCAAGACGGCGAGAGGATCGCGCTCGGTGCGCCGCCGGCGTGGGTGCTGGGATGAAGAGGACAGCACAGAAAGGGAAGGCATCCACCAATGCGACGCAGAATCCTGGGCACCACCGGCATATCCGTGAGCGAGCTCGCGCTCGGCGCGATGATGTTCGGCAGCATGGGCAACACGGACCACGAGGACTCGGTCCGGGTCATCCACCGTGCGCTCGACGCCGGCATCAATCTCATCGACACCGCGGACGTCTACTCCCGCGGAGAGGGCGAGGAGATCGTCGGCAAGGCGATCAAGGGTCGCCGTGACGACATCGTCCTCGCCAGCAAGTTCGGACTGCCGATGAGCGACGACCCCAACTGCCGCGGCGGATCACGCCGGTGGATCACCCGCGCCGTCGAGGACAGCCTGCGCCGGTTGGACACCGACTACATCGACCTCTATCAGATGCACCGGCCCGACCACGAGACCGACGTGGCCGAGACCCTGGCCGCCCTCACCGATCTGGTGCGGGCCGGGAAGATCCGGGCATTCGGCTCGTCCATGTTCGCCGCGGAACTCATCACCGAGGCGCAGTGGACGGCCGAGCGTCACACGACCTACCGGTTCCAGACCGAGCAGCGGATGTACTCCATCTTCACGCGCCAGGCGGAGGCCGCGGTGTTCCCGACCGCGCAGCGGCACGGCATGGGCGTGCTCACGTTCAGCCCGCTCAACGGCGGCTGGCTCTCCGGCCGTGCCGACGTTTCGTCCGGCCACCGCGCCTCCGTCCAGCCGTCCATGTACGACCCGACCACGCCGACCGGCGGGACGAAGGCCGCGGCGGTCGCCCGCCTGACCGAGCTCGTGGGCGAGATGGGGATCACGCTCCCGCAGCTCGCCATCGCGTTCGCCCGGAGCCACCCGGCGGTCACGGCCGTGCTGATCGGTCCCCGCACCGCCGAGCAGCTCGACGGGCTCCTGTCCGGCGCGGACGTCGATCTGACCGACGACGTCCTCGACCGCATCGACGCGATCGTGCCGCCGGGCACCGACCTGAACCCCGGCGACAACTACGGCGCCACTCCGCCGGCCCTGCTGGATGCCCGGCTTCGCCGGCGCGGGGCGTAGGCGCACTCGGCCTTCGATCGATCGGGGAACGGCTATGGCAGACCTGAATTATTCCGTGTACGTCGCGCCGTCGAAGCCGGTGGTGTCCGACGACCTTCCCCCGGGCGAGGCCCGCCGGATGTGGTCGCCCACCGCGTCGACCCTCATCTACGGCGAGCGGGACGCGATCCTCGTGGACCCCCTCATGACCGTCGAGGAGTCGCGCGCGCTGGCGACCTGGGTGGCCGGCACCGGCAAGAACGTGACCGCCGTCTTCGTCACCCATGCGCACGGCGACCATTTCTTCGGCGCCCCGGCGGTGCTCGAACGCTTCCCGGACGCCGAACTCGTGGCCACGCCCGGCGTCGTGGCCCACATGGACGCCCAGTGGAATTCGCGCTGGTTCGGCGGATTCTGGAATCCGCGCTTTCCCGGCCAGATCTCGGGCGTACGGCCGGCCGTGCGGCCGCTGTCCGACGGCGTGCTCGAACTCGAGGGAGAGCGTCTGCGGGCGATCGAGCTGGGCCACGCCGACACCGACGGTTCAAGCGCGCTGCACGTCCCCTCCATCGGACTGGTCGTCGCCGGTGACGCCGTGTACGGGGACGTCCACCTGTATCTCGCCGAGTCGGGGGGAAACGGCCGGCAGGCATGGCTCGACGCCCTCGACGTCGTCGAAGCGCTCAGGCCCGGCGCCGTCGTCGCCGGTCACAAGCGCGACGGCGATCCCGACAGCCCGGGGGACATCGACAGGACCCGCCGCTACATCCACGACTTCGCCGCGGCGGCCGAGCAGGCGGGCAGCCACTCGGACCTCTACGAGGCCATGGTCGCGCTCTACCCGGACCGGCTGAACCGCGGTGTGCTGTGGAACTCCGCGAAGGCCGTCATGTCCTGACCCGCCGGAGGATGGCGGGGGCGGTATGCGACCATGTTCGTGAAGGCGACGGCGGCGAGGAAGCCGGTGTGAATCCGGCGTGGTCCCGCCACTGTGATCGGTGAGCGAACCCCGACGACGCCACTGCCCGTACGCGGGTGGGAAGGCGGGGGTGAGCGTCGACCCGAGAGCCAGGAGACTCACGCGGTCGCCTCCTCGATGGAATTGAGACGGATCTCGTGGTGATCCGGCTCTCGCTCGCCGCGTCGCGCTGTCGCGGAACGGCGGTCGCGGCCCGTTCACAGGAGACCACCGATGGGTATCCCCCGCCCGCTCGGCGGCGCGCTGTTCGCCGTCCTACCCGCGATTCTGCTCACCACCGCCGCCTGCGGCGGCGGCGGACCGTCCGCGTCGTTCGCGACGGGAGCTCCGGCGGCCGAGGGCCGCTGCGTCACCAACTACGACGCGAACACGGACTACTTCCCGGTCAAGCAGACCCTGAGGCACGCCACCAACTTCACCCTGACGTACGCGAAGAACTACCAGGTCGTCACGGTCAAGCAGCCTGCTCCGGGGGCCAGGCCGGAGACGTACGTGCTGGTGCGCTGCGGCACCCCCGCCCCCAAGCCGACCGGCGAACTCGCGGGCGCGGTGACGATCGAGACGCCCATCCAGTCGCTCTACTCCGCCTCGACCACGCATCTGCCGTTGATGAGCGAGCTGGGTGTGCTCGACCGGCTCAAGGGCGTCGCCACGGCCCAGTACGTCAGCTCCCCCGAGGTGCTGGAACGGGTGAAGTCGGGCGCGGTCACCGAATACGCCTCCGGGCAGGAGATCGACACCGAGAAGGTGATCGGCGCCAGGCCCGACGTGCTGATGACCGAGGGCAATGAGAACGCGGCGTACGGGCCGCTCCGGCAGGCGGGGATCAAGGTCGTCGCCAACGCCGAGTGGCTGGAGCCGACCGCGCTGGGGCGGGCCGAGTGGATCAGGCTGATGGCCGCGCTCACCGGCACCGAGGCCAGGGCGAACGAGGTGTTCGGCACGATCGAGTCCGACTACGCGGCGCTGGCGGCCAAAGTGAAGACGGCCACGCCGGTCACCGTGCTGCCCGGCGAGATGTACCAGGGCCAGTGGTTCGTGCCCAAGGGCGGCAGCTACGTGGCCGGGATGCTCAAGGACGCGGGCGGGACCTACCCGTGGGCGGACACCTCCGGTTCGGGCACCATGACGCTCGACCTCGAGGCCGTGCTGGCCAAGGCCAGGAACGCGCAGGTCTGGCTGGCCACGGCCTACGACTGGAAGACCCTGGCGGATGTGGTGAAGGCCGACTCCCGCTACGCCGAGTTCTCCGCGTACAAGAAGGGCGAGGTGTGGTCGGCCAACAAGGCCCTGAGCCCGGGCGGCGGCAACGACTTCGGGGAGCGCGGCGTCGCCCGGCCCGACCTGGTCCTGGGTGATCTGGTGGCCATCCTGCACCCGGAGCTCGCTCCCGGCCACGAGTTCGCGTTCTACCAGAAGATGACCAAGTGACCGTGGCGGCACTGACGGCCGCTCCGGCGGCTTCCCGCCGCCGGGCGGTGGTGCTGTCGATCCTGGCGCTGGCCGTGCCGGTCGCGTTCGCGCTGGCCGTCACGCTCGGTTCCACCTCGATACCGCTGTCGCGGGCGCTGCCCGCGCTGCTGCGCGACGGCTCGGCCGACCCCGCCGTCCGCGAGATCATCTGGACGGTACGGCTACCGCGCGCGATCACCGCCGCGCTGGCCGGGGCCGCCCTCGGCGCGGCCGGGGTGCAGATGCAGACGTTGTTCCGCAACCCGCTGGCCGAGCCGTACATCCTCGGCGTGAGCTCCGGGGCCAGCCTGGGCGTCGCCACCGTCATCATCGGCTGGGGCGGGGCGGCGGGCACGTTCAGCGTGGGCGTGGGCGGGCTCGGCCGCGCCGGGGTCGTGGTGGCCGCGTCCGCCGGGGCGGCGGCCGTGCTCGCCCTCGTGCTCGCGCTGTCGCGGCGGGTGCGGTCGGTGGTCACGCTGCTGATCGTCGGAGTGATGGTGGGCTCGGCCACCACCTCGATGGTCACGCTGCTGCTGACCTACACCGACCCGCAGCGCGCGCAGCAGTTCCTCACTTGGGGTCTGGGCAGCTTCGCCGCCACCACGTGGGCCGATCTGGCGCTGTTCGCCCCGGTCTGCCTGGCCGGGCTGGCGGCGGCGCTCGCCGGGGTGAAGCCGCTCAACGCGCTGCTTCTCGGGGAGAGCTACGCCCGCACCATGGGGGTGCGGGTGCGGCTGACCCGGACGCTCACCCTGCTGGTGTCATCGGTGCTGGCCGGCGCGGTGACCGCGTTCTGCGGGCCGGTCGCCTTCCTCGGCTTGGCCGTGCCGCACGTGGCCCGGCTGTCGCTGGGCACCGCCGACCATCGGCTGCTCATGCCCGGTGTGACGTTGCTCGGCGCCACGACGGCACTGCTGTGCTGCGTGGCCGCCCAGGTGCCGGGCGGTGGGGTGGTGCTCCCGGTCAACGCGGTGACCACCGTCGTCGGCGCCCCCGTGGCCATCGCCGTACTGCTGCGCAGCCGCGCGGTCAGGACCGGGGCGGCGGTGTGAGCATGGACGACCGAGGTCTGCGCCTGGACGGCGTGTGCGCCGGATATCCCGGGCGGCGTGGGCACGCGCCACGACGGGTGCTGGACGGCCTGGCCGCGACCGCCGCGTCGGGTGAGCTCACGGTGTTGATCGGCCCTAACGGCACCGGCAAGTCGACCCTGCTGCGGACCATGGCCGGGCTGCAGCCCGCTCTCGGCGGGCGGGTCCTCGTCGACGGCGGCGCCGTGGAAGCGATACCGGCGCCCGAGCTGGCCCGGCGGCTCGCCGTCGTGCTGACCGAGCGAGACGTGCCCGCCCTGCTGACCGCGCGTGAGCTGGCCGCGCTGGGACGGCACCCGCACACCGGGTTCACCGGACGCCTCTCGGCCGCCGACCACGACGTCGTGGCCTGGGCGCTCGAGGCGGTCCACGCCGCCCACCTGGCCGATCGCCCGGTCACGGAGCTGTCGGACGGCGAGCGCCAGCGGGTGCTGGTCGCCCGCGCCCTGGCGCAGGAGCCGTCGGCGATCCTGCTGGACGAGCCGACCGCGTTTCTCGACGTCACCTCCCGGGTGGCGCTGATGGGACTGCTGCGTCGCCTCGCCCGCGACCGGGGTCTCGCCGTCGTGGTGTCGACGCACGATCTGGAGCTGGCGCTGCGCGTCGCCGACCGGCTCTGGCTGCTGACTCCCGGCGGTCTGTTGCACACCGGCACACCGGAGGAACTCACCGTCGCGGGACTGATCGGCGCCGCCTTCGACGGGGACGAACTCTCCTTCGACCCCGCCTCCGGCGTCTTCGTGCTCCGGGAGGGCGACGCGGGGCGCCTGCGGGTGACCGCTGGCGACAACCACACCCCGCTGCTGGAACGGGCGCTGGCCAGAGAGGGATGGCGTACGTCCCGCCGCGGCGGCGAGGACGGCGGGGAACCCGCCGACCTGGCGGTACGGCAGGCCGGCGACGGATACGTGGCGGCCTTCGACGGCGACGTCATCCCTTTCGCCACGCTGCCCGAACTGGCCGCCTGGAGCCGCCGGGCGGCGGACACGCTGAGGGAGACGCCGCCGGCGCTGCTGCCCGCCACTCCGGCGGCCGTGTCGGACGCGGTCGCCGGCGTCTCCACCCTCGGCGGCCGCTTCGCACTTGAGATCGACCAGCTCGGGGAGGGGTGGCGGCCGCTCGCCGACCTGTTCGCCGATCCCGGCGTCCTGGCTGAAGTGATCGACGCCGTCGCAGGCCGCCTGGGCGCGGCCGAGCGTGAGGCGTCCGCCACGATCCTGTTCCAGGAGATCGCCGCCCGGCTGTGGGCGCCGTCGATCGGCGCCGTGATCGCCCACGACGTGCTCGTCGACCTGGATCCCCGGCGGGTCCACTGGCGGGCCGTGACCGGCGAACCGCTGCCGCTGCGCGCCGCCGACCTGGACGGATGGCGGATCCGCGACCCGGCGCGGATCGCCGGGCACCTGCACCGCACCGTGGTGACCGAGTTGCTCGAACCGCTCGCCGCCACCGTCCAGGGGGCCGTGCGGATCTCAGCCGACCCGCTGTGGGGCGACGCGGCCTCCGCGCTGACGGGGACCGTCCGCGCCCTCGCACGGGTGCGGCCCCAGCTCACCGACGCGGCCGTCGCGCTCGGCCGCGAACTGCTGGCCATGCCCCCGCTGCGAGGCACGGGAGAGCCGGCGGAACCGGTGCCAGGCCCGCTCCACACCGGCTCCTGAAAGATCTTGAGCGGTGACGGGAGTTGCCACAGTGACGCGACATGTTGGGTGTGACTTTTCTTAGCCCCCTATATATGGTGTTCGCTGCAGCTGGTTCGGCCGTCCATCCAGGGTGGCCGAGGCAAGAGGGAACCCGGTGTGAGTCCGGGACTGCCCCGCAGCGGTGAGTGGGAACGACCGTTGTCACACGCACTGGATCCGGCCCATACGGGCGACCCGGGAAGCGACAACCAGTAGGCAACGCGGCAGCCGGCCGCACCGCCCACGAGTCCGAAGACCTGCCAGCGTGCCGCGTACCGGGTGATTGCGTACGCGGCCGGTCGGAAGCCGCGCGGGACGGCTGATGGCTCCGGCGCGCCGCTTTCGCGTGTCCGCCGGAACCTCCTGCGCGCTGCCTCCGACCTTGGGGACCGAGTTCACGAGGAGAGAGCTGTGACGGTCACAGGGGTGTCGCCGGTGGATGCCGAGCGGCAGGGGTCCATGCCGCGACGTGCGCAGATGCACGTACGCAAGCGCAACGGGGCGAGCGAGCCGGTCGACGTCAACAAGATCGTCCGGGCGGTGGAGCGCTGGGCGGACGATCTCGCCGACGTGGACCCGCTCCGCGTGGCGACCAAGACGATCAGCGGCCTGTACGACGGGGCGACCACCGCCGAGCTGGACCGGCTGTCGATCCAGACGGCGGCAGAGATGATCGGCGAGGAGCCGCAGTACTCACGGCTGGCCGCCAGGCTGCTGGCCGGGTACATCGACAAGGAGGTCCGCGGCCAGGGAGTGGCGTCGTTCAGCCAGGCGATCCGGCTCGGGCACGAGCAGGGGCTGATCGGCGACGCCACGGCCGACTTCGTGATCGCGAACGCCCGCAAGCTCGACGACGCGATCGACCCGAGAGGCGACCTGCGGTTCGAATACTTCGGTCTGCGCACGGTGTACGACCGTTACCTGCTGCGCCATCCCTCGACCCGGCTGGTGGTGGAGACTCCGCAGTACTGGCTGCTGCGCGTGGCGTGCGGCCTTGCGACGACGCCGGCGGAGGCGATCGAGTTCTACCGCCTCATGTCGTCGCTGGCCTACCTGCCCAGCTCGCCGACGCTGTTCAACTCCGGGACGCGCCACACCCAGATGTCCTCCTGCTACCTGGTCGACTCTCCCCGCGACGAGCTGGGCTCGATCTATGAGCGGTACGCGCAGGTGGCGCAGCTGTCGAAGTTCGCCGGGGGGATCGGCATCTCCTGGTCGCGCGTTCGTTCGCGGGGGGCGCTCATCCGGGGCACCAACGGTCACTCCAACGGCATCGTGCCGTGGCTGCGCACCCTCGACGCGTCGGTGGCCGCCGTCAACCAGGGCGGCAGGCGCAAGGGCGCCGCCTGCGTCTACCTGGAGACCTGGCACCCCGATGTCGAGGAGTTCCTCGAACTGCGCGACAACACCGGCGAGGACGCCCGCCGCACCCACAACCTCAACCTCGCCAACTGGATCCCGGACGAGTTCATGCGCCGGGTCGAAGCCGACGCGATGTGGTCGCTGTTCGACCCGGACGAGGTCCCCGAGCTGCCCGACCTGTGGGGAGAGGACTTCGACGCCGCCTACCGCGCGGCCGAGGCCGCCGGCCGGTACGTCCGGCAGGTCAGGGCCAGGGACCTGTACGGCAAGATGATGCGCACGCTGGCCCAGACGGGCAACGGCTGGATGGCCTTCAAGGACGCGTCCAACCGGCTGTGCAACCAGACGGCCGAGCCCGGCAACGTGGTGCACCTGTCCAATCTCTGCACGGAGATCATCGAGGTGTCCGGCGACACGGAGACCGCCGTCTGCAACCTCGGCTCGGTCAACCTCGCCGCGCACCTGGCCGGAAGCGGGATCGACTGGGAGCGGCTGCGCGCCACCGTACGCGTCGCGGTCACCTTCCTGGACCGCGTGATCGACATCAACTACTACCCGAGCCCGCAGGCCGCGGCGAGCAACCCCCGCTGGCGTCCGGTCGGCCTCGGCATGATGGGCCTGCAGGACGTTTTCTTCAGCCTGCGGATGCCGTTCGACTCCCCCCAGGCGAGGGAACTGTCCACCCGTATCGCCGAGGAGATCTATCTGACGGCGCTGGAGACCTCGGCCGACCTGGCCGCGCAGGCGGGCTCGCATCCGGCCTTCCCGCAGACCCGGGCCGCCCGCGGACTCCTGCAGCCCGACCTGTGGGAGGTCGCCGGCGCCCAGGACGCGCGCTGGGCGGCGCTGCGTGAGCGGGTCGCCGAGCACGGGCTGCGCAACTCGCTGCTCATCGCGATCGCGCCCACCGCGACCATCGCGTCCATCGCCGGGTGCTACGAGTGCATCGAGCCGCAGGTGTCCAACCTCTTCAAGCGGGAGACCCTCAGCGGCGAGTTCCTCCAGATCAACAGCGCGCTGGTGGCGGAGCTGAAGGCGCGGGGCCTGTGGACCGAAGAGATCAGGACCGCCGTCAAGCGGGCGGAGGGCTCGGTCCAGGGGATCGACGAACTACCGGCTGAGCTGCGCGAACTGTTCCGCACCGCCTGGGAGCTGCCCCAGCGAGCACTGATCGACATGGCCGCCGCGCGGGCGCCGTACATCGACCAGAGCCAGTCGCTCAACCTGTTCATGGGCGCCCCGACGATCGACAAGCTCTCCTCGATGTACCTGTACGCCTGGAAGAGCGGCCTGAAGACCACCTACTACCTGCGATCGCGTCCGGCCACCCGGATCCAGCAGGCGACGGTGTCCCTCGCGTCGTCTCTCCCATCGCAGCAGGCGCGGCCGGAGCGAACGGCCTCCGCGAACGCGGAGATGACCGCCGAGGCGCTCGCCTGCTCCCTGGAGAACCCGGAGTCGTGCGAAGCGTGCCAGTGAGCACGTCCCCCGCAAATCCACACGTCTCCCGGAATTTCCCGGAATCACGCGAAAGGCGAGAGCCATGACCACCGACCCCGAGACCCCGATGCTGCTCGACCCGGGAATGAACCTCACCCTGAGGCCGATGCGCTACCCGCGCTTCTTCGACCGCTACCGCGACGCGATCAAGAACACCTGGACGGTGGAGGAGGTGGACCTGCACTCCGACCTCAAGGATCTCGGCCGGCTCTCCCCCGCGGAACGGCACCTGGTCAGCCGCCTGGTCGCCTTCTTCGCCACCGGCGACACGATCGTGGCCAACAACCTGGTGCTCAACCTCTACCAGCACATCAACGCACCCGAGGCCCGCCTCTACCTGTCCCGGCAGCTGTTCGAGGAGGCCGTCCACGTCCAGTTCTACTTGAACCTGCTGGACACGTACGTACCCGACGAGGAGGAGCGGTTCGCCGCGTTCGCGGCGATCGAGAACATCCCGTCGATCCGCCGCAAGGCCGACTTCTGCTTCCGCTGGATCGACTCGATTTTCGAGCTGCGCGAGCTGCGGACCAGGGAGGACCGCCGGGCCTTCCTGCTCAACCTGATCTGCTTCGCCGCGTGCATCGAGGGGCTGTTCTTCTACGGCGCCTTCGCCTACGTGTACTTCCTGCGCTCGCGCGGCCTGCTCAACGGGCTCGCCTCGGGCACCAACTGGGTGTTCCGCGACGAGTCCATGCACATGGCCTTCGCCTTCGACGTGGTGGAGACGGTCCGCCAGGAGGAGCCGGGACTGTTCGACGAGGAGATGGCCGACCAGGTCCGCGAGATGCTCGCCGAGGCGGTGGAGTGCGAGGTGCGGTTCGCGGAGGACCTGCTCGGCGGCGGCGTGCCCGGCATGTCCATCGCCGACATGCGGACCTACCTGGAGCACGTCGCCGACCGCCGGCTGGCCCAGCTCGACATCCCGCCGCTGTACGGCGCGAAGAACCCGTTCGCGTTCATGGAGTTGCAGGACGTCCAGGAGCTCTCGAACTTCTTCGAACGGCGGGTGTCGGCGTACCAGGTGGGCGTGACCGGCACGGTCACCTTCGACGCCGACTTCTGACCCGGCGCCGGCGCTCATCCAACGTGCCCGACCGGTGCTCGGCGGAGGGGGCGTAGGGGGCCGTCGGTAGTGTGTTGACTGTGACTACGGGCAGTGCGGCGCGCGGGGCGGCCCCCTTGAGCGGGCTGTTGCTGCTTGCCGCCGTGCTGTGCGGGCTGTTCGCCATGCACGGCGTGCAGCCCTCACCCGGTCCTGTCGCGGCTCCGAGCGTCCTGACCGTGGACCCCGGTCACGCCGTCGGAGCGGCCATGCCGATGGCGTCCGGCGACGGGCACGGTGACGGCCGGAGTCTTCCCCATGACGGGCACGGCGGCGGCCAGGTCTGTCTCGCCCTCCTTCTGGCCGGATCGGCCCTGCTCCTCCTCCTCGTCGTGACGGCCGCGGGCTTCGCCGTGCCGTCGGCCCGGCCGTTCCTCAGGGCGTTCCTCCCGCGTGGGCCCACCGCCCGTCCCCGAGGGCCGACCCTCGCGCGACTCTGTGTGATCCGGGTGTAGAAGGCGCACTCGGCGGTCTCTCCGACTGTCGAGCCAGAGCCGACTGTTCCCAATCCGACACGGAGAGTGTTCGTTCATGAAGCGCGTTGTCATTCCTACGGCCCTGCTGGCCGGTGCCGGTCTCCTGATCGGCGGGTGCGGCCCGGCCGACACCGCCGCCCACGACATGTCGTCCGCGACGTCGATATCCGCGTCGATGCCCGCGATGGCGGCGGGGTCGCAGGCTCCTGCCACGAGCCCGGCCGCGGACCACAATGAGCAGGACGTCATGTTCGCGGAGATGATGATCCCGCACCACCGCCAGGCGGTGGAGATGGCGAAGCCGGCCGAGGACCGGGCCGGTAGCAGCCAGGTCAGAGAACTGGCCGCAAAGATCGAGGCCGCCCAGACTCCGGAGATCCAGACCATGAGCGGCTGGCTGACCGGTTGGGGGCTGAAAGCGCCCGGCGAGGGCGCCATGCCGATGGATCACGGCATGCCGGGCATGATGTCCGCCTCGGACATGAAGAAGCTCGAACGTCTCTCCGGAGCAGCCTTCGACAAGGCGTTCCTGACAATGATGATCCGGCACCACGAGGGCGCCATCGCCATGGCCAAGGAGGAGCAGGCCAATGGTGCCTATGAGCCGGCCAGGCGGATGGCGGCCTCGATTGTCTCCAGCCAGTCCGCCGAGATCCGCACGATGAAGGAACTTCTCAAGTAGGGATCCGGCGGGTGGGCGGCATCTGGCGGTCCGCCGTCCACCCGCCGAGGCCGGCCAGCTCCGAGAGCCCGTCGTACCGGAAAGATCGGTCAGAGCTTGATTACTTGATTACAAGAGTGCACCATGTCTGTGCCCGCGTGAGACTGTCCGCCGACCCCGTGGAGTTGGTCGCTTGTGATCGTTGAGTACATCCGCTACCGCATTCCGGTCAACCGCGGCGAGGACTTCGAGGCGGCCTATCGCCGGGCCGCCGACTGCCTGTCACGTGCCCCGCAGTGCGTGGATTATGAGCTGGCCCGCAGTGCGGAACAGCCCGATTCCTACATCCTGCGCATCACCTGGACATCGGCGCAGGATCATATGGAGGGATTCCGGCGCAGTGAGCTGTTCCGGGAGTTCTTCGCGGCGATCCGTCCGTTCGTGCCCGACATCGAGGAGATGAGCCACTACGAACGCACATCGGTGCGCGGCGCGGGCGGTTCGGTTCCTTCGCTGTACGACTGGCTCGGCGGCACGGAGGCGTTGGAACGGCTCACGGAGCGGTTCTACGATCTCGTCGCGGACGATGAGCTGATCGGGCCCCTCTTCAAGGGCATGGATCCTGACCACCCGCGTTATGTGGCGATGTGGCTGGCGGAGGTGTTCGGAGGGCCGGCCAGATATACCGACGAGCGGGGCGGCTATCCCCACATGCTCTCCATGCACCTCGGCAGGGCCATCACGGAACCCATGCGGCGCCGTTGGGTCAGCCTGCTGCTCGACGCGGCCGACGATGTCGAACTGCCCGCCGACCCGGAGTTCCGCGCCGCGTTCGTGGGCTACATCGAGTGGGGGACGCGTCTCGCGCTCGGGAATTCGCAACCCGGCGCGGCGGTCATGCAGGAGGCTCCCGTACCGCGGTGGGGGTGGGGCGTGGCCCCTCCGTACACCGGCTGAGCGCGCCGCAAGCGGTCCATGCGTATCCCGCCGGCGGGTCTTGTTCCAGCCCGGACGGCTGGAGGTCGGACAGGGCGCGCGGAGAAGGCCGGCGACGTCGGGGAGAGCACGCCCTCCCCGACGTCGCCGGCCGACGGCCAGCCGCCGTCACCCGCGATCCACCGTCAGAGCGCCAGACCTCGGTCTTCACGCTCCGCCGGCCGTTCGTCAATGGCCTGGACGAACGGGGCCGGGATCACAGGATCGAGCCCGACCAGCGGTTGGCCGCCGCCTTGTAGACGCCGTAGGTCTCGCCGTCGAAGTACGGCGACAGGCTGGTGTCGATGCGCCGGTTGCCGTCCCGGTCGGCGACGCTGATCGTGACACCGTTCAGGTAGCCGAGCCGGCGCGTGTTCTTGTACTGCACGAGCCACGACGAGCCGATCGCGCCCTGGCCGGTGAACGAGGACTTCACGCCGACGAGCTCCTCGCCCTTGATCGCCGGAGCCGTGGCCGCGAAGGTCTTCCCGTACGACCACTTGAGGGTCCGGCCGGTGTAGGCGTGGTTGCCGTCCGGGTGCGACCCGCTGGGGTAGCCGAAGACGAAGACGCTCTTGCCGACCTTCTGGTTGTAGGCGAGCCCCTGGCCGCCGACGTTGTCGCCGAGCCGTCCGGCGTTCGCCAGCCCCTGGATGAAGTAGCGGTCCTTGTAGTACTTCTCGTGCGCGGTGGTCTTGATCCAGCGCTTGAGGAAGTACTGCTTCTTGTACGTCTCGTCCGAGCGCCTGCCGTGGCCCCGGTAGAGATCGCCAAGGAAGCTGCGGTCGGACCTCAGCTTGCGATACTCGTCCATCGAGATGCGGACCCACGTGTCGCTCGTGTGTCCGCACCAGCTCGGGCACTTCTCGCCGTTCTTCATGGCCGTGGTGCCGGCCGGAGCGGCGAGGTAGTCGGACCGCTTCACCTCGACGGCGGTCAGCTTGATGCCGTTGACGCCCTTGGTGTAGTAGTCGTCGTGCTTGGCGTACCCGTCGGCGGGCGGGTCGACCTGCGTGATCTCCGGGTCGAGGGTCTTCTTCCAGTACGGCCCGCCGTCGGTGTATTTGGCGGCGAACTCCGCGGCGGAGACCTCCGTGGAGGTGATCTTCTTGGTGCCGGTGTAGGCGTCGTAGGTCTTCTTGTCGACCTCCCGGTCACCCGTGATCTTGATGCCGTTGTAGACGGTGACGAACGCGTAGTCGCGGTCGCCGTCCTCGTAGACGTCGTAGTCGTAGTGGGTGAACGCCTGCTTCCCGACGTAGATCCCCCAGGGCGTCTTGCCCTGGTAGTAGCCGGGCACGAAGACCCAGTTGTCGAGGGTGGGCTTGTTGCTCCGCGTGTCGTAGACGCAGTGCCCGGCGGTGGCGACGAGGTTGCGGTAGTGCGACTGGACCGAGGTCCCCGAGCACCAGTGCGGCTTGCCGTCCGCGCCGAGGAAGAACACCTTGCCGGTGGTCTTCGGGAGGTTGACGTTCTTGGACCGGCTGGAGGACTTCTTCTCGTCGCCGATCGCCGACACCGTGCCCGGCTTGCTGTCGGCCGAGGGCCCACCGCTGGAGATGTGCCGGGCCGCGACCGTGGTCTCGACGTTGTACGGCGTGGCCTCGGTCAGCAGCTGTGAGGACCAGAAGAACGCGATGTCCTTGGCCGCCGTGGAGGATCCGGCGAGTGTGTCGTCGGCGTACACGCTCGACGCGTGTGCCGGGGCGGCGATCAGCGCGGCGGCGAGCAGACCGGTGGCGGCGACGCCGCCGAGGGGGAGAGTGAGGGAGTGCTGCACAACAAAGCTCCTTGCTCTGTCGTCGGGCGACCCTGCGCCCGTTCGTCAGTTAAGGACGGGCAAGAACCTACAAGCCTCCCCAACTCGCCGTAAGGCCCATCAAAGAAGGCGTTTTCGCAGCTCAGCGTGAGACCTTTTCGTTATCTCCGGTCGTGTCGGCCTATCCGTTACGCGTTGTCGCAGGTCGGCGGGTATGTGCGTCACCTGACCGCGGTTGTTGCGAATCGCTACTTCTGTCAGATAGATGTGACGAGGATCACAGTTGCTTGATGGAACCGGATCGATGGGTGATCACGTCGAATCTGCTCGCATCCGCGCAGGCCGAAAAGGGGAGCCCTCTCGGGTCCCCCGGCGCCCCATCATTGCATAGTGCAATCGTCGATGGCTCGGCCGGCGCCGCCGCGGACGGAGCCGGAGAGACCGTCGTGCCGGTGCCGGTGCGGGCGCGGGGCTGCGGGATTTCGTCGTCTCATAATCGGATTTCCCCGAGAAACTTCGTGGGGCGTACAGCGAATATCGCGCGTTTCATGTGGTGCCGCGGACGGTGGAATATCCGGCGAGGCGTCATCGGGTGAGGGTGAAAATTTCAGGTTGAAAAGATCGATGGGGGTTATCGCCGGGGTGGCCTGCTTCACGCACGTTCGGGATTGTCGCGAGGAGCCCGCCGGTCACCGTCGGTGAGATCGTTTCCGGGTCTCGCCCTCATCACTCGTTCTGACGTCTGCCGACATGTCCGGCGCTGGACGGCGAGCGACGGCGTGCTGGGAACGGGCTGTGACGCCGCGCCGATCTCCGCTCGGCGGCCGGCCGCGTCAGGGCTTCCCGGATAAGGGAGCGGATTCACGCACGGCCCTGACCGCGCTTGACGCACCCCGCATGTGTGCGCATTCTCTTGCTGCAATCTGTTTGATCAAGTTCAGTTGTGTTTATTTCGGCGTGGCGTGTCTGAAAGGACCCCTCGTGAATCAACGAAGGATGACGACGGCGCGGGTTGTGGCCGCCGCCGTGGTGGCATTGCTGTCGGTGGTGATGTCCCTGGTGGCCGTGTCGCCGGCGCGGGCGGCGGTCTCGATCACGATCAACGGCGGTTCGGGTGGTCGTACGTTCGACGGTGTCGGCGCGATCAGCGGCGGTGGCGGCAACAGCCGCCTGCTGGTCGACTACCCCGAGCCGCAGCGCAGCCAGATCCTGGACTACCTGTTCAAGCCCGGGTTCGGGGCGTCGATGCAGATCCTGAAGGTCGAGATCGGTGGTGACACCAACTCCACCGACGGTGCCGAGCCCAGTCACCGGCACACCTCCGGCGATCTGGACTGCGATCGGGGGTATGAGTGGTGGCTGATGGAGCAGGCCAAGGCCCGTAACCCCAACATCAAGCTGGTCGGGCTGGCCTGGGGCGCGCCGGGCTGGCTGGGCGGCGGCAACTTCTGGTCCCAGGACACCATCAACTACCTGGTCGACTGGCTGGGCTGCGCGAAGAACAGCCACAACCTGACGATCGACTACCTGGGCGGCTGGAACGAGAAGGGCCGCGACCTGAACTGGTACGTCAACCTCAACAGCGCGCTGGACTCCCGCGGGTTCGGCAACGTGAAGATCATCGCCTCGGACGACTGGGGCTTCGGCGCCGCCGACGACGCGGTGAACAACACGGCGTTCCGCAACGCGGTCGACGTGTACGGCGGGCACTACGTGTGCGGGTACCGCGGCGCGCAGTCCAGTTGTCCGAGCTCGACCACGGCGATCAACTCCGGCAAGGTGCTGTGGGCCAGTGAGAACGGCTCCGATGACTACAACGACGGGGCCAAGGCGCTGGCCCGGGGCATCAACCGTGACTACATCGACGGGAAGATGACGGCCTACATCAACTGGCCGGTGATCGCGGCGATCACTCCGAATCTGCCGTTCGCCACGATGGGTGTGGCGGTCGCGCCGCAGCCGTGGTCGGGCTACTACGCGATCGGCAAGAACGCCTGGGTGATGGCGCAGACCACCCAGTTCACCTCCCCCGGGTGGAAGTATCTGGACTCCTCCAGCGGCTACATCGGCGGTAACCGCAACAACGGCAGCTATGTGTCGCTGAAGTCCACCAACAACTCCGACTACAGCACCATCGTCGAGACGATGGACGCCACCTCCGCCCAGACGCTGAACTTCTCCGTCACGGGCGGCCTGTCCACCGGCCAGGTGCACGTGTGGGCCACCAACCTCAACTCCGGCAACCCGGCCGACTACCTCGTGCACACCAGTGACATCACCCCCTCGGGCGGGAACTTCTCCCTGACCGTCCAGCCGGGGTACGTGTACTCGATCACGACCACGACCGGGCAGGGCAAGGGCACCGCGACCAGCCCGGCCCGTGGCTCGATGGCCCTGCCGTACTCCGACACCTTCGACTCCTACGCCGTGGGCCGGGAGGCGAAGTACCTGTCGGACATGCAGGGGTCGTTCGAGGTCGTGAGCTGCGGCGGCGGCCGCTCGGGCCGGTGCGTGCGTCAGATGGCCCCCCGTCAGCCGATCCTGTGGACCGGCGGTTCCCACCCCTACGCCCTGCTCGGCGACCTCGGCTGGAACAACTACACCGTCTCGGCCGACGTGATGCTGGAACAGAGCGGTTACGCCGAGCTGATCGGCCGGGCCGGCGCCCAGCACTCCTTCGGCCCCGAAGGGCTGAACGCCTACTACCTGCGCGTCACCGACACCGGCTCCTGGCAGATCATCCGCAACAACACCGACAACGCGATGACGACGATCCGCAGCGGGACCGTGGCCTCGCTCGGCACCGGCCGCTGGCACACCCTGTCCCTCGGCTTCTCGGGCAGCACCATCACCGCGAAGATCGACAGCACGCAGGTCGGCACGGTCACCGACGGCACCTGGGGCGCCGGCCAGATCGGCATCGGCACCAGCACCACCGAGACCGCCCAGTTCGACAATCTCCAGATCTACACGGGTTCGGTCCCGCCGAGCCCGAGCCCGAGCCCGTCTCCTTCGGCTTCGCCGTCCGTGTCTCCTTCGGCGTCCCCCTCGGCGTCTCCGTCGGCGTCTCCGTCGGCGTCTCCCTCGGTGTCCCCGTCGTCGTCTCCGCCTCCGGACTCCGGTGCGTGTTCGGCGACGATCGAGACGGTCAACAGCTGGCCGGGCGGGTTCCAGTCGAACGTGACCGTCCGTGCGGGCAGCTCGGCGATCAACGGCTGGACGGTGAAGTGGACCTGGACCGGCGGGCAGACGATCAGCCAGGCCTGGAACGGCGACCTGAGCACCTCCGGCTCCGAGGTGACCGTCCGCAACGTGTCCTACAACGGCTCGATCGCCGCGGAAGGGTCCACCAGCTTCGGGTTCCTCGCCAACGGATCCGCGGCCACTCCCACCGTGACCTGCACCAGCCCCTGACCCCTTCAGCCCCTGACCCCTCCAGCGAAAAGAGGTGAGATCGGGCCGGGGCCACCGCCCCGGCCCGATCTCCGGTCGGCGACCGGAGATTACGCGCCCAGGCTCCGGGTAGCGCCACAAGTGAAACCCATTCTTGTTCTGCCACGTGCTCCGTCAGGAACAGGGGGGTCATGGCCGCAACCAACCGGTCAGCCGTCGACCAGACCGGTGTGGACGACGGCCCGGCGAGTCTGCGGTCGCCGGGCATCATCCTGGGGGTGGGGCTCGGCGGGTTCGTCGACGGCATCCTGCTGCACCAGCTCCTGCAGTGGCACCACATGCTCAGCGGCACCGACACCGACAACATCGGCGTGCAGTACTACAACCCGCGCACCCTGTCCGGGCTGGAGATGAACACGGTGTGGGACGGCCTGTTCCACGTCGTGTGCTGGCTGGCGGTGCTGATCGGCCTCGGCCTCCTGTATTCGCGGGTCACCCACCGGCGCCGCCGGGTGTGGACCTCCCGGGTGCTCTGGGGCTGGGTGCTGGTCGGCTGGGGGCTGTTCAACCTGGTCGAGGGCATCGTCGACCACCACGTCCTGGGCATCCATCACGTGCGCGGGGGCCCGTACCAGGTCTGGTGGGACATCGGGTTCCTGGTCCTTGGCGCGGTGCTGGTGGCCGTGGGCTATCTGGTGCGGCGCACGGGCACGCCCTTCGATCCCGAACAAGGCCCCGAACGAGGTCCCAAACAAGGTCCCGAGCCTGGTCCCGGCTCCGCCGCCGGGGGGTTGGGAGGCACCTGATGCCCGGAAGCCTGACGCATCTCCACGACGGCGGGCCGTGGGCCGGCACGGTGCCGGTGGCCGGGGTGGCGCTGCTCGCGGCGGTCTATCTGCTGCTCGCGCGGCGCGCCGGATATTCGGTGCGGCGTCCGCGGGACCGGTGGCGTGTCGCGGCCTTCCTCACTGGATGCGCGCTGCTGGCCCTGGCGCTGCTGCCGCCGATCGCGTCGTCCGCCCACCACGACTTCCGCGGTCACATGCTCCAGCACCTGCTGATCGGGATGTACGCGCCACTGGCCCTGGTGCTGGGCGCGCCGATCACCACGTTGCTGCGCGCGTTACCCGCGCGCCGGGCCCGGCGGCTGACCGCGGTGCTGCGGAGCCGTGCGCTGGAACCGCTCACCCATCCGATCACGGCGCTGTGCCTGACCGCAGGCGGTCTGGCCGTGTTGTACATGACTCCGCTGTACGACGCCGCCACCGGCCGGCCGATCGCGCACTGGCTGCTGGACGTCCACTTCCTGCTGTCGGGCTGCCTGTTCGCCTGGATAATCGCGGGCCCCGACCCCGCTCCCCACCGTCCTTCCGTGCCGTACCGGCTGGTGGTCCTCGGCGTGGCCATCGCCGCCCACGCCGTCATCGCCCAGCTGATGTACGGCGGGTTCCTCGTCGACGTGCACGCCCCGATCGCCCAGGTCCGGGGCGGCGCCGAAATCATGTACTACGGCGGGGACGTCGCCGAGCTCCTGCTGGCCGCGGCCCTGGTCGCCACGTGGCGCCCCGTCCGCCGCGCGGCCCCGGCCCGGCCCCGTCCGCAACCCGCCGCAGGCGGTTCGTGATCCGCGCACGTCGAAATCGGAGAGGCCGGGTGGTGCGCCGAGACCGCCCCCGCTCGGGCGGAAGACGGCCGGCACATCGGGTCTGATCGGCGCGATCAGGTCGTGCAGGTCAGAGCCTGGTGGTTGTCGATGAAGATGGGCGCTCCGGACACGGGGTTGACCATGACCCAGTAGGTCCAGTGATCGTAATGGCGCCGGTAGACGTAGCCCCACCCGTTGTGCTGGGGCACGTCGATCACCTCACTGGACAGGTACGTGTACCACTCCCAGTGAGCGGCCGAATAGGTGACGTGGTAGTCCTCCGGCGAGCAGGTGAAGTAGGACGTGGCGCTCGCCGGACTGGCGAGTGCGAGGGCCGCGACCGGTCCCGCGAGCACCACGGCGGCGATCGCCGAGACGAGTTTCTTCATGCTGTGGCCTTTCCACGAGCGGAAACATACGCAATCTTGGTAAAGGCCGGATTGTCCAAATCGAAGGCATTTGGACAATCCGCTCGGCTCGTTGTCCAGACCCACGAAACGGGATTGTCCACTCGGCGAGGAGGACGGAGTCATCGGACGACGAATGCGGGCTCTGGATCCGACCGCCGGACCTGTGCAGCGATTCGCCTGTGAGCTACGAGCACTGCGAGCGGCCGCCGGCGACCCGCCGTTCTGGAAGATGGCACGGCGCTGCGAGGTGTCCAAGAGCGCGCTCGCCGCGGCGGTGGCGGGCCGCAGACTGCCGTCGGAGAACGTGGTGCGAAACTACGTGCTCACCTGCGGGGGCGACTGGCCGCAGTGGCGCGAACGCTGGGCGAGGGCCGTCGCGGAGGCGGCTGCCGGTCCGGCCGGCGGCCACGTCGAAGGCCGATATGAGGGCGCTCTCGTCCCCGTCACGATCATGGTGCCCGTACGGAACGGGCACGCGGATCTCGTGGCGAACGGCGCCGACGGCCTGACCCACATCACCGCCGGGTTCGCGCTGATCCCTGCCGTCGGCACGGGCGCGGCCGGGAGGCGTGTGTGGCCGTGGGCGACGGCCGCCGCCCTGCTCGCTGTGGCCGTGTTCGCTGTGGCCGTGTTCGCCGCGGCGCGACAGGTCCTTCCGGGCCGGCTCGGCCCGGCCGCGGCGGGTGACACCACGGCCACCCCCGTCTCCGCGGCCAGTGCGGTGCGTGTTCTGGACGGCACCGATCCGACGATCGCCGGCTGCCGCGGCGACAAGGTGGTCCTCGATTCCGCCCCCGTCGTCCTCCAGCGCACGGCGCGTCTTCGCGGCCGAAGCCTTCCCGCGGGCACCACGGTGGGCACGATCTACCTGCTGTATTCGGCCCGCTGCGCCGGAGCGTGGCCCTGGTTCATGCCCACACCCGGGCTCAACCCCGTGGCCACCGACACGACCGTCGGGGTGCTCACCGTCGAAGGAGTCCGTCCGGCCGACGACACCGCCAACTCCTGGCGGATGGGGCACATCGACTCCGCTTACGGCAATCTGCTTCTCACGGGTGTGGGCTGCGTACGGGCCGGCGCCCGCCTCGACATGGTCGGGCAGAACGCCGAGGCCACCGGCAAGACCAAGTGCCTGCCGCAGTTGTGAGCCGGCCGCCGTGCTCCGGCGGCGTCGTGCTGAACGTCCACGTCGTCGACCTGGCTCCCGGTGGTGCGCTCAGGCTCCGAGGAGGTGCCGCAGGAGCACCAGGCCGATCTCGAGCCCCACCCGCAGACCGGATCCAGGTTCCGTGGAACCGATCATCGTGAGGGCGAGGGGCATCACGACGGGGAACATGACGCGGGCCGCCAGGACCAGGGTCCGGGGCAGCGTGAAAGGGATCGAAATCGTGATCGTCATGACGGACCTCCTGCCCCGCGCCGGAGACCCGGCACGGATGGGGCACCCGTCACGGCACGTGACAGCATCCGGGAGTGTTCACGACGGGCGGTCCGGTCGTTACGACGACGGACCCTCGTGATCGGCCGGGCGTGCCACGCGCGGGAAGGGCGCCGGGATGGACGGACACGGACTACTGCCAGAGCTCATCCCAATCACCTCCTCGGGCCGCGTGGCCGGGCCGATCGCCCCTGGTCGAGCGCATCGGAAAATCCGCCCACACCTTCAGTGAACTCCGGCCAGAGGGGTCACGTCAAACCCCGGCCCCTTCTGACCTGCTCCTTCGGTCACCTCGTTCGGGCACGGCCCCGCCCGGGGCCGCCGGCGCTCAGTCGAGCGCGTAGACGCGGTGGACGAACTCGGCGAGCTTGGTGTCCGGCAACTCCTTGGCCAGATCCGCCTCGCTGATGATGCCGACCAGGCGATGCCGCGCGACCACGGGCAGCCGCTTGATGTGGTGCTCCTCCATCGAGAAGAGCGCCTCTTCGAGGCTGGCGTCGGCGTCGACCCACACCAGCCCACGGGCCAGCTCCCCGGCGGTCGTCCGGTCGATGTCCTTGCCGTGCGCGCAGCACATGATCACGATGTCGCGGTCGGTGATCATTCCCTTGAGCCGGTCGTCGTCTCCGCAGATCGGCAGGGCTCCCACGCCCAGATCGGCCATGATCTCCGCGGCGACCCGCAGTGTTTCGTGTTCACCGATGCACTGAACGCCCTCGTGCATCACGTCCCGCGCCTTCTTACCGGTCTTCGTCACGCTCATCGCAGCCCCCCCGAGACATGTCGACGACCCCAGCGTTATACCCAGCTGGCCGTGTGCGGTTCGCCGCGCGAACGCGCCGGTCAGGACTTTCGGCCCTGTCCGGCGCCACGCCCGCCGTCCCAGCATGGGGGTATGGGACGAGCGAACACGTTGATCGACAAGAACGTCCTGCGGCGACTGTTCACGGTACCCGGACCGGTGGTGTCCAGCTATTTCGATCTGTTCACCACTCCCGAGGAGGACGCCGCACTCAGGTGGGAGGCGCTGGTCCAGCGGCTGGCGGAACAGGGGGCCGATCCCGGCGCGGTCGAGGTGCTGACCAGGAAGGTGTCGGCCTCGGTGCCCGGCCCGGGGATGCTGGCCGCGTTCGTCGCGGACGGTGAGCTCATGCTCGACGTGGAGATGGCCGGGGCACACCGGCCGGACGTCGCCGTCTGGGGGCCGTTGCCCCGCGTGCTGCCGCTGCTGACGTGGATGCAGGAACGGCCGCCGTACGTCCTGGCGATCGTGGACCGTACGGGCGCCGACATCGCGGCCTACCCACGCGGCGGAACGGAGCCCGTGACCTGGACGGTCACCGGTCCCGACGACGAGATCGAGCGCAACGCGCCCGGCGGATGGGCGCAGATGCGCTACCAGCACCGGGCTGAGGACTCATGGGAGCACAACGCGGTGCGGGTGGCGGACGAGCTGACGCGCACCCTCTTGGATTCGCAGGCCAGGCTGCTGCTCCTGGCCGGTGACGTACGGGCCCTGCAGTACCTCACCAAGCACCTGCCGGAATGGGTGCGGCGCGACGTCTGCATCCGGCGGGTCAGCGGAAGCCGGAGCGAGGACGGGGCGAAGGGCGACCGCGACGAGCAGGTCGCGGCGGAGATCCGCCGGGCGGCCGAGGAACGGACGGCGGCCCTGCTGCACCGGCTGGCGGAGGGCAGGTGCCCGTCCGGACGTTCCGTCGAGGGCGCCAGGGAGACCCTGAACGCGCTCGCGCACGGCCGGGTGCAGACGCTCCTGATCGTCGACGATCCCGGCGACACCCGTACCGCGTGGTTCGGAGATCTCCCCGGCGAGGTGTCGGACCGGCACGAGGCGCTCGCCCCTACCGGGAAGCCGATCACCCGCGAACGCCTGGCCGACGTCGCGGTGGGCACCGCCGTTCGGACCGGGGCCGAGGTGCACGTGCTGAGCCCCGGCACACCGGGCGCGCCCGCGGAGGGGATCGGGGCGCTGTGCCGGTTCACCCCGGTGGGCGCGACCGCCTGACCATGCCTGAGCCATGACCGCCTGACCGGCCGCGCCCCGCCGTTGGGCCGGGGCGGGCCGGGCGGCACCGGTCAGGCGGGAACGAGATCGACGTCCCGGTCGTAGTGACGGTGGGCGGCGACCGCCTCGGCGAACGCCTCGACGAAGCCGTCACCGGAGATCTTCGGTCCGACGACGCCCTGCTGGCCGGGCAGCGCCGCGGCGTCGAGGAGGGCCTCGCCCCGCGGTACGGCGCCGATGGCCTTGCCGTGTTTGAACGCCTCACGGACGAAGTGGACCGCGTGTCCGTTGCCCGCCAGTTCGCCGCCGTCGGCGAGCAGCACGGCGTCGTAGAGGACGGAGGAGGTCGCGGAGAGCTGCCTGGTCACGTCGAGCGTGCCCACGGTCCCCCCGTGGGGCGCGATCACTTCGCAGATCGCCCCCTTCTCCTCCAGCGCCGCGATCAGCTCGCCCGCCTGGGCCGTGTCGGTCGCGTCGGCCGCCAGGACGGCGATCTTCCGGGTGGCGATCGTGTCGCGGGGCGCGTTGGCCTGGCTCAGCGCCGGTGACGACCTCCCGTGGTTGGGCGTGGTCACGGCCGGAGCCGGCAGACCCAGCCCCTCCGCCACCTGCCGGGCCAGGTCGCCGTCCACATGGGCGAGCTGCTCGAGGACGCCCTCCTTGACGGACCGGCGTTCGACGTGCCCGAGCTCGAACCGCAGCGCCTCCACGATGTGGCGCTTCTCCCAGCCGGCCATGCTGTTCCAGAAGAGGGTGGCCTGGCTGTAGTGGTCCTGGAAGCTGGGGCTGCGCCGGCGGATGACCTGGCCGTCCACCCGCTCCTGGTAGTGCTGGAACACGCCGCGAAGGTCGCCGTTCACCACCCCGGACATGGGACAGCCGCCGCTGATGGTGTTGGGCGCGTAGCTGGTCGTGCTCTCGTGGATCATGTGCTGGTGGTATCCGTCGCGCTGGTTGTTGGTCACCGCCGCGACGGGCCGGTTGATCGGGATCTGCGCGAAGTTGGGACCGCCGAGCCTGATGAGCTGGGTGTCCAGATAGGAGAAGTTCCTCGCCTGCAGCAGCGGGTCGTTGGTGAAGTCGATCCCCGGGACGACGTTGGCCGTGTGGAAGGCCACCTGCTCGGTCTCGGCGAAGAAGTTGTGCGGGTTGCGGTCGAGGACCAGCCGGCCAACGGGCGTGACCGGGACGAGCTCCTCAGGGATGATCTTCGTGGCATCCAGCAGGTCGAAGTCGAACCGGTGCTCATCCTCCTCCGGCACGAGTTGCAGGCCCAGCTCCCATTCGGGGTACGCGCCGCTTTCGATCGACTCCCACAGGTCCCGCCGGTTGAAGTCGGGGTCGTTCCCCTGGATGCGGAGCACCTCGTCCCAGACGAGGGAGTGCGTGCCGAGCAGCGGACGCCAGTGGAACTTCACGAACGTGCCGCGTCCCTCGGAGTTCACCAGCCGGAAGGTGTGCACGCCGAAACCCTGCATCATCCGGTAGCTGCGCGGCAGCGCCCGGTCCGACATCACCCACATGACCATGTGCATGATCTCGGGCTGGAGCTGCACGAAGTCCCAGAACGTGTCGTGCGCCGACTGGGCCTGCGGGATCTCGTTGTGCGGCTCGGGCTTGACCGCGTGGACGAAGTCGGGGAACTTGACGCCGTCCTGGATGAAGAAGACCGGCATGTTGTTGCCCACCAGGTCGTAGTTGCCCTGGCGGGTGTAGAACTTCGTGGCGAAGCCCCGCACGTCGCGCACCGTGTCGGCGGATCCGCGCGAGCCCGCCACGGTGGAGAAGCGGACGAAGACGGGGGTCCGCAGCGAGGGATCGCACAGGAAGTCGGCCACGGTGTACTCGGCCAGTGATCGGTAGACCTGGAAGTATCCGTACGCGCCGGCTCCACGCGCGTGGACCACCCGCTCGGGGATGCGTTCGTGGTCGAACCGGGTGAGCTTCTCCCGGAAGTGGAAGTCCTCCAGCAGGGTCGGGCCGCGTTCGCCCACCTTCAGCGAGTTGTCGGTGTCGTCGACGGGTACGCCCTGGTCGGTGGTCAGCGGGCCGCTCCCCGGATCGACCCGGTCCGCCGCCAGTTGCCGCTGCTTGTCGTCGTCCATGTTCTTCATCGCGCGCCCCCGGAAGGCCGGTCTCAGTCGAACAGGTTCTTCAACGCACGGCCGTACCCCCTGACGTTTGCCTAAACCCGTCGCCTCGACCGGCCTCCACGTGGCTCTAGGCGGCGAAGAGGAGCAGCAGGCCCACCAGGGTGTAGATCACCATCAGCACGAGCAGCGGGATCTGCCCGAGGACGGCCGTCCGCCGCGGGAAGAGGGCCAGCGCGCGATCGTGCGCCAGCACGGTGCCCAGCACGTGACCGACGACGATCACCGTCACCTGGAGGGTCGCGATCCCCGCGGGAGTGGTGCCGAGCGCCTTGATCGTCCATCCGGCGGTGCCCAGCCAGTTGGCGCCGGTGTTCAGCGGATCGGAGAGCAGGGCCACGGTCCGCTGCCCCTCCAGGAGGAACAGCGTGTAATAGTGGGCGATCACGTAGCCCACGGCTATCGGCACGATCGAGTGGGCGAGCTCGCCCGCGGTCGACCCGGGCTCCGCCGCGCCCCACCGGCCGGCCAGCGCGGTCGCCGCCCGATAGGCCGCGAAGACCAGGCCGATGACGGCGACCAGTCCCGCGGTGCCCATGACGGGCGCGGGCACCGGGGCGTCCTGGACGATGCGCACCCAGGTCGGGGCGTTCGACGCGCTGTCGTACATGGTGGATCCGAGCAGCAGCACCACCAGCACCGTCAGGCCAGGCGCCGGCCGCAGCCCGGCCATCCCGTCGAGGCTGTTGCGCCAGACCAGCAGGCCGTCCGCGCGCCGCGTGACCGGTGCGAGCCGGCCGACCAGATCGCTGTAGACCTCGAACGGATCCGCGTGGCCGAACCACTTCGCGCCGAAGACCACCGCTCCGGCGAGCATGATCACGACGTAGATCGCGAGCCAGATCCCGATGACCGGCAGGGTGGCCCGTTCGGGGGCGACCAGTTCGAGCCAGACGAACGCGAACAGCCCCGCGCAGGCGGGCCAGTAGCCGAGGCCCGGCGGCGTCCGCCGCAGCCCGAGCGCGGGGTCGCGCCGGAGCGCCGCGCAGGCCAGCAGGTGGAGGGTCCGCAGTGGGCTCAGGCCCCGCCAGACCGGGCCGAACAACAGCGACAACGGCACCAGGCCGACCCAGAACAGCACGTAGAACGCCCCGGCCGTGGGATTGTCCGCCACGTCGGGACCGAAGATCAGACCTACGCAGAAGTACGCGGCGGCGACGAGCCCGGCGATGCGCCACACCCACGGCCAGGCACGTGAGCGCACCGCCCTCCGGACGGCGGCGGGCAACAGGCGGGCGGCACGGAGATCGCCGCCCAGCCGCGCGTCCTTCCACAGTGTGCCGAGCGCCACGAACGACACCAGCAACGCGAGAACGGCGCCGGTCAGCGCGGCCGAGAAGGGGATCGGCAGGTCCTGACGGCCGCCGATGCCATGAGCCAGCAGCATCGCGTCGGTCTAGCGCACGACGAGCTGGAACAGCTGCAGTTCCGTCTCGTGGGTCTCGACTTCGAACAGCCCGGTCTCGTCCGCGACGAACTCGATCGAGGCGGGAGTGCCCGGCTGCAGGCTCGCCTCCTTGTCGTACCCGTGCACGTGGGCCTCGTCCGCCACGTCGCTGGTCACCTTGATCCGCACGGTCTGCCCCTTGGTCACCTCGATCCGGCCCGGCTCCGGCGTCACCTTGCCGCCCGCGATCGTCACGGTGATGTCCTTGGGCGGGGCGTCGGCGGAGGCGGGGGTGCTCGACCCGCCACAGGCCGACGTCGCCATCACCAGGGCGGCGCCGAGCAGGAACGTGGCGAGCGGACGGCGGATTCGGGCAGGCGCGTGCCTCATCGTTATCTCTCCAGGGGGTGCGGACAGGTCAGCGCCGTTTGGCGGACCCGGGACGGCGTGCATTGCGCGACGCGGGCGCGCGTGAGGTCTTCTTCGCCGGCTGACCGCCGGGGCGGCGCCGGGCCGCCGGGCCGGTGGGTGCGGGCCGTCGCCGCGCCGCGCGGGCCACCATGAAGCCGGCTGCGACGACGACGATCGCGGGCACCAGCCACACGGAAAGTCCGCTGCCGGAGTCGGACGGCCGCGCCGTCTGGGCGGCGGCTCCGCTCGTCCCGATCTCGGGCACCGCGGCCTGGGAGCTCCCGGTCTCCGGGACGGGGGCCTGGCTCTGGCCGGTCTCCGGGACGGCGGCCTGGGTTCCGCCCGTCTCGGGGACGGCGGACGCGGGACTGGTCCCGTGCTCCGGCGCGAGCAGGGTGGGGTCGGGTTCGTTGGTGGGAGCCTGCCAGCCCTTGGGCGGTCCGGAGGTCTTGCCCTTGTACGTGAATCGGACGTCGCCCTTGACCAGTTCGCCGTCCGAGGCGATCGTCAGGTATCGGATGACGTAGACGCCGTGTTCGGGCCAGTAGGCCACCGGGATCTGCGCCGGGAGCCCGGTGTTGAACACACGTGGTTCCCAGACGCCGTCGACGAGGTGATACTCCTGGATCGGCTCGTCGAGACGCTTCGGCTCGCCGCGCGACCAGGGCTGGTCCACCCGCTTACCGCTGGGGCTGGTGACCGTGAAGTAGTCGATGGGGGCGGGCATCTCGGTGAAATAGAGCGAGACCGACTCCAGCGGCTCGCGCACCGTGCTGTCCTTGGCCGGTATCGTCAGCGCGAGCTGTCCGTGGGCCGCCGCGGGTGCGGTGAAGGCGGTCAGCGCCATGCCCCCGAAAACGGCGAGCACGAACAACCGGCACAACCACCGCGCCATCGCTATGTCTCCTCTCCCAACGTACGGCCACTGGCTGCGGAGGGTGCCGGATACTCCGACCGATGAGACCGATGGCGTCGAGATTAGTGACCCATGTCGGAAATAAACAGAACTTGGATGGATCGTATTCATAGTGGAAGATGGGGCGGTTGAGGCGCGAAAGGATTACCCGAGGGGGATAGACAGGCCCGCCGACCTTAGGCAAACCTAACCTCATATATTGGGGGGCGGGGAGGTGCCATGAGTCCGGGTGACTTCGCGCGCGGCGGGGTGATGCGGCTGAGCCGCGTGACCGGCGACCGGCGGCATCGCCGGCGGCTGGCCGAGCTGGGGTTCGTGCCGGGCGCGAAGATGTCGGTGCTGAATCGGGGCCTGCACGGCGGGCTCGTCCTGGTCCTCGGTGACGGCCGGGTGGCCGTCGACGCCCTGACCGCGGCGACGCTCGTGGTGGAGCCCGCCGATGGGTGACCGGCCGGTCGCCAGAGCCGTTCTGACCAAGCCGTGCTGCGACGACGCCCCAGGCGTCGTCCGCGCCGGCGATCCCAGGGTCGCCCTCGTCGGCAACCCCAACGTGGGCAAGTCGACGCTCTTCAACATGCTCACCGGCGCGCGGCAGCGCGTCGGCAACTGGCCGGGCAAGACGGTGAGCGTCGCGCAGGGCACCTGGCGCTCGCCCGGCGGCGGCGTCACGGTCATCGACCTGCCCGGCACCTACAGCCTGGTTCCCGGCTCGCCCGACGAGGCGCTGACCCGGGACCTGCTCGTCGACCGGGGCATGGACGGCCGTCCCGACCTCGTCGTGATCACGGTCGACGCGGCCAACCTCACGCGGAACCTCTACCTGCTCGCCCAGGTGATGGAGACGGGCGTGCCGCTCGTCGTGGCGCTCACCATGGTCGACATCGCGAGGACCCGGGGCATCCGGATCGACGCGGGACGCCTGGCCGAGCTGGTCGGCGCGCCCGTCGTGCCTGTCGTCCCCCGCCGGGGCGAGGGCGTGGACGAGCTCGGTCGCGTGATCGCGGCGGCGCTGGCCACTCCCCGCCGCCCGGCCGTGCCCGCCCTGGGTGACGACCTGGAGACCGCGTTGGCGCAGGTCACTGCCCTGGTGCCCGGCGAGGCCGCGGCCCGCTACCCGGCGCGCTGGTTGTCGATCGCGCTGCTCGCCGGGGAGAACGTGCCCGGCGTTCCCGAGGCGACCGCGGCCGGGGCGCGCGCCGCGGGCGCCGTGCTGACCGATGCCGCGCTCACCGGCGACGTGCTGACCGGCGACGGTGCGCCAGACGACCCTGAGCTGGACGATCCCGAGTTGCTGATCGCCGAGCAGCGTTACGCGTGGGTGCACGAGGTGATCGCGGAGGTCGTGACCCGCGCCGGAGCCGGTCGCGCCACCTGGTCCGACCGGGTCGACCGGGTGCTGACCTCCCGATGGCTCGGCCCGCCGATCTTCCTGGCGGTCATGTGGGCGGTATTCGTGCTCACCACGAAGGCCGCCACACCGCTGATGACGGGCTTTCAGGACATCGTGGACGGCCCGGTGTCCGCCGGGGCGGGCCGCCTGCTCGACGCGCTGGGCGCGGGCGAGGCGATCCGGGGCCTGGTGATGAACGGCCTGATCGCCGGGGTCGGACAGGTGCTGGCCTTCGTTCCGCTCATGGCCATCATGTTCGTGCTGCTGTCCGTGCTGGAGGACTCCGGCTATCTGGCCCGCGCGGCGTTCGTCGTCGACCGGCTCATGCGGCTGATCGGACTGCCCGGCCGCGCCTTCCTCCCGTTGATCGTCGGCTTCGGCTGCAACGTGCCCGCCCTGGCCGGCACCCGCATCCTGTCCGACCGGCGGCACCGCCTGCTGACCGGGCTGCTGATCCCCTTCGTGACCTGCAGCGCTCGTCTCACGGTGTACGTCCTCGTGGCGAGCGCCTTCTTCGGCAGCGCCGCGGGCACCGTCGTCTTCGCGATGTACGTGCTGTCGATCGCCCTGGTGATCGGGATGGGCCTGCTGCTGCGCGGCACCCTCTTCCGCGGCATGGCCGAGGAGCCGCTCGTGCTCGACCTTCCGCCGTACCGGCTGCCCGCCGTACGGGTGATCGGGGCGCAGACCTGGATCAAGCTGCGGGCCTTCCTGAAGACGGCGAGCGGGATCATCGTGGCCACGGTCACGCTCGTGTGGCTGCTGTCGTCGATCCCGTTCGGCGGTCAGGGCTCGTTCGCCCACACCCCGATCGAGAACAGCGTCTTCGGCGCGGCCTCGCACGCCATCGCCCCCGTCTTCACGCCGGCCGGGTTCGGCGACTGGCACGCCTCGGCCGCCCTGCTCACCGGATTCGTCGCCAAGGAGGCCGTCGTCTCGACGATGGCCCAGACCTACAGCATGAGCGAACCGGCCGACGGCCACCAGCCGGGCGGGCTCGGCGCCGCCCTCCGGGACACCATCGGGCAGACCTCGCACGGTCACCCCGTCCCCGCCGTACTGGCGTTCCTGGTGTTCCTGCTCGCCTACACGCCGTGCATGACAACCGTGGCGGCCCAGCGCGTCGAGATCGGGGGTCGGCTGACCCTCTTCGGCGTCGGGATGCAGCTCGTCGTGGCCTGGGTGCTGGCCCTGGCCGTGTTCCAGGTGGGGAGCCTGTTCCTGTGAGCGCGCTGCGCAGAGTCCTGGAGGAGATCACCGCGGCCCGTGGCGGGGCGAGTCTGGACGAGATCGCCCGCAGGCTGGATCTCGGCCGCGACGAGGTCGACGCCATGGTCGGCTACTGGATCCGCAAGGGACGCCTGTCGGCCGACGACATCGCGGCCGCCTGCCCCAGCGGCGGATGCGGCTCGTGCGCCCACGGCGACAACGGCGAGCCCGGGTGCGGCACCCGGCGTGACGGCCCGGTGCTGCTCGCCATCACCGTACGGCGGCCCGCCGGGGCGGATGACCGGAGCTGAGACCGCCGCCCGGCCCGCTCCCGAGTGTGCCGCGCGTCACATCGATCCCATGTCACGGCCGGACGGGCCGCTCGCATCTGCTGGTCGTCGGGAACGGCGAGCGAGCGAAGGCGGGACGATGAACACTGACCACGAATCCGGCACGGCCACCCCACACCGCGTCGTGATCCTGGGGGCGGGTTACGCGGGCCTGTCCGCGGCGATCCAGCTCGGGGCCCGCCTCAAGGGGCGCGACGCGCAAGTGACCCTGGTGAGCGCCGAGGAGCGGTTCACCGAGCGGCTGCGGCTGCACATGACGGCGACCGGGCAGCGGCTCGCCGAGCTGAGCGTCCCGGAGCTGCTTGAGGGCACGGCGACGCGGTTCGTGCGCGGCTGGGTGACCGCGGTGGACGCGGACGCGCGGATCGTGCGGATCGACGCCGACCGCGCCGACCGGGTCCTGCCCTACGACACGCTGGTGTACGGATTGGGGTCCGTGGCCGACACGGCGGCGGTGCCGGGTGTGGACGACTACGCGTACACGCTGAACAGCGCCCAGGACGCCGAGGCGCTGGCCGAACGGCTGGCGGGGCTGGCGCGGGTCGGCGGCGGCACGGTGGTGGTCGCCGGTGGCGGGCTGACCGGCGTCGAGTCGGCCGCGGAGATCGCCGAGCGGCACCCGGAGCTGGACGTCGTGCTCCTGGGCCGGCGTGAACCCGGCGCGGACATGCGCCCCGGGGCCAGGGCGTATCTCCACGCGGCGCTCGGTCGCCTGGGCGTCCGGGAGCGCGGCGGGGTGGAGGTGACCGCGGTGACGCCCGGTGCGGTCGAGCTGGCGGGCGGGGAACGCGTCGCCGCCGACGTGGTGGTGTGGACGAGCGGCACACGGGTGTCGCCGCTGGCGGCCGCCGCCGGGCTGACGGTCGACGAGCGCGGCCGGGTCGTCACCGACGCGACGCTGCGGTCGGTGTCCCACCCGGAGGTGTACGCCGTGGGTGACGCGGCCGCGATCCGACAGGGGTACGGCGTCATGCACGGCACCTGCCAGGGCGGCATGCCGACCGGCGTGCACGCCGCGGTGTCGATCGTCCGTGCGCTGCGGGGCAGGCGGCCCAGGCCGTTCCGCTTCGGCTACTACCACACCCCGGTGAGCCTGGGCCGGCACGACGCGGTCGTGCAGTTCACCCACCCCGACGACAGGCCGCGGCGCATGTATCTGACCGGCCGCCTGGCGGCCAGGTACAAGGAGGTGGTGAGCGCCGCGCCCTGGCCCACCTGGGGCCGCATGAAGAAGATGCCCGCTTCGGGCGTGTTCTGGCCCCGCGGTGGCCGCTTCACCCGCATCCGGGAGGCGTCGTGAATACTCCATCCGTGAATCCCCCGTCCGCGGACCCCGGCCAGCAGGTGTTCCACCGGCACCGCGGTCTGCTGTTCTCCGTGACGTACCGGATCCTCGGCTCGGCGGCGGACGCCGAGGACGCCGTCCAGGACGCCTGGATCAAGTGGTCGGCCGCCGACCGTTCCCAGGTGGCCGACCCCAGGGCGTACCTGACCAGGATCGTGACGAACGAGGCACTGGCCCGGCTGCGCTCCAGCCGGCACCAGCGTGAGACCTACGTGGGGCCGTGGCTGCCGGAGCCCATCCTCACCGCCGGGGACACCGGCGGGGACGCCGCCGAGGCCGTCGCGGACGCCGAGTCGGTGTCGATGGCGATGCTGGTGGTGCTGGAATCGCTGAGCCCGCTCGAACGCGCGGTATTCGTGCTGAAGGAGGTCTTCGGCTTCACCCATGCCGAGATCGCGGAGGCGGTGGAGCGCTCGGAGGCCGCGGTGCGACAGGCCGCCCACCGCGCTCGCGAGCACGTGCGGGCCCGGCGGCCGCGCTTCACGGCGGACCGGTCGCGGCAGCGCCAGGTCACCGAGCGGTTCCTCGCCGCCGCGACCGGTGGTGACGTCAACGCCCTGATGGAGCTGCTGGCGCCCGACGTCACCCTGTGGACGGACGGCGGCGGCAAGGTGCGCCAGGCCATGCGGCCGGTCGTGGGCGCGTCCACGGTGGCCGGATGGTTCGCCGCCATCGGCACGGTCGCCTACCAGGGCGTCGAACCCGCCGACATGGCCGCCGAGATCGTCGAGATCAACGGCGGGCCGGGCCTGATGTTCAGCGGACGGGGACGGCCGATCGCCACCGTCACCTTCGATTTCGGCGCGGACGGCCACATCACCGCCATCCACAACGTGGCCAACCCGGACAAACTTCAGGCGATCGTCAAGGGCACCACTCACGACGTCCGGACCCGGTAGGGCCCCCTCACCGGCCGGGGCGGCTCACATGGTCACCGAACACGCTCTGATACGCCCGGCGGCGTGCGGAGCCTGTCTGACACCGGCCTGATATGCCGGTCCCCATCTGGTGCGATCGGTGATGTCCGGTCCGAACGCCTCGATCGCCTCGGCATCCGGAACCAGCCGTACGACCGTTGCTCCACCTGTCGTGACACCGTTCGTCCCGGACATGTGTGCCATCGGCTCAGCCACGATCACGACGCGCGCGTCACCGGCCAGGTCGGTGTTGGTCCCGGCCCTGAGAGCACCGTCGATGTAGCGACGCCCGCCGATGGTGATCGGTGGCGCGGTCGCCGGGAAGGCGGTGCCGGCGGCCACGGCCTCCGGCAGTGACGCGGAGCCGTGCCGGTCCCATATGACCGCCTCGCCGGTCTCGGCGTCCACCGCCGGGATCAGCAGCGGCCGGTCCGGCCACTCCGCCGTGCCGATCACGGACCGCATCCGGGCGACGGCGACCTCCTCGCCGCCGGTCGAAGCGCTGACAGCGATCCGGCCGACCCGGCGCCGGGCCTCGGCCGGCTCAAGCTCGGTGTCGCCGAGCGTCGCGAACACTTCCGCGAGTCTCCCCGGATCAGTGCGTAAGCCGCCGGGATCAGTAGAAGAGGGCAGCACGGCGAGCCGGTCGAGATCTCCTCCACCGGCCAGGATCGCCGCCACGATCGCGCCCGCCGACGTGCCGACGATCAGATCGGCCGCGCCGAGGTCGATCCTCTCGCGTCGGAGCCCCGCCGCGAGCCCGGCCAGCCACGCCGTACCGACCGGGCCGCCGGGTCCCAGAACGACCGCGGTCTCCACCGTCACCGGCCGGTCCCCTCGGGCGCGATGTCCCGGCCGTACATACCGGGCCGGTCCGGGTCGACGTTGTAGGCGACGATCCGGCGCGGACGGATACGGATGAAGCTGGTGCTCGCGTGATCGGCCGGAGGGGCGGCCAGTGACGCCGCCTCCGCCCGGCCCCGGATCTCCAGGAACCGCACACCGGACATCCCATCGCCCACCACGTCGTCGACCACGAAGGAGACATCCGAGTGGATCTTGATGTTGCGGAACTTCGCCGACGACTCCATCCCGAATCCGTAGATGTCGATCGTCCCGAGCTCGGCGTTGTGGTCGAATCCGACGGGCTTGTTCTGCGGTGTGCCGTCGGGCGCGACCGTCGCCAGCCGTCCGCGTCGCTGACCCGCCAGATATTCCGCTTCAGCAGGGGTGAAAGCCATGGCCAGAGCCTAGAACGCGTCAACCCCCACCCTCATCGGCCAAAGGCCCCACGAATCCCCAAGACGATCGGCCTAGGCCCTGACCCCGTCACAGTGGCGGGGTCAGTGGAAGCGGCGCAGGCGGAGGCTGTTGCCGACGACGAAGACGCTGGAGAACGCCATCGCCGCCCCGGCGATCATCGGATTGAGCAGGCCGGCGGCGGCCAGCGGCAGGGCGGCCACGTTGTAGGCGAAGGCCCAGAACAGGTTGCCCTTGATCGTGCGCAGCGTACGACGGGACAGCCGGATCGCGTCGGCCGCCACCCGCAGGTCGCCCCGCACCAGCGTGAGGTCGGCGGCCTCGATGGCGACGTCGGTGCCCGTGCCCATGGCCAGGCCGAGGTCGGCCTGGGCGAGCGCGGCGGCGTCGTTCACACCGTCGCCGACCATCGCCACGGTCCTGCCCTGGGACTGCAGGCGCTTGACCACGTCGACCTTGTCGGCGGGCAGCACCTCGGAGACGACCTCGTCGATGCCCACATCCGCCGCCACGCTACGGGCCACCGCGTCGTTGTCGCCGGTCAGCAGCACCGGAGTGAGCCCGAGCGCGCGCAGGTCACGGACGGCCTGAGCGCTCGTGGGCTTGACCGTGTCGGCCACCACGAGGATCGCCCGCGCGGCGCCGTCCCAGCCGACCGCCACCGCCGTACGACCGGCGGCCTGCTCCTCCCGCAGTCGCCGGTCCAGTTCCCCGGGAAGACGCTGGGACCATTCCGCCAGCAGGCGCGGCCGTCCGACGAGTACGGCGTGGCCGTCCACGATGCCCTGGACGCCGAGGCCCTCGACGTTGGCGAAGTCCTCCGGCGCGGGCAGGCCGCCGACGCGTTCCGCGGCCCCGCGGGCGATCGCCCGCGCGATCGGGTGCTCGGAGGCGTGTTCGAGCGCTCCGGCCAGCCGCAGCACCTCGTCGGGGTTCTCATCTTCGGCGGTGATCACGTCGACCAGCCGCATCCTGCCCTCGGTGACGGTGCCGGTCTTGTCGAGCACGACGGTGTCGATCGCGCGGGTCGACTCCAGCGCCTCCGGACCCTTGATCAGGATGCCGAGCTGGGCGCCGCGGCCGGTGCCGACGAGCAGCGCGGTCGGGGTGGCCAGTCCCAGCGCGCAGGGGCAGGCGATGATCAGTACGGCGACCGCGGCGGTGAAGGCCGCACCGGCGCCCTCGCCCGCGGCGAGCCAGTAGATCAGCGTGGCGGCCGACAGGGCGATGACGATCGGCACGAAGACGCCCGAGATGCGGTCGGCGAGGCGCTGCACCTGCGCCTTTCCGGCCTGGGCCTGCTCGACCAGCCGGGCCATCTGGGCGAGCTGGGTGTCGGACCCGATCCGGGTGGCGCGGACGACCAGACGTCCGCCGGCGTTGACCGTGGCTCCGGTGACGCCGTCGCCCGGCCGCACCTCGACGGGCACCGACTCTCCGGTGAGCATCGAGGCGTCGACCGCCGACGTGCCCTCCTCGATGACGCCGTCGGTGGCGATCTTCTCGCCGGGCCGTACGACGAAGAGGTCGCCGGCCTTCAGCTCACCGACGGGGACGCGCGACTCGCGGCCGCCGCGGATCACGGCGACGTCCTTGGCTCCCAGGTGGAGCAACGCCCGCAGCGCCGCCCCGGCACGGCGCTTCGAGCGGGCCTCGACGTACCGTCCGACCAGGATGAACGTGGTCACTCCGGCCGCGGCCTCAAGGTAGATGTTCCCCGAGCCGTCGCCGCGTGTGATGGTCAGGTCGAAACCGTGGGTCATCCCCGGCATACCGGCGTCGCCGAAGAACAGCGCCCACAGCGACCAGCTGAACGCCGCGAGCGTGCCCACGGAGACGAGGGTGTCCATGGTCGCGGCGCCGTGGCGCAGGTTGGTCCAGGCGGCGCGGTGGAACGGCAGGCCGCCGTACACGACGACCGGGGCCGCGAGCGTGAGCGACAGCCACTGCCAGTACGTGAACTGCAACGCGGGGATCATGGCCATCGCGACCACGGGTACGGCGAGCACGATGGAGACGAGCAGGCGGGTGCGCAGGGGAGCGAGATCGTCCTCCGGCTCTCCGGCGGCCGGTTCTGGCTTCGGCGGCTCGGGCAGTTTGGCGGTGTATCCGGCCTTCTCCACCTCAGCCACGAGCAGGTGGGGATCCAGGTCATCGGGGAAGTTGACCGTGGCCTTCTCGGTGGCGTAGTTGACCGTGGCGGTCACGCCGTCCAGTTTGTTGAGCTTGCGCTCGATCCTGTTGGCGCACGACGCGCAGGTCATGCCGCCGATCGAGAGCTCGACCGTGTCGCCGCCCATGGGCGGCCGGTCGCCGGTGACGGAGACCATCACTTCTCCTTTCGTCTTTCCACGTGCCGCCCGGCGTCAGTCGCCGGGGTGGGAGCCGACCAGTTCGTATCCGGCCTCCTCGACGGCGGCCTTGATCTGGGCCGGCTCGACGGGGGTGTCGCTGTGCACGGTCACCAGCCCGCCGTCGAGCTCGACCTCGACCTCGGTGACTCCGGGCACCTCGCCGACCTCCTCCTTGACGGAGCTGACGCAGTGGCCGCAGGTCATGCCGGCGACGGTGTATGTGGCGGTCGTCATGACGACTCTCCTCGGTTCTGCTCGGTGTTCCGGTGCGATCGATCAGGAACGGACGAGTCGGGCGATGGCGTCGGAGGCTTCCTTGATCTTGTCGTCCGCCTCGGCGCCGCCCGTGGCGATGGCCTCGGCGACGCAGTGCGCCATGTGCTCTTCGAGCAGTTCCAGGGCGAACGCCTGGAGTGCCCTGCCGGCGGCCGAGACCTGGGTGAGGATGTCGATGCAGTACTTGTCCTCGTCGACCATCCGCTGCAGCCCGCGGACCTGCCCCTCGATCCGGCGCAGCCGTTTGAGGTGGTCGTCCTTGGTGTCCGTGTACCCAGCCATCGCGCTCCGCCCCGCTCTCACGTCCTTTCCTGAGCCAACACCCTACCCCCCTACCGTATTCCGTCGGTACGCCGGGGGTGGCGCCGCGGAGGCGCGGGAGATCGCCGCGGGGCGATCCGTCAGCCGCGAGCGTGGTGTCCCGACGCCCGCCGTTCTCGTGGCCGTTGCGCTCAGGCACGTGTCCGTTACGCCGTGCTACCGTCGTTGACCAGCCATGATTCGCCGTTCCGACATCGACATGAGGCCACGCTGTGCGGCGTGGTCCGTCGTGCTGCTGGGAATCATCACGGTCGCCCATCTCTGGTCTCACGCCTGCAGTCCTTATGGCGGCGCGGATCATAGGAGTTCTCCGCCGATCGCGTCCGAATCCGATCACCCATGGAATGGCGGCGACGACACGACCGCGCATTCCGTGGCGTTCACGGTGCCCGGCGCGGCGGCCGCCGCCGCGGGGCCCCCGCTCGCCGGGCCCGATGTCGAGATCGCGCCGCTGAGCCCGCCGTCGATCGACCCCGCGAGCCGGGCGGGACGGGATCCGCCGTGCGGCTATCGGGCCCGCGCGGTGCTCACGCGCACCCTGGAGATCTGTCGTCGCTGACAGGCGGGACGAGCCGCCGTCCGTACGGGACCGCGGCCCGTCCGCATGTCCGGAAGCGTCAGCGACGAGCACAAGGAGCTCAGGACCCGCCATGTCCGCCCTGCGATCCACCCTCGGCACACCCGGCACCGCCCCACTCGTGGGCGACACCCCGCTCTATCGGATCGGAGCGCCGTTCGCCCCGGCGGGACGCGGCTTCTGGGCGAAGCTGGAAGGCGCGAACCCGGGCGGTCTCAAGGACCGTTCGGCACTGCACATCGTCGAACGCGCGCGGGCGCGGGGCGAGCTCGCACCGGGGGCCAGGATCGTCGAATCGACGTCGGGCACCTTCGGGCTCGGGCTGGCGCTGGCCGCGGTCGCCTACGGTCATCCCCTGACCGTGGTCACCGATCCCGGCATGGAGGACATCGTCCACCGGCTGCTCAGCGCGTACGGCGCGGAGGTCGTCACCGTGACCGAGCCACATCCGGTGGGTGGCTGGCAGCGGGCCCGCCTGGAGCGGCTGGCGGAGCTGCGGGGCGCGTGGCCCGCGGCCTACTGGCCCCGGCAGTACGACAATCCCGACAACGCGGGCGCGTACGCCGGCCTGGCGGGGGAGTTGCTCACCCAGATCGACCGGGTGGACGTCCTGGTGTGCAGCGTCGGCACGGGCGGCCACTCGGCGGGGATCGCCCGGGTGCTCCGCCGGCGTTTTCCGGAGATGCGGCTGATCGGCGTCGACTCCGTCGGCTCGGCGATCTTCGGGCAGCCCGCACGGCCCCGCCTCATGCGAGGGCTGGGCAGCAGCGTCCATCCGGGCAACGTCGCCCACGAGGCGTTCGACGAGGTCCACTGGGTCGCGCCGCACGAGGCGGTGTGGGCGTGCCGCACGCTCGCGTCCACCCACTACGCCACGGGTGGCTGGAGCGTCGGCGCTGTCACCGTCGTCGCCGCATGGTGCGCCCGCACCCTGCGGCCCGGCACCCGGATCGTGGCGATCTTCCCCGACGGCCCCGCCCGCTACTTCACCACGGTCTTCGACGACGCCTACTGCGCGCGGCACGACCTGCTCGGCCGCCCGCCCGCGCCCGAACCGGAGGAGATCGCGCATCCCGGTGACGCCGAGGTCACGCGCTGGACCCGCTGCGCCAAGGTGGTGACGGGGTGACGCTCCGGCGCCTGCTCTCCTTCGACCCGGCCGTCCGGCTGCTCATGGTGAACCAGCTCACCATCAACGTCGGCTTCTACATGCTCATGCCGTACCTGGCCGGGCACCTGTCCCATGGTCTCGGCATGGCCGCGTGGGCGGTCGGCCTGGTGCTGGGCGCGCGGAACCTCAGTCAGCAGGGGCTGTTCCTGCTCGGCGGCACACTCGCCGACCGGCTGGGATACAAGAACGTCATCGTCGCGGGGTGCCTGCTGCGCACGTCCGGGTTCGTGTTGCTCGGATTCGCCGACTCCCTCGGCGCGCTCCTGGTCGCCTCGGCGGCCACCGGCTTCGCCGGCGCGCTGTTCAACCCGGCCGTACGGGCCTACCTCGCCCATGCCGCGGCCGACCGCCGGGTGGAGGCGTTCGCGCTGTTCAACGTGTTCTACCAGGCGGGCACGCTGCTCGGCCCGCTCATCGGCCTGACCCTGGTCGCGGTGGACTTCCGCCTGGTATGCCTCGTGGCTGGGGGTCTGTTCGCCGCGCTGACCGTGCTGCAGATCAGGGCGCTGCCTCCCTGCCACGCCGTGCCCGTGGCCGCCGCCGGGGTGCTCGGCGACTGGCGGGCCATCGTGGGCAACCGGCCGTTCCTGCTGTTCGCCGTGGCGATGACCGGCGCGTACGTCGTGTCGTTCCAGATCTATCTCGTGCTCCCGCTGGAGGTGGGCGACGCCGGGGCGGTCACCGCGATCTTCGCTCTCTCCGCCGCCGTCGCGGTCGTCGGCCAGTCGCGGATCACGAGCTGGGCCCGTGAGCGATGGGCTCCGCCGTACGCGATCTCAATGGGGCTCGCGTCGATGGGGGTGGCGTTCGTGCCTCCCGCGCTCTGCGCCGCGCTCTGGCCGGACGCGACGGCGGCGCGGGTGGGGGCGATCCTGGTCTGCGCGGTGGTGCTGACGTTCGGCACGACCCTGAGCTATCCGTTCGAGATGGACACCGTGGTGCGGTTGTCCGGCGAGCGGCTGGTGGCGACGCACTACGGCCTCTACAACACCGTCGCAGGAGTGGGCATCGCGCTGGGGAACCTGCTGACCGGGGCGCTGCTCGACACCGGGGTGCGCGTGCTCACCTGGATCGCCCTGGCGGCCCTGGGCGGTGCGGGCGCCCTCGCCGTTCACCTGCTCGGGCGGGCCGGGCGGCTCGCCGGGAGCGAACCGGTGGCGGTCGTCGGATCCCGAGTAGCCTGAATTCAGGGTTTTATGAATTCAATGATTCCTGTACCGTGGCGAACATGCTGACCATCGCCTCCGACGGCGAGATGCTCGCGCGCTTCGGTCGAGCGCTCGCCGACCCCATCCGCTGCCGGCTGCTGCTCGCTCTCCGCGAGGCGCCGGCCTATCCCTCCGACCTCGCGGACACGCTGGGCGTCTCACGTACCCGGTTGTCGAACCATCTGGCCTGCCTGCGTGACTGCGGCCTCGTCGTCGCGGTACCGGTCGGTCGCCGCGTCCGCTACGAGCTGGCCGACCCACGGCTGGCCCACGCACTCGACGACCTGCGCCGGGCCGTCGTCGCGGTCGCCTCCGACGGCACCTGCCCGGAGGCCGCGGAGAAGGGGTGCTGTTGACACCGGCCGCCGGCCTCGCCCCGGTCCGGCGTACGGTGCTGGTCCGCCGGATCCGGCTGCTGGTCACGGCCACCATCGGCTACAACGTGGTCGAGGCGATCGTGGGGATCACCCTCGGCGTGCACGCATCATCCACCGCACTGATCGGCTTCGGCCTCGACTCGGTCATCGAGGTCTCCTCGGCCGCGGCCGTCGCCTGGCAGTTCTCCGCGGGCACGCACGAGACGCGCGAGGCCCGCGAGAAGATCGCCCTGCGTGTCATCGCTTTCTCGTTCTTCGCGCTCGCCGCGTACGTCGCCGTCGAGGCCGTTCGCGCGCTCGCGGGCGGCGGGGAGGCCGAGCCGTCGCGACCGGGTCTCATCCTGGCGGCGCTGTCGCTGGTCGTGATGCCGCTGCTGTCGCTCACCCAGCGCCGGGCGGGCCGCGAGCTGGGCTCCGCTTCGGCGTTCGCCGACTCCAAGCAGACTCTCCTGTGCACCTACCTGTCGGCGATCCTGCTCGTCGGCCTCGGGCTCAACGCGACCCTCGGCTGGTCCTGGGCCGATCCGGTCGCCGCGCTGGTCATCGCCGTGGTGGCGGTGAAGGAGGGACGAGAAGCCTGGCGCGGCGACGCCTGCTGCCCGCCGCCTCCGCTGGGCGGCACGCTCGCCGAAGAGCGAGACGGATGTGGTTGCGCCTCCGGCTGTGGCTGTGGCTCCGGCTGTGCTTCCGGTCGTGCTTCCGTTGATGGTGACATCGTCTGATACGGCAGTGTTCAACGACCGCTCCGCGCGGGTCTGGCTCCGCCCCCATACGCGACACGCGGACGCAGGCGCCCGGGCACGGGCTGCCGGGGTAGACGCCTGGGGATAGGCGCCGGGTATAGGCGCCGGGTATAGGCAAGGCGCGACGTCGGGTGGACGCCCATATCGGCCCTTGGCATGGAGCCTCCCAGCGACTCTCAGACTGAGGTTCTCTGAAGGTCTCGTCCGCCGCGCGTCGGCTGGATGGCGGCCGCATGCGGTGACGCGAGGCGGGCCGAGCGTTTCTGTCCACATTTCCGCCTTAAATGGCATTTCGATAGGCCGCTCACTATTTGATGGCATATCTGATCTGGAAGGTAAAGGAAATAGTTGAGCCGTTGCTCAGATGTGTAAACGAGTGGTAATCGGAGAATCACTAGAGGTGAGAATCCCCAGGTGTGGGCGTGGGATCTGGCGCTCGGGTGGGCCTTAGGCGAAGGGGCGAAATCGGAAATGTCGCACGGTTTGTCGCGCGTTCATGGCTGCATCCCTCTGGCAATGATTCCGGCGAGTGGCGGAAAGGGTTGGTGAAGCGGGTCATGGGCGGCGAACACGAACACGGACCCAGGAACGGACCCAACGGGCTCAAGGGAGCCAGCAGGCCCGGAAACGGGCCAGGAGACGGACGCAAGCACAGGCACGACAACGATCACGACAACGAACACGGAACCGGACATGGTGCCGGACACGGCCACGGGCACGGCCACGACACGGAGGTGTTGGAGGGCGACCCGGTGCCGTTCGGCGGCATTGGCGGGGCGTCTCGGATCGTCACCCCCAGCGACGTGCGCAATCAGGTCTTCTCCGTCGTCCGCCTGCGCGAGGGCTATGACCTGGCGGAGGTCGACGGCTTCCTTGGGCGCGTCGAAACGGCACTGAGCCGGCTCGTACGTGAAAACGAGGAGTTGAAGGCGCGGCTGAGCTCGACGCCGGACTGCACCGCCCTCGAGGCCGCTCCGTCGCCGGGCGCCCGGGCCGTCCGGATCGTCGAGGTCGCCGAGGAGGCGGCCGACCGCATCGTCGCGATGGCGAACAAGGAGGCCGAAACGATCGTCGCGCAGGCGCGGCGACGCGCCGACGGCCTGGGGCGCGACGCACTGGAAAAGATCACTGAGCTGCAGCGTCAGGCGCAGGAGACCCGCAGAGAGGTCATGGAACGCCGGCTTCAGGATCTGCGGCTGATCGTCGCGGACTTCGACGCGGTGCTGCGGCAGTGCTTTCACGAGCACACGGAGCACCTGCTCGCCCTGCTGGACGGGCGGGAACCGCCCGGCCCGGTCGCGGACGCCTCTACCCGTGAGGCGGCTCCACAGCTCTAGGCCGCGATCCGAATTCCCCACGTCCGTCACGAGCCGGGGGTCACCCACGGGCTGCGTGGCATCGCGTACGACGTCATCAACTCGATCCCAGGAGCCGTACAGATGCGACTGACAGATTGGCCGGGGGCGATCGGAGCCGCGTTGGAGCGGCAGCCGGCCGGGCAGGAGGCGTGGGCAGCGGTCGTGCTGGTCTGCGCCTCGACCCTCGCGGGGGCCTGGCTGGCCCGCAGGAACTCACGGCGTATGACGATCTGGCTGGCGATCGCCTCGGCGATGATGCTGGTCACCGCCCTCGTCGACCTGCTGCCCGACGCATGGCACGAGGCGGCGGAGAGCCGCACCCCGATGTGGACCGTTGGACTCGCCGCCGTCCTCGGCTTCACCGTCATCACCTACTTCACCCGGAAGGGCTGCGCATGCCCGCACGATGCGGCGGAGTCCCGCGCCGGGAAACACGCACCGGGACTGCATCGCCGGGTGAAAGAGGCGGTCGGCGCGGCGCTCTACGGCGGGATGGGTACGGCCGCCGCCCTGACTCTCCATCGGGCGATCGAGGGGGCGACTCTCGCGCTGACCGCGTCAGCGATGATCATCCTCGCGCTGACGGTGCACTCCGCGAGTGAGGGCCTGGCGTTGGCCGCCCTGCTGGACATGGCCCGGCAGCGTCTCGCTCCCTGGCTGGTCGTGGCCTGCCTCAGCCCCGCGGTGGGTGTGCTCTTCGCGACCTTCCGGCCGTTGCCCGAGCAGTGGGTGCCGGTTCTGCTCGGGCTGGTCATCGGGGTGCTGTCCCGTACGGCGATCGTCGGAATGCGGCTCGCCGGCAGCCGCCAGCGCAACGGGCGGCTCTCCCGGACACACCTCGCCATCGCCGCCGCCGTGTCCATCACCGCGGGCACCCTCCTTGCCTTCGCCCATGCGACGCATGGGGACGAGGAGAGCGGGCGGACTGCGGAGCGGAGCGCCGGAGCCATGGCCACCCGTGCCGAGATCTCTCGCGCGATCTCTCAGGCGGCTCCGGTGAGCGTGGTGGAGGAGCCGAGGCGAGAGGGCGCGCAGCTGTGACAGGCCGCCGCGAATGGGATCAGGAGGCGTATTGATCATGACGGTTCACCATCACCCGGCGTCCGACCAGGTGACTCGCGCCGAGCGGACGCCGGATCACGACCACGACCACGACCACGACCACGACCACGACCACGACCACGACCACGACCAGGATCACGGTCACGATCATGACCCCGATCACGGTCACGGTCACGGTCACGGCCACGGGCAGGGCCACGGCCACGGCCACGGCCACGGGCACGGCGTATCGGCCAACGCGGACCGGCGGTTCCTGGCCGCGGCCCTGGCCCTGATCCTCGGGTTCATGGCCGCCGAGTTTGTCGTGGGACTGGTCGCGCGGTCTCTGGCACTCATCTCCGACGCCGGTCACATGCTCACCGACGCCGCCTCGATCGCGTTCGCCCTGGTGGCGATGGCGCTCGCGGCCCGTCCGCCACGCGGTGAGTTCACCTACGGATTCAAGCGGGCCGAGATCCTCTCGGCGCAGCTCAACGGGGCGACCCTACTCGTGCTCGCGGGGCTGTTCCTCTACGAGGCGGTGCGGCGTCTCATCTGGCCGCCGGAGGTCGAGGGTGGGCTCGTCCTCGTCACGGCACTGGTCGGCATCGTCGTCAACGTCGCGGCGACCTGGCTGCTCAGCAGGGCCGACCGGACCAGTCTGAACGTCGAAGGGGCGTTCCAGCACATCCTCAACGACCTGTTCGCGTTCGTGGCGACCGCGGTGTCCGGGCTGGTCATTCTCCTGACGGGCTACCCGCGGGCCGACGCCATCGCGACTCTGATCGTCGCGGTCCTGATGCTGAAGGCGGGCTACGGCCTCGTCCGCGAGACCGGGCGGATCTTCCTCCAGGCCGCTCCCGCCGGGCTCATCCCGGGAGAGATCGGCGCGCGGCTGGCCACCCAGCCGGACGTGGCGGAGGTGCACGACCTTCACATATGGGAGCTCACATCCGGTTATCTCACCTTGTCGGCGCACGTGTTCGTCCGCCCGCCGGGCGACTGCGGCGCGGTCCGGCTCGGGTTGCAGAATCTGCTCGCGCGTTCCTACGGAATCACCCACACGACGCTGCAGGTCGATCGGGCGGACGAGCCGGTCGCCGATACCGCCGACTGCGTCGAGCCCCGTCACTGCGCGGACCCCCACGGACCCCACTACCTCTCCCCCAACCGATGACGCGCATGACCGGGCAACCAACCGACAGAGCGAGCGCCGCGATGATCGCGAAGATGCGGTTCCGCCGGAGGGCCGCCAGGTTTCTGCTCCTGCCCGTGCTGGCGTGCGCGATGGCATGCTCAGGAGCCGGCACCGAAGACGTGCTGACCCGCGCCCGCGCCTCCGGGACCCTGCGCGTCGCGCTGACGGAGGCCAATCCGCCGTGGAACTTCCTCGACGACGCAGACAGACCCGCCGGTTACGACGTCGACGTCGCCAGGGAGCTCGCGAAGCGGCTGCGGATCGGGCAGGTCGAATTCATCGGCTCCGACTACGCCAGCTTCATCGGCGGCGTGCTGGCCGACAGGTTCGACATCGTCGTCTCCGCGCAGACGATCACGAGCAGGCGCCGCGAACAGGTCGACTTCTCCCGTCCTTACGCGGTCAACGACGTCGCCGTCTTCGTCCGGACGGGAGACACGGCGATCGTCGATGTCGGTGACCTGGCCGGCCGGAGGATCGCCGTCTCCGAGGGCACCACGGAGGCCGACTTCGCCCGCTCCGCGATCCCACGGGCGAACGTCAGGACCTACCGCAACGCGACGCTGGGACTGACCGACCTGTCGCAGGGACGCGCCGACGCGGCCCTCGTCTCCCGCTTTCAGGGCGGCTACCTCGCCACGCGGAAGGCGCTGCCGGTCCGGGCCGCGATCCCCGCGCTCCACCGGGAGATCCTCGGCATGTCGTTCCGCAAGGGATCCCCGCACTTCAGGGACGCCGTCGACACGGCGATCAACGGCATGATCGCGGACGGCACGCTGACGGCGATCTCCCACCGTTGGTTCGGCGACGTCGACATGGCGGCCGAGATGCGCGACCTGCCGACGGCCAAGGCGGACAAGGCGGCCCCGACTGCTCCGGCCACCCCATCACCCGCGTACAGGAGCCTCTGATGGACTTTCTCGCTCTACCGTTGCCCGCACTGCTGCAGGGGCTGGCCGTCACGTTCTTCCTGGGCCTGGCGTCCTTCGTCCTCGGCTCGGGTCTGGGCGCCGTCGTCGCGCTGGCCCGGATCTCGGCGGTCCTGCCGCTCCGGCTCGCGGCGGTCGCGTACGTCTCGGTGTTCCGGGGCACTCCCCTGCTCATCCAGATCATGCTGGTCTACTTCGGGCTGCCGCAGCTCGGCGTCAGGATTCCGCCCATCCCGTCGGCCATCCTGACCTTCACCCTCTACTCGGGCGCGTACCTCAGTGAGAACTTCCGGGGCGGCATCCTCGCGGTCGACAAGGGCCAGTGGGAGGCCGCGAACTCGATGGGCCTGACCTACCGGCGCATGCTCGGCCGGATCATCTTCCCGCAAGCGATCAGGACCGCCCTGCCCGCGATCGGCAACCGGTTCATCGCCCTGATGAAGGACACGTCCCTCGCCTCGGCCATCACGGTCGTCGAGCTCACCCGTGTCGCGGAGAGCGCGGGCAGCTCCTCCTTCCGGTACGTCGAGGCGTTCGTCGCCGCCGCCGCCGGCTACTGGCTGATCAACACCGCACTGTCGCTCGGACAGGCGGCACTCGAACGACGCATGGGAAGGGCGTACGCATGACGGACAGGAACGCGATCGACGCGCATGGGCTCCACAAGCGTTTCGGCGACCTCCAGGTGCTGAAGAGTGTCGACCTCTCGGTGCGCAGCGGCGAGGTCGTCGTCATCATGGGCCCCTCGGGCTCGGGCAAGACCACGCTGCTGCGCTGCCTCAACCTCCTCGAACGGCCCGACGCCGGCACCGTCACGGTCCGCGGCCGTACGGTCGACTGCTCGGCGCGCGGCTCCGGCCGGGGCCGGGCCCGGCTCATCCGGGACATCCGGATCCGGACCGCCATGGTGTTCCAGCAGTACAACCTCTTCCCGCACATGACCGTGCTGCAGAACGTCGTGGAGGGGCCGCTGTCCGTACGTCGGCTGCCCCGCCCCTACGCCGTCGAGGTCGGCGAACGGCTGCTGGAACGCGTCGGCCTCGCCGACAAGCGCGACGAGTACCCGTCCCGGCTGTCCGGCGGCCAGAAGCAGCGGGTCGCCATCGCGAGGGCGCTGGCCATGGACCCGGAGGTCGTCCTGCTCGACGAACCCACCTCATCGCTCGACCCGGAGCTGCGCGGCGAGGTGCTCCAGGTCCTGCGGGACCTTGCCGCCCGGGGCACGACGATGGTGATCGTCACCCACGAGATCGCCTTCGCCCGCGAGGTCGCCGACCGCGTCCTGTTCATGGACAGCGGCTACATCCTGGAGGAGCAGCCGCCCCGCACGTTCTTCACCGACCCCGCGAGCACCCGGGTCAGGTCCTTCCTGCGTCTCATGACCGGCGTGGAGTCGCAGCCCGAGCTGGGCGCGGCGGGGTGATCTCGCCCCGCCGGCGGACCGGAGGACCGGGGGACCGGAGGCGGGCGCGGTAGCCTGCTGTCTTCCCGTAGAGCGAAGTGGGCGGAGAGCTTGCGGTGCGCCTGGGCAACCTGGAACGTTCGATCATGGAGGCGCTGTGGAGCCGCCCCGGCGGCGCGCTCGCGCAGGACCTGTCGCAGGAGCTCGACTCGCGTCCCGCCGTCACGACGGTCCTCACCGTGCTGGTCCGGTTGACCCGTAAGGGCCTGGTGCGGCGCGAACGTGTCGGCCGCGCGCACCTCTACTTCGCCACGGGAGACAGGGACGGCTACGTCGCGGAGACCATGCGCGCCGCGCTCGACGAGGCGGAGGACGTCGAGGCGGCTGTGAGCCGTTTCGTCGGCACGGTCTCCCCGGAGGTGGCGGAGGCGCTGCGGGAAGCCCTGCGGGAGGCACCGCGGGAGGCACCGCGGAAGACTCCCCGGGAAACGCTGGACGGCCGGCGCGACGTCGGGGAGCACCGATGATCATGTGGGTCGTGGCGGCCGGCCTCGCACTGCTGCCCGTCGTGATGAACGGAAGGTCGGCGGCTCGCTTCGCCTCCGCGCGGTGGACGTCGCACCATCCGCGCGCGGCGCTGCTCACCTGGCAGGCGATGGGCGTCGCCGGGGGCCTGGCCGCCGTGGGCGTCGGGCTGGTGGTGGCCGTCGCGCCCCTCGCCGCGGTGTTTCCCCACGGCGCGCACGTCCTCGGTCGTCAGATAGTCGCGGGCCGCGGCCTCGACGGGCTGGGCCCCGCCCAGGTCGTCGCGCTGGCCTGGTCCGCCACCCTCCTGACGTGGCTGCTCGCCCACACCGTACGAACGGCCGTGCGGGTCACGGGCGAACAGCGCCGGCTGCGCCTGATGGTCGGCCTGGTGGCCGACCGCCTCGACGAGCACGACGCGTACGTGATCCCCGACCCGCGTCCCGCGGCGTACTGTGTGCCCGGCAGGCGCGCGCACGTGGTGCTGAGCCGTGGGGCGCTTCGGCTTCTGGACGAGCCGCAGTTGCGCGCGGTGCTCGAACACGAGCGGGCACATGCGGCGGGACGGCACGATCTGGCACTGCTCCCGTTCCTGGCCTGCGCTCGCGCCTTCCCCTGGCTGCCGTGGGCCCGGGTGGCCAGGCAGGCGGTTCCGCCGCTGCTGGAGATGCTGGCCGACGATCGCGCCCGGAGACGGTACGGCGATCGGGTGCTCGCCGAGGCGCTCGTCCGCATGGCGGTGCCGGCCGGTGAGGGCGCCGGCGGCGCCCCCGCCCTCGCGGACGTGGCCGTGCTGCACCGGGTGGAGCGGCTGACGCGGGTCCGCCCTCCGGGTTCGCGGTGGCGGGCGGTCGCGGCGTGTGCCGTGGCCGCCGTGCTGCTGAGCGGTCCCGTGGCGGTGTTCCTCGCGCCGCTGCTCTGCGTGACCGTCTGGCGCGGCTGATCCCCGGCTTTACGACCGCCATATTCTACGTTCTGTAGAACTTCTACCCATCGTAGAAACAAGCGACGGGAGAAGCCCCATGAGCGGAACGGAGCAGGGGACCAGAAAGGAGCGCCTCTCCCATCTGCAGGCCAGGCAGCGGAGGGCCGAGCGGTGGCGCAAGGTGACCCTGGCCGGTGTCTCGACCGTTCTGGCGGGTGGGGTCGCCGTCACCGGCGTCGTCCTTTTCCTCAACGAGAGGAAGAAGACGTCGCTCGACGCCGTGGCGACCTACTCCGTCAAGCAGCGCAACCACACCACCGCGCCGGTCAGATATCCGCAGTCACCGCCGGTCGGCGGCGACCACGATCCGACCTGGATCAACTGCGGGGTCTACGACCAGCCGCTGCGCAGCGAGAACGTGGTCCACGCCCAGGAGCACGGCGCCGTCTGGATCACCTACGCCCCCGATCTCCCCCAGTCCGATCTGGAGCGGGTCCGCGCCCTGGTGGCCGGGCGCGACTACGTCGTCCTCTCTCCGTTCCCGGGCCAGCCGGCGGCCGTCATCGCCAGCGCCTGGGGCCGGCAACTGATCCTGGACGGCCCGGACGATCCCCGGCTCGCCCGGTTTGTCCGAGCCCACGCGAACAGCCCACTGGCCCCCGAACCCGGCGCTCCATGCAGCGGAGGAACGGGGGAGCCCGTCGCATGACGTCGATCAGACGTCGCGCGGTCGCGGTCGTACTCGCTGTGACCGTCACCGTGGCCGTCACAGTGGCGGTCGTCGTGACCGGCGCGGCGGTGTTCGGCGGCCCGGCCGACGACTCGGCGGACGCCGGGTTCGCCCGGGACATGCAGGTCCATCACGCGCAGGCGGTGCGGATGGCGATGATCGTGCGCGACCGGACGAGCGACGAGGAGGTGCGGACGCTCGCCTACGACATCGCGCTCACCCAGCAGCAGCAGATCGGCCAGATGTTCGCCTGGCTCGACCAGTGGGGGCTGCCGCAGACCTCCCTCGCCCCTCCCATGGCGTGGGCGGCGCAGGGCCATGCGGCCATGAACCACACGGGTGCCGCGATGCCAGGGATGGCGACCTCCGCCCAGTTGCAGCGGCTGGGGGAAGCCCGGGACCGCGCGGCGGAGACGCTGTTCCTCCAGCTGATGATCGCTCATCACCGTGGCGGCGTGGACATGGCGCGTGCCGTGTTGCGGAGCGGCGACGACGGTCGCGTACGCCGTCTGGCCGGGGCGATCGTGACGGCCCAGGCAGCGGAGATCTCACTGATGGAGCGCATGCTGTCAGCCCGGGAGGCTGGACAGGGAGCCCGACAGGAGACCGGCCGGGAGAACACGCACGGCGGCGGGGTCAGCCACGGCTGACCAGTGCGTCGAGCAGCCGGACCGCCGTCTCGTACGTGGGGTTGTCCCTCAGCAGGGCGCTCGCGCGCTGCGCCTCTTCGGTCGTCGGCAGATAGCCGACGAGCAGCGCCGGAAGGAGGACGCGGCGGACGAGGAGCTCCCGCGCGGAGAGCGCGTGAGGACGCCGGACGACCGACACGTTCACCCGGATCGCGTGCTCGTTCCCCGGGGGAACCCCCGGCCGGTCGACCTCGATCGCGACGTAGCGGAAGCCGTTCGCGAAATCGCACGGCCCGCATCCGGCCGGTCCCCGGCTCAGCCTGCCTCCGCACTCCGGACAGGTCAGGCGGTCGTACGCGGCGTCGACCACCCGCCAGTCGTGCCGGTCGGGCTCGCCGACGACCATCCCGGCCACCGACCGCTCGTCATCCGGGCTGAGGGTGCCGAACTCACGGCCGAGCCAGTCCCGCCAGCGCTCCTCGACGATGTCGTCCACAAGCTGTGTACAACGCGGGCAGCCGGGCGCGCCGCTGTACTCGTAGCCGCCGCAGGCCGGGCACGTCCGGAGCGTGTCGCCCACTGAAGGCCGCATCGGATCCCTCCCCTGCCCACTGCGTACCGCTGGGCATCACTGGGAAACACTGGCTATCACGGGGCGACGCCGGCCATCGAGCGAATTTCCGCCCGCGTCACACCGTGCGGGGGGCGGGACCGGAAGCCGGGCCCGGAGCCGGGCCGGAAGTAATGCCGGAGACCGCGGTGGCGCGCAGGAACGCCTCGGCGAACGTGCGGGCGACCTCCTCCAGGGGAGGCAGGATGTCGCCCAGCGACTCCTGAAGGGCGGGGCGCAGCAGCATGTGCCCGACCATGGGCCCGAACATCAGCTGGATGAGCAGCGGCACGGGGAGCGGACGCAGCCGACCGGCCCCGATCTGGGAGCTCAGCAGCGAGTTGAGGCTCGCGAACATCCGCGGCAGGTTGGCCTTGAGCGTCCGGGCGGCCGGGCCGTCCGGACGCGAGAGCAGGTCGCCGAAGATGGCCGGCAGGACACGCGGTTCCCGGAGGAACGCCTCGACCAACGCGCGATAGATCGCATGAACGGTGTCCTCGATCCGCTCGGGCGGATCGGCGGCCAGGGCCTCCAGGTCGGGCAGGGGGAGGTACCGGTCGAACATGACGGCCAGCAGGCCGTCCCTGCCACCGAAGATCGCATGGAGGCTGGTCGGCGAGCAGCGCGCGGCCGCGGCCACGGCCTCCAGCGTCACCGCCCCGAGCCCCTCCTGGTTGATCAGCGTGGCCGCCGCGTCGAGCGCCCGGTCGCGCACCGGCGGGCGTCCGCCGGGATCGAACCCGGCCGCGCGCACCGCCTCGTCCAGCGTGGTCCGTGACCCGCCGATCCTGCGCAGCAGCGTGCTGCGCGAGATGCCGGCCGCCGCGGCGATCTCACCCAGCGACACCTCGGCGACGTCGGTGCCGTGCTCCTCGGCCGCCGCGAGTGCCGCGTTCACCAGCGCCGGATCCACCAGCGCCGGATCCACCAGCGCCGGATCCACCAGCGCCGGATCCACCAGCGCCGCGTCCACCGGCGCCGGGTCCACCGGGGCGGCGTTCATCGGGGGCCTGTCCACGAGGCCCAATGGTACTGCTTCTCATATGAACCTCATCCGTGTATCGTCTACAGCAGGATCTCATCAGTTAGTGAATTACGGTGCCGGCCCGAGCGGAGCCGCCGCCCCGTTCGCCGAAGTACGGCCCCCGCCAGATGGGGCCGGCACGAGGAGGGATCGACATGAGTACGGAGCGCACCGGCGTCCTCGTCTGCGGGGGCGGACCCGCGGGCATGATGCTCGGCCTGCTGCTGGCCAGGGCGGGAGTGGCGGTCACCGTGCTGGAGAAGCACGGCGACTTCCTCCGTGACTTCCGCGGGGACACCGTCCACCCCGCGACTGTCCGGCTCATGGACGAGCTGGGCCTGGGCGACCGCTTCCAGACGCTGCCGCACAGCAGGCTGGGCAACGTCTCACTCCCCACCCCCGACGGCGGTCTGGTCCGGATCGCCGACTTCACGGCGCTCCCGGCTCCGTACAACTACGTCGCGATGGTGCCCCAGTGGGACCTGCTCGATCTGCTCGCCCGGGAGGCCGGTCGGGAGCCCGGGTTCGAGCTGCGCATGAAGACCGAGGCGGTCGGGCTGGTCAGAGACGGCGGCAAGGTCGCCGGGGTCAGATACCGCACGGCCGACGGACATGAGGGGGAGATCCGCGCCGAGCTGACGGTCGCCTGCGACGGCAGGCACTCCGCCCTCCGGAGAGACGCCGGCCTGGTGCCCAAGGAGTTCCCGGTGCCGTTCGACGTCTGGTGGTTCCGTCTGCCGAAGAAGCCCGAGGAGCGCGGTGTGCCCGCCGGGCTCACGCCGATCGGCCGGGGCGCCGAGGGGCTGCTCGCCCTCGACCGCGACGACTATTACCAGCTGGCCTACTTCGCCCCGAAGGGCTCCGATCCCCGGCTGCGTGCCGAGGGAGTGGAGCGCTTCCGCGAGCGCGTGGCCCGGCTGCGCCCCGATCTCGCCGACCGCGTCGGCCATATCGCGAGCATGGACGAGGTGTTCACGCTCGACGTGAAACTCAACCGGCTCAGGCGGTGGTATCTCGACGGGTTGCTCCTCATCGGCGACGCCGCGCACGCCATGTCGCCCGCGGGCGGAGTCGGCATCAACCTCGCGATCCAGGACGCGGTGGCCGCGGCGACGATCCTGGCCGAGCCCCTCCGGCGGCACGACGTGTCCCTCGCCGACCTGGCCGCCGTGCAACGGCGCAGGCGGCCTCCCACCGTGATCGTCCAGAGCATGCAGCGCCTGCTCCAGCGGGTCATGTTCGAGCGGCAGTTCGCGGGTAAGCGGTCCGGCCCGCCCAGGCTTCTCCTCCTGTTCGGCCGGGTCTTTCCCCGGATCCGCGTCGGAGCCGCGCGCCTCATCGGCTTCGGGCCCCGCCCGGAGCACGCGCCTGCCTTCGCCCGCCGCCGGCCGGCCGGGACGGATTCAGCGCCCGTGGAGGAGGCTCAGCACGGGTAGGGCGGGCGGGGACTCAGCGCCGGTAGCCGGCCAGGAACGTGCCGATGCGCCCGATCGCCTCCTCCAGGTCGTCGGCGCGCTGCAGGGTGACGATCCGGAAATGGTCGGGCCGCGGCCAGTTGAATCCGGTGCCCTGGACGACGAGGATGTGCTCCTTTTCCAGGAGGTCCAGGACGAGCCGGACGTCGTCCGTGACCGGGTACATCTCCGGATCCAGGCGCGGAAAGACATACAGGGCACCGGCGGGCTTGACGCAGCTCACCCCGGGGATCTCGTTCAGCCGCTTCCACGCGCGCTCTCGTTGCTCCCACAGGCGTCCGCCCGGCCGGACCAAGGCGTCGATGCTCTGCGCGCCGGTGAGCGCGGCCCGGATCGCGTGCTGGCCGGGCACGTTGGCGCACAGCCGCATGTTGGTCAGGATCTCCAGACCCTCGATGTACGACTGCGCCCGCCGCTTGGGCCCGGTGATGATCATCCAACCCGAGCGGTACCCGCATACGCGGTAGGTCTTCGACAGCCCGGAGAAGGTGAGGGTGAGCACGTCGTCGGCGAGTGACGCGATCGACGTGTGCACCGCCTCGTCGTAGAGGATGCGGTCGTAGATCTCGTCGGCGAAGACGACCAGATTGTGGCGCCGGGCGAGGTCGAGCAGCCGGCGCAGCAGGTCGGGCGGGTAGACCGCCCCGGTGGGGTTGTTCGGGTTGATGATCACCAGCGCCTTGGTCCGCTCGGTGATCTTCGCGGCGATGTCGTCGGGGTCGGGGAACCACGACTCGTCCTCGCAGCAGACGTAGTGGACCGGCCTGCCGCCGCTGAGCGACACCGCCGCCGACCAGAGCGGGTAGTCCGGCGCGGGGACGAGGACCTCGTCGCCGTTGTTGAGCAGGGCCTGGGCGGCCATCACGATCAGCTCGGAGACGCCGTTGCCGAGGTAGACATCGTCCGGTCCCAGCCCGGTGATCCCCCGCCTCTCGTAGAGGTCGACGACGGCCGTGCGGGCGGCGAGCAGGCCCTTGGAGTCGCCGTACCCGTGCGCGAGCGGCAGGCTCCGGACCATGTCCTCGACGATCTCGGGAGGAGCCTCGAAGCCGAACGGCGCCGGATTGCCGATGTGCAGCTTGAGGATGCTGTGCCCCTGCGCCTCGAGCTCGGCTGCGCGTTTCAACACAGGACCGCGAATATCGTAACAGACGTTTGTTAGCTTGTCGGATTGGCCTATCAACATGGCGGAATTCTAACGGCACCCTTTTATGCGGGGCGGTGGCGGTCTGAATGTTTCAGCTGGCCGGTATATGTGCGGGATATCCGAACAATTAGTGAGGGCTTTCTGTTGGACCGGGCACCATATGGTCGCGAGCCGATCAAGAACGTGTGGTTGTGGACTTCATCAGAACCAGCTGTTGGACTTCTGCCCGACCGCCCGGCGATCCTGGGTCACGAGCCCAGACGACAGGAGGAGCGGACCATGCCTGAATATCAGCCCGGATATGAGCCTGCACGGGAGTACGAGAAGGCCATGCGACCCGAGGACATCACCCGGCTGTTCGTCGAGCGGTCGAACGCCGGGGACGCCGCGGGTGTGGCCGAGCTCTACGCGCCCGACGCGGTGCTGGCCTATCCGCCGGGCCGGGTGACCGTGGGCCGGGAGGCCATTCGCGAGCTGTGGGAGAAGGTGCTGGCCAACCGCCCACGTTTCGAGCCGGAGGAGTCGCTGCCCACGCTGGTCAACGGGGACATCGCGCTCACCTCGACGCCGCCGAGGGACGGCGCCGGCGCTCGGGCCCAGGTCGTCCGCCGCCAGCCGGACGGGAGCTGGCTGCGCGTGATCGACCAGCCGGAGTTCGTACGCCCGGGTGCCTAGCGGCAGTTAGGCAAAAAGCAGCACAAAGCGTCTCTTATGCTGTGACCCGGACCTGAGTTACAGACCGGACGCGAGTTACAGGGGACGAGATGAACGGACCGACCTCGACCGAATCCGGAGCCGCGCCGCAGAGCGGCGCCGTCCTGGACGTACCGGGCTTCGCGCCTCTCGCCGTACCGTCCGGGCTGGTCATCCTGGGCGCAGAGGACGCGCCGGTGTGCGCGGACGGGCGCTGCGCGTGAGCGGGGAAAGGCCGCTGCGGGTCGAGGTCTGGTCTGACGTCGTCTGCCCGTGGTGCTACATCGGCAAGCGGCGGCTGGAGAAGGCCGTCGAGCGGTTCGAGCACGCGGAGAACGTCGAGGTGGTCTGGCGGAGCTTCCAGCTCGACCCTTCCCATGCGAAGGGCGTCCGCATGCCGGTCTACGACATGCTCGCCGCGAAGACGGGAGGCTCCGCCGAGCAGGTGCGCGCGATGACCGACCGGGTCAAGGCTCTGGCCGCGGACGAGGGGCTGACCTACGACTTCGACCGGGCCGTCGCGGTCAACACGCTCGACGCCCACCGGGTGATCCACCTGGCCGGGACGCTCGGCCTGGGCGCCGAGGCGCACGAGCGGCTGCTGCGGGCCCATCTGATCGAGGGCGAGACGGTCGACGACCATGAGACGCTGACCCGGCTCGCGACCGAGGTGGGCGTGCCGGAGGACGACGCCCGCCGGGTGCTTGCCGGTGACGAGTACGCGCGTGACGTCGAGGGCGACTTCAGTGAGGCGCGGGCGCTCGGCATCACCGGCGTTCCCTTCTTCGTGCTCGACCGCGCGTACGGTGTGTCCGGCGCGCAGCCCGTCGACACGCTGCTCGCCGCGCTGACCACGGCTTACGAGCGGGAGGGCACGCCCGCCCGCTGAGGCCGGCGCTGGGACCAGGGCTGAGGCCACCTGTTCACGCCGGCCGGGCGTGCCTGGCCGGCAAGGAGTGCGTCATCGCGCGCCCTGGAGACCGTTCGCGGTGACGATTGAGGCCGGGAGCGGGGTATCCCCTCGTTCGGCTGCTCGGCCCGGTCGGGATGGACCGCGAGCGGCACGGACGAAGGGATGGGTGCCACACGATGGTCTGGAGCCGCACGAGCGGTCGCCGCGGAGCGGCCGTGGCGTGGAGCCTGGCGTGCGTGCTGCTCTGCGCCTGGACGTCGTGCTTCGCTCCCGAGGCGGCGGACGCCTCGACCGTCCCCCTCCGCTCCTCCCGGCATCCCCGGCACACCGCCGATGACGGTCCCGTCAACTCCCACAACGGCAACGGGCGAGGCAACAACAACTACTCGGCCGTCAACAGCCCCACCAACATGAGCGGCACCCAGCAGATCTCGGTCAGCATCAGCACCCTGGCCAACACGCAGGCGGCGTTCTGCCGGAAGCGGACCCGGGGTTGCAAGATCGTGCAGAACATGTCGGGCCATCGCTGAGCCCCGTCGAATCAATCGATCTTGACGTTTTCTTGACGCCCCTACCTGCGGTGACGCCCTTCTGACCTGAGTAGGGTGCTTTTCGTCCTTACGACCTTTTGACGAACAGGCGGGGCGAATGGCCGGGGTGCTGCAGCGTGTGTCCACCGGGGACGGCCCGGTGCGGCGGTGGCTGCTCGACGGCCTGCAGGCCGATCGCGGGCAGATCGAGCACGGTCCCCACCGCAAACACTCCTGGTGGCAGGTGATGTGCCTGACGGGCGTGGACTACTTCTCCACGCTCGGCTATCAGCCGGGCATCGCGGCCCTGGCCGCCGGGGCCCTCTCCCCGCTCGCCACCCTCCTGCTCGTGCTCCTCACGTTGTTCGGGGCGCTGCCGATCTACCGCAGGGTCGCGGACGAGAGCGCCGACGGCCAGGGCTCGATCGCCATGCTGGAGAAGCTGGCCCCGCAGTGGTGGGGGAAGCTGTTCGTGCTGGCGCTGCTGGGCTTCGCCGCGACCGACTTCGTCATCACCATGACGCTGTCGGCGGCCGACGCGACGGCCCACATCCTGGAGAACCCGTTCGTCCCCGCGTTCCTCGACGGGCAGCAGGTGCCGGTCACGCTCTTCCTGCTCGTTCTGCTCGGCGCGGTGTTCCTGATGGGCTTCAGCGAGGCGATCGGCATCGCCGTCGTGCTCGTGGGCCTCTATCTGCTCATGAACGGCGTCGTTGTGGCGACCGCGGTGCTTCGCGTGCTGGAGGAGCCGCATCTCGTGGTGGACTGGCGGCACCTGCTGACCTCGACGTACAGCAACCCGATCGCGATGGTCGGCCTGTCTCTTGTCGTCATGCCCAAGCTGGCGCTCGGCCTGTCCGGCTTCGAGACCGGGGTCGCGGTGATGCCGGTGATCGAGGGAGACCGGCCGCGCCGGATCAGGGGCGCCAAGCGCCTGCTCACCGTGTCGGCGCTGGTCATGAGCGTCTTCCTGATCTGCAGCAGCGTCGTCACCACCGTGCTCATCCCGGCCCGGGAGTTCCAGGACGGCGGCAAGGCGAGCGGCCGGGCCCTGGCCTACCTCGCCCACGCCTTCCTCGGCGACTGGTTCGGCACCGCGTACGACGTCAGCACGATCGCGATCCTGTGGTTCGCGGGCGCGTCGGCCATGGCCGGGCTGATCAACCTGGTGCCCCGCTACCTTCCCCGGTACGGCATGGCGCCCGACTGGACCCGCGCCGTCCGGCCCCTGGTGCTGGTGTTCAGCCTCATCGCCGTCGTGATCACTCTCATCTTCCACGCGGACGTCGAGGCCCAGGGCGGCGCGTACGCCACGGGGGTGCTGGTCCTGATCCTGTCGGCGGCCGTGGCGGTGACCCTGTCGGCGTGGCGGCGTGGCCGGCGGCGGGCCCGGGCGCTGTTCGGCCTGATCGCCGCGGTCTTCGCGTACACCCTGGTGGCGAACGTGATCGAACGGCCGGACGGCGTGAAGATCGCCGCGTTCTTCATCGTGGCCATCGTGGTCACGTCGCTGATCTCGCGCGCGACCCGGTCGACCGAGCTTCGGGTCACCGACATCCACCTCGACCCGCTCGCCGAGCGGTTCGTGAACGAGGCGAGCGGGGAGATCCACCTGATCGCCAACGAGCCGAACGACCGCGACCAGGACGAGTACAACGACAAGCGGCGGGAGCAGTGGCTCAACCACCGGCTGCGCAGCGCGGAGCCGGTCATGTTCGTCGAGGTCACGGTGGTCGACGCGTCCGACTTCGCGACCGAGCTCTCCGTCCACGGAGAGGAGCGGTTCGGCCACCGCATCCTGCACTACCGGAGTCCCACGGTGCCCAACTCCCTGGCCGCGCTCCTGCTTCACCTGCGCGACCGGACGGGGCACCCGCCGCACATCTACTTCCACTGGACCGAGGGCAATCCCGTCACGGCCATGCTGCGCTACCTGCTGTTCGGTGGCGGTGACGTGCCGCCCCTGACGAGGGAGGTCCTGCGGCAGGCGGAGCCCGACGTCATCCGCCGGCCGCACGTTCACGTGGGCTGAGTCCGCGGGCTGTATGACGGGCGTCAATACTCGCGCCGAGCGCGTACAGAACCCGTCAAGAAGCGTCGTAATCATTCGAATCCGGGACTTTCCTGGTCATGTAGCCGCCTGAGACGGCGGCGTCGCAACCGGAATCCAAGGAGTGAGGATGACCGACGTCATCTTCGTCGCGCTGACGATCGCGATGTTCGTGATCTTCGGGCTTGTCGTCAGGGCGGTGGAGCGCCTGTGAGCGTGATCAACGCCGTCGGTCTCGGCGTGTCCGCCGTCCTGGTGGTCTTCATGGTCGCCGCCCTGCTGTTCCCGGAGCGCTTCTGATGACCACCACCACGGCCGGGATCGTCTTCATCGCGTCCCTGGTCATCGCGCTCGGGCTGGCCTACCGGCCGATCGGCGACCACATGTACCGGGTCTACACGAGCACCCGGCACCTCGCGGTCGAGCGCGGCGTCTACCGCCTCATCGGGGTGCGGCCGGACGCCGAGCAGCCCTGGAACGTCTACGCCCGCGCCCTGCTGGCCTTCTCCGCGATCTCCATCCTCGTGGTGTACGGCATGCAGCGGCTGCAGGACAGGCTGTTCCTGAGCCTCGGCCTGCCGCCCGTCACCGACCACATCGCGTGGAACACCGCGATCAGCTTCGTGACCAACACCAACTGGCAGGCCTACTCGGGCGAGTCCACGATGGGCCACCTGGTCCAGATGTCCGCCCTCGCCGTGCAGAACTTCGTGTCGGCCGCGGTCGGGATGGCCGTCGCCGTCGCGCTGGTCCGCGGCTTCGCCCGCAGGCGCAGCGACACCATCGGCAACTTCTGGGTCGACCTGGTCCGCGGCACGCTCCGCGTTCTGCTGCCCATCGCCGTCGTCGGCGCGCTGGTGCTCGTGGCCGGCGGCGTGATCCAGAACTTCGCCTCCCCCCACGTGGTGAACACGCTCACCGGAGGCACCCAGGCGATCACCGGCGGGCCGGTGGCCAGCCAGGAGGTCATCAAGGAGCTCGGCACCAACGGCGGCGGCTTCTACAACGCCAACTCGGCGCATCCGTTCGAGAACCCCACGACGTGGACGAACTGGCTGGAGATCTTCCTGCTCCTGCTCATCCCCTTCGGGCTGACCCGGACCTTCGGCCGGATGGTCGGCCAGGTCAGGCAGGGCTACGCGATCCTCGCCGTTATGGTCACCCTCGCCCTGCTGAGCGTGGTCCTGATCAACGTGTTCGAGCTCTCCGGCCACGCCACCGTCCCCCAGGCTGTGGGAGCGGCGATGGAGGGCAAGGAGGTCAGGTTCGGCGTCGCCGACTCGGCGACGTTCGCCGCGGCCACCACGCTGACCTCGACCGGCGCCGTGGACTCCTTCCACGACTCGTTCACGCCCCTCGGCGGCATGATGACGATGTTCACCATGATGCTGGGCGAGGTCGCCCCCGGCGGCACGGGCTCCGGCCTGTACGGCATGCTCGTCCTTGCCGTGATCACCGTCTTCGTGGCGGGGCTGATGGTCGGGCGCACCCCCGAATATCTGGGCAAGAAGATCGGCTCACGCGAGATCAAGCTCGCATCGCTCTACTTCCTCGTCACTCCCGTCCTCGTGCTCGTCGGGACGGCCGCGGCGATGGGCAACGCCTCCGGCCTGGCGGCCATGCTCAACCGCGGCCCCCACGGGTTCTCCGAGATCCTCTACGCCTTCACCAGCGCCGCGAACAACAACGGCTCGGCGTTCGCCGGGGTCACCGTCAACACCCCGTGGTACGACGTGGCGCTCGGCCTGTGCATGGCCTTCGGCCGGTTCCTGCCCATCGTCTTCGTCCTGGCCCTGGCCGGTTCGCTCGCCCGGCAGGCGCCCGTGCCCCAGTCGGCCGGCACGCTGCCCACCCACCGTCCGCAGTTCGTCGGGATGGTCGTGGGCGTGACGGTCGTGCTCGTGGCCCTGACCTTCCTCCCCGCCCTCGCGCTCGGGCCGCTCGCAGAAGGACTTTCCTGATCATGTCGACATCGGTGCTCGAAGCCCCGGACCGCTCTCCCGCCCCGGGCGGGCGGGTCGGCGGCGGCCTGCTCGACCCCAAACAGTTGATGGCCTCGCTGCCCGGCGCGTTCGCGAAGCTGAACCCCGCCACCCTGTGGCGCAATCCGGTGATGTTCATCGTCGAGATCGGCGCGGCGTCCACCACGGTTTTGGCGATCCTCGATCCGTCGGTCTTCGCCTGGGCGATCGTCGTGTGGCTGTGGCTGACCGTGGTGTTCGCCAACCTGGCCGAGGCGGTGGCCGAGGGCCGCGGCAAGGCCCAGGCGGCGACGTTGCGGGCGGCCAAGCGCGACACCACCGGCCGCCGGCTGAAGAGCTGGACCGCGGGCGCCCGGACACTCGAATGGGACGTCGTCGGCGCCCCGGAGCTCCGGCAGGGCGACCACGTGATCGTGGAGGCGGGCGAGGTCATCCCCGGAGACGGCGACGTGGTCGAGGGCATCGCCTCGGTCGACGAGTCGGCCATCACCGGAGAGTCGGCCCCCGTCATCCGCGAGTCGGGCGGCGACCGGTCCGCCGTCACCGGAGGCACCAAGGTGCTGTCGGACCGCGTCATCGTGCGGATCACGCAGAAGCCCGGTGAGAGCTTCATCGACCGGATGATCGCGCTCGTGGAGGGCGCCAACCGGCAGAAGACGCCGAACGAGATCGCGCTGAACATCCTGCTGGCCGCGCTCACGATCATCTTCCTGGTCGCGACCGTGACGATGCAGCCGCTCGCGATCTACTCCAAGGGGCAGAACCCCGGGGTGCCCGACTCGCTCGCGCTCGACGCGAACGGCGTCACGGGTGTCGTACTGGTGTCGCTGCTGGTCTGCCTGATCCCGACGACGATCGGCGCGCTGCTCTCCGCCATCGGCATCGCCGGGATGGACCGGCTGGTGCAGCGCAACGTGCTGGCCATGAGCGGCCGGGCGGTCGAGGCGGCGGGCGACGTCAACACCCTGCTGCTGGACAAGACCGGCACGATCACGCTCGGCAACCGGCAGGCGTCGGAGTTCGTCCCCGTCGAGGGCGTCACCGGCGCGGAGCTCGCCCGGGCGGCCCAGCTGGCCAGCCTGGCCGACGAGACGCCCGAGGGGCGGTCGGTCGTGGTCTACGCCAAGCAGGAGTACGGCCTGCGGGAGCGGGAGCCCGGCGAGCTGGCGCACGCCGAGTGGATCGCGTTCACCGCCCAGACCCGGATGTCGGGGGTCGACGTCGACGGCCGCCAGGTCCGCAAGGGCGCGGCGACGTCGGTGATGAAGTGGGTCCGCGACAACGGCGGCCACCCCACCGGCGACGTCGGCCACCTGGTGGACGGCATCTCCGCCTCCGGCGGGACGCCCCTCGTCGTCGGCGAGGTGACCGGGGGCACGGCCCGCGTCCTCGGGGTCATCCACCTCAAGGACGTCGTCAAGGAGGGCATGCGCGAGCGGTTCGACGAGATGCGCCGGATGGGCATCAGAACCGTGATGATCACTGGGGACAACCCGCTGACGGCGAAGGCGATCGCCGACGAGGCCGGGGTCGACGACTTCCTGGCCGAGGCGACACCGGAGGATAAGCTCGCGCTGATCAAGAAGGAGCAGGAGGGGGGCCGGCTGGTCGCGATGACCGGCGACGGCACCAACGACGCCCCGGCGCTCGCGCAGGCCGACGTCGGGGTGGCGATGAACACCGGCACCTCGGCCGCCAAGGAGGCCGGGAACATGGTCGACCTCGACTCCAACCCGACCAAGCTCATCGAGATCGTTGAGATCGGCAAGCAGCTCCTGATCACCCGAGGCGCGCTGACCACGTTCTCGATCGCCAACGACATCGCGAAGTATTTCGCGATCATTCCGGCGATGTTCGCCGCCGTCTATCCGGGGCTCGACACGCTGAACGTCATGCGGCTGCACAGCCCGCAGTCGGCGATCCTGTCCGCGGTCGTCTTCAACGCGCTCGTCATCGTCGTGCTGATCCCGCTGGCGCTGCGCGGAGTGCGCTACCGGCCGTCCAGCGCGTCCAAGCTGCTGTCGCGCAACCTCTACCTCTACGGTCTGGGCGGCATCATCGCGCCGTTCGCCGGCATCAAGCTCATCGACCTGCTGATCCACTTTCTTCCGGGGATGTCGTGATGGAACGCCTGCCAGGCTGGCTCCGCCGGCACATAGCGGCGATCAGGGCGATCGTCGTGCTCACGCTGATCCTGGGCGGCGTCTACCCGCTCGTCGTCACCGGCGTCGCTCAGGCGCTGTTCCACGGCAGGGCGAACGGCTCCATCGCCGAGAGGGTCCCCGGGAAGAACGGCACGGACGTCGGCAGCGACCTCATCGGCCAGCTCTTCACCGACAAGGACGGCAATCCCGTCAAGGGTTACTTCCAGAGCCGCCCGTCCGCCGCCGGCGCCGGCTATGATCCGCTGTCCACCGCCGCGAGCAACCTCGGCCCCGAAGACGTCCTGGACGTCCTGCCCGTCACTGGGGCCAAGAACGACCAGGGCGAGCCCGACACCGGTAGGCAGAGCCTGCTCACCCAGGTGTGCGCCCGTTCCAAGGCGATCGGGGCGCTGGAGGGCGTCAGCGGCGCCCGGCCGTACTGCACGCCGGACGGGGTCGGCGCGGTGCTGAAGGTCTTCCCCGCCGTCGGCCGGGCCACCCGGGTGGTCAGCGTCAACCAGGCCTGCCCCGCGACCCCGTTCGTCCGGGTCTATGAGGGGATCACGGTCGAGTGCGCCAAGCCCGGCGAGGACTACTCGGCCGGACGGACCGTCCCGGTCCGCGGCGACGCGAAGGCGGTCGTCCCCGCGGACGCCGTCACGGCCAGCGCGTCCGGTCTCGACCCCGGTATCTCCGTGGCGTACGCCGACCTTCAGGCGCCACGGGTGGCCCGGGAGCGGCACCTCCCGCTCGCCAGGGTGAAGAATCTCATCAGGGCGAACACGACCGGACGGGCCCTCGGCTTCATGGGTGAGCCGGCCGTCAACGTGCTCCGCCTCAACCTCGCCCTGGACGGGAGATAGGGCATGCGACGCGGGCGGCTGCGGATCTACCTCGGCGCGGCGCCGGGGGTGGGCAAGACGTACGCCATGCTGTGCGAGGGCCGCCGGGCCCAGGATCGCGGCAGGGACGTGGTGGCGGCCCTGGTGGAGACCCACGGCCGGCCGCGTACGGCCGAGCTGCTGGCCGGCCTGGAGACGGTGCCGCGCCGGAGGATGCTCCACCGGGGCGCCGCCTTCGAGGAGATGGACGTGGACGCGGTGCTGGGCCGCGCCCCCCGCATCGCCCTGGTCGACGAGCTGGCCCACACCAACGTGCCGGGGTCGCGCAACGTCAAGCGCTGGCAGGACGTCGAGGAACTGCTGGACGCCGGCATCGACGTGATCTCCACGGTGAACATCCAGCACCTGGAGTCGGTCAACGACGTCGTCGAGCAGATCACCGGCATCCCGCAGCGCGAGACGGTGCCCGACGAGGTGGTCCGCCGGGCCGACCAGGTCGAGCTGGTGGACATGTCGCCCGAGGCGCTGCGCCGCCGGATGGCGCACGGCAACGTCTACGGGCCGGAGAAGGTGGACGCCGCGCTGTCCAACTACTTCCGGGTGGGGAACCTGACCGCGCTGCGGGAGCTGGCGCTGCTGTGGGTGGCCGACAAGGTCGACGAGCAGCTCGACCGCTACCGGGCCGAGCACGGCATCGCCACCACCTGGGAGGCGCGCGAGCGGGTGGTGGTGGCGCTGACCGGCGGGCCGGAGGGCGAGACGCTGCTGCGGCGGGCGGCGCGGATCGCGGCCCGCACCAAGGGGGCCGACCTGCTGGCCGTCCACGTCGCCCGCTCCGACGGGCTGGCCGGGGGCGATCCGGCGCTGCTGGCCCGCCAGCGCACTCTCGTGGAGAGCATGGGCGGCACCTATCACCAGGTGGCCGGCGACGACGTGCCGCGGGCGCTGCTGGAGTTCGCCCGCGGGGTCAACGCCACCCAGCTCGTGCTCGGCGCGTCCCGCCGCGGCCGCCTGGCCCAGATCCTGGCGCCCGGTGTCGGGGTGGAGACCACGGCCAGGTCGGGCACCATCGACGTCCACATGATCTCCCACGAGCACGTACGGCAGGGCCGCGGCCACCCGTCCCGGTCTCGCGCGGCGCTGACCCGCCGGCGCCGCCTGGCCGGCTGGGCGATGGTCGCCACGCTGCTGCCGCTGCTGACGGCCGTGCTGGTGCCGCTGCGCGGGGCGCTGTCGCTGCCGAGCTTCATCCTGCTGTTCCTGACCACCGTGGTCGGGGTCGCCCTGGTCGGCGGCATGTGGCCGGCGATCACCGCGGCGGTGGGCGGGTCGCTCCTGCTCAACTACTTCTTCACCCCGCCGACCGGCAAGTTCACCATCGCCGATCCGGAGAACTTCTTCGCGCTGGCCGTGTTCGTCCTGGTGGCGGCCGCGGTGAGCATGATCGTCGACCTGGCGGCCCGCCGTACGAGGGAGGCGGCCCGCGCGGGGGCCGACGCGCAGGTGCTGTCGGCCCTGGCCGGGCACGTGCTGCGGGGCGAGTCGGCCGTGCCGTCCCTGCTGGCCCGCACGCGGGAGACGTTCGGCCTGGCCTCGGTCACCCTGCTGGAACGGCGCGGCCCGGTGGGGCCCGACGACCGGCCCGATCCCGGCGCCTGGCGGATCGTCGCCACCTCGGGCGGCCCCGTCTGTGCCTGCCCCGACGCCGCCGACACCGACGTGGCCGTCGACGACGATCTCGTGCTGGCCGCGCGGGGACGGCTGCTCGACGCCTCCGACCGGCACGTGATCGAGGCGTTCGCGGCGCAGATCGCCGTCGCGCTGCGGCAGGAACGGCTGGAGGAGGAGGCGGAGCGGGTCCGGCCGCTGGCCGAGGCCGACCGGATGCGCACCGCCCTGCTCGCCGCCGTCAGCCACGACCTGCGCACTCCCCTGGCGTCGGCCACCGCGGCGGTGGACAGCCTGCGCACCACCGACGTCGAATGGTCGGAGGAGGACCGCGCGGAGCTGCTGGCGACGGCGAAGGAGTCGCTGGAGCGGCTGGACCGGCTGGTCGCCAACCTGCTCGACATGAGCAGGCTCCAGGCGGGCGCGCTCGGCGTCGCCATCCAGCCGGTGGCCGTGGAGGAGGTCGTGCCCGTGGCGCTCGACGACCTCGGCGCCCCCGGCGACCGGGTCGACACCCGCGTCCCCGGCGACCTGCCGGACGTCCTGGCCGACCCGGCGCTGCTCGAACGCGTCCTGGTCAATCTGATCTCCAACGCCGTCCGCTACAGCCCGCCCGGCGAGAAGGTGCTCCTGACCGCCAGCGCGTACGGAGACCACGTGGAGATCCGGGTCGTCGACCGCGGCCCCGGCATCCCGCCCGAGGCGTACGATCAGGTCTTCCTGCCGTTCCAGCGGCTCGGGGACCGCGACAACCACACGGGGGTCGGGCTTGGCCTCGCCCTGTCGCGCGGCCTGGCCGAGGCGATGGGCGGCACGCTCCTCCCCGAGGAGACACCGGGAGGCGGTTTGACCATGACGGTGACCCTGCCGGTTCCCGCCTGGATCCGGCCCGTCCCGGAGGCGGATCAGCCCGCGGACGAAGGTCCCGGCGCCGAGGCGGAGCCGCCGGAGGGCCCGCGGCTCTCCGAGGAGGCACGGTGACGCGCATCCTGGTCGTGGACGACGAGCCGCAGATGCTGCGGGCGCTGCGGATCAACCTGGTGGCCCGCCGATACGAGGTCGCGGTCGCGGCGGACGGCGCGTCCGCGCTGCGGGAGGCGGCCGACCGGCGTCCCGACCTGGTGCTGCTCGACCTCGGGCTGCCGGACATGGACGGGGTGGACGTCATCCACGGGCTGCGGGGCTGGACCAGCACGCCGATCATCGTGCTGTCCGGCCGCGCCGGCAACCAGGACAAGGTGGAGGCCCTCGACGCCGGGGCCGACGACTACGTCACCAAGCCGTTCGGCATCGACGAGCTGCTGGCCCGGGTCCGCGCCGTCACCCGCCGCGCCGCCGTGCACGAGGCGGAACTGGCCAGCGTCCGGATCGGCGACCACGTGATCGACCTGATCGGCAAGACGGTCTCCGGCGACGTACGGCTCACTCCCACCGAGTGGCACATCCTGGAGATCCTCGCCCGCAACCCCGGGAAACTGGTCGGCCAGCGGCAGCTGCTCAACCAGGTGTGGGGGGAGAAGTTCGTCAAGGAGACCCACTACCTGCGCCAGTACATGGCCCAGTTGCGGCGCAAGCTGGAGCGGGATCCCGCCCATCCCGTCCATCTGATCACCGAGCCCGGGATGGGCTACCGCTTCAAGCCGTGACAGGGACGACTGACAGGGGGCTCACTCGTCGATGTAGCGCAGGTGCTGGCGGTCGAGACGGCGCTGAAGACGGCGGTAGGTGCGCTCGCCGATCTCCCCCGCCGCGTGCATCCGGGCGAGCGCCTCGATCTGGATGTCCAGCACGTCCCTGCGGACCTGGCCGTAGGTGTCGGTGAGGTCCTCCGACTCCTGGTCCAGGTCCTGCTGGATGCGGAGCGAGCGCCGCACCTGCTCCAGTACGGCGGGTGAGGCGGCCTCCAGGTCGCCGAGCTGCTCCACGTAGGCGGCGGCGACCTCGGTCAGCCGTCTCCTGGCCTGGGTGTACTCGGCCTGCGAGTCGCCGGCCGCGACCGCCAGGCCGGAGAGCCGGACGAGCGGGGCGAGCGTGAAGCCCTGGACCACGAGGGAGATGACGATGACGCCGGTGGCCAGCACCACGAGCAGGCTCCGGTGGGGGAGCGGCGCTCCGGTGGCGGTGGTCAGCGGGATGGACAGCGCGGCCGCGAGCGGCACGACCCCCCGGGCGCCGGCCCACGACACGACCGCCGACACGGGCCAGGACGGCCGCAGCCGCCCGCCGCTCCGGCGCTGGGCCAGGGCGGTCAGCGGGACCATCCAGGCCACCCTGACCAGGACCAATATGATCGCGATGACCACCACCGCGCCGACCCAGGGCCGTTCGGCCGCGGCGAGGTGGCGGATCTGTCCCGGGAGCTGCAGCCCGATCAGGCTGAAGACGACGCTCTCCAAGAGGAAGATCACCGTGCCGTACACGGCGGTGAGCTGGAGCCGGATCCGCGAGTCGGTCAGCTCGTGCTGCTTCGCACCGATGATCACGGCCGAGACGATCACCGAGGTCACGCCCGAGGCGCCCACGGCCTCCGCGAGGACGTAGCCGAGGTAGGGCACGATCAGCGCGATCACGCTTTCGAGCACCGGGTCTTCGGTGCGCCGCCGGATGAACGAGACGCCGACGGCCAGCAGCGCGCCGACGATCGCGCCGCCGACGGCCAGCCGGGCGAAGTCGAGGGCGATCCCCGACCACCCCGCGATTCCCCCGGCGACCGCGACGGCGCTGGCGATCCGGAAGAGGATCAGGCTGGTGGCGTCGTTGAACAGGCTCTCCGCCTGCACCAGCGCCTGCAGCCGGGGCGGCAGGGCCAGCCGCCGGCCGAGGGCGGTCACGGCGACGGGGTCGGTGCTGGCCAGCACGGCCCCCAGGACGAATCCCAGCGAGATCGGCAGCGGCGTGAGCAGCGTGGTCACATAGCCCACGGCCGCCGCCGAGACCAGCACGAGGCCCACCGCCAGCAGGGTGACCGGCCGCCACAGCCGCCGCAGCTCACGCCAGGACAGCTCCTCGCCCGCGGCGTACAGCAGGGGCGGCAGCACGACCAGGCTGACGATCTCGGGGGTGACGTGGATCTGCTCGGTGAACGGCAGCAGCCCAAGCGCGACGCCCGCGACGACGAGCAGTGAAGGCGCGGGGACACGGATCCGGCCCGCGAATGTCGCCACCACGGTGGCCACGGCGACCAGGAATAGCACGATCTGAACGCTCTGCACCACGTCTCCTCGGAATGCCTGCTGACATGCCGACCAGACTTCCCGGCGCACCGGCCACCACGGTACAGGACGGGAAAAAGTTCACTTCAAGCCGGGGCGTGGGCCGAGCCCGTCTCCGACTGCCCGAGGCCGGAGCCGGGCCCGGAGTCGGGATGGGGGTTGTCGCTGTCGCTCGCGTGTGCGGCGAGATCTCTGGCCAGTACGCACATCACGCGGTCCTGGAGATCGGCCGGTCCATCGTCCCGGCGGGGTCGATCACGATGCCGGCCACGCCGAGGTCCTTGAGCATGCCGCGCAGCGCGGGCTCGCTGAGCCGGATCCAGGGCTGTTCCGTGCCGAGCACCCGGGCCAGCCGCGGTGACGAGGTGAACGCGACAGACGTCCTCCGCCCCGACGGGGTCCGGAAGAGACGGAGCGCCAGGGCACAGGCGCCGGGGCGTACGGGCACGTATAAGAGCGGTTGATCAGACATCGGGTGCCTCCGTAGAGCGTCGACAGGACGTCGACACGGCGACGCTAGTGCGGCAAAGACCCTGGGCGACCGCCTCGATACGCGATTGCGACGCCGGTCGGGGGAACGCTGACGCGCCGTTGACGGCCGTGCGGGACCCGTCGCGTCAACCGGGCGTCAGTGTTTGGCGCGGGCCCATCAGGAAGGCGTCAGGAGGACTCCTCATCCACCAGAGACATGCTTAGCGTCGATTTTGTCCCGATTTAAGCGCTGTCCGAGCTGAATGCACCGGAGCGCCGGAGGGAGTAGGGGGAGTCATGAGCGTCGTGACCAGGCACGCCGTCAGCGGCGACGTCGGAAACCTTGCCACCGGAAACCTTGCCACCGGGGAGACGCCGAACCGGGTCGTGCGCACGCCCGGCCCCTCGCCCTGGCCGGCCACGGCCCGGTTCGGCGACGACGGACGGATGACGGTCGGCGGGGTCGACCTGCTGGAGATCGCGACCCGGTTCGGCACACCGGCCTACGTGATGGACGAGACGGACGTCCGCCTCCGCTGCCGCGACTACCGTGCCGCGCTGCCGGGGGCCGAGATCGCCTACGCGGCGAAGGCGTTCCTGTGCCGGGCGATGGCCGTGTGGGTGCGGTCGGAGGGGCTCGGCCTCGACGTCTGCTCCGCGGGTGAGCTGGCCGTGGCGCGGGCCGCCGGGTTCCCGGCCGGGCGGATCATTATGCACGGCAACGCCAAGACCCCGGCCGAGCTGCGCGCCGCGGTGGACGAGGGCGTCGGACGCATCGTGATCGACAACCTCGCGGAGATCAACCGGCTGGCGGCGCTCGTCCCGCCGGGGACCCGGCAGCGGGTCCTGGTCCGAGTGATCCCCGACATCGACGCCGGGGCCCACGCCGCGATCCGGACCGGCGGCGAGGACCACAAGTTCGGTCTCTCCATCACCGCCGGGGCGGCCGGGGAGGCGGTCAGCCGTGTCCTGGCCCAGCCCCGGCTCGAACTGGCCGGCCTGCACTGCCATCTCGGATCGCAGATCGGCGAGGTGGAGCCGTACGAGCGGGCGGCCCGGGTCCTGGTGGAGCAGCTCGCCCGCATCCGGGAGGCCCACGGCGTGATCCTGCCGGAGCTCGACCTCGGGGGAGGCCACGCGATCGCCTACGCGGACGGGCAGCACGGCCTGGCTCCACACCGGCTGGCCGCCGTGGCCCACGCGGTGCGGGAGCGCTGCGCCGGCGCGGGTCTGCCGGCCCCGCACCTGGTCATCGAGCCGGGACGGGCGGTCAGCGGCCCGGCGGGTGTGACGCTCTATCGCGTCATCGCGGTCAAGAAGGGCCTGCGCCGCACCTACGTCGCGGTCGACGGCGGGATGAGCGACAACCCCCGGCCCGCCATGTACGGCTCCCGCCACGAGATCCGCCTGGTCGGCCGCGCGACGCGGGCCGGCGTCCGGGATCACACCGTGGTCGGGCATCACTGCGAGACGGGCGACACCCTGGGCGAGGGCGTTCCCCTGCCCGCCGACATCCGGCCGGGAGACGTGCTGGCGGTGGCCGCGACGGGGGCCTACAACCACTCGATGGCCTCGACGTACAACATGACGGGCCGCCCGCCGGTCGTCGCCGTCAGCAGGGGCAGGGCCCGGCTGGTGGTCCGGCGGGAAGGCCCGGAAGATCTCATGCGCCGAGACGTCGGCCTGTGAGCCGCGTGCCCCTCAGCATTCGGTCCCCTTCAGTAGTCGGTCCTCGTCGCGGCGCGGACCTCGCCGAGTGTCGTCTCGGCGATGGCCTCGGCGCGGGCGTTGCCCTCCCTCAGGATCGCCCGGAGGTGCCCGCGGTCGGCGGCGTAGGCGGAGCGGCGGGCCCGCAGGGGCGCGAGGTGCTCGTTGACCGCCTCGGTGACCAGCCTCTTCAGCGCCGCGGCTCCCCCGTCGCCGACCTCGTCGGCCACCTGGCGCGGATCACGGCCAAGGCACAGGGCGGCGAGCAGCACCAGGTTGGCGACTTCGGGCCGCGCCACCGGGTCGTACGTGATGTGCCGCAGCGCGTCGGTCTTGGCGCCGCGGATCAGCCGCGCGGTCTCGTCGGCGCTCGCCGCGAGGGCGATGGCGTTGCCGCGGCTCTTGCTCATCTTGCCGCCGTCGGTGCCGAGGAGCAGCGGGGCGTCGGACAGCAGCGCGTCGGGCTCGGGCAGGAGCACCCCGGCCGCCCTGCCGTACCTGGCGTTGAAGCGCCGGGCGACGGTGCGGGTGACCTCCAGGTGGGGAAGCTGATCCTGCCCGACGGGCACCAGGTTGGCCTTGCAGAACAGGATGTCGGCCGCCTGGTGGACGGGATAGACGTACATCAGCCCGCTCACCGACGAGCGGCGCGAATGGGCGATCTCATCCTTGACCGTGGGGTTGCGGTTCAGCTCCGGCACCGAGACCAGGCTGAGAAACGGCAGGAGGAGCTGGTTGAGGGCGGGTACGGCGCTGTGGGCGAAGATCGTGGCACGCTCGGGGTCGACACCCACGGCGAGATAGTCGAGCACCAACTCCTCGACGTTCTCGGTGAGGCGGTCGGCGACGTCGCGATCGGTGAGCACCTGATAGTCGGCGATCACCACCATCAGCTCCACACCGCTGTCCTGCAGGCGTACGCGGTTGCGCAGGGTGCCGAAGTAGTGGCCGAGGTGCAGCCGGCCGGTGGGCCGGTCGCCGGTCAGCACCCGGAACCGTCCGGGGTCCGTCGCGAGCTGGTCTTCGATCTCGGCGCTGCGCCGGCGGGCGGCGGACAGGCCGAGCGGGTCCGGCCCGCCGGCGTCCTCGCCCGGACGGGCGTCGGCGGTGTCGGCGCTGGAGTAGGCCGTGGTGGGCATTGGTTCTCCTGGTCTGATGGGAGTGGGTGCTGGATTCCGGTCGGGTGCCGGCCGCCGGTGGGGCCCACTCTTCGATCAGTTCCGGAGAACTTCCGAGAACGCGGAAGGGCCGTCCATCCGAACGGCCCTCGCCATACGCGTCAGGGGTGGCCGCTCCTAAGGGGAGCGCCACCAGTTCGCACATGGCGGACGACGCATGCGACAAGCGTACGCCCGCGCACCCGCAGTTCTCAAGATCGAAACCAGCTCTGTGCGGGGTCCTGGCGGTACTGTGACCGCATGCTTCGACGCCGAGACCGTCATGGCTGACCGCCCGCGGACCAGGCCCGCGCCCCCGACGGAGACCACGATCGACTCGGCCGACTGGGACAGCCGGGACCTGTCCGGCGAGACGTACCGCCGGGTCGCCTTCGTCGACGTGGACATGACGGAGGCGTTCGGCCGGGGCGCCGACTTCTCCGAATGCCACTTCCGGGGCGTCCGGTTCAACGCGTCGATCCACACGGACGCGGCGTTCGTCAACTGCGCCTTCACCCGCTGCACCTTCTTCGACACCACGTTCACCGCCTGCAAGCTCGTGGGCAGCGTGTTCGACGGCTGCACGTTCGACCTGCTCAAGGTGGACGGCGGCGACTGGTCGTACACGTCCCTCGCCGGGGCCGACCTGCGCCGGGCGACCTTCGACGGCGTCCGGATGCGCGAGGCCGACCTGGGCGGAGCCCGGTGCGCCGGAGCCACCCTGCGGGGGCTGGACCTCTCCGGCGCCTGGTTCCACAACGCCGACCTGTCCCGCTGCGACCTGCGCGGCAGCGACCTCTCCTCGGTGAACGTTCAGACGGTGACGCTGGCGGGCGCCGTCATCGATCCGTACCAGGCGGTGACGATCGCCGCCGGGCTGGGCTTCGACGTACGAGGCGACATCGAGAGGGCCGGACGGCGACCGCGCGCCCCCAGGTAAGGCGCGCCCTCAGGGCAGGCGGACGATCAAGAGAGGCGGGCGATCATCTCCCGGTCCGCGTACGGCAGGCGGCTCGCGCTCACGGCGGCCCGAGGCAGCCACCGGACCCGCCCGCCCGTGAGACCGCCCGTAACACCGTCCGAATCACCGCCTGTGACCCCGCCCGGCAGACCCTCCGGCGCGTTCTCCGGCGAGGGCGCCCAGGCGGTCGCGAACGTGAAACGGCGCCCGGGCCGGCCCGACGGCGACACGTAGTCCTCCGCGCCGAGGAAGCGCGTCCCGTCGCCGGGCGCGAGCCGGGCGACCGCCTCGTCGAGCCCTTCCCCCGGCTTGACGACGGTCGAGGGGAGCCGGTCGGTCTCCTCATCGGAGATCACCAGCACGCTGCCGTGCTGGTGGGCGACCACGCAGGCCGACAACTCCGCGAACCCGGCGCGTACGGCCTCGGCCGCCAATTCGGCGGCGCCCGGAGTCGTCCAGCCGTGCAGGGAGAAGGCGTCCGCGCGGCAGACCGCCGCCACCCCGGCGCGGGAGTAGGGGACCATGCGATCGGGCAGCCGGTCGGGCGGAAACCAGGCCAGCTCGGCGCACTTGTGCGGCTCGGCGTTGACCGGAGTGCCGGACATGCCGGTGGTGGTGAGGAACATCCCGATCCGCGCCGTTCCGCCGGGGTTCCGGTGGTGCATGACGTGGGCCACCCGGCACTCGCCGACCTCGATCCCCAGCTCCTCCCTGGCCTCGCGGGCCGCCGCGGCGACGACTGACTCCCCCTCCTCCAGGTGCCCGGACGGCATGATGTGCCACTCGCCGTCGGCGTAGCCGGTGTCCTGCCTGCGGCCGAGCAGTACCCGTCCGCTCTCGTCGAACAGCAGCAGATGGACGTCGACCACGGGCCGGTAGCGTCCCGGCGCCGTGGCCACGTCGAGCAGCGCAGGCAGGCCCGCGCCCTCCGCGGCGAGGAACGTGGCCAGCTCGGCCGGGACGAAGTTGAGCCCGCCGGCGTCCTCCGGCCGGATGCGCCTGATCTCGTAGACACCATTGTCCGGGTCGAGGAACTCGGGGCCGCTGCGGCGCGACAGGTCCATGGACACCAGCCGGCAGGCGTACACCGTGCTGAGCCGGCCGGGCTCGGCCAGCGAGAAGACCCGCAGCGCGGGCCCGGCGACCGCCCCGAGCTCCTCGTCCAGCTCCCGGCGCAGGGCCAGCTCGGGAGAGGCGTCCGTCGGCTCGACCCCGCCGCCCGGTGTGGTCCAGTACGGCTCGACCCCTGGCCGTACGCGCCGGAACAGGATGATCTCGTCGCCGTCGAAGAGGATGGCCCGCACGCCGTGCCGCACAGAGGTCATGGGAATCATCCTGCTGCATCCGGGGAGGGGCTTACGGGGTGATCCGCCCGAAGGACGTTCTGGTGGCCTTACTACGGTGAGGGAAGACGACGAGCGAAGGGAGCGCTGATGCGCGTCGCGGTGCTGGGGATGGGCCAGATGGGCCGGGCGCTGGCGCGGCGGCTGCTCAGGAACGAGTACGCGGTGACCGTGTGGAACCGCACTCCGGGCAGGGCAGGCGAGGTGCTCGACGAGGGCGGCGTGGAGGCGTCCGCGCCGGAGGAGGCGGCGGCCGGCAAGGACGCGGTGGTGCTCTCGCTGTCCGACGACGCGGCCGTCCGGGCGGTGATGGAACGGCTGACGGGCATGGAGCCCGGCCCGATCGTGGTCGACACGAGCACCGTCTCCCCCGGTACGTCGAGGGCCCTGCGCGAGCTGGCGCCGGGCCACCGGTTCGTCGCCGCGCCGATCGCCGGCGGCCCCGCCGCCCTCCTGGAGGGCAAGGCGACCACTCTCATCGGCGGCGCGGAGGCACTCGTCTCGCGCCTGGAGCCGATCTGGGCCGACCTGTACGACGCCGCGACCTACTGCGGGGAGGACCCGGGCCACGCGTCGGCGTTCAAGCTGCTCAACAACTACCTGCTGATGTCCGGCCTCGCGGTTCTCGCCGAGGTTGTGGTGACGGCGCAGGGCGCCGGGCTGGACGAGAGCCTCACCCGCGACCTGCTGTCGCGTTCGCCGCTGGTGGCGCCCGGTCTCCGCAACCGGCTGGACGATCTCATCTCCGGCGACCACCGGGGCTGGTTCACCACCCGGCTCGGCGCCAAGGACCTGCGCCTCGCCCGCGAGCTGGCGGAGGAGTCCGGGGTGGCCGCCCCGCTCGTGCGAGTCATGGAGGGACGCTACGACGAGGCGGCCGCGCGCGGCTGGGACGGCCACGACATCGCCGCCGTCATCGAGCTGCTCCGCGAGTAGGCGGGGCCGTTGCACAGGAAAAGATCAACGAAGGAAGCGACATGAGCGACATGACGTACCGCAGGCTGGGGGACTCGGGGCTGGTCGTGTCCGCCCTCGGCCTCGGGGCGAACAACTTCGGGCGCAGGATCGACCTCGACGCCACCCGGGCCGTGGTGGATGCCGCCTTTGACGCCGGCGTCACGCTCATCGACACCGCCGACATCTACGGCGAATCTGAGACCTACCTGGGCCAGGTGCTGAAGGGCCGCCGCGACCAGGTCGTCCTGGCGACCAAGTTCGGCGGCGACCTGCAGGGGGCCAATGGCCCCGACTGGAACGCCCGGGGCTCCCGGCGCTACATCCGCAGGGCGGTCGAGCGGTCGCTGCGCCGCCTGCAGACCGACTGGATCGACCTCTACCAGTACCACTTCCCGGACCCGGCGACCCCGGTGGAGGAGACCCTGGCGGCCCTGTCGGAGCTGGTCAGGGAGGGCAAGGTCAGGTACGTCGGCTCGTCCAACTTCGCCGGCTGGCAGGTGACGGACGCCGAATGGATCGCCCGCGGCGAGGGCCACGTCCGCTTCGTGAGCGCGCAGAACGAGTACAGTCTGCTCGACCGGCGGGCCGAGCGCGAACTGGTCCCGGCGCTCCTGCACCACGGCGTGGGCCTGCTGCCCTACTTCCCGCTGGCCAACGGCATGCTGACCGGCAAGTACCGCAGGGGCGAGCAGGCGCCCGAGGGCACCCGGCTGGCCGGCCGGCACGACTACCTCAGCGACGAGCGGTTCGACGTCGTCGAGCGGCTCGACGACTTCGCCCGGCGGCAGGGCGTGGGACTGCTCGACGTCGCCATCGGCGGGCTCCTCGCGCAGCCGGCCGTGTCGTCGGTGATCGCCGGCGCCACCAGGCCGGAGCAGGTCAAGGCCAACGCCGTCGCCGCGGCCTGGGTGCCGGACGAGGCGGCCCTCGCCGAGCTGGACGAGATCGCCCCCCGCCCCAGCTGACCCTCACGCCCCGCACGCGCAGACCCGGGCTCCCCGCTGAGAGGGGCCCGGGTCCCCGTCGTACGGTGGGAAGCGGTACAGGCCGCGGCCCGGGCGGCACGGGGGAAACCGGGCGGGGAGAAGGCCGGCATGTCCACACACGGCGGCGGAGCGGAACCGTACCGGCCCCTGCTGGGGTCGTCGCACACCCGGGAGTGGGCCGGCCGCACCAAGCCCCGTTATCCGCCGATCGCGGAACACGGCCTGATCGGCGATCTGCGCACGGTCGCCCTCGTCGGCACCTGCGGCACCATCGACTGGTACTGCTGCCCGCGCTTCGACTCTCCCAGCGTGTTCGGCTCGATCCTCGACGCCGACCGCGGCGGGTCGTTCACGCTCTCCCCGGACACGCCCGCGCGGACCAGGCAGTTCTACTTCCCGGACACGAACGTCCTGATCACCCGCTTCTCGGCGCCCGACGGGGTGGGCGAGGTCCAGGACTTCATGCCCATCAGCGAGGAATCACGCGAGATCGACCGCCACCGGCTGATCCGCCGGGTGCTCTGCGTGCGCGGCTCCCTGCCGTTCCGGGCCAGGATGGCCCCCCGGTTCGGTTACGGCGCTGAGCCGCACACCGTCACCGTGACCGGTCACCGCGCGGTCTTCGAGTCGCCGTCGCTGTCCCTCACGCTCACCGGCTCCGCGCCCCTTGAGCAGGACGGCCTTGACGTCTACTCCGAGTTCAAACTGCACGAGGGGGAGACGGCCGTCTTCGCGCTCGACCGCTGCGGCGACGACATCGCCATGCGGGGCTGCCCGATCCAGGAGGCCGAGGAGCAGTTCGAGGCGACCGTGCGGTTCTGGCGCCGCTGGCTCTCCCAGTCGCGCTACCGGGGGCGGTGGCGCGAGATGGTGCACCGGTCGGCGCTGACCCTGAAGCTCCTCACGTACGCGCCGACGGGCGGCATCGTCGCCGCCCCGACGACCAGCCTGCCCGAACGGATAGGCGGCCGGCGCAACTGGGACTACCGCTACGTGTGGATCCGCGACGCCGCGTTCTGCGTCTACGCGCTGCTCCGGCTGGGCTTCATGGAGGAGGCCGAGGCGTTCATGGCGTTCCTGTCCGAGCACGTCACCACGTGCGGCGACGACGGGCCGTCCGGGCCGCTGCAGATCATGTACGGCATCGACGGCCGGTGCGAGCTGCCCGAGACCGAGCTGTGCCATCTGGAGGGCTACGAGGGCTCGGGGCCGGTCCGGGTCGGCAACAACGCCGTCGGGCAGCTCCAGCTCGACATCTACGGCGCGCTCATCGACTCGATCTATCTGTACGACAAGTGGGGCGAGCAGATCTCCAGCGACCGCTGGGACGAGGTCTGCAGGCTCGTCGGCTGGGTGTGCCGCAACTGGGACCGTCCGGACGAGGGCATCTGGGAGACGCGCCACGGGCGCAAGGACTACGTCTACTCGCGGCTGATGTGCTGGGTGGCGATCGAGCGCGCCATCCGCCTGGCCATCCGCCGCGGGCTGCCCGCCGACCTGCGGCACTGGCAGAAGTCGCGTGACGCGATCTACCGGCAGATCATGGCGCGGGGCTGGTCGCCGCGGCTCCGGGCGTTCAGCCAGTATCTCGACGGCGACGTGCTCGACGCCTCGGTCCTCATGATGCCGCTGTCGAGGTTCGTCTCGCCGGCCGACCCCAAGTGGCTCTCGACGCTCGACGCCCTCAGCCGGGAGCTGGTGTCGGACTCGCTCGTCTACCGCTACGACACCCGGCTCAGCCCGGACGGCCTGGACGGCGAGGAGGGCACGTTCTCCATCTGCTCGTTCTGGTACGTGGAGGCGCTGGCCCGCGCCGGGCGGATCGACGAGGCCCGGCTGGCGTTCGAGAAGATGCTCACGTACGCCAACCACCTGGGCCTCTACGCGGAAGAGATCGGACACACCGGCGAGCAGCTGGGCAACTTCCCGCAGGCGTTCACTCACCTGTCGCTGATCAGCGCCGCCTTCTACCTGGACCGGATCCTCGGGTGACCGATCCAGGCCCGAGGCGGGGGCCTGGTCAGCCCAGTGAGCCGGCGCGGGGCCGGCTCTGGCAGAAGCCCGCCCAGACGGCCTTGCCCGTCGGCCGCAGGTGGGTCCATCCCCACATGCGGCTGACGCCCGCGACCACCTGGAGCCCGCGGCCCGTCTCCGCGACGTGGTCGGGCTCCCGGATCACGGGGGCTTCGTTGCTCGGGTCGGTGACCACGCACAACAGCGAACGGCAGGACCGGAACAGCAGCAGCCGGACGGGCACCGTGTGGATCGCCGGGTGCCGCAGGCCGTGCCGTACCGCGTTGGTGACGAGTTCGCAGACCGCGAGCGTCGCGTCGTCGGCCATCTCGGCGAACGACCAGCTCCGCATGACGTCCATCGTGAAGCGCCGGGCGGTGCGCGCGGGCATGCTCTCGAACGCGAACTCGTGGACGGCCACGCGCAGGACGACCGACCGATCGTCCTCAGGGGCCCAGGGCCACCGCATTCCGTCCGGAAAGACCTGCCCCAGCGTGCTCAGCCAGGGCTCCCAGCCCTCGGCGTCGGCCGCCGCGAGGGGAGCCTGGTCTGTCCGGTAACCAGTCATTAATGGCCCTATGAGGTTGCTGTCGGTCATGTGACGGGATGACTCAGTTAGTCATACTGCTCTGAATGATGCCTGTGTGCAAGTACGGATGCACGTGCAAACGCACATACCCGTATTCTTTCCGCGGTTCGAAGAGAAGGGGCGGGGATGACGGGCGTGCACAACGGGATGTCGGCGAGCCTTCTGGGGGATGTGGCCTGGCACAAGAGCCGGCACAGCAACCCCAACGGCAACTGCGTGGAGATTGCCCGGCTCGCGGACGGACGTGTGGCCGTACGGAACTCACGTCACCCGGCGGGCCCGGTGCTGGTTTACCGGCGGGAGGACGTTCTGGCGTTCGTGGAGTCCACCAAAGCGGGTGATTTCGACGATCTCCTCGGTGGCCGTCGAGACCGCTTGCACGAAGGGGTGGGACGAGTATCGTAAACGTCGCGTAAACGACGGTGCACCCGAAGGACCTCATATGACTGCGGCCCCCATGGAGGGTGCGCCTCAACCGGCGGAGCGGACGGCACAGCCGTCCAGAAGCCCCACGGTCCTGAGGCTCCTCATCGGCACCCAGTTGCGCCGCCTCCGGGAGAGACGGCACATCCTCCTGGAAGAGGCCGGGCGGGCGATCCGCGCGTCCCACTCGAAGATCAGCCGGATGGAGCTCGGCCGCGTCAGCTTCCGCGTGCGCGACGTGGCCGATCTCCTCACGCTGTACGGCGTCACCGACGAGAGCGAGCGGGAGGCGCTGCTCTCCCTGGTGGCGCAGGCCAACGCGCCCGGCTGGTGGCATTACTACGACGACGTCCTGCCGTCCTGGTTCGAGACGTACGTCGGGCTGGAGCAGTCCGCCGTCTCGATCAGGAACTACGAGGTCCAGTTCGTTCCGGAGTTGTTGCAGACCGAGGACTACGCGCGGGTGATGGTGCGGCTGGCGCACCCGGGCGCGCACGCCGACGAGGTCGAGCGCCGGGTGCGGCTGCGGATGGACCGGCAGAAGGTGCTGACCCGGCCGGGCCCCGCCACGCTGTGGGCGGTCGTCGACGAGGCGGTCCTGCGGCGGCCCGTCGGCGGCGCGGAGGTGATGCGAGCGCAGCTCCGGCACCTGCTCGACCTGCTGGAACGCCCCAACGTGTCGCTGCAGATCCACTCCTTCAGCGTGGGAGGCCATGCCGCCGCGGGCGGCCCGTTCAGTGTGCTCCGATTCGCCGAAGCGGACATTCCGGATGTTGTCTATCTGGAGCAGTTGATTAGCGCCATTTATCTGGACAAACGGGACGAAACGGACCGTTATCTGGCTGTCATGGAACGGCTCTGCGTCGAAGCCGAGACGGTCTCGGAAACCAGGAAATTGCTGAACCAGGTCATGACGGCGCTCTGAGCGGGGCCTCGGCGTCCGGCGTACCGTTGCCATGTCCGCCTCCCGTCACACACCGGGCGCAAGCCGTACCGGTAAACACGTGTTAGGCGCGCATGTGCGGTAAAGGGAGTATTACCAGTGCTGCTGGAGCAGGGAGGGCGGTGAGGACCTTGACGGGCGGCCTGCTGAGCCTGGAGTTCGACCGAAGTACGGTCACCCGGGTGCGGCATCTCGTCACGGTCTCGGCGCACGAGGCCGGGCTGGACGGTATGGCCCTGGAGGACTTCGTGCTGGCTGTGCACGAGGCGGTCACCAACGCGGTGCGGTACGGCACGCCTCCGCGCGACATCACCCTCTACCGCGAGAAGAGCTCGCTCGTCTGCGAGGTGAGCGACAGCGGGCCCGGCATCCCCCCAGAGGCCCTCGACAAGGACGCGGCGACGACCCGCTTCGACTTCGGCGGCCGTGGACTCTGGCTGATGAACCGCCTCGCCGACCTGTCCGTCCGCACCGGACCTCGCGGCACCGTCATCAGGCTCTGCGTGCTGCTGGTCTGATCATCGGCGGGCACGCGGCCCCGGAGCCGGTCCGAAAACCCCGGGACGCCCCCACGGAGCCCCACGGTGCCGCTAGGGTTAGCCCCAACGCGACCTGGGCACTTCTGATCTCACCGACTCGCCGCAGGGATTGACCGGCGAGCCCGACGGGCAAGCCGTTACCGATAATTCGGTTCACCAGAATCTGGAGCAAACCGGGCCGGGTACCGAAGCCTTGCTAGGCTGCAGGGAACCGTAGAACCGGGCGTTGTCTCACCCGGCAGGTGAGACCGTTGAGAAGTGGGGTCACACCGTGAAGAAGCTGATTGTTCTCGCCCTGGTCGCTCTTGGCGGACTTCTTGTCTGGCGCAAGGTGCAGGCCGACCGTGCTGAGCTGGACCTGTGGACAGAGGCCACCGGTAGCGAGAACTGACCACACAGGATGGTGCGTGATCGTGGCGAAGGTGCGGGAATGACGCCCGTGAGGCTGGCCTGCCTTGATCTGGCCGGGACCACGATCGGTGACATCGACATGCTGGAACGGGCCTTCGCCGAGGCGATCGCCACGCAGGGCATCGTGCCCGGGACCAGTGCGTATGCGCGTGCGATGGTGCATGTGCACAGGTCCCGGGGCTGCCCGAAGATCGAGGTGTTCCGCGGGATCTTCCCCGGCAACGAGGCTCAGGCGCAGGCCGCGAACCTGACATTCGAGCGCGCCTACGAGGGGGCGATCGAGCGGACGGGCCTCGCCCCGGCGCCGGGCATGGTGGAGGCGCTCGAGAGGCTGCGGAACGCCGACATGAGGATCGCGCTGATCACCGGCTTCAGCAGGCCGACCCTGAGCCGGGTGCTGAGCTCGCTCAGCTGGGCCGACAAGCTCGATCTCGCCATCTGCCCTGAGGACGCCGGGCGCGGGCGTCCGTACCCCGACATGGTCCTGACGGCCGTCCTCCGATCCGGGATCGAAGACGTCCGGCAGGTGGCCGTCGCGGGCGACTCCGAGAGCGACATGCTCTGCGGCCGCCGGGCCGGCGCCTCGATCGTCGCCGGGGTCCTGACCGGCGTGCACAGCCGCGAGCGCCTGGTCGGCGGAGGAGCCACCCACATCATCGACTCGATCGCCGACCTGCCCGCGTTGCTGCTCGCCGACCGTCCCACCGACGGCGTCCCCGGCGTGGTCACACACGGAGTGGCGATGCGCGACGTGGCCCCCAGCAGCAACTGATGGCGTGTGGTCGAGTGGCGCGCGTACTCACGCTGTTGCTACCGTGTACCCGACCGCGTCGTGATCTGTCGTTTCCGCCGGCCGGCGGATGAGGGGCCTTAGCTCAGCTGGCAGAGCGCCTGCTTTGCAAGCAGGAAGTCAGGGGTTCGAATCCCCTAGGCTCCACCTCGAAAAACACCGCCTCCCTGATCTTGGGAAGCGGTGTCCGGGCCATTAGCTCGTGTCGGCATTGCGCTCCGCCTCGACCCGCGCGCTAAGCGCATCGGCGATCTTCTGATCCGCGTCGCGTGTCGCGTGCTGGTAGATGAGCGCCGCCCGGTCGCTGTCGTGCCCCATCCGCGCTTTGAGATCGGCCAGGCTCGCGCCCGACTGCGCGGCGAGCGTGTTGTCCGTGTGCCGCAGGTCGTGGAAGTGCAGACCCTTGACGCCCATCTCCTTGAGTGCTTCCGCCCACTTGGCCTCACGCCGGAAGTTGCCACCGCGCAGGAACGCCCCTCGCTTACCGAGAAAGACGAACGCGTCATCGGCCTGGTCGACGAACTCGGCCAGGTGCTCGCTTACTGAGGTTGAACTCGTGGTGTCGTAGGGGCTGATGGCTCGTCGTCCGTCGGTATCACCGGAGCATGCGATATCCACAAGGAGGCGGGCTGACTGCCGAACGGCAGCAGTTCCGCGAGGAGTTACGGCTCAAGGCGGCCGAGCGGTTCGCCCAGGGCGAGGCGAGCTCGGTCATCGCCAAGGCCCTGCGCGTCAACGTCCGCTCGGTACAACGGTGGCGGCAGAAGTGGGAGCAGGGCGGTCCACGGGCCCTGCGGTCGCAGGGGCCGGCATCGCTGCCGAGGCTGAGCCAGGAGCAGTTCGCGCAGCTGGAGGCGGAGCTGGCCAAGGCGCCGACCGCGCACGGCTGGGAGGACCAGCGCTGGACACTGGCGCGGATCAAGACGGTGATCGGTCGGCGCTTTCACATGGCCTAAACGATCCAGGGCGTGCGGAAACTGCTGGCGCGTAACGGCTGGTCCTGGCAGGTCCCGGCCCGACGGGCCATGGAGCGGGACGACGGGGTGGTGGCCGGGTGGGTCAAGGAGGTATGGCCCTGCGCGGAAGACTCGCGGCGGCCCGTGGAGCCTGGCTCGTCTTCGAGGACGAAGCCGGATTCTCCATGACGCCGCCGCACGCGAGGACCTGGTCACAGCGCGGCCGGACCCCGGTGGTGCGGGTCCGCGGCCGCTCCCGCAGACGGATCTCCATCGCCGCGCTGACCTGCTACAAATCCGGTCGCCGCTCCAGGCTCATCTACCGGCCCCGCCATGACGACGGCCGTCGCGATGGGCGCAAGAGCTTCTCCTGGCGCGACTACCGGGACCTGTTGATCGCAGCACACCAGCAGCTCGGTGGCCCGATCGTTCTCGTCTGGGACAACCTCAACGTCCACAAGGCCGCCGACCTGCAAAAGTTCGCCGAGGCCCGGGACTGGCTGACCATCTACTATCTGCCGCCCTACGCACCCGACCTCAACCCAGTCGAGGGGATCTGGTCCCTCCTGCGACGCGGCTGGCTCTCCAACGTCGCCTTCAGTACCCCTGAACACCTCGTCCAGCGCATCCGGCGCGGCCTACGGCACATCCAGTACCGCAGCGAACTCATAGACGGCTGCCTCGCCGAGACCGGCCTGGCAATCAGACCCACCTGAGCAACCCGGCCACATCACGAGTTCAACCTCAGTAATGCAGGGCGGCCGCGAGTGCCTCGGCCAGGGTCACGGGCGGGCGGCCGATCAGGCGGCGCAAGTCGCCAGAGTCGGTGTACATCTCGCCGCGGTTCATACCGCGGTCAGCGTCAGCGAGGACCTCCGCCAGCTCGGCGGGTAGGCCGGCGGCGTCCAGTACCTGGGCGAAGTCGGCCACCGGGAGGTCAGCGTAGGTAACCTGCTTTCCGGCCGCAGCGGAGATCGCGGCGGCGAGCTCAGTCAGGGTGAAGGATTCGTCGCCGCCGAGCTCGTACACGGCGCCGGTGTGGCCTTCAGTGGTGAGGACGACCGCTGCGGCCTCGGCGTAGTCGGCGCGGGACGCGGCGCTGATCCGCCCCTCGCCTGCGGCGCCGACGACCGCGCCGTTCTGCAGGATCTGCGGCAGTTGGCTGGTGTAGTTCTCCAAGTACCAGCCGTTGCGCAGCAGCACGCTGGGGATTCCGCGGTCCCGCAGATACGCCTCGGTCTCGCTGTGCGTGGCACCGATGACGGTGGTGGCCGTGTCCGCGTGCGTCGTGCTCGTGTACGCCACTAGCGACACGCCTGCGGATGCCGCGGCGTCGATCACGCGGCGGTGGTTGGCGACCCGCTCGCCCACGGGGACCGAGGCCGAGATCAGCAGCAGCCTGTCCGCCCCCGCGAATGCCTGGGCCAGGCCGTCCGTGTCCGCGAAGTCGGCGCGGCGTACTGTGATGCCTCGGTCGGCCAAATCCTTGATCCCGGCGATGTCCCGGCCGGTCGCGATGATGTCCGCGGCCGGAATCCCGCGCCGCAGCAGTGCCTCGACGGTGAGCCTGCCCAGCTGGCCGGTGGCTCCAGTGACGACGATCGGCATGATGGTCATTCCTTCCTTCCGCGCGTGCCTCGCACGCCTGCCGCGGTCCGTCCGCCGCGGGATAGAACACAGAATGACCTGGACACTCTCTGTTGGGGAGTAGCCACTTCTTGGTAGGGTACTTACCGCCGCGAAAGTATTGAGGTGAGCCGTATGGCTGCTGTCGAGAATGTGACCGGGCCCATGCCGTCATTCGATCCGTACGAGCGCGGCTGCCCGTCGCGGGACCTGCTCGACCAGATCGGCAGCAAGTGGGCGGTCCTCGTGCTGGGCGAACTCGGCCGGAACGGGACCTCCCGGTTCGGTCATCTCCGGCAGGCGCTGGCGGGCGTGAGCGAGAAGATGCTCACCCAGACGCTGCGCACCCTCGAACGCGACGGGCTGGTCAGCCGGACCGTCTACCCAGAGGTGCCGCCGCACGTGGAGTATGAGCTGACCGCGCTCGGCCAGACGCTACGGGAACCGCTGAAGGCGCTCACGGAGTGGTCCGTGCTGCACATCGAAGAAGTCATCACCGCCCGCGAAGAGTACGACGACCGCTTTGAGCGCACCAGGTAATCAGCGGCGGCCAGCGGTCTGGTCATAGACGGCCGCCTCGCCGAGACCGGCCCGACAGTCAGACCCACCTAAGCCACCCGGCGGCCAGCCGCCGTATGTGCTTGGGGGCGATCGCAGATCCAGGGTTCGTTCCTCACCCCGGCTCACCGAGCAGCGTGGTGATCAGCGTTCATCGCTCTCGCCGCCGCGATTATCTGCTGGCGACGCCTCCTCTCCTGATCCTCCTGTTAGGACCTCACTCTGGGATGGGACCCGAAAACACCAGATAGGGATGTTCCACATCCAGCCACTGGCGGTCCAGCCTCACCCCTGTGGCCAGCTCGATGGCCGTCAGGAAACCTGCCCTCCAGTCCCAGCGGTCGTCTCTCCCCAGGAAGTCTTCGTCCACGTAGTCGAGGAAGAACTCGCTCATCGCCGTCAGTTCAGGCCACGACGCCAGGTTCGGGTGATCCTCAGGACGTCCTGGGAACAATCCGTTGATTGATACAAGGACTTCGCCGTTCACGGTGAGGGACAAGCGGTTCACGGAGTTGACGTTCCACCAGGCGCTGTAGACCCGGGCATTCGACGACAGCCGCCGGAGCGCTCCGCTCGAATACCCGAGGTGGTCGAGCCCATACAAGACGACCGCCGCACCGGATCGGTCCACGACCGTGCACGGGCCCTGGCGGCGCAAGGGGAGGTTCACGAAGTGTGGCTTCACCACTTCGCGCAGCGCATAGCTGGTTCCTCCGCCCAGCCGCGTGCTCACCTCAGGCAAGGAAAGAGAGTCCAGGCTGTCGTGGGGAACCACGACCGCCCAGCAGGCCGCCACATCCAACTCTGGCTCACCGACCAGCCGTTGATAGTGTCCGAACACCTCGTCGGTCGAGGGGCGTCGGATATCCACGTGATGGTCCTCTCCGACTCATTGGTGAGAAGTGGACGATGATCCTTACATGAGTGCGGAACCCCCGAGCACCGCGGCGGGCAATATGTTCATGTCCGCCTCGGGATCCCTCATTGTGGCGGGACCTCTTTAGGCGCAAAACTGGATCTTGTATAGCTCAATCCGGGCGATTGCGTTGGGGAAGCCGGGCTCCTGCTCGGTACGAAGGACCTTGGTGGCCACACGTGTGGACCAGGTCGTATCACCTTGACCCAGGTCGAACTCCGTATCGTGCGGATAGCAAGCTGCCCAAGCTTCTACACCGATCAGTTCGGACTTCAGCAAGAGCCGCCCGGACCACAGCTCTTCCCAGTCATCCACAGGTGGCGGCCCGGCCCACCGCTCGAACCGGTTGTCGACCGTATGCACATACCCGTCGGAATATGCCGTCTCGATGATGAGCCCGTCGTACCCTGCCGTATCCTCGTCCGTGGCTCCAATCGTCCCATCATCCGATGCCCACTAGTCGGCCGTCGATAACGTTGGCGACGGCGAAGAGTCCGTACTCGGGTCTCACCGCGTCTGTGAGTGAGCGAAGAGGCTGCTCATAGTCTCTCCCTTTCCCAGTGCATGTCATCGGAGCCGCGGCTCAAGACCATGATCGTCGTGCCATTAGCGTGCCATTAAGGGCGGTCAGCAGGGGGTACTCACGGTCACTCGCGGACTGCTGCTCGCCCAGGTCGGAGCCATTTATCCTGCCTGGGCTTTGATCATTGGTCGGCCTTCGCGCTCTGCCAAGCCGTCGCGTGCCCATGCCGCTCTTGAGTTGTCCTCGCGCGAGTCTGTCGAGCGCTTGGCCACCTGGTGCCGTCGCTCGTCCACCGCGTGCTCATCCTGCTCTGAGGAACTGTTCGAAGGCTTCTCTGGCCAGCGCCGACACGCTCTTGCCCTCCTGCTCGGCACGGATCTTCGCGCGTTCACGCAACTCCTCCGGCAGTCTGGCCGGCGGCTACGAGGAGGACGGGGTGGACCAGGGGGCGCCCGTGCTGGCGGCCAGGGTGTTGCCGGTGTGCCGCAGAACAGTGGGGTGTACAGGGACACATCACCCTCGGCGGAGCCCTCAGTCGCGGGCCGGTTACAGCACTCCCGCGTCTCGTGCCGTCCATACCGACGGGACCAGAGGGCGGTAGCCCAGTTCGTGACGGATGCGAGTCGTCGACATCACGCTGTGCCACGGATCCGGGGCGTCCTTGTCGTAGGCGTCCTGCGGCACCGGCAGCCCCTGGAACTGGAAGAGATCGACCATGGTGACCGGGGCATCGTCGGCGATGTTGTAGACGCCGTGTGCCCCGGGCGCGTACAGCAGCCGCCGCAGGCCCTGCGCCACATCCATGTGGTGGCCCATGTGCAGGCGCTGCATGGCGGGCCAGTTCAGCGCCCACTCCATCACATTGGCCAGATGCGGGTCCCCGTCGCCGTACACGAACGGCAACCGTCCGATGCGCAGGTCATCGAGGCCGTCCAACGCCCTGAGCGCACGCTCGGCCTCCCACTTGGACTCGGGGTAGGCGCCCCACAGATGATCGCCCGGCACCGTCTCGTCGCTCTCGACCAGCGCTCTGCCCCGCCCCGTGCCGTACACGAGACCGGTGCTGACCTGAACGAACCGCCGCACGCCGGAAGCCACCGCGGCCCGGCCGAGCTCGATGGCCGCGTCCCGGTTGACCGCCCGCGCCTCCTCATCCGGCACCCCGCGGAAGGCGGCGGCGACGTTCACCACCGCGTCCACACCGGCCGTCGCTTTGCCGAGCACCTCCGCGTCACGCAGATCGCCAACCAGCACCTGGGCGCCGAGCTCCGCGAACCGCTCGCCGCGCGCCGCGTCCCGCACCAGGACCCGTACCTCATCGCCGGGCGCCGCGCTCTGCAACAGCCGCGGCACGAACCGCCGCCCGACCTGGCCCGTCGCTCCTGTCACCAAAGTCAGCATGGCCGCCTCCTCATCGTCGTAGCCACCTTTGAAGCGTGCGGGAAGGATGGGAGTAGCGGAAGAGAAGCGGTCATCCAGGGACCGGCGCGCCCTGGATACAAGCCCGGGAGCGGAGGATCCTCAAACAGTGGACCGTACCGAACTCGCCGACTTCCTGCGCCGCGCCCGCACCCGCCTGGCCCCCTCCGACGTGGGCCTGAACACGGGTCCGCGGCGCCGCACCCCGGGCCTGCGCCGCGAGGAGGTGGCGCAGCTCACCGGGATGTCCACGGACTACTACACGCGGCTGGAACAGCGCCGCGGCTCCCACCCGTCGCGGCAGATGCTCGCCGCTCTCGCCCGCGCCCTGCGGCTCACGGACGTGGAGCGCGACCACCTGTTCCACCTGGCGGGCCAGGAGCCGCCCCGGCCCGGCGGCTCCTCAGACCACGTCCGCCCGGGGCTACTGCTGATCCTGGACCGGCTGCACGACCTCCCGGCGTCGGTGCTGAGCGACTGGGGCCAGATGCTCGCACAGAACACCATGTCAGTGGCCCTGACCGGCGACCATGTAGGGGCGAATATGATCCGCCGCTGGTTCATAGTGCCGGGAGCACGGGACCTGGCCCCAACCGAGAACCACGAGGAGCATGCCCGCGCGCACGTAGCAAGCCTGCGTGCAGTCACTGCGGCACGCCCCGACGACCCGGGCCCGGCCGCCCTGGTGGCCGAACTCCGCGCTGCGTCAAATGAGTTCGAGGAACTCTGGGAGTCGCATGACGTCGTGGTGCGCCGTCCGTCACCGAAGCGTTTCCTGCACCCCATGGTCGGTGTCCTCGACCTCGACTGCGAGGTGCTGCTCAGCGACGGCCACAGCCAGCAACTCGTCGTGCACTCGGCGCGGCCGGGCACCGAGACGTACCAGCGGCTCGAACTACTGCGAGTCGTCGGCCTCCAGGATCTGACCCCCAGCTCCTAGGAGAGGCATGGTGCCGGGCCGATACCCGCTCATGCGGCGTGTCGGATGTTGTGGGGCCGGGACTCGCGTTGCCCGAGATCAACTTCGGTCGCCCGTTCGGTGGGTGCCGCGCGATGTCCAGGTCTTCGGCCGAGACGGGGAAGCCGATCGGGAGTGATCGCCATGTTTACGTAGGTGTAGGAGGCGCCTGCCATCACGCTACCCCGCGACCGTTGCGTGGGTCAGCGCATGAAGGGTGTGAAGATGGCAACCACCTTCGTGGCAGCACGGTCGGCGTCCCCGTCCGCGATCGCCTCGACCAGCTCGTGGTGGTGGCGGTGCGCCGCGTCGTCGTCCTCGCTCTTCTCGTCGCGCATGTGGGCAGCGAAGATGTCGAGCATGCTGGAGTACAGCTTGACGTAGAGAGGGTTGTGCGTCGCTGCCACGATCGCGCGGTGCAGGGCGAGGTCTGCGCTCGCTCGCAGGTCGAGATCATCGGCCGACCAGCTCGCTTCTCGACGGTCGCGCAACTCGCGCAGCAGCTCGACGTCGGCATCTGAGCGGTTCAATGCGGCCAGTGACGCTGCAGCGCTGTCCAGGGCAAGGCGTAGTTCCAGGTAGTGGCGACGGGTGCCACCGGCGAGCTGACGTTCAAGAGTGCCTGTCAGCTCGGAGCTGGAGATGACGAAGGTGCCGCGGCCCTGCTCACGGCGCAGCAGACCTGCGTGCACCAGCGACTGCAGCGCCTCGCGCACCGTGTTCCGGCCGATCCCGAACTCCGACACCAGTGCGGCCTCGGTCGGTATCCGCTCACCGACCGGCCAGCGTCCAGAGACCACCTCCTCGCGGAAGCGCTCGGCGGCCTGGCCGATGAGTCCCACTCGACGCATCGGCTGTCGCGTGTCAGACTCTTCGGAACTCATCCCATAATCCCATCATCTGCTGACGTTCACCGGAGTATAACGTGACATCGCCCCCCTCATCGCTCGTTTCGTTACACCGTGGGCGTCTGACCTTGTGGGCCGGGCTCGCCATCGCCCTGACAGCAATCAACCTGCGAACGGCCGTGACCGGGTTCACTCCGCTCCTGGAGATCATTGGATCCGATCTCGGCTTCGGGGTGACGCTGGCCGGCCTGCTCGGCACTGTGCCAGCGGCCTCCTTCGCCATCTTCGGGTTTCTCGCCCCAGCGGTGACGAGGAAGTTCGGACTTGAGCGCACGGCCACTGTGGCGCTGGGCCTGACGGCTCTGTCGCTCCTGGTGCGCGCCTTCTCTCCGACGCCCTTGTTGCTGGTCCTCTCGACCGTGCTGGCACTCGCCGGAATCGGGGCCGCGAACGTCGTAGTCGTTCCGTTGGTGAAGGCCTGGTTCGCCCATCGACTGGCCCTGGCGACCTCGCTTTACCTGATCCTCATGCAGGCGGGCCAGTTCATCGCCCCGCTCCTCGCGGTCCCGGTGGCAGAAGCGGCGACGTGGCGGCTCTCGGTAGGTATCTGGGCGGGACCGGCCGCTGTGGCGGGTGTGGTCTGGCTCGTCCTGGCAATCAGACTGCCCGCCGAGCACCACGCGCCCGCGGCTGTGACGTCGACCGATGCGGGACCGAGGATCAGCCGATCGTCAACCGTCTGGGGCCTGGTGATCCTCTTCGCGATGTTGTCGCTGTCCAACTACGGGATCATCACCTGGGTTCCGGCAGTGCTCACCGACGCAGGAGGAGGAGCGGCCCTGGGCGGCTCCATGGTCGCGCTGTACTCGTCATGGGGCATGCTCGCGGCCTTGGTGGTTCCACACCTGGCCACGCGCATGACGAACCCGTTCGTCGTGGTCGTCGGGTGCGCGATCTTCCTGGTAGTGGGATATCTGGGCCTGCTCCTGTCCCCGCTCGGCGGGACGCTGATGTGGATGTGCGCGCTGGGAATCGGGGTGAGCACCTTCCCGCTCTGCATGACCCTCATCAACCGTCGAACCAAGAGCCCGCAGACAGCCTCTGCCGTGTCGGGCTTCGTGCAAGGCATCGGCTATGGGCTGGCGTGCTTCGGCCCGATCGGTTTGGGCCTGCTGCGCGAGGCGACCGGATCATGGTCGATCCCGATCCTGGTGCTCGCCGCGACCGCCATCCCAGGGGTGATCGCCGGCTGGTTCGCCTGCCGTCCTCGCTTCGTGGAGGACTCTGCGCCAGAGCCGACGAAACGCGACGCCGACCAGCAGTTGCGACGATAAGAGTCACGCTGCCGCCCACACGGCCAGCGTGTGATGGCCTTAGATCAGCCGACAGGTTCCGATCTCGTCCTCCTCTCTGCTTGAGTGTCCCGTCCTGGGCGTTCGCAGCTACGAGGAGGACGGAAGCGGAGCAGGGCCTGCGTGGGTCCTCAGGCCGGTTTGTGGGTGGCCAGAAACGGCAGCACATGGGGAAGCACATCCGTGGACCTGTCCCAGCCGCCCTTATGATCCGCATCGGGAACGGAGAAGAAGCCGAATCCGGTGTCGGCGGCGAAACTCTGCATCGGCTCGTGCCAGGGATCGGCTGTTCCCGCGTACATCAGAATCGGGAGGCCGGATGCCGTGAGTTCGGTGTGCGGGCCTGCTCTCGGGAGAAGGCGTTGTAGTTGGCGCGGAACGCGCCTGGGTCGCCGGAGTCGATCAGGGCGGCCTACCCGGACGCACCGCCCCGGGTGGAGTACGCCACCACACCATTGATCGACGAAATCCGTGAGCCTTGGGAAGCGCTGTCGTCTTGGGCCCGCCACGCCGCGCCCGCCATCACCGCCGCCCGACAGGCATACGACGAAAACCACCGCCAGGCCTGAAGGGAAAGAGGTCAGGGTCGAAGCGGGCGCGGCTTGGATTGTCAGTGCAATGGGCCATACTCCGCCAAACCAGGATGATCACCAACAAGGCGAAGGCGTTGACATGGCACAGTTGCTGCGGAGGCTCGACGACGAGGTCTACGTCGAGTACAACACCTTCGGGCTGGACGGCACCGACCTGCCGGAGTGGAGTTCCCCGACCGACGAGATCTACCACTTCGTCGCGGCCGTGCGGCTGGAGTCCTGGGACGCCGAGCCCGGGCCCGCGGATGCCTCGTGGACGCCGGTCAGTTCGACGACGTTCGTCGCGGAGAGTGGCGTGGTCGCGATCCTCTCGATGATGGAGGGCAAGGGCCATGACTTCCTGATCGGGCCGCCGCGTTTCGAGTACGGCGTGGACATGCACCTGCGTGAGCCCGAGCCGGGCGACGGTCATGCCACAGGTGAGTGCGAGGAGGCATGGCTGCTGAGGTTCTGGCCGATCCGGGATGTCTTCGACCCGATCATGCACGCGGCGCCGTTCTCCTATATCGCGCGCGGGGTTCTGTACTACTCGATCGACCTCGAGCCCGAGCAGCTCATGCAACCGCCGGCGCGGCGGGAGGTGCCGGTGCCGGTCTCGGCGGTGGCGGACTGGGCGTCGCTGCGCACGTACCCGGACCTGGACACCTTTGACGGCTGGCTGCGTAGGGTGCGCCGCAAGGCCGAGGGCAGAGGCGTCACCGTTCACGAGTTGCTGCGCGCGTCGGGGGTGGACATCGAGGACGGCGTGGACCTCACCCCGGCCTCCTGCACACCGCCGCGCGCGCGTGCGGGGCGGTTCGAGGATCCGCTGATCGACAGTTACTACGCCGAGCAGGCGCGGCGGGGCTCGTTGTCCGGGCAAGACCTAGGCGAGGATCGGCTGCGCGAGTACGCCGACGGCGAGCGCATCGCCAAGGAGTTGTGCCGCAGCGGCACCCTGACGTTCTCTGTGCCCGTCGAAGGCCGCGGCGCCCTGTATGTACCACCGGGTGTCAGCCGCCGCGTGTGGCGGTGGGAGGACGACATGCTCGGCGGCGAGCTCATGGACGGCGGGCTGACGGTGGATCGGCAGGTTCTGGCCAGGAACCCGTGGACCAGACAGATCCTTGTCTCCGGCATCGTAACGATCCTGCGCCGCGATCATGATAGGCGCGGCTGGGGCGACACCGTCTGGTACGTGGTCCGCGATGCCGAGCCGCACGAGGCGGCTAGGGTTCTGTGCGCGGAGGCCACCTGGGAGGAGGACCCGGATCAGCGCCGGGCCTTGGACGAGGTGGCCAGGGAGAAGCTGATCGACCTTCGGGCCACCTACAGGAGCCGGGAGAAGTGAGGGCCGGCCTCGTCGCGCGGTGAGGGCGCGGCCGGGTCGGCGACTGATGGGTGACAAGAGGCCTCCGGTGTTGGCCGTGCCAGGGGAGCTGCATCGCCACGCGCGGGTGGACGTCGAGGGTGACGAGCGGGGACGCGCAGGTCTTGGGTCGGTGTGCACGTGCACCTCACGGACCTTCTCCCCTGGCACAGGCGTTGGCGAAGCCGCGCCGGAAGTTCCGTGGCTCCCCCGGCCGGATGATTCCGCTCTGCGCGGATCGGGCTGAACTAGAACGGGCCATCTACCTAAGGTGAGGCATGGCCTCTTCTGTCCCGCCGCTACGTCCGGCGACCGATCGGACCAGCTCCAAGCCGTCTCCGGCTCGCGAGCCGCTGTGGCGGCACGCGCTCGGTGAGTGTCTCAGAGGCCTTCGTCACGAGCGGGGCGAGAAGTTGAGCGAGACGGCACGTCGCGCCGGAGTCTCGCCGCAGTATCTTTCCGAGATGGAACGAGGCGTCAAAGAGCCGTCGAGCGAAATGATCGCTGCGGTCGCCGGTGCGCTGGATGTGACCCTGGTCGATCTGACCCTTGCCGTCGTCGAGACCTTGCGTTCTGCTCAGAGCGGCACGTCGAGAGGTGCTACCTGTTCGGCCGCGTATGCTCTGGCCGCCTAGCGTGGCTTGCCGGGATTGTCCACTGGCCTATGAACGCTCCTCGATGATCTGATCGAGGAGTCCGTACTCCAGGGCCGCGGTCGCGGTGAACACGCGATCGTGATCGGTGTCGGCGCGTAGGGTCTCGATCGTCTGGCCGGTATGCCGTGACAGTATGCGCTCGATGTCTGCTCGGACACGGACGACCTCGTCGGCTTGCAAGATGAGATCAGGGATCGCTCCGCGTCCCTGAGCAGCCGGTTGGTGCAGGATCACTCGTGCGTGCGGGAGAGCGGCACGTTTTCCTTCGGCGCCCGCGGCGAGAAGGACGGCGCCCACCGCGACGGCCTGTCCAACGCAGGTTGTCGAAATCCGCGGGCGGATATAGCGCATGGTGTCATAGATCGCGAGCATCGCGCTCGGATCCCCGCCTTCGCAGTTGATATAGAACTGTATTTCGGCATCGGGGTTGTCCGACTCCAGAAAAATCAGTTGCGCGATCAACGCGTTCGCGACGCCCGCGTCGATTGCGGTGCCCAGATAGATGATTCGCTCGGTGAGCAGGTGCGAGTAGACGTCCATGATCCGCTCGCCACGAGAGTTCTGAGCGATGACGTTCGGAATTGTGTATGTGCTCACTGGTTGACTCCTTCGGTGACGCCGAACCCGAGCCGTAGGCGATTGCGTGGCGCGATTTCGTCGAAATTCTGCACGATCGCATCTATGAAGCCGTAATCCAGTGCCTCTTGCGCTGTGTACCAGCGATCGTGCAGGGAATCCTCGAATATGCGCTCGACGGGCTGCCCTGTGTCTTCGGCGATAAGCCCGAGGACCGTGTCGCGAGTATGCCGAAGGTCGCCGGCCTGAAGTTCGATGTCGACTGCGGTGCCACCGATTCCCGCCGAGCCCTGGTGCATCAGGACACGTGCGTGCGGCAGGGCGCGGCGCTTCCCTCGGGCCCCTGATGACAGCAAGAATTGGCCGGCACTGTAAGCAATGCCCAGCACAAGGGTCGATACGTCACAGGGAATCAGCCGAATGATGTCGCGGATCGCAAGCATCGAGGGAACCGACCCGCCCGGCGAGTGAATCCACAATGCGATATCCGTCGACGCGTCCTGCGTGGCGAGTGCTATCAGCTGCGTGGCCAGCAGTGTCCCGTTGTCATCGTCGAGAGGGCCGTCGAGAACGAGAACACGCTGGTCGTAGAGGTCGCGCCTTACCCGCGCATTGAACAGTGGAAGATTCGATTCTCCGCTCATGCCTCCATCATGTGAGGCGATCCGAATCGGCGTCGACACGATCCGCTTGGGGCAGATCTGCTCTGAGCAGCGGGAACTCGGTTTCCGGTCCGGTTCGGAGCATTGCGGCCGGGAGTCGAGTGGGGCGAGCGCGTCGGCGGGAGCCTCTGCGCGCCGCGCGGTGAAGATCAGATCAAGGCGTTGCCACCGTCGGAGCGCTATGACGTGGGTGCTATGCGGCCCACTGTCGACGCCGTACCCTCCGCTCATGACCAACCTCGGACTCCTCGACGCATGGAGCCTCTGGCTGGACGGCCAATCCACAATCGGCCACACCCTCTACGGCATCCCCATGATCTGGATAGGCCGAGCCGGCAAGATCCTCCCCCTATGTCTTCAACTTCCTCCTCATGGGCCTGGTCTTCGCGATCATCGCAGTGACACTGCGGATCATGCACATACCACTGGACACACCCTGGCACTTCGCCGGACTGCCGCTGCTCGTCCTCCTTGTCCTAGGAGTCCCAGCAACAGCCATGCTGTTGGGGCCAAGACTCCTCGGGTGGCTTTTCGGCAAGCCCAGTTTCGCTACGGCCGTACGAATCCTGTCCCTGGCGGGATTGATCATCGGCTTCCACTTCGACCTGCTCGCCTCCTAGCTATCAGGCCCGGATATGCCGCGTTGACTTCGGCGCACTTTTGCGTACGCCCGCGTGAAGGATCCCTCGGTCGCAGTCGAACGGCCCATGGGAGGGCCGGCCACCTCGCCGAGCGAGGCGGCCGGCCCCGTTCCGAGTCAGGCCGGAATCTGCTTCTCGTACCAGGTGTAGTAGATGTAGGTGCTGTCGGGCCCGGTCAACGTGCCGTAGACCTGCCAGAAGCTGTTGGCGCCAATCGAGTAGCGGAAGACCTTGTCCCCGGGCCGGTCATCCACGAACGTGCTCTGCGACCCGTTGGAAAAGGTCCGTACCTCGATTGTGAATGTCGAGGTGTCCGGGATGTCGAGGCAGACCTCGTACGTGTACGCCAACGGACCGCCGATGTGGTAGCTGTAGCCGTCCACCGCCGGCCGCTCGATATTGGTGGGGACGTAGCTGTTCAGAACCCGTGTGTACCCGCCCGTGGAGCAGTCGATTGCGGGGGTGGCCGCGGCCGCGGGGCTGATGCCGGTGAGCGTGGCGCCGAGCACGCCGGTGGCGACGAGAACGGAGATGGTGCGCTTCATGCCTCTCCTCATCCGTGCGGTGACTCCTCCAACCAGTAGTTGAAGGCTGAACTGATTTTGACTCGATCACCGCATCTGGACAAGCCTCGGGTAAAGAATCGGTGGATGCCCTAGTCAAGCGCGGGCACGCTCAGTCCTTCATCGATGAACCGGACTGTTCACGGTGAAAGCGCGCGTTGGTGGACGCGATCCTCTAGGTGGCGCGCATCGGATGGCCGTGGCGGCGACTGCCGACCGACTTTTCGAGGGCGGGATAGCCTGCCTTCGGCGTGCCTCGAACCGCGTGACCGGAGGAGTCGATGCTGGGATGACGGCAGGGCGACCGATGCCCACACAGGACGACGTGCTGGGATACTTCAACACGCTGTCGAACTGGGGACGGTGGGGAGACGACGACGAGCTCGGCACTCTGAACCACATCACCGACGACGTCCGGCTGGCGGCGGCGCGGGCCGTGCGCCACGGCAGGAGCGTGTCGTGCGCATGGGAGGTCGCCGTACCGGAAGACATGGAGCGGTCGACGACGACGTGCCCGTGCGCCGCCGACATGCCGGGTGCCGAGAACATGCCGGTGCCCGCATTCCACCAGGACCGGCGCTGGGGCTTTTCGTCCGAGCGGCTCGGCATCACCTTCCACGGCAACACCCTCACCCACGTCGACTCGCCGTGCCACATCTTCTGGGACGGCACGATGTACAACGGGCGGTCGCACTCGTTGGTCGACGCCGCGACCGGATCGGCGTGGGCGGCCGTCACGGCGGCGGCGAACGGGATCATCACGCGTGGTGTCCTGCTGGACATCGCGAGGGCCCGCGGTGTGCCGTGGTTGGAACCTGGAGAGGGTGTGTTTCCCGACGACCTCGAGGAGGCGGAGCGTCGCCAGGGTGTGCGGGTGCGATCCGGCGACGCGGTACTCCTGCGGACCGGCTACGGCCGCTTCCGGCACGAGGCCGGTGCGGCCGGCGGTTTCACGCAGGCCGGCTGGCACGCGTCCTGCCTGCCGTGGCTGCATGAACGGGAGGTCGCGCTGATCGGCGCCGACACCCCGCAGGACGTTCAGCCGTCAGGGTACGAAGACGTGTTGATGCCGGTTCACGCCGTGAGCCTCGTCGCGATGGGTCTGTGGCTGCTCGACAACTGCGACCTGGAGGTGTGCGCGACGACGGCTGCCGAGCTCGGCCAGTGGGACTTCCACCTCGCAGTCGCGCCGGTCCGCTTCGCCGGTACGTCCGGCAGCCCGGTCAACCCGATCGCCACATTCTGACCGCGGGACTCGCGCCCAACGGCGTCGGCACCCTTCACCGTCTTGGAGCCGATCAGCCCTGCGCTGTGCCGCGGACTGTCTTACGCCTGGGGCTCCGGCGGTTCGGCCGCCGGAGCCCTTGTCCCTGCTGCGGGGAGCGAATGCTTCATCCGCAGGCCGTCATGGCGGATTTCTAATAGGAACAGCCTCTGTCGCAGCAGTTGCCGGCGACGTAGAGGTCCCAGTAGAGGTCGTCCATATCCGAGCAGCGGTCGTTGCCGAAGCGGTTTCCGAAGAAGTCGCTGGGGGCGGTGGTCGCGCTCGCCGCCGTGGCGCTCACGGCGAGAGCGCCGCCGGCAAGCGCGGTGCCAAGTGCGAGTCCGGCGATGACCTTCTTGAGCTTGGGCATTATGTGTCCCCTCTCTAAAGGATCAAGTGCCTGATTTGCACGATATGCCCGATTATCAAGGAATATCGCTTTATGACCGTTCGGCGGTCGTCACCCGCGATGCCAATGATTTCCAGCCCGAATGAGCGATAAACGGCGATCTACACTGTTTGATGCCTTATTGTTCACATAAGGCCAGATGCATGTCATTTATGACGCTTTTATCCCATGATGTCCGGTTCTCTGATCCGCTTCGGTGCCATCTCCAGTGGGAGAGCCGAAGGACTGCGAACTGCGCCCCGTGCTGACCGGCCCGCAGTAGGCGACGGTACGGGGACGGGAGCCAGGCGAAAGCCGCTCGACCGGTCAGTCCAGCCAGATGACGATGCCGGTCCGGCCGTTGAGCACAGCCGCGACACCCGCCCGTATGGCGCGGTCGGCGCGCTCCGGCGTGAAGGTGGCCGGATCGTACGCGGACGACATGCCGAGTCCCTCGCCACGGAACGAGGCGCCGGTCCAGTCGGCGGCGGTGACGTTCTCCGTGGGCTCGGCCAGTTCGGCGCCGACCACGAGGAACTGCTGGGCGAGGTGGCTGGCGGTGACCAGGGCCAGGGGGTCGATGAGGTCGTTGCCCGCGCTGATGATGAGGTCGGGTGCCATGTCGATCGCCCGGACGATGCTCGGAACGTACTGGTCGGGGGCCGTGGCTTCGATGGTCCTGATGCTGACGTCCTGCTCCTCGGCCCACTTCGTCACGGCGTTCACCAGCGTCGTCGTCTGCGCCTCCTTCCCCGCGGTGAGCAGCACCACGCGGTAGCCCTCCGACGGGCGGACCCCGTTCCAGGAGCCGGTGCGCGGCGTGATCGTGGCCTCCGGGGCGGGTGACTCCGCCGGCCAGAACCCGGGGCCGAGGCTGCCGACGGCGCTGGGCTTCGGGTGCGGCCGGGACCAGTCGTCGCCTGAGCCGCATCCGCTGACCAGTGCGGCGGTCGTGACTGCCGCGGCCAGCGCGCCGACGGCCAGAAGTCGGGGGCGCATGGGGATCGTCCTTCGAGGTGGCGGGAAGTGCGCCTACTTCCTACCTCAACGCTTCCGGTCCGCGGGGCGCGGGCCGGACCGACCAGGGGTTCGATTGTCACTGTTTGCCGGTGAGCTGCCGTTCGTTCATCTCTGTCCAGCAGATTTCGGTAGCCAAACCGGAAAAGGAGTCACATTGTTCCCCGCCGCTCGGCGTCGTGCCTGTGCTGTCATCGCCGCCGTGGCTGTAGCCGTTCTGCTCAGCGCCATGCCTGCTCTCGCCCACGGATTCAGCTCGACCGTGTACGCCGACCTCAGCTCGCCCGGAACCGGGCACGTCCAGGCCCGGCTGGAGTTGGAGTACGACCTGCTGGTCGTCTCCGCCGCCGACTACGAGAAGGACGATCCGCTCTTCCAGACCGGCAACGCGGCGTTCGAGGCGGGCGACACGCCGGAGCAGAAGGCCGCGCTCGACGCCCACGCGAACTCGGTCGTCGCGTACGTCACGAAGCACTTCGGCGTGACGGCACAGGGCAGGGCGTGCACCCCGGTCCGGGACGGCGGCTTCGGCATCGTGCGACGCGAAGGAGTGCCGTATGCCGTGGTGGTCCTCGACTACCGGTGTGCGGAGCCGGCCGAGGCGCACGAGGTGCGCAGCGGGGTGTTCCCGGACTCCGAGGGATATGTGCGCGGCACCAAGACGATCGTGACGTACGACCTCGACCTGAGGTCCGGCAGCACCGCCCTCGACACGCAGCACCCCTCGTTCTCCACCCGGCAGTCGTGGACCGAGCGGTTCTGGGAGTTCTTCCGGCTCGGCGCCGAGCACCTGCTCACGGGTCTCGACCACATCCTGTTCCTGCTGGCGCTCATCGCGGGATCACGGCGCCTGCGGGAGATCGTGCTGGCGGCGACGACCTTCACGCTCGCCCACTCGGTGACCTTCATCCTCGCCGCCCTCGGCCTCGTGCAGGTGCCCGCGTCGTTCGTGGAGCCTGTCATCGCCCTCTCGATCGCGGTCGTGGCCGGCTGGCACCTGTGGCGTCTGTGGCGACGCCGGTCGCACGCCACAGACCTGGAAACGGCCGGCCACGGCCACCTGAGCCTCGACCGCGCGGGCTGGACGCGGCTCGCGGTGGTCTTCTGCTTCGGCCTCGTGCACGGACTCGGCTTCGCCTCGGCCCTGGGGATCGAACAGGCCTGGTCCTGGCGGCTCCTGTGGTCCCTGCTGGTGTTCAACGTGGGCATCGAGGTCGTGCAGCTGTCGATCATCGCCGCCGTCTTCCCGCTGCTCGCCCTGCTGCGCCGCCGCCGTCCGGTCGCCGGACTGTGGGCGACCGGGGCGACCGCGGCGGGGGTGTCCGTGATGGGCCTGGTGTGGTTCGTCCAGCGGGTTCTCGGGCTCTGAGATCACAACTTCTGACTAGCGCTACGGTCCGCCCACCTGACGTTCACCTCCAGGACTCCCAGCTTCGGAACCTTTACAAAGCACTTATTTCCCCTCAAATGGACGGAAACCCGATGAAGTTCCATAACCGGACACAGGGCCGCGGGCCTGTTCGGCAGCGGGTAGCTGTGGGCGCCGCCGCGTTGGCCATGGGCGTCACCGCCGTGTTCGGCAGCGGCCTGATGGCGGCTCACGCCGACGCGGCGACCGCCAGCGGCATCATCCTGGGCGTGGGCGCCACCGAGGCGCAGCGCGTTGTGTCCTGGTACTCCTCGGCCGGCACCGCGCAGGTGGTCCAGGTCGCCCCGGCCTCCCAGGTGCGCAACGGCGAGTTCCCCAAGAACGCCGTCACCATCTCGGCCACGGTCACCGCGAACAAGGTCAACGGTGGCTTCAACGGCCACGCCGTCATCGACGGCCTGAAGCAGAACACCTCGTACTCCTACCGGGTGGGCACCGAGGGCGCCTGGTCCTCGACCTACTCGTTCACGACCCAGAACTTCAACGGGAACAGCTTCGACTTCCTGTTCTTCGGCGACCCGCAGATCGGTTCGTCGGGCGACGTCGCGAAGGACGGCGCCGGCTGGGCGGACACCCTCAACGTCGCCACCGCGGCCGACCCGAAGGCCGAGCTCCTGGTCTCCGGCGGCGACCAGATCGACAGCGCCAACAACGAGACGCAGTGGAACGCGTTCCTCGCGTCGGACAAGCTGCGTTCGTACCCGTGGGCCGCCACCATCGGCAACCACGACGTCGGCGGCAAGGCGTACGAGCAGCACTTCTGGACGCCGAACACCGACCGTTCCGCGCCGTACTACAACGGCGACGTGAACACCCGCTCGGGCGGTGACTACTGGTTCATGTACAAGAGCGTGCTGTTCATCGACATCAACAGCAACGCCTACGCCAACGGCGCCGACGCCGCGCACATCGGTTACATCACCGACGTGATCAAGAACCACGGTGCCAAGGCCAAGCACACGGTGCTCGTCTACCACCACTCGATCTACTCGCCGGCCGACCACGCCAACGACGGCGACAACAAGCTGCGCCGCCAGGACTTCCCGACCGCCTTCTCCAAGCTCGGCGTCGACCTGGTCCTGCAGGGCCACGACCACAGCTACTCGCGTAGCTACGTCATCAAGAACGGCAAGAAGGCCGACCCGGCCGAGCAGCCCGGTGCCGCCGCGGTCGCCGAGGGTCCCGGTGGCGTCATCTACGTGACGGCGAACTCCGCGTCGGGTTCGAAGTACTACGACATCACCGCTCCGGACGTCACCAAGGACCCGAACTACGGCCCCGACCCGCTCAACCCCAAGAGCCACTGGGCCAACTCGGTGCAGAACCAGGAGCACGTCCGCACCTACGTCAAAGTCCAGGTGCGCGGCGAGAAGCTCGTCGTCGAGAACATCCGCAGCGGCACCTGCGCCGCCCCCAACGCCGCCGTGGAGCTGGGCAGGGATTCCTGGTGCGGCCCGAACGACGGCAAGGACGCCGCTCTGCCGGTCGGCTCCAGGGTCGACAGTGTCGTGATCCACACCAACAGCGGCAGGGCCGAGGAGCAGGAGCAGGCCACGGCCGATGCCGCCGCGTGGCTCCAGTAGCCGACCGAGGCGGTGCCGGGACCCTCAGGCGCGCACCGCGCTGAGCTGATCGGCCCCTCTCACCTGGTGGGGTGGGCACCGTCCGGGGCCCACCCCACCATCCGTGTTTTCATATCCAGCCGAGGATCACCAGATGCCCAGACCGCGTAAGACAACGGCAGCGCTCGCCCAGGCCACCGCCGTGGTGCTGCTCACCGCGCTCGGCCTTCTCACCGCAGGGGCGGGGCCCGCCGCGGCGGCGGATGGTGCCGGCTCCTGGACGGTCGCGACGGCGTCCAACGACTTCGGGTCCGGCCGGCAGAACTACAGCTACACCATCAATCCGGGCGAGCAGGTCGAGGACGGCCTCGTGGTCGCCAACCACGGCACCACGCCGCTGCGCCTCGCCGTGTACGCCGCCGACGGGTTCACCGACAAGGGGGGCCGGCTCGACCTGCTCACCCAGGACGTGAAGTCGACGCGGGTGGGCGCGTGGGTTCACCCGGGCGGTCGCGACGTGACGGTCCCGCCGGGAAAGTCGGCCGAGGTGCCGTTCACGGTCACCCTTCCGGCCGACGCCGCCCCCGGCGAATACCTGGGCGGCATCGTCACCGCCCCGGCGCAGGCCGCCGGAACCGACCGTCTCGGCATCCGGATCCGGCTGCGCGTGGGCGGTGAACTCAAGCCGGGCCTGTCGGTGGAGAACCTGAACGTGCGCTACTCGGGCCCGTCGAATCCGTTCGGTGCGGGCGACGCCACCGTCACGTACACGATCCGCAACACGGGCAACGCGATCCTCACCGCACGGCAGGCGGTGTCGGTGTCCGGTCCCTTCGGACGCTCGGAAGTACGCGCGGGGGGCATCGGCGACACGCCCCAGCTCCTCCCGGGCGAGACCTGGAAGGTCTCCGTGCCGGTGCACGGAGTGGCTCCCCTGCTCAGACTGACGGGGACGGTGACCCTGCTCCCGCTGCTCACCGACTCGGCGAACTCGGTCGCCCCGCTCGCCGTCGTCGAAACGGCGGCGCACACGTGGACCGCGTCCTGGCTGATCCTGCTTGTCTTCGTTGTCTGTGCGCTTATGGTCGCGGCTCTGGCCATCCGCCGCCGCCGTCCCGGGCACCGCGAGGGCGCCGACATCCCTGAGGTCGCCAATTCGGCCGCGCGATCGCATGCGTAAACCCGGTGACGCCGGCGATCATCCCCGGGATACTGGGTCGCCCATGGATGAGGTCGAACTGGTCGTCGCCCATTCCGAGCGGGCGACCCTGCGCGTCGGCGACATGTTCCTGAAGGTGGACGCCGATCAGGCGCGCATCGACGTGGAGGTCGAGGCGATGGCCCTGGCGCCGGTCCCGACCCCGAAGGTCCTGTGGCACAAGCCGCACGTGCTCGCGATCGCCGCGGTCCCGGGGACGGCGCTCGGCCGCCTCGGCGAGCCGTCGACCGCGTCTCCGGCGGCGTGGGCCGCGGCGGGCGCCGCCATCAGGAAGCTGCACGACGCGCCGTTGCCGCCCCGGCCTGGCCGGGCCGGCCGGGGCACCGACGAGTTGGCGGCCGAACTCGACGGCGAGTGCGAGTGGCTCGTGACGAACGGCGTCCTGCCCGCCGGCCTGGTCACCCGCAACCGCCAGGTCGCCGAGGCCGCGTTCCGGCCGTGGGCTCCGGTGTTCACGCACGGCGACCTGCAGATCGGTCACGTGTTCGTCGACGGCGACGAGATCACGGGCATCATCGACTGGTCCGAGGCGGGCCGAGGTGATGCCCTGTTCGACCTCGCCATCCTGACGCTCGGACATGAGGAGCGTCTCGGCGACGTCGTCGCCGGCTATGGCACCGACGTCGACCTCGACGTGATCCGCGCGTGGTGGTCGTTGCGGAGCCTGCTGGTGGTTCGCTGGCTGGCCGAGCACGGCTTCGACCCGTTCGCGCCGGGCTGTGAGATCGACGTGCTGAGATCCCGGATGTAAGGCTGCGCGGGCCCGGAGCGCACGAGCGCGATGCCCGACAGGACCTTCCGGTTGTCCAGGCGTTCTAAGAGCCCAGTTTGTCGGCCGGGCCGTTTCTGGCGAGGCGACGCATGATCCCGGGGGTGACCCTCCACAGTGCGTGGGCCAGTTTGGCGTCAAGCCCGACCGAGACCAGCGGCGGGTTCTTCCGCACCGCCCTCAGAATCGCCGCCGCCACCGTCTCGGGCGGTAGTGCCTTGAGGTATTGCTTGGTCATCCGGGCGCGCGCCAGGGCCTGCTCCTCCGGGCTGCGGCCGACGAACCGCGTCGTCTCGGTGATCGGTGTCCTGATTCGCCCGGGACAGACCACCGTCACTCCGACCCCATGGTTCGCCATCTCTCCGCGCAGGCATTCGGAGAACATGACTACTGCCGACTTCGTCGCCGCGTAGGCGGACAGTGAGCGGGACGGGGCGAAGGCCGCGGCCGAGGCCACGTTGACGATGTGCCCGGATCCACGCTCGGCCATCGCGGGTGCGAAGGACTGGGCGCCGTGAACCACGCCGAACAAGTTGACTCCGACGATCCGCGCCCAGTCGTCGGCCGTGGTCTCGAGGAAGGGCCCGGACATGCCGATACCAGCGTTGCTGACCAGCACGTCGGGCACGCCGAAATCCCGTAGGACCTCCATAGCGAACCACTCCACCCACTCGGCGTCGGAAACGTCCATCCGGTAGCCGCACACGCCATCATCGGTCGGTTTGGTCAGATCGGTCCCGATCACACGGGCGCCGGCGGCGGCGAAGGCACGTGCGGTGGCCTTCCCGATGCCGCTCGCCGCGCCGGTCACGACCACCAGCTTGCCCTCCACGGTCGGGATTGTAGGCACGCAGGGCACCGGGCCGTCAGAGATCCGCGGTTTCGCCTGTCTGGATATAGGTGATTCCTGGCCGTACGGAGGCGGCGGCACGTGTGGGTCGGCGAGCAGCATGGAAGTCGGACATACGGCCACGTAGCCGACACGCCTCCTGGAAAGTCAGAGGTCATGCCAGAGGTCATCGCGGGGCTGGAGATTCCTGAGACGGCGGCGGTCGCCGATGCGACCCGGCTGATCCAGGAGACGACCAGCCCGCTCATCTACCACCACTCCCGGCGGGTCTTCTTCTTCGGCCTGATCCACGCTCACCAACTCGGCGTGAGGCCGGACCCGGAGCTGCTCTACCTGGCGGCCATGTTCCACGACACCGGCCTGCTGACCCCCTTCTCCGCGGTGGAACAGCGCTTCGAGGTCGACAGCGCCGACCACGCGCAGAAGTTCCTCCTGCAGCGGGGGTTCCCGGCGGCCGCCGCCGAGACCGTCTGGACGGCGATCGCGCTGCACACCACCCCGGGCATCCCCGGCCGGATGGCCCCGGAAATCGCGACCACCCACCTCGGGGTCCTGACCGACATACTCGGCTTCGGCCTGGACGGACTGGAACACGATCAGCTCGACGAAATCCTCGCCGTCCACCCGCGAGGGGACTTCAAGAACGAGTTCCTGCGCGCCTACCTCGACGGGCTCAAGAACCGCCCCGAGACGACGAACGGCACCGTGAACTCCGACGTGCTCGAACACTTCATCCCCGGCTTCCGGCGGGTGACAACCGTCGAGCTCATCCTCGGCTCGCCCTGGCCGAGCTGACCGGAATCACACACCCGATGCCCCCCACAACCACCCCGTACCGACGGAAGGATCAACATGCAAGCGATCACCGTGCGAGACCGTGACGCGGGTGTCGGCGGGCTCACCCTGACCGACATGCCCTACCCCCACGCCGCGGAGAACGACGTCGTCGTGCGCGTGCACGCCGCGGGTTTCACCCCCGGAGAGCTCGACTGGCCGGCTACGTGGACCGATCGCGCCGGCCGCGACCGGACACCCACCATCCCCGGGCACGAGCTGTCCGGAGTCGTGGTCGAGCTCGGCTACGGAACCACCGGCCTCACCGTGGGCCAACGGGTGTTCGGACTGACCGACTGGACCCGCGACGGATCTCTGGCCGAATACACCGCGGTGGAGGCACGCAACCTCGCGCCCCTCGCGGCCGGCATCGACCACACGGTGGCCGCCGCGCTGCCGATCTCCGGACTGACCGCATGGCAGGCACTGTTCGACCACGCGGACCTCACGACCGGCCAGACCGTCCTCATCCACGGCGCCGCGGGCGGCGTCGGCTCGATCGCCGTCCAGCTCGCGCGCGAGGTGGGCGCCCGCGTGATCGGCACCGGCCGGGCCGACGACCGTGATGTCGTGCTCGGCCTCGGTGCGCAGGCCTTCCTCGACCTGGACGCCGGCGATCTGCGGCACGCCGGTGAGGTGGACGTGGTGCTCGACGTCATCGGCGGCGAGATCCTCGAGCGATCGGCCGAACTGGTACGCCCAGGGGGCACCCTCGTCACCATCGTCATGCCGCCGACCGTGTGGCCCAAGAACGGGCGAGCCGTCTTCTTCGTCGTCGAACCCGACCGCGCCCGGCTGACCGACCTCGCTCAGCGCCTCCGAGACGGACGACTCAAGCCCATCGTCGGCGCCGTACGACCGCTCTCCGAGACGGCCGCCGCGTTCGCTCGCGATCGCCGCACGCCCGGCAAAACGATCATCCAGGTCACGGACGAAAAAGGAGCAGAGCACTCATGATCGATATGCGAATCACCGGCGGCGTGCTGATCGCCGCCACGACTGCCGCGATCCTCGGATGCGCCCCTGCGACGGAGCATGCGAGCACTACCACCACCCCGGCCGCCGCGGCCGTGGCTTCGACACCTCCTTCGGAGACCCTGACACCTTTGATCCAGCAGGAGCTCCCGAACGTCAAAGGCAGAACCTTCACCTCGGCGACCGTGACCTTGCCGCCGGGCGCCCGAGCGATGCCCCATCGACACGGACAGGCGTTCGTCTACGCCTACGTGCTCGAAGGCACGGTACGCAGCCAGCTCGAAGGAGCACCGAAGCGGACCTACCACCAAGGTGAGAACTGGGTCGAGCAGCCGGGAGCCCACCACGTGGCCACCGAGAACGCCAGCGACACAGAACCGGCCAAGCTCCTCGTCGTCTTCGTCTCCACCACCGGAGAACCGCTCAAGACCGACGACACGCACCAGTAGCCACGCTCGTGCGCCTGGCGTGGATTCCGTGGGGGAGCGGTCGCGCCCCCACGTGAGCATCGGCAACGCATCTCACCGTTTGGGACACGCTGGCCGGCGCCGTCATCTACTCGATCGCCACCACGTCCGACAAACATGATGGTTTCTACAAGCAGTCATTCAACGGCAGCATGTGACCGCATGAGACAGCGGCGTGGAGGCCCACGCGGTCGGTCGCCGTCCGTTCGGCTTCGTGACAGCGCTCAGCGCGGGGCGGGGAAGGGTTCCATCACGACGGGGCCGGCGGTTCAGCCGTGGGCGTGGAGGGCGGCGATCAGCCAGGTGAATGCGGGCATGGTCGGCGGAGCGGGCTCACGTCCGTTGAGCACGGCTATGAGCTGCCAGTAGCGCTCGACTTGGGGGTCGGCGACGGTCTCAAGCCACCGCCGCAGTTCGCCGCGTTCATCGCCCGGCATGTCGGGCTTGATGATGCGATCCAGAACCGCACGGCCTTCGGCCGAGTCCGGTGCGATCGATTCGGCTACCGCCTGGCCGGCGTGCTTCATGGTCAGGGACCGGAGCTCATAGCCGTAGCGCGATGCGACCGGTGAGGCACTGCTCAGTGTGATCTGCCGGAGCCGCTGCCGGAAGTCTTCGCTGTTGACCAGGTCGGCCAGCTCCACCCAGGCGTCGACCTGGCGTGGCGCCGGGTCGTCCGGCAGCTCATCGGGCAGCTCCCGCATCCAATCCGTAACCACCTTGGCGTCGTCATTCAGCGTGATCCCCGAAAACGTGTTCTCGATGAACTCGTCGATGATCTGCTGTCGCTGTGTGGCGGACAGTTGGGCGAGTTTGTGCGTCATCATCGTCTCCTCGGTTGTGCCGCCGCGCTTGGCGATCGCGCGGAGTACGGCGCGGCGGAGCTTCAGAGCCCTGATCTCCGAGTCCAGCGCTCGGGCGTGGACCTCGGCCACCTCGGCCACCGTGGTCTGCCGCGCCAGGATCTTCCGGATCGCCTCCAGTCCGATCCCGAGTTCGCGCAGGTTTCGGACCAGATCAAACCGGGCCACGGCGGCGGCGTCGTACAGGCGGTATCCGCCGGCCGAGCGGTCTGTGGGCACTATCAGGCCGCTGTCGGACCAGAAGCGGATGGTGTGGACCGAAAGACCGGTACGCCGAGCGATCTGGCCCACGGTGTAGAGCTCTGTTCCGTCACTCACGAAGACGAGCCTGCACCTTCGAGCCGCTCGAGACTCAAGCCGCGTGCGCCTCAGTCTCCGGCTGAGGCGTCCGCGTCATCGGCGAAGTCAAAACTCAGCCACCGGTCGGGACGCGCGGTGAACAGAACGAAGGTGCCGGCGGGATTGGCCGTCTCGGCCTCGGCGAAGGCGCGGGCGAGGTCCGGCGGCAGGTAGCGGGAGGTGACAGCCGTCACCGCCTCGACCGACGGCGTCCAGTCCTCCTCGACCACCGTGCACTCGACCGTGACGTATTTGTAGGGGTACTCGGCTTGCTGCACGCAGAAGCTGAGGGCCCCCGACCGCTGGAGCAGCCTGGTCTTGCGCGCGACCCGGCCCTGACTGCCGGTGAAGAAGTTCAGGTTTCCGCCCGGTGTGTAGGCGTACCAGACAGGCACGGTGAGCGGGGGACGGCCGTCGTCCGCGGCGACGCTGAGGACGCCGACCTGCGGCTGGGCGAGGAAGTGCTCGCGCTCGGGGACGGTGAGAGTTCGTGCCATGGCTGCCTCCTGGGCGAGCGGTCGGGGGCTGCGGAAGCCGAGGGCGTGGAGTCACGGGTTCGACGGGGCGGGGTATTCGTCGTGCGGCCGGAGCCAGCTCATCGTCGGGTCCTGCGGCCAGCCCTCCGGGGAGTCCTCCCACTCCTCCTGGCGTCCGTACGGCGTCAGGTCGAGCAGGTTGAAGTCGAGCCGGAGGCGGTCGACCCCCCGGCCGGTGGTGAAGTAGGTGCGGAAGACCTCCGCACCGTCGCGCAGCAGCACGCTCAGCCCGAAACCCGTTCCGAGCCCGAGGTCGTCATAGAAGTCGTCGCCGGCCGAGTACCACGGCACGGTCCAGCCCATCCGCCGCCGTACGGCGTCGAGTTCGTCCTGCGGTGCGCGGGACATGAGGATCAGGCGGGTGTGCCGTGCGTTGAGGTGGGACTGGTCGGCGACGTTGTCGGTGAAGGTGGCGCATCCTGTGCACAGCCAGTCCTGCCCGGGAGACTGCATGAAGTGGTAGATCACCAGCTGGCGGTGGCCCTCGAACAGGCCGGGCAGGTCGACCGTCGAGCGGTCCGGCGCGGTGAAGCGGTAGCCGCCGGCGAGGCGGACCATCGGCAGCCTGCGCCGCTCCGCGGCCAGCGCGTCGAGCGCGCGGGTGTGCGCCTTCTCCTTGATCAGCAGTGCCTCGCGCGCGGCCTGCCATTCCTGTGCCGACACGATCGGGGGGCGGTTCATGGCGGAACTCCTCTGTCGGTCTCTTCTGGGAACTAACCGAGACCGACGCTAGCAGAGGTAGGTCTCTTTAGGGAACCTTCTCGGCTATGATGGACCGCATGCAGCGAACCCGGTTCGGCGACATGGCCTGCTCGATCGCCCGCACGCTGGACGTGATCGGCGAACCGTGGTCGCCGTTGATTCTGCGCAACGTGCTGGTGGGGATCGTCCGGTTCGACCAGCTCCAGCGGAGCCTCGGCATCTCCCGCAAGGTGCTGACCGAGCGGCTCGGGCACCTGGTGGCCAACGGCGTGCTGGAACGGCGGCGATACTCGGAGCGGCCGCCCCGCTATGAGTACGCCCTCACCGTCAAGGGCGAGGAGTTGTGTGACCTGCTGATGGTGATGGTGCGGTGGGGCGACCGCTGGACGGCGGGCGAGGCCGGGCCTCCGGTGCTCTACCGGCACCACGAGTGCGGCGAGATCGGCCACGTCGAGCTGCACTGTTCCGTCTGTGACCGTCCCATGGACGTCACCGGCATCGACATCCTGCCCGGTCCGGGAGCCGCCGTCACCGTCACCCAGGGGTAGGCGGCGTCACGTGCCGTTGCCCGGCCATATGTCTGCGATTCCTGGGGTGACGATGCCGGTCTCGTAGGCAATGATTACCGCCTGCGTGCGGTTGGCCGCATCCAACTTGTTGAAGATGTTGGCCACGTGGGTCTTCACTGTCTCGAGGCTGATCACCAGCGTTCGCGCGATTTCGGTGTTGGACCGGCCGGTGGCCATAAGGCGGAGAATTTCAGATTCTCGAACGGTCAGCGACGGGCGCGGCACGGCTACCGGGGGTGCGAGGTGGGCTGTGACGAGCGTGCGGATGGCGTCGGGGAACAGCAGTGATTCCCCGGCGTCGGCCAGGCGGATCGCGTGGGCGATCTGGGAAATTTTCGCGCGTTTGAGCAAGAATCCGTTGGCGCCGGCGCGGAGCGCCTCGTATACATATTCGTCATTCTGGAACGTGGTGATGACCAGGATCTTGGGTGGCTCCGTCAGTTCGGCGCGTAGTAGCCGGGTGGCCTGGATGCCATCGAGCGCGGGCATCCGTACGTCCATCAGCACCACGTCCGGGCGCAGCGCGGTGACCATGGGCAGTACTTCTGTTCCGTCGGCGGCTTCGGCGACCACGTCGAGGTCGGATTCGATGGACAGCAGCGCACACAGGCCGGCGCGGGTGAGTTCGTCGTCGTCGGCGATCAGCAGACGGATCACGGCCTGGACTCCAACGGGAGCCAGGCGGCCAGCCGCCAGTGGCGATCCGCGCTTTCAGTGACCGGGCCCGCGGTGACCTCGCCGCGCAGCACATGGACTCGCTCCGTGATTCCGGCGAGGCCCCGTCCACCGCGTGGGCTCGTTGCGTTGCGAGACCCCTCGGTCCCGATCGGATTGGTCAGTTCGATGTCAAGCCGGTGCGGGCCCACGTCGATCCGTACCGTGATCGGGCCTGGATGGCGCATCGCGTTGGTCAGTCCTTCCTGCACGATCCGGTACGCCTCCCGGGACACCGGTGCCGGTACCCGGCCGCGATCGCCGGTGACCCGCGCGTCGACCGATACACCTGCATGCCGAATTCGATCCAGCAACGCTTCCAGGTCGGCCAGCGTGTAGTGCGGCTCCCGGGGCGGCGTGCCCTCGCGCAGCACACCGAGCATGTGATCGAGGTCTTCCAGCGCGGTACGAGAAGTCTCCTCGATGCTGTCCATCGCGCGTCGCGCCTGATCGGGATCGGACGCGACGAGGTCGCCGGCCAATGCCGCCTGGATGGTGGTCGCGGTGAGAGTGTGCCCGATCGAGTCGTGCAGCGTTTCTCGGATACGTCGAGTACGGCAATGTGCTGCTCGGGCTGATGCTGTGGACGGCCGGATTCATATGCCAGGAAATCATGCTGACCTGGCTGCGAATGCGATCCGGCACAATTTGGACGACGAGTCTCGCGCACGCGGGCAACAACATGGTGCTGTCGCTACTGGCCAGTATCGTGCTGACCGACGGTGCCGGGCTCGACGACCTCGTCGTGATGCCGGTCATCTTGGTGCCGCAACTCGTAGTCTGCGCCTGGATCCTGCTCTCTCGGCAGTACCGGACAACCGACCCAGTGACCCTGGCGAACGCGGAACCGGCCTGACCCGAGTGATCAAGCGATCCGATAGCCGACTCCTCGGGCCGTCGCGATGACCGGCGGGTCACCGAGCTTGCGCCGCAGCCGGCCCACCGTGACCGTGACGGTGTTGGTGAAGCCGTCCGCGTTCTCGTCCCACACCCGCTCGAGGAGGGTTTCGGTGCTCAGAAAGCCCGGACTCGCCCGCAGCAGCGCCTCGAGCACGGCGAACTCCTTCACCGAGAGGTCGAGTTGCCGACCGTCGCGAACGGCGGTCCGGCGTACCGGGTCGAGCTCGATCCCGGCCACGTACAGCATGCGGGGCCGCGCGTCGGGCCTGCGGCGGGCCAGCGCCTGAATGCGCAGGATCAGCTCAGGGAAGTGGAAGGGCTTCGCGAGATAGTCGTCCGAGCCCAGGGTCAACCCGCTGACCCGGTCGCCGGGCGCGCCGGCCGCGGTCAACATCAGCACCATCGGCCGGTCCGCCCGCTCAGTGATCATCTGGCACAGGGTGTCGCCGTGCAGGCCGGGCAGGTCCCGGTCCAGGACCACCACGTCATACGCGGTGAGGTCCAGCTTGGCCGCGGCGGTGAGCCCGTCGTACGCCAGGTCGACGGCCATTCCCTGATCGCGGAGCCCTTCGGCGACGACCTCGGCGAGGGCGTCGTCGTCTTCGACCACCAGGATCCTCACGCCCGCACCCGCACTTTCGCGGCCGGAAGGGTGATCGACACGCGCAGGCCGCCCTCAGGCCGGGCGAGCAGGGCGAGCCGGCCGCCGTGGGCCGCGGCCACCGCCGCCACAATCGACAGGCCCAGACCCGAGGAGCCGGTGCGTTCGCCGCCGAGCCGCTCGAAGGGCTGCGCCAGCCGGTCGACCTCCCGCTGGTCGAGGACGGGCCCGCCGGTCTCGACGATCAGCGCGGTCTCCTCGGCGTTCGCGGAGCCGCTGATGTCGATCCAGCCGCCGTTCTCGTTGTGGGTCACCGCGTTGTCGACGACGTTGCCCACCAGTCGCGCCAGCAGCGCCGCGCTGCCCACGGTCGTCGCCGGCGGCACGGCCACCGTCACGTTCAGTCCCTTTCTTCGCACGTCGGCCGATCTCTCCCGCAGAGCGGCGTCGACGAGGTCGCCGAGATCGACAGGTGCGGCGTCGTCCGGCGCACCGTGCTGCGCCCGGGCCAGTACGAGGAACCCGTCGAGCAGGTGATCGACCCGGTCGAGCTGCCGGCGCATGCGGGCCGCGAGCGCCACCGTCGAGGCGGCCGGGTCGGGCTTGGCGACCGCGACGTCCAGCGACGCTCGCATCGTCGCCAGCGGCGTACGCAGCTCATGAGACGCGTTGGCGACGAAGCGCCGCTGTGCGGTGAACGACGCCTCAAGCCGTCCGAGCAGTTCATCGATGGTGTCGGCGAGGTCCTTCACCTCGTCCGCCGGACCGGTGACGGCCAGTCGCTGATCCAGACTGTCGGCGGAGATGCGCCGGGTGACAGCGGCGATGAGCCGCAGCGGCCGCAGGACACGCCTGGCCAGCATCCGGCCGAGCAGCAACGAGACGACCGCCATGACGATCAGCGCGAGCAGCGAGCCGGCCAGCAGTTGGCGAGACTGCTCCGCATGCACCGTGGCCAGTTGGCTCTCCAACAGCCGGACGCGCTCTTGCGTCGCGGTGTCGCCCCCCTGGCCGGGGAGATCTCCAGCCGGGGCGACCTGGCTCAGGCTGCTCCCGGAGAGCAGGAAGGCGAGACCCAGCAGCCCGACACCCGACAGGAGGAACACAACGGCGTACAACATCGTGAACCGTGCCCCCACGGTCCCACTGCGCGGCCAAGTCATGCTGCCAGCATGCCTGGGGGGACCTAACAGCAGCATGACGGCACCGGTTCGGGCCGTGTTAGGCACCGATCCGTAGAACCGACGGCATGTCGACCACCGAACTCCTGCGGCGGGAATGGACCTCGTTCCGCCGGCCTGGCCGCCTCATCGCCCTGGCCAGTGCGGCTCTCATCGTCATCGCGCTGAGTCTCCTGTCCACGCTCAACAGCCACTCGTCCTGCCCGGGTCCGTGCCCGGCAGTGCCCGTGGCGGGCGACGGCTCCATCGTCAGTGACAGGTTCTGGTTTCTGCATCGCGACCTGGGCCGCGAGGGCAGCATCACGGTCCGGATGACCTCGATGACCGGGACGATCACCTATCCTCCGCCGAACCACGACCAGATCGTGGCCGGGCTGGTGCCGTGGGCCAAGGCCGGGATCATCGTCAAGGACGGCGTGCGGCAGGGCTCGCAGTACGCGGCGCTCATGATGACCGGCGGCCACGGTGTGCGCTTCCAGTACGACTACCGGCACGACGTCGCCGGAAGCGCCGGAGGTGTCTCGGCGCAGTCCCCGCGCTGGCTGCGGCTGACCCGCTCAGGCAACATGATCACTGGCTCCGAGTCCGCCGACGGAAGCCGGTGGCGCACCGTCGCGACCACGACGCTCGACGGGCTGCCGGACACCGTGCAGGTCGGCATGTTCGCCACCTCCCCAGGAGACCTCACACTCCGCGAGATCGGCCTCGGCGGCGCGGTCGAGGAGGTCCGATTCACCCAGGCCGCCGGCGTCTTCGACAACGTCAGCGTCGAGGGCGGCGGCACCGGCACGTGGGACAGCGTCTCGGTCGGCGAGATGAACCAGACCGACTGGGAGAAGTACCACAACGCATCGGGGGCCGTGGAGAAGGGCGGCGTCGTCACGATCAGCGGCACCGGCGACATCGGGCCGATTGGTGAGGAGGGCGGCCGCACCATCGAGATCATGTTGCTCGGCCTGCCGGTCGCGCTGATCATCCTGGTCATCGTCGCGGCTCGCTACGGCGCCCGCACGGCCGGCGACTCGTCATCCCGAAAATCGATCGTCGCCCGCGCGCTCGCCGTCGCCGGGGCGAGCTTCGTCACCGGTCTGGTCGCGGTCGGCGTGGCCCTCTACGCGGGCAGGGCGAGCCTGAGAGCCAACGGCGTCGTGGTGCCGTCGCTGCCGGTGCCGACCGGCGCGCGGCTGATCGTCGGCCTCGCGGTGGTGCTCGCGCTCTGCGCCGTCGTCGCGTACGGGCTCGGTCTTCGGCTGGGCCGCGGCCGGTCGGCGATCCTCATCGGAGTGGCGCTGATCGCTCTGCCTTATGCCGTCACGGCGTTCCCGCTGCTCCCCGACGCCGTCTCCGACTGGCTGCTACGGCTCACGCCGGCCGCCGGATTCGCGGTGAAGCAGACAATGGTGGAGTATCCGCAGGTGACGGAGCACTATGCGCCGTCGGCCGGGTACTTCCCGCTTCCCTGGTGGGCCGGGCTCACGCTGCTCTGCGCGTACACGGTGCTCAGCATGTTGATCGCCGTCGGGCGTAAGCAGGGAGAGAAGACCGACTGGCGATAACGGATCGGACCCGGCAGGGCGGCTGTGGCAATCAACGAAAGAGCAGTGGGAATGGTCAGTACTGATGTGGAACTCCGCCCAGTCACGGAAGCCGACCTTGACGTCTTCGACCTGGCGTTCCAGAGCGAGAGCGGGGCGACCACGTACCAGTGGTTCGGCTTCACCCCGACCGTGGGGCTGCGGGAGGCCCTGCGCACCCGCGGACTCCTGGCGGGAGCCGACAACATGCTCGCCGTCGCGGTGAACGGCGAACTCGCCGGGCGGGTCGAGTGGCTGGAGCGGCGCTGGGGCCGCCGTGACACGTCGCTGTGCTGGGAGATCGCCGCCGGGCTGCTGCCGGACTGGCGGGGCAGGGGGATCGGCACCGCGGCTCAGCGGGAACTCGTCCGCTATCTGTTCACGCACACACGGGTGGAGCGCGTCCAGGCCACCACCGACCCGGAGAACAAGGCCGAGATCCGGTGCCTGGAGAAGATCGGGTTCCGGCTGGAGGGCGTGGTCAGACGCGCCCAGTGGCGTGGCGGGCGATGGCACGATCAACTCCTGTTCTCCATCTTGAGAGACGAATTCGACGGCTCAAAACCGTTTCACGCCGTGGAGACCGAACCCCTACGGTGGACGCCGTGACGACTCAGGTGATCGTGCTCAATGGTGGATCCAGCGCCGGCAAGTCCGAAATCGTCAGAAACCTGCAGGCTGTCCTGTCGCGACCGTGGCTCGCCTTCGGGGTTGACTCACTCATCGAGGCGATGCCCCAGTCGATGCACGCGTCCGAGACGGGGATCGAGTTCGCCCCCGACGGCGGGGTGGATGTCGGGCCGGACTTCATGGCGCTGCAGACGGCGTGGATGGAGGGGATCGCCGCGATGGCCCGGGCCGGAGCCGGGATCATCATCGATGACGTCTTCCTCGGCGCGGTGGCGACCCAGGAACGGTGGCGGAAGGTTCTCGGTGGACTGAACGTCCTGTGGGTCGGCGTCAGGTGTGACAGCGCGGTCGCCGCCGAGCGCGAGAGGGCTCGGGGAGACCGGATCGTGGGAATGGCCGTGTCGCAGGCGGCGGTGGTCCACGAAGGTGTGGCCTACGACCTGGAGGTGGACACCACGCGAACCGATTCCCTTACGTGTGCGAAGGCCATCCTCGGTCATGTACGGCAGCACAGGGCGCCGGATTAGGTTCATCCGCTGACGTGGCAGGTGGGGCCGCTGTAGGGTGTTCTCGAACAGGTGTCCGATACGCGATCACGGACCGGGTGTCGAGAGGAAACGATCATGACCGAGCCCAGGACCCACACCCTTGACGTGCCCGGCTGCGTTCTCCACTACGACGTACGGGAGGCCGACGCGGGCGCCGCGCCGATTCTGCTGATGATCGGTTCTCCGATGGACGCCAGTGGGTTCGCCGCCCTGGCCGGGCACTTCCGGGATCGTACGGTCGTCACGTATGACCCGCGTGGGATCGCCCGGAGTGAGCGGACCGACGACGCCGTCGAGTCGACTCCCGAGCAGCACGCGGACGACCTGAGCCGCCTCATCGACGCCCTCGGCGCCGGGCCGGTGGACGTCTTCGCCAGCAGCGGCGGCGCCGTCAACGGGCTGGCGCTGGTGGCCCGGCATCCGGGGCAGGTGCGCACGCTGGTGGCGCATGAGCCGCCGGCCGCCCAGGCGTTGCCCGACCGGGAGCAGGCACTGGCCGCGGTGGCGGACGTCCGCCGGACGTATGACCGGGACGGCTTCGGTCCGGCGATGGTGAAGTTCTTCGCGCTGGCCGGGCTGCGCGGCGAGATCCCGGCCGGCTTCGCCGACCTCCCCATGCGGAGCCCGGCCGAGTTCGGGCTGCCGGAGGAGGACGACGGCTCCCGCGGCGACGCGATGTTCCGGGACAATCTCATGACCTGCACACACTACGAGCACGACTTCGACGCGCTGCGTGCCGCGCCGACCCGCGTCGTCATCGGTGTCGGAGCCGAGTCCGAGGGAGAGATGGCCCACCGAGCCGGCGTGGCGGTCGCCGAACGGCTCGGCACGGAGGCGGTGATCTTTCCCAGCCATCACGGCGGTTTCCTCGACGGTGAGTTCGGCGTGAAGGGAGACCCGGACGCCTTCGCCGTCACACTGCGCGGGATCCTGACCGACCAGGACGGCGACCGATAGCGAACCGCGGCCGATCACCTCACCGGCACTCCGTCGGCGGGCCGGGAAGACCAAGAGAGCGGATCACCGTCTCCGCGACCTTGGCGACGCCGTGGTCCAGCCGCCGGAAGTACGTCGCGCGGGACAGGTGAAGCCGGTGTGCGAGCAGGTCGTGACCACCGGCTCGCGCGAGATAGTACAGGCTGAGCACCTGCCCGGCCTCTGCGTCGACGGCGGAGTCCGACGACCCGAGCGCCACGACCGCCTGCCGGAGCAGGTCGCCGAGTGGGGGCGCCGGTCCGGGCCCGGCGAGGGCCTGCAACGGGGAGGCGGCCAGCCGGGCCGGGCTGTTCAGGTCGCGCAGCGCGGCGCGCACGAGCTCGACCATCCGGTACGGCCCCTCGGGACGCGGCCCCTGCATCCGGCGCAGCCAGGCCGGCAGTTCCTCCGGGGTGAAGGTGCGGGTGTAGAGCGCGCTCGGCCGCCCGCACCGGTAGAGGTCGTGCCGCGCGTCGCCCAGGTGGCTCAGCCCGAAGCGTGCCGACATCTGCTGGTAGGGGACCCACGGCGTTGACACGACGAGCCGGCCGCTCGCGATCGCCGTCGTGAGGATGTGACGGACGAGCGCGGGCTGCGCTCGGGCGAACCGCGGCTCGACCGCCATCATGCCGACGACCGACCCGGTCGTTCCGGCCTCAAGCAGCGTGCCGGCGTGCTGCTGGAGGAGTGACTCGAGAGCCGGCGACCCGTGGGGATCCAGCGGTGTCAGGTTGGTCATCCCGACCGGATGGTCGTCGGTGTCCACCACCAGATGAAAGCCGTGATCGGCGCCGGAGAGCCACAGATCGCGCATCGCCTCCGCGGTGCGGTCCGCCAGCCCCTCGGCGGCGGCCCACAGCCGGATCAGGCGGGCGATCGCGTCGCCGTCCCCGTCGTGGGCCCGCCGGACCGAGAACTCGCCGCCCGCCTCGGCGTAGAGGTCACGCCGTGCCCGCCCGCGTCCCGACAGGTAGAGGACCTGGTCGGCGAGCCGGGCCCGCAGCGCCGGGTCGGCGGTGCGGGACAGCTGACGGTGGCGGTGCGCGGCCCCACGCGCCGCGATCTCGTCGCGCAGCACGGGGTGACGCCACCGATAGGCGAGGTCGAAGAGCGTCCGGTACGGCTCGGCGACCCTCAGGCCATGGTGGTCCGGGCGGATGACGCTCAGCCGCCTCAGCAGGGTGAAGGTGGCGGGCGGGAGCCGCGCCAGCGCGGTGAGGAGATCTTCGTCGACCCCGTCGACGGTGGACACGATCGGCACCGCCTCGGGGTCGACCGCCGGCGACTCCGTGGCCAGGCGGTGCAGCACCTCGGTTGCGACCAGGTCGGCCAGCGCGCCGACCGGCCCCGGCTCCCCGCCCCGAAGGATCGCCCGGCAGAGCGAGCCCGCGACGAGAGGGATGCCGCCGCTGAGCCGTACGACGAGATCGATCCGAGCCGGATCGGCCACGCCGAGCGACGAGGCCAGCTCCCGGATGTCCGCGGGCGACCACGGTCTGAGCTCGACGGTGACGAGCGGCCGGTGTGCCCATCCGGCCCGCGAGATGAGGGGCAGCCGGCTGGCGATCAGGAATCGGCCGCGGCCCGCGCGGTCCAGGAAACGCGCGGCGGCGTCCGCGCGGTCGTCGGTGTCGACGCCGTCGACGGCGAGCGGCGCGCCGCCGGGCACCTCGCCGGAGACTCCGCCTGGCGCCGTATCGCTGCCGGCCCCCTGCGCCCCGGCGGAGGCACGGCCGAGGTCGACGAACCTGGCCGACAGGGTCGTGAGCAGGTGACTCTTGCCGACGCCGAGAGGGCCCACGACGTTGACGATCCGCTGAGCGTCGCCGGCGTCCGCCTCGCCGAGCGCCGTGCGAACGCAGGCGACCGCCGCCGTGAAGGCGGCCGATGAGGCGGGTGGGTTGAGACTCGTCTGAGACTGCGCGGCGGACGGGCGCGGATACGTTCGGATCACGTCGAGACCGGAGAGGTGATCATGTTCGGTTTTATCCGCGGACGCGCCGGTGCCGCCGCCCTCGCGATCGGTGCGATGAGCGTCCTCACGGCGACCGCCACGCCCGCCCAGGCCGCGGTCAACCCGGCCAACTGTCAGTTCAGCTACAACCTGTCCGTCGGACGGGTGGCCGCCGACTGCTGGAACAGCACCCAGTCGGGGTGGTATCTCCAGGTCACCTGCGAGCGCTTCAGGAACGGCAGCCAGTACTACGCCAGGGGATCGATCGTCTACGGCAGCGGTGTGTCGGCCGCGCAGTGCGACGCGCACACCTCGGAGATCGCCGGGGAGACGATCGTCAACCTGTGAGCCCGAGTGCTCCGGGCCCTGCGGCCGCCGGCCGTCCCGGTCGGAGTCGATGATCGTCCACGGCGCGCGCGGAGAACGCATGGATCCCTCTTCTGGACGCGCCCGCGGGGCGGCGCGGTGGGCTGGGAAGGGCGGTTCGAGCGCATCCTGAGCCGCGCGACCGAGACTGTCAAGATCGGGTGAGTGGCGGCCTCCGCCACACGGCGAGGGTCGGATGGCGTCCCTCGCCGGGTGGCGGAGCCGCGTCTGACGCGGCTCCGGTTCCGATTCGGCGGGCTGGCACCGCCCGCGGCCTGGCCTCGTGCCACACTGGCGGCAACGGGCCGACGGAGCAGGAGAAATGGGTCGAACGAGCTTGGTGGTCGAGAGCCGGCCGTCTGACTCGCCGTACATCGAACGCGTGTGGCGGAGCACCAGCTACGACGTCGGACGCATGATGTCGGTCGCGACCGCGCACTGGGACCTGGTCTTCTGGACACATCGGGGTCGCGTCAGCGCGTCCGTACAGGGGCCGGAGTCACGGGCGCGGCAGGCTCCGGTGCCCGAGGAGGCCACGTTCTTCGGGATCGTCTTCTCTCTTGGCACGACGATGCCGCACATTCCGGCCAGCCGGCTCGTGGACGGCTTCGCCGGGATCCCCGACGTGACGCCCAGATCGTTCTGGCTGAAGGGGTCGGCCTGGCGCGTTCCCGGCTACGACAACGCCGAGGAATTCGTGCGGCGGATGGCGCGCGAGGGCGTCATCCTCCGGGATCCGATCGTCGACGCGGCGCTCCGCGGCACGCCGATGGATGTCTCCGAACGCACCGTCCAGCGGCGCTTCGTGGCGGCGACCGGGCTCACCCGCGGCGCCGTACGGCAGATCGAACGCGCCAGGAAAGCGGCGGTGCTGATCCGGGAGGGCGTGCCGGCCCAGGACGTGATCGATCGGCTCGGCTATTTCGACCAGCCCCACCTGGCACGTTCGCTGAACCGCTACGTGGGGCGGACCGCCACGCGCCTCCGCGATCGGGGCCTCGGCGAGGCGGAGCCGCTGTCGCTTCTGTACAAGACCTGAGCGCCTCCCGTCGCCTAACCTCTCAGCCGCGGTTACCGATCCGCACTCACCTTCGACGGCAAGGGAACAGGCGCAGTGGCTAAGATCATCTCGAATTTCTTCATCGCTCTGGACGGCGTGGTCGAGTCGCCGGACAAGTGGCACTTCCCGTACTTCAACGACGAGATGGGCGCGGCCATCGGGGCGGGCGTGGCGAAGGCCGGGGCGTTCCTGATGGGCCGCAGGCTCTACGAGGAGTGGGCCGCGTACTGGACGACGACGGACCAGGACCAGGACTTCGCGGGGTTCATCAACAACGCCCGCAAGTACGTCGTGTCGAACACGCTGGAGAAGGCGGACTGGAACAACACCACCGTCGTCTCCGGTGACGTCGCGGCCCGGCTGCGCGAGATCAAGGAGGAGACCGAGGGCGAGATCCAGATGTCCGGCTCCGCGACCACCGTGCGGTGGCTCCTCGCCAACGGACTGCTGGACGAGCTCAACCTCCTCGTCCACCCGATCGCCGTCGGCCACGGCCAGCGGCTGTTCGAGGACACCCCCACCCACGCGTTGACGCTGGTCAAGTCCGAGACGTTCCAGACCGGGGTGCTCAACCTCACGTACGTGCCGGAGAACGCACAGTCGTAGAGCGGGGGGCTCGTACCCGTCATTCGCGGGATCGGTGCGGGAACCGCGTGAACGATTCACCCGCACTGTGCGGCTGCCACGCCACGACCAGCGCGTATTCACACCGTGTGGCGGCCGGCCCCCCGCGTCCTGTTCACCCGGTGACGCCCGGTGCCATGCTGCCGTGGACTGGCCGCTCCCCAGCGGCGATCCACAGTCGTCCGCGAAATGTTAACGCTCACACCAAGGAGGCTCCTTGCGCAGGGTAGGAGCTCTACTGGCCGCCGGGATACTCGCAGGCGGCCTGATCGCCACTCAGGACCAGGCCAGCGCCCTGGAGAACGGCGTGGCGCGTACGCCGCCCATGGGCTGGAACAGCTGGAACACGTTCGGTTGCAACATCTCCGAGACGCTGATCAAGCAGATGGCCGACGCTATCGTCAACTCCGGCCTCCGCGACCTCGGCTACAAGTACGTCGTGGTCGACGACTGCTGGTTCAACCCCACTCGTGACTCGTCCGGAAACCTGCAGGGCAATCCGTCGAGGTTCCCCAGCGGCATGAAGGCGCTCGGTGACTACCTGCACGGCAAGGGGCTGAAGTTCGGCCTCTACGAGGTGCCGGTGGACAAGACCTGCGCGCAGTACTTCAACAGTTACTCCGGCGCGACCGGAAGCCAGGGGCACGAGGTCCAGGACGCCAGGCAGTTCGCCGCCTGGGGTGTCGACTACCTGAAGTACGACTGGTGCTCGCCCAACGGCACCATCACCGACCAGGTCAACACGTTCGCGAAGATGCGCGACGCGCTGGCGGCGACCGGGCGCCAGATCGTCTACAGCATCAACCCCAACAGCATCCACTCGAAGACGGGGCCGCAGCGCAACTGGGGCGATGTCGCCAACATGTGGCGGACGACCGAGGACATCACCAACAAGTGGGACACCGGTCAGACCAACGGTTATCCGATGGGCATCCAGAACATCGTCAACGTCACGATCCCCCTCGCGTCGTACGCGAAGCCGGGGGCGTTCAACGACCCCGACATGATGGAGATCGGCCGGGGCGGCATGAACGACACCGAGATGCGGAGCCACTTCGCGCTCTGGGCGATGATGGCCTCACCGCTCATCGCCGGTAACGACATCCGCAACATGGACTCGGCGACGACGACGATCCTCAAGAACCAGAACCTGATCGCCATCAACCAGGACTCCCTCGCACAGCAGGCGCGCCAGATCAGCAACGACGGAACCCGTCGGGTGCTGGCGAAGAACCTGAGCAACGGCGACGTCGCGGTCGCGCTCTTCAACCAGGGCGGCAGCACGACCACGATCAGCACGACCGCGTCCGCGGTCGGCCTGTCGGGCGGTTCGTTCACCCTGCGCGACGCGTGGAGCAACGGGACCAGCACCAGCACCGGCACCATCTCGGCCAGCGTGCCGGCGCACGGCACCGTCGTCTACCGCGTCAGCGGCGGCGCGACGGCGTCTCCGAGCCCCTCGGCGAGCCCATCCGTGAGTCCGTCGGCGAGCCCCTCGGTGAGTCCGTCGGCGAGCCCCTCGGTGAGTCCGTCGGCGAGTCCCAGCCCCTCGGCCACCCCGACCGGCGGGCAGCCGGGCGGCTGCGTGGCGACGTACAAGGTGATCAACGACTGGGGCAGCGGCTTCCAGAGCGAGGTGACCGTCAGCAACAACGGGTCGTCCACGCTCGACGGGTGGACCGTGAAGATGACGCTGGCCGGCGGGCAGTCCATCTCCAGCCTGTGGAACGGCGTGAACACCGGCACCAGCGGCGCGGTCACCGTCAAGAACGCGGCCTACAACGGCACGATCGCGGCGAACGGGTCGACGACGTTCGGATACACCGCCAACGGCAGCGGCTCGGCCGCCCCGACGGGCGTGACCTGCACGAGCCCCTGACGGTCCGAGTGGTGTTCTGAATAGAAGGAAACCTGAACAGAAGGGAATCGCTCTCCTCCGGCGAGATCTGTGGTCGCGCCGGAGGAGAGCGATTGTCTATGTTCACGGGGCGGGCCCGGCCGTGGTCGTCACATCGGCGTGATCAGGCGCGCACCCTCGCGGTCGAGACGAGGACGACGGGTGTGGTGATCGGAGTGACTTATGGCTTGACGCCGTACAGCACCCGGTTGCCCTTTCCGGGGAACTCGGTCAGCGACCACAGCCGGCGTACGCCTCCGGTGCGGTTCCAGTAGAGGTCCTGCGCGCCTCTGCCCGCCGCGAACGTCTTGGGCTTCTTGTTCGGGATGGCGCTGAAGCGTCTGGCCCAGCTCTGGTAGCTGGTGGTGAACTGGTACTTGCCGCCCCAGGAGTCGCCGCCCTGGACGTAGGGGCTCACCTGCCGGTAGACCCGCGTCGCGTGGGCCCGGCCGTCCTTCCTGGTCTCCAGGCAGCCGTACCTGCAGGTCTTGGTGTCGACCAGCCTGAACCGGGCCACCCGCCCCGTGCTGCACGGATGGGTCCCGGGGTCGCACCACTCGCCGGTGATCAGCGACGGCGGGGACGCGCTCCGATCCAGACCGGCGTATTCGTAGCAGGGCCGGTGGCTTTCGGTGTGGCAGGCCGCGGCGCCGCCCGTCTTCCAGATGCCGATCAGCGGCAGGACGTACCGGTAGCCGAGCGTGTAGTAGGTCTTCTTGTACAGGCCAACCCGGTTCGGGTTCGTGGTGTTGACCAGCTTCTTGTTCGCGAGATCGAGCAGGTTGTGCATGTCGAAGACGAGAACGCCGTTGAAGAAGCTGTTCTGGCTGTCGTCGGTGACGAGCAGATACTGGTGGAACCAGACGAGCCCGCCGGCGTGTATCGGTACGGACCGGAACGTCACATCCCCCTTGGCGGTCCGGAGGGGATACACCATGAGGACGTTCCGATATCTGTACTTGGTCGGCTTCCCGGGAACGGAGGCCTGGTTGAGGAACGTCACCCGTGAGGCGCCGTTCTCCAACGGGTCGTTCTTCTTGTTGGGGACGTGATAGTGCCAGGTGAAGGCGAACGCCCGGCGGCCGTTGACGGTCCCGGGCCAGCTCGAGTCCGAGGTGCCGCTGATGCCCTGAGGCATCCAGCTGGTGGTGTTCGCGTCCTTCGCGCCGAGGCAGAACCAGTCGACCGCCGGGACCTTCAGCGGTTTGTTGAGCGCGCCGCCGTCCTTCACCGCGGAGGCGCAGCCGCGGGTCGCCGTGTGCTTGGCGTTGTCCAGCAGCGACGGCAGCGTCGCGTACTTCTTGGCCTTGACGCGCTTGCGCAGTTGCTTGATGAGGGGCTGGTACGAATTGCCGGCCGGGTTCTTCCAGTCCCAGTTGAGGACGTAGTCGCCGAGGCTCTTCTTGTCGAGCTTCAACGGCTTCGGGAAGGCGGCCTGCTGCCGGCCGGCGGTCTCGGGCAGGCTCGCCGCCGAGCTCTGGCCGACCAGGGACGATGTCGCGAGCAACGCGGCGAGAGACACCCCGACGAACACGCGACGAGAACGCGGCCTCACGTGATCTCCCGACCGGTACGGCCCTGCCCGGATTCGGCGAGGCTGATCGTCTCCTGAATTCCGCCGGAAACGGGGGAATTCCCGGACGTCGACCGCTCATTCGAGTCGGGATTCCGGCCGGGCGCGCCGTCGCCGTGAGTGTTGCGGTCGCTGCGATCGGCGGGATTCAACCCGATCGCGGCGGCCAGAATGGCGCTTCTGTCAAGATGTCGCACCAAGTCAGTCCCTTTCCAGGTTCGGTCGATGTGCTCCGTCGCCGTTGGCCGACGACACGGCCGAGGTAGGTACCTAATTTGCGGGTAATCGACGGCGCGTGCATGACTGACCTGCGGGACTTAATCGTCGCTCTTCCGAACGAGGGGAAAAAGATTAACCGGCAAAATGCATGAGTGGCCATATACCCTTTCTGTGCCCCTGACCCGGCGACCCCGCCATGGGCGCGACGATCGAAGGCCCGGACCGGGGATGATCTCCCCGGTCCGGGCCTCGACGACGACGATCAGTACGCGGGCTCGCTCAGCCGGATGTCACCGTGCAGGCGTTGCCGTTGAGCGTGAACGCGGTGGGCGCCGTCGCGTTGCCGGTCTGGTTGGCCTGGAATCCGATGTTGGTGGAGGCTCCCGGCGCCAGCGAGCCGTTGTAGCTCATGTTGGTGGCCGTGACCTGGCCGCCGGTCGGGCTGTAGGTCGCGTTCCACCCCGAGGTGATGGTCTGCCCGGACGGCAGGGCGAACGCCAGCGACCATCCGTTGATCGCGGTGGTGCCGGTGTTGGTGATGGTGATGCTCTCGGTCATGCCGCCGGGCCACGCGTTCACCGAGGCCGCGACGCGGCAGGAGGCCGGCCCGCCCGGCGTCGGCGACGTCCCGGGAGTGGGCGAGGTGCCCGGGGTGCTCCTGGGGCTCGGCGACGCGCTCGGCGAAGCGCTCGGCGAAGCGCTGGGAGAGGCGCTCGGCGATGGGCTGGAAGAGGGCGACGTGCCGGGCGTCGGCGAGGCGTTGTCGAGACCGAAGAAGCGGATGGCGTAGATGGCCATCCCCCGGTGCGGCAGGTCGTGGCCGGCGCCGGAGATCGTCCACGCTTCGACCTGCCCGGAGCCGTAGCGCCGCCGGGTCCACCCGGACTGCGGGGAGTCGGTGGAGGTGGGCGTGCCGCTGATGCCCCACACGTTCGTCCACTGGTCGACCTCCTCCTGGAGGTTCGTGTAGTTCAGCACGGAGTCGGCGGTGCCGTGCCACTCCATCGCCCGCGGCCGGGGACCGGTGTAGCCCGGATAGGCGCTGCGGACGAGGTCACCCCACTGCTGCGGCGTCTTGTCGCCGCACCCCGCGGGCCCGAAGCAGCCGTACGGCACGCCCGAGAAGGGCGCCCCCGCCTTGAACACGTCCGGGTAGACCGCGAGCAGGTTGTTGGTCTCCATCGCGCCCGACGAGAAGCCGGTGGCGAACACCCGCTCCGGGTCGCCGTTGTAGTGCTGCTCCACGTAGTTCACCATCGACACGATGGAGGCGGGGTCGCTGCCGCCGCCGTGGTGCAGGGACGCGTCCGTCCACACGTCGAAGCAGTTCGACAGGCCGTTGGCGCTCTTGTTCGCCTGCGGATAGATGACGATGAATCCGTACTGGTCGGCCAGTGAGGCGAACTCGGTGCCCTGGTAGAAGCCCTGGGCCCAGCCGTTGCAGCCGTGCATCGCCACCAGGATGCCCGGGTGGGGCGCCACATTGTTGGGGACGTACAGGTACATCTGGATGTTGCCGGGGTTGGACCCGAAATTGGTCACCTGGGTCAGCGTCGCCGCGGACGCTCGCGGCGCGAGCATCACGATCACGGAAAGCGCCGCGACCACCGCCGTGACGCATATCCCGGCGAGTTTCCTGGCATGTCGTCTCATCGTTCGCTCTCCCCGATTCCTGGTCACCGCGTTCGTTCCGATGGAAATCCCGTTGTCCGACGGCGGAGGCTCGAGGGCGAATTCGGCGAGCGCGCCATCGATCTTGACCAGGGTGCGAGGGCTCACCGGCGGGGTCAACGCGACGGACGCCGCGGCGAAATCGCCCGGACGTGCGGCGCGCGCTTTCCGCTGGTTATCAAGCTCCTTGTTATGAAGCGCGGGATCGCGCGAGGTGTAATTTTCAGCCTCGGCGATCGGACGTGCGGCCCTCCAGGCCGCCGTGCTGGAGGGGCACGCCCGACATCGAGGACAGCATTGGACATGTGGGTATACGCGGGATATAGGGCCTGGTAGTCGCTACTTCGGCGGGTGCGGTCCGGTCCGATGTCATCGCCGCGAACGCCTGATTGACATGGCGGGCGGCGGTCCAGGATTCTTCAGTTCCATGTCCGACCGGGCCGGAGTCTGAGTGGAGTTTCACGTTCTGGGGCCGCTCAGCGTCTCTCGTGACGGCCGCCTGGTCCCCGTCACCGGAGCGCCCAAGCTCCAGCTCACCCTCGCGGCGCTGCTGTCCAGGGCCGGCCAGCCGGTCTCGATCGACTGGCTGATCGCCGCGGTCTGGGGCGATCGGCCGCCGGCGTCCGCGCGGCGCAACATCCACCTCTACGTCCACCGGTTACGGCGGATGTACGGCGAGCATCTGCTGCCCGGACGGCCCGGCGGGTACGCGATCGTCACCGACGGGCTCGACGCGGTGCGTTTCCGCGCTCTCGCCGTCCAGGGCGGCGCGGCCCTGGACCGCGGCGACCTCGAAGCGGCCCGTGACCTGATGCGCGCGGCGCTGAACCTGTGGCGGGGGCCGGCGTTCGCGGAGTTCGGCGACTGCGAACTCGTCGCCGCGGAGGCCCGGCGGCTGGAGGAGCTGCGGCTCACGGTCCACGAGCGGCTGGCGGAGGCCGAGCTCGCCCTGGGACGGCACGCCGAGGTGGCCGCCGGCCTGGCCGACCTGACCCGCGAGCAGCCCTACCGGGAGAGCATGGTCGCCCAGCTCATGGTGGCGCTGTACCGGTCCGGCCGTCAGGTCGAGGCGCTCGAAACCTACCGCCGTACGCGCGACCTGTTGAACGCGCAGCTCGGGATCGAGCCGGGCCCCGCGCTCCAGCGGCTCCACCAGGCGATGCTCCGGGGCGACGAGGACCTTCTCCCGGCACCGGGATCGGCACCGGGATCGGCGGCGCGGACGGCCGGGCCGCGGGCGGACGCCGAGGGATGGGCCGCCGACGGCTGCCCGTACCGGGGCCTGGTGGCGTTCCAGCCGGAGGACGCGGAGTGGTTCTTCGGCCGCGCTCGGCTGGCCGGCCGGCTCCGCGAACTGGCCGGGCGCCTGCCGGTGGTCGGGGTCTTCGGGGCGTCGGGCAGCGGGAAGTCGTCCCTCCTGCGGGCCGGCCTGCTGGGGGCGGTCTCCGGCGAGCGTGGCGCGGCCGGGCCGTGGCCTGGCCTGATCATGACGCCGGGCGAGCATCCGCTGGACGCGCTGGCCGAACTGGTCGCGAAAGTGTCCGGCGGCGATCCCGAGGCGCTCCGCGACGAACTCGACGTGGACGCGGACACCGCGAGCGCCGCCCTGAACGCCGCCCTGAGCGTCGTCCTGAACGAGGCCCTGGCTGATGCGCCGGACGCCGACGGGGAGACCCGCCTGCCGCTGGTGGTCGACCAGTTCGAGGAGACCTTCACACTCTGCGCCGACGAGGGGGAACGCCGGCGGTTCGTCGAGACGTTGCTGGGCCTGGCTCTCGGCGCCGGCCGACGCGTCGCCCTCGTGCTCGGAATCAGGGCCGACTTCCTCGCCCATCTCACCCTGCATCCCGATCTGGTCGAGGCGCTGGGCGGCGAGGCCCAGCTGCTTGTCGGGCCGGTGTCGGCCGCGGACCTGCGGGAGATCGTGCTGCGGCCCGCCGCCCGCGCCGGGCTGACCGTGGACCCCGATCTGCTCGCCACGGTCCTGGCCGATGCGGCCGAGGAGCCGGGCAGCCTGCCGCTGGTCTCGCACGCGTTGCTGGAGACCTGGCGCAACCGTGACGGAGCGCGCCTCACCCTGCCCGCCTACCAGGCGGCCGGAGGGGTGCGCGGAGCCATCGCGCAGAGCGCCGAACGGGTCTTCGGCGAGCTCGGCCCCGAGGAGCGGCAGGCCGCGCGCCGGATCTTCCTGAGACTGACCGCGCTGGGAGAGGGCACGGACGACACCAGGCGTCCCATCTCCCGGGCGGAGCTCGTCGGCCTGGCGGGCCCCCACGTCATCGCGCGCGTACTTGACCGGCTCGCGGCCGCCCGGCTGGCCGTGCTCGCGGAGGAGACGGTGGACGTGGCGCACGAGGCGCTGATCCGGGCCTGGCCCCGCCTCCACCGCTGGCTCACCGACGACAGGGAGAACCTGTTCGTCCACCGGCGGCTCACCGACGCCGCGCAGACGTGGCGGGAACTGGAGCGCGACGCGGGAGCCCTGTATCGAGGCGCGCAGCTCCTCGTCGCCCGGACCTGGGCGGAGGATCACCCGCAGGACCTGAACGACGTCGAGAGCGCGTTCCTGCGGGCCAGCCGTGCACTGGAGGAGAGCGAACGGGTCACGGCCAGGCGCCGCACCCGGCTCCTGCAGCGCCTTCTGGGCGGGATGGCCGCTCTCTTCCTGCTCGCCCTAGTCGGCGGAGGCGTGGCCGTACGGCAGGGCAGGGAGGCGAGTCACCAGCAGATGGCCGCGCTGTCCCGGCAGCTGTCCCTGAAGGCCAGGTCGCTCCTCGACACCGATCCCGATCTGGCCGGTCTGCTGGCCATCGCCGCGTACCGCCTGAATCCGGACGCCGAGACGCGGGGCGCCCTGCTGAGTGTCTCAGCTGCGGCGAACCGCCGGATCGAGCTCAACGCCGAAGGGCCGGCGGTCTTCGGGGTGGCGTTCAGCCCGGACGGCACGCTGCTGGCCTCGGCGCAGACCGATGGCGCGGTCGGCCTGTGGAGCGTGCGCGACCACACTCGCCTCGCTTCCTTTCCCGGGCCCCCGCAGCTCCAGGGCACGGGGGAGGTCGACGGAAGGGCGGTCGCGTTCAGCCGCGACGGCCGGCTGCTCGCCTCCGTCATCAGGGTGGCCGCGCTCGCGTCGTCCAGGGGTGCGATCACGGTGTGGGATCCGCGCTCGGGTCGGCCGGTGTTCCAGCGGATCCGGCAGAGGCTCACCGACGCGATGGCGCTGAGCCCCGACGGCACGAGGATCGCCGTGGGGGCCGGCGGCGGCGCGATCGAGGTGTGGGACCTGCGCGACGGGAGCAGGCGCACCCTGAGAGGACATCATGAGGAGGTCGTGGCGCTGGCGTTCAGCCCCGACGAGAGGTTCCTGGTGTCGAGCACGGGCGGCACCGACAAACCCCTGGTCTGGGACGTCGCCTCCGGGGCCAGGATCGCCGCGCTGCCCGTCGAGAATGTCCACCGGCTGGGGTTCGATCCCGCCGACGGCGTCCTCGCCACGGGGTCGCCCTACCACGGTGTGCGGTTCTGGCGCATCGCCCGCCACGGCGCGACCCCGCTGTTCGCGCTGCCCAACCGGTCGCCGTACACGTGGGACATGTCCGCTCCCGCCGGCGGCCGGATCGCCGTCACCGACGAGGACGGCCTGATCACCGTCTGGGACGTCGCTCGGCGCCGGCCCATCGCGACGTACCAGGACCGGAGCCGCACCGAGGCGCTGTCCCTCGCCCTCAGCGCCGACGGCTCGATGCTCGCCTCGGCCGGGCTGGGCCGGACCATCGTGGTCCGCGAGCACGCCGTCCCCTCCTTCACCGGGCACGGCGAGGCCGTGAACGACATCGAGATCAGCCCGGACGGCCGGCTCATCGCGTCGGCAAGCAGCGACAGGACGGTCCGGCTGTGGGACCCGCGGGGAGACCCCGTCGCCACGCTGGGCGACCAGCCCGACCACGTCAGGGCCGTGGCCTTCAGCCCGGACGGCCGCCGGCTCGCGACCGTCACCCGCAGCCACACGCTCACCCTCTGGGACGTCGGCGGCCGGCGGAAGATCGCCACGGCCACCTACCATGGGCTCGGCGCCTCCACCGATGTCGCCTTCGACCCGCGCGGACGCTACCTCGTCGCCACCGCCCTCGGCCTGTTCCGCTGGGACGTCCACGACCCGCGTAAGCCGGTCGAGGCGCCGTTTCCCGGGCCGGGCTATCTGGTCTCGGCGCTGGCGTTCAGCCCGCGCGATCCGCTGCTGGCCGTCACCGGCCCGTCGGGAGACCTGATCGTGTGGGACCAGGCCGCGAACAGGGAGGTCCACGCGCTCAGGACCCGGCAGGGCTCGGTGCTCGACGTCGCGTTCAGCCCGGACGGTGAGACGATCGCCACCGCGGGAGCCGGCCGGACCGTCGCGCTGTGGGACGTGCGGACCGGGCGGTCCGTCGGCACGCTGCGGGGCCACACCGCGCCGATCGACGTCATCGCCTTCAGCCGGGACGGCCGCGCGCTCGCCTCGGCGGGCGACGACCGCACGATCATCGTCTGGGACCTCGCGTCCGGCAGGCAGACCGTCACGCTGACCGGCCACGACGCGCCGATCAGGGGCCTGGCCTTCACCGCCGACGGCGATCTGATCTCCGGTGGGGAGGACGGCAGGATCATCCGCTGGTCGCTCCGGCCCGATCCGCTGGTCGGAACGCTCTGCCGGGAGATCGGCCGTGACCTCACCCGCGACGAGTGGTCGGCCTACGTTCCCTCCGTGGACTACCGCCCCACGTGCCCGTAGACCGCGGCGTCCGGCCTCACCCCGGGAGCGCGCACGCGCGCAGCCAGGACGGGGACAGCAGCGCGTGGGGCGACCCCGTGGCGGCGAGGGCGAGCTGGACGGCCGGGCCCAGGAACCCGGTCCACAGGTCGGGGATGACGACGGAGGGGTCGTCCGACGCCCACACCGTGGCGCCGTCCCGCGAACGGCGCAGGAGGCGGAGGCATTCGGCCGCCAGGGCCACGCGGCGGCGGGCCGTGTCGCGGTGCCCGGGGAGCGCCCCGACCATGCGCCACACCTCCAGCACACCGGCGAGGCCGTGACACATCGTCGGGTTGTCCAGGAGCGGTGTGACACGGTCGAACGCCGCAACGGCCGCTTGCCGCGCCTCCTTCAGCCCTTCTGTGCGCCCGGTCGCCGGACAGGCCTGGAGCAGGCACCACAGGAAGCCCGCCATGCCGTGACACCAGTGGTGCGGCACGCGCGTGGAGCCCCCCGCGGTGGACAGGATGGTGGTGCCGTCCTCCGTGAGCCCGTGCGCGGCGATGTCCAGGAACGCCTCCCGCGCGAACGCCGCCGTGGCCGCGTCGCCGGTGGACCGGGCCCAGCTCGCGAGGGCCATCGCGACGCCCGCGGTCCCGTGGGCGGCTCCCCGGTAGACGCGGTCGCACGGATCCTGCTCGGGGTCGGGCGGCCACCCGGCCACGCCCTCGACCGGCCGCGCCGCCGCGACGATCCGCGCCACCTGCCGACCGGCGAGGTCGCGCCCCCACGACGAGCCGAGAACGGCGTCGAGCAGGCATCCCGCCCACACGATGCCCGCCGCGCCGGAGAACAGGTCGTAGTCGGCGACCGCGCTGCCCGCCGCGTGCTCGTAGCGTCGCCGCGCCGCCCGGACCAGGTCGTCGCGGCCCAGCCGCCGTCCCGCGACGGCCAGCGCCACCGCCACTCCGCTGTCTCCGGTGAAGAACCCGTGGGCACGGGCCGACGGCGGACGCCCGGCGAGCCGTCCGGCGGCGGCCGCGATGTCACGGCCGAACTGTGACGTGCCCAGCGCGGTGTCCAGCGTCGCCAGCGCGACGATCACTCCGGCGGCGCCCGCGTGCAGGCTCTCCGGCTCGTGCTCGGCGAGATCGTGGTGGGTTCGCCCGCAGTCGCACCCCGCCGTACCGAAGAGCCGGGTGGCCGTTCCCGCGCTCGCCGCCGCGGCTGTCGCCCAGCGCCGGTCGAGCGCGCCGCGGTAGGCGTCGGGCCCGGCCGCGCGTTCGGCCAGGATCGCAGGGAGCGCGGCCTTCAGCCGCTCGGCCACCTCGCCCGCGGCCGGCCGGAGCGCGGGATCCGGGTGATGGCACTCCCGCACGACCGACGCGGCCGCCCGCTGCCCGAGCCGCAGCAGCAGGCCGATCTGGCGGCCGGCGTCGTCGCCCGGCGGCAGGGTGCCGGGGCAGTGGCCCACGACCGCGTGGGTCACGCAGGAGCCCAGGCTGTAGACGTCGTACGGCGGGGCCGCGGTCGCGTAGGTCCCCTCCGGGGCCACGTGGCCGTCGGTGCCCCACGGCGGGGGATGCCTCGTCCCGGTGGGGGCGGCGACTTCGAGGTCGACGAGGCACGGGCCGTCCGGCCCGATCCGTACGTTGGACAGCTTGAGGTCGCGGTGCACCACGCCGAGCGCGTGCAGCCGGGCCACGACCGCGGCGAGCTCGGGCAGGAGGCGGAGCCGCTCGGGCGCGGGCAGGCACTCCAGCCGGCCCTCTCCCGCGTCCGTCAGGATCAGATATCCGGCCTCCGGATCGTAGGCCAGCGGCTCGGGAACGATGCCGGAGCCGCTGAGCCGCCGCATCAGCCGCCACTCGTTCTCCAGCCGGGTCAGCACGTCGTTCCCGAACTCGTCGCCGTCGACTCCGCGCAGCCGGTGCCGGATGATCACGAGCCGGCGGTCGTCCGGCCGCACGCCGAGCGCGACGTATCCGCGCGCGTCCGCTGTGAGAACCTTGAGCGGGACATAGGTCGCGCCGTCGACCTCGATGGGGCCGTCGGGCTCGGTGGTGACCGTACGCGCCGCCGGAGGCACCGGAGGAACGGCCCAGCTCGGCTGGCGCCCCCCGGCGTGGCGCACGTCGGGGTGGAGGCTCCCGTCGGGCGCCCGTACGGCCGCGTGGGCGGCGCCGGCGTAGTCGGTGATCACCTCGGACAGGACGAACGCGCCGTACCGGATGAAGAGGGCACCACCGCGGCCGACCGGCAGGTCGGATGTGACGGCGGGCGCGCGGTGGGGACGCCACACGGCGTCCAGGCGGTCGATCAGAGCGGGCAGGGCGTCGTCGGAGGACGGATACACCGTGACGATCTTCCCCACCTGAGGACGGCCGGCGAGCCCGGCGTTGATCGAGATGATCGAACGCAGGTCGCCGGGCAGCTTGAAGGCCGTCGAGCCGGCCACCAGCTCGGGGAGCACGATCTCGAGCAGGTCGAGGGCGTCCGCCGCCGAGGCGGAGACATGGAGCTTCCACCCCTGCTCCGGCGACTCGCCGGCATGCTGGAAGACCCGCCACGACACCGGATCGTCGCGGTGAACCCGGGTCTTCCAGCCGTCCGGGAGCTCGGCGGCGAACGCCTCGAGAGCCCGTGCGTACCGAGCGTGGATCCGCTCAGCCCGCGCCGGGCCCGGCGCCCTGCGGTCGTGCACCGGGGCGTCCCTGAGCCGACCGGCTCAGTCGGGGCACCGGTAGTAGGTGCAGCCGTACCTGGTCGGCTTGACGCTCCGGTCGCCGTGCTCCTCGTCGGCGTCCCTCGGCAGGCCGCGCTCCGACAGGACGCCCGCGGGGTCGGCCCCGAAACGCGCCCTGAGCTCGCGATCCCCGTCCATGGAGGTGTTGAGGTGCGACCAGAAGGCGCGTACCGACGCCTCGTCGGCGATCCGCTCGGCGGGAGTGGCGACGATCTGCTCTCGGATGGAAGACATACGACGTACCTTTCTGTCGGGCTGGGCCTGCCCGCGGTGTCCGGCGCGCGCCGGTCCGTTGAAACGGGCGGCCGCGGGTGAACGGGTCGTGTCCGAATTGTTCCCATTCATCCGCTTTGCGGTGGTACCCCGAGACGGCCGCCGCGCTTCCGCCGTTCTCGCCGGGATGAGCGAGAAGTGACCGCGGACTGACCTGGCGGCGATCCGCCGCCGCACGGCCATGCCGGGCGTTGACCCCGCCGCCCCCGGCCGTTGGAGGACGCCCCTTGCACGCCGATCCGAGCCGGGTTACGGTGACGCCGTCCGACGCGGGAGCCCGGTGTGACCGGGCTGAGAGGACGGCTACGAATCAGCCGCCGACCGCCAGAACCTGCTCCGGGTAATGCCGGCGAAGGGAGTTGCGCGATGAGTGGCGCGCGTTTTTCCAAGATCTACACCGGTGACCCGCGGGTCCCGATGCGCGAGATCCTGCTCTCGAACGGCCGTCGTGTGCGGCTCTACGACACCTCGGGGCCGTACACCGATCCGGAGGTCGCCACCGACGTCACCCGCGGCCTGCCGCGCCTGCGCGAGGACTGGATCCTCGGCCGGGACGACGTGACCCGGTACGACGGCCGCGAGGTGCGGCCGCTGCGGGCGACCGGGACGCCGGTCACGCAGTACGCGTACGCGAGGCGAGGTCAGATCACCCGGGAGATGGAGTTCGTGGCGGTGAGGGAGGGGGTCACCCCCGAGTTCGTCCGCGACGAGGTGGCCGCGGGCCGCGCCATCATCCCGGCCAACGTCAACCACCCGGAGAGCGAGCCGATGATCATCGGCAGGAACTTCCTGGTGAAGATCAACGCCAACATCGGCAACTCCGCGGTCACCTCCTCCATCGAGGAGGAGGTGGAGAAGATGACCTGGGCGACCCGCTGGGGCGCCGACACGATCATGGACCTGTCCACCGGCCGCGACATCCACACCACCCGAGAGTGGATCATCCGCAACTCCCCGGTGCCGGTCGGGACCGTGCCCATCTACCAGGCGCTGGAGAAGGTCGGCGGGGTGGCCGCCGACCTCACGTGGGACGTGTACCGCGACACGCTCATCGAGCAGTGCGAGCAGGGCGTCGACTACATGACCGTGCACGCGGGAGTGCGGCTGTCGCACGTGCCGCTGACCGTGCGCCGCCGGACCGGCATCGTGTCGCGCGGCGGGTCGATCATGGCGGCCTGGTGCCTGGCGCACCATCGGGAGAGCTTCCTCTACGAGCACTTCGCGGACATGTGCGAGATCTTCGCCGCCTACGACGTGGCCTTCTCGCTCGGCGACGGGCTGCGGCCCGGCTCGATCGCGGACGCCAACGACGAGGCCCAGTTCGCCGAGTTGCGCACCCTCGGCGAGCTCACGGCGATCGCGCGGCGGCACGACGTGCAGGTGATGGTCGAGGGGCCGGGCCACGTGCCGATGCACAAGATCAAGGAGAACGTGGACCTGCAGCGCGAGATCTGCGACGACGCGCCCTTCTACACGCTCGGCCCGCTCGTCACCGACGTCGCCCCCGGCTACGACCACATCACGTCGGGCATCGGCGCCGCCATGATCGGCTGGTACGGCACGGCCATGCTGTGCTACGTCACGCCCAAGGAGCACCTCGGGCTGCCCGACCGGGACGACGTGAAGACCGGGGTCATCACGTACAAGATCGCGGCGCACGCCGCGGACCTGGCCAAGGGGCACCCTCTCGCGCAGGAGTGGGATGACGCGCTGTCGGACGCCCGGTTCGAGTTCCGCTGGGAGGACCAGTTCGACCTGTCCCTCGACCCGGACACGGCCCGGTCGTTCCACGACGAGACCCTGCCCGCCGCCCCGGCCAAGACGGCCCACTTCTGCTCGATGTGCGGGCCCAAGTTCTGCTCGATGAAGATCAGCCACGACATCGCCGAGCGGTACGGCGCCGCCGAGATCGAGGCCGGTCTGCGGGCGAAGGCGGCGGAGTTCGCCGCGGGCGGCAACCGCGTCTACCTGCCCGTGGCGGATCCCGAAAGCCGGTGACACCGGGCCCGGTCCGGCGTCGGCGTCTCCGCGGACGCCGGACCGGGAAGATCGTGCGTTCCTTATGCTGGCCGGGTGTATTCGACGCGGATATCCCGACACATCGGCGCGCCGCCGGCTGCGGTCTATCAGGCGCTCGTCGACCCGTACGCGGTCGAGAGGTGGCGGGTGCCGGACGGTATGAGCGGCCAGGTGCACGAGTTCGACGCCCGTGAGGGAGGGGCGTTCCGCGTCTCCCTCACCTACGACCTGCCCGGCACCGGCGGCAAGACCTCGGCGCACACCGACACCTACCACGGCCGGTTCGTACGGCTCGTGCCGGGCGAGCAGGTGGTGGAGGTGGTCGAGTTCGAGACGGCGGACCCCGGGCTGCGTGGTGAGATGACCATGACGACCACGCTGACCGAGTCGGGCGGCGGCACCGAGGTCGTCATCCTGCACGAGGGAATCCCGGACGCCGTTCCGGCCGCGGACAACGAGGCCGGCACGCGGATGGCGCTCGCCAACCTCGCCCGGCTCGTCGAACCGGTCCCGGACGCCCCCCGGGTCTTCCTGCGGCACGTCGGCGCGGACGACCAGGACGAGTTCGTCCGGCTCGTGCGGGTCAGCGCCGACCTGCATCACCCGTGGATGCACCTGCCGGCGACCCCCGAGGCGTTCGCGGCCCACCTCGCCCGGTACGCGGACCGCGAGGCCGAGCAGAGCCTTCTGGTGTGCGTACGCGAAACCGGTGCCATCGCGGGCCTGGTCAACATCAACAGCGTCATCCGCGGGCGCTTCCAGTGCGCCTCGGTGGCCTACGCGGCTTTCGCTCCGTCGGCCGGGCGCGGCTACATGACCGAGGGGCTCCGGCTGGTGCTCCGCCACGTGTTCGAGGTGCTGCGGCTCCATCGGCTGGAGGCGAACATCCAGCCCGGCAACGAGTCCTCGCTGAAGATGGTCAGACGGCTGGGCTTCCTGCGCGAGGGCTACTCGCCCGCGCTGCTGTTCATCGACGGAGCCTGGCGCGACCACGAGCGCTGGGCGATCACCGCCGCGGCGGCCGGCCTCGACCCGGGCGACCCGCACCCCACGCTGCCGTCCCGATAGGGCGGTAGCGTCGGGGCCATGCGGCTTCATGTGGGTTGTGCGATGTGGGCGCACACGCCGTGGCAGGGGCGTCTCCTGCCGCATCCCCTTCCCCCGGCGGAGCGCCTCCGCGCCTACGCGAGCTGGTGCAACGCGGTCGAGGGCAACACGACGTTCTACGCCACGCCGTCGCGCGCCACCGTCGAGTCGTGGGCGCGGCAGACCGAGCCCGGCTTCCGGTTCCTGGTCAAGCTGCCCAAAACCGTGACACACGAGCGCCGCCTCCATGGGGCCGAGGAGGAGCTCCAGGCGTTCCTGGAGGCGATAGAGCCGCTCGGGCCGCGGGTCGACGCCCTGTGGGTGCAGCTGCCCGGTTCCTTCGGCCCGGCCGAGCTCGGCGCGCTCGCGGCGTTCCTGCGCGGCCTCCCCGGGGCGTACCGGTACGCGGTCGAGGTCCGCCACCCGGCTTTCTTCGCCGACGCCCGGTCGGAACGGCTCCTCGAAGGGGTCCTCCGGGCGGCCGGGGCCGAGTGGGTGCCGTTCGACACCACCGTCCTGTTCGGCCGTCCTCCGACGAGTGAGGCGGAACGCGAGGCGTGGACCCGCAAGCCGCGGCTGCCGCGCCGGTCGGCCGCGCTGACCGGCCGGCCCGTCGTCCGGTACATCGGCCGGGACGCGGCCACGGAGACGATCGCGGGCTGGGCGCACTGGGTCGACCAGGTCACGGAGTGGCTGCGCGAGGGCCGCTCGCCGACCGTGTTCGTCCACACCCCTGACAACGCGGAGGCGCTGACGCTCGCCCGCCGCTTCCACGAGGAGGTGCGGACCAGGGTGCCGCAGGTGGAGCCGCTTCCGGAACCCGTGCCCGCCGAGCCGCTGACCCTCTTCTGACGCACTTTTCCACAGGTCCCGCGCACGACCCGGCGGGGCGGAGGGCGCTCGCTTATTCTGGCCGGGAAAAGGGCGGCGCCCGATGTCCATATCGGCCGGGGCCCGTTCGTCCTTGCACAGAGGACCGGCGAAGGTGCCGTCCCCGGACGAGGAGAAACACGCATGCCCACCTACATCGCGCTGACCTACACCGCCGACGTCGACTGGACCCGCCCCGAATACGCCGAGGAGACGAAGGAGTACATCGCCTTCGGCCAGGCGGCGGCCGACGTGCTCAGGGGCGGCCACGCGCTCTACCCCACGGCGACCGCGACGACGGTCCGCGTCCCGGACGGCAAGGGCGGGGAGGTCGTCACCAGCGACGGGCCCTACACCGAGACGAAGGAGGCGCTGACCGGCTTCTACCTGCTGGAGTGCGCCGACCTCGACGAGGCGGTCGCGGTCGCGGCGAAGATCCCGGCGGCCTGGAACGGCACCGTCGAGATCAGGCCGGTCATCACGTTCTGACTGTCCGGCGATGACGACCGGTGACGCGGTGGCGCGGCTGGTGCGCGAGGAGGGGCCCCGGGTCCTGGCCACGCTCATCCGCGTCACCGGCAACATCGAGCTGGCCGAAGACGTGATGCAGGACGCCGTCGTCCGGGCGCTGGAGACGTGGCCGCGCGACGGCGTGCCCGGCAACCCCCGAGGCTGGCTGCTGGTAACGGCGCGGCACCGGGCGATCGACCTGGTGCGGCGGCGGGCGCGCGGGACGGCCAAGGAGGCCGAGGCGATGGCGATGACCGATCCGCCGCCAGAGCCGGTCGAGGTGGTCCGCGACGACCTGCTGCGACTGGTCTTCACCTGCTGCCATCCGGCCCTGAGCCTGGAGGCGCAGGTCGCGCTGGCACTGCGCACGCTGGGCGGGCTGTCGACCGCCGAGGTCGCCCGCGCCCTGCTCGTGCCGGAGGCGACCATGGCCAAGCGGCTCACCCGGGCGAAGCGGAAGATCGTTCAGGCGCGCATCCCCTACCGGGTGCCCGCCGCGGACGAGCTCCCCGCCCGGCTCGCCGGCGTCGCGGCGACCATCTACCTGATCTTCAACGAGGGGTACGCGGCCGGGGCCGGCGCGGATCTCGTCCGCACGGCGCTGACCGTGGAGGCGGTCCGGCTGGCCCGGCTGCTGGCCGAGCTGATGCCCGACGAGCCGACCGTGCTGGGTCTGCTGGCGTTGCTGCTGCTGCAGAACTCCCGGCGGGGAGCGCGGCTGGACGCCGACGGCCGGCCGGTGCTGCTCGCCGACCAGGACCGCGGCCGGTGGAACGCCGTGGAGATAAGAGAGGGCGTCGAGCGGGTGGGGCAGGCGCTGCGGCGCACTCCCGACCGGCCCGACGCCTACGTGGTGCAGGCCGCCATCGCCGCGTGCCACGCCCTCGCGCCCTCCCCGGCGGCGACGAACTGGGACGCGGTCGTCTCCTGGTACGACGTGCTGCTCACCGTCCAGGACACCTCGGTCATCCGCCTCAACCGGGCCGTCGCGGTGGCCGAGCGCGACGGTCCGGCCGCGGGGCTGACTCTGGTCGACGCGATCTCCGGGCTCACGGCCTACCCGTGGTGGCATGCCACCCGGGCCGAGCTGCTGCTCCGGCTGGGCCGCGGCGAGGAGGCGCGCGAGGCGTACGGCCAGGCGCTCGCGGCCGGAATGAGCGAGCCCCAGGCCCGCCACCTTCGCGACCGGCTCGCCACGTGCTGACGGCCGGGGAGGCCGGCGGGGCTCAGCGTTTGACGGCGCGCAGCACGACGAACTTGGGGTCGCTCGCCGCGACCTCGCAGTTGCCGAACAGGCGGCGCAGCTTGGCGTGATAGCCGAGGTGGCGGTTGCCGACCACCCACAGCTCGCCGCCGCGACGCAGGGCGGCGCGCGACCCGTTGAACATCCGCCAGGCCGTCGCGTCGGTGGTCCCGCGATGACTGTGGAACGGCGGATTGTTGAGCACCAGGTCGACCGTCTTCGCGGGCACGTCCGACATTCCGTCGGCGGCGACGAACCGGGCGGACGCGCCCGCTTCCGCGTTCGCCCGGAACGTGGCCTCGGCCGAGGCGAGGGCCTGGTAGGACTCGTCGACGAAGGTCACCTCGACGTCCTGGCCGGAACGCGCGGCGGCGAGCCCGATCACCCCGTTGCCGCAGCCCAGGTCGACGACGTGCTCCCCGGGCCGAGGCGCGGGCAGATGCCGCAGGAAGAACCGGGTGCCGATGTCCAGCCGGTCGGCGCAGAAGACGCCCGCGTGGCTGGTGACGCGCAGACCCGCGACCGCGCCGGCGTCGGGCGGCAGCGCGTACGTCAGGGGCCACGGACTGGCGGTCCGGGGCAGCCCGGCGTCGGGCGAGCAGAAGATGAGCCGGGCCTTCCTGACGGCCGGCGACGTCCGGGTGGGGCCGAGGACGCGTTCGAACAGCCGGAGCGTCGAGGTGTGGATCTCGGTGACCATGCCCGTCCCGACGACGACCGTCCCCGCGTGCAGAGACGGCGCGAGGCGGTGCAACTGGTCCTCAAGGAGCGCGAGGCTCTTGGGCACCCGGATGAGCAGCACGTCGATCCGGCCCGGCGGGTCGTCCCTCGTCGTGCGCAGCGGCACGGCCTCCGGGTCGGTCCCGTTGCGGGCCAGGTTGGCGACGGTCGCCCGCTGTCCCAGGAAGGAGTCGCCGATCTGCACCGGCCGGTGCCGGGCCAGCGCGGTGACGAGGGCGCCCCAGCGGTCGCCCAGCACCACCACCGTGCCCGACAGGTCCACCGGCTCGCCGTCGATCCCGTCGAGGTGCCGCAGCAGGTATTCGTCCGCGGCGTCCCACGCGCGGAAGGGGTCGCGGGGATCCTCCGGGAAGCGGGTGAGGTCGAACTCACCGCGCGACGTCGTCAAACGGTTCATTTGCCTATCAGGCTAGTGCCCATCTCGCCGGGCGGCCCCACCGCGGGCGACGGCTGGCCGGCGGTTGCGGGCAGCCGCAGGGTGACGACGGCGCCGCCGGCGGGGTCGTTGGCCAGGGTGAGATCGGCGTCGATGACCCGAGCCTGGCCGAGCGCGATGGTGAGGCCCAGGCCGTGGCCTCTCCCGCGCTCGGCGGCTCCGGTGCGGAACCGCTCCGGCCCCCGGGTCAGCAGCTCCTCCGGGAACCCCTGGCCGTGGTCGCGCACCACGACGCTCTGCCCTGCCACGGCGACCTCGACGGGAGGCAGACCGTGCCGGTGGGCGTTGATGACCAGGTTGGCGATGATCCGGTCGAGCCGGCGCGGGTCCGTCTCCGCGACCGGCGCGCCGATCACTGTGACGTCCGCCCGCAGCCCCGTCCGCCGTACGGACTCTTCGACGATCCGACCCACCGGCACCGGCACGCGGTCGGCCCGTTCGGCCCCCGCGTCTAGCCGGGAGATCTCCAGCAGGTTCTCCACCAGGGTCCACAGCACCCGCACCCGGTCGCGTACCAGGTCGGTGGCCTCGCCGTCCGGGAGCAGCTCCGCCGAGGTGATCAGGCCCATCAGCGGGGTGCGCAGCTCGTGGGCCACGTCGGCGGTGAAGCGCTGCTCGCTGAGGAGCCGCCGCTGCAGCGCGCCCGCCATCGAGTCGACCGCCGCGGAGATCTCGGCGATCTCGTCCCCGCGCCCGCCGGAGCCGCCGGTCGTGCCGATCCGGGCGTCCAGGTCGCCGCCGGCGATGCGGCGAGCCGTACGGGCGACCCGCCGCAGCCGCCGGTTGGGCAACTCGGCGGCCAGCGCGGCGAGCGGCACGACGACGGCGAGCGCGGCCAGCGCCGCCATGACGATGTGCCGGTCGAGCGCCTGAAGACTGCGCTGCTCGGGGCCCATGTCGATCCGGACGGCCAGCGTCTCGCCGTCGACGACCCGCGCCGCCCACATCCACGGCTGGCCGGGCTTCCTGTCGTCGTAGGAGGTCGAGGTCTCGCCGGGCCGGAGCGAGGCCGGCAGTGGCGCGGGGAGTCCGGCGACGTCGGCGAGGCCCTGCCTGTCGCCGGTGCGGGCGTACGCGGCCGCCGCGTCGTCGAGCGCCCGGTAGGCCCGCTGCCGGCCGACCGTGAGCGACCAGTCGTACGTCGCCCGGTGGACGAGGACTCCGACCACCGCCGTGACCGCGCACGCGGCGGCGGCGGTCAGCGCGGCGATCTTCCAGCGCAGGGACCGCGGGTTGAGCAGGTGGCGCGGCGGAGCGAGGCGGCCCATCTCAGCGCCGCAGCTTGTAGCCGAAGCCGCGGACCGTCTCGATCCGGTCGGAGCCGATCTTCTTGCGCAGGCGCTGCACGCAGAGGTCGACGACACGGCTGTCCCCGTCCCAGCCGTAGTCCCAGACGTCGCGCAGCAGCGTCTGCCGGTCGAGCACGATCCCCGGGTTGGCGGCGAACTCCAGCAGCAGCCGCAGCTCGGTGGGGGCCAGCGCGACGGGCTCGCCGCCGCGGCACACGTCGAGGCCCCGCGGGTCGATGCTGAGGTCGCCGAAGACCAGGGCCGCGTCGTCCGGCTCGGCGGGCCGCGCGGCCGGGGGAGCGGACGGGGCGAACGTCGCCCGGCGCAGCAGCGAGCGGATCCGCGCCACCAGCACCGCCGTGTCGACGGGCTTCACGACGTAGTCGTCCGCGCCCGCCTCCAGCCCCGAGACCACGTCGAGCGAGTCGCCCCTGGCCGACATCATCAGGACCGGCACCATGCTCGACTCCCTGACCCTCCGGCACAGGCCGATGCCGTCGAGCGCCGGCAGCATCAGGTCGAGCAGCAGCAGGTCGTGCCGTCCCTCCCGGAAGAGTTCCAGGCCGGTCAGGCCGTCCGCGGCCGCGGACACCTCGTAGCCGTACCGCTCCAGGGCCATCGCGACCGTCCTGCGGATCACTTCGTCGTCCTCGACCAGGAGGATCACGGCCGCCGGCTCGGAGACTGAATCGGACATTACTTCCTAAAGTAGGCGGACGGCTTGTAGTGCCACTATAGGGACGGTCCCATTCTGTGGCCGTCATGTCTCCGTGGAGTCGAGGGCTTGTGTCCGCGGCCGCTCAGGCGTGCATCCGCCGCGTATCGGCGTCCGAGCCGCCGGCGGGCGAGGTGTTCAGGGGCCCAGGTGGAGGGGTTTCACCATGACCCGGCAGACCTCGGGACGGATCTCCCGGGAGCCGTCGGGGCGGTATTCCACCCGCGTAGTGCTCAGCAGGCCGTGCTCCCACTCCACGTAGCCCCGGCGCAGATAGAGGCCGGCGGCGTGCTCGTTGTCCAGCCCCACGCCGAGCACGGCCAGCTTGCGGCCCTCGTCCCAGATGGCGCGCTCGGCGGCGTCCAGGAGCGCGCTGCCGATCCGCCTGTTGCGCCGTCTCGGCGCCACCTCCAGGTGTGTGATCAGTCCGACGTCCGTGAGGCGGGCCCGCAGCTCGGGCTCCTCCGGGGCGCCCAGCCATACGTACACGTCGCCCACCGGGACATCCGCGTCCCAGGCCACCAGGAGCCGTCCGTGGCCCTCTCCCTGTAGCCGCAGCCGTTCCGTGAAGTACGCCGCCTGATCGAGCGCCCGGACGAGGGAAGGGACGTCCGCCTCGGCGGCTTGACGGATAACAGGGCCCCCCACAACCTCCACATTCCCGGCTATACATCCGGTAAAGCAAGGTTCATCGCAGGCGGTATATGACGTCGAGTGGCTTGTTGCCCTTCTTGACCAACCACTTCCCGAGGTCGTCGACGTCGCCGCCGCGTACCGTCGTCCTCTCCACATGACGGGCCCAGCCCTCCCGGTCGGCCGCCCAGGCTCGCATGTAGGCCACGCAGAGGTCGGGCCGGATCGTGCGGAGCCGGCCGAGGGCCGCCAGAAGCGAAGCCTCCATCGCCGCCGGGCTCGGCGTGCCGCGCCGCGGCAGGCGCCGCACCCGGCCCAGCACGTCCTCGATGAAGTTCCTGCGCCGATCGAGGAAGAACGCCCAGTGGGCCAGGTCGGCCGCCTCCCGCCAGTTGCGATCCGACTCCTGGTCGAGCAGCCAGTAGACGCCCTCGGCCAGCACGTCGCCAAACTCCTGGTCGCGGGCGCGTACCGGCCGGTCGAACGGGTCGTACGGCCGCTGCCTGACCATGCCGGTCACGGCGAGGGGCCGCAGGCGCTTGTCCCCCAGCAGGTAGAACCAGTCCTCGTTGTAGACATTGGGGAAGAAGGAGCGGTTACGCGAGGTCTGGACGGCGAGGGCGCCGCCCCCGACGAAGCTCTCCTGCCATCCCCCCGCCGCCCGGTGCGCGTGGCAGACCACCGAGTTGTCCGGGTAGCCCCCGATGTGCATGCCGACGGCGTCATAGGTGTCGAGCAGCCCCGCCGCCCTGGCGACCTCCTCGTGGCCGCCGACCTCGATGTCGTCGTCCAGGAAGACGACGCGCTCCCAGGCCATGCGCCGGGCGAGCAGGAGTCCGATGTTGCGCTTCACCCCGAGGTCGGTCGGCCGGTGGAACGGCGTGTCGTGGAGCAGCCGGTCGGTCCGGAACTCCGGCATGTTCAAGGTCTGGACGGCAGGTCCGACGTCGATCGCGATGAAGTCCACGTCGGGCGGCATGAGGGCGGCGGCCTGTTCCGCGCTGCTCCACCGCCGGCTGTGGAGCGACACGAGGGGGCATCGCAGCGCGGTCGCCAGCCGTACGGCGTGTCCCAGCCAGCGAGGATGACGGATCGTGGGCACGACAATGGCGTCGACCCGGCCCGGCGTCGCCGGTTCGAAGGCGTCGAGCAGGTCGACCAGATGCCGATGTGAGCCATGATGATGCTCGGACGCGGCCTCGTCCGTCGTCGGCTCCATTCGGCGCTCCATTCGGCGTCAGGGCCACTCGTGCAGCCGGACGGACTCGAGGGTCCAGTCCGGGGTGATGACGACTCCGCCGACGATCTGCACGCGGCTGAGAACGCTGTAGGAACGGGCGTCGCCGAAGCGTCTGTGCAGGTAGTCGGCATTCCGGTCGCGGAACCGTTCATCGGTCAGCGCCCGCACCGCGCCCAGGACCCCTCTGGCGTACATCCCGTTGCACATACTCAGCGTGCGTTCGACGTTGTAGGGGTTCTCTCCGCGATAGAAGAACGCGACGTCCTCGATCAGTCGCAGGCTAGCGCCGGATCCTTCGGTCACGGGGTGATGCCGCCGCGTGTCGCCGCCCTCGGTCACCTCGAAGTACACGCCGTCCTCGGCCGACCAGTGGGCCACCTGCCGCACCGGCGCCTCGATGTCGCCCAGAACGGACGCCGTGATGCGGTTCCAGTCGACCCCGCCGAGCAGGACCAGATGGGTGGTGAGATCGTCGGGCGTCAGCTGGTCGTTCGAGCGGAGCGAGACCAGGCTGGTGGGGTTCGCCGCCCGGAGGTGGCCGTGCAGCTCGAACAGCGAGTCGAGGTCGGAGTATTTGTACAGCTCGATGTAGTCGGGATCGCCCGGGTGCGCGTATGGGATCTTCTCCCTGCGTTCCGGGGGAACGACCGAGCAGATGATCGTGATGGGCTCGCCGTCGGCGAAGTGCCAGGGCCCCCGCCGGACGTCGGACGGCATGAGCCCACCGTCGGCGGCCGCGACCTCGTTCTGGGCTCGCTGCGCGGCCCTGCGCAGCCGGGTGAGCTCACTCAGCAGCGCCGCGCGCTCGTCGAGCTCCGCCGCGGTCAGGTCGGACGGCGACAGCGGGTGTCCCTCCGTGGCCGGCCGGCTGGTCGCGAAGAACGTCGCGTAGCCCTCGATCCGGTTCATCGGCGGGACCCGGGGGCTGGTCCGCGACTCCCAGGACGAGACGAGCGGGACGCTGACTCCGAGGGCGGCGGCCAGCTGTGGCTGGGTCACCCGCACGCCGGGCCACCGGTTCTCGCGTAGTTCGCGCAGCCGGCGTGCCAGCGCGGACACCTCGGGATCGTCGCCGCTCATGATCGCCCCATCACTTCACCTGAACTTCAGTATGCAGCGTAAAGCATTGTCCCGACCGTTCGCGGTGACGGACCCGCAGCTAAGGGATAACAGAACGGCTCGCCAGGACGGGGAGCGCGACGACTGGAAGTGTAGCCACATCTCTGTAGCCCTCGCGTCTGGATTGACCGTGTTCAGGCAGGGCATCAAAGGTACAGCCAGAGTTCAGTTAAGACGACGTATTAACTGAAATTAAGTGAAGAGGGGAGGTCGACGGAAGGCTTCGATCGAGCGCATCTCCGGCAGGAAGACTGAATGATCACACTCATCCCCCACCTCATGGTCGAAACGCCGGTTCCCGAGGACGGCGGACACCTCACGATCCTCATCCTCGCCACCATGATCACGATGGTGCTGGCCGCGATCCGCCGCCTCGGCCGGCGGGCGCACATCGTCGTGGTCGTCAGCGGCACGAGCATCCTGCTCGTCGTCCTCGCCATCCTGGTGATGGCCTACCTGACCGCTCTCGCGATCATCTGAGCGGCCCCCTGGCGCCCAGCGCCGCGCGCCACGGCCGCACCCAGCGCGCCCTCCCGGGCCTCTGTTCTCATCCCCGCCGTATGCGTCCCCGCTGCCGTACGCAGAACGGGGCGCCACCGGAACGGCGGCGCCCCCTGTCCGTGAATGTCAGAGCTCGCCGCTCTCGATGGCCTGCTTGACGGCCGTCTGCGTCTGCTGGTGCGAGGCGACGCCGTTCTGGACGACGAAGTCGATCAGCGTGGCGTCCGCGTCGAAGGTGAGGCGTTCGGTCACGACGGTCTTGTTGCCGGGTACCCGGTTAAACGTGATCTTCTGGTGGGTCACGACGTTGGGGTCGGACCAGGTGTCGGTCTCGTAGTAGTAGTCCGAGCTGTGGATCCGCTGCTGGGCGAACGTCTTGGCCGTGACGATCACACCCTGGTAGGGGATGTCCTCGATCGCGGTGAAGTTGATGAAGCGGGTGTCACCCGAGCACCAGTCCTTGTGGGTGATGACGCGCTTGAGGAACGCGGCCCGCCCGATGTGGTTGTTGATGTTCGAGTACGCCGTGAAGACGTGATTGATCGGGGCGTCGATCTGGATCGAGATGCTGGTGGTCACCCGGCTGCGTCCGGAGTCCGGCGCGGGCGGGGTGGTGTCGTAGAACTTGTACGTGTCCCAGGCGTTCTGCCACTGGGCGGCGATTTCGGCGTCGGTCTCTGTCGTGTCGGCGCCGGCCGGGCTCGACGCGCCGGCCACGATGAAGGCGGCGACGGTGAACTGGAGGGCGAGGATTCGGAGAAGCTTCTTCACGTTTACCTCGGGGGGAGTTGTAGGTGCAGAAGCTCTTCTATCGCATGTGATCGTTCTTGAGAACCAGTGGGGCCAGAACACGTGAGCCTGGCTCATATGGTTCCGCCCGCCGCCGGGTCAGGCCGGTGCGTCGTGCAGCGTGGGGTCGCTCCGCCGCAGGCGCCCGGCCACCGCGTCGTACCTCCGGAAGGAGGTGATGGCGAAACCGGTGATCAGGACGAGCACGGCGCACGCCAGGCCCCCACCCGCCCAGGCGGGGACCAGCCCGAACGCGGTCGCCGTGGCGCCGGCCCGGAGATCGCCGAGCCGGGGGCCGCCGGCCACGACGACCATGAACACTCCCTGCATGCGCCCGCGCATCTCGTCGGGCGCGTAGGTCTGCAGGATCGTCTGCCGCCACACGGCCGACGCCAGGTCGGTCGCGCCGCCGACGGCCAGCAGCACGACGACCAGCCAGAGCGGCCGGGCGAACGCCGCGGCGGCGACCGTGAGGCCCCACAGCGCGATGACGAGGGTGAGCGCCACGCCCTGGCGGCGCACCCGGCCGATCCATCCCGACGACAGACCGGCCATGACCGACCCGATCGCGATGCTCGCCGACAGCCAGCCGAAGGCCACCGGGGAACCGCCGAACCGCTCCGCCGTGAGCTCGGGGAACAGGGCGCGCGGCATCGCGAACGCCATCGCGATGATGTCGACGACGAACGACATCATCACGATCGGCTGGGTCGCGATGTAGGCGAGCCCGTCGGCGACCGAACGCAGGCCGGGACGGGAGGTCTCCCCGAGCGGGGCCAGCCCAGGCAGTCGTACGGCGGCGTAGAAGCCGGCGCCGAAGAGGACGGCGTCGATGAGGTACGCGAGCGCGTACCCGCCCTTGGCCAGCACGATCCCGGCCAGCAGCGGGCCGATGACGGTGCCGATGCTGCTGACGAGGAAGTTCAACGTGTTGGCCGCGGCGACCCGCTCGACGGGGACGATCCGGGGAATGATCGCGCCGCGGGTGGCCGAGGTGATGGCGAAGCCGATCGACTGCAGGGCGATCACGCCGAGCACCAGGGAGACGTTCCGCAGGCCCGACCAGGCGTGCAGCAGGAGGGCGGCGGTGGCGAGCCAGGAGATGACAGAGCCGATGAGCAGGAGCCTGCGACGGTCGACCGCGTCCGCGATCGCGCCGCCCCACAACCCGAAGACGACCAGGGGTACCAGGCTCACGGGGCCGAGCAGGCCGACCCACAGGGACGATCCGGAGATCTCGAAGACCTGCCCGTTCACGGCCACCGCGGTGAGCTGGAAACCGACGAACGACACGCCCTGGCCGATCAGCAGCCGCCGGTAGGCGGGTACGGCCAGGGGCCGGGTGTCGAGAGCCACGCGTCTCAGGACCGACTGGACCCCCGACATCCTCACCTCGCCAAATTGGGCAAATAGTGCATTTGCCGTACTTTACCGCCCTTGGTTGGACGGCTTTCCGTGGGATCCGGGGTTTCCGGCGGCGAATGGGGGGCATCGGGCTTCCGCCGGCGAGCGCCTGGGAACTCCGGCGACGATCGCCCGATGGGGTGGCGAGCGCCTATTCTGAGCAGCGAGGGTAGTCTCTTCTGAACGGCAAGAGCGATCTCCCCGTGCTCCGCTCTTGGGAGGGCTCGAAAGGGTGGCTGGCGTTTCATGGGTGGAGGCGATCGCATTCTGCGTCTGACGCCCGTCATTCCGCCCGTCGAGCCGCCCGAGCCCAGGGACGCGACGATCGCGAGGATACGGGCCCTGCTGGACGCCATCCCCGGCCAGGTCGCCTGGTCCCTGCCCGTCCGCGACGAGGCCGGCCGGATCGTCGACTTCGAAATCATGGCCGCGAGCCGGGAGGCCGTGGACGTCCACGGCAGCGCCGGCGCGGAGATGATCGGCATTCGTATGTCCGAGTCCTATCCTGCGACGGCCGACACCATCCTGTGGGAGAGCTACCTCCGCGTTCTCGAGACCGGCGAGCCCGTGGAGATCGCCGACTACGCGCATGTGGAGAGCCTGGAGGGCGTCCCCCACCGCTCCACATGGGGCGTCCGGGTCTCACGGGTGAGCGGGGGCCTGCTCACCGCGTGGATCCGCCACGACGAGGAGGAACGGCAGGCGGCCCGCCTCCTGCACACCGAGCGGCTGGGCAACATCGGCTGGGGCCACTGGAGCAGGCTCACCGGCGAGGTCGAGTGGTCGGACCAGCTCTACGCGATCCACGGCCGCGACCGGGGCGAGGGGCCCATCGCCCTGGAGCACTACCGGACCGTCGTCCACCCGGAGGACGTCCCGGTCCTCGACCGGACGCTCGACGTCCTGCGCACCAGCGAGGTGCCGCAGAAGTTCGAGGTCCGCATCCGGCGCGGAGAGGAGTTCCGCCACATCAGGGCCACGGCGGAGGTCGGCCGCGACGGCACCGGTCAGCCGATCGAGGTCCACGTGGTGGCCCAGGACATCACCGACTGGCGCCGGACGGCCGACGAGCTCGCCGAGGTGAGCCAGCGGCTGGAGGAGGAGTCGCAGCTCACGGCGCGGCTGCAGAACATCATCATGCCGGTGCCGGACGACCCGCTGCCCGGAGTGGAGATCGCGGTCCGCTACTTCCCCGCGGAGACCGCCCCCCTCGGCGGCGACTGGTACCAGGCGATTCCGGTGGACAGCCACGACGTCCTGCTCGCCGTCGGCGACGTGGCCGGACACGGCCTGGCCGCGGCCTCCGCGATGGCGAAACTGCGCCACGCGATCACGGGTCTCGCCTTCGCCGACCACGACCCGGCGCAGATCCTCGTGGCGCTCAACCGGCTGCTGCGGCGCATGCGCCCCGACGTCCTCGCCACCGCCGTGGTCGCCAACTACGACTCCGTGAACGGCACGCTGAGCTGGAGCCACGCCGGTCACCCGCCGATGCTGCTGGTCCGTGGCGACACGGTGCACCGCCTGCACCACCCGGGAGTGCTGCTCGGGGTGTTCGAGACGGTGAGTTACACGTGCGCGAGTGCCCGGCTGCAGGCGGGCGACCTGCTCCTGATGTTCACCGACGGGCTCATCGAGCGTCCCGGCCGTGATCTGTTCGACGGTCTGGACGCGCTCGGCGCGACCATCTCGGACGTTCTCCGGCGCCGGCCGCGCGACCGGATGGCCGCGATCATGGAGGCGCTCGCGCCGAGCAACACCAGCGACGACACCTGCATCCTGGTGGCCCGCATCCAGCCGAGAACCGGGGAAGTCTCCTGATGTCCGATCTTCACATCTCGACTGCCACGACCGAGTTCGCCGCCGATGCCAGGGGATCCGTCGGCGTGCTGACGATCCGGGGCACACTCGACTTCACCAACCACCAGGTCGCGACCGAGTTCTTCGAGAGGGCCTTCGCGGAGTTCGGCCCCCACCTGGTGGTGAACCTCCTCGAACTCGACTTCCTCGACTCCCGGGCGACCGGCCTGCTCATCGGGTGCTGGAAGCGCGCCGTCGACGAGGGCGGCCGGCTGGCGATGGTCGCGGTCGAGCGAGGAGCGGCCCGCGTTCTGTGGATCACCGGCCTGGCCTTCCACGTGCCCGTCTTTCCGACGGTCGACGAGGCCGTCGCCGCCACCGCGTCCACCGGCTGAGCCGGAGAACCGGACGAGCCGGAGAGCCTGATGGGAAGGCGCGCCGTCCACTCCCGGCGATGAGGGGAGACCGCCCGCCACCCCCTGAGGGATGGCGGGCTCGCGAGTCAGTCGGTGGCTGGGGCGGCCAGCCGTTCCGCCTCTTCGTGTAGCGCCTCGACCAGGAGGAGCTCCAGCCGGAGCTCCTCGTCCACGAGGCTGTCCAGGACGTCCATCCGGGCCTCCTTGTTAAAGACGTCCCGCGGCGTTCCGGGGTTGACGCCGGACCGATGCCGATCGGCCCGCGTCAGCCGTCTCCGCCGCCCGGCGGCCTTCCGGCCGCCCGTGGGGCACTACCCGGCAGCGGGACGACTTCACTCACAAACGCCTCGATTTCCCCACCCGTGCCGCGACCGGCGGATAACAGGACCAGGAAGCCCGGACGGACAACCGGAGATGCGGGAACGGAGGCATGCCGGAGACGTCACGGCTGCGCTAAGCTGATGAGTTCCTTGCCTGGAATAAAAAGGGAACACCACAACTGTAAGGAGTTTATCAAACCAATGGGCTTCCGTCAATCCGACTCGGCCCGGGCCGACGCCCTGCGAGCGGAGCAGTCTTACGTGTCCATGCTCTACCGGCGGCTCGACCTCGCCAGAGAGGCGGCCGATCGCGCGCTGCGCGACGCGTTCGCCAGGGGCGGCGCCGGCAACCGCCAGGCGCTGATGGAGCGGGAGGCCACCGCCGCGGAGAAGGCGCTCCTGCTGGCCCGGCTCTCCGCCGTCGAGCGGGGGCTCTGCTTCGGCCGCATCGACGACGCCGACGGCTCGACTCTCTACATTGGCCGCGTGGGGTTGCGCGACGACGACCACTCCTCCGTACTGATCGACTGGCGCGCCCCCGCCGCCCGTCCCTTCTACGCCGCCACCCCCGCCGACCCGGGCCCGCTCGTACGGCGCCGCCATCTGCACACCCGCGACCGCACGGTGGTCGGCATCGACGACGAGGTCTTCGACCTCGACCGGATGAGCGCGGGCGACCGTCGCACGCTCGTGGGCGAGGCGGCGCTCATGGCCGCGCTGCGGCGCGGGCGCACCGGACGGATGAGCGACGTCGTGGCCACGATCCAGGTCGAGCAGGATCGGGTGATCCGTTCGGGACTAGCCGGAGCCCTGGTCGTCCAGGGCGGGCCGGGGACGGGCAAGACCGTCGCGGCCCTCCACCGCGTGGCCTACCTCCTCTACACCCACCGCGCCACACTCGAACGGCGTGGAGTGCTCGTGGTGGGGCCCAACGCCGCCTTCTCGCGCTACATCGACAGCGTCCTGCCCTCGCTGGGCGAGACCCAGGTGGTGCTGTCGAGCCTGGGCGAGCTCCACCCGGGCGTGCACGCCACCGCCGAGGACGGCCCTGAGACGGCGGTCGTGAAGGGCGGCGCGCGAATGGCCGACGTGATCGCGCAGGCGGTCCGCGACCGTCAGCGGGTGCCGGACGGCGACCTGGAGGTGGCCGTTCCCGTGCGCACCTCGCTGCGGGACGGCGTCGAGGTGGTGGTCGAGGAGATGCCGGTGCGACTCGCACGGGCGGCGTGCGAGCGGGCCCGCGACCGGGCCAGGGCCCTGCGACGGCCGCACAACGACGCGCGCTGGCGGTTCGTCCACGAGATCCTGCGCGGACTCGCGCGGGACGAGGCCGAGCAGCTCGACCGTCCCATGGACGCGGAGGACCTGAAGTACGCGGCGAGCGCCCTGTGGGGACACGGAACGGTCAGGGCGGCGATCGACGCCCTCTGGCCCCGCATGACGCCGGAACGGCTGGTCGGCGAGCTGCTGTCCGACGTGGAGCTCCTGCGGTCGGCCGCCGCGCCGTACCTGGCGGAGGACGAGTGGGCCACCCTGCTGCGCCCGCGGGGCGAGCCGTGGACGGTGGCGGACGTCCCGCTGCTCGACGAGGCCGCCGAGCTGCTGGGTGAAGGCGACGGCGCGGACCGGGCGAGCGAGCGGACGGCGGCGGCCCAGCGTGCCGAGGAGGAGCTGTTCGCCCGGGAGGTGCTGACGGTGAACGCGCTCGACGAGCGGATGGACGCCGGCGCCCTGGCCGAGCGGAACCGCGACGCCGGACCCTACCTGACCACGGCCGACCGGGCAGCCCGCGACCGGTCGTGGGCGTACGGCCACGTGATCGTGGACGAGGCGCAGGAGCTGTCGGCGATGGCGTGGCGGACGGTCCTGCGGCGGGTGCCGGCCCGCTCGCTGACCATCGTGGGCGACATCGCGCAGACCGGTTCGGCGGCCGGGGCGCGCTCCTGGGCCGAGATGCTCGATCCGCACCTGAAGGGACGCTGGCGGGAGGAACGCCTCACGGTCAACTACCGGACGCCCGCGGAGATCATGGCGGTCGCGGCCGATGTGCTGCGGGCGGTGGCACCGGGGGAGGAGCCGCCCGAGTCGGTCCGGTACGGCGAGGCGCCGCCGCGCGCCGTGCCGGCCGGGGAGACAGACCTGCGTTCGCTCGTCGACGCCGAGCTACTGGAGATCGGAGACGGGCGTGTCCTCGTCGTGGTGCCCGACGACCGCCTGGACGAGACCTCCGCGCTCTTCCCGGAGTCGTCCGAGCCGCTGGAGTCGCCGGTCGCGGTGCTGACCGTTCGCGGAGCCAAGGGGCTGGAGTTCGACTCCGTGGTGGTCGTCGACCCCGCCGCGATCCTGGCCCAGTCGGCCAAGGGCGGTCAGGACCTGTATGTGGCGATCACCAGGACGACGCGCCGCCTGACCGTGGTCCACGAGGGCCCGCTGCCCGGCGTGCTCGCGCGCCTGCGCTGAGGACGTCGGCGAACGTGGGTACGGCCGGCGCGGGGGGTGCGCCGGCCGTACGTGTGGGCCCGGCGAGCTCAGGAGGACTTACCGGAGATCTCGTCTCCGGTCTTGCCGGACTTGTCACTTTTCACCTCGTCGGCCTTCTCACCCACCCAGGTCTCGGCCTGGTGGCGGGCCTGCCGCATGGTGTCCGTCATCGTGTCGGTCCAGCGCTGGGCCTGGTTGCGGTACATGGCCACGCCAACGGCGCCGATGGCGGCACCGCCGAGCAACGCGATGACCGGCCAGCGCCGCCGGGGTCGCCGGGCGGCCGCCGACACGTCGATCCGCCTGGACAGCTCGGCCAGGAACGCGCTCACAATGGGGGCGATCTGCTCCTCCACCGACTGGGCGGCCTGGTCCAGCTTGGGCGCCGCCCAGATCCGCGCGTCCTCGATGCGGTGCGAGGCCATGTCGCGGGCGCTCTCCGCCATCGGGCTCATCCGGCCGCTCGCCCGGCGGGCCTGCACCATCATGCGGTCCAGCCACGTCTGGGGAATCATCACCTCGACGCGGCGCCTTCTCTTCGTAGTGAGGGACACATCAACCTCCCTGTCGACGGGGCCCTGTGACGACCCCTTCCCGCATGGTCGCGGCTCAATCACGACCGGTGCTCGGAGGCATCCTCGATACCCTGGTGAGTCGACAACTAACACCGGTACAAAAGGGGGCGGCCTTCGTGGCTGACAACCTCATCGCGCATCTGCGTACGAATCACGGCACGATCAAGGTCCAGCTCTTCCCGAACAAGGCGCCCAAGACCGTGCGCAACTTCGTGGAGCTGGCCGAGGGCACCCGGGAGTGGACCCACCCCGCCACGGGCGTCAAGACGACCGACAAGCTCTACGACGGCACCATCTTCCACCGTGTCATCAGCGGCTTCATGATCCAGGGCGGTGACCCGCTGGGCCAGGGCATCGGCGGTCCGGGCTACGACTTCGACGACGAGATCCACCCGGAGAACCAGTTCAACCGGCCCTACCTGCTGGCGATGGCCAACGCGGGCAAGCGCTTCGGCAAGGGCACCAACGGGTCGCAGTTCTTCATCACCGTCGCCAAGACGCCCCACCTCAACCAGGGCCACACCATCTTCGGCGAGGTCATCGAGGGCACCGAGGTGGTCGACTCGATCGCCAAGACCGCGACCGACGGCCGGGACCGGCCCCTTGAGGAGGTCGTCCTCGAAGAGGTCACCATCGAGCGCTCCTGACGCTCGTACGTCGTGCCCCCGGCCGCTCTCCCCGCGAGCGGCCGGGGGTAGCGGCCGCGCCCGGGGCGGCCGGCGAATTCTCAGTGGGTGCCGGGCGCTCTTATAGGCTGGTTCCGAGTGGACCTGCTCCTCCGGAAGGACTCCATGACCTCCCAGCCGCCCCCGAGCACGCCTCCGGGCTCGGAAGCCGTGCCCACCTGCTATCGCCACCCCGAGCGCGAGACCTACGTCCGCTGCCAGCGCTGTGAGCGCCCGATCTGCCCCGACTGCATGCGCGAGGCGGCGGTGGGACACCAGTGCGTGGAGTGCGTCCGCGAGGGCAACCAGTCGGTACGGCCGGCTCAGGCGGTCTTCGGCGGGGCCGCCGTGACGGTTCCCCGGGTCACCTGGGCGCTGCTGGCCGCCAACGTGCTGGCCTACGTCGCCGAGTTCCTGTCGCCCGACGAGGTGATCGGGCGCTTCGCCATGTTCCCCGTGGACGTCTACTACGGCGAATGGTGGCGGCTGATCACGAGCGCGTTCCTGCACGCCCCGCCGCCGTCGTTCTGGCACATCCTGTTCAACATGTGGGCGCTGTTCGCGATCGGCCCCGAACTCGAACGGCGGCTGGGCTCGGTCCGGTTCGCGGCGCTCTACCTGCTGTCGGCCCTCGGCGGCTCGGTGGCGGTCTACCTCTTCGGCACCAACGCCCTCGGCGCCTCAACCGCCATCTACGGGCTGTTCGGCGCGCTGTTCGTGGTGGCCCGCAGGCTCGGGTACGACGCCAGGGGCGTGCTCTGGCTGATCGGCATCAACGTCGTGATCACGTTCGTGGTCCCCGGCATCAGCTGGCAGGGCCACCTGGGCGGACTGGTGACGGGCGTGGTGGTGGCCGCGGGCTTCGCCTACGCGCCCGCGCGGAACCGGGCCGCCGTACAGCTGGGTACGGCGGCCGCCGTACTGGTGGCGCTCATCCTGCTCGTGACCGCCCTCATGCCGGGGATGCACCCGCAGCTCATCCCGATTACGGGGTGACGTCGTGGCTGCCCACAGGCTGTGGATAAAAGCTGTGGAAAGAAAGTCCCCAGCGTGGTCCGATCATCGCCACCGGGTGGAGAGCACCACGCCGACGATGATGAGGCCGAAGCCGATCAGCAGGTTCCAGTTGCCCAGCGCCGACATGCCGGGAACGCTCGGCGCGATGTAGTAGACCGCGATCCACACGATGCCGATCAGCCAGCACGCGACCATGAGCGGGGCGAGCCAGCGGGGACTGACCTTGACCGTCTGCGCCTTCTGCGGCGGGGTGTAGACGGCCTTCTTGCGAGTCTTCGACTTGGGCACGGGATTTTCTCCTGGTGGGCACCCGCGCGGTGGTGCGGGTTCTGTCAATAGCGTAGTCGCTGCGGTGGTGAAGTCCCGAGCAAGGATAGTGGGCCGACCCACGCGGGGGCGATCCCTCGTGTCCGATTAACGTAACCTGAAAGTCCGAATTCCTTCCCTGGCGACAAGGCGCATGACCCGGATCCGCGTGCTCGTGGTGGACAACCACGACAGTTTCGTCCACACCATCGTGCAGTATCTGCGCGAGCTGGGGGCCGACTGCGACGTGCGGCCCCGCGACGTGGTCACGCTCGCCGACGCCCGGGAGGCCGACGGCGTGCTCGTCTCGCCGGGACCGGGCACACCCGAAGGGGCCGGCGTCAGCGTCCCGCTCGTCCGCCGCTGCGCCGAGCTCGGGGTCCCGCTGCTCGGCGTCTGTCTCGGCCACCAGGCCATCGCCGTGGCGTACGGGGCCACGGTCGGCCGCGCGCCCGAGCTCGTCCATGGCGGGACCAGCCCGATCGTTCACGACGGCCGGGGCGTGTTCGCGGGCATCCCCTCCCCGGTCACGATGACGCGCTACCACTCGCTCGCGGTGGTGCCGGAGACCGTGCCGGCCGCACTGGAGATCAGCGCCGTCGCCCCGGACGGGACCGTCATGGGCCTGCGCCACCGGTCCGCGCCCGTCGAGGGCGTGCAGTTCCACCCCGAGTCCGTGGTGTCGGAACACGGCCATCACCTGCTGGCGAACTGGCTGGATGGGATTTTCGGAAATTTCCGCCGACTTCCTGTAACGTCCGCGGCCCCCGTTACGACTACTGGATGAGGGCTTCCGCCATTGCCCCCGAGTGGCGGAAGCCCTCTTCGTATGTCCGGGCCCGTTCCGGCCGCCCGGCTCCCCGCGACAACCGGCTCCTCGCGACCCCGGCTCCCATGACATGACGAAGGGGGCGCGCGGTGCGCACCCCCTTCACCTGACTCACCCGATTTGCCGGGCTCGCTCGTGAGCCCGGCTGGGCGGCCGGCTCACCCGAACGGGTTGTCGCCCCCGTCGCCGATGTCCACCCCGCCGTCGGGCGAGCCGTCCGTCGGCGGCTGGTCGCCACCCGGCTGGTCCGTCGTCGGCGGCTGCTCGGTGCTCGGGTCCTGGGAGGGCCCGCTGGAGACCGTCAGCGTGATGGTGGTGTTCGGCGGGAACTTCTGCCCGGCCTGCGGGCTCTGGTCGATCACGTTGCCCGCGGCGACGACGTCGCTCGACTGCTGCACGATCTTGACCCGGAACCCGGCGTCCTTCAGGGTCTTCTGGGCCTCCTCCAGGGGGATGCCGACGACGCTCGGGATCGCCTGGGCCTCCTTGGGGACGTAGAGCGTGACCAGCGAGTCCTTGGAGACCCGCTCGCCCGGCTTGGGCTTGCTGTCGAAGACCTTGCCCTGCTCCCTGGCCGATGCCCGCGGCACGACGCTGACCTGGAGTCCCAGTTGCTCCAGAGCGGTCCTGGCCTCGTCCTGGCCCATGCCGATGATGTCCGGCGGGATCTGCACCTTCTCCTTGCCCTTGGAGACCGTGACGGTCACCGTGGCGTTCGGTTCGACCTCGGTGTCACCGGCCGGGTCCGTCTTGATCACCGCGCCCCTGGGCACGCTGTCGCTGTACTCCTCATCGGCGAAGGCCACCTTCAGCTTGCGAGCGGTCAGCGCCTGCTGCGCCGCCTCCTTGGTCTGGTTCGTCACGTCCGGAACCGTGACCTGGCTCGTCGTGCTGGAGCCGCCGGGGCTGAGGAAGTTGTAGCCGACCGCGATGAAGGCACCGATGATCAGCAGCGGGACGATGATCCAGGCGGCCGTCTTCAGCGCGGTGTTGCCTCCGCCGCCACTGCGCCGCCGGCCGTCGTAGCGCCCGCCGCGCTCCTCGGGGCCGTAGTCGTACTGCGGGATCGCCCGGGTGCCCTGCGCGGCGGCGCCTCCGCCCGTCGCTATCGTCCGGGTGTGGTCGGTGGCACCGTAACCGTTGAAGTTGGTCGCCATGGCCATGGTCTGCGGGTCGACCGGCATGCCCGACATGACGCGCTGGATGTCGCCCCGCATCTCGGCCGCGCTCTGGTAGCGCTGTGCCGGGTCCTTGGCCATCGCCTTAAGGACGATCGCGTCGGCCCACTGCGGGATCTCGGGGTCGATCCGGGACGGCGGGATCGGGTCCTCACGCACGTGCTGGTAGGCGATCGCCACGGGGGAGTCGCCGGTGAACGGCGGCTGGCCGGTCAGCAGCTCGTACAGCACGCAGCCGGTCGAGTAGATGTCGCTGCGGGCGTCGACGCGCTCGCCGCGGGCCTGCTCGGGCGACAGATACTGGGCTGTGCCGATCACCTGGGCGGTCTGCGTCATCGTCGCGGCGGAGTCGGCCATGGCCCGGGCGATGCCGAAGTCCATGACCTTGACCTCGCCGTTGAGCGTCAGCATGATGTTCGCCGGTTTGATGTCCCGGTGGACGATGCCGCCGCGGTGGCTGTAGTCGAGTGCCCGCAGGATGCCGTCGACCAGCTCCATCGCCCGCTCGGGCAGCAGCCTGCGGTCGGCCCGCAACAGGTCGCGCAGGGTCCGCCCGTCGACGAACTCCATCACGATGTACGGCACGGGCGTGCCGTCCATCATGTCCTCGCCGGTGTCGTAGACGGCGATGATCGAGGGATGGTTGAGCGAGGCCGCCGACTGGGCCTCCCGCCGGAACCGCGCCTGGAACGTGTGGTCCCTGGCCAGGTCCGAACGGAGCGTCTTGATGGCGACGATGCGGTCCAGCCGGATGTCCCGGGCGCGATACACCTCGGCCATGCCGCCACGTCCGACGACACCGTCGAGTTCGTAGCGTCCGCCGAGAAGTCGTGGCTGAGTCATTTCCTGCACTGTCCCTTGCCGTTCATCTTGGGGTGCCGCCGGTGTCCATCATCGACCCCTTTCCTCATCACGTCCCCCCATCCGGAGGTTCCGTGTCGGGCGGGGCTTCCGTTGGCTCCGTAGTGTCGCTTGGCGCCGGGGCTGGGGTGGGCGTCGGAGGAGTGGGGGTGGGAGTTCGCGACGGAGGCGGTGTGGGCCGCCCGGTGGGTGATGCCGACGTGCTTACCGTAGCCGACGGAGTCCGCACGGGCTCGATCGGCGTGACGGGATCCACCGGACGCGACACTCGCGGAGTCTTCGACGGAGACGGCGGTGCGGACGCGCTGGGGGTCGCGGCGGTGCTGGTGACCTCCGCGGGCAACGGCTTCCCTCCGGTGGAGGTGCCTCCCTGGTTGTAGGCCAGGACGCCGGCCGTGGCGGCGACCGCGCACACCGCGACGGCCAGGAGCACGGCGACCGGACGGCGGCGCCGCCGGGCCGGTGCGGCCGGCGCGGCCGCGCCGTCGGGGAACCGCCCGGCCGCCGGGCCCAGGGGCGCGGTCGACGGGGCGGGCTGCCGTGCGGAGGTCCGGGCGGGGCCGTCCGGGGGCTGGGTGTAGCGGCCTGTGGGGCCGCCCGGGTTGCCGGGGCCTGCCGTCCGTGGGGCGGCGAAGCCCTCGGGATCGGTCAGCGAGCCCAGGACCGTCGTGCCCGGGTACGCCGTCCGGTCGCGGAGCTCGGCGATGCGGTCGAGGAGGGTCGCGCCGGTGGCCGGCCGCTCGGCCGGGTCCTTCGCCAGAATGTCGGACACGAGGGCGCGCACCGGGGCGGGCACGCTGTCCGGCAGCGGCGGCGGCGGGTCGGTGATGTGCCGCACGGCGAGCGCCACGTGGTTGTCCGCCGTGAACGGCGGCCGCCCGGCCAGGCACTCGTACGCGACGACGCCGAGCGAGTAGATGTCGGTCGCGGGGGTCAGCGTCCGGCCGGACGCCTGCTCCGGGCTCACGTACTGGGCCGTGCCGAGCACCAGCCCGGTCCTGGTGAGCGGCGCGGCCTCCAGCGCCCGCGCGATGCCGAAGTCGGTGATCTTCACCTGGCCGTCCCCGGTGACCAGGATGTTGCCGGGTTTGACGTCGCGGTGGATGACGCCCGCCCGGTGGGCCGCGTAGAGGCCCTTGGCGGTCTGGTGGATCAGGTCGAGGGTGACCTCGGGGCCGAGCGCGCCGCTGCGGGCCAGGATCGCCGACAGCGGCTCGCCCGGCACCAGCTCCATGATCAGGTAGGCGACACCGTCGCTCTCGCCGTAGTCGAAGACCTGGGCGATGCCGGGGTCGGTCAGCCCCGCGGTGATGCGCGCCTCCGACCGGAACCGCTCGCGGAAGGCCGGATCGGCCGCGACGTGGCGGCCGAGCAGCTTCACCGCGACGTCCCGGCCGAGCAGTTCGTCGGTGGCCCGCCAGACCTCGCCCATGCCGCCCGCGGCGATGGGTGAGACCAGCCGGTAGCGGCCGCCGAGAACCGAGTGTGGCGAGGTCACTCCCCCAGCACCGCCTGCATGACGTCGTGGGCGATGGGCGCGGCGACCGCGCCGCCCGTGGCGTCGTTGCCCGCACTGCCCGACTCGACGAAGACGGCGACCGCGACCTGCGGGTTGTCCACCGGGGCGAACGCGATGAACCAGGCGTGCGACGGCTTGCCGGGCGCGGTCTCGGCGGTGCCGGTCTTGCCGGCCACGGTCTTGCCGGGCAGTTGGGCGGACGTGCCGGTTCCGTGCGCGACGACGTTGACCATCATCTTGGTCAGCTCACCCGCCACCTCGGGGCTGACCGCCTCACTCAGCTCGTCCGGCCGGGTGGCGTCGATCTCGCTGCCGTCCGGCCCCAGGATCTTGTTGACCAGGTACGGCTTCATGACCGTGCCCTTGTTGGCGATCCCGGCCGCGACCATCGCCATCTGCAGCGGGGTCATCTGGTTGTCCTGCTGCCCGATGGCGGTCTTGGCCAGCGCCGCCTTGCCCTGGTCCGGGCCGATGTTGCTCGGCGCGACCTCCAGTGGGATCTGGAGAGGCTCGCCGACGCCGAACTTCGCCGCCTGCTCCTTGAGCTTGTCGTAGCCCAGGTCCATCCCCATCTTGGCGAACGGCGTGTTGCAGGAGATCGTCAGGGCCTCGACCAGCGTCGCCCGGCCGCCGCACGACTCACCGTGGTAGTTGGGCAGCGAGATCGACGTGCCGGGCAGCGGCAGCGAGTCGGGCGCGTCCACCTCGGTCTCCGCCGTACGGGACGTGTCGTCGCTGAGGTAGGCCGCCGAGGTCACGGTCTTGAACGTGGACCCGGGGGCGAAGGTCAGGTTGATGGCCCGGTTGAGCAGCGGCTTGTTGTCGTCCTTGTCCAGCTTGTTGTAGGCCTTGTTGACGGTGTCCTTGTTGGCGACCGCCAGCGGGTTGGGGTCGTACGACGGCACCGACACCATGGTCAGGACCGCGCCCGTCTTCGGGTCGAGCGCCACGACCGCGCCGCGCTTGCCGGTGCTCGCCAGGTCCTTGTACGCGATCTGCTGGGCCTTGCTGACCAGGGTGAGGTCGACGCTGGCGCCCTTGGCGGGCTTGCCGCTGATCATGTCGATCGCCCGGCGGACCACCAGGTCGGGATGGCTGCCGTCGAGATAGCTGCCCTCCGCGGCCTCGATGCCGCTGGAGCTCTCCGGCGCGAAGTAGCCGACGACCTGCGCGAACGGCTTGCCCATGGGATATCGCCGCTCGAACCGGTAGGTCGAGTCGCCGGTGTCCACGGTCTTGGCCAGGGTCGTCTTGCCGTCGTCCGTCGTGATCCAGCCACGGTCGATCGCGTAGCGCGCGAAGAAGGCCCGGGAGTTGCGGGAGTCGGTCCGCAGGTCGTCGGCCTTGACCGTGCCGAGATAGGTCACGTTGGCCATGAGCAGGCCGAACATGAGCAGGCAGGCCACGGAGACGCGCTTGATCGTGCCGTTCATCGCTGCATCACCTGGGTGAGTCCTTCGTCCTGGATCGCCTGCGGCGGCGGCCTGCGGGCCGCGTCGGACATCCGTACGAGCAGGGCGATGAGGATCCAGTTGGCCAGCAGCGCCGAGCCGCCGGCGGACATGAACGGCGTGACGAGGCCCGTCAGCGGGATCAGCCGGGTCACGCCGCCCACGATGATGAACACCTGCCAGGCCAGCAGGAACGAGAAACCGGCCGCGAGCAGCTTGGAGAACGGGTCGCGGGCCGCCAGCGAGGTCCGCAGCCCCCGCTGGACGATCAGGGCGTAGACCATGAGGATGGCCATCAGGCCGGTGAGGCCGAGCTCCTCGCCGAGGGTGTCGAAGATGAAGTCGGAGAAGGAGAACGGGATCAGCGTGGGGTGGCCCTTGCCGAGCCCGGAGCCCAGGATGCCGCCGGAGCCGATGGAGAACAGGCCCTGCATGAGCTGGTAGCTGCTGCCGAACTGGCGGTAGTAGAGGTCGTTGGAGCTGGCGTGCAGCCAGCCGTCGAACCTGGCCTCGACGTGGCTGAAGACCTGCCCGGCGAGCACGGCGCCGCCGACGAACAGCAGCAGGCCGATGAGCACCCACGAGGTGCGCTGCGTGGCGATGTAGAGCATCGCGATGAACGTGCCGAAGAGCAGCAGCGAGGTGCCGAGGTCCTTCTCCCCGACCAGCACGGCGATGCTGACGCCCCAGGTGATGAGCACGGGGCCGAGGTCGCGGGCGCGGGGCAGGTCGATGAACAGCAGGCGGCGCCCGGCCAGGGCCAGCACGTCGCGCTTGGCCACGAGATAACCGGCGAAGAACACGACGAGCGCCAGCTTGGCGAACTCGCCCGGCTGGATCGAGAACCCGACGTTGATCCAGATGCGGGAGCCGTTGATCTCCGTGCCGATGAACGGCAGCAGCGGGAGGATCAGCAGGCCGACGCCGACGAATCCGGCCGTGTAGGTGAGGCGCTGCAGGGCGCGGTGGTCCTTCAACACGATGAGGGTCGCGGAGAACATCACCACGCCGAGCGCCGTCCACATGAGCTGGCTGGCGGCCGAGGCGTCCTTCGCGCCGGCGAGCTCGATCCGGTAGATCATCACCAGGCCGATGCCGTTGACCAGCGTCACCAGGGGAAGCAGGAGGGGGTCGGCCCACGGTGCGAACTTCGCCAGCACCAGGTAGGCCGCGAGCATGAGGCCGCCGAGGCCCAGGCCGTAGCCGAGCATGCCGGACGGGATCTTGTCGTTGATCCCGAGGCCGACGCTCGCGTAGGCGCCCATCACGATCAGCACGGCGAAGGCCAGCATGCCGAGCTGGGCCCCCCGCCGCTTCGCGGTCATCGGGACGGGCGTCACGTCGACGGCACTCACTTGACGGACCTCGTGGGGGTCGGCGTCGGACTCGCGTCCGGCGTGGCCGCCGTGTCGTGGAACGTCTTGATCCGGCTGATCCCGGCCTGCAGGGTGTCGACGGCGATCCCGCTGCGGACCTGGTCCTGCTGCACCGGCGACAGGGCGGAGAGGCGGGCGTGCTCGGTGTAGGCGACCTTCTTGAAGGACACCGGGCCGATCTCCGCGTCCACGCCCTGGAAGACGACCAGCTCGTCTCCCTTGGCGCCGATGTAGAACTGCGTCTGCGTCCACCGGTAGCCGAAGTAGCCCCCGCCACCGAGCACGACGGCGACGACCAGGACCACGGTGACGGTCCGCGGCCAGGACCGGCGCTTGCGGGAGCGCCGCGCGGACGCCTGGACGTCCCGCGCGGGCTCCTCGTCGATCTCGTCGTCCAAGATCACCGGCTGTGGGGCGGTGACCGTCGCCGCCCGTCCCGCAGGCGTGTCCGGCGGTCCGCTGCGGCCCCGGCCGGACCCCGCGGCGCCCACCACCGCCGCGGCCGAGATCGGCGGCTGGACGTCGTCCAGCTCGATCACGTCCGCGACGACGCAGGTGATGTTGTCCGGGCCGCCGCCCCTGTTGGCCAGGTCGATCAGCTGCCGGACGACGTCCTCGGGGTCGTCGACGGTGCTCAGCGTGTGGTGCAGCGTCTCGGCGCTCACGACCGTGGACAGGCCGTCCGAGCACAGCAGATACCGGTCGCCGACCTGGGCCTCCCGGTCCTGCAGGTCGGGATCGACCTCCCCGCTGCCGTCGAGCGCGCGCAACAGGATCGAACGCTGGGGGTGGTTGGCCGCCTCCTCCTGGGTGATGCGGCCGTCGTCCACCAGGGACTGCACCAGCGTGTGGTCGTGCGTGATCTGGTAGAGCTCGCCGTTGCGCAACAGGTACGCGCGGGAGTCGCCCACGTGGACCAGCGCGAAGCGCGGGCCGTTCCAGAGCATCGCGGTGAGGGTGGTGCCCATGCCCTTGAGGCTCGGATCCCGGGCCACCATCGCGTGGAGCTGATGGTTGGCGTCCCGGACGGCCGCCTCGATGTCCCCGAGCAGGTCACCGCCGAACGCGTCCCTGTCCAGGGACGACAACGCGGCGATGGCGACCGAGCTGGCCACCTCGCCGTGAGCATGCCCGCCCATGCCGTCGGCGACGGCCAGCAGGCGGCCGCTGGCGTACGCCGAGTCCTCGTTGCCTTCACGGAGGAGCCCGACGTCCGAGCGAGCGGCGTAGCGGAGTGCGATGGTCATTTGCGCAATTCGATGACGGTCTTGCCGATGCGGATCGGAACTCCGAGAGGCACCGGCGTCGGGCGGGTCACTTTCGAGCGTTCAAGGTACGTGCCGTTGGTGGAGCCGAGATCTTCCACGATCCACTGGCCGTCCTGAGGGAAGAGCCGGGCGTGCCGGCTCGAAGCGTAGTCGTCGCTGAGAACCAGCGTGGCGTCATTCGCCCGGCCGATGGTGATTGGCGTCTCCGAGAGGTTGATGATGGTCCCTTGCAGGGGACCACCTGTGACGATCAGCTGACGAGGCTCGCCCTTCTTGGGCTTCGACACCGGCCGAGCCTGCTTGACCGGCTTCCGCGCCGGCGCCGGCGCGGTTCGCGCACCGAACAGGTCTGTCCGGATCACACCGACCGCGGCGATCACGAAGAACCACAGCAACGCCAGGAAGGCGAGCCGGATCAGCAGCAGCGTTAGCTCGGACATGGACCGTTTGTCTACCTCTAATCGCGCCGGAAAACCAGGGTCGTGCGGCCCAAGGTCACCCTTGTCCCGTCCTGCATATCGACCCGTCGTACCGGCTGGCCGTTGACGAAGGTGCCGTTGGTGCTACCCAGGTCGACGAGCACCACCTGCTGCCCCTCCACCCGTAGCTCGGCATGATGCCGTGATACGCCGGGATCCACCAGCCGAAGATCACAATCGGTGCCCCGGCCGAGCAGCGTCACCGGCGTGGTGAGCTCGTAGGACCGCTGCCCCTGCGGGTCGTCCTGGGTGGACACCAGCAGTCGCGGCCGCCCGCCGAAGGCGCTCGGCCGTCCCGGCGGCACGTCGCTGACCGGCTGCCTGATCTCGTCCTGCTCGACCGTCGCCCCGCGGATGACGCCCGAACGGATCCGGAACAGCCCGACGGCCAGATCGTCGGCCGTCTCGAACCGCACCCGGACGGGGCCGACGAAGGAGTAGCCCTGCTCCTTGGCGTATTCCCTGGCCAGGTTCGCCAGCTCATGGCTGATGCTGTCGGCGTACACCTCCAGCCGCTCGCTGTCGGTCGTCGACAGCTCCACCACGAAGTCGTTGGGCACGAGCGTGCGACCCTGAGCGACGATCGCGGCGCGCTCGTCCATCTCTCGCTGCACGGCACTGGCAACCTCGACCGGCTGGAGATCTGACTTGAACGCCCGCGCGAAGGCCCCTTCAACCAACCCTTCGAGCCTGCGCTCGAAGCGCTGAAGGACTCCCACCGGATACCTCCCTTCCACTCTGCTACGGTCGCGACCGCTCCGGGGCTGCACTGAGCTCCTTCGCTCCGTCGTTTAGAAGGATCGTATCCGGGTTCGGTGGCACGGGCGGTTACGTGCTAACCTTTCCAGGCACCCAGCGATTGGGGCACCCGCAAGGGGCAAGTGGCGGAATGGCAGACGCGCACGGTTCAGGTCCGTGTGTCCGAAAGGACGTGGGGGTTCAACTCCCCCCTTGCCCACAGTGAACAGGCCTCGCAGGGCCGGAAGCAAGGCTTCCTCCCGGCGGGGCTTTCTGTTTGCCCGGATCAATCCTCGGACGAGCACCCGAGCCCCGGTACCGCCGGGATGGGCGGACCGGGCAACGGCTCTTCTGCCGTGGAAAACGTGCTCGCACACGGGACGCCCACTCCTTCCGCGGGTTCACAGCGGCGCCGGGGCGCCCCGTGTGGAGACACTCGACGGCGCGCACTCCCCTCCCGTGCGCGCCTCTGCCCGATTCTCTGCCGGGCCCCTTTCAAACCACTTACGGCTGACTTGCACCCATGGCGGCCGGAGTTAAACGCTTTCGCGGGCCTAGACGGCCAGTAGTTCGCCGACCAGCGTAGTGAGATCGATCACACCTTCGGGGATCCCGTTCTCGTCGGTCACCAGGCCCAGTTGCGCGTGCGCATCCTGAAGGATGGTCACCGCGTCGGGAATCGTGGTCGCCCTGGACATCCGGGGCGCCGGGGTCGCGAGCTCCCGCGGGGTCCGCTCCGGTTCAAGGAGCGCGTCCCGGACGTGCAGGACGCCCACGACGTCACGCCCGGACGGCGCCTGGCCGTCCGCCAGCACCAGCATGCGCAGGCCGCTCGACCGGGCGGCGAGCTCCCTGACGGTCCGGTCGTCCGCGCCCGCCGGCACCGCCGGGGCGTCGGCGATCGGCAGCATCAGCCGTTCGACCGTCTGCGACTGCGCCCGCAGCGCCCGGGTCAGCAGATCGTGTTCGTCACGGTCGAGCATGCCCATCCGCCCCGACTCGGCGACCAGCATGGCGAGCTGACGCGGGGTCCGCGCCGTTTGGAGCTCGTCGCGCGGCCGCACTCCCACGAGCCGTAGCACGGCGTTGGTGAGGCCGTTCAGCGCCGCGAGGAGCGGGCGCACGACCCACGTGAAGCCGCGGAACGGGAGCGCGAGCCCCATGGCCGCCCTCTCGGGGTACGTCAGCGCCCACGACTTGGGCGCCATCTCGCCGACGACCATGTGCAGGAACGTCACGATCGCCAGGGCCACGACGTACGCCACGGGAACCCTGGCCGCCTCGGGCAGCAGCACGAGAACCGGCTCCAGCAGGTGCTCAAGGGCCGGCTCCGCCACCATGCCGAGCCCGAGCGAGCACAGGGTGACGCCGAGCTGGGCGCCGGCCAGCATCAGCGACAGCTCCCGGCCGCCGCGCACCGCGGCGCGGGCCGTCAGCTTGGTCAGCCGGCCACCGCCGGCGGCCGCCTCCTCCAGCCGGTGCCGCCGTGCCGAGATCAGGGCGAACTCGGCCGCCACGAAGAGCCCGTTGCCGACCAGCAGCACGATCCCGAGCAGGATCGCCGGAAGCGCGCTCACGCGGGCCTCCCCTGGAAGAGGGCGGCGAACAGCTCGGGGCCGTACTCCACATGCTGACGTGGCGCGTCCTGCTCGGCGTGATCTGTCGCCGGGCGGGCCCGCGTCGTGGACAGCCGGACCCATTCGGGAACCCTGCGCCGGACGCTCTCCACCCTGATCACTGCCTGCCTGCCCCTGTCGTCCTCCTCGTCGAACAGATCCGTCTCGGGCACGACCTCGGTCGTCACCTCGTCCCCCGGCTCGGCCATGCGGCCCAGGGCGGCCAGCACGAGGCCCGCCAGGGTCTCGTAGCTGCCGTCCTCGGGAAGGCGCACGCCGGTGGCCCGCTCGACCTCGTCGAGCCGGAGCGTGCCCGGCACGTCCCAGCTTCCGTCGGCCCGCCTGACCACCCCGAGCGGCTCGGGATCGTTCTCGTCGACCAGCTCGCCGACCAGCTCCTCGGCGAGGTCTTCCAGGGTGACCACGCCCGCCAGGCCGCCATACTCGTCGATCACACAGGCGAAGGCGGCGCCGGCCGAGGTCATCCGGCGCAGCAGTGCCGGGAGCGGCAGCGTGGCCGGTACGAGCATCGGCGGGCCGGTGATCTCGCCGATGAGCCCGTCGGAGGGCGAACCGGCCCGCAGATACTCCGGCAGTCCCGTGACACCCACCACGTCGCCCGCGTCGGTGCCCAGCACCGGATAGCGGGAGTGACCGTGGACCCGGAGCGCGTCCAGCAGATCGCCGACGGGCCACTCCGCGCGGAGCGACACGACGCGGGGCCGCGGCACCATCACGTCCTCCGCCGTACGGTCGCCGAACTCGAGCGCGCGCTCAAGCAACTCGGCCAGCCGGGGCGGCAGCTCGCCCGCCTCCGCCGACTCCTCCACGATGCGGGAGAGCTCCTCGGGGGTGGCGCCGTGTTCGAGCTCCTCCACGGGCTCGATGCCGGCGAGGCGGACCAGCCTGGTCGCCGCGCTGTCGAACAGGCGGACGACGGGTCCGGCGATCGCGAGATAGACGAGCGTCGGCCGGGCGAGCGACTTGGCCACGGGCTCGGGCCGGGCGATGCCGAGGTTCTTCGGCGCGAGCTCGCCCAGGATCATCTGGACGACGGTGGCGATCGTCACCCCCAGGGCCACAGACACGCCGGGCACCGCCGCGGCCGGGAGCCCGGCGCTCTCCAGCGGGCCGCGCAGCAGGTCCGCGATGGCGGGTTCCGCGAGGAAGCCCACGAGCAGGGTCGTGACGGTGATGCCGAGCTGCGCGCCCGACAACATGAACGACAGACGACCGGTGACGTCGAGTGCGCGGCGGGCGGCGGCGTCGCCCGCCGCGGCCTGCTCGCGGAGGACGCCGCGGTCGGCCGCCACGAAGGCGAACTCCTGGGCGACGAAGAAGCCGGTGGCGAGGGTCAGAAGCAGTACGCCGAGCAGGCCGAGGGCGGGGCTCATCGCGCTTCCGCCGTATGATCAAGCGATCCCGTGCCGAGGCACGGGCAGGTACTCCAGGGGTCCGGGACGGACACGACGATCCTTTCGATCGGTTGGTATACAACCGTAACGGCTGAGATCTCGGCTCTGTTTCCGGCGTGAGTTCAACTGGTGCCCGGAACGTTCCCCGGTACCGTGATGGCGGGGACGTACCGTAAAGAGGGGGACGGCATCCGCCCAAGCCAGGGCATCAGGCGGTCGGAAAACGCAAGGGCTGGGGGAAGACAGTGGCCGACGACGACGAGGCGACCCGAGCGATTCGCCGGCCACCCGCCCGGGGGGCGGCGGGGGAGCCGGCTCATCCCGCGGCCGGGCCCGCCGGATGGGGAGAGGCCCCCGGAACCGGGCGGGAATCCCCCTCCGCGGAGGAAGGCTCGACCACGATCCCCCGGATGAGGTCCAAGGTCTACGGAAAGCCGCGTTCCGGGCAGGCTCCGGTGCGGCCGCTCGGCGACGACGGGCGTGCCTCCGGAGACGACCGGCGTCCACCCCGGGGCGGCGGGGCGGCGGCCGGGACTTCTCCACGGCGCAGCGGCAGGACGGTGGTCAAGATCGTCGCCGCGGTGCTCGCCGTGCTGATCGTCCTTGCCGTCGGGGGATATTTCTGGATCGGGTCGAAGCTCCAGACGGTCGACGCGTTCACCGACTACAGCGGCAGGCCCGCGGCGACGCCCGGAGAGGACTGGCTGCTGGTCGGGTCGGACAGCCGCGCCGGCCTCACGGCCGCGCAGCGCAGAAAACTCAAGACGGGCAAGGCCGTCGGCAAGCGAACCGACACGATGATGTTGCTGCACATCCCATCGGACGGCAAGGCGACCCTGGTCAGCCTGCCCCGCGACTCGTACGTGCCGATCGAGGGACACGGCAGCGCCAAGCTCAACGCCGCGTACGCCTTCGGTGGCCCCAAGCTCCTCACCCAGACCGTCGAGAAGGTCACCGGCATCCGGGTCGATCACTACATGGAGATCGGTTTCGGTGGATTCGTGGGGATCGTCGACGCCATCGGCGGGGTGAACATCTGCGTGAAGCAGAACATCAAGGACCCGAAGGCCGGCATCAATCTCAAGAAGGGCTGCCAGGACATGGACGGAGGCACAGCCCTCGGTTATGTCCGGACCCGTGCCACCGGCGCCATTCCCGACTTCGAGCGCACCCAGCGGCAGCGCCAGTTCTTCGCGGCCGTCGTGGACAAGGCCGCGAGCCCCGGCACGCTGCTGAATCCGTTCAGCTCGGTGCCGCTGGCCCTGAGCGCCGCCGACTCCGTCGCCGTCGATCCCGGCACCGGCCTCTTCGACCTGCTGTCGGTCGGCCTGGCCATGCGGGGCGGCCCTGTGGCTACCGCCGTCCCCATCGGGTCGCTGCCCAGGATCAACGGCCAGGACGTCGTCAAGTGGGACACCCAGAAGGCGCTCCGCCTGTTCGGCGCCCTCGCGGAGGACAAGCCCGTCCCCAAAGACGTGATCGCGAAGTAGCCTCCGGGCCCGGCGTCGCCGGGCCCGCTCGCGGAACGGCTGTCATGGCACTGCGGGCACGTCGGAGGCTCCTGGACGACAGGGGTCAGTCCGAGTCTGTGGTGAGGAGCGCGTCGGTGGAGGGGACGGTTACGGCGCGGCGGACCCAGGTGTCGAGGCGGTCGTGGTCGGTGGTGTTTTCGATCAGCTCTCGTTGTGCTTGGGTGACGGTGAGGTCCCGGGCGGCGAGTACGGCCAGTATCGCGGCGGCCTTGCCCTTCACTTCGCCTTCGACCAGGCCCTCCGCCTTGCCCTCGACCAGGCCTTCGGCTTTGCCTTCGGCGAGGCCCTTGCCGTAGTGCTCTTTCGCGAAGGGGCTGTACACGGGCCAGCTGGTGGTGGTCATCACTGCCTCCAGGGTTTGTCTGACCGGGTGGGGAGCCATGTCGTGAGCGTATTCATAATATCGCGCTGAGTTATCGAGGGTGGAGAGGCCGATCAGGAATGCTTCGGCGACTTCTTTGCGGTCGCCGTGGTGCGTCACTGACAGTGTGGCCATGGCGGGGTCGGCGGCGACCTGGTGGGGGTCGGTGATCGCTTCGATCTGGTTGGGTCCGCATATGCAGGTGGTGAGGGTGAGGGTGAGGCCGCCGGCGTTGAGGGTGAGGGGGCGGTTGTAGCGGTCGCCGGTGGTGTTGGGGGTGATGAACAGGACGTGGACGGGTTTGTCGAGGCGGAGCCAGACGGTGGCGGCGTGGCGCAGTGCCTGGTGCAGTTTGGGTTCTGACAGGCGGGTTTCGATTTCGCAGATCAGGCCGTAGTGGGGGTCGTGTGGGCGCCAGGCATGCGCGGGAAGTTATCAGCCGATTGCACATGGTAGTCAAATCGCGATTGGGTCTGTGGACAGACTTCCTCCACCGGGGAGGATGACACTTCTCCACCAGCTGGAAACGTCCTCTGCCGGGATCACCACGCAACGGCGCTACAGCGGCACGACAGAATTGCTGTCTCGTGGAGATATCACGCGAGCTGCACGCCATCGGGCGGCCGCTGCTCGACGCCCAGCTGACCCATCCGACCGTCCGGGGGATCGCGGCGGGAGACCTGCCCGACCCGGTGTTCCGATCGTGGCTGGAGCAGGACTACCTGTTCCTGCTCGACTACGTGCGGGTGTTCTCCCGGCTGGCCTGGCAGGCGCCGGACGGGCACCTGGGCGACCTGGTCGACCTGGCCCACGCCACGTGGCATGACGAGCTCGACCTGCACCGGTCCCTTTCCGCGGAGTTCGGCGCCGACCTCGCGGGAGCCGTCAAGGGCCCCGCCTGTGCGGCGTACACGGCGTTCCTGCTGCGGTCGGCGGCCGATTACGCGGAGGGCCTGGCCGCCCTCTATCCGTGCATGTGGGGATACTCCACGCTCGGGCGGATCCTCGCGGAGAACCCACCCGCAGAGCCCCGGTACCGGGCCTGGGTCGAGACCTACGCCGACCCGGGGTTCGCCGCGCTGGCCGAGCGGATCGCCGTGATGATCGACGAGGCGCGGCCCGATCCTGCCAGGGCCCGTGCGCTGTTCACCGAGGGTATGCGGCATGAGCTGGCGTTCTGGGACGTCCCCCCGGTGCTGTGACGTCGTTTCCACAGGCCGGTCGCGAACGCTCGAAGGGCGCGGGCGGCGCGGGTTAGTGTGAGGGCATGCCGGAGCTGCCCGAGGTGGAAGCGCTCGCCGAGTTCCTCCGCGAGCGCGCCGTCGGCCATGCCGTCGTGGGGGTGGACGTCGTGGCCATTCAGGCCCTGAAGACGTTCGACCCGCCGGTCACGGCCCTCGGCGGACTGGAGGTGACGGGCGTCGCCCGGCATGGGAAGTTCCTCGACCTCGACTGCGACGGCCTCCACTTCGTGACCCATCTGGCACGTGGGGGCTGGTTGCGGTGGCGTGACGACCTGTCCGGCGCGAAACCGGTCCGTCCGGGCAAGGGCCCGCTCGCCGTGCGCGTACGGCTGTCGCCCGGCGAGGACGGCAGGGCGCCGGGGTTCGAGCTCACGGAGGCCGGAACCCAGAAAAGGCTCGCGGTATACGTGGTGCGCGACCCGGGAGAGGTGCCGGGGATCGCCGCCCTCGGCCCCGACCCCCTCGCGGACGGTTTCACCCCCGCCGCGCTGAAGGCGATCCTGGACGGGAGTCGCACCCAGATCAAGGGCCTGCTCCGCGACCAGAAGGTGATCGCCGGCATCGGCAACGCCTATTCGGACGAGGTGCTCCACGCCGCCCGGATGTCGCCCTTCAAGATCGCCGCGACGCTGACCGACGAGCAGGTGTCCGGCCTGCACACGGCGATCGTGACCACGCTGCGTGAGGCGGTCGGGCGGGCACGCGGTCTGGCCGCCAAGGACCTCAAGTCGGAGAAGAAGTCGGGGCTCCGCGTGCACGGCCGTACCGGAGAGGCGTGCGACGTGTGCGGAGACACCATTCGCGAGGTGTCGTTCGCCGACTCCTCACTGCAGTACTGCCCGACCTGCCAGACGGGCGGCAAGCCGCTCGCCGACCGCCGCCTGTCGCGACTGCTCAAGTAGCCCACCGGCCGCCCGGTTGATCAACGAGGTGACGGGTCGGGGCGTTCGACGGGCAGATGGGCCGTCTGGTTGAAGGCGACCTGCTCCAGTCGTGTGCCGCGGCGGTGCCAGCGGGAGACGGAGCCGTTGCCGACCTGCCCATAGCCGAGCACGCGCCCCACATCGGACGGCTCCCCGGCGTCGAGCAGGTGACGGATGAGCAGGACGATCGCGTCGTGCGCCACCACCAGCACCGACAGGCCGGCCGCCGCCCGGTCCATGTCGTCGAGCGCCGCGCGGACACGGCCGGCCATGTCGGCGAACGACTCCCCTCCGCGCGGCCGGTGGGAGACCGCCTCCGGGCCGTCCATCCGCGCGTGGTCCGCCGGGAAGCGCGCGGCGACGGCGGCCGGCGTGAGCAGTTCCAGTTCACCAAGCTCACGGTCGCGCAGCCGGGCGTCGACCACCGTTTCCGTGGGCGCCGGGATCCCGGCTGCCCGGAGCCGCTCGGCCGCGATGCTCCAGGTCTCCCGCGCCCGGCGGTACGGCGAGCACCACACGGCATGGGGCATCCGGTCGTCCGGGTCGCCGGCGAGCCAGTCGCCGACGGCCGCCGCCTGCGCCCTGCCGTACGGGGACAGTTCGATGTCGGCGTCGCGGCCGGGGATCCGCACGGCGAGCCCGTCGCGGACGGCGCGGGCCAAGGCGGCGTTCGCGGTGCTCTGTCCGTGCCGGACGGCGGTGATTCGATTCACCCCGGGCTCCACGCGATCGAGAGTAGTCGGCGGTCGCGACGGCGGGTACCCCTGCGTGCCGGAGCGGAGCACCCGCGGGTCCGGGCGACAATAAGCGCATGACGATGCCGGAAATCACCGCCGAGGCCGTGCCCCAGGACGCATACCTGCTGGACGTGCGAGAGATCGAGGAGTGGCAGGCGGGTCACGCGCCCGCGGCCACGCACATCCCGCTGGGTGACCTGCAGCGGCGGGTCGACGAGCTGCCCGCGGACCGCACGGTCTACGTGCTGTGCCGGGTCGGCGGGCGGTCCGCCCACGCCACCGCGTGGCTCAACCACATCGGCCGCGAGGCCGTGAACGTGGACGGCGGCATGCAGTCCTGGGCCGCGGTCGGCCGTCCCGTGATCAGCGAGACGGGAGAGGCCCCCTTCATCGCATAAGTAAAGCGATGGCATAATCGCGACGACATTCGAATACCGCGGGAGCTCGGGCGTGACCGGGCTGAGAGGGCGGCTCCTCCAGAGGCGTGCCGCCGACCGCATGAACCTGTCCGGATAATGCCGGCGTAGGGAGCGTGTGATGACGTCCGCCCTCGTTGACCCCGCCCGAGCGGAAGTCCCGCTGACCCTCGACGAGGAGGCCCCCAAGACTCTCGGGCTGCTCGATCAGAGCGCCTTCTGGGCCAACCTCGGGGTGAGCCTGCTCGGGTTCGCGGGCGCGCTCTTCCTGCTCGACCCGCTGGGCGGCAGGCCACTGACGTTCGCCGGGGCCGTCCTCGCCGCGGTCGTGGGCAGCCTGATCGGCACGGCCATGGTCGGGCTGGCCGCCATTCCCGGCGTCCGGACCGGACGGCCGGCGATGGTGCTGCTGCGCGGCCTGTTCGGAGCCCGCCTTTCGTATGTCCCGACCGTGCTGAACATCGTTCAGATGCTCGGCTGGGGGGCGTACGAGCTGTGGGTGGTGGCGAGCGGCGCGCAGGCCGTCTTCGGCTCGGCCGTGCCGTACGGCGTCTGGGCCGTGCTGGCCGGTGTCGTGACGATCGCGCTCACGATCCGCCCGCTCGGCTCGCTGCGGCTGCTGCGCCGCTACGTCACCGCGGGCGTGGTGATCGCGATGATCTGGCTGTCGGTCGCGCTGTTCCGGCGGGCCCCGGCGATCGAGGGCGGCAGCTGGGACGCCTTCGCCCCGGCCGTCGACTATGTGATCGCGCTGTCGGTCTCCTGGGTGCCGATGGCGGCCGACTACGCGCGGCACTCGCGGTCGAGCCGGGCCGCCTTCGGCGGCGTGGTCGGCGGTTACACGATCGCGCAGGTCGCCTGCCTGGCCCTTGGGATCGTGGCGCTCGCGCTGGTGGGGAACGACTCGCTCAAGGTCTGGGATCCGTTCGTGGCCGCGCCGCTGGGCGCCCTCTTCTTCGGCATCCTGGTGCTGCGCGAGGTGGACCAGTCGTTCGCCAACGTCTACTCGACCACCGTGTCGATCCAGAACCTCGCGCCGCGGCTGGACCGCAGAGTCATCTCGGTCGCCGTCGGCGTGATCACCACGGTCATCGCGCTGTTCGCCGACGTGAACTCCTATGGGGCCTTCCTGGCCGTCATCGGCGCGGTGTTCGTGCCCATGTTCGCCGTGCTCGCGGTGGACTATTTCCTGCTGGGCGGATCCACCCGGTGGGACACCGCGGAGAACGCCCCGTCGCGCTGGCTCATGACCGTGCCGTGGATCCTCGGGTTCTTCGCCTACTGGACCGTCACGGCGACCCCGACCGTGCCCTGGTGGGACCACCTGTGGCAGAACGTCCGGTCCGCCGTCGGCTTCAGCCACCAGCCGTGGATGAACGCGGCGCTCGCCGCCTTCCTCGTGGCGGCGCTGATCACCCTGCTGACCGGTCTGCCGCGGCGGGGACGGGCGCGTTAGCCGTACGCACCGGGGCGCCGGCCGAGGACCGAGAGCCGGGGATGGTGGGGTTCGCCTCACCATGAGCTCGGAGGCCGGGGCCATGTCGCAGGCCCGCCGCGGAACCCTACGGTGGGCCCTATGACCCCCTCACCCTGGGAAAGGATCCGGGCGGGCTACTCCGGGCGGGAATGGCTCCGTACGGTCCACATCGCGGTCGGCCTGCCGACCGGTCTGCTCGCCGCGACCGTCATCATCGGGCTGGCCATCCTGTCGGTGGTGTTCGTGTGGACCGTCATCGCGCCGGTCGTCGGGCTGCCGCTGCTGTTGTGGGCTGTGCCGTTCTTCACCCGGGTGCAGCGGGCCAGGTTCTCGGCCTACCTTGGGGTGGACATCCCGCCCATTCCACCGCCCGGGCCCGGGGTCGGCCCGCTGCGGCGGTTGATCCAGCGGGCTCGCAGGCGGAGCACCTGGCGGCAGGTGGCCTACCATCTCCTCGCTCCGCTCATCAGCGCCGCCGGGGCGATCGGACTGGCCGCCACCTGGTCGGGAGGGGTGGCCGGGGTCATCCTCGCCCTGAGGGCGTTGTTCGCGGGCGACACGTGGTGGTGGGCGCCGCCCGCGATCTTCGCCCTGGCGGGGTTCCTGCTCGGCCCCTGGGTGGCCCGCGTGATCAGCACGCTCGACACGCTGGCGGCTGAGGCGCTCCTGGGGCCCAGCCTCAGCGACGAGCTGGCTCAGCGGGTGGAGACGCTGCAGGTGAGCCGGACGGAGTTGATCGAGGCGGCCGACGCGGAGCGGCGGCGGATCGAGCGGGATCTGCACGACGGAGCCCAGCAGCGGCTGGTGTCGCTCGCGATGGACCTCGGCATGGCCCGGGCCGTCCTCACCGACCTGCCCGAACCGGCCAGGGAGGTCATCGCGCGGGCACACGAGGAGTCGAAGCTGGTGCTGAAGGAACTACGCGAATTCGTCCGCGGCCTCCACCCGGCCGTACTGAACGACCAGGGACTCGACGCGGCGCTGTCCGGCATCGCGAGCCGGGTGCGGGTGCCGGTCCGGCTGTGCGTGGAACTCGACGCCAGGCCCTCGCCGGCGATCGAGGCCGTGGCGTTCTTCGTCGTGTCCGAGGCGCTCGCCAACGTCGCCAAACACGCGCGGGCGTCCGCCGCCGAGGTGACGGTCCGGACCGAGGAGGGGCGTCTCCGCCTGTCCGTACGGGACGACGGGCGGGGCGGCGCGGATCCGCACGGCGGAGGGACCGGGCTGCGCGGCCTGGCCCAGCGGGTCGGCTCGGTCGACGGCACCCTGACGATCGAGAGCCCGAGGGGCGGCCCGACGACGATCGAGGCGGATCTGCCGTGCGTGTAGTGCTCGCCGAGGACTCGGTCCTGCTCAGGGAGGGGCTCGTCCGCCTGCTCGACGCGGCGGGCATGGCGGTCGTGGCGGCGGTGGCCGATGCCGAGGCGCTGCTGCGTGCGGTCGACGAGCATGACCCCGACCTCGTGCTGACCGACGTGCGGATGCCGCCGACGCACACCGACGAGGGGCTGCGGGCGGCGCTGGTCCTGCGCAGGCAGCGGCCCGATCTCGCGATCCTGGTGCTCTCGCAGTACGTCGAGGAACGGTATGCGACCCAGTTGCTGTCGACCACGACCACCGGGGTCGGTTATCTCCTCAAGGACCGGGTGGCCGACGTCGCCGAGTTCCTGGACGCGCTGCGCCGGGTCGCGGCCGGCGGCACCGCCCTGGATCCCGAGGTGGTGGCTCAACTCCTGGTCCGGCGCCGCAGCGATCCGCTCGACCGGCTGACCCGCAGGGAGCACGAGGTGCTCGCGTTGATCGCGGAGGGTCGGTCGAACGCCGGTATCGCCGAGGCTCTGGTGATCACCGAGAGCGCCGTGGGCAAGCACATCAACAACATCTTCACGAAGCTCGAGCTGACGGGCGCGGAGAAGGACCATCGACGCGTGCTCGCCGTACTGCGCTTCCTGAAGATCTGAGAGAGGACACACCGATGGGCAGCCGCGCCCGCAGAGCCTGGATCGCCGTGGGCGGCGCGTTCACCGCGATCTCCGTGATAGTCGTCGCCTTCGCGATCTCGGACGGGATCAGAGTGGGCCACGGCTTCGGCGGAAGGTCCGGCCCGCCGCCACCACGGGTGATGAAGACCGAGCTGTCCTCCCGCGCGTACTCGCTGCTGGCGTCGGTCGTCGTCGTCGAGGCCGCCGGGCGGACCAGTGTGCGCGTTCTGCCCGGCCCGCCCGGCCGCCTCTCCGTGCTGAGAGAGCTGACGTGGTACGACGACGACCGCGGCGGGGACCTGAAGGAGACGTGGGAGAACGGCCGCAAGCTCAGCGTCGATCTCGACTGCCCTCGCGACGAGTGCCATGCCACCTACACGCTGACCGTGCCGTCGGGCACCCGGGTCGAGATGCGGACGCCCGACGGGGAACGGTCGTGCCTGTCCGAGGAGTGCGCGGCCCAAGCGGCCCCGGCCCCGCCGTCCCCCGAGGTCCCGCCCTCCGCGGCGCCGTCGCCCAAGGCGCCGTCTCCCGCGGCACCGCCGTCCGCGGCGCCGTTGCCCGACGCGCCGTCGCCCGGGACCGTCTAGTCCAGGGCGCCTTCGAGGCGGAGAAGATGGTCCTTGGCCGCGGGCCCCCCGGCGTATCCGCCGAGCGCGCCGGGCGCCTCGATCGCCCGGTGGGACGGCACGATCACGCAGACGGGGTTGGCCGTCAGGGCGTTGGCCACCGCGTGTGGCGCCTGCGGCCGGCCGATCCGCAGGGCCACCTCCTGGTAGGTCGTGACACTCCCGTAGGGCACCGACATGACCATCTGGACCACGGTCCGCGCGAACCCGGTGGCGAGCTGGAGGTCGACCGGCGTGGAGAAGGCCCGGAGCCGGCCGGCGAAGTAGGCGTCAAGCTCGCGCCGTACGGGATCCAGGCGGCGGGGATCGGGCCCGATGAACGAGCCGACGGACTTGTGGACCCGGGCGTAGACCGTGTGCTCGTCGTCATAGCTGCACGCCACCACACCACGGGCCGTCACGGCGAGGGTCAGACGGCCGACGGGCGTGTCGGCGGTGCCGAATGCCACGTCGGGCGGGGACTTTCCCACATACCCCGGCGCGGTCACGCGCAGCAGGGCTTCGAGGTCCCCTGAGGACATTGGCGCCCCACTTCCTCTCGCTCTGTGGAGGCAGCGTATCGGAGCGGTCGCGAGGTGGTGGAAAAGCACATGATCAATGGGGAAAGACGGCACGATTGGGGGCGTGGGCGGCGACTGGAACAACGAGGGGGGAGACGGCGACGGCATCGCGCAGGCCGTGCTCGCCAGCTCGCCGGATGCCATCTTCGCCGTCGACCGCGACCTGACGGTCCTCACCTGGAACTCCGCGGCGGAGCGGCTGTTCGGCTGGACGGCCGCGGAGTTGATCGGCAGGCGGGCCCCGATCGTCCCCGACGAGCTGGTGGCCGAGCACAACGCCGTCCTCGAACGGGCCCGCAACGGAGGCCGGGTGTCGCTGCTCACCAAGCGGCTCCACCAGGACGGCCGGCTCCTCGACCTGCGGGTCGACACCAGCGCCCTGTGCTCGGAGAACGGGGCGTTGCTCGGATATGTCAGCGTCTGCCACGCCGCGCAGGACGACGACGCCGCGCAGGGGCGGGCCGCGCGGCGCGCCACCCTGGTCAGCCGGCTGACCGACGTCGTGGGGGACATCAACGCCGAGCTCGACCTGTCCGTGGTGCTGGACCGGATCGCCGCGAGCCTCACCGAGCTGACCGGCGCGGACGCCGGCGGATTCGTGTCCATCGAGGGGGACAGGCTGCGCCTGGTCGGGGTCCACCGCCTGCCGGAGACGATGCGGGGCGCCACGGCCGACCTGCACACGAGCCTCGTCGGCAAGCTCCTGCGCACAGGCAAACCCGTCCTGCTGGAGACCGGCGGTGACGCCCTGCGCGACCTGGTCTGGGCGCGGCTGCCCGGGCTGCACACGATCGCCGTGGGGCTGGCGGCCGTGGGCGGACGGCCGTACGGGGCGCTCTACGCGCTGTTCGCGGGTGACCGGGCCGGGCATCTGGAGCTGGAGCTCCTCGAACTGCTCGCGGGCCACGCCGGCATCGCCGTCGGCAACGCCATGGCCTACCAGGAGGCGGTCCGGCAGCGCGCGCACGAGCGGGCGGTCTTCGACGCGAGCGCGGACGGCATCGCCGTGCTCGACGGGACGGGCAGGGTGACCAGGTGGAACCCCGCCGCCGCCGAGCTGACCGCTGTGCCCGCCGAGAAGGCGCTGGGCGGCCCGCCGCCGTTCCCGTTGCCGGCTCCGGGGGAGAAACTGACCTTCCAGCTCCCCTCCGGCCGCTGGCTCGACGTGCTGTGCGCGGAGATCAGGGAGACGGGGGAGACCGTCGTCGACTTCCGCGACGTCACCCGGGCCAAGGAGCTGGAGGAGGCCAAGGACCTGTTCCTCGCCACGACCAGCCACGAGCTGCGGACTCCTGTCACGATCGTGCGCGGTTTCGCCGGCACGCTCGACTCCCGATGGGATCACCTGTCCGACGCGGACCGGCGCGCCGCCGTGCACACCATCGCGGAGCGCGCCCGGTCGCTCGGGCGGCTGCTCGACCAGTTGCTGCTCGGGGCGCGGGCGGGCGCCGGCGAGCTGGAGGTCAAGGTCGAGACATTCGATCTGGGCGAGCGGGTGCGGGTGGCGACCGACGGCCTACCCGTTCTGTCCGACCGGCACCGCGTCGAGGTGGACATCCCGCCGGGCCTGCCGCCCGTGTACGGCGACGCGCTGGCGACGGACATTCTCCTCGGGCAACTGCTGGAGAACGCGTTCAAGTACTCCCCGGACGGCGGCCTGATCAGGGTGCAGGCGTGGCCGGAGTCGGGGCGGGTCGTCCTCGCGGTGGACGACGAGGGGCTGGGCATCGCCGCCGCCGACCGCGAGCGGGTCTTCGAGCGGTTCGTCCAGGTCGACACGGGTGACAGGCGCAGGTTCGGCGGAGTGGGGCTGGGCCTCTACATCGTGCGGAGCCTGGCCCGGGCGCAGGGCGGCGACGTCACGGCCCTCGCCCGCCCGGGCGGCGGGACCCGGATGCGGGTCGTGCTCGACGCGGCCTCCACTACCTGATCCGGCCCAGCGTGGCGGTAACGAGGCCGCCATCCGACGACTGATCTACTGTCCAATGTGCACAAGCTGTGATCGGACGGCGGTTTCCCGTCCGATGGAACGGGGCATTTCGGTCCTGGGGCTGGACTCCGCCGGGGGTATGAAGTCGGGGAGGTGAGTGCGTCGAGCGCCGTGATGCTGCCGTACGCACCGTCGAGCGTCGCCATCGCACGCCAGCGCCTCACCACGGAACTGCTGGCCACGGGACTGGTCGCCGACACGGTCGACGACGTCGTCCTCGTGATGAGCGAACTGCTCAGCAACGCCCTGCGACATGCGCATCCCCTGCCTTCCGGCCAGCTCAGGGTGACCTGGATCTGCTCGGAGGGCCAGATCGAGGTGGCCGTGAGCGACGGCGGCGCGCACACGCAACCACGGGCCGGGCGGCCGCCCCTCTCCTCGCTCGGCGGCCGGGGCCTGGGCATCGTGGAATACCTGGCGGACCGCTGGGGAGTCCGCCACGACGACGATTCGACCACCGTGTGGGCGATCGTGGTGGGTTCATGGCCGACCCGAAACGGTCAAGCCGAAAAGACCGGAACCCCCGCTCTGCGCGAGGTGGGTTGACCTGGCAGGCGTACGGCGCCTCGACCGGGTGGCGTGCCGGCGCGGCGTCGATCGTGACCGCGCGCCGACACGGCCTGGCTTCCTAACGTGACAGCTTGCCGACGACGGTGATCACCGCGACGACGATGAACGCGATAACGGCGATCATGAAGAGGAACTTCAGTGTCGCGAAAAGCGCGGGGATCACGAATCCGAACACCAGCCAGACGGCCAGGATGATCCCCAGGACGGTCAGAGCGATACGGGCCATAGGGTCAAGGTACGCGGTGCGACCGACAACCGCGAGGATGATCGAGATGCCGGTGCCGGTTCGTTCCCGCAGCTCGGATGATCTTTGGGTAGTGCAAGGTTTCACGTGAATCATGCCTTTTCGGCATGACCGGGTGAAGGCGGGTGGCTCCGATCCGGAACGACTTCCGCGTTCCCGGGGCCCGGCCGAGGGCCTACCGTGAACGTGTGTCACCCGGAGCAACCCCATGACGGCCGGTTCGGCGTCCCGTGTCCTCGTCGTGGACGACGACCCCACAGTGGCCGAGGTCGTGGCCCGCTACCTCGAACGGGACGGCCACCGCGTCGAGTGCGTCGGCGACGGCGCCGAAGCCCTGCGGCGCGCTCTCGCCGACCCGCCCGACCTGCTCGTCCTCGACCTCATGCTGCCCAAGATGGACGGCCTGGAGGTCTGCCGGAAGCTGCGGGAACGCTGGCCGGTCCCCGTGATCATGCTGACCGCCCTCGGTGAGGAGATCGACCGCGTCGCCGGGCTTGAGACGGGCGCGGACGACTACGTGACCAAGCCGTTCAGCCCGCGCGAACTCGCCCTCCGCGTCCAGTCCGTGCTGCGCCGGGCGCGCGGGGCGCTCGTGCCGACGGGCACCGGGGTGCTGCGCGACGGCGACCTGGTCGTGGACGTCGGCGCGCACGAGGTGCGCCTGAACGAGGAGGAGATCACGCTGACGGCCCGCGAGTTCGATCTCCTGGCCTACCTGCTGCGCAACCCCCGGCAGGCCTTCAGCCGCACGGCCCTGCTGAACCAGGTGTGGGGCTGGTCGTTCGGCGACTCCTCGACCGTGACCGTGCACGTGCGCAGGCTCAGGGAGAAGATCGAGCCCGATCCGACCGATCCCCGGCGGATCGTGACGGTCTGGGGGGTCGGCTACCGATACGAGCCGCTGCGATGATCACCCAGATCGTCGTGGTGACGGCGGGGCTCGGCGCGCTCATCGCGGCCCTCGGCCTCGCCCTGCTCAAGGTTCTGCGGCGCCGCTCGATCGGCGTGATGCTGACGGTCGTGGCGGCCGTGACGGTGGCCGCCACGCTGGCCGGCGTGGTGGCGATCACCCTCGAAATGGTCATCAACGGGGAACCCAAGAACATCGTCCTCACCGTGGTCGCCATCGGCGGGCTCGTCGGGCTCGGCGTCGCGCTGATCAACGCCAGGAAGGTCGTGCACGCGAGCCGGGTCCTGGTCGACGCCGTGGAGACCATGCCGCCCTCCGGGCACTTCACGGCGCCGCAGGTGCCGCTGCCCGCCGAGCTGGAGACCATCGCCAGGGCGCTCGAACAGGCCTACGAGCGGCTGCGCGTGGGCCGCGAACGGGAGCGGGCCCTCGAAAGCGCCCGCCGGGAACTGGTCGCCTGGGTCAGCCACGACCTGCGTACCCCGCTCGCCGGGCTGCGGGCCATGGCCGAGGCGCTCGAGGACGGCGTGGCCGCCGAGCCCGAGACGATCAAGCGGTATCACGTACAGATGCGGCTGGAGGCCGACCGGCTGGCCGGCATGGTCGACGACCTGTTCGAGCTGTCGCGCATCCACGCCGGCTCGCTGCGGCTGAACCGGGCCCGGGTCGGGCTCGGCGACCTGCTCGCCGACGCGCTCGCCGGGGTGGAGCCGCTCGCCGCCGTCAAGCACGTGAGGCTCCAGGGAGAGGCCGACCCGGCGCTGCCCGTCGATGTGGACGCCGACCAGTTGTCCCGGGCCGTACGGAACCTGGTGGTGAACGCGATCCGGCACACCCCGGCGGGGGGAGTCGTCCGGGTGCGGGCGATCGAGACCGGAGACCGGGCCACCCTCGCCGTGCTCGACGAGTGCGGCGGCATCCCCGAGGACGATCTGCCGCGGGTCTTCGACGTCGCCTTCCGCGGGGAGGCCGCCCGGACTCCCGGGCCGGACGGCGGGGCGGGGCTGGGCCTCGCCATCGCCAAGGGCGTGATCGAGGCCCACGAGGGCGAGATCGGCGTGGTCAACGACGGACCGGGCTGCCGCTTCGAGATCCGGCTTCCCCTGGCCGTACGCACCTGAGGGCAGGGGACGCGCCGAGCTCAGGGGTCGGTCTGGTGCTCCAGCTGGCCGCGCCACGCGGGCACTTCGACGTCGGGCTCGCGCCGGACGTCGCGCTCGCGGTCGGCGAACGCCTCCGCCATCGCCCGGAACGTCGGGCAGGGCCAGCGCCACATGCAGCTGCGGCACCGGAGGATCGGGTTGGCCGGGTCGCTGGAGATGCCGCCCGCGTCCCTGGGCTGATGGAGGTCGAGCAGGCGGATGCCCAGCTCGGCGAAGCCGAGCAGCTCCTCGCGGGCCTCGGTGAGGAAGTCGAGATCCTCGACGGCCAGCCGTGCGGTCACCGGGACGTAGCCCTCGCGGTTGATCAGGCTCCGCAGCGGCTCGGCCGCCTCACGCCAGGAGGACGCCTTCTCGGTGCGGACCTGGATGGCCTCCAGCCGTTCCCGCAGCCTCTGCCGGTGTGGATCCTCGAAGAAATCACTGTTCATCATGCTGTCGGGCCCACTGTGCTCGGCGCCCGCCCTCCTCTTCGAAGTGACGACCAAGACGCGGAGGTTCCGGGGCCCTCCATCCGGCAAGCCGGCGTCGCATAGCGTCAAGCTTCGCGCACTCGCCGTTTGCGTGAGGCCGGAATCGGGGACAAAGCGCGGACGACTCTTCGACGATTCCGCTGGAACGTGACCCGGGGCCGGTACGGCGCTAGTGTGCGGCTCGTGGAGCTCAAAGTCGCGACGCAATCCCACGCCGGTCAGGCCGTCATGGCCGTCGCCGGCGAAATCGATCTGTACACCGCTCCCCGGCTGCAGGCGGAGTTCACCCGCCTGCTGGAAACCGAGCCGGATCGGGTGGTCATCGACATGTCCGGGGTGGAGTTCTGCGACTCCACGGGCATGAACGTGCTGCTGTCGGCGCTCAAGCGGCTGCGCGAGCGCGGAGGCGTGCTCGAAGTGGCGGCGCCCAGGCCGGCGGTACGGAAGATCCTCCAGGTCACCGGCCTGGACTCGGTCTTCACCGTGCACGAGACCCTGCCGGACGACCTGCTCACGGCTGAGCCGCAGGGCTAGCCGCATGGGTGAGCTTGTGGTCCCGGAGCCGGACACCGCAGTGGTGATCCCGGCGAAGGACGAGGCCGAGCGCATCGCCGCCACGGTCTCGGCCGCCCTGAAGCTGCCCGGTGTGGATCTCGTGGTCGTGGTCGACGACGGCTCGGCCGACGAGACCGGCCGGGCGGCCAGGGCGGCCGGGGCCAGGGTGGTGCGGCACAGCCGCAACAAGGGCAAGGCCGCCGCCATGGAGAGCGGAGCGGAGGCCGTGCGCCTCCTCGACGAGGAGAAGGCACGCAACCTGCTCTTCCTCGACGCCGACCTCGGCGAGACGGCCGGCGCCGCGCACGAGCTGATCGTGCCGGTGCGCACGGGCTCGGCCGACATGACGATCGCGGTGTTCGCCACCCGGGTGAAGCTGGGCGGTCACGGCGCCGTGGTGCGGCTGGCCCGCGACGGCATCAAGCGGCTGACCGGCTGGTCGGCGACCCAGCCTCTCAACGGGCAGCGGTGCCTGACCCGGGCGGCGTTCGAGGCGGCCAGGCCGCTCGCCCACGGCTTCGGCGTGGAGACGGGCATGACCGTCGACCTGCTCAGGAAGGGTTTCCGGATCGTCGAGGTGGAGGTCGACATGGCCCACCGGGCGACCGGCACCGACTGGCGGTCGCAGCTGCACCGGGCCCGGCAGCTCCGCGACGTCGGCCTCGCCCTGGCCGCCCGCGAGCCCGCCGTCCGGCAGGGCTGGGACGCGCTGCGCCCCCGACCGCGCTCGTGACCTTACCGAGGTCGTCCACGCCTGCCGTCGCAGAGCCGCAGCGTCTTCTGTCGCGGGCCGCGACGGTGGCGGGTGCCCTGTCGATCCTTTGCACGGTCACGATCGGGCTCCTCGGCCCATCGGCGATGGTCCCGGAGCTGCCCGGCGCGCCCTGGCAGCCGCCGTACTCGCTGGGGCTCGCGCCCGGCGGCCACCTGGTCGTCGCGCTGGGAGCGGTGGCGATCATCCTCGGCGGCGCCGGTCTGGCGGCCGGTCTCGCGGTGCCCGGCAGGCTCCCCCGGCCTCGCGTGCTGCTCCTCGCCGGGTGCCTGGCGGCCGCCGTGCTGACCTTCCTGCCGCCCTCGGGCTCCTCCGACCACCTCAACTACGCGGCGTACGGACGGATGGCGGCGCTCGGGTACGACCCGTACGTCACCGTGGCCGCTGACCTGCCGGCCGACCCGCTGATCGGGCGGGTCGAGGAGTGGCGCGGCACACCCAGTGTGTACGGCCCCGTCGCGACGATCGTGCAGTCTCTCGCGGCCCATGTGGGCGGCGACTCGCTGCGGCTGACGGTCTTCGCACTGGAGCTGGCCAACCTCGTCGCGTTCGTCGCCGCGGCCCTGGTGCTCCACCGGGCCACCCGGGACGATCCCGTACGGCAGGCCAGGGCGGCCCTGCTGTGGACGGTCAACCCGCTGCTCCTCTACCAGCTCGCGGCCGGCATGCACCTCGACACCCTGGCGATCGCCCTGGTGGTGGGCGGGCTGGTGGCCCGCCGGGGCGTGCTGCTCGGGCTGGGCGTCGCCGTCAAGGTCACGGCAGGTCTGGTCGCCCTGGGCACCGCCTGGGAGTTGCGGCGCCAGCCCGGACGCCTGGCCCTGGTCGCCGTGTCGGCGACGGCGACCGTCGTCACGCTCTACTGGCTGGCTGGGCCCCACGCGCTCGACCAGGTGCTCGACGCCAGCAAAACCGTGTCCCTGGCCACGCCGTGGATGCTCGTGAAGCGGGCCGCCCAGTCGATCAGCTCGGGGTCGTACCACGCGTTGATCCAGATCGGCTCGCTGCTGCTGATGGCGGTGCTCGCCGTCCTGCTGCTGCGGCGGCTGTCGCCGGGGGACGCCGACGCCCCCGGACGGCACGCGGCGCCTTCAACCGGTCCTGCGGGCGCCGGAGTGGCCCTCGCCCTCACGACCGCCTGGTTGTTCGCCACGCCGTACGCCCTGCCCTGGTATGACGGCCTGGCGTTCGCGCTGGTCGCGCTGGTCCCGGCCACAGGCCTGGACGGTTTCCTGACGGCCCGGCTCACCGCCCTCTCCCTGGCGTATCTCCCGGCGCGTCAGGCCGGGCAGCCCGCCGACCTGGAATGGCTGGTCAGCGTGGTCAGGTCGCTGGCGGTGCCGGCGTTCCTGCTCGCGCTGACTGCATGCCTGATCTGGTGGGCGGTGGCGACCCGAGCTCCAGCGCCCGGGCAGACGCCGCGAGAGTCAGCGGTACGGCCACCGTCAGGGCCATCGCCGGGATCGCGATCCCGGAGTCGTTGAGCAGAAAGCCCGCCAGCGCGGTGGTGAGCGCCGCGACGAGCCCCGCGCGCAACTCGGGAGCCCGGCCGTAGGCGAGACTGAGCGCGGAGGCGCCCCACCGCGACGGGCGGGACAGCACGAGGAACAGGAACGCCAGCGCCACCAGCGACAGCGCCGTGAGCCACCCGTTGCCCAGGTTGTGGATCATCGCGCTCAGCTTGCGGCCGACCACCAGGCCGCCCTCGCCGTCGACGACCTGCTGGACGAAGGCGCCGAGATGGGTCCGCTGCTCGTCGGGCCGGAGCCAGTCGGCCACCGCGATCAGCGCGATGAACACCGCGCCGCCGACCCCGATCAGCCCGAGACGGGCGACCGACACCCGCCGGCCGGTCAGCAGCAGGAGGAACACGGCCAGACCCACCACGAACGGCGGCACCCCGCCGAAGTCGGCCCCCCAGCCGGGCCAGCCGTCGCCCACGATCGCCAGCAGCCCGTACGCCAGGCAGACGGCCACGGCGGCGCGCCTGCGGCGTCCGAACGCGTGCGCGACCCCGGCCAGCAGCAGGAGGGTCCCCGTGGAGTAGGTGGCGAAGGCCATGTTGCCGAAGCCGTAGAAGCGGCCTCCGGTGACCGGCTCGTATCCCGTGACCGCGTTGACCTGCAGGTGAGAGCCCGTCATGACGTCGAGGAGCAGGGCGAGCGAGCTCACCCCGGCGACGACCGAGGGGGGCCCGAGGACGCTCCCCCGCCAGGGACCGGCGAAGGCGAGCGCGGTGATCAGCCCGGCGAACGCCAGGATCGTCACCAGCACGGCGGGCATCGGGTGGGCGAAGCTCCACCACGGCACGAGCTGCGCGAGGAACGTCGACACCGGGAGCGCGGCGCTCACCACCGCGACCACCCGCGTCGCGGTGAGCATGCGCCGGTGCCGCCGGACGACGGCCGACGCCAGCGCGTAGAAGAGCAGTTGCGCCACCACGAGCACGACGAAGAACGGCTCGCGCACCTGCCTGAGCACCTGACTGGCCAGATCGGCGTCGGAAAGCCGGGTGATCGCGGCGCGTCCGGACGTCGCGGCCGCGCCGTTCTCCCACGGCCGGCCGACGACGCCCTGGGGAGTGGGCAGGCCGAGCGCGTGGGTGACCGTCGCGGTCAGGTCGGTGAGGGTGACCAGCGCCTCCTGCCGCGTCGACGGCGCGGTCAGCGACCCCGGCCGGTACGGCTCCCGCGCCCCGCCCGCGCCTCCCAGACCGGCGCCCCCCAGTCCGGCGCCTCCCGGGCCCGCGGCGACCGCGACGTGCAGGTGCGCGGTGGATCCCGAGTCGGCCAGCCCGGCCACGAGTACGGTCGACCCGGCGGGCACCCGGGCCAGGACCTGCCCGACCGTCCGGTCGGCGGCGGCGACGGCCGCCCGGCGCGCGGCACCGGCGAGATCGCCTCCCCCATCGGCCGCCCCGGGCGTCCCGGAGGCGGCCGCGCCCGTCCAGGCCCGGGTGATGTCGTCCGCCTCGGCGATCACGAGGCTGTACGGCGTGAGGTCGGGCAGCCCGGACACGTCGGGCGCGTATCTCCCGATCCGGCCAAACCCGTCGGCGGCGGCGAGCGCGGCCCCCGGCCCGGCGGCGGCCACTGTGCCTCCCGCCGCGGTGACCGTACGGCCGAGCAGCCCCAAAGTGGCCCGGAACGGGCTCGATCGCTGGAGGGCCGCCAGCTCGGCCCAGCCGGGGACGGTGGCGGAGCCGTCCGGGGCCGCCACCGGCGTGGGCGCGGGACCGCACCGTGTGCCGGGCGCCGCAGCCCGCTGACCGGCCGAGACCGTGAGCCATCCGGCCGCGGGGCAGGTGACCGGCAGGCCCTCGGGCGGGACCACCCGCGTCGACAGCGAGGCCGTGCCGCCCTTGGCCGCCAGGCTCCACAGGTTGGGCGTGCGGGCCGGGTCGAGATCGTCCCAGCGCAGGCCGGGCACGCCGATGACGATCACCCGCCCCTCGGGCCGTGCCGCGGCCTCGGCAGGCGCCGCGACGCCCGTCAGGCCGCCTGCCAGGAGGGCTCCCACGGCGAGCACCGCGGCGAAAACCGCCCGCGCGTACGCGCGGCCTCGGGCGGGCCGGGGCGGTGTGGGGCGGCCTGGCGACGGGCGGCCCGGTGAGCGGTGGGCACCACTCTCGGCTGGCACGGTTGTCCGGCTCCTCGCTCGTGACGGGACGTCTGGGCCGACGTCGGGGACAGGGTCCACGGTAACCTGCCTGCTCGTGACGACTGGCCGGACGACCGCGGGCAGGCCACCGGCGTGGGCCTGGGCCCTCGCGCTGCTGGCGATCGCCGCGGCCGTGGCGCCGCTGGTCCACTACTGGCTGACCAACCCGGCCGACCAGCGCCTGGTCGACCTGGACGTCTACCGTACGGGCGGCTGGGCCCTGCTGACCGGCCTTCCGGTCTACGGCGTGATCACTCCGGCACCGCAGCTCCTCCCGTTCACCTATCCGCCCGTCGCCGCCATGCTGGCCGTGCCGCTCGCCGAGATGTCGTGGCCGGCCGCGCAGTGGGTGTGGACGGCGGGGATCGTGGCCGCCCTCGTGGTCACAGGTGGGTGCGCCTTCCGCCCGCTCCTGCGGTCGCTGCCCGGCCGATGGGCGGCGCCGCCGGCACTGGCGCTGCTCACCGCCGCCTGCGCCTATCTGATGCCGATCAGGGATCAGGTCAGGTTTGGGCAGGTCGATCTCTTCCTGCTGCTGCTGTGCCTGCTCGACTGCGTCGTCCGCCGGCCGAGGTGGCCCAGGGGAATGCTGATCGGCATCGCCACGGCGGTGAAGCTCACCCCCGGCGTGTTCCTGATCTACCTCGCGATCACCGGTTTCCCCCGGCGCGGCGGCGACGGGGAGTCGCGGCGGGCGTTCTTCCTGGGCGCGTTAACGGCCGCGCTGCTCACCGTGCTGCCGTTCCTCGTGATCTTCGACGACGCGCGGGACTACTGGTTCGGCGCTCTCCTCGACTCCGAGCGCCTCGGCGCCAACGCCGCCACGACGAACCAGTCGCTGCGCGGCATGCTGCTCAGGCTCTACCTGCCCGGCCCGTTCACCGCCGTCATCTGGCTGGCAGCCGTGGCGGTGATCGGCTGGTACGGCTTCCGCGCCGCCCGCCGGGCCCACCGGTCCGGCGACACCATGACCGCCGTCGCGCTGACCGGTCTGATGGCCGTGCTGCTGTCGCCGGTCGCGTGGATCCACCACATCGCCTGGGTGGTGATCGTCGTCGCCGCCCTCGCGGGCACGGGACGGGACCGGGTCAGGTCGCTGGTCGCCGCCGGTGTCTGGCTCTTCTACGTGCTGCCGGTGCCGTGGTGGGGCGTGTCGATCAAGGCGCTGGAGATCCCCGTGCTCAGCCCGGTCGTGGGGAAGATCGTCCAGGACGGCTTCGGTCTCGGCGCCGTCGCCCTCGTGTGGATTCTCGGGTCCTGGCTGCCCCGGCGCGTGGCGGACCGTCCCCAGATCTCCCGTTCCGCGTACGCCGACTTGCCCGACTGATTACGCTCGGTGCCGTGTTGATTACCGTTCTGGTGATGGCCGGGACGCTGTCCGGTGTGACCGGCCTGTCAATCGGGCTGGTCATGCTACGGCGGGCCCGCGGCTCGGTGGAGGAGTGCATGGACGCGCTCGCCCGCCGCGACGCCTTCGACGGCGCGATGGACAGCAGGGCGATCCGCGACGTCGCCGTCTACCGATACGACGCGCTCGACGAGATGACCGGGCGGCTGTCGTTCTCGGTGGCCCTGATCAACGGGTTCGGCGACGGCATCGTGCTCACCTCGATCAACGGCAGGACCGAGACCCGCACCTACGTACGACCGGTGAGCGGCGGCAAGGGCCTGCAACCGCTCTCCCCGGAGGAGGAGCACGCGGTCAGGGCGGCCCGGCTCGGCATCGGCCCCGAGGTGGAGCCCCAGCGGGTCCGTCGCTGACGGCGGGCGCGACCCAGCCTATTCAACCCATTCAGGTCACCCGGATCACCCGGAGAACGGCCGCCTGTGCGAATAGTCTGGTGGGCATGTCGAAGCTCGCGTATCTCGGCCCGCGGGGCACCTTCTGCGACGCCGCCCTGCGCCGGTTGGCGCCGGACGCCGAGAGCCTCGCCTGCGCCAACGTCGGGGCTGCCCTCGACGCGGCCCGCGACGGCACCGCCGACGGCGCCGTCGTCCCCCTGGAGAACTCGGTCGAGGGGGCGATCACCCAGACGCTCGACCAGCTGGCCCGGGGGGTGCCGCTCCTCATCACCGGGGAGCTGCTGTTGCCCGTGGAGTTCTCCCTGCTCGTACGGCCGGGGACCGAGTCGTGGCAGATCAAGCGGATCATCTCCCACCCTGCGGCCATCACCCAGTGCCGGGGATACGTCGAACGGGAGTTCCCCGACGCCGACGTGGTCGCCTGGCCGTCCACCGCGGCCGCCGCACAGGAGGTCGCCGCGGCCGGCTCGCCGTACGACGCGGCGATCAGCCCGGCCGTCGCGGCCGGCTATTACGGCCTGGCGGAGTTCGCCTCGGGCATCGGCGACCGGTCCGACACGGTGACCCGGTTCGTCCGGGTGAGCCGTCCCGGGTCGCTGCCCCAGCCCACCGGCGCCGACCGCACCTCGCTGGTCGTCTTCCTGCGCGACGACCATCCCGGCGCCCTGATGGAGATGCTGAGCGAGTTCGCGGTCCGCGGGGTCAACCTGAGCCGCATCGAGTCGCGTCCCACAGGCGACGGCATCGGCCACTACTTCTTCCACTTCGACTGCGAGGGCCACGTGGCCGACGCCAGGGTCGGGGAGGCGATCGCGGCCCTGCACCGGCGCTGTCTCGACGTGCGTTTCCTGGGCAGCTATCCCCGGGCCGACCGGGGCCGGCCGCGGATCGGGCCGGGCATGTCGGAGTCCGAATTCGCCGAGGCGGCGAGCTGGCTCGACCGGATCCGTTCCGGCGGCGCCTGATCAGAGGATCTAGGGTTCGGGAATCTCTGCCAGGTCCGGTCCGGGCGGATCGCGTGTGATGGGCGGGAGCCGTACCGGCTCCGGTAGCCTTTGATCCGTGATTGACCTGCGCACCCTTCGTGAGGACCCCGATCGTCTCCGGGCGTCGCAGCGCGCCCGCGGTGAGGACGATTCGGTCGTGGACGCCCTGCTCGCCCTGGACGAGCGCCGCCGTGCCGCGCTGACCGGCTTCGAGTCGCTCCGCGCCGAGCAGAAGAACATCGGCAAGTCGGTGTCCCGCGCCTCCGGCGACGAGCGGCAGGCGCTGCTCGACCGGGCGAAGGACCTGGCGGCGCAGGTCAAGGCCGCCGAGTCGGAGGCGGAGACGCTGGGCGGCGAGCTCGACGAGCTGCTCATGTCGGTGCCCAACATCGTCGAGGAGGGCGCTCCCGCCGGCGGTGAGGACGACTACGTCGTGCTGGAGGAGGTCGGCGAGAAGCCGGCGTTCGAGTTCACCCCGCGTGACCACGTGGAGCTGGGCGAGCTGCTCGACGCGATCGACATCGAGCGCGGCGCCAAGGTGTCGGGCGCCCGGTTCTTCTTCCTCAAGGGCGTCGGCGCCCGGCTCCAGCTCGGGCTGCTCACCATGGCCATGCAGCAGGCGGTCGAGGCGGGCTTCACCCCCATGATCACGCCGGTCCTGGTGAAGCCGGAGTCGATGCAGGGCACCGGCTTCCACATCGCGCACGACAAGGAGATCTACCGGCTGCCCGAGGACGACCTCTACCTGGTCGGCACCTCGGAGGTGCCGCTCGCGGCCTACCACGCCGACGAGATCCTCGACGTGCGCTCGCTGCCGCTGCGGTACGCCGGATGGTCGTCCTGCTTCCGCCGCGAGGCCGGTTCGTACGGAAAGGACACCCGGGGCATCATCCGGGTGCACCAGTTCGACAAGGTCGAGATGTTCTCCTACTGCCGGCCGGAGGACGCCCACGAGGAGCACCTGCGGCTGCTCGCCTGGGAGAAGGAGATGCTGGACAAGGTCGAGCTGCCGTACCGGATCATCGACACGGCGGCGGGCGACCTCGGCACGTCCGCGGCGCGCAAGTACGACTGCGAGGCGTGGATCCCGTCGCAGGGCCGCTACCGGGAGCTCACCTCGACGTCCAACTGCACCGACTTCCAGGCCCGCCGCCTGCGGGTGCGCACCCGCGACGCCGACGGCAGGCCGCAGCATGTCGCCACGCTGAACGGCACCCTCGCCACCACCCGCTGGATCGTCGCCATCCTGGAGAACCACCAGCAGGCGGACGGCTCGGTCGTGGTGCCCAAGGCGCTGCGGCCGTACGTTGGGCTCGACGTCCTGGAGCCGGTGTCCCGCTGAGGCCCGCGGGCCGCGGTTTCCACCCCGGACAGCACGGAAGGCGGGGTTCGCGATGCGAACCCCGCCTTCGGCGCGTCAGGTCAGATCAGAGACCGCGAACGTTGGACGCCTGCGGACCCTTCGGGCCCGCGATGACCTCGAACTCGACCCGCTGGCCGTCCTCGAGGTTCCGGTAACCAGAGCCGGTGATCGCGGAGAAGTGCACGAACACGTCCGGCTCGCCGCCGTCCGGTGCGATGAAGCCGAAGCCCTTCTCAGCGTTGAACCACTTGACGGTTCCCTGAGCCATTACTGCTCTCCCTAAGGATGAATCTTGGGGACCACACCTCGTGGACCCCGGGTGTGTCGCACAGCTCCCCGGGTGGCTCATACAGTCAAGCTGGTTTTCGCTACGGGAACAGCTAATACAACGCCTTCACATCTAACACTATGTAGCCCCATGGTGTTCCACGTCCGCGGCAGATTTCTCGATCTGTGGATGGTCGCGGGCCTGGGACGTACCCATATCGGTACAGACTGGAACTCTCATGACCTGCCCCCGCCTCGTCGCCACCGATCTCGACGGCACCGCCCTGCGCGCCGACGGGACGATCTCCCCACGTACGGCCGCCGCCTTCGCCAGGGTGGAGGAGGCCGGCGGCACGCTGGTCTTCGTCACCGGCCGCCCGCCCCGCTGGATGCACACCGTGGCCGGGGCCGTACGGCACCGTGGGCTGGCGATCTGCGCCAACGGCGCCCTGGTGTACGACCTGCACAGCGAGGAGATCGTGGAGGCCCATCTGATCGCCCCGGACGTGCTGCGGGAGTGCGTAGGCCGCCTGCGGGACGGTGTGCCCGGCCTGCGGTTCGCGGTCGAGTACGAGGGCGGCTTCGCCCATGAGACGGAATTCACACCCGGAGGCTGGGACTCCCGGCGGCCGACCGGGCGGGAGACCCCCACCGCGGCGCTCATCGCCCGGCCGTGCGCCAAGCTGCTCGCGCAGCACCCGTACATGGACCCGGACGATCTCCAGCTTCTCGTGCACGGGCTCGTCGGCCAGCTGGTGACCCCCACCCACTCCAGCCGCCGGGCCCTGATCGAGATGAGCGCCCACGGTGTGACGAAGGCCTCCGCGCTGGCCGTCCTGGCAGAGGAGCGCGGCATCGAGCCGGCCGAGGTGATCGCGTTCGGGGACATGCCGAACGACCTGCCCATGCTGAGCTGGGCCGGCGTCTCGTACGCCGTGGCGAACGCCCACGCCGACGTGCTGGCCGCCGTGGATCATGTCACGGCGGCCAACGACGACGACGGGGTGGCCCGGGTGCTGGAGACGCTGTTCTAGTGGACTTCTAAACCGTCACAGGTAGGGGCCGCCGCCCCGGTGGCCCTGGTCGTCCTGGGGAACGCCGCCCGGCAGGGCGCGGCGCATCTGCTCAAGCTGGGCGCGGGCGGCCATCTGCTGCGCGAACAGGGTGGTCTGGATGCCGTGGAACAGGCCCTCCAGCCAGCCGACCAGCTGCGCGTGCGCCACCCGGAGCTCCGCCTCGCTCGGCGGGGTGCCGTTCTCGTCGCTGAAGGGCAGGGACAGCCGTTCCAGCTCGTCGACGAGCTCCGGGGCGAGACCCTCCTCAAGCTCCTTGACCGAGCTCTCGTGGATCTCCTTCAGCCGCCGCCGGCTCGCCTCGTCGAGAGGCGCCGCGCGGACCTCTTCGAGAAGCTGGCGGATCATGCTGCCGATGCGCATCACCTTCGCCGGTTGCTCGACCAACTCGGCGACCGACCGCTCCTGCTCGCCCTGCTTGCCGTCGTCGCCGGAGATGAGACCCTCAGGCCCAACGACGACGATCTGCGGGGTGCTCTCGTCTGCGTTCATTGATCCCTTATGACTCCTGGTTCGGATCCAGCGGATGCTCCGTGCCCACCCGCTCCAACCTAGCTCACCGGATCAGCAGGATCTTTCCGATGTGTTCGCCCTGCTCCATCAGGCGGTGGCCCTCCGCGGCGTCCCGCATCGGCACCTCCGCGTGCACGACCGGCCGGATGGCCCCGGCCCCGACCAGCGGCCAGATGTTGTCGACGACCCCGCGGCAGATGGCGCCCTTCTCGTCCACCGGGCGGCCCCGCAGGCCGGCCGCGAAGATCGAGGCCCGCTTCGTCAGCAGGACGCCCAGATTGAGCGTGGCCGAGGCCCCGCCCTGGAGGCCGATGACGACCAGCCGCCCGCCCGTGGTGAGGGCGGCCAGGTTTCCCTCCAGATACTTGGCCCCGATGATGTCGAGGATCACGTCGGCCCGCCCCCGGAACCGTTCCGCGAAGTCCTCCTCGCGGTAGTTGACCCCCTCGTCCGCGCCGAGGTCGAGGCAGCGCCGCACCTTCTCCGCCGTACCCGCCGTCACCAGCACATGGGAGCCGAACGCCTTCGCGAGCTGGATCGCGAGCGTGCCGATGCCGCTCGCGCCGCCGTGCACCAGCAGCGTCTCGCCCTTGCGCAGCCGGGCGGCCATGAAGACGTTCGACCAGACCGTGCAGGCGACCTCGGGCAGGCCGGCCGCCTCGGCGAGGGAGATCCCCTCGGGCGCCGGCATGACCTGCTGCCAGGGGACGGCCACCCGCTCGGCGTACCCGCCACCCGCGAGCAGGGCGCAGACCCGGTCGCCGACGGAGAAGCCCTCGACGTTCTCGCCGATCTCGGAGATCACTCCGGCGCATTCGAGGCCCGGGATCTCGGACGCGCCGGGCGGCGGAGGATAGTTCCCCTGCCGTTGCAGGACGTCGGCCCGGTTCACGGCCGAGGCTGTGACGTCGATGACAACCTCGCCCCGGCCCGGACGCGGGTCGGGCACTTCTCGCCAGGCCAAAACCTCAGGTCCGCCCGGCTCAGTAATCACGATCGCGCGCATGTGACCTAAAGTAGCTTGGCGGAGAACTCAGAGGTTGCCCGGATTCACCGTATTACGTGGCGCTAATCTGCATTGTGTTTGCTACCCCATTAGCCCATCCCGAGGGGGAACACGGTGGCGAGACATGATCGTGAGGATCCCCATTCTCTCGAGGACCAGCTCGCATGGCTTGACGCGATCAAGGAGATGCCCGACGAAGTGGAGATCGCGGTCAGCGCCGTGACCTCCGCGACGCTCGCCGCTCCCCAGCCGGCCCCCGCTCCGCCCGCCGAGCCCGAGGCCACCTCGCCGTACCCCAAGGACCCCTGGAGCCACGTCCCGTCCGAGTCGACGTCGGGCACGCTGCTGCGCGGTGCCGTCGAGTCGGTGTACGGCTCGCCGGCCGTCGAGGACGCTCCCGCGCGGGAGGACGGCCCGGCCTTCGGGTCCGGCTCGTCGTACGGAGAGCCGTCGTTCGGCGGATCTTCTTTGGGAGGGTCGTCGTTCGGCGGCTCGTCCTTCGGCGGTTCGGACACGAGAGACTTCGGCACGCCGGGCTTCGGCCGCGACCCGCTCTTCGGCGACAAGGAGCCGGCGTCCGGAGCCGGCTCCGCCGACGAGGGCCGCCGGTCGGCGTTCGCGACGGAGCCGGAGGAGGACGCCGCGCCGGAACCGGCCGCCGAGCGTGCCGGAGACGCGACCGTCGCCGTCGACCGTGCCCCGGGATCCTCGTCACTGGGATCCTCGCCCGTGGAGGCCACGCAGTCGCTTGAGTCGTTCGCCGACCGCTCGCGCGAGGACGACGACTACTCCACCTCGCCTCCCGGAGCCCTCGACTCCGGCTCGCCCTTTTCCGGCCCGCTGTTCGGGGAGCGGTCGGAGGGGCGTGGAGCGTTCTCGCGGTCACCGGCGGACACCGACGCCTACGGCGTCGGCGCGTTCGGCGAGGTGGACGGCGGCGGTGACAGCCGTGCCGGCGGTCGTGGTGAGAGTCGCGACGAGGCCGAGGAGACGTCGTCTTCGGCGACCACCGGCGAGCAGCAGTTGCGCGGCTGGCTGGAGCCGGCCGTACCGGTCGACATCGCCAAGGTGGAGGCGGGCCTGTCGGCGGAGACGCCGGCCTCGGATCTCCAGGAGCCCGGCGAATCGTCGGATGCCACAACGGCCGCCGACCAACCGCCGGGCGACCACTCCGTCCGGGACGAGGAGCGGGACGTCGAGGAGCACTCGTCGCCGTACCAGCCGTATGAGCCGGAGCCGACGGTGACGGCCGAGCGGGAGTGGCAGCCCTACGGCGGCTCGCCCACCGGATCGTCTGTGGGCTTCTCCGGGGGCTCGGCGGGTGATTCGTTTGGCGGCTCAACGGGCGGCCCATCGGGCGGCTCCTCGGGCGGCTCGGAGACCGACCGGGACGCGGGCTTCGGCTCCACCGGGGAACGGGGCTTCGGCCTGACCGCCGACCACGCCGCGGACATCTCCTTCGGCTCCTACGGCACGGAGCGGAGGACCACCGCGGAGCCCGCCCAGGACCCCGAGCGCGAGCAGGCACCCCCCGCCCGCGAGCGACAGCCGTACGAGGCGGATCCGCCGCTCGGCGCCGAGCCGGACCGCGAGGCCGTCGCCGAGCGGGAGCCGTACCAGCCGCGGCGCAGGCAGGCCCCGTCGCCCGGCGCGTTCGGCTCACCGGCCCGCGCGACGGGCGCCAAGGCGGGCGGGCCGACCGCCGACAGTCTCGACCCCGTCACCCTGCTGAGGGGCCGGCGGAACGCTCCCGCCGCCGGTTGGCGGCGTCTCGTCTACAAGGCGTCGGCGGGGCTGATCAAGCCGGGCGAGCCGCCGGAGGTGCGGCGCCGCCGCGAGCTGGTCAACCGCGCCCGCACCCCGGTCGCCACCGGCCACCATCGCGTCGCCGTGCTCAGCCTCAAGGGCGGCGTCGGCAAGACCACGACCACCGTGGGCCTCGGCGCCACGCTCGCGCAGGTGCGCGGCGACCGCGTCATCGCCGTCGACGCGAACCCCGACCGCGGCACGCTGTCGGACAAGGTGGAGCTGGAGACGTCCGCGACCGTACGCGACCTGCTCAACGAGCGCGCGCAGATCAAGCGGTATGTGGACATCAGAGCGTTCACCTCGCAGGGGCCCTCGCGGCTGGAGATCCTCGCGTCGGATCGCGACCCCTCGGTCTCGGAGGCGTTCAGCGGCAAGGACTACCAGGCGGTCTCCCTGGTGCTGGAGAACTTCTACTCCATCTGCATCACCGACTGCGGGACGGGCCTGCTTCACTCGGCCATGTCGGGAGTGCTCGGCCTGGCCGACCAGCTCGTGCTGGTCAGCTCTCCCTCGGTGGACGGGGCCCGAGCCGCCTCCGCCACCCTCGACTGGCTGGAGGCGCACCACTACAGCGATCTGGTGCGGGCCGCCACGGTCGTCCTGTGCAGCGTCCGCCCCCGGTCGAAGTCGACGGTGGACCTCGACCGGCTGGAGGCCCACTTCGCCGCCCGCTGCCGGGCCGTCGTCCGCGTGCCGTACGACCCCCACCTCGAAGAGGGCGCGGAGTTCGACCTGGACCGCCTCCAGGAGGCCACGCGGGACGCCTACCTGCGCCTCGCCGCCTCCGTGGGCGACGGGTTCGCGGGTCCCCAGGCTCTCAACGAGCGCCGGTTCTCCGAGATCCCCGATCACCTGTGACCACGGGCTGTCATGTCCGCCGTACGAGCCGGAGCCTGTCCTGCGGGCGCCGGCTCGTACGGGCGGATTCCGGTCGCGGGTAGGTGTGAGGCGATGAGAGACTAAGCTGCAGCGGGCGTCCTGCCCGCCCAGGAGAGCTCGCCTAGTGGACGATGGCGGCGGTCTTGAAAACCGCTAGGCCGGGTGACCGGTCTCGTGGGTTCGAATCCCACGCTCTCCGCTCATGTGATGTCGCAAGACATCGGAAACCCTCGAACCTACGGGTTCGGGGGTTTCTTCGTGTACTGGGGTTGGTAGTCGCGGGGACCCCGCAACCCGGCCATTAAGTCTCTCCAAACGCGGAACAACTCGCCCGATGACCCGGGGCCGGCTCAGGGGAATCGGGGAAGTTCAGAGAATCCGCGATTCGCCCCCTTTCCGCTCTTTTCAATCGTTCTCGGCCGTGACGACCTAGGCTGGTCTCTGACACGTACGGTCCGAATCCGGGCGCTTCGGCGATTCTGCCGATTCCGGGATAAACGGGATAGGTGACAGTGCAGCAGATCGTCAGGTACGAACTGGATGCCGAAACCGTTGTCGGTTTCGAAGTGGAACTGGGGCCTGGTTACCATCCGGCTGGCGCCGAGGAAGTCGTGGGGCGAATCAAAGAGGCGGTCGACCCCGCGGTGCAGGCGGCGCGAGCGGTGCTGGAGAAGGTGAAGGAAACCCGGCCGGACGAAATCTCCCTCAAGTTCGGCATCAAAGTCAGCGGGACGATGAACTGGTGGGTGGCCAAGGCCGCCACGGAGAGCAACTTTGAGGTAACCCTCACGTGGAGACCCGATCCGGAGCGGCCGGAGGGGCCCGGGGAGTGACTACGGCGCCCGCCTCCACCCCCTGGGTGGCGGCGGTCTACGTCTCGCCGGAGGCGACCTACCCGATGGGGGCGGGCGTGGTCATCGACGACCGGCGCGTCCTGACCTGCGCGCATGTCGTCAGAGACCACGCCCGGGTGGTCCGGGAGGCCGTCTGGTTGGAGTTCCCTCTGGCTTATGGCCTGCCGCAGCAGCGGTTCCGTGCGGTCCCCGCGAACGTGGCGCCCGAATCCTTGGAGGACGTCGCCGTCCTTCGCCTCGACGCGCCGGTGCCCCCCGGCGTGAGTGCGGCCCGGATTCGCTGCCTAAGTCCGGACGGCCTGCCCCGAGGCAGCCGATGGTGGGCTTTCGGCTTTCCGTACGAGGACCCCTTCGGCGACTCGGCCACCGGATCCCTGGGAGACGGACTAGGCCGAGGGTGGATCCGTCTGGACTGCGACCCCGGCCGGTCGCTGGCCCGAGGCTTCAGTGGCACGGGGCTGTGGTCGGAAGACCTGGAGGCCGTGGTCGGCCTCGTAGCCCAGGCCAGCCACACGGGCGTCGGCGGCCGGGCGATCACCTTGCACCGCGTTCACAGCTGCCTGGACGGCGAGAACATTCTCGAACTGGACCGGTGGTCGGCCGCCGAAGCGGGCGAGCAGGCATTGGCAGCATGGGGTTGGACGCTGGAGCGCGACCCGGAAGGCGCGCGGCACTGGCGACCACGGGCCCGGGGAGTGTCGGCCGACAGCGAGTCCGGACACCGCTTCCAGGGCCGGACACGGGCGTTGCGGGAGATTGCGGACTGGCTGGAGCATCCATCTCCGCGACGGCGCCCTCTGGTCGTCACCGGCTCTCCGGGGGCCGGCAAGTCAGCCGTGCTGGGCCGAATCGTGACCACGGCCGACCCGTCGTTCCGCGCGACGTTACCCGCCGACGACGACGCCGTGCGCGCGCCGGAGGGGTCGGTGTCCTGCGCGGTGCACGCCAAGGGCAAGACCGCTCTCGACGTGGCGACCGAGATCGCTCACGCGGCCTCGGCGGTCCCGCCCGAGCGTGCAGAAGACTTGGCGCCCGCTGTCCAAGGCGTTCTCGGCGGGCACGGACGGCGATTCAACGTGATCATCGACGCCATGGATGAGGCCGCCACCCCGGCCGAGGCCAGGGCGATCATCGGCCAGATCATCCTCCCGCTTGTGGAGACCTGCGCCGAGGACGGCATCGGGATCCTGGTGGGCACCCGCTATCACGACGGCGAAGGGGACCTGCTGCGCGAGTTCGGCAGCCCTCAGTTGGTCAGGCTCGACGACGACTACTTCGAGGAGGAGGACCTGATCCGTTACACGCAGGCGACCCTCCAGCTCAGGGGCCACGAGCGTCCGGGCAACCCGTACGCCGACCCGGGGGCGGCACGGCCCGTCGCCGAGCGCATCGCCCGCCTCGCCGGGCCCAATTTCCTGATCGCCGGGCTCGTCGCCCGCGCACACGGCCTGCACGACACCGAGGCGGTGGCCGCGGCGGAGGTGTCCTTTCCCTCCCAGGTCGGTTCCGTGCTGCTCCGCTATTTGGCGCGGATGCCCGGCGCGGGCAGGGTGTCCGCGGATCTGGTGCTGACGGCGCTCGCGTTCACCCAGGCGCCCGGCATGTCGCTGGACCTCTGGCGACTGGCCGTGAACGCGCTCAGTGGCGAGAAGATCTCCAAGCAGGACCTCTCTCGCTTCGTCCGCTCCTCCGCGGCGAACTTCCTGATCGAGTCCAGCGACGATCAGGATGCGAGGGTGTTCCGCCTCTTCCATCAGGCGCTGAACGACGCGCTGTTGGACGCGCGGGCCCAATTGGTCGCCCGGCGGCATGATGAACTCACCCTGACCCAGGCGTTTCTCGCGCGAGGCAGAAAGGCCGGATGGGATCGCGCCGACGACTATTCACTGCGCGCCCTTCCGCTGCACGCAGTTCGGGCGAAAGCCGTCGACGAACTGCTCGCCGATTCGGATTACCTGCTCCACGCAGATCTTCGACGCGTGATTCCCGCCGCTGACGCGGCGACCGGCGCAGCCGGCCGCCGCAGGGCCCGGCTGCTCCGCCTCACGCCGCAGGCGACGAACCAGCCGCCGCCGATCCGCGCGGCCATGTTCGGAATCACGGAAACCATCGAGAACCTGGGCGAAAATTACCGGGGGATCAGCCGGCCGCTGCCATACCGCGCGCAATGGGCCTCGGCCACCGAACTCATGGAGTGGGGTTTCTTCGAAGGGCACACGGATTGGGGATATGACATCCGCGCGTGGTCCCAGGACGGGCAGGCGCGTCTGGTCACCGCGGCCGCCGACGGCACCGCCCGTGTCTGGGACCCTTCCACCGGCGACGTCCTGCTCACTCTGCGTGGGCACGTGGGCGAAGTGAGAAGCACGACCGCACTGCACATGCCGGACGGCGCATGGTTGGCGACCGGCGGCGCGGACCGGACGATCCGGATATGGGACGCCGCCGGCGGAGATCTCCTTCGTACGATCGAGGGCCACGCTGGGGAGGTCAACGGGCTCTGCGCGCTGACCCTCGGCGGGCGCCTCTTGTTGGCGAGTGCGAGTGCCGATCACACCGTACGGCTCTGGGATCCGGAGACCGGACAACCGCTGCGCGTACTCCGCGGCCACACCGACTGGGTGTGGGCCGTCTGCCCAATCACGCGCGGCGGGCGCCTCTTGTTGGCGAGTGCGAGTGCCGATCACACCGTACGGCTCTGGGATCCGGAGACCGGACAACCGCTGCGCGTACTCCGCGGCCACACCGACTGGGTGCGGGCCGTCTGCCCAATCACGCGCGGCGGGCGCCTCTTGTTGGCGAGTGCGAGCGCCGATCACACCGTACGGCTCTGGGATCCGGAGACCGGACAACCCCTGCGCGTACTCCGCGGCCACACGGGCGGCGTGACCGACGTCTGCGCGCTCTCGGGCGACGGGACCATGCTGGTCAGCGCGAGCGCGGATCACAGCCTGCGGGTGTGGGACGCGGCTGATGGTGAGTTCCTGCACAGGCTCGACGGGCACACCGACGAGGCCAGGAGCGTGTGCGAGATGATCATTGAGGGTCGATCGTACCTGGCCAGCATCGGCAACGATCAGGTCGTGCGCGTGTGGGATCCCCTCGTCCGGAGAGGCATTCCGGCGTTCGACCCCGAACCGGGGGAAGACGCCCGCGATGCCGCGACGCTCGTCGTACTGGAGCACCCACACCTGCCCATGGGCGACCCCGCGACCGCCCGCGTCTGGAATCCCGCCGTCGGCCACCACCGCCGTACGCTCCGAGGCCACGACGGCTGGGTCTGGGGGGTGTGCGCGGTCGAGGCGGCGGGCCGCCGGCTTTTCGCGACGGGGGACGCCGACAGGACGGTGCGGATCTGGGATGGCGCCACCGGACGACGGTTGCACACGCTGCACGGCCACGCGGGCGAGGTCAACGGCGTCTGCGCGTTCACCTTCGAGGGGCGCGACTGTGTCGCCAGCGCCAGCGACGACTCGACGATCCGGCTGTGGGACCCCGCCACCGGTCGTCACCTCCGCACGCTGGAGGGTCATGAAGGAGGAGTGAACGGCGTCGGCGCCGTCACGATCGACGGTCGTCACCACCTGGGCAGTGCCGGCGACGACGCCACGATTCGCCTGTGGGACCCTGCCACGGGATCGAACATCCGCACGCTTCGGGGGCACACCGACTGGACGTGGAGCCTGTGCGAGTTCGTCCTGCACGGACGCCCCCATGTGGCCTCCACCAGCAACGACAACACCGCACGGGTATGGGACCCGACCACCGGTCGCTGCCTGCTCACTCTTGAAGGCCACACCGACTGGGTCCGAGCCGTCTGTACCGTCACGGTGAACGGCAGGCCCTATCTGGTGACCGCGAGCCACGATCGCACGGTCCGGATCTGGAACCCCTCCACGGGGGACGAGTTGCGGACCTTCGACGGCCACACCGACTGGGTCCGCAGCGTCCGGGCCGTGACGCTGAACGGTCGCCCCTGCGTGGCGTCCGCCGGCGGGGGCGAGCGGTCGGTACGCCTGTGGGACCCGACACGGAACCGCTGTGTCCATGTCATGCCCGTCCACCACCAGGCGCTGGCTCTGGCGTGGGACGGCCTGCGGCTGGCTGTGGGCATGTCCGGGGGGATCCTGGCGGTCGCACTCGACCAGCAGCCTGCCGCGCCCTGCTGACCCCTAAGAGGACGGTTTGTGGGTTGGCGTGGTCGTCAGCTGATCCTCTGCACGGTGGCACCCTGTCGGATGGCGCGGGGGATCTCGGCGACGGAGTCCACGATGTCGATCAGGTGGGCGATGCTCTCGGCTGGAGCTGTGGAGCTGACGTCGACGGTGTAGGTGAGACCGGTTGACCGCCAGCTCTCGACATCGAAGCCGCCGGCTGCGGAGACGCGCACTCCCAGGAGTTCGATTCCCAGTGCGGCGGCCTCCCGGTAAAGGTCGTTGAGGACGCATCCCGCCGCCGCGAGGTGAAGGAGATGTCCTCCGGTGAAGTCCGCCCTGACGCTCACGCCCTCGGGCGTCCACCGATGAGGGAAATGCACCGCGTGCTCGTCCGTCTCCCTCAGCGATCCCGCGCTCACGATCACGTTGAAGCGATCATCCATGATTGGGCTCCCGGCACCTCAGGCGTACGGACGTGACGACAAGAGCCGTCCTACACGTCGCAGCCGCCAACCGGCAACACAGCAGCGTGAAGGCGTCGCGTTTCAGACGGGGGTTAGAGCGTTGGGGTCGGCGGATTGGCGGCGCCACACTGATGGGCTGACACCGCGGGCCCGCTTGAACGCCACGCTGAAGGCGAAGGAGTCCTCGTACCCGACCTTGCGGGCCACGGTGGCAACGGTGGCGTCGGTGTCCCGAAGCATGTCCGCCCCTAGTACTCCAGCCGTAGATGGCGATCTTGCGTGTGGGCTGGTGGCAGAGATGGGAACGGCCACCGCGATCATCGAGTGTTGTGCTGACAATCAAAGATCAGGCGGTGGCCGCAGGCGATAGCGTAGC
>NZ_JAFCNB010000012.1 GCF_017896165.1 Microbispora oryzae
GCGGCCAGGCTCTCCTCCACCACGTGGAGTCATACCGGGGACTCGCCGACGACGACTTCGCAGCCCTCGACCAATGGCTTCGAGCTCTGTGAATCACACGCAATCCACAGGATTTGACAATTGCTCGGGGTACGGTGGAGCTTGAGCCAGAGGTTCGGAAGTGGCTTGAGGATTTACCTGCGGAGGCATTCGCGAGGGTGGCCTTCTATGTTGATCTGCTGGCTGCGGAGGGTCCCCTGCTGGGTGAGCCTTATACGAAGCAGCTTGACGGCAAGCTCCGCGAACTGCGGTTTCATCTGGACGAGATCGCTGTGCGCATCACCTACTGGATTGCAACGGGTCGCAGGATCGTGCTCTTGACGGTGTTCCGCAAGACTCGGATGCGCGAGGACCGTGAGGCCGAACGGGCTCGGCGAGCTATGCGTCGCTGTATTGAGATGGCGCACACCGTCGATGGGGAAGAAGAAGCGATATGAGCGAGCAGGAGAGCTGGCGAGAGCTCAGGGATCGCCGGTTGGCTGAGCCGGGTGCGACTGAGGCCTATGAGGCGACGCGTCTGGCCTACGAGCTGGGCAAAACGGTTCGGGCGATGCGTGAAGGGCGGGGCTGGAGCCAGAATGACCTGGCCCGTCAGGCCGACATGACGCAGTCGGCGGTGGCGCGGTTCGAAGCGGGCGGGACAATCCCCACGTTGCCGGTCTTGGAGCGTTTGGCACGTGCCCTGGACGCGGACGTCGAGGTCCGGCTGACACCTCGGGCTCCCGCTGCCTGAAGTGAGGTCCGAGTGCCGCTCGGAAGCCGCTATCACGCGCCGAGAGCCTGGAGGGCTACTGCGGCCTGGTTGGGACGCCCCGTCGGCCTGACCGCCGGCGAAGCCTGAGGGCGGGTCTCGTCGGCCCGGAGACGCCTGAAGGCCCTGGGCTGACAGCCTCGGCAGCGGCCAGGTTCGCGGAAGTAAAGGAGAGACGCTACGGGACTGTCCGTAGCAGCCCGACTGATTACACTCGATGCATGAGCGTGATGCGCGAGGAACTCCACCACCTGGTGGATCGGCTGCCGGAGGAGAAGGTGGCTCCTCTGCTCCGGCTTGTCCGGGATCAGCTCGAAGAAGCGCCTGTGGTACGTGACTTGCCGTTCATCGGCCTGCTCGAAGCGGAGCCTGATTTCGCGGAACGCTCGGAGGAGATCCTGCGTGCGGAGGACAATCACTCCTTGTGATCGTCATTGACTCGGGTCCGTTGATCGCCGCACTGAACATCCGCGATCGCTACCACGAGGCCTGTGCCCGCCTTCTGCAGACCCATCCAGAGCCACTGCTCGTCCCCGCGACCGTGGTCACCGAGGTCTGTCAACTCGTTGAGAAGCGGCAGGGGAGCAAGGCGGAGGCGGCGTTCCTGCGATCCTTCGGGTCTGGCCTTACCTTGGTGGAGCTCGCGGATCGTGATCTTCAGCGAATGAGCACTCTGGTTGAGACATACGCCAGTCTTCCCCTCGGCGCGGTGGATGCCTCTGTCGTCGCCGTCGCTGAACGACTCGGTATCACAGAGGTGGCCACTCTCGATCGCCGCCACTTCACTGTTGTCCGCCCACAGCACACCGGAGCGTTCATGCTCCTGCCGGAGCGGCTCTGAACGCTGTCCCGCCCGCCAGTATGGAGGGCGGTGTTCCCTTTAGTTGAGGGTCCTGCCAGGGCGGGCGCGGGCCTTGCGATTTTTGCCTGAAGTGGAGTGCTACCACCAGCAGTACCTGTTCCGTAACCCGAACGGCTACTGCGGTATCGGCGGCACCGGTGTCGCGTGCCCGGTCGGCCTGACCTCTGGTGAGGCCTGACCTGCGGTCAGCCCAGGATCAAGCCGTCCGAGTGCGAGGAACGGGACGAATCATCGAGATCAACTGATGGAGAAGCAGCGGATCGGCGAGGGTGCGCGTTCATGAAACGGCGGAGCGGGCGCCTTCACCGCCCGCTCCGCCGGCTTTATCACCCAGCACCGAGTCGCCTGCGCCTTAGAAGACGATCACCCGGCGGCCGTGGACACCACCTGCGGCCATCGCCTCCAGCGTCTTCGGCGTCTCGTCCAGCGAGATCTGGGTGATCTCGGGCAGGATGTTGTGGGACGCGGAAAAGCGCAGCGTGTCGCGCAGGTCGTGCGGGGAGCCCGACGGGTTGGCCATGACGTGCAGCCGGTTGAGGACCATCGGCATGGTCGGCAACGAGAGGTTGCCCGCGTCGTACCCGCACAGCACGAGCGTGCCGTCGGGGGCCAGCCCGCCAAGCGTCGACGCGGCGGCCGCGGTGGTAGGGGCCGCGTTCAGTACGACGTTGGCGCCACCTTCCCAGGCCTTCAGCGCGACCGCCGGATCCTCCTCCCCGCCGGCGATGAACCGCTCGGCGCCCAGTCCCAGCGCCTCCTGCTCCGACCGGCGCGAATGCCCGATGACCGCGACGCGAGCGCCCATGGCGACGGCGTACCGGATGGCAAGTGCCCCGATGCCGCCGGCACCGATGACCGCCACCCTGGACTCAGGCGTGATCCCGGCCCGGCGCAATCCGTTGTAGGCGGTGATGCCCGCGCACATCAGTGGCGCGGCCGCGATCGGGTCCAGCCCGTCCGGAAGCGGGGTGACGAACCCGGCCTTGAAGATGCCGTACTCGGCGTATCCGCCATCGGTCATGATGCCGGTGATCCGCTTGGACGGGCACAGAATCTGCTCGCCCCGTACGCAGTAGTCGCAGTGCCCGCATGAGTCGTAGAGGAACTGCGCCCCGACATGGGTGCCCACCGCCGGGAAGGTGACGCCCTCCCCGACAGACTCCACCACACCGGTGACCTCATGCCCAGGCACCACCGGGAACCGCGCGAACGGGTAGTGCCCCCGGACCAGGTTCAGGTCGGTGAAACACACCCCACACGCGATGAGCCGGACCAGCACCTGACCCGGCCCTGGCGTGGGCACATCCCGTTCCACGATCGACAGAGGCTCATTCACCCCGGTCGCGACAGCTGCACGCATCGCTACTCCTCTTCTCTGTCAGTTCTACTTGTGAACGGTGAGCAGGTCATCGAGGCCGATGCGGGCGTAGAACTCGCGCCGGACGCGGTCGGCGACATTCGAGACCTCTTCGGATCCGTCGTTCGCCGGGTCGATGTGAACCCGGTACGGCCGCTGCCCGGCCGGCAGGGCGACGATCCGGGTGATCTCATCGGAGACCAGCGAGACGTCGGCTTCCGCGGGGAACAAGGCGGCGAGCTTCTGCGAGACCTGATCCATCAAACCCGTATACCTGGCCTCGTACTCCGTCTCGACGTCGGTGTCGGCTGGGCGGCCCGAATGGGCGAAGTGGTTGGTTCCGCTGGTGAACGATCCCGGGACCACGATCGAGGTCTCCACGCCCCACCGGGCCAGCTCGGCTGAGTAACTCACCGCGAGCGAGTCCATGCCGGCCTTCGCGGCGAAGTACGGCGCCAGGTACGGCGGGGTGCCGCCCTTGACGCTGGAGCTGGACACCCAGATCACCAGGCCCTGCCCACGGTGCCGCATGCCCGGCAGCACCGCACGGTTCACCCGTTGGGTCGACAGGACGTTCACGTCGTACAGCTCGGCGAGCTGTTCAGGGGTGAACGCCTCGACCGGGCCGACCACCATATGGCCGGCGTTGTGGATCAGAACGTCGATCCGGCCGGAGTCGGCCTCGATCTGTGCGATCGCCGCGTCGACGGACTCCTGTGAGCTCACGTCCAGCTCGATCGAGCGCAGGTCCACGCCGTACTCCTTGGCATAGTCGGCGGCAGCCTGGACCTGCGGCGCGTTGCGGCCGGTGGTGGCACGCATCCCGGCGTAGACGATGTTGCCGGCATCGGCCAGAGCGCGCGCGGACAGCGCGCCGAAACCGCTGGACGCCCCAGTGATGACGATGACGTTGGTCATATCGATTCCTCTCCTGTCGGTCGTGCGACGTGCGCAGGACGCACATCCCGGCTCGGCTTGCCCGGCGAACGCCGAAGCCGGCGATGATGGTGGAAAGAGGTCCCGACACTGATCGAGATCTCGGCGACGTCCTCGCCGCGCCCTGTCCGTGCCCGCCGAGACCGCGCCACGACGGCGCTGCGACCCCACGTGACCTGCGCTATCGCAGTCGATATCTCAATAGGACCGCGGCACTCCATCAACGCCTGCCCACATTGCCAGATGCGGCCCGCCCGTTATGTCGGTAAATTGCGCAATGTGCGCCCGAGGTTGCGCAGACCGTGCGCCGGCCCTGGTGCCGGCTCAGCGATCACCCCGCTCGGAACTGGCGGCGGAACTCCTGGCCCTAGGTCGCCCGGCAGGCCCGGCGCCGATCGAGGGCCAGGCCCGTTTCCGGCGAGGCCTTTCACGACAGGGCGCTGGGGGATCAGTTGTCGGCAGACGGGCCATGGTGGCAGGCCATACCGACGGCGGCCGGGGTCGCTTCCCACCGTTTCTTGACCCGTGTAGAGGAAGAAGCCGACGATCAGGTGGTCGCCGAGCTCGCGGTTTACGCGGCGACCGTGCCGCTCATGCCGACGATCGCCCTGCAGCCCAGTCTGCCTTGCCGGGCGCGGATCTCAGATCATTCCTCCTGCGGCGTGGATGATTTGGCCCGTGATCCAGCGGCCGGCATCGGAGGCGAGGAAGGCGACGATGTCGGCGATGTCAGACGGTTCGCCCAAACGGCCCAACGGCGTGCGTGCCTTGGCGTCGTCGATGACGTGCTGGGGGACGGTGTCGATGACGCCGGTACGGGTCAGACCGGGCAGGACGCTGTTGACTGTGACGGATCTGGAGCCCACTTCCCAGGCCAGAGTACGGGCGAACTGGTCACCCGCGGCCTTGCCCGCGGCGAGCAGCGCCATGCCGGGCAACGGTGAGACGGTCAGGGCGGAGGAGATTACGATGATCCGGCCGTGGTCGCGGATGCGCCGTGCGGCCTCACGGAGGGCCACGAACGTGGCCCGGATGTTCGCGTGTACATACTGATCGAAGTCGTCGTCGGTGGCATGAGATAGCGGCCCCGCGGTTGCCGTGGCCGCGTTGTTCACCCACACATCCACGCGGCCGTATTGGTTCTCGGCAGCGTCGAACAGCTCCTTGACCGCTGCGGGCTGAGTGATGTCGGTCCGGATCGCGGTGGCCTGCCCGCCCACGTCCTTGATTCGGGCGACGACCCGCGCCGCCGTTTCCTGATCGCGGGAGCCGATGACGACGTGCATTCCCGCTACGGCGAGCCGCTCACTGATCGCGCGTCCGATGCCGCGCGATCCCCCGGTAACGACCGCAACCCGCTCCTCGGCACGCATAACCCCTCCAATTAGACGATCCTATGGACAGTCGAGATCATCAACTATTTGGTTGGGCATGTCAACGGTCGAGGTAGTAGACTTTCTCTATGGCCGCCGCCCACGAGGACGAACTCGTCGAGATGTTGATCGGCCTCTTTCAGGAGATCGACGGCTTGTTCGCTGCGGCCAGTCGTCGGCTGGGGCTGACTCCTCAGCAGGCGCAGTTGTTGTGCTTCGCTCGACATCGGCAGCCGTCATCCGGAGAGCTGGCGGCCCTGCTGCACTGTGACAAAACCAACATCACCGGCCTGGTCGACCGGCTTCAGCGGCGCGGCCTGCTGACCCGTCGACCCGACCCCGACGACCGCCGCGTGACTCGCGTCCACCTCACCGCTGAAGGCGAGGCGCTCAGCGGTGAGTTCCAGCGAGTCATCGACACGACCCTGACCACGGGCTTCAGCTCCTGGCCCAGTACCGAACGCGACGATCTCATCCGCCTGCTGAGCTCCGCCACCTCAGGGCTGCGTTCCCGACCGCGGCAAGCGCCCTAAGAGCTGCTGACGCGCTATCGAGGCTCCAGGACCTGTCGATGCAAGGCAGGTCAGCGGCGGGGTAGCACGCCCAGGAGAGTTGCGGTCAGGGCCAACTTCAAGGAGTCCTTCAGCTCCATGTGGAAGCGGGCGAGGTCGGGCTCGGCCTGGTAGGCCGCCTGCAGGCTGGGTGGGGGTGTGCTGTACGCCGACAGCGCGCCGGCCATGACCATGGTTTGCAGGCTGAACAGTGTTGCGTTCTCGCCCAGCTCCGGCAGGTGGTTCTGGATCAGGGCGGTCATGGTCGCCAGGCGCTCCAGGTAGGCGCGCTTGTAGCGTGCTACGACCTCGACGGAGACGTTGTGCTCCAGGACGCCGCTCTGCGAGCCGAAGAGGTCGCACAGTACCACTCGGCTGGAGAGCGAGCGGCTGAGGATCTCGGCCACCGCTGCCGCTCGCTCGGCCATGGGCAGATTCTCGTCGACGCCGGCCGCCAGCTCGTCCGCCAGTTCCGTCAGCCACTCCCGCAGGAAGCGATCCAGCAGTTCCAGCAGCACCGCCTCGCGAGATTCGAAGTAGCGCAGCACGTTCGGCTTCGCGAGGCCCACCCGGCGGCTGAGCTCGTTCAGGGTGACCGCGGCCACGGGCATCTCGTCGAGCATCGCCGACGCCATGTCGAGGATCGCCCGTCGGCGGATCTCCCGCTGCTCTTCGGTGCGCGCCCGCTGGAAAGTCACGACCGCCAGCCTAACTTAGGTACCTCCGGTACGTTGACAACGTACCGGAAGTACCTTAGCGTCGTCGGTGCAAGATACCTTTGGTACGTTAGTTAGTTGGGAGCCTGACATGGGCGCGAAGTGGACGACGGCCAACATTCCGGACCAGCGCGGACGGGTGGCCGTGGTGACCGGGGCCAACACCGGACTGGGGTACGAGACCGCCAAGGCGCTCGCCGAGCGCGGGGCGTCCGTGGTGCTCGCCGTACGCAACGTCGAGAAGGGCGAGCAGGCCGCGGCCCGCATGACCGGGGACGTGACCGTGCAGGCGCTGGACCTGACCTCGCTCGACTCCGTCCGCACCGCGGCGGCGGCGCTGCGGTCCAGGCTCGACCGGCTCGACCTGCTGATCAACAACGCCGGCGTGATGTACACCCCGAAGCAGACCACCCGGGACGGCTTCGAGATGCAGTTCGGCACCAACCATCTCGGCCACTTCGCGCTCACCGGGCTGCTGCTGGACCTGATGCTGCCGGTGCCCGGCTCCCGCGTGGTCACGGTCAGCAGCATCGGCCACCGTGTCCGGGCCGCGATCCACTTCGACGACCTGCAGTGGGAGCGGTCGTACGGCCGGGCCGCCGCCTACGGTCAGTCCAAGCTGGCCAACCTGATGTTCACCTACGAGCTGCAGCGTCGGCTCGCCGCGCACGGCACCACCGTCGCGGTTGCCGCGCACCCCGGGCTCTCCAGCACCGAGCTCGCCCGCAACAGCCCCGCGGCCCTCCGGCTTCCACTCACCTGGCTCGCGCCGCTGATCGCCCAGACGCCGGCCATGGGCGCGCTGCCGACCCTGCGCGCCGCCACCGACCCCGCGGTGCTCGGCGGCCAGTATTACGGTCCCGGCGGACGCTTCGAGGTCATGGGCCACCCCCGGCTGGTCACCTCCAGTCCGGAGTCGTATGGGGTAGCCGTCCAGCAGCGGCTGTGGGCCGTCTCCGAAGACCTCACCGGGGTGAAGTTCCCCGGCGTTCAGTCCAAGCAGAAGTCGCTTCCCTCCAAATCGGTCATCACGATGTAGCCCGCGCTGGTAGGGGGCGTCGGCTCGTCGCGGAGCAAGCGGGAGGCGCCGAAATGAGCTGCGGCGCGAGCAGCCGGCCCTCAAGACGCCGGCCTCCCGCATCGCCGGCCCGCCGCGCACGGTTCCGCCGATCAGCCGGAAACGCTCCGCCAGGACCACCAGACCGAACCCGCGATCGAGGGCCGGCACCGTTTCTGGCGAGAACCTTCACTACAGGGTCAAGGCTCGCGGCGCGCCGGCCGACGACACGATCAAGGCGGCGGCCCACCACCAACGTGATCTCCACGACACGAGCCGCCACCGTATTGGGCGATCTACCGGGCCAGGAACTCGCCGGTGGAGGCGCGGAGCGCGGAGACGAACGCGGCGACGGCCGGGTGGGCGGCGGCGCCCCGCCGGTAGGCGACGCGGGTCCGCCGGCGTGTGGGCAGCGGGACGAGGCGGACGCCGGCGGGCGGCTCCGCCGCGGCCAGCTTGGGGACGAGCGACACGCCCTGACCGGCGGCGACCAGGGCGAGCACGGTGGCGAAGTCGTCGGCGTGGTGACGCGCCCGGGGCGTGTAACCGGCGGCCCGGCAGACCTGGAGCATGACGTCGTGACACAGGGTGCCGGGACTGGCCATGATCCAGTCGGCGTCCCGCACGCGAACCAGCGGGTCGCCGTCCCCGCCCGTCGCGGCACCGGCGGAAGCAGCCGGCGAGGCACCCGCCGAAGTGCCCAGGGCCGCGAAACCGGCGGCGCGCGGCCGCGGCTCGGCGGGCGGCATGGCCGCAGGCAGGGCGAGGAAGACGGTCTCGTCCAGCAGCGGTACGGTGCCGAGCGCGGGGTCCGGGTCGACGGGCACCACGTCGTAGTCGTGGAGCAGCCCCACGTCGAGCCGCCGCTCGCGCAGGGCGGCCGGCACCGCCACCGGGTCCAGCTCGGTCACCATCAGCTCCAGCCCGGGATGCCGCCGTCCCAGCTCCACCAGCGCCGCGGGCAGGAGCGTGCGCACCGCGGTCGGGAACGCGCCGATGCGCAGCGGGCCGGACAGCCCGGTTGACATCGAGGCGAGCGCGGCCGACGTCCGTTCCAGGGCGGCGAGCACCGTCTCGGCGTGCTCGACGAGGAGCCGGCCGGCCGGAGTGAAGGCCACCCGCCGCCCGGTGCGTTCGAGCAGCGCGACGCCCGCCTCCCGTTCGAGCAGGGACAGCTGCTGGGAGACCGCCGACGGCGTGTAAGTGTGCGCCTTCGCGACGGCGGCGATCGTGCCGAGATGCGACAGGTCACACAGCAGCCGGAGACGGCGCACATCGAGCATCAGAACAGCTTACGGTTCTGTTCAGAAACGTGAAATGGACCTAACCGGTCGCGCTGCCCGACGCTGGGCCCATGATGCTCACCGGTCTGTACGTGCCCCTGGTCACCCCGTTCGACGACGAGGGGAAAGTCGCCCTCACCGCGCTGGAGGCGCTGGCGCACGACGTGCTCGACGGCGGCGCGGCGGGCGTCGTCGCCCTCGGCACCACGGCGGAACCCTCGTCGCTCAGCTCCGGGGAACGGCGGGCCGTCGTTGACGTGGTCGCCGGAGTCTGCCGTGCGCGCTCGGCCCGGCTACTGGTCGGCGCCGGGACGGCGGAGGCGCTGACCGCCCTGCGCGGCCGTCCCGAGGTGACCGCCGCCCTCACGCTCGTGCCGCCGTTCGTGCGGCCCGGCGAGGACGGCGTGGTCGCGTATCTCACGTCGCTCTCAGCGGTCAGCCCGGTGCCTCTCGTGGTCTACCACGTCCCGTACCGGACCGGGCAGCGCCTGTCGCCCGAGGCCGTCCTGCGCCTGGCCGCCCTGCCCGGCGTCGCCGGGATGAAGTACGCCGTCGGGGGGATCGACGCGGACACCGTCGGGCTCCTCGCCGACCTGCCGCCCGGCTTCGCGCTGCTGGGCGGCGACGATGTGGTCGTCTCGCCCTTGCTGGCGCTCGGTGCGCACGGCGGCGTCGTCGCCTCGGCACACCTGCGCACCGCGGAGTTCGCCGAACTGATCGACGCGTGGCGCACGGGCGACGCCGTACGCGCCCGGCCGCTCGGCCACCGCCTCGCCGCCCTGTCGGCGGCACTGTTCGCCGAGCCCAACCCCACTGTCGTCAAGGCCGTCCTGCACGCGCAGGGGCGCATCCCGACCCCCGCCGTACGGCTGCCGCTCCTGCCCGCCGGTCCCGGCGCGCTGCGGTCGGCGCTCCGGCATGCCGGCCAGGACGTCGGGCCGCCGGTGGCGGTCGGCCAGGGGATGGCATGAGGCGGCAGCTGGTCTACACGGACACGAGGCGGACCGCCTTGCCGCACAGCCGGTTCATGTCGTCCTCGTCCGAGGCAAAGCGACGACAGGGGGTGGAGCGGAGAGTCCGTCTTCGCCTCCTCGCGATGCCTCGCGTTCCAACAATCTCTGCCATAACCGGGCGCAACCGAACGTACGCGTGAAACGTTCAGCGCAGGCGACACCCGACCCACGCGTTTCTGCTGCCCGCCGGTTCTGCCAGGTTCACAGGCCGGTTTTCCCGTCTGACTACGTCTTGACATGTCCCAAGCGCTCTGACATTTTCAAACGGCTTCCAACAGAAGTGTGACGTACGACGTCCAACCGAGCGTGCCGGGGCCGACCGCTCCGGACCCGGCAGGGCCGGTGAACCGCCCGTCACCCATCCCCCACACGGACACCCCCGGAGGTCCGGCATGCGCAAACGTCGACCAGTCGGCGACAGGAAATGGGTCCGCATCGTAATGGCGACGGTCGCGGCGGCCGTGACCGGCGCCGGCGCCGTGGTGACGTCCGCGCCGGCGGCCCAGGCAGCCACGACGACCATCACGGTCAACGGTGGCTCGACGGGACGCACGTTCGACGGGGTGGGGGCGATCAGCGGCGGCGGCGGCAACTCCCGGCTGCTCATCGACTACCCGGCGACGCAGCGCTCACAGATCCTGGACTACCTGTTCAAGCCCGGGTACGGCGCGGCGGTGCAGTTGCTGAAACTGGAGATCGGCGGTGACGCCAACTCCACTGACGGCTCCGAGCCCAGCATCGAGCACGCCCGCGGTGACATCAACTGCAACGTCGGCTACGAGTTCTGGCTGGGCGAGCAGGCGGTGGCGCGTAACCCGAACATCAAGCTGATCGCGCTGCCGTGGACCGCGCCGGGCTGGATCGGCGGCGGTAACTTCTGGTCCCAGGACATGATCAACTATGACATCTCCTGGCTCAACTGCGCCAAGCAGCACGGCCTGACGATCAGCTACATCGGCGGATGGAACGAGCGCGGGCACAACAAGACCTGGTACGAGAATCTCCGGTCGGCCCTCAACTCCAACGGCTACGGCAACGTGCAGATCGTCAGTGACGACAGCTTCGGCCTGTCCACCGCGGACGACATGCAGAGCGACCCCGCGTTCAAGGCGGCGGTCGGCGTGGTCGGGTCGCACTACCTGTGCGGCTACCTGGGCGACGCCACCTCGTGTCCGTCCAGCGCGAACGCCGTGGCCACCGGCAAGCCGATCTGGAACAGCGAGTTCGGATCGCAGGACTACATCAGCGGCTCGGCCCCCTACATCCGCAGCATCACCCGCGGATACATCGACGGACAGATGACGGGCTTCGTCAACTGGCCGCTGGTGGCCGCGCTCTACCCGAACCTGCCCTTCAACACCACCGCCCTGGCGGTCGCCAACTCGCCGTGGTCGGGCGCCTACCAGCTGGGCCGCAGCCTGTGGGCGAACGCCCAGGTCGCCCAGTTCACCCAGCCGGGCTGGCGCTTCCTCACCGGCTCCGCGAGCGGATACCTCGGCGGCAACCGGAGCAACGGCAGCTACATCTCCCTGAAGTCCACCAACAACACCGACTACTCGACCATCTACGAGACCACCACGTCGTCGAGCACGCAGACCGTGAACGTCAACGTGACGGGTGGACTGAGCACCGGGACCGTGCACGTGTGGTCCACCAACCTCGGCTCGAACAACCCCGCCGACTGGTTCGTCAGGCAGCCGGACATCACCCCGAGCAACGGCTCCTACTCGCTCACCATGCAGCCGAACCGGATCTACTCGGTGACCACGACGACCGGCCAGGGCAAGGGCACGGAGGCCGGCCCGGCGAGCGCGCCGCTGGCTCTGCCGTACTCCGACGACTTCGAGTCCTACGCCTCCCGCACCGAGGCCAAGTACTTCTCCGACATGCAGGGCTCCTTCGAGGTCCGGCCCTGCGCCGCCGGCCGGTCCGGTCAGTGCCTGCAGCAGGTGACCCCCCAGCGTCCGATCGAGTGGCAGGACGACAGTGACGCGTTCGGCCTGGTCGGCGACCCGTCCTGGAGCAACTACAAGGTCAGCGTGGACGTCGACTTCCAGCAGGCCGGCACCATCACGCTGCTCGGGCGGGCGAACACGCAGCAGCGCCCGCAGAGCCACCAGGCGGCCTACCAGTTGCGGCTGAACAGCTCCGGAGCCTGGTCGATCGCCAAGAGCACCACGTCCGGCGCGGTGAGCACCCTCACCTCGGGCACCCGGAGCTCGCTCGGGACCAACACCTGGCACACGATCTCGCTCAGCTTCTCGGGCAACCAGATCAGCGCCACCCTCGACGGCACCGCGCTCGGCTCGGTGACGGACGGCTCCTACTTCACCGGACAGGTCGGGCTCGGAGTGGTCGGATACCAGACCGACATGTTCGACAACCTCTCCGTCACCGCGACCAGCGGCGGAAACGGCAACACCAGTGTCGGCCCCATCAGGGGACAGGCCTCCGGCCGCTGCGTCGACGTCCCCAACGCCTCTCAGACCAACGGCACCCAGGTCGCGCTCTGGGACTGCAACAGCGGCGCGAACCAGACCTGGACCGCCACGTCCTCCAAGCAGCTCATGGTCTACGGCACCAAGTGCCTCGATGCCGCTGGACAGGGCACGGCGGACGGGACCCGGGTCGACATCTACGACTGCAACGGCGGCGCCAACCAGCAGTGGACGCTCAACTCCGACGGCACGATCGTCGGGGTCGGCTCGAACAAGTGCCTGGACGCCTACGGCGCCGGCACCGCCAACGGCACGCAGCTGGTGATCTGGACCTGCAACGGCGGCTCGAACCAGAAGTGGTCGCGCAGCTGATCCGGCGGTGACACCGGCCGGCCGGATCCGCGCCGCAGCCCGCGGCGCGGACCCGGCCGGCCGCGCTTCCGTTGATGGCGCGGCGCCGGGCGGTGCTACCCGTGCTCGGCCGGTGGGCGTGCGCCGGTTCCGTTCGGTCCTTCACCATCGCCGGCTCGAGCACGGACAGCGTCTGCCGCTCCCGGCTTTCCGTGAACTACGGCTCTCCTCCGGGCGTCATACATGTGAACGGAGGGAAAGCGTCATGCGTACCGTTTTCATCGCAGGAGTGACGGCGCTCGGGCTGGCGTGTGTGCCGGCCACGGCGGCGTCCGGAGCCGCACACCGGGCCGAGGGGCCGACGCCGGGGTGGAAGCAGGCCAGGGTCAACACGCTGCCCGGCGACGACGTCCTCAACGACGTGACCGTCCTGGGCAACGGGTCGGTGTGGGCGGCCGGTCACCGGATCGTGAACGGACAGCAGCGGGGCCTGGTCCAGTGGTACGACGGCAGGACGTGGCGGGTGATCCCGAACAGCCCGCCGTACGAGCTGCGGGCCGTGACGGCCACGTCGAGCAGGAACGTGTGGGTTTTCGGTCCGGGCAAGGCCGCCCGCTGGAACGGGCGCACGTGGGCCTCCGCCTCGCTGGGCGGCGCGTTCGCGGCCGCCGACGCCGACGGGACGAGCGCGAAGGACATCTGGGCGGTCGGGGGCACGGCCTCGGCGAGGCACTGGAACGGGTCCTCCTGGAGGAGCGTGAAGCTCCCGGGCCAGGCCGCGGCCGTCGACGCGTACCGGTCCGGCGACGTGTGGGCGGCGGGAGGCAGGGGCGGCCAGCCCGCGATCATGCGGTGGAACGGGAGGTCCTGGGCGCTGATGCCCACCCCCGCGCTCACGCTCCCCCAATCCGACGCGGTCGCGGCCATCGAGGACATCGCGGTGCTGGGCCCCGGGAACGTGTGGGCCGTCGGGGGCGTCACCTGGGAGGGGGCGAACGACGAGGGTGACGACGTGAACTACAGCCGCACCCTGGTGATGCGCTGGAACGGCAGGGCATGGGCCGCCTCGGTCGGCTCGACCCAGGCGCAGCCGTACACGGAGGTGGAACCGGACGGCAGCGGCGGCGTATGGGTCGTGCAGGGCAGCTGGAACCCCGCCCTGTGGCACGTCACGGGGTCGGCCTGGACGCGCACCCCGCTTCCTCACAAGGCGGGCACCGACGCCGTCGTATTCTCCATTGCGCGCAGGCCCGGTACGGCCACGGTCTGGGGCGCGGGCTTCACGGTGCCGCAGGGCGACCCCGACGACCCGACGGCCAACGGGACGTTCTGGCGCACCCGCTGACGGTCTGGTCACTGCTTGCCCGGACATGGGGCGCCGTCAAGGCCGTGATGCCGCTGGTGAGCAAGGACCTGATCCCTCTGGCCGCCGCGCTGCTTCTGCTCGCCCTCGCGCCCGTGGCGCGAGGGCGCCCCCAGTCGCCGTCGCGAGCGCCGGCCGTGCTGTGACCGCCCGCCGGACTACGCGCCGCGGGGCTTCGCCCGGACGTGCATCCGCTCGCCCTGCGCCCCGAACAGGCTGAGCACCTCCACCGGCCCATCTCCCGTGCTGCCGAACCAGTGCGGCAGCCGCGTGTCGAACTCCGCCGCCTCTCCCACCTTGAGCACGACGTCGTGCTCGGAGAGCACCAGCCGCAGCCTCCCGTTGAGCACGTACAACCACTCGTAGCCCTCGTGCGTACGCGGCTCGGGAGCGCAGCGGTCGACGGCGATGATCATCTTGAACGCCTGCAGCCCACCGGGATGCTGGGTCAGCGGCAGGATCGTCATGTTGTCGCGGTGGATCGGCGTCATCCGCACCCGCGGGTCACCGACCGGTGGCGCGCCGACGAGCTCGTCGAGCGGCACCTGGTAGGTCCGCGCGAGCGGCAGCAGCAGCTCCAGGGTGGGTTTGCGCTCACCCGACTCGAGACGCGACAGCGTGCTGACCGAGATGCCGGTGGACTCCGCGAGCCGGCTCAGGGTGCTGCCGCGCTTCTTGCGCAGCGCACGCAGCCGCGGGCCCACGGAGGCCAGGACCACGGCGTCGTCGTTTGCCATATTGGCAATGCTACTTGTCGAACGGGCCTCACTTCGGGATGAGGCCCGCTTCCTGGGCGACGCCTGAACTTGCTCGCGTCAGGGACGGCCGATCAGCTCGCCGACGTGCAGGGTCGCGGCGAGCAGTTCGGGGTCGCCGATGCGGTCGTAAGACTCGACGGCCGTGTCGGCGAACTTCAGGACGTGCTCGTCGCCGTGCTCAGCTGCTCGCTGGAGCGCGTCCTCGCGGGTCAGCTCGGGATAGCGCCGGACGATCTCCGCGCACGGGGCCGGCCGGGCCGGGGCGTACGTCGCGATGACCGCCACCACGGCCGCCCAGGCCGCCGTCAGGCTCGGCAGCCACTGCTCTGCCGGCAGGACCGGGAGCACGTGCCGCACGGCGTTGGGCGCGGTAGCGGCGTGGACCAGCAGGACCGGCGAGCCGTGGCCGAGCGTGAGGTACGCCTGGGCGGCGCTGTCGACGAGCGACTCCAGCCGCGCCGGGACCTCCTCGGCGGACGCGGCGGGTTTCAGCGCGCGCAGGCTCCCAGTCCAGCCCGAGCTGCGCTCGAGCCGGTCGAGCCGGTGGGCGATGAAGCCGGTTTGCTCTTTGAGCCGGGTGACGGCCGGCAGGGCCTGTTGCGGTGTGAGGGTGCCCTCCGGCGCGACCACCCCGGCGAGCTCGCGGTAGCGCGCGGCCCAGAACGCCAGCCCGTGGGCCAGCTCGTCGAGGGTCTGGCGTGTTGGGGCGCAAGCGGTGCCGCGCAGCGTACGCACCGCGTGACTGACCCGGATCACGCCGTGGGTCGAGCCGGCCACGATGCCCGGCAGCAGCCGTGGCCACCACTCGGCGAGCACTTCCTGCCACGGGCGCTCGGTCAGGTCGTGGCGGAAGTACGCGGCCCAGTCGGGCAGCCGTCGCGCCTGGCCCAGCGCCGCGCGCCACTCGCCGGGCCGGATGGCCGCGCTCGTGCCGGGCAGCTCCGCCAGACGGCGTACGTAGCGGTCGAGCCAGCCCTCGACGTCGATGTCGAGCCCCCGCCGGACCATGACCTCCACGGCCATCGGACCGTGGTTGGTCAACCCGTGGTTGCCCTCCTCGTCGCCGCCGAACTCCGGCCCGTACGCGTGCAGTCGTTCGTACGCTGCGGGCAGGGCCTCGATCATCGATTCGCGGGTCATGACGGCCACCTCAGCGGACGACGTCATAGACGAGCTTGGTGATGCCGTTGGCGTACGTCTCGGACTCGACCACCTTCAGCATCTGCTTGTCCTTGTCGGTGTCGCTGAACATCCGCTTGCCGGCTCCGAGCAGCACGGGGAAGACCAGCAGGTGGTAGCGGTCGATCAGGCCGGCGTCGGAGAGGTCGTGGGCGAGGGCGGCGCTGCCGTGGATGAAGATGGGGCCGCCGTCGGTCTCCTTGACCTTCGCGACGTCCTCGAGGGAGCGCAGGATCGTGATGTCACCCCAGTTGTCGACGAGGGCGTCCTGGCCGAGGGTGGTCGAGACGACGTACTTCGGCATCTCCTTGAGAGCGGCGAACTCCTCCATGCCCGGCCATACCGGCGCGAACGCCTCGTAGCTGGTCCGGCCGAACATCAGCGCGGTGGCCTCCTCGATCTCACGGCCCTTCAGCTCGTAGGCCTCGGGCAGGAACTCGATGTCCTTGAAGGTCCAGCCGGCGCTGCGGTGGGTCTCGGTGCCGCCGCCGGGAGAGTCGACGACGCCGTCCAGCGAGACGAAGGCGGTGTAGATCAGTGTGCGCATCTTCGATTCCTATCCGTGGTCAACGAGGATGACCTAAGTCTGTCCTGACATCACACACACCGCCACGATTAGGCTCAGAGCTAATCGGAAGGGCGGCCGCGTGATCCACCTGCACTTCACGGCGACGGACTTGACCCGTGTACGCTTCGCCGCCTCACCCCTCATGGAGACGGTCGCCAGCCTGCGTACGCTGGCCGCCCGCAGGCAGGGGCGGCACCTGCACCGTCCCTGGATGGACAGGTTCGCCGAGCGAGCGGGCCGGCTGCGCGAGCGCGACCTCGACCTGCTGCGGGCGCTGGTGCGTCCGGAGGGCTACATCCCCGACTTCATGGTGCCGCCGCCGGGTCGCCGGTCCTCGACCTTCGCGGACGCTCTGGCGCAGATCGCCGACGCCGATCCGGAGATCGTGGCACAGGAGCTGGCGCACCTGGCGGCCCACCCGGTCGCCCAGCAGGGGCCCGGCCGCGAAGGGCGGCGAGCGCTGCTCCAGGCGCTGGTGGACCGGCCGGATGCGGGCATCGGCCCCGTCACGGAGGCGCTCGAGACCTACCACCGGGTCGCGATCGCCCCGGACTGGCCGCGGATCAATGCGTTACTCAACGACGACATCGCCTACCGACTCGATGCCCTGGCCGACGGCGGCGTCGACCGGATGATGAGCAACCTGCACCCGTCGGTGACGTTCGCCGACCAGACGCTGAGGATCGTCAAGTACTACGAGGGCCACGCCGACTGCGGCGGGCGCGGCCTGTTCCTCGTGCCGTGCGCCTTCGCCTGGCCGGACGTCCTGGTGCGGACCGCGCAGCCGGATTCACCCAGCGTCTCCTACTCCCCGCGCGGCCTCGGCCGGCTCTGGGAGGAGTACCCCGAGCAGACCGGCTCGGCGCTTGCCGGCGTCCTCGGGCAGACCCGGGCGGCCCTGATGGCCCAGCTCGACCTGCCGATGTCGACCAGCCAGGCCGCCACTCAGATGGCGCTCTCCGCGCCGACGCTCAGTGTGCACCTCCAGGCGCTGCGTGCCGCCGGGCTGCTCACCTCGCGCCGGGCGGGCCGGCAGGTGCTCTACTCGCGGACCGAGCTCGGTGACCGGCTGCTCAGCGAGGCAGGCCGGCAGCCCGACGCCTGAGCCGCATACCGCTACCACCAGCGGTACCTTTTCCGTAACCCGGACGGCTGCTGCGGCACGGGCGTCTCCTGCCCCGTCGGCGGAGCCATCGTGTGGATCCGAAGCCTTCAAGCCATCTGAAGTTCCGAAGTCCCGTGCAGGCCCGAGGTGCGCATCCAACCGATCAGTTCATCGGCCAGGCGTACTCGAACTCGGGCAGCTCGAAACCCTGCTGGAAACGGCATATCCGCTCGTCCGTGGCGCTCATCGGGAGCCGGAAACAAATAGACAAAGCCAAGCAGCTCTCCATCGTCGTGAGCGACGAACAGCCCTGAACCCTGCACAGGCGAAGCCAGCCGTTCCCGCCACAGTGTGAGCCGGTCATCGGTCAGGGGCCCGTTCAGGAAGCTGTCGGGCATGATCCCCGCATACGCCGAACGCCAACTGTCTACGTGCAGAGCAACAATAGGGACAATGTCGTCAATTTTGCCGTTTCTAATCTCCATGGCGCAGAGCACCCCATAGGGGAACGAGCTGGGGCGCGGGAGGCTCTGATCCAGCGATGACCCACCAAGCTGAATGATCAGCGCTGAACAACCTCATGATTCAAACCTCATCCAGGTCCTAGGACGGGTCAGGTCGTCGTTGGAGTAGGAGCGTGGCGAAGCCCAGGATTCCCCGGTAACCGTGCAACCACATGTCGCGGTGCTCCAGAGCCGCCGTGCGAGCAGCGTCGGCGTCTGGGCCGGGATGCTCGTTAGCCCAGCGCAGCAGCGTCCCCGTCCAGGACCACTCGTATTCGTCCCATTCGGCCAGGTCGCTGGTGTAGGCGTAGATCAGGTCGAAGCCGGCGGATTCGGCGGCGGTGACGGTGCCCGGTAGGTCGAGGTAATCGGACGTCTCGACGCCCAGCCGGGTGAGCGCCTCCGCCGTCGGCTCGCGCTCCCAGAAGCCCTCGCCCACCAGTGCCAGTCCATTCGGCCGCAGATAGCGGCGGACGTGCCTGACGGTCGGGCTGAGCCCGCCGAACGCGTGTGTGGCCCCGACGCAGAGCACCAGGTCGTACTGCTCGGCGACCGGGAAGTCGGCGGCCGGTCTTCCGTGAAGTCGGATGCGCTCCCAGACACCCTGGATCTCGGCTGCGTGCTCAGCCGCCTTGAGGCTTTCTGCAGAGATGTCCACACCGTCGGCGGTCGCATCCGGGTAGAGAGCCAGCGCGCGTAGTGTCCAAGCCGCCTCGCCGCAGCCGAGATCGAGGATCCTCGCCCCTTCGGGCAGCCGAGCCCGGCGCAGTAGCCGGGTCACGTGGGCGCCAGAGACCGGCGCGGCGATCGGATGGTCCCGATGAGCAAGATGGCTGATCAACTGGCGATCCATGGCCTAATCCTTCGCATCCCCAGGAGCTTGCGGCAAGTCGTATTCGCACTGATGGGCTCACGAGGCTCTCGCCGCCCCCGCTTCCCTCGTGTCCTCGGCTGAGCTCACGGCCGCCGCCGGAACGGGGCGAGCGTGGCGCGCACGAGGTCGGCGGCGCCCCAGTCGGGGTCGAACTGGGCGATCACCGCCAGGTGCTGGCGTAGCTGGAGGATGGGCATGCGGGCGCGCCAGTCGCGGTCGAGCCCGGTCAGCTCGGCGTACAGCTCGAAGAACACGTGCGCCTCGGGCGGCGGCGCCGTCGTCCAGAGGTGTGCCAGGTCGACCTCGGCCCACGTGTACGACACGGCCGGGTCGATCAGCGCGGGCCGCCCGTCGGGGGTGGCCATGACGTTCAGCGCCCACAGGTCGCCGTGCGTGAGGCACGCGGGCCTGACCGGCAGCAACTGGGGCAGCCGGTCGCACAGCCGCTCCAGCGCGGCCCGGTCCGCAGTGTCGAGCGCCTCCTGGACGCGACGCTCGCCGAGCCAGCGCAGCAGACGGTGCTGAGCGAAGAACTCGAACCCGTCGTCATTCCAGGTGTTGACCTGCCGGCGACGGCCCAGCCAGTTGTCCCGGTGCCACCCGAAGCGGGGGTACCGCGTGGTGGTGTGCAGGTGGGTGAGCGCGTGCGCGAACCGCTCCCAGAAGGCCTCGGTGTCCGGCCGGGGCCGCAGCACGGACAGCACGAGCAGGTCGCGGTCCGCGAGGATGATCTCGGGTGTGGCGACGCCGCCCGCCTCGCGCAGCACGGTGAGCCCTTCGGCCTCCGCGACGAAGACGTCGTCCGACGGCGGCTCGCCGAACGCCTTGACGAACACCGGCGCGCCGTCACCGCGGCGCGCGAGCCCCGCGGTCGCGGCGAGGCCTCCAGCGGCCGGCTCGACCGCGACGACGTCGGTCAGGCCGGCCGCGTGCAGGCGTTCCAGCAGGAGACGGGTCGTTTCTGTCACGGGTGTGCTCCTCCACTCCCCGAGGGCCCGGGTAGTGGACGTCTATCACGTCCCAACCCTCGGCGCTCGATCGAGGGACCGGTCATGCTTGAACGGCCCGAACGCGCCGAGAACTGACGGTCCGAGCGGGTGATTCAGATCTGTCGCCGTCGCCTGATAGAAGAAGAGGCCACAGGTCCAAGTCCTGGTGGCTCCACTCAGAGAATGATCACTGATTGAAGCATGCCACCGACGGGCGCGGGTGACGGTAGAAGGAGCTCTGATGGTACGGACGACGCCGCCGCGTCCGGTTGACATCGCTTCCATATTTCCTGAGCTGGCTCCGCTGGCCAGGCAGGCGGTCCGGCTGCATCCGCGCCCCGGCATACCGACGCCTTACGAGAGTTCCATTGGTGGCCCGCTGCTCTGGCCGGCGGATGAGGAGTGGCCGGTGTGCGCGGAAGCGCACGATGATTGGCAGCTGCCGGTGTCGCTGGACGACGTGCGCAGGTGTCGCGCCCTGCTGGAAGCGGCATGGCTTCGTCCCCGTGGCCCTCAGGACAACCTTCTCTCCCCAGAGGAGCGGGCCCTGTTGGACACATTGGAAGCAGGCCACCCCTGGCACGGCGAGCCGAATGCCCTGCTGCCCGTCGCACAGCTCTATCTGCGCGACATCCCAGGGCTGACCGGCCCCGATGGGGCAGATCTGCTCCAGGTGTTGTGGTGTCCCCTCGACCACGAAAGCGGACTGCCCGCGGCCCGCCTGGTGTGGCGGGACGCCGCGAGCGTCGTCGATCCTCTGGTCAGTCCGCCCGAGCCGGCCGATGTCGAACCCGACGGCAACTATGTCCCCGAACCCTGCGTCCTTCACCCGGAGTCCGTCATCGAGTATCCGGCTCCGCAGGAGTTGCCAGAAGAGTTGGCGGGCCGTCTCGCTGCCTGGGGCCGCGCGGAATGGGCCAAAAGCCACCCGGAGGATGAAGATGACGGGATTGGCGGCGCTTACTACCAGTATGAGCTGTCCGTCGCCCCCGGATGGAAGCTCGGTGGGTGGGGGCCATGGAGCTTCTGCGACCCGTGGCCCATGCTCTGTGCCACCTGCAAGACCGAATGCCGGCCGCTGCTGACGGTCAGCTCCGGTGAATGGGACGGCGGGAGCGGGAGCTGGATTCCCCTCGAAGACCGCGTACCGCCGGGACCGGCCGGCCTCCGCAGGCCATCCGACCCTCCGATGGTCTCCATCGGCCGCGGCTACAACATGCAGATCTACGTCTGTCCGGAGTCGTTCGACCACCCTCATCTGGAGAACATGCAGTGATTACTTTCGGCCTGCCCGCCGCCTGGTGAGAAGCGAGGCCAACCAACCGAAGCGTTCTCGCAGGTCGAAGGCGTCGTGTCAGCCCGTCCACGTGCCAGCACACGATGGCGTCCACTCTGTCTGCCTGGTCTGCGGCACGGACGTCAATGCAGTGACCTTCGGCTTGGTGCCCGACGGGGTCGGCGGAGCGCGAGGCCGCTCGCGGCTACGACAGCGCGCCGGGCACCACGAGACCTGTCTCGTAGGCGGCGATCACCGCCTGCACGCGATCGCGCAGGCCCAGCTTGGCCAGCACGTTGCTGACGTGCGTTTTGACCGTGTGCTCGCTCACCACCATGGCTTGGGCTATCTCCGCGTTGGACAGCCCACGGCTGATCATTTCGAGCGTTTCCCGCTCACGAGTCGTGAGGATGTCCAGCCGGCTGCCAGGCGGCGGAGCGGGCCGGTCGGCCGTTCTGGAGGTGAACTGGGCGATCAGCTTCGTGGTGACAGAGGGGGCGAGCAGCGATTCCCCGGCGGCGACCACGCGCACCGCGTGGACGAGGTCGTCACGGCGGACGTCCTTGAGCAGGAACCCGCTCGCCCCCGCTCGAAGCGCGTCGTACACGTAGTCGTCCAGGTCGAACGTGGTCAGCATGAGCACCCGGCAGTCGGTCTCTGCGCATACGATCCTCGCCGCCTCGATGCCGTCCATCGTCGGCATACGGATGTCGAGAAGGAGCACGTCCGGTCGGTGCTCGCGGACGGCGGCGACGGCCTCGGCGCCGTCGTTCGCCTCGGCCACGACGTCGATGTCAGGCTGCGCGTCGAGAATCATGCTGAACCCGGCGCGCACCAGCTCCTGATCGTCGGCGACCACGATGTGCACGGTCATGCCGCCACCCCCAGCGGCAGCCGTACGAGCACCTGAAAGCCCGGTCCGTCCGGGCGGGGGCCTATGGTGGCGGAGCCGCCGAAGGCGGCGGCCCGCTCGCGGATGCCGATCAGCCCGTTCCCGCTGGCCGGGAAGGACGAATCGGAACCGCGGCCATCGTCGGTGACGCTGATCACGAGCATGTCATCCTGCCAGAGGAGCCGGACGTCGGCCTGGGTCGCGCCGGCGTGCTTGACGATGTTGGTGAGGGCTTCCTGGGCCACCCGGTAGGCGGCGACTTCGACGTCGGGAAGCACCGGCCTGGGCCGGCCAGAAGCGGAGTAGGTCACGTCGAGCCCGGCGCCCGCCATCTGATCGGAGAGCCTGGCCAGGTCACCGATGGTCGGTTGGGGCGCTCGAGGACCCGCGTCATCCTTGAGCGCGCTCAGCATGCGGCGCAGCTGGACCATGGCGTCGCGTCCTGCGGAGGCGATCGCGTCGAACGTGGCCTCGGCTCGGGCGGGGTTGCTCCTCACCACGACGGGGCCGGCCTCGGCCTGCACCACCATGAGGCTGACCGCGTGGGCGAGGATGTCGTGCATGTCGCGAGCGATCCTGGCACGCTCGCGTTCGGCCGCCCGTTCAGCCTCCACCTTGCGCTCATGCTCCAGCGTGGCCGCTCGTTCCTCCAGCGCGGCGGCATATGCCCGGGAGGTGGCGGAAGCGCGGCCGATCGCGTACGCGGCGAGGAACAAGACGATGCCGCGCAGGGCGGTTTCCGAGGAGCCGACCAGGAGGATTCCGCCACTGAGCGTGGCGACGAGCATGATCACGCGGGTCGGGCGAGGGCTGTGGAGGGCGACCGTGTACATCGCGATCAGCCCGCTGTACCAGATCGGCTGCGGGGGGACGTTGTCCACGATGTCGTAGCAGGCGGTGGCGATGAGGCTGATCAACAACATGACCGCGGGCATCCGCCGTCGCCACGCCAGCGGCAGGGCCGAGGCGATCACTACGACGTATCCCCACCAGTGCCAGGGCGTTCCGGGCGGGCTGTCCCGGGTGAAGAACGGCCACAGCTCTACGACCATCACGAGTACGGTCAGCGCCGTATCTACCAACAGGGGTGGAAGTGATCTCAATCGGGCGCGAACCGATGTGAAGAATGGCAGAACGGACACGACGCCCAATTGTGCCTCCACGGGTCCGGTGCGGTGACGGCGGAAACGGGACGTGGCCCACGGTCGGTCGGCGTCCCCTCAGGCGAGGGCGGGCGTGGGCTTGCCGGTGCGGGACGCCTGACCGGCGAGGGGGACGAACGAGATGAGCAGGCAGATGGCTCCGAGCGGGATGAAGTCCTTGTCAATGAGCGGAAGGAGAAAGTCGAGCAGGACGAGGAAGGGGGTCCAGACCTTGACGCGGCGAGTCGCGGCGAGCTGGACGACGATCGCCAACTGACCGAGGTAGAAAAGCATCGGGCCGCCGCTGTAGACGGCGACGGAAACCCCTGGGACGGCCTGGATCCGCTCGAAGAGGGGACCCATGGCGGCGTGGTCGGCGGACAGGAAGCCGACCACGATGTCGATGATGAACTGGGTGATCAGCGCCAGGACGCCGGCGATCCCGACCGTGGCGCTCGCCGTGGCAAGGGTGGTACGTCCCGCCATCCGGCGCATCTGCACGAAGGTGGAGACAAACAAGATCATGGCGGTGATGAAGGCGATGTGGCCGGAGGTCCAGGCGAGGCCGGGACCCCGACTGCCGTCGAGTCCGTCGAGGATCCGGATCACTCCGTAGGCCAGGACGAACAGAGGGGCTGCGACGAATGCGATGCGGGGGTTCATGTGGGTGACTCCTCACTGTGTATCCCCCGATCCTGGATTTTTCCGGCCGGAAAGTAATCGCCGATCGGAGCGATTCCGATGCTCCCTCTTACGAGGGAGCTCGCCTCCGTCGTATCGGCGACATGGGCGCCGCCACCGGGCTCGGGCGCTTCGCGGTCGTGTCCGCGCCGTTGGCCTGGGATTGCCCTGGGATCGCGGTCCATCCAGGAAGGCCGCTGCCGGTCGGAAGAACCCGCGAAGCGAGTGCATCGCCCGGCGGAGGCGGGAACGCTACCAGGCGAGCTCACCTCGTAGCACGCCTCGGCACGGTCAGCCCGGCAGCCCGAGAGCGCGGCGGCGGGTGTCGATGCCATCGAGCATGCGCTGCAACCCGTACTCGAAGACCACGTCCAGGTCGAAGTCGAACTGCTCCCGCACGACGTAGCCGAGTCCGGGGTGATCGGCGGACGACGCCCACCGCCGCAGGCCGCCGCCCTGGAGACGCATCCAGTCGTCCGCTGACACTCCAGTGTCGTCCTCTGCCTGTGCCTCCACGAGACGGACCAGCGCCATGCTGCGCACGTGCCCGAACAGGTTGATGTGCGCGCACAGCATGTCGTGTGCGTCGAAGCCCATCGCGCGCAGCGTGCTGAGCGACCACTCGGCGATCGGCAACACGTTGGGCATGAGCTGCGGGCGGCTCAGCGAGAACACATCGGCGGCCCACGGGTGGCGGCCAAAGATAGACCAGAACAGGTGCGCGACCGCCTCGAGTCGTCGCCGCCAGGCCGCCATCGGGATCTCGGGCACCCGGGCTCCGGCGAACACGTGGTCCGCCATCCGCAGCGTCAGGTCACTCCTGTTCGGGACGTGCCGGTAGAGCGCCATCGTCGACACGCCCAGGGACACGGCCACCCGCCGCATCGTGACGAACGGCAGCCCTTCGGCGTCGGCGATCCGCACGGCGGCCTCGACGATCTCGCGCTGGGTCAGCCCGGCGCGCCGGGACCGTTCGCCGGCGACTCGCGGGGCCGTCCCGGCCGGCCGCTCGTCCCGTCGCCGCACGATGGTCCCGCTGCCGGGGATCGTCTCGACCAGGCCCTCCGCGCGCAGAGCGCCGATCACCTTGGTGGCGGTGGCCATCGCGACACCCCAGTCCCGGACGATTCGCCTGGTAGAGGGCACCGGCCGACCTTCCGCCAGCCGCCCGCTCCGGATGTCGTCGGCGATGTCGTCGGCGATACGCAGGTAGAGCGCTCGATCTGGCATGGCCCTCCAGGTGTACTAGTGCGCTCGGGGGTTCGGCTGCCTGCCGCACTACTCCATATGCTGCGGCAACAGGTGAAGTGCACTACCTTGCGCGTGCATCGTTCGGCCTGATCTGGCAATGATGCGTACATTGTACGCATGGTCCGGGCGGGTCCGGGCAACGGAGAAACGAGAGCACCATGTCTGATCTGGCCACCCAGGTGGTGACATCGGCGGATGGTACGTCCGTCGAGTACCTCATTGCGGGGCGCGGGCCCCATGTCATCGTGGTCCCCGGAGCGCTCGCCGTGGCGTCCGACCTCACCGCTTTGGCCAGGCTCTTGGCGGCCCGGCACACCGTGCACGTAGTGCAGCGGCGCGGCCGTGGCGGCAGCGGTCCACAGGGCGACCGGTACGGCATCGCACGGGAGTGCGAGGACATCGAGGCGGTGCGCGCGCGAACCGGCGCGCGGCTGATCTTCGGGCACAGCTTCGGCGGACTGGTGGCCCTGCGAGCCGCGTGCGGCAACACGGGGTTCGACGCCGTCGCCGTCTACGAGCCCGGAGTGTCCGCCGACGGGTCGATCCCGGTCGACTGGATCGATCGGGCGCGCCGCGAGATCTCCGAGGGCGCAGACTTCGAGTCATTTATCACCTTCGTCCGCGGGGTCAACCCAGAGCAGTCGGGACGGGTTCCACGCTGGCTTCTCCGGATCATCCTGCGGCACGCGATCCCCCGCGCCGAGTTGCGGCAGAACCTCGCGCTCATGCCTCAGGCGATCAGCGAGCACGTCGAGGTGGGGCGGTTCGACGGCCGGTTGGCCGACTACCGCGAGATCGCCGCGGCCACTCTGATCATGAGCGGCAAGGGCCGTGACACCGGCCGGCAGGCCGTCGCCCTCACCCGGCTCGCCGGGACGATTCCCCGCTCCGAGACCGCGACCTTCCGCACACTTGACCACTTCGCGCCGGAGAAGAAGCCCGGCGAGATCGCGGATGCCATCCTGCGGTTCTTCGCCGCGCACGCCCGGACGGGCACGCAGATCGGGGGATGACCCGCGCTCCTGGACGGGGCGCGCCGGCCGGACACGGCGCAGCTCGCCCGGGTGGGGATGAATAAGCCATGCCCACTCGTGCGGAAGGCCGCGGCCTGGGTAGTGGTTGCTGCGGCGTCGGCGGCACCGGCGTCTCCTGCCCGGCCGGCCTTGCGGTCGGCGCGGCCCGCGGCCCCGCCCGCCGCGCTCGGGTGGGGCCGGTCTACGCAGAGAGTGCGCGCGGCAGGCGCGGCGTGATTCCGTCAATGACGCTGTGGACGAGGCGCCGCTCAGCGGAAGCGCCGACATCGTTGGGGTCCGGCAGTCGCACCGGAGGCGCCTGCCGGTGGTCGCGTCGTCGTCAGTGAGCGAACTTCTCGATGGCGGCCGGGGTGACAGGCGTGAAGAAGTTGACAAGGTTGCCGTCGGGATCGCGCAACAGGAGTGACCGGTTGCCCCAGGGCATCGTCGTGGGGCTGTTGACGAACTCCTCGACGAAGCCGGCCAGGTTCTGATGCACGCCGTCCACGTCGTCGACGAGGAACTCGATGATCACGGTGTGGTTGTCGGCCGGACGGGCGGCGCCAGGCGCGAAGAGCGGGACGGTGCGGGTGCTGCCGATCGCGAGGGTGGCGGAGGTGGTTCTGAGCTCGGCGAAGTCTTCGGTGGCCCAGGTGGCCTGCACTCCCGTTGCTCGCTCGTAGAAGCCGACGAGACGCGCGACATCATCCGTGATGACGCGGATCGAAACGAAATCCATTGGATCTCCCTGGTCTGTGGGGCCGTTCTGCTGAGCAGGCTAGGGCGAATACTGGACAGAAACGGCCCCGTATTGTCACTAAGTTGTGTGACATGGCTCGACCTACTCATCGCGTGCTCACCCTGCTGGAACTCCTGCAGTCGGGCGGCATCCGGACGATGGCCGAGCTCGCCGACCGGCTCGGGGTCGACGAGCGCACCGTGCGGCGGTACGTGGACCACCTGATCGACCTCGACGTGCCTGTCGAGTCGGTGCGGGGCCGGTACGGCGGGTACCGGCTCGCCCCCGGATACCGCATGCCTCCGCTCATGCTGAGCGACGACGAGGCGCTCGCCGTGCTGCTCGGCCTGGTCGCCGGTCGCCGGTCAGGCTTGACGACGACGACGGGCACGGCGAGTGAGACGGCGGCGGCCAAGATCCGGCGGGTCCTGCCCGAGCAGCTCGCCCGCAGGCTCGACACCGTGATCGAGTCCCTCGCCTTCACGGCTCCGCCCGGCGAGTTCGCCACCCCGGAGACCGGGGTCCTGCTCTCCATCGCCGATGCGGTGCGCAATCACCGGCCGATCTCGATCAGATACACCGCCGCCGACGGCCGGCGCAGCGAACGCACGCTGCATCCTTACGGGCTCGTCGCTCATGCGGGCCGGTGGTATGTCACGGGCGCGGATGCCGGGATCGGCGAGGATCGGACCTTCCGGCTGGATCGCATCGCGGACGCGAGGACCCTACCCGGTTCGTTTGAGCCGCCCGCCGGGCTTGATCCGGCGCAGCGCGTTCTGTCAGGGCTCGCCAAGGCCATGTACCGGCATGAAGTGGTCCTGCGCATCCAGGGAACGGTCGAGCAGATCCGCGCCCGGCTCCCCGCCAGCGTCGCGACTGTGGAGGAGCCCACGCCCGCGGGAGGCACAGATCCCGAGACAGAAGGTTGGCTCCGCGTCGAATTGCGAGCGGAGCGGCTCGACTGGTTGCCACCGGTGCTCGCGTCGCTCGACCGGCCGTTCGTCATCGAGCGGCCGGACGACCTCCGCGGCCTTGTCGCCGCGCTCGCGGACCGGCTCGCGGCCTCCGCCCGCAGTGTCCCACCTCCGCCAGGCACAGTTGTCGCCTGAAGTGAACCGCTACCACCGGCAGTGCCCGCGTCAGGGCGCCTGAACGTCCGCGGCGGGCTTGAGCACGTCCCTGCACCAGCTGCGGAAGTCCGTCGGTGTGGGCTTGGCGGTCGCCCAGTCCGCGTCGTAGACGCCGTGGTCCTGTGCGGCGAACGCCTCGGTCACGTCCTTGACTGCCGTGTCGCCGGCGCCTCGCGAGCGGAGGAGCGACGCGTAGTCGTCCAGGCTCATACGACGATAGGTGACCGGACGCCCGAGTTCCTGGCTGATCACCTCGGCCATGCCGTCAGGGGTCAGTCGGTCGGGGCCGAACACGGGGAGGTTCTCCTGCCCGGTCCAGGACAGATCGGTGAGCAGGTTGGCGGCGGTGCCGGCGATGTCCCGCGTCGCGATCAGCGCCAGCGGCAGGTCTCCCGCACAGGTCAGGTAGAACGCCCCGTTCGTACGGATCGCATCGAGTTGCCCGAGGAGGTTCTCCATGTAGAAGGGCATGGACAACGCTCGGTACGCCGCCCCGGACTTGGCGAGTTCGGCGTCCATCGCGAACGCCGCCGAGAGGACGCCGGCTGGTGTCGGCCAGCCGTGCCCGGCGCTGGAGACCCCGACGACGTGACCGACATCGTGGCGGGCGACGGCAGCGGAGCCCGCCCGGGCGAAACTGAGATAGTGCTCCTCGGCGCTCGGCGCCTGCGGGTTCGGCGGGACGAGCCAGAACAGCGCATCGACTCCGGGCAGTGCCTTGTCGAGCACGGCCGGATCGTCATGGGAGCCGTCGATGGTCTCGACCCGTCGGCGAACCGTGTGATCCAGACGCGAGGCGTCACGAACGATGACCCGGACCTCCTCTCCCTGATGAAGCAATTGACGGACCAACTGCGTGCCGATCTGTCCTGTCGGTGTGGTGACGACGATCAACGGATCTCCCCTAACCTGAACCTGAACTCCGGTTCCGAATATATACGGCGTCCGACGCTCGTCAACTAAAGTGGAGTGACCATGACCGCTCCCGAACGCTCGCTGCGCGCCGACGCCCGCCGCAACCGCGAGGCCGTCCTCGATGCCGCCGCCGAGCTGTTCGCCCAGCGAGGCGACGCCGTACAGATGGACGAGATCGCCGAGCGTGCCGGTTTGGGAGTCGGCACCCTCTACCGGCACTTCGTCGACAAGCGAGCGCTACTCGCGGCGATCATCGGCCGCCGGTTCGAGGCGATAACCACCCTCGCCCGCGCCGCCGACGAGGCCCAGGATCCGTGGGTGGCGTTCGAGACGCTGCTCTACGGCTATCTGGAGTCCGCGGAGGCCGACGCCGCATTCCGCTTCGCGCTCCTCGGCCCGGAAGAGCCGAGCTGGAACGACATCGCCGCCGAGAAGACGGATTTCTCGGCGATCACCGAACGCATCGTGCGGCGCGCCGTCGACGCCGGCCGCCTCCGGGAAGACTTTCGCGCCGATGACTTCGTCCTCATCACCCGTGGTGCCATGGCCAACATGACCGGCGCCGGTGCCTGGCGCAGGCACGTCACGCTTGTGCTCGAGGGCATCCGCGGTCCCGAACTCTGATCATCGCTCACTTCGATTGAGTCGTGGCTGCCGCTCGTAGTGAAGCGGCCGATGATCTTGACGCGGCGAGCCGAGGGCCGCCTTTCACTCCGATCGCGGAGCGTCGGCGAGGATGCGCGATCCTGGCTACTTGACGATTGTCGACAAGTACTTGATGCTTGGCGTCAAGTAGAAGGAGGGGGCGGGATGGACGAGCGCCATGCCCTGGCCGAGGATCTTCGCCGGGTTGTCGGCTCCAGGGTGCTCGACGCCCTGGACATCCTGTTCGACCCGGACGAGCTGTCCGGAACGGGTGAGCGGCTCCGCGAACTGCTTGGGGTCAAAAGCCGAAGCTGGGCGGACGTGCTGCTCGGCGAGGACGACCGGGAGGCGGCTTTCCTGGCGATCCGCCTGGTGAGCGGGTTGTATCCAGGCGATGCGCCGTTCGACCCGCCGGCCGCCTGGTGGGGCACGCCACTGGGCCGGGCGGTCGCCCGGCGCGCGGGGCACCCGGCCGCGACCGCGGTGCCGGTCTCGGTCGCCGCGGCGATGCTCGGCATCACCCGCCAGGGGGTGCACGACCTGGTGCGGCGGCGCAAGCTCGAACGCGATCCAGACGGCGCTATCACCACGGCGTCGATCCAGGCCCGCCTTTCCCGCAGCCGCGGTGGCCAAGCCGTGGCCGACGCGAGGAGACACTAAGTGACCGTTCCCGCTGACAAGATCCTTCATCTGGCGGACGACCTGACCGTGGGGCGACTCGGCTACGGGGCGATGCAACTGCCCGGTCCCGGCGTGTGGGGGCCGCCGCGCGACCACACCACAGCGCTGGCCGTCCTGCGCCGGGCGGTGGAGCTGGGCGTCAGCCATATCGACACGAGCGACTTCTACGGCCCGCATGTGGCCAACGACCTGATCAAAGAGGCCCTGCACCCCTACCCCGACCACCTGGTCATCGCCACCAAGGTCGGCGTGGTCCGCGATGAGTGGCACGGCTTCGAGGCGGCTGCGGAGCCGCAGCGGCTGCGTGAGCAAGTCGACGAGAACCTGCTGCGGCTGGGCCGAGACCGGTTGGACCTGGTCTACCTGCGGGTGGGCGGAGACGGGCTGCTGTTTCCCAGCGAGGCGCCCTTCGCCGAGTCCTTCGAAGCCCTGGCCGAACTGCGGCAGCGCGGGCTGATCCGGCACCTCGGGCTCAGCGGCGTGACGGTGGCCCAGCTGGCCGAGGCCCGTGCGATCGCGCCCGTGGCCGCGGTGCAGAACCGCTTGCACCTGTTCGATCGCTCAGGAGCCGATGTTCTGTCCGCGTGCGAGGATGCCGGCATCGCGTTCACCGCCTACTTCCCGCTCGCCGCCGGAATGCTCCGCCCCGGCCTGGACCTGTCGCAGGCCCCGCCCGGCATGGCCCCTTCCGCCGCGCAGTTGGCCGTGCTCGACGAGATCGGCGGCCGGTACGGCGCGACCCGAATCCAGGCGGCGCTCGCCTGGCTGCTCGGTCATTCCCCGGTCACCCTGGCCATCCCGGGCACCTCCTCACTCGTCCACCTGGAGGAGAACATGGCGGCGGCCGATCTGGTCCTTTCGGATGACGACCTCGCCGTTTTGAACAAGCTCGCCTGAGAACGGCATGGGCGCGCAGCCTTGAGCTCCGGCGTGCGAGACTCCCGGCATGAAACCGGCGAGTTGGGCATTGGCCGTGCTGATGGTGGCCGTCGCCGGTTGCGCGTTCTATCCCGATGCGACCCCCGCCGATCGCGCTTCCACGCCTGCCACCTTCGGTGGGAGTACGTCCTCGCCTGGCCGCGTCGCCGGTGCGGGGACGATGGCCGTGATCTCGACGCCCCCAGCCGATGCTACGAAGCTTCAGCCGTTGCCGGCCCAACCGGCGAGGTGCGCGCAGCCGCCGGAGGGCCGCGACGACCTGCGTGCGTCCGATGTACCGACGGCGTGGCGCACGCTCTGGATTGATCGCGACCGGGGATCCATGGACCTGCTCGCCGTGGCCGCCGACGGCACGGTCTGGACCACATTCTGGGAAGAAAGGGAACGCGGAAGCGCCTTGGAAGGTAGGAGCGGTGGCGTGCGCCGTTGGGACGGCGGCGCATGGGAGACGTTTGAGATTCCTCCCTTTCCCCATCGTGGCGGGCAGTCGATCGTCGCGCTCGCCGCCGCCTCAGTAGATGAAGCCTGGGTGTTTGGCAACTCCAGTGACAGGAAGGGGGCGGACACGATGGGCTTCATCGGCACCTACGAGGGCGGCCGGTGGCGTTCGGAGGTACTGGAGAAGCCGGCGGCCGACGTGATCGGGTGGGCCTATACCGCCGCGCGATCCGTTGGAGCGGACCGCACGTGGACGGTGAACGGGCAGGTGGGGCTGCTGTGGACGGGGCAGGAATGGCAGTACCATCACCTACCCGCCGAGGCGGGGGCGCTCAGCTCGGAGGACGAACAGGTCTGGGCCGTGACCGGGGACCATGACAGGCAGCCGGCGGCGATGCGCTGGGAGCAGGCGGGCTGGCGCCTGATCGGGGTGCCCGTCCTGGAAACGCCGGACCACGACGTGTCGCGCAGCACGCTCCGGGATGTCGTCGTGATCGGTCCCGATGACGTGTGGGTCGTGGGCGGGGTCTCATGGTTGATGGAGCACGAGTACGACGATGACCGCGAGCCACTGGAAAGGGGCCGCCCGGTGGCTCTGCACTGGAACGGGAGGTCGTGGACCTGCCACTGGGGTCCGCTGGGGTCGAGCTTGGGGCGCCCTGCTTGGAGGATAACGACGTTTGGCCAGGCAGAGCCCGATGGCAGGGGCGGCCTGTGGGTGCTCGGCCGCGGCGACCTGGTCTGGCATCTGTCCGACGGGAGCTGGACGCGCCATCGCGTGCCCGTGCCGGCGGGGTACGCGGCAGCGGTCAACTCTCTGGCTCGGCGACCCGGTACGAGTCAGGTCTACGCAGTAGGCTCGGTGACCTTGGAGAAGAGGGGCGCCTTCGACGTCTCCCACGCCGCCCTCTGGCGTGCAGGCTAGGGACGCGATAGAAACACGGGCGGGAGTAGTTCTGTCTGCTCCCCGTGTTCGGGGCTTGCGTCGGTTGCTCTACTCGGGTTCGCCGTCGAGGCGCAGCGCGTTGGCGTTCCGGGCGCACCAGTCGGCGAAGGTGCGAGGGCGGCGGCCGAGCAGGCGTCGCACGGTGTCGGTCCGCACTCCGGTCGTGTCCGCCCGCATGATCGCCGCGGCTTCGAGGATCGCGTCGGCAAGGGGCTTGGGCGCGCCGTTGGGATAGCGAGAGCGGACGATCTCTTCGGGGGAGGCGGCCGGGCGGACCTCGATGTCGCGGCCGATGGTGTCAGCGATGATCTCGACCTGTTCGGCGATGGTGAGCGCCTCATCCCCGGTGAGGGTGTAGATCTCGCCCTCATGGCCGTCCTCGGTCAGCACGAGGCGGGCGACGGCGGCGATGTCGGCCGGATCGATCGATGCGGCCCGGCCCGGTCCGATCGCGTCGAGGACGAATCCCTCCTTCTTGATGGACGGTACCCATTCCAGGGCGTTGGTCGTGAAACCGCCGGGACGCAGGATCGTGGCCGGTATGCCAGACATGCGCAGGAGCTGCTCGCGTTGGTGGTGCCAGCGGCCCATGGCGGGTACCGGATCGCCGGAAGCCCAGATGGACGACAGCAGCACGATGTGACGCACTCCGGCGGTGCGGGCGGCGGTGATGGCGTTGGCGGCCTGGTCGATGCCGATGCCCGGGGTGAGCAGGAACAGCCGGTCGATGCCGTTGAAGGCGGGGCTGAGCGTCGCGGGATCGTCCAGGTCGCCGACCACGCGCTCGGCGCTTGCGGGGAGGCCGGACGCACGGGCCGGGTCGCGGACGAGGACGCGGAACTCCGCGTTTCTTGCATCGAGCTCACGGGCCAGCTCGCGGCCGATTCTGCCGGTGGCTCCGGTCACAAGTATCATCGGTGCTCCTAGTCGTTTGCCGTCTAGCGATCGAGACCGAACGTTAGCCGGTTCATGATTAGCCGTCAATCGACCTGCTGTCCGGAGGTGGCGGTGACCGAGTTCCTCGACCTGCACAGCAAAACGACGAAGGTGCTGCGTGCGCTGGTCGAGACCGCTCTGCGCCGCCATGGCCTGCACCAGGGGCAGGATCATCTGCTCGCGGCATTGTGGGAGCGCGATGGCAGCACGCCCGGCGAAATCGCCGCCGCCCTGCATGTCACCACGCCCACGGTCGTCAAAATGGCGACCCGGATGAGCGCCGCCGGCCTGCTCACCCGTCGCCGGGACGAACGCGACAGCAGGCTGGTCAGACTCTGGCTGACCGACGCGGGCCGGGCGCTTCGGGAGCCGGTCGAGGCCGAACGCCGCAGCCTGGAAGAGAAGGTCACCGCCGATCTGACCGAGGCCGAGCGCCGCCATCTGCTGACCGCACTAACCAAGATCTACAAGTCGGGCGGCGACCTGCTGTGACCGCAGAGCCGGACGGCTCAGTCGATCAGTAGGCGCACTGCACCACGACGTCGTCGAGATCGACCTGCGCGGCGTGCCAGTACGGGTCCCGCTGCCCCACGGCGAACCGCAGCACGACGTCGGAGCGTTGCGCCGTCCAGCTCACCGTCTGGAGCTCCCAGCCGTGGACCCAGTCCTGGGTGATCGACTTCAGCGCGATGTACGTCCACGTGTCGGGGTCGATCACCTCGAGGTTGAATGAGGCCTCTTCCCCCCACAACTCCGTCCAGACGCCGGCGGTGCATCGTGCCCCCGGGTGAATGCTCACCGGCGTGAGCTGGATGGTCCGCCCCAGCGCGCACCAGTCGCCCTTCGTGTAGGCCCACATGCTGGCCCAGCCGCTCCCCGTACGCGGCGTGCTCGACGGGCCGCTGAAAACAGGCCCGCCGCACCCCCCGTTCGCGGTGAACGTCCATCTGGACGCCGGATTCGTCGACGGCTCGAAGCCGTCGGTGAGCTGCCAGATCCCCGCGGACGCGGGCCCCGCCGGTACGAGAGTCGCTGCGACGGCGATGACCGCCGCCATCAACGCACGCGACAATCCTGAACGCATGTGTGAACTCCCACGTCTCGACCCGAAACCAAGAAATATGGTTCACGTCGAGAGAGTTCCACTCACGACGACACCGTCATTGTGGCGGCTGCCGCGGAGGTGTCAAGAGAATGGAGTCTGTCCCGTAATCGGGGTAACCAGATCTGGATGGAACGAAATTCCGGCCGAATAGCCGAAGCCGTACGCCTAAGAAAACCCGGGCTGCGGACGGCGGAATGGCGGGGTCAGGGCTCCGCGTGCCGGTCGAGACCGAGCGTGGCGATGAGGTCTTCGTGGAGCTCGAACCAGACGCGGTGGCAGGAGTCCACGTCGGTTTGGTCGACCCAGGCGCCGTCCCCGGCTCGGGCTCGCGTCAGGGCTGTGGTGAATCGTGTGTCATATCCGCGGAACCGCGTGAGGACGCGGCCGAGCCGGTCGGCGAGTGGGGTGAGTGCCCGGTCGACGCAGGCGAGCTCATGAAGCACTCCGGCGTCCCAGGCGGGATCGGAGTGGTCGTTGACGGCGAGCCGATCGTCGGTGGTGGGCCGGAGTTGCCAGTCCGTGCAGGCCTGTAGCAGGAGGGTGTTCAGCGGCAGGAACCTGCGGTAGACGTCTCGGACCTCGTCGGCCGCGCCGACGAGGGTGAGCTCGTCCGCGAGCCGGCGCTCGTTCTCGGCCCGGCCCGGCTCGGTCAGCGACCAGCCTCCGGTGCCGGCGAAGGCGGTGTGCTCAACCCAGCCACGTGCCTCGGCGTCACGCAGCAGTTCTTCGGTCGTGGCCACGTCGAGTCCGTAGCGACGAGCGACCACCGGAGTGTCCGCGAACCCGGTGACGCGCACGGCGTGCAGGACCAGGAGTTCGACCGTGGAGTCGCGCGTCACGAGCCGGCCTCCCGTCGCGCTGTCAGGCGCGTGTATCGCTGCTGGCACGCCTGCGGGGAGTTGAACCCCATCGCGTGTGCCATCTGCGCCCAGCTCAGCCCCGCGCTGCGGGCCGTGAAAAGCAGGCCGGCTTCGAGTCCTTCGACCTCGGCGCGCGCGGCGGGCAGGAGGGCGAGCGCGCTCAGGATGTCTTCAGGGGCTAGGTCGGCCCAGCGCCAGAGGGCGAAGTGCGCGAGGTCGACCGCCGACGGCGGGGCCGGGGAGGGGCGCCACGGGCGGGCGTCGAGCTCATCCGCGCCCAGGCTCAGAAGCCGGTCACGCGCGTCCCGCTCACGCTGGGCCTGGGCGTGGTCGGCGTGAACGCTGTGAGCGCTGTCGTGCTTGCGTTCCATGCGTCTCAGAATGCACAATCAACAAATTGTTGTCAACGTTCTGTTGAAGGGCCGGATGGATGATCGTACCTCTCGTGGAGGCTGTCGCCGATACCTGCGGGGGCAAGGCCGGCGCACTCGGCGTGTTGCTCCGCGCGGGTCTGCCGGTTCCCGACGGCTTCGTCGTCTCGTTCGCCGCCTACCTCGCCGCCGTCCGCGACCTGGACCTCGGGCGATTCGCCGGCGAGCCGGGCGACGCCGACGCGGCGCGGCGGACGATCGAGGCCCGCCCGGTCCACGCCGCCGTGATCGATGCGCTGGGACGCGCGCTCGACCAGCTTGGCGATCCCCCCGTGGCGGTGAGGTCGTCGGCGGCCGGCGAAGACACCGGTCAGGCGTCGGCGGCCGGTCAGCATGAGAGCTTTCTCGCCGTGCACGGAGTCGGTGAGGTCGCCGAGTCCGTACGTGCCTGCTGGGCCTCGCTCTTCTCGCCGCGTGCCGTCGCCTACCGGGCCGCCGCCGGCCGTGACGGCCGACCGTCCGACGATCTTGTGATGGCCGTCATCGTCCAACGCCATCTGGACGCCGAGGTGTCCGGGGTCATGTTCACACCCGTGGACCCGAACGCCCCGACCCGGATCGAGGCGTCCTGGGGTCTCGGGCCCAGCGTCGTCGAGGGCAAGGTCACCCCTGACACCTATCGCGTCGCCGGGGACGGGTCGGTCATTCGCACCGTCGCGGACAAACGGACACGCCTTGACCGGCGCGGCACACAACTCGTCGTCCGCGACGTCCTCACCGTGACCCGGAACCAGCCGACGCTCGATGACGTGACCGCCGCGCAACTGGCCGAGCTGGGCGAACAGATCGCTGCCGTACTCGGTGGGCCACAGGACATCGAGTGGGCGATCGCCGGCGGCCGCATCTGGATTCTGCAGGCACGGCCGGTCACCGCGGCACTCCCGCCACCGGTATCGCCGTCCGGCGCCTCCGACATCCCCGCCGCCACGCTCACCGGAACGCCGGGCAGCCACGGGACCGTGACCGGCACCGCGAGGATCGTCCGTGGTCGCGGCGACTTCGCGCGGGTGCGCCCGGGCGACATCCTCGTCTGCCCCTTCACCGACCCCGCCTGGACGCCGCTGCTCCGCATCGCCGCAGGCGTCGTCACCGAAACCGGAGGCGTGCTCTCGCACGCCGCGATCGTCGCCCGAGAGCACGCCATCCCCGCCGTCCTCGGCATCCCGAACGCGACGAGCAGGCTCCGCGACGACACCGTCATCACCATCGACGGCGCCACCGGCACCGTCACGGCGACAGACGCGTGACTGATCACTTCCATGCCCGCACGGACCCCGCTCCCAAGCTACGCATGACCACTCGACGCCTTTACCTGGCACGTCACGGCGCGGCGGACGCGTTCGGGGAACTCACCGACATCGGGCGCCGGCAGGCGGGCCTGCTGGGCGAACGACTCGCCGGAGTGCCGGTCGACGCCGTGTGGCACTCTCCGCTACCGCGTGCCACAGCAAGCGCGTACGAGCTCGCCCGTCATCTGCCGAACGCGCCCGTGGCAGAGGCCGCCGAACTCGTCGACCATGTGCCCTACGTTCCCAGCGTGGCCGAAACGCCCCCATCGTGGGTCGGCTTCTTCGACGGCTACGACGAGACCGAGGCGGCGTCGGGGCAGAGGCTGGCCGAGGCCCTGGTCGCCCGGTTCGCGAAGGTCACCGACGCGACCGCGAAAGGGAGCCGGCCCGGCACACATGAGGTCCTGGTGACGCACGCCTACCCGATCGCGTGGCTGGTGCGGCACGCACTGGACGCGCCGCCGGCCCGATGGCTCGGGTTGAACAGTGCCAACGCCGCGCTGACGGTCATCGAGTACCGCGACGGCCTGCCGCCCACAATCGTGATGTTCAACGACACGAGCCACCTCCCGCGCGACCTCCGCTGGACCGGGTTCCCCGAAGGCATCAGGCCGTGAGGTGGCTCCCCTGCCATCCGTACGCGCCGAGGGGGGTCCGAGAAGGGCCGGGGGTGGCGCCCGAGCGGGCGCCACCCCCGGGTGAATCTCGTTGATCAGGCGACGGTGCAGGGGCTTCCGTTGAGGGTGAACGCCGAGGGCTTGGCGGCGTTGCCGGTGTGAGTGGCCTGGAAGCCGATCTCAGTGGTGGCTCCGGGCGCCAGCGAGCCGTTGTAGCTGACGTTCGTCGCGGTTACCTGGCCACTGGTGGGCGAGTAGGTGGCGTTCCACCCGTTGGTGATGGTCTGTCCGCCGGGGAGGGTGAAGACCAGCGACCAACCGTTGATGGCGGAGGAGCCGGTGTTGGTGATGCTGAAGTTCTCCGTCAGGCCGTTGTTCCAGGCGTTGACGGTCGCGCTGACGCGGCAGGCGCCAGATCCGCCGGTGGGCGAGGTGGACGGCGAGGCGGACGGCGAGGCGGAAGGTGACGCCGAGGGCGAAGCGGAAGGCGACGCCGACGGGGACTGGGACGGGGAGGCGGAAGGAGATGTCGTCGGACCGGACTGGAACTGCGTGAAGAACTTCCAGACCTCTCCCGAAGTCCAGGTCCTGGCGCCGCTGGTGGAGGTGGAACCATCGTTCGGAGAGGGCGTGTGATCACCGTCGAACGCGGCCCACACGACCGGGTACCCGGCCCGGCAGCCCGAGTAGGCGGTGATGATGTGCGTCAGGCTGCCCTGCGAGGGCTCCCGCGGGTTCATGGGGGTGCAGCCGTTGTTCGCGACGAACCTGTCACGGAGCGACCGTCCGTTGGAAATGTTGAGCACCGAGTCGTGGATGCCGTGGATGCCCATGTACGCGACGGGCTGCGTGCCGCCGCTGCATCCGCTGAGCTGCGCGCCGGAGTAGACCGCGACCGCACGGAAGACCGTCGGCCGGGCACACGCGACCGCGAAGCTCATCGCGCCGCCGTAGCTCCACCCCAGGGCGAAGCGCTGCGTCGTGTCGACACAGAGATCGCCCTCGACACGCTTCAGCACGTCGTCGGTGAAGGTCAGGTCTTCACCGTTGGTGTTGCCCCAGCCGTTGTTGATGCCCTGGGGCGCGATGAAGATCGTGCTGTTGTTGGAGAGCTGCTTGAGCCCGTAGTAGGCCCAGACGGCTCCGTCCGACCCGCCCGAGTCGACGATCTGGGCGGTGCCGTTCAACCAGTGATACGCCATGATCAACCGGTAGGGGCGGCTGCTGTCGTAGTTGTCGGGAATCCGGAGAATCCAGCTGCGATTCTTGCCGCTGGTTGTAATCGTCTGCGCACCGCTTCTCAGCGTCGGTGTCTTGCCGCATCCGGCGGTCGCCGCTGCGACGGCATTGGTCGAGGACGACGTCGTCGCGCTCAGGCTGTCGCTCAGCGCCATTCGTCCCGTACCCAGGACGAGCAGCGCGGCGGCCGTGATAGTGGCGAACATGGATCTCGGTCTCAACTTCACGCAACTCCCTTGGCGGTTCGAAAATCGACTTTCATCGATAGAGAATCCATTTGTTTTTCTTCACCTGGTGGAGCGTCGTCAGCCGGCATGTGCATTGCCGGCCAAGCCGGTCTCCCCGGACGGATTCGAACGCTAAGTGAGCCCACCGTCAGTCGACCCGGAGCGGCGCGGCGACCGACCGTCGTCGGCGTATGCGTGCTCGCCCCTTCCCTGCTGCAGAAGAGCAGGGCGAGTTCAGCTTCCCGTTAGCGTCAGCACGGCGCTTGCCGGCCTGTGCTGGGATCTGCCGATCCCAATCAGTTCCGCCTGGCGTGGAGCCGGCGCCATGTTATCGCTAACAGTGACGGGGGCGGCCAAGTTCTCCTCTCTACCGGGCGACCGAAATTGGTGGTGGTGAAGCGGAGCAAATATGACGTCATGAGATATGTCAAGGAGCTTGCCTTCTCCTCGCGAGCCTCTCGCCGGCGGCCGTCCATTTCTTCGGTTTTGACCAGGGAAGAGGCGGCGGCTGCCGTTGACGCCCGCGATGAAACTTCCATCGTCGATGTCCTGGTGTCTCCGGCGACGAGGCCGCCCGTTTCGCCGCCTGTGCGCAGACGGGGTGGTGGGGCTTCGAGAGATCGATCGTCCGGCGACCGACGAGCAGTGGCCCCCGGCGCGGGCAGCGTGGGCGAGCACGTGCCCCGCCTTACTGCCAGGGCGATTGTCGGCTCCAACACGATCGAAGTCATGCGGCGTCGGTCGAGGATGTTGAGGCGCCCATGGCCGGAGAAGTTCCGCTCGAAACGAGCGACGCGACGCGCAGGGAGCTGGAGGGCCACCAGCGCGCCATGACTTACATTCAGGCGCTGTCTGATGCCGGCGAGGAGTTCGGCTACGACTTGGGTCTGATAAATGTCCTGCATTCCATGATTCAGGAGCATCATCCGAACAAGCGGCCAGGTCGATTGCGTCAGGGGCCTGTCCATGTTACGAGTCCTGATGATCCTGCCGTGCCGGCATACACCGGGCCGGAGCACGGACTGGTCCCAGCGCTCATGCAGGAATTGATCCAGTGGCTCAATGAGGGGGATCGGGATTCTCCGGTTCACGTCCGGGCGTCAATGGCACACCTGAACCTGGTGAAGATTCACCCATGGGCGGAACACCTACGCCTATCACAAAATATTGGAGGACGTGGGAGGCGCCGTATGGAGCCCCGAGCGTGATACGCGCCCATGGATGAAATTCTGCTTGCGTGCCCACCACCTACAGGCTCAGCAGGCGAAACGCGGGGTGGATCTGTTGAGCCGGGCATGCGTCGCTCTCTCGGACGCCGCAGTCGCCGACGGCCTCGACGAGCGAGTCGCCGAGACATTCGAGAGATGTGCCGGCTGCGCTGGTTGGAGCCTCAGGGGCAGGCGAGGGGAAGGTATTACGTCGCCGGGCCGGCTATGCGACCGATTCGCGAGGCCGTCAAGCAATCTACACATCGGTATGCCGATCCTTACGCCGAGCGTCATCCGTGATCGGCGGCCGATACCCGCGGAAACCCGTCCCTCAGCCCGGCTCGCTGATCGGTTCTGTGGGCCACTCTCGGATGAGGCCCTGGACGGATCCCGTCCGGGAAGCGCGCTCGATCGCGTCAACGAGCCGGTGCCGCGCGAGGGCGTAGTCGAAGCCGGGGACGGTGTCGGTGCCGTTGCGAAGGTCCTTCGCGAGGGCCGCGTAGGTCTGCGCGACATTCTGCGTGAGTGCTGGCAGGGCGCGGGGGATCGGATCGAAGTAACGATCTGGCACGACGAGCTCGGCGACGGCGGTGTCGCCGCCTCGACCCCCTTCCAGTCTCATGTCCGCCACCTGCAGGTTCCCGTTGACGCCTGGCGCGGTCAGGACGAGATCGCCCTCGGTGCCGTTGATCTCCCAACGCAGGTTGTTTCCCCGCGAGAAGCCGCCGCGGTAGAAGAAGGACACGGCCGCGCCGCCGTCCAGTGTCCCCGTGACGGACAGTTGGTCGGCCGTCGTCACTGGAATCGTGGTCCCCTCATCCACCACCTGGACTTCCTTGCGGCCGTTGACGAGGTTGGCCGAGACACGGGCGAAGTCTCCCAGTGCGAAGTTGAGCGCCTCAAGGGCGTGCAGGCCCGCCGCGGTCAAAAGTGTCGCTCCGTTGGCCGCGTCGAAGATGTAGGCGTGGGCGCGGTCGGTTTCCGGCCCCCAGGAAAGCCCCGACCCGATCATCGCCGTGCCGAGCACCCGGCCGACGTAACCGTCCGCGACCAGGTCACGCGCGTAACGGACCACCGGGGAGAAGCGGGCCTGCAGCCCGATCACGGTCCGGACGCCCGCGGCCCGGGCCCGCTCGGCCAGATCGGCCGCCTCAGAAAGATTCACTCCCAACGGCCATTCGCTGTAGACCATCTTTCCGGCCTCCAGCGCCGCCGAGACGAGAGCGTGGTGGTGGGTCACCTTCACCGCCACCACCACCAGATCGACATCTGGATGGGCGATCAGGTCCCTGTGGTCGTCGAAGGCCGCCGGCACGCCGAATTCCGCCGCGGCACGCTCGGCGGACTCTCGGCGAGAGGTGCTGATGGCGCGTAGTTCGTAGTCAGGAAGAGCCTTGAGCGCGGGGACGTGGCTGATCGCCGCCCATCCTGGCGAACTCGCCCCGATAATGCCGATGCCGATCTTCTTCATGTGCTTTCCCCCAATGGTGGAGCCGGATGCGGTTGCGTTCCGGGTGTTGTGCCGAGACGTGCCGGAAGAAAGAAGGCACCCGGATGCGCCGGTACGGCCGGCGGGCGCCCTCAGAATTCGAGGACGAGTCGTCCCCGGATGCCGCCGCCTTCAAGAAGGCGGTGGGCCTCGGGGGCCTGCTCGGGGGCGAACGTGGCGGCGACGCGCAGGGTCACCGCTCCGGCATCCGCCAGGCCGCGCAATTGATCGAGTTTGTCCCGGCGACCGCGATAATCGGGGACGTAGACGGCGTGAAAGGTGATGCCACGCTCAGGGGCGCCGAAAGCGTGGGTGCCGCGGAGGGCCGCGACGCTCCCGCCGTCCCGCAGCGCGGTCACCAGGGGCCTCCCGTTGAGCGCGCCATCGGCCAGCCCGTCCACACCTTCGGGTACTGCCTGGCGGATGCGGGCGCCGACGTCGTCTCCCCGGGCCACGACGAGATCCGCGCCCAGAGATCGGACGAGGTCCTCGTCGGCCGGTGAAGCGTCGGCGACGACGCGCAAGCCGTCCGCCTTCGCCAACTGGACCATGTAGCCGCCGAACCCTCCCGCCGCACCGGTCACCGCCAGGGTCTGTCCGGGTGACAGGGCCAGCAGGTCGAGTGCCAGGCGGGCGGTGAGACCGTTCAACGGAAGGGTCGACGCCTCGGCGTGGCCGGTGCCGACCGGGGCCCTGGTCACCCATGACGCGGGCAGGACCACATACTCGGCATAGGCGCCGCCGAGCGGTCCGTTCGGCATGACCATGGCCATCACCCGGTCGCCGATCCGCAAATCGGTGACGGTGCCTTTCCCGATCTCGTCCACGACTCCGGCCGCGTCCTGACCGGGGATGTACGGAGGCAGCACGCCGGGCAGAGAGGTGAGGCCCGCACGCATGAGCGTGTCCGTCGGATTGACCGCCGCGGCGTGTACGCGGACGCGCACTTCACCCGTGCCCGCGTGTGGTTCGGGAACGTCGACGACCTGGAGCACCTCCGGGCCCCCGAACGCCATGGCGCCTACCGCTTTCATGCGTCCTCCAGAGTCCGGGCCGCGTGCCGAAGTCGTGGACCGGTATATGTGTCCGAGAGCTCATACATCGGGAAGGCCGCCTTCGAACGGATCGATCCGCAGGCGGGTCAATCTTGTGGTGTGGATGCGCCAGCGGCCGTCGATCCGCCGGTATCGGTCGTGGTAGTGCCCATAACCCCGCATTCCTCTCGGGGCGCCGCCCTCGTCGGGGAAGACGATGTAGTCGCGCATGCCCCAGATCCCGGTGGCCTCGCCGGGGCCGGTGATGTCTATCTCGGGCATGGACCCGCTGTGCACCGACACGGCGTCCCCGAGCCATGCGCGGGTGACGGAGATGAACTCGTCGACTGTCCTGACGCCGCCGATGTCGATGCGCGCGTCTGCCGTGAACACCTCACGGCAGACGCCCCAATCCTTGGTGTCGATGTATCGGAAATAACGGGCCTTGAGCTGCCTGATCTCCTCGATGTCCAAGAGAAGCCGAAGCCGGTCGTCCTCCAAGATGCCTCCTTCGCGGTCGCGGCCTCCACCGCCAACCAAAAATCTTGAATGATCGTTACATATTCGGGGTGTGAAAAACTCAGTCGAGGCAGCCCAGGGCCACCTCCGCAACACGCATCAGCGATCCTCGATCGGTATTGATCGCGCCCATGACCCGCAGGCCGTGGACGGTCGTCAGAAGAAAGCGCGCCAGGTCTCTCGCGTCGCGCTCGGGCGTCACCTGACCGCTCTTCTGGGCCTTTCCGATCAGCTCGACCAGTGCGTCCTCCAGTGACGTGGTCGTCGCCCTTACACGCTTCGCGACCTCGGGGTCGTGCGGCAGTCGCTCCGTCGTGGCGCTGACGATGAGGCAGGACAACCGCTCGCCGTCGCGAACGACCTCGTCCACCACGCCGACCAGCACGGCGCGGATCAGGTCCCGTGCGGGTGCGCCACTGTCGAGAAGTTCGATCAGCGGGACCGCGTACTGCTCGCGGTAGCGGTCCATGACCGCCAGGTAGAGACCGTCTTTGCTGCCGAACGCCGCGTACAGCGATCCGCGCCCAATTCCCGTGGCGTCAACCAGGTCCTGAACCGAGGTCCCCTCGTATCCCCTCCGGCGGAAGGCGGACATGGCCGCCTCCAGGGCGGCCTCGGTGTCGAACTCCCTGATTCGAGCCATGTCGGTACCGTACGGATATCTGGAACGTCCGGTCAAGTATTTGTGGCTACGGTCACGGAACCGAATAAGAGAAACGGTGCGGGGATGCCCTGGCGGCGCGCGTCAGGGCATCCCCGTCCGAGGTTGTCGGCGTACGGGATCAGACCCCGGGGCGTACGGCCGTGAGGAAGTTGCTCCTCCAGTAGCCCTTGAGCCTGTCGACACTGACCACCGCGCCCGAATGGGGAGCGTTGATCACCTTCTTGTGCCCCAGGTACATGCCCACGTGGCCGCCGCCGTTGGTGAAGATGAGATCGCCCGGCTTGAGATGCGCGAGGGAGACCTTCTTCTTCACGGCGTCGAGCATCTCCCACGTCGTGCGCGGGAGCTTGACGCCGGCCTTGCGCCAGGCGAACTGGACCAGCCCCGAGCAGTCGAACGCCCGGGGACCCGTGGCACCCCATATGTAGGGATCGCCGAGGTGCCTTCTCGCCACGCTGATGGCGTGCTCCGCCTTCTCCTGCTGCAGGGCCGACTTGGTGAGCTTCTTCTCAGCGGGGGCCGCAGCCGCGGGGGCCTCGTCTACGTTGGGGATCGCCCTGGTGACGAGTGGTGCGGCAGGCCCAGGTGGGATGACCGACGGGGCCGGCGGCGGGGGCGTCACCGTCCCCGAGGCGGCCGACGCGGGCAGTGCGCTGAATGCCCCGACGGAAACGGCGAGCGCGACACCACTGATCGTGACGCGCGTGATGCGGGGCAGAGTGGGGGAGTTGGTAGACAGGGATCTCTCCTTGCGTCTTCCGCTTGCGCCTACCGGGTTAGCTGACGGATTCGGGCAGGGAAGACGCCCTACGGCGCATGGCGCGCCGATTCACCCCAGACCTTCGTCGAAGGTCGATTGGTTCCCCGGTTCCGAGCTCCTTGCTGCCCGGATTCGGCAGATCGCCGGCGCCTTGGGGGGCGGAGAGGACGTGACACCGGCGATCGTGGATGTTCAAGTTCTGAACCCGGCCTGGCCGGGTTCGTGCCGGCGGCGCCGTGGGGAGCGCCGCTTGCAGGGCAAGGAAACTACCAAGGGGCTACATAACTCCGCAAAGGGTGCAAAGAGGTAAAACCACCATAAAAAGGATCAATAGCGCGAATCTGCAGGTCAGGGCGGCAGTCGCCAGGAGATGTGATGCGCGTCACATCGTGGCTCGGCGTCTGGCGTAAGGGCTGTTACCGCAGGTCACGCCCGATCGAGTCCGTCGGCCCGCACACCAAGGGGACCGACGTGAGCCTGGACTGAACATTTGCACGGCGGCCGGCGCGGTGGCCGGCCGCTCGGCTCACAGGGTCAGGACCCGGCGTTCGCCCGTCGGCAGGTCGACGACGCTCAGGTCCGGCCCGGCCAGGGCCACCGCGTCCGAGGCGGTGCCCGCGATGCGGAACAGCACCGACAGGGGATCACGCCCGTGCGCGTCGTGTACGGGAACCAGCGCTTTCGCGCCGAGCACCGACGCCCCCGCGACCGCCTGGGCGGGACCCATCACCAGGCGCGGGCCGAGGAGCGGACGCAGCCCGTTCACTGGAAGCAGTGCCAGGTCGACCGGCCGATGCCCGGCTCGATACCGCTTGAGCGGCGTCACTTCGGCGATCTCTCCGCCGAAGAACACGCGGCAACCGGGGGTGGTGAACACGTAGGCGTTGTTGGGCCACACCAGGGTCCGTCCCGCGGGAACGACCCGCATCGACAGGCCGGGCGCGACCTCGCGTTCCTGCCCCCAGCGGAGGCGCTCGGCGTGCCGGAACCCCAGGGCAGCGGCCCGGCGCGCCATGCGTGAGGTGGGCACGTACACAGGCGGGGAGTCCGGACCGGCCAACGCGCGCAGCGCGCGGAGATCCGAGTGGTTGGCGGCCAGGTTCGTGACGACGACGGCGGCGAGCGGCGGCAGGTCGGCGACGCGCAGTCCGAGCGGCTCGCCGCGGCGCAGGAACCATCGTTCGGTGAACCACGGGTCGGTCAGCACGGCGTGACCGTCCAGTTCGAGAAGCACACATGAGTTGACCACTCGCGTTACCGCGATCGATGCCTTGATCATGGCTCAACGGTGCCGGTTAATGTGAACATGAAGTCAAGTGAGGATCTGACCATCGGCGAGTTGGCCGAACGGTTCGGGCTCGGCGCCCACGTGCTGCGCTACTGGGAGAGCATGGGCCTGATCGAGCCCGCGCGCCGGGTGGGCGGTCAGCGCCGCTACGGACAGGACGCGCTGGTCCGCGTGACGCTGATCCGGATGGCGAAGGAGGCGGGCTTCGGGCTGCGCGAGCTGCGCGTCCTGCTCTCCACGCCCGACCCGATGGATCACCGTGACCTTCTCCATCGCCATGTCGCCCAGCTGGAGCAGCGGATCGCGCGGGCACGTGCGGCCAAGGATCTGATCGAGCACGCTCTTGCCTGTCCGTACCGGTTCGCGGACTGCGAGCACGCGCGTGAGCAGATCGCGGCGCGGATCCCGCCCGGGCCCCGCGCGGACGGCGGGAGCGGCGGGCGGTAGCGGCCGGCCGGACCGCGTCCTCGGCCGTTCACCTGCGCCCGCACGGGAGCCGCGCCCGGAGTGCGGCCGTGTTCACACGCCGGGCGGGAATTCAGCGGAGCGGCTCAGCTCGGCCCACCGCGCGGCTTCGGCGGCGCGGGCGCGCGACGACGTCTCGGCGAGCTCCAGCGCGTCGGCCCCGAGAAGCAGGCGCAGGGGTGGCTCGTCGAGGTCCACGATGCCGAGGATGATCTGTGCCGCTCGCGCCGGGTCTCCGGGCGCCGTGCGGTCGAATCCGGCACGCCGGCGGTTCATGGCGCCGACGGTGTCCTCGTAATCCGGCCCGACGGGTGGGATGTTCATGGACGAGCCCGCCCAGTCGGTACGGAAGGCTCCCGGCTCGATGATGGTGATCTTGATGCCCAGCGGTTTCACCTCGTTGGTGAGCACCTCGGAGAAGCCCTCGACGGCGAACTTCGCCGACTGGTAGGCCGCCAGGCCGGGAGAGCCGCCCACGCGTCCGCCGATGGAGGAGAACTGGATGATGTGGCCGGAACGCCGCGCGCGCAGGATCGGCAGGGCGGCCTTCGTGACGTTGACGACGCCGAAGAAATTGGTCTCGACCTGCGCGCGGAAGTCGTCGTCGGGGGTCTCCTCGATGGGCGCGGAGTTGGCGTAGCCGGCGTTGTTCACGACGACGTCCAGCCCCCCGAACGTGTCCACGGCGAGCTGTACGGCGGCCCGCGCCGCGTCGGCGTCGGTGACGTCGAGCGCGAACGGGCGCACCCGGTCGCCGTACTTGCGGACGAGGTCGTCGAGCTGCTCCGGCCGCCGGGCGGTCGCGACCACGCGGTCGCCGTGGGAGAGCGCGGCCTCCGCGAGCTCGCGTCCGAAGCCGCGCGAGCTGCCGGTGATGAGCCAGGTCCTGGTCATGCCTGTTCCTCCCTCGGCTCGCCGTCCTGATCGAGGCGAGCCAGTCATCGTTAACTGTCACATCAATGTGACAATAGCTCAGATATATGTCTCATCACTGATGCTGTCAAGCGAGTATCTGTCACTCATGCGTACACTGAGGGAGTGATGAGAGCCGACGCCGCGCGCAACCTGGACGCGGTCCTGCGTACGGGTGCCCGCCTGCTGGCCGAGGATCCGGCGACCACGATCGCCACGATCGCCGCCGAGGCCGGTCTCGACCGGCGAACCGTCTATCGGCGTTTCCCCACTCGCGAGGCCCTGCTCACGGCGGTCTTCCGGGCGAAACTCGACTCCGCCAACCGGGTCATGGACGAGGCCCGGCTAGCCGAGGCACCGGTGGCGGTGGCGTTGCACCGGTACGTCGAGGGCATCGTCCCGGTCAGCCGCGAGTGGCCCTTGGACGTCCGCCGGATGATGCGCGAGGATCCGGACGCGAACGTCCTCCGGGAGGAGGCGAGCGGCCGGCTCGACCGGTTCCTCCGGAGGGCGGCCGACGAAGGGCTGCTCCGCGCGGACGTGCCGATCTCGTGGGCCAGGGCCATGCTGGATCACCTCGTCGACACCGCCGCCCACGGGTTCCCCCTGCTCGACCCTCCTCAGGCCGCCGATCTCGTCGTCGACACCCTGCTCAACGGCGTCGGGCGGGGATAGTGCCCCGCCCTCCGGCCGGACCGTCGAGGCGGTGAAATATGGGAGCAAGCCGGTTGCAAGCGGGGCATCGCAGACTGCGGTCAGCGACAGACGAAAGGACCGTCAGATGACCACCCCCCGCGCCCTCACTGCGATCTCACTCGCTGCCGGCATCCTCGCCCTCGCCCCGGCCACCGCTCACGCCGCCACCACCTCCGCGGGCTCCGCCGCCTCCGCCGCTTCCTCGGCGACGGTCGCGCAGGCCCCGCACGCCCAGTGGGGTACGTACTACGCCCCCGGCCGCAGGGCCAAGGCGCTCGGGTCGCTGCGGGCGACGCCGAAGGACGACCCCAGCGCTCCCGCCTCCCTCGTCGCCGTCACCGGCAGCGTCACCGACCGGACCGTCAGCCGTTCGACCTGCGGCTGGGCCGTCTTCCGCGTCTCGATCGCGGCGCCCAACGGCAAGGTCGTCCTCAAGCAGCACAACTACCGCACCTGCTCGTACGGCACGCCGCTGAAGTTCGCGTTCGCGGACAAGAACGTCTACGAGGTCGAGTTGAAGGTGTGTGCCGAGGCCAAGGCGTCGAAGCCGTCGCTCAACTGTCTCTACGCGGGCACCTGGAAGCCGCTGTACGTCTACTACGAAGGCTGAGCCGGCCGCGCCGGGTAATCCTTGATCGTGATGGCGGTCGCGGCCGTGCGGATCGGTTCCGCGATCCGCTCGATCATGCGGTCCCTGCCCGGCAGACGGGGCATCAGCCGCAGCATCAGCATCTGGAACCGGATTCGCGCGGCCGACTTCAGCACCATGCCCTTGAGGTTGCTCGCGGCGAGTCTCTGGTTCTGCTCCACGAAGGGCCGCATCTCGCGCTCGTACGCCGCGAAACCGGCGGTGTGGTCTCCGGCCGCGAGCGCGAGGCGGCCCGCCAGGACGTAGGCGCCGACGAGGGCGAGGCTGGTGCCCTGACCGGAGGCGGGCGAGGGACCGTACGCGGCGTCGCCCACGAGGGCCACCCGGCCCGACGACCAGTGGTCCATGCGGACCTGGCTGATCGAGTCCAGATAGAAGTCCGGCGCGGCCTCCATGGCGTCGAGGAGGCGGGGGACCTCCCAGCCCTGGCCGGCGAAGACCTCGGCGAGCAGCTGCTTCTGCCGGCCGAGGTCCCGGCGCTCGTGGGCTCGCGGCGGCGAGGCGAAGAAGAACATCGCCTTGGCGTCGTCGCCCTGCCGGGTGGCGTACATCCCGACGCTCCGGCCCGGGGCCGGGTGCATCATCTCGGTGCGGTCCAGACGGAGATGGTTGGGCACCGTGAAGATCGAGATGTGGTGTCCGAGGTGGTGGAGAAACCGGGACTCCGCACCGAAGGCCAGCGCGCGGACATTGGAGTGCAGGCCGTCCGCACCGATAACCAGGTCGAACGTGCGCGGAGGGCCGTTCTCGAACGAGACGCGCACCCCGTCGGGTGTCTCCTGTAGCCCGGTGATTGATTCGCCGAAGAGGTACTCCACGTCGTTTCTGGTCGCCTCGTACAGCAGGTGGACGAGGTCGCCGCGCATGATCTCCACGTCGCCCCCCGTTCGGCCGCCGAAGAGCTGGGCGCTCATGGTCGCCATCTGCCTGCCCTTCGCGTCGACGAACCGCGCGATCCGCATGTCCGTGCCACGCCGGCGCACCTCGTCGAGCAGTCCCATGCGGTCGACGACCTCGAGAGCCGCTCCCCGGATATCGATCTTGTAGCCGCCGTCCCGCAGCGCGGGTGCGCGCTCCACGACGGTCGGGTTGAACCCATGTCTGCGCGCCCAGAAGGCCAGCGTGGCTCCGGCCACGCTCCCGCCGGAGATCAGGATGTTCGTCATGACCTGGACTGTACAAACGTCTCATTCGATTGTCTAGCACAAATGTCCAAGACGTTTGTTCGGTGATCGGCTAAGATCGGGGCATGGGAAACCGGGAAGACCTGCTCGCGGGAGCCAGGCGCTGTCTGCTGGAGAAGGGCTATTCGGGCACCACCGCACGCGACATCGCGACGGCCGCCGGCACCAGCCTCGCCTCCATCGGCTACCACTTCCGATCGACGAAGGCGCTGCTCAACGCGGCTCTCATCGAGGCGATGGAGGAGTGGGGCAGGGAGATCGAGCAGGCCCTCGCCGCTGCCCCGGCCCCCGGCGCGACGCCCGCGCAGCGGTTCGAGGCGACGTGGGAGCGGATCATCGAGTCCTACGTCAGGCTCAGGCCCCTGTGGGCCATCCAGTTCGAGCTCGTCGCCCAGATGGACCGCCTGCCCGAGGTCAGAGAGGCGTTCGCGAGCGCCAATCGGCAGGCGAAACTCGGGCTGGCGGCGCTCTTCGAGGGCCTCGACCCGGACGCGGACGAGAAGAGGGCGATGGCCGTCGGCTCGTTCTACCAGGCGCTCCTCGGCGGGATGGCGGCCCAGTGGCTCGTCGATCAGAATCACGCGCCGTCGGCGCACGACCTCCTCGACGCGCTGCGCACGGTCGCCACGCGTCTGGGGCCGGAGTGACCGGCCGGCGGTCAATCCATGCCACGCCGTCCCGGGGCCCAGAACGGCTTCACGATGACGGCGCGGCGCGTCCAGCCGCGTTCGCGGACGAGGTGGTCGCGCACCGCCTGACAGGTGCGGGCCTCGCCGGCCAGGTAGGCGACGCCCGGCGTGCCGGGCAGGTCCAGTGAACGGACCGCGTCGACGAGATCGGCCGGCCGGTATGTCCACATGACGCTGTCGCCGTGCGCCAGCGGAAGACGGTCGCCCGGTCCCTCCGCCGTCAGCGCGCCGTGCACGATCGCGGACGGCGGGAGCCCGCGCAGCATCGCCCCGAACGCGACGGCCGCGGTCTCGTCCCCGGCGAACAGGTGATAAGGGGCGTCGTCACGCAGCACGAGGCGGCCTTCCGGCGCGGTGAAGCTCGCCCGGTCGCCGGCCCGCACCCGCCGTGCCCACTGCGTTCCCGGCCCTCCGGCCGGGTGGTCGAGGATGCACAGGTCGAGGCGTCCGTCAGGGGAGTAGTCCCAGACCGAGTAGGTGCGGAGCAGCCCGCGCAGCCACGAGCGCGGCGATCGGAGGTCGCCGACCACCAGGCGGATGTGCGCACCGGGCACCCAGGGCAGGTCACGCAGGCCGGGGCCGGCGATACGGATGCGGCGCATGCGGTCGGCGATCCGTTCGACCTCCTCGACGGCGCCGTGCAGGAACAGGCTCATGGCGCCGGCTCGCGGCGCTCGTGTGGCTTGATCACGGCTATACGTTGCCGGTTCATGTGTACGTGAAGTCAAGCCCTGAGCCGATGGGGGACCCGGCCCCGGAGTGCGGTCCGGGGCCGGGCGGGTGAGGGGACGCGTCAGGTCGACGGGTTGGGGGACGGCGCGTAGGGCCCGATCTCCTCGTCTTCGGGGTCGTAGGGAAGGAACGAGGTGCCGAGTTTCGCCTGCCAGCCGAGCGTCAGCAGACGTCCGTTCTGCTCGTTGGGATCACGCGGGAGGAACCCGATGGCGATCGGCGTGCCGTAGGCGACGGTGAGGAACGGCGCCGGAGTGTTGAGGCTCATCCCAGTGCCGCCCTGACCTCGGCCTCACCGATGATCGGGTCGTTGCTCGGGCCGTCGTCCTCGAACGACGGCAGGGATCGCGCGTTCGGCGACGGGGTCGCCGGCGGGGCGGGGTCCGGCGGCGCGGCGTTGTGATACTCGGGGAAGCGGTCCTGGTAGTCGATCGCCGCCTGGACGATGTCGGCCTCGGCGAAGCGGGGCCCCCAGAACTGGGCGGAGGCCGCCAGGCCCTGGACGTATCCGATCGGGAAGCTGACCATCGGCCAGCCGAGCGCGTTCGGCACCTGGTAGTAGGCCCGGTAGACCGGGAAGCCGGCGCCGCCGGATCGCTGGCCGACGACGTCGCCGATCGACATGACGAGCATGAAGTCGACGTTGTGGTCCCGCAGCGCCTTGGTGTAGTTGGCGATGAGCCGCCGGCGGCGCTGCTCGCCCTCGTATCGGACGGCGGCGGAGATCCCGCCGTTGAACCGGTCGGCGGCGGCGAAGCTCGCGGCCGGCTCACCGGGCGCCCGGCGGCCGTACTGGGAGGTCAGGGTGGCCACCGCAGCGGCCGACGGGATGCCACTGGCACAGAAGTCCGCTACGGCGGCGGCGAAGCGCACCTCGTACCGGTTGGAGTTGACGACCGCCGCGGACGGGGACACGGGTGAGCCGTCCACCGTGGCCAGCACGTCCGACGAGGCGAAATAGGGGTTCTGCGAGGAGTCGGTCATGTCCAGGCCCGGGAACTGGATCACGGTGGCGCCCAGGCTCTGCAACTGCCCGACCAGGCGGTTGAAGGCGGCCAGATGCCCCGCGCCGTACGTGGACTGGGGGCTCACCCCGACCTTGATCGAGCCGTTGACGTTCATCCAGTCGGTCTGCGGGATGCCGATGGTCATGCCTTGGAGCGGCTTGCGGCCCCGGCGCGGGATGAGGGGGATCTCGGGGAACGGGGACGGGGCCGACAGGGTCTGCGGGTCGTTGACCGGGTCGGGGCCGAGGATGGTGGCCAGGATCAGCGCCGAGTCGCGGGCGCTGCGGCTCAGCGGGCCGAGCACGTCGTAGCCGGGCGACAGCGGCATGACCCCGGCGACGGAGACCGTGCCGAGGGACGGCTTGATGCCGGTGGCCCCGTTGGCGGCCGACGGCATGATGATGCTGCCGCCGGTCTCCTCGCCGATGCAGGCCGCCGCCAGCCGGGCCACCGGTGCGACACCGGAGCCCTGGCTCGACCCGCCGGGGACGTAGGCGACGTTCCACGCGTTGCCGGCGAAGGTGCCGGTGATGGAGCCGGAGAAGGCCGAGCAGATCGTGCTGCCCAGCAGGACCACGCCGGCCGCCCGCAGCCGGGCCACCACGGTCGCGTCCTGGAGCGCCAGGTTGCCGGAGAACGCCGCCGAGCCGTTCTGCGCGTTGAGGCCCTTGACGCCCACGGAGTCCTTGATCCCCATGGGGATGCCGTAGAGCAGCGGCACCGCTTCACCGCCGCGGCGGCACGCGGCGAGGCGCTTGTCCGCGGCCCGTGCGGCGGCGAGCGCGCCGGCCTCGTCCAGTCTGACGAACGCGTTGTACAGCCCGTTGTTGCCGTAGGTCTCGAACGGGCCGTTGAACTTGTGGATCCGATCCAGGTAGGCCTGGGTCAGCTCGACGCTCGACACCTTGCCCGCGCGCAGCAGTGCCGCCAGTTCCACGATCTCGTAGTCGACCAGTCGCGACCGGTGGGGGATGTCCTTCGCCGAGGGCAGGCAGGCGGTGTTCCCGTCCTTGGCCTCACCCGGCTCCTTCGTCGTGGTCGCGGCCTTCGCCACGCCGCCGCCCAGCGTCATGGCCAGCGCCGTGCCCGCGGCGGCCGTGCCCGCGCCCCCGATCAGGGATCGGCGGCTCAGCGTTCCCGGGCCGGCGCGCTCGCCGGCCGGTGCGGACGCGCCCGCGCTTTCGTGTTGACCCACGTCAGTACCTCATCTCTTCCGTGGTCCTCGCACGTGATCAGGACATGCCGGGCAACGACTTCGGGATGCCCGGAACGCCAGGCGCGACGATAGGAAGAGATCGTTTCGGCGGGATACATAGATCGTGTCGGCAACATTTCGGGTGATCTACCGAGCGGCGGGCCGGGCCGGCTCAGGAGCTGAATCTTTCAAAGACGGACCGCTGCGGCGGCTCATCTCTTTTGGCATTCATTTCCGGTCGATTTCCGGTTCGCATTTCGCGATCACCCCTGCGTGACGGACCCAGGCCGGTGCGTCCGACTGTGGTAATCGATTTCACCTGCCGTGGATCAATCATTTCCCGTCCTGGGCCGCCTGACGTTTCGGCCCTTCCGTAAACGCGGAAGCGATTGACTGCCGCGCCGGTGGGTGCTGAATTCACGGTGGCTTCTGTCAGAGGCGGGAGAAGGGATACACATGTTTACCGTGAAATCAGCCCGGCGGGTGCTCGCGCTCGGTTCCGCACTCGTCACCACCGGCGTGCTGGGCCTGCTGGCCGTGCCGCAACCCGCCACGGCCTCCACCGTCGTGGTGCAGGGCACGGTCGACTGCAGCAACGTCAACTACTCCGGGGACACCTCCGACTGGTATCCCTACAGCCTGCAGGTCGTCAGCGGGTCTCCCTACACGAGCGCGTCGCCCAGTGGCCTCTACGCGGTCCCCGCGACGCACGCGTTCGGCTTCACGCAGACGCTGCCCAGCGGGTCGACGTCCGTGGGTGTCTCCACCCTGTGCAGCATCGGCCACCAGTGGGACCTCACCGGCTCGACCGGCATGGTCGACATCCCCGCGGGGACGAGCACCGTGACCGCCGCCTGGGCCTGCTCCACCGCCCCGGTCTACCCCGGACCGTGGGTGACCAACTGCAGCCTGCAGTCGGTCTCCTACAGCTGATCATCGCTTCGCCGGTCGTGCCGGGCGGCCCGTGTCTCCGCCGTCCGGCCCGACCCTTTCCACTCACATATGAGAGGCGTATTCAGAGAAAATTCACCGCCGGAGCGGCCATCGGTTAACCAGGAATATCGCCGGTCTTCGCCTGCCTGCCATGTGGGAGCGCTGGGATTCTTCCGCTTACCACATGCCGTTCCTGGAGGACCGTAATGCGTAGAACGTTGGCCGTCGCAGCGATGGGCGCCCTGGTACTGGCCGGCTCGGCGCTCGCCGCCAACGCCAGCAGCACCTCGGCGCCGGGTCACGGCGAACCGGAGCCGAACCGCTCCGTCTACGAGATCGCCCTGATCGGCGACATGCCGTACGGAGACGTCGGCCGGACCCAGTTCCCCCGGGTGATCGACGAGATCAACGCCGACCGCGGCATCTCGTTCACCGTCTTCGACGGCGACATCAAGAACGGCAGCGAGCGCTGCGACCAGCCGATGTACGACCTGGCGGTGAAGAACTTCGGCCTGTTCCGCCAGCCGCTCGTCTACGTCCCCGGCGACAACGAGTGGACCGACTGCGACCGTGCGAACAACGGCTCCTACGACCCGAACGAGCGGCTCGCCCTCGTCCGCACGATGTTCGCGGCGACGCCGAGGTCGTTCGGCCGGCGGCAGCTCACACTGCAGCGGCAGTCTCCCGCCTACCCGGAGAACGTCCGCTGGCAGTACGGCGCCGTCACCTACCTGGGGCTGAACATTCCGGGCAGCGACAACAACGCGCCGCAGTTCGACACGAGCGGCAAGCAGATCGACGGCGACCAGGCCGAGTACACCGCCCGAAACGCGGCCAACCTGGACTGGCTGGACAAGGGCTTCGCCGCCGCGAAGGCCGCCCGCTCGAAGGCCGTCGTTGTCACGCTGCAGGCCGACATGTGGACGGAGCCCACCGCTCACTTCGCCGACACCAAGAAGAAGCTGGCCCAGCTGGCCATCGGCTTCCCGGGCCAGGTCCTCCTGGTCAACGGCGACAGCCACTTCCTCACGATCGACAAGCCGCTCACGGACGCGAAGAACCAGGTGATCGAGAACGTCACCCGCGTCCAGACCTTCGGCAGCGACCAGAACCACTGGGTGAGCGCGGAGATCGACCCCAGGGACCCGGAGGTCTTCACCTTCCACCAGCACATCGTGGCCGCCAACCAGCCCTCCTACGTCAGCCCCTGACCTGACGCGGCCGGACGGGACGGCCGGGAACGGGGTGCGTGATCACCCGTTCCCGGCCGTCCCCTGTTTTCCGGCCCGGCGGGTCAGCCGCCGCCGCTCGACGCGGCGGCGGACGCCGCGTGAAGCTGCTGGATCACCTTACGCAGCGCCGGAGCCGTCGGCCCGCTCCGTTCGGTCAGGTCGGCGATGCGCTGCTTGTACGCCCGTCGCTTCGCCCTCGGGAGCACCGTCCCGATCTCGCCCGCGGCGGCCAGCGCGACCAGGGCCGCCTCGCGCTCGCCGACCCGCGACATCGGGCCGGTGAGGGCGCCGCCGAGCAGCGCGGAGAGCCTCTTGACGACGCGCGGGTCACGCACCCGGACGTGGGTCCTGTTGAAGATCAGGAACGGCTGGCGCAGCTCGACCCGGATCCACCGGTCCGTCTCCATCTCGTCCCGGACCGCCCGGACCGTCGCCCGGCCGTCCTTGCCGATCCAGTGCTTCCACGGCCTCGGCCGCGACTGGGCGATCTGGTGGAGCAGGCCGTCGAGGACCGGGTCGGCGAGCCCCTCGTCGTTCACCACCCGCACCTTGCCGCCGTCGTCGGCGATCCGGCCGCTGAACAGCAGTTCCGTGAGCGCCGCCGCGCGGAGGAGATAGGGGAACCGGTGGTTCGTCACCACCCGTTCCTTACGGGAGTCGTAGCCGAGCAGGTAGAGCTGTGCGGGCAGGGAGCCGGGAACGTCCACGGGACCGCCTTCTCTCAGTCGTCGTCGGCCGGCGCCCGGCCGTCGGGCGCCGTCGTGGAGGATTCGGGGTCGGATGGGGGCGGGTCCTGTGTCGTGGGAGGCCGGCCCCGCCGGGGGATGCGGCCGGCGTTTCCGGGAAGCCGTCCCGCGTCGGAGAGCGCCTTGCGGAGCAGGAACTCGATCTGTGCGTTGGTGCTGCGCAGCTCGTCGCCGGCCCACCGGGCCAGCGCGTCGTGCACCGCGGGGTCCAGCCGCAACAGGACGCTCTTTCTTTCGGTCGCCACGGTCAGCGGTAGAGGGAACCGGTGTTGACCACGGGCTGCACGTCGCGGTCACCGCACAGGACGACGAGCAGATTGCTCACCATCGTGGCCTTGCGCTCCTCGTCGAGCTCGATGACGTCGTGCTCGTCGAGCCTGGCCAGGGCGGCCTCGACCATGCCGACCGCGCCGTCCACGATGCGCTGGCGGGCCGCGACGATCGCTCCGGCCTGCTGGCGGCGCAGCATCGCCTGCGCGATCTCGGGGGCGTACGCCAGACGGGTGATGCGGGACTCGATGATCTTGACCCCGGCGGACGCCACTCGTGCCTGGATCTCCGCCGAGAGGCGGCCGGTGATCTCGTCCGCGTTCTGCCGCAGGGAGATCATGTCGTCGTGCCCGTCGTACGGGTAGCTGCCGGCGATGTGCCGGACCGCGGTCTCCGTCTGGAACGCCACGAACTCCACGAAGTCATCGACCTCGAAGACGGCCTTCGCCGTGTCCTCGACCTGCCACACCACGACCGCGGCCATCTCGATCGGGTTGCCGTCGGCGTCGTTGACCTTGGCCACGTCCGTCTCGTGGTTGCGGATCCGGGTCGACACCCGCCGCTTCTGCGTGCAGGGAACCACGAACCGCAGGCCGGGAGCGCGGACCGTGCCCACATAACGGCCGAGCAGCTGGATCACGCGCGCCTCGCCGGGGGCGACCGCGACGAGCCCGGTGAGGGCGATGTTGGTCCCCAGGAAGACCAGCGCCCCGACGACGATCAGGACGTTTCCCGTGCCGGCGCTGCCGCCGGCCGCGCGGTTGATGCCCAGAACGATCAACGCTACCGAGGCGAGCAGGATCAGCAGGCCCAGTATCAGCACGGGCCATCCGGAGGCCGCTCGGGCCGTCCGCTCGCCGGTCTGGGGGGCCGGCATGTCAACGGCGATCTGTGTGTCAGTCATCTCTACTCCTCACTGTCTAGCATGAGAGTAGCAAAGTGATATCACTTTTTGCCAGAGGGGCCCGGCCCGTTCTTCCGGGAGGGCGCGGGCCCTCCCGGAAACGGCGAGGTCGAGGGGTCAGAGGCGAGGGGTCACACGTGGTCGCGCCAGGAGTGCCGCGGGACGAAGCCGAGGACCTCACGGGCGCGGTCGATGGCGAGCAGGGTCTCGAACTCGCCGAGCTCGCGGGTGATCTCGACCTCGGGGTAGACCTCCTTCATCAGGTCGGCCGACGGCCGGTTCATCACGGTGTCGGCCGCCGCGATGACGAAGCTCTCCGCGCCCTGGATCGGCGCGTCCAGGGCGAGGCGGCAGGCGGCCGCCGCGTCGCGGGTGTCGATGTAGCCCCACAGGTTCCACTTGCGCAGGAGCGCGTCGTCCCAGTAGCCGGGGAACGCCGGGTAGTCCTCGGGGCCGAGCACGTTGGAGAAGCGCAGCGCGACGAAGGGGATGCCCGACCACTGGGAGACGTGCTCGGCGAGGGTCTCCGTCACCACCTTGGACAGCGCGTACGTCGAGGTCGGGTGGGGATAGTGGCCCTCGTCCACCGGGGCGTACAGCGGCGGGACGTCGAAGGGCAGCCCAAGCGTCGTCTCGCTGGACGCCCAGACCACGCGGTCGAGCCGCAGTTGGGCGGCGGCCAGGAAGACGTTGGAGTTCATCGTCGTGTTGGCGTTGAACGTCTCGGAGGGGGTGCGCAGCCCCGGCGCCGGGATGTTGGCCAGGTGGACCACCACGTCGACGCCGTCGAGCACCTCGACCGCCTGGCCGTACTGGGTGAGATCGGCGACCAGCACCTGTGCGCCGAGGTCGGCCGGTCCGGGCCTGAGGTCCGTCGCGACGACGTCATGGCCGTTGTCGATCAGGTCGCGTACGACGGCGCGGCCGAGCTTGCCGCTGGCCCCGGTCACGCAGATCTTCGTCATCGTCTCTCCCACTTGCTACTTTCATCGGCCCTTTGACCGTTATAGGGCTACTTTTCCAGAAGGCTGCGCCAGGTCGGGCTCGGGTCCGATGATCTTCAGGAGCTGGAGGGACTGGTAGGCGGACGACCCGGGCTCGGCGGTGAAGATGACCACCTGTTGCTCCTGGTCGGGCACGGTCAGCACGTCGAAGTCGAGCTCGATCGGCCCCATCCGCGGGTGCCGTACGGTCTGCCGCAGATGACGCTCGATCCGGAACTCGTGGGAGTTCCACAGGCGGGCGAACTCCTCGCTCCCGGCCAGCAGATCGCCGATCAGGCCCGCGAGCTCGGGACTGTGGGGATAGCGGGTGGCGGCGACGCGCAGGTAGCTGACCGCCGTGACGACGAAACGGTCGGGGCTGCCCATGCCGTAGTGCCGCCGCTCGGGGTCGGGGTGCAGGAAGTAGCGCCGGATGACGTTGCGTTCCTCGCCCTCCAGCGCCGAGAAGTCCTCGAACAGGGCGGCGGCCAGCGGGTTCCAGGCGAGCACCCGGCAGGTCTGGTCGACGACGATCGCGGCGGCGTCGGTCAGGCGGTTGAGCAGGTTGAGCGTGCTCGGCTGCACCTCGCGGGCGGGCCCCGCGGACTCGTTCTCCTCCCGTTCGCCGGCCAGGTGGAACAGCCGGGCGCGTTCCTGGCCCGACAGGAGCAGCGCCCGGGCGATGCCGTCGAGCACGCGCCGCGACGGGTGCCGGCCGCGGGCCTGCTCCAGCCGCGTGTAGTGGTCGACCGAGATGTAGGCGAGCTGGGCGACCTCCTCGCGTCGCAGCCCGGGAGTGCGCCGGCGTGGCCCCTGCGGCAGCCCCACCTCGGAGGGATTGACCTGCTCGCGCTTGTGCCGCAGGAACTCCGCCAGTGCGTGCTTGTCCATGCTTCCGACCGTACGTCGCCGCCCCGGGAGCCAGCCACGCACTCTTGGTCCCTGGTTGCGCGGAGGCGGCGGGCGTGAGGGTGAGAAAGGCGGCCGGGATCCGCCGATCACACCGTTCACACCTGATGGAAGGAACAGTCATGCGAATCTTCATCACCGGGGCGAGTGGCTACGTCGGCGGTGTCGTCGCCGAGCACCTCGTCCGAGCGGGCCACGAGGTGGCCGCCCTGGCCCGCTCCGATCAGGCCCGCGAGCGCGTCGAGGGGCTGGGCGCGGTGGCCGTGCCCGGCGGCCTCCTCGACCTCGACGCGCTGCGGGCCGGCGCCGCCGTGGCCGAGGCCGTGGTCCACACCGCCGTCGACTACGGCGATCCCCGGATGGGGGACGTCGAGCGCGACGCTCTGGAGGCGATGCTGGGCGGGCTGAACGACGGGGGCGCGTTCATCTACACCAGCACCGGGCTCGTCTATCCCGACACGGGGGGCGTCACCGTGGACGAGGATCACCCCGTCGCCCCCGAGTCGTCGCCGCAGCCCTTCAAGATCCTCGGCGAGCGGCGGGTGCTTGAGGCGGACCGGCTGGCGGGCATGGTGGTCCGGGCGTCCCTGGTGTACGGCCGGGAGCGGTCGGGTCTCCTGCGGTCGTTCGTCGACAACGGACGGAGCACCGGCACCGTCCCCTACATCGGGGAGGGCGCCAACGCGTGGTCGTCCGTGCACATCGACGACCTCGCCGCGCTGTATGTGGCGATGCTGGAGCGCCCGGTGGCCGGAGCCGTCGTCAACGCGGCCTCCGGCCGTACCACGCCGATGCGGGAGATCGCCGAGGCCGCGGCCGAGCTCACGGGCGCCCGGGCCGTGTCGCTCACGTTCGAGCAGGCGGTGGCGGCCATGGGCCCGATGGCCGGGGTGCTCACCCGTTCGGCGCCGCTGGACTCGTCCCGGGCCGGGCGGCTCTTCGGCTGGCGCCCGACGGCTCACGGCCTGCTTGAGGAGCTGGCGTCCGGCCTTCCCGCACCGGCCGCGTCCTGACGGTGAGCACCCCGGCGAGATCGACGTCGGCGGATCGGCCGCCGAAACCGGACTCCGAGATCAGCCGGGCGCCCAGGACGGCGCTCCAGAAGGTGCGCGCCTCGACGTCCGCGGGCCGGTCGATGACCCAGTCGTGGCGGTCGAGCACCGCGGTGAGATACCGCTCGGCCTGGCGGAACAGCAGCGTGAGGTTCTGCTGGGCGAGCGGCTGCAGCTCCGTGCGGTAGCGGGCGAGGGCCATCGCCTGGACGGCCACGGGCACCGCGGGCAGGGCGAGCGCGGCTCGCGCCAGGGCTGCCCGGAACGTCGCGGGCGTGCGCTGGCGGCGGCCCACCGGTTCCAGCCGTTCCGCGTCGCGCAGCAGCATCAGGAACGCCGCCTGGACGAACAACGCGTCCTTCGACCCGAAGTAGTAGGTGACCTGATTGGGGTGGGCGCCGGCCGCCGCGGCGATCTCGGCCACGCTGACGGCGCCGAACCCGCGCTCGGCGAAGAGCGCCACGGCCCGGTCGAGGAGCTGCGCGCGGGTGCGCCGGCCGCGGCTGCGGGGCGGCTCGGCGGTGGACACCCGATATTTGTATGGGATACAACTATGCCGCAGCAAGCCCAGTTCGACGCCTCACCAGTGGAGACCAGCATGAGCACACACGACGTCGTGATCACCGGAATGGGCGCGACCACGCCGCTCGGTGGCGACGTCGAATCGCTCTGGGAGGGCCTGCTCGCGGGGCGGTCGGGCGTCCGCCGGATCGACGACCTGATGGAGCCCTACCCCCACGCCGCCGCGCTGCCGACGAAGATCGGCGCCACCATGGCCGTCTCCCCCGACCAGGTGCTCTCCCGGGTGCAGGCCCGGCGGATGGACCGCTGCCAGCAGGCCGCCCTGGTCGCCGCCCAGCAGGCGTGGGCCGAGGCCGGCCGTCCCGAGGTCGAGCCGACACGCCTGGCCGCGGTCGTCGGCACGGGCGTCGGCGGCGTCGGCACGCTGCTCGGCCAGGACGACCTGCTGGAGGAGAGAGGGCCGGCCAAGGTCTCGCCCCTGGCCGTTCCCATGCTGATGCCGAACGGGCCCGCCGCCTGGGTCAGCCTGGAGTTCGGCGCGCGCGCGGGCGTCTACACGCCGGTCTCCGCGTGCGCGTCGGGAGCCGAGGCCCTCGCTCTGGCCGCCCGGCTCATCCGGGCCGGTGAGGCCGACGTCGTCGTCGCGGGCGGCGCGGAGGCCGCCATCACGCCGCTGACCGTCGCCGCGTTCGGCCAGGCGCGCACGCTCTCGAAGCGCAACGACGAGCCGGAGCGCGCCTCCCGCCCGTTCGACGTGAGCCGCGACGGCTTCGTGCTCGGCGAGGGCGCGGGAGTCGTCGTCCTGGAGCGCGCCGACTTCGCGGCCGCGCGGGGCGCGCGTCCGCTCGCGCGCCTGGCGGGATACGGGGTGACGTCCGACGGCTACCACATCACCGGGCCCGACCCGTCCGGCGCCGGTCAGATGCGGGCCATGCTCACGGCGGTCTCGACGGCGGGGCTTCAGCCCGGCGACGTCGACCACGTCAACTGTCACGCGACGTCGACCGTGGTCGGCGACGTCGGCGAGGCCACCGCGATCGCCCGGGCCCTCGGCGGCGACGTGGTGCTCACCGCGCCGAAGTCGAGCATCGGCCACCTGGTCGGCGCGGCCGGCGCGGTCGAGTCGATCATCACGATCCTGTCGATCCGGAACGGCCTCATCCCGCACACGCTCAACCTGGAGGAGAAGGCCCCGGAGGTCGAGCTCGACGTGGTCTCCGGCGAGCCCCGGAAGGGTGACGTCCGGGCGGCGCTGTGCAACTCGTTCGGGTTCGGCGGGCAGAACGTCTCCCTCCTCTTCACCGCGGCCTGACGCGGGCCATGCCGGTGCTCGGGGCCACCGGGGCGGGACGCCGTCGACGACGCGGGCGGAGGCTCGCCGCCGCGCTCACCGCTATGGGCGTGTTCTCCGCGGGCTGCGGCGACGCGCGGGGTGCGATCACCCCGCCGCCCGCCGCGCCGCTCGCTTCTTCTTCGTCTGCTCCTCCGGCCGTCTCGGGGCGAGCCCGGCCGGCCGCACCCGGGGCCACACCCACGGCTGAGTCCGCCCCGGCCGCGGGCGCCGCCGTCCCCACGGACCCGGCGCGGCTGGCCGACGCCCTCGTGAACACGGAGGGGCTGCTCCGGAGCGCGATCGACGGCTGGACCGACAAGAACGAGCCCGCCCCCGAGCCGGTGGTGCTGGCCGCCCTGTACGAGCAGCGCGTCTACCGCTACCTGGCCCGCAACCCCAAGGTCGCGTCACGCACCTTCGACCGGCTGCCCAAGCCGCTGGCCGGGCGGGCCCGCGACAACGTGACGGCCGTGCGCGGCCTGCTCTCCCTCGCCCATCCCGTCGGCGTCCCGGTGAAGATCAAGATCGCCACGGCCGAGCCCGCCGACGTCCTGCTCGCCGACATCCGCCGGGCCGAGCGCCGGTTCGGCGTCGACTGGCAGGTGCTGGCGGCCGTGATGTTCGTCGAGACCAAGTTCGGCCGGGTCAGATCGCCGAGCTACACGGGGGCCCGGGGTCCGATGCAGTTCATGCCCGGCACCTGGAAGGCGTACGGCATGGGCGGGGACATCGACGACACCAGGGACGCGCTGCTCGCCGCGGCCAACTACCTGCGGGCGTCGGGCGCGCCGCGCGACTACCGCAGGGCGCTGTACGCCTACAACCACTCGCAGGCGTACGTCGACGCGGTGCTGCTGCACGCACGCCAGATGAGGCAGGACGTCCGGAACTACTACGCCTACTACAACTGGCAGGTGTTCGTGATCACCACCCGGGGTGAACGCCGCCTGACCGGACCCTCTTCGTGAGGGCACTCACTCGGCGGCGAGCTCGGGGTGCGGCTGCCGGATCGGCGTGAAGAACGCGACGAGCGTGATGAGCAGGCAGCACACGCCGGCCAGCAGGCTGACCGGCAGCACGCCGTACCGCTGGGCGCCCCAGGTGAGCACGGCGGCGCCGGCGGGGCCGAGCGAGTAGTGGATCGTCCAGAAGGCCGAGGTCACCCGGCCAAGCAGATGATCGGGAGTGACCTGCTGGCGTAGCGACATCGACGAGATGCCGGCCACGGTGACGCAGGCCATGTAGACGGCCGCGGCGACGGCGACGATCGGGAAGGAGTCGGTCGCGCCTATCGCGGCGACGGCCGTCCCGCTCACCGCGATCGCGGCCATCCACGACGTGCCGAACCCCGCGCCGCGCCGCAGGGGAGCCACGAGCAGCGACCCGGCGACCGTGCCGACGGCCGCGACCCCCAGGATCAGCCCGACGGAGCCGTCGGGCCGGCCGAGGTCGTGTTTGACGTGATAAATCAGCACGTCGGTCATCCCGAGCGTGAGGAAGATGAAGAACGACAGCAGCACGGTCAGGGCGCGCAGCACCGGCTGCCGCCACAGGAACCGGGCTCCGGCCAGCAGTTCCCGCCAGGCCGTCCCGGGCTCCGGCCGCGCGCCGGAGGCCCGCCTGAACCTGATCAGGCACAGACCCGCTGCGGAGACCGCGAAACTCGCCGCGTTGACGGAGATCGCGGCCGTCGGGCCCCACCAGCCGGCGACCACGCCGGCCAGCGGCGGACCGGCGACCTGAGTCATGGCCGCCGTGGCCGACAGCCGGCCGTTGGCCTCCGTGATGCGGTCGCCGTCCACCAGTCCCGGCACCGCCGTGACGTACGCGACCTGGAATACCATGCCGACGGCCTCGCACACCGGCAGCACCACGTACAGCAGCCAGATCCGCGGGCCGAAGTGCCAGGCGACGGGCACCAGCCCGTACAGGACCATCCTGGCCAGGTCGCAGCAGATCATCACGGTCCGCCGGTCGAGCCGGTCGACGATCAGGCCGGCGAAGACGCCCGCGCCCACGGACGCGGCGCTCGCCAGGCCGGTGAGCAGGCCCATCTGCGCGACCGACCCGGTGACATGCAGGACGAGCAGTGGCACGGCGATGAGGGCGAACGCGTCACCCGCCACCGAGAGGGTCTGCGCCGACCAGAAGACCGTGAAGTCGCGGTCGCGCCACAGGGGACGTGGTCGGCGCGAATCATCCCTCGAATCATCCTCCATCACCGGCCCATGGTGCCGTAGGCGGCTGGTCGCGAGACACCGGTTTTCGGTCAGAGGCCGCCTTTCCGGTCGGTACGGGTGACCGGGCCGAGGTGGCCGCCGCCGCCCGCGGGGACGTGGCGAACGGGACCTGATCGACTGGCCCATGCCGGTCCCGCCTGCGATGCTGGATCGGGAAGAGCCGCGTGCCGACGATCATCCGAGGTGAGCGGCCCACCCGGGAATGCCGAGACGGGAAGCGATGTCAGGGGAGAAGTGACCGAATCACGGGAGCCCACGACGGTGTTCGCCGGAACGACCACGGGGGTGCGACGCTTCGAGACGCCGTTGCGTGAGTTTCTCCGCACCGAGACCGGCAGCGCCGCCATCCTGCTCGCGGCCACCCTGGCCGCCATCGCCTGGGCCAACATCGATCTCCACTCGTACGAGCGGCTGTGGGACACGCGGCTGTCGATCAGTCTCGGCGACCGCGGCGTCTCCCTGGATCTGCGCCACTGGGTCAACAGCGGTCTGATGACGTTCTTCTTCCTCGTGGTGGGGATGGAGGCGCGGCGCGAGTTCGACATGGGGGAGTTGCGCGACCGCCGCAGGCTGCTGCTGCCCGTCGTGGCCGGAGTCGCCGGCATGCTCGTGCCCATCGTGATCTATCTGCTGGTCAACGCCGGCCGGCCCTCGATCCACGGCTGGGGCGCCGCCATGTCGACCGACACGGCCTTCGCCCTCGGCATGCTCGCGCTCGTCGCCGCCCGCTTCCCGGCCCGCGCCCACACGTACATGCTGACCGTCACCGTCGTGGACGACCTGGTGGCGCTGGGCGTGATCGCCGTCTTCTACAGCGAGCACTTCAACCCTCCGGCGCTGCTTGTCGCGATCGTCGTCTTCGCCGCCATGGTGGTGGTCAAGCGGGCCGGGGTGCGCCACGGCCTCGTCTACGTGGTGTTCGGCGTGGCGGCCTGGGTGGCGCTGCTCCTCTCCGGAGTCGAGCCCGTCGTGGTCGGCCTGGCCTTCGGCCTGCTGACCTACGCCTCGCCGGCGTCGCGGGACGCCCTGGAGCGGGCCTCGGACCTGTTCCGGCTGTTCCGCGAGCAGCCGACGGCCCAGCTCGCCCGGTCGGCCAGCGCCGGGGTGGCCAAGGCGATCTCGCCCAACCACCGGCTCCTGCAGCTCTATCACCCCTGGACCAGCTACCTCATCGTGCCGCTGTTCGCCCTGTCGAACGCCGGCATCCCCATCAACGGGGAGTTCCTCGGCCGGGCGTTCACCTCGCCAATCACGCTCGGCATCATGATCGCTTACGTGCTGGGCAAGCCGATCGGCATCGTCGGGTCGAGCTGGCTGGTGACCCGGTTCAGCGGCGGCCGGGTGCGGCCGCCCGTGGGCTGGGCCGCCGTGACCGGCGGCGGCACGATCGCCGGCATCGGGTTCACCGTCTCCCTGCTGATCGCCACGCTCGCCTTCACCGGCTCCCAGCTGGAGGAGGCCAAGTTCGGCATCCTCGCCGCGGCGCTGTGCGCCTCGCTTCTGACCTGGATCGTGGGCCGGGTCACGGCCATGCTGCCGCCCAAGGTCAAGGCGCGCGCCCTGCTGGGCACCGCCGAGAGCATCATCGACCTCGCCGTACCGGTCGAGCCCGAGCGCGATCACCTGCGCGGTCCGCAGGAGGCGCCGGTCACCATCGTGGAGTACGGCGACTTCGAGTGCCCCTACTGCGGTCAGGCCGAGCCCGTCGTGCGGGAACTGCTGGCCGGCTTCAGCGAGATCAGGTACGTCTGGCGGCACCTCCCGCTGCACGACGTCCACCCGTCGGCGCAGCTCGCCGCCGAGGCGTCGGAGGCGGCGGCGGAGCAGGGGGCGTTCTGGGAGATGCACGACACCCTCCTCGACCACCAGGGCGAACTGATGGTGCCCCACCTGCTGGCGTACGCGGAGGACCTGGGGCTGGACGTCGGGCGGTTCCGGCAGGACCTCGACACCCACATCGGCGCCGCCCGCATCGCCGAGGACATCAACTCCGCCGACCTGAGCGGGGTGTCGGGCACGCCCACGTTCTTCATCAACGGGCGGCGTCACCACGGCGCGTACGACATCGACACGCTCTCCGCCGCGGTGCGGGCCGCGGGCGCGCGGGCGGCCTTCCTGTCGTAGCCGCGGCCCGGCCCCTACGTTTCGCCAGCGCGATCGGGTGACGCGGGGCGGTCGTCGAGGTCGCGGGCCAGGGCCGGAGCGAAGTCGCGCGCCTTGGCGTTGAGCCGGCGGACGAAGTCCACGAGGAGTTCGAGCTGGTCGTCGGCGTAGTCGTCGAGGACCTCGGAGAAGGCGGCCCCGACCCGCTCGAAGATCTCGGCCAGCGCCCTCTCGTGGCGTCCGGTCGACCGTACGAGCACCCTGCGGCGGTCGGCGGAGTCACGATGGCGCTCCACGAATCCGTTGCGTTCGAGCCGGTCGAGGACGGCGGTGATCGCCGAGGTGCTCATGCCGGTCAGTTCGGCGAGCCGCCCGGCGGTCGGCTCGGGCTCGTGCCGGGCGATGTCGAGGCACTTCAGGTCGGTGGGCCCGAGCCCGAAGTGTTCGGCGATCGCCTGGTGCATGATGACCGCCCGGCTGGAGTTGTCCCGCATCTCCTCCGACAGCGCCCGCAGCAACTCGTCCCTTCGCTCCGTTGACATGGCTCCTCAAACGCGTACTATCTCGAATTAGTTCGATGCTTCGAAACTTCCGACCTGTCGAACATATCATGGAGGGTGCGAGAGATGACGGAAGCGACGACACCGGTCCTGGTCGTGGGAGCGGGCCTCGCGGGGCTTTCGACGGCGATGTTCCTCGGGGTCCACGGGGTGGCCTCGGTGGTCGTGGAGCGCCACCCCGGCCTGTCCGTCCAGCCGAAGGCGCGCGGGCAGATGCCGGCGACCATGGAGGCGCTCGCGAGCGCGGGCGTCGCGGAACGGTTCAGGGGGGCGGCCCCGCCCGGCCGCGAAGAGATGATCATCGTCATAGCGGAGACGGTGTCCGGCCCGGTCATGAAGGACTTCGTCCAGGGCATGCCCGACTTCTCGGCGTTCTCGCCGATGCCGATGGCCCACGCCAGCCAGGAGCGGGCGGAGCGGATCATGGCCGAGCGGGCGGTGGAGGTGGGCGCCGACATCAGATTCTCCACCGAGCTGGAGTCGTTCCGCCAGGACGGCGAGCGGGTCGTCGCCGTGCTCCGCGACGTGACGACGGGCCGGCGGACCACGCTGACCGCCGGCTATCTCGTCGCCGCCGACGGTCACAAGGGCGGGATCAGGGACGCCGCCGGCGTCGGGGTGCACGGCCAGCGTTCCCGTGGTCAGGGCCGGACGATGTTCGCCCAGTTCGAGGCCGACCTCGACGTGGCGCTCGACGGAGCCGCGTTCGGGCTCTTCTACCTGCGCAACCCCGCGCTGCCGAGCGGGTTCGCGACCGTAGTCACCACCGATCACCCCGGACGCTACGTCATCGCCGTCGGCTTCCCCCAGGACGAGGAGCCCGGCCGGGGACGGCTGGCGGAGGTGATCCGAATCGCGACGGGCCTGCCCGGCCTGGACGTCAGAGTCGTCGACGCGGCCTGGACGTCGTCGGGCGACCACATCACGCGGGTCGCCGACACCTTCAGGTCCGGACGGGTCCTGCTGGCCGGCGACGCCGCGCACCTGATGCCGCCGACGGGCGGCCAGGGCGGGAACACGGCCGTCCTCGACGGCTACCACCTCGCCTGGAAGCTGGCCGCGGTGCTGTCGGGCACGGCCGGCCCCGGCCTGCTGGACAGCCATGACGCGGAGCGGCGGCCGTTCGCCGACGCGCTCGCCGAGCAGCAGTACGCCAACCTGGTCGAGCGGCAGGCCCCGCACCTGCGCGACGGCACCGAGGCGGAGATCATCGACCCGATGGCCGGGCTGTTCGGCTACGTCTGTCCCGCTGGCGCGTTCGTCCCCGAACAGACCGGCGACCGGCCCGGCCCGCTGTTCGAGGACCCGGCCGCCCCGTCGGGACTGCCGGGGTCCCGGGCCCCGCACGTACGGCTGTCGCGGGCCGGAACGCCCATGTCCCCCCGCGACCTGTTCGGGCCGGGCTTCGCGCTGCTCACGACCTCGGCGGCCTGGGCCGGCACCGTCGAGCGGGCCGGGCGGGCGCTGGGCGTCGGCCTCGACCTCCACGTGATCGGCGACGGCCTGATCGACGTCGACGGCCGGTTCCTGTCCGCGTACGGCGTCACGGAGACCGGCGCGACGCTCGTCCGGCCGGACGGCGTCATCGCCTGGCGGTCACGCGGACCGGCCGCGCCCGCCGCCCTTGAGGACGCGCTGCGGCACGTCCTCGACCGCGTCCGGCCATCCTGACCGGGGGCCGGAGCTCCGTCACGGCTTGCGGCCCACGCCGCAGACCGCGTACACGTTCTCGGCAGACCCGGAGACGTCCGGCCGCCACCGCCCGCTGGGCACCACGCCGGGCTCGACCAGTTCGAGCCCCTCGAAGAAGGACGCGATCTGCTCGGCCGAGCGCAGGTGATAGGAGCTCGCCGAGTTGGCGTTGTAGACGGCGATGGCCTCGCGGAGGCTCTCGTCGGTGTCCGTGCCGTCGCTCAGCGCCAGGTAGCTGCCCGGCGGCAGGGCCGTGAGCAGGCGGCTCACGATCGTGCCCGGCTCGTCGGAGTCGGGGATCTGCCCGAGGATGCCCAGCATCATCAGCGCGATCGGACGGTCGAAGTCGAGGGTCCGCCGGGCGCCGTCCAGGATCTTCTCCGGGTCGCGCACGTCGGCCTCGATGTAGTCGGTCCGGCCCTCCGGCGTGCTGGTGAGCAGGGCCTGGGCGTGCACGAGCACGAGCGGGTCGTTGTCGACGTACACCACCCGCGACTCGGGGGCGAGCCGCTGGGCGACCTCGTGGGTGTTGTCGGCCGTCGGCAGGCCGGTGCCGATGTCGAGGAACTGGCGGATGCCCGCCTCGGCCGCGAGGAACCGCACCGCTCTGGTCAGGAACCGGCGCTGTGTCCGGGCGACCCGGGCGATCCCCGGAAACATCTGCAGGATCATGTCGCCCGCCTCGCGGTCGGCGGCGAAGTTGTCCTTGCCTTCGAGGAGGTAGTTCCACACCCGCGCGGAGTGCGCCGAGTCGGTGTCGAGAGACGGGGGAGAGGCGGGCTGGTCCGTCACGGGTCGTGCCTCCCGTTGAGGGGTCGTGCTGACGGCCGCAGCTTAACGGCTGCGGCGGCCCAAGATCACCCCGGCGCGAGGTTCCGGCCGGATATTCGGGGGCGGGCGGATTCAGCGCGCCGGCTGGACGAGGTCGCTCTCGTAGGCCGCGATGACGAGGTGCGCGCGGTCGCGTGCCTGCAGTTTGCTCAGCAGGCTGCCGATGTGCGTCTTGACGGTCTTGATCGAGATTACGAGTCTCGACGCGATTTCGTCGTTGGAGAGCCCGCGACCGACCAGGGTGAGGACCTCGGTCTCCCGTTTGGTGAGAGCGTCCAGGCTCGCGGGCTTCGCGCCTGTGGGCTGGGCGAGATAGACCTCGATGAGGCGGGTGAGAACCCTGGGGGCGAACAGCGATTCGCCGTGATGGGTCCGGCGGATCGCGTCGAGGAGCCTGTCGGGGTGGGAGTCCTTGAGGAGGAATCCGCTGGCGCCCGCCTGGAGGGCGGCGCGGACATACTCGTCGAGCTCGAACATCGTGAGAACGATGACCTTCACGGATTCGGTGGCCGCGTCCGCGGTGATGTGGCGGGTCGCGGTGATCCCATCGGTGCCCGGCATCCGGATGTCCATGAGCACGACGTCGGGCCGCAGTTCGGCGCTGAGCCTGATCGCCTCGTGGCCGGTGCCCGCCTCGCCGACGACGGTCATGTCAGGGTTGGCGTTGATGACGGCGGCGAGGCTGTGGCGCAGCAACGGCTGGTCGTCGGCGATGACGACGCGAATCCGGGTTCGGGGGTCGTTCATGACGTTCGTGCCTCGGGAATGCGGGCCGTGACGCGGAATCCGTGTTCGGCGTGCCCGGCGTGAAAGGTCCCGCCGATCGCGGTGATGCGTTCCCTGAGGCCCTCGATCCCATGTCCGGCTCCCGGATGAGGGGTCCATCCGTCGACGGGGCCCTCGTCCCGGACGCTCGTGACGATCCAGTCGCCGTCGCGGCGGATGTGCACGTTCGCGCTGGTGGGCCCGGCGTGCCGAGCGGTGTTCGTGAGGGCCTCACGTACGACGGAGCAGACCGCGAGTTGTGCCCCGGAGCTGATGTCGTCGACGTCGCCGAGCCGGAGAGTCACGGTCGGGCCCGCCCTCTCGGCATCGTCGATGATGGCCGGCAGGTCGTGCAGCGATTCCGCGGGCCGCAGCGGCGCGGCCAGATCAGTCGAGTCCCGCAGCACGTTGAGCATGCGGCGTAGCTCCGTCGTGGTCTGCCGCCCGATGCGCTCGATATCCGACAGCGCCGCGGAGCCGTCGTCTTCCGCGCCGGGATAACGTGCCGTGCTGGCCCGAACGGTGATCAGGCCGAGGCCGTGGGAGACGATGTCGTGCAACTCGCGGGCGATTCGCAGTCGTTCGGCCTGCGCCGCGCGTTCCCCGGCCCACGCCGTCAGCCGCGCTTCGTACGCGATCCGCTGGCGGCGTGCGCGGAACAGCGCCCACACGGTGACCGTGAACGCCAGGGCGGCGATGAGGACCGGGACGACGAGCGCCGCGGTGCCTCCGCCGCCTATCGCCAGAAGGACGAGCAGAAGGACGACGTGAACGGCGACGGCCGGTGGCCAGACTCGCCGCCCGCGATCCGGAAGCGCTTCGTCTACCCCCATCCCCCGAGTTTAGGGACTCGCCCGTGAACGAGACATCGGTCCAGGGTCCGAGAGACCCGGGTCCGAGCCGCCGCGACCGGTCCCGCCTTGAGCCCGATGACCGGAGATCGTGCCCCGAGCTCAGATGTGACCGTGATTACGATCGACGACCTCGTCAAGCGGCGAGGCTCCAGAGAGATCCTGTCCGGCATCAGCTTTCAGGCCCGCCCTGGAAGAGTGACCGGGTTCCTCGGCCCCAACGGGGCGGGCAAGAGCTCCACGCTGCGCATACTGCTGGGCCTTGATCGGGCGACCTCCGGCACGGCGCTCATCGGTTCTGTCCCGTTCGCACGGCTTCCTGACCCGCTCGCCACGGTCGGGGCCATGCTGGACGGCTCCGGGGCGCATCGGGCCCGGACGGGCCGGGCGCACCTGCGGTGGGTGGCCCGCTCCGCGGGACTGCCGCGTAGGCGCGTCGACGAGGTGCTTGAGGTCGTCGGACTCACGAACGCCGCGTCGAAGCGGATCGGCGGTTACTCACTGGGCATGGGCCGCCGTCTCGCGCTGGCGACGGCGCTCCTCGGAGACCCGGAGATCCTGATCCTGGACGAGCCGGTGAACGGGCTGGACCCGGACGGCATCCGATGGATCAGGACCTTCCTTCGCGAACGCGCCGCGTCCGGCCGAACCGTGCTGCTCTCCAGCCACCTGATGGGAGAGCTGGCGGAAACGGTCGACGACGTCGTGATCATCAAGGAGGGCAGGGTCGTGGCGGACGGCACCCTCGAAGAGGTCACCGGTTCACACGGCACCCTTGAGGACGCCTTCTTCGCCCTCACCACCGGTGGCGCACCGTGAGGGCGCTCGCGGCCGAGGTCGCGAAGCTCGTCTCGCTGCCGTCGGTGTGGATCGCTACGGCGGCCGGGGTGCTCGTGCCGAGCGGGATCGCCGCGATCAACGCCTCCGCCGCCCGTGGCGCGATCACGCGCGGCGCCAGGGCGACCGCCGGGGCCGACCTCGGCTACCAGGAGCTGGCTTTCGGCGTGGTCGGAGTGATCATCCTCGGCGTCGTCGCCATCAGCAGTGAATACGTCACCGAGAGCGCGGAGTCCGGCGGCGGGCGTCAGATCACCACCAGCCTGACCGCCGTCCCCTCGCGGCTCCGGTTCCTGCTGGCGAAGGCATCCGCTGTCGCGATCGCCGGCGCGTCGCTCGCGATCGTCGCGGGGGCGGCCACCATGAGCGCCGTCCGGGTGGTGCTCGGCGAGCACGCCCCACCACTGGGAACGGACGATGTCCCCCGGCTGGCCGGTGTCGTCTGCTACTGGGTGTGCGCCGCGCTGCTCGCCTTCGCGATCACCGTGCTCACCCGCCACGGGGTCGTTCCGCTCGCGGTGCTCATCGCGAACACCTCGGTCGTCAGCGTCACCTACCTGCTGACCAAGATCACGCCGCTGGCTAACTACCTGCCCGACTTGGCCGGGGCCCACATGTTCGTCCGGACGTTCGCCGGCGGCACCGTCGAGATCAGCCCGCTCACCGGCGGTCTGGTGATGACCGCCTGGACGACGGCGCTGCTCACGGTCGCGGCCGTCGCGTTCACGCGGAGGGACGCGTGACCGCGGTGACCCCGCCGGTGACCCGCTCCCATGGCCGGGAGGCGGCCCGGGCGCTCGCGGCCGAACTGTCGAAACTCGTCTCTCTACCGGCGACCTGGCTCACGCTCGGAGGCACTCTCGCGGCGAATCCGATCCTCGCGATCGCGTTCACGAACGCCGCCCGCCACGGCCCGACCGGCCCCAGGAGTGCTCCGGACGTCGGACTGACGTCGATCGCCTACGTGCAGGCCGGTTTCGTCGTCCTGGGCGTTCTGGCCGCCTGCTCCGAGTATGAGGGCGGGCAGATCCGCACCACGCTGACCGCGATGCCGCGCCGCTCCCTCCAGTTCGCCGCCAAGCACCTGGCGGTGGCGATCGTCGCGCTTCCCGCGGCGGCGATCACGGCCGCGTCCGGAGTCGTGCTCGCGGCCGGCGCGCTCGGCGGCACCGCCGCGCCCACGACCGCGGGTCACGTCGTGAGGACGTTGAGCGGGGCGGCCGCGTATCTCGCGCTCTGGACGTTGATCGGCGTGGCCGTCGGCGCCCTGGTGCGTCAGACTCTCCCGGCGGTCGTCGCCGTGCTGGGGTATCTCTTCATCGCCGGACCTCTCCTGCGCGCCCAGGCATCCGCGGCGAGATATCTCCCGGACAGCGCCGGATCCGCCATGTGGTCTTCCGTCGACGGGGGCGCGGTCGCACCGGCGCGGGGTGCGCTGCTGGTCAGCGCCTGGACCATCGGTCTGATCGCCGTCGCCCTGCTCGGCTATCGCCGGCGGGACAACTGAGAAACATGGGATCGGTGAGGGTTTTGCGAGCCGTGCCGTCCGCGCGAACATCACGGCTTCTCCGGATGGGTACTTACACCGGGGGGGATGGCCATGAGGAAGATCGTCGCTGTTGCCGCGCTCGCCGCGCTGACCATGCTCGGCACGGTCGCCGCCGGAACGGGCCACCAGCACCGAGCCCAGCCGCGGGCCGACCGCCGGCCGGCCGAGAGCCCCACCGTGGGCCAGGGCGACCCCGGGGAACGGGGCGAGCAGGCCAAGGGAGGGGAGGGCGTGCGGCAGGAGGTCAGCGGAGACCAGTTCGCCATCCTCCTGAAACAGTGCCGCTACGCCGACACGCGCCAGGCCCGCCACGACTGCCGGGACGCGGTCCGGGCGAGATATCGGATCGGCGCGCGCAACCCGCTCCTCGACTGCCGCACCTACTCCGGCGTCACCGTCTGCGGGCCGCTCCCGCTCAGCCCGGTCGAGGAGGAGTGCGTCACCCAGTCGGTCGCCGGCGGGCTGACCAGGCGCCGGGCCGAGGTCGAGTGTTTCGCCTTCCGGTGAACCTGGACAGGTGACGTGGCGGGAGACTCGGATCGGAACCTGTGAATGCGGGAGATGAGCCGCGAAACCTCCCGTTTCCGTCGGCATCGCGTCATGGATGATCTAGCCTGCGGGGGTGGACGCCAACAGTCAGGGCGCCGCCGACCTCCTGACGGCTCTGCTGCGCACGGCGGCGCGGTTCAGCGAGGCGGGCCGGGCCGTCTCCCGGGAGTTCTTCCCGCATGTCCGCGCCACGCCCATCGCCGATCTGGCCGGGCCCGCCGTACGGCTCGGCGCGGAGCTGGAGCTCCCCGGTCACGATGTGGTGCTGGAGGTCCGGGTCGCAGTCGCGGACGGGACCTTCCGCGTCAGCGGCGAGCTGACGCTCGACGGGGCGGACGGCGCCGTCTCGGGGGAGACGGGCCTCGACCTTCCCCTGGTCGAGACGGCCGACGCGGCCCGGCTCGCCGCGCTGCTCGACCGCTACGCGGACGAGCTGACCGCCCCCGTACGGCGGCTCGTGGGCGCGCTGGTCGAGGGCGGCGCCTGAGGTGGCCCCTCCCGGCCGCTGCGAGCGCCTGACGGCCCGTCAGAGCGCCTGAAGGCCCTGGATCACCTCGCGGAGGATGCGCTCCTCGGGCAGCTGGGCGACGGTCGCGGGCGGCCGTGCGGTGATCAGACCCTGGTCACGCAGATCGCTCAGCAGGATGCGGACGACGTTGAGCGACACGCCCAGATCGGAGGCGAGATCAGCCACCGAGGCCGGAGACCTGCACAGTTGGAGGATCTGCAGGTGCTCCGGCGGCAGCGGCGACGTGATCTCGTACGCGGCGGGGGCCGTCCTGATGATGGTCATCAGGTCGAAGTCGGGCCCGGTCGGCCTGGTCCTGCCCCTGGTGAGCGTGTAGGGACGCAGGAGCGGCCCGAAGTCCTCTTCTGTCACGACTCCTCCTGGGCGCGTCGCCATCCCGACTGGAATGAGGAGAACAGATCCGGCCGTTCGTCGTCGCGACCCGGATCGGTGGGGGGCCGGTCGTCCCCGTCCCCGTCGTTCCGGGGCTCCTCGCGCAGCTGGGGGGCGAGGTTCGCCTGCCGTACGCGCCGGGGCAGGGACGACCCGGAGTCCGGCCCGGCGGTGCCGGACCGGCTGGGCGGAGTCAGGGCGAGGGCGGGCGCGGGGTCGGGCGCGGGCGGCATGATCCGCTCCGCCGTGGGGTCCGCGGGCCGGTTCACGGCCATGAGCTCCGTAGGCAGGAGAACGACCGCGCTGGTCCCGCCGTACGGGGAGGTCCGGAGGGAGACGCGGATGTCCTGGCGCCGGGCCAGCAGCCCGACGACGAACAGGCCGAGCCGGTCGCTGTCGGCGAGGTTGAACTCCGGCGGGTTCGCGAGCCGCTCGTTCAGGTGATCGAGCTCCTCGGGGGCGATGCCGAGGCCACGGTCCTCGATCTCCAGGGCGAAGCCCCGCGCGACGACCTCGCCCCGGACCTGCACCCGGGTCTGCGGCGGGGAGAAGATCGTGGCGTTCTCGACCAGCTCCGCGACCAGGTGGATGAGGTCCGTCACCGCGGAGCCGGCCACCGAGGGGCTGTGCGGCAGCGCGATGTCGACCCGCAGGTAGTCCTCGACCTCCTCGGTGGCGGCCCGCACCACGTCGTAGAGCCGGACGGGGTCGCGCCAGCCCCGCGCGGGCGCGGCGCCGGACAGGATGATCAGACCCTCCGCGTGGCGGCGCATGCGGGTGGTCAGGTGGTCGACGCCGAAGAGCTTGTCCAGCACGTCCGGGTCGGTGACCTCGCGCTCCAGGCCGTCGAGCATGGTGAGCTGCCGCTGGAGCAGCGACTGGCTGCGCCGGGCGAGGTTGAGGAAGACCTTGTTGACCCCACGGCGCAACTCGGCCTGGCGCACCGCGGCCTCCACGGCCGTGTGCCTGACCGAGCCGAACGCCTCGCCGAGCGTCTCGATCTCGACGGTCTGGCTCGCCGTGACCACAGGCGGCGCCTCCGCCGCCACGTCCACGTCCTCACCCTGTCGCAGGCGTTCGACGACGGCGGGCAGCCGGTGATCGGCGAGCTCGCGCGCCGAGTCGTGCAACCCGACCAGCTCCCCGGTGAGTTTCCGGGCGAACCTCACGGAGATGAACGCGGTGCCGAGCACCGCGGCGAGGCCCAGCAGGCCGGTGAGCCCGATGCGCCACAGCACACCCTCCGCGAGCGGCACCGAACGGTTGGAGATCACCTTGCTTCCGGCGGCGTCGTTGACGGCCATGGCCCGCGTGAGCGCCTCCGCCGAGGTCGGCCACGAGATCGCGTCCGGCGGCAGCGGCCGGCCGGATCGCACCTGGGTGATGATCTCGTTCTCCATGTTGGCGAAGGCGCCGTACACCGCCGAGGCGGTCAGGTCCCGGTACGGCTTGCCGATCTCGTCGTCGAGCTGGCTGGAGCCGAGCTGGTAGAGCAGCCGCCGCTTGCCGACCATGCCGGAGAAGGCGTCCCTGTCGTCCTGGGACATCTTCCCGCTGGCCGTGGCCCCGGTCACGAGGGCGGACTCCTGGCTGACGATCTCACGGCTGCGGGTCAGCAGGATCAGCGACTTGGTCTGGGTCACCAGGTCGAGGTCGGAGGAGATCATCAGGCGGTCGTACGCCTCGAGCGCGATCTCGTTGATGTCGCTGTAGTCCTGGATCGCGCTGATGCGGCTGATGTCGCGGTCGTCGATCCTGCCGCGCAGGCCGTCAAGGCCGCGGATCTGCCGGATGAGCTCCTGGACCCGGTCCCACATCGCCGGTGGCGTCTCGTCCGCCGCGTTCTCGGCCTGCTGGGCGAGTGTCTGCGCGGCCGCGTCGGTCATCCGACGCTGTGACTCCAGGTCGCTGTGGACGCCGGAGGGGGACGAGAGGTAGTGGACCGAGAGGAAGCGCTCCCGCTGGATGTGGCCGATCAGGGTGCCGACCGGCTGCACGACGTTGGTGAAGACGGTCTGGATGCGGAGCAGTTCCAGCCCGCTCTGCAGAGTGATCGTCGCGGTGAAACCCCAGATCGCGGCGAGTGCGATGACCGGCACGAGCAGGATCGCGAAGAGTTTGAAGCGAATGGACCGTTTCCGACCAGCCATGCGTCCCGCCCGTCGGTGATGCCGTTAACAGTGGCGAAACCTTAGCAATCGATAAGCGACCCTACCAGGGATCTTTCTAACGAATCCCACACTAAGCGGCACTGTGCCGCATTCCCCATCATTGCGGGCTGGAATAGGACTCGCTGGTCACCGACGGATCGCCGGGGCCGGACCCCGCCGATGACGCTGCGCCCATGTGTCCCGTCGTTCTCTTGCGGGGGGCCGCCCCAAGTCGTCACAATCGCGCCCATGCACGGCAACGCAGTGCCGGACTCTTATGTCTACGTGACCGAAGAGGGCGTGACCCGCCACTACTCCGACGGCAGCGTCGAAGCCCTCGCCTGGGAGGACGTCGTCGAGGTCAGGGTGGGCGGGCAGGCCCCGGCCGACGGCGCGGGAGACGTCCTCATCGTGCTGCTCGACCGCGACGGCGAGGGATGCGTCGTCCCGCGCTCGGCCACCGACGCGAGCTTCCTGGCGCGGCTGCGGTATCTGCCGGACTTCGACCTCGACCGGCTCAGCACGGCCGTCGAAAGCGCCAGGGACGGATTCGTGGTGGTGTGGCGGAGCCCCGATCCGCCCACGCCGTTGCCCGACCTCGAATACGACTGACCGACCCCCCTGTTCTCCGCCGTGCGGGTCAGGCGCCGTGCCGGCCGGCTCCCGAACGGAACCGCTCGACGTCCGCCAGACGCTCCGCGCGCAGCGTCGCCAGGCCGTGCCGGAACTCCGCGGCCAGCGCCTCCGGCTCGGAGAGCCCCTCCTGTTCCAGCACCGAGAGGCGGTCGCCGCGCAGGCACGCCTGCGGGAACGCGGCGAGCGTCGCCGCCAGCCCCTCCGCGGCCTCCCGGGCCGTGCCCGTGGGGACGATCCGGTTGACCAGTCCGATTTCCAACGCCTCGGAGGCCGGTACGGCCCGGCCGGTCAGGATGAGGTCGAGCGCGCGTCCCGTCCCGACGAGCCGCGGCAGCCGTACGGTGCCGCCGTCGATGAGCGGCACCCCCCAACGACGGCAGAACACTCCGAAGGTGGCGTCCTCGGCCGCGACGCGCAGGTCGCACCAGAGCGCCAGCTCCAGCCCGCCCGCCACGGCGTGGCCCTCGACCGCCGCGATGACCGGTTTCGAGAGCCGCATCCGGGTGGGCCCCATCGGGCCGTCGCCGTCGGGTTCGACCCGGTTGCCGCGCTCCCCGCCGACGGCGTGCAGGTCGGCGCCCGAGCAGAACGTGCCGCCCTCGCCCCACAGGACCGCGACCGACTGACGGTCGTCGGCGTCGAAGGCGCGGAACGCGTCCGCGAGCGCCTCGGCGGTGGGCCCGTCCACCGCGTTGCGCACCTCGGGCCGCCGCAGGATCACGGTTGTCACCGGCCCGTTCGTGTCGATGCGTACGCTCATGAATCCGAATCTAGTTCGGCCGGAAGGCGGGAGGCAGGCCCGTATTGAGTTCGCGGACCGGCCGTTGTGAGGGTTTCCTGATCGCCGCGCCCGGCCGGGACCTGCGCCGGTCGCCGCTCCGGCCGCCGTGACGCTCTCGACGTGCGGGAGGGCGCGGTGTTTCGGCAGGTCACGGGCTCGCATACTTCGGGGCCATTTCCCCCGAAGGGTGTCGAAGCAGGCATCGTTGGACCGTTCCGTCAAGTCATTTCGATGTCAGCGCTACGGCCAAATGTGGACAGTGTGTGTCGTTCCCCTCGGCGTAGATCGCTCTTTAATATCGAAGCCTGATAACCGCCCAAGAAGCGCATGTGCTTCCGGTCAACCTATGTGGCGGAACAGGCGTCATGTCTGCAGAGTCCGGCGACTAGGGGCGTGATAGATGGAGACGCGGTTGGGGCCGACCCAGACGCGAACTGTCCCCACGGATGTTCCGCAGCGGAGATACGGCAGCATGGCGACGGCGGTCTACTTCAGGCTGCTCATGGCCGGAGATCTCGCGTGCTCGATCCTCGCGTTCTGCGTGGTCGAAGGGGCTCGCCTCGCGCTGGGTGCGTTCATCCCCATGGTGGATCTGTTCTTCGGCATCACTCTGACCATCCTGTGGCCGGGCGTCCTGGGCCTCGTCGGGAGCTACCGCAGGAGCGCGCACGGCGAGGGCACCGAGGAGTTCCGCGCGGTCGCCCAGGGCGGCTTCGGGCTGGTGGCGACCATCGCGATCGGTGCCTACGTCACGCAGACCACGGTGGCCAGAAGCTACGTGATGGCGATGGTGCCGCTCGCGACGTTGATCACGCTGGTGTTCCGTCACCGCATGCGCAAGCGGCTGCACCGGTCCCGCTCGCGCGGCGACTACCTGCGGCGTGTCGTGGCGGTGGGGCATGGCGCGGCGGTCCTCGACCTCGTCATGCAGTTGCGGCGGCAGCCGTACCACGGGATGCGGGTCGTCGCCGCGTGCCTGCCGAACCCGCAGGACCGGGGCCGGCGGCTCGACGTCGACGACGTGCCCGTGCTCGGCGACTTCGCCGACGTGGCGGCGGTCGTCGACAAGGTGTCCGCCGACGCGGTGGCCGTCCTGGCCTGCCCCGAGCTGGACGGGGCGGCGCTGCGCCGGCTCGCGTGGGGCATCGAGTCGAGAGGCGCGGAACTGTTCGTCGCCCCGGCGCTCATGGACGTCGCGGGTCCCAGGGTGAGCGTGCGACCGGTCGCCGGAATGCCGCTGCTCCATGTGCAGCACCCCGACCTCGACGGCGCGCGCCAGCTCGTGAAGAGCGCGTTCGACAGAGTGGTCGCGGCGGTCGCGCTGGCGGTCCTGGCGGTGCCGATGCTCGCCATCGCCGCCGCGATCCGCGTCACCAGCCCCGGGCCCGCGCTCTTCCGCCAGATCAGGGTCGGCCGGCACGGGCGGGAGTTCGAGGTGCTCAAGTTCCGCACGATGGTGGTGGACGCCGAGAAGATGCGGCAGGTGCTCCTTGACGACAACGAGTCGGACGGAGTGCTGTTCAAGATTAGGAACGATCCAAGGATCACCCGTGTGGGAGCGGTGCTGCGCCGCTACTCGCTCGACGAGTTCCCCCAGCTCATCAACGTGTTACGAGGCGAGATGTCCCTGGTCGGCCCGCGGCCGCCGCTGCCGTCCGAGGTAGAGCAGTACGCCGTGGACGTGCGCCGCCGTCTCGTCGTCAAGCCCGGCATGACCGGTCTGTGGCAGGTCAGCGGCCGGTCCGATCTGTCCTGGGACGAGTCGGTCCGGCTTGATCTGCGCTATGTGGAGAACTGGTCGCTCATGCTCGACCTGCAGGTGCTCTGGAAGACCTGGTCGGCGGTCACGCGCGGCGACGGGGCGTACTGACGTGAAGGCTCTCGTCCTGGCGGGCGGTTCCGGCACCCGCCTGCGCCCCATCACGCACACGCAGGCCAAGCAACTGGTGCCGGTGGCCAACAAACCGGTGCTCTTCTACGGCCTGGAGTCGATCGCGGCGGCCGGTATCCGTGAGGTGGGCATCGTCGTCGGCGACACCCACGCCGAGATCGAGGCCGCGGTGGGCGACGGTTCGCGGTTCGGCCTGCAGGCCACCTACCTCCGCCAGGAGGCGCCGCTCGGGCTGGCGCACGCCGTGCTGATCGCGCGCGACTTTCTCGGCGACGACGACTTCGTCATGTACCTGGGCGACAACTTCATCGTGGGCGGGATCGAGGGACTGGTCGACCGCTTCCGCGCCCTGCGGCCGAGCGCGCAGATCATGCTGACCCGGGTGTCCGATCCCCGCCAGTTCGGCGTCGCGGAGATCGACGCGCACGGCCGGGTCGTACGGCTTGAGGAGAAGCCGCGCGAGCCCAAGAGCGACCTCGCCCTGGTCGGGGTCTACCTCTTCACCCCGGCGGTGCACGAGGCGGTCGCCGAGCTCAAGCCGTCGTGGCGGGGCGAACTGGAGATCACCGACGCCATCCAGTGGCTCATCGACGCCGGCCACGAGGTCGAGCCGTCGGTCATCTCGGGCTACTGGAAGGACACCGGAAACGTCACCGACATGCTTGAGGTGAACCGGCTCGTGCTGGAGTCCCTTGAGCCCCGGAGCGACGGCGACGTCGAGGACTGCGAGCTCATCGGGCGGGTCGTGGTGGAGGCCGGAGCCTCGGTGCGCGACTCCCGCATCGTGGGCCCGGTCGTCATCGGAGCCGGGACCGTGGTCAGCGGCTCGTACGTCGGGCCGTTCACCTCGATCGGCGCCGACTGCGTCATCGAGGGAAGCGAGATCGAATACTCGATCGTGCTGTCGCGCGCCTCCATCAGGGGGGTGCGCCGGATCGAGGCCTCGCTGATCGGGCACGACGTGGAGGTCACCCCGGCGCCGCACGCGCCGCGCGCTCACCGGCTCGTGCTGGGAGACCACAGCAAAGTGCAGATCATCTCATGAGCCCGCATCTCGCGCCGGGGGGCGTGGCCGGGACCCCGCCCCCCGTGCGCGGGCCGTCAGGTGTGGCAGGAAAGCGGGCCGGTCACGTGGATCCGGATACCGCCGGTGACGATCGGGATGAACGCGGGCCCGCCGTCCCGCGCGCTTCAGGGCGCCGACGACGGGCGCATGGCCGGGCTGGGGGCCGTTGTCGGCTCCGCGGAGGGTCCGGCAGGCGACGCGCCGACGGACGGCTCGGTGAACGGGTCGGTGAACGGGTCGGTGGACTGGGGAACGGAAGGGTCCAGGAACGGGTCAAGGGAGGGCTCGGCATAGGGCTCGTCACTGGGATCCGGCGACAGGCGTGGAGCGGACGGCCGGAGGCTCGGCGTGACCTCGGCGACTTCGCCGGACGGGCTCGCCGAGGCGACCGGACCCGTGCCTGGACCCGTGGCCGGGGCGGGCCGCCTCTCCAGCCAGCGATAGATGGGACCGACGTAGTAGTTGTAGTCCTTCGGGTTCCACCGCTTCGGGAAGCGGCTCGCGCCGTAGGAGTAGACGCCCACGCGGCGGGCCGCCGTGCTGAGCGGCCCCGACCGCAGCGTCCTGCTCGACGGGCGGCCGACGTACGTGCCGTGCTCGCTGTGGTAGGAGACGGTGTAGACCTTGCCGGCCTCCACCGGCACGGCCTTGCCGAAGCGGGCCTCCTGCCAGCCGGACCGGCTCTCGCCCTCGAACGCCACCGTGGCGAGGCGCGTCCCTCTGGAGCTCCACAGAGTTCCCGTGTGGGTGCCCTGCTCGCCCCGCGCCTTGAAGAAGCGCACGCCGGTCACCCAGCCGTCCTCGGCCGCGGTGAAGCGGGTGCCGAGCTCGACCGGGGCCCGGTCCACGTGGACGGGCGGGCCGGACCGGTCGCCCGCGGACCACAGGCTGGTCTCCCTGGCCTGGAGCGTCATCCGCGGCTGGGCGACGGGCGTGGGCGCGGGAGCGGAGCCTCCGGTGAACCGGGCCGCGACGAATATCGCGGGGATCGCCGCCGCGACGAGCGCGGTCGCGACCAGCAGGGCCGGACGCGGGCGCGCCAGGCGCCGGAGCGCGCGGGCGTATCCGGATCTCGCTCCGTGGCGTGGGTGTTTGATGGGGGCCATATCTCCGACCTCCGCGCCGAGACGCTGGGCTCGTCCTTCTGTCCTTGCCGTTCCACTGCCGGGGGCTATTGTGACGCGTGAGGTGACGACCCCGCATCAAATCGGCGATACCTCGTCTTTTATTCACTCGGACCAGGCCTTTGGCGTGCCGATTTCCCCGCTGAAACGCCATGCATTTCCCCCTTATTGCTACTTGTGCTAAAAGCCGTTCAAATCTGGAGATTTCTGACGTGAGGTTATTGATCACCGGTGGGGCCGGTTTCATCGGCTCCGAGTACGTGAGGACCGTGCTCACCGGTGGATATCCCCCCTTCGCCGGAGCGCGGGTGACGGTGCTCGACCGGCTCACCTACGCGGGAAACATGGCCAATCTCGCCCCCGTCGAGGGCGGTTACGACTTCGTCCAGGGCGACGTCTGCGACGCGGAACTGCTCCGCGACGTGGTGCCCGGTCATGACATAGTGATCAATTTCGCCGCCGAGTCCCACGTCGACAGGTCGATCGACGGAGCGGCCGAATTCGTGCGCACGAATGTCCTGGGCGTGCAGACCCTTCTCGACGCCTGTCTCGACGCCGGCGTGCGCAAGGTTGTGCAGGTGTCCACCGACGAGGTCTACGGCTCGATCGACACCGGCTCATGGGACGAGAGCGCTCCGCCGGCCCCGCGTTCGCCCTACTCGGCCGCCAAGGCCGGAGGCGACATGCTGGCCAGGGCGTACGCCGTCACCCACGGGCTGCCGGTGTCGATCACCCGGTGCGGCAACAACTACGGGCCGTACCAATATCCCGAGAAGGTCATCCCGCTGTTCGTCACCAACCTCATCGAGGGCCGCCGGGTCCCGCTCTACGGCGACGGAGGGAACGTCCGCGACTGGATCCACGTGGCCGACCACTGCCGGGGCATCCAGCGCGTCGCCGAGGTGGGGGAGCCCGGCGCGGTCTACCACATCGCCGGGACGGCCGAGCTGTCCAACCTGGAGCTCACCGAGCGGCTGCTCGCCGCGTTCGACGCGGGCTGGGACCGGGTCGAACGGGTGGCGGACCGTAAGGGGCACGACCGGCGCTACTCGCTCGACGACCGGAAGTTGCGCGCCCTGGGGTACGCCCCCGAGATCGCCTTCGAGCAGGGCCTGGCTGAGACCATCGGCTGGTACGTCGACAACCCCCAGTGGTGGAAGCCGTTGCGGGCGCGCGCATGAAATGGATGGTGACAGGCGCCAGGGGCATGCTCGGCGCCGACGTCGTGACGGCCCTGAGCGTCGTGCCGGGTGAGGACGCCACCGGTTTCGGGCGCGACCTCGACGTCACCGACGGCCGGGCCGTGGAGGAGGCCCTGGACGCCCTCGCCCCCGACGTCGTGGTCAACTGCGCCGCCTGGACCGACGTCGACGGCGCGGAGGCCCGTCCGGACGACGCCATGGAGGCCAACGGCCGCGCGGTCGAGGGCCTCGCGCCGGCCTGCGCCAAGCGGGGCGTGCGGCTCATCCACGTCTCGACCGACTACGTCTTCGACGGCACCGGCAGCGAGCCGTACGGCGAGGACGCCCCGGTGGGCCCGATCAACGCGTACGGGCGGTCGAAGCTGGCGGGGGAGCGGGCCGCGCTCGCGTACGGTCACACGGTCGTGCGGACGGCCTGGCTCTACGGGACCAGGGGCCGGAGCTTCCCGGCCACGATGATCCGCCTGGCGGCCGAACGGGAGACCGTGCCGGTGGTCACCGACCAGACGGGCCAGCCGACCTGGTCCGCCGACCTCGCCGCCCGGCTGGTCGCGCTGGGCCTCTCGGACGCGCCCGGCGGGGTCTACCACGGCACGAACGCTGGCCGGGCGACCTGGTACGAGCTCGCCCGCGAGGTCTTCACGCTGCTCGGCGCCGACCCCGGCAGGGTCGTCCCCACCACGAGCGCCGCCTTCACCCGGCCCGCCCCGCGTCCGGCGTGGAGCGTGCTGGGGCACGGCCGCTGGGCGGAGGCCGGCCTGCCGCCGATGCGGCACTGGCGGGAGGCCCTGCGGGCGGCCTGGCCCTACCTCAGCGTGTCGTAGAAGGCGAGGCAGGCGTCATGGTCCGGCAGCAGTCCCGTCTCCCTCGCCTCCTTGAGCGAGGGGGCGGCCGCGTCCTTGGCCGACAGGATCGGCTCGACGTCCGCGGGCCACTCGATCCCCAGGTCGGGATCGAGGGGGTGGACGCCGTGCTCCCTGCCCGGCGCGTACGGCCGGGAGCAGAGGTAGACCACCGTGGCCATCTCGCTCAACGCGAGGAAGCCGTGGCCCAGCCCTTCCGCGAGGTAGACGCCCCGCCGGTCGGCGTCGTCGAGCAGCACGGTCTCCCAGGCGCCGAACGTGGGGGAGCCGACTCTGAGGTCGACGACGACGTCGAGCACGCTCCCGGCGACGCAGGTGACGTACTTGGCCTGCCCCGGTGGGACGTCGGCGAAGTGGATCCCGCGCAGCGAGCCCTTCCGGGAGACCGAGCAGTTGACCTGCGCGAGGTCGAGCGTGTGCCCGGCGGCCTCCCGCAGGTCGGCGGACCTGAAGGATTCGAGGAACGCGCCGCGCTCGTCGGCGTGGATGCGGGGGGTGTGGCACCAGGCCCCGGCGATGCTGAGCCGATCCATGGACGAAGCATCGCATATGCCGATGCGGCTCGATTCCTTCCTGTTAATGATTGCGTTCATGGCAACCGGCCGTGGACCCCGCACGTCTTTTCCGACGGCAACCGATGTGGTGAGGGAGCAAATTGATGACAACGTGCCGGTTATGCGGGTCCGCGGCGCTCGCGAGCGTCGTCGACCTCGGCGCGACACCCCCCTGCGAGCGGTTCCTGACGCGTGAGCAGCTCGACGAACCGGAAACCACCTACCCCCTGCATCTGCGCCTGTGCACCGACTGCTATCTGGCCCAGATCCCTCCGCTGATCACTCCTGAGGACACGTTCACCGAGTACGCGTACTTCTCGTCGTACTCGACGTCCTGGGTGGAGCACGCCCGCCGGTTCGTGGCCGGCGCGTCGGAGCGCCTGGGGCTGTCGGCGGGCTCGTTCGTCGTCGAGGTGGCCAGCAACGACGGCTACCTGCTGCGCCACGTCGTGGAACGCGGGATCCGCTGCCTCGGCATCGAGCCGTCGGCCAACGTCGGCCAGGCGGCGAAGGACGCCGGGGTGCCGACCCTCACGGCCTTCCTCTCCCCGGAGACCGGCGCCGCCGTACGGGAGGAGCACGGCCCGGCCGATCTCGTCGTCGCCAACAACGTGTACGCCCACATCCCCGACGTCATCGGCTTCACCCGGGGGCTGCGGGCCCTGGTGGCCGACGACGGCTGGGTGTCGATCGAGGTGCAGCACCTGCTCACCCTCATCGAGAGCACGCAGTACGACACCGTCTACCACGAGCACTTCCAGTACTACACGGTCGCGTCGGCGCAGCGGGCCCTGGCGAGCGGCGGGCTGGCCCTGGTGGACGTGGAGTCGCTGCCGACCCACGGCGGTTCGATCCGGCTGTGGGCGCGACCGGCCGAGGCGGCGGGGGAGCCGGGCCCGCGGGTGGCCGACCTGCTGGCCAGGGAGAAGGCCGCGGGCCTGCACGAGCTGTCCGGGTACGCCGAGTTCGCCGCCCGGGTGGCCCGGGTGCGGCGCGACCTGCTGTCCTTCCTCATCCGGGCGGCCGAGGAGGGCCGGACGGTCGTCGGCTACGGCGCGCCCGGCAAGGGGAACACGCTGCTCAACCACTGCGGTGTCCGCCCCGACCTGCTGGCGTACACCGTGGACCGGAACCCGTACAAGCACGGCAGGTTCACTCCCGGCACCCGCATCCCCATCCTGCCGCCGGAGCGGATCGAGCAGGACCGGCCCGACTACGTGCTCGTGCTTCCGTGGAACCTCCGCGCGGAGATCACCGAGCAGCTCGCCTACGTCCGCGACTGGGGAGGCAGCCTGGTCTTCCCCATCCCCCGGCTGGAGGTCGTCTCGTGAAAGTCGTCCTCTTCTGCGGCGGCTACGGCACCCGCATGCGCACCGGCACCGCCGGCGACGTCCCCAAGCCCATGCAGCTCGTCGGGCCGAGGCCGCTGATCTGGCATGTGATGCGCTACTACGCCCACTTCGGGCACACCGAGTTCATCCTGTGCCTGGGGTACGGCTCCCACCACATCAAGGACTTCTTCCTCAACTACCAGGAGACGACGTCCAACGACTTCGTCCTGCGCGCCGGCCGGGTCGAGCTGCTGTCGACCGACATCTCCGACTGGTCGATCTCGTTCGTCCAGACCGGCATCGACTCGCCCATCGGTGAGCGGCTGCGGCGGGTCAGGGACCACATCGGCGGCGACGAGATGTTCCTGGCAAACTACGCCGACGTGCTGACCGACGCCCCGCTGCCCGACATGATCGACAGGCTCACCGCCTCCGACGCCGGGGCGCTGATGATGGCCGTCCCGCCGGCGGAGACGTTCCACTGCATCGAGCTGGGCGAGTCGGGCAAGGTCGGTGGCATCACGCCGGTCAGCGAGATGCCGCTGTGGGTCAACGGCGGCTACTTCGTGCTCCGCCAGGAGATCTTCGACCACATCCCCGAGGGCGGCGACCTGGTGGCCGACGGCTGCGCCGAGCTGGCCAAGCAGGACCGGCTGCTGGCCTATTCGTACCGCGGCTACTGGCGGCCCACCGACACCGTGAAGGAGCGGGTCGCCCTCGACGAGGCGTACTCCCGCGGCGAGCGGCCGTGGGCGCTGTGGGAGCGGGCCTCGTGATCGGGCTCGCACCGGCCCGGCTGGAGCGGGTCGCCGCGCTCGCCGCCCACTGCGACGACCTGCCGATCGGCGCCGGGGGCACCCTGCTCACCCTGTGCCGGGCCCGGCCGGGCATCCGGGTCGACGCGCTGGTGCTGTCGGGCGGGGGCACCGAGCGCGAGGACGAGGAACGGGCCGCCCTCGCCGCCTTCTGCCCCGGCGCCGACCTGCGGGTCACCGTGCGCAAGCTGCCCGACGGCCGGCTGCCCGCACACTGGGACGAGGCGAAGGAGGCGGTCGAGGAGTTGCGCGCCGCCACCGACCCCGACCTGGTGCTCGGCCCCTGGCAGGGGGACGCCCATCAGGATCACCGGGGGCTCGCCCGGCTCGTGACCACGGCGTTCCGCGACCATCTCGCCCTGGGCTACGAGATCGCCAAATGGGACGGCGACCTCGGCAGGCCCTCGGCCTACCAGCCGCTCGCCCCGGAGGTCGCCTCGGCCAAAGCGGACCTGCTGCTGGAGCACTACCCCTCCCAGCGGGCCAAGCCGTGGTACGACCGCGAGGCGTTCCTCGGCCTGGCCCGCCTGCGCGGGATCGAGTGCCACGCCCGGTACGCCGAGGCGTTCCACCTCTCCAAGCTCACCCTTGACCTGTCAGGAGGCTGACCCGACATGCGCGTGCTGTTGACCGGACACCAGGGCTACCTGGGCACAGTGATGGCCCCCGTGCTCGCCGGAGCGGGGCACGAGGTCGTCGGCCTCGACTCCGGGCTGTTCGCCGACCGTGTCCTCGGCCCGGCGCCCGCCGACCCGCCCGGTCACGCCGTCGACCTCCGGGACGCCGGGCCCGAGGTCGTCGCCGGGATCGACGCCGTCGTGCACCTCGCGGCGCTGTCCAACGACCCGCTGGGCTCGCTCGCCCCCGACCTGACCTACGACATCAACCACCACGCGTCCGTACGGCTGGCCCGGCTGGCCAGGGACGCGGGCGTGCGCCGCTTCCTCTACGCCTCCACGTGCTCGGTCTACGGCGCGTCCGGCGGCGACGACCTGGTCGGAGAGGACGCGCCGCTGCGGCCCGTCACGCCGTACGCCGAGTCGAAGGTGCGGGTGGAGGACGACCTGTCCGAGCTGGCGGACGACGATTTCACCCCGGTCTACCTCCGCAACGCCACCGCGTTCGGGTTCTCCCCGCGGCTGCGGGCCGACATCGTGCTGAACAACCTGATCGGCCACGCGCACCTGACCGGAGAGGTGCGGGTGCTGTCCGACGGCACCCCGTGGCGGCCGCTGGTCCACGCGCTCGACATCGCCGAGGCGTTCGCCCAGGCGCTGGTCGCGCCGCGGGAGGCCGTCCACGACAGGGCGTTCAACGTCGGCACCGAGGCCAACAATCTGACGGTCGCGGAGATCGCGTCCCACGTGGTCGAGGCGGTGCCCGGGTCGAAACTGGTCATCACCGGTGAGGCGGGCGCCGACCCCCGGTCGTACCGGGTGGACTTCTCCCGCGTGCGTGCCGCGCTTCCCGGCTTCCAGGCGCGCTGGACGGTCAAGGACGGCGCGGTCGAGCTGATCGACGCCTACCGGCGGTTCGGGCTCACCTCGGAGAGCTTCGACCGCGGGTTCACCCGGCTGGCGCGACTGTCCGACCGCCGCGCGGCCGGAACGATCGGCGACGACCTGCGGCCGGTGGCCGGATGAGCGATGCCGGGCGCCGGATGCACGCGCTCGTGGAGCGGCTCTACCCGCTGTGCCGGAGCATCACGGGGAACGGGGTGCGGCGCACGCTGGAGATCGTCGCGGAGTCGGTGCCGCTGGAGGTCCACGAGGTGCCGACCGGGACCCAGGTGCTCGACTGGACGGTCCCGAAGGAATGGAACATCCGCGACGCGTACGTCAGGGACCCCTCCGGCCGCAAGGTGATCGACTTCGCGGAGTCGTCCCTCCACGTCGTCGGTTACAGCGTGCCGGTGTCGGCCACGATGAGTCTGGACGAGCTCCGCCCGCACCTGCACACGCTGCCCGGGCAGCCGGACCTGATTCCGTACCGGACCAGCTACTACGCCGAGACCTGGGGCTTCTGCCTCAGGCAGGAGACGCTCGACGCGCTGGAGCCGGGGCCGTACGAGGTGGTGATCGACTCGACCCTCGCGGACGGTCACCTCACCTACGGCGAGCACGTCGTGCCCGGCGAGTCGGCCGACGAGGTCCTGGTGTCGTGCCACATTTGCCACCCGTCGCTGGCCAACGACAACCTGGCCGGCGTCGCGGTTGCCGTGGAGCTCGCGCGGCGGCTGGCGGAGCGGACACCGCGTCACACCTACCGGTTCGTGTTCGCACCGGGCACGATCGGGGCGATCACCTGGCTGGCGCGCAACCGCGACCGGGTCGGCCGGATCGGGGCGGGGATCGTGCTCGCCTGCGCCGGCGACAGGGGTTCGCTCACCTACAAGCGCAGCAGGCGGGGGAACGCCGCCGTCGACCGGGCCGTGGAGCACGTGCTGCGCGCCTCCGGCCGCGCGCACACGGTCGTGGACTTCTCGCCCTACGGCTACGACGAGCGGCAGTACTGCTCGCCCGGGTTCGACCTCGGGGTCGGCTCGCTCACGCGCACGCCTTACGGCGCCTACCCCGAATATCACACCTCGGGGGACAATCCCGGCTTCGTCTCCCCGGAGGCGATGACCGACACGCTGGAGACCCTCTGGGAGGCGGTGGACGTGCTGGAGCGCGACCGCCGCTACCTCAACCTCAGCCCGTACGGCGAGCCGCAACTCGGCCGCCGCGGCCTGTACGGCTCGCTGGGCGGGCGGAGCGACACCAAGCGCGACCAGATGGCGATGTTGTGGGTGCTCAACCTCTCGGACGGCGACCACAGCCTGCTCGACGTTTCGGAACGTTCCGGGCTGACGTTCGGCGAGGTGGCCCGGGCCGCTCGTGCTCTGGAAGAAGCGGGCCTCTTGAAGGGACTGGAGAAATGAAGCTCCGAGTGGGAGACCTCGTCGAGGTCCGGAGTGAGGCCGAGATCCTGGCCACGCTGAACGAGAAGGGCGAACTTGACAATCTGCCCTTCATGCCAGAAATGCTGCGTTATTGCGGGCGGCGCCTGACGGTGCACAAGGTCGCGCACAAGACGTGCGACACGATAACCAGGACCGGTCTGCGGCGCATGGACGACACCGTTCACCTCACCGAGGCCCGGTGTGACGGCTCGGGTCACGGCGGATGCCAGACCGCGTGCCTCCTGTACTTCAAGGAGGCGTGGCTCAAGAAGGTCGACCCGGCGGAGCCGCCGGCGGAGCCGGTGCGTGAGCCGCGGCTGCTCCCGCTGCTCGACGTGAACACGCGAAAGGAGCCGGGGCCCGGCGGGGAGGATCGCTTCTCCTGTCAGGCGACCGAGCTGTTACGCGCCGCCCCGCGCTCGTTGCCGCTCAAGAGCGCGGGGCAGTTCGTGGCGGACGTGCGCGGCGGCAACGCGGGCGTGGGGCGGACCGTGTACGCCGTCCTCGTCGCCCTCTATAACCGGTACCAGGGGCTGAGCCGCCGCCTGCTGCCTCCTTGGCTGCGGATCAGGGGTGGTCTTCCCTGGGGAGGCGTGCGCGGCACGGTGACGGGCCGGACGCCGGTGGAGCTGCTCGACCTGCGCCCGGGAGAGATCGTCCGGATCAAGCCCAAGGAGAAGATCCTCGCGACGGTCAACGGGGAGCTGCTCAACCGCGGCATGTCGTTCAACGAGGAGATGGCGCGGCACTGCGGCCGGACGGCCAGGGTCCGGGCGAGGGTGGAGCGCTGCGTCGACGAGGCGACGGGCCGGATGCTCGAGATGAAGACCGCCTGCATTGTGCTCGATGACGTGGCATGCACCGGCATGGACCTGCTTAACTGCCCGCGTGGGTTTTACCCCTTCTGGCGGGAGATCTGGCTGGAGCGGGTGAACGAGCCAGTGCCTGCTGAGGAGAGCAAGTGACGACAGGGCACGAAGGCACGGCGCAGGGTTCGACGCACGGCACGGCGGAGGCCACGACGACGACCACGGCCTCTCCGGCGGAGACCGACCGTGACGGTTCCCCCGGGCTCGGGTTGCGCTGGGGGATCGTGGCCAAGGTCGCCACCAAGATGATCTCATTCGGCATGAACCTGGTGCTCGCCCGCGTGCTGGCGCCGGAGGACTTCGGCCTCTACGCGGTCGCGCTGGCCGCCAATCAGATCCTGTTCTACATCAACGACGCCGGCATCGTCGCGGCCACCGTCCAGTGGCGGGGCAAGATCGAGGAGATGCTGCCGACGGCCACGGCGATGGTCCTGGCCCTGAGCGCCACGGTGTACGGAGTGTTCTGGTGGCTCGCGCCGTTCTTCGCGGGGCTGGCCGGAAACGCCGACGCGGCCCCGCTGGTCCGGCTGCTCACGGTCTCCATCCTCATCGACGGCTTCGTCAGCGTGCGCAGCGCCGTGATGTTGCGCCGCTTCCAGCAGGACAAGATCGCGAAAGCCAATATGGCCGGCGTCGCCGTCCAGGTGGCCCTGGCCATCGCGCTCGCGTTGAACGGCGCGGGCGCGTACAGCTTCGCGGTGGGGAACGTCGCCTGCTCGCTGGTCGGCGGGGTGCTGATGTTTTTCTGGGCGGGAGTGCCGCTCCGGCTCGCGTTACGGCGCGACATCGCCGCGCGGCTGCTGCGGTTCGGGCTGCCGCTGGCCGCCAGCCTCGGCGTGGAGGCGGTTGTGCTCAACGCCGACTCCGTCATCGTCGGCAAGACCCTGGGCGGCGCCATGCTCGGCATGTACCTGCTCGCGGTCAACGTGTCGAACTGGGTGCCCGGCTTCATCGGAGAGATCCTGCGCCACGTCACGCTGCCGGGGTTCGCGCGGGTGGCGGAGCACAATCCCGCCGCGTTCTCCACCAGGGTCCAGCAGATCGTCCCGATGCTGCTGGTCCTGGTGCTCCCGATCGCCGCGCTTGTGGGGACGCTCGCGCCGCCCATGGTCGTCTTCCTGTACGGCGACAAGTGGCTGCCGGCCGCCGGAGTGCTGTCGTTCCTGATGATCCTCATGGTGGTGAGGATGCTCACGGCCCTCAGCTTCGACATCCTGACCTCGCTGGGGGCCACCCGTTCCGTCGTGCGGATGAACCTCGTGTGGGCCGTCGTCCTGCTGCCGTCGCTGTATGCAGGCGCCCGGTTGTGGGGCGTCTACGGAGTGGCGCTCGCGCACGCCGCGGTGGCGCTCGTGGTCGCCCTCCCCCTGGCGGTGCTCTTCCTGAGACGGGAGCGGGTCGAGCTCAGTCCCCTCATCCCGAGAGTCGCCCGTCTGCTGCTGGGCGGACTGGCGGCCGTGGCGGCCGTCTGGGCGGTGGCCCGCCTGACCGGCGGGACCATCCCGTTGGTTCAGCTCTGCGCGGGGGGAATCGCGGGGCTCGCCGTGTTCGCCCTGGTCGGGGTGCCGGTCTCCCAGATCAGGGAGATGCACGCCCGGATCATGACCTGACCGTCTCGCCCTCTGCGGGGCGACGGCGGCCGCGGGCGAGGTCGATGCCGACATGGGCCACATTGCGCGCCATCGGCACCGCGTTGCGCCGCAACCAGGGCCACATGGCCGGGTAACACAGCAGGCGCTCCCCGCGGCTGAGCGGCGCGTTGCGCACCGCGCGCAGCAGCGCGCGGCCCTCCTCCACGTTGGGCAGGAAGAAACGGTGGTCTTCATCGGGCATCTCGCGGCGGCGCCAGGCGCGCACGTCGTACCTCTGGCTGTCGCTGGCCGCGTGGTTGCGGTGCCGCAGCAGCGGCTCGTCGACCAGCACGAAGGGGCCGATGAGGACAAGCTCGGCGATCATCACGCGGTCGCCGGCCAGCACACGCGCGAGCGGCAGCGCCCGGCTGAGCGCCGAACGACGGATGAGGCCGTACAGATGCAGACACTCGTCGTAGTGGCGCAGCTTGGCGCGCAGCCGCTGAGAAGGCCGGGGGGCGTCGGTCGCCGCGGCGGTCCGCCAGAAGCCGAGCCGCCTCCCCTCCGCGTCGATCTCCTCCGAGGCGGAGAACGCGACCGAGGCCTCGGGATGGTCGCGCAGCGCCGCGGACAGCAGGGCGAGCCGGTCCTGACGGTACTCGTCGTCGGCCGTGGCGAAGGAGAAGTACTCGCCCCGGGTTTCCTGAACGATGCGGTTGTAGTTGGCGATGACTCCGACGTTGCGCTCCCTGCGCAGGTAGCGGACGCGTGGATCGTTCCTGGCGGCCTCCCTGCAGATCTCCTCGGTCGCGTCGGTGGAGCAGTTGTCCGCGATGACGAGCTCGAAGTCGGCGTCGCGCTGGCCGAGGACCGACGCCAGCGCGCCGGTCAGGTAGGGCTCGCCGTTGTAGACCGGCATTCCCACGCCGATCTGTGGCGCGGCCGTCCCGATGAGGTTCGGCGCTCGTCGCGCCTGAGGCGCGGCTCCGCTGGGCGTCATTGTGTCCACCCTTCGTGGGGTTCCAGGAGGCGCCCGGGCCGCACGGCTTCTCGCCCCGGCATGGCGGTCCTTATTCTCGCGACGGAGAACGGAATCGGCAATCCCGTTTATGGCAGGTCCGTAACATCAAGAAGTGATGTCCCGATGAGCGAACTGTATGGTGTTCGCAGAGGTCCGTCGCGGCACCTGCGGATTCGGGGTTGAGGCGAGGGTGAACATGGTCTTCTGGAGAACCATCTTCAATCTGCTGCGATTGAAGGTGGCCGGCCCTCTTATCGTCATCGGTGCTCTCGGACTAGCCACACTGGCCTTCTTTCTTGCGCCCCTTCGCTATACGACCAGCGCGTCCCTGGTCCTGACCTCGCCGGCGAGGAGCGTGCTGCCCGGGGACACCGACAAGCAGCCGGGCCTCGCCAATCCGCTGCTCCAGCCGAACGACGGGCTGCGTACCGTCGCGGGCATCCTGATCCTCACGATGAACAGCCCGGACGAACGCAGACGTCTGGGCATCACCGACAACAGTCCCACCGATCTCACGATCGACGACGGGCGCTCCGACCCCGCGCTGCTCGGCATCACCGCGTCCGGGCCGTTCGTGCACGTCGAAGTGGACAGCCCGTCGAAGGACACCGCGCGGACCCTGCAGGCCGCCGCGCAGGCCCGCGTCCGCGAGCAGCTCAACACCTACCAGAGGATGCTCGGAGCGCCGCGCAGCACATACATCGGGATCAGCACGGTGGCGTCGCTCGGTCCCGACGAGAGCTACACGGTGAAGTACGAGGCCGCCGCCGCCGCGCTACTCGGCGGGCTCGTCGTCGGGCTCTCCTCCGCGTACGCCGTCACGTCCCGCCGGGACCGGCGCAGGCGTCCGCCGAGCGGAGGGCCGGACGTGGTGATGTGGCGGAGCGCCGAGCAGATCAGGGGCATCGGCCCGGCCGGCGGAACGACCGGCGGCAACGAGCTCAGCCGGTACGAGCCGGAAGACGAGGGGCCGGAGGACGCGGGCACGCAGCCGGAGACGCCGCCAAGGCCGAAGGAGGACCAGCCGCGGGAACCGCGGGTGATGACGACGCGGCGGGTGGAGGACACGGACGAGTCCGGGGCAGGCGCGGACGACGACACCCAGACCTGGTTCGTCGTCGAGGTGCTGGCGCCGGATGAGGTCGACAGGTAGAGGGGGGCGGAGTGGACTTCTGGGCGGCGACCAACGTCGTCTTACGTCGCTGGTATGTGGCCGTCACCGCCTTCCTGCTCACCCTGGGCGGCGCGTACGGCGTCTATCTGGTCATCCCGGTTAATTACGTGTCGACCGGGGTGATGGTGCTGACCATACCGACCACCGGTTCCTTCCAGGTGACCGACTCCAGGCGGCCGCAGCTGCTGATCAATCCGCTGCTCAACTTCGACGGCGGGTTGAACATGTCGGCGTCCATCCTCGTGCAGATCCTCAACACGCCGGAGACCGCGGCGGACCTCGGCGTCGTCAAGGACGGCCCGGTCACCTACACGGTCAACAACGGGCACCCCAATCCCGAACTGCTGTTCAGCACGCCCATGGTGATGATCGAGGGCAAGAGCACGGTGCCCGCCGAGGCCCAGAACATCGTGCGGAAGGCGGTGAAGCGGGCGAGGGAGGAACTGCTGAGGCGTCAGCGGCAGCTCGGCGCCCCACCGTCGACCTACATCACGATCACCGAGATGGTTCCGGCGACCACCCCCCTGCCGCAGCGCAACGGGAAACTCCGATTCGTCGCCGCGGTGCTTGTGCTGGGCGCGCTCGCCGCCCTGGCGTCCTCCTTCGCCACGGAGAGCGTCGCCGCCGGCCTGCGCCGTAGAAAGGCCCAGAAGCTGTCCGCGGCCGATCAGGGTCAGTCCACGACCTGGGAGGCGGCGCCCAAGTCCACGGCGGGGCTGCGGTCATGAGCGCCACCCCCTTGACGATCACACGGGATCCGGTCGCGCCCTCGCAGCGGCAACGTGCCGACGGCGCCACGCTGGCGGTCGTCTTCGCCGTGATCGTGATGCTTGTGCCCGCCCGGCTGATCATCAAGGGGCTGCCGTTCGCGCTCACGCCGGCCGAGGCCGTCGGCCTGCTCGCCGCGGTGTGGTGGTTCTGCGCGCACCTGACGAACACCCTGGGCGCCGCCAAGGGCCGCACCCCGGTGCGCACGGCGATCTACGTCTACGGTGTCTCGCTGCTGCTGACCTACGCCTACTCGTCGGCGGGCTTTCTCCCCTCCCGCGAGCTGGAGCTGGCCGACCACGCCGTCGTCACCTCGGCCGCGATGGTGGCGATCGCGCTGCTCGCCTGCGACGGCGTCCGCGGCCGTGACCGCATCGATGTGGTGTTCAAGGCCCTCGTCGTCGCCGGGGCGATCATGGGGCTGATCGGCGCCGTGCAGTATCTCCTCAACTTCGATCTCACGCGGTTCATGGAGTTCCCCGGCACCGAGGCCCAGGTCGTCGGCGATGCGATCCTGCAGCGCAACGGGGTCAACCGGGCCGCGTCCACCGCCAGCCACCCCATCGAGTTCGGCGTGGTCTCGGTGATGGTGCTGCCCCTCGCGCTGCACTACGCGTTCCACGCACGACAGGACGGCAAGCCCGCGCTGCGCTGGTGGCTGTGCTGCGCGCTGATCGCCGCCGGCATGGTCTTCTCGGCGTCGCGGTCGCCCATCCTCGGGCTGACGGTGGCGGGCGCGGTGCTCCTCGTCGGCTGGCCGATGGCCCGCAGGATCCGTGCGGTCGTCGCGCTCGCCGGGTTCCTCGTTGTGGTCAAGCTGGCCGTCCCCGGCCTTCTGGGGGCCATCACGGGCCTGTTCACCAACCTCAGCAGCGACACGAGCCTCGCCTACCGGACCAACGACTACGACACCGCCTTCGCCGAGATCCGCAGGCACCTGCTGCTTGGCCGGGGCGTCGGCACCTGGTACGCGCCGCAGCACGTGGTGTTCGACAATCAGTACCTCCTCACGGCGGTGGAGGCGGGACTCCTCGGCGTGGCCACGTTCGCCGGGCTCTTCTTGACGGGGATCTGGTCGTCGCTGCGCGCCATGTGGCGGGCCGCCGACCCGTCCACTCGCGATCTGGGCCTGTCCATGACGGCCTGCCTCGTGATTCCGCTGGTCGGCTCCGCGACGTTCGACCTGCGCGCCTTCGGGATCGTGAACGGCGTCGCGTTCCTGCTCGTGGGTATGGCCGGTGCGCTGCTCCGCTCGCAGACGAAGGAGATCAGCCCTCCAGTCGCGCCCGCAGTCGCCGCCACGACTCCGCCTGGAGGTCGCGCCGGCTGACGGCCGTCACGGGCAGCGGCCACGCGATCGCCAGGTCGGGATCGTCGTACCGCACCGAGAGGTCCTCCGCCGGGTCGTGTTCCCTGTCGATGCGGTAGCAGACGTCGGCCTCCGTCAGGGCCTGATAGCCGTGCAGGAGCCCGGGAGGCACGTACAGGTGGACGAAGCTCTCGTCGTCGAGCACGACCGACATCCGCCGGCCGTAGGTCGGAGAGCCGGGCCTGGCGTCGACGAGCACGTCGTGGACGGCCCCACGGGCGCACCGGACGAGCTTGGCCTCACCGGCGCCGGAACGGCCGTGCAGGCCGCGGAGGCCGCCCGCCACGGTGCGCGACTGACTGTCCTGGACGAACGAGGCGGGATCCAGCCCGTGCGAGGCGGCCAGGGCGGCGTCGAACGTCCGCGTGAAAAGCCCGCGCTCGTCCCGGTGCGGGGTCGGGACGAACAGCAGGACTCCCTCGATCGGACCGCTTTCGACTCTCATGCCCGCATCATTGCCCATACCGATACGCTCAGGAGGCCCTTATATGTAACGGGTCAGCTACCGCGACCGATCTACGGATAGGACAGGGCCGGATGGAAGCGGGGGCATTCTTGGTCGACCACTCGTCCGGCGCGTCCGGCGCGGCGACTCCGATGGTTCCCCGAACGCGGGTCGGCGCCGTCGAGGTGATGGCGCTCACCGAGACCGGCGTGTGCGACCACGTCTCGCGGGCGTGGCGGGAGAACAGGGGCGGCTCGATCGTCACCGCCAACGTCGACATCGTTCGCGCGGCCAGCCGCGACCCCGCACTCGCCGCCCTGGTGGCGGAGGCGGAGCTGGTCGTGGCCGACGGCATGCCCGTCGTGTGGGCGGCCCGGCTGGCGGGACGGCCGGTCCCCGCCCGGGTGACCGGTGCGTCCCTGCTGTTCAGCCTGAGCGAGCGCGCGGCGCGAGAGGGCCGGTCGGTGTTCCTGCTGGGCGGCGAGCCCGGCGTCCCCGACGCGGCGGGGCGAGCGCTCGCCGAACGTTACCCGGGCCTGTGTGTCGCGGGCGCGTACGCGCCACCCCTCGGCTTCGACACCGACCCTGGCGGAATGCGGGAGACCGTGGAGAAGGTGGCCGCCGCCACCCCCGATCTCGTCCTCGTAGGCCTGGGATTCCCCAAGCAGGAGCGCACCATCGCGGCGCTGCGTCCGCACCTGCCCAACGCCTGGTACATCGGCTGCGGGGCGGCCATTCCGATGGCCGCGGGGCAGTTCCGCCGGGCCCCGGAGGGCCTGCAGCGGCTCGGTGGCGAATGGGTGTTCCGGCTGCTGCTGGAGCCGCGCCGCCTCGCCCGCCGCTACCTGCGGGAAGACGCGCCGTTCGCACTCACGCTGCTCGCCGGGGCCCTGCGCGACCGCCTACAGGGCCGCTGACCCTCTTCGTGGATAGGTTTCCGCATGTCTGTGCCAGCATGGCCGCCTCTCGCCGTGGTGATCGTCGCGTACGGCAGCGCCGGGGTCATCGAGGAGTGCCTGCGTTCGCTTGGCCCGGCCCTGACCGGGGCCGGTCCCGCCAGGGTCATCGTGGTGGACAACGACTCCCCGGACGACACCGCCGACCGGGTGCTGGCGTTCGGCGACGGGGTCGAGCTGATCCGGACGGGGCGCAACGGCGGGTTCGCCGCCGGGGTCAACGTCGGGATCGCCGCGGCCGAGGGCTGTGACGTGCTGGTGCTGAACGCCGACATCCGGCTGCGGCCGGGTTCGGTCGCCGCGCTGCGCGGGGCCCTCGACGTCCCGGGCACGGGGATCGCCGTGCCCCGGCTCCTGGGCGCCGACGGGGACACCCAGCCCTCCCTGCGGCGGCGGCCCACGGTGCTGCGCGCGCTCGGGGAGGCGGTCCTCGGCGGCAACCGGGCCGGAACGCGTGCGTCATTGGGCGAGCTGGTGCTCGATCCCGCCGCCTACGAGTCGCCGGGCGTGGTGGAGTGGGCGACCGGAGCCGCCTGGCTGATCTCGCGTGCCTGCATCGACGCCACGGGCGCACTGGACGAGCGGTACTTCCTCTATTCGGAGGAGACCGAGTACATGCTGCGCGCCGGGGAGCGGGGATTCGCCGTCCGGTACGAGCCCGCGGCGGTCGCCGTCCACCTCGGCGGGGAGCAGGCGACCTCCGTGCCGCTGTGGACGCTCGCGACGGCGAACCGGGTGCGGCTGCACAGACAGCGCCACGGCCGGATCCGCGGCGGGACGATGAGGGCCGCCGTCGCGCTCAACGAGGCGATCCGCGCCGTCACCCGGCCCGGCGCGCCGGGCCGCAAGCACCGGGCGGCGCTGCGGGAGCTGATGACGATGCCACGGTGGCCCGCCACGCCCGGCGGTGCCCAGGAGCGGGCGGACGAGCCGTCCGGCTACGTCTGCTTCTCCGCGCAGGACTGGTGGTATCACAACAGGGCGCACTCCGACTTCCAGCTCATGCGCCACGTGTCCGCGCGGCGCCGGGTCCTGGTCGTCAACAGCATCGGCATGCGCATGCCGACGCCGGGCAAGTCCACGCATACGCTCCGCAGGATCGGCCGCAAACTGGCGAGCGTCGCCAGATTCCTGCGGCGTCCGTCGCCCGAGTTCTACGTGATGTCCCCGCTGCCGCTGCCGCTGTACGGCTCGCGTCTCGGCCGCTGGGTCAACGCGGCCCTCGTTCGGTCGCAGGTGTGGGCGGTGTGCCGGGTGCTGGGTCTGCGCGAGCCGATGATCATGGTGACCATCCCCACGGCGTGGGACGTGGTCCGGCCGATGCGCAGACGGGGACTCATCTTCAACCGCTCCGATCGGCACTCCGCGTTCCCGGAATCCGACCGGGAGGTCATCGAGGCGCTGGAGCGCGACCTGCTGAGAGGCGCCGATCACGTGATTTACGTGAGCAGGGCGCTCATGGCGGAGGAGCGGGCGCTGACCGGAGACCGGGCCTACTTCCTCGACCACGGTGTGGACCTGGCGCACTTCCGGCGCCGCCCGCCGGAGCACCACCCCGCCGACCTGCGCGCGATTCCCGGCCCCCGGGTGGGCTTCTTCGGCGCTCTCGACGACTTCGTCGTGGACTTCGAGCTGCTGGAGCGGATCGCCGTCGAGATGCCGGACGTCTCCCTGGTGCTGGTGGGGGACGGGAACGGTCCGATGGACCGGCTCACCCGCCACCCCAACGTCCACTGGCTGGGCTTCCGGCCGTACGAGCAGATACCCGCGTACGGCTCCGGCTTCGACGTGGCGATCATGCCCTGGCTGGACAACAGTTGGATCAGGCACGCCAACCCGATCAAGCTGAAGGAGTACCTCGCGCTGGGTCTGCCCGTGGTGAGCACCGACTATCTGGAACTGGCCGGCTACGTGGACCGGGTGCGCGTGGCGGCCACACCCGACCTGTTCGTCAAGGCCGTCCGCGCGTCGCTGTCGGAGGGAGCGCCCGCGTCGCCGGAGACGCTGCGCGACTCGGTCGCCGCCGCGGACTGGTCCGCACGGGCCGCCGAACTCGTGACGCTGGCCGAGCGGCGGAGCGCGCGATGAGGCGATGGGGGCCGCTCGCGCTCACGGTCGCCGTCGCGGCTCTTACGGCCGCGTGCTCGACGCCGGGCGTCGAAGGCGCGGCGACGCCGTCGCCCCGGCCGTCGGTGTTGCGGCCGGTGCCGTGGGACGGCGGCCCCGGCTACTACGCGCGCTTCGGCGAGGCCGCACGTGCCGGGTGGGCCAAGCCTTCCTTCTTCCCTATCGGCATTTGGTACGCGTCCGTACATACGGCTGAGGAGGTGGCTCAGGACAAGGCCGCCGGGATCAACACATACGTCGAACTGACGGATGACAGCGATGTCCGCCTGTTACGCTCCAAGGGCATGTCCGCGCTGACCAGTGGCCCCCTCCCGGGTGCGGGCGCGGAGACCGTGGGCTGGCTCATCGGCGACGAGGCCGACATGTGGGGCGGGCCGGGTGACGGAGCCTGGACCGGAACGCAGACGTTCGACGGCACGGCATGCACGGACAAGGACCGGCCGTGCGGTTACACCGCCATGCGGACGCTCGCCGCCGGAGTGCCGAACGACGGTCGTCTCCGCTATGCGAACTACGGCAAGGGCGTCATGTACTGGGAGTCCGATGAGCAGGCGGCGAAGTTCGTCAACGGCTTCACCGACATCGTCTCCACTGACCTGTACTGGTACACCAACGTCTACGCCTGCGACGAGGCACGGCAGTTCATGAACCTGCCGCCCGCCCAGTGCCGGCTCGCGGCCAACTATGGGGCGATCATCGACCGGCAGCGGGCGCTCGACGCCCGCGACGGCCGTCTGCAACCCGTGTACGCCTTCATCGAGTTGGGCTACCCGGGCAAGAAGGCCACCGGTGTGATCCGGCCGGAGCAGATGAAGGGGGCCGTCATGAGCTCCCTGATCCACGGCGCCCGGGGCGTCATCTACTTCAACCATTCCTTCGGCGGGTCGTGCCAGTCGATGAACCTGCTGCGCGACCAGTGCGGCGACACCATCAGGCCGGCGGTGACCGAGATCAACAGGCAGATCGCCGCGCTGGCCCCGGTGCTCAACACGCAGTCCTACGAGTACGACTTCGCACCAGGAGTCGACGCCGTGCTTAAGCGGTACAAGGGCTCCTACTACTTGTTCGCGATGGTCGCACGGGGCGCGCGGACGGGTGCCCGGCGGTTCGCTCTGCCACCCGCCCTCGCCGGGGCGAAGAAGGCCGAGGTCCTCTTCGAGGACCGCACCGTCCCCATCGACGCGGGCGGGTTCGGCGACACATTCGAGGCCGAGTACGCGTACCACATCTACAAGATCACTCCATGACGGCACGACGATCCGGCGACAGGAGAGGCATTGGCCGCCAAACAGGGAAGCGGACGCTTGCTCAGGCTGCTGGCGGTTTTCATCGCGTTGATCCTGGCTGGATGCGTCGCCAGCGCGAGCGCCCCGTGCGTCGCGCAGGACCTCAGCCTGCCGAGGGTGCCCTGGGAAGGGGGCCCGGCCTACTATGGGAGGTTCGCCGCCGCGAAGGCGATGGGGTGGGTCAACCCCTCGTTCTTCCCCGTGGGCGTGTGGTACGAGTCGGTGCGCGACGGCAAGGACGTCGCCCTGGACAAGGGTGCGGGCCTCAACACCTACGTTGAGCTCACCGACGACAGCGACCTGAACCTGATCCGGTCGAACGGCATGTCCGCCCTGGTCGGCAAGCCGCACCCGGGTATGGGCGCCGAGACGGTCGGCTGGCTCATAGCCGACGAGGCGGACATGTGGGCGGGACCGGGCGACGGCCACTGGAGCGGCGACTATCCCGGTGAGGGCGCGCCGTGCGTCCCGGAGAAACCGCCCTGCGGCTACACCGCGATGCGGACGCTGAAGGACAGGCTGCCCAAGGGCGGCGACCGGATGTACTACGCCAACTATGGCAAGGGCGTGCAGTTCTGGCAGGCGCCTGCGGAGGCCGGCAAGTTCGTCAATCCCTACACCGACGCCACGTCCGCCGACATGTACTGGTACACGGACCCCGGCATCTGCCAGGAGGCCGGGCTGTTCTTCAAATGGGCGGCCGCGGAGTGCCCGCTCGCCGCCGACTACGGCGCCGTCGTCGACCGCATGCGCATGCTCGACGCGATGGACGGCCGCAGGCAGCCGCTCTACGCGTTCGTCGAGCTCGGGTGGCCCAGCAAGGAGGGGACGCGGACGATCGACGCCCCCCAGATGGCCGGGGCGGTGATGAGTTCGCTGATCCACGAGGCGCGCGGCATCGTCTACTTCAATCACAGCTTCGGCGGCCCCTGTCCCTCCTACCACCTGCTGCGCGAACCCTGCTACGCCGGGATGCGCGCGGCGGTCACCGAGATGAACCGGCGGATCCGGGAGCTGGCGCCGGTGCTGAACACCCAGTCGTACGTGCACAGGTTCTCCCCGGACCTGGACACGATGCTCAAGTGCTACGGCGGTTCGTGCTACGTCTTCGCCATGGTCAGGCGGGCGGGCCCGCTCGGATCGCACACGCTGACCCTGCCGCCCGAGCTCGCGTCCGCGCGCCGGGTCGAGGTGCTCTTCGAGAACCGGACAATCCCGGTCACCAAGGGCGCCTTCCCCGACTCATTCGGCGCGGAGTACGCCTACCACGTCTACAGGGTCACGCCGTGACCGGCGTGTGTGAGGTCGCGCCGGTCGAGGTCGGGCTGGTCGGCGCCGGTCCATGGGCACGTGAGTTCCACGCTCCGGTCTTCGCGGCAGGGCCGGAAACGCGCCTGACGGGGGTGTGGGCCCGCCGTCCCGAGGCGGCGCGGGCGCTCGCGGACCGCTTCGGCGCGCGTCCCTTCACCGACTACAACGAGTTGCTGGCCCACTGTGAGGCCGTGGTCTTCGCCGTGCCCCCCGACGTGCAGGCCCCGCTCGCGGCGGAGGCGGCGCTGGCGGGACGCGCGGTGTTGCTGGAGAAACCCATCGCGCTCACGGTGGAGGAGGCCGAGCGCCTCACGGAGGTGGTGGACGCGACCGGTGTGGTGAGCCAGCTCGTGCTCACCAACCGGTACCGGCCCGCGGTGCGGGAGTTCCTGGCACGGGCACGGGAGCTCCGGCCGCTCGGTGGTCGCGCCTGCCAGTTCACCCCCCACTTCCTCGACGGCACCTACGTGAACAGTCCCTGGCGGGGACGCGGCGGCGTGCTCTACAACACCGGCCCGCACGGCCTCGACATGCTCGACGCGGCGCTCGGGCGGATAGTCGAGGTCCGGGCGGCCGGCGATCCGGCCGGTTTCCTCGCGCTTACCTGCCTGCACGGGGGAGGAGCGGTCAGCCAGCTCGCCCTTTGCGGCAGGGTGCGCGGCGCCAAGAAAACGGTCTACGAGGTGGTCGGGCCGGAAGGTGGCCTCGTCCTGGACTTCGGCACCCTGCCGGAGGACTCGACTTCCACCCGGGCCGCCCTGCGCTCGGAGTTCGCGCTGGCGGTGCGCACGGGACGGCCACACGCCATCGACGTCAACCGGGGCCTGCATCTGCAACGGCTGCTGGCCCAGGTGGAAAAGGACGCGGGACGGGACTTCACACCGCCGTAGGGGGACGGTCCTGCCGATCCCGGCCATGTTGCGGGCCATGTTGCCGGTCACGTCGCCTGCCGCGCAGCCGCAACGCCGGCCGTTCGATCAGCCGCCAGCTGAGCGCCGCCAGCGGCAGGACGATGGCCGTGGTGGCGAGCATGACGGCCACGGGCGTGCGCATCCCCGACCGCACGAGTAGCTGCTGAACGGGGAAGGCCAGCAGATAGGTGCCGTAGGAGAGGTCATAGCTCCCCGTCGGTCGGTGCAGCACGGCCGGCGCCCGGAAGGCCACGGTGAACGTCAGACAGGAGACCGCGCCGATCGCCGCGAGGTTGGCCAGCGGAGTGACCCACAATGCGGCCCAGGCGGCCGACGCCGCCGCGGTCAGCCACAGGGGCGGCCGCCAGCGGGTCTCCCGGACCAGCATGCCGATCGTGAAGAAGGCGATCGGCCCGGCGGCGTAGGCGGACAGCAGGAAGGGGACCAGCCCGCCCACGTACCCGGTCAGGTGCACGGCGGTGGCGATCGCAAGCGCGGCGACGATGAGCGCGACGAGTACGGCCCGTCGTCGCAGCAGCCCCCACCGGCCCAGCAGGGCCACGCCGATGTAACAGAGCACCTCGACGGGGATCGTCCACAGGGAGCCGTTGACGGCCCGGGGATAGGGCAGACCCTCGAACAGCCCGGGCAGCTCGTAGCCGACCGGAAACACGGTCAGCCCTCTGATCAGGTAGCTCCAGGTGCCCCACCGGGAGAAGTAGTCGCCGACCGGGAGAGTGGTCGCGATCGGCCCGAGGATCAGGACCGATGCGACGATCACCACCAGATACGCCGGGTAGATCCGCAACGCCCGCCGCACCGCGTAGCGGCGTGGGGAGGGGTCGGACAGCCAACTCTCACTGATCAGATAGCCGCTGATGAGGAAGAAGACCCCCACACCGATGCCGCCGACCCCGATGCCGCTCGCCGGGTAGAGCGGCGAGCCGTGGCCTGACAGCACCCAGCTGTGCTCGACGATGACCGCGAGCGCGCCCAGCAGCCGGAGCAGGTTGAACGCGTTCGCCCGCGAACGGAGGCGAGGCCGCTCCCCTTCACCGGGCGTCTCGACCTCGACCTCGGCAACCACAGCAAACCGCCCAACGCGCGCATGATTCTCCGGTCCCGTTCCCAGGGGATATATCGCGGCGCGTTGGGCGGTGTTACTTGATATGGACTGATATCAGCGAATGGTCCAGGTATCGCCGGAGTGGAGGAGCCGGTCGAGGTCTCCCGGGCCCTGGGCGGCGGTGGCGGCCTCCAACTGCTCCTTCATGAGCTGGTCGTAGGCCGGCCGGTCGATCGACCGGAAGATCCCGATCGGCACGTGCTCGAACGCCGGGTCGTCCAGCCGCGACAGGGCGAACGCCGTCGACGGGTCGGGGTTGTGCGCGTCGTGCACGAGGATCTCGTCGTCGGCGACCTCGGACCGGCGCACCACCTCGACGCCGCCCGTGCGCGACAGCCGTACGGCCCTCTCGTTCTCCCCGGTGCCGAAGACGATCGGCTTGCCGTGCTCCAGCTTCACCGTGATGTCGTCACGCAGGGACGGGTCCTTCAGGGCGTCGAAGGCTCCGTCGTTGAAGATGTTGCAGTTCTGGTAGATCTCCACCAGCGAGGCGCCCCGGTGCGCCGCGGCCTCCCGCAGCACACCCTGCAGGTGCTTGCGGTCGGAGTCGATCGTCCGGGCGACGAACCCGGCCTCGGCTCCGAGCGCCAGCGAGATCGGGTTGAACGGCTTGTCGAGCGAGCCCATCGGCGTCGACTTGGTGATCTTGCCGACCTCGGAGGTGGGGGAGTACTGCCCCTTGGTCAGGCCGTAGATCCTGTTGTTGAACAGCAGGATGTTCAGGTTGACATTGCGGCGCAGCGCGTGGATCAGGTGGTTGCCGCCGATCGACAGCGCGTCGCCGTCACCCGTGATCACCCACACCGACAGGTCGGGCCGGGACGCGGCCAGGCCCGTCGCGATGGCCGGCGCCCGCCCGTGGATCGAGTGGAAGCCGTACGTGTTGAGGTAGTAGGGGAACCGCGAGGAGCAGCCGATGCCGGAGACGAACACGATGTTCTCCCGGCGCAGGCCGAGCTCCGGCAGGAAGCTCTGGACGGCGGCGAGGATGGCGTAGTCACCGCATCCCGGGCACCACCGCACCTCCTGGTCGGACTTGAAGTCCTTGAGGGTCTGGGGAGTGTCGGTCCTGGGCACCAGGGCGAGGCCCTTGCCGTTGAGGCTCTCAGTCACTGTCGATCACGTCCTGAATGACTCCGGCCAGTTCCTCGGCCTTGAACGGAAGCCCGCGCACGCGGTTGTAGCTGATGATGTCGACCAGGAAGCGGGCCCGCAGCAGCATGGCGAGCTGGCCGAGGTTGATCTCCGGCAGCAGCACCTTGTCGTAGGCGCGCAGCACGTCGCCCGTGTTGGCGGGCAGCGGGTTGAGGTGACGCAGGTGGGCCTGGGCGACCTTGCCCCCATTGCGGCGGGCCCGCCGTACGGCGGCGGCGATCGGGCCGTAGGTCGAGCCCCAGCCGAGCACGAGCACCCGGGCGTCCCCGTCGGGGTCGTCCACGGCCAGATCGGGCACGTCGATGCCGTCGATCTTCGCCTGCCGCAGCCGGACCATCCGGTCGTGGTTGTCCGGGTCGTAGGAGATGTTGCCGGTGCCGTCCGCCTTCTCGATGCCGCCGATCCGGTGCTCAAGCCCGGCGGTGCCCGGGACGGCCCAGGGACGGGCGAGCGTCTCGGGGTCGCGCTTGAACGGCAGGTAGGCGCCGTCGTCGGCGTTCGGCTCCGTGGTGAAGGCCACGGAGATGTCCGGCAGCTCGGACATCTCGGGCACCCGCCACGGCTCGGAGCCGTTGGCCAGGTAGCCGTCCGAGAGCAGCATGACCGGCGTGCGGTACTTCAGCGCGATCCGGGCCGCCTCGATTGCCGTGTCGAAACAGTCGGACGGCGTGGCCGGGGCCAGGACCGGCACGGGCGACTCGCCGTTGCGGCCGAACATGGCCATCAACAGGTCGGTCTGCTCGGTCTTGGTCGGCATGCCGGTCGACGGGCCGGCCCGCTGCACGTCCACCACGATCAGCGGCAGCTCCGTCGTGACGGCCAGGCCGACGGTCTCGGCCTTCAGCGCGACGCCCGGCCCGCTGGTCGTCGTCACGCCGAGCGAACCGCCGAAGGCCGCGCCCAGCGCGGCGCCGACGCCGGCGATCTCGTCCTCCGCCTGGAAGGTGCGGATGCCGAACCGCTTGTGCTTGGACAGCTCGTGCAGGATGTCGGAGGCCGGGGTGATCGGGTAGGAGCCCAGGAACAGCGGCAGCTTCGACTGCACCGACGCGGCGATGAGGCCGTAGGCCAGCGCCTGGTTGCCGGAGATGTTGCGGTAGACGCCCGGGGCCAGGGTCGCGGGCTTGACCTCGTAGGAGACCGAGAACGACTCGGTGGTCTCGCCGTAGTTCCAGCCGGCCTGGAAGGCGGCGATGTTGGCCTTGGCGATCTCGGGCTTCTTGGCGAACTTGGCCTCCAGGAACTTGATCGTCCCCTCGGTCGGCCGGTTGTAGAGCCACGACAGCAGGCCGAGGGCGAACATGTTCTTGGCCCGCTCGGCGTCCTTCTTGGAGATGTCGTAGCCCTCGAGCGCGCGCACGGTCAGCGAGGTCAGCGGAACGGCGTGGACCCGCCACTCCGACAGCGACCCGTCCTCGACGGGGTCGCCGGCGTAGCCGACCTTCTGCAGGTTGCGCTTGGTGAACTCGTCGGTGTTGGCGATGATGTCAGCCCCGCGCGGCAGGTCGCCCAGGTTGGCCTTGAGGGCGGCCGGATTCATCGCGACGAGCACGTTAGGCGCGTCGCCCGGGGTCAGGATGTCATGGTCGGCGAAGTGCAGCTGGAAACTCGACACTCCCGGCAGGGTGCCTGCGGGTGCCCGGATCTCGGCCGGGAAGTTGGGCAACGTCGACAGGTCGTTGCCGAACTGGCCGGTTTCCGCGGTGAACCGGTCACCGGTCAGCTGCATGCCGTCGCCGGAGTCACCGGCGAACCGGATGATCACGCGGTCGAGTTGCTGAACCTGCTTGGTCACAGCTCCTCAGTCCTCCTTACGCGCCCGGGCGTCTCCGCCGTGGCACGCTCTCATGTCCATGCTAGATCGGTCGGGACGCGCTTGTTTCCGTCATGCGCATGTCGGCGCACCGGGTGTCGGTGAATCCCCAGGGGGCGGGGCCGTGACTCCGTGGGTGCTCGACTGCCGTCGTCGTCGACGGCGCGGGCCTTGCCGTTATCAGCGAAGTGATCGGCGTCGTGAACCGTCCGGACGACACTGACCCGCTCCGAGCCGGCACAGGTCCACGTGCAAGCGAGAGACGAGCATGTATCGGGTCACGATCCTCAACTATATGCGTGCCGTCCAGGTATGGCCCGCAGGTGGTCACTCCGTGAGACCACGGCTTCCCGAGTGACGCCGGGCACGACTGGGACTGGCTGTGGACAGATATTTCAGCTCCTGTGCCCAGGTGTCCCGTCGCCTCGTGCCGGTTCCGGCCGCTCCGCGACCTACAGCTCCCGGGGTCGGCATCCGGTACGCCTGGCGCGAGAGGGCGCCGTCGCTGGGAGGAGAATGGATGTCATGGCGGTGAGTGATCTCCCGATGCCCTCCGTGGGCGCTGCGTCCGGGTTGGCCCCCAGGCCGATGAAGTTCGTGCTGAACTGGGGTCGCCGCTATTCACTGTGGGTGTTCAACTTCGGGCTCGCCTGCTGCGCCGTCGAGTTCGTCGCCACCTCGATGAACAGGCACGACTTCATCCGATTCGGGGTCGACCCGTTCGCGGAAGGCCCCCGGCGGGCCGACCTGATGATCGTCTCCGGCACGGTCACGGACAAGATGGCCCCGGCCGTCAAACGCCTCTACGACCAGATGCCCGACCCGAAGTATGTGATCTCGTTCGGTGCCTGCTCCAACTCCGGCGGGCCGTACTGGGACTCCTACTGTGTCACCAAGGGCGTCGACCAGATCATCCCGGTGGACGTCTACGTCCCCGGCTGCCCGCCCCGGCCCGAGGCGCTGCTGCACGGGATCATGAAGCTGCAGGAGCGCATCGTGGGTGCCCCCCTGGCGCTGGAGGAGGAGTCGTGACCGCCGCCACAGCCGTTCGCGAGCGGTACGGCTCCCGCGTCTCCGAGGCGTTCGGGCAACTCGTCGTCGACGTGGAGCCGGCCGAATGGGTGGACGCGCTCGCGTTCGCCCGGTCCCGGGGCTACGAGTTCTTCGACTGGCTGGCCGGGGTCGACGAGCCGCCGGACGCCTTCGGCGTCGTCGCCCACGTCTTCGACCCGGTCGCCATCGCCCATCTGCTGGTGCGGACCCGTGTCCCCCGCGCCGATCCCCGGCTGCCCACCGCCACCGGAGTGTTCCGCGGCGCCGACTGGCATGAACGGGAGACCCGGGAGATGTTCGGGATCGTCTTCGACGGCCATCCCGACCCGCGGCCGCTGCTGCTTCCGGACGGCTTCGAGGGCCACCCCCTGCGCAAGGACTTCGTCCTGGCCGCCCGGGTCGCCAAACCCTGGCCGGGGGCCAAGGAGCCGGGTGAGTCCGGCCACGGATCGCCGTCCCGCCGCAAGATGCTGCCGCCCGGCGTCCCGGCCGACTGGTCGGGCCGGGAACGCGCAGACGACTGAGCCATCCCCAGAACCGAGATCACCATGGCGACGACGGCTCCCGCTGCGACTCGCCGAGTGAACGCCGGTTTCGTCCGGAGCCGGGAGAGGCCCACGGTGGGTAATTTCTCGGCAATCGCGGCCTACCTGCGTGCGTCGTTTCGGTGAACATCCTGTGGAGAAGCTGGGGACAGCCCTGTGGACAATGTGGAAAACCCATGGAGGGAGCCATCCGTCCGCGCGAGGCCCGGAGTGCGCGATGATGTCTCGTGTGGGGCGAATACCAGGAGGCGTACCAGGAGATGGGTCGGCGGTGACCGGTCACCCGTCGCGCGGATCGGAGACGCGGCAGTATCCCGAGGTCCGGCCCGACCCGCCTGCCCGCAGCCGGGGCGTGATCGCCCTGGTCGAGGAGAACTGCACGGTCTGCATGCTCTGCGCCAGGGAGTGCCCCGACTGGTGCGTCTACGTCGACTCGCACAAGGAGACGCTTCCCGCGCCCGACGGCGGCCGGCCCCGGGCCCGCAACGTGCTCGACCGGTTCGCGATCGACTTCTCGCTGTGCATGTACTGCGGCATCTGCATCGAGGTCTGCCCGTTCGACGCGTTGTTCTGGTCTCCGGAGTTCGAATACGCCGAATACGACGTCCGTGACCTCCTCCATGAGAAGGAGCGGCTGGGGGAGTGGGCGCCGACCGTTCCGCCGCCCCCCGCGCACGAGATCGGGGCGGAGCGGCCCAAGGAGATGACCACCGGGTCCCGGCCCGCACCCGCCGGTCGTCCACGTCCGGCCGGAACCTCGGCGGCGGCCCCGGCCGTCCCCGCCGTCTCGCCGGAGCCGGCGGCGCAGGGCGCCCGGCCCGAGCCGCCCGAAGACTCGGCGGGGCCTGCTGCCGCGCCGCTCAGACCGCCGGCCCAGGAAAGGACCGAGCGCCGGGCGCCGAGGCCGATGAGGGACGTCCGCTCCATCCGGCCGCCGGGGTCGCTCCCCAAGCGGTCTCCCGGGACGGAGAAGGACGAGTCATAGCGATGCGGTGACATCCCCGGTGCTCAGGTGGCGACTGCCGGGAGGCTGCCACGGCCGCCATGTCCCACGGGAACGTTCGCCCAGGCCGTACGCGTTGCTACGGAGGGTCCGACAAATGCCGCCCGCCACGTCGGCGAGTGTGATCTGTCGCAGATGACCTCAGGACGGCAAGCCGTTAGGAGGAGGCGTGCACCACAACGGTCTGCGCACCGCGGTTCTTCTGGGGGCACTGTCCGGGATGATCCTGCTGGCGGGGGCCTGGCTCGGCGGCGGTTCCGGCCTGCGCCTCGCCTTTCTCCTGGCCCTGGCGGCCAACGGCGTCGCCTACTTCTTCTCCGACGTGATCGCGCTGTCCGCGATGCGTGCCAGGCCGGTGTCGGAGGTCGAGCAGCCGGTCCTCTACCGGATCGTCCGAGAGCTCTCGTACGACGCCCGCCAGCCGATGCCCCGGCTGTACGTCTCGCCGACCATGCAGCCGAACGCGTTCGCGACGGGCCGCAACCCGCGCAAGGCGGCCGTCTGCGTCACTCACGGCCTTCTCGGGCTGCTCGACGAGCGTGAGCTCAGGGGCGTCATCGCCCACGAGCTGTCCCATGTGTACAACCGGGACATCCTGATCTCCTCGATCGCGGGCGCCCTGGCCACGATGATCACATATTTCGGATACATCGGCCTGTTCTTCGGGTCGGACGACGACGAGGGGCCGGGGTTCCTCGGAGCGTTGCTCGTGATGATCCTCGGCCCGGTCGCCGCCTCCATGATCCAGATGGCGATCTCACGGTCCCGCGAGTTCGCCGCCGACGAGTCGGGGGCGCGGCTGAGCGGCGATCCCCTGGGCCTGGCCTCGGCGCTCCGCAAGATCGAGATGGAGGTCAGGCGGCTGCCGCTGCCGGAGAACGCCCGGCTGGCCTCGGCGAGCCACATGATGATCGCCAACCCGTTCCGCGGCACCGGCGTGGGGCGGCTCTTCTCCACCCATCCGCCGATCACCGACCGGATCTCCCGCCTGGAACGAATGGCCGGCTACCGCAGGTGAAACCGCTCGATCAGGCTCTCATTGACGGGCGAAGAGCTCCAGATGGGAGCACTGGACGCAGCGGAAGGCCTCGATGGCCCAGCGGGGCTTGCCGAGGCGTCTCGCGCCGCCGAGCAGACCGATCTCCAGGGGTCCCGCGATCCAGCGGCTGTACCCTTTCGACCTCTCGCCGCTGTCCTCGATGAAGCCGGAATCCAGGTCGGTGGAGCCGCACTGGGTGCACTTCATGCCGTCCCCCTGTTCGAGGTGATGGTCGCCGGGTCGGTCTCCTCGGCGGCGAGCGCCGGGAGGCCGTCGATGCTCTCCCGGTTGTTCCTGGCCCGGTAGTCGCGCCGCTGCCGGACGTCCTTCCTGGAGGCCCACTCGTCGAGGTAGGTGCGGTCCTGCTCGTACGCCATGAAGGGGACGGAGAAGCCGCACGAGTCGGCGATCCGGTCACAGGTCACGACGATGATCGAGCGGACGCCGGGATGCGGCCCGAAGCGGGTGATGAGTTCGCCGAAGCCGGGGTCGTGGGGTGTGACGACGCGGCCGGTGCCGTACAGGCGGACGACCTTCGGAGAGCCGTTGAAGGCGCAGAACATGATGGTGATACGGCCGTTGTCGCGGATGTGGGCGATCGTCTCGACGCCGCTGCCGTCGAGATCCAGGTACGCCACGGTGGTGTCGTCGATCACCGTGAAGGTGTCGGCGTACCCCTTGGGCGACACGTTGACGTGCCCGCCGCCGGCGGGAGCCGTTCCGACGAAGTAGACCGGCTGTGTGGAGACGAACTCGCGCAGCCGGTCGGTAAGCCTGTCGTAGATCTTGCCCATGGTCGTGACCCTAACTCCGCCGCCCTCCCGGCAACCAGATCGCTCACCAGGTGGACTCGATCTTGTCGGGGCGGAGTGACCGCGGAAACGGTGCGGGGCCCCGCGGACGGATCCACGGGGCCCCGATCTCCTCGTCAGGTCACACGCCGGGGTGCAGCACCCGCCGGAGGAACTCGCGGGTCCGCTCGTGTTGCGGGTCGGCGATCACCTGCTCGGGCGGGCCGTCCTCGACGATCACGCCCTGATCCATGAAGACCACCCGGTCGGCGACCTCCCGGGCGAAGCCCATCTCGTGCGTGACGACCAGCATCGTCATGCCGTCCTCCGCCAGCTTCCGCATGACGGTGAGGACGTCGCCGACGAGCTCGGGGTCGAGCGCCGAGGTCGGCTCGTCGAAGAGCATCAACGACGGGTGCATCGCCAGGGCCCTGGCGATGGCGACGCGCTGCTGCTGTCCGCCGGACAACTGCCCCGGATATGCGTCGGTCTTGTCGAGGAGACCGACGCGTTCCAGGTTCTCCCGGGCGATCTGGTCGCATTCGCCGCGACCACGCCCGAGCACCCGCTCCTGCGCGATCGTGACGTTGCGCCGGACCGTCAGGTGAGGGAACAGGTTGAACTGCTGGAACACCATGCCGATCCGCCGCCGAGCCGCGTCGAGGTCGACGTCCGGGTCGGTCAGGTCGACGCCGTCCACGATCACCTGGCCGGACGTCGGCTGCTCCAGCAGGTTGACGCAGCGCAACAACGTCGACTTCCCCGAGCCCGACGGCCCGATGACGCAGACGACCTGCCCGCTCTCGACGGTGAAGTCGATGCCCTTGAGGACCTCGAGCTGGCCGAACGACTTGTGCAGATTCTTGATCTCGACAGCGCTCATCGGGTCGCTCCCTGGCGTGCTTCCAGCCGCCGCGCCACGTACCCGAGGGGGATCGTGATCAGCAGGTAGGTCAGGCCGGAGACCAGCAGCGGCGTCGGGTTGGCGAACGTGGAGGCCTGGTCGTTGCCGAACTTGGCCAGCTCCACCTGCTGCGCCGTCACGCCCAGGGCGAAGACCAGCGAGGAGTCCTTGAACAGCAGGACCAGCTCGTTGGTGAGCGGCGGGATGACGATCCGGATCGCCTGCGGGATCACGATCGAGACCATCGCCCGCATGTACGGCATGCCGAGCGAACGGGCGGCCTCCATCTGTCCCTTCGGCACCGCCTGCAGGCCGGCCCGGAACGTCTCGGCCATGTACGCCGCGCTGACGACGCCGAGGCCGAGGGCCACCTGGCCGTACACGTCGCCGGGCACCTTGAGGCCGGGGAACGCGAGCGGCAGGCTGCCGATCATGAGGAAGATGACCAGAGCGGGCAGGCCGCGGAAGACCTCGACGTAGGCCATCGAGATCCACCGGTACGGCGCCACCGAGGACAGCCGCATCAGCGCCAGCACGAGGCCGGCGGCGAAGCCCACGACGTACCCGCTCAGGGTGAAGATCACCGTGTTCCGCAGGGCCACGGTGAACAGCTCGGGCAGGCCCTCGCCGGCCACCTGACCATTGAGGAACGACTGCCGGATATCGGTCCAGTTCGCCAGCGAGGCCAGGACGACCACGATGGCGACGAGGATCACGTACTGGACGGCCCGGCTGATCCGCTGCCTCTTGCGCGGGCTCAGCCCTCCCTTCGCGGGGAGGGCCGTCTGCTCGTCGCTCACCGTGCTCACGATGTCTTCGGCGGCTCGGTGCCGAACCACTTCTTGTAGATGGCGTCGTACGTGCCGTCCGAACGGGCCTGCGTGATCGCGTCGTTGATCACCTTGGCCAGCGCGGTGTTGCCCTTCTTCATGCCGATGCCGTACTGCTCACCGGTGTCGAGGCTCGCGACCTCCTCGAACTTCGCGCCGATGTCGGGCTTCTTCAGCCAGGTCAGCACGACCGGCAGGTCCTGCACGATCACGTCGACCTGTCCGGTCTGGAGACCGAGCAGCTCCTTCGGCGAGTCGGCGAACTGGACCGGGTCGAAACCCTGCTTGGTGACATAGTCGAGGCCCGTGGTGGACGCCTGCGCGCCGAGCTTGAGGCCCTTCGCCTTGACGTCGGCCAGCGACGTGATGCCCGAGCCCTTCTTCGCCATGAGGGCCTGGGTGGCGTCGAAGTAGGGAATCGAGAAGTCGATGTTCTGCTTGCGCTCGTCGGTGATCGTCATACCGGCGGCGGCCACGTCGCACTTGCCCGCGTTCAGCGCCGCGCCACTCTTGATGGCGGCGAAGTCGATGTCCACGATGTCCTGCGTCACGCCGAGCTTCTTGGCGGCCAGGTCGACGATGTCCACGTCGAAACCGACGACCTTGCCGTTCTCGGTGAACTGGAACGGTTCGTACGGCAGGTTCGTACAAGTGGTCAGCTTGCCCGACGAGATGAGCTGGACATCGCCGCCACCGCTGGCGCCGCCACCGGCGGCGCTCGCCGAGGTGGTCGCGGTGTCGCCGCTCGATCCCCCTCCACAGGCGGAGATCATCAGTGCCGTCACCAGCGCCGTGGCGCTGACGCTCGCCGCGTTCCGGTAGGTGGACCAGGGAGCCACACCGGCCTCCTTGCTCTTTTGCTCATAAAGGTACTGCTTGGTACGCGCAGTTTATGGGCAGGTGGCGGCAAGTTGGCCACGGCCTGATGTCAGGGGTGTAAAGCCCCGTCAGACCCGTTTTCCCTGCTCAGGCTCAGGGCCGGTTCACCGCCTCCACGAGACGTCGAAGCCGGCCCGTGATCTGGCCGGCGAAGACATGGGGAGCGGGACGATCGGACGGGCGGGGCACCCGCGTCCTGGAGCAGGTGCCCGCCAGGTCACCGAATGGGTTGGCAGAGGGCTCATTGACCGCCCTTGTCTGGTTGACCTGTGAGGGCAGTGGCGTTGAAGGTCTCGATTTGCTGTAGCAACTCGTTGGCAGACCGGCTGTTTTGAAAACGTAGGCCATGCCACTCCCATGATCACGCTGAATACCTACGTGGGGGAGTGGCCTGAGCCTCATGAGAAGACCCGACGCATCGTTGATGCTGCTCTGGGCCGTGTGCCCTACGTGTGCCCTGACAAGGCCGCTCATCGATGAAAGGCCAGGTCAGCGCACCTGTGCTAGCGGTAGTTCGTGAACTGCAGCGCGATGTCGAGGTCCTTGCCCTTCAGCAGGGTGATGACCTCCTGCAGGTCGTCCTTCTTCTTGGAGCTGACGCGCAGCTCCTCGCCCTGGATCTGCGCCTTCACGCCCTTGGGGCCCTCGTCGCGGATGAGCTTGGAGATCTTCTTCGCGTTCTCCTGGTCGATGCCCTCCTTGAGGGCGACCACCAGGCGGTATTCCTTCCCCGACAGCTTGGGCTCGCCCGCGACGTCGAGGATCTTGAGGGACAGCCCCCGCTTGACCACCTTCTCCTTGAACACGTCGAGGACGGCGTTCACACGCTCCTCGCTGTTCGCCTTGATCTCGATGTCCTTCTGGCCGGACCAGGAGATACTCGCGCCGGTGCCCTTGAAGTCGAAGCGGTGCCCGACCTCCTTGACCGTCTGGTTCAGGGCGTTGTCGACCTCCTGCCGGTCGATCTTGCTGACCACGTCGAATGACGAATCTGCCAAAGCAGGAACCTCTCTGATCTGTCGGGCCGCCCCCGGCCGCCGCACGCACCATCCGTATGGGCGTAGTGACGATCAGCACCGGCTTTCGCGGCCCAACGGTAGACCTTCGTGTTGTCCGACCAGCCTAGCGACCACCCCTCGCCCCGTGGGGGCTGGACGCTAGCGGGGTGCGTGCCCTACTCGCACTCGTCGCTCAACGCGTCCCGCAGGGTGGGATAGACGGGAAGGCGCTCGGTCAGACCGAGCAGATCGAACAGCCGCTGGTGGCGAGCGGACAGGCCACACACGGCCACCCTGTCGCCGCCGAGGCGCACGTGGACCTCGATGATGACGTCGATGCCCGAGCTGTCCATAAAGGTGACATCGGTAAGGTCGAACAGTAGCCGGACGCCGGGCCGGTCCAGCATCCGTTCGGCCGCTTCGCCGAGTTGGTCGCAGGTCGCGATGTCGAGCTCGCCGGCCACACTGATGATCGCGAAAGGCCGCCGTACGTTCGTGGTGATGTGAAGATCGGGCACGCTGCTCACCCCCGCTGAAGCGGAGCAGTCACCTCCAGCATAAGTACGGCCGCCCCGGCGCCGCTTTGCCGTCGCGGGACGTCCCTGCCGATCAGGGGTGCGGCGGGTTGATCGGCGCCCGCTTCACCGGCGGCCGGCGGACCTGTCCTGAAGATCGGGACGCCGGGACGCCGAGGTGCCGGGCGCGTCGGCAGGGGAGCGGCCGGGACGCCTGAGGGCCCAGCGACAAGCCATGTCACGTGTACCCGGGAAGTCCGCTATTCTTCTACCTGTCGCCGCCGAGAGCGGAAGACAAGGCAGGTTGCCCGAGTGGCCAAAGGGAGCGGTCTGTAAAACCGTCGGCTCAGCCTACCCAGGTTCGAACCCTGGACCTGCCACCAGCGAAGCAGCAGTTCAGAGGCCCTCCGGGGCCTCTTCTGCTTTTCCGGCCTATGCAGCCGTAGGCCACTGCGAGCCCCTGTCTGTCGCCGGTCCACTAATATGCGTGCAATGATCTTGGACGCGTTTTCGCAGGTCGCACCGCACTTTTCGGCCTCGTAAGGACGACGAGACGAGCCTACGAAACGGTGAAGGGTCCCGGCTGGCTTCCGGGACCCTCTGGACTTCGGTGATCAAGCTGATCGCAGGCGTTCCGCGATCCACTGACGGCCGGCTTCCCAGCTCGTGAACTGTTCGAGGTGCTCCCCGCTCTGGGCATCGAAGACCCGTACGTCGGGACAGCAGGCAGGTGACGGGCCGCTACGCGGCGGAGCCCCGCGCTGCCGCCTTGATCCCTATCAGCACAGGCATGTGGCTGTGGTCGAGTGTCACGTTCGGGCTGGTGCGCTCGGATGGCGTCTGCGGACGATGGCGCGTGTCATCACGAGGAAGCCGATCAAAGCCGGGAGCAGCCAGTAGGCGACGGCCGGAAGCCTGTCCCACAACGGCAGATGCGGGCCGTTGTCGACGTAGAAGCCGGTCAGGAGCAGGACATAGGACGTCCCCATCCCGAGGATGTGGACGTCGGGCCGCTGTCGGCGGTAGGCGTACCCGGTCAGCGCAGTGATGATCGCCAGGGAACCGATGATGAACAGGTGAATGTTCTCTCGCCAGCGAATCGCCGACATGACGGTCAGGGTGCCGTAGACGACGGCCAGTCCCCACAGGTAGACGTGTCCGAATCGCATGTGTCGTGGGCTTCCCTTTCTCGTCAACGCGGCAATCGCGCCGCAGATCACACACGTGATCCCGGCGGTGACGTGGACCGCGAGCGCGGAGAGAAAGACCGGTCCGGCGTTGGGGATCGGAGTGCCCAGGATGTCGATGGTGTCCATCGCATCTCCAATACGTAGGGTTGCTACCTATAGCGACGCTACTCCGGGTCTTGGCCGATGGAAAGAGCAGATGTAGCGTTGCTACCTATGAGGGCAGAAGCACTCAAAGGACACCTGGATGGCCTCCTACTCGCCACACTGGAGGACGGGCCGCAGCACGGCTACGCGGTGAAGGAAGCCTTGCGTGACGCCACAGGCGGCAGACTCGACCTGCCCACCGGCACCGTCTACCCGGCGCTGCACCGTCTGGAGCGCGCGGGACTGATCAAGGGAGACTGGTCGGTGGTGGGCGGTCGCAGACGACGCACCTACGAGCTGACCGAGCAGGGGCGACGCTCTTTGGCGGGGGCACGCGACCACTGGCAGGAGTTCGCCGCCGTCATATCCGCGGCACTAGGTGGTGGATTGTGGCCGGCCACGAACTGATCGAACGTCACCTTCAGACGCTCGCCGAGCGGCTGCCCGATCCCGTGGTGGAGGAGCTCGCCGACGGTCTCCTCGCCTCGTACGACGACCAGATGGAGCGGCTCGGCGATCCTGACGCGGCGGCCCGGGCCGCACTGGCGGACTTCGGCGACGCCGACACCGTCATCGCCGCCTTCGTCCGCGCCTCTCCCGGCAGGCAAGCCGCGTTCAGGCTGCTCGTGGCCGGGCCGATCGTCGGGCTGAGCTGGGGAGCCGTTCTCGTCACCGGCAACGCCTGGGCCTCGACGATTCCGCCATCATCGCGCCTGGCTCTCGGCCTCCTGCTGGGGTCGGCCGTGCTCATGCTGCTGATCGCGATCCGGGAGGGACGGCGTTACCGCAGGGTACGGCTGGCCGCACTCGTCGGCACGGCAACCGTGGCCGTCTTGGACACGGCCATACTGGGCACGGTCCTCACACTTCTGCCACCGCCCTCCCTGCTGCTGCTCGTGGCGCTGACCGGCAGCATCACAAGGATCATGCTGGCGGCCCAAGCCATACCCGAACTGGTCATGCGCCCGTGACGGTGCTGCGGCGTTCGAGGAAGACGACGTCGCGCCAGCGGTCGTAGTGGCGGCCGATGTGGTGGCGGGTGCCGACGACGCGGAAGCCGGCCTTCTCGTGCAGGCGCAGGCTGGCGGTGTTCTCGGGGAAGATGCCCGACTGGATGGTCCAGATACCCTCAGCCTCGGTGGACTGGATCAGGGCGTTCAGGAGTGCCAGCCCGGCTCCGCGGCCGCCGTGATCGGGGTGGACGTAGACGGAGTGTTCGACCACGCCGGCGTACACGCAGCGGGAGGAGACGGCGCTGACCGCGATCCAGCCGATGACCTGCCCGCCGACAGCATCGACGGCGACGTGCCGATGGAGGGGCAGTTTCGCGGCGTCGAACGCCTGCCAGGTCGGTGCCGTGGTCTCGAAGCTGGCGTTTCCGCCGTCGAGACCGGCCTGGTAAATCGCGAGGACCTGCGCCGCGTCGGCCTCCCGCATCCGGCGGATGGTGACGCCTGACGGCGCTGCGGGCTTGGACGCATGAACGATCGCCGAGTGCAGGCAGCTGGTCGCGGCGTGGGTGCGCGTGATGGTGTACGTGGTGAACCCGGCCGCTGCGAGCAGGGTGCGGTACTCGGCTTCGGTGAGGGTGCCGACCGTGCAGCCGACGAGGTGTTCGGCCTCGGCGCGCTGGGCGGGGTCGAGCCCGTCGTCGGCGATGACGTCGGAGACGGCGAGCCTGCCGCCGGGCTTGAGTACGCGGAACGCCTCGGCGAGCACGCGGGGTTTGTCGGCGGACAGGTTGATCACGCAGTTGGAAATGATGACGTCCACGCTGCCGTCGGGGAGCGGGATGTCCTCGATGTGGCCATGCAGGAACTCGACGTTGGTCGCTCCGGCCTCGGTGGCGTTGGCCTTGGCCAGTTCGATCATTTCGGAGGTGGCGTCCAGGCCGTACGCCTTGCCGGTCGGGCCGACTCTGCGGGCCGACAGCAGGACGTCGATGCCGCCGCCCGATCCCAGGTCGAGGACGGTTTCGCCGGGCTGGAGGTCGGCGACGGCGACCGGGTTGCCGCATCCCAGGCTGGCCCGCAGGGCTCCGTCGGGCAGGCCGGTGGTGTCGTCGTAGCCGGCCGCGCCGAAGCAGCCGTCGGTGAACTCCTGTGGCTCGCAGTCGATGACCTTCCTGCCTGCCTGGGCGGCTTTGGCCAGTTCGCCGTAGCGGGTGACGACGCCGGCTCTGACCGCTTCCACGTTCTCGGACATGTCTTCTCCGTTCAGCAGGGCGGCGCGGGGTCGGGTACGGGGCGGCCCATGACGACGTCGGCGGCGGTGGGGAAGCACTTCACGCAGGCGTCGTTGATCCGGTACAGACTTGCCGTCCCGCGATGCTCGACCAGGACGAACCCCACCTCGGCCAGCACCTTCAAGTGCGCGGAGACGGTCGACTGCCCGACCGCGACGGCCTCCACGATCTCTTTGACCGCCATCGGCGTCTGGGCGCGGGCGAGCAGGGTCACGATCTGGATGCGTGTGGCGTCGGCCAGGGCCTTGAACCAACTGGCGTACTCGGCGGCGGTGGCCCGGTCGAGCGGCCTCGTTTCCTCATTCATCGCTCATCGACGATAAACGATGAAGTGCCTGTCGCGAAAGGCGAGAGACCGGCCTCAACGGCGGAGTCCGCTCAGCGGCGCATCGCGTCGATGAGATCCGGAAAATGCGGGAACTCTGCTCGTGCGGCAGCCACGATCTGGATTGGAGAACAGCGGCCGCCGGGCGCGTGTCGCTCGGCGATGGCACGGAATGCCTCGTTCGGCTGCGCCGTGGAGTCGGGGTCCGCGAAGGCCTCAGCGGGGCCCAGGCCGGCGGCGAACAGCCAGAGGAGATCGCCGAGATTACGGGCGATCACGCCGTGCTCCCCCTCGGAGCCGATGTAGACGACGGGCTGGTCCGTGATCGCCGCATCGGGTCGTTCCAGCCAGAAGCCGGTGTAGTCGCCCGACCCGGTCGTGCCGAAGAAGCGGAACTCGCTGCCGTCGACCTCTTGATTGCCGGTCCACAGGCGAAACCACCACGCCGTCCGCTCGGGCGCCTCGAACTGGTTATACGGCTCGAAGTCGCAGCCGCGGGCTTCGTCGGCCTCCTCATCCCACTCCCACTCCCACTCGAAGCCGACCTCGGCCACCTCGGCCAGGGCAGGAGGGAGTGCAAGATCTTCAGACGTATTCGCCACCCCCGGAAGACTAGACGATCACTGCAATCGGCTGGAGATGGTTTCGTCTCTGAAGCGACGCGCCGTCGAGGCCGGCGAACGTGCGTGAACATGGTGGTGCGTCCTACTTCGGGTCCTGCCAGTGGGATTGAGCGCGTGTTGCCTTGACGCCGGTGACAGGGTTCTAGCATCGCGGCGCCGGGTGGACCGGTAGCCGATCGGACAGTTGGGCCGAGTCCTCCGGCACAAGCACCCACACACCGTGGGTCCACGGCACGAGCGGAGTGGAGGAACGGCGATGAAGTTCGGAGTCAGCTACAGCACGCCCTATTACGGAGTCGACCCCGACCGGATCATGGCCTTTGCGCAGCTTGCGGAGGAGTGCGGCTTCGAGTCGCTGTACCTGCCTGAGCACATCGTGCTGTATCCGGGCGCCATGGTGGGGCCTTACGAGATGCCGCCGTCACTGCCGTACGTCGATCCGCTCGACTGCCTGAGTTTCGTCGCCGCGGCTACGGAGCGGATCCTGCTCGGCACCGGTGTGTTGCTGCTGCCGTACCACCATCCGGTGATCCTCGCCAAGCGCCTGGCCACCGTCGACGTGCTGTCCAAGGGCAGGATGCGGCTACTGACCGTAGGGCTCGGCGCCCTGTCGGGCGAGGCCCTGGCGATGGGGGTCGACTTCGCCAGCCGCGGCCGCCGCGCCGACGAGGCGATTGACGTGCTCCGATTGCTCTGGGCCGGCGGTGAGGATGGCGTCAGCTTCGCCGGCGAGTTCTTCTCCTTCGACAACCTGTGCAGTTTCCCCAAGCCCTACGAGGTCACGCGGCTGCCGATCCACATCGGGGGGTCGAGCCGGGCGGCCGCCCGGCGGGCCGGGCGGCGCGGCGACGGCTACTTCCCCGGCGGTGCACTCGACCCGGGCGAGCGGGCCGTTCAGTGGGAGCTCGTCCGGTCGAGCGCCGCCGAGGCCGGTCGCGACCCAGAGGCGCTCGAGTACACCCGCTTCGGGTCGATCGACATGCCCGTTGAACGGGTCGAGGAACTCGCCGCGCAAGGAGTGACCCGCATCGTCGTGAATACCGCCGCCACTGAACCTGACCGGCAACGCGAGGAGCTGTCGGTGTTCGCCCGGCGATTCGGCCTCCTTGAGCACTTCCCTCGCTAGAGCGTGCCGGCCGGTGGGACTATCGAACTCGCCGCGGTCAGCCGACGGCGGCGAGGGTGGCCGTGATCTTTACGGAGTCGATGCCCTGATCCAGGAAGGCGGCCAGGTTGTGCGCCTCTTCTCCGACAGCCTCCTGTTCCTGGGCGGCAAGGGGCCGCGGGGGCGTGATGCGGAGTTGCCGGTCGTGCACAGTCCACGTGGCGGCGACGCGTCCGTCGACGAGCACGGCGCGTTGGCCTGCTACGGACAATCCGAGATGGGCGTCGTCGATGATGCGGCTGCGGTCGCGGTAGCCGAGGATCGCGTTGTCGAAGGCCGGGAGGAACCGGACGGGGGCGTGCGTGTCCGGGGACGGACGTGGTGCGTCGGGCAGGTCGAGTAGTTCCCGGCCGCGTTCGTCGCGGAAGGTGATCAGCTCGTCCCGGATGGCTTTGACCGCGGCGGGGAGACCGGCCAGGCCGCTCCAGGCGCGGATGTCCGCGGTGGTGGCGGGCCCGTACGCGGCGAGGTAGCGGCGCACCAGCTGCTGGCCGACAGGGTCGTCGGCGTCGTCGGGCAGCGGGGCAAGGTCTTGTCCGAGCCAGGTGGCCAGGGGCAGATTCCGCACGCCGGCCGTCGTCTGCCATAGACCTCGCGGGGGAAGCTGCGCCATCGGGATGAGTGCGGCGACGAGGAGTTCGCCCAGAGCGCGGCGCGGCGGGCCGGGCCAGCGGTCTTGGAGCGCCTGGACCAGGGCCGTCATGGTGCGGGGCTGGCGGTCGGCCATGACCGCTCGGCCGGCCGCGGCGACTTCGTCAGGGTCGATGCCGGCGAGTTCGCGTCGGTAGGTGGCCATCACCCGCTGGCGCAGCATGCTGTCGTGGCGGCCCCGCCACGCGAGCGCGTCGTTGCCGGTGACCAGGTGGACGGTGCGGCGCATCAGGTGGGTGCGCACAACCTGCCGGTTCGTCAGCGCTTGATCGAGCTGGTCGGGTGTGAAGGCGTGCAGCCTCGACCACAGGCCGGCGAAGGGTTCATGCGGTTCCTGGGCCTGCAGGCCGCACAGATGTGCCACCGCCGCCCCGACCGGTGCGGTGGTGCGCGCGAGCAGGTACTGGCGGGCCAGGGTCGCGCGGTTGAGAGCGCGCGTGCTGAGGATGGTCATGAATGATCAGGCCGCGGCACGCTCGTCGACCGGGCGGCGGCGCAGGCCGGGTCGGGCGAGTTCTCGTCGTGCACGCCGCCCATGTCCTTGTACGTGACGGCGGCGATGCGCCCACCGAGGACGGACTGGCAGTAGCCCAGCGCCGCCCGTGCGTCGCCCTGGAGGTTCAGGTGGGTGGTCGTCGTGACGAACATGGCCTTCTCCTTGCTCGCGGTTCGGCGAGGTGCGCTGCCGCAGCGATGGAGCCCTGGGGCGGCGACCTTGTGGCCAGGGGTTATGGCCTCTCCGACGGATCTTGGTACCCACCGTTCCATGAATAGAGGACAGTTGGTGTCCTGTAATGCGGGCAGAATGCCGAACGTGCATAAGACGTCCTCGCGGCTGCTCGCGCTGCTGTCCGACCGCATACGCCCGCGCACCCCCACCGGCCCGCGCTTCAGGCCACGGGATCTCCCTGGCGCTGACGTAGCCGCGTTCGCCACCGGCCGATTCCGGGGAACCGACGGCTCTACCACCGACTGGCCCTGCCGCGGCGAGGTCATCCTCAACCTCCCAGCGCGGGCTGTGGCCCCCTTCGCGCAGGACGGAATCGTTGAAGGGCTCGGCCCCGACCGCTGTCGCCTTTCCCTCGGTTCCTGGTCGTGGAGCGGCCTTGCCGCCGCTATCGGCCGCTTCGACACAGACATCCAAGTCATCGGTCCACCAGAGCTGATCGGTGCGTTCGCCGAACTCGCCGCGCGCTACGCCAAGGCCGCAGGCTCGTGAGAGCGACCCGAACGCACTCGTTACCGTCGGCTCGATGCGCGCGTACACGCTTACTCGCTAACCGTTCTGTCAGACCGTCGCGAGTACGGATGGGTCCTGGCGGGGGATCCTGACACCCTTCACGAGCAGCCACGAAAGCATCGCGATCTCCGCGATTCCAGCCGGCGCGACGAGGTACGGGTCCAGCGCCGCACCGAGATCCGGTGCCAGGAACAGCGTGAACGTGTCGAGGAGGTAGCCCACGCATCCGATGACGAGCAGGACACCCAGCACGCGGGGGAACATTCCTGACCTGTGCACGAGATACCCCAGCGGCAGGAGCCACAGGGCGAAGAAGATCTGCGCGATGAGGTAGCCGTAGTGCTGCAGGTCGAGCATGAGCAGCACGAGCGCGTCGGACCCACGCGCGCCGAGCGCGCCGGCATAGGAGGTGTCGGTGGCGACGAGCAGCGCCGCGAGCTGGTGAACCATGTTGAGGCAGATGATGGCGACGGCGACCGCCACGAAGATCACCATCACACGTGTGGCGTTCCTGCTCACGTGCTTGAGGAGCACATACAGCGTCATGGCTGTGAGCAGGAAGAACGTGGCTTGCACGAGGTCGGCGACGAAGCCGGCACGGACCAGGTCCGCGTGGGCCACGACGTTCCGCGCCGTGCTGGTGGCGTCCCCGGGCCGGTAGACCGAGGCACGGGAGAAGAAGTGGGCGAAGCCGCCCAAGATCGCGACGATCAGGTAGAACAGTCCGGCCGTTCTGGCGAGACGCTGGGGCGTGCGCATGGTTCCTCCCTGTTTTCGGGGGTTTTCTGGCGTTTTCCGGCGTGCTGAACGGAGGCCGCGTGGTGGTGTCTCACGCGTGCCTGTGTGGTGGTCTGGCGGCTACTCCTCGGTGTCGGGGTACTGGAACACGTCGTCGAGCGGCACCGTGAACACCCGGGCGATCCGGAAGGCCATCTCGAGCGACGGTGAGTAGCGGCCCTGCTCGATGGCGATGACGGTCTGACGGGTCACGCCGATGCGGTCGGCCAGCTCCGCCTGCGTCATCTCGCCATGGGCGAATCGCAGGGCTCGGATCGAGTTGGTCACTTTGGTGGGCTTGGCCATGGTCAGAAGCCTCGGCGGTACGCGACGATCTTGACGATCGAAGAGGTGATTGCGGACACGACGAACGCCAGGTAGAGCGCGTTGGCGATCCAGAAGTGCTCGGCCTCCACCATCGCGAGGCCGAGCGGGACCAGCGCGCAGACGCTGACGACGTAGAACCCTACGTGCTGCCCGAGCCTGTTGATCTCCTTGTCGCGCTCGTCTTCCTTGTCGGCGTCGCCGGGCGAGGCGATCGTGGCCACGATGCTCGCGACGATGTTCAAAACCACCGCGACGCCGATGGCCGTGAGCATCGGCCATACGTAGGCGATCTTCGTGACGTCCGCCCCTGGAACCCGCCCGAGGACGGTGGCGAAGTAGGCCACGGGCACGACGAGCGCGGACACGGCATAGATCCACGAGCGCTTCTCTCCGAATGACATGCCCGCTCCTATGTATAAAAAACTTGACATCATGAAGGTAAAGCAAGGTCGACATGATGTCTAGTATCTTTGACTCCACCTTCGACGGTGGTGAGGGGAGGAGCTCAGGGCCCGGCAAAACTTGGCATGGGCGGGCCGCCGTAGGCCGACCCGCTGCGGGCCCGGTCGCGGCGCGTGCCGCCGGCTGGTACGCCGGAGGTTCGAGGAGGGGGCGGCACGTGAAGTACCTGATGTTGATCTACGGCAACGAGGACATCTGGAACAGTCTTCCCCCGGAGGCTCTGACACGCCTGATCGATGAGGTGGACGGGTTCAACGACGCGTTGCGTGAGTCGGGGGAGCTGCCCGGGGGGGCGAGGGGCTGGTTTCCCGGCCGCGCTCGTTCCGGCCGGTGGGTGGCGAGGTCGTGGTGACCGACGGCCCCTACTTCGAGGCGAAGGAGTTCGTCGGGTCCTACTTCGTGGTCGAGGTCGCCGACGACCGGCGGGTGATGGAGATCGTGTAGAAATCCGGTTCGCGGCTCCGATCCTCTCCTGAGCGGGCCCTACCGAGGCCCGGCAGAACGGGAGCGGAACATGACAAAGGTGACGGCACAGATGTCGGTGTCGCTGGACGGTTGCTACGCCGGGCGGCGTCACGGGGGTGCACCGGCCGACTGGTTGGACTCGGCGGAGGCGGCGGGCTTCTTCCGGGTCACGCGATGGGTGACCGCCGCCATGGCCTGGCGCGAGCGGCAGGGCTTCGCGGGCGGTGAGCAGAACGCCGACTCCAATATCGTCGCCGAGGCGTTCGAGAGCGCCGGGGCCTATGTGATGGGGCGCCGCATGGCCGACGGCGGCGAGGTGCCCTGGGGCGAGGAGCCGCCGTTCCGCGCGCCGGTGTTCGTGGTGACCCACCGCCCCCGCGAGACCGTACGGCGGGGCGCGACCAGCTTCACCTACGTCACCGACGGCGTCGCCAGTGCCGTCGAACAGGCCCGTGCGGCCGCCGGCGGCAAGAACGTGGCGATCGCCGGAGGCGGGACCCTGCTGCGCCAGGTGATCGCGGCCGGTCTGCTGGACGAGCTCGAACTGCACGTCGCGCCGGTCGTGCTGGGTGCCGGGATGCGCCTGCTCGACGCCGGCCTCGGCCTGGCCGACAAAGAGGGAATCGAGCTGACCCCTACCCGCGTGATCCACACCCCCAACGTCACGCACCTGCGCTACACCGTCGACGGACGAGCCGCCCTCGTCCTGGACGACCGCGGCAGCGGAGCGGATCTCCGCGGAGCGGATGTGCCGTGAGGCGGGGGTGCCTTGGTGACGAGCAGTGAAGCCCGGCGTGCGGGCTTCCTGCCGCACCTCCGTGCAGGCCCGTGCTCCTCAGACGATGTCGCGTGATGGAGCGAGGAGGATGCTTGACACGTCCGACACCCAGGGTGATTTATGGATATATGGGGTATTCATCCCAAATGGGCCGTATTGGCGAGTCCAATTTCTGTCGATCATCGTGGCCTGGTTGGCGTGGCCGCGCACGGGAGTGGGAGCTTGTCGTTCGATCGCTGCAGACGACCAAGGTGGGCCGGGGTGGGATTTTACTGGTTGAGGGCCGATCCGGCGTCGGCAAAAGCCACCTGCTCCGCATGGCCGCGACCACGGCAGCGAAGGCGGGGCTGCAGGTCGCCCAGGGCGCGGCGGACGAACTGACCCAACTGGTACCGCTGGCCCCGCTGACGTCGGCGCTCGGACAATCCAGCCGCGCGCTTCCCGCGGACGATCGCATGAACATGTCCTGTCCGGCCGACCAGCGCTTGCTGTTGGTGGAACAACTGCGTGGACCGCTGGAGCAGCGGGTGGCCCGGGGACCCATCCTCCTCACGTTGGACGACCTGCACTGGGCCGACCCGATGACTTTGCTGGCGCTGCGGTCGATGACCAGAGACCTCGCGTCCTATCCGCTCGTCTGGATGCTGTCTCGCACCAGCGGCAGCGGCGAGGGCCCCCGCCTCGACTGTCTGTTCAACCTGCTGGAACGTGACGGCGCGACCCGGATCACACTGGAAGCACTGGACGCGCGAGCAGTGGCGGACGTCGTCACCGACGTCCTCGGCGCGACGCCCGAGCCGGACGTGCTGGACCTGGCCGCTCTGGTGGACGGCAACCCCTTCCTGCTCGTCGATCGCCTGGAGAAACTCAAGAAGGAGGGCGCCTTCCAGATCACCGGCGGTCACGCGCGGATGGTCTCGCCGCGGCTGCCGTGCGCTCAGACGGTCACGCAGGAACGCCTGGCGGAGTTGTCCGCACGGACCCGGCATCTGCTCCAGTGCGCCGGAATCCTGGGCCGTTCGTTCTCGGTGCGGGATCTGGCCGAGATGCTCGGCGAATCGACCAGCGGCCTGTTGCCGATACTGGAGGAGGCGATGTCGGCGGGCATCGTCCAACCCGCAGGGCACGAACTCACCTTCCGGCACGATCTGCTGTGGCAGGCGGTGATCGGAGCCATCCCCGCCCCGGTCCGCCGAGCCCTGCACCGCGATGTCGGACAGATGCTGCTCAAGCGAGGCGGGTCGGCCGTTCCGGCCGCCGCGCACCTCATTCACAGCGCCGGTCACGGCGATGCCCCCGCACTGCTCGGACTGGACCAGGCGGCGCGCGAGGTGCTGCGGTCCTCACCTCAGACCGCCGCCGACCTCGCCCTGCGCGCGCTCGAACTCAGCGACTCCACCGACCCTGACTGGTTCGGTCGCGCCGCCACCGCGGTCGACGCCCTGACGGTCATCGGACGGCTGTCCGAGGCGGCCGAACTTGCCCGTGCCGCACTCGGCAGGGCCCCACCTCTCCACGCCCCTCGCCTGCGCTGCGCGCTGGCGCACATCCTGCTCCTGAGCGGCCGACCGGCGGATGCGATATCCGAGGCCGAAAACCTGCTCGCCCAGCAGGACATTCCAAATGACCTTCGCGGCATCGCCGAATGGACGATGTTCTGGGGGCTTACCTGCCTGAACAACTACCAGAAAGGACGGCAACAGGCGGAAGCCGTTCTCGCCGACCGCGAGCGGCACACCGATGCCGCGGTCGTCGGAGCACTCCTGCTGCTCGCCCAGTTCGCCATGGTCGACGGGCGGATCGCCGACTCGTTCACGCACCTTTGCGAGGCCCTGCGCATCACCGACCGCGGCACCGCCGAAGCCATCCAGCGCCCGTATACGCGCCTGATACTGAGCCTCTACCACAGGGCCATGCGCGAGTTCGATGCGGCCGACATCGCCATCCAGGCCGCCGAGGAGGAGATCAACGACCTCGGCCTGACCGTGCTCGCCGCACAGCCCGCGCTGTTCCGCTCCGTTCTGCATCTGGGCGCCGGCCGACTTGACGACGCCGCCGCCGAGGCCCAGGCCGGGAGCATGACCGCCGAAGAACTCGGCACCCACGGGTTCATCCGCGTCGGGCTGTCCATACTCGCTGTCATCGCCCTGCGGCAGGGCGACATCGACGCCGCGGTCCGGCACATCGAACGCTTCCAGTCCATCCCCGCCGCGCCCGAGATGTTGTACGGATCCGTGTGGGAGAAGTGGGTGATGGCGGCGGTCGCCGAAGCCCAGGGTGATCCCGGGCGCGCGGTCGACATACTCGACGCCATCTACACCGACGAGGAGAAGCGGCGCTGGGCACTGCTCACGACGCCTCTCACGGCCGCCTGGATGACCCGGCTGGCGCTGGCCGCGGCGAACCGCCCGTATGCGCAGGCCATCGTCGACACGGCCGAGTACCTGGCCAGAAACAACCCGGACTTCCCCGTCTTCGCCACCACATTCGCCCACGCCCGCGGCATTCTCCACAACGACCCCGACGCGCTGGCCGCCGCCGCCGATCAGCCCGAACCGTGGGCACGCGCCTTGGTCGCCGAAGACCTCGGCGTCCTTTGGGCCGCCAATTCCGGCGCCGATGCCTCGGCGAAGGCCGTCGAGAGCCTGGATGAGGCGCTCGACGGCTACCAACGCATCGGTGCGCTCTGGGACGTCGCCCGCGTGCGAGCCCGGCTGCGGGCGCTTGGCGTACGGCGCCGCCACTGGAGTCAATCCCAGCGGCCGACCTTCGGATGGGACAGCCTCACCGACACAGAACGCGCGGTGGCCGGCCTGGTCGCCCGAGGGATGACCAACCGCCAGGCCGCCGAGCGCATGTTCCTCTCCCCGCACACGGTGTCCACTCACCTTCGCCGGATGTTCAGCAAACTCGACATCTCCTCCCGTGCGCAGTTGGCCCGCATCGTCGCCGAGCAATGCCCCGAGCTCGCCGGCGAACCGAAATGAAGCCGTGGCACAGCGGCCGACGGACGGGCGATATCCAGGGCCCGCACTGGGGCATTCACTCGACTGCGGGCGCACCATTGGCGCATACTGCGGTCGGTTCCTTTCCTGCGGTTTGAGGGTGGTGGGTGTTCTTGTTCGGGCTGCCAGAGTTGGTACTGGTCGTGGTTGAGCTCGCCGTAGTGTTCGCGGTCGTCTACCTCGCGGTGCGGCTCGCGCTGAAGCACGACCGGATACGGAACGGCGGTCGGTAGGCCCGTCACCTGGCGGCGTACCGCAGGCGACGGACCTGAGCGGTCATCCCACTAGCCGATGGGGGGCGGGCCTGCGACTCGCACGTGAAACGACTCGGCGGAGGCGATGATCGCCTCAATGTCGAAGGGGGCCGGGGTCTCGCCGACGCCGGTGACGGGCGAACCGTTGGCCGTGAACCAGTCTTCGACGCGAGCGGGGGAGAAGACGGCTGCGAGGCGGGCGGTCGCGGTGCGCACGAGGTAGCCGTGTGCGACGCCGCGCGGGCCGTGTGCCGCCTGACCGGGTTCCAGGTCGAATCGCTGGTCGCCGACGAAGAAGGTCACTTTCCCGTCCAGGACGATCCAGACCTCCTCCTCGTCGTCGTGGATGTGGAGCGGCGGCGCGTGACCGGCCGCGTCCGTGAACTCCATGACCGAGAGCGAGCCGTTCGTCGCGTGTCCGGGCACCAGGACGCGGACCTGTCCGCCGAGGAACCAGAACGGCTCGGCGGCCTGACGCGGGGTGATCATGAGGACCTCAGGAAGTCGAGAAGGACGCGGGTCATCTTGGCCGGCTGCTCCTCGTAGAGCCAGTGGCCGGAATCGGGGACGACGATGCCGGTGACGTGCTTCGCGTACCGCTTCACCTGGTCGGGCACGAAGGAGCCGAGGCTGCCGGAAGCGCCGATCGCGAGCACGGGCATGGTGAGCTTGTGCTTGCGGTAGACGGCGTCATCCTTCATGTCCTGCGGCAGCGTACGGAACCACGCGAGGCTCGCTTTCAGGTGCGCCTTGTCCCGCAGGTAGCCCGCGAAGACCGAGAGCTCGTCCGGGGTGACGGCGCCCCGCTTCACCTCGAGGTCCTCGATGAATTTGCGGGTCCACAGCGTCTCGCGGCCTCTTATGAGGTCTTCGGGCAGGCTGTTGCCGAGCGCGAAGAAGCCGAAGTGCCACGCGCCAGGACCGTCCGCGGTCAGCGACGGGAAGGAGTAGATGGCGGGGTCGGGGATCGGTGCCTCGCTGAGCACCAGTTTCCTTACGTCCGCCGGGTGCGCGGCGGCATAGGAGTACGCGACCATCGTGCCGATGTCGTGCCCGACGATGCGGAGGTTCTTGTCCCTGCCGAGGTGCACCAGCAGCGCGTGCAGTTCCCCGGCCATCGTCTTCTTGTCGTAGCCGGCCGCCGGGGCGTCGCTGCGCCCGGCGCCGGGCAGGTCGGGGGCGATGACCGTGTAGTGCTTGGCCAGGGCCGGCATGATGTGCCGCCACTCGTACCAGGTCTGCGGGTATCCGTGGATCAGGACCAGAGTCGGTCCGTGGCCGCCGATCACGTAGTTGATGCCGACCGAGCCGGCCTGCACCTTGTGTTCTGAGAATCCAGCCGGCATCCGCTCCTTCACGGAATGCGCGGACGTCGGCGAGGCGGCGCTCGCCTGCCCGGTGACGACGACAGGTGTCAGCCCGACGACCGCGGCCGCGGCGAGCAACGCCAGAGCGCGCGGTTTTGACGGGCCAATGGACGGACGCATCGATGGCTCCAGGGTGAAGAGAGGGTGGGCGGCCGGCGTCGGAGCATGCTGACGAGACCGCTGCCGGGGTGGCGGTGTCGGCCGGTGAGGCCGAGGTTCACAGGGACTGCTTCTTCAGCCAGTCCAGGCACGCGTCCGCGACCTCGCGCCAGCCGGAATCGATGGTCAGCGAATGTGATCTGTCCTCGAATTCCAGAATGTCGGTGACGGCCTCGGAGTGGCGGTACTGCTTGAGGGTCGCGCGAGTGACCGACACCGGAACGGTGTTGTCCTTGCCGCCGGTTATCAGCAGCAGCGGGCCCCGGTTCTGGTTGCCCGTGGCGACCTGCGCCGGCGAGTGCGGATTGAAGTTGGCGGCCGCCGCCTCGAACAGCGGGCGTCCCGGCGCCGGGATCGTCCAGCGCTCGTAGAGCTCCCGGGATTCCTCCTCCGACACGGCGCCGGCGAAGGCGAACCGGAACTGTTCCTCGGTCAGGGATACCGCGCGGTGCCTGTTCGCCGGGTTCTTGAACACCGGCAGCGTCGCCTTCAGAGCCGACAGCGGTACCGGCAGGACACCCTTTATCTGCGCCGCGTCGATCGCGATGGCGGCCACCGCTCGATCTTGCCCGAGCAGCTTCTGCGCGATCATCCCGCCGAACGAGTGCCCGATCAGGATGGGTGGGGACGGTAGGCCGGCGATGATGCCGGCGTAGTGCTCGGTCACGTCGTCGATACCGTGGTCGGCGATCGGATCGGGGTTGAGCCGGGATGCCTCGACCGTGTCGCCATCCCCTGGCCAACCTGGCGAGTGAACGTCGTATCCGGCGTCCCGGAACAGGTTCATCCAGGGTTCCCACGAGGTCGCATGTAGCCACAGGCCATGGATGAACAGCACCGGCGTCGCCATGGTTCGCTCCCTTCGTCGTGCGCCCGGCCTGGTCAGGCCGGGGCTGCGAAGTCGACCCTAGAAAGACGCGGCTCGCGTGAGCTTCGGTCGCCGGTTGGGTCGCATGGCGGGGGCGAAACGCGACGGTGGCCGACTGGCTAGCGTCACATGACGGTGTCTGATCCCGAGTCTGATCCCGATGTCCGCGGATCGGCGCCGTTGGACAGCGCGGCGCCCAGTTGCGCCCGTGACGTGATGCCGAGCTTCGGGAAAATGCGGTAAAGGTGAGAACTGATCGTGCGGTGCGACAGGTACAGGCGCTCCGCGATCTCCCGGTTCGACAGGCCCTGCGCGGCCAGCTGGGCGATCTGCGCCTCTTGTGGTGACAGCAGCTCGCTTGGACTGATCGTGGGCTGCCAGCCTCCTTCGCCGGTCGCGCGAAGCTCCTGGTCGGCACGTTCGGCCCAGGCGCGCGCACCCAGGACGTCGAAGGTTCGGCGCGCGGCCCGAAGCGGGACGCGGGATTCGACGATGCGGCGATGCCGTCGCAGCCACGTGCCGTAGGCGAGCTCCGCCCGGGCCCGGTGCCACGGTAAGCGGCGGCCGCCGCCGTCGAGGGCACTGCGGAACAGAGCTTCGGCATCCGCGTCCCCGGCCAGTACCGCGCGCGAATACTCCAGGGCGATCCTGGCCGCCGGAGACGGATCGTCACCGGTGATGCGCTGGACAGTGGCCAGCAGAGAGCGCGCCTCGTCCTGGCGACCGGTGTGAACGGCGGCGTCGGCCAGATAGCTCAGGGCCCACACCTGCTGGACGCGGTGAAATGCCGGATCCCCCGGATCGAATACGCGGCGCAGCTGCCGGTACGCCTCTTCGTATCGGGCCGCGCTCAGGTCGCCCATGCCGCGGGCGAACTGAACGCCGGCCAGCAATGAGGACGTGGCGATCGGCGAGCGAAGAGCCGCCCGTTCGGCCTCACCGAGCAGCGCCGCGTCCGAGTCGCGGACGCCGCGGAGCGCGCCGAGGACGGCGATCGCGATCCGTGCCGTCGCGGCCCACAGGGTCTGACCGGTCTCGTCGGCCAGCCGCATCGCCTCGTCGGCGGAGCGTGCCAGGTCGAAGGCACCGAGATAGATCGCAGCCCACGCTCGAATCGCGAGGGCCTCCGCGAGCAGGCTCAGCCGGCCCTGAGAGCGCAGCGCCTCGACCGGCGTGGACAGGAACCCGATCGCGTGGGCGAAGTCGCCCGTGCAGAACGCGGCGATACCGAGTAGACCGGCCGCCTGCGGCCGGCCGTGGACGTCGGCAGGCCACTGGGAGAGCCGGCTGATGACGAACGACGCGCGCTCATGGGATTCGGACATCGCGCGGATGGCCAGCAAGCGGGGATCGTCGTCCGGCAGCGACGCCTGCTGCGCCGCGAGGACGATCTCCTGGCGGACGTCCGCCCCAGGGTCGCTCCACCACGACCGGCGGGCAGCGCCGACCAGGAGCTGCGCGGCAAGGTCGGTGTCGTCGTCGCGCAGGGCCTGACCGGCCAGGCTGATCAGCCGCCGCGTCTCCGCGGGGTCGATCGATGAGCCGTCGTCGAAGACGCCCTCCAGCCACGCCAGCCTCGACTGGTCCCGAGGCAGCAGCGGCATGCCGGCGACCTGCCTCTTCATCTGCTCGACCTGGCTGAAACGGCCCAGCTCGAACGCGATCTCCGCCGCGCTGAGCAGGCGCGCCCCGCGCGCCGGCAGATCCGGGCTGAGCGCCGCCGCTCGCTGCAGCCAGGCCACGGCCGACACCAGGGCGCCGCGCCGGACCGCGGTCTGGGCGGCCCGCTCAAGCTCGGCGGCGACGTGTTCGTCGGGCGCCGTGGTCGACGACGCCCGATGCCACGCGGCCCGGTCGGGATGCGGACCCGACAGGATCTGGGCCAGGGCGGCGTGGACCGCCTGCCGTTGCGCGAGAGGTGTCGCGTGCCGCAGCGCCGATCGAACCAGGGGATGCCGGAAGTGGGCGGAGGCTCCGTCCGAGATGAGCAGGCCCTCATCGAGCGCCGGCTGGCTTGCTTCGAGGTCCACCGCGGCGCCCAGGACGAGACCCGCGGCGGCCAGCATCTCAGCCAGGTCGGTGCCGTCGTCCAGCGCGGCCACGGTCAGCAGCGCCCGTGTCGCGGCGGGCAGATGCTCGACCCGGGTCGCGAACGCGCGTTCAAGCCGGACGGTCATCGGCAGATCCTCGGACAACTCGCTCCACCCGAGCCGGCCGGCCCTCATGGCCGTCGGGAACTCGAGCAACGCCAGCGGATTGCCGCCCGCCTCCCGCAACACGCGTTCGCGCAGGGCGGGGGTCAGATCCGGCGCGCGCCCGTCGACCAGCGCGGACGCCGAGGATTCGTCGATGCCGGCGACAGACACCCACTCCATCGACGGATTGTCCGCGAGTAATGTCGATTCCGCCCGCACCGACGCCAGCAGCATGACCCGCTCGCCCTCGATGCGCCGGGCGACGAACGCGGCGACGTCGACTGACGGCTCGTCCATCCAGTGCATGTCGTCCAGCGAAAGGAGGACGGGCGCCTGCCGAGCCGCGTCCACCACCAGCTCCAGGACGGCGAGCGCGATAAGGAACGGGTCCGGCGCGGCCACGTCACTCATGCCGAATCCGGACAACAAGGCATCTCTCTGGCGTACCGGCAGGTTGGCGCTGCGCGACAGGATGGGCCACAGCATCTGGTGAAGGCTGGCGAAGGGCAGATGCGTCTCCGACTCACTGCCCCGCGCGGTCAGCAGTGTGAATCCCCGGGCGCGAGCCTCGTTGACGACGGCGGCCTGGAGAGCGCTCTTGCCGACGCCGGCCTCCCCCACCAGGCCGATCGCACAGCCGCGCGCGTCAATGCCGCCCAGGCGGTCGCAGAGACCGCGTAGCTCATCGTCCCGGCCCAGCAGCGACTCTCCACCTGTCACCCCTCAAGCATGAAGGATCAAGCCGATACCGGGGCGATCGGGGTGAAGCGTCGTGGGTGTCTAAGGGATCCGGCGGTACGGCCAGATGGCTCCGCCGTTCGAAGAGGGTGATCGGCAGATCTTGATTCGATATATCTCTAATTTGACATAGATCTATGTGGCGGTGGAAGCTTGGCCTGGTTGCTGATTCGACAATCATCTAAGCAGGAGTTGCCATGTCCCGTGTCCAGCTCGCCCTCCGCGTCGCCGACCTGGAAGGGTCCGTCGCGTTCTACTCCAAGCTGTTCGGCGTCGAGCCGGCCAAGCGGCGGCCCGGCTACGCCAACTTCGCGATCGCCGAGCCTCCGCTCAAGCTGGTCCTCCTGGAGGGCGCGGCGGGCGAGGAGACCCGGATGGACCACCTCGGCGTCGAGGTCGAGGACACCGCCCAGGTCGCGGCCGCGGCCGAGAGGCTGAAGGAGGCCGGCTTGGCGACGTTGGAGGAGAACGACACCACCTGCTGCTACGCGCTCCAGGACAAGGTCTGGGTGCACGGCCCGGGTCGCGAGCCATGGGAGGTGTACGTGGTCAAGGCCGACGCCGGCGACCTCACCAAGGAGACCGGCTCCGTCTGTTGCGCGAGCGGCGACCGGGAGACCGCGTCCTCGGCCACGTGCACCTGCTGCTGACGGGCCGGGTCGGGGCGCTCTCGGATACCGGTTCAGGTGAGTTCCAGACCGCCGTCGATCGTGAGGACCTGGCCGGTGATCCAGGTGGCGGTGGGATCGGCGAGGTGGGCGATCCAGGCGGCCACGGCCTCGGGCGTGCCCCGGTGGCCGAGCGGGATGCGGCTGATCTCGTCCTGCTTGATCTGCTCGACGACCGTGTCGGGCAGCCCCGCCGCGCTCAGGGCCTCGCTTTCCGTCGGGCCGGGGGCCACGGCGTTCACGCGGACGCCGTCGGCGGCCAGTTCGAGCGCCCAACTGCGCGTCAGCTGTTCCAGGGCGGCCTTGGTGGCGGCGTAGTGGGCGGCGCCGGGCAGGGGGCGGTGACCGAAGGTGCTGGAGACATTGATGATCGTGCCGCGGCGGGCGCGCAGGTGCGGCAGCGCGGCGTGGGCGAGCAGGCTGGGCGCGGTGACGTTGAGGGCCAGCAGCTCGGCGACGCGTACGGCGTCGGTGTCGGCGAGCGGCATGACGGCGGTCGCGCCGGCGTTGTTGACGAGCACGTCCAGCCGCCCCCAGCGGTCGACGGCCGCCCGGACGACGGCGTACGGGGCGCCGTCGGCCGTGATGTCGGCGGGCAGGACGGTGATGCCGGGATGCCGGTCGGCGGTTTCGCGCAGGGCTCCGGCGCGGCGTCCGACGCCGAGCACGTGGGCTCCCGAGCGGGCGAGGGTGATCGCGGCGGCGCGGCCGATGCCGGATCCGGCTCCGGTCACGATCGCGACCCGGTCGTGCGGCCGGCCGGTGGGCTGGGTGGTCATGCATGATCCTTTCTTGAAAAGGAAGACACCCGGGCGGCGACGAGGGGGTGCGGCGGTCCATCCCGCCGGCGAATGTCTGCGCGACGGAGCGTGGCGGCGGGACATATGCTGCCGTTCGGTTTCCAGCTAGGACAGCGCACTTCGGTGGGATGTGACAGGTCCCTGAAAAGATCTTGGGGGCTTTGTCACAGATCAGGCCGGTGCGCGGTCTTTTGGAGCGACCCGGACCGCCGGAGCGACAGGAGCGAGACCATGCCACCACCCGGCACCACGATCCGGGTCCGAGTACGGATGAGCGCCCGTCCCATCGATGAGCCTCACCGCGTCTCCAGCCAGCTTGAGCTGCTGTTCGACCTCACCTTCGTGGTCGCGGTGGCCGGTGTCACCGCCCAGTTCGCGCACGGCCTCGCCGAGGGGCACGGCCTCACCGTGCTGATCCCGTTCCTTCAGGTCTTTTTCGCGATCTGGTGGGCGTGGATGAACTTCACGTGGTTCGCCTCGTCCTACGACACCGACGACGTGGCCTACCGGCTGCTCACCATGGTGCAGATGGCGGGCGTGCTGGTGCTCGCCGCCGGTGTGCCCGCCGCGGTCGAGCGCTCCGACTACGGCGCCGTCACGCTGGGCTACATCATCATGAGGATGGCCCTGGGGGCCCAATGGGTGCGGGCGGGTCTCGAAGACCCGGCGGGCCGCCGCACCGCGCTGCGCTACGCCACCGGCATCGGCGTCCTGCAGCTGGCGTGGCTGCTCCGCTTCTTCCTCTACAAGGCGGACGCCCTGCCCTCGTCCTTGGCACTGCCGTCGTTCGTTCTGCTGGTCGTACTGGAACTCATGGTGCCGCGGTGGGCGGAACGGGCCAGGGCCACCACCTGGCACCCGCACCACATCGCCGAGCGCTACGGGCTGTTCACGATCATCCTGCTCGGTGAGAGCGTGCTGGCGGCGAGCCGGGGCATCGAAGGATCGATCGAAGGCGGCGAGGTCAGTGGTCCCTTCATCGTGATCGCCGTCTCCGGCCTCGTCCTGCTGTTCGCGCTCTGGTGGCTCTACTTCCTCGGGCAGACCGGGGAAGGCCTGAGCGACCGCCGGCACCGGTCGTACCTGTGGGGGTACGGCCACTACGGCATCTTCGCGGCCCTGGCGGCGCTGGGCGCCGGATTGGAGGTGGCGGTGGAGCAGACCGGGCGCGAGGTGGAGGCGTCGGCGACGGCGCTCGGCTACGCGGTCGCCGCCCCTGTGGGCGGGTTCCTGCTCCTGCTCTGGGCGGTGAGCGTGCTCGTCCTCGGGGAGCCCGTCATCCGGCGCGTCGCGGTCGTGTGCGCCGTCGCCGCCGTCATGGTGCTGCCGCTGGCAGCGCCCCGGGCCGGCGTGGCCGCCGTGGTCGCGGCGATCGCGGTGGTCTGCGTGCTGCTGGTTGCCGTCACGATCGCGACCGCCGGTCGGGAGGCACGGGCCGGGATGACGGAGTCGGCTCTGGGGACACCGCAGTGATCTTCGACGGGTTCATCATCCAGAGCACCTGATGGATGCCCTGGCGCGAGGCGCTGACGGTGACGACCGCGAAGGCCTCCCCGTCGCGGCTCACCACGGCGGAGGTCTGGCCGTTCGTGCTCGCCCAGGCCACGTCGGCACCCACCCAGAAGCGGTTCGCGAACCCCTTGATGTACTTCGCGACCCGTGGCACGCCCACGACGGGGATGCGGCTGGCGCGTACGGCGCCGCCACCGTCGGAGTAGCTGATCACGTCCGCGGCGAAGAGCTCCTCCAGCGCGACCATGTCGCCCGCGCGGGCGGCGGCCACGAAGGCGGTCAGCAGCCGGCGCTGTTCGGCTCTCGACACCGGCGTGTGGCGTTCGACGAGCACGCGTTTACGGGCCCTGCTGACGAGCTGACGTACGGCAGGCTCGTTGAGCTCAAGTATCTCGGCGATCTGGCGGTAGGGATAGTCGAACGCCTCCCGCAGCACGTACGCCGCGCGCTCGGTGGGTGAGAGGCGTTCGAGCAGGAGCAGGACGGCGAACTCCAGGGCCTCGCCCCGCTCGGCGCCGAGGTAGGGGTCCGCGCCGGTGTCGACGGGCTCGGGCAGCCACGGGCCGACGTAGGTCTCGCGGCGTACGCGTGCCGACTGGGCGGCGTTGATGGCCAGTCGTGTGGTCGTCGTCGCCAGGAACGCGGCCGGGTTGTCCACGGTGGTGCGGTCGTACGCCTGCCAGCGCAGCCAGACGTCCTGCACCAGGTCCTCGGCCTCGGTGGCGCTGCCCAGCATCCGGTACGCGATCCCGAACAGGCGTGGGCGCATCTCGCCGAAAGCCGCCGCGGCCTGCTCAAGGTCCCCCAAGTCGTCCGGTCGCGGATCAGCCAATGCCATCGCCCCTCACTCGGCCGAGATCCCCTGTTTTGTCGGCGTTACCACCCGTACGAGTCCCATCCTGGACCACAACCCGCTCGGCTCTCCCGTGAGGGGCGGGGAGGGCTGGCGGTTTTCGCGGCGATTGTCACAAGCCGGCGGTCTGCCCGGTCTTAGCTGACGGTCGGCCGGTGACAGATCCTCGGCGAAAGCTACGTATGGAGGAAAGATGAGCACTCCAAGCGGCGAGAACGGCTTCCTGTACGAGCTGGAGGTCGAGATCGAGGAGGAGGTGACACTGGTCGAGGAGAGCCGTCCGGAGGACGCCGCCGCCCTGCCGGTCACCGAGTGGCTGTACGACCCGGCCGACGCCGAGCGTGAGGAGATCGGCCTGCGCGGTGTGCTCGACGCGGTCGAGGCGCTGGAGGAGCGTTCCCGGCCGGGGGAGCACCATGCGTGACCTGTCCGAGGCGCCCGCGCGGGCCGATCTGACGCCGGCGGAGCCCCTTCGATCCGGCGGTCAGGGCATGACGTCTCCCGGTTCGCCGGACCGGATCGACACGATCGACAGCCTCCGCCAACACCTGCAGTGGGCGATCGAGCTGGAACACGCGACCCTGCCGCCCTACCTGTGCGCGCTGTACTCGCTCGACCCGGAGCGGAACCCGGAGGCCGTGGAGGTGGTGGGCGGCGTCTTCGCCGAGGAGATGCTCCACCTCGCGCTTGCCGCCAACCTGCTCAACGCCGTCGGCGGCCGGCCGCGGCTGGACACGCCCCGGATGCTCCCGGCGCATCCCCGGCCGCTGCCCCACGGCGACCGTTCGCTGGAGCTTTCCCTGGTCCCCTTCGGCCCCGACGCGCTGGAGATGTTCCTGCGGATCGAGCAGCCGGGGCCGCCCGGCGCGCCGGCGGAGGGCGACGGTTACGAGACGATCGGGCAGTTCTACGCGGCGATAGAAGCAGGACTGCGCGGGCTGTGCGACCGGCTCGGCGAGCAGGCGGTCTTCAGCGGCGATCCGGCCCGCCAGGTGGGCGCCGCGCACTTCCGCCACACGGCCGGGAGGCTGGTCACGGTCACGGATCTGGCCTCGGCGCTGGCGGCGCTTGAGGAGATCGTCGAGCAGGGGGAGGGCACCGCCCGGGGCGGAGTCTGGGACGGCGACAAGGACGTCTTCCATCCCGAACGAGACGAGGTCGCGCACTATTACCGGTTCCAGGAGCTCAAGACCGGCCGGCGCTACCGGAGGGGCGACACCCCGCGATCCGGGCCCACCGGCGAGGCGATCTCCGTGGACTTCGCCGGTATCCATCCGATGCGGCGCGACCCGCGACTGTCCGACCACCCTCCGGGCAGCGCGATCCGCACGGCGCAGGAGGAGTTCAACCACACCTACTGCGCCGTGCTGCATCTCCTCGAACGGGCGTTCAACGGCAGCCCCAGGCTGCTCGCGGTCGCCACCGGCACCATGTACGCGCTCAAGGCGCAGGCCCAGGCTCTGATGCGGATGCCCGACGGAGACGGCACGACGGCCGGTCCCACGTTCGAGTACGTGGACCCCGAGCTGCGCCGATGGAGCGTCGGCGCCCGGCAGCGGATCGTCGTGCTCCGCGACGGCCCGTACGTGGTGTACGGCGGTGTCCCCCTCAGACGCAAGCGGAAGATCGTGTCCGCGGAGGGCAACGCGCTGACCTGGGAGACCGGCGAAGCCCTGGAGACCGAGGACACCTACGCGCTGTGCCGCTGCGGACACTCGGGCGCCAAGCCGTTCTGCGACGGGACCCACGCGGTGATCGGATTCGACGGCACCGAGACCGCGGGCGAACAACCGTATGAGGAACTGCGACACGTGCACGACGGGGTGGGCATCTCGGCTCAACGGGTGGGAGAGCTGTGCATCCACGCGGCCTTCTGCATCGGCCGGACCAGGCCGATCGCCGAGATGCTGGCCGACACCGGCGACAGCGACGTGCGCTCCGGCGTCATGGGCCGGATCGATCACTGCCCGTCCGGTTCGTACAGTTACGCCCTCGAACGTGGCGGCGACACGATCGAGCCGGACCTCCCGCGGGCCGTCTCGGTCCTGGAGGAGGAGGACGGCCTGGCCAGCGCGCTGTGGGTGACCGGCAGGGTGCCGGTCCTCCGGGCGGACGGCCGCCCGCTGGAGACCCGCAACAGGATGACGCTGTGCCGCTGCGGCCATTCCGGCAACAAACCGCTGTGCGACGGCACCCACCGGAAGATCGGCTTCCGGGAGGAGGCGACAGAGCCGGGGAAGTGATCCCTGGACATTTCTCCGTTCAATGTGCAATTACCATTTTGTAGTGCGGGGTAATAAGTCACCTTTTGCCGCTGGCTGGGAGATTTCCGCTGATGGCGGGATTAGTCTGAGTGATGTCAAGCGCCGTATGGGCGCGTGCCGTCGACTCGGATCGACGCTCGCATCTCCGTGGATCGGGATGCGTTTCTCATCTCAGGGAGTGATCTCTGATGCTCAAGCGTTTACTCTCAGCCGTCGTGCTCGCGGCGTCCACACTCGTTCTCACCGGAGCCTTCACCGGCGTCGTCACCGGCACCGCGAACGCCTCCGTGAACGCCTCTATACCGGCGGCCTGCGGGTCGGCCCGGCACGGCGCCGTTCCGTCCAGCGACGGTCAGTGCGTGTGGAGGGGTGACTGCTACTACTGCTACAGCTACCGGACCGCGCGCTGGGACCAGCAGTACTGCGAGGGCGGCTCCGGCGACTAGTCACATCGGCCCGGGAGAGCGGCCGCCTCCTGCACGGGCCGGAGACGGGGCGATCCCGGCACCGGCGGTCGGATCGATATAGTGTCGGGACGCCCCTGTCAATGGGCTACGGCGGTGGGGCCCGCCGTTCCCCTCCGGGGAGAACCGCAACACTTGTGCCGCCAACGGTCCCTACCACGATGTGATCACGCTGGTAGGAGGACCGAGTGCGGGAGCCTTTTCCATCCGTCGACTCGTCTACGGGCCCATCTGCCGGCTCGTCCGTCGACCCCGACGTCGATCTCCGGGTCGCCGCGGAACGCGCCGAGACGCTGCCGAGTCCGCTGCCGGTGCTGGCGGCGATCTCCGCCGGGGGCGTGGCCGGAGCCCTGGGACGCTACGGGATCTCTGTGGCGCTGCCGCACGACCCCCACGCCTTCGCCTGGTCGACGTTCCTGATCAACGTGTCGGGATGCCTGCTTATCGGGGTGCTCATGGTGCTGATCGGCGACGTGTGGGGCGGCCGGCGGCTGCTGCGGCCGTTCCTCGGCGTCGGGGTGCTGGGCGGCTACACCACCTTCTCGACGTACGTCGTCGACGTCCATCAGTCCCTGGCGGCGGGTGAGACCGGGATGGCGCTGGCCTACCTGGTGTCCACCCTCGCCGGGGCGTTGACGGCCGTGTGGGCGGGGGCTGCGGCGACCTCGTGGGCGATCCGGGCCTGCCGTGGCGGACATCCGGAGGGCCGGTCGTGACGGTTCTGCTCATCGCGCTCGGCGCCGCGATCGGCGCGCCGCTGCGCTATCTGACCGACCGTTTCATCCAGTCGCGTCACGACTCGGTGTTCCCCTGGGGCACCCTGACGGTCAATCTCGTCGCGTCGTTGCTGCTGGGCCTGCTGGCCGGGCTGCCCGCCGGCCCGGGGATCACCGCGCTCGCCGGGACGGGTTTCTGCGGGACGCTGTCCACCTACTCCACCTTCAGCTACGAGACGCTGCGCCTGGCCCAGGACGGCGCCCGCCTCTACGCGGTGGCCAACGTCGTCGCCGGTGTCGCGTCCGGGCTCGGCTCGGGCCTCATCGGCATGACGATCGCCCGGGCGCTGACCTCGTGATCCGTACGGCTGCCGCAGGCGTGGGTCACGCCGCGGCGGCCCTGCGAACCAGCAGGTATCCCTGCTGGAACCGCTCGTCCGGAGCCGGCTCGCGCACCGCCTGGGCGATCTCGTCGAAGCCGGTCCGGCGGAGCAGGTCGAGGACGGCCTCCGGCGAGCGCAGGTAGGCGGGCGTCACCTTGTGGTCGAAGGTCCGCGGGGGCGTCAGGGGCGCGTCCGCGGAGTAGAAGGCCAGGATCAGCGGGGCGCCGGGCGCCAGGACCCGGCTGAACTCGGCGAACACCACCGGCAGGTCCTCCGGCGGAGTGTGGATGATCGAGTACCAGGCGACGGCCCCGCCGAGGGAGCCGTCCGCCAGGTCGAGATCCGTCATGGAGCCGACCTCGAACCGCAGGTCGGGGTGCTCCCGCCGGGCCGTCTCGACCATCGTCTCCGACAGATCGACGCCGAACACCGACAGTCCCAGGGAGCTCAGGTACGCCGTTATCCGGCCGGGCCCGCAGCCCAGGTCGCCGACGGGCCCGGCGCCCAGGTCCGCCGCGAGCTCGGCGAAGGCGCCCAGCAACGACCGGTCCAGCGGCTGGGTGGCGAGGTGGTCCCTGAACAGTTCCGCGTAAAGGACGGCCACGGCGTCGTAGGCGGCCCTGGTCTCCTGAAGGTGAGGGGTTTCCGTCACAGCGGAGAAGAGTAACCCCTCAGCCGGCGGGCCCCGGCCGATCCGGCTCGCCGGGCGTGCCGGTGACTCAGTGGACCGGGAACCAGAGGTTCTCGTTGATCTTGCACACCCGGGCGCTCTTCCTGCAGAAACCGGTCATGTTGGCCGTGTTCCTGCTGTTCGCCGACACGATCTGCACACCCTGGTTGTTCGTCGGGCTGAAGACGCGCGGCTCGTTCTGGTTGTTGCTCCCGTTGCCCGCGGTGACGGTCACCGTGCCGTGGTTGCGGACGGTCCAGCTGCCTCCGTGGCTGCCCTTCGCGTCGGCGCTCGCCTGTCCCTGCTGCAGGGACCCGAAAGCCAGGATCGCGAGGACGGCGAAGGCAGGCCGCCATATCCGAAGAACCACGCAGAATGCGCGTTTCGCAGTCATTTCCATCCCGTCAGGTAACTCACCAACCAGATGCGTGCATACCCGTGCGCCGCGCACCGGTCACGCCGCCGCTGAATTGCGGCGGTGATGATGACCGGCTCTTTAGCGGTCAGCGCGTGGCGGGATCGCCGAGCATGTCGGATAGGGAGTCGAACACGGGAAACAGGCAGGTCAGGTTGGTCCACCGGAGGATGCGCCGCACCTGGCCGCGTGGGGCGACCAGAGCGAGGTCGCCGTCGCCGGCGCGCAGGTGGTGCACCAGCCGGACGAGCATGCCGACCGCGGTGGTGTCGATGAACCAGACCTGACTCAGGTCGAGGGCGATCCAGGGCCCGTTGTCCTCGATCAGTGTCGTGATCGGCTCACGGAGCCGTCGTACCGCGTAGAGGTCGAACTCGCCGCTCAGGGCGATCACTGCCCACCTGGTGTCGTCGGGCGTCTTTATCGTCCACGTCTCCACGGTGGTTCCCTTCCGCTGTCTCAGCCGTGGACCGAACGCACCGGAACCGCTCGCGAGGGACGGCTGTTAAGCCAGATACGGTTCCTTCTTACTTAGAGTAACAACCTTCCCCCGTATCGTCGATCTGTAAAGGTAAAGGCTGCGAGCTGTGGTAGAGGTCGTTATCCCACGGTCACGCGATGATGAAATATCGCATAGTGTCACGATCCATGGGGGTTAATCGGCGCCATATGGGGCTCGTGGCGTTGCTTCTCGTACTCGCCGCGGGCTCCGCGCCCCTGAACGACGAACTGGTGCGGGCGGTCGACATCGCCTACGCGAGCAGGGGGAGCCTGCCGTACTCGTGGGGTGGGGGACACGGCCGGCTGCCGGGGCCGTCGAAGGGCACCTGCCAGGGCTATCACGGCGCCATCAAGCCCTGCCCGGCCGCGCGCACGCGGGGATTCGACTGCTCCGGGTTCGCCCGCTGGGTCTACGAGCGTGCCTTCGGCTCCGACGTGCTGGGCCCGGGAAACACCGACGACCACATTCGCCGGATGCGCCGGGTGGATTCGCCCCTGCCCGGTGATCTCGTCTTCTTCGGCACTCCCCGCAGGACGCATCATGTCGGCGTCTACATCGGCGGTGGAAAAATGATCAATGCGCTCGCCACGGGTACGCGGATTCGCCTCGACGACGTCTCCCGCGTGCGCGACCTGCTCGGCTTCTATCACTACCCGGGCTGACCCGTTAGCACGTGGAGGGGGTGTGTCCCTAGGTAGACCCGATCCCTATGGGGCGAGTGTCATTTTGAGATGGCTCTGGGGAAATCCGATAGCTTGTTCCCCTATGGACAGGCGATGGGTGGGGCCCGGCGGGGTCGAGATCGTGCCGGCGTGGCATGGAGGGCACCAGGTCCTCCGGCTCATGCGGGACGGCCTGATCGTCGCCGACTGCCGGTCCGTGGACGAGGTCGCCGCCCATGTCGATCTCGCCGACTTATGTGAAGTGATCACGCTTCCCGCGCGGGCCCGTGAGGCGCGGACCGCCGCCCGCTGACCTGCGGTTCCGCCTACCGGCTCGCCGCTTCGCCGCTCCCGGCCGGTCCGATCGCGGCGACCTTTTCCACAACTTCTCTCACTCTCCGTCACGATGCCTTCCCGGTGCGTAATCTCGTCCGCGTACAGGCACCGGATCGCGGAGAGGGGAATCGATGCGCCTGCCCCAAGCGCCCATGAGACACGTGTTCGTGTGCTTCGTCCTGGCGCTGTCCGTGCTGGAAGCGGGCCTGGTCGCCTGCGGCGCCCCGGGGAGCGCGGTGGCGGTGGGGCCCCCCGTCTTCGTGCTCAACTTCCATCACGCGGAGCAGGGCCGGTCGGATCAGCGGCCCGGCGACCTCGTGCTCTCCGAGTTCAGCGCGATGACGAAGGTGGTCTGGCGCACCTGGGGGCCGACCCGCGCGACCGGTTCCGGCAAGCTCACGGGTGTGTGGTGCCTGCCGCACTGCGCCAGCCGTCCCTACGACGCGACGGTGACGTTGAGCAACGTGCTCGCGGTGCGGGGCAAGGGCTACTTCACGCGCTACCGGGTCGTCGCCGACATCCCCGAGGAGGAGCGCAGGCAGGCCGACCTGGCCGGCGTCCTGCCGACGCCATAGGGGTGCCCCGCCGGGGGCGGAATGATTTCGCATCGGTCCGTCCGGCCGTGTATGGTTACACCTGTCCGCGAGCGCAGGGCGCAGGCGGACAAGGCCCCTATAGCTCAGTCGGCAGAGCGTCTCCATGGTAAGGAGAAGGTCAACGGTTCGATTCCGTTTGGGGGCTCTAGCTGTAAAGTCCTGTCCGTGTTTTCGGGTGGGGCTTTTGGCTTGGTGGGGTCCCCTCCACCCCGGATGACCGACCTCGATCCCGGCTGATCCCGTTGCGTGGAAAGCCCTCCAGGTCGGGTATCCTTGCGCTGGCCGGTTCCTGTTCTTCCGGTCAAGGCGGAGTAGCTCAGTCAGGCAGAGCAAGCGGCTCATAATCGCTGTGTCGCCGGTTCAAGTCCGGCCTCCGCTACCACCCGTGCCGGGTGCCCGCGACAAGCGGGCCGGCGGGGTTGTCCAGTAGTTCCCGAACGCAGAAAGGCACTCCCACGTGGCTGCCACAGACGTTAGGCCGAAGATCACGCTGGCCTGCCAGGAGTGCAAGCACCGCAACTACATCACGCGGAAGAACCGGCGCAACGACCCGGATCGGCTTGAGCTGAAGAAGTACTGCCCCAACTGCAAGTGCCACCAGGCGCACCGCGAGACCCGCTAGGCGTCTCCTGCGATCTCGCCGCGAGGCGGGACGCGTTCGGGGTGGGCCGCGTGCGGTGCCACTCGCGATATCGCGAACGGACCCGGTGTGCGACAGACGGCGCGCCGGGCCGTCGCACGTTGCCCGCCTGAAACGTGGCGGCACGAGGGCGGACGAATCTTCTCTGTTACCGTCGGCCTGATCAGCACTTCTGCCAGGAAGGGGCGCGGGCACGATGGCACTGAACCGCGAATTCGTCGGCCGGACGTACGAGTCGTCCGAGCCCTACGAGGTCAGTCGCGTGAAGATCAGGGAGTTCGCCGCCGCCATCGGCGAGTCGAACCCCGTCTGCCACGACCGGGAGGCCGCGCTCGCGGCGGGCCACCGGGATCTGGTCGCGCCGCCGACCTTTCCCATCGTGTTCAGCCTCTCCAGCACCAGCGGCGCACTCGCCGATCCCGGTCTGGGGCTCGACTTCAGCATGGTGGTGCACGGCGAGCAGCGGTTCGAGTACCGGCGCCCGATCTACGCCGGTGACGAGCTGGTCTGCACCTCCACCGTCACCGAGATCCGCAGCGTCGGCCGCAACGAGTTCCTGACCCTGCGCAGCGACATCAGCACGACGACCGGCGAGCCGGTCTGCCGTACGTACAACACCATCGTCGAGCGCGGGGGAGCAGCCTGACCATGGCCGCGACGATCATGTATGACGAGGTGGAGGCCGGCCAGCAGATCCCGGCCGTCGACTACCGCGTTCACCGCCTCGACCTGGTGAAGTACGCCGGCGCGTCGGGCGACTTCAACACCATCCACTGGAACGAGCGGTACGCCAAGGCGGTCGGCCTGCCCGACGTCATCGCCCACGGCATGTACACCATGGCCCAGGGCGGCCGGTTCGTCACCGCCTGGGCCGGCGACCCCGCCGCCGTGGTCGACTACGGCGTCCGGTTCTCCTCCATGGTCGTCGTGCCCGACGACGACGAGGGCGCCACGATCACCATCAGCGGGGTCGTCGAGGAGAAGCTCGAGGACAAGCGCGTCGTGGTCGTGCTCACCGCCAGGTCGGGCGACTCGCGTGTCCTGTCCAAGGCCCGCGCGGTCGTCCAGCTCTCCTGACCCGCGTCTCCCGGCCCGCTGACCCGCGCCGCCGCGTGGGAGCCGACTGATCTCGGCGTTCGCGGGTAGCGCTCGGAACGTGAACGAGCGAAACAGTGACACCGGCCGCCTCGACGGCGCGACCGAGGGCGTGGTGGACGAGCCCGCCATCACCCAGGGGGATCCCGGTGACACGGCCGGGACGACGACGGAGGACCAGGCGCCCGGGCACACGCAGGACGCCACCGATCCCCCGCTGCCGCCTCCACGGTCCGAGACCGCCCGGAGTGCCGGGCGAGTCGTCGGGGAAGACGAGATCGTCGAGTCCAGAAGGGACATCGCCCCCGGCGGGACGATCGAGACCGCGCTGACGCCCTCGGGCACCGCGTCGATGGTGGCCTCCCAGCTGCTGTGGGACGGCAGCTCCGCGACGTCGAGGATCGACGAGTCGATCGCGGCGGCGATGGCGGACGACGAGGACGCCCCCGAGGAGGACGCCGGCCGCGAGGACGAACGGCCCGGGTGACGGCGGGCAGGTGACGGTGGCCGGGTGACGAGCCCGCGTCGCCGCGACGAAGGCGGCGGCGCGGGTGGATCACCGCCTCCGCCGCCGGTCCTGGCTATTGTGTGCGTCGGGACGTTTCCGGATTCTCCCGGGCGGCGCCCGCCGGCATCCCGGCCCCGCCGCTGTGAGACCGCCTCGGCGTCCCGGCCCGGCGCGGGGTGACCGCCGTCTGGCCTCCCGTCCCGCGACAAGACGCTGAGGTGCGCATGGCTGACCGGTTGGCAGACGTACGGCTGGCGCCGTACACGACGTTGCGGGTGGGCGGCCCCGCCCAGGCGTACGTCGAGGCGCGGACGCAGGACGAGCTGGTCGAGATCGTGGCCGAGGCCGACCGCGAGGGCGAGCCCGTGCTGGTTCTGGGCGGCGGCAGCAACATCGTGGTCTCCGACGACGGCGTCGAGGGCCTGGTGGTCCGGGTGGTCACCCGGGGCGTCGACGTCGCGGCCGAGGACGGCAGGGTCCTGGTCACGGCCCAGGCAGGGGAGGACTGGGACGCCCTGGTCGCGCGCGCCGTCGGCGAGGGCTGGTCGGGCGTCGAGTGCCTGTCGGGGGTGCCCGGCCTGGTCGGCTCCACCCCCATCCAGAACGTGGGGGCCTACGGACAGGACGTCTCCCAGACGATCACGTCCGTCCGCGTGTACGACCGGATGACCGGGGAGACCGCAGACCTGACCGCCGCCCAGTGCGGCTTCGCCTACCGGCACAGCGCGTTCAAGCAGGATCCGGGCCGTCACGTCGTGCTCGCCGTCACCTACGCGCTCGACCTGGCCGAGCTGTCCACGCCGGTGGCGTACCAGGAGCTGGCCGCACGGCTCGGCGTGGAGATCGGCGAGCGGGTGCCGCCGGCCGACGCCCGGCGCGCGGTGCTGGAGCTGCGCCGGGGCAAGGGCATGGTCCTCGACCCGGACGACCCCGACACGCGGAGCGCGGGCTCGTTCTTCACCAATCCCGTCCTCGGCCCGGCGGACGCGGCCGAGCTGGAGCGGCGGGCGCCGGGACACCCGCGCTGGGACATGCCGGACGGCTCGGTCAAGGTGCCCGCCGCGTGGCTGATCGAGAACGCCGGGTTCCCGAAGGGCTACGAGAAGGGTGGGGCCCGGATCTCCACCAAGCACACGCTGGCCCTCACCAACCCGTCGGGTGAGGCGGGAGCCGGCGATCTCATGGCCCTCGCCCGGGAGGTCCGCGACGGCGTGCGGGAGAAGTTCGGTGTGATCCTCGTCAACGAGCCTGTGCTGGTGGGCGTCACGCTCTGACCTGCCCTTCCGGTGGTGCGGGGGGCCGAGCGGTCACCGGGCACGGTTAGACTCTGAGGCGAACACCGAAGGGGAGTAGTCCCGAATCCACCGATCGACATACTGGCCCGAGCCGATCAGGCTCATCAGGCCCGGTCGTGGAGCCCGAGCGGCGGACGAGACCTTCGGCCCGACAGCGTCCATATTCACGCTGCCGGGCCGGAGTCGTGCGCCCGAGATCCCCCGGGTGTGAGGCGGCGGCCCGGTCGCGCCCCACCCCGAAAGGCGACCCGTTGTACGCCCTCTGGATCTCCCTGGTGGTCATCTTCGTCGCGGAACTCGGCGACAAGAGCCAGCTGATGGCCCTCACCTTCGCGACCCGGTTCAGGCCGCTGCCCGTGCTGGCCGGCATCACCGTCGCCACGGCGCTCGTCCACCTGGTCAGCGTCGCCCTCGGCCGGTTCGTCGGCGACGCCCTCCCCACGACCGCCATCTCGATCGTCGCCGGCCTGGCGTTCCTCGGCTTCGCCGCGTGGACGCTGCGCGGCGACGAGCTCACCGACGAGGAGTCGAACAAGGCGGCCACGACCACCCGCAACGCGTTCTTCGCGGTCGCCGTGGCGTTCTTCCTCAGTGAGCTGGGCGACAAGACCATGCTCGCGACCATCACGCTCGCCACCCAGAACGGCTGGCTCGGCACCTGGATCGGCTCCACCGTCGGCATGGTGGCGGCCGACGCGCTCGCCATCCTGGCGGGGCGCTTCCTCGGCGCGCGGTTGCCGGAGAAGTGGATCAAGTACGGCGCGGCGGGTGCGTTCGCGGTCTTCGGGCTGGTCCTGCTGGCCGAGCCGCTGCTCACCGCGTCCTGACCCGTCCTCGCCCGTCCTGATCCCCGGAATAGCGACCCCCCACCCCCGGAATAGCGGCTCCCGGTAATGCGGGGCAATACGGGAGAGCTCAGCCGAGCAGGGACAGGCGGTGGGCCGCGGCCGCGGCCTCGCCGCGGGTGGAGGCGTCGAGCTTGGCCAGGATGTTCGACACGTGCACGCTCACGGTCTTCGCCGAGATGAACAGCTCGGCGGCGATCTCCCGGTTGCTCAGGCCCGCCGCGACCAGGCGGAGCACCTCGAGCTCCCGGGGAGTCAGCGGGGTGCGGCCGGCGGCGGGGTCCGCCGTCTCGGTCAGGACCGCGCCCACGCGGCGGGCCAGGGCGTCGACGCGGTCCGTCAGCGGGGCCGCCCGAAGCTCGGCGGCGATTGGCCTGGCCTGCCGCAGCCGGGCCGTGGCGCCGTCCCGGTCGCCGGCCGCCGCGGCCGCCGCGGCGGCGCGCACGAGCGCCTTCGCATGGGAGTACCGCCGGTCGAGGCGGGCCCACGCCGCCGCGGCGGCGTCGAACTCGCCCAGGTAGACGAGGCGGAAGGCGCCGCTGACCGGCCCGAACGCCTCCAGGCCGGCGCACAGCTCGTCGCCCCTGGCGCGGACCGTCGCGGTGAGCCCGGCGTCGATGGACGACGCGGCGTCGCAGACGTCGCGGATGCCGGCGAGCAGCCGCCAGCCGAGCATGGCCTTGCTCGACAGCGGGGGATCCACCAGGGCCCGGTCCGCCACCTCCAGCGCCTTCAGCGGCTCGCCGGACAGCAGGTGCCAGGCCAGCCGCAGCCGGGTGTTGTTCGTCCAGTCCTGGGCCCATTCCTCCGGTTGCGTGGAGAAGGCGCCGACTTCGGTGAGGAGGTCGCCCGCGAGCTCTGTCTCGCCGCGGGCGACGGCGATGTCGGCCCTGACCCGCATCAGGTGACGGCGGTGCAGCAGGGAGGGATCCATGGCGAGCACCCGCTCGATGACGACGAGGGCCTCGTCCCACTGCCCGAGCGACACCAGCGCCTCGGCCCGGTTGTTGGCGAGGAACACGCCGTGGTTCCGGTATCGGCCGTACTGGCGGGCCAGCTTCTCCCCCTTGACGGCGAGCTGGATCGCCTCCTCCGAGCGCCCGAGGTTGTCGAGCGCGTCGACGTTGTTGCCCAGAGCCCGCAGTATGATCCGGGGCTCGCCGAGGCGGGTGCCGATCGACGCCGCCCGGTTGTTGGTGGAGAGTGTCCCCTCCAGGTCGCCGGAGACGGAGTGGCCCAGGGCCAGGTTGATCAGGAGCTCCGCCTCCTGGGGCTCGTCGCCCGTCGCCCGCGCGATGCGCAGCGCCTCCTCAGTGAACGCGGTGCCCTCCGCCACCCGGTCGGCGACCATGAGCAGGTTGCCCAGCCGGCCGAGAACGGCCGCGCGGGTGTCGCTGGGCGTCGGGACCAGCCGCTCGGCGCCGCGGAGCGCGTCGAGGGCGCCGGGCCGCGCCTTGTGGAGGTACGCGTTGGCCTTCCGCACCATGAGGAGGGCGACCCGTTCGGGCGACTCACTCTCGTCCAGCTCCGCGAGCGCCCCCTTGACGTACTTGAGGCAGCGGTCCATGTCGCCGCTGACGTAGGCGGCCTCGGACGCGCGATCCAGCACCTCGCAGTGGTCGACCTCGATGCGCTCGCCGGCGTCGGGGACCTTGTCCCACAGGCCCAGCACCCGCTCCAGGAGCTGAAGCTGCTCGGTGTACGCGAACGACTTGGCGGCCTTGCGCGCCGCCTCCCAGGCCGAGATGAGAGCCCAGACGTCGTCGCGCGCGGAGTACCAGTGGTGCGCGATCTCTATTGCCGCGCGGCCGTGGGGTACCAGGCCGCGATCGCGGTCGATCTCCTCCGCGTACCGCGCGTGGATCCGGGCGTGCTCACCCGGAAGCAGCTCGTCGTGGACGGCCTCGCGGATGAGGGCGTGCCGGAACGCGTAGGCCCGGCCGTCGGCGATCTGCAGCACGTTGGCGGAGATCGCGGGGCGCAGCGCGTCCTCCAGGTCCGGGTCGGACAGGCGGCTGGCCGCCGCGAGCAGGTCGTGGCCGACGCGGACCCCGCCGGCCGAGGCGATCCGCAGTACCCGCTGCGTCTCCTCCGGCAGCCGCTCGACCGTGCCGATGATCAGATCGTGGAGGGACTCGGGGAACGACCCGTCGTTGCCGCAGTCGAGCAGGGCCTCCACGAAGAGGGGGATGCCGCCGCTGCGGGCGAAGACGCGGTCGACCCGGGCGAACTCCGGGGTGACGCCGAGGATGCCGGCCATCTGGGCGGCCACCTCGTCCTGCGTGAAACGGGGGAGATCGACGCGGGTCACGCCGTCGACCCGGCTCAGCGCCGCCAGCACCGGCCGCAGCGGATGCGTGCGGTGCAACTCGTCCGACCGGAACGTCAGCACCATGAGGACCGGCGCGGACTTGAGGTTGCGGCTGAGGAACGAGATGAGGTCGCGGCTGGACCGGTCGGCCCAGTGGATGTCCTCGATCACGAGGACCACGGGACGCTGCTCGGCCAGCCGTTCCAGCAGCGTCAGGATGAGCTCGAAGAGCCTGGCGCGGGCGGACTCGCTCTCGCCGTCGCCGCTCGGCTCGCCGAATTCGGGCAGGAGCCGGGCCAGGTCACGGCCCGCGCCCTCCGGAAGGAGGGCCACCACGTCGGCGGCGCTCGTCTCCCTGACGAGCTGGCGGAGCGCCGCCGTGAACGGGGCGTAGGCGAGTCCCTCGGCGGACAGCTCCACGCAGCCCCCGACAAGCACGTGGGCGCCGTCCTGCTCCGCCTGCTCGGCGAACCGGGCGGTCAGACGGGTCTTCCCCACACCGGCCTCGCCACCCACGAGGACGGCCGTAGCGGCCTGCTTGCGTGCCTGCTCGTAGGCTTCCGTCAAGTTCTCCAGCTCGGCGCCCCGCCCGACGAAGACGGGGCTGACAGCCCGGCGCGCCATGGGGTTAAGCATGTCATGACCCTTCGTGGGGCTTCGCCTGGTTTTTCGGCTGTGCCGCCGCGCTGTCCGTGCCGCGCTGTCCCGGCGCGGCGGCGCAGTGCCTGGCGGCGCGGGGGCTCACGGAGGGCGTACTGCCCGGCCGGGAGGGAGGCTCCGGCCGGGCTTCGTGGCGGGCGTCATGAGGTGCGGAGCTTGCCGAACGCGCCACGCTGCCGGCGCTCACCGGACCGCTGGCTCGCCTTCCTGGCGGACGCCGCCTCACGGACGCGGCGCTGGTCCGCGGCCTCCCTCTGGAGCTCGGCAGCCCGGCCGACGACGAACTGGTAGTGAATCTCGGGACCCATCACGGTGTCTCCTTGTTCGTTCATTTCCTGACACCTTCAAGGTTCGGGCTAAGGCCCCGGTCACCACATCGGGCGTATGCCTTATCTAGGGACACGGCTGAGGTCCTAGGACCGCTAAGGCGGTCGCCTGCCGCCTTAGCGGCTCTCGCCCGAGGCCGGTTTGGAATCATTCCCGCCGGTCGGCGATGCTGGTCTCGTGTCGACTATGACTACCCCGCTCGCGGAGGTCGCCTCTTCCACCTCGACGTTGCGGGCGTTCCTGCACGGCCTTCCCGGTGTAGACCGGGTCGGCGCGGACGCCCGGGCCGCGACGCTGGGCACGCGATCCATCAAGACCACAGCCAAGAAGCAGGCCATCGACCTCGCCATCCGCATGGTGGACCTCACCACCCTGGAGGGCGCCGACACCCCCGGCAAGGTGCGGGCGATGTGCGCCAAGGCCGTCCACCCCGATCCCGTCGACGCGTCCGTGCCGTCCGTGGCGGCCGTCTGCGTCTACCCCGACCTTGTTCCCACGGCGGTCGCGGCCCTGAACGGCACGGGCGTGAAGGTGGCGTCCGTGGCCACCGCGTTCCCCAGCGGCCGCTCGTCGCTCGACGTGAAGGTGAAGGACACCGAGCTCGCGGTGGCGGCCGGGGCGTCCGAGATCGACATGGTGATCGACCGCGGCGCCTTCCTGGCCGGCGACTATCTGAAGGTCTACGAGGAGATCGCGGCCGTCAGGGCCGCCTGCGGCCCCGGCGGCGCGCACCTCAAGGTGATCCTGGAGACCGGTGAGCTCGCGACGTACGACAACGTGCGCCGCGCCTCGTGGCTCGCCATGATCGCCGGGGCGGACTTCATCAAGACCTCCACGGGCAAGGTGGCGCCGGCGGCGACGCTGCCCGTGACGCTGGTCATGCTGGAGGCCGTGCGCGACTTCCTGCGGACGACGGGCCGCAAGGTCGGCGTGAAGCCGGCCGGGGGCATCCGGACGACGAAGGACGCGATCAAGTATCTCGTCCTGGTCAACGAGACGGCCGGCCCGGACTGGCTCGATCCCGACTGGTTCCGCCTGGGCGCCTCGTCGCTGCTCAACGACCTGCTGATGCAGCGTCAGAAGATGACCACCGGCCGGTACGCCGGTCCCGACTACTTCACCCTGGACTGAGGGCATGTTCGAGTACGCACCCGCGCCTGAGTCGCGGGACATCGTGGACATCAGGCCCTCGTACGGCCTGTTCATCAACGGCGAGTGGGTCGAGCCGCAGGGCGAGGAGCGGCACAAGACGATCAACCCGGCGACCGAGGAGGTCCTCTCGGAGATCGCCTACGCGAGCGAGGCGGACGTCGACCGCGCCGTCGAGGCGGCCAGGAAGGCGTTCGCCACCTGGTCGGCCCTGCCGGGGTCGGAGCGCGCCAAGTACATCTTCCGGATCGCCCGGATCATCCAGGAGCGGTCGAGGGAGCTGGCCGTGCTGGAGTCGCTCGACAACGGCAAGCCGATCCGGGAGTCCCGCGACGTCGACCTGCCGCTGGTGGCGGCGCACTTCTTCTACTACGCGGGCTGGGCCGACAAGCTGTCGCACGCCGGATTCGGCGCGGACCCCCGGCCGCTCGGCGTCGCCGGTCAGGTCATCCCGTGGAACTTTCCGCTGCTCATGCTGGCCTGGAAGATCGCCCCGGCGCTCGCGTGCGGCAACACGGTCGTGCTCAAGCCGGCCGAGACGACCCCGCTGACCGCGCTGGCGTTCGCGGAGATCTGCCGCCAGGCCGACCTGCCGCCCGGTGTGGTCAACATCGTGACCGGCGCGGGCGAGACCGGCGCCGCCCTGGTGCGTCACCCGGGCGTCGACAAGGTGGCGTTCACCGGCTCGACCGAGGTCGGGCGGCTCATCGCGAAGACCGTCGCCGGATCGCGCAAGAAGCTGACGCTGGAGCTCGGCGGCAAGGCCGCCAACATCGTGTTCGAGGACGCGGCGATCGACCAGGCGGTCGAGGGCGTCGTCAACGGCATTTTCTTCAACCAGGGCCACGTGTGCTGCGCGGGCTCCCGCCTGCTGGTGCAGGAGTCGATCGCCGAGGAGATGCTCGACGCGCTCAAGCGGCGGCTGTCCACGCTCAGGCTGGGCGACCCGCTCGACAAGAACACCGACATCGGGGCGATCAACTCGGCCGCCCAGCTCGCCAAGATCCGGGAACTCTCCGAGGCGGGCGAGTCGGAGGGCGCGGAGCGCTGGTCGCCCGTGTGCCCGATCCCCGACCGGGGGTTCTGGTTCCCGCCGACCGTCTTCACCGGGGTCGCCCAGTCGCATCGGATCGCCCGCGAGGAGATCTTCGGCCCGGTGCTCTCCGTGCTGACGTTCCGCACCCCGGCCGAGGCGATCGAGAAGGCCAACAACACGCCGTACGGGCTGTCGGCCGGGGTGTGGACCGAGAAGGGCTCCCTGATGCTGTGGGCGGCGGCGCGGCTGCGCGCGGGCGTCGTCTGGTCCAACACGTTCAACCGGTTCGACCCGACCTCGCCGTTCGGCGGCTACAAGGAGTCCGGGTACGGCCGCGAGGGCGGACGCCACGGTCTGGAGGCCTACCTTGACGTGTGACGACGCCCGCAGGGGCGCGCACGGGCCGGACTGCGACCGGCGCCGTCGCCGCCGGTTGGCCCGCCGCGTCGCGGCCGGGGCCGGCGGCGGCTACTCGCGCGGCCGCCGCTCCCGCCGCTTCGCCGTCCGGCACGGCTGGTTCGCCCACCGGGGCGGCGTCTGCCGGTGCGGCCAGACCTACCAGCCGGCCCGTCCGCTCGAGATTGGAACCTTCGATGAGTGAGCGCCTCGCCGTGCGCAAGACGTACAAGCTGTTCATCGGCGGGGCGTTCCCGCGCTCGGAGAGCGGAAGGTCTTATGTGGTGACCTCGTCGAAGGGCGACTTCCTCGCCAACGTGTCGAAGGCGTCGCGCAAGGACGCCAGGGACGCGGTGACGGCCGCCCGCAAGGCGTTCCCCGGCTGGTCGGGCGCCACGGCGTACAACCGGGGGCAGATCCTCTACCGGGTCGCCGAGATGCTGGAGGGCCGGCGGGCCCAGTTCGCGGCCGAGGTGGCCGACGCCGACGGCGTCGGCGCGAAGAAGGCCGGTGAGCTGGTGGACGCGGCCGTGGACCGCCTGGTGTGGTACGCGGGATGGTCCGACAAGATCGGCGCGGTGCTGGGGGCGTCCAACCCGGTCGCCGGGCCGTACTTCAACCTGTCGAGCCCGGAGCCGACCGGTGTGGTCGCCGTCGTGGCGCCGCCGTCGGCGCCGCTGCTCGGACTGGTCAGCGTGATCGCGCCGGTCGTCGTCACGGGCAACACCTGCGTGGTCATCGCCTCCGAGCGGGCGCCGCTCCCGTCGATCACGCTGGCCGAGGTGCTGGCCACCTCCGACCTGCCGGGCGGTGTGGTGAACATCCTCACCGGTTCGGCGGCCGAGATCGCGCCGTGGCTGGCCGGGCACATGGACGTGAACGCCGTCGACCTCACGGGCGCGGCCCCCGATCTCGCCGTGACCTGCGAGGAGCTGGCCGCGGAGAATCTCAAGCGGGTGCTGCGTCCCGCGGCGAAGCCGGTGGACTGGCTGGCCGATCCGGGCGTGGAGCGGATGGCGGCGTTCCTGGAGACCAAGACCGTCTGGCACCCCATCGGCACCTGATCACACCGGTCCCGGCCTCGGTCATCCGGACCGGGGCCGGGCCGCGCACGCCGTGGTCACGCGTTCCGCAGGCCCAGGAGCAGTTCGGCGTTGGTCTTCGTGGCCTTCAACCCGGCCAGGAACGGCTCGAACGCCTCCTGGTCCTGCAGGGCCCGCCGCAGCTTCCGGACCAGGACCAACTCGGCGGGGTCGAGGAGGAGCTCCTCCCGGCGTGTGCCCGACCCGGTCACGTCGACAGCGGGGAAGACCCGCCGCTCCGCCAGGGAGCGGTTGAGCCGCAGGTCCATGTTGCCGGTGCTCTTGAACTCCTCGAAGAGGTGCTCGTCCATCCTCGATCCGGTCTCGACGAGCGCGGTGGCGAGGATCGTGAGGGAGCCGCCGCCCTCGACGTCGCGGGCCGCGCCCAGCAGGCGCTTGGGCGGGTACACGGCCCGGGAGTCGATGCCGCCGGTGAGGATGCGGCCGCCGCTCGGAGCCGCCAGGTTGTACGCCCGGCCGAGGCGGGTGATCGAGTCGACCAGCATCACCACGTCGCGGCCCTGCTCGACGAGGCGTTTGGCCCGCTCGACGGCGAGCTCGGCCAGGGTGATGTGGTCCTGAGGGGGACGGTCGAAGGCGGAGGCGATCACCTCGCCCCGTACGTGCTCCCGCATGTCGGTGACCTCCTCCGGCCGCTCGTCGACCAGGACGACCATGAGGTGGCATTCGGGGTGGTTGGTGCTGATGGCGTCGGCGACGGCCCTGAGCAGCAGTGTCTTCCCGGCCTTGGGCGGGGCGACGATCAGTCCGCGCTGGCCCTTGCCGATCGGGGCGAGCAGGTCGATGACGCGGGTGGCGAGCACGCCGGGTGAGGTCTCAAGACGCAGCCGCTCGCTGGGATGGACGGGGACGAGGTCGGCGAAGTCGGACCGGGGACGGCCGGGCTGCTCACCGTTCACGGTGGCGACGGCGGCCAGCCGGCCGCCGACGGCCGTGCCGTGGACGACGTCGCCGCGGCGCAGCCCCTGGGACGTGACCAGGGCGGCCGGCACGGTGACGTCCCCCGGGCCGGGCAGGTAGCCCGCGGTCCGGATGACGGTGTTCCTGCCGGTGACGTCGAGCAGGCCGGTGACGGTGACGGGGCTCTGCGACGGCCTCGGGGCCCGCGCGTGTCCGGCCCTGCCGTCCGCCGTCCGTGGGCGGGAACCGGCGGTTCCAATACTGGTGGTGGTCAAGACGACTCCTGAGGAGAGAAGGGTGGGGCGCGGTCGCCGGACGCGGTCAGAACGCGAAGACGCGGGACGGCCGGAGAAGCCGGTCGTACGGGGGCCGGGCGATGACGCCACGAAGTGCGCGAACGCACCTAAGTGGAGAGACCGCCGCACGTGCCCCAAATGGGGCCAGAACCGTGCGGCTCACTGCCGACTATAACAGGGCACCCCACGCGGCGATTCCCGTAGTTTTTCCGTGATTCCCGGCGAATGCCCGGTGGCTCAGCGGGCCTGGAGGGCGTCCAGGGCCACGGCGACGGCGATGACGAGACGGCGGTCGAGCCGCGGGTCGTGGATCTCGATGACGTAGCGGTCGCGCAGCCCCCAGCGACGGTCGACCGAGAAGGCGATCGACGCCCCGATGCTGAAGTCGAAGTGGTACGGCAGCCACGACAGCGAGTCGGTGAACCGGCGCAGCAGGGCCACCGGAAGGTTGCGTTCCTGGCCCGTCAGAGTGGGCAGGCCGGGCTGCTGGAGGTGCCAGGTCGAGCGGAGCAGCGACCGGGCGAAGTCCTTGCGGAACATCCCGATCGGCAGCCCGGTGTGGTCCACCACGTCGTACTCGCCGCCGAGGTCGATGACCTGGCGGGCCTTGAAGCCGGCCAGGGGCTCGCTCCCCGACTCGTCGGTGTAGATCGTGACCTGCTCCTTGAACGCCATCCGCTTCTGCTCGGCGAAGGCCATCACCGGGCCCTCCGAGCCACCGGGACCGGCCCCATGCACGACGTACCGGTTCACCATCATGGTGATCTTCTGACGCAGGAACAGTCTGGTCTGCGCCTGCAGCGCCGCGATATCCATCTGAATCTCCATAGGGCGTGTCTTGGCTCTCTATATGCCCCTGTTGGCGGAGAAGATCACCACGACGAAAGGGCAAATCACCCGGCTTTCCGGGAATGCGCGGTCCGGATGAGGGGTTCGGCACGCGTGGGGTCGGCGGTGGGCTGGTCGGAGGCCGGTGTTCCGGGTCCCGGCAACGTGGGGGCCCCGATCTTCCCGGGTCGCGGCATCGCGCCGGGCACGCCTTCGGAAGCAACATTCCGGTGAATCCGGCGGTAGCGCTCCGCCACCGCGCGGGGGAGTCGTACAGGATAGAAGGAGTGGCGATGTCTTCGCGGTTGAGGTGGGTGCCGGTGGCCGGCGCCGCCGGGCTCGCGGTCTTCGTCCTGAGAGACCGGTTGCCGGACGGGAGCGCCGTCGCACAGGCGCTGACCGGCCTGGACCTCGGATGGCTGGGCGTCGCGGCGCTCGCGCAGTGGATCTCGATGGCGATGTTCGCCCGGCTCGTGCGGCGCGTCCTCGTCGTGGGCGGGACGCGGCTGCCCCTGCCTCGGGCGGTGGCGCTCACCTACGCCCGCACCGCGCTGTCGAACTCGCTCCCGGCGGGGTCGGTCCTGTCGCTCGCCTACGTGACCCGGCAGCTCAGCCGCGCGGGGGCGGCGAAGCCGCTGATCGCGGCCACCCTCGTGCTCAGCGGAGTGTATTCGTCGGCCACCTTCGTGCTGCTCGGCCTGGTGGCCCTGCTCGCCGAGCCGGCCGCCCGGCCGTTCACCGCGGCGGTGCTGGCGCTGCTCGTGGCGCTGCCCCTCATCGTGTGGGCGGTCGCCCGGCCGCGGTTCAGGTCCGTCCGCGCCTGGCTTACGGCGCGCGTGCCGGCGGTGATGACGCAGCTGGAGGCCGCCTTCGCCGCCGTCCGTCCGGGAGGGCGCGATCGGCTGGCGCTGGTGACCCTGGCCCTGGGCAACTGGGTGCTCGACATGGCCTGCCTCGCCGCCGTCTGCGCGGCCTCGGGCGTGGAGGTCGGCGCTCCGACCGTCCTGCTCGGCTACGTCGCCGCCAAGGGCGCCGGGATGCTCGCCCTGATCCCCGGCGGGCTGGGCGCGGCCGAGCTCGGCCTGGGCGCGACGCTTGTCGCGGCCGGGGTCGCGGGCGGCGCCGCCACGGCCGTCGTGCTGCTCTACCGGCTCATCTCCTTCTGGGCGGTGCTGCTGGTCGGCTGGATCTGCTGGGTGCTGCTGCTCGACTCGGTGCGCGCGCGGCTCGCCGGCGGCGGCCGGGTGCTGCTGTCCGTGTTGCTCCGCCTGGCGGCCGCCATGGAGCCCGCCGCCGGCCTCTACGGCTTCCGCCTGAACACCTTCCGGCGCCCCTGAGCCCGGTGAGGGTTCGCCGATCAGGGTTTTCTCAGGGCCGCCTGTGGAAGCCTGATCGCAGGGCCGTTCGTTGGACGGGTCGGACTGATCGTGGAAGGGAGCCGACGGATGTACCGATCGAGACGGCACAGGATCATCGCGGGGGTCTGCGGGGGCATAGCGGACAGGTTCGGCATGCCGCCCACCATGGTGCGGCTGCTGTTCCTGCTCTCCTGCCTGCTTCCCGGGCCCCAGTTCGTGGCCTACCTGATCATGTGGATCATCGTTCCCAACGAGCCGGAGCGCTACGGTCACCCGTACTGACCGCGTGACTGACGGCGGGACCGACCGGGGGCCCGGCGCCCCCGGGCCTGCCCGCTCCGCGCCCGCGTCTATGCTCGCTGGTGGAGAGGTGACGCGACTATGGTGCAACGGCCCCTGACCCTGATCCAGGACGACCTCGTCGACTACGAGCAGGCCATGGAGCGCATGGCCGCTCTGGTCGAGGAGCGGCAGAACGACGCGCGGGCGGACACGCTCTGGCTGCTCAGCCATCCTTCCGTCTTCACCATCGGCAAGCGGACGCTCCAGTCGCACCTTCCGGCGCCGTCCGCGGGCATCCCGGTGGTGCCGACCGGGCGCGGCGGCCAGCTCACCTACCACGGGCCGGGGCAACTCGTGGGCTATCTCATCGTCAAGCTGCGCGACGGCGAGGGCGTCGTGGACTACATCCGCGAGGTCGAGCTGCGGCTGGTCGAGGCGCTGGAGAAGCTCGGCGTGGCGGCCGAGCGGCGCGACACCCCGCCGGGGTCGGAGCTGCTGACCGGGGTCTGGACCCGCGACACCGGGGGGAAGATCGTGTCGATCGGCATGCGCGCCAGCCGCGCCGTCACCAGCCACGGCTTCGCGCTCAACGTCGACGGCGACCTCACGCCGTGGGACCTCGCCGTCGCCTGCGGGATGCCGGACGTGCGGATGACGTCGGTCGCGAACGAGCTCGGCCGGGGCTCCATGGAAGAGGCCCGCCGAGCCGTCGCGGAGGCGTTCGACGCGTCCTGACGCGCCGCTCGGCCCGTCGCTCAGCCGTCGCTCAGCCGGCGCTCAGCCGACAGGCTCCGGCAGGTCGACGTCGTCGACCGTACGGCGCGGGCCGGTGAACCAGCGCTTCGCGGACAGGTGCCACCACAGGGCGATGCCGAGGAGCACCGCGCCGACGGCGATCGGAGCGTAGTTCACCGAGGTCCAGGTGAAGTCGGCGTCGCCGGGCACGCCGGACGGCGCGATGGGCAGGATGAAGTAGATCGAGATGACGGCGATCTCGATCACCGCGATCCAGCCGAGCGGCTTGTACTTGCGGCCGAGCGTCCACGGCCCGGGCTGGAAGGAGTCACCGGCCCGCAGCCGGAGCCAGATCGGGATGAGGAACGCCAGGTAGAGCCCGATCACCGCGATCGAGACCACGGCCAGGAACGCCACGGGGGTGGTGCTGCCGGGAGGCGCGTAGAGCGCGGGCAGGGTGATCAGCAGGGCCACCAGGCACCCGCCGATGATCGCGTTGACCGGCGTGCGGTTGCGGTCGACCTTCGACCACAGCCGCCAGCCGGGGACGGCGCCGTCGCGGGAGAAGGCGTATGTCATCCGGGACATCGACGTCACGCAGCTCATCCCGCAGAAGAACTGCCCGATGGTCGAGATGCCGAAGACGACGGTCGCCAGGGTGGACGACAGCGACGAGGTGAAGATCGCGCCGACGAAGCCGCCCTCCTTGTTGATCGCGTCCACGTCGGTCGCCGCGAACAGGAACGACAGCAGCAGGATCCAGCCGCCGACCGCCGAGTAGAAGATCGACTGCCACAGGCCCCGCGCGGCCGACTTCGCCGCTCCGTGCGTCTCCTCCGACACGTGGGCGCAGGCGTCGAAGCCCGTGATCGTGTACTGGGTGAGCAGGAAGCCCAGCGGCAGGACGTACAGCCAGAAGGACGGGCCGGACGAGCCACTGCCGAAGCCGGAGTTGTTGAACTGCTCGAACAGGAAGCCGACGCTCTGGTGCCGGGACGGGCCGAAGATCAGGATCAGCACCACGACCGCCGCGCCGAACACGTGCCACCAGACGGAGACGTTCTGCAGGACGGAGATCAGCCGGTGGCTGTAGATGTTGATCAACGCGTGCAGGACCAGGACGATCGCGAACAGCAGGAACGTCTGGTGCAGGCCGTTCCCGGCGGCCCAGCCGTCGCTGAACCGGCCGATCACGATGTTGAGGAACGTGGCGCAGCCGTAGTCGACCGACGCGGTCACCGCGATCAGCCCGATGAGGTTGAGCCACCCGGTGAACCAGCCGTGCACCGGCCTGCCGAGCCGGGCCGCCCACCAGTAGATGCCGCCGGCCGTCGGGTACGCCGAGACCAGCTCCGACATGCAGAAACCGATGATCAGGATGAAGGCGGAGATCAGCGGCCAGCCGATGGAGACGGCGAGCGGCCCTCCGTTGTTCCACGCCTGACTGAAGGTGGTGAAGCAGCCGGCCAGGATCGAGATGATCGAGAACGAGATGGCGAAGTTGGAGAACCCGCTCCACGTGCGGGAGAGTTCCTGCCGATAGCCGAGTTCAGCGAGTCGTCGGGCGTCGTCGTCGAGGGTTTGCGCCACGTGGCCTCCTCAAACCGGTGCGGGATGCCCGGCCGCCGTCCGTGCCGTGCCGGCGATCACCGCTCCAGCGGGATGCCGGGGCGGGATCTGGCATGCCCGGCTCCTCTGGTCTGGCTTCTGACCATTGATCACATTGTCGGAGCCGGTTGTTACGGGACGGTACCGATGCCGCAACGTGCCGCGGACGCCCGCGCGCCGGCTCCGGCGACGGCCGGTTCCCTCACCTGACGCCGGAGATCAGCCGCCGAACGCCTCCAGGGCAGCCTGGCAGAAGGCTTTCAGATCGTCCGGCATGCGGCTGCTCACCAGCGTGTTCGGCCCGGCGGTGCACACCACGACCTCCTGGTCGACCCACGTGGCCCCGGCGTTGCGCAGATCCGTCCGCACGCTCGGCCAGGAGGTGAGGGTGCGGCCCCGCACCACGTCGGCCTCCACCAGCGTCCACGGCGCGTGGCAGATCGACGCGACCGGCTTGCCCGCCTCGAAGAACGCCTTGGCGAACTCAACGGCCGCGGGCCGCGTCCGCAGGTAGTCGGGGTTGGCCACCCCGCCCGGCAGGACCAGGCCGTCGAAATCGGCGGCCGAGACCTCGTCCACGGTGGCGTCGACGGGGAAGGTGTCGGCCTTGTCGAGGTGGTTGAGCGCCTGGACCCGTCCGCCCTTGGTGGAGATCAGCTTGGGTGTCCCCCCGGCCTGCCGGACGGCCTCCCACGGCTCGGTCAGCTCGACCTGCTCGATCCCCTCGGGGGCGACGAGAAATGCGATCGTCTTGCCCTGAATCATCGTGCTCCCCTTCTCATCCGTGTGCCTACTCGTGCCGTTCGGTCGTGGGCTCGCCTGCCCGTCTCCGGATGAACTATGCGGGTTCGTATGGGGGTTCGTATGGGGTAGGGGGACCGTATGCCGTTGTTCGTGGGGACCTCGGGCTGGCAGTACGCCGACTGGCGCGACCCGGTCTACCACGGCGCGCCCCAGCGCCTGTGGCTGGAGAGCTACGGCGAGATGTTCGCCACGGTCGAGAACAACAACGCCTTCTACCGGCTGCCCAAGCGGGAGACGTTCGAGACGTGGCGGGAGCGGACCCCGGACGACTTCGTCATGGCGGTCAAGGCCAGCCGGTTCCTCACTCACATCAAGCGGCTGAAGGACCCGGAGGAGCCGGTGCGGCGGCTGATGGGCGTGGCGGAGGGCCTGGGCGGCAAGCTCGGCCCGATCCTGCTGCAACTGCCGCCCACGCTGCGGGTCGACGCCGGGCGGCTGCGGGCGTGCCTGGCGTGCTTCCCCCGGAAGGTGCGGGTGGCGGTCGAACCCCGGCACGACTCGTGGTGGACGGACGAGATCCGCGAACTGCTGGCCGAGTTCGGCGCGGCGCTGTGCTGGGCGGACCGGCTCGGCCGGCCGGCGACCCCCCTCTGGCGTACGGCCGACTGGGCCTACCTCCGCTGCCACGAGGGCGTGGCGCGTCCCTGGCCGAGCTACGGCAGGCAGGCCCTGGCCGGATGGGTGCACCGGCTCGGCGGGACCGGCGACGCGTACGTGTACTTCAACAACGACCCGGGCGCCGCGGCCGTGCGGAACGCGGTCACCTTCGCCGAGCTGGCCCGCGCGGCCGGACGCGAGGTGAGCCGGGTGCGCTCACCCGACAGCCTGGTCGCCGCGGCCGAGGGGCACGGCCGCGGCTGAGACCCGGGTCAGGCACGCCGGCCGGGGTCGTTCCGCCGGGTGCCGCCCGCCACGAGCCGGTCGAGGTGGCCGCCCGTCTGCTGCGCCGGGACGGAGACCCGGCCGCGGTCCTCGGCACCGTCCTTGGCGCCGTCCTCGGTTCGGTCGTCCACTCCGTCGCGGTCCCGGTCGACGACGGGCGTGGGCACGGGCGCGGGGGCCGTCGGTGCTGCCGGGGCTGTGGGGGCTGCCGCCCGGTCGTCGCTCAGCCGGCGCTCCAGGTCGCGCTTCTCGGCTTCGAGACGCGCCACGCGCTCGCGCTCGGCGGTCCGGGTCTCGCGGAGCCTGCGACGCCTGACGGAGGCGCGGCGCATGCCGCCGGTGATGAGCAGCAGCCCGGCGACGAACACGGCGGCCGTCACCGCACCGGCGATGAACAGCTCGAACGCGCTGAGGTTGATCGTCCGGTCGAACACGGTGACCGGCATCGAGGTGGCGGTGTCGGTCCAGGAGATTTCGACCAGGGCCGCCGCCGCGACCAGTACGAGAAGAAGGCCCAGTATGACCATTTGACCTCACTCCCAGAGGAGTCCGTTTCGTGGGTGACATCGCCACTGCCCACGAGAGCGGGGATCATGTGCGCGGAGAGGGCCCACCCGGAGGCGTCCCGAGCGGGGGCCGGGGATTCGACGGCAAAAAGTAGCTTCGTAACACCACGTTCACAAATGGGCAAAGGTCGCGAAATGTAAAACCACCACCCTCAAGCCTCGCGGACGAATGCACACAGGCTGCCCGGAGGGGACGACGTGACATATAAGGCTGAGTACATCTGGATCGACGGCACTGAGCCGACCGCGAAGCTCCGGTCCAAGACCAAGGTCCTGGCCGACGGCGCCGAGCCGCCGATCTGGGGCTTCGACGGGTCCAGCACCAACCAGGCCACCGGTGACGCGTCGGACTGCGTGCTCAAGCCGGCCTTCATCTGCCCCGACCCCATCAGGGGCGGCGCCGACGTGCTGGTCCTGTGTGAGGTCCTCCTCACCGACATGACTCCGCACCCGACGAACACCCGGGCGATGCTCACCCCCCTGGCCGAGCAGTACGCCGAGCAGGACTCCTGGTTCGGCATCGAGCAGGAGTACACCCTCTTCAAGGACGGCCGCCCGTACGGCTTCCCGGTCGGCGGTTTCCCCGGGCCCCAGGGCCCGTACTACTGCGGCATCGGCGCCGACGAGGTGGTGGGCCGCGACATCGTCGAGAAGCACCTCGACGCCTGCATCGCGGCCGGCCTGAAGATCTCCGGCATCAACGCCGAGGTCATGCCGGGCCAGTGGGAGTTCCAGATCGGCCCCGCCGGGCCGGTCGAGGTGGCCGACCACCTCTGGATCGCCCGCTACCTCCTCTACCGGATCGCCGAGGACTTCGGCGTGGCCGCGACGCTCGACCCCAAGCCCGCCAAGGGTGACTGGAACGGCGCCGGCGCCCACACCAACTTCTCCACCAAGGCCATGCGCGAGGGTTACGACCCCATCATCACGGCCTGTGAGGCGCTCTCCGAGCGTGCGATGGAGCACATCAAGGGCTACGGCTACGGCATCGAGCAGCGCCTGACCGGTCACCACGAGACCGCGCCGTGGAGCGAGTTCAGCTACGGCGTGTCCAACCGCGGCGCCTCCGTGCGCATCCCGTGGCAGGTCGCCCTGGAGAAGAAGGGCTACATCGAGGACCGCCGTCCCAACGCCAACATCGACCCGTACGTGGTCACCCGCCTGATCGTGGGCACCGTCTGCTCCGCACTGGAGAAGGCCGGCCAGGTCTGAGACCGAGCCTGAGACCGAGGCCGGGAACAGGGCCTCGGCCCCGGAGCCGGATCGATCCGATCGCGCGGCCCCCGCCATCGACGGCGGGGGCCGTTCGCGTATCCGGGCACAGTATCCGCAGCAGGCCAAAACGAACTTGACAATCATTTTCATTCTTGGGACGATCTGGAAGGATCGCGTTTCACATCACGTATGTCGACTTCCCGAGGATCTCCCGTGCTCTCCCCTCATGTCCGTTCCCTCGCGGCGGCCACGCTCGTCGTCCTCTTCGCCGGAGCCTGCGGCTCGGCCGGCTCCGGCCAATCCGGATCGGCGGCGTCCGGCGACCGGCTCAAGGTCGTGGCGACCACCACGCAAATCGCCGATTTCGTCCGCAACGTCGGCGGTGACGAGGTCGAGGTCCACCAGATCCTCAAGCCGAACGTCGATCCGCACGACTATGAGCCGTCCCCGCTCGACATCCAGTCGATCGCCGAGGCGGACGTCGTGGTGAAAAACGGCGTCGGCCTGGAGAAGTGGCTCGACCCGGTGATCGAGTCCGCCGGGTTCGAGGGCCCGATCGTCGACGCGAGCCGGGGCGTGCCGATCCGCGAGGGCAACGGCACGGAGGAGGAGGCGGAGGGCGATCCCCACATCTGGCACAACCCGCAGAACGTGAAGATCATGGCCGCGTCCATCGAGAAGGCGCTCGCCGCGAAGGACCCGGCCGACGCGGGCGCCTACCAGGCCAACCTCGCCGCGTACGACGCGAAGCTCGACTCCCTGGACGCGGACATCGCCCGGCGGATCGACTCCATCCCCCCTGACCGGCGCAAACTCGTCACCAACCACGACGCGTTCGGTTACTACATCGAGCGGTACAAACTGACGTTCGTCGGGTCGATCATCCCGAGCTTCGACACTTCGGCCGAGCTGTCCGCCAAGCAGATCTCCGACCTGGTGGCGAAGATCAAGGCGAGCGGCGTGTCCGCCGTCTTCTCGGAGTCGTCGCTGCCGCCCAAGACGGCCGAAGCCATCGGCCGCGAGGCCGGCGTCAAGGTCGTGGCGGGCGAGGACTCGTTGTACGGTGACACGCTCGGCCCGGAAGGGTCGGCCGGTGCCACCTACCTCCAGATGGAAGAGCACAATACGGACATGATTGTCAACGCTCTCACGGGCTCGCCGACATGACAGGGCCCACGGAGAACGGCGCCGCCGTCGCCGGCGCGGCCGTGGGTGCTGCTGCCGGTGCTGCTGTCGGCGCGGCCGACGGTCCTGCAGCGGGTACTGCCGCGGGTACTGTCGCCGACGTGGCGGGTCCCCCGGGCCGTACCGCCGCGCTGGTCCTCGACCGGGCGAGCGTCGCGTACGGCGACGTGCCCGTGCTGGAGGAACTGCACGGCACGGTCTACGAGGGTGAGGCGGTCGCCCTGATCGGGCCGAACGGCGCGGGCAAGTCCACCCTGATCAAGGCGCTTCTCGGCCTGGTCCCGGTCGTACGGGGCCGGATCGAGGTGCTCGGCACCTCCCCGGATCGGGCCAGGCGCGACGTGGCGTACGTGCCGCAGGCCGACACCCTCGACCCTGACTTCCCCATCTCGGTCGAGCAGGTCGTGATGATGGGCCGCTACCGGAAGATCGGCTGGCTGCGCCGCCCGTCCGCGGCCGACCGGGAGCACGCGGCCGCCGCGCTGGAGCAGGTGGGGCTCGCGGAGCGGGCCAGGCACCGGTTCGGCACGCTGTCGGGCGGTCAGCGGCAGCGGGTGCTGCTGGCCAGGGCCATCGCCGCCCAGCCCCGGCTGCTGCTGCTCGACGAGCCGTTCAACGGCGTGGACGCGGTCAGCCAGCACACGATCCTGGAGGCGATGGACGCGCTCAAGGGCCGGGGCACGTCCGTGGTCGTCAGCACGCACGACCTCGCCATCGCCCACCTCGCCTGCGACGAGGTGTGCCTGCTCAACCGGCACCAGTTCGGCTTCGGCCCGACCGACGCCACGCTCACCCCCGAGCGGCTGCGCGCGACGTACGGCGGCCACGCGCTCGAACTGCGCGGCGACCGGGTGATCGTGACCCAGACATGATCCTGTTCGAGCCGTTCCACCTGCCGTTCATGGCCCGCGCCCTGGCCGAGCTGGTCATCCTCGGCGCGCTCGCCGGCACGGTCGGCGTGCTGGTCCTGCTGCGCCGCCTCGCGTTCGTCAGCGACGCGCTGACGCACACCGTGTTCCCGGGCGTCGTGATCGGCTACCTCATGGCCGGGGAGGGCGGCGTCTTCTGGGGCGCGCTCGCCGCCGGCGTCGTCACGGCCGTGCTGCTCACCCTCCTCACGCACCGTCGCAGGGTGAGCGAGGACGCCGCGCTGGCCATGCTGCTGACCACGCTGTTCGCGGTCGGGGTGGTGCTCGTGTCGCGGCAGACCGGCTACACCGCGGACCTGACCGCGTTCCTGTTCGGCCGGGTGCTCACGGTGACGCAGGAGCAGCTCGCGCAGACGGGCGTCGTGACGATCCTGATCGTGGTGCTGCTGGCGGTGCTGCGCCGGCCGCTGACGCTGCGCGCCTTCGACCCCGAGGGAGCCCGCGCGGCGGGGATCCGGGTGGGCCTGCTCGACCTGGTGTCGAACATCGCCGTGGCCCTCGTCGTCGTCGCGGCCGTGCGCGCCGTCGGGACGATCCTCGTGATCGCCCTGCTGATCGTTCCCGCCGCCGCGGCCCGCGTGCTGTCCGACCGGATCGCGGTCATCGTGCCGCTCGCCTGCGTCATGGGCGCGGCGGCCGGCTGGCTCGGCCTCGCCGCGAGCTACGAGGCGTCCGTCGGCCACGGGCTGCGGCTCGCCTCAGGCGGCGCCGTCGTGCTGATCCTCGTGGCGATGTACGGCCTGGCTTGGGCGGCTGGAGTGGCGCGGCGGCGGGTCCGGCTGGACCGGGCCTCGGGCGCCGCGGGACTGGAGGCACTGCGGTGAACTGGTTCGACTCCACCGTCCACCGGGCCATGATCGAGGCCGCGACGGTGGGCGCGCTCGGGGGCGTGGTGGGCGTCCTCGTGGTGGCGCGGCGGCTGCCGTTCTTCACGATGGCCCTCACCCACGCGACCTTCCCCGGCATCGTCATCGCCGCCCTGCTGGGAGTCGATCTCTATCTCGGCGGCGGACTGTTCGGGCTGCTCGTCGTCCTCGCCGTCGTCGCGCTCAGCCGCGGCCGCGGGCAGGACTTCACCGCCGCGACCGGTATCGCCCTGTCCGGGGGCTTCGCGCTCGGCGTCGTGCTCGTGTCGGCCCAGGACGGCTTCTCCAAGGACCTCACCGCGTACACGGTCGGCGACATCCTCGCGGTCAGTACGGGCGACCTGGCCGCCACCGGGGTGGTGGCCGTCGGGGTGGTGCTCGTACTGATCCTGCTGGGCAAGGAGCTCCTGCTGGCCGCCTTCGACCCCACCGGGGCGTCGGCGCTGGGGCTGCCGACCGCCGTCCTCGACTTCGTGCTGCTGGCGCTCATCGAGGTGACCGTGGTCGCGGTCGTGCCCGCGCTCGGCGCCGTTCTCGCCGTGGCCCTGCTCGTGGGGCCCGCGGCGACGGCGCGGCTGCTCAGCGACCGGCTCGCCATGCTCTTCCCGCTCGCCGCGGCCATCGGGGTCGGCTGCGGCGTGGCCGGGGTGTGGGTGTCGACCCTGTGGAACGTGGCGGCCGGGGCGTCCATCGCCCTGCTCGTGGGACTGGCGTTCGGCCTGGCCTTCCTCGGCTCGGCGGCGCGCACCCGAGCGGGCCGCGCCGCCGCGCGCAGGCTCGCGACCGCGACGGGATCGTGAGCACCCCGCCCGCGCCGTCTCTCGGCTACAGGTGCAGGACGCTGCCGTGATCGTCGATGTGGTCGGCGCTCTCGTCGTCGAACCACACGCCGCCGGTGGCCAGGTAGCGGAAGCGGTGCGCGCCCGGCGGGAGGATCACCGACACGGTACGGGTGCCGTTCCGGCGCGGCCTGAGCTCGTGGTGGCCCGGCCGCCATTCGTTGAAGTCGCCTACGACGCTGACGACGCCGTCGGGGTGTTCCGCCGGCAGGGTAAAGGTGATTCGAGTCTTTTGTCCGAAAAGTCGGTTGCGCTTGAGCATGGATCCTCCCCAGTGGCCGGGTTGGTCCATAGGGTGGCGTGTCCCGCACGCCCGGCGAAATACGACACGCTGCGCGTAACACAAGATTCACCGACTTTTGCCAGTTCCCGAGCCGGGCGCCGGTGAGGCCGCGTCAGACCGTCGGCGGCAGAACACCGGCCTCAGAAAACCGTGACGGGGTGGACGAGCACCGAGTTGTGGCAGTAGCCCAGCGCGTTCCAGGGGGTGGCGGCGGGCTGGGCGCGGCCCCGGTCGTCCGTGGCGCGGACCTCGATCGTGTGATCTCCCGGCTCGGGGCTCCACCGGAAGTGCCACCGCGCCCACAGCCCGGGGCCGCCCGGAGTGTCCAGCACGGCCGGCCGCCAGGGGCCGCCGTCCACGCGGTGGTCCACCGATCGGACGCGGTCCTCCCCGGCGTACGCCGTACCTCGGACGATCCTCGGCCCGGCCGGCAGGCGGGCCGCCCAGGGCAGTTCGACCAGGCTGGCCACCGGCGTGCCGGTAATCGGCGCCGTCCCGGCCGCGGTGATCAGCACATAGTCCTCGGTGGTCCACGGCGCCCGCAGCGGCCGTTCGGAGACGACGATCCGGCCGACCCACTTCACGCTCGCCGCGCCGAGCCACCCGGAGACCACCACACGGGCCGGGAAACCGTGGTCGGGCGGCAGGATCTCGCCGTTCATCCCGAGGGCCAGCAGGGTGTCGTCGGCGAGGGCCTTGGCGAGGGGGAGCGGGCGGCGTCCCCGCGCCGCGTCGAGCCCCTCCGGCATCACGTCACACGCCGCCGGCGTGATCCCCGCGGTGTCGAGCAGGTCGCGCAGGCGGACCCCGGTCCACTCGGCCGTGCCGATGGCGCCCCGGCCCCAGTAGACGCCCGTGAAGGGCCGGCCGAGCTCCTCCGCGAACAGGCGGCGCCGGTTGCCCGCGCACTCGATGGTCCGTACGACGGAGACGAGGGGGAAACACCGCCACAGCTCGTCGTAGGTGTAGGTCACCGGCCGCCGCACGCCGTCGCCCTCGATGCGCAGGGCCCAGGTCACCGCGTCGACACGCGGCGTCGAAGCGTGGTTGCGGACGAAGAAACGGTCGACGGGCGTGATGTCGCCGATCATCCGGTCGGGCCGGATGCCGTAGTCGAGACCGGTGCCCGGATCCTCCATGAGCTCGGCCGGGATGGGCTTGACGATCGCGGGAGGCGTTCTGACGGGGGCGCGTGAGTCGTCCGGCATCGGCATCCCTCCAGCGGTGACGGCGCGGCGGCGCCTCACTTCCACGGTAGATGTGCAGCTCAGCCGGGCCGGTCGCCCGGTCCGGAATCGGTGGAGAGTTCCGGGTCGCGCTGGGTAGGGGCGCGGTATGGCTGAGATCGGATACACCATGATGAGCGAGCAGACACCCGCGAGGCAGCTGGTGGAGGACGCGGTCACGGCGGAGCGGATCGGCTTCGACTACGCCGTCATCTCCGATCACTACTTCCCCTGGCTCGAGGAGATGGGCCACTCGCCGTACGCCTGGTCGGTCCTCGGTGCGGTGGCGCAGGCGACCGAGCGGCTCCCGCTGATGACCTACGTCACCTGCCCGATCATGCGCTACCACCCGGCCGTGGTGGCCCAGAAGGCCGCCACGATGGGGGTCCTCAGCGAGGGCCGCTTCACGCTCGGCGTCGGCGCGGGCGAGAACCTGAACGAGCACGTCGTCGGGCACGGATGGCCGCCGGTGAACACCCGGCACGAGATGTTCCGGGAAGCCATCGAGATCATCAAGGAGCTTTTCCGGGGCGGATACCAGGACTACCGCGGCACGCACTTCTCCATCGACTCCGCCCGGCTGTACGACCTCCCGGAGCGGCCCGTCCCGGTCGCGGTCGCGGCCTCCGGCGCCCAGTCGGCCGAGATCGCCGCGGAGCTGGGCGACGCCCTGGTGGCGACCGAGCCGGACGGCTCCGTGGTGGAGCGGTTCCACGGTTCCGGCGGGTCAGGCGGGTCCGGCGGGTCAGGCGGGTCTGGGTCCGGCGGTGGGGGCAGACCCGTGTACGGCCAGCTGCCCATCTGCTACGACCAGGATCGCGACGCGGCGGTCGAGCGGGCGCACCGGCTGTGGAGATGGTCGCTGCCCGGCTGGAAGGTGATGTCGGAGCTGCCCGGCCCGGTGGCGTTCGAGGCGAGCACCGAGACCGTCCGCCCGGAGGACGTCGCGGCGAAGGTGCCGTGCGGCTCCGACGCGGACGCCGTGGCCGAGGCGGTGGCGCGGTACACCGACGCGGGCTTCACCCATGTGGCGCTCGTGCAGATCGGAGCCGGGCACCAGCGCGAGTTCTTCGAGTGGTCGGAGAAGGAACTGCTGCCCGCCCTGCGCGGACTGTAGGGCGCGGGCTGTAGGGCGCGCCTGTTGCGCTCGTACGAACCGTCGAAACACTGTCCGGCGGGAACGGCGTGGTGGGAAGATCCTTTTCTGTGCTGGTATGACCGGGAGAGGACCTCATGACCGAACGTACGCATTCCGTCAACGTCCCCGATGGGGAATTCGACCTGCACCTGTGGCTGCCGGAGCGCGGGTACGGCCCGGGGCTCGTGGTCATCCAGGAGATCTTCGGCGTGGGCGAGTACATCCGGACGGTCTCGCGCGATCTGGCGGCTCTCGGCTACGTCGTCGGGGCCCCTGACCTCTTCTGGAGATCGGGCCGCAACTGGACGGCCGGCCGGGGCGACGAGGGGCTGGCGCAGGGGCTGGAGAGGGGCGCGCGATTCGACGTCGAGCGGGGCGTGGCCGACTGTCTCGCCGCGCTGGAGGCGCTTGGCGCGCTGCCCGAGGTGCGCGGCGGGACCGGCGTGGTCGGCTTCTGCCTGGGCGGCTCGCTCGCGTACCTCATGGCGGCCCGCACGGACCTCGGCGCGGTCGTCTCCTTCTACGGCTCGGCCGTTCCCGAGACGCTCGATCTCGTGGAGCGCGTCCACAGCCCGATCCAGTTCCACTTCGGCGGGCAGGACTCGTTCATCACGCGGGACAAGGTGGCCGCGGTGGAGGAGGCGGTCGCGGGGCGGCCCGGAATGGAAATTCACGTGCAGGAGACCGCCGGGCACGCGTTCCACAACTTCACCTCGGCCCGGTTTCACGACCCCGAGGCCGCGCCGGTGGCCTGGGCGCTCACGACCGGCTTCCTGGCCAGGCACCTGCCCGCCGGAGACTGAGGCCGCCTCATGCCGCTCGGGCGCCCTGGCCTCAGGTGATCACTTGATCCGCTGCAGGGCGGGCCGCCCGTCTTCGCCGTGCCGCAACCAGCCGAACGCGGGGAGGCCGTACCGGACGCGAAGGACGGTCCAGAAGGCGGGCGCGGCGATCAGGATGCCGAGGAGCGCCCATACGGTCGGGGCCGTTCCGACGCCGAACATCTTGAGCGCCGAGGCGAGCAGGACGAAGGCCAGCGCCCGCCGGATCAGCCCGCCGGGGGCGCGGGAAGAGATCCGGGAACCGATGTAGACGCCGGGAATCGACCCAACCAGGAGCGCGGCGGTGATCGGCAGCTGGAAGTCGCCGAACATCACGTGTCCCAGGGCGGCCGAAAGGACGAGCGGCACGGCCTGGACCAGGTCGGTCCCCACGAGCTGGTTGGCCCTGAGGGTGGGATAGAGCGCCAGCAGGGCAACGATGATCAACGAGCCCGAGCCCACCGAGGTCATGCCGACCACCAGTCCGCCGACCGCCCCGACCATCGCGGTGGGCAGTGGGCGTACGGCGACGTCCGGAAGCTCGGTCGCGGCCGGCGCGCCGGGCTCCGCGGTGCGCCGCCCGGTCGCGGCGGTGCGCCCCTCGGCCCGATCGCGCAGGGCGAGGATTCCGCGTACGCCGAGCCCGGTCGCGGCGATCAGGAGGGCGACGCCGAGGCCCTTCTGGATGATGTCCTGGACGCCGTCACCGTGACCGAGCGCCCGGGCGATGAGCACTCCGCCGAACGCTGCGGGGATCGAGCCCGCGCACAGCCAGCCCACCAGCTTGAGGTTCACCGTTCCGCGCCGGAGGTGGACGAAGCTTCCCACCGGCTTCATGATGGCCGCCGCGACGAGGTCGCTCGACACCGCGGCGAGGGGAGGAACGCCGAAGAACGTGACGAGCATGGGCGTCATCAGGGCGCCCCCGCCCATCCCCGTCAGCCCGACGACGATGGCGACCAGGAACGAGCCGATCGCCATGGTGAAGTCGAATTGCACTCGTTTACCCTACCTTGCCGATCGGAATTATGGATACCCCCGATCGGGATGGTCATTCGCGGCGGGCCCGCCGATTCTGTCGGTCGCGGCCTGTGGCGTGTCGAACGCGCGTACGCATTGATGGTGGGGGATGGGGCCGGTTGTGTCGCCGCCGGTATCGCCGCCGGTATCGCCGTCGATGTCACCGTCGGTGGCGGTGCCCCGCGTCCCGGCTCGTGGTGCCGGCTTTGCCGTGCGGGGCAGACGTTTCCTCAGTTTTTCGAACAGGCTTGCGGTTTGCTGGTGACGTTTTGTAGTGTTGGTGTTACGCAAATGGACTGATGGTAGGGGGAGGTGTCTCGGTGCCGGCGTTTCACGATCCTGTTCGGGACAGCTCCGACCCGGTCCGGCCGGAGGGCGCCGACCCTGGTGCCGTTCCTCCGGGTCCCACCGAAGGCGTTACGGCGCGGTCGTCGCGGTCGGCGGCGTCTGTGCCGCCGGTCCTTGCGGGCACGTGCCTGGACCCACAGGGGGACTCTCGGGTCGTTCCGCTGGGGCGGCCAACCGATGAGAGATCCGCTGACGGGCGCGGTCAGGCATCCGCCCCGTCCGGCTCGGGCGACTCGGGTGTCGGGGAGTCGAGGGGGACGGGGGAGCCCGGTGCGGGCGGTCCTGTGGCCGGTCTTGTGGCAGGTGCCGAGGGCGGCGATGCCGCGGGGCTGGGGCTGGGGCTGGGGCTGTCGGAGGCGGAGCTGCTGGAGCTCGCGGCCCGGTGGGCGGCGGCGGAGCTGCCGGACAGTTCGGCGGTGTGCCTGCAGCGGGCTGAGACGCTGATTCAGGCGGTGGATCTGCTGAATTCGGCGATGGTGGCGATGCTGCACCGGGTGAACGTCACCGGTGGGGCAAAGGCATATGGACATGCCTCCACCGCTTCGTGGCTCCGCTCAGACAGACCGAGCACCCCCGATCCGAACACCCTCGCACCAGACGCCGCAGAGACCGGCGCTGAGGTACCGGGCGCGCCCGTGGTGCCGGTGGTGGTGCGGCGTGGTCCGGGGATGACGGGTGCGCAGGCGTCGCGGTGGTTGCGGATCTCCGGTGAGGTGGCCCGCCTTCCCCTGGTGAAGGCCCGCTACCGGGATGGTTCCCTGTCCGGTGGAGCGGTGGATGCGATCACCACCGTGACGGCGAAGCTGACCGACGCGCAGGCGGCGGAGGCCGAGCCGATCCTGCTGCAGTTGTCCGACAGCGCGTCCTGCGCGGAGGTGGCCAAGGCCGGCCGCTACATCCGGGAGATCCTCGACCCCGGCGCGCTGGTTGAGGAGTGTGAGGACGACTACGCGTCCCGGTTCCTGCTGGTCCGCCCGTCCAGCACCGGTGGCGTGGAGGGGGAGTTCCGCCTGCCCAGAGAGGCCGCGGCGCGGCTGCGCGCGTTTTTGACTTCCTATGCCCGCCCGAAGGACAAGGACGACGACCGGCCGCTACGTGTCCGCCAGGCCGACGCCTTCTCGGCCCTGCTGAGCGAGAAGGTCTCCACGGAACTCGTCGTCATGGTCCGCGCCGAGTCCCTGCCCGACGACATCCTCGCCCCCACCGGCGCACCGAAGGCCCCGCCGGCCGGAGCGCAGGACGCCACCCCGACCGGCACCGACTCCGACACGACGATCGGCACAACCGATCCCACGACTCAGAACACGTCGCCGGGCGCCAGCCGGGCGACGGGCGCACGCAGCACCGCGGGTGCGGCGGGTGCGGCGGGTGCGCGCGGCGATGATGAGGCACCTCCTGCGGCCGGCGCCGACCGAGACGGTCCAAACGACGAGGCGGTTCCTCCCAGGGATGGTCCACCCGAGTCCGCTTCACCCGAGTCCGCTCCACCTGAGGCCGCTCCACCTGAGTCCGCTCCCGAGCAGGCGGGTCCTGGCGACTCCCGTCCCGACCATGCCGTGGAGCCCGACCATGCCGCAGAGCCCGACCATGGTGCGGGTTCTGACGATGCCGCGTGGCCTGCCGACGGCACGGGGAGCGGCGGTTGGGGTGGTGGCATGCCCGCTGCCGCTGCCGCTGCCGCTGCCGCTGCCGCTGCCGTAGGCGCTGCCGCGGGCGCAGACGCGGAGTCGCGGGCGGGTGGGCGGACGGAGGCACAGGCGGCCGGAGCGCGGGCTGACGCGTGCCGGACGTGTGGGCATGCCCCGGACCGGCTCGCTCCCGGCCTGCTGGTCGCCACCGGGCACCTGCTGCCCGTCAGCGACGTCCACCGCCTGGCCCGCACCTCACGCCTGACCCGGATGGTGATGGACGCCAAGGGCCAGGTCCTGGACATGGGCCGCTCGGTGCGGCTGGCCACCCCCGCCCAGCGCAAAGCCCTGCTGGCGCAGTACGCCACCTGCTACTGCCAGGGCTGCCCGATCCCCGCCACCATGGCCGAAGTCGACCACGTCAACGGCTGGATCGACGACGGCGTCACCAACCTCGACCTGCTCGCCCCCGCCTGCACCTTCCACAACCGCGACAAATTCGCCCACCCCGACCGCTACACCGCCCACCGCAACCCAAACGGCACCTGGACCCTCCTCTACCACCCACGAAGCCGACTCCGAGATCGACGGTGATACCGACGGATACCGACGGATACCGACGGATACCGACGGTGCTGAGGCGCGGCCGGACCCGGTCACCGAGCTTCCTCGGCCTGCCCGGCCTCGACGACGGTCTCCAGGAGCCGCTCTATCTGCTCCGGCGTGGTGGTGGGGTTGAGCAAGGTCAGCTTGAGCCTGACCCGGCCGGGGCCGTCGCCGGGCAATTCCGTCCGACCGACGACGGCGCGTCCCTCTCGCAGGAGTCTTCGGCGGAGCGCCGCGTTCACCCGGTCGATCTCGGCCGGGCCGGCAGGACCTGCGGCCGGATCCGTGGGCAGGTAGCGGAACAGAAAGGCGGTGAGCACCGGCTCCGTGTGCAACTCCAGGCGAGGATGGGCGCGTACGGCGGCGGCTCCGGCGAGCGCCAGGTCGTGGCATGCGTTGACCAGTTCGCCCAGCCCACGGCGGCCCAGCGTACGCAGGGTCACGGCGATCTTGACCGCGTCGGCGCGGCGGGTGGTGCGCAGGGAGAGGCCGAGCAGGCTCCCATATCCCGCATCCTCGTCGTCCGCGGGGTTCAGGTACGCCGCGCGCCTGGCCAGGGAGGCGTACGTCTCGGCCTGCCGGACCAGGAAGATTCCGGCGGCGACGGGCTGCCATCCCAGTTTGTGCCAGTCGAGCGAGACCGAGTCAGCCAGGTTGACGCCGTCCAGCAGCGGGGCCAGCCGATCGGAGAGCAGCGCGCCGCCGCCGTACGCGGCGTCGACGTGGAGCCAGGCCCCGTACGCGGCGGCGAGGCGGGCACACTCCGGCAGGGGATCGATCGCCCCGGTGTCGGTGGTCCCGGCCGTCGCCACGACCGCCATCGGCAGCTCACCTCGCCCGGCGCTCGCCGCCAGTTCGGCGGCCAGGGCGCCGGGATCCATCCGCAGGTCGTCCCCGACGGCCACCGGGACGACTGCCTCCTCGCCGAGGCCCAGCAGGGCGGCCGCCCGCTGGACGGAGAAGTGCGCGACAGACGAGGCGAAGATCCGTGGGCGTGGGCCGTCGCCCGGAAGGCCGGTGACCTCGACCCGGCGCCCGGTGGCCCGGCCGAGTACGTGGTCTCGGGCGAGCATGAGCCCCATCAGGTTCGACTCGGTGCCGCCGGAGGTGAGCACTCCGGCGGCACCCGGCGGGTATCCCACCAGCCCCGCCAGCTCGTCGATCAGCAGCGTCTCCAGGGCAGTGGCGGCGGGGGCCTGGTCCCAGGAGTCCATCGAGGGGTTCAGCGCGCTCACCGCGAGATCGGCGGCGACCGCGACGGGCAACGGCGGGCAGTGCAGGTGCGCGGCGCAGTACGGGTCGGCGGGGTCGGCGCTCCCGTAGGCGAGGATCTCGGTCAGCCGACGCAGGGCGTCCGGGTCGCCCCCTCCGGAGTCCAGGCCAGAGCCCCGTCCGGGGTCCCGTCCGGGGTCCCGGCTGAAGCCTGGGCCGGTGCTTCCGCTGGTGCTTCGTCCGGAGTCCAGTTCAGGGCTGGGGTCGGCTCCAGGGGCGAAGGCGCGGGCGATCTCGGCGGCGAGGTCCTCAGGCGACACGGCGGGGATCGGCCCGCCGCGCCGCGTCACGCCAGCGGCCAGGGCGTCGAGCACAGTCGTGAGCAGCGGTCCCAGGGCGCCGCGGTCCAGGCGCGCAGCATCCACCGGTCCAGGTGTGGCGTGGTCCGGCCCTCCAGCCTCCACCGGTCCAGGTGTGGCGTGGTCCGGCCCTCCAGCTCCCACAGGTTCAGGTGCGGCGCGGTCCTGCTGTCCGGATTCGACCGGCGCGGGAGCGGTGTGGCGCGGGCCGCCGGCTTCCACCGGCTGCCGGGAGATCGGCGCCGTCACGCCGGCCGTCCCGCGAGCCGGGGAGCGACGGAGACCTCGGCGACGGCGTCGGCCAGCCGATCGAGGACGGCCTCGACCTCCTCGTCGGTGATCGTCAAGGGCGGCAGCAGCCGGAGTGTGGCGTCGTAACGGCCGCCGAGCTCCACGATGAGGCCACGGCGCAGGCAGGCCGCGCGGACGGCGGCGGCGGTGCGGGGGGCGGCCGGGCGCGCTCCGCAGGAGTCCGTGGGGCCCTCCGGGTCGACCAGTTCGACGCCGATCATGAGACCGCGGCCCCGTACGTCTCCGATGGCGGGCAGCGCGGCGCGCAGGCCGTCGAGCCGCGACATCATGCGGGCGCCGATGGCCGCGGCCCGCTCGGACAGCCCTTCGCGGGCGACGTACCGGAGGGTGGCGGCGCCCGCCGCCATGGCGAGGGTGTTGCCGCGGAAGGTGCCGGTGTGCGCGCCGGGGAGCCAGCCGTCGTACTCGTCCCGGTAGACGATCACGGCGAGCGGCAGCCCCCCGCCGATCGCCTTGGACATCACGATGGCGTCCGGTTCGACGCCGCTGTGCTCGACGGCCCAGAACGCGCCCGTGCGTCCGACGCCGGTCTGCACCTCGTCGACGATCAGCGGGATCTCCCGTTCGGCCGTGATCCTGCGCATCTCGCGCACCCAGCCGTCGGGCGCGGGCACGGCGCCGCCCTCGCCCTGCACGATCTCCATGATCATGGCGGCGGACGGCACCACCCCGCCGGCGGGGTCGTCGAGCAGCCGCTCGGTGTAGGTCGCCGCGATCTCCGCGCTGCGGTCACCGCCGACTCCGAACGGGCACCGGTACGCGTACGGGTAGGGCAGCCGGGTCACCTCGGCCCCGGTCGCGGGGAGCGGGGCCTTCACCGCGACGTTGCCGGTTACGGCCAGCGCGCCGGCCGTCATCCCGTGGTAGGCCCCGGTGAACGCGAGCAGGCCGCGCCGCCCGGTGGCGGTCTCCATCAGTTTCAGCGCGGCCTCCACGGCGTCCGTGCCGGCCGGGCCGCAGAAGTGGACGCGGGCCCGGTCGCGGAACCGTCCGGGCAGGGTCGCGAAGAGGGCGTCGGTGAAGTCGTCCTTCTCCGGCGTCGCCAGGTCGAGCACGTGCAGCGGCACGCCGCGGTCGAGCGTGCGCCGTACGGCCTCGTCGACGACGGGGTGGTTGTGGCCGAGCGCGAGCGAACCGGCTCCCGACAGGCAGTCGAGGTAGCGGCGGCCGTCGGCGCCTTCGATCGTCATGCCCGACGCGCGGACGGGCACGATCGGGAACGATCGGGCGTAGGTGCGGGCGGCGGACTCCCTGGCGCGCTGGCGTCGCAGGATCGCGTCGGCGCCGGGCACGCCGGTGCGGTCCGGGTTCGGGCTCATCGATCTGGCTCCTCGACAGACAGAGACGATGGACGGGTGGCGGCCTGCCACGCCGGTCCCGGCGGTTCGGTCCCGGCGGTTTGGTCACGGCACGCCGCCGAGATCAAAGCAGGTGACGCTCGGCCACCGGGTGACCGAGGGGCCGCCGCAGGGCGAATTCCCAACGGTATGCGACGGCGAACAGGAAGACGACGACGCCCTCCGCGGGGGGCCGACGGCCTGCGGATCTTATCGCGGCGCGACAATGGCCAGGTGAGCAGGCGGGTACGCGCCGCGATCAGGGTCGAGGGCATCGTGCAGGGGGTGGGCTTCCGGCCCTTCGTGTACGGTCTGGCCATCGAGCTGGGGCTCGACGGGCTGGTCGGCAACGACGAGCGCGGCGTGTTCATCGAGGTCGAGGGTGGCCGGGCGCCGGTGGGGGAGTTTCTCGCCGCGCTGCGGGGCCATCCGCCGCCGCTCGCCGTGATCGAGCGGATCAGTGTCGAGCGCGTCCGGGCCGGGCCGGGGGGCACCGGGTTCGTCATCGTGCGCAGCGCCGTGGGGGGCGACCGGCGGGCCCTGGTCTCACCCGACGTCGCGACCTGCGTCGACTGCCTGCGGGAGATGGCCGACCCGGCCGATCGCCGGTACGGCTACGCCTTCACGAACTGCGTCAACTGCGGCCCCCGGTTCACGATCGTCCGCGACGTGCCGTACGACCGGCCGAACACGACGATGGCCGGTTTCGCGATGTGCGCGGACTGTGCCCGGGAATATCACGATCCGGCCGACCGGCGGTTCCACGCCCAGCCGGTGTGCTGCCCCGCCTGCGGCCCGCGGCTCCGGCTGGTCGATCGGGAGGGCCGGACGATCGCCGGCGACCCGGTGGCCGAGGCCGTCCGGTGGCTCCGACGCGACGCCGTGCTGGCCGTCAAGGGGCTCGGCGGCTACCATCTTGCCGCCGTCGCCGCCCGCGAGCCCGCCGTCGCGGCGCTGCGTTCCCGCAAGCACCGGGAGGACAAGCCGTTCGCGGTCATGGCGCCCGACCTGGCCGCCGCCCGCCGCCTGTGCGCCGTCGACGAAACGGCCGAGCGGCTGCTGACCGGCCCGGCCCGGCCCATCGTGCTGCTGCGGCGGCTGCCCGAGCCGCCCGAGCTGCCTGGGGCCGCGATCGCCCCCTCCGTGGCGCCCGGCAATCCCTGGCTCGGCCTGATGCTGCCCTACACCCCGCTGCACCACCTCCTGCTCCGGGAGCTCGCCTGCCCGCTCGTGCTGACCAGCGGAAACGTGTCCGACGAGCCGATCGCGTACGTCGACGAGGAGGCGATGGAACGGCTGGCCGGCATCGCCGACGTGTTCCTCACCCACGATCGGCCGATCCACGTGCGGGCCGACGACTCGGTCGTCCGGACGTTCCGCGGACGAGAGCTGCCCGTCCGGCGGTCCCGCGGGTACGCGCCCCAGCCGATGGCGCTCGCGGCCGGCGTCCCCCGGCCCGTGCTGGCCTGCGGCGCCGAGCTGAAGAACACCTTCTGCCTGGCCAAAGGCCGTCGTGCGTTCGTCTCCCACCACATCGGCGACCTGGAGAACTACGAGACGCTGCGGGCGTACACGCAGGGGATCGAGCACTTCCGCCGGCTGTTCGACCTGGTCCCCGAGGTGGTGGCGCACGATCTGCACCCCGAATATCTGTCCACCAAGTACGCCCTGGAGCGGGAGGGCGTCGATCTGGTGGGTGTCCAGCACCATCACGCCCACGTCGCCTCCTGTCTGGCCGACAACGGCGAGTGCGGCCCGGTGATCGGCGTCGCGTTCGACGGCCTGGGCTACGGCCTGGACGGCACGTTGTGGGGCGGGGAGTTCCTGATCGCCGACCTGGCCCGGTTCGAGCGGGCCGGTTATCTGGAGCCGCTGCCCATGCCGGGCGGTGCGGCGGCGATCAGGGAGCCGTGGCGCATGGCCGCCGCCTACCTCGACCTCGCCCTCGGCGGCTGCGTCCCTGACGACATGGACGTGGTGCGGCGCAACGCCGACCGCTGGCCGGCCGTGGTCGCGCTCGCCCGCGCCGGTGTCGGTTCTCCGCGTACGTCCAGCATGGGCCGCCTGTTCGACGCCGTGGCGGCGATCACCTGCGGCAGGGACGTGATCACCTATGAGGGCCAGGCCGCCGTGGAACTGGAGCGGCGGGCAGACCCGGCCGAACCGGGCGCGTACGAATGTCCCCTGCTCGCCGGGGCGCCGGCCACCACGGCGCTGTTCACGGCGGCCGGGCCTGAGCTGGTCGCGGCCGTCGTCGACGACCTGGGCGCGGGGACGCCCGCCGAGGTGGTCGCCGCCCGGTTCCACAACGCGGTCGCCCGGCTGGTCGCGGACGGTTGCGCGCGCCTGCGCGACGCCGGGGCACCGTCCACGGTGGCCCTTTCCGGCGGCGTCTTCCAGAACATGCTGCTCCTGGAGCGGGCCACCGACCTGCTGGAGGCCGACGGCTTCCGGGTCCTGACACACCGCCGGGTGCCGCCGAACGACGGCGGCGTCAGCCTCGGCCAGGCCGCCGTCGCCGCCGCCCTCGACAGGGAGCGCGGCTAGACCGCGCTTTCTGCCGAGCGCGGCTAGACCGCGCGCAGGGCGTCCGTGGGAGGCAGTCCGGCCGCGCGGACGGCCGGGTAGAGGCCGGCCAGAGCCCCGACGGCCAGGGCGGCGCCCAGGCCCAGCGCCGGGGCCCCGGGCGGGACGACGGGAGGCCAGCCCCGTTCGAGCGCGGTCACGTACGTGATGAGCGCTCCCAACGCGGTCCCCGTCAGCCCGCCGAGCGTCGCCAGGACGAGCGACTCGACGAGGAACTGCCCGGCGATGTGCGGGCGCCTGGCGCCCAGCGCGCGGCGCAGGCCGATCTCCGCGCGGCGTTCCAGGACCGAGATGACCATGACGTTGGCGATGCCGACACCGCCGACGAACAGGGCGACGGCGCCGAGGCCGAGGAACAGGGAGGTGCCCGAGTCGGCGACGAGCAGCCGCGAGGCCAGCGCGTCGGAGGGCCGGCTGACCTGTACGCCGGGAGGATCGGCCGGGTTGACGGCGCGGGCGAGCAGGTCCACGGTCTGGGCGACGCGTGCGGTGTCGGCCCGGACGTACAGGCGGGTGGGGTGGTCGTCGTAGCCGAAGAGGGCGCGGGCGGCGGGCAGGCCGATCAGCGCGGCCCGGTCGAGCTCGGGGCTCAGTTCCAGAGGGGCGAGGACGCCCGCGACCACGAACCAGTGACCGCCGATCCGAACACGGGTGCCGGGGCCGGGCCGGGCGACCCCGAGCTGGACGGCGGCCTGCTGCCCGAGGACGGTGACCGGGTAGCGGGCGGTGGCCGCGCTGAGGAAGACGCCGGCCGCCACGCGGCCGTCGAGGGTGGCGAGCAGGCCGGTGCCGGTCGCGCGGACGTCCAGCCCGCCCGTGTGCGTGAGCGGGATCCTGTCGGATCGGTAGACCTGGACGTTGTTCAGCACGGCGGTGACGGCGACGTGCTCCACCCCCTCGACGCGCGCGACGCCGAGGCCGGCGGTCGCCGGCAGCGGGACCTCGTCGCCGAGACTCTGCCCGGCGGTCACAGTGAGCAGGTTGGTGCCGAGCCGGTCGATGCGGGCCAGCAGCTCCGACTGGCTGGAGCGGGTGATGCCGAGCACGGCGACGATGGCGGCGATGCCGATGGCGATCCCCAGCGTGGACAGCGCGGTGCGCACACGGCGGCCGCGCAGGCCCATGGTCGCCAGCGGGAGCAGGTCGGCGGGCCGCAGCCGGGAGGCGAGACCGGCCCCGGCGCCCGGCGGGGCGGTCATCGGGCGACCGCCGAGCCGACGCGGCCGTCGCGGATCTCGACCCGGCGTCCGCACGCGGCCGCGACGACGGGGTCGTGAGTGATGACGAGCATGGTCACCCCGTCGGCGTTCAGCTCGGTGAGCAGCCGCAGGATCTGCCCGCCCGTGGCGGTGTCGAGGTTGCCGGTGGGTTCGTCGGCGAGCACCAGGGCGGGCCGTCCGACGAGGGCGCGCGCGATGGCGACGCGCTGCTGCTCGCCCCCCGACAGGGTCCGTGCGGCCTGGTGGGCGCGGTGGCTCAGTCCCACGCGTTCCAGCGCGCTGAGGGCGGCCGCGCGGCGCCGGCGCCGCGGCAGGCCGCGGTAGAGCAGGCCGGTCGCCACGTTCTCGACGGCGGTGAGGTGGTCGAGGAGGTGGAAGCGCTGGAAGACCACGCCCAGGAGGTGTGCCCGCACGCCCGACAGGCGACGGTCGCCCGAGCTCTCGATGGCGTGTCCCGCCAGCTGGATGGTGCCGTCGGTGGGCCGGTCCAGTCCCGCGGCGAGGTTGAGCAGCGTGGTCTTGCCCGACCCGGACGGCCCGACGACCGCGACCAGCTCTCCCGCGCGCACGGTCAGGTCGACTTCCCGCAGCGACGTGACGGGCGGGGTGCCGGGATGGGTCTTGGACACCCCGTGGAAGGACAGCACGACGTCGTCGTTCATGACAGCGGCACCTCCACCTGCGCACCGTCGGTCGCGTCGCCGGTGATCTCGCCGGTGATCTCAACGGTGCCGCCGTCCTCGTCGAACAGCCCGGGCTGGACGGGCACGAGGCGGCGGGGGCCGGGTGCGGTGACCGCCACCTGGTAGCCGCCGCCGGGGCGGGGCAGCAGCGCGGTGACCGGCACGGTGAGCACGTTCTCGTGCCGGGCGGTCACGACGGCGACCTGGACGGGGGCGAGGTCCAGGCCGGCGACGGCGCGGCCGGGCCGGATGAGTGTGATCGTGACGGGAACGGTGGCCGGGCCGCTGTCCTGGGCGGTGGCGACCCTGCCGACCCTGCTTACGCGGCCGCGCACGGTGCTCCCGCCGCTCGGGAGGGTGATCTCGACCCGGTCGCCGGGGCGCACCTGGCCCAGCCGGTCGGTGGTCAGCGACATCTGGACGACGCGGGTGGCGGAGTTGACGACGAGCATGCGCGTGCCGGGCCCGGCCGATGCGCCGGCCTCGGTCACGATCGTGCGGATCCGGACGCGGCCGGGCAGGAAGACCACGGCCCCGAGGTCGAGGCGGCCCGTCTGGGGCCGGCCCTGCTTGCGCTGCCAGCGCCGTACGGCGGCGGCGGTGGCCGTGGAGAAGTGGTCGTCCACGGTCATGGCGTGACCGGGGTCCATGCCCAGGGCCCGGAGGTTGGCCTCCAGCCGTCGGACGTCGCGCCCGTCGCTCATGCCGAGGGCGAAGTCGCGGTGGGCCGGCACGGATCCGTACAGCAGGGCGGCGGGGATGCCGCCGACGGCGAACAGCCGGGCGCCGCGCCCCAGCACGGCGCCCGGCCGGGGCACGGCGGTGACGACCCCGGGGGGCAGCTCGCTGACGACCGAGTAGGTGCGGTCGAAGCCGAGCACGCCGGGAAGCTGGATCGTGGAGACGACATCGGTGCGGCGCATGGGGGCGGAGGTCACGGCCACCTGCGGCGCGGAGGTTGGCTGTGGGGAGGCCGCGCATCCGGCGGCCAGCAGCGCTACGAGCACGGCACCGGCGACGGGGGACGTCTTCGTGATCTTCGTGATCTTCATGAGAACGGGAACTCCACGGCGAACTCGACGCAGGCGTCGTAGGCGGCCCTCATCTCGGGGTCCTTGGCCTTGCTCTCCAACCGGGTGCCCCTGAGCTTGAACGTGCCGTCCGAGCTGGGGTCGGGGAAGTCCGATATGCCGTGCCGCCGCACGCAGTCGGCGAACTTGCGTCCTCTGGCGATGTCCGCCGCGCTGGGCGCCTGGGTCCGGCGCCGCTGGTCGGGGATCTGCTTGTAGAGCGCCTCGCATTGGGGGATGTTCCTGGCGGCCTTCATGTCCTCCGGGCGAGGCTGACCGCTCTGAGCCGGGACCTCGAATCTGATCCGTCCCCCGACCAGCGTGGGGTCGGGGATCTGGTAGCCGTGGGCGCGGGCGCACGCGACGAACCGCAGGGCGATCCGCATGGCGTCGGCCGACGGGGTGGCGCCCGGCGAGGCGGCGGCGGTGGTCGTCGCGGGCGGCGACGAGGAGCAGGCGGCGAGCGCGAGGGCCATGACGGCCAGGGCGGCGCCGGTTCTTGTCCGTGGCATGCCATGAGGCTGGCCCCGAGGGGCCCTCCCGCGCGTCCGGCGGCCGACGGAGGTTGTCGTCTGTCCCAGGACAGACGACGGGCTTATCGTGCGATCCATACCCTGATGGCGTGATCGGCATCCGACGGCTGGTGACCGACGGCGGCGTGGTCGCCGTCGTGGTCGTGGCGGGCCTCCTGATGGGCGCCACCGCGCTGCTCAACGTGCCCACGCCGATGGAGCGCCTGCCGAAGAGTGCCAACGCGGAGTGGATGGTGCTGCTGAAGCGGTTCGGGACCGAGGAGAACTGGCGGCAGCAGGTCCTGTGGTGGTGGCTGTCACTGGCGCCCACGGCCGCGGCCGTGTTCGTCCGGCACCGGCGCCCGATGACGGCCTTCGCGCTGGCGGTGCTGGGATCGGTCGCGCACGTGCTGAGCCCGGCGCTTCCGCACCTGCCCGCCGACCTGGTGGTCGCGCTCGCCCTGTACGGCGTGGCCGCCGCGGCGGCCGATCGGCGCGTGTCGCTGGCGCTGCTGTCCGCCGCTCAGATCGGTCTCTACGGCCTCGCGCTGGCCGCCGTTAACGGCCTGCCCGACGGCAAGTTCGGCAAATACGCCCTCGTCGAGCCCCCGGACCTCTTCCCGGTTCTGGAGCAGGACAACCTGCTGCTGCTCGCCGCCTCCCAGGCGGTGGTGCCCGCGCTGCTGCTGGCCGTCGCCTGGACGGCGGGGGACGGCGCCCGCACCCGCCGGGCCCATCTGGCGACCCTCCGCGAGCGCGCGGCCGACCTGGCCCGGGAGCAGGAGCAGCGGACGGCGCTCGCGGTGGCCGCCGAGCGCGGCCGCATCGCCCGGGAGCTGCACGACGTCGTCGCGCACGGCCTGTCGGTGATGGTGGTCCAGGCCCAGGGCGGCCGGGCCGCGCTGAACCGGCATCCGGAACGAACCGGGGCGGCCTTGGACACCGTCATCACCACCGGCCGGGCGTCCCTGGCCGAGATGCGCCGCCTGCTCAGCCTCGTCCGGCAGGACCTCGGCGCCGACGACCCCGCCCGCGCCCCGCAGCCCGGCCTGGCCGCGCTCCCGGAGCTCGTCGACAGGGTCAGGGCGGGCGGCACTCCGGTGACCTTCACCGTGGTGGGGGAGCCGCTCATGTTGCCGGCGGCGGTGGAGCTGTCGGCGTACCGGATCGTCCAGGAGGCGCTGACCAACAGCATCAAGCACGCGGGACCGAGCAGCCGGTGCGCCGTCGACCTCGAGTTCGCCCACGGCGAGCTGCGCATCCGCGTCCGGGACAGCGGCGGCCCCGGCCTCGACGTCACGGCGCCGCCGTCCGCACCGGGGAACGGGCTGCGCGGGATCGCCGAACGGGTGGCGGCGCTCGGCGGGACCCTGCACGCCGGGCCATCCGGAGGAGGCTTCGAGCTCAGGACCACGCTTCCCCTGGAGACGACGGCAGAGATGACAGCAGAGATGACGGCGGAGGCGACGGCGGAGGCGACAGCGGAGACGACGGCGGAGACGACGGCGTGACCCGCGTCGTCGTCGCCGACGACCAGGCCCTGGTCCGCACCGGCTTCCGCATGATCCTCGACGAGACCGGCGACATCGCGGTCGTCGGGGAGGCCGGCGACGGCCTGGACGCCCTGGCGGTCGTCGCCCGCACCGCCCCCGACGTGGTCCTGATGGACGTCCGCATGCCCGGCATCGACGGGATCGAGGCGACCCGCCGCCTGCGGAGCGCCGCCGGACCCGGCCGGCCGCCGCACGTGATCATCCTGACCACGTTCGACCTCGACGAGTATGTCTACGCCGGGTTGCGCGCGGGCGCGGCGGGCTTCCTGCTGAAGGACACGCTCGCCGCGGACCTCGTCGGAGCGATCCGCGCCGTCGCGAGCGGTCAGAACGTCGCCGCGCCCACCGTCACCCGTCGCCTGATCCGGCACTTCGTGGACGGCTCGCCCACGGTCAGGAACGAGGCGGCCGCGGCCGCGCTGACCGCGCGGGAGCGGGACGTGCTGCTGCTCGTCGCGCAGGGCATGTCGAACCTGGAGATCGCCCACCGCCTCGTCGTCACGGAGGGTACGGTGAAGACCCACGTCAGCCGGCTCCTGGCCAAGCTCGGCCTGCGCGACCGGATCCACGCGGTCATCTACGCCCACCAGAACGGCCTCGTCTGAACGCCGTGGCCCCGGCGCAGGACGCGAGGGCCGTCAGCCCGCCTGATCGCCGGACGGCAGGGTGGGGCTCTCCTCGTCCACGGGACCGGAGGGCTCGACGCCGGTGGAGTCCTCCATGGTGGATCCGCCGTACGGCCGCCCGGACTCGCCCTTCACGCCGGAAGGCTCCCGCCCCGGCTCCTGCTCCGTGGCGGCGATCTCCTCGGCACTCCTCCCGGTGCTCGTGCCCACACCCAGCGGGGACCGCGCGGAGGTGTCGGTGGAGGGGACGCCGGTCTCCTCCTCCCGGGACGGCGACCGTCCGGGGCCGGGCTCCCCGGCGGCCTCCGGCGAGAAGGCCTTGTCTCCTGCCCGGCGGGCATCCTCGCTCCCCTTCTCGACGTCGGGGGAGAACCCGTGCCCGTCCTCCTCCTCGAAACGGCCGGGCCGATCCGGCTCGCGGGACTCGTTCATGGTCCGACCTCCTTTCCGCGTCGGCGACGCTGGTCATGTAGCCGCTGGTCCTGTAACCGCGGGTCAGCAGATGCGGGTCAGCAGATGCGCGGCAGCGGGTCGCCCACGAGCATGTCGACGATCCGGGTGCCGCCGAAGGTGGTGCGCAGCAGTACGAGGCCGGGCGGGTCGTCCCGCACCCGTCCGACGATCTCCGCCTCCCCGCCCAGCGGGTGCCCGCGCAGCGCGTCGAGCGCGGCCCCGGCCGACGGGCCGTCCACGACGACGACCATGCGCCCCTCGCACGCCACGTAGAGCGGGTCGATCCCGAGCAGTTCGCAGGCTCCCCGTACGGCCGGCCGCACCGGGACGGCGTCCTCGTCGACCACGACCGCGACGCCGGAGGCACGGGCGATCTCGTTGAGAATCGTCGCGACACCCCCGCGCGTGGCGTCCCGCATGCAGCGGACCCCGCCGGGACAGGCGTCGAGCAGCGTGGCGACGAGACCGTTCAGCGGTGCGGTGTCGGAGATCAGGTCGGCCTCGATGTCCAGCTCCCCCCGGGCCAGCATGATCGTCACGCCGTGCTCGCCGATGGGGCCGGAGACGATGACGGTGTCGCCGGGCCGCGCGTGGGCGACGCCGAGCCGCGCCGGCCGGTCGAGCAGCCCGACCCCGGCGGTGGTGACGTAGCAGCCGTCGGCCTTGCCGCGCTGCACGACCTTGGTGTCGCCGGTGACGACGCCCACGCCCGCCGTCGCGGCGGCCCGTGCCATCGACGCGGTGACTCTCCGGAGGTCGGCGACCGGGAAGCCCTCCTCCAGGACGAAGCCGGCCGACAGGTAGAGCGGCCGGGCCCCGGACACCGACAGGTCGTTGACCGTCCCGTTGACGGCGAGGTCGCCGATGTCGCCCCCCGGGAAGAAGATCGGGGAGACCACGTAGGAATCGGTGGTGAGCGCGAGCCGCTCGGTGCCGACCTCGACGACCGCGCTGTCTTCCAGCGGCTCCAGCGCCGGGTTGCGGAACGCGTCCAGGAACACGGCCTCGATCAGCGTCTGGGTGGCCTTGCCGCCCGAGCCGTGGGCCATGGTGATGTGCTCCTCCTTCACCCTGGCCCGGCGGGCCCGCACCCGGTCGATCCGTTCGAGGACCTGCTCCTCGCGGTCTTCCCGCGTTCCGGTCACCGCGTCGCCTCCCGTACCCGCTTCCGTGAGAAGCGGCCGAAGTTGTAGTACGCGGCGCAGGCGCCCTCGGACGACACCATGCAGGTGCCGATCGGGGTCTCCGGCGTGCAGGCCGTGCCGAACACCTTGCACTCCCACGGTTTGAGCACGCCCTTGAGCACCTCGCCGCACTGGCACGCCTTCGGGTCGGCCACCCGGCCGCCGGGGATCTCGAAGATCTGCTCGGCGTCGTGGGCGGCGTACTTGGGCCTGACCCGCAGCGCGGAGTGCGAGATGAAGCCGAGGCCGCGCCACTCGAAGTACGGCCGCAGCTCCATCACCTCGCTGATCACGCGCAGCGCCTTGGGGTTGCCCTCCCACGGCACCACCCGGGAGTACTGGTTCTCGACCTCGGAACGGCCCTCGGCGAGCTGACGCAGCAGCAGGTAGATCGACTGGAGGATGTCCAGCGGCTCGAAGCCCGCCACCACCAGCGGCTTGCCGTATTCGCGGGCGATGAACTCGTACGGCCGGCAGCCGATGACCGTCGATACGTGACCCGGGCCGATGAAGCCGTCGAGCCGCAGGTCGGGCGAGTCGAGGATCGCCTTGATCGCCGGAATGATCGTCACGTGGTTGCAGAAGATCGAAAAGTTCGTCACGCCCTCGGCCGCCGCGCGCAGCACGGTCATCGCGGTCGACGGCGCGGTGGTCTCGAACCCGATGGCCATGAAGACGACCTGGCGGTCCGGTTCGCGCCGGGCGATCTTCAGGGCGTCCAGCGGCGAGTAGACCATGCGGATGTCGGCCCCCTGGGCCGTGGAGTCGAAGAACGACCCGCGCCCGCCGGGCACCCGCATCATGTCGCCGAATGACGTCATCAGGACGTCCGGCTGCCCGGCGATGTGGATGGCGTCGTCCACCCGGCCCATCGGGATCACGCAGACCGGACATCCGGGACCGTGCACGAGCGTGATCGACTCCGGCAGGTAGTCCTCAAGCCCGTGCTTGTAGATCGTGTGGGTGTGGCCGCCGCACACCTCCATGAACTTGTACGACCGGCCCGGTTCGCACAGCTCGGCGATCCTGGCCGACAGGGCCCGGGCCTTGTCGGCGTCTCGGTACTCGTCGACGAATCGCATCACGATCACCCCCTGTCGATGGACGAGTCCCGGAGCGCGGCCAGTTCGTCGTCGTAGGCCTGGCCGATGCCCTCCAGAAACTCCAGCGCCGCCTTCGCCTCGGCCTCGTCGATCTTCGAAAGCGCGAAGCCGACGTGGATGAGGATCCAGTCGCCCGGCTCCAGCCGTTCGCCTTCGAGGAGGCCGATGTTGATCGCCCGCCGCACCCCGCTGACGTCGACCTTCGCGAGATCACTCCGATCCGGCTCGATCTCCACGATCTCGCCGGGAATCCCCAGGCACATGGGAGACCTCCCCGATCTGAATGGATTCGAGGACGAGGCCGTCCCCGCCCTCGCTGTCGAGGTCCGCGCCGCCGCAGGACGGGCAGAACGCGAGCGGGTCGGCCGACTCGGTGCTCTCCCCGCAGGTCCTGCAGTTCAGCCGGACCGGCTCGATGACCAGCTCAAGCGTCGCGCCCTCCGCCACCGTTCCCTCGGTGACCAGGGCGAACGCCCGGCCCATGGCGGGCTCGGCGATCCGCAGCAGCGCGCCGGCCCGCAGCCGCGCCCGCCGCACCGGCCTGCCGTTCGCCCGGCGCTCCACGGCGTCGAGCACCGCCTCGGCGATGCCGAACTCATGCATGGCCGCCTCCCCGCCGCGCCCCGCGACACGGCGCGGGGGCGAGAAACATCCTGCGGATCCGCAGGTAACGCCTGATGTCCGGGATGGACTGGACGACCAGGACGGCCAGGCCGGTCAGGAACAACATGATGATCAGTCGTTTCAGCATCGTCTCTCCTCCTCGCGCCGGGGAACGGCGGGCGCTCCCGTCTCCTGCGCGATCATTTCGATCACGAGATCGGCGGCCCGGCCGACGGCCCCGGAGACCGCGGGGCTCAGCTCCATGCCGGGCGAGGCGTCGGCCGGCTCGCAGCCGACCAGCAGGATCCGGCCGGTGAACTTCGTGGCCAGCGTGACCGCGAGCGCCAGCACCGCGTCCGGGGTCATCGCGTGCGCATCGACGAAGGACGGCGCCAGGTCGGCTGGAGAGGGCTCAAGGACGTAGAGGGTTCCGGGCGGACGGCCCCGCGACACCGTGTCCAAGATGATCACCAGGTCGTACCCGGAGGTCAGCTCGTAGGCGAGGTGTACTCCGCGGATGCCGAAGTCGCCCACCTCGGCCTGCGGCGGGAGATCTCGTTCGGCGAGGCGGTGGGCGACCGCCACACCGAAGCCGTCGTCTCCGAGGAAGACGTTGCCGACCCCCGCCACCAGGATCCTCATGACGACTCCTCCTCGATCGGCTCGACCTCGTCGGGGGCGAAGTAGAGGTACCGCCCGTGCGCGCGGTGCAGGTCGGCCCCCGGATCGTCGTCCAGGGTGACGGCCAGGTGCCGCCTCCCGTCGACGTCGAGCAGGACGGCCTCCACGCGGGCGGTCCGCCCGGCCAGGAACATGTCGTACGGGTCGGCGCGGCGCCGGCCGGGGGCGAGCCTGACCCGGCTGCCGCGCGCTACCGGCACCCCGCCGATCACCACGCCGTCGGTCTCGGGCGACACCTCGTGGTCGGCGCGCGGATCCCACCACGGGGTCTCGCCGGTGGCACCGCCAGTGGTGCTGTCAGCGGTGCCGCCCGTGATCACCTCGGTCTCGCGGACGGCGCCGTGCAGGCGTTCCAGCACCGCAGGCGGCAGGTCGCCGATCCGGTCGAGGATCGCCGCGGCCCGTGGGTCGGTGGCCCGCGCCTCGCGCCTCTCGGCGTCGGTCAGGGCGAGGGTGCTCAGGGTGAGCAGCTCGTCGATCTCGGTGGCGTCGAACAGGTCGCCCTGGCTCTCCGGGGCGACGGACGGGTAGTCGTACAGGATGATGGGCGAGGAGAGCACGGCGTCACGGTGGTCCCGGTCGCCGATCAGCACCGGCCAGGTGTGCTCGTTGCGGCAGAGTTCGGCGGCCGGCCTCGCCCATTCGGGCGGGTCGAGCATCGAGACGAAGGCCCCGCCGGTCACGCCGAGGAGCACGTGCGCGGCGACCAGCGAGCGGCGCAGCGCGTGCTCACGCGGCGCGTCGGGCAGGTCCCAATCGGCCAGGTTCTCGATCCGCACGTGCAGCCGGACCAGCCGGTACGGCCCGGGCAGCCGCTCGGCGGCGACCCGGAGGGCGGCGTCCACCCGTTGGCGGGCGGCGACGACCCGGCCAAGCCGTTCACCGGTGGGGGAGAGGAGGGGCTCGGTCCACGAGTCCGGGGGCAGGTGCACCCCGATGACCCGCTCCGCCTCCAGGATGCGGCCGAGCGGCAGGACGTGCCGCACCTCGCGGTCGGTGGCGTCGTCGTACGAAAGGTGGGTCCGTCCGCCCGCCTCCAGTTCGGCGACGGGCCGGTAGCCGCCGGCCTCGGCGCGCTCGACGGTCCTGGCCCGCACCTGCAGGAACCGCAGCCACAGCTCGACGGTCGCCTCGCCGGGCGCTTCGAGCAGGCACTCGGTGACGCTCGCCGACGGCTCCTCGGTGGCGGAGAAGCCTGGCGGAACCAGCACGCCGAACTGCCAGCGCAGCCGGTTCTTCGCGGCGGACGCCCGGTAGGGATAGAGCAGGTATCCCTCGTAGAGGACGGCGTCGGCGACCCGGCACGCCGCCTCCAGCCGCGCGCTCATCGGCCCTTCTCCCTCAGCAGCAGTCCCAGCGCCTCGTCGTAGGTGGCCAGGGCGTGCTCGGTCTTGAATCGGCGCAGGTCACGCAGGGTGTCGCGGCCCAGCCGCAGCCAACCGGCGCCGGGGAACGCCCGGTCCATGAGATCACGCCACACCGCGACGGGAAGGCGGTGCCGCGCCTCGCGGTCCCACGGCACGGGACGGGCGGCGAACCGGGCATGGTCCCGGCCGTAGACCGCGCCGAAGACGGTGCCGCTGAACAGCAGGAGCAGGGGGATCTCGCCCTCGTCGAGGGCGGCGAAGTAGGCCCCGGCCGCCACCTCCAGGTCGTATCCGCAGGCCACGGGGAGATCCGCCTCGGTCTCGCCGGTGAAGCCGGGCACCACGGTGGAGACGGCGGCGAACTGGATCGGCTTGAGCGTGTCGCCCCACCGCGACGGCTCGCCGAAAAGGTCCGCGAGCAGGTCCGCCTCCTGCGGCGCGTACGACCGGCGGCGCGGCTCGATCCGGATCTGGCAGCGCAGCGCGACGGCGTGCACGCCCTCGGGGGCGGGGTCGGCGAGGCGCAGCCGGAAGACCAGCGTCGGCGCGGCCGCGTACGGGTCGGCCCGCGCGCCCAGGCACTCGATGCTCAGGTCATCGGCCATGCGGGCCCCTCTCGGGCTCGACGACCTTCGCCCGTTCGCGCAGCCCGGCGAAGAAGCCGTCGATGGCGTTCCACGCCTCCTGGCCGCCGTCGAAGCCCTTCCAGTGCAGCCGCACGAGGCCGACCAGGTGATAGCAGGCGTCGATCGGCACGAGATGGCAGGCGAACCCGGCCGGACCCCCGTCGGCCGGACCCCGGTCGGCCGGACCCCGGTCGACCAGCAGGGCCTCGACGTCGGGCTCGGCGTCCGCGAGCTCGGGGTTGTCGGCCAGCACCCGCTCCCAGATGTCCAGGCGCAGCAGCGACTCGGTGGCGCCCGCCGGGCTGGGGTAGAACGCGACCGTGCGGCCGAGGGCGCTGTTGCGGAAGAAGAACGCGGTGCGGACAGGGATGCTCAGTTCCTCCCAGTCGGCGGTGGCGATGCGGAAGGACGGCGCGTAGAGGTAGCGGTCCGGCACGGCCCGATACCGGCCCCGCGCGGCGGCCCGCGCGGTGAACAGCAGGCGGCAGCCGCGGCAGGCGCACATCAGCGACCGGGTCTCCACGTCGACCACGTGACCGTGGTCGTCGCCGACCGGCTCGGCGCACATCTCGCACCGGGCGGTCACCGGGCCAGCCACCGGGCCAGCTACCGGGCCAGCCACCCCGGCGGTCGCCTGGGCGTTTACCTGGGCGTTTGCCTGGGCGGCCTCGGGGGCGGGCCCGGCACTCGGGGGCGCGCGGAAGCGGCGCAGTCCGTTCGTCACGGCACCTCCTCCGGCACCGGGCACGGTCCGGGCGGGCGCGGCGCGATGTGCAGCAGCGGCCGGACCGGCGCGGTCGCCCCGTCCACGTCCACCCCGTCCACGTCCACCCGGACGACCTCGGGGGCGGCCTTCGTGATCGCGCGTTCGATGGCCTGGGTCACCGTGACCCGCGAGGAGGGACAGCCGTGGCAGGTGCCCTCCAGGCGCAACCTCACGACCCCGGCCCGGTCCACGCCCAGCAGTTCGACGCCGCCCTCGTGCGACCCCAGGTAGGGCCGGACCTCGTCGAGCGCGATCCGCACCCGCTCCTCCGTGGTCAGCGGGTGCAGATCGTGGAGCACCAGGAGCCCGGAGACCAGCTCGTCCTCGATCAGCCCATGCAGCACGTCCCCGGCCCCGGCGTCGGTGACGATCGTCATCACGTGTTCGAGCCCCGTGCCGTACAGCTCGACGAGGACCCGGACGAGCTCCTCCGCCCTGGCGCGCGCGACGGGGTCGGCGAGCGCGCCGAGCTCCCCCACGAGCGCCTCGACGCGCTCGCCGGCCGCCTGCACCTCCGGGCCGCGGGGCACGGCTCACTCTCCGGGCGCGAAGGCGTGCGGGCTGTGCACGAGGCGCAGCTCCCTGCCCCGGCCGAGGTACATGTGGACGCCGCACGGGAGGCACGGGTCGAAACTCCGCACGGCCCGCATGATGTCGATGCCCTTGAACGACTCCGGCGGGTTCTCCTCGAAGATCGGGGTGTTCTGCACCGCGTCCTCGTAGGGCCCCGGCGTGCCGTACGGATCCCGGACGCTCGCGTTCCACGGCGTCGGCGGGTACGGGTGGTAGTTCGCGATCTTGCCGTTCCTGATCACCATGTGGTGGGAGAGCACACCGCGGACGGCCTCGGTGAAGCCGCAGCCGATGGCCTCCTCCGGCACGGTGAACGGCGACCAGGTCATCGTGTGGCCCTGCCGCACCTCGTCCAGCGCCCGTTCGACGAAGTGGAGCGCGCAGGCCGCCGCGTACGCCTGGAAGTACGTCCTGGCCCGGTTGCGTTCGATGGCGTTGGACAGCAGCTCGCCGCCCCGTTCCGGGATGCGCCACTCGAACGTCGTCTCCGGCCGGGTGGCGGTCTTCGGCAGGTTGATCAGCACGCTGTGCCCGGTGGCCCGGACGTAGCCGATGTCCACCAGCCCGTTGAGCGCCGTCGACCACAGCCGGGCCAGCGGGCCGCCGCCGGTGTCGAGGGGGAGCATGTCGGTCCCGTCGTACCAGCGGGGCGACATCACCCAGCTGTACTTGCCGCTGAAGTCGCGCTTCTGCGGATGCGGGATGGTGTGCTGGTTCCATGGATGCCGGATGTCCACCGGGTTGCCCAGCGGATCGGCGGTCACGAACGGCTCCCGATCCTCCCAGTCGTCGTAGTAGGAGCTGCCGAGCAGGATGCGGATGCCGAGGTTGATGTCGACCAGGTCGTTGGTGACCAGACTGCCGTCGACGACGATCCCGGGGGTGACGAACATGCGCCGGCCCCAGTCGCCCATGGTCTCGTAGGAGAAGTCGCAGTGCTCGGGGTCGTTGAGGCTGCCCCAGCAGCCGAGCATCACCCGGCGGCGGCCCACTTCCTCGTATCCGGGCAGCGCCTGGTAGAAGAAGTCGAACAGATCGTCGTGCATCGGGACGACCCGCTTCATGAACTCGACGTACCTCATCAGCCGGACGAGGTAGTCGGTGAAGAGCTGGACGGTCGCCACGGTGCCCACCCCGCCCGGGTAGAGCGTGGACGGGTGCACGTGTCTGCCCTCCATCAGGCAGAACATCTCGCGGGTGACGCGGCTCATGGCCAGCGCCTCGCGGTAGAACCCGCCCTCCAGCGGGTTGAGCGAGCGCATGATGTCGGCGATCGTCCGGTAGCCATGGTCGCGCGCGTGCGGCGCCTCGGTGCGCTCGGCCAGCGCGAGCACGCCGGGATTGGTCTCCCGGACCATCTTCTCGCAGTAGTCGACCCCGACCAGGTTCTCCTGGAAGATGTTGTGGTCGAACATGTACTCGGCGGCCTCGCCGAGGTTGATGATCCACTCGCCGAGGTGCGGCGGGCGGACCCCGTACGCCATGTTCTGCGCGTAGACCGAGCACGTGGCGTGGTTGTCGCCGCAGATCCCGCAGATGCGGCTGGTGATGAAGTGCGCGTCGCGCGGGTCCTTGCCCTTCATGAAGATGCTGTAGCCGCGGAACACCGACGAGGTGCTGTAGCACTCGGCGACCTCCCGGTTGGCGAAGTCGACCTTCGCGTAGATGCCGAGGCTGCCGACGATCCTGGTGATGGGATCCCACGCCATCTCGACGAGCTCGCGGTCCTGTTCCTGGCGGAACGCCTGGTCCTTCTCGTGTTGCAGCGTCATCTCGGCTCCAGGGTCATCTCGGCTCCAGGCTCATCTCAGCTCCAGGGCGCCTTGTATCCGGTGAGCAGCTCGCGGCCCCGTCTGCGCCACTTCGGCTCCTTGTCCACCGTCTTGAGGGTGAAGCCGCGCAGGGCGCGGACCACCGTGCCGTACGCCGCGCTCGTCGTCGACGAGATCCGGGCGCCGGGAGGCTCGTCCATGAACGGCATGAACTTGTCGGGGAAGCCCGGCATCGTGCACGCGATGCAGATGCCGCCCACGTTGGGACAGCCGCCGATCCCGTTGATCCAGCCCCGCTTGGGCACGTTGCACTTCACCACCGGACCCCAGCAGCCGATCTTCACCAGGCAGGTGGGCGTGCCGTACTCGGTGGCGAACTGGCCCTGCTCGTAGTAGCCGGCCCGGTCGCACCCCTCGTGGACCGTCTGGCCGAACAGCCACGTGGGCCGCAGCGCCTCGTCCAGCGGGATCATCGGCGCCTGCCCGGCCAGCTGGTGCAGCAGGTAGAGCAGCGTCTCCGACATGTTGTCCGGTTGGATCGGGCAGCCCGGCACGTTCACGATCGGCAGTCCGGCCTTCGACCGCCAGTCCCACCCCAGGTAGTCGGCGACGCCCATCGCCCCCGTGGGGTTGCCCGCCATGGCGTGGATCCCGCCGTACGTGGCGCAGGTGCCGGCGGCGACGATCGCCGTGGCCTTGGGCGCGAGACGGTCGAGCCACTCGCTGGTCGTCATCGGCTGGCCGGTGTCGGGGTTGTTGCCGAAACCGCACCAGTAGCCCTCCCGCTTGATCGACTCGTTCGGGATCGATCCCTCGACGACCAGGACGAACGGTTCGAGCTCGCCGCGGTCGGCCCGGTGGAACCACTCGATGAAGGTGTCGGCGCCCTGCATGGGCCCGCACTCGAAGTCGATCAGAGGCCAGTGCACGGCGATCTTCGGCAGCCCCGGCAGCGCCCCCATCACGATCTCCTCGATGCTGGGCTGGGTCGCCGCGGTGAGCGCGACGGAGTCACCGTCGCAGCTGAGTCCTGCGTTGATCCACAGGAGGTGGACGACCGGCTCCTCCCGGGCCGCCGAGGTGTCTTCCTGGGTGTTCACGGGCGCTGTCATCGGTCTCTCCATCCCCGTGACGACGTGCCTGCCCGCGCGGTGGCCAGCGCGTCCTGCGTCAGCTCCCACAGCGCGTGGTAGATCGTGGTCTGCGCCTCCTGGATGCGGTGCACCGAGGAGGAGGGCACGACGAACAGGTGGTCGATCGTGCCGATCTCGGCCATCTGGCCGCCCTCGTATCCGGCCAGCCCGACGGTGAGCATGCCGCGCCGTGCCGCCTCCTGGAAGGCCGTGACGAGGTTGCGTGAGTTCCCGCTGGTCGACAGGCCGACGGCGATGTCCCCGGCGCGGCCGGATGCGGCGAGCTGGCGGGAGAACACCACGTCGAACCCGATGTCGTTGGCCAGCGCCGTCACCACCGCCACGTCGGCGGTGAGCGCGAACGCGGGCAGGGGCAGTGGGGGTGGCGGTGGCTGTGGAAGGGACACAGCCGCGCCGCCGGGCCGGGGTGCCGGGTGGAGGAACAGGGTGGCGACGTCCTGGGCGTCGGTGGCGCTGCCGCCGTTCCCGAAGGCGAACAGCCGCGCGCCCCGCCGGAACGCCTCGGCCATCGCGAGGGCGCAGGCGGCCAGCCGGTCGCCGTCGCGTTCGAGCACGGTCCGGCGCAGGGCGACGATCTCGTTCGCCTTCTCGACGGTCGAGTCACGGACGGCGGCGAGCACCGGGGCCAGGACAGAGGACTGTGCAGAGGCCGACCCCGAGCCGGGGGTCGCGTCCGCCTCGTCCGTCCCGGAGTAGAGGAACGGGTACAGCGACGCCATCGGGTCCGTCGACTTTGTCGGGTCCATCGGGTCCATCGGGTCCGTCGGCTGCGTCGGCTTGTCCGGTCCGCTCATCGGGCGGTCACCCCCTCACCACCGCGATCGCCTCCTTGGCGTGGACCAGCACGGTGTCGCCGATCCGGGCGTCCACCAGGGCGACGCTCACCTCCTCGCGGCCGCGGCCGGTCTCCACGGTGGCGAGGCCGTCCCCGAGCATCTTCACCACGACGACCGCCACCGCCTCGTCGGAGCACGTGACGCAGGTCCCCGTGGGGGTCCCCGTGGGACAGGCCCGAGGCGCGCCGGGCTCGGGGGCCGTCACGCGACCACCCGGGGGGCGAGCACTCCGGGCTGCTCGAAGAACACGTGGACCAGCTCCCAGAGGATGTGGTACGTCGTGACGTGCACCTCTTTGATCACCCGTGGATCGTCGGACCGGGCGATCACGACGTGGTCGACGGCCGGGCTGCGCCCGATGTCACCGCCGTCGCCGCCCGTCAGGGCGAGCGTCAGCAGTCCCATCCACCTGGCGGTCTCCAGGGCGCGCAGCACGTTGCCGCAGTGTCCGTACGGCGAGACGCCGAGCGCCATGTCCTCCGCCACGGCGAGGGTCCTGATCTGGTGCGCGAAGACGTCGTCGACGCCGCCGCCCGCGGCGACGCCCGTGATTGTGGCCACGTCGCCGGTGAGTGAGAAGGACGGCAGCGCCCGCTTGCCGACGATGACCGGGTGGACGAACTCCACCGCGATGTGCTGGGCGTCGGTCGCGGCCTCACCGTTGCCGAAGACGATGAGGCGACCGCCGTCGTGGAAGCGCCTCGCCATCGCGTGGCACGCCCGCGCCACCGCGTCCGCCTCCAGGGCCAGATCGCGTGCCGGGCGCGTACGGCGGGCGAAGATCTCCGCGACGGATGCCAGGACGGACTGGTCCACGACGGACCACTTCCCCAGGTCGCGAGTGTCTTTCCGCTCCGGGCGGGGGAGATCCCCCGGCCCGGAGAGCCCCTCGAAATCGACCGTACGCCCGGCCCGGCTGGCCGGGACAAAAGCGATGTCGGTGATTATGTAAAGATCTACCGGGTTCGCCGGTCAACCGACGCTGCGGCGCTTGTACAGGCCGGCGACGACGAAGACGCCGAGCGCGGCGAGGGCGACCTGGATGAGCAGTTCGATCCAGTCGACTCCCGGTGTGGTGGCCACCCCCGCTCCGCGGGCGATGGCGGAACCGATGAGGGCGGCCACGATTCCGATCACGATGGTCAGCCAGATCGGGATGGGCTGGCGGCCGGGCACGATCAGTCGGCCGAGCGCGCCGATGATGGCGCCGATGATGATCGCGGAGATGATGCCCGAGACGGTCATGCTTCACCCTCCTCGTTTGTCGGGTGCCAGGCTTGTGCCCCTGGGAAAACCGTCAACACCGTCGCTGACCTGCGGCTGACCTTCTCTTTGCGGGTTCGGGAGGTCGGCCGGACGGATGCCGGCCGGGTCCCGGGATCAGTCGCCGAGGTTGATGTAGTCCGGCAGGGCGGCAGGCGTGGGGAAGTTGATCTCCGAGATGTCCGCCACCAGGTAGGCGGGCGGCGGCGTGACGCGGAACTTCCTTCCCCAGTGGGTGTACCGGGTGGTGCCCGTCATGATCATCTCGTCCTCGGTCTTGCCGACCTTGAGCGTCGCGCGCGTCGCCGTCGTCACCTTCCGTACCAGACGGTCGGCCCCCATCCAGATCCGCCAGTAGACGCGTGTCGCGCGCTCCCGCGCGGACATGTACTTGAGCTGTGGCTTCAGGGTGGGGACGGCCGAGTAGAGCCGCTGGAGCGTGATGGTGCCGCGGTAGAGCGTCGTCGGGGTGCCGTCCACGGTGCCCCCGCGTCCGGTCGCGTTCGTGGCGGCGAGGGTGGCGGCCAGCATCGCCGGGTCGAGGGCCTGGACGACCTGCAGGCTCGACCAGAGCGGAGCGGCCGGGTCGGCCTTCGGTGACCGCAGCCAGGTCTTGCCCTGCGGCAGCACGTCGGAGAACAGGCCGCCCTGCGTGTAGGCGACGCCCTTCACGATGACGGTCCGGGTGGGCGCCGTCTGGTCGCCCAGGAGGCCGGCGATCTCGTCCGGCGCCCCGCTCAGCGTCACGGACGCGGTGAAGTCGGACGCCGCGACGCCCGAGCGGCCGAACTCGACGTCGCCCTCGTCGTGCGTCGAGATCGTGTTCCGCTGCCCCCGCGAGCCGAGCACGGTGGTGGTGGCGACGTGCACGCCGCGGCCGGGCACGTACTGAGCACGCAGCGCCGCGGCCGGATCCGTGGCGCCGGCCGCCGGCCGCGTCCGCGCGTGGGCGGGTGCGACCAGTCCCGGCGCGGCGAGCACGGCCGACGCGGCGCAGATCAGGGCGGCGATCGTTCGCCTCATGGGCGTTCCTCCCGTCGTGGGCCGCGTCCCTCGCGGCGCCCACGCATCCTCCCCGGCAATGATCACGATGCAGTCACGGACGCGGCCGTCCGAAGCCGTGCCGTGCGGAGGGGTTGTTTTGGCGCGCCGTTATGTGCTTAGATGACGAGCCAAATATATTGGGGCGATAGCCCTGTGGGCTTGCGTGAACGCCAGCAATAGCGTCAGAAATGCGCCAGAAATGGCGCCAGAAATGGCGCCGGAAATGGCGCCAGAGACAACGCCAGAAACGCGGAGCGGCAGCACCAGTGGGACGGGACAGACGGGGGCGGCGCCCGCTGATCGTGCGGCGGGCCATGAGCGAGCCCTCCCTGCTGCTCGCGGCGTTCGGCTCCATCCTGCTGGCCACGACGACGCTCTCCGCCCTCGCGCTCTACACGGCGCTGGTCACCGATGCCGGAGTGCGGCGGGCGATGGACCTCGCACCGCTGTCCGTGCGGGCGACGACCGTCACCTCGACCGTGGGGGCGGACGACTTCCCGGGCGTCGACCGGACGGTCCGCACCCGTGTCGCCCAGGGCTACGGCACGATCCCCGTCCAGGTGACCGTGGGCATCCAGTCGGACTCGTACGCCCTGTCCGGCCAGAAGTCCGGCCAGAAGACCGGCCAGAAGTCCGGCCAGAAGTCCGGTCAGAAGACCGGCCAGGGGAACGGCCGGAAGACCGGTCAGGGGAAGCCATCCGACCCGGACCTGACCAGATTCGCCACCTACGAGGGGCTGGACGGCCGGGCCGAACTCGTGAGCGGCGGCTGGCCCGCCCCCGCCCCCGCATCCGGAGCCGGAACAGGCGGTGGGACGGAGCCGGCGGTCCCTGTGGCGGTGTCCGAGCCGGCCGCCCGGGCCATGAGACTCTCCGCCGGAGACGAGCTGACGATCGTCGGACGGCTTGACGGGCGCAGGATCACGGTCAGGGTGAGCGGCGTGTTCCGGCTCCGCGACCCGTACGACGGCCGCTGGGCCGGGGACGAACTGCTCCGCACGGGCGTCCAGGGGGGCGACTTCACGACGTACGGCCCGCTGGTGGTGCCCGCCGAGACCTTCCTCGGACGCTTCGCGACCGGCGTGACGGCCACCTGGCTGGCCGAGCCCGACCTGCGGCGGCTGCCACCGGAGCGGCTCCGCTCCAGCGCGGCGTCGATCGCCGGGATCGGCGCCGCGCTCAGGGCCGACTGCGGGCAGTGCGCCGCGGTCAGCCCGCTGCCCGACATGCTCGGCCAGCTCGACCGGGCGGCCGTGGTCGCCCGGTCCACGATGCTGGTCCCGGCGCTTCAACTGATCGTGCTGGCCGCCTACGCCCTGGCGCTGACCGCCCGGCTGCTGGCCGAGCACCGCAGGCCGGAACTGGCCCTGCTGCGCTCCCGTGGCGGCGGCCCGGGGCGTCTCGCGGCGCTCGCGGCCGGGGAGGCCCTGCTCGTCGCGCTGCCCTGCGCGGTCGCGGCGCCGTTCCTCGCGCCCCTGCTGCTGCGCGCGGTGGGCGCGTTTCCGTGGATCGGCGCCTCCGGCGTGCGGATCCCGGCGACGCCCGGGGCGTCCGCGTTCGCCGTCGCCGCCGCGGTCGCGCCGGTGTGCGCTGCGCTGCTGGCCGCGCCCGCCGTGCTGGGTGGCCGCCGTACGTATGTGGAGGAGCAGGCCGCGCGGGGCCGGGGCGAGCGGCGCGGGCTGATCCAGCGGACCGGCGCCGACCTGGTCCTGATCGTGATCGCGGTGCCGGCCGTCTGGCAGCTCCGCGACCAGGGCGGTGCGCTGTCCGCCCGGGTGGGCGGCGACCTCGGCGTCGACCCGCTGACGGTGGCCGGCCCGGCGCTGGCCCTCCTGTGCGGAGGACTGCTCTGCCTGCGGCTGGTCCCCCTGGCGTCGCGGCTGGTGGAACGGCTCACCGCGCGGCGGGCCGGGCTCGCCGCCGCGCTCGCCGCGCGGCAGGTGAGCAGACGACCGGGCCGCCACGCCGGTCCCGCGCTCCTGCTGACCATGGCCGTGGCGATCGGCGTTCTGTCACTCACGACGGCGGCCACCTGGCGTGGATCCCAGGAGGACCAGGCGCGGCACCTCGCGGGCGCGGACCTGCGGGTGGCCGTCCCGCCGGGGACCTCGGGGACCGGCGGAGCCTCAGAATCCTCAGAATCCTCGGGATCCTCGGGATCCTCGGGATCCTCGGGATCCTCGGGAGGCGGTCGCGGCTTCGCCGGGCTCCCCGGGGTGACCGCCGCGGCCGCCGTCCACCGCGGTGACGCCTTCGTGGGCAGCACGCAGGCGACGCTGCTGGCCGTGGACGCGTCGCGGCTGAGCCGGGTGATGGCGCTGCGTCCCGACCTTTCTGACGTGCCCCTCGGCGTGATAGCCACGCGGCTGGCCGCCGCCGGCGGTCCGCTGCCCGTGGCCGTCACTCCGGACCTGGCGGAGACGACCCGGGTGACCCTCGGCTCCGCCGCCCTCCCCGTGCGTGTGGTCGCGGTGGTCGCGGCCGTGCCGGGCACGCCCGCGGGCGGCTCCGCGCTGCTCGCCGACCTGTCCGCGCTGCGCGCGAGCGGCCGCCCGGCCGACGTCACCGAATGGTGGCTCGCCGTCGCCGGTCACGACACGGCCCCGGCGGCCGCCGTACTCGCCCGCGATCCCGGTCTGGCGGTGACCGACCTCGGCGCGCTCACCCGGCGGCTGCGGGACGACCCGCTCGCGGCCGGGCTGCAGGGCGCGCTGCTGCTGGGATTCGCGGCGGCCCTCGTCTTCGCCGTGCTGGGATTCCTGGTCAACGCCGCGGTCTCGGCCCGGGAGCGCAGGGCGGAGTTCGGCGTGCTGGGCGCGCTCGGTGTGACGTTCCGGCAGATGCTCGGCCTCATGGTCGTGGAGCAGTCGTTCGTGATCGGCATCTCGCTCGCGGGAGGCGTCCTGGTGGCCGCCGCCCTCTTCTCCACCGTCGTCCCCGCGATCGTGGTGACCGGGCAGGCCGCCGTGGTCACCCCGCCGGTGCTGCTCCACGTCCCGTGGGCCGCGGTGGCGGCGCTGATCGCCACTCTGCTCGCCGTGCTGACCGTGATCGTGACGGCGCTGACCCGGGCGCTGCACCGCCGCGGCCCGGCCGGCGCCCTGCGTCTCGGGGAGGACCGGTGATCCGGCTGTCGGCGGTCCACCGCGGGACGGCGGCGCTGCTCGCCGCGCTCATGCTGGGCGCCACACTGCTCGTCTCCGGCCTGCCCCGGATGATCGAGTCGTCCCTCGACGCCGCCGCGGCCGAGACGGTCCGTACGGCTCCGCCGGTCGCGACCTCGATGCTCCTCACCTACACCAGCAGCCCGTTCGATCCCTTACGAGCGCACGGCGTGTCCCAGGCGGGCGCGCGCGACGCCGCCCTGCGGGCCCTGGTGCCCCCGGGCCTGCGGCAGATCGTGGCGGACACCGGGACCTACGGCTTCGCCACCCCGGCGACGGGCGTCCGCCGCCACACGTACCTCACCCTGCAGTGGCTCTCCGGGATCGAGGGGCGCGTCCGATTCGTGCGCGGCGCTCCGCCCGGCCCGGCCTCCGGCGGCCGGATGGACGTGGCCCTGGCCGCGGCGCCCGCCAAGGAGCTCTCACTCGACGTCGGCGACGTGCTGCACGCCGGTTCGATCACGGCACGCGTCAGCGGTCTGTTCGAGCCGGTGCGCCCGGCCGACCGGTTCTGGGCGTCGCAGTCGGGCCTCACCCGTGTCGTGCACCGCCTCCCCCCGCTCGCGGACGAGGAGGACCTCTACGTCACCGGCCTCACGGACGGCGACGGGCTGGCCGCAGCCGCCGACACGCCGCTCGTCTATTCGTGGATCGTCGATGTGGACGCCGCCAAGGTCACCGCGGGCGACGCGGCGCCGGCGCTGGCCGGGCTGGACGTCTACGGCAGGCGGCTGGGCGGGCAGGATTTCGACGTCGCCCTGTCGACCGGTCTCGACCGGGTGCTGACGGAGTATCTGAACAAGCTCGGGGCCACCCGGGCCCTGATGGGGGTGGCCCTGAGCGCCCTCGTCCTGGTCTGCCTCGGCGCCCTGGCGCTCGGCATCCTGCTGCTCGCCCAGCACATGGGCCCGGCCCTGCGCCTGATGCGGGCCAGGGGCGCCTCACTGCCGTACATCGCGGCCGTGGGCGGGGGAGCGGTCGCGCTGGCGACGGTCCCCGCGGCGATCATCGGTGCGGCCCTGGCCACCCTCGTGCCCGGACCCGCGACACTCGTCACCGTGCTCGGACCCGTGGCGCTCGCCCTGGCGGCGGCGGCGACGGGCTGCGCGGCGGCGGTCCGCGCCCAGAGCGGGCCGCTCCAGGAGGCCCGCGACGACCTGGTGTCGGCGTCGCCGTCCGGCCGCCGCCTGGTGCTGGAGGGCTTCGTACTCGTTCTCGGCGTGGGCGGGACGATCCTGCTCCGGACGCGCGGCCTCGCGGGCGGCGACCTCACCCTGGTCGCCGTGCCTGCGCTGCTCGCCGTCGCGCTCGCCCTCGTCGTCCTGCGCCTCTACGTTTTGCCGCTCCGCCTGGCCGTACGGCTGGCGTCCCGCCGCCGCGGGCCCCTGCCGTACCTCGGGCTGATCATGGGGGCGCGCGCCGGGGCGGGCGCGGTCCTGCCCGCGCTGACCCTCCTGCCCGCGCTGGCCGTCGGCACGTACGCCGGCGTCACCCAGGACGCGATCGGCGTCGCCCAGCGCGTCACCGCGTGGCAGCAGGTCGGCGCCCCGGTCCGGCTGGAATGGGATCGGGAGGTCACGGCCGCCGAGGTGGAACGGGTCCGCCGCCTCCCGGGGGTCCGGGACGTCGTTCCCGCCGCGGTGGGCCGGGCGACGGCCCAGGTGGGCTTCGGCGGCCGGGCCGCCACGGTCTTCGCGGTCGACCTCGACGCCTACCGGCGGCTGGTCGCGGGAGACCCGGTGACCCTTCCGGCGTCGCCGGGGGCCGGGGGAGCGCTCGTCTCGCGCGACCTGTCCGCCATGCGCAGCTTCGAGATCGACTGGCCGGAACCGGCGACGGTGACGCCGAAGGGCGTCGTGACCGGGATGCCCGCCGTCGATCCGGCGGACGGCGCGCTGATCGTCGTGCCCGGCGCGCCGAAGCACCCCAACACCCTGCTCGTGGACGGGGACGAGGCGGCGGTGCGGGGGATCGTGGAGGCGGGCGTCCGCATCACCACGGTCGACCGCGCGCTCGCGGAGCTGGCGCGCGAACCGCTCATGTCGGCCGTCACCGGCGGCCTGCGGGTCATGGCCGCCGCGCTGGCGGCGTACGCGCTGGCCGCCGTGCTGATCGCGCTGGTCGCCGGGGCGCCCCGCCGGGCGCGGGTGCTCGCCCTCCTGCGCTCACTCGGTCTCACGCGCCCGCAGGCCGGGGCGACGGCGGTCGTGGAGACGGCGCCGCCGCTGCTCGTGACGGCCGCGGCGGGACTCCTGCTCGGGCTCGGCCTGCCGTGGCTGCTCGGCCGCGGTGTCGACCCGGCGGCCTACGCGGGGGGCTCGCCGGCGTCGGATCCGGCCGCCTACACCGGGATGCCGGTCCTCCCGCTCCTCGTGGCGGCGGCCGTCACCGCGATCGCACTCGCCGGCGCCTACCTTGGAGGCAGTCGTGGACACTCTCGCTGATCTGGAGGCACGGGCCGCCGGCCGGGCGCCCGTGTTCGGCGCGGACGCGCACATCCTGTGCGACAACCTCGTGCGCATCTACAAGACCGGAGGGGCCTCCGCCGTCGAGGTGGTCGCGCTCCAGGGGCTCGACCTGCTCATCGGCAGGGGCGAGCTGGTGGCCATCGTGGGCGCCTCCGGGTCGGGGAAGTCGACGCTGCTCAACGTCCTGTCCGGGCTCGACGTGCCCACGGCCGGGCTGGCCCGGGTGGCCGGCGTCGACCTGCTGTCGATGACTCCGCGCGACCGGCTGCGCTTCCGCCGGTCGGTGGTGGGGTTCATCTGGCAGCAGACGGCCCGCAACCTGCTGCCGTACCTGACCTCGTTCGAGAACGTGACGCTGCCCATGCGGCTCGCCGGCCGCGGGAGCCGGCGGGAGCGGCGGGCGCGCACCGGCGAGCTGCTCGAGCTCATGGGGGTCGCCGACTGCGCCGAGCGCAGGCCCGGGGAGATGTCGGGCGGGCAGCAGCAGCGGGTGGCCCTCGCGGTCGCGCTGGCCAACGCGCCCGAGGTGATCCTGGCCGACGAGCCGACCGGCGAGCTCGACAGCGAGACCTCGGACGAGGTGTTCGCCGCCCTGCGCCACGCCAACCGCGAGCTGGGCGTCACCACGGTCGTCGTGACGCACGATTCGCTGGTCTCCGAGCAGGTCGACCGGACGATCGGCATCCGGGACGGCCGCACATCGAGCGAGACGCTCCGCCGGGCCTCCTCGGACGGCGAGGTGGTGGCCGAGGAGTACGCCGTTCTCGACCGGGCGGGCCGGCTCCAGCTGCCGCGCGAGTTCATGACCGCGCTCAGCATGGAGCAGCGGGTGCGGCTGGAGCTGGAACGCGACCACATCGGCGTCTGGCCCGCGGACCAGGGAGGCGACGCCGGTGAGTGACCAGATGCCCGACCACATGAGCGACCGGCCGGTGATTGTGGTCGAGGGGCTGCGCAAGGTGTATCCCGGCGGCGTGGAGGCCCTGCGCGGCGTGTCGTTCGAGGCGCACCCCGGCGAGCTGGTCGCGGTACGCGGCCGGTCGGGCTCCGGCAAGACCACCCTGCTCAACCTGGTCGGCGGTCTCGACCGGCCGGACGAGGGCACCGTCGAGGTGGCCGGGCGCCGGGTGACCGAGCTGGCCGAGGCGGAACTGCTCACGCTGCGTCGCGACGTGATCGGCTTCGTCTTCCAGACGTTCGGGCTGATCCCGGTGCTGTCGGCCGCAGAGAACGTCGGCGTGCCGCTCCGGCTGGCCCGGGTCCCCGCCGCCGAGCGGGACGAGCGGGTGCGCGTGCTGCTGTCGCTCGTCGGCCTCGCCGAGCACGCCGGGCAGCGGCCGTACGAGATGTCGGGAGGGCAGCAGCAGCGGGTGGCCGTCGCCCGTTCGCTGGCCAACCGGCCCCGGCTGCTCATCGCCGACGAGCCCACCGGCCAGCTCGACTCCCAGACGGCCCTGCAGATCATGGAACTGCTCCGGGTACTGGTCCGCAGCGAGGGCGTGACCGCTCTTGTCGCCACGCACGACCCCAGCCTGCTCGGCCTCGCCGACCGGGTGATCGAGCTGCGCGACGGGACGCTTGCGGGCTGACGGCGCTACGGCGCCTGGCTTCCGGAATCGCCCTGATCACGCCGCCACGTGGGCCAGCCCGCCGACGGGTCGGCCGTCTGCTCCTCCCTGAACCGGCGGGCCCGTTCGACGCAGCGGGGGCAGATCGGTTCACGTTCCGCTCGGGCGAGCGCGGCGGGAGACGGCTGCCGTCGCGTTCCGAAGGGCGTCATGCCCGGGGGCAGCCTCGTCTGGGGATCGATCAGGACAGTGGTGACCGTGTCGGGGTCGTATCCGAAGGTCTCCCGGCACGCGTAGCATCGCCCGATTCTGGTGATCTTCCCGTCCGCCATCGGCGACCTCTCCGCCCTGTCCCGATCTCACCTCCCAGAGTGCCGCACCGGCCGCGTGCGCGCGCGGCCGGTGCTCGATCGGGCCCGGGCGGCCTCAGGCGGCCTCAGGTGGCCGTGCAGCCGATCGCGGACGGAGTCGCGTTCGTGCCCGACCAGCTGCCGGTGAAGCCGGCGGTCGTCGAGGCGTTCGGGGCGAGGGCGCCGTTCCACGACTCGTTGGTTACCGTCACACTCGCCCCTGACTGGGTGTAGCGGCCGCCCCAGAGCTGGGTGACGCGCTGGCCGCCGGGGAAGGTGAACGTGACGGTCCAGGAGGAGATGGCCGTCGTCCGCGTGTTGACCACGGTCAGTTCGCCCTGGAAGCCGCCGGGCCACTCGTTGGTCACCCGGTACGTCGCCGCGCAACCCGCGCCGGGAGGAGGGCTGACCGGCGGCGTCGGGCTCACGGTCGGGCTCACAGTCGGGCTCACGGCCGGGCTGGGGGTGGCGCTGGGCGACGGGCTGGGCGTGGCGCTCGGGGAGGGGTTTCCGGCCGGGGGAACGCGCAGGACGCGGTCGTCGCCCGTCGTCGGGGTCCCCCGGCCGTCCCGGTTGCTCGTGGCGATCCAGAGCCAGCCGTCCGGTCCGACCGCCACCGTGCGGAGCCGGCCGTAGGTGCCCTGGAACTCGGCCGCCGGGGTGCCGACGGTCGAGCCGTTGACCGGGATGGTCCACAGGCGCGTCCCGCGCAGCGCCGCGGCGAACAGGGTGCCGTTCGCGTAGGCCAGGCCGCTCGGCGACGCGTCGGCGGTGCGCCAGGTCACCAGGGGGTCGCGGAAGCGCGTGTCGTTGCACTTGCCCTCGCAGGTCGGCCAGCCGTAGTTGGCGCCGCCGACGATGAGGTTGATCTCGTCCCAGGTGTCCTGGCCGAACTCCGTGGCGTACAGCCGTCCCTGACCGTCCCAGGCCAGCCCCTGGACGTTGCGGTGACCGTAGCTGTAGACCCGCGATCCCGCGATGGGATTGTCCGGGGGCACGCTCCCGTCGGGCCGCATGCGCAGGATCTTGCCGTTCAGGCTGTTGACGTTCTGCGCGTTGGACGTGGTGCCCGCGTCGCCGGCGGACACGTACAGCATGCCGTCGGGGCCGAACGCGATCCGCCCGCCGTCGTGGAAGCTCGCCTTCGCGATGCCGGAGAGGAGCACCTGCTGGGTCTGCGGCGCGTTGAGCCGGAACCGGACGACACGGTTGTCCGTGCTGCTCGTGTAGTACGCGTACACCCACTGGTCCTGGGCGTACGAGGGGGAGACGGCGATGCCGAGCAGGCCGCCCTCGCCGCTGGGCGTGACGCCCGGCACGGTGGCCACCGGCGTTGGCGCCGAGCCCGGCCGCACCTGCATGATCCGGGCCGTGTCGCGTTCGGAGACGATGGCGCTGCCGTCGGGGAGGAAGGCCATTCCCCACGGCGCCTGCAGACCTGTCGTGGCGACCTGCGCCCGGGTGAAGTCGAACCCGCCGGTCGCCGCCCCGGCGGTGAGCGGATCGACGACGACGAACGCCGCGGTGGTCAGGACGGTGGCCAGCACTGTGGTGAGTACGGTGGCCAGGACAGCGGCCAGCGTGGGGAGGACGGCGATGGGGGGTGGGCTGAGACGCTTGGGCATCACGTGCTCTCCAGAACCTGGACGTCGGCTGTGAGCTCCTCGGCAGCCGGACGCTACCCGGCGTCCGCGGGCGGAAACAACGGACGGCGAACGCGGTGGTCCGCCTTTCCTCGCCGACCAGCGCCGCGGGCCTCCCGAGCGATCGCGCGCCGGAAACTTTCACGAGCCGCCGCGATCGCCTCGACCGCCTCGATCGACTGCCTCGATCGATCGCCGCGTGAGTGACGCCCGGAGTGTTACTCGCCCAACGAGCGGGGTCCCCGCTCGATCGCGCCGGAGTCCTGCCCGGCGTCCGGGCCGAAGGTGATGACCATGTAGCGGCCGTTGGCGTAGCTGACGACGGGCCGCCCGAGCATCTCGCCGACCCGGCGGGCGACACCCTGGAAGAGTTCGACCAACTCGGGCGTGTCTGCGCTCACCCTGAACCGTCCGCTGTCGGCGAGGTGCTGCGCGACGAGAGGGACGAAGCCCGCCTCCGCCCGGACCTTCTCCTCCGCGCTGAGAGGGGTGCGCTGGTGCGCGTACCGCGTGTCCAGGGGGTGGGTCATCGCTGATCTCCTCGTGATCGCAGCCTGTCCACGAACGGTGTCCGCGCGTCCTCCCCGGATCATATTCGGCCGTGGGTCGTATCCGGCCGGCCCCTGTCGCCACATGCGGGACGTCCGTCATAGTTTGGCGGCATTGGTGTGGTTTCCGTAGGAAGGCAGGTCGCGGTGGCGGAGGAATTGACCCAGGAACGGCTGGCGGATCTCAAGCGGCAGTTCGAGTCGATCGACAGCGACGGCGACGGCTACGTCACCGAGGAGGAGTTGCGTGCGCACTTCCCCGACCTGCCGGACGAGGGCGTGGCGGAGCTCGACCGGGTCGCGGATGTGGACGCGGACGGACGGTTCTCCCTGGAGGAGTTCATCCGGCTGAGCGGCCGTTCCTGACCATCCCGGAGGCCGCCCGGCCGCCCGCCGCGCGATCGGCCGTCTCCTGACGGCCGTCTTCCGGCCGTCGATCCGGCACGGGTGATCGACGGGGCCGCCGGCGTTCCGCGGCGGCCCGGGCGGCGAGGAGGGCCGACAGCGTCTCGCAGTCCTCCACCGTGAGCGGCGCTCGCGGAAGCAGGTAGAGCAGGCCGGCGGGCCCGTCGACGAGGTCGACGGGCAGGGGTCGGGTGAGTGCCTCGGGCGGCGATGTGCTGATCACGATGACGCCATTCTGGCGGCCCGCACCGACAGTTCCGGGGGCCGCGCGGGCATGACGCCGGGAGCCCGGCCGCGTGTGTGGCTGTGTGACCGCATGTGGGCGGGCGTGACCGCGTCAAACGCCGTGTCTCTGATTCCGCTGCTCGCGAACGGTTCCGGGCACACGGCTTCTACCTGCGGTTTCTTCCGACGACGCCGAACCGCCGGACCCCCGCTGGAGCTGTCGGCACGGCCCCTCGCGGGTAGTGTGGTTTACCGGAGTCTTAACTCCGCAACTGTTCTCCCGGAGGGAGCCGACATGTTCGAGAGGTTCACCGACCGTGCGCGGCGGGTTGTGGTCCTGGCTCAGGAAGAGGCCCGGATGCTCAATCACAACTACATCGGTACGGAGCACATTCTTCTTGGTCTGATCCATGAGGGTGAGG
>NZ_JAFCNB010000013.1 GCF_017896165.1 Microbispora oryzae
TACGGTAAGCGGCACGGGTGTGCCTTCCCGACCGACGTTGGCGCGTCGGCCTTATCTCGAAACCATGATCAGATGATTCGGGAAGGTACACCCTTCCCGGCAGATCCACAGGTTTCGATCATTGCTCGGCCGCGGAGCGGGCCGCCTTTAAACCAGTAAAGAAACTCTGAGCCACCCAGACGGCAGCTTCTAGATCACGAGGTCGATGCCGTTATCGCTGAGTTCCTGCGGCGTGAGGTCGGCATCGGGGTCGTCGGCGAGCTCGGTGTGATAGCCGATCTCGTAGCGGTTGGCAGGGGCTTTGACCTCGGTGACCTCGATAGGGCGGCCGTTTGCGTGGGCCATCGTACGCCGGATGATCAGCAGCGCCTCGGCGTAGTCCAGCCCCAGCAGCGCCCGTTCATCCTCGTACGCAATGCGCGCCGTCGTCAGGGTCATCCACCTGACCGGGCCATGCTCACGGATGAGCGACTGGTAGAAGAAGCCCGGGCGCTTGCGGTACTGGTGGTAGCGCTTCGGGTCGTCCCACTCGGGAAGCATGTCGGCGTTCGTGTAGGAGTTGATCTCCAGCCGGGCTGACGCGCCGTGAATGCGGGCGGTATGGCCGCGGTGCCACATGCTGCGGCGATGGATTACCGGGTGTCCGGGCCGGACGCCGAGCATGATGGCGATGTCTCGGTTGGCGCTGATCTTCTCGTCGGTGAACAGCGGGGCCTCGGGCTCGACGTCCTTCATGGCTAGGTCCCAGCCGAACTCCTGAACGTCGGGATGGTTGCCGGGCGCGGCCAGGTCCGGTCGGCTCCGGTCCGTGATGACGATGGTGCGCCGCTCGGGCATGGGGCGCACGAACGAGCCTCGTCCGCGCATGACGTAGGCCAGGCCCTCGGAGACGAGAGTGTCGATGGCTTTGCGGACCGTGGGGCGGGAGACCTCGTACTTCCCGACCAGCTCCGGCTCGCTTGGCAGCGCACCGCCGGGCGGATAACGGCCATCGAGGATGGCGGCGCGTAGGTCGGTGGCGATGACGCGCCAGCGCGGGTCCTTGTCCTCGGTCTCCATGCGTTCCCTCCCACTTCTTCCAACACAACTTGTACTACAGGTTGACGAGCACCAGCAACGCACGTCAACATGTACTACAAGTAGTCCTACCACAGGAGGGAGGTACCGATCATGAGCGCGAACGACGAACACGATTGGATGACCGACCTCGTTCGGGTCATCAACGCAACCCGGCTATGACCGGTGGCGCTCGATGGTGGCCGCGACAGGCGGCTGTTCTCACCCGATCCACCTGGCCGGCGAGTCGGCCATCGTGGACGCGGGCACCGGCGAGGTCCTGCACAGCTACACCACAGCCGACGAGCCGGGCGGTCGCCTGCTCATCGCCTGCGGCAACCGGCGCGCCTCGGTGTGCCCGGCCTGCTCGGAGGTCTACCGGGCCGACACCTTCCACCTGATCCGCGCTGGCCTATCGGGCGGCAAGGGCGTCCCGGAGACGGTCAACTCCCATCCGCGGGCCTTCGTCACGCTGACCGCGCCGTCCTTCGGCCCGGTCCACTCCCACCGGGACGGACGTGCCTGCCGTCCCCGGAGGCGTGACAAGGTGTGCGAGCACGGGCGGCCGGTCGGCTGTCATGCCCGGCACGAACCACGAGATGACCGGCTCGGACAGCCCATCTGCCCGGACTGCTACGACTACATCGGGGCCGTCCTCTGGCAGGCACACGCGGGCGCGTTGTGGCACCGCTTCACCCTGGCCATGCGGCTAGAGCTGGCCGCACAGATGGGAATGAGCCGCCGTGCCTTCGGCAAGGAGGTGCGCGTCTCGTTCGCCAAGGTTGCCGAGTATCAGCGGCGCGGCCTGGTCCACTTCCACGCGGTCATTCGTCTCGACGGCCCAGCAGGAGCCCTTGAACCCCCTCCCGCATGGGCCGATCACGACCTGCTCGTACGGGCGGTCCCACCTGCGGTCGCCCGTGTCCGTCTCTCCTCACCCGAAAGCGACCTCGGACAGTGGGAGCTGACCTGGGGCGACCAGCTCGACATCCGGCCCATCCTCCTCGACGAGAAAGCGGAAGGAGTCAGCGAACGAGCGGTGGCCGGCTACATCGCCAAGTACGCCACCAAGGGTGCGGAAGCCTCCGGCACCGTCGATCACCGCGTGTCGTGCCCGGCCTGCGGCGGTCGTGGGCGGCTCGCCCTGACCGCTACCTGCGGGCGCTGCCACGGAACCGGCCTCAAACCCGGGCTCCACCTGGACGCACTGCCGGTCACAGACCACGCCCGGCGCATGATCCGCACCTGCTGGGACCTCGGCGGACGCCCGGAGTTCGCCGCCCTGCGCCTGCGGCCATGGGCGCACATGCTCGGCTTCCGGGGTCACTTCTCCAGCAAGAGCCGCGCCTACTCCCTCAAGCTCGGCGACCTGCGCGGCGCTCGCGCCCAGCACCGAGCCGCCGAAGCACGCGAACGCCACGGGCTGCCCGCCCTCGGCGACGCGACCACGCTCGTCCTCGGCCACTGGCGCCTGGCCGGGATCGGCCACACGCCCGGTGAGGCGATCATGGCCGAGCACATCCGTCAGAGTGTCCAGACCGCCCGCGCCATCAGGGCAGAGCGCGAGGGCGGATGACCCCACCCCCATCCGCCGATCGGCGGCTCTACCGCATCCCCGACGCGATGCGCCTGCTCAGTCTCAGCCGCAGCGTCATCTACGAACTCATCCGCTCGGGGCGGCTCCGCTCCGTCCGCCAGGGCCGTACCCGGCTCATCCCGGCCTCGGCCATCGACGACTACATCCGTCTGCTCGAAAAGGAGGCAAGGAAGGCATCATGACCGTCCGACGCAGCAAAGGAGACGGCGGCCTGCACTGGGACGAACAGCGGCAACGCTGGATCGCCTCGGTGACCCTGGGCTACTCCCCTGCGGGGAAGCGCATCGTGAAGAAGGCCAGCGGCAAGACCAAGACCGAAGCCAAGGCCAAGCTCAAAGAGATCATCCGTGACCATGAAGACGGGCTGGCCATCGCCCCGACCAACTACACCGTGAGCGACGCTGTCACCTACTGGCTCGCTCACGGCCTGGGTGGACGGTCCCTCAGCACGGTCCGGATGTACACCACGTTCGCGGAGACCCACGTCCTCCCGGCACTCGGCGCGCGCAAGCTGCGTGACCTGTCCGTGGAGGACGTGGACTCCTGGCTGGCCGGCAAGAAGGAGAACTCAGCACACGCTCGCTCAAGCTGATTCACGGCATCCTGAACCGCGCCGTCAAGAGCGCCATGCGCCGCGACAAGGTGAAACGGAACGTCGTCGATCTCTGCGAGATCCCCGAAGGGCGCGCCGGTCGTCCCTCCAAGGCGCTCACCCTGGCGCAGGCTCAGGCCATCCTCGACGAGACGGCCAAGGCCACACCGCGCATGCGTGCGTACATCGTGCTCTCGCTGCTGATCGGCGCTCGGACCGAGGAGCTTCGCGCGCTCACCTGGTCACACGTCGTCGCCTACGACGAGAAGCGGCAGGCGTGGTTGCCTGTCGCCGAGGCCGGCTGGGGCCACGAGGAGTTCGCCATCCACGTCTGGCGCTCGGTCCGGCAGAAGGGCGACACCAAGACCGTCAAGTCCCGCCGATTCCTCAAGCTGCCCCGGCTCTGCGTCGACGCTCTTCACGCCCTGGCCGACAAGCAGGCCTCAACCGAGTTCGATCTCGTCTTCCGCACCAAGAACGGCACAGCACTCACCGCGCACAACGTACGACGCGACTTCCGCAAGATCCTCGATGACGCCGATCTCCCTGGCAAGGACTGGTCTCCACGCGAGATGCGGCACAGCTTCGTCTCGCTGCTGTCGGACTCCGGCGTTCCGATCGAGGACATCTCCCGTCTCGTCGGCCATCGGAACACCGTGGTCACCGAGACCGTCTATCGCAAGCAGATCCGCCCTGTGCTCATGCAGGGCGCTGAGAAGATGGACAGCCTCTTCGAGGCGTAGTCACTCAGATAGTCACTCGGTCCGCGAAAACAAGATCGACAACACGCCGTTTCACCTGGTGGGCGGTACTGGGTTCGAACCAGTGACCCCTCGCTTGTAAGGCGAGTGCTCTACCGCTGAGCTAACCGCCCGGACGGGACTACACCCTATGACACGGCACCGCCTCTGAGCACATCGAGCGACCAGTCGCGTCCCGCGTCGTACACGCCTGCCGCCTGCCATCCGAGCAGTGCCGCGCCAAGCATACCGGCCTGGACGCCCAGGGCCGCGGCGCGCAGCGGCGGCGCCTCCCGGAAGGCCAGCCGGGCGGCCAGGCGCTTGCCGAGTGGGTCGAACAGGGCCGGTCCCGCCTCCGACAGGCCGCCACCCAGCACGATCAGCGACGGGTCCATGATCAGTGTGTACGACGCGAGGGCCACCGCCAGGGCCTCGATCGCCTCGTCGTAGACCGCTGCCGCCACCTGGTCGCCCGCGCCGGCGAGTGACACGACGTCCTTCGCCGTCGCGGCACGTCCCGACCTCGCCTCATAGCGCCGGGCTATCGACGATGCCGAGGCGTAGGTCTCCAGGCAGCCGATCTGCCCGCAGGCGCACGGCTCCCCCGACGGCCAGACGGCGGCGTGGCCGATCTCCCCGCCCCAGCCGCCGGACCCGCCGTACGGCTCGCGGGCGATGACCACGGCGCCCGCGATGCCGGTGCCGATGGAGAGGAAGAGGAAGTCACCGGCGTCCCGCCCCGCGCCGAGGACGCTCTCGGCTAGCCCGCCGGTGCGGACGTCATGCCCGAGCCGGGCCGGGACGCCGGGCGGGACGAACTCCTCGGCCGGCACGTCACGCCAGCCGATGTTGGCCGAGTAGGTAGCCGTGGTGGCGGTCACGATCCCCGGCACGGCGAGGCCCACCCCGGCGGGCGCGGCGCCGAAGCGTTCGGCTCCCAGTGCGGCGAGCTCGTCGACGTACGCCCGGACGGCGGCCACGACCGCGTCAGGCCCGTGTTCGCGGCCGGTGGGCCGCCCCTCCAGGGAGACGGCCCGGCCCGTCCGGGTGACCAGGCCGCCCTTCATGGAGGTCCCGCCCACGTCCAGGCCGACGACGTAGCCGGAGTGCGCCGTCACGGGCGACCGAGGACGCGGGAGAGGGCGGCCTCCACCTCAGCCGCGAGGCCGGACGAGGCCGACGGAGCCGACGGAGCCGACGCGGCCGACGGAGCGGACGAGCTGGACTGGCTCGATGAAGTGGATCGGGCCGACGCAGCGGACGAACCCGGCGGGCCGGCGGCGATGAGCGAGCCCGCCGCGACCGGTGTCTCGTCCGGCCCGGACCCGGCCGAGTGGACGTGACCGCAGGAGCGGCACTCGACCTCCCCGAGACGGCAGATGAGCGCGATCGAACCGCACGTGGCGCATGTGTCGAGGTCGAGATCGTGCTCGCGCTGACAGTCCGGGCAGACCAGCACCTGCGCCTCGTGGCGCACGGCACGCTTCCAGGGGCTCGCCCCGCGTACGGGGTCGGTCTGCCGGGCCCCGCACCGGTAGCAGGGCATGTGGCCTCCAAAAAGGCAGAGCGGGACGGGAACGGCTGAATATCACCATGCCCGGAAACGGGCAATCAAACGGTCAGAGGTCCGCCAACGCCTTACGGTACTCGCCCACGTCCCGCGCGGAGCCGACGGGATTGACGACCTTCCAGCGGACGACGCCCTCCGGGTCTATGACGAACGTCCCCCTGTGGGCCTGGCCCATCCGCTCGTCGAACACACCGTACGCCCTGGCGACCTCACCATGGGGCCAGAAGTCCGCCAGCATCGGGAAGCCGAACCTCTCCTGCTCGGCCCAGGCCCGCTGCACGAACATCGAATCCACCGACACCGTGAGCAGCCGCACGTCCGGCGGCAGGGACGGCGCGAGCTCGTCGCGGAGCGCCGCGAGCTCGCCGTGACACACGGGGCTGAACGCCAGCGGATAGAAGACGAGCACAACCTTGTCCCCGCGGTGCCCGGACAGCCTGACCGGGACTCCGTGCTGGTCGCGGAGCTCGAAGTCCGGTGCGCGCCCGCCGACCTCTACCGCCATGCGCAGCCCTCCCCCGTGGTCCCGCTCACCATCCTGCCGTACGGCCCGAACCGTACGGCAGGGCGAACAGTCAGCGTCGGGCCTTGGGAGCGACGAGCCTGGTGCCCGACCAGTCTCTGGCGGCGCTCACGCTGCTCGTCTGGGAGAGCCCGGCGGTCGTCGCGTCCTCGCCGATGTCGCTCGGCTCGACGTGGCCGTCACGACCGGCCTTCGGCGTCAGCAGCCAGATCTGACCACCGTCGGCAAGAGCGGTCATCGCGTCGCTGAGAGCGTCGAACAGGTCCCCGTCCCCGTCGCGCCACCAGAGGAGCACCACGTCGACGACGTCGTCGTAGTCCTCGTCCACCATCTCGTTGCCGGTCAGCTGCTCGATGGACTGACGCAGGCTCTCGTCGCAGTCCTCGTCCCAGCCGACCTCCTGCACCACCTGACCGGTTTTGAGGCCGAGTCTTTCGGCCAGGCCGCGCTCACCTTGCGCCTGACCCGCGGTCGCGCTCACGTTCATCCCTCCTGGTTGGGGTGACCCCGCCCATGTCTGCGGTTGTCCGGCTCCTGAGAGCCATGCTTCGGCACAGTCCACACGCTGTGACCCATCGTCGTCAACGGTCGCCACGGAGCGTGACCCGCACCGTTATCTACTAGTCGGACAAAAACGACAGACGGACACGCCTATCGGGGTTGTCCACGTTGAGATCGATCAAGGCGACCGACTGCCAGGTTCCGAGAGCGAGTCTCCCGCCAAGGACGGGGACGGTGGCGTACGGCGGCACGAACGCGGGCATGACATGTGACCTGCCATGCCCTCGGGAGCCGTGCGCATGCGCCCACCTGTCGTCCGCCGGGAGCAGGTCGCCCAGGGCCGCCAGCAGATCGTCGTCACTACCGGAGCCGAGTTCCATCAGTGCTATGCCGGCCGTGGCGTGCGGCACGAACACGTGCAACAGCCCGTCACCGCCGCATTCACGGGCGAAGTCGGCGCATTCCCCGGTGATGTCGTAGACCCGCTCGCTGGAGCCGGTACGCACTCTGATCTCCGTCGATTTCACACAGTGATATTACGAGCCGCTGGCCGACGCCGATCCGCTGCGGGCTGGGATGACCACCGCGTCCGGCCCCGGGAAGACCAGTCCCTCGTGCCCGTCTTCGAAGCGGACCATGAACGGCGGCTCGCCCTCGGGCCCGCGCACTTCGATGATCTCGCCGCACCTGTCGTGCTCTCCGACGATGGCGCCGTGCACCACCAGCCGGTCGCCCACCGCTGCACGCATCTCGGTCCCTCCCCTCTCTCCAGAGCCTGGTACGCCTATCGCCCGCTGGAAAGGGGGGAAACCCCTCCCTCCACAGAGGGAGGGACAATCCATACCAGAACGTTACGCTGCGCGAATGGGGCTTCGAAGGCGCATGGCGGGCTCGTACGCGATCGTCACCGCGGGAGCCGTATTGGTGGTCGAGGGCGTCCTCCTCGGCGTGTACGTGCCGTCGCTGCTGAGCGGCTCCGATCTCCAGACCCGGCTGCAGGATCAGGCGAGCAGGGACGCGAAGGTCCTCAGCCTGACGCTCACCAAGATCGGCGAGGCCTCCCCGGGTTCGTCCGGCCGCGAGTTGCTGGTCGCCGCCGCCGGCGCGGCGCGCCGTGAGATCGCGCTGGCCAGCACTCCTCCCGGCTATGCCGGCGGCGTCGCCATCACCCATGCGAACGGCGTGGTGACCGATCAGCCCATCGAGGTCCTGACCGACGGCGAGGGCGAGGTCGTGGTGAGCTCGGCGGGGACCTATCCGCGGGGTTCGACGATCCGGCCCTCCCCGCCGACCGGCGGCGGGACGGGCGTCACGGCCGCCGGAAAGGCCGTCTGGTGGACCAGCCCGGTGCTCGCGCAGCGCTCCACCGGCGTTCCGACCGGCGTTCCTGACGACGGCGGCCAGGGGAGCGACGACAAGGCGTCCCTGTCCACGGCGGGCTACCTCTACGTCCAGGCCCCGCCGGACTTCGGCGACGCCTTCTCCCCCGGCGCCGTCCTGCCCATGGTCGTGCCGGGAGCGCTCGCGCTCAGCCTGGTCCTGCCGGTCGGGCTGCTGTTCGGCCTGCTGAGCACGCGCCGGCTGATCGGCAGGGTGCAGCGGCTGGCCGTGGCGGCCGGTGCCGTCTCCCAGGGCGACTTCCGGCCGAGGGTGCCGGTGACGAACGGTGACGAGGTGGGCCGTCTGGAGGAGTCGTTCAATCTCATGACGGAGCGCCTGAGTGACGCGGTGGCCGCCGAGCGCCTGTCGGCCGAGGCGGAGGCCCGGCACGCCGAGCGGGCGCGGATCGCCAGGGAGCTGCACGACTCGATCTCGCAGGATCTGTTCTCCCTCCGCCTGCTCGCCGCGGGCATGCGCCGGGCCGCCCCCGCTGTCCTGCGTTCGGACGCCGAGGCGATGGAGCGTACGGCCGCCCGGGCGATGCGCGAGATGCAGGCGCTCCTCCTTGAGCTGCGCCCGGTCGCTCTGGAGGACGCCGGGCTGGTGCCCGCGCTCGACGAGCTGTGCCACGCCTACGAGATCAGGCTCGGCATCCGGGTGGAGGCGTCGCTGGAGGAGATGGCCCTGCCCGCGGCGATCGAACACGCCGTGCTCCGGCTGGTGCAGGAGGCCCTGGCCAATGCCGTCAAGCACGCCGAGCCGAGCCGGGTGAAGGTCGTGCTGCGCCGTACGACGGGAGACACGGGCGAAACCGGAGACACGGGAGACACAGGAGACACGGTGGCGGTGGAGATCCGCGACGACGGCAGGGGGTTCGGCCCGGAGTCGGCGGCGGCGAGGCACGGCATGGGGCTGGCGCTGATGCGCGAGCGGGTCGGAGAGCTCGGCGGGGTGTTCGAGCTGGTCAGCGAGCCCGGCAGGGGCACCTGCGTGTCGGCGCGCATCCCCGTGCGCGAGCCGGCCGGGGAGGCGTCGTGATCCGCGTGCTGATCGTCGACGATCACGAGGTCGTACGGCACGGCCTGCGTTTCGTGCTCGATCAGGAGGACGGCGTCGAGGTGGTCGGCGACTGCGCGAGCGGGGAACGGGCGCTGGCCGTGATCCCCGTGCTGCGGCCCGACGTCGTGCTTCTCGACATGGTCATGCCCGGCCTCGACGGGCTGGCCGTGCTGCGGAGGCTGAACGACGCGCCGGAGGCCGGCCGCCCCGCCGTGATCGTGCTGACCTCGTTCCTCGACGACGACCGGGTCGTGCGGGCGGTGCGGCTGGGGGCGCTGTCCTACCTGCCGAAGACGACGGCGGTCGACCGTGTGGTGGAGGCGGTGCGGGCGGCGGCCGTGGGCGGGAGCGTGCTGGAGCCGGGCGTCGCCGCCCTGCTGGTCGAACGGGTCCGCCGGGGTGACCCCCGCAGACCGCTCGACCTGCTCACTCCGCGCGAGCGGGAGGTGCTGGCCGAGCTGGCCAGGGGGCGGTCGAACTCCGAGATCTCCCGGGCGCTCCGGATGGGGCGGGAGACGGTCAAGACCCACGTGTCGAGCATCCTCGCCAAGCTCGGCCTGTCCGACCGGACCCAGGCGGCCATCTTCGGCCTGCAGCAGGGGCTCGTCCCCCTCGACGAGGCTCTCGACGGCTGAGCGGGCCGGATCCGGCCGCCGTCAGGCCGTCCGGAGCGCGTCGGTGGGGGCGAGCGCGGCGGCCCGGAGCGCGGGGTAGAGGCCGGCGACCGCCCCGACCGCCAGCGCCGTGACCGGGCCGCCCCACACGGCCTCGGCGGGGATCAGCACCTCCCACCCCCTGGCCCGGGAGACCACCGTGGTGACCAGGCATCCGGCTGCCAGCCCTGCCGTTCCCCCGATCGCGGCCAGCACGAGCGACTCGGTCAGGAACTGCGCGGCGACGTGTCGCCGCGCAGCGCCGAGCGCCCGGCGCAGGCCGATCTCCCCACGCCGTTCCAGCACCGAGATCACCATGATGTTGCCGACGCCGATCCCGCCGACCAGCAGGGCCACGGCGCCCAGTCCCAGGAACAGGGCGGCGCCCGACCGCGACACGGCGAGGCGTGCCGTCAGCGCGTCGGACGGCCGGTGCACGTCGGCCTCCTCGGGATGGGCCGGGTTCGTGGTCATCGCGAGCAGTCCGGACACCTGGCCGACCCGGTCCTGGTCGGCTCTGACGTACAGCCGGCTCGGGTGTCCGTCGTACCCGAGCAGCCGGGCGGCCACAGGGAATCCGACCAGCGCCGAACGGTCGATCTCGGGAGCCAGCGGGAACGGGTCGAGGATCCCGGCGACCGTGAACCAGTGACGGCCGAGCCAGACGCGGACGTCGGGCCCGGTCCCGGTGATCCCGAGCGTCCGGGCCGCCTCATAACCGAGCACAGTGACCGGATAGCGGGCGGTCGCGGTGTCGAGGAACCTCCCCCGGCGCACCCGCCCGTCGAGGGTGGCGAGCAGGGCCGGGTCGCAGGCCCGGACGGCGAGGCCGCCCGTCTGGCCCACGGGAACGAGCACGTTGCGGTAGACGGACCGGTCCGCCAGCTGGGTGGTCGGGGCGACGTGGAGCACTCCCGCCATCCGGCGGATCATCGCGGTGGCCTCCACGGGCAGCCTGGCCTCCCCGCCGCCGAGGTCCCGTCCGTTGACGACGGTGAGGAGGTTGGTGCCGAGACGGTCGATCTGGGCGAGGAGCGCCGACTGGCTCGAGCTCGTCACGCCGAGCACGGCCACGATCGCGGCGATGCCGATCGAGATGCCGAGGGCCGACAGCACGGCGCGAGCACGGCGGCGCCGGACGCCGAGTGTGCCGGTCGTCAGCAGGTCGGCGGCTCGCATCCGCGGCAGCGGCGCCCCGGCGGGTCCTTCGGATCTCATGTGGCCTCTCCCCTCTCCGTTCCGTACGGCACGCCGGGCCGCGGGCGGCCGATCACCACTCCGTCGCGGAGCTCGATCCCGCGGCCGCACGCGGCGGCCACCCCGGCGTCGTGCGTCACGACGACGAGCGTCGTCCCCTGGCCGTTGAGCTCGCGCAGCAGCGCGACGATCTCGGCGCCGGTGGCCGAGTCGAGGTTGCCGGTGGGCTCGTCGGCGAAAAGGATCGACGGCCGGCCCACCAGCGCCCGTGCGATGGCGACCCGCTGCCGTTCGCCGCCCGAGAGCCTGGCGGCCCGGTGGCCGGTCCGGTGGGCGAGCCCGACCCGCTCGAGCGCCTCCCCCGCGAGCAGACGCCGCCTGCGTGCGGGCACCCCTCGGTAGAGCAGGCCCGTCGCGACGTTCTCCAGCGCGGTGACGGCGTCGAGCAGGAAGAACTGCTGGAAAACCACCCCCACGTGATGGGCGCGCAGCCCGGCGAGGCGGCGGTCGGGCACCCGTTCGACGGCGTGCCCGGCGAGCCGGACCGACCCGGAGGTGGGCCGGTCGAGCGCGGCCATCAGATGGAGAAGGGTCGACTTGCCCGAACCGGACGGCCCGAGGACCGCCAGCATCTCGCCCTCCCTCACCACCAGGGAGACCCCGCGCACCGGCTCGACGGGCGGGTCTCCCGGGTAGGTCCTGCGGACCTCGTCGAGCACGAGGACCCCTTCCGGCGTGCTCATTGCTGCGGCACCTCCACGCGGGTGCCCTCGGCGACGCCGGTCACCTCGACCACGCCGGCGATCTCGTCGAACATGCCGGTCTCGACCGGTACGACGGCCCTTCGGCCGTCCTCCGCGATCGTCTCGACCGCGAACGCGCCGCCCGGCCGGGCCAGGAGCGCGACGATGGGCACCGCGAGCACGCCCCTGCGGCGGCCTGTGGTGATCGTCACCTGGACCAGGGCCTGGTCGAGCACCCGCGGCGGCCGGCCCGAGAGGCCGATCGTGACCGGGACGTACGACTGCCGCTGCTGGTCCGGCTGCTCCACGGGCACGGCGACGTCGCTCACCTCTGTCACCCGGCCCCGGCGCGCGCGCCCGTCGGGGAGCGTCACCGTGACCCGGCCGCCCTTACGCAGCGTGGGGACCATGGTGGGGTCGAGCTGGACGGACACGACCGGGACCACACCGGTGCCGTGCAGGACCGGCCCGCCGAGCGCGGCCCCCAGATCGCGGTCGTAGCCGGTCACCCGCAGCGGACCGGGCAGGAAGACCACCTGCTCCGGTGTGATCGCGCCCGTCGCCGGAACCCGCAGGCGGCGCTGCCAGCGGCGGACGGCGTAGTAGGTCCCGAGGTCGAAGTGCGCGTCGACGGTGAAGCCGGTGTAGCCGAGCGCCCTCAGATTGCGTTCGAGCTGGCGGACGTCCGGGCCGTTCGTCATGCCGAGGGTCAGCGGCCGCCAGGCCGGGCGGGAGCCGTACAGGAGGATGGCCTTCCTGCCGTCGGCCTCGTACACCGCTGCGCCCCTGCGGACCACCGACCCGACCGGCGGCAGGCGGGTCAGCCGCCCGCTCCCGCCCTGCACGGTGAACGCTCCCCGATACGTCAGCGTGCCGTTGACCTGCTCACTCTGGGTGACGTCCACGCGCTCGACCACGGCGACGCCGGTCGGGATCGCCGCCGCGGCGGCCGCGGGCGCATCGGGAGTCCCAGATCGCACGCTCCCGGATCCCACGACCCCGGATCGCACGGCCGCGAACCAGCCGCCGCCCGCGAGCGCGAGCACGACCACGCCCGCCACAGCCGCCCGGGTGGAGCCGGCGCCGGTCACGACCCGCCCTCAGGCGGGGCGACGTCCAGGCCGCCTTCCGGGAACAGCTCGCGGCACGGCCGCACGAGCGGCTCCAGGCCGCCCTTGCCGAGGGCGAGGATCCTTCTGGGCATCGGGAACGCCCCGGCCGCGTCGGGATCGGGGAAGTCGCCCACGCCGTGGTCGCGCATGCACCGGGCGAACGCGCGCAGCCCGGCCATGTGGCCGGGCGACGGCGGATGCGTGACCGTGGCCTCCGGGGGGAGGCGGCGGGCCACGGGCGCGCAGGCGGTCCGCGCCCCGTCCGGGATCCGTGGCGCGTCGTCGGGGAAGGCCGGGTAATTGCTGCGCGGATCCATGATCGGGTCGGGGAAGCCGGGGGCGCCGTGCGAGCGGACACAGCGGGCGATGTCCCGCATGACCGCCATCACCTCCCCGGCACCGGACGCCGCAGCGGCGGCCGTCGGCGGCCGTGAGACCACCCCTCCCGGCGCCTCGGGGGAGGCCGCGGTGCACCCCTCGCCGGAGACGAGGAGGCAGACGACGGCCAGGATGACGCTGCGTCTCATGACGAGCCTCCTGGGATCGATGCCGGATGGCGGCTCTTCGGCCGCGGCCTCAGCCTCGTGCCGGACGGCCCCGCCCGCATCGCGCGGGGGCGGGGTGTGAGATCCCTCTTCAGGGGGATAGGGTCGTGGCCTCTCGCGTAGGTCGCGTTGGGTCCGGGTAAAGACGTTCCGAACGCGCGCGAGCCCGAATCCGGGGGACGCGCGACCCCCCAAAATCCACCGGGAGTGGGCGATGAGGAAAAATCGTCCTACCATCGGTGGTCTAGGCCATGTGCACCCTGCTGCCAGCAGGGACGCCACGGTTACCGGACAGTAGAGATGCAGATTCCAGAGGGACGAGACAGGATGGAAACCGACCAAGCCGCCGCGATCCCCTCGGGACGCATCCCAGCAGCCGACAGACGTACAGACCAGACGTGACCCAGTCCAATCTCGGAAGGCGAGACCCAGTGGCTTCCGGACGCCAGCGTTTTTCGATCATCAGCGATGGCCTACCCAGCCAGTTGCCTGATGTCGATCCGAGCGAGACCCGTGAGTGGCTCGAATCGCTCGACAACGTCATCAAGACCGAGGGCCGCACCCGCGCCCGCTACCTGATGCTCCGGCTGCTCGAACGTGCTCGCGAGCACCAGGTGGGTGTGCCCGGCCTGCGCAGCACCGACTACATCAACACCATCCCGCCGGAGCGGGAGCCGTGGTTCCCCGGCGACGAGTACGTCGAGCGCCGCATCCGGGCGTACATCCGCTGGAACGCGGCCGTGATGGTCACCAGGGCCAACGCGCGCACCAACGTGGGCGGGCACATCGCCACCTACGCGTCCGCGGCCTCCCTGTACGAGGTCGGCTTCAACCATTTCTTCCGCGGCAAGGACCACGGGGAGTCGGGCGACCAGATCTTCATCCAGGGACACGCCGCCCCCGGCATCTACGCCCGCGCGTTCCTCGAGGGCCGCCTGTCGGCCCCCCAGCTGGACGCGTTCCGGCAGGAGCTGTCCCACGGGATCAAGGGTCTGCCCTCCTATCCCCACCCCCGGCTCATGCCGGACTTCTGGGAGTTCCCCACCGTCTCGATGGGCCTGGGCCCGATCGGCGCGATCTACCAGGCGCGGTTCAACCGCTACCTGCTGAGCCGCAAGATCAAGGACACCAGCCGCAGCCACGTGTGGTGCTTCCTGGGCGACGGCGAGATGGACGAGCCCGAGTCGCTCGGCGCCATCGGCGTGGCCGCCCGTGAGGAGCTCGACAACCTCACCTTCGTCATCAACTGCAACCTGCAGCGGCTCGACGGCCCGGTGCGCGGCAACGGCAAGATCATCCAGGAGCTGGAGTCGTACTTCCGCGGCGCCGGGTGGAACGTCATCAAGGTGGTCTGGGGCCGCGACTGGGACCCGCTGCTCGCCGCCGACGTGGACGGCGTGCTGGTCAACCAGATGAACACGACGCCCGACGGCCAGTTCCAGACCTACTCGGTCGAGTCCGGTGGCTACATCCGCGAGAACTTCTTCGGCGGCGATCCCCGCCTGCGGAAGATGGTCGAGCACATGACCGACGACGACATCCGCAAGCTGTCGCGCGGCGGTCACGACTACCGCAAGGTGTACGCCGCGTTCAAGGCGGCGCGTGAGCACGTCGGCCAGCCGACCGTGATCCTCGCGCAGACCATCAAGGGCTGGACGCTGGGCAAGGACTTCGAGGCCCGCAACGCGACCCACCAGATGAAGAAGATGAGCAAGGCCGAGCTCAAGGAGTTCCGCGACCGGCTCTACCTTCCCATCCCGGACAAGGATCTCGAAGCCGACCTCCCGCCGTACTTCCACCCCGGCGAGGACAACGACGAGGTCAACTACATGAAGGAGCGCCGGGCGGCGCTCGGCGGCTACCTGCCCAAGCGGGTGGTCCGCGCCAAGCCGCTCAAGCTCCCCGGTGACCCCGTGTACGCCGGCCTGCGCAAGGGCTCGGGCAAGCAGAACGTGGCCACGACCATGGCCTTCGTCCGCCTGCTCAAGGACCTCGTCCGCGACAAGGAGATCGGCGCCCGGTTCGTGCCGATCATCCCGGACGAGGCGCGCACCTTCGGCGTCGACGCCATGTTCCCGACGGCGAAGATCTACTCGCCGCACGGCCAGACGTACGAGGCCGTCGACCGCGACCTGCTGCTGTCGTACAAGGAGTCGACCGAGGGTCAGATCCTGCACGAGGGCATCAGCGAGTCCGGTTCGATGGGCTCGGTCATCGCCGCGGGCAGCTCGTACGCCACCCACGGCGAGCACATGATCCCGGTCTACATCTTCTACTCGATGTTCGGGTTCCAGCGGACCGCCGACCAGATGTGGCAGCTGGGCGACCAGATGGGCCGGGGCTTCCTGCTCGGCGCGACGGCCGGCCGCACCACGCTGAACGGCGAGGGCCTCCAGCACGAGGACGGCCACACCCCGCTGATCGCCTCGACCAACCCGGCGGCCGTCTCGTACGACCCCGCCTGGGCGTTCGAGATCGCCCACATCGTCAAGGACGGCCTGCGGAGGATGTTCGGGGAGCAGCCCGAGGACGTCTTCTACTACCTGACCGTCTACAACGAGCCGTACGCCCAGCCCGCGGAGCCCGCGGACGTCGACGTCCAGGGCATCCTCAAGGGCCTCTACCTGTACGCGCCCGCGACCGGCACGGGGCCGAAGGCCAACGTCCTGGTATCCGGCGTCGCCGCCCCGTGGGCGCTGGAGGCGCAGCGGATGCTCAGTGAGGACTGGGGCGTGTCGGCCGCCGTCTGGTCGGCCACCTCCTGGTCGGAGCTGCGCCGGGACGCCCTGGCCGCCGAGGAGCACAACCTGCTCAACCCCGACGCCGAGCAGCGCGTGCCGTACGTCACCACGAAACTGACCGGCGTGCCCGGGCCGTTCGTGGGCGTCAGCGACTACATGCGGGCGGTTCCCGACCAGATCGCGCAGTGGGTGCCCGGCGACTGGGCGTCGCTCGGCACCGACGGGTTCGGCCTGTCGGACACCCGTTCGGCGCTGCGCCGCCACTTCCACGTGGACGCGGCCTCGATCACCCTGGCGGTGCTCACCCAGCTCGTGAAGCGCGGGGAGCTCAAGTCCGAGGTGCTGCAGGAGGCCGTGGCCCGCTACCACCTCAAGAACGGCGTCACCGAGGTGTCGGCCCAGCCGACCCCGGAGACCAACGACACCCAGTCGATGGGTGTCTAGGGGTCGTCCCGTCGTTTCGTCCGCCGGCCGGCCGGGGTCATCCCGGCCGGCCGGCGTCGTCATATGCCCCTCCGGCCACGAACCGCGCCGGTCTGAAAACTTCACCGGCGACGTGGTGTTTCCGTGGCCAAACCGTGATCGCTTTGACCTGCTACATCCGTGGCGTCCAGATTGCGGGAGTCCATCCACACATGTGGATGACCACGCATCGGAGGGAAGCCACGTGCGCCACACGAGGACACTGCTGGCGGTCGCGGCCGGGGTGGTGGTCGCCGGGACGGGCCTGGTCCACCTGCCCGCCCAGGCGGCCACCGCCGGCCCCGCGCTGACGATCGACGTCGCCGCCGGACGCCATGCCATCAGCCCCGACATCTACGGGATGAACTACTACGGCCTGGAGGACGTCGGCGAGCCCCTGCTCAAGGAGCTGGGCATTCCGTTGCGCCGCTGGGGCGGCAACGCCACGAGCCGCTACAACTTCCGCAACGACACCAGCAACGCGGGCGCCGACTGGTTCTTCGAGAATCTCGCGCAGAAGTCCGCCACCGGCGCGCAACTGCCCGACGGCTCCTCGGCCGACCTGTTCATCGAGCAGAACAAGCGCATCGGCGCCCAGACGATCATGACGCTTCCGATGATCGGCTGGATCGCCAAGGACAGCGCGGCGTGCGGTTACAGCGTCACCAAGTACGGCGCGCAGCAGCAGACCGACCAGTGGCGGCCCGACTGCGGCAACGGCAAGAAGGCGGACGGGACCGAGATCACCGGCGTCGACCCCAAGGACACGAGCATCGCGGCCGGGGCCGACTACGTGAAGGACTGGGTCACCTACCTGACCGGCAAGTACGGCAAGGCCGCCAACGGCGGCGTGAAGTACTACAACCTCGACAACGAGGCGGACATCTGGTATTCGACCCACCGGGACGTGCATCCGGAGGGCCCGGGCTACGACGAGATGCGCGACAAGTCGTACGCCATCGCCTCCGCCCTCAAGCAGGTCGACCCCGGCGCCAAGACCCTCGGCCCGACCGGCTGGGGCTTCAACTCGCTCATCTACTCCGGCCTCGACGAGCAGACCTGCAACAAGACGGGATGCTGGAGCAACCCGCCGGACAAGGCGGCCCACGGTGGCATGGACTTCGCCGCCTGGTATCTCAAGGAGATGAAGGCGTACGAGGACAGCCACGGGGTGCGCCTCCTCGACTACTTCGACAACCACGCCTACCCGGCTCAGACGGGCGTCCCCTTCGGCTCCGCCGGTGACGCGAACCTCCAGGCCCTCCGTCTGCGCTCGACCCGGCAGCTCTGGGACCCGACGTACACGGACGAGAGCTGGATCAACCAGGTCGTCATGCAGATCCCCCGCATGAAGAACCTGGTCAACGCGAACTACCCCGGCACCAAGACCGCGATCACCGAGTACAACTACGGCGCGCTCGACAGCATGAACGGCGCGCTCGCGCAGGCCGACGTGCTCGGCATCTTCGGCCGCGAGGGGCTCGACCTGGCCACCCTCTGGAGTCCGCCGAAGCCGGCCGACCCCGGGGCGTACGCCTTCCGCATGTTCCTGAACTACGACGGGCAGGGCGGGAAGTTCGGGGACGTCGCCGTCAGCAGCGCCAGCGCCGACCAGAGCAAGCTGGCGGTCTACGGCGCCCAGCGGAGCTCCGACGAGGCGCTCACGCTCGTCGTGGTCAACAAGACCGGCGACGACCTCACGAGCGACGTCGCGATCAGCAGCAATCCCGGCGGCGGCCCGGCGCCTCAGGTCTACCGGTACAGCGCCGCGAACCTGGGCGCGATCCAGCAGGTCACCGGCCTGTCGGTGGGGCCCTACGGCTTCACCGGCACCTTCCCGGCCAACTCGATCACCACGATCGTGATCCCGAAGCGCACCGGCCCGACCACCTCGCCGTCCCCCTCGGTGAGCCCGTCTCCGAGCGTCTCCCCGAGCGCGTCGCCCAGCGCGTCCCCGAGCGTCTCTCCCAGCGCGTCGCCCAGCGTCTCCCCGAGCGCGTCGCCGTCGCCCAGCGTGTCGCCGTCCGGCCCGCCGAACCCCGGCGGCGCCTGCACGGTGACGTACTCGGTCACCGGCCAGTGGCCGGGCGGCTTCCAGGGCAGCGTGAGGATCGTCAACAACGGCACCACGGCGGTCAAGGGCTGGACACTCGGCTGGACGTTCCCCAACGGCCAGACCGTCACCCAACTCTGGAACGGCACCCCAAGCCAGAGCGGCTCGTCCGTCACGGTGACCAACGCGTCGTGGAACGACACCATCGCGGCGAACGGCGGAAGCGCGGACTTCGGCTTCCTCGCCAACTGGAACGGCACCAACGGAAAGCCGGCGGCCTTCACGCTCAACGGCTCGTCGTGCACGGTCGCCTGACCGGGTGACCCTGGCCGGGCCCGCACCGCACCGGGCCCGGCCAGGCCCCGCTCCCACGGCCGCCGCGGCCCCGGGAGCGGGGAAGGGCCGTCCACGGTGTGGGGAAGGGCCGTCCGGCGCCCTCACGGCCCGAGGGGGAAGAGCCCGGAGGAAGGCGCCGGAGGGGAAGCACGGGAGACGGGCTCCCGGTGGGCGCCGGACGACCTGAGAACGCTCCGGCGGGATCGGCCTCTCCCGCCGTCGCGACGACCGCGAAGAAGATGCCGTGACGTCTCGTGATGTCACCTGAGGTCTCGTTGGGTCTCGTGACATCAGCGACGTCTCGGCCTCCTCCCACGTTCAGCCTCCCGGTCCCCGGCGACACCCCTGTGTCGGTGTTTCCCGCGTTTCAGCGTTTCCCCTGCGTTACCGCCGCCTCCCTCTGGTGATCCCCCTGGTGATCCCAGCGGCCCGGTGATCCCAGCGGCCCGGTGATCCCAGCGGCCCGGGGACTCCGGCGGTTCCGCCGCGGTCAGCCCAGCACGGGCGTACGCGCGATTACGTCGGGCATGTCGGGGTCGAACGTCTCCATCGGGCGCCTCGGCACCCGCTCCCCGGTCAGCACCGCGTCCGTGATCCGGTCGAGCCGGAAGACCCGGGTGGCGTCCCGGAGCCGGCACCACCCGACGAGATACCACGAGCCGGTCCGGCCGCCCACGAACGCGCCAGGCTCGACCTGCCGGCTCGTCGCCGTGCCCTGCGCGTCGACGTACCCGATCCGCAGGGCGACGCCCTTGAGCAGCGCCTCCTCGATGACCCGGTCGACCGGGCCGGGACGCTTCTGCTCCGGCTCGTCCACGCCGAGGATCTGGACCCGGCCGGCGAGCTCCCGCGCCCGTTCCAGCTCGGACCTGGGCATCGCGGCGACCAGCTTGCGCAGCGCGCTGCGCGCGTCGGCGGCGAACGGCTGGTCTCCGCGGCTGAGCGCGATCGCGACGGCCACGGCCTCCGCCGGGGTGAAGTTGAGCGGGGGCAGCGACATGCTCCGATCGAGTGCGTAGCCGCCCCTGCGGCCGATCTCGGCGTAGATCGGCACGCCCGCCTCCTGGAGCGCGCAGATGTCCCGCTCGATGGTCCGCGGGCTCACCTCGAAACGCTGGGCGAGCTCGCGGGCGGACCTGCACCGCGGGGAGATCGCGCGCAGGTCTTCGACGATCGCGTAGAGCCGGTCGGTTCGGTTCACAGGCGAGACGGTAGGCCACGCCTCCGACATTTTCGCTGAAGCGTTCGATTACCGAGGTCAGCCGACGGCCTCGGCGAGCCGGGAGAGGCGGTCACGGCCGGGCTCGGGGAACCGTTCGCCGGTCGGCACCGCCGACGAGATCCGGTCGAGCCGGAAGACCCGCACGTCCTCCCGCAGCCGGCACCAGGCCACCAGATACCAGTGGCCGCCCCGGCCGCCGAGGCAGATGCTCGGCTCGACCTCCCTGGACGTCGGCACGCCCTTGCCGTTGACATATTCGATCCTGAGCACCTCACGGCGCAGCAGCGCCCGGTCGACGGCCTGCCGCACCGCCTCCGGACCGGGGATGGAGTAGCCGCCAGGGGCGATCCGGATGGGGACTCCGGCCTCCCTCAGCTTCGCGACGTCGCGGACGACGGTGCTCCTGCTGACTCCGAGCCGCGACGCGAGCTCGCGCGCGGACAGACTTCCGCCGGACCTGAGCTCCTGCACGAGCACGTCTCGGCGTTCCATGATTCGAAACTACGCCGACAACCCCCGCGAAACCGGTGTAACACACCTCACTCGGACGCCACAGGACCATCACCCCAAGCCCCCCAGGGCAGGGTGTTGAGGATCCGGTCCGGCCCGATGCCGCACAGCGCCGCACGCTCGCAGCCGAAACGCTGCCAGTCGAGCTGGCCCGGGGCGTGGGCGTCGGAGTCGACGGCGAACCGGCACCCCATCTCGTACGCCAGCCGCAGCAGCCGCTTCGGCGGATCCAGCCGGTCGGGCCGCGAGTTGATCTCCACGGCCACGCCGAACCGGCGGCACGCCTCGAAGACGATCTCCGGGTCGAAACGCGACTCCGGCCGCAGCCCGCCCCGGCGCCCGCCCGATCTGACGATCCGGCCCGTGCAGTGGCCGAGCACGTCGACGTGCGGGTCGGCGACGGCCGTCACCATCCGCCGCGTCATGTCCTCGGGGTCCATCCGGAGCTGGGAGTGGACGCTCGCGACCACCACGTCGAGCCGTTCGAGCAGCTCGGGCTCCTGGTCGAGGGAGCCGTCCGCGTTGATGTCCACCTCGATCCCGGTCAGGATCCGGAAGGAGCCGCCGTACGATTCGTTGAGCTCGGCGACCACGTCGAGCTGGCGGCGCAGCCGGTCGGCGGACAGGCCGCCCGCGACGGTCAGCCGCGGCGAGTGGTCGGTGAGCGCGAGGTACTCGTGCCCGAGCCCCCGCGCCGCCTCGGCCATCTCCTCGATGGGCGAGCCGCCGTCCGACCAGTCCGAGTGGCTGTGCAGGTCGCCCCGGAGCGCCGCGCGCAGCGCGCCCGCCGCGTCGCCGAGGTCGACGTCCTTGGTGTCCTCCAGCCTCCTGAGGTAGGTCGGCACCTCGCCGTTCAGCGCCTCGGTCACGGCCAGGGCCGTCACCTTCCCGATCCCCTTCAGGTCGGTCAGGCCGCCGGTGCGCGCGAGCCGTACGAGCTCGTCGTGAGGCAGGTCGGCGACGGTGGCCGCGGCCCCGCGGAACGCGCGCACGCGATAGGTGGGCTCACCGGCCCGCTCCAGCAGGAAGGCGATCCTCTTGAGTGCCTCGACCGGATCCACATCCGCACGTTACCCCGCACGTCGCCTGGAGAGTCGCGCCGCCGGGCGGCCCTTTTCCGGGAACCTCGCCCGCATCTGTCCCGTTGACACCAACCGGCGGTATCGTGTCCCGACTCGACAGCAGGAGCCCGATTGGCACACTCCGAGGAGCGCCCCGAGCCTCCGACCGAACCTCCACCGCCGACCGGCTCGCAACCGCCCGAACCGGCCTCGTCCGAACCGGCACAGTCTGTACCGGCACAGTCTGTACCGGCACCGCGCGAACCGGCCACCCCCGGACCCGCACCGGCCGAATCGGGCCAGACCGAACCAGGCGAGGCCGAATCAGGTGAGACCGAGCCGGGCCAGGCAGAACCGGGCGGGACGGGGCAGGACGCGGACGGGGCCGTCGACCCGGATCGGACCCGGCCGATGCGGTCACCCGCCGCCGCGGGACCGCCGCCACGCCCTCGCCCGGCACCGGACGACGCCCCGCTCCCCCCGCCCCCGGCCCCTCCGGGACCGCACCCGGTACGGCGCCTGCCGCCCATACAGCGGCCGCCGTCCCCGGCCCCTCCGCCCGGGATCAAGTCCTCCACCGCGATCAAGCTGGGCACGATCGGCGTGCTGTCGGCGCTGGTCGTGGCCTTCTGCGCGGCCCAGGACAGGTACGGCGACTACGAAGAGGTCGGCGCCGACTGCGTGGACATGTCCACCCCGCAGCCCGACGGGACCTACCCCGTGGTCGACGACGACTACTGCGACGACGACAGCCACGTCTACCACGGCTCGCACGGCGCGTACCGCTGGTACTACGGCGGCACCCGCACCGGCCTCCGGGTGGGGGGCGGCACCACCGTGCGGCCGCCGGACGCCGAGATCACGACGAGGTCGGGCCGCGTCGTGCAGCGCGGCGGGTTCGGCTTCCACTCCGGCGGGGGCGGCTGACAGTGCGGAGGGAGACCTCGCCGCCCAGGGACGGCTGGGCCGGCATCGTCGAGTCGCAGGGGCTCGCGTACCACCGTTCCGCCCATCCCGAGGGCCTCGACCGGCCGTACTGGGACGAGGGCGTCCACTACGTCTTCACGCTCGACGAGGTCCTCGGCCTGGAGGATCAGGTGGAGGAGCTCCACCGGATGTGCCTGGCGGCGGCCGACCACATCGTGACGCGCAATCGCTTCGCCGACCTCGCCATCCCTCCGCAGTGGCACGCGGCCGTCGCGGAGTCGTGGCGGCGGCGCGACCCGCACCTGTTCGGCCGCTTCGACCTGCGGTACGACGGCACGGGCCCGGCCAAGCTGCTGGAGTACAACGCCGACACCCCCACGAGCCTGGTCGAGAGCTCGATCGTGCAGTGGTTCTGGCTGCGCGACGTCTTCCCGGACGACGACCAGTGGAACTCGGTGCACGAGCGGCTCATCGACCGGTGGAGGTCGCTGACGCTGCAGACCGGCCCGGTGCACTTCGCCTGGACCAACGCTGACGAGACGGGCGAGGAGGCGATGACCGTCGGATACCTCCAGGAGACCGCGGAACAGGCCGGGCTGAAGACGGTCGCGGTGGCGATGGAGGACATCGGCTGGGACGCGCTCAACCGCCGGTTCGTCGACATCGAGCACCGCGTGATGCGGACCGTGTGCAAGCTCTACCCATGGGAGTGGATCGCCGCCGAGCCGTTCGCGCCGCACGCCCTGGCCCAGCGGGCCTCGATGACCTGGATCGAGCCGCCGTGGAAGATGCTGCTGTCGAACAAGGCCCTGCTGGCGATCCTGTGGGAGCTGTACCCGGGGCACCCCAACCTGCTGCCCGCCTACCTCGACGGCCCCCGCGAGCTCGCGGGCACCACCGGCTATGTGCGCAAGCCGCTGCTCGGCAGGGAGGGCGCGTCCATGCGCGTCGTCGCGCCCGGGGTCGAGGTCGAGACCGAGGGCGGCTACGGCGCGGAGGGCTTCGTGTTCCAGCGCTTCGAGCCGCTGCCCGACTTCGACGGCTGGCGGCCCGTGCTCGGCGCCTGGATGGTCGCGGACGAGGCCGCCGGGCTCGGCATCCGGGAGACCTCGGGCCTCATCACCGACGACACCTCGTCCTTCGTCCCCCATCGCATCCACGGCTGAAAGCGAATCCCCCCATGAACACCGCATCCGCATCGCTCCCCGATGTGCTCGGGCACGGCGCCCTCGCGATCCTGGCGTACGCGATCCTCGGCGTGCTGCTCCTGGTCGCCGGGTTCTACGTCGTCGACCTCGCCACGCCCGGGCGGCTCAGCGCCGTCATCCGCACGGACCGCAACCCCAACGCGACCGTGCTCGCCGCCTCCAGCCTCGCCGGAGTGGGCCTCGTCGTCGCGGCCTCCATCTGGTCGTCGGGCGGCGCGCTGGCCGAAGGGCTGCTCGCGACGCTGGTCTTCGGCCTGGTCGGCATCGCCGTGCAGACGCTCGGCATGGTCGCCTTCGACAAGATCGCCGGAATCTCGGTACGCGACCTGGCCCACGAGCCCTCACTGCAGCCCGCGGCCATCCTGCTCGCCGTGACCCACTTCGTGATCGGCCTCATCACCGCGGTCGCGGTCCTGTGACGGCGGCCCACCCGCGGGATGGAAGTTTCATCACCCCGCACGACCGATTCGGGGCCGACCAGCGCCTTCTCGCGGCGGCCTCCGGCACACGGCGTGGCGGCGTAGAACGTTTCCGACATCACGACGTACCCTCATGGATGTGATCAGGGGGACCGCGACGCCCGAGGGGCCCGCGAGGGGAGCCGCCGAGACCGTTCCGCACGCCGGGACGTCCGCCGCAGAAACCGAGTCGCCGGAGGCCGAGGCGGAGACGCCCGCCGCCGGCGCGCAGGCTCCCCCGCCGGAGACGGAGACGCACGACACGACGCGCACGGCGGTCACCGGGAGCGACCCGGTCCCGCCCGGCACCACACCGCGACGGCGGCTGCCGGGCCCGCACGCGCTGGCGCTCGGCGTGATGTGCGCGCTGGCCACGGTCCTCTACTGCGCGGTCTCCCTGCTGCGCTTCGCCCACTACCAGTTCAGCAGTTACGACCTGGTCATCTTCGACCAGGCGGTGCGCGGATGGTCCCGGTTCTCCCTGCCTCTCGTGCCGCTGCGCGGCGTAACGGGCGGCTTCGGGATGGACTACAACCAGCTGGCCGACCACTTCTCGCCGATCCTGGCGACGCTCGCCCCGTTCTACTGGCTGCACGACGGGCCGCAGACCCTGCTCGTGGCGCAGGCCGTGCTGTTCGCCCTGGCCATCCCGTTCGTGTGGAACTTCACCCGCCGCGTGCTCGGGACCCCTCACGCCTACCTCGTCGCCCTCGCGTACGCCATCTCCTGGCCGATCGCGCAGGCGACCAACGTGGAGTTCCACGAGGTGGCGTTCGTGCCGCTGCTCAGCGCGATCGCGATCGAACGGCTGCACGCCGGGCGGCGGCTCCCCGGTGTGCTCGCGGTGGCGGGCCTGCTGCTCACCAAGGAGGACATGGGCCTCATGGTGGCGGGCCTGGGCGCCTGGCTCTTCTTCACCGGCCGGCGCGAGCTCGGCGCGGGCCTGGCACTCGCCGGGCTGACCGTGCTGGAGGTGGTCCGCAAGCTGGTGATCCCGCTGGCCGGCGGCAAGCCCGAGTACTACATGCGCTACTCCAAGCTCGGCCCCGACCTGCCGCAGATCCTGTGGAAGCTGGTCACGCACCCGCAGCAGGCGGTCGTCATGCTCTTCGACGACCACTCGAAGTGGAACACGTGGGGGCTGCTGCTGTGGCCGGCCCTGTTCCTCTGCCTGCTGTCGCCGCTGGTGCTGGCCGCGCTTCCCCTGATCATGGAGAGGCTGCTCGCCGACTCCGACAACTGGTGGTCGACCGGGTGGCACTACGACGCCTTCGTCGTGGTGATCCTGCTGCTCGCGGGGGTGGACGGCGCCGCCCGCCTGATCCGCTTCCTGGAGCGGCGCGGGCTGCTGCGGCGCGGCCACGGGCTGAAGCTCGCCTACGCCGGAGCCGTCGCCGCCGTCGCGATCACCACGGTGCCGTACCGGCCGTTCGACCAGCTCATGACGCCCGACTTCTACCATCCCGACCAGCGCGCGGCGACGCGGGCCCTCGCCCTCAGCATGGTGCCGGCCGGCACCGTGGTGGAGGCGACCGACGACTTCGGGGCGAGGCTGTCCGGACACGACACCGTGCTGTGGTGGGACTACCAGAAGCGCGGCACGCCGTGGATCGTGGCCTCCGTCAACGGCGACCTCCGCGGGGTCGTCGACAGCTACCTCACCGAGGGCTACGAGCTGAAGTTCGACCAGGAGGACATCATCGTCCTGCACCGCATCGGCTCCTGACGCGCGCGCGTGGCGCGTCCGGCTCGATGACCTGGCACTCTAGAGGGCGTGAGCGCACGGGGCGAGCAGATCGAGGCGAACGGGCACGGCGCGGACGTCGTTCGTACGGCCGACCAGGGAGAGCCGATGAGCGACAGGATCCGGGAGGACACGGCACGACGGCTGGACCGGGCAATGGGCAGCCTCGGCACGGCGGCCATGTCCCGCATGGAGGAGCAGCTCTCCTGGTATCGCGCGCTGTCGGCGGAGGACCGGTCCTGGGTCGGGCTGGTGGCGCAGGCCGGCATCGCCGCGTTCGTGGAGTGGTTCGGCCACGCCGGCGAGGGCCGGCCGACGCCGAGCATCGAGTTCTTCGGAACGGCCCCGCGTGAGCTCAAGCGCAGCGTCTCCCTCCAGCAGACCGTCGACCTGGTGCGCATCGTGGTCGAGGTCGTGGAGGCACAGGTCGACGAGCTGGCCGCACCGGGCGGCGCGGAGCCGCTGCGCCACGCCATGCTGCGCTACACCCGCGACGTCGCCTTCGCCGCCGCCCAGGTGTACGCGCGGGAGGCGGAGGCGCGCGGATCCTGGGACGCCCGGCTGGAGGCGCTCATCGTCGACGCGCTGGTCAGAGGGCAGGTCGACGACGGGCTGCACTCATGGGCGGCGGCGCTCGGATGGACGTCGGCGCCCGTCGTGGTCTTCGCCGGCCACACGCCCGACGACGACCCGCAGAGCATCATCGACGGCCTGCGCGACAAGGGCCGGCGCGTGGGACACGAACTGCTCGCCGGTGTGCAGGGCGACCGGCTCATCGTCATCGTGGGCGGGGCGGGCAGCGTGAAGGACGCGGCCCGGATCGTGGTGCCACGCTTCGGGCCCGGCCCCATCGTGATCGGACCCGAGGTGCCCGATCTGCACGCGGCGGCCAGCTCGGCCCGGGCCGCCATCGCCGGGCTGCGCGCCGCCGCGGGCTGGCCCGACGCCCCCCGGCCCGTCCTGGCCGAGGAACTGCTGGCCGAACGCGCCCTCGACGGCGACGAGGACGCCCGCGCCCAGCTCGTGGAGAACGTCTACCGCCCGATCGCCGGCACGCCTCTCCTCGACACCCTGGCGACCTACCTGGAGCAGGGGACGTCGCTGGAGGCCACCGCCCGCCTGCTGTTCGTGCACCCCAACACCGTGCGATACCGCCTGAAGAAGATCACCGAGCTGACCGGGTACCAGCCGACCGAGGGACGGTCGGCCTTCACCCTCCAGGTGGGCCTCATCCTGGGCCGTCTGTCCTCCCCGTAGACGGCCCGCCCACGGCCCACCTGCCGGGACGCCGGCCGGGGCGTGAGCGGGGCGCTTAATCGCCCGGATATCGAAACTGTAGGAGCCCCACAAAGGACGGACCACAAACTTCGTTCGGATCTCCATCAGTGTGGTGAACCTCTACAGGGCAGGGTTGATACGTGCTCGTCATCGTCGCTCCTGGCCAAGGTGCCCAGGCTCCAGGCTTCCTCACTCCGTGGCTCGACATCCCGGTGTTCCGGGACCGCATGGCGGCCTGGTCGGAGATCGTCGAGCTGGACCTGATCGAGTACGGCACCGAGGCCGACGCCGAGGCGATCAGGGACACCGCGGTCGCCCAGCCGCTGCTGGTGGCCGCCGCCCTCGCGTCGTACGAGGTGCTGGACGTCCGTCCGGACATCGTGGCGGGACACAGCGTCGGCGAGCTGGTCGCCGCGGTCGTCGCCGGAGTCCTCACCCCCGAGCAGTCCCTCGCGCTCGTCCGCGAACGCGGGCGGGCCATGGCCGCCGCCGCGGGCATGGCGGAGACCGGGATGGTCGCCGTCCTCGGCGGCGACGAGAACGAGGTGCTCGACGCCATCGACAAGCACGGGCTGACTCCGGCCAACATCAACGGCGCGGGCCAGATCGTGGCGGGCGGCATGCTCGACCGGCTGGCGGCGTTCACCGCCGAGCCGCCCGCGAAGGCGCGGCTTCGTCCTCTGTCGGTCGCCGGCGCCTTCCACACGGTGCACATGGCGCCAGCGGTGGATCACCTGGGCCGGGAGGCCGCGGCCCTGGTCCCGGCCGACCCCAAGATCACTTTGTTGTCCAACGCGGACGGAGCGGCGGTCGCGACCGGCGCCGAGTTCCTGACCCGGCTGGTCGGCCAGGTCGCCAACCCCGTGCGTTGGGACGCCTGCATGGCCACGATGGCCGAGCGCCGCGTGACCGCCATGATCGAGCTTCTCCCCGGCGGTACGCTGACCGGCCTGGCCAAGCGGACCCTGCCCGGTGTGACGACCGTGGCCATGAAGACTCCCGAAAACCTGGACGCGGCCCGAGAGGTAGTCAAGTGAGGCTCAGTCAAGGCGCCCCCGGCGCGAGGGTGCTCGCGTTCGGCGGCTACCAGCCCGCCGAGGTCGTGACCAACCACGATCTCGCCGCCCGGATCGACACCAACGACGAATGGATCCAGAGCCGGGTCGGCATCAAGGAGCGGCGCGTCGCCGGGCCGCAGGAGTCCGAGATCGACCTCGCCGTCCAGGCCGGCGGCAAGGCGCTGGCCGCGAGCGGCCTGTCCGCGGACGACATCGACCTGGTCATCGTGGCCACCTGCACCCTTGAGGCGCAGATCCCCAACGCGGCCGGACGGGTCGCCCACCGGCTCGGCATCGAGGCGCCCGGCGCCTTCGACGTGAACGCCGCGTGCGCCGGGTTCTGCTACGGCCTGTCGGCCGCCAGCGACGCCATCCGCGCCGGTTCGGCCACGAACGTGCTGGTCGTCGGCAGCGAGAAGCTGAGCCAGTGGGTCGACTGGGACGACCGCGCGACCGCCGTCATCTTCGCGGACGGCGCCGGCGCGGCCGTCGTCGGCCCCTCCGAGGTCCCCCGCGTCGGACCGGTCGCCTGGGGCAGCGCCGGCGACAAGGCGGAGGCCATCACCATCAAGGACCGCAGGTCGTTCCTCCAGCAGGAGGGGCAGACCGTCTTCCGCTGGGCCACCACCGCGCTCCACCCCGTGGCCCTCCTGGCGTGCGAGCGCGCGGGCGTCGACCCGGCCGAGCTCGGCGCCTTCGTCCCCCACCAGGCGAACCTGCGTATCGTGGAGGCCATAGCGCGTAAGCTCGGTGCGGATCAGGCGGTGATCGCCAGGGACATCGTGCTCTCGGGGAACACCTCGGCCGCGTCGATCCCGCTCGCGCTCTCCCGCATGATCGAGCGTGGCGAGGTGGCCTCCGGCGATCTCGCCCTGCTGCTGGGCTTCGGCGCCGGGCTGACCTACGCCTCCCAGGTCATCGAGATCCCCTGAGACTTGTACGGCCCGCCGTACATGGCAGGAAACGCAGAACACCGGAAACACGTAATCAAGGAGTAGTCGCGACATGGCACTGACCGAGCAGGAGATCCTCGCGGGCCTCGGCAAGATCATCAACGAGATCACCGGCATTCCGGCCGCGGAGGTCTCCCCTGAGAAGAGCTTCGTCGACGACCTCGACATCGACTCCCTGTCCATGGTCGAGATCGCTGTCGCGGCCCAGGACGAGTTCGGCGTCGAGATCCCCGACGACCAGCTCAAGCACCTGAAGACCGTCAAGGACGTCATCAACTTCATCCAGGCCTAGGCCCCATCCGGGCCCGGCGCCACGACGAGAGACGGCGGCGGCCGCCCGACGCGGCCCACGTCCGGGGGCGGGAGCGCTCCCGGCGATCAAGAGGAGTGCGAGACAAGTGAGTAAGGACCGGGTACGTGTCGTCGTCACCGGGCTCGGCGCGACGACGCCTCTCGGTGGAGACGTCGCCTCGACCTGGTCGGCGCTCCTCGACGGGCGGTCGGGCATCCGGACGCTCACCGGGGACTGGGTCGACTCCGTTCCGGTGAAGTTCGCCGGACTCGCGGCCGTCGACCCGAACGAGGTGCTCCCCAAGCCCGAGGCGAGGCGGCTCGACCGCGCCGAGCAGTTCGCGCTGATCGCGGCGCGGGAGGCCTGGCGGGACGCCGGTTCCCCCGAGGTGGAGCCGGAGCGGCTCGGCGTCGTCGTCGGCAGCGGCATCGGCGGCATCACCACGATCCTCAACGCGTACGACACGTTCAAGGAGAAGGGCTGGACACGGCTGTCGCCGTTCACCGTGCCCATGCTCATGCCGAACGGAGCGGCCGGCTGGATCAGCATCGAGCTCGGCGCCCGGGCGGGCGCGCACGCCGTGGCGAGCGCGTGTGCCACCGGCGCCGAGGCGGTCGGCTACGCGATCGAGATGATCCGCTCCGGCCGGGCCGACGTGGTCGTCGCCGGCGGCACCGAGGCCGCCATCCACCCGCTCAACATCGCCTCGTTCGCGGCCTCGCGCGCGATGTCGACCCGCAACGACGAGCCGGAGCGGGCCTCGCGCCCCTTCGACCGCGGCCGGGACGGCTTCGTGCTCGGCGAGGGCTCGGGCGTCATCGTGCTGGAGTCGGAGGAGCACGCGCGGGCCCGTGGCGCGCGGATCTACGCCGTGGCGGGCGGCGTCGGCTACTCGGCCGACGCGCACCACATCACGCTCCCGGAGCAGAGCGGGGCGGGCGTCATGGCCGCCATGCGCGACGCCCTGGAGGACGCGAGCCTGACCGGCGACGACATCCGCCACGTCAACGCCCACGCCACGTCCACCCCGGCGGGCGACGTGCTGGAGACGATCGCGATCAGCAAGGTGATCGGGTCGCATCCGCTGGTCACCGCCACCAAATCGATGACGGGCCACCTCCTGGGCGGGGCGGGAGGCGTCGAGAGCGTGTTCACGATCAAGGCTCTCGCCCACCGGATCATCCCGCCCACGATCAATCTGGACGACCTCGACGACGGCATCGAGGTGGAGATCGTTCGCGACTCCCCCCGGCCGCTGCCCGAGGGTCAGCTCGCCGCGGTCAACAACTCGTTTGGGTTCGGCGGCCACAACGTGGCCGTGGCCTTCACCACTGTTTGACAAGGGAGCCTCGGATGACCGTGCCGGACAACGGGGTGGCCGCGGCCGCGGAACACGCCGCGGACCCTCGTGATCCCGTGCGTCGGCTGAGCGACCTGCTCGACGAGGGATCGGTCCGGCCCGTCTCCTCCCCCGACGACCGCAGCGGCGTGCTCGCCGTCACCGGCCGGATCGAGGGCGTGCCCGTGGTGGCCTTCTGCAGCGACGCCCGGGTGCAGGGCGGCGCGATGGGCAGCGCGGGCTGCGAGCACATCGTGCACGCGTACGACGTCGCGGTGCGCGAGCGCGTCCCGATCATCGGTGTCTGGCACTCCGGGGGCGCCCGCATCTCCGAGGGCGTGGAGTCGCTGCACGCGGTGGGCCGGGTGTTCGCCGCCATGACCAAGGCGTCCGGGGTGGTCCCGCAGATCTCCGTGGTGGTCGGCGCTGCCGCCGGCGGGGCCGCGTACGGGCCGGCGCTGACCGACCTGGTGATCCTCTCCGACGAGGGGCGCATCTTCGTCACCGGGCCCGACGTCGTCCGCAGCGTCACCGGCGAGCAGATCGACATGGCCTCGCTGGGCGGCCCGGAACCGCACAGCAAGCGCAGCGGCGTCGTCCACGTGGTGGCCAAGAGCGAGAGCGAGGCCCTGGTCAAGGCCCGCCAGATGGCGGTGCTGCTCGGCCACCAGGGCCGGATGCGCGAGGTCGACGACGCCGACTTCAGCGGCCTGCTGCCCGACAACGTCCGCCGCGCGTACGACGTCCATCCTCTGGTGAACGGGCTGCTCGACGAGCCCGGCCTGGAGCTCCACCCCAAGTGGGCCCCGAACATCGTCACCACTCTCGGCCGCCTCGGTGGCCGTACCGTGGGAGTGATCGCGAACAACCCGCTGCGGCTGGGCGGATGCCTCGACTCCACCTCGGCCGAGAAGGCCGCCCGCTTCGTCCGCATGTGTGATGCCTTCGGGGTTCCGTTGATCGTGCTGGTCGACGTCCCCGGCTACCTGCCCGGCGTGGGCCAGGAGCACGACGGCGTGGTGCGCCGGGGCGCCAAGCTGCTGCACGCCTTCGCCGAGGCGTCGGTGCCGCGCGTCACCCTGGTCACCCGCAAGGCGTACGGCGGCGCCTACGTCGCGATGAACTCCCGCGCGCTCGGCGCGACCCGCGTGTTCGCCTGGCCGACGGCCGAGATCGGCGTCATGGGGCCGGTCGCCGCGGTGCGGGTGCTCAAGCGGCGCGACCTCGCGGCCGCCTCCGACGAGGAGCGGCCGGCGCTCGAGGCGCGGCTCGCCGCCGAGCATGAGAAGGCGACGGGCGGCCTGGCCCGCGCCATGGACATCGGCGTCATCGACGAGATCATCGAGCCCGCCAAGACGCGGGGCGCCATCGCCCGGGTGCTCGCCCACGCCACCCCCGCGCGGGGCGCGCACGGCAACATCCCCCTCTGACGTCGCCGGCCCCCGTAACCACGGGCCCCATAATCACGGGCGCAGGCACCACGAAGCGCCGGTCCTCCAGCGGAGGGCCGGCGCTTCGGTCTGTCAGCGCGCCGGCGGCCGGGCCGGGCGGGGACGGCTCAGACGGCGGCGTGCAGCCAGCGGACCGGTGCGCCCTCCCCGGCGTACCGGAACGAGTCCAGCTCCTCGTCCCACTGCTTGCCGAGCAGGCGGTCGAGCTCGTCCTCCAGGACGACCCGGCCCTGCGCGGCCATCAGCATCACGTTCCGTAGCCGATCCTCGGGGATCATGATGTCCCCGTTCGCCCCGGCGACGGCGGTGAACGCCCCCAGGGTCGGAGTGTAGGCGTGCCGCGAGCCGTCCACGCCGGGCGACGCGTCCTCGGTTATCTCGAAGCGGATGCGCTGCCAGCCCATGAGTGAGGACGCGACCGCCGCCGCCGTTCCCGGACGGCCCTCCCACTCCGCCTGGGCCCGCAGGGTCCCGGGCGCGGCGGGCTGGGCGGTCCACGTCAGATCGACGGGTACGCCAAGAACGCCTGCGACGGCCCACTCGATATGCGGGCACAGCGCAGGCTGAGCCGAGTGGACGTACAGGACGCCACGAGCAGCAGCCACCGGACCTCCCAATTCGCATGAGGTGCGCCTTCCCCAACGACCTCATACTTGGGATGATCACGATTGGATGACTGTAGGAGAGACTACCGTCCGTCGCGGCCCGGCACCAGAGGGGGGTCATACCGATTAGGGCTTGGTAACCCTCCGGATTGGGAAAGAAACCGTCCGCGAGAAGTCGACGGAGGGATGCCCATGCGCAGCCGAGTGGTCGAACCCGTTCCGGGACGGCCCGCCCTCATCCGGCCGGGCGAGTTGCTCACCTCGGCCCCCGGGGCCGTTGCCCGGTGGGCGCTGTCCGCCGATCCGATCGAAGATCTCCACCTCGTCCGGCTGTCGCCCGGCGTGGACGTTCTCGACCTCACGGCCGATCTGCGCGCCCAGGGGCACGCCGCCTCTCCCAACCACGTGTTCGTGGGTCAGCCCCTGCTGTGGGGCGGGCCGGGCGGCGTCCCCGCGCCCGCCGAGGCGGTGCCGTACGAGCCGGGTGAGCCGGGCGACGTGACGGTCGCCGTGCTCGACACGGGACTCGCCCCGCACCCCTGGCTCCGCCGCTGGTACGCCGGGGAGACGGCGGAGGTCGCCGACGCGGACGGGGACGGCCGGCTCGACGAGCAGGCCGGGCACGGCACGTTCGTGGCCGGGCTGATCGTGCGGGCCGCCCCCGGCGTCCGGCTGCGGCCGGTGCGGTTCCTCGACAGCCACGGCGTGGGCGACGAGGCCGCGCTGCTGCGCGCCCTCGCGCGGCTCAGGTCCGAGCGGGTCGGCATCCTCAACCTCAGTTTCGGCGGGTTCACGTTCGACGACCTGCCCCCGATCGGGCTCGCCGAGGCGCTGGCGGCCTTCCCCGCCGTGGTCGCCTGCGCGGGCAACACCGCCTCGTCCCGCCCGTTCTGGCCCGCGGCGCTGGCGGGCGTCGTCGCCGTCGCCGGGCTGGACGGCCAGGTCCGGGCGCCGTTCTCGGCGTACGGGCCGTGGGTGGACGCCTGCGCGCAGAGCGTCGATCTCACGAGCTGCTTCCTCGATCGGGGCGGTTTCCACGGCTACGCGACGTGGAGCGGCACCTCGTTCGCCGCCGCCGCGGTGTCCGGCGCCCTCGCCCGCCTCTGCCGCGGCATGCCACCCGGCGCCGCGGTGGCTCGGCTGCTGCACGAGGGGAGGCAAATTCCGGATCTCGGCGTGGTCGTCGGCGTGGACGGCTAAGGTTTCGGATGACCGGCTGTCTCCCATCGATCGCAAACGGTCACATGACTGACGACATCTCGCCTGACATCTCGCCGCACCACCTCGACCAGGACGCCTGGGAGGATCTCGTCGCCCGGTTCGAGGGGCGGATGTGGGCGGTCGCCCGCGCCCTCGGGCTGAGCTCGTCCGACGCGGCCGACGCCGTCCAGGGCGCCTGGCTCCGGCTTGTCGAGAGCCTCGACTCCATCCGTGATCCCGACCGGATCGGCGCGTGGCTGGTCACGACCACCAGGCACGAGGCCGTCCGCCTGGCCCGCCGGGCCCGCGGTGAGGTCGTCTCCCCGTCCGGGGAGGTCCCCGAGACGGCCGTGCCCGACCCCGCGGCGGCCGTGGTGGACGCCGACTTCGGCAGGCACGTGTGGCGGCGGGTCGACCTGCTCGGCGAGCCCTGCCGATCGCTGCTGCGCCTCTGGGCGCTCCATCCCGACGCCAGGTACGCCCAGATCGCCGTCCGGCTGGACCTGCCGGTGGGCAGCGTCGGCCCCACCCGCGCGCGCTGCGTGTCGCGGCTGCGCGCCCTCCTCGCCGAGGACACCGGCGCCGAGGAGGCGTCATGAGGGACGAGTACCTGCTGGCGGCGCTGCGCCTGGGAGCCGGATCCGACCCGGTGCCAGCCCGGGTGTCGGCGGCGGCACGGGCCGCCTTCGCGCTCCACCTGCCCGGCGGGATCGCCGCCCCGCCTGTGGAGGTCCCCGCGCCCTCCGGCGCCCGCTCGGGGGCGCCCGGCACCGACACCGGTCCCGACGAGGGCCGCGACGAGGGCGGCGATCGGGACGGCGGCGGGCCGGACGAGCTCCGGCTCCGCCGCTTCACGGCGGCGGGCCTGACCATCGACGTCGAGATCACCGTCACCGGCGGACGGCTGGAGGTGGCCGGGCAGGTGTCCCCGCCCCCGGGGCCGGACGCCCGGGTGGAGGTCCGCACTCCCCACATCGCGAAGGTCCGCGCCCTCACCGGGGGCGGCCACTTCGCCGTCGCCGGTCTGCCCGCCGGATGGGTCAGCGTGGTGTGCCATCGCCCGGGCGAGCCGCCGGTGTTCACCCGCTGGGCGCACGTCGGGGCATGACCCCGACCGGTCCGCGCCGACACTCCCGGACGGATCCCCGGCTCGGCGCACTGGTCGCCCGAGCCGAGTCGGCCGTACCGCTGGCCAGCGTGGACCCCGGGCGTGCGCTCGACGAGGCGCGCGAGGTCCTGGCCCGGACGCGCGGCGTGCCCGGCGGCGCGGAGGCCGTGTCGGTCGCGCTGCGGGCGTCGGCGCTCGCCGCCCGTGAGCTCGGCGACCTCGATCTCGCCGCGCGACGGCTGACGGAGTCGGCCGCCACGGCCGCGCGGCTCCCCGGCCGCGCGGCGCAGGCGTGGATGTCGCTCGTCTCGGTACGGGCACAGCTCGGCGACCCCGCGGGCGGGCTGCGGCTGGCCGACCTCGCCGAACGCGATCTGGCCGGGGCCGACCTGGCCCGCCTCGACATCCAGCGGTCGGTCGCGCTCATCCTGCTGGGCCGGTTCCGGGACGCCGTGACATGCTGCGACCGGGCCGTCGCGGCCCTCGGCGAGGACCCCGCGTTCCACGCGGGCGGCCTGCTGAACCGCGGCGTGGCCCACACCTACCTGGAGGAGTTCGGCGCGGCGGAGGCCGACCTCGCGGCCTGCGCGTCGATCGCCCGGTCGGCGCGTCTCGATCACCTCGCCATGCTCGCCGAGGGCAACCTGCCGTTCGTCGCCGCCCGGCGCGGGGACGTCGCCGCCGCCTTCGGCCGCTACCTGGCGGCCGAACGCGCCCTGTTCGGCTACCCGGAACGACTGGCCGCGATGCGCACCGACTTCGCTGAGGCGCTGCTGGCGGCACGTCTGCCCGGCGAGGCCAGGACCCTGCTCGAACAGGCCGTCGGCGATCTGGTCGCCGCGGGCGCCCTGGCGGCCGTGCCGGGCGCGCGGCTCCTGCTCTCCCGCGCCCGGCTGCTGGCCGGCGACGCCGCCGCGGCGCTGCCGTCCGCGGAGACCGCGCGGGCCGAGCTCACCGCCCAGGGCAGGCCCGAGGACGCCGCTCTGGCGACCGAGGTGATCCTCCGGGCGCGTCTCGCCGCCGCCGATCGCGCCGGGTCACCCCCAGGCGACGACACGCTCGCCGGGCTGCTGGCCTGCGCCGCCGAGCTCCACGCGCACGGCCGTCAGGTCGAGCGGGCCGCGCTGCTCCGCACGGCCGCCGAGACCGCCGTACGGCTCGGGCACCTCGACCGGGCCCGGGCCTGGCTCGACGCGCTGTCCGCGGATCACGACGAGCCGAGCGGTGACGTCCCCGGCCACAGCGTCCCCAGCCACAATGTCCCCAGCCACAATGTCCCCAGCCACAATGTCCCCAGCCACAATGTCCCCAGCCACAATGTCCCGTGCCACGACGGCGCCGGGCCGTCCGCCGATGACGATGCCCGGGCGGTCCGGTGGCACGCCCGGGCGATGCGCCTGCGGCTCGACGGCGACCTCGCCGGGGCCCTGGCGGCGGCACGCGCGGGAATCGGCCCGCAGCCCGGAGCGGGAATCGGCGCCAAACCGGCGGAAGCGGGGCCGGCTCCGGCCGCGACGGCCCGCCCTGCCGAGGAGCTGGCGGCCTTCGGCCTGGAGGTGGCGCTGGAGACCGGCGACGCACCGGCGGTGCTCGACTGGGCGGGAAGGTGGCGGTCGGCGGTCCGCGGCACGCCACCGCCGGGCCCGGCCGTCGCCCGCGCGCACGCGGGCACGCTCGTCGAGCTGATCCGCCGCGGTGACGACCTGTACGCGGTCGTCGCCGGGCGGGGTGAGTGCGTCCTGCGGCGGCTGGGGTCGTACGCGGCGGCGGCCGAGGCGACCGTACGCGTCAGATATGGCCTGCGGCGGCGGAACCTGCGCGAGGCCCGGCCCGCCGGGGCCGGGGCACCCGGCGAACTGGCGAGCGAGCTGACCGAGCTGGACCGGCGGCTTCTCAGCCCTCTCGGCCCGCTGCCCGGCCCCGTCACGATCGTGCCCACGGGCGCCCTGTGCACGCTGCCCTGGCCGCTCCTCCCCTCGCTCGCCGGACGGCCGGTGTCGGTCGCGCCCGGCGCCGCGTGGGCCTCGCCGACCCCTCCGGGCGGCGCGCGGGAGGCGGTCGCGGCCGTCGCCGGTCCTGGGCCGGCGCACGCGGCGGCCGAGGCGGATCGGGTCGTGGCGGCCCATCCCGGCGCCCGGCGCGTCCCCGCCACCCGCGACGAGGTGCTCGCGGCGCTTGAGTGGGCCGGCGTGCTGCACGTGGCCGCGCACGGGATGTTCTCCCCGCGCAGCCCGATGCTCTCGCAGATCGCGCTCGACGACGGCCCGCTGATGGCCTACGAGCTGCTGCGCGCGGCCCGCGTCCCCCGGCTGGTCGTGCTGTCCGCCTGCGACGCCGGGATGGCGCACGCGCCCGCCGACGGGATCGCGCTCGGGCTGGCCGGGGCCTTCCTCGACCGCGGCGCGGCCTGCGTGATCGCGGGCGTGGCCCCGCTGCGCGACGACGAGGCCCTCGCCCTCATGACCGCCCTGCACGGCCTGCTGGCCGCCGGGATTCCCGCGGCCCGGGCCCTCGCCGACGCGGCCGCCGGCGCGCCCGGGGCGTCCGGTCTGGTCTGCTTCGGGGACGGCGGGGTGCGGCTGCGCGGCGGTCAGCCGGTCGCCACCGGCCGGGCGGGGTCGGCGACCCAGTTGGACCACGATCCGACGTACAGGGCGGCGGGGAAGCCGGCGACCGCCAGCGCGAGCACCTCGTGGGCCGCGGTCACGCCCGAGCCGCAGTAGGCCCCGACCGGGACGCCCTCGACGACGCCCAGCGTGTTGAACCGCTCCCGGAGGAACTCGCCGCGGTGGAACCGTCCGCCGGGCTCCACGTTCTGCCCGGTGGGCGCGCTCACGGCACCCGGGATGTGACCGGCGACCGGATCGACCGGCTCCGTCTCCCCCCGGTATCGCTCGGCGGCCCGCGCGTCGAGCAGCACGCCGGAGACGGCCAGCTCGGCGGCCTGGTCGGCGTCGAGGACCGGCATGCCGCCGGGCTCGGCCGTGAAGTCACCCGGCGGCACGGCCTCCGTCTCCTCCGACACGGGCAGCCCTGCCCGCAGCCACGCGCGCAGGCCGCCGTCGAGCACTCGTACGCCGGGGTGCCCGAAGTAACGCAGCGTCCACCAGGCGCGGGCGGCGGCGGTGGAGTCGGCGTCGTCGTAGACGACCACCGGCCGCGACCCCGACACGCCCAGGCGGCGCATCGCCTCCTGGAAGCTCTCCGGGGAGGGCAGCGGGTGCCGCCCCGCGGGGCCGGGCGGGGCGGCCAGATCGGTGTCGAGGTCGCAGAAGACCGCGCCCGGGATGTGTCCCTCACGGTACGACTCGACGCCGGGCGGACCGGCCAGCCGCCACCGCACGTCGAGGATCGTGACGTCGCCGAGCTCGGCGAGGCTCTCCGGCGTGATCAACGGGCTCATCGGGCTCCACCTCCGGTGCTGGACACCCGCCCATTGTGCCGGGCGGCCGCCACGGACGCCGCGTCCGGAGCCGGATCCGCGCGTCAGCTCCTGATCTCCACGAGGGGGACGTTCTGCTCGGCCGGCGTGAGTGACCCGTGGTTGCCGACCAGGGACGCCTCCACCGGCTCGGTCTCCGACGCCACGATCGCGCAGTCGCCGTACGGCACGGCCATGACGTCGCCGATCCGGGCGAGCCACTCGGGGCGGACCCGGGGGCCGAACCAGCCGGCGCCGGCCGCCTCCTCGCGGGTCACCACCCAGGCGCGTCCCGCGAGGGCCTCCCGCCAGACGGCGGCGACGTCGGGCGCCGCCCCCGGCCGGGTGTAGAGGTGCCGCGCGCGGGCGTCGCCGCCGATCATGAGCACGCCCTCCCGCAGGTCGGGCCGGTGGTCGACGTCGACCCTGTCACCCACGTTGATCATGCCGTGGTCGGCCGTCACGTAGAGGGCCGAACCGGGCGGCAGCGCCTCGGCGATCCGCTCGGCCATGCGGTCGGCCACGGCCACCTGGTCGAGCCACTCGGGGGAGCCCCAGCCCTTCAGGTGGCCCATCCGGTCGACGTCACCGTAGTAGACGGTCACGTAGGCGCTCTCGCGCATCGAGCGCCGGACGGCCTCCACCCGCTCGGCGGGCGTCTCGGCCGCCCGGTAGCGCACTCCCCGGTAGACGGCGCGGGTCAGCCCGGTGCCGTCGAACATCGCGGGCGCGACGTACACCGGATCGGCGCCGAGGGCCGCCAGGCGCTGGAAGACGGTCGGGGCCGGCTGCCACGTCTCCGGGTCGACGGCCGGTCCCGGTGCCGTCCAGCGCAGACAGTTGAGCAGCCGCCCCTCCCCGGGAACGGCCATCTGGATGCCCACCATGCCGTGCTCCCCCGGCGGGCTGCCGGTGCCGAGCGTGGCGAGGCTCGTCGGGGTCGACGACGGAAAGCCGGCCGTGAGCGTGCGGCGTGGCCGCGACGACAGGAAGGGCGCGGCCTCGGGATGCGCGGCCAGCAGCTCGGCCCCGAGGCCGTCGACGAGGAACAAACACACTTTCCGGACGGGCTCCAGCCCCAGGGTGCCGGTGCCCGGCAGTCCGAGGGCGGCGAGCAGCGACCCCGGCAGCTCCGCGAGGGAGGCGGTGCCGTACGCGGGCACGTACGGCGTGACCGCCGCGCCCTCCGGAGCCGCGACGTCGGGCTCGGGCACGTCGCCTCCCTTCGGATGCCGGGCCGGGGGTCCGCCTCAGCGCGCGGCGGCGCGCGCGGTGGCCTCGGAGAGCGCCTTGGCGAAGGCGAGGACGTGGCCGACCGCCTCCGGTCCGTCGGCGGCCTCGCTCACCCGCAGGGACAGGTCGTCGGCGGTGATCGCGCCGGTGTAGCCGTGGTCGGCGTCGCAGTTGTCGTCGCCGCAGGTCGCGGGTTCGAGATCGACATGAGAGATCGCGCCCCAGCCGATCGTGAGCGTGACCTCGGTCGGGGGAACGCCCGGGACGTACGACGCGGGATCGGGGACGACGCGGGTGACGGCGACGGACTGAATGCGGCTGAGGCGCACGGCCTCCGTGGTGGTGGAGGCGTGCGACGCCGGCATCCCCTCCGCCGGAGGGTGCTCGTCGGTGTGGCACACCAGCAGCCGGGTGGGTGACAGCACCAGGACCGTGACGTGCCTGCGCACCTCCATCGCCGGGTCGAACGTTGCCTCGTGGTGCACGACGTACGCGCCGACCTGCTCGCTGCCGAGCGCGGAGTCGACGGCGTCGGCGACCAGGTCCGGGTAGTAGCCGCTGCGGTCGATCGCTTCGCGCAGACCCGCCGCGGACACTCGGGTATCCCTCATAGGTCCATCCTGCCCTGTAAGGGACACCGGTTTCACACCCCAACGTGTACGGGTTTTCCGGCTTCCCGACGTGAGGTCAACCCAGGCGCCGGGGGCCGGCGTCGGGCCGGAGCCCCTCCGCCGGGCGGACGAAGGCCCGGGCGCCCAGCACGATCACCCCGTCACGGCCCGCCAGCACCGGGTCGAGCTCCAGCCGTACGACCTCGGGCAGCGCGTCGGCCAGCAGCCCGATCCGCACCAGGAGGTCCTCCAGCGCCTCGACGTCCACGGGGCGATAGCCGTACTCGCCGAAGAGCAGCGGGGCGGCGCGGACGGAGCGCACCTGGCTCGCCGCGTCCTCCGCGGTCAGCGGCGCGATGCGGTAGGCCCGGTCGCCGAGCAGCCGGGCGGTGACCTCACCCAGCCCGAACGACACCACCCCGCCCGCGTGCCTGTCCTGGACGGCCGTGACGACGACCGGCACCGACGGCTGCGGCGCCATCCGCTGCACCGCCAGCCGCGCGTCCGGCCCGAGGAGCGCGGCCAGGTCGCCGAACGCCCGCCGGAGCCCGGCCGGCTCGGTGAGGCCGAGCCGTACGGTCCCGGCGCGGCGGACGTCGGCGGGGTCGGCCGACTTGATCGCGACCGGCCAGCCCAGCCGCTCGGCGGCGCCGACGGCCTCCTCGGGCGACCCCACGGTCTCTGCGGCCCACACGTCCACCCCGAAGCAGGCCAGCAGCCGCGCGGCGTCGGCCTCCCGCCAGCCCTCCTGCCCGTCCTCCCGACCGGCTTCCCGACCGGCCTCGTGCTCGGCCTCGCCCGGCCCGGCGAGGGCCTCGGCGACGATCCGGCCCGCCGCCTTGACGTCGACGCCGCCGACGTGCGGCACCACGCCGGCCGGCTCGGCCCGCCATCGCGCGTACCTGACGACGTGGGCGAGCGCCCGCACCGCCTCCTCCGCGGCGGGGTACGACGGGATCGACCCCCGGCCGGGGGAGCCCTCCCCGCCGTCGACCCGGAGGGAGGACGGCATGCCGAGCTCGCCCTGGAAGGTGGCGAGCACCGGTTTACCGGAGTCGCGTGCCACCCGCAGCAGTTCGGCGGCCACCTCCTCCGACCCGCCGGGGATCGGCGGCATGTAGACGACGACCGCCGCGTCCACCTCGGGCAGGACGCCCGCGAGTGCCGCCCCGAACTCTGCGGCCCCGGCCCGTGCACCGAGGTTGACGGGCGGGACGGGGTCGAGGCCCGCTCCCACGCACGCCTCGACGGCCAGCAGCGCGAGGGCGTCCGAGTTGCCGACCACGCCCACCCGCGGTCCCGCGGGCAGCGGCTGATGGGCGAGGAGTTGCGCGACGTCGAACAGCTGGGTCAGGTCGTCCACCCTGATCACCCCGGCCTGGGCGAACAGCGAGCCCAGCGCGGCGTCGGACAGGCCGAGCACGGGGGCCGCGTGCCCGCCGGGCATCCCGCGGCTCTTGACCACGACGATCGGCTTGCCGCGCGAGATGCGCCGGGCCAGCCGGGCGAACTTCCTCGGGTTTCCCAGCGACTCCAGGTAGAGAAGGATCACGTCGGTCGCCGGGTCCTCCTCCCAGTACTGCAGCAGGTCGTTGCCGGACACGTCGGCCCGGTTGCCGGCCGAGACGAAGGTCGAGATGCCCATCCCCCGCTGCGCCACCCGCTGCATCAGGGCCGTGCCCAGCGCGCCCGACTGGCTGAAGAAGCCGACCCTGCCCCGGCCCGGCAGGGTCGCGGCCAGAGTCGCGTTCAGCCGTACGGCGGGGTCGGTGTTGGCGATGCCGAGGCAGTTGGGGCCCACCACGCGCATACCGTACGCGCGGGCGATGCGGACGAGCTCGTCCTGACGGGCCCGGCCCTCGGGTCCCGTCTCCCCGAAACCTGACGACACGACGACGAGGCCCTTCACGCCCTTCTGGGCGCACTCCTCGACCAGTTCGAGCACACCCTCGGCCGGCACCGCCAGCACCGCCAGGTCGACCACGCCGTCGATCGCCGAGACGCTGCGGTAGGCCCGCACCCCCGCCACCGCCCGTACGTGCCGGTGGACGGGGTAGACGGGGCCGGTGAAGTCGGCCGCGAGCAGGTTGCGCAGCACGGTCTGCCCGATGCCGCCCGGCTCGCGGCTGGCGCCGATCACCGCGACCGACTCCGGCGTCAGCAGCCGCGCGATGGAGCGGGCCTCCGCCCGGTGTTCGCGCGCGAGCCGGACCTCCTGGGCCGTGTCGGTGGTGGACAGGTCGAGGGTCATCCGGACCACGCCGTCCTCGAACTGGCTCTGCGCCGTGTAACCGGCCTGCCGCAGCACCCCGGTCATCCGGTGGTTTCCGGGGAGCACGTCGGCGATGAAGGTCCTGATGCCCCGCTCCCTGGCGGCGGCCCGCAGGTGTTCGAGCAGGACCGAGGCCATCCCCCTGCCCTGGTGGGCGTCCTCCACCAGAAACGCCACCTCGGCCTGGTCTCCGGCCGCGATCCGGTCGTAGCGGACGACGGCCACCATCTTCGCCGCGATCGTGGCGATGAACGCCACCCGGTCGACGTAGTCGACGTTGGTGAACCAGGTGATCTCGCGGTCACTCAGGCGCGGGTGCGGGCCGAAGAACCGGAAGTAGATCGACTCCTCGGACAGGCGGGAGTAGAAGGACTGGAGGAGATCGGCGTCGTCCGGCCTGATCGGGCGCAGGTGGGCCGTGCCCCCGTCCGACAGCACGACGTCCGCCTCCCAGTGAGCGGGGTACCGAGGCTGCACGGTCCCGAGACTAATGCCCGGCTTGGAGCGCATTGGGAGATATGCGAGGTGATCTCGACAACGCCAAGAGCCACTCCTGACCGATTCCGGTCGGATCGCGGCGGGCGGCGGCCATAACGGATCGGCCAGTTCGGAGCGGGGTTTTGAACAACGCTTGTGCATCGACATGCCCCGGTGTCCGCTCTCCGCCCCACGACAAGGCCGGAAGCTGTTAGGTTTCTGGGCGTCAGCCTCACGGCAGGGAGACGACGCCGCCCCAGGGTCCGGCTCGTCTCCACGAGCAGTTGGCAAGGTGGTGACATCATGACGCGGGTCGTCGTGGTGGGCGATCTCATGACAGACGCGGTCGCCCGCGCCCGGTTCCCTCTGGCGAGGGCGAGCGACACGCCGGCCGTGGTGACCATGCACGGCGGTGGCTCCGGCGCCAACATCGCCTCATGGCTGGCGGTCGAGGGCTCCGAGGTCGCCTTCATCGGGCGCCGCGGCGCCGACATCACTGGCCGCAACCGCGACATGGAACTCATGGGCTACGGCGTCGACGCCCGGCTCGTGATGGACCCGGAGCGGCCCACCGGCACCTGCGTCGTCCTCGTCACCCACAAGGGCGAGCGGACCATGCTCTCCGACCCCGGCGCCAACGCGGCGCTCTCGCCCGAAGACCTGCCGCGCGACCTGTTCGCGTCGGGCAGCCATCTGCACATGTCGGGCTACACCCTGATCAACGAGGGATCGCGGGACGCGGGGCTCGCCGCGCTCGACCTCGCCCGCAGGGCCGGCATGTCGATCTCGGTCGACTGCGCCTCCTCCGCGCCGCTGGACCGGACCGGGGCCGAGCCGTTCCTGGAGTGGACCCACGGAGCCAAGCTGCTTTTCGCCAACGCCGACCAGGCCAAGGTGCTGACCGGCCGCGACGACCCGGCCGCCGCGGCCAAGGTGCTGACCGCCTGGTTCCCGCAGGTCGTGATCAAGCTCAACGCCGAGGGCGCGCTCTGGTACACGAACAACCGCCCCGAGCCCGTCCGGGCCCCGGGCGAGATCGTGGACCGGGTGGTCGACGGCACCGGCGCCGGCGACGCCTTCACCGCGGGCTTCCTGCCGCCCTGGCTGGCGGGCAAGCCGCCGGCCGAGTCTCTGGCCGCGGGCAACGCCCTCGCCGCCAGGTGCATCGCCAACCTCGGGGCGCGGCCCCGCCTCTGATCCCGGGCCCTGTCCCTTTCCTACCGGCTTCCGGTACCGCCGTAGCACGTCATGAGGTGGTGGCCAGCGCCAGCGGAAGGACGGCGGGGGCCCCGGCGTGCCGGATCTGGGCTGCGGCGAGAGTCAGCGTCCAGCCCGTCTCCACCCGGTCGTCGACCAGCAGAATCGGGCCGCCCGCCGCGGCGACCGCGGCGGCCAGCTCCTTCGGCATGGCGAGCGTGGCCCGCACCGCCGTAACCCGCTGGGCGCTGTTGTGCCGGCGGGCGGGCGCGCCGCTCCGGTAACCCAGCTCGCCCAGGTGCTGGAGACGGCCCACCCGCGCGAGACGCTCGGTGAGTGAGCCGACGAGGATCGGATGAGTGGCCGACGGCACGCTCACCACGGCGACCGGGCGGCTGTCCCACCGCCACGACCTCAGCACCTCGACCACGGCGGCGAACACGTCGTCCGGCACCGGGGCGTCGGGCGCGGCCAGCAGCTCGCGCAGCCGGGTACCCCAGCCGATGTCGGTCAGCCGGCCGAGCGCGCGGCCGGTCTCCGCGCACAGCTCGGGCTTGATCCGGCCCTTGAGGTCGGGCAGGCCGGTCGGCCACTGGCGGCGGGGGTCGATGTCCACTCCCGGCCGCGCCAGCCGCTCACGCGCGGCCTCCGCGGCCTCGTCGGGGACGTCGGCGGCGCGGTGGGATCCGGTGCAGTTGTCGCAGCGGCCGCACGGCCCGGCCCCGTCGTCGTCGAGGTGGCGGCGGATGAACTCCTCACGGCAGCCGGTGGTGGCGATATAGCCAAGCATGGCCTCCTGCTCGGCCCGGCGCTCGGCGATCACCCGGGCGTAACGCTCGGCGTCGTACGCCCACGGCTCTCCCGTCGCCTCCCAGCCGCCCTTCACCCGCCGGACGGCCCCGTCCACGTCGAGGACCTTGAGCATCATCTCCAGGCGGCCGCGGCTCAGGTCGACCCGCGTCTCCAGGGCCGCGGTGGACAGCGTGCCCTCCTGCGACAGCGCCTCAAGCGTCGCCCGGACCACCGGCTCGGGCGGGAAGGCCAGCGAGGCGAAGTAGGCCCAGATCTCCCGGTCCTCGGCGCCGGGCAGGAGGATCACCTCGGCCCGCTCGACGCCGCGCCCGGCGCGGCCGACCTGCTGGTAGTACGCCACGGGCGAGGCGGGCGCCCCGATGTGGACGACGAAGCCCAGGTCGGGCTTGTCGAACCCCATGCCGAGGGCGGAGGTGGCCACGAGGGCCTTGATCCGGTTGGCGAGCAGGTCGTCCTCGGCTGCGAGCCGCTCGGCCGGCTCGGTCTGCCCGGTGTAGGCGGCGACGGCGTGGCCCTGCTCCCGCAGGTAGGCGGCGACCTCCTGGGCCGCGGCCACGGTCAGGGTGTAGACGATGCCCGATCCCGGCAGGTCGTGCAGCGCGGCGGCCAGCCAGGCGAGCCGCTGCCCGGCTGAGGTGTGCCGCACGACGGACAGGTGGAGGCTCGCGCGCTCCAGCGGCCCCCGCAGGACCAGGACCTCGCCGCCCGCGAGCTCGTCCCACTCCTGCACGGTGGCGAGCTGCTCGGCCACGTCCCTGGTGACCCGGGCGTTGGCGGTCGCGGTCGTGGCCAGCACCGGGATGCCGGAAGGCAGCTCGGCGAGCAGCGTCCGCAGCCGGCGGTAGTCGGGCCGGAAGTCGTGGCCCCAGTCGGAGATGCAGTGGGCCTCGTCGATCACCAGGAGGCCGGCGCTCTCGGCCAGCTCGGGCAGAACCTGGTCGCGGAACTCCGGGTTGTTCAGCCGCTCCGGGCTCACCAGCAGCACGTCGACCGTGCCCTCGGCGACCTGCCCGTAGACCTTCTCCCACTCCTCCGGGTTGGCCGAGTTGATCGTCTGGGCGTGGATCCCGGCCCGCTCGGCCGCGGCGATCTGGTTGCGCATGAGCGCGAGCAGCGGCGACACGATGACCGTCGGCCCCTCGCCCAGCTCGCGCAGCAGCGCGGTGGCGACGAAGTAGACGGCGGACTTGCCCCAGCCGGTGCGCTGCACCACGAGTGCGCGCCTCCGGTCCATGACCAGGGCTTTGATCGCGGTCCACTGGTCGTCCCTGAGGCGCGCCCCCTCCCCCGCGAGCGCCCGCAGGCGCGCCTCGGCCTCGTCCCGCAGCGTCTGTTCTTCGCTCACGCGGTCATTCGTACCAGGTCCTGGCGACCGTTTCCGCCCGTCTCCCGGGTCCGCCCTCCCGTACGACGTCCCACGGAGCGGAGGGCGAGCCAAGGGAGATGGTTGGATATGTCCCGCTATGGACGTCACCACGTGGTATCTCGAACAGACCGACCCCGCCGATCTGCGGCCCGCCCGGCCCCCGCAGGAGCCCGTGGAGATCTCTCGGGCGGAGGTGCCGAGCCCGGAGTTCGGCCGGTTCCTCTACACCGCCGTGGGCGGCGACTGGCAGTGGACGGAACGGCTGCCCTGGACGTGGCGGCGATGGATGGACTGGCTCGACCGGCCCGGCACGGAGACCTGGGTGGCCTGGCTCCGCGGCACTCCCGCCGGGTACGCCGAGCTCGTGGCCGACGGGGACGGCCAGGTGGAGATCGCGAGCTTCGGGCTGCTGCCCTACGCGATCGGCCGGGGGCTGGGCGGTCACCTGCTGGAGACGGCCGCGTCGCGCGCCTGGGACATCGCCCGGCGCGTGCCCGGGCTCGCCCCCACCCGGCGGGTCTGGGTGCACACCTGCTCGCTGGACGGCCCGGCCGCGCTGCCGAACTATCGTGCCAGGGGCTTCCGCGTCTACGACGAGCGGCTGAACGTGCCGGGAGACGCCGACGAGGGCTCGACGCCGGGCCCCTGGCCGGGAGCCGGCCCTCGCGGCTGAGCCACCTCCGGCCCCGGCCGGCCATCTCCGGGCCCGCCTGGACCGGGGAAGCCGGGACCGGGCGGGCGGCCCCGGCAGTAGGGTGGTGAGTCGCCTTTGGGGGCGGCTCTCGGCAGAATGTTCGATGTCCACCCCCTCCCCGGCCGGGCGGCCGGGACCCGACTCCTCGAGACGCAGGAAATTCAGATGGCCCGACGCACGACGACACCACCGCCGGAGGATTTCGAGGAACGGATCGTCGACATCGACGTCTCCGCGGAGATGAGGGCGAGCTACCTCGAGTACGCCTATTCGGTGATCTACCAGCGGGCGCTGCCGGACGCCCGCGACGGTCTCAAGCCCGTCCAGCGCCGCATCCTCTACTCCATGAGCGAGATGGGCCTGCGCCCCGACCGCGGTCACGTCAAGTCCTCGCGGGTCGTCGGGGAGGTGATGGGCAAGCTGCACCCCCACGGCGACACCGCGATCTACGACGCGCTGGTGCGGCTCGCCCAGCCGTTCTCCATGCGGCTCCCGCTGGTCGACGGGCACGGCAACTTCGGGTCCCCGGACGACTCCCCGGCGGCCATGCGGTACACCGAGGCCCGCCTCGCCCCGGCCGCCATGCTCATGGTCCAGTCGATCGACGAGGAGACGGTCGACTTCAAGCCCAACTACGACGGCCAGGAGACCGAGCCCTCGGTCATGCCGTCGGCGTTCCCCAACCTGCTGGTGAACGGCGCCTCGGGCATCGCGGTCGGCATGGCCACCAACATGGCCCCGCACAACCTCGGCGAGGTCGTCGCGGCGGCCCGGCACCTGATCAAGAGGCCCGACGCCACTCTCGACGAGCTGATGCGCTTCATCCCCGGCCCCGACCTGCCCACCGGCGGCACGATCATCGGCCTGGCCGGCGTCAGGGACGCGTACGAGACCGGCCGGGGCACCTTCAAGATGCGGGCCAGGGCGACGATCGAGGACGTCACGCCCCGGCGCAAGGGCATCGTCGTCACCGAGCTGCCCTTCAACGTCGGCCCGGAGCGCGTCGTCACCAAGATCAGAGAGATGGTGACCGCCAAGAAGCTCACCGGCATCTCCGACCTGAAGGACCTGACCGACCGCCACAAGGGCCTGCGCCTGGTCATCGAGATCAAGAACGGCTTCAACCCGGAGGCCGTGCTGGAGGAGCTCTACCGGCTGACGCCGATGGAGGAGACCTTCGGCATCAACAACGTGGCGCTGGTCGACGGCCAGCCGCGCACTCTGGGCCTGCGCGAGCTGCTGTCCGTCTACGTCGACCACCGGCTCGACGTCGTGCGGAGGCGGTCGGCGTACCGGCTGCGCAGACGCGAGGAGCGGCTCCACCTCGTGGACGGCCTCATCGTCGCGCTGCTCAACATCGACGAGGTCATCCAGGTCATCCGTTCCTCGGACGACTCGGCCGCGGCCCGCGCCCGCCTGATGGAGGTCTTCGCGCTCAGCGAGACCCAGGCCGTCTACATCCTCGACACGCCCCTGCGCCGCCTCACCCGCTACGACAAGCTGGAGCTCGACCGCGAGAAGGAGTCGCTGCAGGCCGACATCGCCGAGCTGACCGCCATCCTCGCGTCGGACGAGCGGGTGCGGAAGGTGGTCTCCGCCGAGCTGGCCGAGATCGCGAAGACGTATGGCACGCCGCGCCGCACCGTGCTGCTGGAGTCGTCGGACGCCGCCAGGGCGGCGGTCGTGCCGCTGGAGGTGGCGGACGACCCCTGCCTGGTGCTGCTGTCGTCCACCGGGCTGCTGGCGCGCACGACGGACGCCGCGCCGATCTCCGGAGAGGGCGACCGGGCCGTCCACGACGTCCTGGTGTCGGTGGTCCGCTCAACCGTGCGGGGCGAGGTCGGGGTGGTGACTTCGAAGGGCCGCATGATCCGGGTCTCCGTGCTCGACCTGCCCGCCCTGCCGCCCTCCGCCAACCCGCCGTCGCTCGCCGGGGGCCATCCCGTCTCCGAGTACGTCTCGCTGGAGACGGACGAGAAGGTCGTCGGGCTCGGCTCACTCGACCCCGACGGGCCCGGGCTCGCCCTCGGCACCGCCGCGGGCGTCGTCAAGCGGGTCGTCCCCGAATACCCGGTGAACCGGGACGAGTTCGAAGTCATCGGCCTGCGCGACGGCGACGTCGTCGTGGGCGCCGTCGAGCTGTCCTCCGCCGATCACGACCTGGTCTTCATCACCACGGACGCCCAGCTGCTGCGGTTCTCCGCCTCGTCCGTCCGGCCCCAGGGCCGTCCCGCGGGCGGCATGGCCGGGATCCGCCTGGAACCGGACGCCCGGGTCGTCTGGTTCGGCGCGGTGGACCCCGAGCGGGAGGCGCGGGTCGTCACCGTCGCGGGCTCCTCGACCGCGCTCCCCGGCACCCAGATGGGCGCCGGCAAGATCTCCGACTACGCCGACTTCCCGCCGAAGGGCCGGGCGACCGCGGGCGTGCGGGCGCAGCGGTTCCTGAAGGGCGAGGACGTCCTGCTGCTGGCCTGGGCGGGCCCCGCCCCGGCGAAGGCCGTATCCGCGATCGGCAAGCCGGTGCCGCTCCCCGACGAGCTCGGCCGCCGCGACGGATCGGGCGTGCGGCTCGTCCACGCGGTCGCGGCGATCGGCGGCGCCCTCGGGACAGATCTCGGTTCTTCCGGTGCTTCCGGACCTTCAGACGAGGAGGCCGGAGCGGCGGGTCTCGCCGACGACGCGGGAGGCGGCGAACCGGCCTCCTGAGCCGTCCGCGGGGGCGTCCCACCTGCGGCGCCCCCGCGATCAGGCGTGCGCGCCATGCACGACGGCCGCGCGCCGGTCGGTCACTCGCCGCCGCTCAGGCACAGGCAGAAGGGGTGGCCGACGGGGTCGAGGAACACGATGAAGCCGCTCTCCTCGCCGGGCTGGTGCTCGTGCTTCACCGCGCCCAGCTCTGTCACCGCGGCCTCCGCCTTGGCGAAGTCGTCGACCTGGACGTCGATGTGGAACTGCTGCGGGTGGGCCTGGCCGGGCCAGACGGGCGGCCGGAAGTCCTCCACACGCTGGAAGGCGAGCTCGATCCCGCGCTCGTCCGCGATCGCGACCCACTCGTCGTCCGCCTCGACGGTCTCCCAGCCGACCAGGGCGGCGTAGAACTCGCTGAGCGCCCGGGGGTCCGGGCAGTCCAGCACCACCGAATGCATCCGCGCGATCCCGGCCATGCGTCCTCCTCTGTCAAATGGCGACACCGGCGAAAACCCTATACAGGTGTCGACGTCGGGTCCACAGGTTTCCCGTACTGCCCATCCGGCGCCTCCTATTCACCGCATGGGGCACCCGGGCTGGGCGTGGAATCTGGCATAGGGCAGCATCTATGTCATGTCAGGTGCATTCGATGATCTGCTGGCCGCGAACGAGAAGTACGCGAGCGACTTCTCCCACTCCGACCTCACCGGCCGCGCACTGAAAGGGCTCGCGGTGGTGACCTGCATGGACTCCCGCGTGGATCCTCTGGGGCTGCTGGGGCTGACCGCCGGCGACGCCAAGATCCTGCGCAACGCGGGTGCCCGGGTGACCGACGACGTGCTGCGCACCCTGGTCCTCGCCGTCTATCTGCTCGGCGTGGACCGGGTGCTGGTCATGCCGCACACCGACTGCCGGATGTCCAAGTCCACCGACACGGAGGTCCACGACCTCATCCAGTCCGACTACGGGGTGGACACCCGGAGCCTCGACTTCAAGACCGTCCCGGACCAGCGGGAGGCCCTCAGGCACGACCTGACCCGGATCAAGGCGAGCCCCTATCTCCCGGCGGGCCTCAACGTGGGTGGCGCGATCTACGACGTCCGGACCGGAAAGCTCAATCCCGTCGAGATGTGACGGCCGCGCCGGCCGCCGGACAGGCGGCCGGCAAGCGGCGCATCCGCGGAACCGCGGGCCGGTGCCGATACGTTCTCCTGCCGAAGATCCACCGAGTTTCCGGCCACCCCGCGCCGGCCCGGCCCGCCCCCCGAGGAGCCTCCATATGCCGACCCGTACCCCGAACACCGCCTCCGGCGGACCCCGCGTGTTCCGGACGGTCTCCGTCCTCGTGGTGATCGTGCTCATCCTCGCCGCCTTCCCGACCGTCAAAGGGCTGCTGAACGGATTCGAGCGGACCGGGGGCGGCGAGGTGGCCGTGATCAGGAACGGCGGCCTCCTGGACGACAACCGCATCCGCCAGATCATCGACCCGGGCTCCAGCGTCACCTGGATCGGCTGGTGGTCGCAGGTCCACCGCTATCCCGCCCAGCAGCGGTTCTACACGATCACGTCTCAGGCGGGTGGCGGCGAGCGGTCGGGCGTCGACGTGGTCACGGTCCCGAGCAGCGACGGCGTCAACATGGGCATCGAGGGCACCCTCTACTTCGGTCTCAACCTCGACCCCACGACGCTCCGGTCGTTCGACGACAAGTTCGGCACCCGCAAGTTCCGCAGCGCGGCCGGCGGCAGCTACTACCCCTGGGACGGGGACGAGGGCTGGTCCGCCTTCCTCGACCAGATCATCCGCCCGGTCATCGACAACGACCTGCGGTCCCAGGTCAACAGCTTCCGCTGCGCGGAACTGGTCTCCTCCTGCGCCCTGGTGCAGAACTCGTCAAACCAGCAGGCCGGGCTCCAGCAGCAGGGCAACAACGCGAACATCGCCAAGATCCAGAACGCGGTCAACGTCAGCCTCGCGGAGGATCTCAAGTCGACGCTCGGCGCGGAGTTCCTGACCGGCATCCACTTCAACCTGTCGCGGGTGACCCTGCCGACCGACGTGCAGAAGGCCGTCGACCGGGCGCAGGCGGCGTTCGCCCAGGTGACCGAGGCGCAGGCGAAGGTGGCCCAGGCGCGGGCCGAGGCCGACGCCAACAAGGCCCGCCAGGACGGCTACAACCGGTGCCCCACCTGCGCCGAGATCGAGAAGCTCAAGGCGCTGCCGCAGGGCATCACCGTCTACGCCCCGGGCAACACCGGAGGCGTCGCCCTGCCCACCAAGTGAGGGAGCGGCACAGATGCGCGTGCTCATCCTGCCCGCGACCCTGATCGTGGTCGGTGCGCTCGTCTACCTGCTCGTCGTGCTCCTCCGCGGAGCCCGCGGGGGCGGCCGGACTCCGGCCGCCCCGCCCCGGTGGGAGGTCGACACGGTCATGGAGAACGGCTGGACGCTGGTCGTGGTGCGCAGGGTGCTCCCCGGCCGCGGCGGTCCCGTCGAGCTCACCAAGCAGACGGTCCGGGCGATCCCGGACGACGACCCGAACTGGGACGAGCGCTACCGCCAGGCGATAGCCGAGGCCCGCTCCCGGGTGAGCACGCTCGAGCTGGAGTCCGGCTGACCACCGGCCCGGCGGCACCGGGCGCCTCCGCGAGGTCGCCGACGCGACCGGCGGCGAAACCTCGACATTGGTTGAGGTCGGCTAGCCTGAAGGCGTGACCGAGCCGTCCCGGGCCGAACCCTCTCTCACCGAGCAACACCGAACCGAACAGGCCCGCACCGAACAGGCCCAAACCGAGGAGCCCCGCACCGCGCCGTCTCGTGCGGCGCGCGAGCTCACGGTCGGCGAGCTGGCCCGGCGCAGCGGCGTGCCGCACTCCGCCCTCCGCTTCTACGAGCAGCAGGGCCTGATCGCCAGCCGGCGTACGGCGGGCAACCAGCGCAGGTACGGCCGGGACGTGCTGCGGCGGGTGGCCTTCATCCGGGTGTCGCAGCGGGTGGGCATCCCGCTGGCGCGCATCAGGGACGCGCTCGCCCTGCTGCCCGAGGGGCGGACCCCCACCCGGGACGACTGGGCCAGGGTCTCCCAGGGGTGGCGCGAGGACCTCGACGACCGCATCAGGCAGCTGGAGCGGCTGCGCGACCATCTGACGGACTGCATCGGCTGCGGCTGCCTGTCGCTCGACCGGTGCGCCCTCGCGAACGGCTACGACCGGCTGGGCGCCGAAGGGCCGGGCCCGCGCCGGCTGCTCATTCCCGGCGCGCACACGCCGACGCCTGAGGACTGAGGCGCCCGCCCGGGGTGACGGCTCAGTCGTCAGGCGTCTCAGGCTCCTCAGGGCCTCAGCCCTCTCAGAGCGTCTCAGGCGTCGATGGCGTCGCGGTCGACCTCGGCGGCGCTGCCCACGATGAACTCCCGCCGGGGGCCGACCTCACTGCCCATCAGGAGATCGAAGATCCGCTCGGCCGACTCGACGTCCTCGATCCTGACCCGGCGCAGCACGCGGTGGCGGGGGTCCATCGTCGTCTCCGCGAGCTGGTCGGCGTCCATCTCGCCGAGACCCTTGTAGCGCTGCACCGGCTCCTTCCAGCGCTTGCCGCGGCGCTCCAGGTTGCCGAGGACTTTGTGGAGCTCGGCGTCGGAGTAGGTGTAGACGTACTTGTCCTGTCCCCGGCCCGGGTTGGTGACCTCTATCCGGTGCAGCGGGGGCACCGCGGCGAACACCCGGCCGGCTTCGACCATCGGCTTCATGTACCGGTGGAACAGGGTGAGCAGCAGACAACGGATGTGGGCGCCGTCGACGTCGGCGTCGGCCATCAAGATGATCTTGCCGTAGCGGGCGGCCTCGATGTCGAACGAGCGGCCGGAGCCCGCGCCGACCACCTGGATGATCGCGGCGCACTCGGTGTTCTTGAGCATGTCCGCGACGGACGCCTTCTGCACGTTGAGGATCTTGCCCCGGATCGGCAGCAGGGCCTGGAACTCCGAATCGCGGGCCAGCTTCGCGGTGCCGAGCGCGGAGTCTCCCTCCACGATGAACAGCTCGCTGCGGTCCACTCCGTCACTACGGCAGTCGACCAGCTTGGCGGGGAGCGCCGAGCTCTCCAGGGCCGACTTGCGCCGCTGGTTGTCGCGGTGCTCGCGGGCGGCGATGCGGGCCTTGGCCGCCGCCGCGATCTTCTCCAGGACGGCTCGGAGCTGCTGCTTCTGGCCCCGCTTGGGGGTGGCGAACAGCGCCTTGAGCTCCCGCGTCACGACGTGGGCGACGATGCGGCTCGCCGCCGAGGTGCCGAGGACCTCCTTGGTCTGGCCCTCGAACTGCGGCTCGGGCACCCGCACGGTGACCACGGCCGTCAGCCCCTCGAGGATGTCCTCCTTGGTGACCGGCTCGTCGCCGTTCTTGAGCAGCCGGGTCTCCCTGAGCAGCTCGTTCAGCACGCGCACCAGCGCCCGCTCGAAACCCGCGACGTGGGTGCCGCCCTTGGGGGTGGCGATGACGTTGACGAACGAGCGGACCGTCGTCTCGTAGCCCTTGCCCCACCGCACGGCGATGTCGGCCGTCAGCTCGCGCTCGATCTCCGTGGGGGTCATGTGCCCCAGGTCGTCGAGCACCGGGACGGTCTCGTGGAAGTGCCCCTCGCCCTGGAGCCTGAGCACGTCGCAGACGGCCTCGTCCCTGGCCAGGAACTCGGTGAACTCGCTGATGCCGCCGTCGAACCGGAACGTCTCCTCGATCGGCTCCTCAACCCGGCTGTCGCGGACGACCAGCGTGAGGCCGGGCACCAGGAACGCCGTCTGACGCAGCCGCACGTGGATCTCGTCGAGGGAGACCTCGGCCTCCGGCAGGAAGATCTGCCGGTCCGCCCAGAAGCGGACCCGGGTGCCGGTCACCCCCGGGGCGGCCGCGCCGCCGTCGCGCAGGCCCGATCTCTTGCGGAACTTGGCGGTGGGCCCGTCGCCGTCGAAGGCCCCGGGGACACCGCGTCTGAAGCTGATCTGGTGGACCCGGCCGTCCCGGTCGACCTCGACGTCCACCCGGGCGGAGAGCGCGTTGACCACGGACGCGCCGACGCCGTGGAGGCCGCCTGAGGCGCCGTAGGAGCCGCCGCCGAACTTGCCGCCCGCGTGCAGCTTCGTGTACACGAGCTCGACGCCGGCGAGGCCGCTCTTGGGCTCGACGTCCACCGGGATGCCGCGGCCGTCGTCACGGACCTCGATCGATCCGTCGGCGTGCAGTTCGACCTCGATGCGGGAGCAGTAACCGGCGAGGGCCTCGTCGACCGCGTTGTCCACGATCTCCCACAGGCAGTGCATGAGCCCGCGGGTGTCGGTGGAGCCGATGTACATCCCTGGGCGCTTACGGACGGCTTCAAGGCCTTCCAGCACCGAGAGATGGCGGGCCGTGTATCCCGTCTCCGCGCGAACCGCCGTCACACCGAACTCCCACTTATCAATCGAACACGCGTACGCAGCTTATCGCTACTCCCGTTTGTACGCGTACAAGCTTGCCAGGCGCAGCTGTGTGAATGGTCAAAGCCCCGTGATCCGCGTCACCCCCCGGGTCATTCCGCTCTCGGCGTACTCCCGCCATGGTTGGGAAGGTCGCCATCCGGTTAGATGTTGTCCCAAGTGACTGCGCCAACGTCCCCACAATCCGTGGGGCGACCCGAAAGGCGATACGTGACTGGAGCTCTCGCCCCCATCAAGCCGCTGACGGCCCTGGACCGGTGCGACCGGTGCGGTGCTCAGGCCTACATCCGCGCGACCCTGCCCGTGGGTGGGGAGTTGCTGTTCTGCGCCCACCACGGGCGTCAGCACGTGACTGTGCTGCGCGACAAAGGTGCTGAGATCCAGGACGAGTCGGCCCGACTCAGTGAATCCCCCGCGTCCGCCCCTGAGGACGAACGCTGACCATAGGACGGCGTGCCGGGTGAGCGATCACCTCGGCGCGCCGTCGTCATACCTCACGTCCCCCGCGCGACGGCCACTCTGGGCGGTGCGGGCGGGACGCGATGTCGCGCCCCGTCCCGGCGGCCCGGTCTGATGCCCCGCTACGCTCTCTGACGTGCTCATCCTGCTGCCGCCGTCCGAGGGGAAGGCCGAACGGGGAACCTCCCGGGTCCGCCGGCTCAGCTTTCCGGAGCTGAACTCCAACCGGGACAAGGTCCTCGACGCGCTCGTGGCGCTCTGCCACACCTCCGAAGCCCGGGGCGTGCTCGGGCTGACGGAGGGCCAGGCCGAGGAGATCGAGCGCAACCGCGGCCTGCTCACCGCGCGCACGCTGCCTGCTGCGCGGCTCTATACCGGCGTCCTGTACGACAACCTTGGCCTGGGCACCTTGGCCCCCGAGGCCCGGCGGAGAGCCGACCGTCGGCTGGTGATCTTCTCGGGACTGTGGGGGCTGCTGCGGCCCGCCGACCGCGTGCCGCCGTACCGGCTCTCGATGGGCGTACGGCTGCCGCCCATGGGCGGCCTGGCCGCGTTCTGGCGCCCCTCGATCGCCGCCGTCCTCGATCAGTCGAAGGGGCTGGTGGTGGATCTGCGCTCGGCCACCTACGCCGCCGCGTGGCAGCCGGGCGAGCGGTCCGTGAGCGTACGGGTGCTGCGCGAGTCCGGCGGGACCCGGACCGTGGTCAGCCACATGGCGAAGGCGACCCGGGGCGCGGTGGCCCGCTCTCTCGTCGAGAGCCCGGAAAGACCGGAGACACCGCGGGATCTCGCGGCCGTGCTGACCGATCTGGGGCACCGGGTGGAGCTGACCGGCCGGCGAGGCCGTCCGTGGACACTCGACGTGATCGTGACCGCCTGACCCGCGGAGATCCGGAAGACGGAGACGAAGGCACAAACCCTGAAGGACCGCCACAGCCAGATCGGCCGCCTCAGCCCGCGGCGAGCTTGAGACGGGAACAGGCCCGCCGGTAGTGCTGGCCGGGATCGCCCAGATGCGACCAGGGCAGCCGGCTGAAACGGCCCTCCGTCCTGGCCAGATGGCCGCGCGCCGGCCGGCGGAGGTCGGCCAGGTAGAAGGCCGCGCCGAACGCGTTGTGCGCCTCGATCGACCGGGGATGGGCCGCGCCCGCTCCTCGGTCGGACCACCTCCCGGCGGCGGCGACGATCTCCCGCTGCGCGTCGAAGCTGAACCAGCCGCTGCGGGACATCGGCGTCCGGCCGGCCGCGGTGTGCTCGAAGTGAGCGAGCGGCACCAGCGCGGGGATCGGGCTGCCCTCGGGGGCGCGGGAGGCGAGGGCTCGGACGAAGGCGAGCATCTCGTGCGCGGTGCCACCCCAGTCGGGCGACAGCGTGACCATGCGGGCGTGGGCCGCCGGATAGAGCGAGGGCCAGCGGCGGGTGCATTCATACCAGACGGAGTCCTTGTCGGCCCTGGGCCGGTCGAGCCCGAGAGCCAGCCACATCATGCACTCCCACGGCACCGGGTCGCCCGGCGCGAGGGCCGCGGCGGTCAGCAGCGGCTGCCGGGCGCGGTCCATGGCGGCGTGGAAGATCTGTAATCGGTCGGCCTGGACCGCCCTCGCCCGGATGTCGGGCTTCAACTGCCAGGCCTCCTCCAGCCGGGCCCGGCCCAGCCACAGCCACAGGTCTGGATTGTGCTGGTCGGCGACGACGAGGGCCTCCACGGAGCGACTGTCTCCGAGGACGGCGCGTGCCAGCGCCTCCACCCGCAGCGACCGGCGTTCCGGATCGCTCCTGCTCGCCGCCAGCGCGGTCGCTCCCGCGACCAGGTCACCCCGGCAGGCGGCGTCGACCGCCTGGTCGAGGATGACGTCCGCCCAAGGGCGGTCTGGGATCATTCGTGGCCCCCGAGCGCGCGCCCGATCCACTTCGATCACTCCCATGAGGCGGGAGCCTAGGAGTGTCGAGGTTCGTGGCGCGCTACCACGAAGTTACAGCCTTGTTAAGTGTGCGCCCTAGATCACGCCGCGTGGGGCCCTTCCCGCCCCCCGCGGCGTCCGTTCCGCCTCAGTCGAGGTAGTCGCGCAGCACCTGCGAACGAGACGGGTGACGGAGCTTCGACATGGTCTTCGACTCGATCTGGCGGATCCGTTCCCGGGTCACGCCGTAGACCTTGCCGATCTCGTCGAGCGTCTTCGGCTGGCCGTCGGTCAGGCCGAAGCGCATCGACACCACGCCCGCCTCCCGCTCCGACAGGGTGTCGAGCACGGAGTGCAGCTGCTCCTGCAGCAGCGTGAAGCTGACGGCGTCGGCCGGGACGATGGCCTCGGAGTCCTCGATGAGGTCACCGAACTCGCTGTCACCCTCCTCGCCGAGCGGAGTGTGGAGGGAGATCGGCTCGCGGCCGTACTTCTGGACCTCGATCACCTTCTCAGGCGTCATGTCCAGCTCGCGGGCCAGCTCCTCCGGCGTGGGCTCCCGGCCGAGATCCTGCAGCATCTGCCGCTGGACCCGGGCCAGCTTGTTGATCACTTCGACCATGTGGACCGGGATGCGGATGGTCCGCGCCTGGTCGGCCATGGCCCGGGTGATCGCCTGCCGGATCCACCAGGTGGCGTACGTGGAGAACTTGTAGCCCTTGGTGTAGTCGAACTTCTCCACCGCCCGGATGAGACCCAGGTTGCCCTCCTGGATCAGGTCCAGGAACAGCATCCCGCGGCCGGTGTAACGCTTGGCCAGCGACACGACCAGCCGGAGGTTGGCCTCAAGCAGGTGGTTCTTGGCGCGGCGGCCGTCCTCGGCGATCCACTCCAGCTCGGCGCGGACGTCGACCGGGAGGCTCTCGCCGTCGCTGGCGAGTTGCTCCTCGGCGAACAGCCCGGCCTCGATCCGCTTGGCCAGCTCGACCTCCTGCTCGGCGTTGAGCAGGGGGACCTTGCCGATCTGCTTGAGGTAGTCCTTGACCGGGTCGGCGGTGGCGCCGGCCGCCGCGACCTGGGCCACGGGAGCGTCGTCATCGTCGTCGGTGAGGATCAGCACCTCGTCCTCGGACTGGACGACGGCCTCACCCTTGGGCTCCTCGCCCTCGGCTTCGCCCTCGGTCTCCGCGTCGGCCTCGGTCTCGGTCTCCGCCTCGGCCTCGATCTCGACGTCCTCGACCTCGATGTCGAAGTCCTCGATGTCGACCTCACCGTCGAGGTCGATGTCCTCCTCGTCGTCGACGACGTCGGACTTGGGCTTCGGGTCGGCCTTGGGGGCCTTGAGCTCCGGACCGTTCGCCGGAGCGGCCGGCTTGTCTCCGGCGGGCACGGCCTTCTTCGCCGGGGCGGGCTTGGCCGCCGGCTTGGAGGCCGGACCCGGCTTCGCCGCTGCGGGCTTGGCCGGGGCCTTCTTCGCCGCGGGTTTGGCAGGAGGCGCCGAGTCCGTCACCACTGCGGTGACGGTCTCCGGCTGAGTCTCCTTGGCCGCGGCGGATTTGGTTGACTTCTTGACGGGCGCGGTGGTGCGGCGCTTGGCTTGACCTCGTGACCGCTTGGGCGCCGCGGAGTCCGCCGCGGTGACCACGACGGTCACGCCCTCCTTGCTGAGGCTGCGCAGGAATCCAGCGGCGTGCGACAACGGGATGTCCGCTTCCTCGAAGGCTTTGCGGACATCCTCGGACTCGAGGAAACCCTGCGAGCGCCCGCGCTCGAGGAGCTGCTGGATCACTGGCTCGTTCAGCTCCGACGGCTTCGAGCGAGTCGAACTTGCAGGCGACACGAACACCTCTCGAACGAACGCATGGCGAGAATGGACCCAGGTGTGCTTCTTCTTTTCCGGTGGTGAGGTCGCGCGGACCGCGACATGCCATTGTGGCACGCCACGGCACGTGATTCGGCCGCGTCCCGCCGGTTGTTCCTCCACCCTAGGCCGACCGAGACACTAGTGCGTACGGAAGAGGGTCACCGATACCCGAAAGCAACCGTTATGACTGTTTCATTCAGTCACTCTTCGTGGTGGGTGGCACGTGCACCGCCAGGACCGTTACGTCATCATCCTGCTCATACCCAGACAACATCCGCTCCACCAGGAAATCAAGCAGCATATGCGGGCTGCTTACAACTTCCGGGGGAGCCTCGGCCACAACGGACGAAAGCTCCCGAAGCCCGGCGTCCAGGCCCCGCTTCCGGTTCTCCACCAGGCCGTCCGAGTAGAGCACCGCGGTGTGCCCCGGCGGCACGCAGAACCGGAACTGCTTGCGGCTGGTCGCCCAGCCGAGCGGCGTGCCCGGCTCCGTCTCGTGGAGCAGGCCGACTCCCTGCGGGGAGACCAGCAGCGGTGGCGGGTGCCCGGCCAGCGCGAGCGTCCCCTCGCCGGTCGCGGGCTCGACGACCATGTACGCCAGGGTCGTGACCTGCTCTTCCTCCTCGGTCGCCTCGAACACCCGGTCGAGGCCGGTCAGGACCGCCGCGGGCGGCGGGTTGGTCAGCGCGAGAGCGCGCATCGCGTTGCGGATGCGGCCCATCCCCGCCGCCGCCTTGACGCCCTTGCCCATGACGTCGCCGACCACGGCCGCGACCCGGCCGTCCTGCAGCACGAACGCGTCGTACCAGTCGCCGCCGACCTGGACGTGGCGTGAGCCCGAGCGGAACCGCTGGGCCAGCACCAGTCCGCGGACCACCGGGAGCCGGTCGGGCAGCAGGCTGCGCTGCAGGGTCTCGGCGGTGCGGTGCTCGCGCTCGAACAGGGTGGCCCGCTCCACAGCGAGCGCGCACTGGCCGGCCAGGGCCTCCAGGAAGACGCCGTCCTCCTGGGAGATCTTCTGCGGGCGGGTGAAGGAGAACCTGAGCGCGCCGAGGGCGCGGCCGGCCGCGAGGAGCGGCAGCCCGACCCAGGCCCGCTCGTCGGTGCGCGCGAGGAACTCGTTGATCTGCTCCTCTTCGGCCCCGGCGTCCATGAGCTGGTTGCGCAGGACGTCGGTCGAGCCCGCGAAGACCGGTCGCCGGCTGTTCACCGCGAGGGTCATCACGTTGGAGTGGGTCAGCTCGATGTCGTCGCCGGGCGCGTCGGGGATGCCGCCGCTGTTGATGACCTTCAGGTTGCCCCGGTCGGGGTCGAGCAGGGCCACCGCGGAGTGGTCGGCCGCCAGGGCGGTGCGGCCGACGTCGATGATGACCTGCACCACCTGCTCGACCGTGAGCGCCTCGGCCAGTATCGCCGTCGCGCCCTGGAGACGCGCCGTGCGCAGGGCGGCGGCGCCGAGCTGGTCGGTCAGCCGGCCGCGCATCTCCTCGGCCTCGCGCTGCGGGGTGACGTCGGTGTTGGCGCCGACCCACTCCACCACGCGGCCGTGCCGGATGATCGGGACGGCCCGCACCTCGAAGTGCCGGTAGCCGCTGGCCCGGGTGCGCACCCGGTAGCTCCACTCGAACATGGTCCGCCCGCGCAGCGCCTCACGCCACGCCTCCTCCGCCCCGGGACGGTCGTCGGGGTGGACGGCGTCGAGCCAGCCGTGGGCGAGGTACTCCTCCAGCCCCTGACCGGTGATCGCACGCCACTGCGGGGCGTCCTCCAGCACGGTGCCCGTGGGCGAGGTGATCCAGACGAGCTGCTGCTGCGACTCGACGAGTGAGCGGTAGCGCTCCTCGCTGCGCTGGAGGTCGTCCTCGCCGTTCTGACGCTCGGTCAGGTCGACGCCGAACATCGCGGCCCCGAGCGGGCCTTCCTGGCCGTGGATCGGGAAGAACGACACGACCCAGTGGCGCGTGTCGCCGTTCTCGGCGCGGATCCGGACCCGCTGGTCGGTGACCGGCAGCCCCTCGTCGGTGACGCGCCGCAGCGCCGAATCGATGATCGTGGTCAGGTCGGCGGACAGGATCTGGGCGGGCAGCCGCTCGATGTGGCGCTCGACGGGATGGCCCGTCAGCTCGGTGAACGTGGAGTTGACCCGGACGAACCGGCCGTCCGGATCGAAAAATGCGAAGGCGAAAGGAGCCTCCGACATCAAGCCTCTGAAGAGGTCGGAGTCTGAGATGTCCAAACCGGACTCCCGGGGCCGGGGCACGGAGGTTTCGGCGCTCATGGTCGGCACCTCCGTCGCGTGCCAGGGTCTCCCACGAGGCACATCTCCATAACTGTGATTGGTAGCGCAGATCTGCCCTACATCATGGGTGATCGGCATGCGCGGACGGAAGCCCCGCCCGGCATGCGGTCAACGCATCCTGTCAAAAGACCGGCGCCTCGCGCAGGAAGATCCGGCCTACTTCTTGGCCGCCCGCTTCGCCTCCTGCTTGGTCGCGCGGACCAGCTCCAGGCTGGCGGAGTCCACGACGTCGGCCACCGACCGGTGCACTCCCTCCTCGCCGTACGGCCCCGCCGCCTCGCGCCATCCCTGCGGTCGGACGCCGGCCTGCTTGCCGAGCAGAGCGAGGAAGATCTGCGCCTTCTGCGTGCCGAAGCCGGGCAACCCCACCAGCCGGCGCAGCAGCTCGGCACCGTCGCCGACATCTTCCCACACCTTCTCCGCCGAGCCGCCGTAATGTTCGACGAGGTAGGCCGCGAGCCGCTGGATGCGGGCCGCCATCGCTCCCGGGAACCTGTGCACGGCGGGCTTCGCCGACAGAAGGGCCGCGAACTCGGCAGGATCATAGGAGGCGATCTCGTGCGCGTCCAGGTCGTGGCCGAGCCTGGCCGCGATGGTGAACGGCCCCGCGAAGGCCCGTTCCAGCGGAATCTGCTGGTCGAGCAGCATGCCCATCATCAGGGCGAGCGGACTGCGGCCGAGCAGTTCGTCGGCCTCCGGTCGCTGGGCGAGCTGGATGTGCATGTGCACCAGCTTGGCATGCGGGCCCCTGGAGGGTTGACAGTCCGGCGGAAAGATGTGGAATAAGGGGCGGCAGGTCCCCATTCAGCGAGGAATGCGTCCATGCCCGTACTCGCACCGCGCATCAGTGGCGGCCCCTCACCGGAGCCGGAGCTACGTGAACTGGTGGAACTCGTGACGGCCCGGCTGGCCGCGGAGTTCCTGTCCGTCCCCCTCATCGTCGTCGACCGCTGTGTGTCGGACGCCTGGGTGTGCGGGGCGCACCTCGGGCTCACCGTCACACCTGAGATCGCCGAGCGGCTCGCCCGCGAACGTCTGCTCGGCGTGGTCAACTCGGCGCCGCCGTCCCGCGTGTGAGATCGTCGGTCCCGCACATAACGGGGAAGTCACCGGCCCGCGTTCCCGATGTTGTTCGCGTCGGGAATGCGAGAAGGTGGTGACTGTGAGCGAGCGAAGCGAGATCACGTGAGCCGTCGGCACCGGCGAGCGCCCAGGGGCACCAGGCCGCCCGACGACGTGTTCGCGGAGATGCTGCTGGCGGCCCGTGAGCTGCTGGCCGTACGCAGTCCGCTCGACGCCGAGCTCATGGTGTCGGACATGCTCGGCGCCTGGTGGGGCAGGCGCCCGCACGGCGGAGACGTCGAGCAGATCCTCGGCGAGGGGCTGGTCGACTACGCGGCCAAGGCGGGCACCCCGGCCGCGCTGACCCTGCTGATCTCGATCGCCTACCTCGGCACGGCCCGGCAGGCCGCCAAGGCCGAGGGCGCCGCGCTGGCGCTCATGGAGTCCGACGTGGCCAGGCCCGGGTGGGCCGACCGCGTCGGCGCGGTGAAGCCCGCCGGCTGCTACGTCTCCCGTGACGTGTACGGCGACCAGGACACGGTCCTCTGCACGTTCGCCTACAACGGTGAGGACACCCACGCCCTGGTGGTCGTCGTCGACTACAACATGGGCGGCATGGCGCGGGACGCCTGGGTGTCGTCCCAGGTGGACAAGCTGCTCGACCAGGCGAGGCTGGAGGCCGCGGGCAACCGCCTGCTGCGCTTCGAGGAGATCGAGCCGCAGCAGGCGAGGGCGCTGCTCGAGTTCGCGATGAAGGTGACCCAGGCCGCCACGCGCCGCCGCAAGGGTCCCCGGCTCGTGAGCGACGGCTACAGCGCCTATCACGCCTTCGCCCGCGCGAGGCTCAAGGCGCTCCCGCCCGGGCGGATGCGCCCCGCGCCCGCGCACACCGAGGCGCCCTACAGCCGGGACCGCCGGGCGATGCTGGCCGCCGAGTTCCTGGCCTCGGACGCGGCGGAGAACCTGTCCGATCCGTCCGCGGCCTCGCGCTGCGCCGACCACATCATCGACTACGGCTGCGACCAGGACTTCGGGCGGCCGATGCGGGTCAGCCCGACGAAGTGCGAGACCTTCCTGCTCGACTGGCTGCCCCGCAAGGTCCTGCTGTCGCCCGCCGATCAGGACGCCATGCCCCACGTGCTGTCGGCGTGGGTACGGTTCGCGGGGCCCCGGATCGGGCTGCCCGAGGAGGGCGTCCGGGCGACCCTCGACGCGGTGTGGGAGGCGACGGCCGGCTTCACCAAGGCCTACCGGGATCCGGCGACGTTCGGCCTGGACCGCTCCCTCGTGCGGCGGCTGCTCCCCGACGGCGACCTGTCCGCGCTGGCCCGGCGGGCGTTCGCCTTCCCCTTCCTGCAGGGCATGGCCGGCGCGACCAACCTCGACCTGCTGAACCCCGCCGACGACGCCGACCGGCGGATCCTGCTGGAGATCGACCACGCGGACGAGCTGGGCCGGCCGGACCTGGAGGAACATCTGGCCTGGCACGAGGAGATCGCCGGCCGCCTGTGGGCCGGCGACCCCCCGCAGCTGTGGGAGGCGGCCGAACGGCTGATCGATCTCGGCCACGACCGGCACGACGTGCTGCACGTGCTGATCGAGATCGCCGAGCGGATCGGCGACCATCCCGACGAACTGGCCGCCGCGCTCGACGACATCGCCGACATTCCCGATGAGCCCGCCGGCTGAACGTGCGGCAGTATTGAGGTGACCGCGGCCGCGCGAGCGAGGCGACCGCAGAGGAGAGACCTTGGTCATCGATCTGAACGCGGATCTGGGTGAGGGCTTCGGGATCTGGCGGCTCGGCGACGACACCGCGCTGCTCGACCTGGTGACCAGCGCCAACGTGGCCTGCGGCTTCCACGCGGGCGACCCGCTCATCATCCGGCGCACGTGCGCGGCGGCGGTCGACCGCGGCGTGGTGATCGGCGCCCAGGTGTCCTATCTCGACCTGGCCGGGTTCGGCCGGCGCGAGATGGAGATCGACGCGGAGGAGCTCTGCTCCGACATCCTCTACCAGATCGCGGCCGTGGACGGCGTGGCGCGGGCGATGGGCGGACGGGTCGCGTACGTGAAGCCGCACGGAGCGCTCTACAACCGGGTGTGCCGCGACGCGGCCCAGGCGGAGGCGGTGGCCGCGGCCGTGGCCGACTACGCGCCGGTGTCGGGCGGCGGGACGCCCCTGCCGGTGCTCACGCTGCCCGGGTCGGCCCTGCGGGACGCCGCGGCGCGGCACGGCGTTCCGGTGGTGGCCGAGTGCTTCGCCGACCGCGCGTACACGCCGGCGGGGGCGCTGGTGTCGCGGCGGCAGCCGGGGGCGGTGCTCCACGATCCCGACGTGGTGGCGGAGCGCGCGGTGCGGATGGCGCGGGACGGCGTCGTGATCGCCTTGGACGGCTCCGAGGTACCGGTGGGGGCCCGGTCGGTGTGCGTCCACGGGGACACCCCGGACGCCGTGCGGATCGCGGCGGCGGTACGCAAGGCGCTGATCGACGCCGGCGTCGCCGTGGAGGCGTTCGCGTGACGGCCGGTGAGAGGGACCGGGAGACGGACGGGGAGAGGGCCGTATGACGGCGCGGCGGCCCTCCGTCCTGAACGCGGGAGAGCACGCGCTGCTGGTGGAGACCGGCTCCCTGGACGCCTCTCACCGGCTGCACGCGCTGCTGCTGGCCGACCGGCCGGACGGAGTGGAGGACGTCGTCCCCGGCCCGCGGACGGTCCTGGTGGTCGCGCCGGGCGTGGACCGGTCGCGTCTGTCGGCGCGCCTGGCCGCCCTGCTGGAGGCGGCGGCGACGACCCGGCCCCCGGCGGGGGCGGACGGCGTCGTGGAGATCCCCGTCACTTACGACGGCGACGACCTGGCGGCGGTGGCGGAGCTGACCGGCCTGTCGGTCGACGAGGTGGTCGCCCGGCACACCGGCTCCGACCTCGTCGTGGGGTGGCTGGGCTTCGCCCCGGGGTTCGCCTACCTCGTCGGGCTGGATCCGGCGCTGCACGTGCCCCGGCTCGACGTCCCGCGCACCTCGTTGCCGCCGGGGTCGGTGGCCGTCGCGGGCCCGTACTCGGCGATCTACCCGTCCGCGTCGCCGGGCGGGTGGCGGTTGCTCGGCCGTACGGACACGCGGGTGTGGGACGCCGCCGCCGATCCCCCGGCGCTGCTGCCGCCAGGGACGAGGGTCAGGTTCCGGGCGTGATCGAGGTGCTGGCGCCGGGGCCGTACGCCACGATCCAGGACCTCGGGCGGCCGGGGTTCGCCCATCTCGGGGTGCCGCGTTCCGGCGCGGCGGACGCCCCCAGCCTCCGGCTGGCCAACCGCCTGGTGGGCAATCGCGACGACGCGGCGGGCGTGGAGCTCACGTTCGGCGGCGCGGCGCTGCGCTTCCGCGGGGGCGGCTGGGTGGCGCTGACGGGCGCGCCGTGCCCGGTCGAGGTGAGCGGGCGGCCCGCCGGGATGGACGCCCCCGTGTGGGTTCCGCCGGAGGCGGTGCTCCGGGTGGGGACGCCACGCGAGGGCCTGCGCACCTACGTGGCGGTCCGCGGCGGTGTCCGGGTGGAACGGGTGCTGGGCAGCAGGTCGACCGACTCGCTGTCGGGGCTCGGCCCGCCCCGGCTGGAGGCCGGCACCGTGCTGCCGGTGGGAACGGCCGCGCCCGCCGCCATCCGGGTGGACCACGTCCCGCGGCGGCGGCCGCCCCGGCCGCCCGTGGTGCGCGTCCTGCCCGGCCCGCGCGACGACTGGTTCGTGCGGGAGGCGCTGGAGATCCTCTGCGCCGGGCCGTACGAGGTCACCCCGGCGAGCAACCGGATCGGCGCGCGGCTGCGCGGGGCGCCGCTGGCGCGGCGTGTCGGCGGCGAACTGCCGAGCGAGGGCATGCCGCTCGGCGCGGTGCAGGTGCCGCCCGAGGGCCAGCCGATCGTGTTCCTGGCCGACCACCCGCCCACGGGCGGCTACCCGGTGATCGCGGTGGTCGCCGCGGCCGACGTTCCCGTCGTGGCCCAGACGCGGCCGGGCGACCTGCTCGGATTCCGGCTGGTTCAGGCGGCGAACCCGATGTCCTCGTACTTCAGGTCGTAGAAGCCGTTGGCGCCGACGTTGGCGAGCGTGGAGCGCACGGCGACGGTCTGCGGGCACTGGTAGAGCGGCAGCACGCCGGTCTTCTCCCACAGCAACCGGTCGGCGGCGTTGACGAGGTCGGAGACCTGCGCGAGGTCGAGCGAACTGCCCGCCCGGTACATGGCCTGGTCGATCTGCTTGCTGCCGAGGCGTCCGAGGTTGGAATACCACCGCATGTCGTCGCCCTTGGTGTTCTCCCCGTTGACGTAGACGTCGAAGGCGTTCGACACCGGGTAGGGCCCGCTCGGGTAGGCGAAGGCGGTCATGTCGAAGTCGCCGGCGAGGAGGTACTTGCTGAAGAAGTCGTCGAACGGCACGGCCTTGACGTCGACGCGGATGCCTATCTTCTGCAGCATCAGCCGGGCGACGCCGGCCTCCGTGTCGCTCGCCGCCATCCCGGACGGGATGACGAAACGCAGCGCCAGGGGCTTGCCGCCCTTCTCCCGGGTCTTGCCCGCCGTCTTCCAGCCGGCCTGGTCGAGCAACTGCCCGGCGCGGGCGGGGTTGTAGGTCCCGAGGGCGCCGGCGTTGGAGCGGTAGCCGTGCTGGCTGTTCATCAGGAAGTGGTTGTCGAGCGGGACGACCGGCCAGCCGAGGCCCTTGAGGTCCAGCCGGATCAGCGCCTGCCGGTCGAGCGCCATCGCGACCGCCTGCCTGACGCGCGGGTCGGCGAGGGCGCCGCTCTCGCCGTTCAGGGTAATCTGGCGGTATTCGGTGCCCGCGGCCTGGCGGACGACGGCGTCCCACGCGTCGCGCACGCGGTTGTAGTCGTCGGCGGACGGCCCCACGTCGAAGACGTCCACCTCGCCCTTGGTGAAGGCACGGACCATGCCGTCGGGCGGCACGGCCCGGAAGACGATCCGGTCCAGCTTGGGGCGGTTGCCCCACCAGGAGTCGTTGCGGGTCACGGTGACGCTCTTCGTCTTCCCGTCCAGCTTCTCCAGCCGGAACGGCCCCGCGGTCACCGGGATCTTGTTGACCCAGTTCGCGTTGAACGCGTCGGGCGTGCCGTTCGTGGAGGCGGGATAAAGGGGGCTGAACAGCCCCTGCCACTCGTTGTACGGCTGGGCGAGGGTGACGACCGCCTCATGGTCGGTCGCCCCACGGCCGACGCTCATGATGTTCTCGTACGCGATCGTCGCGTCGACCCGGTAGGCCCGGTCGTGGCCGCTCAGGGCCTTCCACTGGGCGGCGAAGTCCATCCACGTGATGGGCTTGCCGTCGGACCAGCGGGCCCGGGGGTTGATGGAGTAGGTGATCACCTGGTGCGGAGAGGTGGCGGTCACGCGGGCGTTGGTGACGTAGTCGGTGTCGATGGAGACCCGTCCCCGCTCGTCGGACCGGAAGGGGTGCGGCATGAGGGCGTCCATGACCGTCTTCACGTCGGCGACGTCACCGTCGATGTGGTTCTGGTTCCACTGCGTGGGGAAGTCGCCGAGACCCCAGTGCAGCGTGCCGCCGTCCCGCACCTTGTCCCTGGGGACCGGGTTGATGTCGTACGGGCGGACGGGCGACGCGGCCGCGGCGTCGTCGCGGCCGCCCGGGGCCGAGGAGAGACCGCAGCCGCCCGCGGCCCACACGGCGATCAGGGCGGCCAGGGCAATCGGCCATCGTGCTCTCACGTGCTTCTCCGATCCGGCGCGACTACTCTTCGCGTTCGATTAGTAGCATGACGTGATCGGAGCGGCCATCGGGACACGCTCGCGGAGATGGTGGTATCAGGTCAACGTCAGGACAATTCGTCCACTGCTGTGCGGACGTCCTCACTGGTGATCGTGGTCAGTTCGACGGCGTTCGCCGTGCCCTGGGCGGCGAGACGGACGTCGCGGCGCAGCGCCGCCCTTTCGTACAGGGAGCGGGCGAAGCGGCCGTTGCCCAGCCCGTCGATCAGGCCCTCCCGGCAGACCCAGTCGAACACGTCGGCCAGGTCGCGCGACGCGGAGGCGTCGAACCGGTCGCCGCCGCCCGCCGCGAGCAGGCGGGCGATGCCGGCCAGCTCGACCGGCGTGTACGAGGGGAAGGCCACCCTCTGGTTGAAGCGCGAGGCCAGCCCCGGGTTGGTGGCCAGGAACGCGTCCATCTCGCCCTCGTAGCCGGCCAGGATGATCACCAGGCGGTCGCGGTCGTCCTCGGCCCGCTTGAGCAGCGTCTGCACCGCCTCGGCGCCGAACGCGTCGCCGCCGGAGTAGCCGGAGTTGACCAGGCTGTAGGCCTCGTCGACGAAGAGCACGCCGCCGAGCGCCCGGTCGACCAGTTCGTTCGTCTTGATCGCGGTGGCGCCGAGATGCTGGCCGACGAGGTCGGCGCGGGACGCCTCGACGACGTCGGGGCGCGCCAGCAGCCCGAGCGCGGAGAAGATCCGGCCGAGGATCCGGGCGACCGTCGTCTTGCCGGTGCCGGGCGGGCCGACGAACACGAAGTGCCGCATCTGGGACTGCACGGGGAGCCCCTGCTCCTGCCGCATCCGGGCGACCTTGAGCTGGGCCGCGATCGCGTGGACCTGCCGCTTGACCGGTTCGAGGCCCGCCATGCGGTCGAGATCGGCCAGCGCCTCGTCGAGCGTCGGCGTCTCCTGGTAGCCGCGGAACCTCGCGGTGATCTCGTTGAACGCCTTGAGCACGTCCTCCGGGGTGACCGTCACCAGGTCGGCGCCTGTCGGCGCGCCGCCCGCGCTGACCACCCGGACGTCCCTGGCCTGCGCCGCCGCCTCGGCGAGGCTGCGGGCGAACCGCGCGTTGCCCAGCTCGTCGACGAGCCCGCGGCGCCGGACGTCCTCGTACAGGCCGCGCAGCACGGGACGTGCGTCGGCGGCGAGCCGGTCTCCCCGCCGCTCCTGCAGGGCCTCGGTGATCTCCAGCAGCTCGGCCGCGCTGTAACTCGGGAAGCGGACCCTGCTGGCGAACCGGCTCGACAGACCGGGGTTGGACGACAGGAAGACGCCCATCTCGCGCTCGTATCCGGCGAGGATGATGATCAGCCGGTCGCGGTCGTCCTCGGCCCGCTTCAGCAGCGTCTGCACCGCCTCGGCGCCGAACCGGTCGGGCTGGCCCTCACCGGAGTTGATCAGACCGTACGCCTCGTCGACGAACAGCACGCCGCCGAGCGCCCGGTCGATCAGCTCGTTCGTCTTGATCGCCGTGGCCCCCAGATATTCGCCCACGAGGTCGGCCCGCTGCGCCTCCACCACGAACGGCGTCTCCAGCAGCCCGAACGCGTAGAAGATCTTGGCCAGGCTCCGCGCGACGCTCGTCTTGCCGGTGCCGGGCGGGCCGACGAAGACGAAATGCCGCATGGGCGGCTCGTTGGCGAAGCCGGCCTCCTTACGCAGCCGGGCCGCCTCGATGGAGGCCGCGATGGCCCGCACCTGCTCCTTGACCGGCTCCAGACCGATCATCGACTCCAGCTCGCCGAGCGCCTCTTCGACGGTGATGGGCGCGGGCGTGCCCGCCTCGCCGCCGGGCTGCCGGTGGCCGCCCGCTCTCGCCCGCTCCTGGACCTGCGTCTCCGCGGCGGCCGGCTCCCTCCCGGCCGCCTCCAGCCGGACGCGCCGGGCCAGCACGAAGCGGAACGCGAGCACCGCGGCGGCGACGCCGTACGCGGTCCAGACGGAGGCCGGCTCCGACGCCCACGACAGCGCCACGGCAACCACCCCGGCCGGGACGAGGGCCGTCAGCGTGGTCAGCCACGGGGGCACCCAGCGGATCAGGTGCGCCGCGCCGGCGACCAGGACGCCGAGGGCCATGAGCAGGCTCGGCGCGGCGGACTCGCCGCCGAACGCCCACCGGAAGACCGGCAGCAGGACCGCCCATCCGGCGAGCACCAGCACCGTCGCCGCGGCCCTGGGGTAGCTCAGCGCGAGCGCCGCGAACGCCAGGACGACGACCACGTAGACGAATGTGGCCGCCAGCGGCCAGTTGAGCGCGGCGGCCATTCCCATTGTGGCGACGAGCAGGACGGCGAATATCGCACGTCGCGCGAATGGAGGAAGGCGGAAATAGCGGAAACGGACCTGTTCGAACAGATCACGTGCCGCCGTCCGACGTAAAAGGCCCGCAGCCCGTGCCCTGTCGGAGTCCCGCATCAGACGCCTCCCCGCTTCGCCCCCGGTTATACCGCACCGAATGGCCGAATGGGTGGACCCGCGCGCCCGGGCCCGGAGCCGGGCCGAGGGAGGGGCGGCCGGGGGCGCTTCTGGCGATATGTTCCGCGCATCGCCGGAAGTCCTGAGAGATCCGCTTCCCATGGCCTAAGCTGCCACGCATGTCCCAGCGGGCCCCGAAGCGGTGAACGGCCTATGATCGTCACAGGGGTCGAGACCGAGTCCGGCGCCGTCCGCGCTGGAGGCGTCGTGATCGAACACCGGGCGAACCGGTGGTCTGTTCTCGTGCTGCTCTGTTTCAGTCTGCTGCTGATCGCGGTCGACGCGACCGTGCTGCACATCGCCGTCCCCGCACTCACCGCCGCGCTCGAACCCTCCGCCGTCCAGCTGCTGTGGATCATCGACGTCTACTCGCTGGTCGTGGCGCCCCTGCTGGTGACGTTCGGCACCCTGGGCGACCGGTACGGCAGGCGGCCGTTCGTGCTCGCCGGTTATGTGGTGTTCGGGCTGGCGTCGCTGGCGGCCGCGTTCGCCTGGTCCCCAGGTGTGCTGATCGCCGCACGGGCCATCCTCGGCGTGGGCGGAGCCATGATCATGCCGGCCACGCTCTCGATCATCCGCCAGGTGTTCACCGACCGGCGGGAGCGGGCCATCGCGCTCGGCGTGTGGAGCGCGGTCGCCGCGGCCGGGGCGGCCGTCGGCCCCCTCATCGGCGGCGTCCTCGTCGAGCACCTGTGGTGGGGCTCCGTCTTCCTCATCAACGTGCCGCTGCTGCTGGTCGCCCTCCCCCTCGCCGTACGGATCCTTCCCCCGTCGCCGCGCCGCACCGGCCGCCCCTGGGACGCGCCCAGCGCCGCGCTGTCGACCTTCGGCATCCTCGCCCTGGCCTTCGGGCTGAAAGAGGCGGGCTACGGCCACTCGACGGCCCGTGGGTTGTCGCTGGCGGTCTTCGCGGGCGGCCTCGCCCTGCTCGCCTGGTTCGTCCGGCGGCAGCGGCGGCTGGCGTTCCCGCTGCTCGACATCGGCCTGTTCCGGCAGCGGTGTTTCGCCACCGGCGTCGGCTGCGTCCTGACGGCGATCTTCGCGCTGGTCGGGCTCGAGCTGATGCTGGCGCAGTACCTCCAGCTCGTGCTCGGGCTAACGCCGTTGCAGGCCGCCGTCCGCATGCTTCCGTTGATGGTCGCCGCCGTCGCCGGAGGTCTCGCCGCCGCCCACCTGCTGCGACGGGTCGGGCTGCGGGCCAGCGTCGCCGGAGGTCTCGCCCTGACCGCGGTGTCCCTCACCCCCGTGCTCTCCTGGGGGGTGGAGCGGCACGGGGCCATGCTCACCGCCTGCTTCGTGGGCATCGGGTTCGGCGTCGAGGTCGCGCTGCTCGCGGCCTCGGACGCGATCATGGCGTCCGTCCCCGAGTCGCAGGCCGGCGGCGCCGCCGCCATCGAGGAGACGGCGTACGAGCTGGGCGCGGGTCTGGGCATCGCCGTGCTCGGCACGATCACGACGCTGGTCTACGCGCCCGCGCTGGCACCCGTGGCCGGCGTGCCCCACCGCCTCATGGGCGAGGCGAGACAGTCGCTGGCGTCGGCCGCCCACGTGGCCGGCGAGACCGGCGGGACGGCCGGGACCGCGCTCATGGACGCCGCCCGCGCCGCCTTCGTCTCCGCGCTCCACTCCGCCATCGTGGTCAGCGTCGTGCTGCTGTCCCTCACCGCGCTCGCGGTGGCCGTACTGATCCCCCGCCGTCCCGCGCCGCCCCCGATGGAGGAGCCCGAACGGATGCCCGCCTGACGGGCCCCGCGCATGAAGACCCCGGTTCCGGGGAGAGTGTCTGGGCAAGCGCCCCCCCCGCTACGCAGAATGAGAACCCGTGAAGAGAGCCCTGCACGATTTAGCCTCGCTGGCCGCCCGTATGGGAGTCGGCGGGATCTTCTTCGCCAACGGCTGGCACAAGCTCGAAGCTGGCCTCACCGCGACCGCCACCCAGTTCGCGGATCTCCACGCTCCGTTGCCGGATCTGTGGGCCGCCGTCACCATGCTGATCGAACTCCTCGGCGGTGTCATGCTCATCGCCGGCCTGGCCGTACCGGCGATCGGGCTGGTGCTGTTCGCCGAGGCGCTGGCGGTGTTCGTCCTCACCGCGGGCGACACCGGTCTCCCCCTCACCGGCGGCGACATCCGGCTGATCGTGGCGCTGGGGGCCGCCTCGGCGCTGCTCGCCGTGGTCGGCGCCGGACGGGTCTCCATCGACCACATGGTGGTCATCAAACGGCGCGAGGCCGAGGCCGCCGACGACTTCGCCGCCGAGAGCGAGGCCGACGCGGTGATCGCCGCGCTGCGGCCGTCCGCCGACGCCGCCACCGCCGGGTCCCCGGGCACGGGCGCCGTGACCACAGCACCGGAAACCACAGCACCCGAAGCCACAGCGCCGGAAGGCACAGCCCCCGAAACGAAAGCACCCGGGAAGAAAGCGCCCAAGACGACAGGGCCGAAGACAGGGCCCGGCGACGCCGAGCTCAGCGGGACTGACGGCGCGCCGCGAGGGCCGGCTGCCGGCCGTTCACGGACAGGCCCGACGGCGAAGCCGTGAGCGGCAGGCACAGCACGAAGCAGGCGCCCCCGGCTTGGTCGGCGGCGGTGAGTGTGCCCCCGTGGCTCTCGGCGATGAGACGGGCGATCGGCAGGCCCAGCCCCGCTCCCCCGGCGCCGCGGCTGCGCGCCGTGTCGAGCCGGGCGAACCGCTCGAACACGAACTCGCGGTCCTGGGCGGAGATCCCGGCGCCGTCGTCGAGGATCTCCACCCACGCGGCGCCGCGGGCGAACCGGTCCGCGGACCCCGGGTCCACCGGAACCGAACGGACCCGTACGGTCACGGTGGAGGACGCGTGCCGTTCGGCGTTGTCGAGCAGGTTGGCCACCAGCCGGCCGAGCTGGGCCCGGTCGCCCCGCACGATCACTCCCGGCTCCATGAACTGGACGATCTTCCGGGTGTGATGCCGGCCCTTCAGCTCGGTCGCCACGATCTCGGCCACGTCCACCGGCTCGCGGACCCCTGGTGCCCCGGCGTCCAGGCGGGTGAGCGTCTGCAGGTCGGAGGCGATCCGCTGGAGCCTGTTGATGCTCGCGAGCACCTCCCGGGCGAGCCCGCCGACGTCGACGTCCTGGGGCGCCAGCAGCGCGGCCTCCATCTGCACCCGGATGGCCGTGATGGGACTTCGGAGCTCATGAGAGGCGTCCGAGGTGAACCGGCGCTGCTGCTCCAGTGCCTCCTCCAGCCGGTCGAGCGTGTAGTTCACACTCAGAGCCAGCTCACGGAGTTCGTCCCTGGCCTCGGGGAGCGGCACGCGACGGCCGAGGTCGGTGCTGTGGATCTCGTCCAGCTCCGCTCGGATGGCGCGGACGGGCCGCAGTGAGCAGTGCACACTGCCGTACACGCCCCGGGAGACGGCGGCGGTGGCGATGATCGTCCCGCCGCCCAGGAGGGCGAGCACGGCGGGGTAGACGTAGAAGGGCAGGGCCGGCGCGGCGCTGTAGACCGTCCAGTCGCCGCCCGCCCTGGGGACCTGCCGGGCGACGACGACCGCGCACCGGTTGTGCCCGAACATGTCGTCGCACACCACACCGTCGGCGTGTGTCTTGGGGGCCTGGGGGAGGAACCGGGCCATGGGTGGCCGGCCCTGCAGCTCGCCGCTGGCCGCGACGACCTTGCCCTGCGCGTTCACCACCTGGACGGGACGGACGAGGTCGTCGGACACGGCGGGCAGCGGGTTGGACACCTCACCCCGGACCACCGCGGACGCGACGAACTCCCCGGCCACCCTCGCCTCCCGCACCAGGCTCTGCATGGTGAGCCGGTGGATCGCGAGCATGAGGACGGCCGAGAACAGGAGGCAGACCACGGCGACCGCCGTGCCGGTGAACAGTGCCAGGCGAGTTCTCACTGGCCATTGGTGGGCAATGATCATATCGGGCCCAATCCTCGAAATTTTACGATTGACCCGGTGTCCAACTTACCTGCGGCCGTTCCTGCCCCCGGTAATCCCTGTTGAAGCAAAACTGCATATCACGGCACGGCATCCCGTTCCTCCGACATGAACGTGCAGGACGCGGGTAAAGCGGCATGAGCCGGGCGGGCGCCCAGGGCCCGTCCGGCCACCCGATCCGGGCGCCCGCCGGGACACTCGTCGGACGCTTGTCAGGGCCCGGGCCGGCGGATCACCGCGTGCTCTCCCGTACCGTCAGCCGCGGCTGGAGAAGTGTCGACTGTGGCACCTGCTGGCCGTCCAGCTTCGCCATGAGCAGCCGCACGGCCTGGTCTCCCACGTCACCGGCCGGGATGAGCACGGACGTCAGCGCCGGGCCGGCCCGCTCGGCGACGTCGTCCGGGCAGATCGCCACCACGGAGACGTCCTCGGGCACCCGCCTGCCCAGCATGCGCAGGGCGCCGAGCACGTGACCGGCGGCGCTCTCGTTGTGCACGACGATCCCGGACACCCCGGGACGCTCCTCGAGCAGCAGTTTCACCGCCTCGTAGACCTCGTCGAACGACTCCTCGCAGGGCCGGGCGTCGGGAACGAGACCGCGCCGCCGCATCTCGTCGGCGAAGCCGGCCATGGTGCGCTCGGCGAAGCCGGTGCCGCGCTCGTAGACCACGCGGGGGGCGCCGAGCAGCGCGATCTCCCGGTGCCCCAGATCCACCAGGTGGTCGACGCACAGCGCTCCGGCGCGGGCGAAGTCGAGGTCGACGCAGGTCAGCCCCTCAGGGTCGGCGGGGAAGCCGATCAGGACGCTCGGCTCGGTCAGCTCGCGCAGCAGCGGCACGCGTGGGTCGTGGATCTCCACGTCCATCAGCAGAAGCCCGTCGACCAGGGCGCTCGCCGCCACCCTGCGCAGCCCGTCGGGTCCCTCGTCGGCCGTCATGAGCAGGACGTCGTGGTCGTACTGCCGCGCGGTCGTCACCACCGACGTGGCGAACTGCATGAGCACGGGGAGATTCATCCCGGCCCGCAGCGGGAGCACCAGCGCGATCACGTTGGCGCGCTTGCTGGCCAGGGCCCGGGCTCCCGCGTTGGGGTGGTAGCCGAGGGTCCTGACGCTCTCCAGCACCCGTTGCCGGGTGGTCGCCGAGATCGCCCGCTTGCCGCTCAGGACGTAGGAGACCGTGCTGACGGCGACCCCGGCGTGTTTCGCCACGTCGGCGATCGTCACCGTTCTCACCGGCGGAACTCCAGCGTGCTCACGGCGATCCCCTCACTCTCGAACACCACATAAAGATCCCGCGATCCGCGTGCCGGCGTTACACGGGCGCGGGTCTCGACGAACACGTGCCTCGACGGGGTGGGCGGCACGGTCACCGTGCCGATCACCTCTCCGGCCAGCGGATCGCCGGCCCGGAGCGTGATCACCCCACCCTCGGTGCTGGACACCGCGAGCGCGCACGACGCCGGACCCGCGTCATCCGCTCCGAGATCGGCGTCGCGGAACGCGATCCAGGCCCCCGGCTGGACGGACCGGACCGCGTCACCGGTCTCGGCTCCGGCCTCGCACGGCACCACCCCGTCGTACTCGTCGAAGGCGGCGGCGTCCAGCGGGCGGCCCAGCAGGTCGCGCGGCGGGATCCGCTCCCCCCGCACGTGGAACCGCGCGGTCAGCCGGATGTCGCCGGCCGACCGGCCCGCCATGAGGGTGTGCGCGGCCTCCTCTATGACGAACCGGCCCCGCGTGACGTCCCAGAACGCCAGGTCCGCCACGACCACCGTCGCCGACACCGTACGGCTCTCGCCGGGCGCCAGCCGTACCTTGCGGAACGCCCGCAGGCGGCGCAGCGGCTGCTTGACCCGGGAGTTGCGCTGATGGGTGTAGAACTGCACCACCTCCTCCCCCTCGCGTCCGCCGGTGTTGGTCACGGTCACCGAGACGGTGAGGGCCTCGCCCGGGTCGAGGGAGTCGTGGGACAGCGACAGATCGCGGTAGGCGAAGCCGGTGTAGCTCAGGCCGTGGCCGAACGGGTAGAGGGGCCTGCCGCGGTAGTAGAGGTAGGTGGCGTCCGCCGCGATGATGTCGTAGTCGAAGAGATCGGGCAGGTGGGCGGCCGAGCGGTACCAGGTCTGGGTGAGGCGCCCGCCCGGATCGGCGTCGCCGAACAGCACGGCGGCGAGCGCGTTGCCGTACTCCTGACCGCCGTGCGCCGACCAGACGATGGCGGGCAGGTGCTCGTCCGCCCAGGTCACCGCGTACGGATACCCGCTGGAGACGACGAGGACGGTCGACGGGTTGGCCTCGTGGACGGCGCGGACCAGTGCCTCCTGGCGGCCCGGGAGGCGCAGGTCGGTCCGGTCCTCGGTCTCCCGGCCGTTCACGAGCGGGTGATCGCCCACGACGACGATCGCGACGTCCGCTCCCGCGGCGACCTCGGCGGCCCGCGCCGCGCCGTGCTCGATCACCTCGATCGTGAAGACGGCGGCCGCGTCGGCGTCCTCCGCCGTGCGGACGGCGCCCTCCCGCAGCGCGACGTAGTGACCCGTGGAGATGTTGCGCAGGGCCACTCCCCTCGGCCGCTCCTCGATCCGGAACGTCTGGCGCACCTCCCAGCCGGCCGGCCCCGGCTGATCGTTCACCACGAGCCCGTCGCCGTCCACCGCGAGGTGCCGCCCGTTCGCGGCGGCGCGGAGCGCGAACGCGCCGCCGCCCCAGTCGAGCAGGTCGAACCCGTGCCGGTCCTGACCGATCCACAGCGGACCGCCCGCGGGGTCGCCGGACGCGGACAGGTAGCCGCCGTCGACGCGCAGCGCCACCCGGTCCACGCCCTCGCAGTACACCGTCGCGCAACGCTCGGCGAGCCCGGCGCGGGCCGTGACCGCGTACGGCAGCGTGCCGCTGTACCAGTCCTCGAACAGGACATCGGCCAGCGGGCCGATCACCGCGACCGTCTCCGGCTCGCGCAGCGGCAGGATTCCGTCGTTCTTGAGCAGGGTGATCGACCGCCTGGCGGCCTCCCGGGCCAGCGACCGGTGCTCGGGGCTGTTCACGACGTCGTGGGTGATCCCGTCGTAGGGCCGGCCGGGGTCGAACTCGCCCAGCCGGACCCGGACGGTGAGCACGTGCCGGACGGCCGCGTCGACGTCGGCCTCGCTGAGCAGCCCGCGGTCGAGCGCCGTCCTGATGTGGGCGAGGGTGGCCTTCGGGTCGTCGTCGTCCTGCGTGAAGCTGTCGAGCCCGGCCCTGATCGCGTGCGCGTACGCGGCGGGCAGGTCGTCGTGGTATCCCTGCGGGTCTACCAGGTTGCCGGGGGCGTAGGCGTCGCTCACCACGAGGACGTCCTCGTTCAGGCGCCGCAGCCACGACCGGATCAGCGGCGACAGGTGCGCCGGCCGCCCGTTCACCAGGTTGTACGACGGCATGACCGCCACCGCGGCGCCCGACTCGATCGCCGGGCGGAAGGGGGCGAGCTCGTACTCGTGGAGCACTCTGGGCGGCACGTTGCTCGAGCTGACACACCGGTCGGTCTCGTTGTTGTAGGCGAGGAAGTGCTTCAGGGTGGGGGCCGTCCTGAGCACGTCGTGGTCGCCGGCCAGGCCCCGGGCGTAGGCGGCGCCCATCACCCCGGTCAGCCAGGGATCCTCGGAATACCCCTCCTCGTTGCGTCCCCAGCGCGGGTCGCGCAGCGGATTGACCACCGGCGCCCAGACGTTGAGCCCGACGGCCTCCGGGTCCTTGTGGTGGAAGGCCGTCACCTCGTCGCCCACCGCCTCCCCCACCCGCCGGACCAGGTCGGGATCCCACGTGGTGGCCAGGCCCAGCGCCTGGGGGAACACGGTCGCGGGGCCGTGCCACGCCACGCCGTGCAGGGCCTCGGTGCCGGTGCGGAAGGCCCGCAGCCCGAGCCGCTCGACCGGCGCCTGGTACTGGTGCAGCAGGCCGATCTTCTCCTCCTGCGTCAGCCGTCCCAGCAGGTCGGCGACCCGGCGGGCGACGGGCAGCTCGGGGTTCCGGAATTCCGGGCCGGCGGCCGGTTCGTTCATCGGGAGACCCATCCTTCGCATCGAAGCGCTTCGACGACACCGATCGGGCGAGGAGGCGCTTCAGGGGACCAGTGGTGCTGCGGGGAAGCGCCGGATCGTTGGTGAAGCGCTTCGACAGACGTACGGGGTGTTTCCGGAGTGTTAATCCGGGCTAATCCGAAGAGTGCCTTTTCTCCCCCGGCGGGTCAAGACCCAGTTCGGTCTCAGGAGGGCTGGGCGGGCAGCCGGCCGGAGTCGACCCGGTCGAGCACGGTGGCCGCGGCTCCGAGCGCGGCGGCGCCGTATCCCAGGGCCGACGCCTCAAGCCGGCAGGCGCCGCCGCCGGGCGCGACGATCCCGCGGCGCATCTCCTCCTCGGCCCGGCTGATCAGCCACGGCGCGAGCGGGATGTAGTAGCCGCCCAGGATGATCACCTCGGGGTCGAGCAGGTTGGCGACCACCGCCAGGCCGCGGCCGAGGTCGCGCCCGGCCTGGTCGAGCAGCGCGAGGATCTCCGGGTCGCCGGCGCCCGCCCGGCGCACCACCTCGTCGATCTCCAGCTCGAGCTCCGACGACGCGGCGTCCGGCGCGGTGCGCCGCAGTATCGCGCCGACCCCCGCGACGGCCTCCAGGCAGCCGCGCCGCCCGCAGCGGCAGAGCGGTCCCGCCGGGTCGACGGGGATATGGCCGATCTCCCCGCTGAACCCGAGCGCGCCGCGCCTGACCCGGCCGTCCAGCACGATCCCGGCCGCGACGCGGGCCTCCCCGGTCACGTAGACGAGGTTCGCGGTGTTGCGATGCGGACCGAACCGGTGCTCGGCCAGCGCGGCGAGGTTGGCGTCGTTGTCGACCACCACGGGGAACCCGGGGTCGCGCAGCGCCTTGGTCAGGTCGCCGCCCAGATCGGCGTCGCGCCAGCCCAGATCGGCCGCCTGCCGGACCGAACCGTCCACCTCGACCAGCCCCGGCACGGCCACGGTGAGCCCGAGGACCTGCCTGGCCTCCTTCGCCATCCGGCTCACCGCGCGGCGGGCGACGGCCGCGATCGCGGCGACGGCCTGACCCGTGGTGGAGTCTCCGCCGGGGAAGGAGCGCCGCCAGTTCAGCAGTTCCTCGCCCTTGAGGTCGATCGCCACCGCGGTGATGTAGTCGGCGTTCACCTCGATGCCGACCGCCGCGAACGGCGAGCCGTCCAGGACGAGCATGGTGGCCGGGCGGCCCACCCGGTGCTCTGTGAGACCCGTCTCACGGAGCAGCCTCCGCTCGATGAGATCGGCGACCAGACTGGAGACGGTAGCCTTGTTCAGCCCGGTGGAGGCGGCGATGTCGGCCCGGGAGCACGGGGCGTTCTCCCGGACGAAGCGCAGCGCCACAGCCAGGTTGGTCGCTCGCACGTCGGCGAAGTCGGCCGGCTGCGGCTCGTTGTGCGATGTGAACATTGTGTCCGCCCCGTTCCGCTCCGGCCCGTCATGCCGCACGGCGACGGTATATCCCTTCTTTGTTTGGCTACAAGACTAACTAAGGGGAAGGCTGTCTCAAAGCCGGAGCGGAGAGCGTCTCGGCCGCGGCCGTCAGTCGCTGAATCTCTCGACGCGGCGGAGTTTGTTGACCGCGTCGAGCGCGGCCACCTTGTACGACTCGGCCAGGGTGGGGTAGTTGAAGACCGCGTCGACGAGGTAGTCGACCGTGCCGCCGCAGCCCATCACGGCCTGACCGATGTGGATCAGCTCGGTGGCCCCGGTGCCGAAGACGTGGACTCCGAGCAGCGACCTGTCCTCGGGCGAGACCAGCAGCTTCAGCATGCCGTACGTGTCGCCGATGATCTGGCCGCGGGCCAGCTCGCGGTAGCGGGAGACGCCCACCTCGAACGGGACGAGTGCCTCGGTGAGCTCGTCCTCCGTGCGCCCGATGAAGCTGATCTCCGGGATCGTGTAGATCCCGATCGGCTGCAGGCCGTGCATGCCGCTGACCGGTTCGTCGCAGGCGTGATAGGCGGCCAGTCTGCCCTGCTCCATCGAGGTCGCGGCGAGCGAGGGGAAGCCGATGACGTCGCCCACCGCGTAGATGTGCGGCACCGTCGTGCGGAAGTGCTCGTCGACGGCGATCCTGCCGCGGCCGTCGGCGCCGAGCCCGGCCGCCGGGAGCGCCAGCTCCTCCGTCATCCCCTGACGGCCGGCGGAGTACATCACCATCGCGGCCGGGATCCGCTTCCCGCTCTCCAGGATCGTGAGGGCGCCCCGCGGGTGCCGTTCCACGGCCGCGACCGTCTCCCCGAAGCGGAAGGTCACGGCCAGGTCGCGCAACTGGTACTTCAACGCCTCGACCACTTCCAGATCGCAGAAGTCCAGCATCCGGTCGCGCCGCTCCACGACGGTGACCTTGGTCCCCAGCGCGGCGAACATCGACGCGTACTCGATGCCGATCACTCCGGCGCCGACCACCACCATCGAGTCCGGCACGCGGTCGATCTCCAGGATCCCGTCGGAGTCGATGACCGTCCGGCCGTCGAAGTCGACGCTCTCCGGCCGCGCGGGCCGGGTCCCGGTGGCGATGATGATCTTGTCGGCGGTGACCTTGGTCTCCCCGCCCCGCTCGTCCACCACCGCCACGGTGTGCGGGTCGACGAAGCGGCCGGAGCCGGTCAGCACCGTCACCCTGTTGCGGGCGAGCTGGCTGCGGATGACGTCGATCTCCCGGCCGACCACGTGCCTCGTCCGCACGCCCAGGTCGGCGACGGTGATGTCGTCCTTCACCCGATAGCTCTGGCCGTACATCTCGCGCTGGTTGAGCCCGGTCAGGTAGAGAACGGCCTCGCGGAGGGTCTTGGAGGGGATCGTTCCCGTGTTGATGCAGACTCCGCCGATCATGTCGCGGCGTTCGACGATCGCCACTCGCCGCTCAAGCTTGGCCGCCGCGATCGCGGCCTTCTGGCCGCCCGGACCGGAGCCCAGGACAAGAACCTCAAAATCGGTCACGTCGTCAGTGTGGGGGGCCGAAGTTACCCCGAAAAGACCTCGTTCCCTTCACCTCCGGTCAATGAGCGCGGTGAACGCCAATCTTCGCGGCAATTCACCTGCAATACCCGCACAAGTCAGGCAAGAGACTCTTGTCGGCATGTGGAAAGACACCTCGCGCTACCTGAGCGAGCTACTCATCTGGGAGATCGAGGACTATCTGGTGGCCCAGGCGGAGCCGCCCACCCGGGCGAGGGTGGCCGTCCTCCGGCTGACCGACGCCTGGGCCGCCGAGACGGTCGCCGCCGACCTGAGGACGGGTGTGAGCTTCTACACCGCCGCCAAGCGGGCGGAGGAACGCGGCATGGCCCTGCCCGGCGAGATGTTCGACGTGGTCACCCGGCACGAGCGTCCCGAACTTTTCCACGCCGTGCCGGGCACCACGTTGCCTCCGGTCCGGGAGGGCGACGGCTATCTGGTCATCCGCCTCGTCGCCTTCGAGCCCGAGAACCCCTGAGAAGTCCTGGCAGCCGAGAACCGGCCGTTGGGCTACCGCCCGCCGACGGCCGAGACCTCTCTGTCGACAATGGACTTCGCCCCGGACTCCCGCGCGCAGTGGGCGCAGCAGTACCACCGGCCGTTGTACTCGGCGCCGTGACCCACGATGCGGCACCCGCAGTGTTCGCACACCGGCGCCATCTTGGTGATCGCGCATTCGAAGCTGTCGAAGACGTGCACGGCCCCCTGGCTGTGCACCTCGAAGCTCATGTCATAGTCATTGCCGCAAACCTCGCAGGTGGCCATGGTTTCCCCCCGTCGACTGGTGGTCGAGGGGGGAAATACCCGGCGCTTCCGCCGCGGACACCCCGGTCAGAGGGCGCGTCGGGGGACCCCCGGCAGTGCCGCCGAGAGGACCCGCTGAGAGGGGCGCTGAGAGGGACCAGCGGGACACGCTCGGCGGGCCCGTTCGGGGAACGCGGTCACAGGGCCTGGAGCAGGGACCGCGTCACCGACTTCGCGCCCTGGAGCGCCTCCGCCGGGCTCATCAGCACGGAAGCGGGGTCGTTGATCTCCGTTCCGGCGGGACGGTCGCTCCCCGCGTACAGCACCCACACCACAGTCGTGCCGTCGAGTGCGTAGATCTCGTACCGGTTGGACTGCGCCGTGTCCGTCTTCTGCTTGATCGCCTGGCCGAACGCGTCCTGCCCGTACCCCGGCAGCTTCGTCACGGCCCCCCAGGTGAGGCCGCCGATCCCGCTCTTCTGGGTGGACTTCGCCTTCGCGCGCTCGTCGATCAGGTAGTAGCGGGCGGAGTCCGCGTCACGGAAGGTGTGGATCGCGATTCTCAGGTTGCGGAACCTCACCTTGCCCTGCCCCAGGGGCAACGCGTCGTTCCACCACTGGCACTGCTTGACGTTCGCCCCGCCCTCCACGCTGGCCGCCGCAGCGCCCTCCGTGGAGGGCACCAGCTTCGCCGCGAGGGCCTTGAGAGTCACACACGCCTGCGGTAGCGCGATCCTGGTCAGCGAGGGCGACGGCGTCGGGCTCGGCTTGGGGCGGGCGTGATAGGGCAGGGGACGACCGGCCCGCCACGCCTCCACCGACTTCGCCAGCTGTGCCAGCAGGCCCTTCACCTCGCGGATCGCGTTCTGCTCGGTGATCGACTGCGTCGTGTCGGTGGAGAAGACGTCGGCCTCCTTGTTCTGCTGGCCTGCCTGGTATTTCACCTTGAACACCACGTCGCCCACACGGCCGACGCCCTCGCCGAACGAGTACCAGTTCTGGTCGTCGTGCTTCCACTGGTACCGCGCCGCGGCCTCGTCTCCGATGCCGGTGAAGACGTTCGCCTTGGAGTAGTACTGCTGCTTGTTAGAGACCTTCTCGGTGTATTTGTACTGACTGAGCTCCCCCTTGAACTGGATGCGCGCCGCCTCCTCCGCCGTCGTCGTGCCCAGGGCCCAGTAGCGCGACACGTCGACCGTGATCTCCCGGTTCCGGTTGACGTCCTTGTAGGAGATGCTCCGGTTGACCCAGTCGCAGCCCCACCTGATGTAGCTGACGAACGAGTCGTTCCGGTTGTCGTCCGTGGACGAACTGATCTTCGCGCCCGGCACCAGCCGCTCCGCCTGGACCGGGTCGAGCATGGCGCAGACGTCCGCCGTGGGGGTGGCGGCGGACGCAGCGGCGGCGGCCGACGCCCGGGCCGCGCCGGACGGGGTGGGCAGGGGGCTCGTGCCGCCACTGCGGACCATCATGAACGTGAAGGTCCCGGCGGCCACCAGGAGGACGGCCGCCACGATCGCCACCGGCGCCACCCAGGCCCGGCGGCGCGGCGAGGGCTGGGTCGGCATCTGCCACAGCTCCGGGGCACGCGGGGTCACACCGGGAGGGGTCGCACCGGGCGGCGTAAGACCCGGCGCCTCGCCGCTCCACGGGCCTGCGCCCGGCCAGCCGCCGCTCTGACCGTGGGGGGGCCACTGCGCGTACGGCGCAGTCGGCGGTGGCCCCCAGGGCGGCGGATACGGACCGGAACCCGGTGGATTGGGACCACCCGGTTGGCTGGAAGCGCCCGGTGCGTTCGGAACGCCCGGTGTGTTCGGAGCACCCGGGGGACCGGGCGGCTGCGGTGCGGGATATGGGGTGGTCTGCGGCGTGGGATACGGAGCCGGCTGCTGCCCGGGAGAGGGCGCCGGAGAAGGCGCTTGGGAGGGCGCTTGGGAGGGCGCTTGGGAGGGCGCCGAGTGCGGACCCGGGTACGGCGCAGGATACGGGGACGGGTAGGGCCGGGTCCCGTGTACCGGATGCGGCCCCTGCTCCGGTTGCGGGTACTGCCCGGGCTGTGGCTGTGGGTACTGCCCGGGCTGTGGCTGTGGGTACTGCCCGGGCTGTGGCTGTGGGTACTGCCCCGGCTGTGGCTGTGGGTACTGCCCCGGCTGTGGCTGTGGGTACTGCCCCGGCTGTGGCTGTGGGTACTGCCCCGGCTCCGGTCCGGGCTGCGGGTAGGGCCCCGGCTGTGACGGCGGCTGCGGGTATGGCTGCGGCTGCGCGGCGGGCGTTCCGGGCGGCACCGCTCCCCCTTGGTCCTCGGGCCGCCCCGTCTCGGCGTCGGGCCCGGTGGATCCGTCGTCACCGCTGGTCATGGCAATCTCCTGAGGTTGGGAAGGGGAAACGGATCAGCCGAGCCCGACGCCGACGAGCCGGGCCGCCCGGTCGGCGGTCCGCCGGTCGTCCTCGGTGACGGGGCCGGCACCGCTGTGGCGGTAGGTGATCTCCACCACGAGGTTGCTGAGCCGGAACCACACGGCCGCCCCGACGCCGTCAGTGGTCCCGTCAGTGCTCCCGTCAGCGGTTCCCTCAGAGGAGCCGGGCAGGTCGCACCCGAACGCCTCGTCGGCCAGGGCCTGCTCGTCGCGGAGTCCCGGGCCCGCCGCGCGCGCGGCACGGCGCCCGGCGAAGTCGAGCGTCGCCGTCCGGACGCCCGCCCCACCCGAGGAGACCTGGTAACGCACGGAGAGGGTCCTGTCGCTGCCGCTCGACCGCTCCGTCCAGGTGCAGGCGGACGCGACCGGCCGCGCCTCCGCGTCGGAGCCGAGCAGGCCGCGCACCTGGGCGTCGGTGAGGCTCTGGCAGGGATCGGGCGCGGCGGCGAAGGCTCCGGGGCCGCCGCCTCCCGAGGTGAGCCGCCACGCTCCCAGGCCCGCTCCGACGCCCACGACCAGGACCGCGGCCGCGGCGAGCGCCAGCCGGCCGGTCCGGCGGCGCCTAGCCGGACGCGTGGACGACACGGACGGCGCGTCCGGGCCGGCCATCGCCATGAGGGCCCGGCGGACGACGTGGGCGGGCGGCCGCCGCGGCGGCTCCTTCTCCAGCAGGGCGAGAACGAGCCAGGCCAGCTCGGGTGTGGCCCTGGCCATGGGCGGGGGCGGCTGCATGAGCACCGCCGCGACCAGTGCCGCCGCCATCGGCCGCTGGAAGGGCGGCCGTCCCTCGACCGCCGTGTACAGGGTCGCGCCGAGCGACCACAGGTCGGACGGCGGGCCGTCGGGCTCCTCCCTGAACCGTTCCGGGGCCATGTAGGCGGGAGATCCGGCCGAGCTGTACGGCCCGGCCGCGCCCGCCGGGCCGAGCGGCGCCGCGATGCCGAAGTCGGTCAGCATGGCGCGGCCGTCGGTGCCGATCAGCACGTTGGCCGGCTTGACGTCGCGATGCAGGATGCCGCGCGCGTGCGCCGCCTCAAGAGCGTCCAGGACGACCAGGCCGATCTCGGCGACCCGCCGCGGGGGCAGCGGCCCGTCCTCGGCGATCACCTTGTCCAGCGATCGGCCCGGCACGAGGTCCATCACGATCCACGGCCGGCCGCCGTGGTCGACCACGTCGTGGACCATGACGATCGACGGATGGCTGAGCCGGCCGGCGGTCCTGGCCTCGTGGACGGCCCGCCCGGTGAACTCCGCGATCTCCGCGGGGCCGAGCCCGTCCGGGATCCTGACCTGCTTGACCGCCACCTCCCGGTGAAGGAGCTCGTCGACGGCTCGCCAGACGGTGCCGCCGCCGCCCTCTCCCAGCGGCTCGGCGAGCCGGTAACGGCCGGCCAGCGGTTCCACGGCTATGCCAGTCCTCTCAGACCCTCGGCGGCCGCGGCCGCCGCCCGCACGGCGCGTCCGCGCAGCTCCGCCGGCGAGGAGGCGTCCAGGTCTCCGAAGTCGACGCGGACGATGAGATCGCCGAGCCGGAAGCAGACCGTGGTCGCCTGGGCCCGCCCGTCCGGGGTGGTCACGTCGGAGGTGAACGCCGCGTCCGCCACGCCGCCGGCCGCCCTGGCGCCCGACTTGATGATCGGTTTGTGGCTGTCGACGCCGATCTCGTACCAGATCCAGTCGGTGTCGCGCGGCGCGGTGCCGTACTCCCTGCGCAAGCCGTCGAAGAGCGTGCGGGCGGACGCGACCGACATCGACCAGGGGTCGGGGGTGTCGGAGTCGGTCTCCGCGGTCAGGTCGATCCCGGCGCCCTTGGCCGTCCACTGGCACCGCCACCGGCCCGGACGCACCCGAGGCGGCGCGGCCAGGCCGAGGAGCCGGCCGGCCTCGGCAGGCGACAGGGCGCGGCACAGGTCCACCGCGCGGGTGAAGGTGGGCGAGGCGGCCGCGGCGCGGGACGGCGGAGCCTGCCCCGAGGGACGTAAGGCGACGAACAGCGTGGCGGCCGCCGCCACGACCGCGACGGCCGCGACGGCGATCGGCCACCGCGCCCGGCGGACGGGGGCGGACGACGGCGGCCTGACCAGGGGCGCGCCGCCGGCGGCGACCTCGCGCAGGAGCCCGAGCGCCGTCGCGGCGTCCGGCCGTTCGCCCGGGTCGCGCGCCAGCATCCACAGCAGCGGCGGGCCGAGCGGCCCGGCCAGCCGCGGGGGGCGGACGTCCTGCGTCAGGGTGGCCCTGATCACCTCCGCCTGCGTCCCCTGGTACGGCGGGACGCCCTCGACGGCGGTGTAGAGGGTGGCGGCGAGTGACCACAGGTCGGCCGCGGGCCCGCCCGGCTCCCCGGCCAGCCGTTCGGGAGCGACATATCCGGGCGAGCCGACGAGGAACCCGGCCTCGGTCAGCGCGGTCCGGTCGGCCGGGCGGGCGATGCCGAAGTCGGTCAGCACGGCGCGGCCGTCGACGGTCAGGAACACGTTGCCCGGTTTCACGTCCCGGTGCTGCACGCCCCTGCCGTGCGTCGCGGTGAGCGCCTCAAGCACCGCCGCGCCCACACGGGCGGCGACGGGCGGCGGCAGCGGGCCGCGGGCGGCGACCTCGGCGGCCAGGTCGCGGCCGTGCAGGAGCTCCATGACGATCCACGGCTTGCCGCCCACGGACAGCACGTCGTGGATCGCGACGATGCCCGGGTGCCGGATCCGCGCCATCACCTCGGCCTCGCGCATGACCCGGGCGACCGGCTCCGCGCTCTCGCGCGGCCCGAGTCCCTCGGGAACGCGCAGCTCCTTCACGGCGACGTCCCGGTCCAGCAGGGCGTCTCTGGCGAGCCACACCGTGCCCATGCCGCCCGAACCGAGTGGGCGCAGCAGATGGTAACGCGCGGCCAGCGGCTCCCCCAGCGATTCCGCCATGTCGGGCAGAATAGCGAAATAGTGATCGAAGGCTCGGCATAATCGCCCGCCATCCGGACGTGACGCGGGGGGCGGAGGCCCGGCTCCGGCCTCCGCCCCCCGCGAGCCGAGGTCAGGACGTCAGCTTCAGGTCCTTCAGCCGCAGATCGCCCTTGAAGACCACGTACAGGTCTCCGACGCCGTTCGCGCCGGCCACCGCGCCGGTCGCGGTGGCCCAGGAGTAGACGCCTCCGGTGGCCGGGACCCGCACCGTGGAGACCAGCCTGCCGGTGGGTGAGCCGAGCCGCAGCTGGATCGACCCGCCGCCGGTCGAGGCGACCCCGGCCGTGACGCCGGCCGGGTGGCCGAGGGCCACGTCCTTGAACGCGATCCAGGTTCCGTCGGTGCCGGCCACGGCGTCGCCCCGGACCTTGGTCTCGTCCACCAGGTGGACGCCGGAGTAGTCGTCGAAGTCGACGGCGCGGGTCGGGGCGGACAGGTCGCGGTGCGGGATCCGCTCCCCCTTGACGTTGATCGTGGTCCGCTGCCGGATGGCGGCCGAGGAGGATCCCACCATGACGTCGTGGGTGGCCGTCTCGACCGTCCACTTGTTCCGGGTGACGTCCCAGAGGGCCAGGTCGGCGGTCTTCAGGTGGAACGTGACGGTCGTCGTCCGGCCGGGGGCGAGCGACACCCGCTGGAAGGCGCGCAGCTGCTTGACCGGCTGCTTCACCCGCGAGCTGTGCTGGTGGGTGTAGAGCTGGACGACCTCGTCGCCGGCCCGGGAACCGGTGTTGGTCACCTTCACCGACACGTCGTAGCCGTCGCCCTTCGGGGTGGCCTTGAGGCCCTGGTAGCCGAACGTCGTGTACGACAGGCCGTACCCGAACGGGTAGAGCGGGGAGCCCTTGTAGTACAGGTACGTCCGGTCCTTCTTGACGATGTCGTAGTCGAGGATGTCGGGCACGTCGGCGGCCGACCGGTACCAGGTCTGGGTGAGCCGCCCCGCCGGGTTGACGTCGCCGTAGAGGACGTCGGCCAGGGCGTGCCCGGTCTCGGCGCCGGCGTGGGTGGTCCACAGGATGGCCGGGACGTTGTCCTGCTCCCAGTTGATCGTCGTCGGGTAACTGTTCTCCAGCACGACGACCGTGTTGGGGTTGGCCTTCCGCACGGCCTTGACCAGTGCCTCCTGTCCGGCGGCGAGGTTCATGTCGGTCCGGTCGTGGTCCTCGCGGCCGTTGATGAACGGCATGCTGCCGACCACGACGACCGCGACGTCGGCGCTCTTGGCCTTCGCCACGGCGTCGTCGAGGCCGCTGCTGACGACCTCCTTGGCGTAGTGGGTGGCGTCGTCGGCCGTCGTCAGGCTGAGCGTGCCGTCGGCCGCCGCCTTGACGTACGCGTTGGGCCCGAACCAGTCGTAGGCCGTCTCGTAGCCCGCGTAGTGGATCAGGTACGTGCCGTCGGCCTGCTGCTCCAGCTTGAACTGCTCCTGCACGAACCAGCCGGACGGCTGGTCGGCGGTGTTGGTGAGCGTCGCCCAGTTGGCCCGGCTGACGTACTTGCCGTTCGCCACGCTGCGCAGCGCCAGGACTCCCTGGCCCCAGTCGAACGCGTCGAACTTCTCGGTGTCGCCGAGCGCGGTGGCGCTCTCCTTGAGGTCTCCCCCGGCCGCGGGCGCGCTGATGTACCTGCCGGTCGCGACGTCCTTCAGCGCGATGCGGTCGACGCCCTCGGACGAGGTCACCGAGGCCGCCCGCTCCTGGATGCCGTCGAGCGGGGTCACCTTGTACGGCAGGCTGCCCGAGTACCAGTCGGTGTAGAGGACGTCGGCCAGCGGGCCGACCACGGCGACCTTCTTGCCGGGCTTCAGCGGCAGCGCGCCACCGGAGTTCTTCAGCATGACCACCGCCTTGGCGGCGGTCTCGCGGGCCAGCTTCTGGTTGGCCGGGCTGTTGATCACATCCTTGGTGATCTTCCCGTACGGCCCGCCGTCGGGGTCGAACTCGCCGAGCCTGAACCGCAGGTCGAGCTGGTGCCGGACCGCGTTGTCCACGTCCGACTCCTGGAGCAGGCCCTTGGCCAGGGCGTCCTTGACCGCGGTGACGGTCGGCGCGCCGTTGGTGTCGTCCACGGTGAGGCTGTCGATGCCCGCCTTGATCAGGGCGGCGTCGGCCTCGGGCTGCGTCGCGTAGTAGCCCTCGGACGCGGTCAGGTTGTTCGGCGCCCAGGCGTCGGAGACGTTGAACAGCGAACGGGCGGTCCACGAGCGGACCACCTCGTTCAGGTCCGGGCTGACGGTGTTGGGCCGGCCGTTGACGAGGTTGTACGACGCCATCACGCCGGTGGCCGCGTCGGCGGAGATCGCCGGCTTGAAGGCCGCCTCGTCGTACTCGTGCTTCACCCGAGGGGGCAGCTCCGACGACGTGGTGTCGCGGTGCACCTCGTTGTTGTTGGCGAGGTAGTGCTTGAGCGTCGGGGCCGCCTTGAGGTGGTCGGGGTCGCCGCCCTCGATGCCCGAGCCGTACGCCGTGGAGATGGCGCCGGTCAGCGTCGGGTCTTCGGAGTAGCCCTCCTCGTTGCGTCCCCAGCGCGGGTCGCGCAGCAGGTTGACCACGGGGGCCCACAGGTTGAGGCCCCACACCGTCGGGTTCTGCGCGTGGAAGCCGCGGGCCTCGTCGCCGACGGCGGAGCCGACCCGCTTGATCAGGGCGGTGTCCCAGGTGCTCGCCAGGCCGACGGCCTGGGGGAAGACGGTGCCGTTGGCCGTGATCACGGCGCCGTTCTGGGTGTAGTCCGTCGACCACGCGACGCCGTGCAGCGCCTCGGTGCCCGACTTGAACATCTTGATGCCGAGCCGGTCGATGGCCGGCGAGTACTGGTGCAGCATCGAGACCTTCTCGTCGAGCGTGAGCCGTCCGAGCAGGTCGTCGACCCGCTGCGCCAGTGGCAGCGAGGGGTCGCGGAACGGTGGGTCGTCCGCCGCGGCGGCGGGCGCGACGCCGAGGCCGAGGGCCAGGGCGAGGACGGCCGCCGCCGCGATGGGCAGGCGTGGGGACATGGCGCCTCCAGGTCAGGTAGTGACGCGCGGGGAGAAATGCGGTTACTTCACAGCGCCCACCGTGACTCCACGGGTGAGCGTGCGCTGGAAGATCAGGAAGAAGGCGACGGCCGGCACGATGCCGAGCAGCGCGGAGGCGCTGGACATGGTCGCGTCCATCATCTTCTCCCCCTGCAGGACGCCGATGGCGACCGGCACGGTCTGGTTGTCGTTCGAGATCAGGAAGATCAGCGGCAGGAAGAACTCGTTCCAGGTCCAGATGAAGAAGAAGATGAGGAGCACCGACAGGGTCGGCCGGCTGATCGGCACGACGATGCGCCACAGCGCCCGCCATTTGCCGGCCCCGTCGAGCGCGGCGGCCTCCAGGATCTCGTGGGGGAACTGCCCCAGCACCGACGACAGCAGGTAGGTCCCGAAGGCGGCCTGGATGACCGTGAAGATCAGGATCACGGAGAGCTTGGTGTCGTAGAGGCCGGCCTGCTTGGACAGGTAGTAGAGCGGATAGGCGAGCGCCTCCTGCGGCAGCGTGTTGCCCACGAGGAAGACCACGAGGACCCACAGCCGGCCCCGCACCTTGCCGATCCCCAGCGCGTACGCGTTGAGCACCGACAGCACGACCGCGGCGACGGCCACCGAGCCGCTGATGAGGAAGCTGTTCCAGAGCTTCTGCCCGAAGTCGACCCGGTTCCAGAAGTCGACGATCCCCTGGACGTAGAGGTGCGCCGGCAGGCTCAGCGGGCTGCCGGCGGAGTAGTCGGCGGGCGACTTGAACGCGTTGAGCGTGACGATCACGAAGGGGAACAGCATGACGACCGCGAGCACGACGAGAGCGGTCAGCACGGCCCATCGGCCGGGAGAGCGGGGAGCCGGGGGCCGGGCGGCTCCCACGCGGGCGGCGGGAGCGCTGACGACACGGCCGGCGGTCACGAGTCACGCTCCTGGACGCGGAGGAAGAGGAAGGTCACCACGACGATGATGAGGGCGAGCACGGTGGCGATGGCCGAGCCGTACCCGACGTTGACCTTCTCGAAGAAGTTCAGGTAGGAGAAGTACGACGGCACCATCGTGGCGCTGCCGGGGCCGCCACGGGTCAGCACGAAGATCGGCCCGAAGACCTTCAGGGCGGCGATGGTGCAGGTCAGCAGCACGACGTAGATCTCGGGGCGGATCTGCGAGATGGTGATGTGCCAGAACCGCCGCCACCAGCTGGCGCCGTCGATCTCGGCGGCCTCGTAGAGCGCGGGGTCGACCCGCTGGAGCCCGGCCATGAAGATCACAACCGGGTAGCCGAGCTGGAACCACACCATGACGGCCATGACCGTGGCCAGGGCGTAGTCGGGGTCGCCCAGCCAGTTGACCTTCAGCCCGAAGATCTCGTTGACGGCGCCGTACGAGGGGTGCAGCATCCAGCCCCACACCACGCCCGCGACCGCGATCGGCAGGACCTGCGGCAGGTAGTAGGCGGCGCGCAGCGCCGACGCCGTGCGCGGTCCGAACCGTTTGCCGATGTAGTCGAACAGCGCGGCCGCGAGGACGAGCCCGACGATCGTCGGCACGACGGCCATCGCGACGATCAGCGCGACGTTGTGCTCGAAGGACGTCCAGAACCGCTCGTCCCCGAAGAGCTTGGTGTAGTTCGCGAACCCGATCCAGGTGGGGGTGCCGACCCCGGACCAGCGGGTGAAGCTGGTCGCCACGTTCATGAGGAACGGCACGACGATGACCGCGAGGAACAGCAGCCCGCTGGGAATCAGATAGAGCCAGTAGCCGCCCCGGCCGCGGGAACGGGCCGGCCGCGCCGGGATTGGCGCCATGAGTACAGACCTTTCGGATTTTGCCCGCGGCGGGGGCAGGCCGGAGCCGCCCCCGCCGCCGGGATTCGCGCGACGTTCGCCGAGGCTACGTCAGTTGCCGATGTCGGCCAGGTTGTCGTTGTACGGCTGGGCGATCTCGTCGAGGACCTGCGCCGGCTGCTTGGTTCCGTTGATCAGTTCCTGGACGCCGGCGACGAGCACGTCGTAGTAGCCGGGGGCCGGCCAGTCGGGGTAGAACGCCAGGCCGTCCGAGGTGGTGAGCTTGTTGAAGTTCTCGATCAGTTCCTTGCTCTTCGGGTCCTGGATCGACGCCGGGTCGGCCGCGACCGGGACGCCGCCCGAGTTGCCGAGCGTGTTCTGGATGTCCTGCTTCATCGTGATGTCGATGAAGTCGTAGGCGAGATCCTTGTTCTTGGCCTTCTCGGGGACGACCCAGATGTTGCCGCTCGACCCGGGGGTCAGCTGGCTGCCGGGGAAGAGGAACGATCCCCAGTCGAAGTCCTTGATCTCCGACTGGAACCGGCCGTACCACCAGCTACCGGAGATCATGATGGGGAACTTGCCGGCGATGAACGACGTCCCCATGTCCTCGGCCTTGAGCCCGGCCGAGTCCTTGCCGATGTAGCCCTTCTTCACCCAGTCGGCGAGCGTCTGCGCCGCGTAGGTGAACTCAGGTCCGTGGAAGTCGACCTTGCCCTTGTAGAGCTCGAAGTTGTCCACCCAGGCACGGTTGGCCTTGCTCAGCGCGAGCTGGTAGAAGATCTGCTGCGCCGGATACTCCGCGCCCGCGGTGGCGATCGGCGTGATGCCCTTCTTGGCGAACTTGTCGAGCGCCGCGGTGAACTCGTCGAACGTCGTGGGCACCTCGATGCCCTGCTTCTTGAAGGCGTCCTTGTTGTAGTACACCATCACGTACTCGCCGTAGTTGGGCACGCCGTACCACTTGCCGGAGCCCATGATGCCCCGCTCGTCATACTTGGCGGTGGTCTGCAGCGAGGTGCTGAGCAGCTTGTCCCAGCCGCGCTTGGTCGCCTCGGCGCTCAGGTCGGTCAGCAGGCCCTGCTTGGACAGCAGGCCGGCCGTCGCGTTGCCCTTGTTGTACTCCATGACGTCGGGCGCCTCGTCGGAGTTGAGGACCATGCCCGCGGTCTTCTGGATCTGCTCGAAGCCCTTCGCCTCGAACTTCACCTTGACGCCCGGGTGGCTCGCCTCGAACTCCTTGATGGCCTGGTCCCACGCCTTGCCCATCGCGCCGTTCGCAGCCTCGTAGTGCCACAGCGTGAGGGTCTTGGCCTGCGCGGAGCCGCCGCCGCTGCCGCCGGACGACTCCGCCGAGCCGCCGCCGCACGCGGACAGGGCCAGCGCGGACGCGGCCAGAACCGCCGCCGCCGCGCTCCTGCCTGGTCTGAACATGGTCTTTCTCCAGGGGGTTACGTGGGTCCTAGTTGATGACGACCGGGACGCCGGGGCCGGTGAAGTCGACGCCCTCGATCCGCTTGGGACCCTCGGACGCGACGACCAGCCGGTCGCCGTCCCGCGTCGCCGTGACCGTGGTGTCCCCGTCCAGATCCCTGATGGTCGTACGGCTCTCGCCCTCGGGCACACCGAAGGCGAGCAGCGTGATCCGGGGGTCGTCGGCCACCGTATCGCCCGGTTCGGTCACCGGGATGAGCGCGCCGTGCCGTACGAACAGGGGGATCTGGTCGAGGGGCGGCGAGACCGTGATGTACCGGCCGCCGCCCAGTTCCTCCCCGGTCCAGAAGTCGACCCACACCCCCGAGGGCAGGTAGACCTTCTGGGTGCCGTCGGCCGAGGTCACGGGCGCGACGAGCAGGTCGGTGCCGAGCATGTACTGCAGGTCCGCCCGCCAGGCAACCGGGTCGTCCGGGAAGTCGACGCACAGGGCGCGCATCATCGGCGCCCCTGTCTCTGCCGCGGTGACCGCGGCGGAGTAGATGTACGGCATGAGCCGGTAGCGCAGCCGGAGCGCCGCCTTCGCGGCCTGCTCGGCGTGCGGCGGGAAGCGCCAGGGCTCCCGGCTGGTCGTGCCGTGGAAGCGGACGAGCGGCGACAACGCGCCGAACTGCGCCCACCGGGCGAAGAGGTCGGGAGTCGGCGTGCCGCAGAACCCGCCCGCGTCGTGGCTCCAGAACGGGATGCCGGACAGGCCGTGTGAGAGCCCGCCCCGGATCGTGCTGCCCATCGCGGGGAAGACGGCGTCCGAGTCGCCGCTCCACTGCGCCGCGTGCCGCTGCCCGCCCAGGTAGGACGAGCGGGCCCACACCATGCCGTGCCCGTTGACCTCGCGGGTCACCGCCGAGACCGCGTCGTTGAACAGCAACGCGTACACGTTGTGCAGGTCTGTCCCGCTCATGCCGTTGGAGGCCACCGCGTCGGCGGGCACGCCCTCGGCGAAGTCGGTCTTGAAGAGGTCGGCGCCCTCGCGCAGCCGCTCGCGCAGCAGGCCCTGGAACCACGCCGTGGCGTCCGGGTTGGTGAAATCGACGATGCCGCAGCTCGGCTGGGAGCCGTGCCAGCAGTCGGCCACGTAGACCCCGCCGTCGGGCCGCTTCAGGAAGTAGCCGCGCTCGGTCGCCTCGGCGAAGACGGGGCTGCGGTGCGAGATGTACGGGTTCATCCAGAGGCAGACGCGGAAGCCCTGCTCCTTCAGCGTGGCCAGCATGCCCACCGGGTCGGGGAAGCTCTCGGCGTCCCACCGCATGTCGGACCAGTGTCCGTCGGTCTGCCAGTAGGTGTCGAGGTGGAGCACGTCGCAGGGGATGCCCCGCTCGCGGATCGTCCGGGCGCGCTCCAGGACGCGCTCCTGGCTGTCGCGGAAGAAGCCCGAGGAGATCCACGCGCCGAACGCCCACTTGGGCGGCAGCTCCGGGCGGCAGGTCAGCCCGTCGAACCGGGCGAGGACGTCGGCGGGCGCCGGCCCGGCCAGGACGTAGTAGTCCATGAGGTCGTCCGGCACGACGATCTGCACGGCGCTGTGCGTCGACTGGCACATGTCGAACTCGACCGGCGCGCCGCTGTCGACCAGCAGGCCGTACCCGCGGCTGGACAGATAGAACGGCACGTTCTTGTACGCGCGCTGCGACTCGGCGCCGAACGCGTCGAAGTTCCACATGAGCGGGCGCTGCCCGCGCTTGTCCACCGGGGTGAACGACTCGCCGAACCCGCCGAACGACTCGTCGGCCGGGGCGACGAAGGTCTCGTGGTACGCCACCGGGACACCGTCCACCGACGACCGTCCGAACGGCAGCGTGCGGAGGCGTCCGCTGATGTCGGCGCGGCCCGGGTCCTGCTCCACGAGGGTCCGGCCGGCCCGGTCGGTGAAGCGCAGGTTCCACGGGTTCAGCCGGACCTCGGCGCGCAGCGACCCGGCATCGACGATCACCCGGCTGTGCCCGGCCTCGACCACCGCCCCCGCGTACCTGCCGGGGGTCACCATGCCGATCGCCCGCGCGGAGCGGGTGCGCGCGTCGGCGTCATGGGACAGCCGCACCCTGATCACGCCCTCCCCCGCGACGGAGAGCTGGACCACGAGGGTCTCCTCGGCCGAGGTCGAGCCCTTGAGCGTCACGCTCTGGGCGTCGGCGGCCACCACCTGCGCCCCGGTGACGGCGGACAGGCCGTGCTCCCCGTCCGCCCGAACGGGAAGCTCGGGAGGGTCCGCGACGAAGAACTCGCGGGCGACCAATGGTGGGCGGTAGGGCATTGCGTGACTCCTGGCTCATCCGAGACGTGTGGAGTTAGTTTGCCGTCCATCCCAACAAACGTCAATGGCCGCAAATGGCCGCCACACTGCAGGACATTGATCACCTTTGTGGCGGTTATTCCGATTTGTGTCCCTTTCGGGTAATGTGACGGCCTCGTACTCCCCATGGGTAGAGGTGGCATGGACAGGTTCGTACATGTGATGCCGCTGGACGACGTGATCGGCCACGAGGGCTCCCCCGGCTGCGTCTGCGGCCCGGGCGGCGAGCCCGTGACCGCCGGCGACCTCGGTGAACCGGTGACGGCGGGCGATCCGGACAGCCCCGGCCCCGGCTGGGCGCGGCCCGCCGTCGGCGTGATCTACCATCACCACGCGCTGATCCCGTGCCTGGATTGGCAGGCCGTCGCCGAGCCCTGAACGGCTCCCGCGCGGGAGCCGTTCACCCCGGATAGTTGGATATCTGGATTCGGGCTCAGCCGGAGCTGGTTACCGCGGGCCGAATTCGGACAGCGCGGGCAGAGCTCGGTCCCCGAAGTCGAACAGCGCCTGGTTCTCCCAACCGTCGCCGGAGGACGGATCGGCCGGGTCCCAGCCGTTCCCGGAGACGGCCGTCCAGGTCGGCTCCCAGTAGACGACGCCGAGCCCGCGGCCGTCCGGCACCGCCTGGACGAGGCTCATCACGTCGCGCACCATCGCCGCCTGGCCCGCGGGTGACGCCGGATATCCGGTGACCGGCTCGGCCGAGCCGATGTTGTTCGGTTGCCCGTCCTCGTTGCCGGTGGTGAAGGGATAGGCGGTCTCCGCCACGAGCACGGGCTTGCCGTATCGGGCCGCGATGTCGTCCAGATTCGCCTGGAACGCCGCGAAGCCGCCGTGCCAGTAGGGGTAGTAGGACACCCCGATCACGTCGTACTGCACCCCGTTGGCCGCCGCGCTGTCGAACCACCAGCGGAACAGCGCGTTGTTCCCGCCCTCGGCCAGGTGGAGCACGACCCTCGTCGACGGCGACACCGCCTTCACCGCCGCGTATCCCGCCTTGAGCAGTCCGGCGAGCTTGGCGAAGTTGGAACTGCGGCCGTCCTCCCACAGCATGCCGTCGTTGATCTCGTTGCCCACCTGGACCATGTCGGCCGTGGTGCCCTGCGCTCTGAGCGCGGCGAGCACGTCGTAGGTGTGGTCGTAGACCGCCGTCTTCAGGGCGTCGTAGGAGTAGCCCGCCCAAGCCGCGGGCTTGGTCTGCTTGCCGGGATCGGCCCAGGTGTCGGAGTAGTGGAAGTCGATCAGCAGGCCCATGCCGAGGGCCTTGACCCTCCTCGCCATGTCGAGGACGCGGGCCTTGGTGTTGAAGCCGTCGGCCGGGTTGACCCACACCTTCAGCCGCACGTAGTCGACCCCGCCGGCGCTCAGGATGGCCAGGGCGTCGCCGGCGACGCCGGAGGAGGTGCGATACCTGCCCCCGTACGCCTCCGACTTGGCCAGGCTGGAGGTGTCGGCGCCCCGGACGGCGAGCCCGGCCGCCCCCCTCGTGAACGTGACGTCGTCGAAATTGGCCCAGCCGCCCGCGGCGGCGTTCGTGCCGAGCGCGACGGTGCACGCTCCGCCCGTCACCGTCGTGCTGACGGCGATCCTGAGCCACCCCGACGACGAGACGGGGGCGTAGGTCACCTTGTCCGGCGACCCGCAGCCGCGCAGGGCGGCCCAGCTCTGGCTCGCCGCGCCTGCGCGGACCCAGACCCGCAGCGTGTAAGCGCCGTTCGCCAGGCCGGTGAGGCGCTGACCGGTCTCCACGCGGTACGCCCGCGTCGACCAGTGGGACAGGCGATAGGCGCCGGAATGGCCGCCTGCCTCGGTGAAGTCGGCCGACGCGTCGCCGGTGGTGGTCCAGCCCGTGGGCGCGGCCGTCCCGGGGTCACTCTCGAAACCGCCGTTCACGACGGTCGCGGCCGCGCCGGCCGGTGGGCCGGCGAGTGTCGCGGCGGCGCACAGCAGGAGCACAGCCAGGGTCTTCTTCATGCGTCCTCGCTCAGAGACGGAGTCGTGCGGACACCCTCGAATCGCGTCCCGGCCATGCCGGGACGCCCTGCGCGCGCTCCGCCGGGGCGTCGTGCCGGCTCCTCCACGCCATGCCACGCCGTACGGCGTGTGTGCGTGCGGGCGGTGCCGGGCACGGTGACGACCCCGTCGCCGTGATCGAGAATACGGGCGAAGCGGCTCCGGCGCACCACCCGGCAGGAGACCCGGCACGCGCGATGTCACAGACTGGAGCCGTGTCCCGTCCTCTCCATGTGAACGACCATGACGACGACGCGAGCGGCCTGGCCGCGCGTTTCCACGCCCTGCGGCCACGCCTCGTGGGGGTGGCCTACGGGCTGCTCGGGAGCGTGGACGAGGCCGAGGACGTCGTGCAGGACGCCTGGCTGAGGCTCCAGGCGGCGAGGTCGGCCGGCACCGAGATCAGGGACGTGGCCGGCTGGCTGGTGGTCGCCGTCTCGCGGCTGGCGCTCGACGTGCTCCGCTCGGCCCGTCACCGGCGGGAGGAGTACGTGGGGCCGTGGCTTCCCGAGCCGGTCCTCACGGACGCCGCGACCGCGACGCCCGACCCGGCCGACCGCGTCACGCTGGACGAGTCGATGAGCATGGCCATGCTCGTCGTGCTTGAGACCCTCAGCCCGGCCGAGCGGACCGCGTTCGTGCTGCACGACGTGTTCGGGCTGACGTTCGCCGAGGTCGGCGAGGCGGTCGGGCGGAGCCCGGCGGCCTGCCGGCAGCTCGCCACCAGGGCAAGGGCGCACGTCGCGGCCCGGGCGCCGCGCTTCGACGTGGACGAGACGGAGCACCACCGGGTGGTGACCGCCTTCGCCCGCGCCTGCCTGGGCGACGACATCGGCGCCCTGCTCGCGCTGCTCGACCCCGATGTCGTGCTGCGCAGCGACGGGGGCGGGGTGGTCACCGCCGGCCGGCGGCCCATCCTCGGGGCGGCCAGGGTGGCCCGGCTGTTGCTCGGCGTCCGGCACAGGTTCGGCCCGTTCGAGATGGTGCCCGCCGCCGTCAACGGCGGGCCGGGGCTGCTGCGCTTCCGCGACGGCCGCCTCGCGGGCGTGATCGCGCTCACCGTCGCGGACGGCCGGATCACCGCCGTCGACATGGTCTTGAACCCCGACAAGCTCACCCGCGTCCGCCGGCTCATCGGCGTCGCGGGGAGCGATACGAGAAAGGTACGGCGATGACAAGGATGACGGTCTCCGAGGTGGCTCCGGAGGCGTACCGGGCGATGTCCGGGCTGGAGCGGTTCCTGCACGGCAGCGGCCTTCCGCAGCCCACCCTCCATCTGGTCAAGCTCCGGGCGAGCCAGATCAACGGGTGCGCCTACTGCGTCAACATGCACAGCGCCGACGCGAAGAAGGCGGGCGAGACCGACGAGCGGCTGTGGTCGGTCGCGGCCTGGCGGGAGGCCCCCTTCTACACCGACGCCGAACGCGCCGCGCTGGCGCTGACCGAGGCCGCCACCCGCCTGGCCGACCGGCCGGACCCGGTTCCCGACGAGATCTGGAACGAGGCGGCCAAGCACTACGACGAGGCGGAGCTGGCGGCGCTCGTGGTGGCGATCGCGACGATCAACGCCTGGAACCGCATCGCGGTCACCACCCACTCACGGCCCGGCACCCGCGTCTGACCCCGGCCCCCGGGTCAACGGACCGCAAACGGAAAACCACAGGACGGCAGGCGACGCGGCGCATAGTCTGCTGCACATCGCGGAAGGAGGAAGGGCCATGAGACGCATCAAGATCGCGAGACCGCGCCCGACCGGCCGGTCCGGCTCCGACGGCCTCGACCTGCGTACCCCGTCCGGCCGCCGCCTGCCGTACTGACCCCTTTACAGTGGTTTTATGACTCTGTGTGTATCTATCGAGCGATAGATAACGGGAATATCACGACCGGGGGGACGAACATGCTCAAGGTGGTGCCGTCACTCGCCAAGGTCAGGGATATCCGGACGGCCCTGCGCCGGCGTCCCGCGCGCGACCGGAAGATCGTGGACCTGAGCGCGTACACGGGCGGGAACGTCATCCGCTTCCGGCCCCGTCCCTCCGGCCCGACCTCCGCGGCCTGATTCCGGCTGGTTGAAGGGCGCTCCGTGACCGACCTGCCGGAAGCCTCCGCCGAATCGGCGGCCGAAGCCGTCGCGGCCGGCCCCGCGGGGCTGTCCGCGACGGACCGGACCCGCCACCGGCGGCTGCGCGAGCAGGGGCGCACCGATCGCGAGGCGCTGTTCGAGGTGCTCCGCGCCGGCTTCGTCTGTCACCTCGGTGTCGTCGTGGACGGCGACCCGATGGTGGTGCCCACCGTTTACGGCTTCGACTCCGGCCATGTCTACCTGCACGGCTCGGTGGCCGGCCGCAGCCTCACCCGGGACGCCACCGCCTGCGTCACCGTCACCCACGTGGACGGCCTGGTGCTCGCCCGTTCGGTCTTCGAACACGGCGTCAACTACCGCAGCGCGATGATCTACGGCGTGCCCCGGGCGCTGGAGGGCGACGAGAAGCTGGCCGCCCTGCGCGTGCTGACCGAGCACATCGCGCCGGGGCGCTGGGAGCACGCCCGGCCGCCGAACCGCAAGGAACTGGCCGCCACGACGGTCCTCGCGATCTCCCTCGACGAGGCCTCGGTCAAGATACGGCGGGGCGACCCGGGTGACCAGGCCGATCCGCACGACGTGTGGGCGGGGGTCCTCCCCCTGACGCGGGCCTGGGGGCCGCCCGTCGCCGACCCGTACACGACCCGTCCGGTCCCCGAACACGTGCTCCGCCGGACCGGCGAGCCGTTCTGAGGCTGGCCCTTTCACGCCCAGGACGGATCCTCGTAGGAAGACCAGGGCCTTACCCTCCGGGGGCTCCGCGTGTAGATGATGGCGGGGTAGCTCAACCGACAGCGGGTGACCTTCTTGGGAGGACTGGGAGGAGCGGCCCAAGAGTCGCTTCACCCGCGCCGATCGGGTCACCTCGCTGAAGGAGCCCTCTCGTGCGGACAACTCTTCATCTCGCCGGTGTCCCTTCGTCTCTGGCAGAATTCGCCGCGACGCACCGCCGGGCGATCGCCGACGCGCTGCTGGCGATCGCGATCCTCAGTTTCACCGTCCCGGCGACGCTCCTGCAGCTGTCCTTCTCGCTGTGGGGGCCGATACCGGACTGGATCGAGGTCCTCGTCGAGGTGATCACCGTCGGCACTCTGCTGATCCGCCGGCGCACCGCCCTACCAATGATCATCGCCTCGGTCGTCTGCGCCGTCGTCACCGGGCAGATCGTGCCCATGGCCTTCGCCGCGTACTCGATGACGGCGGAGAACAAGGTGCGGCACTGGCAGGCGGTGTCCATCCCGCTGATCGCGGCCGCCACAGCGGTCGACTACGTGGATCCCGGAACGGACAACTTCCTCTACCTCTGCCTGGTTCGCGCGCTGACGCTCATCTACCTGCCCGCGCTGATCGGCACGTGGGTGCGCGGCTACCGTGGGATGATCTTCGAGTTGCGGGCGGGGATGCGGGAACGGGAGCGACTGGCCGCCTGCCGGGAGCGCCGGAAGATCGCGAGAGAGCTGCACGACACCGTGACACACGCGGTCACCGTGATGGTCCTCAACGCGGGGATCATCCACGACAACGCGGATCCCGAAGTGGACAGGCTCGCCACCACCATCGAGGACAAGGGCGTGGAGGCCCTCGGCGAGCTGCGCGACCTGCTCACGGTGCTCCGGCGCGAGGACGAGCCCCGGGCGGCCGCGGGCGCGAGGGCGATCCCCCGCCTCGTGGAGGAGGCGGCCGCCACCGGCACCCAGGTCAGCCTCCGCTACGACCTGCCCGACATCGGCCTTCCCACCCAGGTCGGCCACGCGTGCTACCGGGTGGTGCAGGAGGGCCTGAGCAATGTCAGGAAGCACGCCCCCGGGTCGCGGGTGCACGTCGTCTGCGAGACCGAGGACGGCGTCGTGACCGTCTCGGTGGTGAACGGCAGGGACACGGGCCGGGCGCGGCTGTCGCTCCAGCGTCTGCTCCCCACCTCGGGTTACGGCCTGGCGGGGCTCGAGGAACGGATCACGCTGCTGCACGGAAGGCTGGAGAGGGGAGCGACCTCGGACGGCGGGTTCACGTTGACGGCGCGGATCCCCTGCCGCCCCGGCAACGCCCGGTCCTCCGGCGACCTCGCCGGCGAAGTGGCCGACGAGGTCGCCGGCGGCGAGCGGCCGTGAAGCCGCTGGTCCCGCCGGGCGAGGCTAGGCGGCCGGTGCCGGCTTGAGGATCCCTCCCCCGTCCACACGGACGACCGTGCCCGTGACGAAGGTGTTGCCGACCACGTAGCCGATGGCCTGGGCCACGTCGCCGGGGGTGCCCACACGGCCGACGGCCGCGGCGGAGGCCAGGCCGTCGAGCGCCGCCCGCCGCTGGTCGCCCAGCCACTCCCACCACTCGGTGTCCACGACGCCCGGCGAGACCGCGTTGACCCGGATGGGAGCCAGCTCGACCGCGAGGCCGGGCACGGCGGCCTCCAGCGCGCCGTTCACGGCGGCGAGCCCGGAGACGCCGGGGAAGGCGGCCCCAGCCGAGGCCGCGGTCACGAACGTGATCGAACCGCCCGGACGCAGCACCTCCGCCGCGGCCTGGGCTGTCATCAGCTGGGCGATCAGCTTGTCCTCCACCGCCTGGCGCAACGCCTGCGCCGTCAGCCCGGCCAGCGGCCCGGCGGCCTGCCCCCGGCCGGTCACTGTGATCACCATGTGGTCGACCGGCCCGGCCTGCGCGAGAAACTCCCGCATCGCGGCGGCGTCCCTGGCGTCCACCACCGCTCCGGTGGCCTCCTCGCCGATCTCCTTGAGCGCGGCCTCCATCCGCTCCGCGGTACGACCGGCGATCACCACCTCCCGGCCGGTCCTGGCCAGCAGTCCGGCCGCCGCCAGGCCGATCCCCGAGGTGCCGCCGACGATTACCACACGCTCGCTCATCGAGCATCCCCCTCATAACGAGACATCATGCCTCGAAATATATACGAGACACGATGTCCTGTAAAGTGACGGCGTGATTGGCAGACCCCGCAGTGAGACGGCCCGGCGTTCGATCCTCGAGGCCGCCCTGCGGCTGTGCGAGCGCGACGGCTACGCCAACGTGACACTGAAGGGCATCGCCGAGGAGGCGGGCACCGGACGGCAGACCCTCTATCGCTGGTGGCAGACGAAGGGCGAGGTGTTCCTGGAGGCGGTGACCGACCTGGCGGCGCGCGAGCTCGACCCCTCGCCGGAGACCCTGGAGGAGTTCCTCGCCGACGCCTTCGTCCTCACGAACGGCGTGGTGGGCCAGGTGATCGTGGGCCTGATGGCCGAGGCGCAGTCCGATCCCGGCCTCGCGACCCGGCTCCGCGCCGGACTCATCGGGCCGCGGCGCGAGGCGCTGCAAGAGATGCTGGAGCGCGGCGGCGGCGTGCCCGCCGGCGTGGATCCCGGCACACTCGTCGACATGATCTTCGGTGCGATGTGGTACCGCCTGCTCAACCGGCACGCCCCAGTCGACGCCGCCCTCGCCGGGGAGATCACCCGCCTGGTCGCCCGGATCACCTGAGGCCCGGCCCGAGGACCCCGCGGCAGCGGAATTCCCCTGCCGCGAGTGCCGCCTCAAGGGAAGCCCGATGGTGCAGGATGGGAGGCGTGACGCCATCCCCTGCGGTCGTCCAGCCCGACCAGGAACTCATCGTGGAGATCCTCGACGAGCTGAGCCTCGACCACACGTTCGACACCGAGGGCGATCTGGCGATCTCCACCGCCGAGCTCACCATCTTCTTCCTGTTCGGGTCCGAGGGCGACCTGTTCACCGTGCGGACCTTCTACGACCGGAACTACTCGGTCGACGACAAGCCGACGCTGCTGACCGCGCTCAACGAGTGGAACGCCGACACCATGTGGCCCAAGGTGTACGCGTTCACCCCGGACAACGGCGTCATCCGGCTGATCGGCGACGCCCAGCTCTACATCGGCGCCGGCGTGACCAGGGAACACCTGACGACGATCATCGCCCACTGGGTGCGCTTCTCGATCAAGTTTCACCGCTGGCTGGCCGACCGGCTCGCCTTCGAGTCCGACTGAGGGCCCGACCGGCTGAGGAAGAGCCTCAGTCGCGGCCGGTGAACAGGGCGTTGATCTCGCCGTAACCGAGGGCTCCGTCGAGCGTCGTGTAGGTGCCGTCCGCGAACAGTTCGCGCGCGGCCCGCTGGGCGACGGCGTAGGCGGCCGCGGCCACACTCGAACCGAGGCTGATCCGGGCCACGCCCACCCCGGCCAGCGCCGCGACGCCGGGCGCCCCCGGCCCCGCCAGCACGTTCAGCGGCGCCTGCAGTTCCTCGACCAGGGACGACAGGACGGCGAGATCGGTCAGGCCGGGCACGAAGATCCCGTCGGCCCCGGCGGCCAGGTAGGCGGCCGCGCGGCGCAGGGTCTCCGCGACCCGGCCGGCCGGGTCGCCGACGGACAACAGGTAGGTGTCGGTCCTCGCGTTGACGAACAGCGGGATCCCGACGGCGTCAGCGGCCCGCCGGGCGGCGGCGATCCGGTCCGCCTGGTCGCGGACGGGACGCAGCGGCTCCGGGCCGCCGTGGTGGGCGTCCTCGATGTTCACGCCCACCGCCCCCGCGGCGAGGACCGCCCCGATGGTCTCCTCGACGCCGTCCGCCGTGTCGGCGAAGCCGCTCTCGACGTCCGCCGTGACGGGCACGCCCACGGTGGCGGCGACCCGGGCGATCAGCTCGACGGCGGGGCCGCGGCCGAGACGGTCGCCGTCGGGGACGCCCAGGCTCCAGGCGACCCCGGCGCTCGTCGTCGCGACCGCCGGGGCGCCGGCCTCCTCCACGATGCGGGCGCTCACCGCGTCCCAGGCGTTGGGCAGGAGCAACGGGCGGCCCGCGACGTGGAGATCGCGGAACTCCCGGGCCCGCCCGGCCTGGCGCGTCGTGAAGGTGGCATCTGCGTTGTGACTCGTCATGTCCGTTATTCCATCAGCTGGCGGTGACACCGGCCTGGCGGGTTTCGGACACGACTCCTTGCGGGGCCGCCCCGTGCCTTCCGCCCGGGGCCTTCCGCCGCCCGGATCAGCTGCAGCCGCTGGTGCTGCCGCAGCCCTCGCAGACGTAGCAGCTGCCGGCGGGCCGCATCTTGGTGCCGCAGGTCAGGCAGAGCGGCGCGTCGGCCGTACGACCCTGGTGGCTCTCCAGCGACGTGCCCACCCGGCGCGGCTCCGGCACCTGGACCGGCTTCGGCTCCGGCCTCTCCTCGACCTTCTCCCCGATCTTCTCCTCAATCGGAGCCGACTGGGCGAGCGCCGCGGTGTCGACCTCGTGGACGGCGGCCGGGTCCTCGCCGCGCTGCTGGGCCGCCCGCTCGGGGGCGGAGAAGATGCCCAGCGCGGCCCGCTCCTCGTACGGCAGGTAGTCGAGCGCGAGGCGCCGGAAGATGTAGTCCATCACGGACTGTGCCATCCGGACGTCCGGGTCGTCGGTCATCCCGGCCGGCTCGAACCGCATGTTCACGAACTTCTGGACGTAGGTGTCCAGCGGCACGCCGTACTGCAGGCCGATCGAGATGGCCACGGAGAATGCGTCCATGACGCCCGCCAGGGTGGAGCCCTGCTTGGACATCTTCAGGAAGACCTCGCCGAGGCCGTCGTCGGGGTAGGACGAGGCCGTCATGTAGCCCTTCGCCCCGCCGACGGAGAAGCGAGTGGTGATGCTGGGCCGCTGGGCCGGCATCCGGCGGCGGGTGGGCCGGGCCACCTCGACGACCTTGACGGCGGGCTCGGCCTGCTCCTCCTCGGCGGGGGTCTTCTTGGCCACCGAGAGGGGCTGGCCGACCTTGCAGTTGTCGCGGTAGACGGCCAGCGCCTTGAGGCCGAGCTTCCAGCCCTCCAGGTAGACCTGCTCGATGTCGTCGACCGTGGCCGTCTCGGGCAGGTTCACGGTCTTGGAGATCGCGCCGGACAGGAACTGCTGCACGGCCGCCATCATCCTGACGTGGCCCATCGGGGCGATCGCCCGCTCGCCCATGGCGCAGTCGAACACCTCGTAGTGCTCGGGGCGCAGGCCCGGCGCGTCGACGATGTGGCCGTGCGCGGCGATGTACTCGACGATCGCCTCGACCTGCTCCTCGACGTAGCCGAGGCGGCGCAGGGCGCGCGGGATGGTCTGGTTGACGATCTGCATGGAGCCACCGCCGACGAGCTTCTTGAACTTGACCAGCGCCAGGTCGGGCTCGATGCCGGTGGTGTCGCAGTCCATCATCAGGCCGATGGTGCCGGTCGGGGCGAGCAGCGAGGCCTGGGCGTTGCGGTAGCCGTTCTTCTCGCCCAGCCGCAGGCACTCCTGCCACTGCCGGGTCGCCTCCGCGTGGAGGGCGCGGTCCATCTCCTCCAGCGTGCGCAGGTCGTCGTTGGCGGCGGCGTGCTTGCGCATGACCCGCTTGTGCGGCTCGGCGTTGCGCTGGTAGCCGTCGTAGGGGCCGACGATGCCGGCCAGCTCGGCCGAGCGGCGGTAGGAGACGGCCGTCATCAGCGACGTGATGCCCGCGGCGATGGCCCGGCCGCCGTCCGAGTCGTACGCGTGGCCGGTCGCCATGAGCAGGGCGCCCAGGTTGGCGTAGCCGATGCCGAGCTGCCGGTACGCCCGGGTCGTCTCGGCGATCTTCTCGGTCGGGAAGTCGGCGAAGGTGATCGAGATGTCCATCGCGGTGATGATCAGCTCGGTCAGCTTCACGAAGTCGGCGACGTCGAACGTGTCGTCGTCGCGCAGGAACTTGAGCAGGTTGATCGAGGCGAGGTTGCAGGAGGAGTTGTCCAGGTGGAGATACTCCGAGCACGGGTTGCTCGCCGTGATCCGCCCGGTCTCCGGGCAGGTGTGCCAGTCGTTGATCGTGTCGTCGTACTGCAGGCCGGGGTCGGCGCACTCCCAGGCGGCCTGGGCCATCTTGCGGAACAGGGCGCGGGAGTCGACCTCCTCGATCACCTCGCCGCTGAGCCGGGCCCGCAGCCCGAACCTCTCGCCGGCCTCGACCGCGCGCATGAACTCGTCCGAGACGCGCACCGAGTTGTTGGCGTTCTGGTACTGCACGGACACGATGTCCTTGCCGCCGAGGTCCATGTCGAACCCGGCGTCGCGGAGAGCGCGGATCTTGTCCTCCTCGCGCGCCTTCGCGTCGATGAACTCCTCGATGTCGGGGTGATCGACGTCGAGGACGACCATCTTGGCCGCGCGCCTGGTCGCGCCGCCGGACTTGATCGTGCCCGCCGACGCGTCGGCGCCACGCATGAAGGAAACCGGGCCGCTGGCCGTGCCACCGCTGGACAGCAGCTCCTTGGAGGAGCGGATGCGGGAGAGGTTGACGCCGGAGCCGGAGCCGCCCTTGAAGATCACACCCTCTTCCTTGTACCAGTCGAGGATCGACTCCATGGTGTCGTCAACGGCCAGGATGAAGCAGGCCGACACCTGCTGCGGGGAGAGCGTGCCGACGTTGAACCACACCGGGGAGTTGAAGCTGAAGATCTGGTGGATCAGGGCGTGCTTGAGCTCGTGGTCGAAGATCTCGGCGTCCTCGTCGGAGGCGAAGTAGCCGTTCTCGACACCCGTCTTCGTGTAGACCCCCACCACACGGTCGACGAGCTGCCGCAGACTCGACTCACGCTGGGGCGTGCCGACGGCGCCCCGGAAATACTTCGTCGTCACGATGTTGGCGGCGTTGACCGACCAGGACTCCGGGAACTCCACGCCGTGCTGCTCGAAGTTGACCGAGCCGTCCCGCCAGTTCGTCATCACGACGTCGCGCCGCTCCCAGCGGACCGCGTCGTACGGATGGACGCCGGGAGTGGTGAAGATCCGCTTGATCTTCAGGCCCCTGCGCGGTCGCTTGCCGCCACGCCCCCCGGCGCCCGGCACGGTGCCGCTCACGGTCTCCGTCATGACTTCCCCCTCCCAGGGCCCGGTGGAGCCCCTTGTATCGGACCACGCTCTCCCATAACCACATCGTGCCGCGCCGCCGCGCGAGCGCGTCCTACCCCTCGTCCGGTACGGTCCGAGCGGCTCTGAGCTGCTCGATCTCCGCCTCGAAGTCGGCCAGCGTCTCGAAGCCGCGGTAGACGGACGCGAACCGCAGGTAGGCCACCTCGTCGAGGTCGCGCAGCGGGCCGAGCACGGCCACGCCCACCTCGTGCGCGGGGATCTCCGCGGTGCCGGTGGCCCGGATGGTCTCCTCCACCCTCTGGCCGAGCTGCGCCAGCGAGTCTTCGCCGACCGGGCGTCCCTGGCAGGCGCGTCGTACTCCGGCGATGACCTTCTCCCGGGAGAACGGCTCGGTGACCCCGCTGCGCTTGCTCACCATGAGCAGTACGGTCTCCTGCGTGGTGAACCTGCGCCCGCAGGCGGGGCAGGTGCGGCGGCGGCGGATGGCCGCGCCGTCCTCGGTCGACCGGCTGTCCACGACCCGCGTGTCAAGGTGGCGACAGAACGGACAGTGCATGCCATCGCCTCCCGGAAACGCACAGCGGGAACACAAGGTGTAGGGAACTTACACCGATGTGACTACTAGATGTTGTGGTCTAACCGTAGGAGGGCCGGTCCTTGAACGCAAGTCGAACCCCACGTGCCCGCCGAAGTCGCTGGTTGCCCCGGCGTGTCTCCGGCCTCGGCGGCCCCAGGACCGCGATGCCGAATCGGGCCGGACCGGGTGGGATCGGGGGCGCCGCCGGACACACCGCCGGACACACCATCGGACACGCCGTCGGACACACAGAGCCCGCGGCGCGCGAATACGCGCCCGGCACGGGCATCTCAATTGCGGTACGCCGACAATTTCCGTCACTTGTGAGCTGGGACTACACGCCCGCAAAGAAGATCCGTAAAATCGAACACGATGTCGATCGAACTCCCGTACGATGAGGTCGGCTTCGACTCGGACGATTTTCGAGAATATCGAACAATTGTTTGATGATGATCTTGGATCGAGGTACGGTCGCTCTGAGCGACATCTGGAACACGGATTGAGAGGTGGCATCGTGAGCGACCGAAGTGAGCAGGCGAACGGCGCCGGCGACCTTGCTGTTCGCCGGCGTGACTCGCTTGGCCTCACCCCCAGGCAGCGCAAGATCCTGGAAGTCATCCGCGACTCCGTCCAGCAGCGCGGCTATCCGCCGTCGATGCGGGAGATCGGTGAAGCGGTCCAGCTGACCAGCACATCGAGCGTGTCGCATCAGCTCACGGCCTTGCAGCGCAAGGGCTACCTGCGCAGGGACCCGCACCGTCCGCGGGCGCTTGAGGTCCGGCTGCCGGGCGAGCCGGTGCTGTGGGTTGATCCCGACGCCGCCGAGGAGGAGACCGGCTTCAACCGGCCGACCGCGGCGTACGTGCCGCTGGTGGGCCGCATCGCCGCCGGTGGCCCGATCCTCGCGGAGCAGAGCATCGAGGACGTGTTCGCCCTGCCGAAACAACTCGTGGGCGAGGGCACCCTGTTCCTGCTCCAGGTGTCCGGCGATTCCATGATCGAGGCCGCCATCGCGGACGGCGACTGGGTCGTGGTGCGTCAGCAGCCGGTGGCCGACAACGGCGACATCGTGGCGGCGATGATCGACGGCGAGGCCACCGTGAAGACCTTCAAGCGCAAGGACGGGCACGTGTGGCTGGTGCCGCACAACCCGAACTACGAGCCGATCCCGGGCGACGAGGCGACCGTGCTCGGCAAGGTCACGGCCGTTCTGCGCAAGCTTTAGCGGTGTCGCTCCGTGGTGGCCGGCCCCGGCACCACGGAGCGGCGAAGATCCGCACAAAGAATCCCAATAGGGTGAGTTGGGTGGATTTCGACTCGCTCACCCTCGACGCCGCCCGGTCTCGTGACGGAATCAAATGGGCCCAGGCCGGGCCCGGCGTGATTCCGGCGTGGGTCGCCGACATGGACTTCCCCCTCCCGGAGGCGGTCGTGGAGGCCGTGGCCCGGCGCGTCGCCACCGACCTCGGCTACCCCGCGTGGGACGACGACGCCACCTGCCCTCCGCTCGCGGAGGCGTTCGCCGCACGCATGGAGGCGCGGTACGGCTGGCCGGCCGACCCCGCTCATGTCCGGGCGTTCACCGACGTCAACCAGGCGCTGCAGGTGCTGCTGGACGTCACGACGTCCGCGGGCGACGCCGTGGCGACGCATGTGCCGGCGTACGACCCGTTCCTCGCGACGATCGCCGGCATGGGCCGCCGCCTGCTGCCCATCCCCGTCGCCGCCGACGGCTCCTTCGCGCTCCCGGCTGAGCCGGCCGCGGTGCTGCTCCTGGTCAACCCGCACAACCCGACCGGCCGTTCCTACACCCGGGCCGAGCTGGAGTCGCTGGCCCATTACGCGGAGCGGCACGGCAGCCTCGTGATCGCCGACGAGATCCACGCCGACCTCACCTACGCCCCGGCCCGGCACATCCCCTTCGCCACGATCCTGCCGGAGCGCACGGTCACCCTCACCTCGGCGAGCAAGGCGTTCAATCTGGGCGGTCTGCGCTGCGCGGTGGCCCACCTCGGCGCGCGGCCCGTCAGGGAGGCACTGGCGGCGCGCCCCGCCCACATCTACGGCGCCCCGGGCGTGCTCGCGGTGGACGCGACGATCGCCGCCTGGCGGCACGGCGACCCCTGGCTGGCGGAGGTGATGCGGGTCCTCGACCGCAACCGGCGGCTCGTCGCCGGACGTCTCCCCTCCGGCGCCGGGCACCGCACGCCCGACGCCACCTATCTCGCCTGGATCGACTTCGGCGTGCCCGACGCCGCGGGGTTCCTGTTGCGGGAGGCCCGGGTCTTGCTGAGCCCGGGCCCCCGCTACGGCGGGGCCGGCACCTTCGCCCGCCTCAACTTCGCGACGTCGGCGCCGATCCTGGAGGAGATCCTGGCCAGGATCGGCGCCGCCATCAACAGGGCCTGAGGAGCCGGTCAGCTCGCCGTGCAGGTCACCGGCGAGGGAACCGCGTTCGAGCCCGACCAGTTCCCCATGAAACCGAACGTCGTCGAGGCCCCGGCCCCGAGCGCGCCGTTGTAGCCGGCGTTCGTGACCGTGACGTTGGCGCCACTGGCCGACAGCGTGCCGCTCCAGAGCTGGGTGATGGTCTGGCCTCCGGTGAAGGCCCACTTCACCGTCCAGCCTGTCGTCGCCGAGGCGCCGGTGTTGGCCACCGTCACCTCACCCTGGAAGCCACCCGGATACGAGCTGACGATCTTGTAGGTGGCGGTGCAGGACCTGCCGCCGCCGGACGACGGCGACACCGAGGGCGACGGAGACGCCGAGGGCGAGGCCGACGGAGACGCCGACGGTGAAACCGAGGGGGACGCCGACGGAGACGCCGACGGGGAGGAGCCGCCGCCGGACGGCGGGATCAGGTAGGGCTGGAGGATGCTCTGCTTGGCCTGGTCGACCGTCGCCCAGTCGTCCTTCAGGATGCCGCCCGTGTCACCCGAGTTGGGGTTCCACGACCAGTAGGTGAACGACATGCCGTTCACCCCGCTGCCCATGTACTTCATGAGCTCCTGGAGCCAGACCTTGTCGATGTTGCTGGCCAGCGTCGTGCCGAACTCGCCCACCATGATCGGCGCGATGTTCTGCTTGTACAGGTAGCCCCAGTACTTGTCCCAGATGGCCGGCATGTTGGCCGGGTACGACGGGTCGTCGAACCACGCCTGGTGGTAGACCGAGGTGGCGTACTCGTGGGGCGAGTAGACGAGCCGGTTGGCCACGTTGAGCCGCACCGGGTACTGCCCGGCCTTGGTGAGGTTGCCGCCCCACCAGCCGCAGTCCTCGTCGTTGCTGGTGTCGTTGTCCCAGACGTTCGACAGCCCGCCGCTCGGGCAGCTGACGCCCTCGACGAAGATCAGCCAGTTCGGCTGGACGGCGAGAATGGCGTTGCCCGCCCGCTCGGCCGCCAGCCGCCAGTCGCGGGCCTGATCGCCGCAGCCCCAGCAGGAGCCGGTCGCCTGCGGGTTGGTGCCGTCGGCGTGCGGCTCGTTGTGCAGGTCGGCGCCGATCACGGTGGCGTTACCGGCGTAGTGCTGGGCCAGCGACCTCCAGTTGGCCAGCCACGTCGACTCCGGCACGCCGGAGGTGTACCACAGGGCCGTCTGCCCCGCACTGGTCGGGCGGTGCCGGTCCAGGATGATCCGCATGCCCTTCTGGCCCGCGTAGTCCACGACCTTGTCGAGGACCTGCAGCGGGGACAGGCCGATCAGGTCGGGGTTGGAGTAGGTGTTGATGCTCGTCGCCTGCGCGCCCGGCTTCAGTGCGTCGTCGGAGAACGGCACCCGGATGGTGTTGTAGCCCAGGCTCGCCATGAGGTCGAGCTGGCTCTTCCACGGGTTGTTCGCCCACAACCCGTGGAAGGTCTTGTTGTCGGTTTCCATCCCGAACCAGTTGATGCCGGTCAGCCGCACGGTCGCGCCGGTGCTGTCCACGATCTTGTTGCCGCTGGTGTGCAGGTAGCCCGTTCCGGTCCCGGCGGCCTGCGCCGGGGACACGGTGACGACGAGCGCCGTCGCCGCGAGGGCGGCGACGGTCGCGAGCCCGCCGAAAATGCGTCTGGACAAGACGTCCCTCCCACGCCGAGGGCACGCCGACGGTGAGCCAGGCGATCGGGCGCGCACCTCAGTGCCACCGCCTGGGCGGTGGTGGTCGCGGCATGCCCTGACCGCACGCCTTTCGCTATGGATGGTTTGTGGCTCCGGCGCAATTTTGTCGGGCCGCCCCGCCAAGCGTCAACGTCCCGTCAGGGGACGATGTTGACCAGCTTCGGCGCGCGCACGATCACCTTGCGGGGCTCACCGTCCAGATAGGGCCTGACCTTGTCCGACGCGATGGCCAGTGCCCGCAGGTCGGCCTCGGAGATGTCCGGGGCCACCTCCAGCCGGTCGCGGACCTTACCGGCCACCTGGACGACGGCCGTGACCGACTCCTGGACCAGCAGCGCGGGGTCGGCCTGCGGCCAACCGGCCTTCGCGACGGACGGCGCGTGGCCGAGCCGCTCCCAGCCCTCCTCCGCCACGTACGGCGTGACCAGCGACAGCATGACCGCCAGGATCTCCGCGGCCTCGCGCACGGCGGGGTCGGCGGCGCCGGGGCCGCCGTCGATCGCCTTGCGGGCGGCCGAGGTGAGCTCCATCATCCGGGCGATCGCGACGTTGAAACGGTAGCCCTCGACGAGCTTCGTCACCTCGTCGATCGTCCGATGGGTGACCCGGCGCAGCTCCTGGTCTCCCGCCGAGACGTCCGCTCCTGGGGCCGAGGCCGCCCCGGCCTCGGTCATGACCCGGAAGGCGCGGGCGAGGAACTTCTGCGAGGCGGCGGGCGACATGTCGGCCCAGTCGATGTCGTCCTCCGGCGGCCCGGCGAACAGCATCGTCAGCCGCACCGCGTCCACGCCGTACGCGTCGATCTGCTGGCCGAGGTCGACGCCGTTGCCCAGCGTCTTGGACATCGCCTTGCCCTGGTTGATCACCTGGCCCTGGTTGAGCAGGCGCGCGAACGGTTCGGTGAAGTCCACCATGCCCATGTCGTGGAGCACCTTGGTGAAGAACCGGGTGTAGAGCAGGTGGAGCACGGCGTGCTCGGATCCGCCGATGTACTGGTCGATCGGCCCCCACTTGCGGACCTTCTCGACGTCGAACGGCCCGTCGGTGTAGTGCGGGTCGCAGTAGCGCAGGAAGTACCACGACGAGTCGACGAAGGTGTCCATCGTGTCGGTGTCCCGCTGCGCCGGGCCGCCGCACTTCGGGCAGGCCACGTTGACCCACTCGGTCGCGCCCGCCAGCGGCGACACGCCCCGGGGCTGCAGGGCGGCGCCGCGCAGGTCGGGCAGCGTCACCGGCAGCTGCTCGTCCGGCACCGGCACCTCGCCGCAGTCGGGACAGTGGATGATCGGAATCGGCGTGCCCCAGAACCGCTGGCGCGAGATCAGCCAGTCGCGCAGCCGGAAGTTGACCGCGGGCCTGCCGGTGCCGCGCTCCGCCAGGATCCCGATGATCGCGGCGATCGCCTCGGCCTTGGACAGGCCGTCCAGCGGGCCGGAGTTGACCATCCGCCCCTCGCCGGTGGTCGCGACGCCGGTCTCCGCCGGGTCGTCCAGTCCGGTCTCCACGACGACCTTGACCGGCAGCCCGAACCTCCGGGCGAAGTCGAGGTCACGCTGGTCGTGGGCGGGCACCGCCATGATCGCGCCGTGGCCGTAGTCGGACAGCACGTAGTCGGCCGCCCAGACCGGGATGCGCTCCCCGTTGACCGGGTTGATCGCGTGGATGCCCAGGAAGACGCCCGTCTTCTCCTTCTCCGTGGACAGCCGCTCGATGTCCGAGAGCTTGGCCACCTCGGCCCGGTAGACCTCCAGGGCCTCCCGCTGCTCGGGCGAGACGATCTCCTCGGCCAGATCCGCGTCGGCGGCCACCACGAAGAACGTCGCGCCGTACAGGGTGTCGGGCCGGGTGGTGTAGACGGTGACGGGCTCGTCACGGCCCTCGATGCGGAACTGGACGTCGGCGCCGGCCGAGCGGCCGATCCAGTTGCGCTGCATGGTGAGGACGCGGTCGGGCCAGCCGCCCTCGAGCTGGGCCATGTCGTCGATCAGCCGGTCGGCGTAGTCGGTGATCTTCAGGTACCACTGGGTCAGCTCGCGGCGCACGATCTCGGCCCCGCAGCGCTCGCACCGACCGTCGACGACCTGCTCGTTGGCGAGCACCGTCTGGTCCTGCGGGCACCAGTTGACCAGGCCGCCCTTGCGGTAGGCCAGGCCGCGCTCGAAGAAGCGGTTGAACAGCCACTGGTTCCAGCGGTAGTACTCCGGGTCGCTGGTGTGCAGACGACGCGACCAGTCGAAGGACACGCCGTACCGCTTGAACGAGGTGGCCTGGGTCTCGATGTTGGCGTAGGTCCACTCGGCGGGGTGGGCGTTGCGCTTGATCGCGGCGTTCTCCGCGGGCAGGCCGAAGGAGTCCCACCCGATGGGGTGCAGGACGTTGTCGCCCTTCTGGAACCAGTACCGGGCGATCACGTCGCCGATCGCGAAGACCTCGCCGTGGCCCATGTGGAGGTCGCCGGAGGGGTAGGGGAACATGTCGAGCATGTACTTGCGCGGCCTGGTGTCCGCGGGGTCCTCGACGGCCGCGAAGCTGTTCAGCTCCTCCCAGCGCGGCAGCCACTTGGCCTGCAGCGCCTGCGGGTCGTAAACCGGCTCGTCCACTTCCACTCCTCGCCCGGCGGCTTTTCACACGGCAAACGGATGCGCCCGCCCACGACGAAGCCCCCGCTCCGGAAAGGGGACAGCCCGCGCTCACGCGTTCTCGGCGCCGGAATCCCGAGGTCGCCGGAACCGAGATCCCAGCGGGTCCCAGGTCCCGAGACGGCTGCCCACGGAGCGGGATGGCGGCGCGCGAGTCAAGCGTAGCGCAGACGCGGCACGCCCCGGCGGGTGATATCGCCTGGCTGACGGACACTTGTCAGGTGACGATACGCGATGGTGACAGATCCGTTGTGACCAATAATGTCCATTACATTACTGTCGTCACGTGGCCAACAGTTTCCCGCCCGCGGACCTGCCGATGCAGGACCCACCCACCGATCCTACGGGCGAGCAGTTTCGCGGGGCATTCTCCGGTTTCGCTGCGGCGCCCCCCACGCCGCATGAGAGCATGCCAGGCACCCCCAATCCGGGCATGATCTCGGGAGGTACCATGCCCTCGGAGCGCAGCGAGCCCCAGCGAGCCACCGGCTGGCCGGAGGTTCCCCCGGCGTGGCCCGAAATCCCGCCAAGCCCCCCTCCGGCTCCTCCTCCCCCGCCCGCTCCCTCCGCCTTCACGCCGGCCACTCCTTCCGCCTCCTTCACCCCGACTGTGCGCTCCTTCGTCGAGGCGACGCCGCCACAGGAGAACGCGCACCAGCGGACGGCCCACCAGCAGAGCCCGGCACAGCAGGCCCCGGCACAGCGGACCACCCCGGAGTCGTTCCAGCCGGGCCCGTCCGAGCAGGCGGCGTCGCAGCGGGCCCCGTTCCCTCCGCACTCGTACGCGTCGCAGTCCCACCAGCCGGACGCGTTCCAGCCCGCGCCTTCCGCGGACGATCCGTTCCAGCGGTTCCAGCAGTTCCAGGCTCCGCGCGCCGAGGAATCCCAGCCGCCACAGCAGTTCCCGCAGGAGTCCACCCAGCAGTTCCCACAGCAGTTCGCGCAGCAGTCCACCCCGCAGTCCGCTCAGCAGTATCCGCAGCACGGCGGACCGGCGCCCGAACACACCCAGGCCCACGGGCCCCAGGCCGGGCAGGCGCCGCATCAGTTCCCGCAGTCCCAGGCCGAGGACCCGTACAAGCCGTTCGTGACGGCGGGGCAGATCAGCGGGCCGAAGACGCCCCCCGCGCACCGGCAGCAGGAGCTGTGGAACACCGTCTTCGGGGAGAACTACCGCGCCATCGACGAGTACGAGGACGAGCCGGGCCGCCCGATCTGGCTCTTCGCCCTCGTGGGCACCGTCGTCCTGGCCCTCGTCGGCGCGCTGGTGTGGGCGTTCGTCGCCGGGCCGCTGGCCTCCGACGACGCCGCCGCCGACGACACCCAGCCCGTCGCCAAGCCCCCCTCGTCGGCCGCGCCCGCCAAGCCCCAGTCGCAGACGGCGGGCCTGCCCGCCTTCAAGGGCACCCCCTCCCCCGTGACCGGCGCCCTGGCGGACCCGACGGCCCACGTCTCGGTGCCGCGCCTGGGGGGTCCCTGGCAGCTCGACCGGAACCCCCAGGCGTTCTCCCCGACCTACGGCTTCACCACCCGCCAGTACGTCCCCGCGGGCATGACCACGCGCGGCAAGCGGGAGTTCGCCCAGGTCATGACCGGAGTGCTGCCGCAGTCGCTGGCCTCCACCTACACCGCTCCCGACAAGCTCAGCCCGGTCGTCAGCGCCGTCATGTACAAGGCGCGGCAGTCGCTGTTCCCCAAGGGCAACAAGGCCACCAAGATCGGGCAGCAGCGCCTCTCGCGGGGCGGTCTCACCGGGCTGCTGGTCGCCTACAAGGTCGAGGCGGACCACGAGGAGACCACGGTGGCGGTCGCCGCGGTGAACGCGGGCGGCGAGCGGCCCTCCGTCGTCTACATGGCCGTGCCCGCCCTCAAGGAGGACCTGCTCCCGGACATCACCGCGGTCTTCCGCTCGATCAAGAAGGCGAGCTGAACGGCGGTCAGAACGCGCACGTCATCCGCTTGGTGCCGTTGATGAAGCTGGAGAACAGCGGCTCAGGCTCGCCCGCCTCGATCCGCGGCACCCGCCGCAGCAGTTCCCGGAACATCACGGTGATCTCCCGGCGGGCCAGGTGTGCCCCGAGACAGAAGTGCGGGCCCGGACCGCCGAATCCGACGTGAGGGTTGGGAGCCCGGGTGATGTCGAACCGGAGCGAGTCGGCGAAGACGCGCTCGTCCCGGTTGGCGGACCAGTAATAGAGGACGACCTTCTCGCCCTTCCTGAACCGGTGGCCGTTCATGACGTGGTCGCGGGTCGTCGTGCGCCGCATGTAGTTGACCGGCGAGGCGAGCCGGACGATCTCCTCGACCGCCCCCGCCGCCCGGCCGTCGACGTCCTCCAGCCACAGCCGCTTCTGACCGGGGTTGAGCGTGAGCAGGCGCAGGCCGTACGAGATGGCGTTGCGGGTCGTCTCGTTGCCGGCGACGACGAGCAGGATGAAGAACGAGCCGAGCTCCCGCGTCGTCAGCCGCTCGCCGTCGATGTTGGCGTTGACCAGCGACGAGATGAGATCGTCGGTGGGACGGTCCAGGCGCAGGGCGGCGAGGTCCCGGACGAGCCCCTGGAGTTCCATCCCCGCCGTCAGCACGGTGTGCGCGATGTCCTCGCGGTCGCTGACGTACTCCGGGTCGGACGAGCCGAGGATGACGTTCGACCTGTCGTAGACGAAGCCGTAGGCGCTCTCCGGGATGCCCATCATGTCGCAGATCACCTTGAGCGGCAGCCGGGCCGCCACCTCGGTGACGAAGTCGCAGCCGGGCCCCGCTGCCAGCAGGTCGTCGACGATCGCCGCGGCGGCCACCGCGACGTCCTCCTCGAACTGCTTGATCATCCGCGGGGTGAAGGCCCGGGAGACGATCCGGCGCAGGCGCGCGTGCCGGGGATCGTCCATGTTGATCATCGAGCCGAAGTACTCGGCGAACTCCGCGGGCATGTCCAGGATGTTGGTGGCCCCGCCGTCGCCGGAGGAGAAGACGTCGGGGTTACGGCTGGCCTCCAGGATGTCGGCGTGCCGGACGAGCGCGTGATATCCGGGGCCCTTCGCCGCGAAGGGGACCTCCGGCTCCGCGAAGAACGCCGGGGTCTCGAGATCGCGCAGCAGCCGGAAGGCCAGTTCCCGGTCGTCCGGCGGGCGGCTCCAGAAGTCCCAGTCGGACAGGTCGACGTCGGCAGCGGACCGGATGGGCGCGCGCCCCGCTGGCTGCGTCATGGGCCGGCCCTTCGACGGTTTCTACAGAACGGCATTCGGTTTTCAGTCTGCCACAGCGGGCCGGTCCCCGGCCGGGTAACCGGACGGCCGCCCCGCCCCCCTCAGTAGCGGTAGCGCAGGTGCTTGACGCCGTTGATGAAGTTCGACAGCAGGTACGACGGCTCCCCCTCCGCCCGGATCTCCGGCATCCGGGTGAAGAGCTCGCGGAACATGACCGTGATCTCACGGCGGGCCAGGTGGGCGCCGAGACAGTAGTGCGGCCCCGGGCCCCCGAATCCGACATGGGGGTTGGGGCTGCGGGTGATGTCGAAGACGTCGGGGTCGGGGAAGACGGCCTCGTCGCGGTTGGCCGAGTTGTAGAACAGCAGGACCTTGTCACCGGCCCGGTAGTCCTGACCGTTCATCGTGTGGTCGCGGGTGACGGTCCGGCGGAACTGGATCACCGGAGTGGAGAAGCGGACGATCTCCTCCACCGCCCCGGCGATCCTCCCCTCGAAGTCGGCCGTGAGCAGGTCGCGCTGCCCGGGATTGTCGGTGAGCAGCTTCAGCCCGTGGGAGATCGCGTTGCGGGTGGTCTCGCTCCCGGCCACGACGAGCAGGATGAAGAAGGAGCCCAGCTCCTGGGACGTGAGCCGCTCGTCGCCGTTCATCAGCAGGCTGGTCAGGTCGCCCGTCGGGCGGCGGCGGCGTTCCCGCGCGAGCCGGCGGGCGAGAGTGCTCAGCTCACGCCCGGCCCGCAGCAGCGCGGCCAGGCCCCGGGCCGTGGCCCAGCGGCTCATCGGCGCCTCGGGGCGGGACAGGTCGACCTCGATCCCTGAGTATTCGCTGTCCGCGTTGGCGAGGATGGTGTTCGTACGCCGGAGCACCGCGTCATGGAATTTCGGGGGAATGCCCATCATGTCGCAGATGACCCGAATGGGGAGCCGTGCCGCGATCTGCGGGACGAAGTCGCCCGGCCCCTCCTCGATCACCCGCGTGACGATCTCCTCGGCGGCCCGCTGGAGGTCCTCCTCCATCTTGGCGAGGATGCGCGGGGTGAATGCGCGTGACACGATCCGCCGCAGCCGCGCGTGCCTGGGGTCGTCCATGTTGATCATCGAGCCGAAGTAGACGGCCAGCCAGCGTGGCATGTCGAAGATGCTGTTGGCCGTCGGCTCGCTGCTGAAGACGGCCGCGTTCCGGCTGGCCTCGGTGACGTCCGCGTGCCGGACGAGCGCGTAGTAGCCGGCGCCCTGCCTGATGAAGGGGACCTTGTTCTCGGGAACGAAGACCGGGCGGTCCAGCCGCCGCAGCCGCCGGAACGCCTCGTCCCGCTCCGCCGGGGGCAGCGCCCAGAACGCGATCCGGGACAGATCGAGATCCACGTCCACGGTCATGCCGCCCACTGTCCAGCACATGACCGGTTCTTTCAAGACGCCGGTCAGGGACGGACCAAGAGCCGATAATCGGATCAGGTGCCGGCCGAGGGGTGGTGACATGCACAAGGGGCGGCTGATGGCCGCGCTGACCGCCGCCGTCGGCGCGATCCTCCTGCCGGTCGCCGTCAACGTCGCCACCGGCGGGACGCTGCCCGCCGAACTGGAGCCGTACCGGAGCTGGGCGTGGCCTGGCGTCGCCGTTCTCGGCCTCGCCGTCGTCTGGTTCGCGATCGACGCCGTGAAGCCCGCCGCCGGGCAGGCCCGCGACCGGCCGTACGGCAGGACCCGGCCCGAGACACGCCGGCGCGCGGCGGATAACGTGCGGGCGCAGCTCACGCGGCGGCTGGACCTCAAGCTGGGCGACGTCCTCCGGGTGGACGTCCGCCTCGAGGACCACCCCGAGGCGGTCGAGCCGATCCTGAGCAACCGGGTCAGGCGTCTGGACACGTCAGCCCCGGTGACCACGAGCGTCCGGAAGTCGTTCGACGACCTCGACCGCTCCATGGTGCTGCTGGGCCGGCCGGGGGCCGGCAAGACGACGCAGCTGCTCGAACTCGCCCTCTCCCTGCTCGACGAGAAGGACGGGCCCATCCCCGTGCTTCTCGACCTCGGCGGCTGGGGGCGGAGGCGGGGTCCGCTGCCGTTCCTCGACCGCCGGAAGACCGTCCACGACCTGCGCGAGTGGCTGCTCGCCCAGGCGCAGGAGCGGTACGGCCTCGGTGCCCGGGTGGGCCGCGAATGGCTGGACGCCGGCGACCTCGCGCTCCTCCTCGACGGGCTGGACGAGGTGCCGGAGGAGGCCCGGGGTCACCTGGCCCGCCTCATCGGCGAGCTGCACGGCCTGCACCGGGACCTGACGATCGCCGTGAGCTGCCGGAGCGCGGAGTACGAGGCCGCGCCCGCCCTCGCCCTCAACGGCGCGGTCGTGATCCTGCCACTCGGCCGGGAGGACGTCACCGCATATCTGTCCGCGTCGGGGAGCCGCTTCGCGGACCTGCGCCGCGCCCTCGACGCCGACGACTCTCTGTGGGACGTCATCGACTCCCCGTTCTGGCTCCACGTCCTGGCGTCCGTGGCCGGCGATCCCGCCCTGGGGGATCCGCGGGAGCCCGCCGGCCCCGCCGCGCGCAGGAGACGGATCCTGGACCTCTTCGTCGCGCAGGCTCTGCGGCGGCCGAGGCAGGAGATGGGGCGGTACGCCCCCGAGAGGGTCGTGCGATGGCTCGGTCAGCTGTCCACGGTGGCCAGGATGTCGGGATCCACGGTGATCGCCTCCCCCTTCGACCTGATGTCCCGGTACGCGCGGACGGTCCCGCCCCGGCTGCTCTCTCCGGTCCTCCCGCCACTGAGCATCGCACTGTTCGTCGCGTCGGCGCTGGTCACGGCGGTCTCCCTCTCCAGGGGAGCGGGCGCGCTCACCGCGATGGCGCTGGGCTGGCTGCCGGCCAGCATGTCGATCACGCTGTCGGCGGAGGCCGTCGCCGCCGGATACATGAAACCGCCCAGGAGCGCCGGCGTCTGGGTGACCGGCCTCGCCGCGGCGATCCCGGTCGCGTTCGGCGAGTTCGAGCTCCGGGACATGCTGCTGACAAGCCCGGGAGCTTTCGGGACCGCCGCCGCCGCGTCGGGGAGCGTGACCTTCGTCGCGTCGGCGGCCGGGGGCGTCCTCGCCGTCCTGGTGCCGTACTTCGACGAGGACGCGGACGAGGCGCGGACGGACAGGTCGATGACGTTGACGGCCCGCGGTGTCCTGGCGGCGGCGGCCCTCATGTCCGCCGTGTCCCTCCCGCCGGCGGTGCTGGGCGTCGTGGGTTGGACGGGCCCGTTCACGGACGCGGTGGGCGGCGTCCTCCTGGGCACGTTTGTCGCCGCCGGTTCGGGGGTCATTTTCGGGATGCTGCTGACGGGATGGTGGCTGCCGCCTCTCGTGCTGGTCGCGGCAGGACTGCTGCCCATCCGGATGACTGATTTCTACCGCTATGCGGCGTCGGCCGGTCTTCTGGTGCCGGACGGCGAGAACTCGTACCGGTTCCTGCATCAGATCTTCGTCGACCACTTCGCCGAGCATGCCCATTGCGCCCGCGCCGACAGCCGTTAATGTGCTACCTACCGGTCGGTATGCGAATCGCCTGGAGCCGCGAATGCTCAACCTGTCCGTCCTGCTCGAGGACACCGTGCGGGAGGATCCCGACCGCACGGCGCTCGTCTTCGGCGACCTCCGCCTGTCCTACGCGTTCGTGGACACGATCGCCAGCCAGGTCGCCAACCTCCTGGCCGCCCGCGGCATCGGCAGGGGGGACAAGGTGGCCCTCGCCTGCCCCAACCTGCCGTACTTCCCCTTCGTCTACTTCGGCATCCTCAAGGCGGGCGCGACGGTCGTGCCGCTCAACGTGCTGCTGATGGGCCGGGAGATCGCCTACCATCTCGACGACTCCGGCGCGAAGGCGCTGTTCTGCTTCGAGGGCACGCCGGAGCTGCCGCTCGGCGAGCGCGGCCGGGCGGGCTTCGCGGAGGCCGCCGCGGCCGAGCACTTCATCGTGCTGCCCGCCACCCCCCTCGCCACGGAGTCGGAGCTCGGCGAGACCCTCTGGGCGGCGATCGACGGCATGCCCGGCACGTTCGAGACCGTGCAGGCGGCGCCGGACGACACCGCCGTGATCCTCTACACGAGCGGCACCACCGGCCGGCCCAAGGGCGCGGAGCTCAGCCACGCCAACATGGTGATGAACGCCATGGTCACCGACGAGATGCATCCCCGGCGGGACCGCGACGTCTACCTGGCCGCGCTGCCGCTCTTCCACTCGTTCGGGCAGACCGTGGTGATGAACGCCGGGTTCCGCCGGCGGGCCACCCTCGTCCTCACCCCGCGGTTCGAGCCGGTCGAGGCGCTGCGGCTGATGGGGCGGGAGGAGGTCACACTGTTCGCCGGGGTGCCCACCATGTACTGGGCGATGCTCTCCGCCGTGAACGCGGGGACGGCCCAGCCGCCCTCCTCGCTCACCACGGCCCTGTCCGGCGGCTCGGCCCTGCCCGTCGAGGTGCTGAAGGGCTTCTCCGCCGCGTTCGGGGTGGACATCCTGGAGGGCTACGGCCTGTCGGAGACCTCACCGGTTGCGTCGTTCAACCAGCTCGGCCGGCCCGCCAAGCCGGGTTCGATCGGCACTCCCGTCTGGGGGGTGGAGATGCGCCTCGTCGACCCCGGCTGGAACACCGTCGGCACGGCGGGCGAGGTCGGCGAGATCGCCGTCCGCGGCCACAACATCATGAAGGGCTACCACAACCGGCCCGAGGCCACCGCCGAGGTCGTCAGGGACGGCTGGTTCCGTACGGGCGACCTGGCCAGGCGCGACGAGGACGGCTACTACTTCATCGTCGACCGCGCCAAGGACATGATCATCCGAGGGGGCTTCAACGTGTACCCGCGGGAGATCGAGGAGGTCCTGATGACCCACCCGGCGGTCTCCCTGGCGGCGGTGGTCGGGGTGGCGCACGAGTCGCACGGCGAGGAGATCAAGGCGTACGTCATCCGGCAGCCCGGCGCCGCACTCACCGAGGACGAGCTGGTGGGCTGGTGCAGGGAGGCGATGGCGGCCTTCAAGTACCCGCGGATCGTCGAGTTCCGCGACACCCTGCCGATGACCGCCACCGGCAAGATCCTCAAGCGCGAGCTGCGCTGAATCATTCTCCCCTGGGCCCCGCGCCGGGGCCCAGGCCACCCGGTCCGGCGGCTCACGCGCCGGACCGGTGTCGGCCTGGGGTCAGGGCCGGTCTGGGATCAGGGCCAGTCGAGGGAGGGGCGCAGCGGGACCCGCGCCGAGGAGTCCTCGTCGAGCTTGACCCCGAGCACCTGGTGGAGCTGCACCTTGTTGCGCTCGAAGCCGACGACGCAGCCCGCCATGTAGAGACGCCAGACGCGGGCGGTGCCCTGGCCGACCTCCGCGACCGCCTCGTCCCAGTGGGCGTCGAGGTTCGCGCACCATTCGCGCAGCGTCAGCGCGTAGTGCTCGCGCAGGTTCTCCTCGTGGCGGATCTCGTAGCCGATGTCCTCCATCTGGCGGACGAGGTAGCCGACCGACTCCAGCTCCCCGTCGGGGAAGACGTACCGGTTGATGAAGCCGCCCTTGTTGAACGTCTTCTCCGTGCCGGTCGGACGGGTGATGCAGTGGTTGAGCAGGCGGCCGCCCGGCTTGAGCTTGTCGTACAGGAAGGAGAAGTACGACGGGAGGTTGTCCTTGCCGATGTGCTCGGTGAGGCCGATGGAGCTCACCCGGTCGAACCCGGTCTCGGCGACGTCGCGGTAGTCCGTGTAGCGGACCTCGGCGAGCTCGGACAGGCCCGCCTCGGCGATCGCCTTCTGCGCCCACTCGGCCTGCTGCCGGGAGAGCGTCACGCCGAGGCCCTTGACGCCGTAGTGCTTGGCGGCGTGCATGACCATGCCGCCCCAGCCGCAGCCGACATCGAGCAGCCGCATGCCGGGCTCGAGACCCAGCTTCCTGGCGACCAGGTCGAACTTGGTGAACTGGGCGTCCTCAAGACTGGCGTCCGCCGACGGGAACACGGCGCAGGTGTACGCCATGGACGGGCCGAGCACCCACTCGTAGAACCTGTTGGAGACGTCGTAGTGGTGGTGGATCGCCTCGGCGTCGCGCTGCTTGGCATGGCGGCTGCCGAGCCGGGCCAGCGCGCTGCGCCGCATCTCCTGGGGCGGCAGCGGCACCCGCATCAGCAGCGGCTTGGCGCCGAGCGACCGGATCGCGGCGACCTTCTCGCCCAGCGGCAGGTCGTTGAGCGTCAGCGACCACATGCGGTCGAGCAGGGTGTACATGTCGCCGTGGACGTCGAGGTGACCGGAGACGTAGGCACGGGCGAGGCCGAGCTCCCCGGGCGCCTGGGCCAGATAGGCCACGGCGACGGGCGACTTCACCTCGATCCGGATGTCCGCCCCGAGCGAGCCGGCCTTGCTGCCGTCGTATGCGGCGAACTCCACGCCCGCGTCAGGGCCGACGATCTTTTCGAAGATCTGCGCAAGAGTCATGTGTACCTCTCCGACCTGCGACGCCTACCTGCCGCGGACGCACTTGTCGTACAGGTCGAGCATGCGCCCGCCCGGGTCGTACGACCGTTTGACCGGCCAGTAGGCATCCCCGTTGTAGAGCCGCCAGAACTCGTCGCGTTCGTAGAACGAGCTCGAGTAGAGCGACTTGTGGCCGTCGAGGGCGTGCACCGCCTGCTCGATCAGCCGGTTGTGATACCCGTCCTGCTGCCCTCTGGGCAGGGGGACCATGCCCCAGAAGCCGAAGTTCACGTACAGGCGCCCCGGCTCGAGGGGATAGAGCGGCCACTGTCCCGACGCCCGCAGCGGGCACATCCAGACCGGCGCCATGCCGATCTCGCGGTGGAAGACGTCGAGGAACTCGGCCCCCCGCTCGACGGGGACCTCCACGTCCTGGATGACCGACTCCTGCGCGGGATTGCCGCGCCAGCGGTCCAGGCGGGCGGTCACGCCGTACCTCTGGTCGAGGCCGACGAGCTTGCGATAGACGTCCGAGCGCAGGTAGCGGCGCGGCACGAGCGAACGGACCAGCGGCTGCTGCACCCCGAACGCGCGGGAGCACCAGAACCAGTCGGTGTCCCAGCGCCACAGGTAGTCGCGGATGGTCAGCCAGTCGCGCGCGCGGGTGCGGATCGACTGGTAGTAGATCCGCATGCCCGTGTAGTCGGAGGTGTAGGGAGCCCGGTCGCAGAACGTGCCGACCGTGATGTAGAGCTCGTCCGGCGTGAAGAACACGCCGTCGACGAAGTCGACCTTCTCCCCCTCGTGCTCGCGGCTCTCGCAGATCTCCTGCATCGCCAGCATGCACTTGTCGGCGTCGGCGAAGCGGATGTGCGTCAGGCGGACGAACGGCTTGACCCGGGCCAGCTTGATCCGGATGCGCAGGGCGTAGCCGAGGGTGCCGTAGGAGTTGGGGAAGGACCGGAACAGGTCCGCGTGCTCGTTGTCGGCGCGGGCCACCACGACGCGGCCGTCCCCCGTGAGGATCTCCAGCTCCTCCACCGACTCGTGCGGCAGGCCGTCCCGGAAGCTGCTCGACTCGATGCCGAGCCCGGTGACCGCGCCGCCCAGCGTGATGGTCTTCAGCTGGGGCACCACGTACGGCATCAGACCGTGCGGCAGCGTGGCGTCGACCAGGTTCTCATACGTGGTCATGCCCTGGACCTCTGCGGTCATCGTGTCGGGGTCGACCTCGATCACCTGGTCGAGGTCGCGGGCCGACAGCGTGGCCGTCTTGGCCGGCGCGCGGAAACGGAACAGGTTCGTCGTCGCCTTGCCCAGCCGGGGGGTCGCGTCCCCCGGGATGGCGGCGTACGACTCCCTGATCTGCTCGACAGCCTTTTTATGGGCGGTCATACTGGCCGTGCGCTCTGGCATGACACCACCCCCATGGACCATAGAGATCGCCTCTAGGCACGCTAACCCTCGAGAACATCGCTGACCAGACCAGACACGTTACACGGGGGAAAACTATCGAGTTCACGCGTGACATCTCGGGAAACCGGATCGGCAGCGACGATCGTATCCTGCCGTTTTACCTTCGGATCACGAGGGGGTCCACCCCGTTGACCACGTTCACGACCGGGCGCCCCGCGACGGCCGCGCCGAGGTTCCCGATCACGCACTCGATCAGCCTGCCCGTGGCCTGCGAGGTCGCCCCGGCGGCGTGAGGGGACAGCAGGATCCGGTCACAGGCGCGGATCGGGTCGCCGGCCGCCGGCGGCTCGGGGTCGTAGACGTCGAGCGCCGCCCCAGCCAGGTGGCCCGACTCGACGGCGGTCAGCAGCGCGGCGTGGTCGACGAGGCCGCCGCGCGCGGCGTTCACCACGATCGAGCCGGTCGGCATCGCGGCCAGGCGACGCTCGTCCAGCATGCCCCGGGTCTCGGCCGTCAGGGGCACGACCAGGACCAGCACGTCGCTCGACGCCACCAGGTCGTCGAGGCCCAGGTAGGCGGCGCCGTACGACTCGGACCTGGCGGAGCGCGACCAGTAGGACACCTGGCACCCCAGCGCGCCGAACAGCCGGGCGCAGGCCGCGCCGATCGGCCCGAAGCCGGCGATTCCCACCCTCGCGCCGGCCAGTTCCCTCCTGGACAGGGTGAGCTGCGGCCACTCCCCCGCCCGCATCCCTCGGTCGCCCTCAGCGAGACGCCGCAGCACGGCCAGCGCGGCGGCCACGCACCACTCCGCCACGGCGAGGGTGTTGACCCCGGCCGCGTTGGCGAGAGGCACGCCCGCGGCCCTCAGCGCCTCCAGGTCGTGTCCCTCCACCCCCACGCCCGGCTGCTGGACGAAAGCCAGGCGCGGCGCGTGCCGTACGGCCTCGGCGTCGAGCGCCAGCGCGCCGCTCCAGTCGCCGATGACGATCTCCGCGTCGGGCAGCGCCTCCAGCAGGGCCGGCCGATCGTGCCGGGCCGGGACCGAGAGCTCCACCCGGTCGCCGAGCCCGGCCAGCAGGCCGCGCAGGACGCTTTCCGGGAGCGGGGGGAGGGCGAGGACCTTCCAGGTGGCGGAGGGGGGATCCGAGACGGTCACGGGCGAAGTCTGCCACGCGACCGAAGCATGTTCTACTGGCCCGGTACGACGGAGGACGCTCCGAGGAGGGTCGGATGGAAGAGTCCTCGAAGGGCCCGCTGACGGGATTCCGGGTGCTGGAGCTCGCGGGGCTCGCGCCGGGGCCGTTCGCCGGGATGATGCTGGCCGACCACGGGGCCGAGGTGCTCCGCGTCGACCGCGTCGGCGCGGTGCGGGACGAACCGCGCCACGACGTCATGGACCGGGGCAAGCGCACGATCGGGCTCGACCTCAAGTCGCCCGACGGCGCCGCCGCGTTCAGGCGGCTCGCCGAGCGCGCCGACGTGGTGATCGAGGTGTTCCGGCCAGGCGTCGCGGAACGGCTCGGCATCGGCCCCGCCGACCTCCACGCGGTCAACGAACGGCTCGTCTACGGCCGGATGACCGGCTGGGGGCAGGATGGCCCGCTCGCCGCCGCGGCGGGGCACGACATCGACTACATCGCGATCGCCGGTGTCCTGTCGATGCTCGGCCGCGCCGGGGAGAAGCCCACTCCCCCGATCAACGTCATCGGCGACTTCGCGGGCGGCGGCCTGATGCTGGCGTACGGCGTGCTGCTCGCGCTGCTGGAGCGGGAGCGGACCGGCCGGGGCCGGGTGGTCGACGCGGCCATGGTCGACGGCGCGGCGCTGCTGTTCTCCATGTTCTACGCGGGGGCGGCGAGCGGAGCCTGGGGTCCGCGCGGCACGAACCTGCTCGACACCGGGGCCCCGATGTACGACACGTACGAGACCGCCGACGGCGGCTTCCTCGCCGTGGGGCCGCTGGAGCCCCGCTTCTGGGACGAGATGGTCTCCCTGATGGGCCTGGACGGCCTGCCCGACCGCGGCGACCGCGCCAACTGGCCGGCGATCCGGCAGCGGCTGGCCGCCGCGTTCGGGTCCCGGACGCGGGCGGAGTGGGAGCGGGTCTTCGAGGGATCGGACGCCTGCGTGTTCCCCGTGCTGTCGCCGCGCGAGGCGGCCGCCCACCCGCACAACCGCGCGCGCGGGACGTTCGCCGACGTCGGCGGGATGACCCAGCCGGCGCCCGCGCCGCGTCTGGTCGGCGCGGGGCGCGGCGACCTCGCCCCCGCCACGCGGTTGCGCGACCTCACGTCGTGGGGTCTGCCCGGCGACGAGGCGGAGGCCCTGCGGGCGGCCGGACTGCTGGCGTGATCACATCGCGGGAGAACGATCAGGCGGGCTGAGCCGGCGGAATGGGCGGAACCACAGGGATCGGCCCGGTCGGATCCCCGAACGACGGCAGCGTGGCCACGTAGAGATCGACGCCGCCGAGGTGGTGGATCTCCAGGTCGGTCGTGAACGCCCTGGCCGGGGCGGCCCCCGACTCGACGTGCTTGCCCACCTGCTGCCAGGCGTCGCGCAACGCGTCCGGCATGGGCCCCCGCGCCTCGAACAGCATCGCCGGGACGCCCGGCACCCGGACCGCCACCATGCCCTCGGGCAGCCGCGCGGCCGTGTGCACAGCGGTGCCCACGATCTGGGTGTACGCGCCCCGGCCGGCGCTCTCGTAGTCGGTCAGCACCGCGTAGAGGTTCTCGTCGACCCGGCCGGGAACGTGCGCGAACGCGCCCGGTGCTCCAGCACGCGCCCACAGACCGGGCGACCGGGCGAGGGCCGGGTCCGCCTCGGCCGCGGCCGAGGTCCGTACGGCATAACCGACGACGAGCACCTCGGGCCGGTCAACGATGATCACGGGTTCTCCTTCCGGGCAAGCTCAATCTATCCGCCGGCGTGTCTCGGCCCGCCCCCGGCCGGGAATGCCGTCGATGACCGCTCACAGCGTAGGCTGGACAAACGTGCGATTCCTCAACGATGTGCCGCCGCCCTACGATCTCACGTACAGCGACGTCTTCATGGTGCCGTCCCGCTCCTCGGTGGGATCGCGCCTGGCCGTCGACCTGTCCTCCAGGGACGGAACCGGGACGACCATTCCCATCGTGGTCGCCAACATGACGGCGGTGGCCGGCCGCCGCATGGCGGAGACCGTCGCCCGCCGGGGCGGCATCGCCGTCATCCCCCAGGACATCCCCATCGACGTGGTCGCCGACGTCATCGAGTGGGTGAAGAGCCGCGACCTGGTCCACGACACCGCGATCGCGCTGACGCCGCACGACACGGTCGGCGAGGCGCTCAACCTCCTGCCCAAGCGGGCGCACGGCGCGGTCATCGTCGTCGACTGGGAGAACCACCCCGTCGGCGTCGTCACCGAGGCCGACTGCCAGGGCGTCGACATGTTCACCCAGCTCTCCCAGGTCATGACGGCCTCCCCGCAGACGCTGCCCCGGGGGATCGACCCGCAGGCGGCGTTCGAGGCGCTGCACGAGGGGCGCCACCGGCTCGCCCCCGTCGTCGACGGGGACGGCCGGCTCGTGGGCATCCTGACCAGGACCGGCGCGCTGCGCTCGACGCTCTACCGGCCCGCGGTCGACGCCGGGAACCGGCTGCGGATCGCCGCCGCGGTCGGAGTGAACGGCGACGTGTCGGCCAAGGCCAAGGAACTGCTCGACGCCGGGGCCGACGTGCTGGTGGTGGACACGGCCCACGGCCACCAGGAGAAGATGATCGGCGCCCTGCGGGCGGTGCGGGCGCTCGGGCCCTCCGTACCCGTGGCCGCGGGCAACGTGGTCACCGCCGAGGGGGTGCGCGACCTGGTCGAGGCGGGCGCCGACATCGTGAAGGTGGGCGTCGGACCGGGGGCGATGTGCACCACCCGGATGATGACCGGCGTCGGCCGGCCGCAGTTCTCCGCCGTGCTCGAGTGCGCCGCCGAGGCCCGCCGTCTGGGCCGGCACGTCTGGGCGGACGGCGGGGTGCGCCATCCCCGCGACGTCGCGCTCGCGCTCGCCGCCGGCGCCTCCAATGTGATGATCGGCTCCTGGTTCGCGGGCACGTACGAGTCTCCGGGCGACACGCGCACGGCGGCGGACGGCCGGAAGTACAAGGAGAACTTCGGCATGGCGTCGGCGCGGGCCGTGCGGCTGCGGACCGCCGAGGACAGCCCGTTCGAGCGGGCGCGCAAGGCGCTGTTCGAGGAGGGCATCTCGACCTCGCGGATGTATCTCGACGCCCTGCGGCCCAGCGTGGAGGACCAGATCGACGCCATCGTGGCCGGGCTCCGCTCCTCCTGCACCTACGCGGGAGCCGACGACCTGGAGGAGTTCCACGAGCGGGCCGTCGTCGGGGTGCAGAGTTCCTCCGGATACACGGAGGGCATGCCGCTCCACCAGAGCTGGTGACCGCGCGCACACCGCCGCACACCACAGCGAGCCCCCGTCCCCTCGCCCGGGAACGCGCGGAACTCCGGGGAAGGGCGTTCCGGCGGGGGCCGCGCCGGTAAAGTCAGGCGACTGCCGGAACCTCCGGCACCACACGATTGAGGAGACCCACGTGGCACTCGAGAAGCCCGAGATCGACTTCCCAGAGGGCGCGGCACCCGCGGACCTGGAGATCGTCGACCTCGTCGAGGGGGACGGACCCGAGGCCAAGCCGGGACAGAACGTCACCGTCCACTATGTCGGCGTCGCGTTCTCGACGGGCGAGGAGTTCGACGCGTCATGGAACCGCGGCCAGCCCTTCCAGTTCCCGCTCGGCGGGGGCCGGGTGATCGCCGGATGGGACCGCGGCGTCGCCGGCATGAAGGTCGGCGGGCGCCGGCGCCTGACCATTCCGCCGCACCTCGGATACGGCAACCGGGGCGCGGGCAACGCGATCAAGCCCGGCGAGACGCTCATCTTCGTGGTCGACCTTCTCGGCGTCGCCTGACAAGCATCTCGACACGCGCCTTCCCTCCGGGCGGGCCGGCACAGCATCATTGCCCGGTGACCACCCTGACAGCGGTCCGTCCGGACGCGCGTATCTCGCGCACTCCCGTCCTCGCCATCGCCCTCGCCACGACGGTCGTGCTCCTCGTCAACAGCCCCTGGTACGGCTACCACCGCGACGAGCTCTACTTCCGCCTGCTGGGCGAGCATCCCCGGCTCGGATACTTCGACACCCCGCCGCTGACCCCGATGATCGCGCGGGTCTCGACGGCGGTCTTCGGCGACACACTCGTCGCGCTCAGAGTCGTGCCCGCCCTGGCGGCCGGCGTACTCGTCCTGCTGATCGCCATCATCACCCGCGAGCTGGGTGGGAACCGCAGGGCGGAGATCCTCGCGGCGGCGGGCACCGCCACCGGCATGCTGACCCTGGTCGCCGGCCACACGCTGCTGACCCTGACGACCGACCTCGTCCTGTGGACGGGGGTCACGCTGCTCGTGATCCGCGCGCTCAAGGGCGACGGACGGCAGTGGATCTGGGTCGGTCTGCTCGCCGGCGTCGCCACCTACAATCGCGATCTCATCGTGATGCTGCTGGGCGGCATCGGCGTCGGCGTCGTGCTCTGCGGGCCGCGCGAGGTGCTGCGCGACCGGCGGTTGTGGATCGGCGCCGCCCTCGCCCTGCTGATCGCCTCCCCCAATCTCTACTACCAGGCGACGCACGGATGGCCGCAGTTCCAGATGGCCACCGCGCTGCGGGAGAACGACGGCACCGGCAACCGGCTCACGTTCGTGCCCCTCCAGGTGGTGCTGATCGGCATTCCGCAGGCCGTCGTGGGCGTGGTGGGCTGGCGGCGGCTGTGGCGCGACCGGCGGCTGCGGCCACTCGCCGTCGCCTACCCGGTGGCCTGCGCCGCGACCCTGTTCTCCGGCGGCCGGCCCGACTACACCGGGGCGTTCCTGCTCTACCTGTTCGCCGCGGGCTGCGTGTCGGCGGCGGCCTGGCGCCGCCGCCCGCTGCTCGCCGGCGCGCTCGGCCTCAACGCCGTGATCAACATCGTGCTGGCTCTGCCCGTGATCCCGGAGTCGTCGCTGGCGAGCACGCCCGTTCCGGCGGTGAACGAGACCGCCCGCGAGGCCGTCGGCATGCGGGGGATCGCGCAGCAGGTCGCGAACGTCGTCCGGGCTCTCCCCGCGCAGGACCGCGCCGGCGCCGTGGTGCTGGCGGACAACTACGGCGAAGCCGGAGCGCTCGACCGCTGGTCGGGCGAGTTCGGGCTGCCGCGGATCTACAGCAGCCAGAACGAGCTGTGGTGGTGGGGCCCGCCTCCGGAGGGGACGCGCGTGGTCGTGGCCGTCGGGTTCCCGCTTACCGGCATGTCCCGGGTCTTCGGCCAGTGCGCGCACGCCGCGACCGTTCAGGGGGTGATCGGCGAGGAGGAGGGCCGGTCGGTCATCGTCTGCCGGGACCCCCGCCTGTCCTGGCCGGAGCTGTGGCCGCGGATGCGCCACTACGACTGACGAAAGGCATCCCACCCCCGGCGTGGGCGAACACCGCTCCGGTGAGGCAGTATTACGGTGTGTTGCTGATCGACCTTGCCCGCACGTCGGCGGCGGTCGCCGCCGACTCGGCGCGGCTCGCCAAGATTCGGCACCTGGCCGAGCTGCTGGGCAGGGTGGGGCCGGACGAGGCCGAGATCGCCATCGCCTACCTGTCCGGCGAGCTTCCGCAGCGGCAGATCGGGGTCGGCTTCCGCAGCCTCCGCGACCTGCCGGAGCCGCGCCAGGTCGCCACCGCGACCCTCACCCAGATCGACGCGCTGCTCGACCGGATCAAGAGTCAGTCGGGCGCCGGCTCCCAGGCCGCCCGCAGAGATCTGCTCGCCGAGCTGTTCGGCGCGGTCACCCGCCAGGAGCAGTCGTTCCTGGTGCGGCTGCTGACCGGCGAACTGCGGCAGGGCGCCCTCGACGGCGTCATGATCGAGGCGCTCGCCAAGGCGGCCGAGGTGCCGTCCGCCGAGGTCAGGCGGGCCCTCACGTTGCGCGGCTGGCTGCCCGCGGTGGGCGCCGCCGCATTGCGGGGCGGCGTCGGGGAGCTGCGGGACTTCCATCTGGAGGTGGGGCGCCCGGTCGCGCCGATGCTCGCGCAGAGCGCCCCAAGCGTCACCGCCGCGCTGGAGAAGATCGGCGGCCCGGCCGCGGTCGAGTGGAAGTTCGACGGCGTCCGGGTGCAGGCGCACCGCAAGGGCGAGGACGTCTCCGTCTTCACCCGCACGCTCGACGACATCACCGCCCAGGTGCCCGAACTGGTCGAGGCCGTTCTCGCGTTGCCGGAGAACGACCTCGTGCTCGACGGCGAGGTGCTCGCGCTGCGCCCGGACGGCCGCCCTGAGCCGTTCCAGGTGACCTCGGGACGCGTGGCGAGCAAGACCGACGTCTCGTCGCTGCGCGCGAGCGTGCCGCTGAGCGTCTTCTTCTTCGACGCCCTGCGGGTCGGCGGGGCCGACCTGCTCGACCTGCCGGCGGCCGAACGTCACGTCGCGCTGCGGACCGCCCTGCCCGCCGGGCTGGTGGCTCCGCGCATCGTCACGGCCGAGCCGGAGGAGGGCGAGGAGTTCTTCGCCGACGCCGTACGGCGGGGCCACGAGGGCGTGGTGGTGAAGTCGCCGCTGACGCCGTACGCGGCGGGCCGGCGGGGGGCGGGCTGGATCAAGGTCAAGCCCCGGCACACCCTCGACCTGGTCGTGCTGGCCGCCGAATGGGGAAGCGGCCGCCGTCGCGGCTGGCTGTCGAACCTCCACCTGGGCGCCCTCGATCCGGAGACCGGCACCTTCGTGATGCTGGGCAAGACGTTCAAGGGCCTCACCGACGAACTGCTGACCTGGCAGACCGAGCAGTTCCTCCGCCTGGCCCAGGGGCCCGCGGACGACTGGGTGGTGCACCTCAAGCCGGAACTGGTCGTGGAGATCGCCTTCGACGGCGTGCAGCGGTCGAGCCGCTATCCCGGCGGGATGGCGCTGCGGTTCGCCCGGGTCCTGCGCTACCGGCCGGACAAGCGCGCCGAGGAGGCCGACACCGTGAGCGCCGTACGCGCGCTCATGCCCTGAGACGGCGATCCCGGCGCCGGGAGGCTCACTTCACGGGGCGCAGCGTCAGCGGATAGCGGAACTCGTTGCCGGCCAGGGCCGACACACCCGCCACGACCCACAGCACGAACCCCACGATCCAGATGAACGGCACGAGCACGAGGCCGATGACGGTGAACGGCAACACGATCGTGGCGCCCAGCATCGTCAGCTGGAAGTTGAGCGCCTCGACGGCCTGCCCCCGCACGGAGGGCGAGGTGCGCCCGGCCGTCAGCAGGACGATCAACGGTCCGATCAGGAAAAACCCCAACAGCGGCAGCAGGTGCGCGGCGGCCCCGAGGAGCCGCTCACCGCTCTCCGAGGGCTGGGCGGCGTAACCCTGAGTCCGGGCTCCGGAGGCCGGCGGACGGGGAATGTAGGCGGGGCGGTACCCGTACAGGTCGTTCATGATCGGTACGAGATCCGCGTGGGTGCGGGCGGTCATGGCGAGGTGTAGCCGCTCGTCCATCTCCGCCTTGTCGAGCCTGCCCTCGGAGAAGGCCCCCTTGACGTGCTCGACCACCTGCTCGCGGTCCTTGTCGGTCACGCGCAGGTGCGGATGTGGCATGGGGGTCCTCCCCTGCCACGCAGGTGTCGCTGCCGCGGGCATCAGAGCATCGCCTTCCGTCGGCCGTCTCGGCTTCTTCGAGTCTGCCTCCATCCTGAGCCTGACACGCGCCACGATCCATAGGGGACATCCCGGACCGATCCCCGAGATGGCCCCCCCCCCCAACAGGACTGCCTCATCCCGCCGGGCGGGACTGGACGAGGTCTTCGGAAAGGGCCAAAAATGCGCTGACTTCGGTCTTAACACATTCGTGATGCCGGAGGCTGTATATAACCACTATGAGATGGCGCGATCGCTATGGAATCAGACGACTCCGAGGGTCCCGTGTGGCCAAGTTCGACCGCGAGGCGACCGACGCCGATATCGAGGCGCTCATCGAGTTCGCCCGTTCCCGGCGGGGTGTCGAGTTCTATGTGGAGCCGGAGACCTTCGCCACGGACACGACGGCGGTCGCGGTCGCGCACGACGGAGAGTGGACCCGCCGCCGCGTGGGATCTCCTGCGGTGATCGGCAGAGTGGCCAGAAACCTCGCGCTTCCCGTCTACGACGTCCAGTTGACCGGTTACCCGCAGCGGATGCGCGCCTACAACGAGCGCCGCCGGGCCGAGAGCGGCGGGCACTCCTGAGAAGGCGCGGGGGCGACCGGTCGCCCCCGCGACAGGTCTCCTCGGCCAATTCCATCCGGCCTCATAGAACACGGGCTCATTGGACACGGGCTCATAGAACGCACGCCCATAGACATGTCCTCTTAGGACGCGCCCTCATAGACCGCCAAATGCCGACACAAGCCACGTGGACGCGGCATGTGGAAAGCCAAATCCTTCGAGGCCGCGCGGCCCGAAAGCAGGCGAGAATCCCGCTCGCTTCTCCCGTCACTTCTCGCACGTCCTTTCCCGAGGCCCTCAGCCGGTGCGCGCGACGGGGTCCTCGATCAGCCACGCGCGCAGCGGCGCGAGCCAGGCGGCCCGCGGCGGGCCCATCTCATCGTCGAGTTCGCAGGTCGTCGGCATCCGGTCGCGGAGCGTCTCCGGCGGCACCATGTGGGTCAGCGCCTGACGGAGCAGGAGGGCCATCGTGTAGCCGGGATCGGCGGCGAGCGCCCGTTCGACCGCCAGCCCCGCCAGGGCGCAGTCACCCTGCTGCCAGGACGCCGCGGCGAGCAGCGACGCGGCCGGCGCGGCGTATCGCGGCTCCAGCCGGCGGGTCATGTCGCGCCAGAGGGCGACGTGGACGTCCCGGTCGTCGAGGAGCGTCCAGGCCTCGTCGCGGATCCGGATCAGCGCGAGGTCGAAGCCGAGCCGGGCCGCCTCCTCGTCCGCCAGCCGCCCGCCCGAGTCGTAGCGGATCACGGCCTCCCTGACGCGGGCCAGCCCCTCCGCCACGAGGTCGGCGGCCAGCGGGTCGTGCCCGCCGGGACCGTCGGGACCGTCGGGACCTGCCTGGCGCGCCCGCGCGAGCCGGGCCCGCAGGCCGCCCGCCACCGCCCGGGTCGCCAGCCGCATGGCCGCCCCGCCCGACGGCTCGACCGACCGGGCCAGGCTGCGCCGGTCGGGCAGCGCGACCAGCCCGTGGGTCACGGCGATCGCCGCCACCTGGCTGACGGCCGGGTCGAAGGGCGTGCCCTCGGCCGGGCAGCAGGCCGCGTTCGAGCAGGAGTAGGACCAGTAGCGGCCGCCCTCGGCACGCAGGGCCTCGGCCACGTCGAATCCCGCCTCTCGCAGCAGCCGGGTCGCCTCGTCGACGGCGGGCGTCACCAGCGGCCCCGGTCCGTATCCGACGAGCATGACCAGTGTCACTCCTGAGCGCCGCAGCACCGGGATCAGGCGGCGGAGGTCGGCGGAGGCGACAGGGAGATCGCAGCGGGAGCTGAGCCGCAGCGCGGACCCCGTGAAGCCGGTCACCACCAGGCTGTCGTCGGGGTGGAAGCCGAGGAGATAGGGAACGGCGGCGAGGATGTCCGCCGGGGAGGAGAGCGCGAGCCGGGGTGTCGTCATGCGGAGAGCATCGCCCGAGTCGCGGGACCCGCTTCCCCGTCCGGCCGCCGCTGTGGATGAACGGCCTTCTGTGGATCGCGCCTACGGATCGCCTACGCCGGCTGCGTGGCGGGCGGGGCCAGCCGCCCGCGCACCAGCATCGCCGCGCCCGCAACGGCCGCGGGCATGACCACCACGCTGAGCAGCGGCACCATGAACGCCAGGAAGAACGGGACGCCGAACCCGAGCGTCAGGGCCATGTTCGAACGCAGCAGCGCGAACCGCTGCCTGCGCCGCAGGGCCCGGCGTTCCAGGGCGAGCGCGGTGAGCTCGGCGGCGAGGAAGAACCCGGACACCAGCGCCCCCACGACAGGCACGACCGTCTGGCCGATCACCGGGACGAACCCGAGCGCGAACAGCGGGATCGCGAACATCAGGACGTAGAGGAGCGTCACCACGCTGTCGCGCAGCGACCGGAGGAACGACCGCCAGAACGGCGTCTCGTCACCGGCGGGAATGCCCCCGAGGTCCTCCTCGACCTTCTCGGAGAGCTTCTCGTAGAAGGGTTCGCCGATGGCCAGGGTGACGGCGGTGAACGTCAGCACCGCCAGGCCGAGGCCCATCACGAAGATCATGATGCCGACCAGGGTGCGGAACGCGTCGCGCCACCCCCACCCGTCCGCGAACGGCGTGACCCGGGCGGCGAGGTCCGTGGCGTGCGTGCCCAGCCACACCAGCGCCACCGCGTACAGCACGGTCGCCACCAGCGCCGGGAGCAGCCCGAACAACCACCACCGGGGGTGCCGCGCGACCCAGCCGAACCCCCTGAAACAGAAGCCGATTCCCTCGGCGAGCCCGCCCACGCCACGCCGTCCGATGCCGCTCATGGCGGGCAGATTAGCGCCACAACGCGGTGACGGACACGCCCAGATCGGCGAACAACCGGCGGAGCAGGGGCAGCGAGATGCCGAGCACGTTGCCGTGGTCGCCGTCGATGCCCTCGACGAACCAGCCGCCCAGGCCGTCCAGGGTGAAGGCGCCGGCGACCCGCAGCGGCTCCCCGCTGGCCACGTACGCGTCGAGCTCATCGTCGGACGGCGTGCCGAACCTGACCACGGTCGCCGCGGTCCGCGACACCTGGCGCCCGGCTGCCACGTCGACCACGCAGTGCCCGGTGAGCAGCCGCCCGGTCCTTCCCCGCATCGAACGCCAGCGGGTTACGGCCGTCTCGGGCGACGACGGCTTGCCGTACGCGACGCCGTCGAGCTCCAGGACGGAGTCGCAGCCGATGACGAGGGCGTCCGCGAGCTTCGCGGAGACGGCCGCCGCCTTGGCCTCGGCGAGCGCGAGGCAGAGCTCCTCCGGCGAGCCGGCCGAGATCGCGTCCTCGTCGACGCCGCTGACGATCACCTTCGGATCGAGGCCGGCCGCCCGGAGCACCCCGAGACGGGCGGGCGAGGCGGAAGCGAGCACCAGATCTGTCACATCCGGAAGCCTAACGGCTCCTAATATGTCTCCTCATTGATCACTTTGTCTCCCGGAGGACCGCTGTGTCGAGACCCACGGTCAAACAGCACCTGAGGTACTGGTTTGACAACACGATGGCCAAGGGCACGACCGCCCTCATCGGTTGGCTGGCCGTGGTGTCCCTGGCGCTGATCCTCGTGGTCAGCGGCCTCACGCTGTGGCTCACCCCCGACGAGGTCTTCGGCCACGACGGATGGCCGGGCGTGCTGTGGATGACGCTCATGCGCACGCTCAGCCCCGGCAAGATCGCCAGCGACACCGGGACCGCGCCGTTCCTGACCCTGATGCTGATCGCGTCACTCGGCGGCATCTTCATCGTCAGCACGCTCGTCGGCGTCCTGTCCGCCGGGTTGCGCGGCAAGATCGAGGAGCTCCGCAAGGGCCGTTCCCGCATCATCGAGAGCGGCCACACCGTGATCCTCGGCTGGTCGGAGCAGATCTTCACGATCGTCTCCGAGCTCGTCAAGGCGCACGCCAGCCAGCCCAGGTCCGTGATCGCGATCATGGCGGACAAGGACAAGCCCGCCATGGAGGAGGCGATCCGTGCCCGGGTCGGCGACACCGGCAGGACCCGGCTGGTCTGCCGCACCGGCCGCCCCACGGAGCCGGCCGACCTCGACCTGATGAGCCTGGACACCGCGCGGGGCGTCGTCGTGCTGTCGCCCCAGGAGGACGACCCGGACGCCCACGTCATCAAGACCCTGCTCGCGCTGGCGAAGCGGGCCGGGAGCCATCCGCCGGTCGTGGCCGCCCTCTCCTCCTCCCGCAACATGGCCGCCGCCCGGCTGGCCGGCGGCGCGGACGTCCACCTGGTCGACAGCGACGACGTCGCGTCCCGGCTCATCGTCCAGTCGTCCCGCCAGTCCGGCATGTCGGTCGTCTGCATGGACCTGCTCGACTTCGACCGCGGCGAGATCTATCTGCGCCGCGACCCCGCGCTCGCGGGCCTGACGTACGGCCAGGCGCTCAGCGCGTACGCGACGGCCACCGTCATCGGGCTGCGCACGGCCGGAGGCGTGGTGCTCAACCCGTCCGCGGACACCGTGATCGGAACGTCCGACCAGATCATCGTGATCGCGCAGGACGACTCCCTGATCCGCCTGGCCGCCGGCGGAGACCAGGTTGACGAGCGCCACATCGTGCGGGCCGCGCACCAGCCGCCCACCCCCGCGCGCACCCTGCTGCTCGGCTGGAACGGCCGGGCCCCCCAGGTCATCCGCTACCTCGACGGCTACGTGACGTCCGGTTCCGTGCTCGACGTCGCGAGCGACCACCCGGCCGCGGGCGCCGGTCTCGGCGGTCTCCTCAACCTGACGGTCAACGTCAAGGAGTGCGACTCAACGGACAGGTACGCCCTGGAGTCGCTGGGCGCCGGCGTCTACCAGCACGTCATCGTGCTGTCGGACGACAGGTACGAGCCCCGCCACGCGGACACGCGCACGCTGATGACGCTGCTCCAGCTCCGCGACATGCAGAACACGCTCGGCGAGCGCTACTCGATCGTGAGCGAGATGCACGACGAGAACAACCGGGCCCTCGCCGAGGTCACCGAGGCCGACGACATCGTCATCAGCGACACGGTCATCGGACTGCTGCTCGCCCAGCTCGCCGAGAGCCCGCACCTCGCCGACGTGTTCGGCTATCTCTTCGACTCCAGGGGCTCGGAGATCTATCCCAGGCGCGCCGCCGACTATGTCGTCACCGGCGCCCCGGTCACGTTCTCGACCGTCGTCGAGTCGGCCAGGCGGCGGGGTGAGACGGCCGTCGGGTACCGCCTCGCCGACCAGATCGACCGCGCGCCCAACTTCGGCGTGGTCCTCAACCCGGACCGGTCGCGCCCGCTCACGTTCGGCACCGGCGACTCCGTGATCGTCCTCGCCGAACGCTGACCCCGGCCCCGCGGCCCGTGGGGCGGGCGGGGGCTTCCAGGGCGGAACGGTGAGATCAGGTGAGGTTGCGGCGGATCTCACCGAGGAAGCGGACGAGCTGCTCGCGCTCCGCCTCGTCGAGGGTGCGCAGCGCGCGCTCGCCGAGGCGTTCCACCTCTCGCGCGATCACCTCCTCCAGCTCCTGGCCGCGTTCGGTCAGCCGCAGCAGGACGAGCCGGGCGTCGGTGGGATGGGGTTCGCGGCGCAGCAGCCCGGAGGCCTCCATCCGGGTCGCGGCCCGGGTGACGGTGGGGGTCGTCAGCTCCAGGCGGCGAGCGATCTCCCCGGGGGTGAGGCCGTCCTCGTCCCACAGACAACGCAGGATGAACTGCTGGCCCGCACGCACCCCGTGGCGGTTGTAGGCCGCCTCCGCGGCCTGGAACATCGCCCTCTTCGCCGTCCAGAAGGCCGTGTGGAAGTCGTTCACCGCCGTCCCCTCTCCTTCCCTCGCGGCCGTCGCCGGCCCCGCCCGCACGCTAGCAGCAGCCGCCTGATCCGTTGATCACTGCTCGGCCCGCGCGCTGTTCAGCGCCGGGCCCGCCGTCCGGCGAACTCGGGGAGGCTCAGAGGACGTGGAGGGACGACATCACCTTGTTGATGTCACGCCACTGCTTGCGCTGCCCGTCGGGGATCGTGACAAACACCAGCGCCGGCTTCCTGTCCGGCACTTCGACCAGCGCCACCGCCGCCGCCGACGTGTGCTTCCTGCCCTTGAGCGTGTAGTGGACGGTGTAGCCGAGCACCCATCCCTTCCGCTTGCCGACCTTGATCGGCTGCGAGGCCGTCCAGGTCAGGGTCGCGCCGGACGGGTGGTGATTGAGGGTCCACCGCGCCGCGAGGAACGCCGTGTCGCGCAGGGTGCCCTGCACCGGGATCGGCACGGGGCACGACACCAGCAGTCCCCGGTACGCCGAGCCCTTGACCTTGGGCAGCACCTGCCGGGAGGCGAACGGGCTGGCCTTGGCCAGCTGCCAGCTCTTGGCGAAGCGCGGGAAGGCCACCCCGGACCGCTTGTCCTTGACCAGACTCCGTGAGGCCGACGGCTTGCCGTGGAAGAGCCGCAGCCTGCGGTCGTTCGCCGGGAGAGCGGGCACCCGGGGGTCGGTCAGGGCCGCGTCCATCGCCGTGTCGGCGTCCGCGGACGGCGAGATCTCCGGGCTCGCCGTCACTCCGTCCGGGGAGGCCCCCGCGGTGGGGGCTCCCGCCGAGGAGTCCGTCGATGACCCGGCGGTGGGGACCGCGGTTCCGGCGGCCGTGGCGCCGGCCCCCGCGAGAGCCGAGACCGTCGCGTCACCGGTCGGGACGACCGAGGTGACGGGCACCTGCGCGGCCACGCCGGGCGGGGAGGCGACGACCGCCGCGCGGGAGGCCGGCTCGCTCCGGCCGAGCAGGACGAAGGCCGCGCCACCGCCCACGGCGAGCACCGCGACCCCGGCGACGACCGCGCGGTAGACCACCCGCATGGGCAGATCGCCAAGACCCTTGTTGGAGCTCGGTGGCGGTGGTGCGGGGACCGTGATCTTCGGTAACGGTGTCGTCTCCGCCTCGGCCGCTATGTAAGTGGGAACGGCTTTCGTCCCATAGTCCCCAGGTGACACGATCGGGAGCGTACGGCATATCCCGGAATTTCGGGCGCGATCCCCATCACACTTCGGGAACGCCCTTCCGCAGCCAGGGGGCGTCGGCCACCACCGTCGGAGAACCCGGTTCGATCTCGGTGAATCCGGCGTCCCGCACCACCGGGAGACCTGAGGCGGCCAGCGCGGCCCACCGGCCCGGGTCGGCCGTCCGCACGCTCGTGAGCAGGCCGCCTTCCCGCCAGGCGGCGCGGTCCGCGTCGCCCGCGCCCCACCACGCGAACTGGGCGCCGTGTCCCGCCTGCGCCATCGCCTTGCCGGCCGTCATGGTCAGGTGCGGGTTGATCCACAGCACCACGCCCGGCGGGACGGGATCCGGAGGCGGCGCGGGATCCGACAGTTCGGTGCCGGACACCTGGAGCCGCGACAGGTCCTTCGGCCAGTCGTCGAGCGGCACCGGCGGGTGCACGCGCACCTCGGCCGTCCCCACGGCTACCGTGACGCCGGGCAACTGGAGCACCCGGCGCCACTCGGCCCCCCGGGCCCGCCTGACCACCTTCCGGATCCGGCCGTCCTGCCACTCGGCGATCTCTCGCTCCCATTCGGGCTGATCCAGCAGGCGCAGGACGGCCGTCGCCGCCGCCTCCAGCGCGTCGGTGCGCCCGGGGGGCGAGGCGCGCTCGATGCGGACGACCAGGGGAAGCACGCGTTCGGTCACCCGACCAGGATGGCAGCCTTCCGGGTGCGGACCGCACGGTCGACCACCCGGAACGACAGGACCGCCGCGACCAGGCACAGCGCGCCGGCGCCGTACCAGGCGGCGTCGTAGTTGCCCAGCCGGTCGCGGATCACGCCGGCCGCCGTCGCCGCGATGGCGGCCCCGATCTGGTGGGAGGCGAACACCCACCCGAAGACGACGGCGCCGTCCGCGCCGAAGATCTTGCGGCACAGGGCGACGGTCGGCGGCACGGTGGCCACCCAGTCCAGCCCGTAGAAGATGATGAAGACGAGCATGCTCGGATGGGCGGTGGCCGCGAAGAGCTGCGGCAGGACCAGCAGCGACAGGCCGCGCAGCGCGTAGTAGACGGTCAGCAGGACGCGCGAGTCGACCCGGTCGCTGAGCCAGCCGGAGGCGATCGTCCCGGCGATGTCGAAGACGCCGATGACGGCCAGGAGCGAGGCCGCCGTGGTCTCCCCCATGCCGTGATCGTGCGCGGCGGGGATGAAATGGGTGCCGACCAGGCCGTTCGTGCTCGCTCCGCAGACGGCGAACCCGGCGACCAGGAACCAGAACGGCCGGCGTCCGGCGGCCTGGCGCAGCACCCGCAGCGCCCGCGCGGCCGCACCGGACGCGGGGGCGCGGACGACGGGGCCGGTCGCGCCCAGCGCCGTCAGGCCGAGCTCCTCCGGCGTGTCGCGCAGCAGGAACCACACGAGCGGCACCACGACCAGCGCCGCCGCCGACACGGTGATCGCCGCGTAGCGCCAGCCCTGCATCTCGGCCAGATGGGCGAGCACCGGCAGGAACACGAGCTGCCCGGTCGCCCCGCCCGCGGTGAGGATCCCGGTGACCAGACCCCGGTGCCGGGCGAACCAGCGGTCGGTCAGGGTCGCGGCGAACACCAGCGCCATGGAGCCCGTGCCGATCCCGACGAGCACCCCCCACAGCGCGACCAGCTGCCACGTGGCCGTCATGAGAACGGTGAGCCCGCTGCCCACCGCGACCAGCACCAGCGCGCACGACACGACCCTGCGCATGCCGAAGCGGTCCATGAGCGCCGCGGCGAACGGCGAGAACAGTCCGTAGAACAAAAGGTTCACCGACACGGCCAGGGAGATGGCGCCCCTCGACCAGCCGAACTCGTCCTGCAGCGGAGTGATGAGCACGCCCGGTGTGGCGCGGAATCCGGCTGCTCCGATGATGGCCACGAAGGCGACGGCGGCCACGATCCAGGCGCGATGCACGATCTTCATGCCCTCATGGTCCTGGTTGATCGCCGAGAACGACAGTGGCCGGAAAGCCAATATGTGAAAGAATCCGGCCATGCATCGCGTCGCCGTACTCGTCCTGGACGACTTCTCCACAATGGATCTCGGCATTCCGGGTCAGGTGTTCTGGGCCACCGGCACCGGCGAGCCCCTCTACGAGGTGGTGACCTGCACGCCCGGCGGGCGGCCGGTACGCGGCCGCGCCGGGTTTCAGGTCGTGCCCGATCACGACCTCGGCGTCCTCGCGACCGCGGACAGCGTGGTGGTCACGGGCATCCACAGCGGATCGGCCTTCCGGGACGGGACGCTCGACCCCGACGTGCGCGACGCCCTACGCGCCGCGGCCGGGCGGTCCCGCCTGATCTCCATCTGCACGGGCGCGTTCGTGCTCGCCGCGGCGGGGCTGCTCGACGGCAGGCCGGCCACCACCCACTGGCGTAACGCGGAAACCTTCCGATCGCTCTTCCCCCGGGTGCTGCTCGACCCCGACGTGCTGTTCGTCGACGACGGCGACGTGCTCACCTCGGCCGGGGTGGCCGCGGGAATCGACCTGTGCCTGCACGTCATCCGGCGCGACCACGGCAGCGAGGTGGCCAACGCCACCGCGCGGCGCTGCGTGACCCCGCCCTTCCGGGACGGCGGCCAGGCCCAGTACATCGAACGGCCCCTGCCGGAGCCGGCCGGCACGACGACCGGTCCCACGCGCGCCTGGATGCAGGAGCACCTGCAGGAGCCGGTCGATCTGAACGCGCTGGCCGCGCACGCGAGGATGAGCGTGCGGACCTTCACCCGCAAATTCAGGGAGGAGACCGGCCTCAGCCCGGCCAGGTGGCTGATCCGCCAGCGTGTGGAGCGCGCCCGTCAGCTGCTGGAGACGACCGACCAGCCCGTCGACCTGATCGCGCGCAAGGCGGGCTTCGGCTCCGCCGTGTCGCTCCGCCAGCACCTCAACGCGACGGTCGGCGTCTCCCCGCTCGCCTACCGGCAGACCTTCCGCACCTCGCCGGAGCGGGCCGGGCGCCGCATGGTCACGAGAGGGTAGACCGGGCCGCCACCCCCAGGTCAGGCCCCCTCAGGGGCGTCCATGTGGGGACGGCCCCTTCCAGACGTAGGGATTGTCCGACCTGCGGCCGGGCACGCGCAGATCCTGGCTGCGTTCGGGACGGCGGCCGCGCCTCTTCCGGATGATCAGCCATCCGATCCCCAGGACGACCAGGCCCAGCGGCGTCCGGGACAGCCACCGGGTGGCGAAGAGCTGCAGTATCCGTTTCATGCCTCGCGCTCTACCCTCGGCGCCCCCGCTCATGTGCCACGACCGTACGCGGGTGGACGGGAGAAGGGGCAGGGAACCTCGTGGACCAGGACAAAGGACAGGTAATCATCTGCGCTGTTGATGGCTCCGGACGGGGCGGCGAGCCGGATGCGGGGTATTCAGACCAACGTCGTTATGTCCCCTGAGGGGGAGTCAGCGGAAGCTGTAGATATCAAGGCAGGTGTACCCGGAATGTGCCGTCGCCGTGCGGAGAATCGACTCGCCAGCATCGGGACCGCGGCATGGCGTCTCGCGCCGGTTGTGCTCGTGACGCTGATCTCGGTGGCCGCGGTGTCGGCACCGGCGTACGCCGACCCGAAGAGCCGCCACCGCGGCGGCAAGAGCGCCTTCTCCAGCAACACGGGCACGGTCAACCTCTACGCGGGGAACGGCCGGCACAACCAGAACAACTTCGCCATCGACACCCCCACCCTCATCGACGGCATCCAGGAAGTCTCCACCGGTAACAACGGAAGCACGAACACCCAGAACGCCCACTGCCACAAGTGGCCGCGCTCCTGCCAGATCCACCAGAACCAGCGGACCTATAGCAGGAACTGATCTGCCCTGGTTGCCGGAAAAGACACATAGCGTCGGGCTTATCCGCCAGGAATGGCAATACTCCGGCAATAACCCGCGCCCCGGCCGTCGGTGGCGCGGGTCGCGGCCCGGCCCCGATTATCCTGATCAGTGATTCGGGTGGAGAGTCGCCGCCCGGAATCGCATGATTCGGCGGGGGGCCACAAAGAATGACATTTCGGATAAGCGGGAGCATGGCCGGTGGGTGGAGTCCGGCCGTTCTCTGCCTCATCGGGGTCTCCGCGTCGGCGATGCTCCTCGCGGGAGCGGCTCCGGCCCCGGCGGGTGCCAGCACCGAACGGAGCCGGCCCGAACGGGCCGCCGCCCGGCTGCGGACCGATCCGCCGGTGGGCGAGGAGAACAGCACCACCGGCAACGGCAGGCGCAACCACAACGTGCTCTCGCTGCGGAGCCCGACGCGGAACCGGGGCTACCAGCACACCTCGACCAACACGGCCGAGGGGGCGACGAGCATCCAGAACGCGCTGTGCCGCGGAAGCCGCGTCTGCAACATCACGCAGAACGTCGTCATCGTCGCGCCCACCCCACAGCCGGCCGCGACGCCGCCGCAGGCCACCCCTTCTCCCACCGCGGCCCCGCCGCAGGCCGCGCCACCCGCCGTCGCGCACAGGCTGCCCTTGCTCCATCTGACGGCCCTGCTCGGCCTGTGACGCCATATCGTGGGTTCCGGAGCACGGGCCAAGGGGAGTCGAGGGCTCCGCGCCTGAACCCCCCGTATCCCCGTACCGTGATTCATTGACGGACAAAAGCCGCCTCCACTACGGTTGCCTTATATGAACACAAAGGACAACAAGCAACTCGTAGAACGCTATGCGCAAATGTGGAACACCGGCGAAAGCGGGATTGCCCTGGAGATTTTGGCCGCCGACTATGTGGATCACGCGCACCCGGACCTGCGCGGCCCCGAAGCCATCAAGACAAGCGTGGAGACAAACCTTCCCTCGATGCCGGGCTTTCACATGGAGGTCGACACCATGATCGCCGAAAGCGACATGGTGGCGTTCCGCGAGAAGATCTCGATGCTGGTGAAGGGCGAGAACGTGCTGCTCGCCGAGGGCATGAGCATGGTGCGGATCAGAAATGGCAGAATGGCAGAGCGCTGGACGAGTTACTCCTACACCGCGCGGCCATAACCGACCGAAGCCGGGCGTGCCGTATAAACCAAAGACCCGCCGTTCAGGCGGGTCTTTGAATCGCATCAACCACTGGTGGAGCTATGGGGACTCGAACCCCAGACCCCCTCCATGCCATGGAGGTGCGCTACCAGCTGCGCTATAGCCCCGTGCACCCGTTTCAAACGGCGCGACGCCAGTGTACAGGACCTCAGGAGTACGGGCGTAACCGTGCGGACCGGCCGGACGGCACCCCGGCCGCGGGGCTGGTCACACGGCCCGATCACCCGTAAACGTACGGGGAAGGGCACGACCCGGCCGCCGCGTACCGCACGATGTCAGGTCGCGGGCCGACGCCGTCCGCCGCGAGCCGGCGACCCGGTCCCGATGACGGTGTCACACCCTCTCAAGCTGGGCGATTGGTGATCCTTTCGGCAAACAGTGTGCGATTTGTCTGCTTCTGTCGATAAGGTGGTCAACCACCCGCGGAAGCCGAGGAGCTTTCCAAAAACGACCGCAGGGAGTTGTTTCACATGCAAGGGGACCTCCACCCCCTGACGAGCCGGGCCGACCACCCGCGAGAGGAGATCCTCTCCAGCGACGGGGGCGAACCTCGCACCCGCCGGAGGGCCGCAGGCCGCTCCCCCGCCCGCCGCAGGACCATGGTGCTGGCCGCCTCCGCCGCCGTGGCGGTGGTGGTAGCCGGCGGCGCCGGCTTCGCGATCGCGAAAAACCAGGGGGGAGCCGGCCCGGGCACCACCGTCCCGGCCGCGAGCCAGAGCGCCGGCGCGGCAGCCGGTGCCGCCGGTACGGACGACGGCGAATCGCAGAACGGCGACGCCTCCGGCACGGGCCCGCAGGACGGCGAGAGCGCCGCCGGCGGCACCGGCAGCACAGGCGGCGGCGACCCAGATCCCGGCGGCGCGAACGGCGGGGGCTCCGGCGCGAACGCCTCCGGCACGGACGGCTCCTCCGGCGGCTCGTCGACCGGATCGGGGAACTCCGGGCGCTCCGGGACGAGCGGTACGAAGCACTCATCCGGCACCTCGTCCGGTGGCCAGAACGGTGGCCAGAACGGTGGGGGGCAGCAGTCGGGCGACGACTCACTCTCCGACGGCCCTTCGGGCCTCGTCGAGGGCCAGTGCGCCAAGAGCGGCTGCTGACGGGCGCCCCGGCAGCGGGCCGATATGGCGGCGCTACGGCAGGGGAAGAACCTTCGCGCCCTCAGCCGCCTCCCCTTCGGCGGTCCCCAGCCCATCAGTCACCTCAGCGGCCTCGGCGGTCGTGGCGGTCGTAGCGGTGGTGACAGTCGTGACGGTACGGGTCGCCTCGGCGGCCCCCATCACCTGGGTCTTCTCGGCCGGAATCCTGAGCACGAATCGGGCGCCGCGCGGCGAGTCCTCGATCCGCAGGCTTCCATCATGAGCACGGACGATGTCCCGGCAGATGGCGAGGCCGAGTCCCGTTCCGCCGTGATCACGTCGACGTCCGTCCGCCAGTCGTGTGAAGCGCTCGAAGACGCGTTCCCTGTCGGCGGGCGCTATGCCGGGGCCGTCGTCGGTAACCGTGACGACCGCCTGGTCGCCGTCCCTGCCCACGCCGACCGTGACGGCGGCGTCGGCGTGCCGCCGCGCGTTGCTCAGCAGGTTGGCCACCAACCGGACCATCTGGATCCGCGACGCCCGTACTACCACGTCCGCGTCCACGTTCACCATCACGGGTACCCCACCCGCGTCGGCGGACGCCTCCCGTGTCACGAGATCGCCCAGGTCGACGGGTTCGCGCGATTCCACGCCGCCGATGTGGCCCATGCGGGCGAGCAGGAGCACGTCGTTCGTGATCGCCTCAAGCCTGCCGGTCAGGGACAGCGCCTCCGTGATGGCGTCTCGCCGGTCGACGTCCGGGTAGAGCAGCGCCTCCTCCAGGCACAGGCGCAGGCCCGCGATAGGCCTTCTCAGCTCGTGTGAGGCCATGGCGGCGAACCGCCGCTGCCGTTCCAGGCGGTGCAGCGTCCGCCCCGTCCACCACCATGCGAGCCAGGTGGACGCGGACGCCAGCAGGAGGACGCAGACGACGATGATCCACTCCACCCAATGGCCGGAGCGCGGCGACCGGTTGGCGACCCACACGAGCGATATCAGGGGCGCCGCGCTCACTCCCCCGGGCCCGGCGGACCCGGCGACGGGAACGCCGCCGAAGACGACACCGTGCCGTACGCCGAGGTCGGCGATCACCCCGAGCATCGCCAGGACCAGCAGCGACAGCATCGCCACCGCGAGCGTGAAGCACATGTGGATCGAGCGCACGGGCGCCACCCGCGCGACCTCCGTTTTCATGATCGGCCTCCCCCTGGCCAACAAATGAACAGAATGTATATATACTAGCTTATGAACATAGTGTCCATATGCCACGGAGGGCGAACATGTCGTCTCCATCCGCCAGGGGCCGTAGGGGCCGGGGCCGCCGTGCCGCGGATCAGGTACGGCAGGAGATCCTCCAGGCCGCCGGAGATCTACTGCTGGAATCCGGGATGGCCGGTTTCACCGTCGAGAAGGTCGCCGCCCTCGCCGGCGCGAGCAGGGTGACCGTGCACAAGTGGTGGCCGTCCAAGGGGGCGCTGGCCTTCGACGGATATTTCACCGTGGTGGCGTCGACGCTCGACGATCCCGACACGGGCGACGTCGCCACCGACCTCACGACGCAGCTCAGAGCGTTCGTCCATCTGATGCGTGACACGCGGGCGGGACTGGTCCTGCGTGAGCTCATCGGCCACGCCCAGATCGATCCGGAGCTCTCGACAGCCCTCCGGGAGCGCTACGCGCTTCCGCGGGCGCAGCGGTTCATCGACACACTTGAGCGGGCCAAGCGCAAGGGGCAGCTCAGGGCCGACGTCAACTCGGAGGACATCGTCTGCCAGCTGTGGGGCGCCTGCTACTTCCAGCTCCTCGTCACCGGGCGGCCGCCGCTGACCGACGAGTTCGTCACCTCCATCGTCCGGAACATGCTGGTCGGCATCCGGACGGGGCCCCCGACGGCTGATGACGCGGGTCGGCGCCCGGCCGGGGTCAGCTGACAGGCCGGGCGCCGATCGGGATCCGGCCGGACGGCGGGGCGCCGTCCGGCCGGGCCGGTCTCAGCGGTAGCCGGCGGCGGTGATGTTCGCCTGGACGGCGTTCTCGGTCGCGTCGGAGGGATAGCCGGCGACCATGGCGCCCTCGTAGAAGGTGCCGGCGCTGAGGTTGGCGCCGCCGTCGGGCTTGCAGCAGTCGCCGCCGCTGCCCAAGATGATGGCGCCCTGCTTCTTCATCGGGTTGTAGCCGTTGGGCAGTGCGCCGTCCCACAGGGTGGTCATGCCGCCTGACTGGGCGTCGGCGCCCTTGAGGGCGAAGCGGGTGGTGCCGTTGTTCTTCAGCATCGCGGTGACGAACTTGCTGGTGAACGCCCGCTGGTTGGGGTTCCACGACTGGCTGCCGCCGGGGAACAGGCCCCATTCGAGGTCGGCCTGCACCCAGGGGCCGGAGCCGGAGCAGCCGCCGAACCAGCACTGCTTGCTGAAGTTGATGGCGTCCATCGCGCCTGCGGCGTCGGCCTTGCGGGTGGTCTCGCTGTTGCCGTAGTCGAAGCAGCAGCCGCTGTTGACGTGGGTGCCGCTGGTGACCATGTACATGCCCTCGGGCGCGGTTCCGGTGGGGACGCCGGTGGTGTGGCCGTCGCGCCAGTAGCTGTTGCTGGGGTTGATGTACAGGGAGTAGGCCTTGTTGCCGCCGACGGTGAGCGATTCGGTGGTGGCGGTGGCGGGCTTGCTCTGCGGCGAGCCGGGAACGACGCTCGATCCCTGGTACCACAGGTCGTTGCCGTGTCCGGACTGGTCGTACAGCACGGTGATGACGCAGGAGGTGCCGGCGCAGAAGGAGTCCTGGGTCGCGGCGTTGGCGGTGCCGCCCGTGGTCAGCACGCCGATGTTCCTGGTCGTGTTGTCCGACGAACGCCGCACCTGGTAGAGGTTCCCGCTGTAGGAGCTGAACAGCGCCCGCGTCGTGCTGTGCGCCGCGATGCAGGGTGTGCCGCCGGCGGCGTAGATGTCACACGGGCCCGACCCGGGCGGCGGCGTGACCGTCGGACTCGCCGACGGGCTCGCGGAGGGGCTCGACGACGGCTGGCTTCCGCCGCTGCTCCACTTCTGGTTGTTCTGCCCGTTGCAGGTCCACAGGATGACCGCGGTGCCGTTGGCGGTGCCCGCCCCGTTCACGTCCAGGCACAGGCCGGACTGGACACCTCTGATCGAGCCGTCCGAGTTCTGCTGCCACTTCTGGTTGTTCTGGCCGTTGCACCCCCAGATGATCACCGTGGTGCCGGGCGAGGTGCCCGCGCCGTAGGCGTCCACGCAGCGGGTGCCGTTGAACGTCCGCAGCTCACCGGCCGAGGTGAACTCGAACGCCTGGTTGGCCTGACCGGTGCAGTCCCAGATCTGCAACGCCGTGCCCTGCGTGTCGACGTTGCCCTTCACGTCCAGACAGCGGCCAGACGCGGCGCTCTTCAGCGGCGACGCCGCCGCCGACGCCGGCGCGGCCCACGTCAGCGCCGTGGCCAGCACGGTCGCCAGGGCCGCGACCAGATATGCCGCGACGTGTGAGCGTGAACGCCGCCTACGGCCGGCACGACCCGATAAGGCAACGGACGAATGCCGCATGGGACTACTCCTTGGGGGGTGAGAGCACATGTGGTGGATGACAGCTGGTGAAAGAACAGGAACAGAGGCTCGGCTCGATGCCCGGCGGGTCGCCGCCGCGAACCACACCGCATCGACGGAGTCGCGGGAGACGGACGTCTCCCTGTCGGCAGGGATCGACTCGGGAAGGCTGAACGGGATTTCCACGCGTCTGACCGGCGCCTGCCCGGCACCGGATCGGAGGACTCCCCCGAATCAGAGCGGAGTCGCCGGCGTCCTGACGGCACAGGAATCATCGAACCGATTCGCCTTAACGCGATCGGACGATGCCGCGGCCCTGTGTCGTACGGGCGGACGACGACAACATGATAGCGCTAACATTCTGGCGGCAAAAGGGGCTCCTTCCGCGGCGACAGACCTGTGACGTGGTGTGGACGAAGCTCATATGACATATGAGGTCACTGTCAAGCGGCGCCTCTCCGTTCCGGTACGCCGACCAGAGAAACGACCCGCTCATCCGCTCCGAGCTGGGCGGCACCGGCCTTCCGGGGAAGCGCCCGGCGGTGAAACTTTCATCGGGACGTGCGCGTGGCGACAGGACCGCGAATACGCACGAGCGGCCCCGCGGCGCCGGTCCTGTGTCTGGCCCGGCACCCGGCCCCAGGCCGGCATTTACATCGAAACGATTCGCAAACGCTGTCCTTGACACGTCTCACAGCGGTTCCCATACTGAGTCGCCAGGCGGTCTTTTGCCGGGAAGGGTGGTGAGCGGCAGGGGACCGCCGCATTCGTTGTGGCCTGTGAGCGAAACGGCGTCGACGGCCATTCGACTTCCCCGTAGATGGCCCTGGCGGCGGCACCGGCACGCGCGCGAGGCGGGCGACGGCCCCCTCGCACACGGGAGTTCGGGGGGTCGCCCCCGTGTAAACGACGAAGGAGACCAGGGAAGCGGCAAGGCCGCCGACCACAGGTCTCCTATTCCCGAACCGGGGGGGCTCGGGGGGGTCGCCCCCCCGGTGTAAACGACGAAGGAGACCAGGGAAAGCGGCAAGGCCGCCGACCACAGGTCTCCTATTCCGAAGTGGAGCTATGGGGACTCGAACCCCAGACCCCCTCCATGCCATGGAGGTGCGCTACCAGCTGCGCTATAGCCCCTTGCGACGTCAGACAGCATATCGGAGTCCACGCGCACGCGGTAACGGGACGCGCGTCCGGCACCGGTGCGCGGCCCCTCCGTCACGGGAACGGAGGGGCCGCACGGCGTAGCGGATCAGAAGCCCTGGGCCAGCCGGTAGTAGGCCTGGTTCCAGCGCAGTTCCTTGGCGAACTGCCGGGCCGTGGTGTCGGCGTCGATCATCAGCAGTTCCACCCCCAGCATGTCGGCGAAGTCGGTGAGCTCCTCGGCCCCGACGGCGGCCGACAGCACCGTGTGGTGCGGTGCGCCCGCGGTGAGCCACGACTCGGCGGACGTCCGCAGGTCCGGGCGGGGCTTCCACACCGCGCGGGCCACGGGCAGGCTCGGCAGCGGCTCCAGCGGCGCGACCACGTCGATCTCGTTGGCCACCAGCCGGAACCGCTCACCCATGTCGGCCAGGCCCACCACGACCGCCGGGCCGGGCGCCGCGTCGAACACCAGCCGCACCGGGTCCTCGCGGCCGCCGATCCCCAGAGGGTGGATCTCACACGACACCGCGCCGGCGGCGATGGTCGGGCAGACCTCCAGCATGTGCGCGCCGAGGATGACCTCCTCCCCCGGCGTCAGGTGATAGGTGTAGTCCTCCATGAACGAGGTGCCGCCCGGCTGCCCCGCCGCCATCACCTTCAACGTGCGGAGCAGCACCGAGGTCTTCCAGTCGCCCTCGCCGCCGAACCCGTAGCCGTCGGCCATCAGCCGCTGCACGGCGAGCCCGGGGAGCTGGCGCAGGCCGCCGAGGTCCTCGAAGTTCGTCGTGAACGCCTTGAACCCGCCGGCCTCCAGGAAGCCCCGCAGGCCCAGCTCGATCCGGGCGGCGTAGCGCAGCGAGTCGTGCCGCTCCCCGCCTGCCCGCAGCTCGGCGGCCACCTCGTAGAGGTCCTCGTACTCCTTCACGAGCGCCGACACGTCGGCGTCGGAGGCGGCGTCCACGGCCTCGACCAGGTCGTTGACGCCGTAGGTGTTGACCGACACCCCGAACCGCAGCTGCGCCTCGACCTTGTCGCCCTCGGTCACGGCCACGTCGCGCATGTTGTCGCCGAACCGGGCCAGCCGCAGCGAGCCCACCTCGGCGCGGCCCGCCGCCGCCCGCGCCCAGGTGGCCACCCGTGCCGCCACCGCCGGGTCGCTGACGTGCCCCGCGACCGTCTTGCGCGGCACGCCGAGCCGGGCCTGGATGTACCCGAACTCACGGTCGCCGTGCGCCGCCTGGTTCAGGTTCATGAAGTCCATGTCGATGCTGGCCCACGGCAGCTCCCGGTTGGCCTGCGTGTGCAGGTGGAGCAGCGGCTTGCGCAGCGCGTCCAGCCCGGCGATCCACATCTTCGCCGGCGAGAAGGTGTGCATCCACGCGATCACACCGATGCACTCGTCATCGGCGTTCGCCTCCAGGCACACCCGCCGGATCGCGGCCGCGTCGGTCAGCACCGGCTGCCAGACGAGCTCGAACGGCAGCTGCTCGCCCAGCCGCGTCGCGATCTCCCGGGACTGCTCGGCGACCTGCTGCAGCGTCTCCTCGCCGTAAAGACCCTGGCTGCCCGTCAGGAACCACAGCTTCACCGGGAACTCCTCTGTCCGTAAACGTTCTGGTAGCGGTCGTACAAGCGGTCGATGTCGTCCTGCGCGATCGGCAGCGGCTCGCCGAGCTGCCGGGAGACGTGCACGGTGCGCGCGACGTCCTCGCACATCACGGCGGCCTTGACCGCCGCCTTCGGCGACTCCCCGATGGTGAAGACGCCGTGGTTCTGCATCAGCACGGCACGGGAGCGATGGCCGTTCAGCGTCTCCACGATGCCCTTGCCGATGTCGTCGTTCCCGATCAGCGCGAACGGCCCGATGGGGATCTCACCGCCGAACTCGTCGGCCATGGCGGTGAGCACACACGGAATCGCCTCGCCCCGGGCCGCCCATGCCGAGGCGTAGGTGGAGTGCGTGTGCACCACGCCGTTCACCTCCGGCATGTTCCGGTACACGTAGGCGTGCGCCGCCGTGTCGCTGGAGGGCGCGAGCGACCCCTCGACCAGTTCGCCGTCCAGGTCGCACACCACGATCGACTCAGGGGTCAGATCGTCGTACGAGACCCCGCTGGGCTTGATGACGAACAGGTCCCGGCCGGGCACGCGGCCCGAGACGTTCCCCGCGGTCCAGGCCACAAGGTTGTATCGCACCAGCTCGGCATGGAGGCGGCAGACGGTCTCCCGCAGCTCCTCGATCACGCGCTCCTCCTTCATCATGCGCTTGCCTCGTTCCTGATCGCCCGCAGCCGGTGCAGCAGCGCACCGTCCGCGAAGTGGTCGTGCAGCCGGCGGTACTCGGCGTACAGCCGGTCGTACGCGTCGGCCCGATCCGGGTCCGGGGTGTAGACCCCCGCCTCGCGCTTGCCCATGGCCGCGGCCGCCTCGGCGATGTCCGAGTACGCGCCGGCGGCCACGGCGGCGTGGATCGCCGAGCCGAGGGCCGGGCCCTGGTCCGAGCCGATGACCGACAGCGGACGGCGCAGGACGTCGGCGTAGACCTGCATGAGGAAGGCGTTCTTGAGCAGGCCGCCGGCGACCACGAACTCCTCGACCGGCACGCCCGCGGCTTCGAACGTCTCCACGATCACCCGGGCCCCGAAGGCGGTGGCCTCGATCAGGGCGCGGTAGACGTCCTCGGGCCGGGTGGCGAGCGTCTGGCCCACGATCACGCCGGACAGGTTGTGGTCGACGAGGACCGAGCGGTTGCCGCCCTGCCAGTCAAGCGCGACGAGCCCGTGCTGCCCGACCTTCTGCGCCGCGGCCAGTTCGGTGAGGAGGTCGTGGATGCTCAGGCCCCGCTCCGCCGCCTTCTCGGCGTACGAGGCGGGGACGGACGTGTCGACGAACCAGCCGAAGATGTCGCCGACGGCCGACTGGCCGGCCTCGTAGCCCCACAGGCCGGGAACGATGCCGTCGCGCACCACCCCGCACATGCCGGGGACTTCGGCCAGCCGGTCCGAGTTCATGACGTGGCAGGTGGAGGTGCCCATGATGGCGACCATCTGGCCCGGCCGGACGGCGTCGGCCGCGGCCGCGGTCACGTGGGCGTCGACGTTGCCGACCGCGACGGCGATGCCCTCGGGGAGGCCCGTCCACTCGGCGGCCTCCGCGGTCAGCCGACCGGCGAGGCCGCCGAGCGGGGCGAGTTCCTGACCGAGCTTGCCGGTGAACCCGGCGAAGGCGGGATTGAGCGCGGCCAGGAAGTCCTCGGACGGGTAGCCCCCGTCCTGGTAGATGGCCTTGTAACCGGCGGTGCAGACGTTCCTGGTCTCCACGCCGGAGAGCCGCCAGATGATCCAGTCGGCCGCCTCGATCCAGCGGTCGGCCCTGGCGTAGACGTCGGGGTCCTCCTCCAGCACCTGCAGGCCCTTCGCGAAGGCCCACTCGGAGGAGATCTTGCCGCCGTACCGCGGCAGCCACGACTCGCCCCGCTCCTCGGCGAGAGCGTTGATGCGGTCGGCGTGCGGCTGGGCCGCGTGGTGCTTCCAGAGCTTGGGCCAGGCGTGCGGGCGATCGGGCAGAATCTCCGACAGCGGCGTGCCGTCAGCCGTGGCGGGCAGGATCGTACAGGCCGTGAAGTCGGTTCCGATGCCGATGACCTGCGCGGCGGGCACCTGCGCGGCGGCGAGCGCCTTCGGCACCGCGTGCCGGAGCACGTCGACCCAGTCCTGCGGCGACTGCAGGGCCCAGTCGGGTCCGAGACGGACGCCCGAATCCGGGAGCGCATCCTCGATCACCCGATGGGAGTACTCGTGCACGGCCGCGCCGAGCTCGGCGCCGTCGCTCACCCGCACAACGACAGCCCGGCCAGACAGCGTGCCGTAGTCGACGCCGACGACGTAACGCTCGCTGTTAGCGCTCACATTTCACTCCAGGGATTTCGAGAGGGCATGGGCATCATCTCTTTCGGCGCAGGGCCCCCGGCCGCCGGTGGCGGCGGCCGGGAAGCGGTTCCCCGCCGACGTGGGAGTCGGTCAGCGGGTCGGTCACCGGGAGGCGCCCGTCCTGCGCTTGGTCCACACGTCGAACGCCACGGCCGCGAGCAGGACGGCGCCCTTGACGAGCATCACCCGCTCACTGGGCGAGCCGATCAGGGACATGCCGTTGTTGATGACCGCCATGATCAGACCGCCGGTGATCGCGCCGACCACCTTGCCGACGCCACCCTGGACGGCCGCGCCGCCGATGAAGGCCGCCGCGATCGCGTCCAGCTCGAAGCTGTTGCCCGCGGTGGGACCCGCCTGGTTGAGCCGACCGGCGAAGATGATGCCGGCGATGGCCGACAGGACGCCCATGTTAACGAAGATCCAGAAGACGACCGACTTGACCTTCACCCCGGACATCACGGCCGCCTGCAGGTTGCCGCCGATCGCGTAGATCTGCCGGCCGAACACCGTGCGGTTGGCCATCAGCGAGTACGCGAGCACCAGCACGGCCAGCAGCACGAGCACCCACGGCAGGTTCTTGAACCGGGCGAGCTGCACGACGACGAAGAGGATCAGCGCGGCGCCGGCCGCCATCTTGAGCACGAACAGCGCGATCGGCTCGACCGCCTGTCCGTAGCCCTTGCGGGCTCCACGGGCGCGCCACTGGGCGAGGACCATGCCGGCGATGGCGACGACGCCGATGAGCAGGCTGAAGAGATCGGCGCCGCCGAGCGGGCCGAGGCCCACGTTGCCGAAGTAGCCGTTGGTGAAGCCGTTGGCCAGCGTGCGGACCTGGTCGGGGAACGGCCCGATGCCCTGGTTGCCCAGCACCGTCAGGGTCAGCGCCCGGAACAGCAGCATGCCGGCCAGCGTCACGATGAACGCGGGAATCCCGAAGTAGGCGATCCAGTATCCCTGCCAGGCCCCGATCAGGGCGCCCGCGATGATCGTGATCAGCAGAGCCAGCGGCCAGGCCACGCCCATGTTCACCATGAGCACGGCGGAGAGGCCTCCGGTGACCGCGACCACCGAGCCGACGGACAGGTCGATGTGCCCGGCGATGATGATCAGGATCATCCCGATCGCGAGGATCAGGACGTACGAGTTCTGGACGATGATGTTGGAGATGTTCTGCGGCTGGAGCAACGCGCCGTCGGTCAGCACCGAGAACAGCACGATGATCAGCGCGAAGGCGATGTAGATACCACTGGAGCGCAGGTTGACCGACAGTCCACCGAGCGACACCCGTCCCGGCTGCCGCGGCGCTCCCCCGTCGCCCGTGGCGCCGACGGCGACGTCGGCGGGCGTGATGCTGCTCATTCGAGCTACTCCTGTCCCTTGGTCATGAGATACATGAGGCGTTCCTGCGTGGCCTCCGCGCGGGGCACCTCGCCTGTGATGCGCCCCTCGGAGAGCGTATAGATGCGGTCGCACAGGCCCAGCAGCTCGGGCAGCTCAGAAGAGATGACCAGTACGGCCTTGCCCTGGTCGGCCAAGCGGTTGATGATCGTGTAGATCTCGTACTTGGCGCCGACGTCGATGCCTCTGGTCGGCTCGTCGAGGATGAGCACGTCAGGCTCGGTCAGGATCCACTTGGAGAGCACGACCTTCTGCTGGTTGCCCCCGCTCAGCTTGCCGACGACGCTCGTCACCCCGGGGGCCTTGATGTTCATGCCCGCGCGGAAACGCTCCGCGACGCGGTATTCCTCGTTCTCGTTGACCCAGCCCCGCTTGGACAGGCCCTTGAGCCCGGCCGCGCTGATGTTGCGCTTGATGTCCTCGATGAGGTTGAGGCCGTATCTCTTGCGGTCCTCGGTGGCGTAGGCGATGCCGTGGCCGATCGCGTCCTGCACGTTGCGGATCTCGATCGGCTTGCCGTCCTTGTAGAGCTTGCCGGAGATGTTCACCCCGTAGGTCCGGCCGAAGACGCTCATCGCCAGCTCGGTCCGCCCGGCGCCCATCAGCCCGGCGAGGCCCACGATCTCCCCGCGGCGCAGGGTGAGCCCGGCCCCGTCGACCACCTTCCGGCCCGGCTGGCTGGGGCTGTAGACCGTCCAGTCCTCGATGCGGAACGCCTCTTCGCCGATCGTCCCCTCGTGCGGCGGGAAGCGGTTGTCGAGCGCGCGGCCGACCATGCCCGAGATGATGCGATCCTCGGTCACGTCGTCGGTGGCCATGTTCAGCGTCTCGATCGTCCGCCCGTCGCGGATGATGGTGACGGCGTCGGCGATGGCGATCACTTCGTTGAGCTTGTGTGAGATGATCACACAGGTGATGCCCTCGTCCCGCAGCCCGCGCAGCAGGTCGAGCAGGTGGGCGGAGTCGTCGTCGTTGAGCGCCGCGGTCGGCTCGTCGAGGATGAGGAGCTTGACCTCCTTCGACAGCGCCTTGGCGATCTCGACGAGCTGCTGCTTGCCCACGCCGATGTCGGAGATGGGAGTCGTCGGGTTCTCTCGCAGGCCGACCCGCTTCATCAGCTCGGCGGCCTCGTAGTTGGTCCGGTTCCAGTCGATCACGCCGCGGCGGGCCCGCTCGTTGCCGAGGAAGATGTTCTCGGCGATCGACAGCTGCGGGCTGAGCGCCAGCTCCTGGTGGATGATGACGATGCCCGCGTGCTCGCTGTCGCGGATGCCGCCGAACTCGCACCGCCGGCCCTCGAAGGTGATCTCGCCCTCGTAGTCACCGTGCGGGTAGACCCCGGACAGCACCTTCATCAGCGTCGACTTGCCGGCGCCGTTCTCGCCGCAGATCGCGTGGATCTCGCCCCGCCGGACGGACAGGTTGACGTCCTGCAGCGCCTTCACGCCGGGGAACGTCTTGGTGATCCCGCTCATCCGCAAGATGTGCTCGGTCATGTGCCCCTCGCTCAGGGAGGGGCCCGGGGACGCGTCCCCGGGCCCTGATCCCTTACTTGAGCTGGTCCTCGGTGTAGTAGTTGCTGCCGATCAGGACGTCCTTGTAGTTGTCCTTGTCGACGATCACCGGGTCGAGGAGGTACGACGGGACGACCTTGACGCCGTTGTTGTAGTCCTTCTCGTTGTTGACCTCGGGCTTCTGGCCCTTCAGCACCGCGTCGGCCATCTTCACGGTCTGCTCGGCGAGATTCCGGGTGTCCTTGAAGATGGTGGAGTACTGCTCACCCGCGATGATCGACTTGACCGACGCGAGCTCGGCGTCCTGGCCCGTCACGATCGGGTAGGGCTGGCCCTTGGTGCCGTAGCCGGAGCTCTTGAGCGCCGACAGGATGCCGATCGACAGACCGTCGTACGGCGAGAGGACGCCGTCGATCTTGTCGCCACCGCTGTAGGTCTTGGTGATGATGTCCTCCATGCGCTTCTGCGCCGTGGCGGGGTCCCACCGGAGGATGGCGGCCTGCTTGAAGTCGGTCTGGCCGCTCTTGACCTTCAGGGTGCCGTCGTCGATCTTCGGCTGGAGCACCGTCATGGCGCCGTTCCAGAAGAAGGTCGCGTTGTTGTCGTCCGGCGAGCCGCCGAACAGCTCGATGTTGAACGGGCCCTTCTTGCCGCTGTCGACGCCGAGGCCCTTCAGCAGCGAGGTCGCCTGCTGGACGCCGACCTTGGCGTTGTCGAAGGTCGCGTAGTAGTCGACGTTAGGGCTGTTACGGATGAGCCGGTCGTAGGCGATGACCGGGATCTTGCTGTCGGCGGCCTCCTGCAGCTGCGAGGTGATCGCCGTGCCGTCGATCGAGGCGATGATCAGGAGCTTGGCGCCCTTGGTGATCTGGTTCTCGATCTGGTTGGCCTGGGTCGGGATGTCGTTCTCCGCGTACTGGAGGTCGACCTTGTAACCCAGCTTCTCAAGCTGCTGCTTCAGGTTGTCGCCGTCGTGGATCCACCGCTCCGACGACTTGGTGGGCATGGTCACGCCGATCAGGGCGCCCGCGCTACCACCCGCCGTGGAGGCGGAGGAGGCCTCGGCGTCGACGGACTTCTGGCTGGAGCCACAGGCCGTCATGGTCGCGGCGAGCGCGATGGCGGACACCACACCGCCGATTCGTGCCAACCTCATGTACTTCTCCTTGCGATGGGGGCCGCGGCAGAGCTGGATGCGCCTGCCGGTTGAGGGTTGATAGGTTACATATGTAATAAATCCGCATTAAGTTCGCCCTGTGGATGTTATCGCTAACAACGGGGATGTCAATGGTCAAGGACAACATCACAAGAACTTTAACGTAGCGCTGCGTCGCAGGTCAGAGCCTCACTGGCGTGACCTGGCCGAGAACAGGCGCTGCAGCAGGATGAAGACGAACAGTAACAATCCGATGAATATGCGCGTCCACCAAGAGCTGAGCGTCCCTTCGAAGCTGATGATCGTCTGGATCAGGCCCAGCACGAGCACGCCGAGCACGGTGCCGAGCAGGAAGCCGGTGCCGCCGGTCAGCAGCGTGCCGCCGATGACGACGGCGGCGATGGCGTCCAGTTCCATGCCGACGGCGTGCAGGCCGTACCCCGACAGCATGTAGAACGACAGCAGCATTCCGCCCAGAGCCGAGCAGAAGCCGCTGATCGTGTAGACCGCGATCTTCGTCCGTCCCACCGGCAGGCCCATCAGCAGCGCGGACTGCTCGCTGCCGCCGGTCGCGTAGACGTTCCGGCCGAACCGCGTGTAGTGGAGGATGTAGGCCGCCACCAGCACCACGGCGACGGCGATCAGCACGCTCGGCGAGACCCACATCTCCCCGCCGAGGTCGATCCGTGTCTGCGCGAAGCCGACGAACGTGGAGTTGTCGATGGAGATCGACTCGGTGTCGATCGTGAAGCACAGCCCGCGAGCGAGGAACATACCCGCGAGCGTCACGATGAACGGCTGGATCTCGAAGTAGTGGATGATCGCGCCCATGCCGAGCCCGAGCACCGCCCCGATGAGCAGCACGATCAGGATCACGAGCCAGGGCGACCAGCCGTGTTTCAGGAGCGTCGCCGCGACCATGGTGGACAGCGCCACCACGGAGCCGACCGACAGGTCGATGCCGCCCGTGAGGATCACGAAGGTCATGCCGACGGCCACGACCAGCAGGAACGCGTTGTCGATGAAGACGTTGAGGATGATCTGCCCGGTCGCGAAGTCCTCGTACCTGATGCCGCCCGCGGCGAACATCACGAGGAACAGTACCGCCGTGACCAGGACGGGGACGTACTTGCGCGGGACCCGGCCCACGCCGGGGATGGTCGCGGTCGTCATGCCGTGACGCTCACCTTCTCTTCCGCCACCGGAGGCGCGCCCGTGGGGCGGCGACGCCGGTGGAAGACCTTCGCGCGGAAGGCCGGGGACTGCAGCAGGCAGACGATGGTCACCACGAGCGCCTTGAACAGCAGTGTCGTCTGCGGCGGCACGCCGATCGAGTAGATCGTGGTGGTCAGCGTCTGGATGATGAGCGCGCCCAGCATGGTGCCGCTGAGCGAGAACCGCCCGCCCGCCAGGGACGTGCCGCCGATCACAACGGCCAGGATCGCGTCCAGCTCGATCCACAGACCGGCGTTGTTGCCGTCGGCGCTCGACACGTTCGAGCTGATCATCAGCCCGGCGATGCCCGCGCACAGCGCGCAGAACGTGTAGACGGTCATGAGCACGGCGCGGGACCCGATACCGGCCAGCCGGCTCGCCTCCGCGTTGCCGCCGACCGACTCGATGAGCAGGCCGAGGGCGAGACGCCGGGTGAGGAGCGCGGTCAGCAGCAGGACCACGGCAACGATGATGATGCCGAACGGCAGCGTGAGCCAGTAGCCACCGCCGATCAGCTTGTACGACGTGCTGTTGACCGTGATGATCTGGCCGCCGGTGATGAGCTGGGCCAGGCCGCGACCGGCGACCATGAGGATCAGGGTCGCGATGATGGGCTGGATGCCGATGCCCGCGACGAGCAGGCCGTTCCACGCGCCGAGGATCAGCGAGAGCACGAGCGCGACGCCGACGGCCCGGAGCACGCCTCCCGTGGAGTTCTGGTCGCCCAGCTCGCTGATCTGCAGGCAGGCGAGCGCTCCGGAGATCGCCACGACCGACCCCACCGACAGGTCGATGCCGCTGGTCGCGATGACCAGGGTCATGCCCATGGCCACCAGCATCAGCGGCGCGCCGAACCGGAAGATGTCGATCAGGCTGCCGTAGAGGTGGCCGTCCTTGATCTCGATGTGGAAGAAGTTGTCCGTGAAAATCAGGTTGAGCAGGAGCAGCCCCACCAGGATCGCGACTGGCCAGAACAGGCGATGCCTGAGGAAGGCGGTGAGGTTGGGGGTCATGTCGCGGCTCCGCTCGCGATGGTCTCCGTCAAGGCGTCGGTCGTCAGCCCTTCGTCGTTGTCGATCTCCGCGATGAGCCGGCGGTCGCGCAGCACGCCCACCTTGTGGCTGAGCCGCAGCACCTCCTCCAGTTCGGCGGAGATGAACAGCACGGCCATCCCTCCGTCGGACAGCTCCGCCACGAGCCGCTGGATCTCCGCCTTGGCGCCCACGTCGATGCCACGGGTGGGCTCGTCGAGGATGAGCAGGCGGGGCTCCAGGATCAGCCAGCGGGCCAGCATCACCTTCTGCTGGTTGCCACCGCTCAGGTTCCGGATGAGCTGATCGGGGTTGGCGGGGCGGATGTTCAGCGCGGTGATGTACTTGTCGACCAGTTCGTCCTGCTTGCGGCGCGGGATCGGCCGGGTCCAGCCACGCGCGGCCTGCAGGGCGAGGATGATGTTCTCCCGGACGGTGAGCTCGGGGATGAGCCCTTCGGCCCGCCGGTTCTCCGAACAGAACGCGATCTTGTTCCGGATCGCCGCCCGGGGAGTGCGGAGACCGACCTGCTCGCCGCCGATCTTCACGCTGCCGGAGCCCGCGTGGTCGGCGCCGAACAGCAGCCGTGCCGCCTCCGTACGGCCGGAGCCGAGCAGGCCCGCCAGGCCGACGACCTCGCCTTCGTGGATGGTCAGCGTGAACGGCTCGATGGCTCCGGTGCGGCCCAGGTCCACCGCCTCGACCAGCGGAGCGCCCTCGCGGGCGGGCGGGCGGCCCTCCAGCTGCTCCAGCTCGGCCAGCTCCCGGCCGATCATCTTGCCGACCAGCTCCACCTGGCTCAGCTCGCTGGTGAGGTGCTCCCCCACGAGCTTGCCGTTGCGCAGGATCGTCATCCGGTCGGCGATCTCGTAAATCTGGTCCAGGAAGTGCGAGACGAACAGGATCGCGATGCCCTGCTCCTTCAGCTGGCGCATCACCCGGAACAGCTGGGCCACCTCGCTGGCGTCGAGGCTGGAGGTCGGCTCGTCCAGGATGAGGACCTGCGCGTCGATGTCGACGGCGCGGGCGATGGCCACCATCTGCTGGATGGCGAGCGAGTACGACGACAGGGCCGCCGAGACGTCGATGTCGATCTCAAGGCGGCCGAGCAGTTCGTCGGCCCGGCGCCGCATCTCACCCCACTGGATGCGTCCGAACCGGCGCGGCTCACGGCCGATGAAGATGTTCTCCGCGACGGACAGGTTCGTGCAGAGGTTGACCTCCTGGTACACCGTGCTGATGCCGGCGTGCTGGGCGGCGAGCGGGCTGGCGAAGGCGACCTGACGGCCCCCCAGCTCGATCGTGCCGGCATCGATCTCGTAGACCCCGGTGAGGACCTTGATCAGTGTCGATTTTCCGGCGCCGTTCTCGCCCATCAGGGCGTGGACCTCTCCCGGCAGCAGCCGGAAGTCGACGCCGTCCAGCGCCTTCACGCCGGGGAACTCTTTCCCGATCCCCCTCATCCGAAGGACCGGCGCGGGTTCGGCCATGTGCCGCCCCCTCCTCCTCGTCGAGCCGATGGGCCGCCCTCCCCGCGCTGGGGAGGACGGCCCGGGTCGGGGATCAGTACTTACGGCTGGGCAGGACCTCCTTGGCCTGCTCCTGCGTGAAGGTGGTCTCGTCGGTCACCACGCGCTGCGGCACCGTCTCGCCCGCGACGACCTTCTTGGCGAGGTCCATCAGCTGCGGGCCCATCAGCGGGTTGCACTCGACGATGAAGTTGATCTTTCCGTCGGCGAGCGCCTGCATGCCGTCATGGGTGGCGTCGGCAGTGATGATCTTGATGTCCTTGCCCGGGACCTTGCCCGCGCCCTCGATCGCCTCGATGGCGCCCAGGCCCATGTCGTCGTTGTGCGCCCAGAGGACGTCGATCTTCGGGTTGGACTTGAGGAAGGCCTCCATCACCTGCTTGCCCTCGGCACGGGTGAAGTTGCCGGACTGGGAGGCGATGACCTTGAACTTGGGGTCGGCCGAGATGACCTGCTCGAAGCCCGACTTGCGGTCGTTGGCGGGGGCGGAGCCCGTCGTGCCCTCGAGCTGGACGATGTTGACCGGGTCCTTGCTGTCCTTGTACTGGTCGACCAGCCACTGACCGGCCTTCTTGCCCTCCTCGACGAAGTCGGAGCCGAGGAAGGTGCGGTAGAGGCTGGTGTCCTTGGAGTCCACGGCGCGGTCGGTCAGCACGACCGGGATCTTGGCGGCCTTGGCCTCCTGCAGGACGGTGTCCCAGCCCGACTCGACGACCGGCGAGAAGGCGATGACGTCGACCTTCTGCTGGATGTAGGACCGGATCGCCTTGATCTGGTTCTCCTGCTTCTGCTGCGCGTCGGAGAACTTCAGCGTGATGCCCGCCTCCTTGGCGGACTCCTGGATCGACTTGGTGTTGGCCGTACGCCAGCCGCTCTCCGCGCCGACCTGGGCGAAGCCCATGACGATCTTCTTGTCACCCGAGCCGCCGCCCGAGTTGGCCGTGTCGTCCGAGCCACCGCTGCACCCGGCCATGGCCAGCACCGTGGCGCCGGTGATCAGCAGCGCCGAGATCCTCTTGAACACTGGGGGGTATTCCTTTCTGGATGTTAACGCTAACACGGCCTGGCCGCGTCAACTTTCTATGACTTCCACGGACACCTAGCGCCGGGGTGCCGTACTGTCCCTGGCGACGAGTCGCGGGGAGACCTTGTGCCACTCGCGCTCGTGCGGTCCCTCCGCCTCGGTGTGCTCCAGGTGCACGGCGATCCTGCGCGTGCCCGCGGCCCCGAAGTTCTGCGTGATGGTCGTGAGAGGGGAGAAGAACTCCAGCTCCGGGATGTCGTCGAAATCCAGGATGCCGATCTGCCCGGGGGCCCTCACCCCTTCCTCCGCCAACGCGCGCAGCACGCCCGGCGCCATCTGGTCGTCGGTCACGAACACCACCGTGGGCTCGCTCGCCGTCCCGGCCGGCCGGCGGCCGGTCCGGCCGCCGGAATCGGAGCCGGTGTCCCCCGCCGGGACCTCCGGAACCGCGATTCCGTTACGGTGTCCGTCGAACATCCGTGAGACCGTCGGACGCGTCACGCTCGCCGGGTCCGCCACGACGGGCGGACGGCACGCGGCGCTCGGTCCCACCGGCTGCTCCTCTCTGTCGGCCTGGGAAGACTGTGAGCGTTAACACACCTTGCCGTCAAGGTGGGTGCCGGTTACGGTCCGATCACGCCGAAACCATTTGTTAACGTCCCGCGGAAACCCCTCCCGAGGCACGCCGACAAGCCTTCTCCAACGGCTCCACACGCGTTCTACCTGCCAGAATGCCCGTCAGGACGCACGCGTCGCCGGACGTCCGCACCGGGGTACGCCGAGCCGCGAACGGCGTCGGCAACCATAACCACGCACCGGTGGGAACCCAGGAACGACACACCCACGGTGAGGGTCGTCCGCACCTGGCGGAGGTCCCCGCGAGGGTTACGCGCGGGACCCCGTACGGCCTGGCCGCCGGTTCCGCCGGAAACGCACCGGCGGGGCCGCGGCCCGCTTGGCGGGAACGGTCATGAGCTCATGCCGGTGCTCTCCCTCACGACGAGTTCGGGCTCCACCAGTCTCCTGGTGTCTCCCTCCACTCCCCCGATCCGGTCGAGCAACAGCTGGAAGGCGAGCCTTCCGACCTCCCCGAAGTTCTGCCGCACCGTCGTCAGCGGCGGCCAGAAATAGGCCGCCTCCGGGACGTCGTCGAATCCGACGACGCTCACGTCCTCGGGAACCCGGCGCCCCACCTCCCGCAGAGCGCGCAACAGTCCCATCGCCATGTGGTCGTTGGCCGCGAAGACGGCGGTCATCCCGTCCTCACGCGCCAGTCTCTTGCCGATCTCGTAGCCGGAGTGCGCGGTCCAGTCGCCCACCATGGGCACCGGCACCTCGCGGCCCTCCGCCTCCAGCGCCTCCCGCCAGCCCTTCAGGCGGCCACTGGACTCGACCCAGTTCGGCGGCCCGGCGAGGTGCCAGACCGTACGGTGTCCCAGGCTCAGCAGGTGGCGGGTGGCGCGCACCGCACCGGCGTGCTGGTCCACGGCCGCGACCGGCACCGGCACGTCCTTGGCGCCGCCGACGTCCACGACGGGAAGGCCGGCGGGCAGGTGCCGCAGTCCCTCCCCGGCCGACTCGTGCGGGGCGATGACGATGACGCCGTCGACCGACTGCGACCGCAGTCTGTCGACGCCCTCCGCGATGGACCTGCGGGTGAGCGCGGGCAGGCTGGCGATGCTGACGAGGTAGCCGTTCTCCCTCGCCGCCCGCTCGATTCCGTAGAGGGTGGAGGCCGGGCCGAACAGGATCGTGTCGAAGCTCACCACGCCCAGGGCGCCCGAGCGCCCGGTCACCAGGACACGGGCGGCCGAGTTGGGCCGGTAGTCGAGCTCGCGGACCGCCGCAAGGACACGGGCCCTGGTCTCAGGCCGCACCTTCTCCGGGGTGTTCAAGACGCGGGACACCGTCATGGCCGACACTCCCGCCAGTTCCGCGACATCCTCCATTACCGCCGCCTTGGGGCGCTCGGCGGGATTGTCGCCCGGCTGGACCATTGTCGTCCCGTTCTCTGATTGTTGGTGTTTCGGACAGGTTTCCTGAGTGTTTGCGATAACAAGTGATGGTGTCAATAGAGTGGTGATCACTGTTCAATCACGGCCGATTCCACTCATGTTTTCCCAGGTCAATAGGTATAGACGCAGACCGATCAATCCTGGGATGATCGTGATAACGTGAACAATTTGATCTCTTGACCGGAGATCCAGAGGCCGATCGCGGCGGGGCGCGCCCGAGGCGCGGGAACCTGCCAGAGGCGGATCGCCGCCGAATCCGGGAGCCGGGGAGCGGGCCGCGACCGCCAGGGCTTAGTCTTGCAGCGGGACAGCCCGAGGCGAGGTCAGGTCGCCTCGGGCTGTCACCATTTCAGGCCCCGGCCCCACGGCGGACGGGGCGCCGGAGCACGACGGGCTCCGGGGAGTCCGGCCCGGAGACCGGCTCGGACTCCCGCTGGGCGTCCGGTGCGTCAGATGACCGGGCCGGGGGTGTCACGCGGGGGCACCGGGCCGGGCCCGGGAGCCGGGGCCGTGCCGGGAGCCGGCGGAACAGGACCCGGGCCCGGCGGAGGCAGCGGCGTCTCACGCGGATATTCGGGGTTCACCGGTCGCGGGGGCATCGGCTCACCGACGTCGTAGCCGGTGCCGGAACCGCCCTCTCGCCGGCGAGTCCGCTCATACGCGTCCTCGTCCGGATCAGGGCTCGGATACTCGTGCGGGTCCCGGCCGGAGTGCTGATGCGGCCCGGGGACCTCACCGCGCCAGGCTCCGGTCTCGCCGCCCCTGGACTCGATGAACGCCCGGAAACGCTCCAGATCGCCGCGGACGCGCAGCTGCACGATCCGCAGCGCGTCGGCGGCCTTCTCCATGAACCCCTCGGGGTCGTACTCCATCTGGAGGGCGACCCGGGTCGTGTTCTCGCCGATCCGGTGGAAGGTGACGACCCCGGCCTGCCGGGGCGGGTCGAGCGACCGCCAGGCCACCCGCTCGTCCGGATGCTGCTCGGTGATCTCCGCCTCGAACTCACGGCGGACACCGGCGATCTCCACCACCCATTCGGTGCGGGTGTCGTCGAGCTGTTTGACCGACTCCACGCCCTCCATGAACTCCGGGAAGGTCTCGAACTGGGTCCACTGGTTGTACGCCGTACGGATCGGGACATTCACCTCGATGGACTGTTCGATCGAGCTCATGCCTCCTCCTCTCCTGGCTCCTCTCGTGGTCTTGAGAAGCCTGCCCTCAGAGGAGGGGCTAAACCCGGGCCCGTACGCCGGCCGGGAGCCTGACCCGGGAGCGTCGCGCCCGCCGGCGACGGCGTCAGTTCCTGGGGGCGGTGCCCCGCGGCCGGCTCCCGTGGCGTCCCGCGCGGCGGGTCGTCCGGGGCCGCGCGGCGGCGTGTGCGTCGCCCGAGCCCTCCCGGCTCGCGTCCACGACAGGGGTCCGGGACCGCCTGGTGACCAGGTCGCGGACTCCGCGCGACGCGTGGCCCCGGCCGCCCGCAACAGGCACGCCGCCCGCATCGGTATCCGTGTGCCCGTCAGTGTGCCCGTCAGTGTTCCCGGTCTGGCCCGCGTGCTCGGCGGCCCGCTCGCCGTGCCGGCCCTCGTCTTCCAGCGTCCGGTCCGCGCCGGCGTACCAACCGGCCAGCGCCTGCGCGGCGACGGCGGCGAACAGCAGGCCGAACGGCAGCGCCCAGCCGCCGCTCACCTGGTGGAGCAGGCCGAACGTGATCGGGCCCGCGCCCGCGATGAGATATCCGGTGCTCTGCCCGAAGGCCGACAGCGCGGAGGTCGTCGCGGCCGACCGGGTGCGCAGCGCGAGCATCGACAGCGCCAGCGGGAAGGACCCCATCCCGACGGCCACGGCGATGGAGGCCGGCCACAGCGCGTGACCGGTGAGCAGGCCGGCGAAACCGGCGGCGTACAGCAGGACGAACACGATCACCAGCGGCCGCTGGTCCCGGCGGCGGGTCGCCAGCGGGGGCACGGCGATCGAGATCGGGATGCCGAGGCCGGTGAAGACGGCCAGGACGAGCCCGGCCTGCCCCGCGGAGTAGCCGTTGTCCCGCAGGATGAGCGGGAGCCAGCCGAACATCACGTACGCGATGAGCGACTGCGTGCCGAAGTAGCCGGCCATGGCCCAGCCCAGTCTGCTGCGTAGCAGGCTGGGAGTGGCTCGCGCGGCCGGGGTGTCACGCCGCTCCGGCTCACTGCGCGACAGCGCAAGCCACGGAATGGCGGCGACGACGGCGAGGGCCGCCCAGACACCCAGTGCCACGTGCCAGTTGCCTCCGGCGGCCTCCTGCACGGGGACGGTCGCGGCGGCGGGCACCATGGTCCCGACCGCCAGAGCGGTCGAGTAGACGGTCGTCATGGCGCCGCCTCGGCGGGGGAAGTGCCTCTTGATGAGCGCGGGGATGACGACGTTGCCGATGGCGCCGCCGGCGAGCGCGACGGTGCTCGCCAGCAGGAACGGCACGGCCGCGTCCACGAGGGCGCGGGCCGCCTGGCCGACGCCGAGCAACGCGATCGCGGCGAGCAGCAGGCTCCGTTCGCCCAGGCGCCTCGACAGCGCCGGGGTGACCGCGCCGAAGGCCGCGAAGGACAGCACCGGCAGCGTTGTGAGGAAGCCCGTGGTCGCGCCGGACATGCCGAGACCGGCGCTGATCGTGTCGAGCACCGTGCCGACGCTGGTCACCGCCGTCCGCAGGTTCAGCGCCGCCAGGGCGATCCCGGCCGCGATGAACCACGCCGTCACTCCGCTCGGCTTCCTGTGCGTCACGACGGCACTCATGCCGGAACAGCTCCCCTCAAACGCTCATTGGGTCATCCCACGAATTGCATCGTAGCAAAGGATGAAGGATGGGGTTTTGTTCCCGGCTAGCTCGCTCGGCGTTCGCAGGCTCCACGATCCCCGCCCATCGCCGGGCGGAGCAGCGGGCTAGTGGCGGCGGCGCAGCAGCCAGAAGAGGCCGAGCAGCGGCAGCACCAGCGGCACGAACCCGTAGCCGCTCCCGTACCCGGACCACACAGTGGCATGAGGGAAGGCCGTCGCGTCCGTGAGGCTGAGAGTGCCCACGATCAGCACCCCGGCGAGCTCGATCAGGCACGCGGCGATCGCGACACGGCGGGCTCCGCGGGCGAGCGCCACGGTGAGCACGATGTAGACCACGGCCGCGACGGCCGACAGCGCGTACGCCAGGGGCGCCTCGCCGAACCTCGTCGCGATCTGCACGGCGGCCCGCGATGTGGCGGCCAGCGCGAACACACCGTAGACGGCCACGAGCACGCGGCCGGGCCCCGACCGGACCGCCGGATCGCCGCTCACGCGCCCGCGTTCCATATCTGCAGGAGCCGGCCGGTCATGACCGCGACGGTGAACGCGGCGACCGCGATGACGCCGGGCCCCCAGCGCGTACGCTCGGCGCGGCCCCACCACACGGCGGCGGGTGGTATGACCACGACACCGAGGAGATAGCCGACGAAGGTGGCCTTGTCCCCCACCTGGCCGATCTTCGCGAGGGCCAGGCCGGCCTGGACCAGCAGCGCGACCTCAAGAACCGCGAGCCCGGCCAGCAGCACCGGGCCCATCGGCCGGTCGCGGACGGCGGTCACCACCGCGACCAGCGCGAGCAGCAGGGCGGCTCCGATCAGCCAGCCCGAGTACGCGCCGATCACCGGGCGTGCGGGGGCGGGGACACGGCCAGTGTCGGGAACATGGCCAGTAGGCTATCGGCCCCGCCCGTCGCCCTGTCACACAGGTCGCGAGCCGCTACCCCGCCCGCGTCTCCTTCAACAACAGGTCGACCGCGTCCTCCGCCCTGCCGTGGAGGGCGACGGCCGCGCGCTGCCGTGCGGCCGCGCTGCCGCGGCGCAGCGCCGCGTCCGCCAGCTCCGACACCACGCTCCAGTCGCCCAGCGCCTCGAGAGTGGGCCGCAGATCGTCGAGCAGCCAGGTGATCAGCCGCGGGGCCGGGACCGGCCTGCTGTCGATCGGGGACAGCAGGTCGCCCTCCAGGCCCGACCGGGCGGCCCGCCAACCGGCCGCGCGCAGCAGTGCGGGCCGCCGCTCCGCGCGGGACGCCTCACCCCTCATGACCGACTCGCTCTCCCGGGCGATGAGGGCACGGAAGAGCCCGGCCAGGAGCACCACGTCGTCCACGAGAGGGCAGGAGTCGCAGACCCGAAGTTCCAGAGTGGGCACGTGGGCGCTGAGCCGGATGTCGAAGTACACCATGCCCCTGTCCTCGATGACGCCGGAGGCGACCAGATCCTCGACCGTCCGGTCGTAGTCGGCGGCACTGACGAACGGGCCGATAGGCCCCGCCGTCGGCCAGCGCTGCCAGCCGAGGGCCCGGCTGCTCGCGTGGCCGCTGTCCTCGTCCAGCCAGTAGGGCGAGCTGGCGCTCAGTGCGAGCAGCGGCGGCAGCCACGCCTCCACCCGCTGGGCCGCCAGCACGGCGACGTCGCGGTCGTCGATCTCGACGTGCACCTGAGCGCCGCAGACGAGCTGCTCCTGCGCGAGCAGCCGATAACTGTCCGAGAGGTACTCATACCGTTCGCCGGGGGTGATCACATGCCCCTCGACTCCGGTCAGCGGGCTCGTCCCGGATGCGATCGCGCCCGCCCCGATCGGCTCAGCCGCCGACACCAGCGCCCGGCGCAGCCGCACCAGTTCGTCCCTGACGTCGCCCAGCGCCTCTCTGGGCGTGCTGTTCGTCTCCACCACAGACCGCTGCAGCTCGGCGGCGAAGCCCTCCTCCGGCAGCCGGTCCAGCATCGCCTGGGCCAGGGGCGTCAACCGCCGCGTCTCCAGGTCGACGACGAGGAACTCCTCTTCCACGCCCACGGGCCGCGTCTTCATCATGGCCCCTCACTACCCGGAGGACGCCGAATACGCCCAGCTCGGGGGGAATCATGTGACGGCGAAGGATTGGACGATCATGTCGTCCGACCGGGCCGCGGACCCGGACGCGGGTGGAGCTATGGGGACTCGAACCCCAGACCCCCTCCATGCCATGGAGGTGCGCTACCAGCTGCGCTATAGCCCCTTGCCACCGCTCCGGGTTCTCCCGGCGCGGCGCTCGGAGAGCATACAAGGACGCCCATCCGTTTACCTAATCGTCACCTGCCTGGTGACCGGCCCCACCGGCCGCCGCCTCAGACGCCGGCGGTGACCATCGGGCTGTCGTCGCTGCTGACCGGCTCGGGAAGGGTCCCCGCGTTGTGTTCGAGGAGCCGCCACCCTCGGCGGCCGTCCTCCAGTACCGACCAGGAGCAGTTCCCGAGGCCGCCGAGGGCCGACCAGTGCTCCTGGGGCAGCCCGAGGAGCCGGCAGATGCCGAGCCGGAGCGCGGCGCCGTGCGAGACGACGACGAGCAGTCCGCCGTCGCCGAGACGGCCCGCCCACCGCACGACCGCGTCCCGGACCCGATCGGCGACGTCGGTGACGTCCTCACCGCCCGGGGCCTCCCACGCGTCGTACTGCACCGGCCAGCCCGCCTTGATCTCCGCCTGGGTCAGGCCCTCCCATTCGCCGCCGCCGCGTTCACGCAGGTCCTTGTCCACGGAGACGTCGAGGCCGGCGACCCGGCCGAGGGCGGCGGCGGTGTCGTAGGCCCGGCGCAGGTCCGACGACACGATCAGCGTCGGCCGCAGGGCGGCCAGCAGGGACGCGGCCCGCGTGGCCTGCGCGACCCCCGTCTCGTCGAGCGCGATGTCGCTGTGACCCTGGAACCGCTTCTCCACGTTCCACTGCGTCTGCCCGTGCCGCAGGCAGACCACGCGGCGGCTCATCGCGCCGCCCGGTCGCCGTGGGTCACTGATCCGCCTTGTGCCCGCGCTGCGCGGCCACGCGCTTGACGCTCTCGGGCAGCGGGATCGAGGGGCAGTCCTTCCACAGCCGCTCAAGGGCGTAGAAGCCGCGTTCGTCCTCGTGCTGGACGTGGACGACGATGTCGAGGTAGTCGAGGAGCACCCAGCGGCCCTCCCGCTCGCCCTCGCGGCGCACAGGCTTGGCGTCGGCCTCGACCCGCAGGCGTTCCTCGATTTCGTCGACGACCGCGCGAACCTGGCGGTCGTTGGATGCGGAGCAGAGCAGGAAGGCGTCGGTGATGACGAGCTGCTCGCTCACGTCGTACGCGATGATGTCGTCGGCCAGCTTCTCCGCGGCGGCCTCTGCGGCGACCGTGATGAGCTCGATCGATCTCTGGGATGCGGTCACGATTCGGTTCTGTCCTCCGTTGTCGGGTGATTCCAGGGTGCACACTTCGCGGGCGCCGTACAAGCGGCTTTCGCGGTGTCGACTGTAGCGAGACGCCCGACAATTCTGTGTTATGCCCCGGCGCGCTCTTTTCAACGTGGCGGACGGCGACGTGATTCCACCGGCCGCGGGCTCCCGGAGCTGGGACGACGCCTGCCGCGACACGGTCTCGCGGATCCGGCCCGCGGACCGGCGCCGGACAGACGAAGCCCCGCAAGGCCGGGCCTTGTGGGGCTGTCGATGTTCCCGGGTTTGATCCGGCGCTGCAGCGTTACCGCTGCCGAGGTTGCTGACGCCTCCTAACCCTGCTGCTGCTGCTGTTGCTGCTGCTGGCCTCCGGCGCCCTGTTGCTGCTGCTGCTGTTGCTGCTGCTGGGCACGGCCCGCCTGTTGCTGCTGCTGTTGCTGCTGCTGCGCCCGCTGCTTGTAGTGCTTGTGGTGCTTGTAGTGGTGCTTGTAGTGGTGCTTGTGGTGCTTCTTGTGGCATCCGCCGGGCGGGCAGTGCTTGGCCGGCATTTCGATTACGGACTGGGCCACCGGGGCCGCGTGCGCGGGCTGTGCCGCCAGCGTCACGGGGACGACCAGCGCCGAAGCCGCCATCGCACCGGCGGCGAGAGCTACCTTAAGCATGATCACTCCGTACGTATCATGGTCATGCCCTGGCCATGCAGGGCGTACGGAGCGCCGGATCAAACTTCCGGGACGAGCGCCTTTCTGGCGCTGAACCTCACTGACACGCTAACGACCACAAAACTGACATGTCGTCCATACAGCCGCAAAGCATGACAACCCGGAGATGAAACAAGGACGGCCCGGCACCGGTGGGCAACCCGTCTTCCCAGCTCAGAACGCCGACTCCGGGTAAAGAGAGGCGCGCGGGGCTCCGGCTGAAGAAATCGCCATGAGCGTCTCCGGGCGCGCCCCGCCACGGCTAAAAGGTGATCGAGGCCGACGCCGCCGCGCCGCCTCCGGCGGGCTCTCGGGGAAGCACGCACGGTCGGTGGGGGGCGACAAGCGGGATCACTCCGAAGGATCGCGGTAGAGGCCGCGCTTGTTGATGTACTGGACGATGCCGTCGGGGACGAGATACCAGATGGGCTCGCCGGCGGCCACGCGGTGCCGGCACTCGGACGAGGAGATCGACAGCGCGGGGATCTCGACCAGGCTCACCTTGCCCGCCGGAAGCCCGGGATCCAGCAGGGTGTGCCCGGGCCTGGTGCAGCCGACGAAGTGGGCGATCGTGAACAGCTCGTCGACGTCGCGCCAGCTCAGAATCTGCGCCAGCGCGTCCGCGCCGGTGATGAAGTAAAGCTCGGTGCCGGGGCCGTAGCAGGCCGCGATGTCGCGCAGGGTGTCGATGGTGTAGGTGGGGCCCGGCCGGTCGATGTCCACCCGGCTCACCGCGAACCGCGGGTTGGACGCGGTGGCGATCACGGTCATCAGGTAACGGTCCTCGCTGGACGAGACCGCCTGGTCGGCCTTCTGCCAGGGCTGACCGGTCGGGACGAAGACCACCTCGTCGAGATCGAAGTGGTGTGCCACCTCGCTCGCGGCCACCAGGTGCCCGTGGTGGATCGGGTCGAACGTGCCGCCCATGATTCCCAGCCGCCTGGTTGCGGCCCCATTCCTCATGAAACGGACCATAGCTTGCATAGCGGACCGGGGATCACAGGGGTCCCGCGTCGCCTTCGGGCCTCCCTGCCCACCCCCTTGCGGGGCCCCACCGGACCCTCTCCTGACCCCCTTGGGGCCCTCTCCGGGCCCTCACCGCGCCGCTCGCCCGGCCCCTCCGCGGGTGCCGCGCGTCTCCTGCCCGTGCGACATAGCATGCGGAGCATGACCACTCCCGATCGCAATCGCGTGCAGCTGACAGGCATCAGCTCCCGCGCGTACGAACACCCGGCCGACCGGTCCGCGCTGGTCGCGATGCGCTCGCTGACCGGATTCGACTCGGTGCTGAAGCGGATGTCTGGGCTGTTCGGCGAGCGTCGCCTGCGCCTGATGTTCCTGGCCTCGGCGGTCCGCACCACCGACACGCAGTTCCGCTCGATCTACGACATGGGCCGCGACAGCGCCTACATCCTCGACCTGCACCGGATCCCGGAGATCTACGTGCAGCAGGATCCCAAGGCGTACGCCATGGCGATCGGCTTCGACGAGCCGTTCATCGTGGTCTCGACAGGGCTGCTCGATCTCATGGACGACGAGGAGCTGCGCTTCGTCATCGGCCACGAGATGTCACACATCCTGTCCGGTCACGCCGTGTACGGCACGATGCTGGCCATCCTGACCCGCCTCGCGACCCGGGTCGCCTGGATCCCGCTGGGCTACATCGGCCTGAGAGTGATCGTCGCCGCTCTGGAGGAGTGGCAGCGCAAGGCGGAGATGTCCGCCGACCGGGGTGGCCTGCTCGCGGGCCAGGACCCGGACGCCGCGCTGCGGGCCCTGATGAAGCTGGCGGGCGGCTCCCGGCTGCATGAGATGAACATCGAGGCGTTCCTCGACCAGGCCCGCGAGTACGACACCGCAGGCGACGTCCGCGACGGCCTGCTCAAGGTCCTCAACATGCTGGGCACGACCCACCCCTTCGCCGTGACCCGGGTGGCCGAACTGGACCGGTGGCGCCGCTCCGGCACGTACAACGCGATCCTGGCCGGCGACTACCCGCGGCGCGAGGACGACGCGAACGCGAGTGTGAGCGAGGAGGTCAAGGCGGCGGCCAACTCCTACCGGGAGTCGTGGGCCCAGTCGCAGGACCCGTTCATCGGCGTGCTCCGCGACGTTGCCGAAGGAGCCGTCAACGCCGGCGAACGCATCTTCAACCGGTTCGCCCGCCGGGAGAACTAGCCGGCCGACCGGCGCGCCGTCACGAACCCGTCGTCACGAACCCGCCGCCGTCATCCGCTGTCACGAGCGGCGGTCACGAGCGCGGGCACCGCGTAGCGGTCAGACGAACAGCGCGACGACCTGGACGGCGGCGGCGCACAGGGCGACGAACCCACCCAGCACGGCCAGAGCACGCAGCCCCTCACGGCGGAGGCCCGGCATCGCGGCACCGGCCCGTTCGACCTCCCGGCCGAGGATGCCGCCGCTGACGATGCCGAAGGCGACTCCCGCCACCGTGACGGGCACCGCCTGGGACCACCAGTCGGGCTCCAGGCGGGTCCCGGCCGCGAGCCAGAGCGCGACGAAGGCCGCGGCCGCGGCCGGCAGCCCGGGCCAGGCGGCGGCGGTGAGCAGCGAGCCGGCCAGGGTCAGCGGGAAGGTCGTCAGCCGGAGTAAGCCGCGGGTCCGGGTCGACTTCCGGTTCCGCACCAGCCAGTGCCCGGCCCACAACGCCCGGGCCAGCACGCACAGCGCGGCCGTGATGGCGAACGTCACCAACGGGTAGATCACGGAGACGACCACGCACGGCACGGCCAGCAGCGCCAGCACGAGCAGGGCCGCGTTCCCGGTCGGTATGCCGGCGGCACGGTCCCCCTGCGTGGTCGCGGGGGGCGCCTCCATCGCCACGGCGGCCCCCGAGGCCACAGCGGGGGTCACAGCGGGGGCCGCGGCGGTGGCCACGACCGCCGATGGCGCCACGGCGGCCGGAGCCCGGTCGTCCGCCCCGGGCGCCGCGAGCCGGGCCCGCGGCCGGGTCAGCGCCGCGCGCCGGGCCGCCGGTCCCGGCCTGGCCCCGCGCCCCTCAGACCCCGCACGGGCGAGCCGCGCCAGCCGGTCGGCGAGCAGCGCCGCGGTCGGCCGGCGCGCCGGGTCGCGGTGGAGGGCGGCCCGCAGGAGCGGCAGCAGGGCGGCGGGCACGCCGACCAGGTCGGCCTTGCCGTTCAGGATCGCGTACATCTGCGACTCCGCGGTCCCCCCGCCGAACGTGGGGCGTCCGGTCGCCGCGAACGCCACCGTGGCCGCCCAGCCGTAAACGTCGGCGGGCTCCCCCACCGTCTCACCGGCGAACAGCTCGGGGGCGCAGTATCCGGGGGTGCCGAGGAACGTCCCGGTCGCGGTGACCCGGGTGGCGTCGAGCACCTGGGCGATCCCGAAGTCGATCAGGACCGGCTCCCCGTCGCGCACGAGCACGTTGGCCGGCTTGAGGTCCCGGTGGACGACTCCGCCCGCGTGGATGATCGCCAGAGCGGCGGCCAGTCCCTGCGCCAGCGTGATGAGGCGGCCCTGGGGCAGCGGGCCGCCGTGCCGTACGACGTCGAGGAGTGTCTCCCCCTCGATGTACTCCATCACCAGGTAGGGCCGGTCTCCGGAGAGGTCGGCGTCCAGGACCCCCGCCACGTACGGGCTCTCCACCCGGCGGAGCGCCCGGACCTCCCGCTCCAGACGGAGCCTCGCGTCCGGGTCGCCCTCGATCGGGTCGCGCAGCATCTTGACCGCGACCTGGTCCCCCTTGCGGCTGGCGCCGAGGTAGACCTCACCCATGCCACCTCGGCCCAGGCGCTCGACCAGCGCGTAGGGGCCGACCCGCCCGAGACGTCCAGCCATAGGAGCGCCAACCCTAGCGGGCCGCACCGACGAATTCCCGGAGGCGCGCCGGGCGGCGTTTCCCCGCGCTCCTCCGCGTCCGGCCACGGGCCGGGCTCACTGCCGGATGTGCCCGTCCCCGGTGTAGATCCACTTGGTGGATGTCAGCTCCGGCAGCCCCATGGGCCCGCGGGCGTGCAGCTTCTGGGTGGAGATGCCGATCTCGGCCCCGAAGCCGAACTCGCCGCCGTCGGTGAACCGGGTCGAGGCGTTCACCGCGACCGCCGCCGAATCGACGGTGGCCGTGAACCTCCGCGCCGCCGGCTGCGACCGGGTGACGATGGCGTCGGTGTGGGCGGAGCCGTACTTCCTGATGTGCGCGACCGCCTCGTCGAGCGAGTCGACCACGGCGGCGGCGATGTCGAGCGACACGTACTCCTGCGTGTAGTCGTCCTCGCCGGCCGGCACCACGTCGGCGCTGTAGGCCCGGGTGCGCTCATCGCCGTGCACCGTCACCCCGGCGCCCGCGAGCGCCGCGAGCGCCCTCGGCAGGAACTCGTCGGCGACCGCCGCGTGCACGAGGAGCGTCTCGGCGGCGTTGCACACCGAGGGACGCTGCGTCTTGGCGTTCATCAGGATCGTGAGCGCCATGTCGAGGTCGGCGTCGGCGTCCACGTAGACGTGGCAGTTGCCGACGCCCGTCTCGATCACCGGGACCGTCGACTCCTCGACCACGCTGTTGATGAGGCCGGCGCCGCCGCGCGGGATCAGCACGTCGACCAGGCCGCGGGCCCGCAGCAGATGCTTGACCGAGTCGCGGTCGCGGCCGGGCACGAGCCGCACCGCGTCCGCCGGGACCTCGGTGCCGGCCAGCGCCTCCCGCATGACCCGCACCAGCGCCGTGTTCGACGCGTACGCGCTGGACGACCCGCGCAGCAGGACGGCGTTGCCGCTCTTGAGGCACAGGACGGCCGCGTCCACGGTCACGTTGGGACGGCCCTCGTAGATGATCCCCACCACGCCCAGCGGCACCCGGACCTGCCGCAGCTCCAGGCCGTTCGGCAGGGTGCTGCCGCGAACGACCTCGCCCACCGGGTCAGGCAGGTCGGCGACCTCGCGGACCGCTGAGGCGATCTTCTCGACCCGCTCCCGGTCGAGCCGCAGCCGGTCGATCATGCCGGCCGGCGTGCCGGCCTCGCGCGCCCGTTCGACATCGCCCGCGTTGGCCTCGACGATCTCGTCGGCCGCCGCCACCAGCGCGTCCGCCACGGCGCGCAGCGCGTGGTCCTTGGGCGCGCGGGGCAGCGGTGCCAGGGCCGTCGCGGCGTCCCTGGCCGCCCTCGCGACCTGCATGAACTCCTCAGCCTCGGACATCTGCCTCGCGCTCCCGTTCACTTGTCGCCTGCCTCAAGTATGACCATGTCATCACGGTGGACGAGCTCACGCTCGTACTCCGGGCCCAGCGTGGACGCCAGCTCCCGGGTGGACCTCCCGAGCAGTTCGGGGATCTCGGCGGCGTCGTACGCGACGAGCCCGCGAGCGACCGGCACACCGCCGGGGCCGACCAGGTCGACCGGGTCGCCGGCGGAGAATTCGCCCTCGACCTTGACCACGCCCGCCGGCAGCAGCGACTTGCGCCGCCCGACGACGGCCTCGACCGCGCCCGGGTCGAGATGCAGCCGTCCCCGGCCCGTGGTGGCGTGGGCCAGCCAGAGCAGCCGGGTGCCGGGGTGACGGCCCCCGGGGCTGAAATAGGTGCCCACGTCTCCGCCGGCGAGCGCCTGGGCCGCGTGCGCCGCGGCCGTGAGCACGACGGGCACGCCGGCGCCGGTCGCGATGCGCGCGGCCTGCACCTTGGTGACCATGCCGCCGGTGCCGACCCGGCCGGACGTGCCCAGCTCGACGCCCTCCAGGTCTTCCGGCCCGCGGACCTCCGCGATCCGCCTCGCCCCGTCCCTGCGCGGATCGCCGTCGTACAGCGCGTCCACGTCGGACAGCAGCACCATGCCGTCGGCGTGGGTCAGGTGGGCGACCAGCGCCGCCAGCCTGTCGTTGTCGCCGAAGCGGATCTCGTCGGTCGCCACCGTGTCGTTCTCGTTCACGACCGGGACGATGCCGAGCTCAAGGAGCCTGGCCAGGGTCCGCCGGGCGTTGCGGTGGTGCGACCTGCGCATCATGTCGTCGGCGGTGAGCAGCACCTGGCCCACCCGCAGGCCGTACCGGGCGAAGGACGAGGTGTAGCGGGCGACCAGCACTCCCTGCCCGACGGAGGCCGCGGCCTGCTGCGTCGCCAAATCCTTCGGCCGGTCCCGTAAACCGAGCGGCCCGAGCCCCGCCGCGATCGCGCCGGACGAGACGAGCACGATCTGCGTGCCCTCCCGCCGCCGCGCCGCCAGCACGTCGACGAGCGCGTCGACCCGGTCGACGTCGATCGTCCCCGCCGAGGTCGTCAGGGAGGACGAGCCCACCTTGACGACCAGCCGCGCGGCCGTACGGATCCGGTCCCTGCCTGACACGCCGCTCCCGTCCGATCTACGATTCCCCCGGCCGTACGCGGCCGGTCAGCCGAGCCTTCTGTCGCTGCCCCGGGGCCCCAGCGCCGCCGCGACCTCGCCCTTCGACGGCTGCCAGTCGAAGACGTAGCCGCCCTCCATGGACCCGATGACCACCTCGGCGCCCGGCTGCGCCCCGGCCTCCACCAGTGCCTCCTCGACACCGAGCCGTTCCAGGCGGTCCGCGAGGTAGCCGACCGCCTCGTCGTTGGCGAAGTCGGTCTGCCGGATCCAGCGCTCGGGCTTGTCACCCGTCACCTGGAAGACGCCCTCGCCGACCCGCCGGACGGAGAACCCGGTCTCGCCGAGCTGCTTCGGCCTGATGACCAGGCGCGTCGGCTCCTCGACCGGCGCCAGCGCGCGGGCCTGCGCCACCATCTCGCCCATCGCGTACGCCAGGGGCCGCAGGCCCTCGTGGCTCGCCGCGGAGATCTCGAAGACCCGCAGCCCGCGCTCCTCGAGGATCGGCGTCACTATGTCCGCCAGGTCTCTGCCGTCAGGCACGTCGACCTTGTTCAGCGCGACCAGCCGGGGCCGGTCCTGCAGCGACCCGTACGCCGCGAGCTCGGCCTCGATCACCTCGAAGTCGGTCAGCGGGTCGCGACCGGGCTCGATCGTCGCGCAGTCGAGGACGTGCACGATCGTCGAGCAACGTTCCACGTGCCGGAGGAACTCGTGCCCCAGCCCCCGGCCCTCCGACGCGCCGGGAATGAGCCCGGGCACGTCGGCGACGGTGAACACGGTCTCCCCCGCCGTCACGACGCCCAGGTTGGGGATCAACGTGGTGAACGGGTAGTCGGCGATCTTCGGCCGGGCCGCGGACAGCGACGCGATCAGCGACGACTTGCCGGCGTTGGGGAAGCCGACCAGCGCCACGTCGGCGACGGTCTTCAGCTCCAGCACGATCTCGGCCTCGTCGCCCGGCTCGCCCAGCAGCGCGAACCCGGGGGCCTTGCGTTTGGCGTTGGCGAGGGCCGCGTTGCCCAGCCCGCCGAACCCGCCCTGGGCGGCGACGTACCGGGTGCCCGCGCCGACCAGGTCGACCAGCACCTCGCCGGTCGCCGCGTCCTTGACCACCGTGCCGTTGGGCACGGGCAGCACCATGTCCTCGCCGTTGGCGCCGTCCCGGTTCGAGCCCATGCCCTGCTTGCCGTTGCCCGCCCGGCGGTGCGGCCGGTGGTGGTAGTCGAGGAGGGTCGCGGTGTTGGGGTCGACCTCCAGGGTCACGTCGCCCCCGCGCCCCCCGTTGCCGCCGTCCGGGCCGCCGAGCGGCTTGAACTTCTCGCGGTGGATGGAGGCGCAGCCGTTCCCCCCGTCTCCCGCCTTGATGTGCAGGACGACGTGGTCCACGAAGTCGGCCATCAGCCGCTCCCCCTTCCTGATCAAAAATGAATGAGGCGGACCGAATGCTCGATCCGCCTCATCTCGCTACGTCGTCGTCCCGGGCGGACTACTCCGCGGCTGGGACGATGCTCACGGCGCGGCGACCGCGCTTGGTGCCGAACTGCACGTGACCGGCGGTCAGCGCGAACAGCGTGTCGTCGCCGCCGCGGCCGACGTTGTCGCCGGGGTGGAAGTGCGTGCCGCGCTGGCGGACGATGATCTCACCGGCGTTCACCAGCTGGCCGCCGAAACGCTTGACGCCGAGGCGCTGCGCGTTCGAGTCACGGCCGTTCCGGGTGGACGAGGCGCCCTTCTTGTGTGCCATGGTTCACTCCCTTTCGGGGTCAGCGGGGGTCGTCCCCCGGGAATTACTGTCCGGGGTTGATGCCGGTGACCTTGACCTGGGTGTACCGCTGACGGTGGCCCTGGCGCTTCTTGTAGCCGGTCTTGTTCTTGTACTTCAGGATCCGGATCTTCGGACCCTTGGTCTCGCCGAGGATCTCGGCGGTCACCTGGAACTTGGCAAGCGTGGCAGCGTCGGTGGTGACATCGCCGTCGTTGACGACGAGCACCGCCGGCAGCGACACCGAGGAGCCAACCTCTCCGGCGACCTTGTCCACCTCGAGGACGTCCCCGACGGAGACCTTCTGCTGCCTGCCGCCGCAACGAACGATCGCGTACACCGCGGAACCCTTCTACTGGCTCAATGCTGAGATGCGCGCCCCGCATCCAGTCTGCTGTCGATCAGATAACCGGCGATCCGGGCAGGCGCGCGTAGCCAGGCACGCCGACACCGAGCGCACCGGATGACCAGGGTACCGGATTCACGGTACCGAGGTCGAACCGGGCGGACCACCGGAAGCGAGTCCTAGTCGGCCGCCTTCCTGCGGGACCGGCGGCGGCCGCGCGAACCGCTCTGCGCCGCCTCCTCCTCACCCGGCTCGAAGGCGTCGGTGACGCTGTCGCGTCCCGTACGGGACGAGGCCGCCACCGAGGTCTCACCGGTCCCGAGCTTATCGGCCACCGACTTCTCGATGGCCATCTTGCCCTGCGTGCCGCGCGGCTCGGGCTTGCCCTCCACCGGCTCGGTGGACACGATGATCCCCCGCCCGTGGCAGCACTCGCACGGCGTGGAGAACGCCTCCAGCAGGCCCTGGCCGACCCGCTTGCGGGTCATCTGGACCAGGCCGAGCGAGGTGACCTCCGCCACCTGGTGCTTGGTCCGGTCGCGGGCCAGGCACTCCAGCAACCTCCGGAGCACCAGGTCGCGGTTGCTCTCCAGCACCATGTCGATGAAGTCGATCACGATGATGCCGCCGATGTCCCGCAGCCGGAGCTGGCGGACGATCTCCTCGGCCGCCTCCAGGTTGTTGCGGGTGACGGTCTCCTCGAGATTGCCGCCCTGGCCGGTGAACTTGCCGGTGTTCACGTCGACGACGGTCATCGCCTCGGTCCGGTCGATCACCAGCGAGCCGCCGGACGGCAGCCAGACCTTGCGCTCCATCGCCTTGGCGATCTGCTCGTCGATCCGGTACGCGGCGAACAGGTCGGTCGGGTCGTCCCACTTGGACAGGCGCTCGGCCAGGTGCGGGGCGACGTACCTGACGTACTCGTCCACCGTCACCCAGACGTCCTCGCCCTCGACGACCAGCGAGGTGAAGTCCTCGTTGAAGACGTCGCGGACCACCCGGACGGTCAGGTCGGGCTCGCCCGACAGCAGCTCCGGCGGGCTGGCCGACTTGGCCTTGCGCTGGATGTTCTCCCACTGCGCCGACAGCCGGGCGACGTCGCGGCCGAGCTCCTCCTCCGAGGCGCCCTCGGCCGCGGTACGCACGATCACACCGGCGTTCTCCGGCATGACCTTGCGGAGAATCTGCTTGAGCCGCGACCGCTCCTTGTCCGGGAGCTTGCGGGAGATGCCCGTCATCGAGCCGTCCGGCACGTAGACCAGATAACGGCCGGGCAGGCTGATCTGCGAGGTGAGCCGGGCGCCCTTGTGGCCGATCGGGTCCTTGGTGACCTGCACGAGCACCGACTGGCCGGACTTCAGCGCCGCCTCGATCCGCTTGGGCTGGCCCTCAAGGCCCGCGGTGTCGAAGTTGACCTCGCCGGCGTACAGCACCGCGTTGCGGCCCTTGCCGATGTCGACGAACGCCGCCTCCATCGAGGGCAGCACGTTCTGCACCTTGCCGAGGTAGACGTTGCCGACGTACGACTGGCTGGACTCGCGGTCGACGTAGTGCTCGACCAGCACCCCGTCCTCGAGCACGGCGATCTGGGTGCGGCCGCCCCTGCGGCGGACGACCATCACCCGCTCGACCGACTCGCGCCGGGCCAGGAACTCCGACTCGGTGATGATCGGCGGACGGCGGCGGCCGAGCTCGCGGCCTTCCCGGCGGCGCTGCTTCTTCGCCTCCAGCCGGGTCGAACCACGCACCCCCTGGACCTCGTCGACCGAGGTGGCGCGGGTGGCCCGCGGCGCTCGGATGCGGACCACCGTGTTCGGCGGCTCGTCTCCGGTGGGCTCGACCTCCTCGCCCCCGCGCCGGCGACGGCGCCGCCGGCGGCGTGAGGTGCCCTGCCCGCCCTCGGCCTCCTCGCCGTCCTGGTCGTGGTCCTCGTCCTCGTCCTGCGCGGCCTGCGACTCCTCGGCCTCGCCCTCGGACTCGGAATCCTCGGCGCCCTCGGCCTCGTCGGCGTCCCTGAGCCGGGCACCGCGACCGCGACCGCCCCGGCGGCGGCGCCGTCGGCGCGGGCCGGTCTCGCCCTCGCCGTCGATCTCCTCCTCGGCCGCCTCAGCGATCTCCTCCGGCTCCTCGGCCTCCTCGGGCTCCTCCGTCCCCGTCACCGGCCCGGTCGCCGGCGTGGTGGGACGAGCCGCCGGCACCGCGAACGGGTCGGGCGCCTGGAACAGCGGCTGGAACAGCGCCGGGGCCTGGAACGTCACGGACGGGACGTCGGCCCGCCGGGCGGCGGCGAACGGGTCGGCGATCAACCGCGCCCGGTCGTCGTCCTCGACGGTCGCCTCGAACGCCTCCTCCGCCTCCACCTCGTCCAAGGGCTCGACGTCCTCGAGGAGGTGCTCCTTCAGCGGCTCGAAGTCGGAGGGCTCGTTGAGGTCCTCCTCGCCCGGCCGGTTGAGCTGCAGAGCCGCGGCCACCTGAGCCTCCGCGGCGCTCATGGCCCTGGATCGTTCCGGCGTCGCCTCACTTCTCCTGGTGCGGCCGCCCCGGCGCCTCACCTGCTCCTCAGCCTGCGTCTGGGGCGGGGCCTGCTGCGGGTCCGCCTCGGCGACCGGCTCCTCGGCCTTCCTGCGGGTACGGCGGCGCCGTACCGGCTCGGCCGCGGGGACCTCCGCCGCAGCGCCCTCCGGCGCGGCGGTCTCGGCCGCGGCGGTCTCGGCCGCGGCGGTCTCGACTCCGGCGGTCTCGACTCCGGCGGTTCCGGCGACGCTCTCCGGCGCGGTGGGCGCGGGGGCGGCGGCCTCTGTGGCGGCGACTTCTGTGGCGGCGGCCTCGGCGCCGGGCTCCGGCGTCCGCTGGGCCTCGGCGGCGGCCGACGCCCGGCGGCGGGTGGCCCGCTTGGGCGCCTTCTTGGTCTCGGCGGGCTCTGTCACCCGGGGGGCGGCGGTGGCGGCCACCACCGTGGTCACGGGCGGCGGCAAGTCGTCCGGCTCCGGCGGCGGCCCGGCGGGACGGCTCGCCGCGCGGCGGCGCGGCTGCGTGGCGGCCCGGCCGGACGCGGTCGCGCCGGCGCTGTCGTCGCGATTTTCGTCTGTCGTATCACTGCCAAGGCTCACGGCCCCGTCAGTCAGCTCGTTGTCGAGCATGCGGGCGCTCTCCCGTCAGCCTCCGGGCACGTCGCCGCGCCGCGCGGAGGCTCTCGTCTCTCACGGTCCGCCGGGCCTCCTGTCGGCGCCGCGGCGGCAAGTCTTATCGGTCTCCGCCGGCCCGATCGAGTTCGAACGGGTCGGCGGGCTCACCGGTCGTAGCGTCCAGCGGCCCCTGCGCCAGCCTGGTCACCTCAGGGGGTGACGGCGGCGCGAAGCCGGCTACGAGACGCAGACCCATGAGCACGTCGTCGGGTCGTACGGCAGGTGTTTCGTGCCGAACAACCATACGAAGTATGACACACGGCTGACCGGGCTCCTGACCTGCTGTTCTTGGCGGACCGTCCACCAGTGACAGCGAAGCGACCGCCTGGCGGGTGTCGAACCGCCGCAGACCCTTCTTTGTCAGGCGCTCGACCTCGACCCGATCGGCGGTCCAGAACTCCTTCACCGCCGCCTCGGCCACGGCCGGATCGGCCCCGGGAATCCGGATCTCCCAGACCGAGCCCTCCAGCCGGTCGGCCAGGCCCCCCGCCCTGGCCTCCACCACGTCGAGAACGTCCAGGCCCGGCGGCAGCGAGGCGTCGAGCTCGGCCAGGACCTCGCTCGGGTCACAGTGCCGGGTGACGCCGATCTCCAGGTACTCGGCCTCGCTCGCCACCCCGGTGGGGGCGGCGCCGGCGTAGGAGATCTTCGGATGAGGGCTGAAGCCCGCGCTGTAGGCCACCGGGATCCCGGCTCGCCGCACCGCCCTCTCGACGGCGCGGGAGATGTCGCGGTGGCTGGTGAAGCGCAGCCTCCCCCGTTTGGCGTAGCGCACTCTCAGCCGCTGCGCCACGGGCTCGGGCGCCGGCCCCTCGGGAACGGGCTTCTTCAGGGTTCCGTCGTCCTTCCACATCTCGGTCGATCGTCTTACAGGATAGCCAGGTTGGCGGGCCGTACCCGGGTCAGATGACGGTGAGGGGCAGCAGCTTCTTCCCGGTGGGACCGATCTGGATCTCCGTGCCCATGGTGGGGCAGACGCCGCAGTCGTAGCAGGGCGTCCAGCGGCAGTCCTCGACCTCGCCGGAGTTCAGCGCGTCCTGCCAGTCCTGCCAGAGCCACTCGCGGTCGAGGCCGGCGTCGAGGTGGTCCCAGGGGAGCACCTCGTGCTCGTCACGCTCGCGCGTGGTGTACCAGTCGACGTCCACCGGCTCGCCCGCGAGGGCGCGCTCGGCGGCCGCCATCCAGCGCTCGTAGGAGAAGTGCTCACTCCAGCCGTCGAAACGGCCGCCGTCCTCCCACACCGCCCGGACGACCTTGCTCACGCGGCGGTCGCCGCGCGACAGCAGGCCCTCCACAATGGACGGCTTGCCGTCGTGGTAGCGGTAGCCGATCGCCCTGCCGTACTCCTTGTCCCCGCGCAGGGCGTCGCGCAGCTCGCGCAGCCGCCGGTCGACCGTCTCGTGGTCGCACTGGGCGGCCCACTGGAACGGCGTGTGCGGCTTGGGCACGAATCCGCCGATCGAGACCGTGCACCGGACGTCCCTGGAGCCGGTCGCCTCGCGGCCCGCCTTGACGACCTTCATGGCCAGGTCGGCGATGCCGAGGACGTCCACGTCCTCCTCGGTGGGCAGCCCGCACATGAAGTAGAGCTTCACCTGCCGCCAGCCCTGGCCGTAGGCCGTGGTGACGGTGCGGATCAGATCTTCCTCGGTGACCATCTTGTTGATCACCTTGCGCATCCGCTCGGACCCGCCCTCGGGAGCGAACGTGAGCCCCGAGCGGCGGCCGTTGCGTGACAGCTCGTTCGCCAGGTCGATGTTGAACGCGTCGACCCGGGTCGACGGCAGCGACAGCCCGACCTGGCTGCCCTCGTAACGGTCGGCCAGCCCCCTGGTGACGTCACCGATCTCGGAGTGGTCCGCGCTCGACAGCGACAGCAGGCCGACCTCGTTGAAGCCGGACTCCCGTATGCCCGCCTCGACCATGTCGCCGATCGTGGTGATCGACCGCTCCCGCACCGGGCGGGTGATCATACCGGCCTGGCAGAAGCGGCAGCCTCGGGTGCAGCCCCGGAAGATCTCCACGCTGAACCGCTCGTGGACGGTCTCCGCGAGCGGGACCAGAGGCTTCTTCGGGTACGGCCACTCGTCCAGATCCATGACCGTGTGCTTGAACACCCGCGAGGGCACGCCCGCGCGGTTGGGGACGACGCGCCTGATGCGGCCGTCCGGGTGATACTCGACGTCGTAGAACTTCGGGACGTACACCCCGCCGCTCTCGGCGAGGCGCATGAGCAGCTCGTCGCGGCCCCCCGGCGACCCCTCGTCCTTCCACTCCCGGATGACCTCGGTGATCGCGATCGCGATCTGCTCGCCGTCGCCGAGCACGGCGGCGTCGAGGAACTCCGCGATGGGCTCGGGGTTGAACGCGGCGTGGCCGCCGGCCAGCACGATCGGGTCGTCCTCGGTCCGCTCGGCGGCCGGCAGAGGGATCCCCGCCAGGTCGAGCGCGGTCAGCAGGTTGGTGTAGCCGAGCTCGGTGGCGAACGACACCCCCAGGACGTCGAAGGCGCGCACCGGCCGGTGGGCGTCGACGGTGAACTGCGGGACGCCCTCGGACCGCATGAGCGCCTCGAGGTCGGGCCACACGGCGTACGTGCGCTCCGCCAGCGTCTCCGGCAGCTCGTTGAGGATCTCGTAGAGGATCTGCACGCCCTGGTTGGGCAGGCCCACCTCGTAGGCGTCCGGGTACATCAGAGCCCACCGGACCGTCGCCTCGTCCCAGTCCTTGACCGTCGAGTTCAGCTCACCCCCGACGTACTGGATCGGCTTCTGCACCCTCGGCAGCAGCGGCTCCAGGCGGGGAAACAACGACTCGGCAGACATGGGTCCAGGGTATCGGCTCTAGACGGGGTGCCAGGTCCGGTCGTCCCCGGCGCGCAGAGAGGCGAGGCGGTGCCGCAGCTCCTCCTCGGCGGCCGGGTCGCGGTGGGCGTTGCGCAGCACGGCGGTCAGGGTCTGGAGCTCCCGGATGTCCCTGAGCACCGGATATCCCGGCCACCGCCTGATGTCACCGCCGTAGGCGCGGACGAACCCCGACCGCTGCTCCTCCGACAGCCCGAACCTGACCCCCTGCAGCGTCGGCACCAGGTCGATCTCGCGCGGACCCGCGCTGACCGAGTCCCAGTCGCACAGCAGCAGCCGCTCCGGCGTGCGGATCAGGTTGCCGCGGTGCGCGTCGCCGTGGATCAGCCCGTACGGCAGGGCGAAGTCGAGCCGCTCGTAGTAGGTCTCCTCCAGGCCGGCGCAGCGGTCCAGCAGCCAGGTCCGCTCGTCGTCGCCGATCACCAGGCTCGCGTGGACGGCCCGGCGGATCCCGCCGAACGGGTCGTACGTCGGGAGCGCGAAGGGCACGGACGGCAGCGCGTGCAGCCAGCGGAGCAGGACGCCGAGCGGGGCGGGGTCGTGCTCGGCGCCGCCGGACGGCCCGCCCTCCTCGTAGTACCAGAAGGTCGCCAGGCAGCCCTCGGCCGCGATCGGCTGGCGGACGTCGAGCGGCCGGATGACCGGGAAGCCCTGCTCGTGCAGCCACCGGGTGACCTTGAGCGAGGTGACGAGACGGTCGAGCTTGCCGGGCGTCGTGGCCTCGGCGAGGCGCACGACGACCCCCTCGGTGGGCAGGTGGTAGACCACGTTCGCGACGCTGCGCAGCAGCCGCGCGCCGGTGCTGCTCAGGCCGGCCTGGCGGCAGGCCTCGGCGAGGGCGGCGGGCACGCCCGCCGCGATCGACACCGTCATCCTCGGCCTCCTTCGGGCAGCGCCCGCGCCGCGGACTCGGGCAGCCCGACGGCGCAGAAGCCTTCGAGCCGGTTCGCGATCGGACCGGTGAGCGACGGACGGGTCGCCTGCAGGGTCTCGGCGAGGCTGTCGATCCTGCGTTCCGGCGGCAGTTCGAGCAGCGGGGCCAGGGCCTTCTCCGCGCCGTCGACGTCGTCCTCCATGAGATGCGCCACGACGAGATGCGCCCCGGCCATCGCCTCGCAGCCGTACGACCGGTTCTGCCGGTCCTCTCCCGCGTACAGGGCGAGCGCGCCGCGGGCCTGTTCGATGGCCTGCGCGGACTGCCCGAGGTGCAGGTGGGTGACGGCCGTGTAGTACGCCTGTTTGGCCTGCCGGAAGGCGAACTCGCCGGCGAACCCGTCGTGCAACTCGTCTCCCGAGCCCGATCCCCGCGCGTCCAGGGCCTTGGAGATCTCGTCCGCGGCCTGCCTGGTCCAGCCGAGCATCGCCCCGGCGCGGGCGCGGAGCATGTGCAGCCGGGCGGCGCCCTGACCGGCCCTCAGGTGGGTCAGGCCGTCCTCCGCGTATCCGGCCGCGTCCTCGTACCGCTTGTCCCACAGGGCGACCGACGCCTGCATGCCCCGGGCCCAGCCCATCAGGGGCTGGTTCCCGGAGATCCGCCCGTATGTCCAGGCCGCCCGGGCCAGGGTGTCGGCGGGCACCCGCCGTCCCATGTCCATGCTGGCGTTCGCCATCAGCCCGCACAGGGCGCCGGTGAGGAAGTACAGCTCCCCGGCCTGCGTCGGGTGGATGCGCCGTTCGAGCGCCCGGCGGGTCTGCTCCTGCAACGCCCGCATCTCGACGAACAACGGCAGCGGCGCCTCCCAGACGTACCGCCTCGACACCCACATGACCTGGGTCCGCAGCCGTTCGATGGCGCTGTCGCCGATCTCGCTGGCCTCCACCCGCTCGGCGTGCTCGCTGGCCTCGCGGGCGGCCCTGGTGATCAGGTCAGGCGTGGCCGTCCTGGGCTGGCGCGCCTCCTCGGGCGTGTAGTCGCGGGCGAACCCGAGCTGCACCGGACCCGTCTCGAACAGCCGGCACAGCAGGTCGGTGTAGTCGCGGTCGGGCCGGGCCCCCGCCTCCCACTCACGCCAGGACCGCTCCGTCAGCCCCCTGCGCTTGATCTGCTCGCGGTCGCACATGGCGTGGAAACGCTCGATCGCCTCCTCGACCGTCCACCCCTGGGCCAGCCGCAGGCACTTGAAGCGCGACAGCCGGGGGCAGCAGACGTGGATCTCCTCGGCGATCTGGTGCAGCACGCTCGTCGTGGGCGGCTCGCCCAGTCCGGCCAGCGTCCGCTCGCGGATGGTCGCCGCGATCTGGATGGCGGATCGGTCGCCGCCGCGTGGGGGAATTGTCATCGGCTCTCCATGGGGTGACACCGGCACGCTAGCGCCCTGAACGTCACGATCCGGTCACCCCGCGCACTGCGAGTTGCTCTCCTTCCCGCGGAGGGGAACGATCGTTCCCCCGCTCCTGAGCTGAGCCAGGAAGAGCTGGCCACACAGGCTGCTCGGCGTTTCGGCGAACCATACCTTCGGCGGGTCGCCCGCCGCCGCGGCGGCCCAGCGGCCGCCGCCGTACACGATCCGATAGTCCGGGAACGCGGTCCTCAGCAGCTCAAGAGCATGCTCACGCTCGCGTGTCTCGTCGTCCGGAGTCACCGTTCCTCCGTAAGGGTCTGTTCAGCCCCCGAACCGATTCTGTTCCCATCGTGTTCTCCTGCGCGTGCGGGCGCCAGTGAGAGCGAAGATCCGGGACCATGCGAGTCGCGCTCATGCGGCGGCCCCGCCCGGCGGGCGTCTCGGGAGGCGAGTCTCAGGAGGCGAACGGCCGCCGCAGGTGGATGGCCTGCAACGCCCCGACGGCGATCATGTTGGCGAACGTCGCCGTTCCTCCGTACGAGACGAAGGGCAGCGGCACACCGGTGATCGGCATGATGCCGATGGTCATGCCGACGTTGACGAGCGTCTGGAAGGCCATCCAGGCGACGATTCCCCCCGCGACCAGGGCGGCGAACCGGTCCTCGCACATCCGGGCGATCCGCACACCGCGCAGCAGAACCACACCGAGCAGCGCGACCACGGTGACGGTGCCCACGAAACCGAGCTCCTCGCCGGCCACGGTGAAGATGAAGTCGGTGTGCTGCTCCGGCACGAACCGGCCGGTCGTCTGGCCTCCGTGGAACAGCCCCTTGCCGAACACCTCGCCCGACCCGATCGCGACCAGGGCCTGGGTGCTGTTGTAACCCACCCCTCGTGGATCACTGGACGGGTCGATCAGCGCGGTGAACCGGGCCACCTGGTAGGGCTTCATCAGCCCGAGCGACCACACGGCCGCGGCCGCGAGGGCGGCCAGCACCAGCCCGGCCAGCACCCAGCGCTTACGGATCCCGGCGAACACGATGACCCCGGCCGTGATCGCCATGAGCACCATCGTGGTGCCGAGGTCGGGCTGCATCATGACCAGGATCGCGGCCACACCGGAGACGGCCAGGCACAGCAGGATGTCGACGGGCCGCGGCCGGTCCTTCCCCTCCGCCGGCCGGGCGAGCAGCCGGGCCATCATCACCACGAGCGCCGGCTTGGCCAGCTCGGCGGGCTGCACGGCGAAGCCGCCGCCGAGCATGATCCACGAGTGGTGGCCGTTGATCGTCGACCCCATCGGCGTGATGACCAGCAGCAGTCCCAGGATCGCGACGCCGTACAGGACCGGCGCGTAGGTCCGCAGCCACCGGTAGTCGGACACCGCGACCACGCTGTAGAGGGCGAGCCCGATGCACAGGTTGAGCACGTGCTTCTTCGCCAGTCCGGTGGGTTCCGCCGACGACCAGGTGCGGGTCGACGACCACACCAGGAGCGTCCCGATCACGCTGAGCGCGACCACCGCGGCGAGCAGCACCCCGTCCATCCTCCAGACGGCGGCTCCCGGGCCGACCGCCCGCTTGGCGAACGACCGCCGCCCCACCCGCATCGCGTCAGACACGGCCGATCCCCCTTACTGGACAGTCCCGTCCTGCCGGATCACCGGCAGCCGGTCGGCCGGGTGACCGTCCGGGAGCGCGGGCTTGACCGGCTTGCTGTTCTCACTCTTGCCGATGCCGTAGATGCCCTCCCAGATCCGCCGTACGGCGGGGGCCGCGCTCTCGGCGCCGAAGCCGCCCTGCGACACCATGACCACGGTCACCAGGCGGGGCTTGTCCGCGGGCGCGAACGAGGCGAACCAGGAGGTGTCGCCCTTGCCCCAGACCTCGGCCGTACCGGTCTTGCCGCCGATCTTGACCACGTTCATCGGGAAGCCGCGGAACGCGCCGGCCGCCGTGCCGTCCGACGGCACCTCGCTGAGGGCCTTGCGGATGTAGTCGCGGGTCTCGTCGCTGACCGGCAGGTGGCTCACGATCGGCACCGGGATCTCCTTGACGAGGGTGCCGTCGGGCTTGACCAGTGCCCATCCGACACGCGGGCTGCGCACGTTGCCGTCGCCGACGAGCGCGGCGTACGCCCGGGCCAGCTGCAACGGCGTGACCAGCACGTCACCCTGGCCGATGGAGAAGTTCGCCGCCTCGTAGGCGTGGAACAGGAAGCCCTCCAGGCAGTTCTCGTGCGCCAGGCGCTTGGAGAACGCGGCGCGGGCCTCGTCCTTCAGCTCGGGGTAGCCGGTCTTGGCCCGCCGGCACATGGAGTCCTTCGTGGAGTTCCACAGGTTCCGCTTCCAGGTGCGGTCGGGGATCCGGCCGGGCGAGTCGCCGGGCAGGTCGATGCCGGTCGGCTGCCCGAATCCGTACGCGCGGGCCATGTTGGCCATCGGCTCCTTGGTCTTCGTCTTCGGGGTGTTGCCGCCGTCGCGCAGCCACTCCTCGTAGCCCGCCCGGTAGAAGACGGTGTCGCACGACTTCACCAGCGCCTCGTGCAGGGAGATCGAACCCAGGGCCATGCCGCCGGCGTTGCCGAAGGCCCGGCCGCCCACGTTGTAGGAACTGGGGCACTGGTACGTGCCGTGCAGCGGCTCGCCATCCGCGATCATCGCGGAGGCGGAGCTGATCTTGAAGGTGGATCCCGGCGCGTATTCGCCCTTCAGCGCCCGCGAGATCAGCGGCTTCCCTGACTTCTCCGACAGCAGCCGCTGGTATTCCTTCTCCGTGATGCCGCCGGTCCAGACCTTGGGGTCGTACGTCGGCCTGCTGGCCATCGCGACCACCCGGCCGGTCTTCACGTCGAGGACCACTGCGGCGGCGCCGTCGGACTGCGGGGCCTCCGCCATGGCCTGGGCCAGCGACTTCTCCACGACCGCCTGCACCCGGGCGTCGATGCTGGTGACGAGGATCTCGCCGGGCGCCGGCGTGGTCTGCTGCTGCACCGCGACGACCTTGCCCATCCGGTCGACCTGGACCCGGCGCAGGCCGGGGCTGCCGCGCAACGCGGAGTCGTACACCTCCTCCAGGCCGTCCCGGCCGACGAGGTCGACGCCGGAGTAGCTGGCCTTGAGGCCCTCGCGCTTCTCCAGCTCACTCTGCGTGACCGGCTGGAGGTAGCCGAGCACCTGGGCGGCGTCCCTGCCGTTCGGATACTCGCGGACCGCCTGCAACTCGGCCGTCACGCCGGGGAAGTCCTCCTGGCGCTCCAGGATCTGCAGCGCCGCCCGGTTGCTCACCCGGTCCGCGACCGGGACGGGCGTGTACGGCGATCCGGGCCAGCACGGGCGTGTGACGCCGGGACCGCAGGCCCGGATCTTCTGCTTCAGCTTGTCGACCGGGATCTTCAGCACCGCGGAGAGCCGCCGCAGCACCGCGTCGCCGCCGTCCGGCATTCGCTCGAACCGGGACCGGTCGACCGACACCACCAGTGTGCTGCGGTTGCGGACCAGCGGCCGGCCCGTGGCGTCGAGGATCATCCCGCGCAGGGCGGGCACCCTGACCTCCCGGGTGCGCGTCTCGGTGGCCACCGTGACGAACTTGGCCCCCTGCACCACCTGCACCTGCCACAACCGGACCACCAGCACCACGATCATCGCGATGACCATCACCTGCAAAAGCAACAGCCGCGCCCGCAACCGAGTCATGCCGTCCCCCGTCTCCAGCTCGTCACGAGCTCGTTTCCGCCGCCGCGCCTGCGCTGCCGGCTCAGGGCGTTCACCACCCAGAACACCGCCGGGGCGGCCACGAGATTGCACACGGCGCTCCGGAGCCACACGGTCCTGATGACAGGCCAGGTGAGTCCGGGGCTGCCGAGAAGCGCTCCGATTCCCTCGACCAGTCCCGGCGCGATCACGGCGCAGACCGCCACGATGACCAGGGGCGCCCGCTCGCCGGCCCGCCCCGCGAGATATCCCAGGGCGCACATGACCAGCGCGTACTGCCCCAGCGTGTGATTGGCGGGAGGCAGCATGTCGTAGGCGAGCCCGCCGCAGAAGCCGATCACGGCTCCCGCCGCCGGCCCCCTCGTCGCCGCGAGGGCGACCACCGTCAGCAGCACCACGTCAGGCGCGAACGAGCCGAGCAACCGGTTCAGCAGACTCACCTGCAGCACCAGCGCGAGCAGCAGCAGGAGCCCGGCGGTCAGGTTCCGGAGCATGCGGATCAGTTCCCTCCGTCGCGCTCGCGGGGCCGGTGCGCCGGCGGGGCATCGGGCCGTGCGGCGACGGCTCGCGAGTCCGGGGCGATACGGCCGGCCCCAGCGTGACCGGCGGCGGCGTGACCCGTGGCATGGCCCGTCGCGGCGTTACCGGCTGCCGCCCGGCCGGAGGCGCCGCGTGCGGCGGCCCCGCGCGTCTCCGGAGCGGGCGCCGCGGCGTGCGCTACCGGCCGGCGGCCGGGACGCTCCTCCGCCGGGCGAGCCGCCGGCGCGGCACGACCGGGCATCTCCGCGCCGCCGGCCGCCCGGCCGGGACGCACGCGTGCCTCGCCGCCGGTCTCCCGTCCCTCGGTGGCGGGTTCACCGGTCTGATCACGCGGCTCGTCCGCCCGGCGGCGCGCGTCGCCGCGCTCGCGAGCGTCGCGACGGTCGCCCGGACCGGCCTCGACCCTCGGGCTGCCCAGCCACCACTCGTTCTGCCGCTGGTCACGCCCTCTGGCCCGCATGGGCGTGGGAGCCGGCCGCGGCACCGGCGGCAGCACGGAGTCGCGCGGGTCGCGCTTGGGCGCCTGCACGATCACCCCGACCACGTCGATGGCCGAGAAGTCGGTGAACGGCCGGGCGTAGGCGGTCTTGATGAGCTCCCCCGGGACGCTCTCGACCCGCTCGATGATGCCGATCGGCACCCCGGGCACGTACGGCTTGCTCTGCTGGGAGCCGAAGGAGACGATCCGCCGGCCGACGGCCAGCGGCGCCGAGGAGTCGAGCAGGCGGAACCTGACCAGGTTCTCGCCGCCGCCCTCCTCGCCGAGGCCGCTCACCACACCGATCTCGTTGCTGCCCTCCAGGCGCGCCCCCGCCGACAGGGCGGGATCGGTGAGGAGCGCCACGGTGGAGGTGTCCGGCCCTGCCTGGACGACCCTCCCGACGAGCCCCTCGCCGGTCAGCACGCTCATGTCCTGCCGCACACCGTCGACGGTGCCCGCGTCGATCTCCACCGCGTCCTCGAAGCCGGGTACGGAGCGCCGGGCCACCACCTGGGCGGGCACCACGCGGTAACGGCCGAGGCCCGCGAGCCCGAGCATCTTGTCGAGCTTGCCCATGCGGCCCTGGTCGACGCGCTGCGCGGACAGCTCGCCCCGCAGCCGCGCGTTCTCCTTGCGGAGATCGGCGACCGCGCGCTCGGCCCCAGGCGCCGCCTTGACCATGCCGACGAACCCGGTGATCGGCCCGGTGATGCCCGCGCTCACGTTCTCGACCTTGCCGAAGAACGAGGCGGCGGCACTGCGGATCGGGCCGATCACCGGCAGGGCGGCGGACCGGTGGTCCACGGTGATGAGGATCAACGCGGCGGCTACCAGGAGACCGAGTGCGAGACGGGCGCGGCGGGTGTCTCTCATTACCGCTCCTTAGTTGCGGGGCTCCGGCACGAGCACCTGCTGGAGGGCCTCGAAGTCCTCCACGCATCTACCTGAGCCCAGCGCCACCGAGTCGAGCGCGTTGTCCGCGAGATGCACCGGCATGCCGGTCTCCTCTCGCAGCCGGTCCACCATGCCGCGCAGCAGGGCCCCTCCGCCGGTGAGGGCGATGCCCCGGTCCATCAGGTCGCCCGACAACTCCGGCGGGCACTTGTCCAGCGTCGACTTGACCGCGTCGACGATGACGTTCACCGGCTCGGCCATCGACCTGCGGATCTCCTCGGCGGAGATCACCACGGTCTTGGGCAGGCCGCTGACGAGGTCGCGGCCCCGGACCTCCGCGTGGAAGTCCTCACCCGTGGCGCACGCGGAACCGATCGCGATCTTGACTTCCTCCGCCGTGCGCTCCCCGAGCATCAGGGAGTACTCCTTCTTGGCGAAGGCCATCACCGCCTGGTCGAGTTCGTCCCCGGCGACTCGGATGGACTGGCTTGTCACGATGCCGCCCATCGAGATGATCGCAACCTCAGTGGTACCGCCCCCGATGTCGACCACCATGTTGCCGGTCGGTTCGTGGACGGGAAGCCCGGCGCCGATCGCGGCGGCCATCGGCTCCTCGATGATGTAGACGCGCCGCGCTCCGGCCTGATAGCCCGCCTCCTTCACCGCGCGTTGCTCGACGCCCGTGATGCCGCTGGGCACCGCCACGATGATCCGAGGCCGGACGAAGTGCCGGCGCTTATGGACTTTCTGGATGAAATACCTCAGCATGCGCTCGGTCACATCGAAATCCGCGATCACTCCGTCCCTCAGGGGACGGATCGCGACGATGTTGCCGGGCGTCCGCCCGATCATCCGCTTCGCTTCTATTCCAACTGCCACGATCTTGCCTGTCGTGACGTTGATGGCGACGACGGACGGCTCGTTGAGCACGATGCCGCGCCCTCGCACGTAGACCAATGTGTTCGCCGTGCCAAGGTCAACGGCCATGTCACGGCCCAGGAATGTCAGCTTGCTGCCCATGCGGAAGGAAGCCTTCCTTCAGGTGGTGAGCGGGTTGGCGGGATAACGCATCGCACTCGAATCGTAACGGCATGTGCTCATGACTGGGCACATCGAGCTCCCACGCCCCGGGAAAATTCCCGGTTCCCCGGACAGAGGTCGGTCACCACCTCGGAAAACACGACAGACCCCGGGTTTGGACCGGGGTCTGTCGTGTTGCGGGCCGGGGCTAGAAGCGGTCCGGGAAAAAGATCTTGATCTCACGGGCGGCGGACTCCGGCGAGTCCGAGCCGTGCACCACGTTCTCGCCGATCTCCAGGGCGTGGTCTCCGCGGATGGTGCCGGGCGCCGACTTCACCGGGTCGGTGAGACCGGCCAGGCCGCGGAACGCCTCGACGGCGCGGGGTCCCTCAAGAACCAGCGCCACCAGGGGCCCGGAGGTGATGAACTCCACCAGCTCGCCGAAGAACGGCCGCTCGGAGTGCTCCGCGTAGTGCGCCTTGGCGGTCTCCGCGTCGAGCGTGCGCAGGTCCATCGCCACGATCTTGAGGCCCTTGCGCTCGATGCGGCCGATGACGTCCCCCACGAGGCCACGACGGACACCGTCAGGCTTGATCAGGACAAGCGTACGCTCGGACACGATTCGTCTCCTTGTAATGGTGAGGCGGTGTGGTCTGATCGGATGGCGTCGTGCTCGCCGTGCCGTCGATCGGGCCACACTCGGGAGCTCCAACGCACCGGCAGCTTACCGGTCCGATGAGACCGAACCGTCGTTCACGCGTCGCGGCGGTGATCGGCTGGTGAGCCGTCCTCCTCCTCGGGCGAGGGAGTCGGCGCGGGGACCACAGGGCCGTCGTGCGCTCCATCACGCGCCGGGCCGGCCACCGGCACCGTCCCGTCCGCCGTCGCCGCTGTCCTCCGGGCGAGGATCGAGCTGATCACCATGATGCCCACCACGACGAAGCCGCCGACGAGCGCCCACAGGTGCAGCGCGTCCATGAACCCGTCGACCACCGCCTGCCGGCCCGCGTCCGCCGCGCGGGTCGCCTCCTGCAGCCGGTTGACCTGGATACCCGTACCGAGCAGGAAGCCCGCGAGCACCGCGGGGAAGCACAGCGACAGGCCGAGGAGCGCGGAACCCACGCCGGCGAGGCGCAGCGCGCTCGTCAGGGCGATCGCCGAGCCCGCCGCGAGCAACGCGAACGGCACGACCAGGGGCGCGCCGTCCGGCTCGGGCACGAGCAGCCGGATGGCGCACAACCCGGCGACGATGGCCACCAGGCCCGCGAGCGTGATTCGGCGGCACTGCGCCTCAGGCACAAGTCCCGCCACGATCGCCGCCGCCACCGCGACCACCGCCGCGACCAGGAAGGGCAGCCACAGTCCCTTGAGTCCCGGCCCGCCGAGCCCGCCGAGCTCCACGTAGGTCGTCTGCGCCGCCGTAGGGAGGACGACGAGCCCGACCGCGACGTTCGTGAAGGCGATCGAACGGCCGCCGGGACCGTCGGCGGTGGCCACCGCGCCGAGCCCGACCATGGCGATCACGGCGACGGCGGCCGCCGCGACCACGAGCGTCGGGGCCCAGTCGAACGTGGTGCCGACGGCGAGAACCGCGATGCCCGCGGCGGGAATCGCCGCCAGCCCCAGGCGCCCTCTCTCGGCGGGAGACACCCGGCGCGCGGCCGCGTCGGTGAGATCGCCGGCCCCGTCCTCCGTGCCGTCACCCGTGAGCAGCCACAGGACGAGGTAGACGGCGGCGAGCGCCAGGGCGACCCCGGTGAGCAGCGGGTACGGCTGGAGGGTGAGCCGCCAGGAGCTCGCCTCGTCGAGCGGCCACAGGGCGAGGGCCTGGGCGGCCAGCAGGCCCGCCGAAAGCATCCCGGCCCACAGCGGCACCAGGATCTTCCGGCTCGGCCGCTCGGCGACCGCGACCAGGGTCGCCGGCACGAGCATGCCCGCCCCGACCCCGTGCAGCACCCGCAGCACGCCGACGAGCGTCGTCGTGTCGGCGTAGCCGCCCGCCCCGTCGGCCAGGGCGAGCAGGGTCAGGCCGGCCACCAGGATCGGCGCCGCCCGGAACCTCCGTACGGCCAGGGCGGCCAGCGGGACGGTGAGCAGCATGGCGGGCAGCGCCAGCCCGTGGGCGCGCATCATCTCCACCGGCTGGACTCCGGGTGGCAGCAGCGCGGCGACCACGGAGATCGTGTTGGGGATGGCGACGACCGCGAGCGGCAGCGCCACCGCGGTGAGCAACCCGACGACGACATCGAGCAGTAAGGGGACCCGGACGGCGCGGAACGCCACGGCGGCCCGTGTCTGTGGAACGGGAGGGACGGCCATGGTTGCCGACTTTAGCGCTTAGTCGCCCCTTCGACACGGCGAGCGACGAAGATGGCCGTCACCCAAAGCGCGGCGAAGATCACTCCAAGGACGTACATCACGGGGACCAGCACTCCGGTCGCGATCGCCAGTAACTGGATCACGCTGCCCGCTATGTAGGCGGACGGCCGCTTCAACATCGCGGTCACCACGACGCAGAGCACGGCCAAGCCGAGACCGACCGTGACCGCGAGCGCCGGCGCCACGTCGTTGATCTGGATCGCGACCGGAGTGATCAGCGCGACGACGACAGCCTCCATGGCCAGGACGCTGGCGCCGAGCCGGCGCATGCCGGGGGTCACCTCGAACATGACGCCCCCGCTCACTTCGCGGCCCCGAGCAGCACGCGGGCGTCGCCCACGGTCACGACCGACCCGGTGATGAGCACCCCGGACCCGAACTCGTCTCCCTGGTCTGCCAGGCCCACGGCCACGTCGATCGCGTCATCGAGCCGGTCGCTCACGTGGACGCGGTCGGTGCCGAAGACGGCCTCGGCACGGGCGGCCAGTTCCTCGGGGCGCATGGAGCGGGGCGAGGAGTTGCGGGTGACCACGATCTCCTCGACGATCGGCTCCAGAAGTTCGAGGATCGCGTCGACGTCCTTGTCGCCCATCACCGCGACGACGGCGATCAAGCGAGTGAAGCCGAAGGCCTCGGTCACCGCGTCCGCCGTCGCCTCCATGCCGGCGGGGTTGTGGGCCGCGTCGAGCACGACCGTCGGCCCGCTCCTGACCACCTCCAGCCGTCCCGGGCTCGTCACCTGTCCGAATGCCTGCCGCACGACCTCCTCGCCGAGCGGCTCGTCCCCTGCCGTCAGCGCCTCCACCGCGGCGAGCGCCCCCGCCGCGTTGCCGGCCTGGTGGGCGCCGTAGAGCGGCAGGAAGACGTCTTGGTAGACACCCTTGAGTCCCTTGAGCTGGAGCAGCTGGCCTCCCAGCGCGAGCTCGCGGTGCAGCACTCCGAACTCGAGCCCTTCACGGGCGACGACCGCCCCCACCTCGCCGGCGCGCCGCATCAGCACCTCGGCCGCCTCCAGCGGCTGCTGGGCGAGGACGGCAGTCGCGCCGGGCTTGATGATGCCGGCCTTCTCCCCTGCGATCGTGGCGACGTCCGGGCCCAGGTACTCGGTGTGGTCGAGGGAGATCGGCGTGATGACCGCGACCGCGCCGTCGGCGACGTTCGTCGCGTCCCAGGTGCCCCCCATGCCGGTCTCGATGACCGCGATGTCGACGGGCGCGTCGGCGAAGGCCGCGTACGCCATGGCGGTGAGGACCTCGAAGAAGCTGAGCCGGCCCATCTTGCCGTCCGTCATCTCCAGGTACGGCTCGATGTCCTGGTAGACCTCGACGAACCGTTCCTCGGAGAGAGGCTCACCGTCGACGCAGATCCGTTCCCGCATCGAGGTGAGATGGGGGCTCGTGTATCGGCCCACCCGGAGGTTGCGCTCCCGCAGCAGGGCCTCGGCCATGCGGGCGGTGCTCGTCTTGCCGTTGGTCCCCGCGATGTGGACGACCGGATAGGCCTTCTGGGGATCGCCAAGGAGCTCCATCAACGCGATGATGCGATCGAGGGTGGGGTCGAAATCCCATTCGACCCCACGCGCCATGATCGCCTGTTCGACGGCTCGGTATTCCACGTCCCTCAGCGTACGGGCTCCGCGACGAGGTACGGCGTCCGCCCATCCCCGTGATCGCCGGCGCATACGAAAAAAGCGCGAGGGGCCACCTCGCGCAAATCACCCCAGAAAAGCATGAAGGGCCACCCCAAACAGGGTGGCCCCCCACAAAAATTGTCCGGCGGCGTCCTACTCTCCCACACCGTCCCCAGTGCAGTACCATCGGCGCTGGAAGGCTTAACTTCCGGGTTCGGAATGTAA
>NZ_JAFCNB010000014.1 GCF_017896165.1 Microbispora oryzae
GCGGCCAGGCTCTCCTCCACCACGTGGAGTCATACCGGGGACTCGCCGACGACGACTTCGCAGCCCTCGACCAATGGCTTCGAGCTCTGTGAATCACACGCAATCCACAGGATTTGACAATTGCTCGAGCGGTTACGCGGCGTTGGACAGTACGACCAGACGCCTCTTCGCGCTCCTGGGCTCAGTGCGCGCCATTCGTATCGCTCCCTGGATGGCTGCGGCTCTCTTGGGGACCGAGGTCGACGAAGCGGAGGAGTACCTGGAGCAACTAGTGGAGGCGCAACTGCTGCGTGCGTCCGAGACGGACTCCTCTGGGAGCCTGCGGTATCGGTTCCACGACCTGGTGCGACTCTACGCCCGTGAGAAGATGCGCGGCGACCTCGAACCGCAGGCCGTGACCGCGGCCGAGGAACGCCTGCTGAGCGGTCATCTGGCGCTGGCACTCCAGTACACGCGGGACCATCCCGTCACGTCGAACTTCGAGTTCGCGAAGTCCTTGCCGCTGCTCTGGGCTCCTCTGCCGGATGACGTACCAACGCCCGCCGATCCAATGGAGTGGCTGCTGGAGGAGCGCGCCGATCTGGTGTCATCCGTCGAACAGGCTCATGCGCAGAAACACTGGCGCTATGTGTGGGGGCTGGCGGACATTCTGCATGCGGTGTTCATCCTCTCCCATCATGGCCCGGAGTCGAGGCGTGTGAAGGACCTCGCCCTGGCCGCCGCGCTGGCGGCGGGCGACGAGGAGGCGGAGTTGGAGGTCCGTTACACCTATGTCAGCAACCTCCTCTCAGAGAACCGGCACGACGAGGGAGTCGTGGTGCTGAGCGAACTGCGGGAACGGCGGCTGCGCAGGGGAGAGGCGCGCAAAGTCGCCCATCTTGACCTGATGGCTGGCGTGATTGAGCGCGACGGCGGCAGCCTCTTCGCGGCGGAGCGAAGTCTGCGCCGCAGCCTCGACGAGTTCGGGGTGCTCCAGGTCTCCGGCGACTCCGCCATCTCTGTGCTAATCGCCTCGGCACAGCACAATCTCGCCATCGTCTTGCGCGAGCAGGGACGGCTCAGCGAGGCCGATGCGCTGCTGTCGGCGGCTCTGGAGACCTTTGACGTGCTGGACGACAGGATCGCCGCCGGGCGCGCCCTGCACACTCGAGGGGTGCTCCACTGCTACGTCGGCCGCTTTGCCGACGCGCAGCAGATGTTCCAGCGGTCCTATGAATTGTGCCGTGGCGTGGGCGACCGCCGTTGGACAGTGATCGCGTTGCTCGGCCAGGCCCGGCTGGCGGACCGGTTGCGGGACTGGCCGCGCGCCTCTCTGCTGCTCGACGAGTGCGAGGCCATGTTCACCGCCCTCTCCGACAAGCCGGGTGTCGCCCAGGTTCAACGTAGCCGGGCCGTCCTGCTCCGCCGCACCGGGCGTTACCAGGAGGCGGAGGTGATGTTCGAGGCCGCACACGCCGGCCTGAAGGCGGTGAACGATCGGCGCTCCCATGCCAGACTGCACTACAGCCAGGCGCTGCTGGAACTCGCCCGTGGCCGTAGAGACGCCGCAATGGACTTCGTGGGGCAGGCCGAGCGCTTGTTCACCGTGGAGGATGACGCTGTGTGGCGCTGCAGGATCCTTGTGGCGCGGGCGAGGATCACTGGCAGGCCGGAAGAGGGGCTGTCCGAGAAAATCGACGAATTCGCTGACCTGGCTGGGGAAGGGTTCCAGCCGCTGTGGGTGACCGAGGCGCGCGGGAGGATCAGCGAGCGATCCTGACGCGCGCGTCGGGGCTGCTCGGGGAAACGCTTACCACCTACGGCGAAGCCAGGCGCGTTTTCGTGGAGGAACTCGGCCTGAACCCCGGGCCGGAGCTGCGCCGCCATGACGGTCTTCGCCGACCACGGCCCCGCAGGTGCGGGGAACCCTTGGCGATCGTGCGTGGGTGCCGCCGCCGGAGTCGGTGCGGATCAGTGAAGTCGCGCGGGGGAAGGCCGCGCAGTCCGGTGTCCTCGAACTCGATCGGGAAGCTGCGAACGCCGGCATCACCCTGCCGCATCACAACGGCCGGACCTAAGGCGTCAACACGCGAACGAAGAGAATCATGCGGCAGATGCACGGCCGGGCCGGGTTCGACCTCCTGCGCCATCGCATTCCGCTGCACTGAAGATCACTGAGCGCCACCGATTACGGGACAGACCCGTTCACTGGACAGACCCATTCAGGGCATGTGACCGCGGAGCCTGGAGAGGGCGGCTTCGGACGGGCTGCCGGGCTCCGGTTCACCCAGGAAGACGCAGAGGTCAGGAGCGCTGTCGAAGCGCACCGTCTCATGTCGGAGGGTCATCTCGCCGGCCTGGGGGTGACGCAGGTGGACGAACTCCTGGTTTCTGGCGCGTATGTCGTGACGAGCCCACAGCCGGCCGAAGTCCTCGCTTTCCGTGGACAGCTCTTCGACCAGTTCCACCAGGAAAGGGTCGCCGCCGAGCGCTCCCGCCTCGGCGTGCAGATGGGCCACATCGGACATGGCCTCCTGTTCCCATCTCGGGTAGAACTCGCGCGCCTCGGGGTTGAGGAAGGTGAGGCGGACCAGGTTGTCGTGGTGCGGGAGCCACTCGAAGAGAGCGGTGGTCACCTGGTTCATGGCAAGGATGTCCAGCCGGCGGTTCACCACGAAGGCCGGGATGTGGTTCCAGGAGTCAAGGAGCCGCAGGATGGTCGGGCTGAGCTGGTCGGCCGTGTCGACCGGCCTCGGCCCGACCGTCCGGGGGCGCGCCAACTCCCGGAGGTGCTGGGTGGCCTCGGAGTCGAGTCGCAGTGCCCGCGCCAGGGCGTCGATCACCTGCTCCGACGGACGGCGCTCACGGCCCTGTTCCAGCCGGCCGTAGTACTCGGCGCTCACGCCTGCCAGCATGGCCACTTCCTCCCGGCGCAGCCCTGGCGTGCGGCGGCGGCCGATCGGCGGCAACCCGACCCGTTCGGGAGTCGTGACGTGACGGCGGGCGCGGAGAAAGTCTCCGAGAAGCCTGTCACTATCCATGTCGAAGAGTGTAAGGGGAGGTTGTCGGATCCGTCTCGGCGCCCTTTGCCCAGCTCAAGCGGCACGGCCGGCCGCCGCCACGCCCAACGGCGACCGCCGCCCCGGTGGAACCGGTCGGGGCGGCGGTCGTGGCGTGTTGAGGCGGCGGTCACTGGAAGATCAGACCCACGCCCGGGACGCACTTGGGCTTCTTGGGAGCGAGGACGATGGCGTCGATCGTCGTCGCGGTCTGCAACGGTCCGCCCCTGACCTGCACCCCCGTGTAGAACTCATAGCGGACCGGCCGGAAGATGTCACACGGGTCCTTCGGGATGTAGTCGGCCGGGATCCAGGTCGACCCGCCGCCGCCACCACCGCCGCCGGGTGAACCCGTGTCAGAGCCGCCCGGCACCGGCTCGCCGGGGATGGGGAACGGGCGGACTTTGCCGGGGTCGAACCAGAGGTCGGTCGACAGGACGATGCCGGTCGGGGTGATGGCGCGGCACACGCTGTCGATGTCGGTCTCCTCGCAGAGCTGCGAGGAGTTGGTGTACGCCCACTGCCCGACCGACTGGATCTCATCCGGCGTCGCGGCGGCCAACGGCTGCGGATTGATGGTCACGCGGTCGAAGTTCGGCCCCTGCGGGAAGAGCGCCGGCATCTTGGCCGCCAGGAAGGTCGCGAGCGCCTTGCCGATGGCCACCGCGCCGAGCTCGTTCGGGTGGAAGCTCTCCTGGAACGACTGGAAGATCTTGCCGCTCCACAGCACGTCCGGGCGGCGCACGAGGCCCTGGAAGTAGGAGTCGGGCTGGCCGAGCTCATGTCCTGCGACCACGCTGGTGCCGTTCGGCCCGGCCGTGTTCGGGTCGAAGACGTGGACCTTGGTGTTCGGATAGCTGGCCTGGAACTGCGCCACCCCGTCCCGGATGGCCTGGTTCACCTTGGCCGCGAAAGGATACATCAGGTCCATGGTGTGGCCGGTGATCTCCTCGATGCCGGTGTTGCCCGACGCCTTGACCCCGAGCGGGTAGAGCGCCACGACGATCTCCGCCACCGGGTGGGTCTCCCGGACGCTCCACAGTCCCTGAGCGATCTTGCTCGGCAGGGAGTCTATTCGCGGCTGCAGCCGGCTCACCTCCAGGGCGACCGACTGCTCCTGGTCGGTCTGCCAGGTGAACACTCCGAAGCGGCCGTTGGGCGGGTTCAGGTACGCCTCGGCCGCGGTGCTGACCAGGTCGGCGAAACCGGCGTCGTTGCCGCCGAGCCCGAAGTAGACGATCTTGGCCATGGTCGGGACGTCCTGGGCCTGTGGCGGATTACGGACGACCGTTCCGCCCTTCGTCTCCATCTGCGGCTCGTTCAGGTGTTTGATCCACGCGCCGGATGAAGCATTGAAGAAGAGCCGGTCGCGCCCGAAGAACGTCAGCATCGTGCCCGAGGTGAGGGTCGGCCTGTACAACGGGTAGCGGCCCATTTCCAGGCCCGTCCAGGCCACGGCGAAGGGGGCCAGACCCGACCTGTGAGTCCAGTCCTCGCTGCCGTCGGACTTCGTCACGTACGTGTGGTTGTGGCTCGCGCCCTCACCGCTGGTGTAGCTGTCGCCGTAGACGACCGCGTCGTACGGCTCCGGTCCCGGCACGTCGACACAGGTCGGCGGGCACGGCAGCGGGACCGGTAGCGGCGGGCGTGTCGGGAGCGGAACGCCGGATGGCAGCGGCGAAAACGTCGGGAACGGAGGCCGAGTCGGCAACGGTATCGGATCGGCGGCGGCCACAGCGGCCGGCAGGAGCAGCCCCAGGGCGGCGAACAACGCCGTCAGTGCGACGCGTACCCGGGTACGTCTTGGGACACGGGAGGGTGACATGCGAACCTCACTCGATGATCGCGTGGCTTGCCGCAGCAGAATGCGCCACGACGGCCGTCGCTAGCATCGGGCGGTTCCCTACTCCTCCCCCTACATCGGCCCGGCGTCCGGGCCTGCGGCCGGCCGGTCGTCCCGGGCCTGTGCGTCCGCGGCCACGTGCTGGATGAGCGTGACGCGAGACTGGACGCCGAGCTTCGCGAAGGTGCGGGAGAGGTGAGCCTCGACCGTCTTGGGGCTCAGGTACAGCCGCTCCGCGATCTGCTGGTTCGTCAGCCCGCTCACCGCGAGGTCGGCGATCTGCCGTTCCCGGGTGGTGAGCGCGGAGAGCGGGCCGGCCGGTTGCCGCTGTCTCCGGGGCGCCCGGGCGGCGAGCCGGCGCTCGTCGCGGGTCAACGCGGCGGAGAGCCAGGCCGCGCCGGTGGCGGCGTACAGGGATTTGGCCCGGCCTATCTCGTCGCGGACCTTCGCGACCGAACCCAGACCGGCATACAGTTCGGCGGCGAGTTGGCGCGTGAGCCCCTCCTCGACCGGCGCGCCGGCGGCGGCGAAATGGTCGGCGCCCCGTGCCGCGTGAACGGCCGCTTCCTTCGAACTCCCGGAGAGCATCAGTACCTTCGCCTGCGCCCGGTGCGCGGAGCCCAGCTGATGGGCCAGACCCGACTTCATCGCCCTGGAAAGGGCGTGTTCGGCGAGTGAGCAGGCTTCGGACCGGGCACCGGCGACGGCTGTGACCATCGCCTGGAGGGCCAGGCAGTACGTCGTGGTCGGCTCGTCGCCGCCGTCATCCCGGGTCAGCGCGGCGATAGCGCGGTCGGGCTGCCCGGCCTCGGCGTAGACCAGCGCGAGGTCGAGCTGCGCCAGCCCGGACCACCAGCCGGACCGGGGCCGGGTCCCGGAGATCCGTTCGGCCAGTTCCACGGCGGCCCGCGGCCCGTCCCGCCACAACAGCGGACGCAGCAGCAGGACGCTGGACATGGCCAGGGTCTCCCGGCTGTGGATCAGCCGGGACGACTCGCGGGCCTCCTCGGCCGCGGTCATCGCCTCGGACAGCCGGCCCTGCCGCTCGTTCAGCGCGGACAGGGCGATGAGCAGGTACGGCACGCTGTGGCTGCGCCCGGCGCGGTAGGCGATGTCCAGCCCGCGGCGCAGATGCCGCGAGGCGTCGTCGTAGCGTCGCAGGTGGATCTCGACCCAGGCCAGCGGTGCGATCAACTCGAGGTGCGGTGCGAGCACGTCGTCGGTCATGGCGTCCGTCAGCCACGCCGCCCGGTCGGTCTCGCGCCGGCTCTGTGCCACGTGGCCGTCGCGCAGGCTGGCCAGCGCGTGGATCGTGCGGGCGGCCGATTCCAGCGCCTCGTCGTCCGCGTCGCTCAGGGACCGGATCGCGTCGGCGGCCGCGAGCCGCGCCTTTCCCGGCTCCCGCCCCATCAACTCGACCGCGGCCAGCCCTACCTGGGCCAGGCCGGTCGGCCGGTCACGCGCGTGCGGCCGGGTCAGCTCGGTGGTGACAAGCGCTTTCGCCTCGTCGTAGTCGCCGAGCAGGCGATAGATCATCGAGGAGAAGCTCACCGCCGCGATCCGCAGCGGCCCCGGCGCCCGCATCACCTCCTGCAGGATCTGCCGGCTGGCCGCCAGATCGCCGGTCACGCCCAGCGCGCGGCCCAGCGCCCATTGGAGTTGGACTCGCCACAAGGCCAGGTCGGCCTCGTCCGGCAGCAACCGGATCGCCGTCCGCAACAACCGGACGGCGGTGGACGGAGCGGCGTCCAGTGCCGCCGAGGCCGCCGCCTCCAGCGTTCGCACCGCCTGCACGTCGCCGTGCTGCGCCGATCGTGCGGTGTGGTGGGCCAGCAGTTGCAGCGGGCCGCCGTTGCCGCGCAGACACTCCGCCGCCCGCTCGTGCGCCCGCGACCGCCAGGCCGCTCCGGCCATCCAGTACGCCGCCGCCCGGACCAGCGGGTGACGGAACCGGAACGTGGCGTCGGCCTCGACCACCAGGCCCACGCCGACCAGGTGGTCGACGGCGCGATCGAGGGCGGCCTCCGGCAGTTCGGTGATGGACGCGACGAGGTCCAGCGAAATCGGTTCACCGGCCACCGCCGCCGCACAGGCCACGTGCCGGACATCCGGCGTCAGGGCGGTCAGTTCGGTGCTGAGCACGTCGAGCAGCGCCCGCTCGGGTGCGCCGGTCGCCGTGCCACCGGCCTCCGCGAGGGCGGTGAGCGTCTCCACGCCGGCGTCGGCGAGCACCTGGAGGTAGAGCGGGTTGCCGTGGGTGGTGCGGTACAGCAGTCGTCGGCGGCCTCGATCCGCCTCCGGCACCAGCGCCGCCACGTCGGCCTCACTCAGCGGGGCGAGACCGATGTGGACGGCCGCCTCGCCGAGTTCGGCGATGGCCCGGGCGATGCCCGCGGGCACCTGGGCCGCGCGGTACGCGGTGGCGAGCAGCAAGGGCGCCCGAGGCGGCCGGCGCAGCAGGTATTCGGTCAGCTCCACAGAGGACTGATCCGCCCAGTGCAGGTCGTCGAGCACGATGGCGACCGGGCCGACGGCCCCCTGATCTTCGATGAGCCGGCGCGCGCGTTGGAAGAGCCGGTAGCGGCCGAGCCCCGCGCGCCGGGCCTCGGACGGCCCGGTGGCGTCCAGCAGCAACTCGGTCAGCGCACCCTGCGCGTCCTGGCCGGGGTCACCCGGCTGGGGTTCGAACGCCGCGAGGTAGACGCCGAACGGTACGTCACGTTCGAACTCGGTCGCTTGACCGTGATGGACGGTGAAGCCACGGGCCCGGGCCAGATCGGCCAGTTCGGCGAGTAGACGGGTCTTCCCCATCCCCGGATCGCCACGCACCGCCACGGCCCGGAGCGCACCGTCCGCCGCGCCCGACACGGCCCTCGCGAGGAGGCTGAGCTCAGGGTCACGACCGATCAGAGTGCCGTATGTCGCTCCGTTGGCCATCTCGCCCTGCCCGAGTCCGGTGAGTGAAGCCAGCAGCGGCACCCAGCCTAATGGGATGATCGTCAGTTGGGAATACGCCGCCGTTTCCGGCACATCAGACAATTCGCCAGCCGGATCGGGTGGCGGATATTCGATTGACACCGAAGAGGGTGGTCCGGATTGTGGAGCCGTGTTCGACGATCTGCCGCTGAACGTGCGCGCGGCCTTCGGGGTTCCGTCCGGGCCGGCGCTTCGGCTACCCGGAGGAGGGGGCACCTGCTGGCAGGCGGATGACCTGATTTTCAAGCCCGTCCGGCATCCGGTGGAGGCGTCGTGGCTGGCGGAGGTGTTCGCCGACCTGCGCGGACCGGGGTTCCGCGTACCGCGGCCGGTGCGCGCGGCCGACGGCTCATGGGTCGTCGGCGGGTGGGCGGCGTGGACCGCAATCAAGGGCGTGCCGGCCCCGGTGGCGCGGTGGCCCGAAGTCGTGGCGGCCAGCCGGGCGTTCCACGCGGCCCTGGCCGGTGTCCCGGCACCCGATTGGCTGGGACGCGGCCACACCCGCTGGGACGTCGCCGAGCGGGTGGCGTGGGATCGGGCCGAGGTCGAGGTGGCGCCGGAGCTGTCGGATCTGGTGGACGGGTTGCGGGCCGCCATCCGGCCGATTCGGTTGCCCAACCAGCTCGTGCACGGTGACATCGCCGGCAATGTGTTGTTCGCGGCCGGGCGGCCACCGGCGGTCATCGACTTCGCACCGAGCCGGCGGCCCGCGGGGTACGCGCTGGCGGTCGCGGCTGTGGACCTGCTGGCCTGGTCAGGCGCACCGCCCGGCATCCTCGACGAACTCGCCTGCGAGGAAGAGATCGATCAACTGCTGCTGCGAGCCTTGATATGGCGCCTGGTCACCGAGTCGCTCGGGCGGCCCGACCCGGACAGCAGGCTGGCGGTCCGCCGCGCCAACGAATCGGTGGCCGAACTGCTGCTGTCGCGGGTGTCCGGCCGGCCCGCCACCACCATGCCGCCGGCCGATCCTGAGATCGCCGAGTCGGCCGGTCGCGCACTCGGCCGCGCGATCGTCGGGCTGCGGCCGGTCGCCGGCGGGCACAGCAGGTCGGTGACGCGGATCGCCGACCGCGCCGGGGGCGGTTCGGTGTTCGTCAAGGTCGGCGCGAACGTCGATCGCGTGGAATTCGGCACGGAACTGGCGGTGTACGAGGCGCTGGGTGAGCGGCCGTTCCTGCCGCGGCTGCTGGCGAGCACACGCGAACCGCTGCCGATGCTCGTGCTGGAGATGCTGGAGCCGGAGCACTGGCTCCGCGAGTGGACCCCCGGCCTCGTCGCGGCCACGCGCGAGCTCCTCCACGAGGTGCACATGCTGCCCGCGCCGCCCGGCGTGCCGGTGTTGCGGGCGAAGCCCAACCCCTGGGAGGCCGTCGCCGCCGACCCGGCACGCCTGCTGCGTATGCACGTGTGCTCCCAGCGGTGGCTGACGGACCACCTGGACATGCTGCACGGCGCGGCAGCCGAGGCGCCCACCGAGGGGGACAGCCTGATCCACCGGGACGTACGCGCCGCGAACCTGTGGTGGCACGACGGCCGCCTGGTGCTGGCCGACTGGGCGTCGGCGGCGATCGGCCATCCCTGGCTCGACCACCACCTCTGGCTCGTCGCCCTGCACGCCGAAGGCGGCCCCGCGCCGGAACTCGGCCAGGGACCGCACGCCACCGGCCATGCCGCCCTGATCGCCGGACAGCAGCCCCTGCTCACCCCGGCGCGCGACGCGGACCCGGCGCTGTTCGACCAACGCCGGCGTCGCCTCGGCGTCGCCCTGTCATGGGCCAGCCGCCTCCTGGACATTCCGCCCCCGCAGCCGGTGACCTGACAGGCGACGCCCATGCGGGGGCATGTCACGCGTCCCAGGTGACCGGGAGGCTCTTGACCCCGTGGATGTCGGCGGTCTCCGGCCGCAGCGCGACCTCGTCGGCGGGTACGGCCAGGCGCAGGGTGGGGAAGCGGGTGAGCAGAGCGGGGAACGCGACCCGCATCTCGACGCGGGCCAGCTGCTGGCCGAGGCACTGGTGGATGCCGTGACCGAAGGCCAGGTGCCCGGCCGGCTGGCGCCGGATGTCGAGCACGTGGGGGTCGGCGAAGCGGCCGGGGTCGCGGTTGGCGGTGTTGTACGACAGGATGACCGCCGTACCGGCCTCGATGGTCCGGCCGCCCAGCTCGACGTCCTCCAGCGCCGTCCTCATGAACGTCTTGGCGACGCTCAGATACCGCAGCAACTCCTCGACCGCCTGGTCGGTGAGCCCGGGGTCGGCGCGCAGCGCGGCCAGCTGCTCGGGATGGCGAAGCAGGGCGAAGGTGCCCAAGGCCAGCATGTTCGCGGTGGTGTCGAGCCCGGCCGCCAGCAGGATCAGGCTCATCCCCCTCAGCTCCTCATCGGTGAAATCACCGTCGGTGAGGTCGCTGAGCACGTCGTCGGTGGGGTTCGCGCGCTCGGCGGCCACCAGCTCCGCGAGGTAGTTCTGGGTCGAGGTGTAGGCGGCGATCAGCTCCTCGTCTCCTGTCTCCCCGCTGAGGAACACGTCGATCTGCTCCTGGAAGTGACCCCGGTCCTCGTACGGCACGCCCAGCAGCTCACAGATCACCATGGCGGGGATGGGCTTGGCGAACGCGGTCACCAGGTCCGCCGGCGGCCCGGCCTTCTCCATGGCGTCCAGGCGGCCGGCGGTGATCTGCTCGACGCGCTCGGTGAGCAGTCGCATCCGCCGTACGGTGAACCTGCCCACCAGCGGCTTCCTGTACCTGCTGTGCTGTGGGTCGTCCATGAGGAGGAACTCGCCGGGCGGCGCCGGTGGGACCTCCACGCCGGTGTAGTCGACGAGCGGGTGGTGGAGCATGAGCTCCTTACGCGAGCTGAACCGCGGGTCCGCGAGGACCGACCGGACGAGGTCGTATCCCGTGATCAGCCAGCCCTGGTGTCCGTCGGGGAAGGAGTAGCGGCTGATGGGGCCGTGCCCGCGGGCCTCGACGAGCTCCGCCGGCGGGTCGAAGGGGCAGCCGGGCCGACGTGCCGCCGGCATCGTGGTGACGGTGTGTTCCATGGTCGTACCTCTCGTCGGCCTGGGTTCTCGGTGAGCGGAACCGTCGATCGCGTCCACCCTCGCCGACGGCTCTGATACCGGGCCGTCGGCGTGCTGACGCGGTGCTGACACGACACCGCGTCAAGACCGGCGCCGCCGCCCGGTTCCCGGACACGCGCCCGTGCCCGCCCCCGGGAGCGGGGACGGGCACAGGAGCCGGCGAGCGGTGAGATCAGATGAGGTCTACTTGAGGATCGGGAGGCGGCGGACCAGCGGGGTGGAGGCCCACCATCTGGCGAGCCCGAGGGTGTTGCCCGCGCCGACCAGGGTCAGGCCTGCCAGGACGATGGCGTAGACGATGTGCTCGTCCATGAAGGGGTTGGTGGTCAGCGGCAGTTCGGCGGCCCACATCATGAGCAGGAGCAGCCCGCCGGTGGTGGCGGCGAGGCGCATTCCGACGCCGAGGACGAGGGCGGCGCCGATGCCGGCGAGGCCGGTCATGAACAGCCAGTCGACCCAGGCCTGTCCCGCGAGGGCGTTGAACAGGCCGCCGAAGGTGTGGTCGGTGGTGCCCTTCAGGAAGCCGGTGGTCGGGCTGCCGCCGTTGATCCACGCCTTGGCTGCGGGGGTGGCGAAACCCCAGCCGAACAGCTTGTCCAGGAAGGCCCACAGGAACACCCAGCCGATGGCGATGCGGGCGGCGGCCCACACGTACCGGACCGGTCCGGCGCCCGCGGCGGGAATCGCCTCGGTGTGCGTGCGGGGGGCGGGGACGGTGACCGCGGGGGGAGCGGCGTCGTAGAGGCGGTTGTTCCTCTGGTTGCGCCCTTGGGTGATGGCCATGACCGGCCCCTTTCAACGTCTTTGCTCTCTTGTGACACCTCAAGGAAACCGCGATCACCGGCCGTGCCACAGGAGCCGTACGGCACTCCGCGATCGTCCCGAAGGCCCGTGATCGTGGGACTTTCGGCCCATGTGGTCTCCAGGGTGGACACCGCCGCCGGATGCACGTGTCTCGCGGGTCCTACGACCGCTGGGGACGGGTCCAGAGACTCTGTCCGCCCGGTCGTCGTGGCCGGAGGCTGTGATCGACAGTCCCTCGAGAAGGGAGGCCCGGCCATGACACGGGTGCTGGTGGCCTACGGATCCAAACGAGGCTCGACCGCGGAGATCGCGGGCTGGATCGGCGAGACCCTGCGCGGCCAGGGGCTTGAGACCGAGGTCGCGGACGCGGGGACGGTCCGCGACGTGTCGGCCTACGACGCCGTGGTGCTGGGCGGCGCGCTGTACGCGGGGCGCTGGCACAAGGACGCCCGGCGCTTCGCCCGCCGGCACGCCGCGGCGCTGTCCGGACGGCCGGTGTGGCTGTTCAGTAGCGGGCCGCTCGACCGGTCCGCGCAGGAGGGCGAGATCCCGCCGGTTCCCCAGGCGGCCCGTGCGTCTGCCGCTCTCGACGCGTGTGAGCACCGGACGTTCGGCGGGCGGCTCACCCACGACGCCAGGGGCTTCCTCGCCTCCGCGATCGCCGAGAGGTCCGGAGGCGACTACCGCGATCAGGATCGGGTGCGCGACTGGGCGCTGCGCGTCGCCGCGCAGGTGGCGGCCACCGAACAGGCGAAGTCCTGACGGCGCCCGCTCGGCCCCGCCGGCAGCGCATGGCCGAGTGACAGCCGGAGCGGCCCCGGAGCCGAGGTTTCGGCGGAGATCGCATCGTGAGCTGCCGAAATGTCGTGACGAGCGTCACCCCGCCGCGCACGGACGGAGAGATTGACACGTCAACTACCGCTTTGATTGACTCGTCAATTACCGGGCTCCACCTCGGGTTTCGGACCGCGAGCGAGGAGTCCCGGAAAGTCCACGAACCGGACCAGGAGAGGTTCCATGGGAACGCTTGACGAGAAGGTAGTACTGATCACCGGCAGCGGAGGGGGCCTGGGGCGCGCGGCGGGGCTGATCTTCGCGCGAGAAGGCGCGAGGATCGTGGGACTCGACATCGATCCCCGTACCAACGACGAGACGGTCGAACTCGTTCGAGCGGAGGGCGGCGAGATGGCGGGCATCGCGCCGGTCGATCTCACCGACCCGGAACAGGTGCGGCAGGCGGTCGAGGACGCGGCGGCCGCGTTCGGCGGGCTCGACGTGATCTACAACAACGCGGCCCTGGTCCGCTTCGGACCGATGCCCGATTTCTCGATCGACGACTGGCGGGCGACCATAACCGGCGAGCTCGACATCCCCTTCTTCGTGTCGAAGTTCGCCTGGCCGCATCTGGTCCGGCGCGGTGGCGGGGTCATCATCAACGTCGCGTCCATGGCCGGCATGGTCGCCGGCTCGGTTCCCCCGATGGTGGCCCACAGCGCGGCGAACGCCGGCATCATCGGCATGACGCGGCAGCTCGCGCTCGAAGGCGCACCTCACGGGATCCGCGCCGTGGCGATCAGTCCCGGACCCACCCTGACGCCGCGCAGCGATCGCGACCTCGGCGACAACCAGGCGGCCCGGGACGCGATAACCGGCAAGACGCTCCTCAAGCGCTTCGGTCGCCCGGAGGAGATCGTCGAACTGGCGGCGTTCCTCGCCTCCGACCGGGCCGCTTTCATCACGGGCGCCAACTACCCCGTGGACGGCGGCTCCACCGCCTGGTGACGTCACCCGCCGTTCGGGCACGCTGCCGGTCCGCCTCAGACGGGGGAGAGGCGGAAGATCGGCCAGCCGATCTCGGTGCGCCATGAGCTCGGGTCGGCGCTGTCGCGTGGCCCCACCAGGTATCGCTCGTGCACTGGGCCGTCGACTGCCAGGGCGTGCGCACCGAGCCGGCCGTAGGACACGTCGATGTCGTCGTGCGGCCCGTGATGCATGGTGACGGCCAGTTCGGCGGCCGGCAGGGTGACCGGACGGACCCGGCCGACGGTGGGCGGGTCGGTGGCGGGACGGTAGACGAGGACGTCTCCGCGTCCCATGGTGAACAGTTCGTTGTCGTAGCTGCCGCCTGGGGGGCCGGTCCGTTCCAGCTCGGACTCGAGCCGGTGCAGATGCCCGGCGACCAGGGAGGCGCGGGCGTCCGGGTCGGAGGTGGTCAGGACCTCGCGGACCTCGCGCAACGGCATGTCGAGCTCGCGCAGGCGATGGATGACCTGCGCGGCCGGGATCTGCTCGCTGGTGTAGTAGCGGTATCCGCTGCCCGGATCGACGGTGGCCGGCTCGAGCAGACCGGCCTCGTGATATCGGCGCAGTGTCCGCACGCTCAGGTGGGTGAGCTGGGCGAATTCGCCGATGGTGAGGCCGGGACGCATGGCAGCACTGTGCACTCTCCCGGTGGGGGAAGGTCAAGCCCGGCCGAAGGATTTGACCCTCTCCCGGGGAGAGGCCGCACCGTGACCTCAAGCGTGCTGAACCTCGAAGGGGGACGGAGACCCCGCCGCCATGACGGGAGGCGGCGGGGCCTGCGGACTCACTTGATCCCGTACGCCCTGGTGACGGTCTCGGTGAAGATGTTGCCGCCGGTGCCGGCGGCTCTGACCCGCAGCGAGGCGAAACCGCCGTGCGCGCTCACCGGATGTGAGGTCTCGGCGGTCCAGGTGCCGTCACCGGACGGGTGCACCAGCGTGGGCCGCCAGGTGCGGCCGTCGTCGTAGGAGATGTCCACGGTGAGCGAGCTCACCCTCAGGTCAGGGGAGCCGTCCTGCCGCTGGACGCGCAGCGGGATGCGCATGTGGCCCACGTCGGCGCGGTTGCGGTCGTCGAGCTCCGGTGCGATCTTGACGGCGAGCAGCGGCAGCACCTGCCGCCTGCCCGGCTCGGGCGTCTTCGACCGGAACCGCCATTCGGCGGTCACCCGGGTGGACACCTTCGTCATGGCCGGTTCGCGGTCGGCGGTCATGGTGAGCCGGTAGTCGGCCTCCTTCGCGTCCGCGGGCGCCTCGATCACGCCGGGCAGGTAGTCGTCGGTGGCGTAGACCTCCTTGCCGTCACGGTAGAGCCTGGCCCGGGGGTTGACGTACGAGCCGTAGGAGTAGCGCTCAGGCCGGCCGTCCTCGAACAACCCGACGGCGAACTGCAGCGTGTCGTCCTCCCGCCAGGAATAGTCGCCGCCCGGAGTGAGCGCGGGCGCGAAGACGCCGGTGTTCCAGCGGGCGGAGGTCTTCTCGCCGGCGCGGTAGACCGTGGTCCGGCCGAAGAAGAACTGGTCGACGTTGTCCCAGCCGTCCGGCTTGTACTGGACGAAGGACGGGTACCAGCCGGTGTCGCCGGGCGTGTAGTACTCGGTCCGGTGGAACGGCAGCGAGAACCGGGACACGCCGCCGTACGGCATCCAGGCCATCTCCGTTCCGTACAGCACCGGCAGGGCGAAGTGTTCGCCGAACTTGCCGTCCTGCTGGGTGGCGTACGTGGAGGTGACCTCGGCGAGGTCCCGGCGGCTCGGGCGGTAGCCGGGGTCGGCGGGGATGCGCGGCTCGGCCTTCATCAGGTGGTAGAAGTACGGGCTGTCGTCGTAGGTGCCGTCGCCCTTCGGCCTGGCCCACTGCGTCCATCGGTAGAAGGCGAACTTCTTGCTCGCCGTACGGGTCGTGGGGATGGCCTTGACGCCGTCTACGTGGTCGGCGCCCCACATGCCGTTCAGGTCGACGTCCACGCCGAGGGGCTGCTTGCCGTCGACGAGCTGGAGCATGCCGAGCATGCCGATGGCGAGCCGTGCGGTCGGCTCCTCGGTGCGTACGTCCACCGGCTTGGCCTTACGGGCGTCGGCGGCGAATACGCGGTCGGCGTCGAGGGTGAACTCGGGGTCCGCGGCCATCACCACGCTGCCGTCCTGGTCGGCCATGAGGGTGACGACCGTGTAGCGGTGCCCCTTCTCCAGGCGGAGGTCCAGTGCGCCGCCGGAGACGTCGTAGTTGCGCTGGTCCTCGGTGCCGAGGTCGATCACCCCGGCGAAGGCGGCCTGGGCGGGCTGCCCGTCAGTGCCGGTGAAGGTCAGCTTGAGGCCGCGCTTCTCCGGCTCGACCTGCATGCCGATGCCGGTGCGCACGGAGACCCCGGAACCGGTCGCGATGACCGTGCCGCTGAACATGCCGGTCGCGCCCGCCTCGGCGGTCACCTGGACCTGCGCGGTCCCGTGCGCGGGCACCTGCACCGTGGTGGCGCCGAGCGTGAACGGCGTCGCCGTCTCGCCGTGGCCGTCCTTGGCCGTCACGCTCAGGTTCAGGCCGACGGCGCCGTCGCCGTCGTTGCGGTAGGTGAGCGTGCGGGTGATGGGCGCGGGATGGGGCAGCTCGACGTATCCCATGCTCAGCGAGGCCGGCTCGGCCGTGACCTGCTGGGTGACGGCGCGGGCGACGTCGACGCGGCCGGAGCCCTGGACGTAGGCGCCCAGTTCCTCTCCGGGCGCGGTGGAGGCCATCAGCGCCGCCTTGATCTGGTCGGCCTTCCACTCGGGATGCAGGCCGGCGACGATCGCCGCCGCTCCGGTCACGTGGGGGGTGGCCATGGACGTCCCGCTCATCTCGGTGTAGAAGTCGTCCACGGGCGCGCCGGCGTAGGTGCCCGCGGCCCGGCCGGCCACGATGCCCACTCCCGGCGCGATCAGGTCGGGCTTGACCGCGCCGTCGCCGGGGCGCGGGCCGGTGCTGCTGAACGGGGCGACCGTGTCCTCGTCACGGAAGGAGGCGCCGACCGAAAGCGCGCGGTCCGCGCTGCTGGGCGAGCCGAGCGCCTGGGGGCCGTCGTTGCCGGACGCGATGACGAACAGCGTGCCGTACTTCTCCGACAGCGTGTCGACGGCCAGCTCCGTCGGGTCTTCGCCGGGAGCGTCGGGCTCGCCGAGGCTGAGGTTGGCGACGCGGGCGCCGTTCTCCGCCGCCCAGGTCATGCCCTCGATGATGGCGGAGTCCGGGCAGTTTCCGCTCTGGTCGCAGATCTTGCCGATCAGGAGCTTCGCACCGGGAGCGACGCCCTTGTACCTGCCGCCGGAGGCCTCTCCGGACCCGGCGACGGTGGTGGCCACATGGGTGCCGTGGCCGTTCAGGTCGCGGACGTCGGGCTCGGAGGTGAAGTTCTCCGACTTCGCCACGAGGCCCCGCAGGTCGGGGTGGCCGGGGTCGTAGCCGGTGTCGAGCACCGCGACGGGGACGTCCTTACCGGTGTAGCCGGCCGCCCATGCCTGCGGCGCGCCGATGTGCGGGACGCTGACGTCGAGGGACACTTTGGCCTTGCCGTCCAGCCAGATCTTCTCGGGTACGGACGCCGCTCTGGCCTGCGCGGTCAGGGACTTCCAGAGCGTGCCCGCGTCGGCGTGCGGCTCGCTCCGCGCGATCCCGTTGATCGCGGGCAGCGGACGGCCGCCCGCGACGCGAAGGGAGGCGGTGCCGGCGGGGTACGTCACGATCAGCGGGAGCGCCGGGCTGGCGGCGTCGTCGTAGCCGAGCTCCGCCAGCCGGGTGACGTCGAACAGCCGCGGGTCGAGCGTGCCTTTGGCCAGGAGGGGCATGGCGTCCACAGGAACGACGCTGAGCCCGTCCCGGCTCCGCCGGCGGATGAAGTCGATCTTTTCCCTGCCGGAAGCGGGAGCGATGTCGAGCTGGGTCTGCCCGGAGGGGAGCGGGCGAAGGGTGACCTTGTCCCCGGTGATCAGGGTGACCGTCTTGGGGGGTCCGGCCTTGGCGGCGGCCTGCCCCGGCTGGGTGCCGGCCGGGGACGCCGGGGTGGGGAGGGGTGCTGCCTGTGCCGGCGTGGCGGCCGCTACCAGGGCGGCCATCACAACGCCGATAAGGGGGGTTCGCTGTAGCACATCCGGATTTCTAACGGTCTGAGAAGTTTGGTAACAAGGTGCTCTGTGTGGCCTATTGCGGCAGCCGCCGGAAACGGCCAAGATCGGCGATGTGCTTGATGACGGCCCCGTCCTGGAAGTAGTGGGCATCGGCGCGTTCGACGAGCGGATCTACCGCGAGGTGCTGGCCTGCCCCGGCATCACGGTGCGCGAGCTCGTGATGAGAAGCGGGGAGAGCTCGGGCCGCATCCAGACATCGCTGGCCAGGCTGCGTGCCAAGGGCCTGGTCAGGCGCCTGTGGGGCCGGTCGCCCCGCTGGACGGCCACGAACCCGGGGACCGCGATCCGTTCGCTGGTGCGCGGCCTGCAGAGCGACCTGGACCGGCTCACCGACACGGCCGACGTCTTGGAGGCCGCGTTCCGCAGCGTCGGCAGGGACCCGGAGGAGGGCGGCCAGTTCGAGGTCCTGGCCGGGCCCGAGGAGCTCGCCCGATGGTTCGCCCGGCTGCAGAGGGAGGCCAGGGACGAGGTGCTGACCTTCGACCGGCCGCCGTACGTGCTGGACTACCGCAACCCGCTGCAGGGTGAGCGCCTCAGCGAGGGTGTCCGCTACCGGACCGTCTACGCGCCGGAGGCGTTCCAGCACGCCGAGGCGCTCGACGAGCTGGACAGGCTGCTCAAGGCGGGGGAGGAGGCACGGGTCCTGCCCGGGCTGCCGTTCAAGATGGTGCTCGTCGACCGGCGGCAGGCGATCATGCCGCTGCACCTGGACCCGCCGCTGACCCGCAGCGTGCTGATCAGGGGATCCACCATGGTGGTGGCCCTGGTCGCGCTGTTCGAGCGCTTGTGGCAGGAGGCGGTTCCCATGTACCCGCAGCCCGCGGGCGGGCCGGAGGCGGCCGCCGGGCCCGGCGGGGGCGAGGAGCACGAGGGGGCGGAGCTCAGTTTGGAGGACCGCCGGATCCTGGCGCTGCTGTCGGCCGGGCTCAAGGACGACGCGATCGCCCGCCAGCTCGGCACCAGCGCCCGCAGCCTGCGCCGCCGGCTGCGCCACCTCTTCGACGAGCTGAACGCCGAGACCCGCTTCCAGGCGGGCGCGCAGGCCAGCCGCCGTGGCCTGGTGTGATCTCCGTACGGCATTGGCATCGCCGCCCGGCTGACAGCGCGGCACGGCGCGCCGGCGAGTCGTAACAGGCGGACGGCCCGCCCGGGGGGAACCCGGCGGGCCGTCCTTCGAGGTGCGCTGAGATCAGCCGTCGTTCTCGGACGACGGGATGTAGGCGCCCGGCACCTGGTCAGGCGCGTAAATCGTGTCGTCACCCGGGTAGGGCTTCGTGTAGTCGTGCGCCTCGTACCACGAGAAGCGGTTCATCTGCTCGGGGTTGGCGGAGTCCGCCCTGGCGGCGGGCCCGTTGAACGACTGCTTGGACTTCCAGGCCCCCCACTTCTTCGCGACCTCCTGCTTGTCCGCGGGGACCTTCGCCGTCGGCGCGGCCGCGGCGTTCGGGTCCTGCGGGGCCGGGGTGTCCGCACCGCAGGACGGCACGTTCGAGCCGGACAGACCCAGGGTCAGGGAGGTGCGGTTCGGCAGGGCGGTGAACGGCGTGTAGTCGGGCTTGCCGGTGAAGGCGGCGGCCATCGGGGTGGCGGCGCTGTCCTTCTGGTTCATCGGCTGGATCCCGAGGATCTGCTCGATGGTGCGGATCATGTTGATCTGCGAGTAGTAGTGGCTGTCGACGACGCCGTGCTTGGCCCAGGGGCTGATGATCGAGATCGGGGCGCGGTGGCCGTCGACGTGGTCGGTGCCCGCCTGGGAGTCGTCCTCGACGACGAAGATCGCCGAGTCCTTCCAGTACTTGCTGTGCGAGATCCTGTCGACGATCTTGCCGACGGCCAGATCGTTGTCGGCGACCTGGGCGGCTCCGTTCACCGGACCGCCGGTGTGGTCGCTGGACAGCCAGAACATGTTCAGGTTCGCCGGCCCGTTGGCGTCGAAGTCACGCTTCCAGATCTCGTACCGGTAGATGTCCGGGACGCTGGTGTCGAACTTCGGGAAGCCGTGCACCGACACGTCGTTGAGCGACGGGATCGGCGAGGACGAGTCCAGGGTGTAGGCGGTGTTCGCCCCCGTGGCTTCCATGTTCTTGGTGTCGCAGTACAGGTTCTGCCACGTCGCGCCTGCGGGCTTGGTGAGGAACTGGTGGAACTCCCCGAAGTTCCGCACGGACTTGCCCGCCGCCTGCGCACCGCTCCAGATGAAACCGGTCCGCTGGTGACCGAGAGCGTCGTCCTCGGTGTCGTAGCTGCGAAGGTACTGACCGGCCGTGGACTCGGTGTACTCCGGGTTGTCGGCCTGCATCAGCCAGTTGTGACCCTCGGCGGAGTTCGTGCCGATGTCGTACGTGTTGTCGTACAGGCCGAACTGGTTGACCAGCGCGTGCTGGTTCGGCGTCACGTTCTCGCCGTACTGGGCGAGAGACGGGTCGCCGTTGCCCTTGGCGATGTCACCGAAGACCTGGTCGTAGGTCCGGTTCTCCTTGACGATCAGGAAGACGTGCTTGATCGTCGAGGGGTCGCCGAGACGCTTCGGGACCGCCTCGGCCTTCTGCTTGTTGCCGTGGGCCACCTTGACGTCGTTCTTGCCCCAGCCGTTCTGCTCGAAGACCGTGGCCGTGTACTTGGCGATCTCCTTGTCGGCCGGCAGCGTGAACCGCTGCAGGCTGGACGTCGTGTCGTGGGTGCCGTGCCCGGCGGCCGTGGTGGGACGGCGGGCGTCGATGCCGCGGGTGTTGGAGACCAGCACCTGGCCGCCGACGGTGGTGATCTCCGCCGGGAAGTAGTCCGTCGGGAGCAGGCCGACGTAGCTGACCGGCTCCTGCGGGCTCGTGTACCGGTAGACGGCGACCGCGTTGGCGCGGCCGAGCGTCACCAGCAGGTGACCGTCGTCGGTCAGCGTCACGGCGTCGGGCTCGTAGCCCACCGACGCCTGCGGCCACGGCTGGGTGGCGATGGTCTGGACGACCTTGTCGCTGGCGGTGTCGATGACCGACACGTCGTTGGTGGCGGTGTTGGTGACGAACAGCGCGCCGTTCTTGACGTACAGGGCGGTCGGGTGCAGGCCGACGTCGATGCTCGACGGGGCGCCGGACGGGTTCGCCAGGTCGATGACGCTGACCGTGCCGGTGGTGGTGGCGCCGGTCTTCGGGTCGGCCGGCACCTGGGTGCCGTAGGAGTTGATCGTCGTCTCGCCGGGCCTGGCCGGCCGGCCGCCCTCGTTGCTGACGTAGAGCTTGGTGCCGACCATGACCATGTCACGAGGGGCGTTGCCCACGTCCCAGCTCTGCTGGATGGCCCCGGTCGCCGCGTCCATGGCGATCACCCGGTTCTGGCCGTTGACGGCGACATACACGGTCTTGCCGTCGGCGGAGAACACCGGCTCACCGACCAGCGCGTGCTTCGAGCCCTGCGCGGCGATGGAGATGTTGACCGGGTTGGCGAGAGAGCCGTCGGGGTTCACGGTGAACTTGGTGAACATGTCGGCCCGGCCCAGCCACAGCTGCGAGCCGTCGGGCGAGTACGTGGGGCCTTCCTGGCCCACGTCGTTGCCGCTGATGCTCAGGTTCGCCGCCGCGTTCTTGCCGACGAGCTGCTGGACCTTCCAGTTCTTCAGGTCGACGATGGCGAGCGCCATCCCGCCGTCGGTGATCGAGGCCGCGAGGTGGGTGCCGTCCGGGCTGACCGACGACGACATGATCTTGCCGTTGTTGATGACGAGGCGCTCGCCGATCGGCTTGATGTACTGGTCGGCGGAGACGACCAGGCCCTTGCCGGTGGTCTGGCCGACCTGGTCGGTGCCGAATGCCTCGGTGGAGGCGTAGGCGATGCCCCCTCCGGCGACGACGAGAGCGGCGGTGGCGGCCGCGAGGAGGCGGACCCGGCGGCCGGTGGTCCGGTCGAGGAACCCGAGACCGGCCTTCGGGGAGCGCTGGCGCGTGACGTGCATGTTCAATCCTTCTGGGTGCTTGCTGCGAGCAGGTCGACGTTGCCGTCGAACTGCCAGAGGGGGTTGGGCGCGTCTCCGTTGGGAGTGCGCACCTGGAAGTAGCCGTTGACCTCCTTCGGGCCGTCCCCGTCGGCGACGTACCGCCCGTCCGCGGTGACGTCGAGCTGGTAGATGGCGTTGCCCACGGCGGTCGCGCCGGGAAGGCGCCAGGACACGACGCACCGCCAGTCGTTGCCCGCTCCCTCGTCCTCGACCAGGGAACCGCCCTTGTCGCAGGACGCGGTCGCCTGGAGCTGGGCCTCGGTGACCTCGGGGCGATGGAGCTCCTGCGTCTGCAACCGGTAGAGGTGGGCGTACGCCGTGGCGAGCGAGTCCTGCAGCTTGCCCTTGTCGATCCCTGAACCGGTGGCCGGGGTCGCCGTGCCGATCACGCCGATGGTGACGGCGACCAGTGCGGCCAGCGGCAGGACCGCCGTCACGAGGACCTGCCGGCCCGACCCGTCGTACGTCAGGTCGGTGAAGTCGCGGCGCAGGAACAGGCGGTACGCCAGCGCGGTGGCGACGACCGCCCACACGAGGCTCACGGCGAGGCCGAGCAGCAGGGGGCCCGACTGGGCCGGGCTGGTGAACAGCCCGCGCCAGGCCAGGAAGGCGTGGCTCGGCATGGCCAGCTGCACGGCCACCGGCAACGGGAGCAGCTGCGCGAGCTGCAGCGCGAACGCGAGGAGCGCGGGCATCAGCAGCCCCATCGGGGAACGGCCCAGGGCCACCGAGCCGAGCAGGCCGACCGCGGCGAACGCCAGCGTCGGCGCCAGCACGCAGGCCCATGCGAGCAGGACCGTGCCGGCCGCGTCCGCCGGGCCGAGGAGATGGCCGTCCAGGCCGGCGAGTGGCCGGTCGCCGACCGCGGCCAGGCCGCCGGCGATGCCCGACGCGGCCAGCCCGGCGACGAGCAGCAGGATCACGGTGAGGCTGGCGAGGGTCTTCGCCACGAAGATCCGCCGTGGGGAGCGCACCGCCACGAGGAGGTGACGCCAGGTGCCGAGCCGGTCCTCGACGGCGAAGACGTCACCGGCGACCAGCGCCGTCAGCAGCGGGAGCGCCCAGCTGCACGAGAAGTCCAGCACGACCAGCGACCCCGCCCAGCCGGTCGCGTTCATCCAGCGGCCGAAGACCGTGTCGGCGGGCAGCGAGCTCTGCAGGCTCACCGCGGCCACGAACGCCGCGGGGGCGATCCAGCAGGCGAGCAGCAGCAGGCGGATCCGCCACTGGGAGAGCAGCTTGACGAGCTCGAAGCGGTAGCCGTGCAGCACGGGCGCCGGCCGGGCGTCGGCCCGGGGCTCGGTGACAGTCGCGGTCATCGCGGGTCCTCCTGGTCGTTACGCGCGGACACGGTGCCGGTCCCCGTCAGCGCCAGGAACGCGGCCTCGAGCGGCGTCACCACGGGCCCCAGCTCCCGGAGCGCCACGCCGGCTCCCACGAGCCGCACGACCAGGTCGTCGAGGGCCTCCACCGGTCCGCGCACGACGACGGCGGCGTCCGTCCGTTGACCGGGGTCGCGGCCGGGCACGACGCGGAGCCCGGGCGTCTCCGCCGCCAGCCGGTGGGCGGCGGCCGGGTCGGAGGTCAGCAGCCGGTAGTCGAGCTCGCCGCTCTCGGCGGCGAGCTTGCTCAGCGGCCCGGAGAAGACGACCCGTCCGGTGGCGAGGATGGTGACGTCGGAGCACAGCGCGGCGAGGTCGTCCATCCGGTGGCTGGACAGGACCACCGCGGTCCCGTTCGCGGCCAGTTCGGTGATGACGCGGTGCACGTGGTGCTTGCCGGCCGGGTCCAGGCCGTTCGCCGGCTCGTCGAGGACGAGCAGCCGCGGTGTGGTGAGCAGCGCGGCGGCCAGCCCGAGCCGCTGGCGCATCCCCAGGGAGAAGCCCCGGACGCGGTCGTCGGCGACGTCGGTCAGCCCGACCTGCTCCAGCGCCTCGTCGACGCCCGAGGTGCGCCCGGCGTCGTAACGGCGCAGTGCGGCCAGGGCCGAGAGGTTCTGCCGGGCGGTGAGCGAGGGATAGAGCCCCGGGCCGTCCACGAAGCCCGCGACACCGTCGGGTACGGCGAGGGTCCGTCCGACCGGCGTACCCAGGATCTCCAGGCGTCCGCTGTCCGCGACGGCCAGGCCCAGCAGCAGCCCGAGGAGCGTCGTCTTGCCCGCGCCGTTGGGGCCGACCAGTCCGTGGACCTGCCCGCTCGTCACGTCGAGGTCGACGCCGTCAAGGGCGACCACATCCCCGAAGGACTTCGTGATTCCGCGAGCCCGAACCGCAGGGGCCTCCTCCATATCGGTCTCCCTTGACTTGATCAGCAGCAAGAGGAACCTAGAGATCGCGGTTAACCTGCGGGGGACACGCAGTCAAACATTGGGCGAAGTCGATACAACCCGCCGATATGCCGATGAATATGCCGATATGGCAATCAATCCGGCGAACGGGCGATCCGCTGGCCCGGCGCCAGGTCAGGCGGTGCGGCGGGAGCGGGCCAGAGCCAGCCCGCCGATGACGACGCCGGCCAGCCCCAGCAGCGCGGCCACCACGGACCAGAGGCGCCCGGTGGTCAAGGTGTAAGCACCGACGGGCTGGGCCAGAACGTGCGCGGCCGCGGCGGTGGCCGGCAAGTGACGGAGGGACATGGGAATCCTTTCGGTCGGATGACGGCGCCCGCATGTGCGCAGGACGGTGACCCGGCCTGTGCCGGCCGAGGCGCCGGTGCGGAGCGCCTGGGAGGGGTTCGACGGAATCGATCATCATGCCGTTGAGGCGGCCGGGGCGTCCGGCAGCGCCTACGCATCTCTCCGTAGGCGACCCGTACGCAGGTACGCTCCAGGCGGTAGGGCGGTCGCGCGTCTGGACGGAGTGGCCCCGCACACGGGAACCGTAGGATCGCGGCATGGAACACCGCGTGGTGTCGTCGCGCCTTCCGGTGGCGGCGCAGGACGTGTTACTCGCGCTGTTCATCACCGTGATGCAGGTCCAGGGCACGATGATCCGCAATGCCGGCGAGGTGGTACAGCGTCCCCTTGCCGATCTCGCGAACCTGGGATACGTGCTGCTGATCCTGAGTGGCGTGGTCGTCTCCGTCCGCCGCCGGTGGCCGGTGCCGGTGTTCGTCACCGCCGCGCTCGCCAGCCTGGTGTACTACGGCCTCGACTTCCCGGACGGGCCCGGCTGGCTGGGGCTGTTCGTCGCCCTGTACACCCTCGCCGCCCATGGGGACGGGCGCCGGTCGCTGGTGATCGCCGGCGTGGGCACCTCGGTGCTCGCCATCGGCTGGCTGGTCGCCGCGGCCGACATCGAGCCACGCGCCGCCATCGGCTGGGTGTTCTTCCGGATCGGCGCGTCGGTCATGAGCGCGGCCCTCGGCGAGTCCGCCCGGTCCCGGCAGGTCATCGCGGCCGAGGCCCAGGAGCGCGCTGAACTGGCCGAACGGACTCGCGAGGAGGAGGCGCGGGCGCGTGTAGACGCCGAACGGCTCCGGATCGCGCGTGAGGTCCACGACACCGTCGCGCACGCCATAGCGATCATCAACGTGCAGTCCGGCGTCACCGCGCACGTGCTCGACAAGCGGCCGGAAGTGGCGCGCGAGGCGCTGCGCGCCATCGAGCAGACCAGTTCGCGGGCGCTGCGCGAGATGCGAGCCATCCTAGGGGTACTCCGTGACGACGACAGTGACGACAACGAGGGGAGGGGGCCGTATCCGGGGCTGGGGCAGATCGGCGAACTGGCCGCCAAGGCACGCGAGGCGGGACTCGACATCGAGGTCGAGGAGGCCTCGCCCGCGGCGCCGTTGCCCAGCGCGGTGGGCGGCGCCGCCTACCGGATCGTTCAGGAATCAATTACCAACGTGGTCCGCCACGTCGGCCCGACTCGGGTGACGGTGACGCTGAACCCCGGGGCCGAGGCCTTGGAGATCCGCGTGACCGATGAGGGCCGCCGCGCCGCCGCAGGTCATGACTCAGCGGACCCGCGCCTGCCTGCCCGGCATCCGAGCGGCACCGGAGGCTCGGCCAAGCCCCGCCACGGCATCGCCGGCATGCGCGAGCGCTGCCGGCTGCTGGGCGGAGAATTCGACGCCGGGCCGCTTCCGGGCGGCGGATTCGAGGTCAAGGCACGACTGCCGCTCGCGCCGGCCGGGCCGCGCGTATGAACACGGCCGCCTCACCGTCGACCAACGCTCAGATCAAGGTCCTGCTCGCCGATGACGAGGGCCTCGTGCGTTCCGGGTTCAGGGTCCTGCTCGACCTCGAGAACGACATCACGGTGGTGGGGGAGGCCGCCAACGGCGCCGAAGCCGTCGAACGGGCCCGCGCCACCCGCCCCGACGTCGTCCTCATGGACGTCCGCATGCCGCGGCTGGACGGGATCCAAGCCACCGCCCAGATCGCCAGGACGCACGGCTTGGAGCAGGTCCGAGTCCTCATCCTCACCACCTACGACACCGACGAGTACGTCTTCGACGCGTTGCAGGCCGGCGCCAGCGGCTTCCTGCTCAAAGACGCCGGGCCGGCTGAGCTCCTGCACGCCGTCCGGGTGGTCGCCGCCGGAGACGCGCTGCTCGCACCCCGGATCACCCGACGCCTTATCGGCCGGTTCGCCGCGCTGCGAACAGTCGCCCGGGCCGCGGAGGACCGGCTCGCGGTGCTGACCGAGCGCGAGCGCGAAGTGCTGGCCCTGGTGGGGCGGGGACTGAGCAACCACGAGATCGGTGGCGAGTTGTTCGTCAGCCCGGCCACCGCGCGCACCCACGTCAGCCGCGCGATGACGAAACTGGGTGCGCGCGACCGTGCGCAACTGGTCGTCATCGCCTATCAAACAGGACTGGTCAGCCCCGCGATGTAGGGCACGGCCGCTTCGGCGGTCGAACGGCGTAGCCGCGCCAGGTCCAGCCCGACGAGGAGCCCGTCGCGCTTGACGACGCGTCCGTCCACCACGACCGTGTGGACGTCGGCCGGGCCGAGTGAGGTGACCACCGCCCCCGCGACGTCACCGGTGCCGAGCAGGTGGCTCAGGCCGTCGAGCAGGACGAGATCGGCGCGTTTGCCGGCGGAGATCGTGCCGACGGCATCGTCGATGCCGATCGCGCGTGCGCTGTCGACGGTCGCGGCGGCGAGGATGCCGCCGGCCGGATGCATGGTGCCGGTGTGGGCGCGATGCGACCGGAGGGTGTCGCGCATCGGCTCGAACAGGTCGGCCGGGGCGTTGACGACGACGTCGGTGCCGAGGCCCGCGCGTCCGCCCGCGTCGGCGAACCGGCTGAAGGCGGAGGCGCCGTGGCCCATCGTGGCCTCGACGATCGGGGTCACGGTGACGCCGACGCCGTTGTCGGCCAGCAGTTCGGCGTCGTCGCCGGTCATGTTGTTGACGTGTACGAGCTGCAGGTGCGGGCCGAGCAGGCCGGCCTCGCCCATGCGGCGCAACGGTGAGCCGGGGCCACCGCCGGCGTGCATCGAGACGACGAGGCCGAGTCGCCGGCCGAGCTCGATCTGCCGCACGGCCTCGTCCCAGGGACCGTAGTCGGTGCCGAGGATCGCGAGTGCGCCGGTGATCCGGCCGCGAAGGTCCGCCATCCGTCGCACGTCCCGCTCGTCGTCCGGGTTCGCGTGCGCTACGACGGCGCGGATGCCGGCGGTTGCGTAGGCGTCCAGCACGGCGTCGGTGTGCTCCGGTGTGCGGGTCGCGTTGCTCCAGTCGAAGACGGTGGTGATGCCCGCGTTGAGGGCCTCGGCGGCACCGAGCAGTGTCGCGTGGTGGGCTTCGCGCGGCCCGTAGCCGTTCAGAGCTCGGCCGAGCACCGCGGTCATGTACTCGGGCAACGTCATGTCCGGGCCGATCCCGCGCAGCGGCGCCTGCCAGACATGGCGGTGCCCGTCGACGAAGCCGGGCACGACCACCAGCCCGTCGGCGTCGATCACTTCGGCCGCTTCCGCGCCCGGGGCGGAGCCGACCGAGATGATCTCGCCGTCGTCGACGAGGATGTCGGCGCGTTGTCCCGACGCCAGATGGCCACCCTTGATCAACAGATCCATTTCTTCTCCCAAATAGCTTTTGGGAAAGCTATCCATAAAGCTTTATGGGCGCAAGTACGATGTGCTGATGGCCAGGGACACAGTGGACGAGATCGCCGACGCCTGGCGCAGCGAACTGCCGGGCGTGGTCGGCATCGAGCTGGAGCTGAGCAAACGGGCCGCACGGCTGGCCGCGCTGCTCAACGCGCCCGTCGAGGCGGTGCTGGCGCGGCTGGGTCTGACCAAGGCGGAGTACGACATCCTCGCCGTGCTCAGGGCGTCCGGGAGGCCCTACCGGCTGCGTCCGTCGGCGCTGACCCAGCGGCTCGTGCTGACCTCCGGCGGCACCAGCAATGTGCTGCGCCGCCTCGCCGCCGCGGACCTGGTCGAACGCGACCCCGACCCGTCCGACGCGCGCAGTTCGTGGGTGCGGCTCTCGGCGCGCGGGGTGAAGGTGGCGGAGGAGGCGGTACGGGCCGCCAGCGCCGCGCAGGCCGCCGCGCTCCGCGACGTGGCACCGCGCACAGCCGGTGCCGCCATCGACGCCCTTCGCGACGTACTGGTCGCTCTGGGCGACACGGCCGTGTAGGCCGCGGTTGGCCGCCGCGCCGATCGCCGTCGGCGCGAACGGGCACACGCACAGGTACGCCCGGAACGCCGGCACTCCACCGAGCGGGCGGCGCTCAGCTCGTGCCGTGGAGCGCGTCGACGCCCTTGCGCCAGGTGGTGTCGAGATCGGCGCCGGGTGGGAAGCGCTGGTTCAGTTCGAGGATGACCATGCCATGCGCGAAGGCCCAGACGGCCCGTGCGTGTTCGCGGTCACCGCCGGTGGCGTCGAGGAGCGGCTTTCCGGCCGCCTCCTCGACGCCGGGGGCAAGCAGGTCGCGGCGCAGGGGCCGCTCGGTCATCAGCCGGTAGAGGTTCGGCTGGCGGCGCGCGAAGTCGCGGTACGCGGCGATGAGGGCGGCGATCGGGGCGTCGGACCGATGGACGGCCTGCGCGAACAGGTCGGCCTGCTCCTCGAGGCCGACCGAGATCAGTGCCGCCTCCAGTGCCTGCTTGTCGTGGAGGTGCTCGTAGATCGAGGAGGCGCGGATTCCGAGTTGGGCGGCGAGGCGACGCATCGACAGTGCCTCGGGGCCTTCCCGCTCGAGGAGTTGCCGCGCGGCCCGCACGATCTCCTGGGCCCGTGGAGTGAGCCGGCTCAGTGCGTGGACAGGCATCCGTCCCACTTTCTCGCGTTGCCTAACGGTGTTAGGTTAGCGGCCTAACGCCGTTAGGAAGAAGGTGGCGTCCATGCCCGCCAGTGCCCCCTCCCCGCATGTCGAGACCGGCACCGGCTCCGGCCGGATCCGTGACCTCGTGGCACGGGCCCTGCTCGTCCTCGCCGCCGCCGGCGCCATCGCCGCGGTGGCCGGTGCGGTGGGCGCAGTCGCGGACGCCGGACCGGCCACGCGGATGGTCGAGACCTGGCGCATGCTCGGCTTCGGCGTCTTCGCGGGTGTGTTCCTGCTGCTGGCCTACCGCCCCCGGCTCTACGCCGGGATCTGGGAGCTGGCCATCCTCAACAAGCTCGGCCTGACCCTGGCCGCCCTGTCGTTCGGCAGCGGGACCGACGGCGCCGGCACCGTGCTGATCGCCGACGGAGCGGTCACGATCATCCTGCTGGCCGCGTATGTGCTCAGCCGGGGCTGGACGGCCTGGGGTGCGCGATTCCGGTGCCCTGCCTGTTGACGCGGCCGGGCCGAAGAAAAATGGAAGGCGCCGCCCGATCTTCACTGCCCATACTGGTCGGCATGAAGCTTGCTGAGGCACTTGCGCTTCGCGCGGATGCGGCGCGCCGCGCCGAACAACTGCGTGCCCGCATCGCCGCCAGCGCCCGCTACCAGGAGGGCGAGGCGCCCGCCGAGGACGCCGCCGCCCTGCTGGCCGAAGCCGACGAGGTCCTCGGCGAACTGGAGTCGCTGATTCGGCGGATCAACCGCACCAACGCCTCCACCCGGCTCGAGACAGGCGGCACGCTGACCGACGCGCTGGCACGCCGAGACGTGCTGCGGCTGCGGCACGCCACAGTCACCTCCGCCGCGGGCGCCGCCGCCGGTGACGGGCAGCGTGGGTTCCGGCAGCTGCGCTCGGAACTGAAGATGATCCCGGCGCTTCCGGTGGCCGCGCTGCGTGCCCAGGCCGACGACTTCGCCCGGCAGCTACGCGAGGTCGACACGCTCATCCAGCGCACCAACTGGGAGGTCGACCTGCTGGACTGACAATCGGGTGCGGAGCGGGTAGCCGACGTGGAGGCGTGCACGAACCCGCGAGCCGGCGGGCGATCCGGCTCTCTCCTGGTGCGCCGAGGGCAGGCGCAGGGGTTCGATTCCCTGACACACACCGCATGCCCAGCACACCGCACAGGTGACGGCGCACAGGGCACGGCACACCACCAGGTGCAGATCCACGACGGCGAGGGCGGGCAAGGGGCATTCCGCACCCCGATCACACGGCCACCGGCCGGCTACGAGCAGCGAAGATCCGGCGCCCGCAGCCGGTCGCATGCATGGCTCTACCGGTTTCAGCCGCTTATCCTGGGCGAATGAAGATCGGCAAGCTTGGCGTGGCCGGCGGCGCCGTCCTCCTGGCGGTCGTCCTGCCGGGATGCTCGGCCGAGGGCGCCTCCCGCACGGACGATCTGAAGGTGAGTAGCCCGGCGTTCGCCGAGGGTGCCGCGATTCCCAAGAAGTTCGTGTGCGCCGAGCAGGGAGGTCAGGATGTCTCGCCTCCGCTGGCCTGGAGCGGCGTTCCCGAGTCCGCCCGCGAGCTCGCGATCGTGGCCGACGATCCGGATGCCCCCGGCGGGACGTACATCCACTGGATCGTGACCGGCGTCCCCGTGTCCGCGACGAGCGTGAGCGAGGGCCGGGCCGAGGGGAAGGCCCTGCCGGGCAGCAGCGGCAGGGCCGGCTACGCGGGCCCCTGCCCGCCCGGTGGCGTGCATCACTACCATTTCATCGTCTACGCCCTGCCCGGCCCGATCACCCCGAGTGGTGACGCGAAAGCGGTGCACCAGCAGATCAAGGACGCGTCGATCTCCTCAGGCGAGACCGTCGGCACCTGGGGAAGCTGATCCGAAGGAGGCGGGCCGCCAGGACCGTCGAGGGCAGTGACCACGAACGTTCGCCGAATGGGAATGGCGGCTCATCCGCTGGCGGGTTTGACTCGATCTTGCGGCGTCCACTTCGAGTACGGGTCGGGCGAACCAGCTGTCTTACGGGGACGGCCACCCGCTCATTCAATGCCAGACGACGTTGTCGAGGAAGGCTTCGATGGCCGTCGTCACCTGGCCAAGGACCTCGGCGGTCTTGTATAGCGGTCCGGGCAGCTGCATGCCGTGATCGGCGCCGTCGACTTCGAGCAGGTGCGGCGTCAGCTCCCGTGCCAGCGCGCCATCCCAGAAGGCGTCCGCGGTGCCGCCGACGAGCAGGAAGGGTTCCGTGGCCCGGCGCAACGCGTCCGCGCACGCGGCCACCGTGAGCAGCGGCGTCAACCAGACCGCCGGCAGGCCGCGGTCTGCGGCCACCGCCGCACCGAATGAGCCGAGCGACTTGCCGATCAGCAGCGGTGCCGGATGCTTTTCTACGACTGGCGTTACCTGCTCGCAGACCCAGAACGACTTCTCCTCCAAGGCGCAGCCCTCTGGCGGTGTCCACCAGATCCGTTCGAGGCCGGCGCCACGGCGGTGCGCCGCTTCGCTCGCGTAGGCGAGCGGCCCTGCCATCGGCCCGTACATGCCACCGGGGACGATAACGGCGTGCCGGTTCGATTCCCCGTAGCTCATGGCCGAAAGATACCGGCATGCGGCGGGTTGAGGGGAGGGGATGGCCATCACCCACGACAGCCAAGCCCTGGAGCCGCTCGTGCGCGGCATCTCGCCGATCCGCTCCCGCCGCGGGCTAGGGCAGGTAGGGCGGCCGGGTGTCATACAGCCAGGTCCAGAAGAACGTCTCGAGCGGCCGGTGGGCGTAACGCTGGGCATGCGCGATGAACTCGCGCGTCGTCACCACACCGTGCCGGTTCGCGGCCGTCCAATCGCGGACCATCGCGAAGAACGCCGTGTCGCCGAGCGTGACTCTCAGGGCGTGCAAGGTCAGGGCCCCGCGCTTGTAAACCCGGTCGTCGAAGATGTTCTCCGGGCCGGGATCGGCGAGCACGAGATCCTGGGGGAGCGACGCGAGCCTGTCGCGCCATCGCCGCGCGTGCTCGCCCGCGTGCTCGCCGCCGGAAGCCTCCGACCACACCCACTCCGCGTAGGTCGCGAAGCCTTCGTGCAGCCAGATGTCGCTCCAGTCGGCCAGCGTCAGGCTGTTGCCGAACCACTGGTGGGCGAGTTCGTGGGCGACGAGCCGTTCGTCGCGCCTGCGGCCGTCCACGTGGTTTCTGCCGAAGACGGACATGCCCTGCGCCTCGATCGGGATCTCCAGCTCGTCGTCGGCCACGACGACGGTGTACGCACCGAACGGGTAGGGCCCGAACCGCTCCGCGAAGACGGCCAGCATCTGGTCCTGGCGGCCGAAGTCGTGTTTCACCTGGGCCGCGAGCCGCCTGGGGAAGGCCAGCGCCTGGGGGACCGTCCCCGGCAGCTCGGCCCTCTGGTAGAGCCCGATCTGGACGCTCGCCAGATAGGTCGCCATGGGCTCGTTCTGCTCGTACACCCACGTCGTCCCCGACGCCGCCCTGTGCGTGGACGCCAGACGCCCGTTGGCGATCACCTGATAGGCCGAGGCCGTGGTGACCGAGATCCTGTAGGAGGCCTTGTTCCCCGGGCGGTCGTTGCACGGAAACCACGACGGCGCTCCGATGGGCTGGCTGGCGACGATGGCGCCGTCGGTCAGCTCCTCCCATCCGAGGCCGCCCCAGTGGCTGCGCACCGGGCGGGGGCTGCCCGAATATCTGACCTCGGCGATGACCGGCTCGCCAGGTGGCAGTGAGCGCCCGGGCGAGATCGTGAGCTTGCCGTCCCGGTGCGTGAACGGCACCTGCTCGCCGTCGACGAGCACCCGGGAGACCCGGAAGACACCGAGATCCAGCGCGAGCCGGTCGAGTGGCTCTTCGGCCACCACAGTGAGCCGGGCGACCCCGTCCAGGCGGTTGGGGCCGATCCGGTAGCCCAGTGTCAGGTCGTAATGATCGATCCGGTAGCTCTCGTCGCCGTGCCCGGCGAAGTAGGGGCGGTGCACGCTCACGTTCCGTTTGGTTTCCAGCATCAGTCGAGCATCAATCAGACGGCATCTCACTCGGACGGAGCCCACCCGATCGTGGTGTCCGCCCTGGCCAGGGCCGCGGGCAGGACGACCCCGTGCGGACCGAGAGTAGCCCCCTTCCGGCGCCAGGCAGAACAGGCGGATGTTCCCCAATCGCCGGTAACGACTGTAGAGGGCGGAGCCGACCGGCCCATCGGCCGGTCGGCCCCTGTTCACTACGGTGGCGTCCCCGGTACGTACACCGTGATCGCCACGCCGGCCCGGTCAGCCGCAGCTGATCGCGTTGTAGGCGGTCTCGTAGGACGTGGTGACGTTCTTGCCATTGATGATCGATGTCCCGGTCACGGTTACCTTGCCCGCGCCGATCTGCTTGGCCCGCGCGTTGAAGGACTGGTACGCCTGCTTGCCCGGGGCCACGTCGGCCACGGTCTTGGTGCCGTACGGGGAGGTCAGCGTCACGGTCGCCGGGACGTCGCCGTCGTTGACGGCCGTGACCGCGACGTACGCCGACGTTCCCATGCAGCGGGACGAGGCGGTAACGGTCAGCGGCGTCTCGGCGGGCTGCGGGGCCACCACCGTGAACGTCGCGGACTGGACGTCAGCGGTGTTGCCGGCCTTGTCGGTGGCCCGGTAGCGCACGGTGTGCTCGCCGACCTGGTTCACCGATACCGGAGTGGTGTAGGCCTGGAACGCGCCGCCGTCCAGGGCGTACTCGACCGTGTCGACACCGGACTCGGTGTCGGTGGCCGAGATGGTCACGGTGGCGGAGTCCACGTAGTCGCCATTGGCGTTCTTGTCGCCGGACACAGCCGCCGACACCGTCGGCGGGGTGGTGTCCTTGGGCTGCGGGGCCACCACCGTGAACGTCGCGGACTGGACGTCAGCGGTGTTGCCGGCCTTGTCGGTGGCCCGGTAGCGCACGGTGTGCTCGCCGACCTGGTTCACCGATACCGGGGCGGTGTAGGCCTGGAACGCGCCACCGTCCAGGGCGTACTCGACCGTGTCGACACCGGACTCGGTGTCGGTGGCCGAGATGGTGACCGTGGCGGAGTCCACGTAGTCGCCATTGGCGTTCTTGTCGCCGGACACAGCCGCCGACACCGTCGGCGGCGTCGTGTCGGTGGGACCGGCGCTGGTGACCACGAGCTCGCCGACCATTCCCGCGTGACCCGGGATCATGCAGTAGTAGCGGTACGTTCCAGGGGTGAGGTTCACCTGAACCTCGTGCCTGCCCCCGGTCGCGTCGAAGGGGCTGGCGATGATGTCGACGCTGACGTCGTGGTTGTAGCCGGGGCTGGAGGTGTCGAACGTCAGCGTGTGCGTCATCCCGAAGGTGTTGCCGGTCGACGCGTTGGTCTCGAAGACGATCGTCGCAGGGCCGGCCGTCGCCGTGGTCGGCATGGACATGTACTCGGTGTAACTGTTGCCGGCGGTCCAGACGAGCGTCTGCTCCGCCGCCTGGCCGGCCTGCGGACTCTGGCTCTGTGCCGCGGCCCCGGCTCCCGACAGCCATACCGTCGGCAGCGCCACTGCCACCATCACCAGGGCCACGCGTCCGAACGTGGCAGGGGTTCTGAGCGCTCTCCGCAATTCACTGAGGAAGTCCGAAAAGGATCTGATGCGCATATACCGTGTACCTCTCATGATCTGATGCGCCGGCCGGCGGACATCGCGCCTTGGCCGGGGTCACTCGGAGGCGTGCCGGGGGGGAGAGTTCGCGCACACGGGCGTCGCGGAACTCGGCCAGGCGGTGTCGGCCTCGGAGTGGTGGTAGGTCGGGCGGCCATGACGGGCGGCGTCGCCACGCCCGGAGTCAGGGCGACGTTTCCCTTACGGTCACGGCGCGGCGCCAGGCGGGTGGCCGGGGTGTGCGAAGAGGTCTCTTCGGCCCATCGTCCGCTCCTTCGGTTGTGGGGGGGTAACAGCAACCTTCGGAAGAACTGCCTGATCAGCCGCAGTGATGACCGGGCTCGCCGACGTCGGACGTGGCGCCGACCTCGTCGATTTCCTCGTCCCTGCGCCGATCGATCATTCCCGGTGACGGCAGCGGTGCCGTGACGTCCTACATCCCTTCAGAGGCTGGTGTCCGCTTCTCAGGCGCTTCGGCTGGAAACGTAACAGTCTGGCCGCATTTAGTCCACATTGATGACAAAGTTAACTGCTTCGTTACCATATCTACGGAAGAGATCACTAAAGACCCGTTACGCCTCTGATGGAAGTGCCCTTACCACCTGCGCGAATTCCCCCGGATCGGCTTGGCCGACGCCCTGCGGGCCCGGCCTTGAGATCTCGGCCTCATGTTGTATCCGCCGGCTCGCTGCCGGCATCACGGGACCACCCCCCTGCTCGTCGTACCCGGGCGAGTGCCGTCACCGATTGGGAACCATGACCGAGAAAAGCACTGATGTTAGGCGGCGCCTGTTCTCCCGGCGGGCCTTCACCGCCACCGCGGCGACGGCCGCCGTGATCGCGCCGTTCGCCGTGGTGAGTAAAGCCACCGCGGAGCCCGCCGGTAAGACTGCGGGCAAGACTGCGGGCGAGCCGGGTGAGGTCCGGCGCATCACCCTTTATGTGGAGAACATGCCGGACGGTCAGATGGGCTACGGCCTGGAGCCCGGCAAGCCCACGATCCCCGGCCCCCTCATCGAGATGATCGAGGGGGAGACTCTCGAGATCGAGCTGGTCAACAACGCCGACGTGACCGCCAGCCTGCACGCGCACGGAGTCGACTACGAGGCGACCAGCGACGGCACGCGGATGAACGACAGTGTGGTGGAGCCGGGAGGCCGGTACGTCTACACCTGGCGCACCCACGCCCCGGCCACCCGCTCGGACGGCACCATCGCGGCCGGCAGTGCGGGTTACTGGCACTATCACGATCATGTGGTGGGGACCGACCACGGCACGGGCGGCATCCTGCGCGGGCTCTACGGGCCGCTGGTGGTGCGCCGCACGGGTGACGTGCTCCCGGACAAGACCTTCACCGTCGTCTTCAACGACATGAAGACCAACAACCTCACCCCGGCGCCCGACTTCACCGCCAAGCTCGGCGAACGAGTGGAGTTCGTCGTCGTCGCCCACGGCAACCTCTTCCACACCTTCCACATCCACGGGCACCGCTGGGCCGACAACCGCACCGGCATGCTCAAGGACCTGGAGGAGCAGAGCCGGATCATCGACACCAAGACCACAGGTCCCGCCGAGTCCTTCGGCTTCCAAGTGATCGCCGGCGAATACGTCGGCCCCGGAATGTGGATGTACCACTGCCACGTACAGGGCCACTCCGACGCGGGGATGGCCGGGACGTTCATGGTGACCGGCGCCGCGAGCGAGAAAGTGCCGCTGACCGTTACCGCCTCGTCCCGCTGCGTGGGCCCGTCGGTGTACGTCGCGGTCACGGCCGTCAACGACGGCGACGTGCCGGCGACCGTGACGCTGACCACCCCGTACGGCACCAAGACCGTGGCCGACGTGGCCCCGGGCAAGCAGGCGTACCAGTCCTTCAACGCGCGGGCCAAGCAGATCGGCGCGGGCAAGGTCACTGTCACGGGCACCTCGTTGATCAATGGCAAGCAGGTCACCACGTCTTACGAGACCGCCTACAACGCGATCAGCTGCGGCTGACGCGGCTTCGAATTTCCTTCTCTCCTGCGCAAATCTCACGGACCACCCCCCTGCTCGTCGTACCCGGGCGAGTGCCGTCACCGATTGGGAACCATGACCGAGAAAAGCACTGATGTGACGCGACGCCTGTTCTCCCGGCGGGCCTTCACCGCCACGGCGGCGACGGCCGCCGTGATCGCGCCGTTCGCCGTGGTGAGTCAGGCCACCGCGGAGCCCGCCGGTAAGACTGCGGGCAAGACCGCGGGCGAGCCGGGTGAGGTCCGGCGCATCACCCTTTATGTGGAGAACATGCCGGACGGTCAGATGGGCTACGGCCTGGAGCCCGGCAAGCCCACGATCCCCGGCCCCCTCATCGAGATGATCGAGGGGGAGACTCTCGAGATCGAGCTGGTCAACAACGCCGACGTGACCGCCAGCCTGCACGCGCACGGAGTCGACTACGAGGCGACCAGCGACGGCACGCGGATGAACGACAGTGTGGTGGAGCCGGGAGGCCGGTACGTCTACACCTGGCGCACCCACGCCCCGGCCACCCGCTCGGACGGCACCATCGCGGCCGGCAGTGCGGGTTACTGGCACTATCACGATCATGTGGTGGGGACCGACCACGGCACGGGCGGCATCCTGCGCGGGCTCTACGGGCCGCTGGTGGTGCGCCGCACGGGTGACGTGCTCCCGGACAAGACCTTCACCGTCGTCTTCAACGACATGAAGACCAACAACCTCACCCCGGCGCCCGACTTCACCGCCAAGCTCGGCGAACGAGTGGAGTTCGTCGTCGTCGCCCACGGCAACCTCTTCCACACCTTCCACATCCACGGGCACCGCTGGGCCGACAACCGCACCGGCATGCTGAAAGACCCGGAGGAGCAGAGCCGGATCATCGACACCAAGACCACAGGTCCCGCCGAGTCCTTCGGCTTCCAAGTGATCGCCGGCGAACGCGTCGGCCCCGGAATGTGGATGTACCACTGCCACGTACAGGGCCACTCCGACGCGGGGATGGCCGGGACGCTCATGGTGACCGACGCGGACGGGAACGTTCCGGGCCACTCCATGGACGACATGCCGGAGCCCTCGATGAGTGTGATGCCGAGCCACTCCATGGACGACATGGCGGGCCATTCCATGGACGGCATGTAACGGCGACGCCGTCATACGTCCGGAGAGGCTTCGGCTGGAAGCACTCCCTGTGCCATGAAGATCTCTTCGCGGGCCCGGTCGAGCGCGGCGAGGACGGCGCCGCGCGACACCGGCTCGCCCGGCGTCACTCGGCCGGAGCCCACGCCGTGATCGGGTTGCCGAACCAGCGGGTCTGGGGCGGGACGGACTCGCCGCGCATCACCAGCGCCGCCGGACCGATCGTGGTGTCCGCCCCGACCTGGGCCGCGGGGAGGACGACCCCGTGCGGACCGAGCGTGGCCCCCCTCTGGAGGTCCACCGTGTCGATGCTCATGACCCGGTCATGGAACAGATGGGTCTGCAACACGCAGCCGCGGTTCACGCTCACGCCGTCGCCGAGCGTGATCAGATCGGCCTCGGGCAGCCAGTAGGTGGCGCACGTCACCCCCCGCCCGATCCGCGCGCCCAGAGAGCGCAGCCAGAGGTTGAGCGGTGCGGTGCCCAGCCATGGCTCGGCGAACCACGGGGCGGCGAGCACCTCGACGAAGTTGTCCGCCAGCTCGTTGCGCCACACGAACGAGCTCCACAGGGGGCGGTTGCCGGCGCGGATGCGGCCGACGATCGCCCACTTGGCCAGGCTGGCGACCGCCGCGGCCACCACGCCCGCGCCGAGCAGGACCACTCCGCCGAGGAGTCCCGCGGCAGCGAAGCCGTACGTCGCGGAGAGTCGTTCGAGGACCGCAAGGACGAGCACGGCCAGGGCCACCGTGGCCGTGGCGGGGACGAGGCGGCAGAGCTCGACCGCCGCGCGCGCGACCTTCAACCGCAAGGGCGGATCGTAGGTGCGGGTCCGGTCGCCGTCCTCGACCGTACGGCGGAGCCTGACCGGCGGCATGCCGAGATAGGACGAGCCGGCCTTGGCCTTCTTCGGTGCCGCCGACAGGACGCCGACCAGCCCGTCCTTGGGCACCTTGCGGCCCGGGGCGGTCATCCCCGAGTTGCCGAGGAAGGCCCGCTTGCCGATGCGCGCGCTCGCGATCCGCAGGCGGCCACCCTCGAGCTCGTACGGCGCGACCATGGTGTCGTCGGCGAGGAACGCGCCGTCGCCGACCGAGGTCATCGACGGCAGCGCCAGTACGGTGGACAACTCGACGTCGCGGCCGACCCTCATGCCGAGGGCACGGAGCCACGACGGGGTGAGCACGCTCGCGTACAGCGGAAACAGCCACACACGGGCCATCGCCATGAGATGGCCGCTCGCCCACGCCTGCCACGCCTGGCGGCTGTGGACGGGGTGGCTGCCCTCGCGCAGCCCGAGCGCGAGCAGCCGGACGCTCGCGATGGTCGCCAGGGCGAACGCGGCCATCGAGGCGAGCGTCGCGAGTGGAACGCCGTACAGCGCCGAGATCAGCGGTGTGGAGCTCCCACGCAGGAAGGCGGCCAGCACCGCGACGCCGGGGACGGCGGCGGCCACCGGCAGGAGGCTCAGCACCAGCGCGGACACGCCGTAGACGGCCAGCCAGCGGCCGGTGCGCGCCGGGCGGTCCTCGGTCTTGCGGGCCTTGCCCTGCCGTACGGCCGGCGCCCCCGCCCACCGCTCGCCGGACGGCACGGTCCCCGCGACCGCGGATCCGGGAGCGATCTGGGCGTTCTTGCCGATCTTCGCGCCGGGAAGCAGGGTCGAGCGTGACCCCACCGTCGCGCCGGAACCGATGCGGATGCCGCCGATGTGGACACGGTCGCCGTCATACCAATATCCGCTCAGGTCCACCTCGGGTTCGACCGCGGCGTCGGCGCCCAGGCGCAACATGCCGGTGATCGGAGGCGGGGAGTGCAGGTCGGCGTTCTGGCCGATGCGCGCCCCGAGCGCCCGCGCGTAGTAGGTGACCCATGGGGCGCCCGACAGGCCGGGGACGCCCAGACGGGCGGCGAGCTGCTCGGCGAACCACAGCCGCAGGTGTACGTGGCCGCCACGGGGGTGGCTTCCCGGCTTCACCCCGCGCAGCAGAATCCGGGCGCCGCAGGCCGCGACGGCCATGCGTCCCGCGGGGGAGAAGAACAGCAGCCACCCGGCCAGCACCCAGCCCCAGGGGACCGCCGGCGCCCAGGGCAGGGAGACCACGTTGTTCAGCGTGGCCAGCGCGGTCAGCCAGCGCAGCCCGCTGACCGTGAGGAGCGGCAGCATCAGCGCCGCCTGCGCGACGGCCGCCCGCCGGGGCATCGGAGTGACGACCCGGCCGGTGGTGGCGGCCTTAGTGCCCGGCGAAGCGGACAGGTGGGCCGCGAGTGCGCCGAGCGTCGGATGATCGTAGATGTCGGCGACGGCGGCGGCCGGATATTCGGCGCGCAGCGCGGACGCCAGCCGTGCCGCGGCGAGGCTGGTGCCGCCCTCGGAGAAGAAGTCGGCGCCGGGGCCGGCCGGGGTGACGCCGAGGACCTGTTCCCAGTGATCGGCCAGCCGTCGCTCGGTCTCGGTCAGCTCTCCGTCCGGCGCGCCGGACGCCTCCGCGGTGGGCAGCGGCCAGGGCAGCGCATCGCGGTCGATCTTGCCGGAGGTACGGGTCGGCAGGCCCTCCACGAGCGCCAGGCGCGGCACGAGCGCGGCGGGAAGCGCCTGGCGCAGCAGGCCGGTCGCGGTCTCGTGGTCGAAGTCGCCGGTCGGGACGACGTAGCCGATGAGAAGCTGATTGCCCGCGCCCGCCGTACGGACCGCCGCGGCGGCACCGGAGACGCCGGGAAGCGCCTGCAGCGCCGCGTCGACCTCGCCCAGCTCGATGCGCCGGCCGCCGAGCTTGATCTGCTCGTCCGCCCGGCCGTTGAAGATCAGCCCGTCCGCTTCGGCGCGGACCAGGTCGCCGCTGCGGTAGGCCCGTTCCCAGCCGAGTGACGGCAGGGGGGCGTACTTCTCCGCGTCCTTCTCCTGGTCGAGGTAACGCGCCAGACCCACGCCGCCGATGACGAGCTCGCCCGTCTCGCCCATGGCGACGGGCTCGCCGGCGGCGTCGACGATGGCGAGGTCCCACCCGTCGAGCGGAAGGCCGATGCGCACCGGCCCTTCACCCGACATCCGTGCGGCGCAGGCCACGACGGTCGCCTCGGTGGGCCCGTAGGTGTTCCAGACCTCCCGGCCCGGTACGGCGAGGCGTTCGGCCAGCTCGGACGGGCACGCCTCGCCGCCGAAGATCAGCAGGCGGACCCGGTCGAGCGAGTCCGCCGGCCACAGGGCCGCCAGCGTCGGCACCGTGGAGACGATCGTGATGCCCTTGTCCACCAGCCACGGGCCGAGATCCATGCCGGTCCGCACCAGCGCGCGCGGAGCGGCCACCAGGCACGCGCCGTGCCGCCAGGCCAGCCACATCTCCTCACACGAGGCGTCGAAGGCGACGGAAAGACCGGCGAGCACCCGGTCGCCGGGGCCGATCGCCCGGTCCGGAAGGAACAGCCGGGCCTCGGCGTCCACGAACGCCGCCGCGCTGCGGTGCGTCACCGCGACGCCCTTCGGCTTGCCGGTGGACCCCGAGGTGAAGATGATCCAGGCGTCGTCGTCCAGGCCGGGAGGTCCCGGCCGGCCCCCGGGCGTGCCGGTCACCTTGACGGTCTCCCCGATGACGGCGCACACGGCCGCCTCGGAGAAGACCAGTTCGGCCCGCTCGTCCGGGTCGTCCGCGTCGACGGGGACGTAGGCGGCCCCGGCCGTCAGGACGGCGAGGATCGCGACATAGAGACCGGCGGTGCCGGACGGACGGCGCACCCCGACACGGTCGCCGGGGCCGATCCCCGCCGCGACCAGCTCGCCCGCCATCCGGTCCACCTCGGCCCGCAGCCCGAGGTAGTCGAGCCGGGTGCGGCCGTCGTCGAGCGCGAGCGCGTGCGGGTGACGCCGCGCCGTACGGTCCAGGACGTCCACGAGGGTCCTCGGCCGGGGAGCCGCTCCACTCGACAGGAACACGGCGCGGGTGTCCCAGACGAAGCCGGCGGCGTGGCCGGAGTCCGCGATGGAAGGACGCAACGGGCTCTCCTCGATGTCCGCGTGCCTGGCAGTGGCTCCCCCGAGGGGGATCGCGCGTACCGCGCGGGCATCAAGCCCTTCGCCCTGATCGTTACGAGGGTCGGAACGACTGACAATATGCATCTATTCCATGAACAATAGCCAAACCCCGGTAGATGTCGCGATCGTCAGGCCGGGCCGGCGCCGAGTTGCCGCATCATGGCGGCGCCGTCGAACTGCGTCCAGATGTCAGTCACGCGACCATCCTTGAGGCGGTAGAAGTTCATGCCCTCGACCCTGATCGTCTGGCCGGCTGCGGGGATCCCCATGAATTCCTGCTGCTGAGAACCGGTCACGACCCACCGGGTGGCGACGGTGTCGCCGCCGGCGACGATGTCCTGCAGGTCCTCCTTGATGTCGGGGAAGATCGCCTTGAAGCCCGCGACCTTCTGCTTGAAGCCGGCCAGCGTCGGCTCGTGGCCGGGCGCCGGATTGTGGTCGACCAGGCCCGGGTCGCAGAGCTCGTCGATCGTCGCCTGGTCTGCCGCACGGAACGCGTGCTCGAAGCGCGTGATGATCTCGACGTTGCCGGACAAGGGCAGATCCTCTTCTTCCGTCGGCGCCGATGGGTTCGCGTCCCAGCGGCTGATCTCGCCGGCCGGGTAGGCACCGAACGCACCGGTCTCGGCGCCGTTCTTGAGGCTGGTGAGGTAGGCGCCCCAGTTGGTGCTGCAGCCGCTCATGAATTCGCCGGCCTGTTGCCAGCCGGCGTGGGTGAACAGAAGCGTGGTGCCGCCGTGGCCGCCGGCTCGGAGGGCGAAGGTGATCCGGGTGCCGATCCAGGTGCCGGGTCCGTCGGTGACCCGCCACACCACGTGGTCAGGAGTGTCGGTCACGACCTGCATGACGGCGGCGGGCTGCTCGGCGTCACCGAAGTAGACACCGAAGCTGGAGCCGGCGGTGTGTTCGCCGGTGAGCGGCCGTCCGGTCCACCAGCGGGCTATGCCGTCGGTGCCGGCGATAAGGTCGTGTACCCGCTGCGGCGGGGCGTCGATGCTGATGCGGTGCAGGATGTCCGGCATTGTGGGTCCATTCGGTTGGGCGGCGACGAGGACGTCGGCCGGCTCGGTATGGGGCGGTCGCTCCGGGGGTTCCCCGGCCACCCCCTTTCGGGCGGATCTGCGGAAGTGACGAACGGCCGGGCGCCGGACGGACACCGCACCGCGAAAAAAATCGGCCGGAGTCGCCGTCCGTCCATGGCGACGCCGCCGGCGGTGACGGACGTCCGAAAATCGAGGCGCTACTGCTCGCAGCGCCGGCGCGCGAGATGGACGTCGATGTCGGCGGCGATCTCGACTGTCTTGGGCAGGACCCCCATGATCCGGCTGAATACCTGCTGTCGCTCCGAGGCCGGCAATTCGAGATAAGCCGAGATGGTGGAGAGATGGCCGACGTAGTCGCGAGCACTCATCGTCAGGCGCCGCTCGATCACGAACTGCTGAACATCGGCGAACCACTCAGACCGTTGGAGCTCCGTCCCCGGCCACTGCATGTCATGTCCCGGAGGCGTCCCATCCGGAGACGGCACCTCGTCGCTCTCCAAGAACGGTGCCCGGGCCGCGCGAAGAGCCTCCCCCACAGCCGGGTCAGCCGGCCGGACCGGTCCACCGAACGAGGCGAACACGCCACCCGGCTCCAGCAGGGATGCCATGCGCGGCCATCGACCCTCCGGGTTCGTCCAGTGCAGCGCCGCTGCCGCATAGATCAGCTCGTAGCTCTCGCCCGGGCGCACGTCCTCAAACGCGGCCTGCACGGTCGTGACGTTCGCCGGCACGTGCTTACGCAGCTCGGCGAGCATGGCCCCGTCAGGCTCGGTCGCGGTGACCGTGATCCCCGGTCGAGCGAACAGACGGGTCGCTTTTCCCGTCCCGGCGCCGATCTCGAGGGCGGTCCGGACCGGCCGGCCCGCGTACGTCATCACCAGGTCGAACAGCTCAACGGGATACCCCGGCCGGAAACGTTCGTATGCTTGCGCCACCGCTCCGAAGCTCAGCGCGCGACCAGACATGCGAGCATCCTGACACGGTCGGCTCCGTCAACGCCTACGATGCCGCGTCCATGGCCGGCGCCGTCGTCCGCGTCGCGCGCACCGATCGCAGGATGACGAACATACAGATCGTCCCGGCCGTACCGGCTCCGCATATCACCGCGTATGGGGGAACCAACGCGGCGATGGCGCCGCCGGCGGTCACTCCGAGCCCCTGGAGGGTCATGAGCCCGGCGCCCAGCAGGGACATGGCGCTGCCCCGCATCGTCACAGGCACCGCTCGCACGAACCACTGGTCCATGCCGAGCGTGTACGCGGCGCACAGCCCTGTGAGGAACATGAGCGCGACCGCGAGCGGCAGCGGTGGATGGACGGCGAACGCGGCCATCGGCAGCATCGACACCGCCGCCAGCGGTAGTGCGATCCGCTCGCGGGCGGCCGCCCCGAGCAGGGTGCCGGCCAGCACCTCGCCCGCCGCGGTCCCCGCCGGCATCGCGGCCAGGAAGAGCCCGAACCCCGCCGAGCCCGCACCCCCGGCGTCCGCGAAAGGCGCGGCGGTTCCTTCGGCGACGATGAAGAACATCGGCGGGATCCACCACATCAGCAGCAGCGCGCGGATCCGGGGGGCGCCGAGCAACCGCCGGGTGGAGGCGATCGACGCGCGCATCATCGCCTCGCCTCCCGATGCCCGGGCCGGGCGGCCGCGGGTGCCGAGACGCAGGAGCAGCGCGGAACCGAGAAAGGTGCCGGCGGTCACGTGCAGCGCGGTGCGGGGTGACAGCCATATCAGGGCCAATCCGCCGAGTCCGTAGCCGATGATCTGGGATCCCTGCGAGACCGTCCGCACCAGCGAACGGCCCAGGACGTACAGGTCGTCCGGCAGGATGTCGGCCAGGCTCGCCGCCCGGGTGCCGGTGAACAACGGCGACATCATCGAGACGGCGAAGCGGAGGACGAACAACACCGCGAGCGGAGTCACCGGGACGGCCATCAACGCCACGCAGCCGGCCGAGAGCAGGTCGCAGGCCACCAGCACCCGGCGGGCGGGGTACCGGTCGGCGACGCCGGAGAGCAGGATCCCGCTGAGAGCGTAGGGCAGGAAGCCGAGGGCGAAGACGAGCGCCGTCAGCGGCGCCGAGCCGGTCCGCCGGAACACCAGCACGGCCAGCGAGGCGTCGGCGAAGACGCTTCCCAGCATGGAAAGGACATGGGCCGTGAAAATCGCCCGGAATTCCTTGACCACGAACACGGCGCCGTATCCGGCTCTGACGCCTGCCCGGCTACGTGAGGCCGCTGAGGCGTCCTGCGATCCGGTCGTGGAGGAGGGTTCTGCCATGTGGAGATTCGCTTTTCCCTGTCATAGCGGTCACAGCAGGAACCCCGCGTGCGCCGAAGCCGGGTCCGAGGGCGGCACGACTGCCAGGGCCTTCCGCCCCTCGGACCCGGCGCGACGATCTCGTGACCGAATCGGACTGAGATCAACTTTCAGGGTCACGCCTGTCTAGTAAGGGAACCAGCCCTTGGGGATCGAGGTCATGGCGATTCACCTCCCTATGGATAGGACGTCCTCTGTGGCGAGAACGGTCGCGGGGGAGTGCGTCAACGGCGATCGCGGGCGCGACATGACCCCCGACTAACCTGAACAGCTATGTTCGATTTTCACTCTAGCACTAACTAATACAGCTATGTTCGGATTGATGTGTGACGAGGGCCGTAGCGCACCGCCGCCGAAGAGAAGAGATGAGTCCCTCCTCGGCGTCGGGGCCGGTCAGCGCCTGGTGGCGTTCACCACCCACCAACTGGCACGCAACCCGACGACGCCCTCCTTCTCGTAGGGCCGCAGCGCGGCGGTCACGCGCTCGCGTGCCTCATCGACCTCGGACGGGCCGGCCTCCCGCAGGTGGAACCGGACGGGCCCGGTGCTGAGGAAGAACTCGGCGGCGTCGGCGGCGTCACTGCCGTAGACCATCCGTGTGACGACCGGCGACGCTGTCACGTCCGCGAAACCGGCGTCGCTGAGCACATCGGTGATGCGTTCCGGATCGGCCAGCGAGAACATGCCGGGTGCCCCCGGCGGCGAAGGGCGGAGTTCGTGCCCGAGCAGCGCCGAGTTCTGGACGACGAACCATTCGTTGGCGGCCATCTCCTGCGGGCAGACGAAAGCAAGGCGGCCACCTGGACGGAGCGCGCGGCCGATGTTGGCGAACGCGGCGACCGGATCGTTGAAGAACATGACTCCGCCCCGGCTGATGGCGACGTCGAACTCGCCTGCGGGGAAGGGGTGGACCTGCGCGTCGCCCTGTTCGAACCGTACGTTCGCGATGCCTTCCTCCATCGCGGTGGCGCGCGCCCGCGCGAGCATCGGCTCCGACAGGTCGACCCCCGTCGCGTGACCCTGCCCGGCCTCGCGCGCGGCCAGGCGGGTCGTCTGCCCGGCGCCGCACCCGACATCGAGCACGCGGGCGCGCGTGTCGATCGCGGCGGCGGCGAAGAGCTCCTTGTTGATCTCGCCGACCACGGTGTTCCAGCGTTCGGCGTGATCGGCCCAGTGCGCGCCGTCATAGCCGTTCCATGCCACGGCCTGCTCGGTGTTGGCGATGTGTCGCATCAAAGGTCTCCTTTTAGCGGTGAGGTGTCGATGCGCCGGTGTCAGGCGGAGAGTTGCCGGGCCTGTCCGAAGGCGCGGCCGAGCAGCACGTAGCCCAACGCGTACGGGGCGGCGCCGGTGATCTCGATGACGGATGTGGTCATCGAGTGCGGTCCGAAACCGAACAGGGACGCGGTGCCGCCGATCGCGTAGACGACGCCGCCGAATCCCAGGAGCAGGCCGGTCCACCGCTGCCCGTGGCGGTTGAGCAGCAGGGCGAGCAGCACGTATCCCAGCGGGAAGACGATGTTCGCGGCCAGCACGATGATGCCGCCCTCGATGTCGATGTCCTTGGAGGTGTGCACGAGGTCGGGCGCGTACCTGGCCGTCACCGGGTTGTGGCCGCCGTCGAAGACGATCAGACCGAACCAGAGCATGGTCCCGGTCAGAGCGGTGTACAGCGTGGTGAGCCCGCGCGGACCGAACCTGTTCATGACCAGAGCCACTACACCGGCCAGGCAGACCGCCTGGATCAGCAGGCTGATGGCCTCCATGGAGTGGGTGAAGGCGTACCACTGGGCGCCCGCCGCGATGTCGTGCCCGTCGCGGGCCGGGTGCAGGATGACGGTGAGCAGGAAGAACGGGCCCCCGATCATCGCGGTGAGCTTCACCGTCATCCGTATGTACCGGGTGTCGTCCTCGGCGCCGTGGTGGCGGAGGGGCGGGGGTGGTGTCGTCGTGCCGGCGGCATCGTGCGCCGGGCGGTGGCTACTCATCGTCGTTCTCCTGGATCTCATCGCCTTGCGGCGCGTCTGGTGCGCGGATCGGCGGACGTGCGGGAGATAACCTGAACAAACGTGTTCGGCTTTTAGGCTAGCATGTAACCCGTACGTACCTGTTCGGGTTCGCCCGACGGATCGGCCAGCACAGCGAGGAATACGATGACCGCGAATCGCCCAGACGACAGTGACGACGCTCCCGTGCCCGCCTTCCTGACCCGCCGCCACATGCTCGGCGCCGGGACCGCGGCCGCGGCGAGTGGTCTGCTCCGATTCCCGCCACCGGCGCATGACGGGCAGCCGCGATCGGCGCCCCACATGAAGGTGTTACGTACGCCGGAGTCTCGGTTCCGGGATCTGGCCGGCTACCCGTTCGAGCCGCACTACGTCCATGTCGGCGCCGGGGACGGCACCGGTGGCCGGCTGCGGATGCACTACGTCGACGAGCGGCCGGCTGATCCGGTGAAGGAGTCAGGGCAGACGATCCTGCTTCTGCACGGGGAACCGTCCTGGAGCTACCTGTACCGGCACGTGATCCCGCCGCTCGTGGCCGCCGGGCATCGCTGCGTCGCCCCCGACCTGGTCGGCTTCGGCCGCTCCGACAAGCCCGCGTCCCGTTTCGCGTACACCTACCAGCGTCATGTCGACTGGCTGCGCGAAGCGGTGTTCGACCGGCTCGACCTGCGCGACGTGACCATGGTGTGCCACGACTGGGGTGGCCTGCTGGGGCTGCGACTGCTGGCCGAACATCCCGGCCGGTTCCGCCGCGTGGTGGCGACGAACACCTATCTTCCGACCGGTGACCAGGACGTCGGCCGGGCCTTTCACGCGTGGACGCAGTGGAGTCAGCGGGCCGAGCCGTTCGACGCCGGATCCGTGGTCGAGGCGGGCACGGTCGGCGAGCTCAGCCCGGCGGTGAAGGCCGGATACGACGCGCCGTTCCCGGACGAGACCTACCGGCAGGGCGCCCGCCAGTTTCCCCTCCTGGTGCCCATCACGGCCTGGGACGAGGCCACCGTTCCCAACCGCAACGCGTGGGCTGTGCTGCAGACACTGTCCATACCTTTCCTGTGCGCGTTCAGCGACCACGTGATCCTGCTGCCGCAGGCGCCGAACACCGACGACCCGAGCTACGCCGTCCCCAATCCCGACCAGTGGTTGCGCGAGCGCATCCCGGGCGCCCACGGCCGGCCGCACACCACCATCGCCGGCGCGGGCCATTTCGTGCAGGAAGACCAGGGCCCCAGACTCGCCGCGATCGTCAACGACTTCATCGAGTCGACGCGGTAGGGCCGGTCGCGACCCGTCATCGTCAGGCGCCGAAAGATCCTTCCGGGCTGGTGCGCCGGACATGCGTTGGCGCATCATTGGATCATGGCCGTGGGCGTGTGGTTCGGGGTGCTGGGGCCGCTCCGCGCCGAGGTGGGCGGCCGTGCGGCCCGGCTGGGTGGGCCCCGCCAGCAGGCCGTGCTGGCCCTGCTGCTGATAGCGGAGGGCAGGACCGTCTCCGCGGAACGGATCCTCTCGGAAGTGTGGGACGGCTCCCGCCCGCCCTCCATGACGACGCTCCACGGTTATGTCGGGGATCTGCGCAGGGCGCTGGAGCCGGAACGGGAGCCCGGCGCTCCGGCCCGGCTGCTGGTGCGCGAGGGGTCGGGCTACGCCCTGCGCATCACCCCCGCGGCGGTCGACGCCGGGCTCTTCACGGATCTGGCCGCTCGGGGCCGGCGCTCGCTGGAGGGCGGCGAACCGGAACAGGCGACGGAGCTCCTCGGGCAGGCGCTGGCGCTCTGGCGGGGCCCGGCCTACGCGGACTTCGCCGGGGCCGCCTTCGCGGCGCCCGACGCGACCCGGCTGGAGGATCTGCGGGCCACGGTGCGCGAGGACCGGCTCGCCGCCGTCATCGCGTCGGGGCGGCACGCCGCCGCCGTGGGTGAGCTGGAGGCGCTGGTCGCCGAGCAGCCGCTCCGGGAGCGCGGCTGGGAACTGCTGGCTCTCGCCCTGTACCGGTCGGGGCGGCAGGCCGAGGCCCTCGCCACGCTGCGCAGGGTGCGCAGACGGCTCGCCGACGAGCTCGGCATCGATCCGGGACGGGGCCTGCGCGAACTGGAGGCCGCCGTGCTCGCCCAAGAACCGGCGCTCTCCCCGGACTCACGGCCGGCCCGGGGAGAGCCGCTTGCGCCGGAGACAGGGGTCGCCACGGCACCTGCGGCCCCCGGCCGCGTGCCGTCCCCCCACCGCTCGGCCCCGGCACCGCCCGCGGGCAATCTGCCGTTCGCGCTGTCCAGCTTCGTCGGCCGCGGCGGCGACCTCGCGGCTGTCGCGGATCTGCTGGACGGGCACCGGCTTGTCACGCTCACCGGCCCAGGTGGGGTCGGCAAGACCCGCCTGGCACTGGAGGTGGCGCGCGCCCGCACCGACGCCGACGGGCCGTGGCTCGTCGAGCTCGCGGGGCTGCGCGCCCCCGAACTGCTCACCGCCACCATCGCCACCGCCCTGGGCCTGCCCGCCGCGTCGTCCCCCGATCAGCTGGCCGGGATGCTCGTCGGCCGCGATCTGCTGATCGTCGTGGACAACTGTGAGCACCTGCTGGTCCCGGCGGCCACGGTGGTCCACACCCTGCTGAGCCGATGCGGCGCCGTACGGATCCTCTGCACCAGCCGCGAACCGCTGGGCATCACCGGTGAGACGGTCTACGAAGTGCCGCCGCTGCACGCCGAGACGGAGGCCGCGGAGCTCTTCCTCCGTCGCGCGGCCGCCACCCAGGCCGGCTGGACGCCGGGGCCGGACGACAGGGAGAGGATCGCCGCCCTGTGCGCGGGTCTCGACGGCATCCCGCTGGCCATCGAACTCGCCGCCGCGCAGTGCCGGACGCTGTCCGTCGGCCAGATCGCCGACGCGCTGGAGGACCGCTTCACTCTGCTGGTGGGCGGTCCCGCCGGACGGCCGGACCGCCATCGGACCCTGCTGGACACGGTGGCCTGGAGCGACCAGCTGCTGCGACCGGCGGAACGCCGGCTCTTCCACCGGCTCGGCGTGCTCTGCGCCGGCTTCGACCTCGAGGGCGCGGCCGCCGTTGGGGGAGTGACGCCCGTCCTGGCCCCTCTGTCGGCGCTGGTCCGCAAGTCGCTGGTCACCGCCGAACCGGGCACGGCGCCACGCCGCTACCGGATGCTGGAGACACTGCGCCAGTACGCCTTGGGCTTCCTCTCCCCGGAGGAGCTGGCCGGAGCCCGGGAACGCCATCGCGCCTGGGCCCTGTCCCGGGCGGAAAGCGCCGAACGCCACATCCGCGGCCCTCAAGGGGTGGCGTTGCTGGACGGCCTGAGCCGTGACCAGCCGGAGTTCCGGGCCGCGTTCGCCTCCGCGCTGGCGGAGGGTGACGGCGAACACGCGCTGCGGCTCGGCGGCGCGCTCTTCTGGTTCTGGTTCCGCCGAGGTCACGTCGCCGAGGGGCTGGCCTGGCTGTCCCAGGCCTTCGCGGCCGCCCCGACCGCCGGCGCGGGTGTCCGGGCGCGTGCCAGATTCGCCGTCGGGGCCCTGCGCTACGTCGCAGGTCAGACCGCGCGGGCTCACGAGGCGGCCCGTACGGCCATCGAGGAGGCCCGCGAGGCCGGAGACCCGGTGACGGAGGCCAGCGCGACCGCCTACGCCGGCTACCTGGGACTGCTTGCCGGGGCGGCGGTCGACGCCGCGGCCCTCGCCGGCACGGCCGTCGAGCTCGCCCGGCGCACCACCCAGGTCTGGCTGGAGGCGGAGACCCTCATGGTCCAGGGCATGGTGCTCCGGATCCTGGGCGACCTGCCGGGCGCCGACGCCGTCTTCCGGGAGGCGATCGCCGCCGCCCACGCCAGTGGCCACGACTGGGTGGCCGACGGAGCCGCCTGGTGCGACATGAAGACCGCCTCGGACCGCGGGGACGGCCCCCGGGCGCTCGCCATCGCGGGGGACATCCTGGCCGCGATGGACCTATACGGAGACATCTCCTTCTGGCTGGTGACGGTGCACAGCGCGGCCCGCGCGCTCACGCTGACCGGGCAGGCCGAGCAGGCGGCCCTGCTGATGGGCGCGGTCGAGGCCATTGGCCGGCGGGCCGGCGTCTCTCCCGAGCTGATGGACCCGATCGACGGGCCGCGTGAGGCGGCCGCCGTACGAGGGGCGCTGCCGCCGGACGAGTACGAACGTCATGCGGCACGCGGGCGCGCGCTGTCCCGGGAGGACGCGAGCGCCCTGCTCACGAACCTGATCGACGGTCATCGGCTCCCGCGATAGCGGCTCACCCGGCCGCCGGCGCGGCCTGAATAGACCGTTCCAAGCCGATTCCCAGTGACCGCCAAGCGGCCACGCACATTCTCGTGTCGTGAACGCGGCCGCACACACAGGGCGGCCGGACAACGAGGTGAACCATGATCGAGCGAATGATCCGGGTGAGGACACCATGACAGACACCGGCCACCTCCCCACCGGGCACGCCGTCGTTCTCGGAGCGGGCGTCGGCGGACTGCTGGCGGCCCGGGTGCTCAGCGAGACGTTCGAACGGGTCACGGTGGTCGACCGTGACGCGCTGCCCGAGCGGGGAGTCCCGCGGCGCGGAGTGCCGCAGGGCCATCACGCCCACGGGATGCTGTCCCGGGGCTGCGAGATCCTCGACGACCTGTTCCCCCGGCTGACCGCGGATCTGATCGCCACCGGCGCCACCCCCTGCGACATCCAGAACGACGTCCGCTGGTACAACGACGGCCGGCTGTTGCGGCGGGCGCCTTCGCCGCTGCGCGGCCTGACGGTGAGCCGCCCGCACCTCGAAGGCGCGTTACGGGCCCGGGTGGCGGCCCTTCCGGGCGTCGTGATCCACGGGCGCTGCGAGGCGGTCGAGCCGATCGCCGGCGTGGGCGGCGCGGTCACCGGAGTGCGCCTGCTGCGGCAGGGGCACGAAACCCCCGAGGACATGGCGGCGGACCTAGTGGTGAACGCCACGGGCCGCGGGAACCGGGGCGCGGAGTGGCTGCGCCGCCTGGGATACGAGCCCCCGGCGGAGGACCGCGTCGACTCCGGGCTGGCGTACGTCTCGCGCGACTATCGACGCCGGCCGGGCGACGCCGACGCCGTCGCCCTCATCGTGGGACACAGTGCGTCGGTCCCGAGGGGCGGGGTCGCGCTCAGCGCGGAGGGGGACCGCTGGCTCGTCACCCTGTACGGCATGGGCGACGACGTGCCGCCGGTCGACCCGGACGGGTACCACCGGTTCGCGGCCCGCCTTCCGGTCCCCGACCTGCATGACCTTCTGCGGCGCCTCGAACCGCTCGGGGCTCCGCGGCTGATGCGCATCCCCGTGGCCATCCGCCGCCGTTACGAACGGCTGCGCCGCTTCCCCGAGGGCTATCTGGTGTTCGGCGACGCCCTGTGCCAGTTCAATCCCACGTACGGGCAGGGCATGACGGCGGCGGCCTGCGAGGCCGTCGCTCTGCGCGACTGCCTGGCGGACGGCGGACGGCACGGCCTGGCCCGCCGTTTCCACGAGCGTGCCGCGCGGATCATCGACGTGCCGTGGGACATGTCAGCCGGGGGCGATCTCCGGTTCCCGTCCGTCGAGGGCCGGCGCACCCTGCGCGTGCGGCTGCTGAACGGCTACCTCTCCCGCGTTCACGTGGCCGCGGAGGCGGACCCGGTGGTGGGGCGCGCCTTCCTGAGCATCGCCAACCTGCAGACCCACCCGCGGCGCCTGTTCTCGCCGGGAGTCATGGCACGCGTGCTCCGGCCGCGTGCCGGCGCCCCGGACGCCCCGCTGCCCGCCGCCCGGGAAGAGTCCCGGCCGGTCACTGACCACCCCGGCCCGTCCCGGGCCGGGCGTCGCAACCCGAGAAAGCGGTCCGGAAAGGACCGCGAGAGAAAGGCAGTCTCATGACCAAGCGCATCACCACCGGCATCACCCTGGCGACCGCGGCCGTACTGGGCGGGCTCGCCCTCGCGGGCCCGGCCGCCGCGCAGACGGCCACCGCGGGCAACGCGGTCTGGGTCGAGCCCGGCGCCACCAGGTCGTTCCTGGCCATGTGCCCTTCGTACGCGCCCACGATGCTGACCGGCACGATCGTCATCACCGCCGGTCCCGGGGTGTCGCTCACCACCAGCCTGGACACCGACTCCGACGCCTTCAGCCGCGACAAGCTCACGGTGACGGCCACGAACGGAGGCGCCGCCCGCGTGTACGTCTCGGCCAAGGCCTCCTGCACCAGCTGACCGTCCGGCCCACACTGTCGTTAACGGCCATCGCTTCTCCTTCGATCTGAAGGATCAGGCGATGGCCGTCCTCATTTCCGGACGCCATGCCTCTGCCAGCGGAAACACTCACACCACTCCCGTGGACGCGACCAAACTCATCGACTGGTACGGCACTCCGAGACTGAAATTTTCAGCATCGTGATGGAGAAACTTTCTAACGTCCTATCCCTGTAGGTGTGAACGCCTGTCGGTGGAGAGCGCTGAACACGCCGCTGACCAGGAGTGGCGGGGAGTGAGACGCTTCCGGCCTGTCAACCCTGATGAGGATGCTCCGTTCAGCGGTCTGCGGGCCGCTCGGCGGACGGTGACTCCGATAAATGATGATGCTATGTTTCGCGAAATATTTAGTTGTTGTTGCGTAACTGGGATCGCTCTGTTTTCGGCTCTCAACGTATTGGAATCGGTTCGGCGGTCGAGGATCCCTGTTCCGCACCAACCCTCTGACGGCCGTCCGGCATGACAAGACCATGAAAGGCAGAGGAGATCACACGTGAATCTGCAGCTCTTACGCAGAGCGCGGCTGTGGGTGAGCATGGTCGCAGGCACCCTGGCCGTGCTGCTGCCGGCAGGGATGATCACGGCCGTCACCGCCCAGGCGGCCACGGGCTGTCGTGTGGCGTACACGGTCACCTCCCAGTGGCCGGGCGGTTTCACCGCCGATGTGGGCATCACGAACCTCGGTGACCCGATCAACGGCTGGAGGCTTACCTGGACGTTCCCCTCGGGGCAGCAGGTCACCCAGCCGTGGAACAGCACGATCACCTCGTCGGGCGCGCAGGTCACCGCCGTCAACGCGAGCTGGAACGCGGCCATCGCGACCAGCGCGACGGTCTCCTTCGGCTTCAACGGGTCGTGGTCGGGCGCCAACACCGCGCCGAGTACCTTCACGCTCAACGGCGTCACGTGCACGGGGAACGTCGGCTCGCCGTCGCCGTCGGCGAGTCCGTCGCGGTCCCCCAGCCCGTCGCCGTCGGCCAGCCCGTCGCGGTCCCCCTCGCCGTCTCCCTCGCCGTCGGCGTCGCCCAGCTCCTCGCCGTCGCCGTCGCCGTCGCCGTCGCCGTCGCCTTCGGTGTCTCCGCCGCCGGGCGACGCGATGGCCAGGGTGGCCGCCATGCAGCCCGGCTGGAACCTGGGCAACACCTTCGACGCGATCCCTGACGAGACGTCATGGGGCAACCCGCCGACGACCCAGGCCATGCTGCACTACGTGCGGTCCCAGGGTTACAACAGCATCCGGATCCCGATCACCTGGAACGACCACCAGGGCCCGGCGCCGGACTACACCCTCGACGCCGCGTGGCTGAGCCGCGTCCGCCAGGTGATCGACTGGTCCCTCGCCGAGGGCTTCTACGTGATGATCAACTTGCATCACGACTCCTGGGAGTGGATCAACGGGTACCCGGGCGACCGTACAAACGTCATGAACAGGTACAACGCTCTGTGGCGGCAGCTCGCCGGGACGTTCCGTGACTACTCGCAGAAGCTGGTGTTCGAGAGCATCAACGAGCCGCAGTTCACCGGCACCTCGGGAGACAGCGAGAGCGATCAGGTGCTGAACGAGCTCAACACCGCGTTCGTCCGCCTCGTGCGCGCGTCCGGCGGCGGCAACGCCACCCGGCTGCTCGTGCTGCCCACCCTGTACACCAGCTCTGAGCAGGCCCGGCTGGACGCGTTGACCGGCACCTTCAACCAGCTGCACGACCCCAACCTCGCCGCGACGGTCCACTTCTACGGGTGGTGGCCGTTCAGCGCCAACATCGCCGGCGGCACCCGCTATGACACCAACGTCGAGAGCGACCTGGTCGGCGGCTTCGACCGGGTCTACAACACGTTCGTGTCCCGCGGGATCCCCGTGATCATCGGAGAGTGGGCGCTGCTCGCCTACGACTACACCCGGCCCGGCATCATCGAACGCGGTGAGTTCCTGAAGTACATCGAGGCCGTCGGCTACAACGCCCGCATCCGCAAGCTGACCACCATGCTCTGGGACGCGGGCTCGTTCCTGGAGCGCAACGCGCTGCGATGGCGGGACCAGGGCATCTACGAGATGATGAAGGCCAGCTGGACCATGCGATCGGGCACGGCCTCCTCCGATCAGGTGTATCTCCCGCGCAGTGGCACGATCAGCGCCAAGACGCTCACGCTCAACCTCAACGGCACCTCGTTCCAGGGCCTGCGACAGGGCGGCACGAACCTGACCAACGGCGCCGACTACACCGTGTCAGGCAACACGCTGACCCTCACCGCGGCCGCCCTCACCCGGCTGGCCGGCAACCGGGCCTACGGCGTGAACGCCACCATCGAGGCCCGCTTCTCCCAGGGCGCGCCCTGGCAGATCAGCATCATCACCGCCGACCCGCCGACGCAGGCCGCCACCAGCGGCACGACCTCCTCGTTCTCCATCCCCACCCAGTTCCGCGGTGACCAGCTCGCCACGATGGAGGCCAAGTACGCCGACGGCAGCCCCGCCGGACCGGCCAACTGGACCACGTACAAGGAGTTCTGGGCGACCTTCCAGCCCGACTACACCGCGAACACCATCATCCTGAAACCCGAGTTCTTCGCCGAGGTCAACGACGGACGCGTCACCCTCACGTTCCACTTCTGGAGTGGAACGAACATCACTTACTACATCACCAAGTCCGGCACCAACGTGACCGGCAGCACCACCTGACCACACACAGGCACGGGGGTCGCGGCCACATCGGCCGCGGCCCCCGTCGCAGAGCGATGGAGTGCCGTACGAAGATCCGTCGATCGCCGTTCCGGCGATCCGGACACTCCCCGGAACTCCGGAAAGCGAGAACCCGTGTACCTCTCGTCTCTCCGCGGTCGCGGCTTACGGCGCCGGCTCTCCGCGGCCGTGGTCATGGCCATGGTCATGGCCGCGGTCGGCGCCGTCCTCACGACATCCGGTACGGCGGCTCAGGCGGAGACCCAGGCCGTCAACGTCACCGTCAACGTCCGTGAAGGACTGGGCACCGTGCCCGACACCGCGTACGGCCTCAACCAGGCGGTGTGGGACGGAAACATGAACACTCCGGCGTCGGTGGATCTTCTCAGCAAGGCCGGCGTGCAGATGATGCGCTATCCCGGTGGTTCCTACGGCGACGGCTTCCACTGGAAGACCAGCACCGTCTCCGGCGGCGGGTACGTGGCGCCGGGGACGGACTTCGATTCCTTCATGGGCACCGTCAAGGCCATCGGAGCCCAGGCGATCCTCATCGCGAACTACGGCTCGGGCACGCCGCAGGAGGCCGCCGACTGGGTGAAGTACGCCAACGTCACCAAGGGCTACGGCGTGAAGTACTGGGAGATCGGCAACGAGATCTTCGGTAACGGCTACTACGGCGCCGACTGGGAGCTCGACTACCACGAAAGCAAAGGCCCGGCCGCGTACGCGAACAACCTGGTGCAGTACGCCCAGGCGATGAAGGCGGTCGATCCCACGATCAAGATCGGGGCGGTGGTCACGGATCCGGGCAACTGGCCGGACGGGGTCGTCGCGACCGGTGACAGCGCGGCCTGGAACCAGACGGTGCTGTCGATCGCGGGGCCGTACATCGACTTCGTGATCATGCACTACTACCCGAACCACACCACCGCCGCGGACGTCCTCCAGCAGGTGCGACTGCTCCCCGGTGAGCTGGAGCAGGTGCGGCGGCAGATCGACCAGTACGCCGGTCACAACGGCCCCAACATCGGCATCGCGCTGACCGAGACCTCGTCCAACTACCAATCGGACACCCAGGTGGGCGGCCTGTTCACCGCGGACGTCTACTTCGCCGCGCTGGAGAACGGCGTGTTCACCGTGGACTACTGGGACACCCGCAACGGCATGGGCGACGTCAGCACCGCACCCGACGGGTCGACGTCGTACGGCGACGGCGGCCTGCTGTCGAGCGGCAACTGCAACGGCGAGAACGTCTGTGAGCCGCCGCTGAACACGCCGTTCGCGCCCTACTACGCGCTGCAGATGCTCAGCGAGGTGGCACTGCCCGGCGACACGCTGGTCAAGGCCGCCTCCGACAACCGGCTCGTCACCGTGCACGCGGCCCGCAACGCCGACGGCGGCCTCAGCGTCGAACTGGTCAACAAGGACCCCGGCACCGCCTACACCGTGCACCTCGGCTACGACGGCTGGACCCCCAGCGGCGCCACGCCGACCGTCCACACCCTCGGCTCGGGGTACACCTCGATCGCCACCTCCAAGCAGGGAACCGCGAGCACGCAGGTCATTCCGCCGTACTCGATCGTGACGCTCAAGCTCACGCCGTCGGCCACCAACCCGGTCAGCACCACGCTGACCGCGCCCGGCGGCCCGGCGGCGAGCGACGTCACCGCCGGCACCGCGACCGTCTCCTGGCGACCGTCCACCGGCGGCGATGTCACCCGCTACGCCGTCTACCAGCAGTTCGGCACCAACAGTGTGCTGCTCGGCGAATCGACCTCGACCTCGTTCACCGCGCGGAACCTGGTGCCCGGCACCTCCTACACGCTGAACGTGCTCGCCACCGACCAGAAGGGCTATCTCTCGATGCCCTCCAAGCCCGTTACCTTCGTCACGGGCACACCGCGCGACAGCACCTGCGCCGTGACGTACGACCTCGCCACGGGCTGGGGCAGTGGTTTCGTGGCGAACATCAGTGTCACCAACACCGGTCCCACTCCCATCACGGGATGGACGCTGGCGTTCACCTTCCCGGCCTCGACCGAATCAGTCTCCGACAGCACCTGGAACGGCGACTTCTCACTGGACGGCCGGCACGTGATCGTCACTCCGGCCGGCTCCAACACCTATCTCGCCGCGAACGGCGGCAACACCGTCAGCCTCGGGTTCGTCGGCAACCAGACCGGGGCCAACCCGCCCCCCGCCTCTTTCACGCTGAACGGGACTGTCTGCACCACGACTTACTCGTACTGAAACATCGGGATCCGGGCCGGGCGGCGGCGCCGGGCCGGCCCGCACCGCCCGGTCGTACGAGGACCACGTGTGTTCTACCTGTCTGGCCCGCGATCGGCGTTCCGCCGTAGCGAATCGATACGACAGCTACATGATCAGGAGACGGTATGCCCCCCGTGAAACTGTCCGGGCTCCGCCGGCGAACCGCTCTCGCCGGTACCGCTCTGCTCGCCGGAGCCCTGCTTGGCGCTCCGTCTCTGAGCGGCACGGCCACAGCGGCTCCCGCTGTCTACGATCCGACGTGGGCGTCGGTGGACCAGCATCCGGCCGCGCCGGAGTGGTTCCAGGACGCCAAGTTCGGCATCTACTGGCATTGGGGTGCCTTCGCGACGCCGCAGTACGGCACCGAGTGGTACCCCCGCACGATGTACATCCCGGGCTCCAGCGAGAACAATCACCACAAGAGCGTCTACGGCGACCCGTCTGTGTGGCCGTACAACAACTTCATCGACGGGGCCCGGGACAAGGCCGGCAACTGGGTGCAGTTCGCGCCGAAGCTGAAGTCGGCCGGCGGCAACTTCGACCCGAACGAGTGGGCGCAGTTGGTCGCCGACTCCGGGGCCAAGTTCGCCGGGCCGGTGGCCGAGCACCACGACGGCTTCTCCATGTGGGACAGTCAGGTCAACGAGTGGAACTCCGTCGATCGCGGGCCCAAGCTCGATCTGGTCGGGCTGTTCGCGTCCGCGGTCCGGGCCAAGGGCCTGAAGTTCATGCTCTCGATGCATCACCTCTACAACTTCACGGGTTACTACGACCACGTGCCCGCCCAGCCCACCACCACGCTGAAGAAGCTGTACGGCCAGCTGGGCAACGCCGCCGAACAGCAACTGTGGTACGACAAGCTCAAAGAGGTCGTCGACAAGTACCAGCCGGACATGATCTGGCAGGACGGCGGCCTCTACCTTGTCGACGAGGCCAAGCGGCTCAACTTCCTGTCGTACTACTACAACCAGGCCAGCAAGTGGGGCAAGGAGGTCGTGGCCACCTACAAGGACGGCTTCGACACCAAGGGCGAGGTGTACGACTACGAACGCGGCGGCCCGGCCGGCATCCAGTCCCCCTACTGGCTGACCGACGACTCCGTCAGCAATCCGTCGTGGTCCTACACCCCGACACTCACCTACTACAGCTCGGCCGCGCTGGTCCACTCGCTGATCGACCGGGTCAGCAAGAACGGCGACATGCTGCTCAACATCTCGCCCATGGCCGACGGCACGATCCCGCAGGCGCAGAAGGACCTGCTGGGCGCCATCGGCACGTACCTGAAGCGCAACGGCGAGTCGGTCTACTCCACCCGCGCCTGGACGACCTACGGCGAGGGCCCGACCAAGATGGGTGGCGGCAGTTTCGTCGAGCCCCGGGCCGGCACCGCGCAGGACATCCGCTACACCCGCAGCAAGGACAACACCGTGCTGTACGCCACGGTGCTCGGCTGGCCGGGCTCGAACCTCAACCTCGCCTCCCTGGCCGGCAGCAAGATGGACCTGTCCAACCTGAGCAAGGTGGAGATGATCGGCGACACCGCCGGCACCTACATCAACCTGCCCGCCCGCAACCAGGACGGGAGCGGCCTGCACGTCACCATGCCCAACCAGCCCTACTCCGCGCTGGCCTACGTGGTCAAACTCACCTTCAACGGCCCGATGAAGACCTCTCCCGGCACGACGAGCGGCGCCTTGCGCGACATCAACTCCGGTAAGTGCCTGGACGTCCCCAACGTCTCCCAGACCAACGGCACCCAGACGCAGATCTGGGACTGCACCGGTGGCGTCAACCAGCAGTGGGCGACCACCAGCGCGAGCGAGCTGCGGGTGTACGGTAACAAGTGCCTTGACGTCAACGGCAACGGCACCGCCGACGGCACGCCCGTGATCATCTGGGACTGCAACGGCCAGAACAACCAGAAGTGGCGCCTCAACTCCGACGGCTCCATCACCGCCGTCGGCGCCAGCAAGTGCCTGGATGTCTCCGCGTTCGGCACCGCCAACGGCGCCAAGGTCCAGATCTGGACCTGCACCGGTGCGAACAACCAGAAGTGGACCCGAAGCTGACGTATTGACGGCGAGCCCTCAACCGTTCGGCGGCGCCGTGCTCTCCCGGACGGTGAGGGTGGTCGCGATCTCCAGCCCAACCTGTGTGATCTCCTCGCCGCGCCCGAGAGACAGCGCCAGCTCGGTCGCGGCGATCGCCATCTCGTTCAACGGCTGGTGAACTGTGGTCAGAGGCGGGTCGACCCAGGCCACAACCGGCAGATCGTCGAAACCTACCACGCTGAGATCCTGGGGGATCGACAGTCCTGCCTCGCGGGCGGCCTGGTAGACGCCGAGCGCCTGCAGGTCGTTCGCGGTGAAGATGGCACTGGGCCGGTCGGGCCGGGAGAGCAGGTCGCGCGCCGCGGCGTAGCCGTTCTCGCGGGTGAGCAGGGTGCGGATCACGAGGCCGGGATCCGCGGGCAGCTCGGCCTCGGCCAGCGCGGAGAGGTAGCCGGCCAGCCGAGCACGGCAGAACGGGTGATCCGGGCCGCTGATCATGGCGATGCGGCGGTGTCCCAGCTCGATCAGGTGCCGGGTCGCGGCCTGGCCGCCTCGCCAATTGGTGGCGCCCACGAACGGTACGTCGTCCGGTAGTTCGTCGATCGGGTCGAAGACGACGAACGGGATGCCTTTCGCGGTCAGTTGATCGCGCTCCGCCCGTGAGAGCTGCGACACCGACAGGACACATTGAGGACGGCGTCCGACCGTGTCGTCGATGGACATGCCCACCGAGTCGTGGAGGCCGAACTCCGAGACCATGACTCCGACGCGGTTCTTGCGGGCCACCCGCTCGACGCCGCGGATGATCTCCACGGCCCACATGCTCTCAAGCTCGCGGAACACCAGTTCGACGATGTTGCTCCGGCTGCCGGTGGGCTTGCGGTATCCGTACTGGTTGACCAGTTCTTCGATACGGGCGCGCGTCTGCGCCGACACCCCCGAGCGCCCATTGATCACCTTCGACACGGTGGGGATCGACACCCCGGCGGACTCGGCGATATAGGCGATGGTGACCGATCCCGGCCCGCCGCCCTGCGAGCTCTGCTCGTCGGCCGCAGCTCCGTCCGACCGGTTGTCCGTCACGTTCGCCCTTCCTCGTCAACGGCGCGCCCGCCACGTCGGCGTCCGCCTGAATCCGCCCGGTCTTCACGCGACGGTCTGGGGCCATTCTGGCATCCGCGGCGGCCGGGTGGTTCACCCCTTGACCGCGCCCGTGAGAACTCCCGTGCGGAAGTGCTTCTGGACGAACGGGTAGACGATCAGGAGCGGCACCAGGGTCAGCGCCACCACCGCCATCTGCGTCGACAGGGGAGTGGTCTGCGTGTGCGCCAGGCCGAAGCCCGCGTTGACCGATCCCGGCATCCCGGCGCCGCGGTTGACATAGGTGAGCAGCACGTACTGCAGCGGCCACTTCTCGCTGTCGGTCGGCAGGTAGAGCATGACGGTGAAAAAGGAGTTCCAGTAGCCGACGGCGTAGAAGAGGGCGATTACCGCCGTCACCGCGCGAGAGGTCGGCAGGACGACCGACCAGAGGATCCGCCAGTCGCCCGCGCCGTCCATCCGGGCCGCGTCGATCAGTTCGGCGGAGGTCTTCGCGTAGAAGGAGCGGAGCACCAGGATGTTGAAGACCGAGACCGCGCTCGGGAGGATCAACGCCCACCACTGTCCGTAGCCGCCCAGCCCGGTGACCACCAGGAAGGTGGGGATCAGCCCGCCGCTGACGAACATCGTGACGATGAGCAGCACCAGGATGAGGCGGTGCCCGAGCGAACGCGGACGCGACAGGCCATAGGCGCACAGGACCGAGACGACCATGGACAGCGCCGTGCCGGCGACGGTGATGCCGAGGCTGACCATCAGCGCGGTGCGTACGGTCGGGTCGGTCAGCATCTCCCGGTAGGCCTGCAAGGTGAGGCCGTCGGGCCAGACGACGAGGCCGCCGGCCCGGTTGACGGCACCGGGCGTGGACAGGCTGGTCACCACGACGATCCACAACGGGACCAGCATGACCGCCAGCACCCCGCCGAGGGAGAGGCCCTTGGCGGACTGGCCGGCGAGGGTCGGCCGCTCCTGCCACGGCCGGCGTTCCGCCCGCGCCCGCGGTGCCCTCGCCGTGCTCGTGCCGGTGCCGATGGTGAACACCTTGGTCATCTCCGGTACAGTCCGTCCTCGCCGAAGCAGTGCGCCAGCTTGTTGGCGCCCCAGATGAGCAGGAGCGATATCACGCTCTTGAAGAGCCCGGCCGCCGCACCCAGGCTGTAGTCGGCCGTCGCGATGCCGTAGTAGAACGCATAGGTGTCGAGCACCTCCGCGCTCTCGTGGCCGACGGCGTCGCGCTGGATGAGGAACTGCTCGAAGCCCACCGAGAGCGCATTTCCGAGGCGGAGCACCAGCATCAGCACGATCACTCCACGCAGGCCCGGAAGGGTGATGTGCCACATCCGCCTGAAGCGCCCGGCGCCGTCCACGGCCGCGGCCTCGTAGAGCCCGGGATTGACGGCGGACAGAGCGGCCAGGAAGACCACGATCCCCCAGCCGGCCTCCTTCCAGACCACCTGCGAGGTGACAAGCAGCACGAAGGTGCTCGGATTGGTCGTGATGTCCCAGGTCTGCAGGTCGTGGGAGCGCAGGAACTGGTTGAGCGCGCCCGCACCGCCCAGCAACTGCTGAAATATCGTGATGACCAGCACCCATGAGAAGAAGTGCGGCAGGTAGACGACCGACTGGATGAAGTTGCGCATCCGCCCGCTGAGCACCGAGTTGAGCAGCAGCGCCAATGCGATCGGGATCGGGAAGAACAGGACCAGCTGGACCAGGCTGAGGTAGAGCGTGTTCTTCAGCGCGCCCCAGAACAGCGGGTCGGCGAACAGCCGGTGGAACTGGTCGAAGCCCGCCCAATCGCTGTTCCAGACCCCGGCCAGCGGGTCGTAGTACTGGAACGCGGTGAGCAGCCCGAACAGCGGGGCGTAGTTGAAGACGAGCAGCAGGACGACCGCGGGGACCACCATGATGAGCAGAGAGCGGTCGCGCCGCAGCCTGATCCGCCGGCCCGGACGCTCCTGCCACGAGCGCGGTGTGCTCACTGACCGGTGCCGTATTTGCTCAGCACGTTGTCGGTCATCCACTGCGTGAGCCGGTCGCCGCCGCCGGTCTTCCATGTGGAGACGGCGGCCTGGACCTCGGAGACCTTCGTTCTCCCGTGATAGCAGTCCTTGATGGCGTCCTCGACGGCCTGCGCCGCACTGGCCGCCGACAGTGACTGGGGCATGCTGATGTTCGTGTTCCAGAAGACCGGCTTGTAGAGCGCCTTGACGTTGGCGGCCTGCCAGGCGGCGTAGTCCCTGGTGACGATGCCGGCGCCGGGGTTACTGATCACGGCGGGCGGCGAGGCCAGGAACGGGAAGGTCATCGCCTGGACGAACTTCTTCCCGTCCTCGGTCGCGGTCGGAACCCCGTCCTTCATCGTGAAGTGGACGCCCTCGACCCCGAAGTTCACCATCGTGTACTCGGCCGAGCCGAAGGGAGCGGCCAGGTAGTCGGCGACCGCGAGCAGTTCCTCGATCTGGTCCGGCTTCAGCCTGTTGTTGAGATAGCTGATGACGTTCGTGGAGGGTCCCATGGCGACGCGGGGCGCGCTCGTGCCGTCCGCGGCGAAGAAGTCGAACGCGCCGCGGCGGTAGTCCTTGTCGGCGGCGGTGCCGGACTGGTGGTCGGCGAGGTTCCAGGCGCCGCTGCCGCCGCCACTGATCAGCACCTTCCCCGAGTAGAAGCGGGTGTCGGCATTCGCGTTCTGACCGGCGGCGGCGTCCGGATGCAGGTAGCCGGCCCGCGCCATGCGATGGTGCCAGTCGAGCGCCTCGAAGAACTGCGGCATCTCGTACTTGTGGATAAGCCTGCCGTCCCGGACATCCCACGTCAGGGGGACGTCCCAGGCGGGGAAGAGGTAGGTCCACACGTCGTCGAAGGCCCAGACGCCGCGTTTGGCGTCGGTCAGCTCCCTGCCCAGGTTCATCAGGTCGTCCGCCGACCGCACCTGGTCGGCGGTGATTCCCTTCGCCTGCAGGACGTCCCGGCGGTGGAAGACGGCGCCGGCGATGACGAAGTCGCTGGAGAAGGAGGGGATGCCGTAGAGCTTGTCGCCCCACGCTCCGGTCTGCCAGGCGCCGGTCGGGATGGCGGCGAGGTTCGGATACCTCTTGATCTTGTCGCCCGCCAGGTAGGGCGTGAGGTCGGCGAGTTGCGTCCCAGCCAGCCCGCCGACGTTGAAGATGGAGTTCCACCAGGTCGGCAGCTGGATCCAGTCGGGCAGGCGCCTGGCGGCGGTCATCGTCGGGACGACGGTGTTGTAGTTGTTGCCGTCCGCCGGCTTCATGGTGAGGGTGACGCCCAGGGCCTTGTCCATGGCCTCGTAGAAGGAGTTCCCCGCAGGCGGCACGGTGCCCCAGAGCGGTGTGACGGCGGTGTAGCTCCCGCCCCGGCCCGGAGTTCCCTGGACGGTGGCGACCCGGCTTGCGGGGTAGGCCAGGAAGGCGGGATCGGTCGCGGCTCCGGCTCCGCCCGCCAAGGACGGGATGTCCGGCGTGACAGAGCCGCTGGGCACGTAGGACGGCAATGCCGCTCGCAGGCCCGCCCTGGTGTTCGTGCCGGCCTTCTGCCGGGCCGCGCCCCCGCAGGCGGCGAGGAGGGGAGTCGCCGCGGCGATGGCGACGAAGCTTCTGCGGTTCAACTCGGGTCTCACGGTGGGGGATGTCCCCTTCGAAGTCGGCGCGCTTCTGTGTTGCCGCGAGAGTAGTGACCTGTTTTCAGGGAGAACAAGAACAGTTCGTAAACGAAACTTTCCACGGCCTGGTCGGACAACTGTCCCTCGATGAAACAATCACGGTCCTGACGGTCAGGGGACGAGGGAGGAGTGGTTCTCCTCCTCCTGGACGAAGCGCCGTACGGGCCGGGCCCCCTCCCGCGGAGCCCGGGTCCGGGAGGGTCGCTGCGGCCGCCCGGCGCGCCCGGGCGGCGGCGCCGGAACCGGGGACCTTGGTCCTTCGGGGCGGGGCCCTTGCGCAGCGGTGCGGTCGCGGCGACCCCAGAAGGATGAAGGTGACAAGCCTGCCGACCCAGCCCCACGAGGTGATCCAGATGACCGACTCCCCGGCCGGAGCGGCCCTGCCCGCCGGCGTGCACGCCGCGATCGACACGCTGGTGACCGGCGCGCTGAAGGCACTGACGGAGTACGAGTCCTTCACCCAGGAGCAGGTCGACCACATCGTCAAGAAGGCGTCCGTCGCCGCACTGGACCGGCACGCCGCGCTCGCCCGCCTGGCGGTCGAGGAGACCGGCCGCGGCCTGTTCGAGGACAAGGCGGTCAAGAACATCTTCGCCTGCGAGCACGTGACCCACAGCATGGCCGGCCTCAAGACGGTCGGAGTGGTGTCCCGCGACGAGATCAACGGCATCGTCGAGATCGCGGATCCCGTCGGGGTGGTCTGCGGCGTCACCCCGGTCACCAATCCCACCTCGACCACGATCTTCAAGGCCCTGCTGGCGCTGAAGACCCGCAACCCCATCGTGTTCGCGTTCCACCCCGCGGCCCAGCGCTGCAGCGCCGAGGCGGCCAGGATCGTCCGCGACGCCGCCGTCGCCGCCGGCGCGCCCGAGCACTGCGTCCAGTGGATCGAGGAACCATCGCTGGAGGCGACCGGCGCGCTGATGCGCCACGAAGGCGTGTCGGTCATCCTCGCCACCGGCGGGAACGCCATGGTCAGGGCCGCGTACTCGGCGGGTAAGCCGGCTCTGGGCGTGGGGGCGGGCAACGTCCCCGCCTACATCGAGCGGACGGCCAAGCTGCGCCGGGCGGTGCACGACGTCGTGCTGTCCAAGACGTTCGACAACGGCATGATCTGCGCGTCCGAACAGGCCGTCATCCTCGACGAGGAGATCTACGACGCCGCGCTTGGCGAGTTCGCCCGGCTGCACGCCCACGTCGCCACGCCGCAGGACAAGGCGAAGCTGGAGGAGTTCGTGTTCGGGGTGACGGCCCGCGGCGCCTCCTGCTCCGAGGCCAGGCTCAACCCGGACGTCGTGGGGCGTTCCCCGCACTGGATCGCCGAGCAGGCCGGGTTCGCCGTGCCGCAGGACACCTCCCTGATCCTCGTCCCGGTGGATGAGGTCGGCCCGCGCGAGCCGCTGACCAGGGAGAAGCTGTGCCCCGTGCTCGCCGTACTGCGGTCCCGCACCCGGGAGGAGGGCCTGGCCCTCGCCGAGCGCATGGTCGAGTTCGACGGCCTCGGGCACAGCGCCGTCATCCACACCGAGGACGCCGCGCTCGCCGAAAGGTACGGCACCAGGGTCAAGGCGGTGCGGGTGATCTGGAACGCCCCCGCCTCCCAGGGCGGCATCGGCGACATGTACAACGCGTTCCTGCCCTCGCTGACCCTGGGCTGCGGCAGCTACGGGCACAACTCGGTGTCGAACAACGTCTCGGCGGTCAACCTGATCAACATCAAGCGGATCGGGCGGCGCAACAACAACCTGCAGTGGTTCAAGGTCCCACCGAAGATCTACTTCGAGCCGAACGCGATCCGCTACCTGGTGGACATGCCGGATGTGCACCGTGTCACGATCGTCGCCGACGCCGTCATGACCCGGCTGGGATACGTCGACCGCGTCACCGACGTGCTGCGGCGGCGCGGTGAGCGGGTGGCTCTGCAGATCATCGACGACGTGGAGCCCGAACCGAGCGTGGCGACCGTCGACAGGGGCGCCGACCTCATGCGCGCCTTCGGGCCCGACACCATCGTCGCCCTCGGCGGCGGCTCGGTGATGGACGCGGCCAAGGTGATGTGGCTGCGCTACGAGCACCCTGAAGTCGTCTTCGCGGACATGAAGGAGAAGTTCTTCGACGTACGCAAGCGCGCCTTCCGCTTCCCGGCCCTGGGCGAGCTCGCCCGTCTCGTGTGCGTGCCGACCACCTCGGGCACGGGAGCGGAGGTCACGCCGTTCGCCGTAATCACCGACACGGCGACGGGCAAGAAGTATCCGCTGGCCGACTACGCGCTGACCCCGAGCGTCGCGATCGTGGACCCGGTCCTCGCCGCCGACCTGCCCCGGGTGGTCACCGCCGACAGCGGCTTCGACGCCCTCACCCACGCCGTCGAGTCGTACGTGTCGGTGTACGCCAACGACTTCACCGACGGCCCGGCCCTGCACGCCATCAGGATCATCTTCCGGTATCTGGAGCGTGCGGTCACCCGCGGCGCCGCCGACCCGGAGGCCAGGGAGAAGATGCACAACGCCGCCACGATCGCCGGAATGGCCTTCGGCAACGCCTTCCTCGGCATCGTGCACGCCATGTCGCACACGCTCGGCGCCACCTTCCACGTGGCCCACGGACGCACGAACGCCATCCTGCTGCCACACGTCATCCGCTACAACGGCACCGTCCCGTCGAAGTTGTCGGGGTGGCCCAAGTATGAGGACTACCGGGCACCGGAGCGGTTCCAGGAAATCGCCCGGACGCTGGGGCTCCCCGCGGCCACGCCGGCCGAAGGGGTCGAGTCGCTCGCCGCGGCCATCGAGCGCCTGCGCGACGCGGCCGGGATCGAGCGGTCCTTCCAGGACATCGGCGTCGACGAGAAGGCGTTCGTCGACGCGCTCCCGCAGCAGGCGCTCAACGCGTACGAGGACCAGTGCGCGCCGGCCAACCCCCGGATGCCCATGCTGGAGGACATGCAGGCGCTGATGCGGGCCGCCTACTACGGGCGTCCCGCGGAGTAGCCCCTTCCGCCTCCGGACGCATCTGTCCCGCTCCCTGTCAGACGGGCGGCGATGCGCGTTCCGGCGCCGAGGATGAGGGCGGTGCCGATTCGCCCGGTCGTCTCGCCGGCGGCCGATGCAGGCCGAGGCGGCCAGGAAGCGGCTTCACCACTGCCGTGAGCTCGTGGGGAGCGGGGCGGCGGGTCACCATGAAGAGCGTGAGGCGGCCGGGCAGCGGCACGGCCGATACGCGGTCTCCTTCCTGGGCGTAGGCGAGCCCGAGCCCGCGGGGCAGGACGGCCGGGCATTTCCGTAGCCGCGCGAGCCGTAGCGTGGCCGCGGACATGTCGTAGGTGTAGGCGACGACGTCGAGGTCGGCGAACGGCCGCCGGCCGCCTCTCATCGGCACGGCTCTACCGAATCATCACCACGAACGATCACGAGCTCGCTGCTTGACATCCATAGGAGCATCCACGGGCAGATCCCTCGCCTGCGTACTCGCGGTCCAGGTGGCCGGCCTGCTCGTTGTTCCGGTCGGTGCGGCCATCGGCACGGTGAGCGCGGTTCACCTCGTCACCGCCGGCGTCGTCACCGGAAGTGCCACCGCTCTGAGCCGGGCCGGGGCAACGCGCCTTGCTCTCGGACATCTGCGACAGCCTTGGTTCCACTGTCGCGACGAAGATGCTGGCCTGGCAGGATTTCACGCACCGCGTCACGATGATTCTGGCGCCGCCCGCGGCGGGATGGGCTGTCGCGATCGGCGGGCCGTTGCCTCTGCTCTGGGCCGAGGCCATCGGTGTCGGTGCGGGAGCGGCCCTCCTGTTCACCTTTCGCGGCGGCGTGACGCATGCCGCGCCCGCCCACCCGGCCGATGCCCCGGCGCTGCGTCAGGTGCTGGCGCGGCACAGGGACATCCGGCGTGCGGTGACCATGTCGGGAGTAGGCGGGCTCGGATGGTTCGCCTTCACGCTCGGTCTCGCGGTCCTCGGCAGATCCTCGTCGCGCTCCTCGCCGGGCTGTGGCCGAGAACGCGACGCCCGGTCCCATCTTGCCCACCCGTCACTTGTCCCTGATCGCCTGCGACCACTGACCAGGGGGTCTTGTCCAGAGTCCGGGCTCTGTCAGCCGAGAGCGGCCTGCCCCGGCGTGCCGGCTCGAGCGCGGACCGCCTCGATCGCCTCCCACTCGGCGGTGCTCAGGGAGGCCAGCGCCGCCGGGAACACCCCGTCCTGTTCTTTGAGGATGTGGGCGCGCAGCAGATTCAGGATGTCGAGCAGCCTGAGTGGCCAACCAGGGTTGGCGGGTGTGCCGTGCTCGGCCTCGCCGAGGACGGCCTCGATGAGCCGGTGTTCCGCTTTCAGCCCCGCGATATGGTCGGGAAACTCCACGGCCATGGCGGGGAACAGGCCGTGCTCCTCGACCTCGGTGTGCGGGCCGAGGACCACGGCGATTCGCCTGGCGATGGCGGCCATCGTGTCCACGTCGCCGGCTGTATACGCCGTGCGCGCGTCTCCGATCAGGTCGACCACCACATCGTGCTCACGGGTCAGTTCGTCGATCACGGTCAGGGCCTGGCAGCCGCAGTACTCACACATGTGTTTCCGATCCTCGACAGGTGCTCGATATCGCTCTCCACTCACTCCAACGTTGCCCGGTCTTCGGCTTGGAGGGACAGGGACCTTGGACGGGCGGAAGGTCCCCCGCGGCGGTGACCAGTGGCCCTGCACCCCGCTCGGCGCGGGCGGTCGAATGGAGGCGGACACCAGGAGGAGTCATGATCAAGCCAGTCATCGTCGCCACTGATGGCTCGCCCGCGGCGGTCGCCGCGGTGGAGTGGGCCGCCGGCGACGCCGCCCGCAAGGCTCTGCCACTGCGTGTCGTGCACGCCGTCGACCGCCTGCCGTACGAGCTGACGCGCTATCCCGTCGTCCCCAGCGATGATCAGCTGCTCGGCGCGGGACGGCGCGTTCTGGAGGAGGCCGAACAGGCCGTCCGGGAGACCCACCCCGCTCTCCGCGTCACCACAGCCCTGCTGGAGGGCGAGCCGGCCAGGGTGCTGCGCCGGGAAGCCGCCGAGGGGGCGGAAATCGTGATCGGCAGCAGAGGCCATGGCGGGTTCGCCGGCATGCTGCACGGCTCGGTCAGCACGCACCTGGCCGGCCAGGTCTCCGTCCCCCTTGTGGTGGTGCGGCCCGAGGCGACGGCGCCCCACGGCCTGATCGTGGTCGGCGTCGACGGCTCCGAGGAGGCGGAGGCCGCGCTGACATACGCGTTCGAGGAGGCGCGGCTGCGTGGCTGCCGCCTGCTCGGGCTGTACGCCTGGCAACTTCCCGTACACGCGTACGCACCAGAGATCATCTACGACATCGACGAGGTGCGGCACGCCCAGGAGGGGCACGTGGCCACTGTGGTGGCGGCCTACCGGGAGCGCTACTCCGACGTGGACGCCGAGATTCGCGCCGTGTGCGCGCACCCCGTTCCCGTACTCGTCGACGCCGCCGAGAAGGCGGATCTCCTCGTGGTCGGGTCCCGCGGGCTCGGTGCCGTCGGGTCGGTGGTGCTCGGTTCGGTGAGCCGGGCCGTCCTGCACCACGCACGCTGCCCCGTCGCCGTCGTGCGCCCTTCCACCACGGAACAGTAGAGACGCCCGCGACCCCCCGGGGGCCGTGCGGGAGGCGGCACGAGTCAGACGCTGTGGACGCCGTGCGCGGCGAACTGGGCGTGCACGCGCGCCAGCAGGGCCCGGTCCGGGGGCTTGACGCCGGCCAGGGGGAAGGTGAGCCCGAGGCGGGCGTACTTGCCGGCGGCCATGCGGTGGAAGGGCAGGACGTCGACCCGTTCGACGTTGCCGAGCGTCGCGACGAACCGGGCCAGGCCGTCCACGTTCTCCTCGGCGTCGGTGTGGCCGGGGACCAGGACGAACCGCACCCAGACGGGGCGGCCGAGGTCGGCCAGCCTGCGGGCGAAGCGCAGGGTCGGCTCCAGGCGTGCGCCGGTCAGCCGCCGGTAGCCCTGCGGGTCCCACGACTTGATGTCGAGCAGGACGAGGTCGGTGTCGGCCAGCAGCGCGTCGCTCGCGCGGTCGCCGAGGAACCCCGAGGTGTCCAGCGCGGTGTGCAGGCCGCCGCCGTGGCAGCGGCGCAGCAGTTCGCCGGTGAAGCGGGGCTGCAACAGCGGCTCTCCGCCGCTGACCGTCACGCCTCCGCCGGCCACCGAGATGAACCGGCGGTAGCGGTCCACCTCGGTCATGACCTGGTCCACGGTGACTCGCCGGCCGTCGCGCATACGCCAGGTCTCGGGATTGTGGCAGTACAGGCAGCGCAGCGGGCAGCCGCAGGTGAACACCACGAAGCGGGTGCCGGGACCGTCCACGCCGACCGACAGGTCCCACGACTCGATGACGCCGGCGCCCGCCGCCGGCTCCGGGACGCGGAGCTCGGCGGCGGCCTCATCGAGGAGCCTGTCGCGCATCACAGCCGTCCGTGGAAGGTGCGGTCGACGACGTCCTGCTGCTGCTCGCGGGTGAGCCGGACGAAGTTCACGGCGTAGCCGGAGACCCGGATCGTGAGCTGGGGGTATTCCTCGGGGTGCTCCATCGCGTCGATCAGTGTGGCGCGGTCGAGCACGTTGACGTTCATGTGGAAGCCGCCTGCGTCGAAGTAGCCGTCGAGCACGCCCACGAGGTCGGCGACCCGGTCCTCGGCCGTACGGCCCAGCCCGTCGGGGGTCACCGTGCTGGTGAGCGAGATGCCGTCCTGCGCCTGGTCGTAGGGGAGTTTGGCCACCGACAGCGCCGAGGCGACCAGGCCGTGCCGGTCGCGGCCGTTCATCGGGTTGGCCCCGGGGGCGAACGGCGTGCCGGCCCTGCGTCCGTCGGGGGTGTTGCCGGTGTGCTTGCCGTACACGACGTTGGAGGTGATGGTGAGCACCGACTGGGTGTGCTCGGCGCCCCGGTAGGACGGGTGGCGGCGGATCTTGTCCATGAACGACCGCACCAGGTTCACCGCGATGGCGTCGGCGCGGTCGTCGTTGTTGCCGTACGCCGGGTAGTCGCCCTCGACCACGTAGTCCACGGCCAGCCCGGTCGCGTCGCGGACCACCCGGACGGCCGCGTGTTTGACGGCCGACAGGCTGTCGGCGGCCACCGACAGGCCCGCGATGCCGCAGGCGAGCGTGCGCTTGACGGGGTAGTCGTGCAGCGCCATCTCGATGCGCTCGTAGGCGTACTTGTCGTGCATGTAGTGGATGACGTTCAGCGCGTTCACGTACGTCTCGGCCAGCCAGTCCATCATCCGGTCGAACGCCGCCGCGACCTGTTCGTAGTCGAGCACGTCGCCGGTCAGCGCGGGGCAGGCCGGGCCGACCTGCTCGCCGCTGATCTCGTCCCGGCCGCCGTTGATCGCGTACAGCAGGGCCTTGGCGAGGTTGACCCGGGCGCCGAAGAACTGCATCTGCCTGCCGACGGGGGCGGCCGAGACGCAGCAGGCGATGGCGGTGTCGTCGCCGTACGCCGGCCGCATCAGCTCGTCGCTCTCGTACTGGATCGAACTGGTCTCGATGGACAGGCCCGCGCAGAACCGCTTGAACGGCTCGGGCAGCCGCGGCGACCAGAAGACGGTCAGGTTCGGCTCCGGGGCGGGGCCGAGGTTGCGCAGCGTCTGCAGGTAGCGGTAGCTGGTGCGGGTCACCAGCGGCCTGCCGTCGGCGCCGATGCCGCCGATCGACTCGGTCACCCAGGTCGGGTCGCCGGAGAACAGCTGGTCATACTCGGGGGTGCGCAGGAATCGGACGATGCGCAGCTTGATGACGAAGTCGTCGACGAGCTCCTGGGCCCGCTGCTCGGTGAGCCGTCCCTCGGCGAGGTCCCGCTCCAGGTAGACGTCCACGAACGTGGAGGTGCGGCCGAGGGACATGGCCGCGCCGTTCTGCTCCTTGACCGCGGCGAGATAGGCGAAGTAGAGCCACTGGATCGCCTCGCGTGCGGTGCCGGCCGGGCGGGAGACGTCGTAGCCGTAGGAGGCGGCCATGCGCTTCAGCTCGTCCAGCGCGCGGATCTGCTCGGCCAGCTCCTCCCGGTCGCGGATCACCGCGTCGGTGGAGAAGCGCCCGTCCAGCGAGCGCAGCTCGGCCCGCTTGGCCTCGACCAGCCGGTCCACGCCGTACAGCGCGACGCGCCGGTAGTCGCCGACGATGCGCCCGCGGCCGTACGCGTCGGGCAGCCCGGTGATGATCCCCGCGCGGCGGGCCGCCCGGATCTCGGGGGTGTAGGCGTCGAAGACGCCGTCGTTGTGCGTCTTGCGGTACTTGGTGAAGATCTCCTTCACCTTCGGGTCGAGCGTGTACCCGTAGGCCGCCAGGCCGTTCTCGACCATCCGCAGCCCGCCCGCCGGCATGATCGCCCGCTTCAGCGGAGCGTCGGTCTGCAATCCGACGATCAGCTCGCGCTCGGAGTCGATGTAGCCGGGCGGGTGTGAGGTGATCGAGGAGGGCGTGGCGGTGTCCACGTCGTACACACCGCGCCGGCGCTCCTCGGGGAACAGTTCCGACACCTGCCCCCACACCGCGCGAGTCCGCTCGGTCGGGCCGGCCAGGAACGACTCGTCGCCCTCGTACGGCGTGTAGTTGGCCTGGATGAAGTCGCGCACGTCCACCGACCCGCGCCACGTCGTGCCGCGGAAACCGCGCCACGCCTGATGCGCGGTCGCCTGTGTCCTGACCTCCGTGACCGTCATCGCCTGTCCCCTTCCTCGGTTCCGCTCTCACTGTCGTCCCCGCCGCCGCCCGCCTCTCCGAGCAGAGGTCACCGATCACGGGGACCAAAGTCATCAGGGTGGTGGCAGCGGACGGGGCGGGGGCCCGGCCGGCCCCCGCCCGCGTCTCGTTCGCCCTCCGGTGATCGCGAAGGGTCAGTGCCGGACGAGAATCCTGCGGCCGGCGGTCTTGTTCTCCGGTTCCAGACCGACCGTGATCTCCAGGACTCCGTCCCTGTAGACGGCCGTCACGTCCTCGGCGTCGGCCGTCGGGGGAAGCGTGACCGAGCGGGAGAACGCGCCGTAGGCGATCTCGGAGCGGCGCGGCTCCTTGGTGTCCTTGGCCTCCTTACTCTTCTCGGCCCGGATGTGGAGAATCCCGTGGCCCACAGTGACCTCGAGATCCTTGTCGGGGTCGACGCCGGGCAGCTCCGCCCGCAGCACGTACCGGCCGTCCGCGACGAAGTCCTCCACTCTGATGATCTGGCCGAACGGCCGGAACCCGTAGATCGGGCTCTCCAGCAGCTCCAGCAGTTCAGGGAGGGGGGACCGGCCCTGGCTCCGCTCCGTGGTGTTCATCGTGACCTCCTTGTCTCGATGACGACGTACCAAGCACACACCCGCCGCTTCTCCTCGGGCAGGGCAGAAGGTCCCGCCCGAAGGACCTCACGTCACGCGGTGTGCTCCGCGAGCGCAACGTGTCGTGTCCGAAATCCTCGAGTAAGGACCAAGGTCCCTGACGTCCCCGCCGCCACAGCGGGAGGATGAGGCGGAAGATCCTCTCCCCCCGGAGGAATGGAATGACAGCAGGCACGGCAGCCGCCGAGGAGACACGCAAGGGCGGCCGGGCGACCGCGTTGATACTGGCCACGACGGGGTTCGCGGTCAATTTCTGGGCATGGGCGCTGCTCAGCCCGCTCAGTTCGACCTACAAGGAACTGCTCCGGCTGACGCCCTTCGAGGCGTCGGTCCTGGTCGCGATCCCGGTCGTCGTCGGGTCGCTGGGCCGGATCGTGCTCGGCGCGCTGACCGACCGGTTCGGCGGGCGGCTGATGTTCGCGGTGGCGAGCATGCTCGGCGTGATCCCGGTGGTCTTCCTGGCCTTCGCCGGAAGCTATGCGGCGTTGCTGGCCGGGGGGTTCGTCCTGGGCCTGACGGGGGCGACCTTCGCGATCGGCGTGCCGTTCGTCAACGCCTGGTTCCCGCCGGAGCGCCGCGGGCTCGCTCTGGGGATCTTCGGGATGGGCAACATCGGCACGGCGATCTCCGGCTTCGCCACTCCGTGGCTGGCGGACCGGTTCAACCGGCCGGTGCCGTTCTTCGTGGTCGCGGTCGCGCTGGTGGTCGTCGGGCTGGCGTTCCTGGCGTTCGGCCGGGAGGCGCCCGGCGCCCGTCGCGCGACCGAGCCGTTCCTCGCCGGGTTCCTGGCCGCGGGGCGGTTGCGCGTCACCCGGGAACTGGCCGCGATGTACGCGCTGACCTTCGGCGGGTTCGTGGCGTTCGGCGCCTACCTGCCGCTGTATCTGAAGGCGGTCTACGGGCTGTCCACGGCCGGCGCGGCCGCACGGGCGGCCGGGTTCGTCGTGCTGGCCACGCTCGCCCGGCCGGTGGGCGGCTGGCTGGCGGACCGCTTCGGCGGCGAGATCGTGCTCTCCGGGGCGCTCGCCGTCGCGGTGGTGTGCGCGGTCGCCGTGTCGTTCGCCCCGCCGATGCCACTGGCGACGGCCGGGTTCCTGGCCGTGGCGGCCGCGCTGGGCCTTGGCAACGGGGCCATATTCGCGCTGCTCGGACGGGCCGTGCCTGCGCACGCGATCGGCAGCGCGACCGGCGTGGTCGGCGCCGTCGGCGGCCTCGGCGGGTTCCTGCCGCCGATCGTCATGGGCCTCATCTACCAGGCCACCGGTGCGTACGCGATCGGGCTCATGCTGCTGGCGGCCGTCGCGGCGGCGGCCCTGGTCTACTGCTGGTTCGTGCTGCGACCCGGCGCCCCCGAGCGGCCCGAACCGGCCCGCGACCTGGTGTGACGTGAGAGAGAGGAAATCGATGTCGAGGATCGACGGGCCGCTCGGCGACGCCCTGCTCGGGCTGGGACGCCACCTGCGCCGCGGCGAGGTGTCACCGGATCTGCGCACGCTCCACCAGATCGGCGGCCGTCAGGGCGACGTGTTCTACCGGGACCGGTGGAGCCACGACAAGGTGGTGCGCTCGACCCACGGGGTGAACTGCACCGGGTCGTGCTCGTGGAAGGTGTACGTCAAGGACGGCATCATCACCTGGGAGGCCCAGCAGACCGACTACCCCAGCGTGGGGGACGACCGGCCCGAGTACGAGCCGCGCGGCTGCCCGCGCGGCGCGGCCTTCTCCTGGTACACCTACTCGCCGACGCGGGTGCGCTACCCGTACGCCAGGGGCGTGCTGGTGGAGATGTACCGAGAGGCGAAGGCACGGCTGGGTGATCCGGTGGCGGCCTGGGCGGAGATCACGACCGATCCCGTCAAGCGCCGCCGCTACCAGGAGGTCCGGGGCAGGGGTGGCCTCGTCCGCGTCTCCTGGGACGAGGCCGCCGAGATCGTCGCCGCGGCGCACGTGCACACGATCAAGGCGTACGGGCCCGACCGGATCGCGGGCTTCTCGCCGATCCCGGCCATGTCGATGGTCTCCCACGCCGTGGGCGCGCGGTTCGTCTCGCTGCTCGGCGGCACGATGCTGTCGTTCTACGACTGGTACGCCGACCTGCCGGTGGCCTCGCCGCAGGTGTTCGGCGACCAGACCGACGTGCCGGAGTCGGCGGACTGGTGGGACGCCTCCTACCTGATGCTGTGGGGCTCCAACGTCCCGGTCACGCGCACCCCCGACGCCCACTACATGGCCGAGGCCCGCTATCGGGGGCAGAAGGTCGTCGTCATGGCCCCCGACTACAACGACGCGGCCAAGTTCGCCGACGAGTGGCTGTCCCCGCACCCCGGCACCGACGGTGCCCTGGCCATGGCGATGGGCCACGTGATCCTCCGCGAGTTCTTCGTCGAGCGGCAGACCTCCCGCTTCGTCGATTACGTGAAGCGCTACACCGACCTGCCCTTCCTCGTACGGCTGCGCGAGCACGACGGGGGGTACGTGCCGGACAAGTTCCTCACCTCGGCGGACCTGGGCGAGGAGGGCGAGGAAGCCGCATTCAAGACCGTCCTGCTCGACTCCCGCGACGGCGAACCGGTGGTGCCGGGCGGCTCGCTCGGCTTCCGGTTCTCCGCCGAGGGCGAGGGCCACTGGAACCTCGACCTCGGCGAGGTGGACCCGGTGCTCACCCTGGCGGGCCAGGGGGAGGCGGCCGAGGTGGCGCTGCCCAGGTTCGACGACCCCGGCGCGGGAGTGATGCGCCGCGGGGTGCCCGCCCGCCGCGTCGGCGGCCATCTGGTCACCACGGTCTTCGACCTGATGCTCGCGCAGTACGGCGTGGCCCGCGACGGGCTGCCGGGGGAGTGGCCGTCCGGCTACGACGACCCGGCGCAGCCGTACACCCCCGCCTGGCAGGAGGCGATCACCTCGGTCCCCGCGGACGCGGCGGCGCGCATCGCGCGGGAGTTCGCCCGGAACGCGGAGGAGTCCGGCGGTCGCTCGATGATCATCCTCGGGGCGGGGACCAACCACTGGTTCCACTCCGACACGATGTACCGGGCGTTCCTCGCGCTGGTCACGCTGACCGGCTGCCAGGGTGTCAACGGCGGAGGCTGGGCGCACTACGTCGGGCAGGAGAAGTGCCGCCCGGTCACCGGCTGGGCGCAGATGGCCTCCGGCCTGGACTGGTCCCGTCCGCCCCGGCAGATGATCGGCACGGCCTACTGGTATCTGCACACCGATCAGTGGCGCTATGACGAGCACACCGCCGACGTGGTGGCCTCGCCGCTCGGCGGCGGTTTCACCGGTCGCACCAGCGCCGACCTGCTCGCCCAGTCCGCGCGCCTGGGCTGGATGCCGTCCTATCCCACCTTCGACCGCAATCCGCTCGACCTGGCCGACGAGGCCGAGCGCGCCGGCCGGGAGACCGGCCCGTACGTGGTGGAGCAGGTGCGCGCGGGCCGCCTCGGCTTCGCCTGCGAGGACCCCGACGCGCCGGAGAACTGGCCGCGGGTGCTCACCGTGTGGCGGGCCAATCTGCTCGGCTCCTCCGCGAAGGGCAACGAGTTCTTCCTGCGGCACCTGCTCGGCGCGTCCGACGCGGTGCGGGCGGAGGAGAACGGCCCGGACCGGCGGCCGGACGATGTGACCTGGCGGGACGAGGCGCCCCGGGGCAAGCTCGACCTGCTGCTGTCGCTGGACTTCCGGATGACCTCGACCACGTTGTTCTCCGACATCGTGCTCCCCGCGGCCACCTGGTATGAGAAGCACGATCTGTCGTCGACCGACATGCACCCGTTCGTGCACGCGTTCACCCCGGCGATCGACCCGCCGTGGCAGACGCGGACCGACTTCGCCGCCTTCCACGCCATCGCCCGGGCGTTCAGCGCGCTGGCGCGCGACCGTCTCGGCGTACGCCGGGACGTCGTCGCCATGCCGCTGCTGCACGACACGCCCGACGAGATGGCCAGCCCGCACGGACGGGTGCGCGACTGGCGGCAGACCGGCGAGGAGCCGGTGCCCGGCCGTACGTTCCCCAAGGTCGTGGTGGTCGAGCGGGACTACGGCGCGATCGCTGACAAGCTGGCCGCGCTCGGTCCGCTCGCCGAGCGCCTGGGCGCCACGACCAAGGGCGTCACGTTCGACGTGGCGGCAGAGGTCGAACGGCTGGGCAGGGTGAACGGGACCGTGCGCGGGGGAGCGGCCGACGGCCGGCCTTCGCTCGCGACCGACGTCGCGATGTGCGAGACGATCCTCGCGCTGTCCGGCACCACCAACGGCCGGTTGGCGGCCCAGGGGTTCGCGACCCTGGCCCGCCGGACCGGCACCGACCTCGGCGGCCTCGCCGACGAGCACCGGCGGATCACCTTCGCCGACACGCAGTCACGCCCGACACCGGTGATCACCTCGCCGGAGTGGTCGGGCAGCGAGACCGGGGGCCGCCGCTACTCCGCCTTCACCATCAACGTCGAGCACCGCAAGCCCTGGCACACCCTCACCGGCCGTCAGCACTTCTACCTCGACCACGACTGGATGCAGGAGGCCGGCGAGGCGCTGCCCGTGTACCGGCCGCCGCTCAACGCCGCCGCCGTCGCCGCGGGGCAGGGTGGCGAGGAGGGCATCGTGGTGCGTTACCTCACCCCGCACTCCAAGTGGTCGATCCATTCGGAGTATCAGGACAACCTGCTGATGCTCACGCTGTCGCGGGGCGGACCGACGATCTGGATGAGCCCGGCCGACGCGGCGCGGGCGGGGATCCGCGACAACGACTGGGTCGAGGCGGTCAACCGCAACGGCGTGGTCGTCGCGCGGGCCGTGGTGTCCCACCGCATGCCCGCCGGGACCGTGTACATGTACCACGCCCAGGAGCGCGTGGTGGACGTGCCGAGGAGCGAGACCTCCGGCCGCCGCGGCGGCATTCACAACAGCCTCACCCGGCTGCTGATCAAACCGACCCACCTGATCGGCGGGTACGCGCAGCTCAGCTTCGCGTTCAACTATCTCGGGCCGACGGGTCACCAGCGCGACGAGGTCACGGTGATCCGCCGCCGCGCCCAGGAGGTGGATTACTGACATGAGAGTCATGGCCCAACTCGCCATGGTGATGAACCTGGACAAGTGCATCGGCTGCCACACCTGCTCGGTGACCTGCAAGCAGGCGTGGACCAACCGGGCCGGCACCGAGTACGTCTGGTTCAACAACGTCGAGACCCGGCCCGGCCAGGGCTACCCCCGAACCTACGAGGACCAGGACAAATGGAAGGGCGGCTGGGAGCTCAACCGGCGGGGCCGGCTCCAGCTCAAAGCCGGCGGACGGCTGAAGAAGCTGCTGACCATCTTCGCCAACCCGCTCATGCCGTCCATCGGCGACTACTACGAGCCCTGGACCTACGACTACGACCGCCTGTTCTCCGCGCCGGTCACCGAGGACACCCCGGTCGCCCGGCCCCGCTCACTCATCACCGGCGAACCGACGAAGATCAAATGGAGCGCCAACTGGGACGACGACCTCGCCGGCGCGCCCGAGCTGGCCCCCGCCGACCCCGTGCTGCGCAAGGTGTCCGACCAGGTCAAGCTCGAATTCGAGCGGACCTTCATGTTCTACCTGCCGCGCATCTGCGAGCACTGCCTCAACCCGTCGTGCGTGGCCTCGTGCCCATCCGGCGCCATGTACAAGCGCTCCGAGGACGGCATCGTGCTGGTCGACCAGGACCGCTGCCGGGGCTGGCGGATGTGCGTCACCGGCTGCCCGTACAAGAAGGTGTACTTCAACCACCGCACCGGGAAGGCCGAGAAGTGCACCTTCTGCTATCCGAGAGTCGAGGTCGGCATCCCGACCGTGTGCTCGGAGACCTGCGTCGGCCGGCTGCGCTACATCGGCCTCATCCTGTACGACGCCGACCGCGTCGCCGAGGCCGCGTCGGTCAGGGACGAGAAGGCGCTGTACGAGGCGCAGAAGAGCGTCATGCTCGACCCCCACGACCCCCAGGTGATCGCCGCCGCGCGGGCCGCCGGCATCCCTGAGGACTGGCTGGAGGCGGCCCGCCGCTCCCCGATCCACAAGCTGATCTTCGACTTCGGCGTGGCGCTGCCGCTGCATCCGGAATATCGGACCATGCCGATGGTCTGGTACATCCCCCCGCTGTCGCCCGTGGTCGACGTGCTGCGCGAGACCGGTCACGACGGCGAACGGGCCGGCAACCTGTTCGGCGCCATCGAGACGCTGCGCATCCCGATCGGCTACCTCGCGGAGCTGTTCACCGCGGGCGATCCCGAGCCCGTGCGCGCGGCGCTGCGCAGGCTGGCCGCGATGCGCTCGTTCATGCGCGGGATCAACCTCGGCGGCGAGCGCGACGAGTCGATCCCGGCGGCTGTGGGCCTCAAGCCCGAGGAGATCGAGGAGATGTACCGGCTGCTGGCCATCGCGCCGTACGCCGAGCGGTACGTCATCCCCAACGCGCACGCCGAGGAGGGCGCCCGGCTGGAGGAGCTGGCGACCGGGTGCAGCCTCGACTACGAGGGCGGCCCGGGGATGGGCGGCCCGTTCGGCGAGGCGTCCGGCCTGCCCGCGCCGGTCGCGGTGGAGAACTTCCACGCGCTGAAGGAACGGCAGGCCACCGACGATCTGGACCGGGCGAGCGAGCTCCGCGGCCGGGTCAACCTGCTCAACTGGGACGGCAAGGGGGCCCCCGACGGGCTGTTCCCCAAGCGGAAGGACAAGTCGTGACCGATCGTACGGTGCACCTGACGGCCTCGGTGTTGCTGTCGTACCCCGACGAACGGCTGATCGAGGCGCTGCCGCTGCTGAACGCCGCGGTGGCGGAGCTGGGGCCGGGCGAGCCGGGCAGGCGGCTGGCCGCCTTCCTCGGCCACGTGTCCGCCACCCCGCTCGCCGAGCTGGCCGAGCACTATGTGGCGACGTTCGACCTCAAGCGGCGCTGCAGCCCTTATCTGACCTACTACACCTACGGCGACACGCGGCGGCGCGGGATGGCGCTGCTGCGGTTCAAGCACGCGTACCAGGCGGCGGGATTCGAGGTCGCCGACGAGCTGCCCGACCACCTGGGCGTCGTGTGCGAGCTGTCCGGGCGTGGCGCCACCGAGGAGGCGGTGCGGCTGCTGCGCGAGCACCGGGCCGGCCTGGAGACGCTGCTGCGCGCGCTGCGAGAGGAGGGCTCGCCGTACGCCGAAGTCGTGACGGCGGTGCTTGCGACGCTGCCCCCGCCGACCGAGCGGGAGCGCCAGGCCGCGCTGCGGCTGGCCGAGGCGGGACCACCGGCCGAGGAGGTCGGCCTGGAGCCCTACGGCCATGAGGCCCTCGTCCGGGTGCGGCCCGGGACGCCGGGAGGATCGCGGTGAACGCGCTCGACGTGACGCTGTGGGTGGTCGCCCCCTACGTGGCCTTGACGATCTTCGTGCTCGGCCACGTCTGGCGGTACCGCTACGACAAGTTCGGCTGGACGACCCGCTCGTCCCAGATGTACGAGTCACGGCTGCTGCGGATCGGCAGCCCGCTGTTCCACTTCGGCATCCTGGTCGTGGCGCTCGGCCACGTGGGCGGTCTGGTGATCCCCAAGAGCTGGACCGAGGCGGTGGGGGTGAGCGAGCATGCCTACCACCTGACGGCGGTCGTGTTCGGCACGGTCGCGGGGATCTGCACGGTCGGCGGCCTGGCGATCCTCGTCTACCGCCGCCGCACGGTCGGCCCGGTGTTCACCGCCACCACCCGCAACGACAAGCTGATGTACGCGCTGCTCGCCCTGACGATCGTGCTCGGCCTGGCCGCCACGGTCGTGGCCAACATCGTCGGCGGCGGCTACGACTACCGCACCACCATCTCGCCGTGGTTCCGGTCGGTCTTCTACCTCCAGCCGGACGGGGAACCGATGGCGGGCGCGCCGATCCTGTTCAAGCTGCACGCGCTGAGTGCGCTGGTCCTGTTCTCCGTCTGGCCGTTCACCCGGCTTGTGCACATGCTGACCGCCCCCGTCGGCTATCTGACCAGGCCGTACATCGTCTATCGCAGCCGGGACGACCAAGCCGGTTCCCGCCCGCCCCGCCGCGGCTGGGAGCCCGCGGGCCGCCCCTGACCATCAGGTTTCCAGAACTGATCGGAGGCGCCCGCCGCACCGGCGTTCGGCGGTGTGGGCCGAAGGTCCTCCGGCACGATGCCTTTCGCCTGCGGCCCGTCACCCATGCGAATGATCTGCTTGGGGCATGGAGATCAGCGTGCGGGAGCCGGCCGGGCTGAGCGAGAAGGCGGCATCGGAGCGGCTGGCCGAGTACGGGGCGAACGAGCTTCCGCGGCCGAGGCCGCCACGCCTGCCCGTCCGGGCCGCCCGCCAGCTCGCCGACCCGATGTCGATCCTGCTGCTGATCGCCGGACTGGTCACCCTGGTCGTCCTCGGCGAGGTTGCCGAGGGCGCGGCGATCTTGACCATTCTCCTGGTCAACGTGGTCATCGGGGTGAGCCAGGAGGCGAAGGCCGACCACGCCGTACGGGCACTGCGCACCCTCACCGCGCCCATGGCCAAGGTCGTCCGCGACGGTGTCGTACGGAGGATCCCCGCCGCCGAGGTCGTACCGGGCGACGCCGTGCGGGTCGCGGCCGGAGACCGCGTCCCCGCGGACGCGCGGCTGCTGCGGGCGGACGCGCTGGGCGTGGACGAGTCCATGCTCACGGGGGAGTCGCTGTCGTCTGACAAACGTGCCGCGCACGCGGACGGAGCCGGCGGCACACTCGCCGATCGCCGTGACGAGTTGTTCGCCGGGACGCTCGTCGTCCGGGGCTCGGGGGTGGCGGAGGTGACCCGGACCGGTGCGCGTACCGAGATGGGGCGTATCGCCTCCGCGTTGGGCGGCGGCGCCAAGGGGCCGCTGGCGGTGGAACTCGCACAGGTGTCGCGGCGGATCGGCCTGGTCGCCCTCCTGGCGGGCGTCGTCATGATCCTCATCGGGCTCGGCCGGGTCCAGCGGGGCGACGCCACGCTCCTCGACGTCATCCTGGCCGGGGTGGCGCTGGCCATCGCCGCCGTGCCGGAAAGCCTGGCCGCCGCCGTCACCACCGCGCTGGCCCTCGGCTCACAGCGCATGGCGGCGCTCGGCGTGATCGTCCGGCGGCTGCCGGCCATCGAGGCGCTCGGCGCGACCACCGTCATCGCCACCGACAAGACAGGCACGCTGACCACCGGGCACCTGACGGTGTCCGACCAGGTGACGGTGTCCGGCAGCGACCTGTGGCGTGCCGCGCTGCGCTGCAACGACGCCCGTGACGGGCTGGGGGACGCGGTCGACGTGGCCCTCGCCGTGGCCGCCGAGCGTCGCGGCGTACGGCTGCCGCCCGGCGAGGAACGCCTGGCCGCCCGGCCGTTCGACGCCGAGACCAGATCGATGGGCGTGATCACCGCGGCGCCCGGGGGTGGGCCTCTGCTGACGGTCAAGGGCGCTCCGGAGGTCATGTTCGCCCGGTGCGTTCCCGGTCCGGAGACCGAGCGGCTGGCGCGGGCGGTGTCCGGTCTGGCGGACCGGGGCCTGCGGGTGCTGGCGCTCGCCGACAAGCACACTGACGACCTGGACGCCGCAGGGCTGCGCCCGCTGGGCCTGGTCGCGCTCAGTGACGAGATCCGGCTCACGGCGGCGAGGGCGGTGGCGGACTGCCGCGCCGCCGGCATCCGCGTGGTGATGGTGACCGGCGACCACGCCGGCACCGCACGCGCCATCGCCGAGGAGGTCGGCGTCGGCGGCGGCCCCGTCGTGACCGGCGCCGAGCTCCAGGCCCTCGCCGAAGGCGACGAGCGGGCCAAGCGCTCCGCCCGGCTGCGTGAGGCGGCCGTGCTGGCCCGCGTCGACCCCGCCACCAAGCTCGAGCTCGTACGCGCCCTGCGCGAGGACGGCCAGGTCGTGGCGATGACCGGCGACGGCGTGAACGACGCCCCGGCACTGCGCAACGCCGACGTGGGAGTGGCCATGGCCGGAGAGGAGGGAACGGACGTGGCCCGGGAGGCGGCCTCCGTCGTCGTCACCAACGGCGACCTCGGCACCATCGTCGCAGGGGTACGCGAAGGACGCCGCCTGCGCCACAACGTGGTCTCGATGGTCGGATACCTGCTCACCGGCAACCTCGCGGAGATCCTGATCGTCCTCACCGGCCTGATCGCCTGGCCGGATCTGGTCGTGCCGCTGCTTCCCGTGCAGTTGTTGTGGATCAATCTGGTGCTGGACGGCATCCCCGCCATCGCGCTCGGCGTCGACCGTCCCGCCGGCGACCCGCTGGCACTGCGGCCCACCGGCGGCCTGCTCTCGTGGCCGGCTCTGACCCGGATCGCGCTGCGCGCGGTGGCCGTCGGCGCGCTCGTCTTCGCGGCCGTCGAGGTCGCCCGCCGCCTCGGCTGGAGCGAGGAACAGGTCCGTACCCAGGCGGTGCTCGCACTGGTCTGCGCCCGTCTGACCCTCGCCTACGTCGTGCGGGCCCGCCGCCGGACCTTCGAGCGCGGCTGGTGGCGGGGCCGTTCGGTACTCGTCGCGGTGACCGCCACCGCGGCGCTGCAGGTGCTCGTGACCGTGATCGCGGCCTTGGGCGCGCCGCTCGCGCTCGTGCCTCTGCCACCCGCCGGCTGGGCGATGGCGCTGGGCGCCGCCGTGCTCTCGGTGCCGGTGTGCGACATGGTGCGCTGCGACCGGAACAGGCGAGGCGGCGGACGCGCCTCGGACGAATCAACACCCCCGCGGAGCGCCGCGCCTCGATCCGGAAGCGGGACCCACTGAAATGACCGGAACCGCCAAGGACGAGAGACCCACCGTGACAGAACCGGCCGTGACAGGGCTCACTGACGAGCAGGCGGCGCTCATCCGGTCCGAGGTCGGCCCCAACGCGGTGCGCAGCCACCGGGCGCGCCCGCTCGCGGTGCTGGCCCGGCAGCTCCGCAGCCCGCTGCTGATACTGCTGCTGGTCGCCGCCGCCGTGTCGTTCTTCGTCGGGGAACGGACCGACGCGGTGGTGATCGGTGTGATCGTCGCCCTGAGCGTCGGGCTGGGCTTCGCCAACGAATACCGCGCCGAGCGTGCGGTGGAAGCGCTGCACGAGCACATGCGCAGCCGGGCGCGCGTGCTGCGCGGTGGCGCGCTGGTCGAGCGTGACGTGACCGACCTGGTTCCCGGCGACGTGGTCCAGCTGAAGCTGGGCGCCGTGGTCCCCGCCGACATCGAGCTGACCGAGGTGCGGGACTTCGAGTGCGACGAGTCGGTGCTGACCGGGGAGTCGCTGCCGGTCCGCGGGAAACCGGGCGACACGGCGCTGATGGGCACGGTCGTGACCGCGGGAACCGCCACCGGGACCGTGTCCCGGACCGGCGCCCGTACGTCCTTCGGCGCGATCGCCGCGGGCCTCGGTGAGGGACACGCCGAGACGGCCTTCCAGATCGGGCTGCGCAGGTTCTCCGGGCTGCTGGTGTGGGTCGCCGCGGCGCTGACGGCCGGGGTGTTCGTCACGAACCTGGTCCTGGGCCGCCCACTGCTCGACGCCATGCTGTTCTCGCTCGCCATCGCGGTCGGCGTCACCCCGCAGCTGCTGCCCGCGGTCGTCACCACCAGCCTCGCCACCGGGTCCCGCCGCCTCACCAAGATGAAAGTGCTCGTGAAACGCCTGGTCGCCATCGAGGACCTCGGCGACGTCGAGGTGTTGTTCACCGACAAGACCGGCACCCTGACCCAGGCCAGGATCGCCCTGCGTCAGGCCCTGCGTCCCGACGGAACCCCCGACCCGGGCGACACGGCCGGCCCGTTCCGGCTCGGTGTGCTGTGCGCGGACCCGCGCGGCTCCGGACCACTCGACGACGCCCTCCACGACGCCCTCCACGACGCCCTCCACGGTGGAGCTCCCCTGGACGGTGCGGGTGCCGTCGCGGGGGAGTGGACTCCGGACAGCTACCGCCGGATCGACGCCAAGCCGTTCGACCACGAGCGGCGCATGGCGTCCGTACTGGTCGAAGGCCCCGCCGGTGAGACGCTGACCATCGTCAAGGGAGCCCCGGAAGCGGTGCTGGCCCGATGCCGGGCCGTACCGGGGGAGTCCCGCGCGCTCGTCGAGCGGCTGTTCGCCGAGGGCGCCCGCCTGGTCGCGGTCGCGGTACGTCCGGGAGCCCCCGAACTGCTGGAGTCCGACCTCGACCTGGCCGGGTTCCTGGTGTTCAGCGACCCGCCCAAACCGGGAGTGGAGCAGGCGCTCCAACGCCTGGCGGCGCTCGGGGTCACCGTGAAGATCCTCACCGGTGACCACCCCGCCGTCGCCGCCGCGTTGTGCGAGAAGATCGGCGTGCCCGCCGCCGGGGTGTTGACCGGTGCGGAGATCGAGGGCCTCGACGACGCGGCACTGAGCGCCGCTCTGCCGGCGACCACGGTGTTCGCGCGGGTGAGCCCCGAGCAGAAGGCCAGGATCGTGAGCGTCCAGCGGAGCGGCGGCCTGGACGTCGCCTACCTCGGCGACGGAGTCAACGACGCCCTCGCCCTGCACCGGGCGGACGTCGGCATCTCCGTCGACACCGGGGCCGACGTCGCCAGGGACGCGGCCGACGTCGTGCTGCTGGAGAAGGACCTGGGCGTGCTCGCCGACGGCATCGTCGAAGGCCGCCGCATCTTCGCCAACACCATCAAGTACCTCCTCATGGGGACGGCCAGCAACGTCGGCAACATGTTCTCCGCGGCGGCCGCCTCGGCCGTGCTTCCGTTCCTGCCGATGCTCCCCAGCCAGGTGCTGCTCAACAACCTGCTGTACGACGCCAGCCAGCTCGCCATCCCCACCGACGCCGTCGACCCCGAGCAACTCGCCCGGCCCGCACGCTTCGACCTCGGGCTGATCCGCCGGTTCATGCTGGTCTTCGGACCGCTCAGCTCGGTGTTCGACCTCGCCATGTTCGCGCTGCTGCTGCAGGTCTTCCACACCGAGCCGCCGCTGTTTCGCGCGTCCTGGTTCGTGGAGTCCCTCGCGACCCAGACCTTGGTCATCTTCATCGTCAGGACCAGGCGTACGCCGTTCTGGCGGAGCCGGCCGGCCGCGGCCCTCGCGATCGCCGTGGGGGCGGTGGTGGCGGCCGGACTCGCCCTGCCCTACGCGCCCTTCGCGTCCGGCCTGGGGCTGGCACCCATCCCACCCGCGATTCTCGGCACCATCGCCGCCGTGCTGATCGTCTATCTGGCGCTCGTGGAGGCCGTCAAACGGCGCTTCCGCACTGTGCCTGCCCCACGCGAGCGGCACCTGCCGCCCCACCACCGGGTCCATCGCCGCGCCACGCCGTTCAGCCGCAGTCCGCGGCCGGGTCTGCCATCCGACCGTATGGAATCTACGATGTAAAGGGCCCGCCGCCGTCTCAGGCAGGGCGGAGGACAGCGACCAGGAAGCTCGAGTCGTCCCTGAACGGACGCAGGTCCCACGTGGACAGCAGCAGGTCGGGTTCGAGCGCGGCAGCAGCCGCGTCCGCGAGGAAGTCGCTGAACTCGTAGCCGCGGCCGGCGCCGAAGCCGATCGCGGCCCGGCCGTCCGGCGTGAGGTGCGCACGGAAGCGTCTCAGCACCTCCCGGCGGGTGCTCGGCGCGAGGAACGTCATCACGTTGCCTGCGCAGACGATGGCATCGAACGGCGTGGTGACGCCCTGCGCGGGAAGATCGAGTTCGGCCAGGTCGCCGACCAGCCATCGCGGCCCGGGGTGGTCATGCTCGGCGGCCTCGATCAGAGCCGGGTCGACATCGACGCCGACGACGTCGTGGCCGGCCTCGGCCAACGCGCCGCCGACCCGGCCGGACCCGCACCCGGCGTCGAGGACGCGGGCGCCGCGCGGCACCATGGCGTCGACGAAGCGGGCTTCCCCGGCGAGGTCGTCACCGGCGCGAGCCATGGAACGGAAGCGCTCGATGAACCAGGTGGAGTGATCGGGGTCGGCGGCGACCTTCTGCATCCAGATGCTCTGTTCAACCATGCCCCGCATTCTCCCGGAGCGGAGGAGACGATCAGCGACCGCCCGGACGGATGCCGTCGTCCGCGGGCATTCGACGGCAGCGGCAATGAGAAACAGGTAGGCGAAGCACACCAGGTGCGTCGGTGGCGGACAGGCTGGTAGGTACGTCGAGAAGGTCGCCACGCTGGCCCGCCCACATCTGACAGGAGCGTGCGCACATGCCCGGTATCCCGTTGCAGGTGGTCATCGTCGGTGGAGGGCTCGGAGGCCTGTGCGCGGCCCAGGGCCTGCGTGCCGCCGGCATCGACGTCATCGTCTACGAGCGCGATCCGTCGCTGGACCACCGGCCGCAGGGGTACCGGATCCACCTCGACTCCCGAGGGGCGGGCGCGCTGCGCGAGTGCGTGCCCGCCCGGCTGTACGAGCTGTTCACCGCCACCTCCGGGCAGCCGAGCAGGCGCGTCACCATCGTGGACGAGCGGCTCCGGGAACTGCACGCCGTCGAGTTCGACGGCGTGACGGCGGACGGGGACCCGGCGTCGTTCAGTGCCTCGGTCGACCGTATGACGCTGCGCCGGATCCTGCTGGCCGGCCTGGAGGACGTGGTGCGTTTCGGTGCGGAGTTCACCCGCTACGAGCCCGAGGGCCGGCGGGTGCGCGCCTGGTTCGCCGACGGTACGAGTGCGGGGTGCGACCTGCTCGTGGGCGCCGACGGCGCCGGCTCGCGGGTGCGCCGCCAGATGCTCCCGCACGCCCGGATCAAGGACATGGGCACCCGGTGCGTCTACGGGAAGACGCCGCTGACCGACGCCGTCGCCGAGCTGCTGCCACCCCGGCTCGCCGAGGGGTTCATGTCCGTGCGGGCGGGCCGGCTGGGCCTGGCGCTCGGGCTCATGCGCCCGCGAGAGGACCCGGCACGGGCGGCGGCCCGGTTGTGGCCGGGTCTGGACCCACACTGGCGGGGCGACTACGTGATGTGGTCCCTGGCCGTGCCCGCCGCCCTGCTGCCCGGCTCCGACGCCGAGCTGTCGTTCCACGGCGCCGGTCACCTGCACCGGTTCGTGGCCGAGCGCGTCACGGGCTGGCACCCGGCTCTGGTGCGGCTGATCGAGGCCGCCGACGTGGACCAGACCTCCTATGTCCCGATCAGGAGCTCGGTGCCCGTCGCGCCGTGGGAGCCGTCCGCCGTCACGGTGCTCGGCGACGCGATCCATGCGATGAGCCCCGCCCAGGGCTCCGGGGCGAACTGCGCGCTGCTGGACGCGGCGCTGCTCTGCCGGACGATCTCCGCGGCCATCGCCTCGGGTGGGCCCTTGACGGCCGCGATCGGTGAGTACGAGCGGCGGATGACCGAGTACGGCTTCGCCGCGGTTCGCGCTTCCGAGCAGGCGGCGTCGTCCTTCGGCGGAGGTCCGCTCGGCCGCATTCTCAAATGGGTCGGCCGGCTGTCACCCTAGCCATATCCAGGGGGAATGCCAGGCCGCCCTCGGTCAGGCTCCGAGTGCTCCGGTGGCGAGCAGGCAGAGGAGGGCCGTCCCGAGGACGATCCGGTAGAGGACGAAGGCGTTGAGCGAGTGCCGGGCCACGAACTTCAACAGCCAGTCCACCATGACCCAGGCCACCACGAAGGAGACGAGCGTTCCCACCGCCAGCGGCAGAACGCCGACCCCGCCGCCGATCGTGTCCTTCAGTTCGTAGATCCCGGCGCCCGTCAGCGCGGGGATCGACAGGAAGAACGACAGTCTGGTCGCGGCGACCCTGTCCATGCCGCGGAGCAGTCCGGTGGAGATCGTCGCCCCGGAGCGGGAGAACCCGGGAAACAGCAGCGCGAGGATCTGCGAGGAACCCACGACCATCGCGTCCGTCAGTGACGTGTCGTCCTCGCCACGCTTCAGGGTGGCCGTCCGGTCCGCGACCCACATGATCGCGCTTCCCACGATCAGCGAGGCGGCCACCACCCACAGGGACGCGAGCGGGCCCTCGATGAGCGGCTTGGACAACAGTCCCGCCGCGGCGATGGGGATGGTGGCGTAGACGACCCACCAGGCGAACCGGTAATCGTGGCTTCGCCTCGCTTCCGGGTTGGTCAGGCCCCGGCACCAGGCGGTCGTGAAGCGGACGATGTCGCGGAAGAAGTAGACCAGGACGGCGGCGATGGCGCCGACCTGGATCACCGCCGTGAAACCGACGATCGCGTGATCGCTCACCGGTATGCCCATCAGACCTTCGGCGATCTTCAGGTGGCCGGTGGAAGAGACCGGGAGGAATTCGGTCAGGCCTTCCACGATGCCGAGGATGACGGCCTGGCCGACGTCGATCGAGCTCATGCATGCGTCCCTGTGGCGGAGGGTGCCAGTGGAGATCTTTCCGACCGGGCCCTCCCGAGGCTACTGCAGGCTTCCGTGGCCGTCAGCGACAACGCCCGGTGAGGCCGCTATACGGCGGCCACGGTGACGTACGCGATCGGGCCGCCGGACGTGGATTGCAGACGCCTGCCGAGAAGGTGGCCGGCCACTCGCAGGTCGTCGGCTGCGCCGATCGCGACCATGTTGGTGGCCGTGTCGAGGTCGCTGATGTAGCCGGCGAGCCGCGCGTCGAAGCGATGACGCACAGGGCCGGTGGCGGTCTGTTTGGTGTCCCACGTGTCCAGACCCGTGAGCACGGCGACGACGAATCCGCCGAGCGTCACCGGAAGAACGCCGGCCTGGGCGATCTTCTCCGGTGTCCCCACCCACCACCCTCGCAGCGCCTCCAGCAGGTCTTCGGGCGTCAGATCGGCACGGAAGCCGATGAATCTGCGCTCGCCTTCTGGGTCGGGCTGTGCCACGTCGACGCGCAACACCGCCATCGTGGCATCACCCGTTGCCGGGTGTAGGTCGGGGAGCGCCACGGCCGGGCGAGTCCCGATGCGCTGCGCTACGTCCGCAGGGATGACCAGTTTGCTGCCATGGTGCCCGGCCGCAGGCAGCAGACCTGCGGAGACGATCTTCCGCAGCCCGGCGAACGAGACGTCGAAACGGCCGGCCGCCTGCCGCAGGGTGAGGAAGCTCATGTCTCGTACCGCCGCCTCTCCGGTAACTGCATCTCGACTCTCGAAAACGCCTCGCGTGCGTCTGTCGAGGGCTTGGACCCACTTGACCGCGACCGCGGCGACCTGGATGAGCTCGCCGCGCAGGCGGTCGGCGTCGTTCTCGGCGAACGCCTCGAGGACCTCTTCGTGCAGGATGTGCCGCCAGGTCAGCCGGCCTTCGGCCGCGGCGTCGGCCACGGCCTGCTTGGCCAGGTCCGCCTCGGACGCGTAGGTGGGACCGGTGCCGTCGGGGTGTTCCCGAAGGCCCCACATCGCATCCTGGGCGGCTCGTTCCGTGGCCACGTCGCTCAGCACTCGATCCAGCGACCCGGGAAGGCCGTAGTCACCTGGCTGCGTCATCGTGTCGGGTGTCCTTCCTCCGGACGACGATCTGGATGTGCGCGCGGCGGAACCGCTTCAGGCGGATGCCGAGCGTATGGCCCGAAGCGCTTCATGGAGATCGTCCCAGGGGAAGGAAGCCGCTCCCGGTGGGCCTGAATCGGGTGCGGGGAGGCGGTCCCAGCGCAGGATCATCCGGACGCCCCATTCCTTGAGCCGGGCCACGCTGCCGGGGAAGGCGGGATGCTTCGACAGCGCGTGGTTGGGCCAGGGGGCGGCGACGATCGGCAGGCCGAGCCCGAGGGCTTCGTTCAGCAGGCCCAGTGCCAGAGTGTCGCTGATGCCCAGTGCCCACTTGTTCGTCGTGTTGAAGGTCGCCGGGACGACCGCCATGGCGTCCGCCGGGGGCAGCACGTCCGGCTCCTCAGGCCGTTTGTAGTCGTGCCGTACCGGATAGCCGGTGAGCCGGCTGAGCCGCTCGGCGTCGATGAATTTCGTTCCTGACGGCGTCGCGATGACACAGACCCTCCAGCCGTCCGCCTGGAGCCGCTCGACGAAGGCGGGAAGGTCGGCCGCCGGTCGGCCCCCGCACGCGATCACATACAGAACCGGCTCACCCTCTGCCATATCCCGCCGCTCTCCGTTCCTCTGCGATCACCATCGGCCGTTGTCCGCTGACCGACGGGCACGGTCACCGCGGTCGAGGCGAACACTACGTCCGCGAACACCGGCCCGTGGACGGATGGCGACGCGGCAGGGCTGGTGTCACGCGATAGAGGGCGGGGAACTCAACTCCTGCGGTCGACTTCTGGATCGGCGGCGAGGGCGGCGATGACACGGCCGATGAAGTGAAACGTCGTCATGACGGCGGCCTCCGGCGGTGCTCCGCCCGCGGTCTCGCTCGCGGGAGCGTCCCGAGTCAGGTGATGGCGTGCTTGTTGCCGGTGGATGTGCTGCTCGATGAACGCGGGGTCTTGGGCTTGGTCTTCTTCACCGACTTGCTGGTCTTCTTCGGCTTCGCCGTCTTGGCGGCCGGGCTGCCGCCGCTCGAACCACCGCCGCCGCTGACGGTGGTATGCGGGGTGCCGGTGGCCTCGGTCGAGACGGGGGCGGTGACCGTGAGGCCGGAATATCTCTTTCGCGTGTCGGCTTCGATCACTCCGACGTCCGGCGAGGTGACGCGCTGGCCGGTGAGCCGGCGGACGGTGTCCGCGTGATCGATCCCGGTCGGCTTGGGGCCCGTGCCCTTCGTCCACGCGTCGAACGCGGCGAACTTTCTGGGGTTCTTCGCCTTGTACGGCCCGGCGTACTCCTGCTTCCACACGGCGATCAGGCTCTCCGCGTGTCCGTCCTGAACGGCGCCTCTGAGCCGGTCGCTGCGCGAGCCCGAGCCGGTGGGGGAGTAGAGGATGCTGTCGCGCTCAGGCACGGGGAGCTCCGAGGTCGTGGTCGCGTCCTCGTCGACGACGGTGCGCATGTCCCTGCTGGCGAGCGCCTTCCGGATCAGGTCGTCGTGCATCGTCTCGCTCGTGGTCTCCAGCGTCTCCTTCGCCAGCGTGAAGCTGACGCAGTCGAGGTCGCCCGCCTTCGCCGCCTGGTCGATGCCCTGCATGGTGTCGCGCTGGGAGGCGTTGCACATCTCGAACGTGACGTCGCGGAGGTACTTCCAGTAGCCGCCGCCCTGGGACAGCGGGATGGGGACGTCGTCGGTGTCCTCCAGCTGGGCGTGCTGGATGAGGTGCAGATCCGAGTTGTAGAAGGCGAGCGGCCCGCCGCTGTCGCGTTCCGCTGAGAGCTCAGGGAAGCCGGCGCCGTCGACGACCACGATGCCCACGGACTTGGGCACCCTGGCCAACCGGTCGAGCACGTCCTCCTCCATGAGGCGGGCGGAGTCCGGGAGGCTGAGCTGGCCGGCGGCGAGCGTGCTCCAGTCGTCCGGCGCCTTGCTCGTCACAGTGTCGAGCAGGCCAGTGAAGATCGAGTTGTCGCGCATCTTCTGGAGCGCCTGGTAGAGGTAGTCGCTCCGCATCTCGTCGGGACTCTGCGCCTCGTAGGTCAGCAGAGCGATGTCCGGCCGGGTGGGGGGCGTGGGGGCCGAGCCGGCACGGCCCCTGCTCGTGGCCTGGACGGTGGGCTTGATGATGATCGGGTCGGCGCCGCCCATCGTCGCCGGAGCGCTGGCCGTCGTGGTGGGCGCGGGTGGCTTTGGTGTCGGGGGCCTCGGGGACGGGCCGGAACCGCTCGAAGGAGTGACGGTCGTGCCGCTCTTGGCTGGGAGCTTCTTGACCGTCGGAATCGTCGGAGGCTTGGCCGGAGGCTTGACGGGCCGTTTGGCCGCGGTGGGGGTCGTGGCAATCGGCTTGGTGGGCGGCTTGGCAGTGGGCGTGGTGGTCGACGACGACGGCAAGAGCCAGGTCATGCCCGCGAACGGGTTCCTCGGGTCCGGCGGCGCGGAGGGCGGCGGGGCCGGGGTGAGAGACGCCGGGGTGCGGGACGCCGAGGTGAGAGGCGTCGGGGGGGCGGGGTTCTGCCTGGGGCGCTTCACCGAGTCGCTGGTCGAGACCGACCTGCCGCGCTTGTTGAACTCGTTCGTCTCGCCCTGGAGGGACATGGGCCGCCTACTTCTTCTGCTTCTTGACGAATGCCTTGCCGCGGGACGCGGCGTTCTTCTTGACCGGCTTCCGCTCCGGCTCAGCGGACGAGGCGCCGAAGTCGGTGTCGGTGGAGTTGGTGACGCCCGGGTTGAAGAGCAGCGGATGCTGGAAGGTCTGGTTGACGTGCTCCAGGATCAGCGACACCTCGGAGTCGTCCACCTCGATGCCGGTGTGCGCCAGGACGAGCGACCTGTGGTCGATCTCGGGCGCCTCGCCCCGCTCGTTGGTCCAGTCCTCGAACGCGGCGGCGAGCTTGGGGTTGACCTCCGCGTACTTCGCCCAGTAATGGTCCTTCCACGCGGTGACGTACTGCAGGGCGTGTCCCTTGTCCACGCTGTTCTTCAGCCGCGCCGCCCGCGACCCGCTCACCGAGGAGTAGAGCATCTTCCCGAGCGCGGGCGGTTTCAGCGTTTTCTTCGCGTTCGAGACGTCGTCGACCACGTTGAGGAAGCCGGTGTCCTTGAGCGCCAGCGTCACGAGCGTGTCATGGAGGTTCTCGCTGAGCACCTCCTGCGACTCCTTGGCCAGGCAGTAGCTGACGCAGTCGAGCAGGCCGTCGGCCGCGGCGGTCTCGATGGAGATCATTTTCTGCCGCTGTGAGGCGTTGCACAGCTCGAAGACGATGCCGTGCAGGTAGGCGAAGTAGTTGCCGCCCGACTGGAGGGGGGTGGGCGCGTTCGTGCTGTCGTTCTGGGCGTGGTCGATGAAGTGCAGCGTCGAGTTGTACCGCGCCTTGGACGAGCTCGCCGCGTAGTCCGCGGTGAGGCCGGGGAAGTCGGCGCCGTCGACCACCACGATGCCGACGCTCGCGGGCACCTTGGCGATCCGCGCCAGCACGTCCTCCTCCGCCGCGCGGTCGGGCTCGGGGAGGTTCTCCTGCTGGGCGACCAGGGCCTGCCAGTCGTCCGGCGCCTGGCCGGTCACGGTGGCGAGCAGCTCGGTGAAGATCGGACTGTCCCGGATCTTGACGAGGACCTGGTAGAGATAGTCGCCCGCGAGGTAGTCCGGGTCGACCGGGTCGAAGGTGACCAGCGCGATGTCCGGCCGGTCACCGGGGTTCTGCCGGCCGGCGGTGGGTGTGATGACGACCGGGTCGGGGACGGTCTCGGGCGTCATGTCGACGTCGGCCGTGGTCGTCGTCACCGGGGCCGGCGTGACGATGGCGTCCGCCGTCGTCACGCGCTTCTCGACCTTCGGCTTGCGCTTGGCGAGCGGTTTGTCCGGCACGTACCCGGTCTCGAGGATCACGTACTTGTCGGGTTCCCGGACGAGCGAGCCCGAGCGGGACCGTGTGCGCGGCCCGGACTGGTCGGCGCCGCTCGTCGTGTTGCCGGCGGGCGGGGTGTTGCCGATGGTCTTGGCGCGCTTGGTCCGATCGTTGTTCTGGGCGCCGGCGTCCCGGCCGCGCTTGCGCGGGGTGGACGGTGGGCTCCCCTCTGGAGCTTCGCTCATGAGCCCGCCTCTCCCTGGCGTCGGCCGCGTTGGCTGCGCTACGGGACGTTATGTCCCGCGCCGCCGCGTGGTCAACGACCAGTTTGGCGCGGTCCATTGAAGAGCTCCAAAGGTCGGAAGTTGTCACCTTCCCGCCACATAGCTCACATCCGCCCCGATCGGAAATCATGGGGCGGCCGATTCGGGGGCCGATTCGGAAATCTGAGGGGACGTATCCGCGTGCACAGCGATGCCTGGTTACCCAGTTACGAACGGCTCTTCGGGGATCTCGACCTGCGGGCGGGCGACGAGGCGCGCTCGGTGTACTCACCCGCCGCCTACCTCACCGACCTGCTCAACCTGCTGGACGACGCGTTCGACGACCCCGCGCTGCTGCGGCGCAGGCCCGACATCGCGGCGATCCCGCTGGACGCCGGCAACACGTTCCCGCAGGTGCCGTACCTGGACATCGTGGTGCGGATCCTCGAAGGGCTCGTCGGGCCCCGGCCGTACGAGACGCTGCAGAAGCTCCGGCACCCGGCCGGGCTGCCGTTCTCGCTGGAGGACGCGCGGATCGCCGTCTACCTGCGTCACCTGGGGCTCGACCCGGTCGAGCTCTACCGGGTGTTCACCGGCCGCCTCGACCCCGGCCGGGTTGCGCGCGAGCGGCTGCGGCTGACCTCCCTGGACGTCGAGGTGGTGGCCACCCCGCGCGCCGACGACGCCGGCATCGCCGAGCTGTACGGCAGGCCGCTCGCCGAGCTCGCCGACGTCGAGACGTTCCTGGCGGCGACCGCGCTGCACGGCGACGAGCTGAGCGTCGTGCTTTACGGCGACCCCGATCAGAACGCCGCTCTGGAACGTTCCGAAGAGGACTTCTTCGTGCACGCGGGCGGTCCCGTGGTTCGTGTCTCCGACGACGGCCTCACCCTTGTGCGCGCCGACGACCCCGCCGCGGCCGTCCCGGCGGAGTGGTTCGACCGGGTCAACCGCTTCGTCCGGCTGGCCAGGCGCACCGGGCTCACCTTCCCCGACCTCGACCTCGTGCTCGCCGCCTGCGCGGACGGCACGCTCGACGGCCCCGCGCTGCGCCTGCTCGCCGCGGCCGTTGACCTGCGCGACGCGCACGGCGTGCCGTTCGACGTCGTCGCGACGCTCGCCGCGCGCCGGGTGCCGCGCGAGGCCGCAGCGCTCGCCCCGCCGACCGGCGACGTGCTCGGGCCGCAGAACCGCGAGTACCGGCTGCGGCTGTCCGTCGCGCTCGACATGGCCGAGGCCGACCTGGTCGCCGTCGTCCAGCACTTCCGCGACCATTACGACGGGCCCCTGGAGGAGAGCCCGTTCGACCGGACGATCGGCACGCCCGCGCTGTCGCTGCTGGCCCGGGCCGCCCGGCTCACCGGGGCGCTCGGCCTGCCGGTGGAGGACCTGTTCGGCCTGATCGCGGCCGTCGAGGCGGATCCGGCGCTGGCCAGATACTCGACGTTCGCAGCGCTGCCGGTGACCGAGGCGGGCCCCGGCGACTGCCACCAGACCCTCATGGGCGACGACCCGGAGGCCGCGCTGTGGCTCACGCAGACGCTGTGCGCGGTGAACGCCTGGCTGACCGCGTCCGGCTTCGCCGTCGCCGAGCTGGGGCAGGTGCTCGGCGAGCCCGCCACGGCCGAGGACGCCGACGAGGAGCTGGCGGTGCTCACCGGCATCGCCGGCCGCTTCGCCGACGTCGCCTTCACGCCCGGGTCGCTGGTCTCCGACCGGTTCGACGAGCGGTCCGCGCAGGTCGTGCACGACGTGCTGGTGGCCTACGACGACGGGGTCGTCTCGCCGCGCGACTCGCGCCTGCTGCGGCTCGATCCGGCGCGGCTGGCCGACGCGGCGTACGCGGCCGTGTCGGACCTGCCGGTGCTGACCAAGGAGGACTTCCAGGGCATCGGGCTCGCGCCTCGCGTCGCCGCGAAGATCTTCGCCAACCTCGTGATGTACGGCCTGTTCGGGTCCGACGGCCGCCTCAAGGTCGAGGAGGTGCCGGATGACCTGCTCGTCGCGGGCTTCTTCGACGACCTCGCGCCCGTCCTGTTCGACGCGCTCGCGCGCGCGGGGGAGGCGTTCCACCCGTCCGACGTGGCCGAGCTGCTGCCCGACCTGGACGAGGTGGACCAGGAGGAGCTGTACGACAATCTCGTCTACAACGGCTACCTGGACGAGGACGGTGAGATCGTCGACCAGGATTTCTTCGCGGACCCGGGCAACGTGGACCTGTTCTCCCCGACGGCGGGCCTCGCCGATCTCACGCCCGCCGTGCTCGACGTCGTGGCGGCCAAGATCGAGGACGCCGGCGCCGCCGCCATCGCGTTCGACCCCGGTGTGCTCGCGGAGCTGCGCCTTCCCGAGGAGCGGGTCTCCGAGCTCACCGAGCTGCTGCGCTTCAACGGCCTGCTCGACGCCGGCGGCGCGTACACCGACCCGGTGGCGCTGCTGACGCTCGGGGCCGACGACCTGCCGGTGCCGCTGGAGCTCTACCCGGCGCGCCGTTTCATCCTCGACGCCCTGCGCGACCAGGTCGACGCCGCCCGCGGTGAGCTTCTCACCTTCGGCCCCGCCGACTTCCTGGACGTCGCCGACGCCGCGCAGGCCAGGCGCGTCGTGGATCTGCTGGAGAACTCGATCACCCAGGACGGCCGGGTCCGCGAGGACTCACGCGGCCTGTTCGGCGACACCGAGGGCTACCTCGACCTCGGCGCGGGCTTCACCGCGGCCGACGGCGTCGTCGTCTACGAGCGCATCGGGGCGATCGTGCGCGCGCAGGCGCCGTACCGGCTGGACCTGGCGGCGGTGGCCGACCTCGGGTTCGACGAGGAGGAGCGGGGCCAGCTGGTCGCGTTGCTCGCCGACGCGGGCGACCTCGACGCGTCGCTCGGCGTGCCGCGCGACATGCTGCACTACTTCGCCACCGTCACCAACGCGCTGGACTTCACGCTCCCCGGCGCGGAGGACTACAGCAAGGACGTCTTCTTCCTGCTGCACGCGGTCGCCAAGCAGACGACCGACGCGACGACCGAGATCGCGAACCGGGTCGCGGCGCTCGCCGGGCGGCAGCACGCGGCGGTGCTCGCGGTGCTCCAGGACGCGTTCGGCGTGCCCTCCGACGTCGTCGCGGCGATCTGTGACGCGATCACGCCGGACGTGCTCGACCTGCTCGTGCCGCCCGCGCTCGCGGGCGACCCGACCGTCCCGGCCGTACTGCCCGGCGAGCCGCGCCTGCGCCGCTCCTACCGGCGGATCAGGCGGTTCGCCCGGCTCGCCGCCAAGCTCGGCCTGGACGCCGCCGGGGTGCGCGTCGCGTTCCACGACCAGGACCTGGCGGGCAAGTTCCCCGAGCCGCTCGCGCTGCCGCCCGGCGTGGACGGCATCGACGCCCTGCTCACCGGCTGGGACGACAAGATCTACCTGTTCCGCGGGGCGAGCTACTGGGTCTACTCGGCCACCACGTACGCGCTCGCCGATCCGCTGCCGAAGGCGCTGACCGACCTGTCGCCGCACTTCTCCGGGCTCGCCGGGATGGACGCCGGCTTCACGCTGCCGGACGGGGCCGAGTGGCTCGTCGGGCGCGGCGTGGACGGGCAGTCACACGCGTTCGTCCGGGCGCGGGGCGGGCTGCGCTGGGGGCCGAAGGACCAGGTGTGGGGCAAGGTCCGCTCGACGTTCGACGACCCCAAGAAGATCGACGGCGCGTTCGTGGACGCAGACGGCCGCACGTACCTGTTCTGCGGCGACCAGTACGTGCGCTACTCCGGCGCAGACCTCTCCGTCGCCGACGAGGGCTACCCGCGCGCCGTCGCCGACTGGTGGGCCCGCGAGGGCAACGACACCCCGCTGCCCGCCGGCTTCGAGCGGAACGTGGACGCCGCTTTCCACGGCCTCGACGGGCGCACCCACGTCTTCAGCGGCGACCGCTGGTCCGACGGCACCGGCGAACGGCCGCTCGCCGACCGGTGGGGCCGCCCGCGCAACGCGTTCGAGGGGGCGGCCCGGCTGGACGCCGCGTACGCGGACGCCGAGGGCTACCTGCTGTTCAGCGGCGACCAGGTCGCCAGGATGACCGACAGCCCGGAGAACGACGGCGTCCGGGTCGCCGACGGCAACCCGGTCAGGATCGAGGACTGGCGGCCGGACGTGCCCGCCGGGTTCGAGTCGGGCCTCGACGCCGCGTTCCGCGACGCCACGGGCACGATCCACCTGTTCAAGGACGGCAGGACCGTCGCGCTCGGCCCCGAGGGCTCCGGCGAGGTCACGCGGACGGCGCTGCGCTGGGGCGTGCTCGCCCCGGTCCTGCCGGGCGGCACGGTCGACGCCGCGTTCGTCGGCCGCGACGGCAAGACCTACCTCTTCAGCGGCGACCGGTACGTGCGTTACTCCTCGGCCGACTACTCCGTCGCCGACCTCGGCTACCCGCGCGGCGTCGCGGGGGACTGGGGCGGCCTCGACCGGGTGGACGCGGCGTTCGTGCTGGACGGCGCGACCCACCTATTCGGCCCCGTCGGCCAGATCCTCGACCTGCCCGCCGCGTACGAGACGGAGCTGGCGGACGGGCGGCTGTCGGTGGCGCTGCGCCGCCGCCTGCGCGAGCACGGCGTGACCGTGCCGGACGACGCGCCGGTCACCGGGACGTCGCCCGAATGGCAGGTCGTCGCCGAGGGCCCGATCACGCTGACCATCCGCAGGGCCGGCGACCGGATCAAGGTCCTGGGCGACGACACCGTCTTCTACGTGCGCTACTCGACCAAGGACTACACCGTCCCCGACGCCGGATATCCGCGCCCCCGGGCGGAGAACTGGTGGAACCTGCCGGTGGGGCTCGCCGCCGACCCGGCGTTCGCGACGATCGACGCGGTGTTCACCGGGCGCGACGGCCGGACCTACCTGTTCTCCGGGCCGCGCTTCGTGGTGTTCGACGCGCGGCACCGCTGGTGGTCGGAGCCCGCGCTGCTGAGCGAGCAGTGGGACAGCGTCCCGTTCGACCGGGTGGACGCGGCGTTCGTCGGCCGGGACGGCAAGACGTACGTCTTCAGCGGCGACCGGTACGTCAGATACTCGGGCACGGACTACACGCGGGTCGACGACCGCTTCCCGGCGCGAGTCGGGGCGTTCTGGGGCAACGTCGCCAACGCCATCGCCCGCACCGGCCAGGTGGACGCGACGCTGGTCCTCGACGTGGTGGAGACGGTGGACGGCGCGCAGGTGCCGCACACCTACACGTATCTCTTCTCCGGCGACCAGTACGTCCGCTACGCCGACGGCGACTACTCGGCCGTCCAGGACGGCTACCCGCGTCCCCTTTCCGCGCTGCGCACCGAGCCGCGGATGGCGGCGCTGTCCGTCGAGTTCGACGGGCTGGACGCGGCGTTCGCCGACCACCGCAACGTGTACCTGTTCCGCGGCGGCCAGTGGCACGTCGTGTCCGACACCGTCTACCGCGCGTACTCCGGCCTCGACCTCGCGGCGGTGACCTGCGCGTTCGTGGAGAACGGCGCGGTGCTCGTGCAGCGTGACGCGGGCTGGTCCAGGCGCCCGGCGCTGGAGGGACACGTGGTGGGAGGTGGAGTCGCGGAGGAGGCGGTGCGGCCGCTGACGCTGCGGCGGGTGCCGGAGGACTACCGGACCGGCCTCGACGCGGTGCTCACCGGGGCGGACGGCGCGACCTACCTGTTCAAGGGCGCGAACTGCTACAACACGCAGCTCGGCAAGGAGTATCCGGCGGCCGAGGAGTGGGGCCGCCCCCGTAACACCATTTATCAGGACAACGCGGTGGACGCGGCGTTTGTCGGCCGGGACGGGAAGACCTACCTCTTCCGGGGCGACCAGTTCGTCACCTACAGTCCCGGCACCCCAGGCGGCCTCGACACCACAGACGGCGAGCCCCGCCCGATCGCCGGCCACTGGGGCGGCCTCACCAGCGTGACCCTCGCGTACATGCGCGACGGCGTCACCTACCTGTTCGAGCATCCCGACGCCGACGGCGTCATGCGGCACGTCGTCTACAGCGGAGAGTACGGCCCGTACGCCGAGCCCGACCCCGGCTATCCGGCGCTCGCCGACGCCACGTTCTGGAAGGCGCCCGACGGGTTCCCCGTCCCGTCGGCCGTGCTCTTCGAGGGCGACACGATGATCCTGCTCAACGGCGAGCGGTGCGTGCAGCTCAGCGAGACCGGCCAGTGGTCCTACCCGCGCCCGATCGAGCGGGTGTGGCGCGGCTTCGGCCGTGACCTGCCGCCGGGCGACGCGCTGCGCGCCGCGTTCACCGCGCCGGACGGCGCGACGTACTTCTTCTTCACCGAGCACTACGCCCGGTACGCGAACCGCGCCTTCGACCCGCCCGCGCCGATCAGGCAGCGCTGGGGCAGATCGGTCAACCCGTTCCTGCCCGACGACGGCAGCCGTGGCGTGGACGCGGCGATCGTCTTCGGCGACGACACGACCTACCTGTTCTCCGGCACGCAGTACGTCCGTTACACCGGTCCCGACTACCAGTACGCCGACCCCGGCTACCCCAGGCCCATCGCGGGCGGCCTGCGCGCCGAGCCTGCGTTCGCCGCGCTGCCCGAGACGTTCGAGGACGCCGTGGCGGACCGGGGGAGCGGCCCGGTCGTGCGGGCGGCCGTCGCCAACGGACGCACCGCCTACCTCGTCGTCGGCGGTGTGCTGCACGTCACGTCGCTGGCCCAGGAGCGGACGTACGACCTGGCCCTGCTCGGCCGGGTGCGCAACGCGATACAGGACCGACGGCGGGTGGACGCGGCGCTCGTCCGCGACGACCACACCTATCTGTTCTCCGGCGACCAGTACGTCCGCTACACCGGCCCGGCCTACGACCACCCCGACGACGGCTATCCGCGCTCCATCGCCGCCGCGCTCGCCGACGATCTGCGCGTCGGCGCACTGCCCGAGGCGTTCGACGACGGTCTGGACGCCGCGTTCCGCGGCCCGGACGGGACGCTGTACCTGTTCAAGGGCGCGCTCTTCCACGACGGCACGACCGCGGGTGCGGTCGCCGGCCGGTGGGGGAGGATCCGCAATGAGTTCGCCGCCGCCCCGATGATCGACGCCGCGTTCGTCTCCCCGGAGGGCGACCTGTACGCCTTCCGCGGCGACCAGTACGTGAAGTACCGGCCCGGTGCCCCCGATCTCGTCGAGGAAGGGTATCCACGCACCATCAAGGACGACTGGGGCGCGCTTCCCGCCGACTTCGAGTCCGGTGTCCGCGGCGCGTTCGTCGTGGAGGGCCGCACCTACCTGGCCCGCTGCGACCGGTACGTCCGCTACTCCGGCGCGTACGACGACGTGGACCGCACGTTCCCGCAGCCGTTCCGGCGCCGCTGGTCCGACCTCGCCGACTACCGGCTGACCGATGTGTACGCGATCAGCGGCTTCGCCTCGCTCGCCCGCACCCACCCCGGCCTGGCCGAGCTGTTCGACGCGGGCGCCCCTGATCCGTTCGCCGCGTTGGCCGGGCTGTTCGGCTGGCAGGCCGAGGAGGTCCGCTGGCTGCGCCGCAACGCCGGGCTGATCAGCGCGTTCCCCGCCGAGGAGGACCGCCTCGAGATCGAGTTCCTGCTCGCCCTGGTGGACCTGTTCCGGCTCGCGGGACGTGCGGGGACCGGCCCGTCCGACCTGTACACGCGGGTCGTGGCCGGGCCCGCGCCCGCGGACGCGCTCGCCCTGCTGCTGGAGCGCCGGCACGCCCCGCAGGAGTGGGAGGCGCTGTCGGCGGTCGTCGAGGGCGAGCTGAACGTCCTCAGACGCGACGCGCTGCTGCCGGCCGCGCTGCGCCTCAACCCCGGCCTGGCCGACGTCCGCGCCCTGTACGAACACGTGCTCGCCGACGTCGAGATGGGCCCCGATGGCACGACCTCGCCGGTGCGTGAGGCCATCGCCGCCACGCAGCTCTACATCCACCGTTACCTGCTCGACCTGGAGGACCCCGGGGCCGCCGCGGCCGACGTCCGGGAGAAGATCAAGTCGTGGTGGACGTGGCTGAAGAACTACCGGATCTGGGAGGCCAACAGGAAGGTCTTCCTCTATCCGGAGAACTACATCAGGCCCGAGCTGCGCGACACCAAGACGCCCGCGTTCCGTGAGCTGGAGAACGACCTGCTCCAGGGCGAGATCACCGCCGACAGCGTGCAGCGCGCCTACAAGCGCTACCTCGACGAGTACACCGAGGTCTCCCGGCTCGCCGTCTCCGGCGCGTACGTCTACTCCGCCGACGGCGACGACGAGGGCACCCGCAGGCTCGTGCTGTTCGGCCGCACGAGGACCGAGCCGCGCCGCCATTACTACCGCTCGGCGGAGTTCCGCGACGGCACGCGGCTGTCGGCCACCTGGGAGCCGTGGGTCAAGGTGGACATCCAGATCGACGCCGACCGGGTGGACCCGGTGCACGCGTTCGGCCGGGTGTTCGTGTTCTGGAGCGTCGTCGAGACCGTCGCGCCGGACGCCACGGGCGCCACCACCCTCGTCACGAAGCAGAGCGGCGACAGGCAGAGCGTCGCCGCGCCGCCGCCCAAGCACCGGCTCCGCGTCTTCTACTCCTTCTACAACCTCAGCAAGGAGTGGGTGCCCGCGCAGGAACTGCCGCCCGGCGCGCTGGAGGACGGCCGGATCAGCGACGTCCACCTGTTCGTCCAGGCGTCCGCGACGCTGCCGGGCGGCGATCCCGGCACGCACGACTCCATCGTGGTGTCGCGCTCCTACACCGTCGCCGGGCCGACCGGCCCGCTCACCGTCACCGCGGCGCACGCGCTCACCCCCGAGCTGTACGCGGTGCCGGTCGGCGTGCCCGTCCAGCCCGCCCGGCTCGTCGAGCTGTCGCGCATCTTCGACGAGCCCGCCGGCGCGCCCGTCGACCCGGCCGGAGTCGTGCGGTTCAACAGCCCGGCGGGGTCGCAGGACGGGCCGTGGTTCAGCGTGGACCACAAGGGCGGCAGCTTCCTGTGCCGCCCGATCACCATGGACCCCGCCACCGACCCGGCGCTGATCGGCCTGAAGGACAACGCCGTCCGGCTGCCCGCCTGGGCCGAGATCGACGCGGCCGTCGAACTGCCCGGCGGCACCCGCCTGTTCTTCACCCGGAACGCCGCCGGCGGCGGCGAGTTCCTGGAGGTCAAGACCAGGGGCAAACTGCGGACGAGCAACGACGTGACCACCACGAGATGGGGCGTCGTCGGCAACTCGCTGACGACGACCGGGGCCGTGGACGGCGTCGTCGTCCGCGGCGACCTGACGTACGTCTTCTCCGGACCGCAGTACTACTGCTACCGCGGCACGCCGTTCGGGCCGCCGCAGACCGGCTACCCCAAGCGGCTGCGCGACAACCCGGACGGGTTCCCCCGCTGGGACCGGGTCGATCTCGCTTTCAACTCGGGCACCGGGGCCGAGTGCTTCGCGCTGGCCGACGGCACCTACTACGAGTCGGCGCCGTCCGGGCTGCCCGGGAAGCTGCGCGACGGGTGGAACCGCGCGCTGCCCGACGCGGTGTTCGTCCGCGACGGCCGCACCTTCGTCGTGACCGGCGGCCAGTACGTCCGCTACGGCGGTGTCCGCGACAACAGGCCCGACGACAGGGCCGACAAGCCGGACCGCGCGGCCCAGGACCGGCCCGACCCCGGCTATCCCAAGGCGCTCACCGACGGCGGCGACGACCGCCTGCCCGCCTGGCAGCGCCTGGACGCCGCCTTCGCCTACGGCGACAACTGGTACTACTTCGACAACGGCGCGGGCACCTACCTCACGGACGGCCCGGGCGGGCGGAGCACGGGCCAGACCCGCGCCCTCGGCGGCATCCCCACCAGGATCAGCACGACCGGCCTGGTGGACGCCGCCTACCAGGCCGACCGCAAGGTCTACCTGACCAGCGGCCTCGAATACATGCGGTACTCGCTCGTCGACGACGACACCGTCGCCGCGACCGCCGACCCCGGCTACCCCAGGGCGCTCCCGCAGCGCGTGCGTGGCGTGTTCCGGCGCGGCGACCGGCGCTACGTCTTCGGCGACGGTACGTACGCCGTGCTGCCCACGGGGAAGGAGCTCGGCGACCTCACCCCCGGCGACTTCCACGCCATCGGCGGCAACTGGCACTCCCTGCCGCCCGGCTTCGCCGGCGGCTTCACTGGCATGCTGGACGCCGACACCCAGCTCTACCTGTTCGTCGGCCCCCAGTACGCGAGCTACCCCAAGGACACAGTCGTCCCCCGGCCGTACGAGTACGCCGAGCTGCCGCACGAGATCGTCCGGCTCACGTCGAGCAGCGCGTTCGAGCTGAACCGGCGGCTGCTCGTCGGCGGGGTGCCCGCCCTGCTCGCCCCCGAGGCGCAGGAGACCGACGAACTGCCCGCGTTCAGCAAGGTCACCTCGGGGCCGGCCACGATCAAGGTGCGTCCCGAGGTCGCGGGCATGCCCGCCAGCTCGCACCTGGACTTCTCCAGCGCCAACGGCCGCTACTACTGGGAGATCTTCTTCCACGCGCCGATGCTCATCGCGCAGGCGCTCGCCACCGCGCAGCGCTTCGAGGACGCCCGGCAGTGGTACGAGTACGTCTTCGACCCCACCGAGCAGGAGAGGTACTGGCGGTTCCTGCCGTTCCTCGCGGTCGACGTGCGCGCCCTCGTCGCGGCCTGCCGCGCCGACCTCGACGCGCTCGCCGACACCGGCGTCTCCGCGGCGCTGGGGCAGACCCTGATCGACGTCGAGGCCGTCGCCCCGGCGTTCGAGCAGGCCAGAACGCTCACGACGCAGGAGGGCGCGTTCCTCGACGGCCTCGCCGCCGGCGCGCTCACTCCCGTCGACACCGAGCTCGGCCGGCGCACCGGCGACGCCACCGCGGCGGCGCTGTGCGAGAAGGTCGCCATGCTCGCCCGGCTGCGCGCCCAGTACAACCTCATGGGCGACCACGGCGCGCTGCTCAAGGCGTACCAGGACGACCCGTTCGACCCTCACACGATCGCCGAGCTGCGGCCGGCGGCGTACCGGCGGGCCGTCGTCATGGCCTACGTGGACAATCTGCTCGACTGGGGCGACATGCTCTTCCGGCAGTACACGATGGAGAGCATCGACGAGGCCCGCATGCTGTACGTCCTCGCCTACGACCTGCTCGGCAGGCGTCCTGAGGGGGTCGGCCCGATCGCCCTGTCGCCCACCCTCACCTACGACGACCTGCGGAACGCCGAGTGGACCCCGGACGCCGCCGCGGAGCGGATCACCGCGGGCGGCCGGATGCTCGACGGCCTCGGCGCCATCCACACCAGCGTCGCCCACCCGTACTTCTACATCCCCGGCAACTCGGTGCTCGGCGACTACTGGGCCAGGGTCGAGGACCGGCTCCGCAAGATCAGGGCGTCGCTCGACATCATGGGCGTCAGCCGGCCGCTGCCGCTGTTCGAGCCGCCCGCCGACGTCATGGCACTGGTACGCGGCGCGGCCGGCGGGCTCAGCCCCGACCAGGTCGTGGCCGGGGCCGGCGCTCCGGTGCCGCATTACCGGTTCTCGTTCGTCGTGCGCAAGGCCCAGGAACTCGTCGACGAGCTGCGCCAGTTCGGCGGCGACCTGGTCAGCGTCCTCGAACGGCGCGACGGCGAACAGCTGAACCTGCTGCGCGCCCGGCAGGACACCGCGATCCAGATCATGCTGCGCGAGATCAAGGAGGCGCAGGTCAGGGCGGCCGCCGAGAGCCTCGCCGAGGCGCAGGTCTCGCTCGACTACGCCAACAAGCGGGTCACGTACTATCAGGACCTGATCGCGGCCGGGCTGACCCCGCTGCAGCTCGCCCAGATCGCCGCCATGACCGGCGCGTCCATCGCCCACCTCTACGCCAGCGGGCTCAAGATCGGCGCGGCCATCGCGTTCGCGGCGCCGCAGGCGCTGGTCGGACCGTTCATCATGGGCACCGAGCTGGGCGGCGAACAGGTCGGTCAGGTGCTCGACAAGGGCGCCGAGGTCGCCTCGTCGATCGGCGAGGCGCTCAGCGTCACCGGAGAGCTGTTCGCCGTGCGCGTCGAACAGGAACGGCAGGAAGGCGACTGGAAGTTCCAGCTCATGGTCTCCCAGGGCGAGGTGGCCGAGATCCAGCACCAGGTGGCGTCCGCCGCCGCCCAGCTCGCGTCCGCCCAGCGCGACCTGGAGCTCACCAACCAGGAGATCGCCAACGCGCAGGCCGTCGCCGACTTCATGACCGGCAAGTTCAGCAACGTCGACCTCTACCAGTGGATGTCGGGTCGGCTCGCCACCCTGTACTTCCAGTCGTACAACCTGGCCCACGACATGGCCCGCGCGGCCGAGCGGGCCTACCAGTACGAGCGCGGCACCGACCAGACGTTCATCAGGCCCGCCTACTGGGAGAGCCAGCGGAACGGCCTGATGGCGGGCGAGGCGCTCGGCCAGGACCTGCAACGGCTCGCCACGGCGTACCTCGCGGGGGACATGCGCGGCCTGGAGATCACCCGGCGGGTGTCCCTCCTCGCGCTCGACCCGCTGGCGCTGCTGAAACTCAAGTCGGAGGGGCGCTGTGAGTTCGCGCTCACCGAGGCGATGTACGACCGCGACTTCCCCGGTCACTACCGCCGCCGCATCAAGACGGTGTCCGTCACGTTCGAGAACGCCGAGGAGATCGTCGACGTCAACGCGACCCTCACGCAGCTCGGCCACCGCACGGTGCTCACCGCCGACCCCGCGGCGGTGCGCTACCTCATCGACGGCCGCGGCGCCGCTCCCGCCACGGTCCGCTCCGACTGGCGCGCCGGACAGCAGATCGCGCTGTCCGACGTCGAGGAGGGCCGCGACAACAACGGCCTGTTCGAGTTGCGCTTGGACGACGACAGATATCTGCCGTTCGAAGGCACCGGGGCCGTCTCGACGTGGCGGCTGGAGACGTCCGGCCTGCCGCCCGCCGACCTGACCGACGTGACGATCGTCGTGAAGTACGTCGCCGACCAGGGCGGCGCGGTGTTCGCCAACGCGGTCAAGGGCATGCTCAAGCCGTACCAGGCCGCCCGCTACATCGATGTCGCGGAGGAGTTCCCCGGCGAGTGGTCCGCGTTCACGGAAGGGGAGACCGACCGACTGACGCTGCCGCTCACGCCCGCCCTCTTCCCGCGCCTGACCGGACGCCAGCTCACCGGCGTCGCGGCGACGTACGTCACGAACGGCACCGGCCCGGCCGACGGCACGGTGCGGCTGCTGCTCGGCGGCGACCCGAGGACGGCCCTCACCGAGGGCTCCCTGGTCCGCGCGGCGGGCATGACCGCGGACGACATCTCCTTCACCGCCGACGGTGATCCGTCCACGCTCAGCACCGTCGGGCTCATCTTCACCTACCGCGCCGTCTGACCCCTCCCCGCGTGACTCACCCCGGCTCGGGCAGGTGCGCCGTCGCCAGCCTGGCCGGGTCGGTCACCACCGTGATCTCGGCTACCCGGCCGTCGACGACGGTGATCGAGATGACCGACAGCGGGGTGCCGTCCTCGCGCCAGGACACGATCCCGGGAAGACCGTTGACGAGCACCGTCCGGCCCCGCGCGGCCGCGCCGGCGCCAAGCTGCGCGCCGGTGGCGACCTTGGTGGCGCCCAGGGTGACGATCATGCCGTTGGGCGTGTGGACGGTCAGCTTCACCTCGGGGTCGAGAACGCGCAGCAATCCCTCGAAGTCGCCGTGGCGGGCCGCCGCCAGGAAGGCCTCGACCACCTCGCGCTGTTCCCGTCCGGCGGCCGCCGGACGTTCGGTGGCCTGCACCTTCCTGCGGGCGCGGCTGGCGAGCATCCTGGTGGCCTCCACGGACTTGCCGAGGATCTGGGCGATCTCGTTGAACGGCACCGCGAACAGGTCGTGTAGCACGAACGCCAGCCGCTCGCCCGGCCCGAGCGACTCCAGGACGACGAGGAGCGCGAGCCCGACCGAGTCGGCGTGCGCCACGTGGTCCTCCGGGGCGGGGTCGTCGTCGACCGTCACGATGAGCTCGGGCAACCGGTCCTCGTAGGACGCCTTGGGGTGGGCCTGGCGCGATCGCAGGACGTCGAGGCTGATCCGGCCGACCACCGTGGTCAGCCAGCCGGCGAGGTTGTAAATGGTCGCGGGGTCCTGGCGGGAGAGCCGCAGCCAGGCCTCCTGGACCGCGTCCTCGGCGTCGGCGTGCGATCCGAGCACACGATAGGCGATCGCGCGCAGCCGGTCGCGCTGGGCCTCGAACGTCTCGGCCACCAGGTCCGTCGGGCTGCTGTCGGACATGTCGTTACCTTCCTCGGAGCTGCTCCGTCATGAGGATGACGAGCCCGGACGGGCACAGGTAACCGATGAGGGAGCACGAACCATGGAAGCACGCATGAAGAGCAGGCCGAACGCCGACGTGACGACGGCGGTCCAGCACCTCTACAAGGCGATTCACAGCGGTGGCGTCGACCCGCTCCTCTTGGAGTTGATCCACCTGCGGGTCAGCCAGATCAACGGCTGCAGCGCGTGCGTCTTCGCCGCGGTCGCGGCGGCCAAGAAGCGTGGAGAGACCGATGAGCGGTTGCACAACGTGGTCACCTGGCGTGAGACGCCGTTCTTCACCGAGGCGGAGCGGGCCGCGCTCGCGCTGGCCGAGGCCGCCACGCGGATCCAGGACGGCGGGCCGGGCGTGACCGACGAGATCTGGGACGCCGCAGCCGCCCACTTCGACGAGAGCCAGTTGTCCGCGATCAACCTGGAGATCGCGCTGACCAACTTCTTCAACCGGATCAACCGTACGATCCAGGAGCAGGCCGGCAAGACCTGGTGAGCTGAGCGGGCTTCAAGGCGCGGTCGGCCGGGCCGCGGACGCGCAACCGCGTCCGCGGCCCGCCGGCGCGATGCCTGCCGTGTCACTACTGCCAGAGCAGCGCCGGCTGAGTGCCGAAGCGGATCGGCTTGAACAGCGAGTTGTCGTGGGTCTGGGCATAGTGCATTCCCGTGACGACCCGCGCGTTCCCGTCTCCGAGGCGACAGAACTGGCCGCACTCATCCCCGGCAGCCGGTTGGTGCTGCTCGACGGCCGCAACCACCTGCTGACCGCCGACGAACCGGCCTGGCCCGCGTTCCTGGCCGAACTGCACGCCTTCCTGGCGGTGGACGAGGACCCAGCCCGGGGCTGACGCCCGGCCGCACAAGACGATCTCGATCCGTGATCGCGTTGTAGGCTGCGTCGGCGGCCGGCGAGAGTAGCGGTGGCGTACGCCGCGCGCCGTCCCGAGCGGGTCAGCCGGCTGATCCTCACCGGAGCGTACGCCCGGGGACGGCAGATCCGCGCCCGCGACGATGCCGAGCGTGAGGCGGCGGCCCTGGACCTGGATCTGGCGCGGGTGGGGTGGAGCAATCAGGATGCCGGCTTTCTGCAGGTCTTCGCCTCCCAGTTCCTGCCCGACGGCACGCCGCGAGACTGGGAGGACTTCACCGCGTTTCAGCGGCGGACGACCTCGCCGGCCAACGGAGTCCGGTTTCTGGAGGAGTTCGCCCGCATCGACGTGTCCGGCATCGCGCACCGTGTGTCCTGCCCGACGCTGATCCTCCACTCCCGTGACGACGCGCGCGTCCCGGCCGCACAGGCCGGCGAGTTGGCCGCACTCATTCCCGACAGCAGGCTGGTCCTGCTCGACAGCCGCAACCACCTGCTGACCGCATCCGAACCGGCCTGGGTCGAGTTCCTGTCACACATCGATGCCTTCCTGGCCGAGTGACGGCGGTTGGCCCATTTGCTACATATGCCCGTTTAAGTGCGCAGGCCGGGAAATGGACTTCCCCGGCGATATTCAATGGCGTATAAAGCGCCGGTCGCCTACGGTGTATCCACTGATCGAATGCGAGGTGGGCGGTGATTCGCGCCGTTTCGATTCTCATCCCGTTCGTGGCCGCGGCCCTCGCATTCGCCGCCCCCGTCGACCCCACCGATCCTCCAACGGATCCGGGACCGGGCACCCGCGACGGATGCGGGAACCCGCGATTGGCCGGCTTACCGCTCGATCAAGCACAACAGCGGATCGAGCAGGATTATCCGGGCGCGAGCGTCCGTACGGCGCCCGCCGACATCCCCCCGTCGTTGTCCTCCTACGTGATCAGTGACCGGGTGGAGACCTGTAGCCCGTACGCAGTGGTGCTGGAGCTGGGCACGCGGATGCCCGAGCTGCACGACATGACATTGGAGGACGCCACCGCCACGCTCGCCGCGACCAGGGTGCGGATCAGTTTCCTGCCCCAGGAGGCGGGCCTCGACTGGACGGTCGTGACGCAGAATCCCGGCGCGGGCGAGCTCATCCATTACGACACCAGTGCGGACGTCGAGGTTGTGGCGCCGGTCAGCCCCTCGCCCAGCCCGACACCGGAGGCCACCCCGACGCAGGGGCCGGTCGCTCCTCCGCCGTCGACCGTGACGGTGCCATCGGTGGAGGGCATGGACCTCACTCAGGCGCGCCGGACGCTGGCGAGCGCCGACCTCCCGCTGCGGCTGCATCCCGATTCTCCGCGCGCCGGAACAGTCGCGGGTCAGGATCCCGCCGCCGGAAGCAGGGTCGCCAGGGGGACGATGGTGACCGTCCGGCTCGCGGCGGCGAAGGAGCAGGAGGACCACGGCCCCGGGGCCTCCGCCGGGGCGACGTCGACCATCGTCACCGGCGCGTTGGCGGTCGTGCTGGTACTCATCGTGATCGGATTTCTCGCCCGCGGGGTGATCCGGGGCCGGCCCACGCCGCCCCCGCCTCGTGAGGCCCGCCCGCGACCGCCGTCGGTCGTCTACGTCGCTCATGCGGATCCCGCTCCTGTGGTGAAGATCCGTCTCACGGAACGGACACCCCGGACGACCTGGCCAGGCGTCCAGGTGGAGGCCCATGCCGATCCCGGCCGCCAGGAGCTCAGGGAGACCAGGAGATGACGGTGTTCATCGAGACCGATCCGAGCACGGCCGATCTGCTGGCGTTCGCCGACCCTCGCGAGGCCGTACGGGACCTGGGCGCGGTGCTCGGCGCCCGGCGCGTGCTCGAGACGGTCGGCGACGGCGTCCGTCGGCTCGACGCGACGTTCAGAGGCGACCTCACCGGGAGCGTCGCCCAGGCCGGCGCCCGCCTGCTGGGCGAGCTCGACCTCGGGACGGTCCTGCTCGTCGCCTGGACGAGATATCGCGCGCTGGTCGACGCCGGCCACAGGACGAAGGGGCCGGACGGCGGTGCCGAAGTGGTCCGCCTGGCCGAGCACACGATCACTTCCGAGCACGCGCCCTGGGTCGAGGTGCTCGTCGAGGGGCAGCAGGCCTACCGGGTCGACTTCGGGGTGAAGCTGGAGTTCGTGATCGCCTCCCTGAACGCGTATGTCGCCCACGGCCGCCTCACGAATCTCCACGCGGGCGACTGCACCGCCACTATCACCTGGAGTGTGCGGGATTTCCCCATCAAGCAGACGAAGTTCGCCCGTTCCATCCCGCTGCGGGTCAGGCTCGGCGATGGAATCCCGCTTGTCCGAGACGCATGAGGTGCTGACGCGGGGGCCGGAGCCGGCCGGGCCGCCATCGGCATGGAGGCGGGTGGCTCTACGCGCACGCGTCGCTTCCCGGACGATGACGATGGCTGAAGTGACAGAGTGATCGTCGTGACATCTCGCGACAGCTCCGCGTTCTTACCCCAGCATGCGTTCATGCGTCTGAGCGGATGGGAGTCGATCTACCTCGTCGCCTTCCTGACCGCCGTCTTCTTCGTGATCAGCGACGGCGCGCTCGGCACGGCCGAGCGGGTGGCCGGGGTCCTGCTGCTCGGTGGATGTCTGGTGGCGTACGTGCGGCTCGGGCGGCGGGCCGTCGGCGTGGGGTATCGCTCGTGGAAGGGCAGGACCTACGTCGTAGTGCTGATCGCGCTGTTCACTCCGGTGGCCGTTCTGTGCCCGCCTGTCAGGTTCATCATCTTCGCGCTGTGCGCGCAGTTCTACATGATGATCCCCAGGGGGCAGGCGAGAGTCGCCGTGATCGTCTTCAATGTGGCACCCGCCCTGGAGTTCCTTGTCGTCCCGCCGTCGGCCGAGGAACTGATCGTCTTCGTGGGGGTGACGGTCACCGTCCTCACCTTCGCACTCGTCATCGGCCCGTGGATCGTCGACATCATCGCCCAGAGCAGGGAGAGGGCCTCGCTCATCCTGGAGCTGGAAGCCAGCCGCGCGGAGGTGGCCGGCCTGTCGGCCGAGCGCGGAGCCCTGGCCGAGCGCGAACGCCTCGCCGGGGAGATCCACGACACCCTCGCCCAAGGCTTCACCAGCATCGTCATGCTCCTGCAGCAGCCCGAGACCCGGCGGATCGAGCTGGCGATACAGACCGCACGGGAAAACCTGGCCGAGGCGCGTGCGCTGATCGCCGAGCTGGGCCCCGCGCCGCTGTCCGGCACCACGCTGGAGGAGGCGCTGAGGCGGATCACCGCGCAGTTCGCCGAGGAGCTCTCGGTGTCCGCGGTCTTCGAAGTCCGGGGCGATTCCAGGGCGACCCCGACCAGGGTGGACGTCGTCCTGCTCCGCGTGGCGCAGGAGGCCCTGGCCAACGTGCGCAAGCACGCCCAGGCGGCGGCCGTCACGGTGACGCTGGAGTACACCCCCGAGGCGGCCCGGCTGACCCTCCTCGACAACGGCACCGGCTACGACCCGTCGGCTCCCGAGGGCTACGGTCTGCGCGGCATGCGTGCCCGGGTCGAACAGGTCGGCGGGGTTCTCACGCTGGTCAGGCCCCCGTGCGGCGGCACCCTCGTGGAGGCGGTCGTCCCCACATCAGCGTGATCTCATGGACGTCGCGTAAAGCGCGCGGGCGACTCCGACACGGTTGGACACCCCGAGTTTGGCGAAGATCCGCGACAGGTGCATTTCCACGGTCTTCTGCGTCACGTAAAGCCGGTCGGCGATCTCCCGGTTCTTCAGGCCTTCGCTGACCAACCGCGCGATCTGCCGTTCCCGTTCGGTGAGGGAGGCGGGGGCCGTCCGCCGGGTGGCCGGACCGGAGGGTGCGGCCTGCGCAGGACCGCCGGATGACGTCCTGGCCCTCGTCGCGGCACTTCTGGCCCGCGCCGCGTCCCAGGTCAGCCCGGCGGCGTCCAGCGCTTCGGCGGCGTCGGACGCGGCCTTCGCCCCGGCCATGGCCCCGTCCACAGCCCCGTCCACGGCATCGGTGGTGATCAGGACCTGCGCCCTGGCGAGGACCGCGATGGCGGTCGAGGCGGCGCACCCGAGCCGGTCGGCCAGCGTTTCGGCCGCGGCGGCCCAGGCGCCCGCGACGTCGGGTTGCCCGGCGGAGAGCGCCGCCCGGGTGAGCAGCTCGTACCACCGGACCCGGGGCCACCAACCCGTCGCGGACCCGGCTTCGCCACCGCTCTCGATCAGGGTTCGGCATCCGCCCGGGTCGCCCGCGATCAGCCTGGCCTCCACGACCATCTCGGCGGCGAGCGCTCCCGGCCAGCTACGAGCCAGCGGTGCGCCGGTCTCCGCGAGGCGGCGTCGCAGGGTGTCGAGGTCGCCCGTGCGGGCCGCGACAAGACAGCGCGCCGCCAGCGCGTAAGAGCGAAGCGCGGCGCTACCGGACAGCCAGGCCGCCTGCACGGCCTCCTCGGCGCTCTCCACGGCCGTCGTGAGCCGGTCGCCCGCGCACAGCGCCGCGACACGGGCCACCAGCGCGTGACATTCGACGGCCCACCGGCCGGCCGACCGGCTGACGGCCACCGCACGGTCGAGATGCTGTACGGCGGCGCGTGGACGTTCGAGCAGAAGCTCGGCCCAGCCGATCCAGAGAGGGGCGTCCGGACGCGCGGCCAGCTCGTCGTCGGGGACGGCGCCGAGGAACGCCGCGGTCTCGGGGAGTTCGCCGAGCCGTCCCTCGGACGGAGTGGCGGAGAGGATCGCCGAGACGGCGAGTGCCCCGCGCGCCGCGCAGCCCAGCAGGCGCAGGCCGAGGCGATCGGCGATGTGGCAGGCCCGCGCGGCGTGGGCGTACGCCGCGCCCGGGGCGTCGCTCGTGGCTTCCAGCCACGCCTGTTCGAGTGACAAGGCCGCGTGATCGGCCTCGTCGTGGGTGCGCGCCAGCTCGGCACGCATCAGGGCGCGCGCCTCCCCGGATCGGCCCAGGTCGTGCAGGAGGCGGGCACGGTCGGCGACCGCCGGCGCGCGCCGGCCGGAGGAGCCGGGAGGGATCAGCCGCATGGCCTCGGCCAGGGCGTCGGAGCTCTGTTCCGGCTGACCCGCGGACTCGCAGGCTCTGCCGAGCGCGACCAGCAGGCCGGCGCGGCCGCCGGCCGGCTCCGTCTCATCGCACGCATCGTCCGGGAGCAGTTCGAGCGCCGCCCGCCGCCACTGTGCCGCGCGCCGTGGGCACTCGGCCTCGATCTCGTCGGCGGCCGCGGCGAGGAGTGCGACCGCGGCGCGGTCACGCGGAGTGGCGACTCGGGTGATGTGCGGCGCCATCTCGACGGCGGGCGCCCGGCCGCGGGCAAGTAGCTGGACGACCCGTGCGTGGGCGCCGAGCCGCCAGCCGGGGCTCACGTCGTGGTAGACGGCGCGGCGGACCAAGGAGTGCCGGAACCCGAACCGGCCGGTCCCCGCCACGAGGCGGATGAGGTCGTGGGAGACGATCTCGTCGATCGCCGGATAGGCGTCATCCTCGTCGAGCTCGGCGACCGCGGCCACCAGCGGCACGGTGAGCGGGTCGCCGAGCACCGAACACGCGGCGACGACCAGCCTCCCGGTGGCCGACAGGCGGGCGACCTCGGCGGTCACGACCGAGGCGAACCGCGGCGGCACCGGGGCGATGTCGGCCTCGTCGATGCCGGGCGGGCCGTGCTCCAGCAGGTCGGTCAGGGCCCCGAGGTAACTCGGGTTGCCCTCGCTCGCGCGGTAGAGCTCCCTGCGCCATCTCGCGGGCACGCCCTCATCCATCAGGGCCTCGGCGTGGCCTTCCGTCAGGGGTTCCAGGCGCAGGCGGGTGACCTCCCGGGCCGTGTCCACCGCGGCGCGGAGTCGTGGGGACGCCTGCCGGTGCCGGTGCGCGAAGGCCAGGAGCACGGGCGCGCGTGGCGGCGTGCGCATCAGCCGGCACACCACGTCTATGGTGCCCGCGTCGGCGTGATGCAGATCGTCGAGGACGAGGGCGATGGGCCGGGACGAGGCGAGGGCCTCCAGCAGTATCCGAACGGCGTGGCCGGCACGGTGGGCCGCCGCGGCTTCGGGCGGCGGCCCGGCCGCGGCCGCGGTGAGAGAGGGGAAGACGACGGCCAGCGCGTCCCGCTGTGCCGCCGGCAGCCTGCCGGGCTGTTCACTCGCGGCGACGGAGAGCTGACCGTCCAGCGCGTCGACGATCGCGCCGAACGCCAGATCACCGTCGACCGGCTGCGGCCGCCCGGCGAACGCGGTGATTCCCGTCGCCTGCGCGATGCGCACTATCTCGGCGAGCAACGCGGTCTTTCCCATTCCGGGATCTCCGCTGACTTCGATGAAGGCGGGGCGGCCCCGCGACACTCCGGCGAGGCCGGCTTCGATCTCCCGGCGGTGCGACTCCCGTCCGGTAAGCGGTCTTACCAATCCGGGCCGATCCGAGGTCATGGCGGTCGGGGCGTTTCCCGGGGCCGGATACCGCCACGACGGCGCTTTCATATCTCTCACCCCAGGGCCTCGCACGTTTATCCACCTGTTGATCGGCTGATGCGTTGATGTTCCGGGCGCGGATGTATTACGACCGGCGGTATGTGCACAGATCGCGTGGGAGCGCTCCCATAATGTTCGCAAGACCGTTGCCTTCTGTCTGCGGATTCCGGGTGGCAGCACGTGTCCTGGCAGGATGTTGTCAGCCCTGGCCCCGGGCCGAGGCATCGGGCGTTTTCCTGGAGGGGGCCGCCACGCGGTGCGTCGGCCGAGGTCGCCCGGTCCGCCACGGCCAGGCGGGTGGGACGGAACCCACGGGCATCGCCCTGTTGCCAAACCAGATGGCAACCTGTGCCGCGGAGACGGGTTGGCGGGCCAGCCTTAATATGACGGTGCCTGGCAGGCTGCCGGGGCGAGTTGTGCCGGATAACTGCCACATGAAGCGGTACGGCGATTTCCGGCGGCGTACGAGGTAGGTGGCATGTGGCTTCGCAGACCTTGCGCAATAGAGTGCTGCAGGGTTTTGGTCTGGATACGACCAGCGAGTCGGTTTACCTAACGATTCTGACGGATCCCGACAGCACGGTCGCCGATTTGGCGCTGCGGCTCGGCCTTGCGGCGGAGGTCGTCCAGGTCTCGCTGGACCGCCTGCGGCGGCTCTCGCTGCTCCGGCCGTCCCGGGAGAACCCCGGTGCGTTGTGCCCGGTCAGCCCGGGGATCGCGCTGGAAGCCCTCATCAAGCACCAAGAGGCCGAGCTGGTCCGCCAGCAGAACCAGATCGCGGAGAGCCGGGCGGCGATCGCGGTGCTGGAGGCCGAGTACGCGATCACGCGTTACACGTCCGGAGACGTCCTCGAACGTCTCGCGGACATCGACGCGATCCGTGAGCGATTGGTCCAGTTGTCGAGTGACGCGCGCCATGAGTTCCTGTCGCTGCTGCCGGTCGGCGCGCTGTCCGCCGAGAGCATGGCGGCGAGCCGGCCGCTGGACGAGCGGATGCTGGATCGCGGGGTGGACGTACGCGCCGTCTTCCTCGACACCGTCGATCGGGATCGCGCCACCTCGAGCTATGCCCGCTGGCTCATGTGGCGCGGAGCCCAGGTGCGCACCGTTCCCATGGTGCCGATCCGGATGGTCATCGTGGATCGCGAGGTGGCGATGGTCCCGGTCGATCCCGCGCACAGCGCGCTGGGCGCGGTGCTGGTCCGCGGTGAGGGCGTGGTCGTGGCGATGTCCACCCTGTTCGACCTGATGTGGGAACGCGGCCGGGATTTCGGCGCGTCCCGGACACGCGACCGCCACGGTCTCACCGACCAGGAGCGCGAGCTCCTGGGGCTCCTGTACAAGGGGCACACCGACGAGGCGGTCGCCCGGAAACTCGGGATCTCCCTCAGGACGTGCCGCCGGATCACGGCGGACCTGACGAACCGATTGGGCGCCCGCAGCCGGTTCGAGGCCGGGGCGCGGGCGGCGGAACGCGGCTGGTTCCGTTCTCCCGCGACCGAGCCGGATCCCGGCGCGTGGGCGGACGCCCCGTCTTCGTGACATCAGGCGTCCGCCGCCGCGCGGTCCCCGTCCAGCCGCTCCCGCAGATGGTCGACGAGAGCCGCGGGCGTCGGATGGTCGAACGCGACGCTCGCGGGCAGGGCCAGCCCGCTGCCGGCCGCGAGGCGGTTGCGCAACTCCACGATCATGAGTGAGTCCAGGCCGAGCTCGAACAAGGTGGTGTTGGGCTCGATCCAGTCGGCGGCATGACCGCTGACCTCGGCGACATGCCCGACGACCAGGTTGAGCAGGAACGCGTCGCGTTCGGCCGGGGAGAGGCCGGGCGGTGGCAGCGCGGCCGCGGACCCGGGGCGTTCGGCCTGCGCCGTCGCGGTTCCCGTACGCGTCGCCCCGAGGTCCAGATCGGCCGGCACGATCAGGGGCTCCGCCACGGCGAGGGCGTCGTCGAACAGCCCCAATCCGTCTTCGACCGGCAGCGGGATGATCCCCGCGCGCCGCATCCGGTCGAGGTCGGCGTGACCGAGGCGGCTGCCCATGCCGTCGGAATCCCACAGCCCCCAGGCGAGCGACATCGCCGGCAGCCCGTGCGAGTGACGGTAACGGGCGAGGGCGTCGAGGAAACCGTTGGCCGCCGCGTAGTTCGCCTGGCCCGCCGTGCCGAGCACGCTCGCCACGGAGGAGAACAGCACGAAGAGGTCCAGGTCGAGTCCGCGGGTGAGTTCGTGGAGATGCCACGCGCCGTCCGCCTTCGGCCGCATGACGTCGTCGACCTGGTCCGCGGACAGCGCGGTGATCACCGCGTCGTCGAGCACTCCGGCCGCGTGGACGACCGCGGTGAGCGGGTGGCCCGCCGGAACCGCGGCGAGCAGCGCCTCCACCGCGTCCCGGTCGGCGACGTCGCAGGCGACGGCCCTGACGTCGGCCCCGTGGCCGGTCAGCTCGGCGACGAGCCGGCGGGTCCCCTCCGCCGCGCCGCCCCGGCGACTCGCCATGATCAGGTGACGGACGCCGTGCTCGGTGACGAGGTGCCGGGCGATCAGCGCGCCGAGGCCGCCGGTTCCGCCGGTGATGAGCACGGTCCCGCCGGGATCGAGGTGCCGGCCGGTCCGGCCGGTGATCAGGGGCACCTGCACCGGCTCCGGCCGGTGGAGCGTCCCGTCGCGTATGACGATCTGGGGCGCGCCGGTGGCCACCGCCGCCGCGATCGCGTCCTGGGACGCGGGCGACCGGTCGACGTCGATGAGCGTGAAACGGCCGAGATGTTCGGCCTGGGCCGAGCGGATCAGACCCCACGACGCGGCGTTGACGAGGTCGTCGACCGGGTCGGTGGGGAGGGCGGCCACGGCGTGCCGGGTGACGAAGGCCAGCGGGACGTCCGCGGGAGCGTCGCCGGCCAGCCACCGCTGGGCGATCTCCAGCGTGTGGCGGGTCGCGCGCCGGGCGGCGTCGGGCATGGTGTCGTCGGGCATGGCGGCATTGGGCGTGAGGTCGCCGGGCGTGGTGCCGCCGGGCGGCAGCGGCATGACCACCGCCGCCGGCGGCTCCACCTCCGCCGCGATCGCCGCCCGCGCGGCGGGCAGGTCGCCGTAGGGGACGGTGACGACAGGGCGCGGCTTCTCGTACGGCGGTTCCACGACATGCCAGTCGACGCGGTACAACGCCCCTCGGCGGCGGGACGACCCCCCGAGCCGGTTCGGTGAGACGGGCAGTAGGACCAGCGACTCGACGACGACCGCCGGGCGGCCGGTCTCGCCCCAGGCGGTGATCGACACCGCTCCCGGACCGGCCGGTGAGAGCCGCACCAGGAGCTCGCGCGCGCCGTGTCCGGAGATGGTCACCCCGTTCCAGATGAACGGGATGCGCGGCCGTGCGGTGCCGTCCCCGTCATCGGCGACCAGGTCGATGAGCCGCTCCGGCGCGCCGTCGAGCCCGAGCCCGTGCATCGTCGCGTCCAGCAGGGCCGGATGCAGATCGAACGGGCCGGAACGGAGGCGCCTGTCCTCGGGCAGCCGGAGCTCGGTGTAGAGGTCGTCGCCGTGCCGGAAGGCGGCGCGGATCCCCTGGAACACCGGGCCCCAGCCGTAGTGGCCCTGATCGTTGAAGCGCCGGTAGAAGTCGCCGACCTCGATAGGGATGCCTCCTCCGGGGGCGGCGTCCTCGGGCCGCCCCGCGCGGGCCGGCCCGAGGACGCCGGTGGCCAGCTGCGACCAGGGGCGCCCGCGACCTTCGGCCTCTTTCCTGCACCGCAACGAGAACTCCCGGCGTCCGGCCGGGCCGGCCGATCCGGCTCGCAGCTGAAGCTCCACCCTGCCGTCCGGCGGCACGATCAGCGGGGCCTTGTGGGTCAGCTCGACGACCTCGGCGCAGCCGGTCTGCCGGCCCGCCCACGCGGCGAGTTCGAGGAACGTCACACCCGGCACGACCACCTGACCGTGCACCTCGTGGTCGGCGAGCCACGGCTGCGTACGCGCCGAGAAGCCGCCGGTGAACAGCATGCCGCCGTCGTCGAGTTCGATCGCCTGGTCGATCAGGGGATGGCGCTCCGCCGCCCGGTCGACGGCGGGGAAGGGGTGGCTCCGGCCGGACGCCGGCAGCCAGAACCGCCGGCCGTCGAAGGCGTATGTGGGAAGCTCGACCGGCCTGCCGCGCCCGGCGGGGACGACATCGCGCCACTCGACGGTCTCGCCCAGGCAGTACGCCTCGGCCAGCGCCGCGATCAGACCCTGGGAGGCGCCGTGCCCGGGTCGTACGACCGGGATCTGCGTACCCGGATGGCGCGGTACGGCGTTCCCGGTGCCGTGCGCGGTGGGCAGGGCCGGACCGAGCACGACGACGCGCGTGGCCCCGCCGTCGGCGGGCAGCCGGACGTCGCTCCAGGGCCCGGCGGCCTCCCGGCGGGTCCAGAACTCGGGGACGGCCAGATCCTCGGCGGCGAGGAGCCGGCCGGTCGAGCCGCAGACCATCGGCACGGCGGGTTCGCCGAACCGTGTGCGCCCCGCGAGAGCGCGCAGCTCGCGCAGGGCCGCCTCCTCGCCGGGGCCTCCCGCGAGCCGATCGACGGCGGCGACCGCGGTGACCAGAGCGGCGGCGTCGGGAAGGGACAGGGCACCGGCCACATACGCGGCGGCCGGCCCGCCGCATCCGGCCACGACGACACAGTCGGGAGTGAGCCCGAAGTGTCCGAGCAGCCGGGTGAGCGCGACGTCGGCCGCGAACCGTGCCGCGAACCGTGGCGGGTACGCGCGGCCGGAGCGGCCGTCCGGCCGGTCGTCCAGATTGATATCCGGATTGATGTCCAGATGGCTGTCCAGGCCGTCGTCCAGCGCGGCGCGGACGGCGTCGAAGTCCGCGGCGAACACGGGGAACGCCTCGTACAGCTGGCCGAGCGCGGCGCCGGTTCCCTGAACGATCTCGCCTGAGTAGAGGAACGACGTCCTGGCCGCCTTCGCCACCCCGCGGACGACGCCGGGATGTTCCTCCCCCCGGGCGAGCCGGTCCAGCGCCTCGACGCGCTCCGCGTGGGTGCGGCCGGCGACGGCGGCCCGATGCTCGAACGCGTGCCGGGTCGTGACGAGCGCGTGAGCGACGTCGCCGAGGGAGAGCTCCGGGTGCCGCCGGGCGAAGTCCCGGAGCCGGCCCGCCTGCGCCCGCAACGCCGTCTCCGTCCGCGCCGAGACGAGCCACGGCACCGGCGTCTCCGGTCGCCCTTCGGGGGCGCGATCCGGCTCTCCCACAGCGGCGTCCGAGGGCTCCGGCGCGGACTCCGGTGTCCCTTCAGGGTCCTCAGCCGGGGGCTGCTCGATGACGACGTGCGCGTTGGTGCCGCTGATGCCGAACGACGAGACGCCACCGCGGCGCGGCCGGCCCGTGGCGGGCCAGCCGGCGGGTTCTGTCACCAGGCGAACCGCCCCCGAGGACCAGTCGACGTGCGGCGTGGGCCGATCGACGTGCAGCGTCTTCGGCACCACGCCGTGGCGCATCGCCATGATCAGTTTGATGATGCCGGCCATTCCGGCCGCCGCCTGGGTGTGCCCGATGTTGGCCTTGATCGATCCCAGCAACAGCGGCAGCCGTGCGTCCCGGTCCCGGCCGTAGGCGGCGAGCAACGCCCTGGCCTCGATGGGGTCGCCGAGCGCGGTGCCGGTGCCGTGCGCCTCCACGACGTCCACCTCGGCCGGCCTGAGCCCCGCGGCGGCGAGGGCCTGACCGATGACCTGTTCCTGCGCCGGGCCGTTGGGCGCGGTCAGCCCGTTGCTCGCGCCGTCCTGGTTGACGGCGCTGCCGCGGATGAGGCCGAGGACCCGGTGGCCGTCCCTGGTCGCGTCGGACAGCCGTTGGAGCAGGAGCACCGCGGCTCCCTCGCCCCACGCCGTCCCGTCGGCGGCCGCGGCGAACGGCTTGCACCGGCCGTCGGGGGCCAGGCCCTGCTGCCTGCTGAACTCGGTGAACACCATCGGGGTGGCCATCACCGCGGCCGCGCCGGCCAGCGCCATGCCGCACTCCCCGGAGCGGAGCGCCTGGCAGGCGAGGTGCACGGCGACCAGGGACGACGAGCAGGCGGTGTCCACCGTCAGCGCCGGCCCCCGCAGGCCGAACCCGTACGCGATGCGGCCGGAACTCACGCTCGCCGCGGTGCCGGTCAGCAGGTGGCCGGCGACGTCGTCGGGGACGTTCGCGGCGTCGCCGCCGTAATGGTGTTGCGACGCTCCGACGAAGACCCCGGTGTCGCTGTCCCGCAGGGCGGCGGGGTCGATCCCGGCGCGTTCCATGACCTCCCACGCGAGCGTGAGCAGCAGCCGCTGCTGCGGGTCCATCCCGACGGCCTCGCGCGGGCTGATGTCGAAGAACGCCGGATCGAACTCCGCGGCGTCGTCGAGGAACCCGCCCAGGTTCGTGTACGACGTGCCGGGCCGCCGGCCGTCCGGATCGAACAGCCCGTCGAGATCCCAACCCCGGTCGGCGGGGAACTCCGACACCGCGTCGGTGCCGGCCGTCAGCAGCTCCCACAGATCCTCGGGGGAGCGCACACCGCCCGGATAGCGGCAGGCCACGGCGACGATGGCGATGGGGTCGTCGGACGCTCGGGCGGCGCCGTCGCGGACCGCGAGGTGAGGGCGTTCGCCCGCTTCCGCGGGTTCGCCGGCGAGCTCGGCGTACAGGTGATCGGTGACCGCGGCCGGCGTCGGATGGTCGTACGCGAGCGTGGTGGGAAGCGCCAGTCCGACGGCGGCGGCGAGCCGTTCCGGCAGCTCGACCGTCATCAGGGAGTCGAAGCCGAGATCGCGGAACGGCCGTCGCGGGTCGACCGTGCCGGCGGAGCCGCCGACGATCGCCGCCGTGTGGCTCAGCACCGCGTCGAGGATCCGGGAACGCCGCTGGGCGGCGGGCAGGGCCGCGAGCTCGTCGCGTAGCCCCCGGCCGGGCGTCCCGCCCGGCGTGTCCGCCGTCGGAGCCGGCACCGCACGGGCCGTGGCCAGGTCGTCGAGCAGGGGACGAGGACGCGCCGCGGCGAACGGGGGCACGAACCGCTCCCAGGCGATGTCGGCGACGGTCAGGCAGGTGTCGTCGTCGTCCAGCGCGGACTGCAGCGCGGCGATCGCCTCCCCGGGAGGCATCGCCTCGACGCCGTGCCGCCCCAGGTGGCGGGCGAACGCGGGATCCGCGCCCATCCCCGGCCCATCCCACAGACCCCAGGCGATCGAGGTCGCGGTACGGCCGCGCGCCCGTCGCCGCTCGGCCAGGGCGTCGAGGTAGGCGTTGGCCGCCGCGTACGCGGCCTGGCCGGTGGTGGACCACAACCCGACGCCGGCGATCGAGGAGAACAGCACGAACGCGTCCAGGGCGGTCTCGCCCAGCAGGTCGTCCAGGTTGGCGGCGGCAGCCGCCTTCGTGCAGGCCGCCGCGAGCTCGGCCGCCGTGAGCTCGGCGATCGGCACGCGCCGCCCGACACCCGCCGTGTGGAACACCGACCGGATGGGGCCGTGCTCCGCGGTCACGGTGGTGATGAGGTCCGCGAGCGCCGCGCGGTCGGCCACGTCGCAGGAGGCGACGGTGACGGCGGCGCCGCACGCCGTGAGCTCCGCTTCGAGGGCCGCGGCGCCGGGGGCCGTCCCGCCCCGGCGGCTGACGAGCACCAGGTGCTCCGCGCCGCCGGCGACCAGCCACCGGGCGACATGGGCGCCCAGGCCGCCGGTGCCACCGGTGACCAGGACGGTTCCGCGGGGACGCCAGGGCCGGCCGGCGGACGCCGGACGCGACGCTGTCACCAGCCGGCGTCCGAACAGGCCGGCGGAGCGTATCGCGATCTCCTCTTCGTGACCGGCTCCGCCCAGTGCTCCGCCCAGTGCTCCGCCCAGTGCTCCGCCCGGTGCTCCGCCCGGTGCTCCGCCCGGTGCTCCGCCCAGGGCCGTGCGCAGCAGGCGCGCGGACCGGGTGTCGGCCGGGAGATCGATCAGGCCGCCCCACGACCGCGGGTGTTCCAGGGTGACTGACCGGCCGAGTGCCCATATCTGTGCCTGCGTGGGGCTTTCGACCGGGTCGGCCGGGCCGGTGCTGACCGCGCCGCGGGTCACCACCCACAGCGGCGGCCCGGCCACGACGTCGCCGAGGGCCCGCACCAGCGTCAGCGTCGCGGACAGGCCACGCGAGATCTCGGGATGACGCGGGTCCGGGCGGTCGTCGAGCGCCAGCAGCGACAGCACGCCGCCCGGTCCGGCGGCGTCGTCGTCGAGCTCGGCGCGCAGCCGCGCCGCGAGCTCGCCCCGATCGATGTCACCGTCGATGTCACTGTCGGTTCCGGCGTCGACGATCGCGCGGACGTCCGCGCCGCCCTCGGCGAGCGCGTTCGCGCACGCGGCCACCCATTCGTGCTCGGCGTACCCGGCCGGAACCACCATGAGCCAGGTGCCGCGCGGGGCGGGGACCGCCGTCACGGGAATCGGCCGCCAGGTGACGCGATACCGCCGTCCGTCGGAGCCGGCCGGAGACGGCCGTGATTCGGCCGCGGCGGGCAGCCAGTACCGCCGGCGCTGGAACGGATACGTCGGCAGGCCGGCGCAGGCGGCGGGTCCCTCCGGCCCCTCCGGACCCTCCATGCGGCCCGGGCGCGGGATCGCGCCGGCACCGCGGGCCCGCGCCCAGCCGACGGCCCTGCCGGCGGTCTCGGCCTCCGGACGCCCGCGCTGCAGGACCGGCATGACCTCCGGCGCCGGGTCGGGCTTGGGCGACAGGCCCGCGAGGGTGATCCGTGCGAGAGGGGCGAGCACCGCGTCGGGGCTCAGCTCCAGGTATGAGGTGACGCCCTGTTCGGCGAGCCGGTGGACGCCGTCGAGGAAGCGCACCGTCTCGCGCGCGTGCCGCACCCAGTAGGCGGGCGAGCACAGCTCCTCCGCGGTGGCGATCCGCCCGGTGAGGTTGGAGACGAGGGGGATGGCCGGCGGCCGGAAGGTCAGGGCGGCGGCGACGTCGAGCAGGCCGTCGAGCATGCCGTCCATGTGAGGTGAGTGGAAGGCGTGGCTGACGTTCAGCCGCCGGGTCGCCCAGCCCAGTTCCGCGCAGCGCTCCGCGACGGCGAGCACGGCGTCGGTGTCGCCGGAGACGACGACCGCGGCCGGGCCGTTGACGGCCGCCAGCCCGACGCTCTTCTCGCGACCGGCGAGCAGCGGGCGTACGGCCTCCTCGGCGGCGCGGATCGACACCATCGCGCCGCCCCGCGGCAGCTCCTGCATCAGCCGTCCGCGGGCGGTCACCAGCGTCGCGGCGTCGGCCGCCGACAGCACGCCCGCGACGTGCGCGGCGGTGAGCTCGCCGATCGAGTGGCCGATGAGATAGTCGGGCGTGATGTCGAGCTCCCGGGCCATCGCGTACAACGCGGTCTCCAGGGCGAACAGCGCCGGCTGGGTGTAGCGGGTCTGGCCGAGCAGCTCCGCGCCCGCCGATCCGGCCGGGGCCCACATGACGTCGCGCAGCGGCCGGTCCAGGTGCGTGTCGAGGTGGGCGCAGACCTCGTCGAGCGCGGCGGCGAAGACCTCGGACGACTCGTACAGTTCCCGGCCCATGCCGGGTCGCTGGCTGCCCTGCCCCGCGAACAGGAAGGCGGTTCCGCCGGTCCCGCCGGCGGCGCGGAGCACGCCGGGAGCGGGCTCGCCGGCGGCGAGCGCGCCAAGGCCGGACAGCAGGTCCGCCCGCCCGGCCGCCGTGATCACGGCCCGGTGCTCGAACACGGTACGGCCGGTGGCGAGCGCGGTCGCGACGGCGTTCGCGTCGAGGCCGGGGCGGGCGGCCACGTAGTCCCGCAACTGCTGCGCCTGCGCCCGCAGAGCCGGCTCGGTCTTGGCCGAGATCAGCCAGGTGGCGGGCGTGTCGCCGTCCGCCGGGGCGGCCGGTCGCGGCGCGGCGGCCGGTACGTGTTCGAGGATGAGGTGCGCGTTGGTGCCGCTGATGCCGAAGGACGAGACCGCGGCGCGGCGGGGACGGGCGGCGTCCGGCCAGCCGGTCGCCTCGGTCAGCAGGCGAACGGCTCCGGACGACCAGTCCACCCGCGGAGTGGGGCTGTCGATGTGCAGGGTTTCCGGCAGCGCTCCCGCGTGCATAGCCATGATCATCTTGATGACGCCGGCGGCCCCGGCGGCGGCCTGGGAGTGCCCGATGTTGGACTTCACCGAGCCGAGCAGCAGCGGCCGACCGGCCGGCCGGCCCCGGCCGTAGGTGGCGAGCAGGGCCTCCGCCTCGATCGGATCGCCGAGCGAGGTGCCGGTGCCGTGGGCCTCGACGGCGTCCACGTCCGCGGGTCCGAGGCCCGCGGCGGCCAGGGCCGTATGGATCACCCGCCGCTGGGCTGAGCCGCTGGGTGCGGTCAGCCCGTTGCTCGCGCCGTCCTGGTTGACGGCGCTGCCGCGGATCAGCGCCAGGACGGGATGGCCGTTGCGCCGGGCGTCGGAGAGCCGTTCGAGCACCAGCAGCGCCGCGCCCTCGCCCCAGCTCGTGCCGTCCGCCGCGGCGGCGAACGGCTTGCACCGGCCGTCGGCGGCGAGGCCGCGCTGCCGGCCGAACTCGGTGTACATCGTGGGCGAGGCCATCACGGTCACGCCGCCGGCCAGGGCCAGCCCGCATTCGCGGAGCCGTAGCGCCTGGCAGGCCATGTGCATCGCCACCAGCGACGACGAGCAGGCCGTGTCGACGGTCACGGCGGGGCCGCCGAGGCCGAGGGTGTAGGCGATCCGGCCGGAGATGACGCTGCCCGTGCCGCCGGTCATGAGGTAGCCCTTGAGCTCGTCGGGCCCCTCGTACGCGCGCGGGCCGTACTCCTGCGGCATGGCGCCCACGTAGACGCCCGTGTCGCCGCCCGCGAGGGTTCCGGCGGGGATCCCGGCCCGTTCCAGGGCTTCCCAGGTGACCTCCAGCATCAGCCGCTGCTGCGGGTCCATGGCGAGCGCCTCGCGATGCGAGATGCCGAAGAATCCGGCGTCGAAGCCGGCCGCGTCCGCCAGGAACCCGCCGACGGCGGGGATGGGCCACTCCCGGTCGGCGGGTACGTCGGAAACCGCGCAGACGCCGGCCTCCACCAGCCGCCACAGATCCTCCGGTGACCGTACGCCGCCGGGGTAGCGGCAGGCCATCGCCACCACGGCGATCGGCTCGTCGGCCACCCCGGTGGTGGTCGCCGCCGTCGCCGGATCGCTCGTGGCGCCGAGCGTCTCCCCGATCAGGTGATCGGCGACCGCGTACGGCGTGGGGTGATCGAAGACCAGCGTCTCCGGCAGGCGCAGCCCGGTCGCGGCGCTCAGGCGGTGGCTCAGCTCGACCCCGGTGACGGAGTCGAAGCCCAGGTCGCCGAACGCCTCCCGCACGCCGACGGCCTCCGGTGCCCGGTGGCCGAGGACGTCGGCGACCTGCGCGCGTACCAGCGCGATCGCCGTCCTGCGCCGGTCGGCCTCCGGCATCCCGGACATCTCGCGCCGCCACGCGCCCGAGCCGTCCGCCGGTTCCGGCGTGGGCGTGGGCGTAGGTGGGGATGTGGGTGCAGGTGTCGTGACCGTCTCACCGGGGCCCCTGGCGATCCAGTGCGAGGTGCGCTGGAAGGCGTAGGTCGGCAGGTCGACCAGGGCCGCCTCGTCCGGGAACACGGCGGACCAGTCGACGCTCTCCCCGTCGAGAAAAGCACCGTGTACGTGGGCCAGGGCGAGTGAGCGCAGCACACCGGAGCGACCGGGACCGGCGGCGAGGGCCGTGCCGCCGTCGCCTTCGCCGTCCGCGGCCTCGGAGGCCTCGGAGGCGTCTAGGGCGGCGGCTATCGTACCGCTCAGCAGGGGCTCCGCCGCGGCTTCGATGAAAACCCGGTGCCCGTCGCGGATCAGCGCGTCGACGAGGGGACCCAGCCGGTCGGTGGCGTCTCCCGGCATGTCGTCGAGAGCGGCCTCAAGGGCGGCGCGGTCGAGCGTGCCGTCCGTGCGCGTCGAATAACAGGGGATCTCCCCGGTGCCCGGCCCGTCCGCGGCGGGCGCGCCGGGCCCGCCGGCGCCCGCGCCGGCGCGGCGGACGATCAGCGCGGCGCCCTCGGCGACGGTCAGCAGACCGGCCACGCAGGCGGCCGCGACCTGTCCGTCGAGGTGGCCGACGACCGCGCCGGGCCGGACGCCGAGCGATCGCAGTGTCTCGGCGAACGCCACCGCGACGGCCCATGACGTGGGCCGGTCGACTTCGGGGTTCCCCGGGCCGGGTGCTCCGGGGGCGCCCTGAAGCACGTCGAGCGGCGACCAGCCGGTGAGCCGCGCGACCGCCCCGGCGCACGCGTCCAGGTGACGGCGGAACATCCGCCCGGGCGGCGTGGCCGAGCCGAGCAGGCCGGCGGCGAGGCCGCCGGGATCGTCGCCGGACGGCGTCCCGGAGAACACGAGGACCAGCTTGGCCCCGTCGCCGGCGGACCCTCGAACGAGGCCGGCGGCCGGGCCGCCCCGCTCCGCCGCGGCGAGGCCCGTCAGGAAGTCCGCGCGATCGGCGGCCAGGATGACGGCGCGCTCCCGCAGAGACGCCCGCGTCACGGCGAGCGAGCGCCCGACGTCCGCGGGAACGAGCGACGGGTTCGCCTCGACGAGCTCCCGGAGCCGTCCGGCCTGGGCCCGCAGGGCCTGGCCGGTCCGCGCGGACAGCACCCACGGGAGGAGCAGTCCGTCGTCGGCGGCACGCGCCGGCTGACGCGGCGACGGACACGCCGCCGGGGGCTCCGCGACCACGACGTGACAGTTGGTGCCGCCCACGCCGAACGCCGAGACGCCCGCCACGAGCGGCCGGTCGGGCTTCGGCCACGGGGAGAGCTCGGTCTGGACCCGCAGGCCCAGCCGGTCGAGCGGAATTTTCGGGTTCGGCGTGCCGAAGTTCAGGCTCGGCGGGAGCTCCCGGTGCGCGAGGCTGAGGGCCACCTTGAGCAGCCCCACGATTCCGGCCGCGCCCTCCAGGTGTCCCACGTTGGTCTTGGCGGAGCCGACGGCCAGCCGGTCGCCGTCCCGCCGCCCCGTCCCCAGGGCGGCGCCGAGCGCGGCCGCCTCGATCGGATCCCCTACGCGGGTGCCGGTGCCGTGCAGCTCGACGTACTGGACCTCGTCCGCGCCGACGCCCGCGCGGCGCGTGGCAAGCTCGATCACCCGTTCCTGCGCCTCGCGGTTGGGGACGGTGAGCGTGCCGGTGCCTCCGTCGTTGTTCACCGCGCTGCCCAGGATCACGCAGTGGATCCGGTCGCCGTCGGCCTGGGCGCGGCTGAGCGGCTTGAGGACGACGGCCGCGGCCCCTTCGCCGCGAACGTATCCGTTGGCGCGGGCGTCGAAGGTGAAGCAGCGCCCTTCGGGAGACAGCGCACCGAACCGGTCGGCGCCGACGGTGCTCTCGGGCGCGATGTTCAGGTTGACCCCGCCCACGACGGCCAGCTCAGTCTCCCCGTCGCGCAGGCTCTCACAGGCGAGGTGCACGGCCAGCAGCGACGACGACTGGCCGCTGTCCACCGCGAAGCTCGGGCCGTGCAGGCCCAGGTGGTGGGAGATCCGGTTGGCGATGACGCCCCGGTTGGTGCCGGTCAGCGTGTGCCGGGTGATCCCGGACGGCCCGTCGCGGTGGACCACGGTGCCGTAGTCGCCGGACATCGTGCCGACGAACACGCCGACCTGGCGATCCCTGATCGAGGTCGGCGCGATCCGGGCGTTCTCCAGGGCCTCCCAGGCGAGCTCCAGCATGAGCCGCTGCTGGGGGTCCATGGCGGCGGCTTCGAGAGGCGAGATCCCGAAGAACTCGGCGTCGAACTCGTCGATCCGGTCGAGGAACCCCCCACGCCGCCCTCCCGGCGCGGCCTCCGGCCGTCCGGGAGGCGGATCCGTGATCGCGTCCGTGCCCGCGCGCAGCAGCCGCCAGAATCCGTCCGGGTCGGGCGCCTGAGGCAGCCTGCAGGCCAGGCCGAGTACGGCGATCGGCTCCGCGCGGCTCATCGCTGCTCCTCCCGGCCGTCGCCTTCGGCCAGGACGGGCCGGCGGCGCCAGGCGTCCGGGTCGTCCTGGTCGTCCGGATCCTCGGGACCGCCCGCGCAGATCACGTACCGGCCGGGGGCCATCGCGGTGTACCGGCCCAGCAGCAGGCTCATGCAGGCGAGGTGGGCCTCCCGCGGTGTTCGTACGGGACCGCCCGCGGTGATGTAGGCGGTCAGCACGGGCCGGCCGTCGTCGCCGGGGACGGCGAACACCCGGGCCGGCGCCTGGACGGCCTCGTCGACCAGCCCCTGCACCGCGGGCAACTCGATCCAGCAGCCGTCGACCAGCAGCCACTCGGGGCCGCGGACGACCGGCGTCAGCCCGGTGATCTCGGTCATCCGGCGGAGGTCGACGTCCCCCGTGGCGGCCGCGGCCAGCAGCCGGTCGATGCCGAGCAGCAGCGCTTCGATCTCGGCCGCGGGCACCAGATCGGCGTGGCCGGTGGTGAGGCCGAGTAGCGGCGCGCCGTCGGAGTCGATGACGCGCAGCAGGAGCAGCACCCGGAAGTACGGCGGGATGTGCCAGCGGAGGGCCGTCCGGGGAAGCGCGGCCTGCGCCGCCTCCGGCGGCCCCTCCGGCCGGGCCTCGCCGTCGAAGATGTTGATGTTGCAGGCGCAGTCGCGCTGGAACATGACGCCGCGGCGGTCGCCTATCGCGGACTGGAGCGCCTGGAGCCGCTTCACGTCGTACAGACCGTGCATGGCGGCCCGGAGCGTCGCGCCGCCCGCGCGCCGGATCAGGTCGTCGAAGCTGGTGGTGCCGGCGTCGACCGCGAGCAGGCTGTCCTGGGCCAGGGTGCCGACGTAGTCGTGCAGCTCACTGCCGATCCGGTTGTTCGCCAGCGAGGCGAACACCAGGTCGGAGACGCCGGTCCGCCAGGCGAGCACCGCGCAGAACGCGGCCGAGAGCACCATGGGCAGCGTGGACTGGGTACGCGCCGCGACGTGCGGCAGCGCGGCCCGCAGCGCCGGCGAGTCGAGCCAGCAGCCGAGCGGGTTCCCCTCGCCGGAGGCGGCCGGTACGGCGTAGTCGTGGTGTATCTCGCGTTCGTCGCCGGTCGGCCTGGGCATCGCGTAGACGCCCTGCGGCATCCGCGACATCTGGTGCCCCCAGTATCGGAGCGACGCCTCGGCGCGCCGCCGTCCGCGAGCGGAGTGCTCGACGGCCGCCTGGTCGGCGGGCTGGTGCGTGAGCGGACCGGCCTGACGTTCGGCGGGGTGGTGGATCAGCCGGTTGAACTGCCGGACGACCACGGCCAGGCTCTCGCAGTCGACCGCGATGTGGCTGCACGCGATGAGCACCAGCCGGATGGCGCCGTCGCGCACGGCGACCGCCGCGCGGATCAGCGGGTCGCCCTCGACGTCCACGGCCCTGCCCTGCAGCGCCGAGATGAGGTCGGTGACCTCCCCGGGATCGATCGGCGAGCCGGCGGCGGCCGCCGTCTCGTACACGTCGACGGTCACCTGGCCCGAGCCCGACACCTGCTGACATGGCTTGTCGCCGGTGACGTAGGAGGTCCTCAGCGACTCGTGGCGCTCGACCAGGACCGCGAGGGCGTCGGCCACGTCGTCGAGCGTGGTCCCTGGCGGCACGGTGACGGCCCACTCCATCATCCGGTACAGCCCGGCGCGGGTGTCGTCGCCGAGCCATTCCAGGGTGTTGATCTGCCCGAGCGTCAACGGCGCCTCCACCGCGCGTCCCCCGGCGAATTTCACATATCTGCGTTCGGTGAATATCAGGCCACCCATGCCGCCTCCTGAGTGCTCAGCGCTCGGGGGTTCGATTGAATGTGAGACGGAGGGTAATCACCCCGGCGGCCGGCGGCCTATTGGGGAAAGCTCCACATCTGCCGCGGCGCCTGGTGGCGGGAAACGGTAGGGAAAACCCCAATATGTTTTCCGGGTGGCCCGGCCTAGCGTGTGCCTCGTTTGGATCCAGTGATGCATGTGGAGGCGCCTTCATGCCCACCGCCCCCGTCCCGGTCATAGAGGCGGTGCAGGGTTTCGTTCCGAGCCGGTCGGTCGCCATCGAGGAGGTGGCCGACCGGATGGGGATCAACCGGCACCAGCTCCGCGTCTTCCAGCGCGTCCACGGCCTGGCCCGGCTGCCCATGGACCCCGACCTCGACCTGATCGATCTGCTCGGCACGCCGGCGCGGGCGCTGCTCACGTCAGCGGCCGACCGGGACCGGATCCGCTACCTGATCTACGCGCACACCGCCCCGGACGTCGCGCCCTCGCACATCAGCACGGCTCAGGAACTCCGCCGGAGGCTCGACCTGCCCAGGGCCGAGGCGTTCGCGGTCACCCAGCAGAACTGCGCGAGCGGGCTCGCCGCCGTCGACGTCGCCGTGCAGCTCCTGCTGGCGGACGGCGACACGCGGCAGCGCGCGCTCGTGGTGACCGGCGAGAAACCCTCGTCGCGAATCTTCTCGGTGATCGCCAACACGACGCTGATGGGGGAGGCCTCGGCCGCCTGCCTGGTCGGCGTGGCGGGTGCCGGGCGGCGTATCCGCTCCTACACGGTGCGGACGCGCGGCGAATACGCGCAACTGTATCGGCCGCCGCCCGACGTGCTCGCGGACTTCTTCACCTCCTATACGCCGACCGTTGTGGACACCCTGCGCCAGGCCATTCGTGAGGCGGGCCTGAGCCCGCGGGAAATCACGATGATCGTGCCGCACAACGTGAACAACTCGTCCTGGCGGAGCGTAATCAAGGAGTTGGGATTCGGGGCCGAGAGAATATATCTCGACAACGTGCCCCGATATGGCCACTGTTTCGGATCGGATCCATTCTTGAATCTCGCCAGTATGCGCGACGAGGGCGTGTTGGAGGACGACGGCGTCTATCTGCTCGCCGCCGTCGGCCTCGGCGCGACGTACGCCGCGATGGTGATCGGCGGATAAGGGGCACGCTGTGACACGTGAGAGCACGGACTACCTCCGCCGGCTGAAGGCCGCGTTGACCGGGGATCCGGCCACGCCGCTGGCGTTCCTGTGCAACTTCGAGGTGGAGACCCAGTGGGCGCGGCACCACGTCGGCCTGCCGGCGCCGGCGGCGGCGCCCACGGCGGTGGTCCAGCGGATGGAGGAGCTCGGCATCCTCCTCGCCGGGCCCGACGACCTCATCGTCGTCAAGAACGCGCCGGACGAGGGATATCTCCGCTACCTCGCCGAAGACCTCGGGGTCGGCCTCCCGGCGGTGCTCGTGCCGGAGCGGACGAGCGAGGACCGGCCGACCGCCGAGGACCTGCTGAACTCGCCGCTCGCCCTCGATCGGCTGAGCCGTCTCGGCCGCCTGGGGACACGGCTGATCCCGATGGGGACCTCGGAGTCCGAGGAGAAGCTCGCGGTATCGGCCCAGGTGCCGCTTGCCGTGCCGGACGCGGCGACGTTCGAGCGGGTCAACAGCAAGATCTACAGTCGCCGCGTCACCGAGGAGCTCGGGCTGCCCGCGGTGCCCGGATGGTGCTGCGAGACGCTCGGCGAGCTGCGGCAGGCCCTCGCCGAGGCCGCGGCCGTTCCGGGCTCGGTGGTGGTCAAGGACGCCTACGGCGTCTCCGGCAAGGGGCTGGTCGTACTCGACACCCCGGCGAAGGCCGACCGGCTGCTGCGCCTCGTGGAGCGGCGCGCGGCCCGCACCGGCGACGACCGGCTCGCGCTGGTGGTCGAGCGCTGGATCGACAAACGCGCCGACCTGAACTACCAGATCACCGTCGACCGCCGTGGCGGCGTACGGCTCGACTTCGTCAAGCAGGCGCTGACCGAGCGCGGCGTCCACCAGGGGCACCTCATGCCCGCCGACCTCAACGCCGGCCAGCACGCGCTGCTGCGCCACGCCGCCGCGGAGGTGGGCGGCCGGCTTGCCGCCGACGGGTTCTTCGGGGTGGCGGGCATCGACGCGATCGTCGGGGCCGACGAGCGGGTGCATCCCGTCCTGGAGATCAACGCCAGGTTCAACATGTCGACCTATCAGGGCGGGATCACCGAGCTGTTCCACCGGCCCGGCGACGTCGCCCTCGCCCGGCACTACCCGGTGCGGCCGGCGGGACCGATCGGCTTCGACGACCTGCGCCGGGCCCTTGGCACGCTGCTGTCCCCGGCGCCCGGCGGCCGGGTCATCGTCACCTGCTTCGGCACCGTGAACGCGGGCGCGACGAACACAGGCGCCGTAAACACGGGCGCCGCCGACGCCGGGGGTGACGGCCCGCGGCACCAGGGCCGGCTCTACACCCTGCTCACCGCTCCTGACCACGACCGGCTCGCGGCGCTCGACGGGGCCGTCCGGGCCGCGCTCGCCGGTGTGATACAGCCCAGGGAGGACTCATGACCGACGCGTTCACCGTGCAGGGCATTCCGGTCACCGATCTCGCCGACCGGTTCGGCACGCCCCTGTACGTCTACGACGCCGAGGTGCTGGCCGACGCGTACACGGAGCTCCGGCGGCGTCTCCACCCCGCCGTCGACATCTTCTACTCGGCCAAGGCCAACCCGAACGTCAGCGTCTGCGCCGTCATGCGGTCGCTCGGCGCCGGCCTCGAGGTGTCCTCCCTGGCGGAGCTCGCCACGGCGCGGTGGGCCGGCACGGCCCCCGACGACGTGATCTTCCTCGGGCCGGGCAAGTCCGAGGAGGAACTGCGGGCCTGCCTGGAGTACGGGATCGCGGCGGTCGTGTGCGAGTCGCTCGAGGAGCTGGAGACGCTCGACCGGCTCAGCCCGCCCGGGCGCCGGGTCCTGCTGCGGGTCAATCCGGCGTTCACCACCAAGGGCGCCCGCCTGTCGATGGGCGGCAAGCCCCGGCAGTTCGGCATCGATCACGAGATGCTGCTGGGCAGCGGATCGGCCCTGCGCGCGCTGCGCAACGTGCGCGTCGCCGGGATACACGCCTATATGGGCACCCGCATCCTCGACGCTGACGGGGTCGTCCAGAACACCGCCGGCATCCTCGCCGCCGCGCGCGAGCTGAGCGCCGAGCTCGGCTTCCCGCTCGAGACCGTCGACATCGGCGGGGGTCTCGGCATCGCGTACTTCGAGAACGAGAAGGACCTCGACCTCGATCGGCTGACCGACGGGGTCAACGCCGTCGTCGGGGAGTTCGCCGCGGAACACCCGGGCTGCCGGGTGATCATGGAGCTCGGCCGCTACCTGGCGGGCCGCTGCGGCATGTACGTCGTCCGGGCCAGGTACGTGAAGCGCTCCAAGGGGGAGTGGTTCGTCGTCACCGACGGCGGGATGAACCATCACATGGCCGCCGTGGGGGTGGGCAGTTTCGTCAAACGGAACTTCCCCATCCGCTCGATCGACCGCCACGGCGAGCTCGCCGACCGCATGTACACCGTCACCGGCCCGCTGTGCACCCCCGACGACGTGCTCGGCCGCCGGGTGGCCCTGCCGGAGGTGCGGCCGGGCGACCTCATCGGCGTCGAACGCTCGGGCGCCTACGGCCCCACCTCGTCACCGGTGCTGTTCCTCAGCCACGGCTATCCGGCCGAGGTCCTCGTGTCGGGCGCCACCGCACATCTGGTCCGGCATCGCGACACCGTCGGCGACCTGCTCGGCAGGCAGGTCCTGGTCGACCCGCCGGCCCCCGGGCCGGATCCGGTGACGGTGACGGGCACCGCGCAGACAGTCCCAGAGTGAGAAGGGAAACCCCCAAATGAACCGATCCGAGATCGTCACCGCCGTCGTCCGGTCCATCGGTGAGGTCCTCCAGCGGGAGGTGACCGACGTGACGGAGGACACCCGGCTGTTCGACGACCTTCAGCTGGACTCCACGTCGATCCTCGAACTGCTCATGGCCGTGGAGGACACGATGGACGTCGAGGTCGACCCCGAGGGCCTCGACATGGACAGCTTCCGCACCATCGGCACCCTGGCCGACTATCTCCAGGGGCTGGTCGACCTGGTCGCCACCGGAAACGCCGGCTGACGCACGGTCATGGCCCTGTCATTGGAGACCGCGGTCGCGCACGTGCCGCGAGCCACTCGTTCGTGCCACTTCGAACCCGACATCGTCGAGTTCAACGAGACGGTGCTCGCCCCGCACGGGATGCGTTTCGACCCGTCCTACGCGGCGGGCGGGGGCAACCTGACCTTCCTGGATCTCGCCGAGGGGGCGCTGCGGGCGGCCCCCCGGGTGCCGGCTCCCGACCTGCTGATCGTCGCGTACGCGCTGCCCGACCCGCACGCGCCGGAGAAGACCCTGGCGGCGCACCTCGGCCACGTGTTCGGCGGCCGGTCCATCAGTTTCGCGGTCTCCGAGCAGGGGCTCGGCGCCCCGTTCACGGCGCTGCGGATCGCCGACGCCTACCTGGGGTCCGGCCGCTGTCACAGCGCCGCCGTGCTGATCCTCGAACAGACGACGTTTCCCTATCCGGAGCCGTTCGTCCAAGACGGCGACCTGGTGGACTCCGCGGTGCTGCTGGGGCTCGGATCCGGCGGCGGCTGGCAACTGGCCGGGCTCGCCTCGGCCGGCCCGCACGCCGGGCTCGCAGCCCTGCTCGACGAGCCGCCGGGCCTGCCGGGCGGCCGCGACGCCGGCGACCGGCTGACGGTGACCGGTTCGTGGGCCGACCCGTCCGGCACGGGGCCGGCCGGGCCCAAGGCCCACCGGGCGCCGCCCGGCTCCTACTGCACCGGTGTCTGGCTGGAGTTCGCCAGGCACCACGCGGAGTGGGCCGGCAACTACCGGACGATCGTGGTCGGCGACACCGATCCGCGTACCGGGACGAGTCACGTCGCCACGTTCGTCCGGCGCGAGACCGCCGCCGGGAGCGGCGACCGGCCGGGGGAGCGCCGATGACGGCCGGCGGTCCGGGAGACTACCCGGCCCTGCTCGACGCGTTGCACGCCGACATCGCGCCCGGCCGGTTCGTCGCCTCGCCGTCCGGACGGGTCCTCGCCTCGGCGGAGGCGCTCGGCGCGGCCGGGGCGGGGCGGTTCACCCGCTTCGGGCTCGCCTGCGTGCCCGCGCCCACGGGCAGCGCCCGCGACGACGTGACGGCCGGCCGGTTCGCCGAGGGGCTGCTCACGCTGCAGCACACGGTGCTCCGCCGGACGCTGACGCACACGATCGCCCGCCTCGGCGAACGGGTCAGCGAGGGCACCAGCCTGCTGGCGCGGCCCCAGCTCCAGGCCGATCTGGCCGATGTCGCGATGGAACTGCAGGAGGACGCGGCGGAACCGGCCGAGGAGGCCGGCCGTGACGTCCGCTGGGCCCGCCACGCGCGCCTGACCCGGACCGGCCGGGTCCTGCTCCGCCTCCTCGGCGGGTACAGCATGCTCGCCGAGGGGCCGGGCGCCGATCTCTACCTGGCCGAGGTGGCGGGGAACGTCTACCTCCAACCGGAGCCCGGCGACCGCCTCCGGCCGGAGACGGGTGATGACGATGCCTGAGACCGTCCGGAGCGCGACGTCCCACGGCCCGCGCCCGCGCGGTGAGTGGACGGACGCGCTCGAACACTTCCTCCGGGAGGCCGCGCGGGACCTGCGCGCGCCGGGCGCGGCGCTCGACGCCGATCCGGACGCCGTCCACCGGTTCCTCCACCTGCCCGCGGTGCGGCTCCAGCAGCACATGCTCACCCCGGCCCGGTACGCCCGAGACGAGGATCTCCTGCCGCGGTACGTTCCCGCCGAGGCGTCGTGCGCCGAGTGGATACTCGCGGCGGAGTGGCTGGCCTACGGCGACCCGGGCATGACGCTGGCCAGCCCGGGGCCCGCCCTGTCGACCGCGGTCCTGCGGGCCCTCGCCGACGACGCCCAGCGGGACTGGTTCTTCACCAGGACCTCCGACTGGCCCACGTGGGCGTTCTTCGCGCTGACCGAACCCGCGAAGGGCTCGGCGGCGACCGAGCTCACGGCCCGCCTCGACGCTGCCCCCGGCGGCGACGGCTGGGTGCTGACCGGCGAGAAGATGTACATCGGCAACGGCGCGCACGCGCGGGTCGGCGTGGTCTTCTGCCGGCGGGCCCCGGGGCCCTGGGGCATCGAGGCCGTCATGGTCGACACCGCCGATCCCGGTTTCCACGCCGAGACGCTCCCGCTCGTCGGGCTGCGCGGCGCGCGGATCAGCCGGTTGCGCTTCGACGGCGTGTACATCCCGCCCGAGCGGGTGCTGGGCCGCCACCGGCCCCGCAGCCGCCGCGGACTGCAGGGCGCGCTGCAGGCCATGCTGTGGTTCCGGCCAAGTGTGGCCGCCTTCGCCCTGGGCGTCGGCCGGGCGGCCTGCGACTACGTGCTGGAGCAGCGCCCCGCCCTCGCGGGCGCCGGCCGTGCGGAGGTCGACGGCCTGCTCGACCGGTCGCGCCGGCTGCGCCGCCTCCTCCACGAGGTCGCGGCGGAGATCGACGCCGGCTCGCCCAACACGTTCCGGGTCAGCGGCGTCAAGATGCGCGCCGCGTGCCTCGCCGAGGACGCCACGATGCTGGCGGCCCGGCTGCTCGGCCCCGCGTCGCTGATCGAGCATCCGTGGCTGGACAAGGTCTACCGGGATGTGCGCGCCTTCGAGTTCATGGAGGGCACCGGGAACATCCACCGCCGCGGCGTCTTCCAGGGCCTGTTGCGAGACGACTACTTCACACCGCGGGACCGGGACGACCGTCCCGGCCGCGCCGTCGAAGGGGTGATCTGATGCGGGTGGGTGTCGACCTGATGTCCGTCGACGAGCTGGACCGGCTGCGCGCGCGCCGCTGGTTCGACGGCTACGCGTTCGCACCGGCCGAACTCGCGGCGGCGGAGGGCCTGTCTGAGGGGCGCGGAAGGGAGTTCCTGGCCGGCCGGTTCGCCGCCAAGGAGGCCGTGCTCAAGGTGTTCCGGATGGGGCTGTTCCAGGGCGTCGCGCCGCGCGAGATCGTGGTCGCCCGCGCCTCCTCCGGAGCCCCCGAGGTCACGTTGCACGGCGCCGCGCGCACGGCCGCCGACGCGGTCGGCGTCCGCCACGTCGACGTTTCCATCACACACAAGGGTGACCTGGTCGTCGCCGTCGCGGCGGCCTGGTCATGACTACATCGGGAGCGGCCGTGCCCATCATCCAGGCCACCGGGCTGACCCACACGTTCACGGTCGGCGGCCGGACGGTCGAGGCGGTCCGGGGCGTCGACTTCGAGGTCCGTCCCGGTGAGATCATCGGTTTCCTCGGGCCGAACGGCGCCGGGAAGACCACCACGCTGCGCATCCTGACGACGCTGCTCAAGCCGACGGCGGGCCGGGCCACCGTCGTCGGGGTCGACGTGAACGCCGACCCCGCCGGAGTCCGCCGCCGCATCGGCTACGTCGCGCAGTCCGGCGGCACCGACGGCAACTGCCGGGTGGCGGAGGAGCTGATCCTGCAGGCGCGGCTCTACGGGATCGCGAGACACGACGCGGTGCGCCGTGCCGCGGACCTGTGCGACCGTCTCGACCTGACCGGGCTCGCGGACCGGCCGATGAAGACGCTGTCGGGCGGGCAGCGGCGGCGCACCGACATCGCGCTCGGGCTCGTCCACCAGCCCTCGCTGGTCTTCCTGGACGAGCCGTCCGTGGGCCTCGATCCGCAGAGCCGCAGCGACCTTTGGGCGCACATCCGCCGCCTGCGGGACGAACTCGGCACGACGGTCTTCCTGACCACGCACTACCTGGACGAGGCCGACGCCCTCTGCGACCGGATCCTGGTGATGAACCACGGGCGCGTCATCGCGGAGGGCACCCCCGACGCGCTCAAGCGGCGGATCTCCGGCGACGTGATCAGCCTGACCCTCGGCGGCGACGCCGACCGCGCGAAGGCGGTGCTCGCCGAGTGCCCCGGTCTTGACGAGATCGCCGTGTCGGGGCAGACCGTCCGGCTGACCGCGGAGGGCGGCGAACGCGCGCTCGTCTGGCTGCTGCGGACGGCCGACCGAGCGGACCTCGATCTTCGATCCGTCAACATCGCCCGGCCGACGCTGGACGACGTCTTCCTTGCCCTGACCGGATCGTCGCTCAGCGAGAACGACTCGTGACCGTGGCGCGGCGGCGGTCCCCGACCGTGGAGGAGCTTGCATGTCCGTCATATCCGAGAGCCTGCTGATCTTCACGCGGCAGATGCGCCTGTCGCTGCGCTCACCGGCGTGGCCGGTCATCGGCCTGTTCCAGCCGGCGCTCTACCTCGCGTTCCTCGGCCCGCTCCTGGTCAGGGTGGCCGGGGCCGGGGTCGACGGGCTGCCGGCCGGGGCCGCGTGGCGCTTCTTCGTGCCCGGCCTGCTGATCCAGCTCGGCCTGTTCGGCCCCCTGTTCGCCGGGCTGTCCATCATCGCCGATCTGCGGTCGGGGGTGTTCGAGCGGATGCGGGTCACTCCGGTGAGCCGGTTCGCCCTGCTGGCCGGCCGCGTCATGAGGGACACCGTGGTCCTGCTCGCCCAGACGGCCGTCCTGCTCGCCGTGGCGTACGGGTTCGGGCTGCGCGCCCCTCTCCCCGGCCTCCTGCTGATGTTCGTGTTCGTCGCGGCCATCGCGATCGGGCTGTCCGCCCTGTCACACGGGCTCGGCCTGCTCGTGCGCAGCGAGGAGTCGTTCACGCCGCTGCTCAACGCGGCCGCCGTCCCGCTGCTGCTCCTGTCCGGGATCCTGCTGCCGATGACGCTCGCGCCGCGATGGCTCGACGTCGTCTCCCGGCTCACTCCCTTCCGCTATGTCGTCGACGGCATGCGCACCGCCCTGTATGGCGACTACACCGGCTCGGTCGTCATGGCGGGCGCCGCGGTGGCCGTCGCCACCGCCGCGGTCTGCCTGCTGCTCGGCGCCCGCCTCTTCGCCAGGAGGAACACCTGAGGACACCGGTGACCGGGCCGGCCCGGACCCCCGGTCGTCACGGCAGCGTGCGTCGCGGCGGTTCGCCCAGCAGTTCCCGCAGCCGGCCGGCGCGCGGGTCGTCCAGCTCCTCGCAGATCCTGAGCGCCTCGCGCAGCGCCGACGTGGCGGCCGGCTCCTCGCCGAGATCGCGGCAGACCTCGCCGAGGTGGCGCAGCGTGGTCGCCGTGCCGTACCGGTCGCCCAGCTCACGCCGCACCCGCAGCGCCGCGCGGAGGAAGTGGACGGCCCGGTCCGCGCGGCCGGAGGTGTGATAGGCCACGCCCATGTCGTCCAGCACGCGGGCCTCGCCGTTCCGCTCGCGGAGCTCGATGAGGGGCGCAAGCGCGCCGGAGAGGAACCGGAGCGCCTCGTCGATCCGGCCCGTCTGGAGATACGTCTCGCCGATGTGAGTGAGCGCGGTCGCCGCGTCGCGTACGCGGCCGATCTCCCGGCTGAGGGCGAGGGCCTCCCGCAGCCGTTCGAGCGCGGCCGTCGCCCGCCCGAGCCGCCGCAGGACGTCGCCCAGATCGTTCAGGCAGGCGCACTCGGCCGCCCGGTCGCCGGCGCGGCGCCGGATCGCCAGCGCCCGCTCGCCGTACTCCAGCGCCTCCTCGAGGCTGCCCAGATCGCGGTGGATCGCGGCCAGCCCGCCCGACATCCAGGCCTCGCCGTCCTCGTCCCCGCTGTCCTGCGCGGCGGACAGCCCGGCCTGGTACGCGGAGACCCATTCGGCCCAGGGCCTGCGCAGGTCGAAATAGCTCCGTCCGGCGTTCGCCAGCCGCCAGGCGACGGCGCCGTGTTCGGTCTCGGCGGCGTGCCGGACGGCGACGGCCAGATTGGCGTGCTCGGCGTCGAACCAGCCGAGAGCCTCGCCGTAGCCGGTGAACGTGATCGGTCGCCGGCCGTCGTCCGGCGCGTCGATCCCGGCCCGGTGGCGCAGGGGATCGAGCCGCCGGTCGGCGGCGTCGGCGGCGTGCAGGTACCAGGTGAACAGCCGGCGTACCGCGGCGGACCGGTCCTCCGGGGACTCGTCGGCCTCGGCGCACTCGGCGGCGTACAGCCGGATCAGGTCGGAGAAGCGGTAACGACCGGCGGCGGCCTCCTCCAGCAGATGGACGGCGGCCAGCGCCTCGAGCAGGCGCCGCGCCTGGGAACGGCTGAGCCCGGCCAGCGCCGCGGCCGCCGCGACGCCGATATCGTCTCCGCGATGCAGGCCGAGCAGCCGGAACATGCGGGCGGTGTCGGCCGGAAGCGCACGGTAGGACCAGGAGAAGACCGAGCGGACCGCGGTCGCCTCGTCCTCGGTGGTGGCCAGCAGGTTCAACCGGTCACGGGTGACCGCGAGCTCGGTGGCGAGAGCCGCCAGCCGCAGCGACGGGCGTGCCTGGGCCCGTTCGGCCGCGATCCGGAGCGCGAGCGGGAGATAGCCGCACCTTCTGGCGATCTCCGCCGCGGCCTCCGGCTCTTCCGCGACGCGCCGGCTGCCGATGGCGTGCCCGAGCTGGGTCAGCGCCTCGAACTCCGGCAGCGGCGCGAGCACGACACGTGCGGCGCCGTCCCTGGCGACCAGGCCGGACAGCCGGCTGCGGCTGGTCACCACCAGGCGGCATCCGGCCGAGCCCGGGATCAGCGGACGCACCTGGTCGGACGTGGCCGCGTTGTCGACGACGATCAGCGTGCGGCGGCCGTGCAGAAGGGTGCGCAGCCGGACCGAGCGCGGCTCCACGCCGGCCGGTATGGCCGTGGGGGAGCACCCCAGATCACGGAGGAAGCGGGCGAGCACGTCGGCGGGCTCGGCGGGGGTGCCGGTCGGATCGAAGCCGCGCAGGTCGGCGAACAGGCATCCGTCGGGAAACCGGTGGGCGGCGCGATGGGACCAGTGGAGCGCCGTGGCCGTCTTGCCCACACCGGCCGGGCCGGAAATGATCAACATCTGATGGGTCCGCTGAGCGCCGTCGAGCTCGGCCAGCGCGGCCGCGCGGCCGGCGAAGGCGCGGGGAGCGGCCGGAAGCTGCGCCGGACGGCGGAAACCGTCCTGATGCCGCGGTCCCGCCGGCACGAGTTGGGTGAGGGCCCCATCGGCTCTGAGTACCTCGTCGCAGCGCCTGGCCACAAGGGGCGTCGGCGGGCGTTCACCCGTCTCGATTCTGCTCAAGTAGCCTTTGCTGTAGTGGGTCAACGCCGAAAGCGACGCCAAGGACAGGCCGCGTTTCCTGCGCAGGTCCCGAAGTGCGCTTCCAAACGACGCGTTGTCCATCGAAACCCCAGATTCGGCGAACTTCGAACCGGCAGCCTATTTAAGCACTTATTGCCTCAATCGCCATATTGGCACCGTCTGCACCGATTTCGGACTGTATGTTTTCAGCTTTCGGCTCTGTCGGAGATTCGGCGATTACAAACAGGTTCGTGTTATTGAAACGCCCAATGCGCGGCCGTCATGGACGACGCCGGTGCCCGGCAGCCGCCGTTCCGGTTCGCTGGACACATGGGTGGGGCGGGAGAGTCCCCGGTGGTCCGGGAGTCGCGGGCGTTCACGGAGGTGGGGACGGGGCGGAGGCACGGGAGGTCAATGACGCCGATACTCGCCGGGTGATGGCGGCGCTGGAGCATCTGGAGGCCGTCACGGTCCGCGGGGAGACGGCGGAGCCCACCGATCGGGGGCTGAGCGCGGTACGGAGGAGTCTGGGGGAGGCGGCTGCCCGCCGGAGGACCCGCGGCTGTGCCGCAGGCAGTAACTTGCGCTCCTAACTTAGGATGCTAATATGTAGACGTGAACCACTCGAAGAACCTCGGACTGGAGCTGCACACGCTGGTGTCACGCCTGGAGCGTGCCGGTGACCAGATTCTGCGCAGCGAGCACAACGTGTCGTACCGGCGGTTCATGGTCCTGGTCATGGCCGGTGAGCTGGGCGCGTCCACACAGCGGGCGCTGGCCGACAGCCTGGCGGTGACCGAGCCGTCGGTGAGCCGGATGGTCGCGGCCCTGGCCGACACCGGACTGCTCACCGTGGTGCCCGACCCCGCCGGCGGCAACCGGCGGCAGATCGCCCTCACCGACGCCGGCAGGGCGCTGGTCGACCGCGCCGGCACCGAACTGATCCAGCGGCTGACCGAGCTGGTCGAGTCGAGCGGCGTGCCGTTCGACGCCTACTTCGCGCACACCCGGCGGTTGAACGCCGCCCTGGAGGGGCCCGGCGCCCGTCCCGCACGTGACATCCCCCACGACCGTTAGGAACCCGTCATGTCCGTCTCCCTCGTCACGCACACCGTCACCTCCGCCGACGGCACCCAGATCGGCTACCGAACCGCCGGCGCCGGCCCGGGCGTCCTGGTCGTGCCCGGCGCGCTCAACGACGCCGACGACTACGCCGCGCTGGCCGACGCGCTCGCGGCCCGCTTCACCGTGCACACCGTCCAGCGGCGCGGACGCGCCGGCAGCGGCCCGCAGGGAGACGGGTACGGCATCGCGGCCGAGTGCGCCGACCTGTCGGCCGTGCGCGCCGCCACCGGCGCTCAGTACGTGTTCGGTCACAGCTTCGGCGGACTGGTGGCGCTGGAGGCGGCCCGGCGCGACCCGGGCATCACCAAACTGGCGGTGTACGAGCCCGGCGTCAGCGTCCAGGGCCTTTTCCCGACGGACTGGATCCCCCGGTACCGCGAGTTCCTCGCCCAGGGCCGCCCGTTCGACGCGTTCGCCGAGTTCGCCATCGGCACCGGACCGTCCGCGGCCCGCCGCAATCCCCGGTGGCTCATGGCCCTGATACTGCGAGCGGTGTTCCGCGGGGAGCGGCGAGCGAAGGTCTTCCGGTTGCTCGAGGCCAACCTGCGCGAACACGAGGAGATCGGCCGGCTCGACGACAGCTACCCCGGCTATCGCGAGGTGTCCGCGGACGTGCTGCTGATGGCGGGTGGCAAGAGCGACCTGCCCTACGTGCCGCCGGCCTTCGACCGGCTCACCGAGGTCCTGCCCGCCGCGCGGGTCCACACATTCGCCCGGCTGGACCACTTCGGGCCCGAACGGAAGGGCGCCGAAGTGGCCGAGGCGGTGTCCGCCTTCCTGCTCGGCTGAGGACGGGCCGGTTACGCCTCCTCGCCGAGCGCCGTGGTCATGGGGCGCGCGGAGTCTCCGTGTTCGGTCTCCCGTTCGGCGGCCAGCATGGCGTACCGTGCCGGGCGCGCGGATCGCATCCACAGGGCGTATCCGATCCCGCCCACGACGGCCACCGCGAACAGCGACGGCAGCATGTTGACCGTCGCCGACGTGGTCCCGGTGACGAGCGGGAAGTTGCGCAACAGCAGCACGACTGCGGCGACCAGACCGGCCAGCCCGAGCAGCGGACCGAGGCGGGTGCGCCACCAGTGCGCGTCCGGGCGGCCGCGGAAGAAGGCGAGCACCGACAGCGCGGCGGCGCCCTGCAGCACGACGATGCCGACGGTGCCCAGGCCCAGCATGCTGGTCGCCAGGTTGAGATAGGGGTCGAGGCCGGCGACGGCGAAGACGGCCCCGACGACCAGGGTGATCGAACTCTGCGCCACGCTTGCCTGGTACGGCGAGCCGTGCCGTGGGTGGACGGCGCCGAGCCTGGCGGGCAGCACGCGCTCGCGGCCGAGGACGAACAGATACCGGTTGCCGGCATTGTGTAATGCCAGTACGGCGGCGAACAGGCTCGTGCACAGGAGCACCTGCATGGCGACCGTGGCGTTCCCGCCGAGGTAGGTGTCGCTCAATAGGAAGAACAGGTCGCCGAGTTGCCTGCCCGCGGTGGCCGCGATCTTGTCGGGCCCGACCGCGCCGACCGCCGCCCAGCTCGTCAGTCCGTAGAAACCGGCGATGACGATTACCGACACGTATGTGGCGACCGGCACCGCACGGCGCGGGTTCCGGGTCTCCTCGCCGTACAGGGCGGCCGACTCGAACCCGATGAAGGAGATGAAGGCGAACATCAGGCCGATGCCCAGGCCCGGCGCGAAGACGTGATGCGGGGCGAACGAGGACGCCGGCAACGCCGACAGCCCCTTCCGCAGGAGTATGGCGACGTCCAGCAACGCGAGGATGCCCACTTCACCGATCATGAGCACGGTCAGCACCCTGGCGCTGACGTCGATCTGGCGGTAGCCCAGGTACGCCGCCAGCAGCCACGCGGCGAACGCCCACACCTCCCACGGCAGCGTGACACCGTGCGAGGAGGCGATCAGACCGGCGAAGTAGCCGAACGCGCCGCACAGCCCGACCTCGACGGCGAGATAGGAGATCACGGCCACCAGTCCGCCCGCGACCGCCGGCGGTCTGCCCAGACCGCGGGCCATGTAGGTGTAGAACCCGCCGGTGTTGACGATCCGGGTGCTCATCGCCGCGTATCCGACGGAGAAGCAGAGCAGGATGAGTCCGGCCAGGACGAACATGGCCGGCACGCCCGCGCCCGCGCCGATGGCGAAGGCGAGCGGCACCGTGCCGACCAGGGCGGCCAGCGGCGCCGCCGCCGCGACGACCAGGAATACGATCTTCCGCGTGGTCAGCGTCCGGCGTAGGGTTCCCACGCTGGACGCCTGGGAGGTCGTTGCGCTCACAGTTCCTCCTTCAGAGGGTCGCGCCGTGCGGCGGCGCCGCGGTCAGGCAGGGGTCGGCTGGTCCGCGAGCAGCCGGTTGAGGTCGGCAAGGGTCCGGTCGGCGTCCTGGGCGAGGTCGAGATTGTCCGGATCGGCGCAGAGCGCGCCGAACATCTCGACGACACGCCCGAGGGCGGTGCCGACGTCGGTCACGGGTTCGGTCGACATGGGGAGACTCCTCGATGCGCAACAGGTTGGGAGAAGGTCAGAGCGCGCCCGCGGCGCGGAAGATGTGCGTGAAGCCGGCGACGCTCGCTGCGCGCTGGAACCCGACGTACTCGGGGATCGTCAGGTCGGGCGCCCACTTGTCCTTGTAGGCGAGCTGGGTCTGCGCCGGGTACACCGCCTCGCCGTGCTCCCAGAGCAGGCCCATGAGCAGGCGGAACCCGGGGTCGTGGCAGGGCAGCTCGTATTCGGCGTGCAGGCCGCTGAACGGGGTGAAGCCGAAGTGGAGCCAGGCGACGCCCTCCGACCGGAACCTCTCGATGGCGGTGACGTTGATCGCCTCCATGATGCCGGGGACCCGGCTCGGCTGCCGCCGGCTCAGGTCGTGCATCCACCCGGCTCTGCTTCCGAACACGGGGGAGTAGGAGATGTAGCCGACGGGAGCGCCGTCGATCATTCCGATGAACATGCGCCGGTGCGGCTGCATGTGGTCGCCGTACTGGCCGACCAGATACTCCAACGGCTTGGCGTGCTCGCCCTTGCCGCGCAGCCAGACTTCGTCGATCTCGCGCAGTTTGGGGAACCAGGACTCGTCAGCGGTTTCGACGACGGTCAGCCCGGCGCGGAACGACCTGGACACCTTGTTGCGCAGCTGCATGAACCTCGTTCCGTGCAGCGAGAAGTCACCGAGGCTGCGGGCCCATGAGGCGCCGATCTGGTTGACCGTGAACCCGAACTCGGCGTAGATCTCCGCGTCCGCCCGCTGGAGCTGGACGCCGACGACGGTCACGCCCCGCTCCTCGGCGAACTCGAGGAACGCGCGGAGGAGTTCCCGGTATGAGTCCGGCGGTGCGAACGGACCGCCGAACTGGACGAGGAACCGGCCGGTGGGACGGTAGACGATCACGCCGGGACGGCCGGGCAGGGTGAAGTAGGAGTTTCCCTCGCTCACCGCGAGGAACGAGCTCGGATTGTCGGCGATCGTGAAGTCGCGGATGGCGGCGAGCGCCGGTTCCGCCGCCGTGACGGCATTGACCATGTGAGTGCTCCCGACGAGTCGACGAATAGGTTGTGGAGCTTTTCCGTCCAACCCATCGTATGAATTGTGGGAGTGGAATTCATCGGCCAAATTGGCTGTGTCAGCGATCGGTCAGCGTTTAATCAGCGGCAGCGGTCAGTATTTGTCTTACCGGCAGCGAAGAACGGCGAGTCCGTTCGGGAGCCGCCGGCGAGGAGAGGTACCCGAAGTGGTCCAACGGGGGCCGGGCCCTGGTCCGGCCGGGCGACAGCCTGCGCAGTGTTCGAATCCTGCCCTCTCCGCGGATCGACCGTACCCCGGTGTGCCAGCGGCCGCCGGGGTGCCGGCGTTTCCCCGATAACGGGGCGAACGCCAGTCGGATTTCGATTTTCCGGCGCCGGTTGACGCTCTTGCGGATGTCAGCGAAGCGTCAGCGATCGATCAGCGGCGTCCGGCACGATATGTGGTGTCGGCAGCGAGAGTCGCCGGCGAGGAGAGGTACCCGAAGTGGTCCAACGGGGGCCGGGCTCTGGTCCGGCCGGGCGACAGCCTGCGCAGTGTTCGAATCCTGCCCTCTCCGCCCGAAATGGTTATTTCGCCGAAGTCTGAGCGGCCGGCGAAAGGCGGGGAAAAAGCGCCCCGTTTTCTATTGCCTGGTGATCGGGCCCCGGAATCCGGTGTCCCGACCGGCCGCGGGGGCCACTACTCGGAATGGCTCGCGACGTGGGCCGGGTGGCCGAGCGCCCGGTGGGCGAGTTCGAGGACGACGCGCGTGACTTCCGCGGTGTCGATGGGAGCCCGCCGGCCGATGAGGTCGTCGAGGAGACCGTCGGCCGCGTGATAGATCATGCGGAAGGTCCAGTCGGGGTTGCGGCTGGCGAATACGCCGGCCGCGGCCCCGCGGGTGACGAACTCGCCGATCAGGGCCACCACGCGGGCATTCGACTCCTTGCACAGTTCCAGAGCCGTGCCGTTGGCCGAACCGTAGACCAGGCGGTGCAGCTCGGCGTGTCCGACCGCGTGCGCGATCAGCGCGGTCAGGAGCTCGTCGATGGTCGGCCACCACTCCTGTTCCTTGGCGAGGATCCGCCGGGTGGTGTCGACGAAGGCGGCGACGTACTCCTCCCACAGGGCGGCGAGCACATGGTCCTTGGTCTCGAAGTGCAGGTAGAAGCTGCCCTTGCCCATCCCCGCGGCGGCGGTGATGTCGGCGATCGTGGCCTCGGAGAAGCCGACCGTGGCGAAAACCTCGCGGCCGGCCCGCAGGATGTCGGCTCTGCGCGCGTCCGCGCTCTTGACGACGCGCTTGCGCTTGCCGGGAGTCGTGGCCGGTGGCATCGAGTCCGCCTCTCGTCGGCTGCCTGAACGAGGACATTCTATGACTGACCGTCGGTCCGTTGACTGACCGACGGTCAGTCAACTACTGTCGGCATGCGCGGGCCCCAAGTGGGAACCTCGCGTCGCTCATGGCCAGCACCCACCCGTTCCCGGCTACCGCGTCAACGCGAGGACGACATGACCACACCCGACCCGAAAGCACGCAGTGGCGGCGCTCTCCTGCTGACCTTCATCTGCATCGGCATCTTCATGGTCTACCTGGACTCCACGATCGTGAACGTCGCACTCCCGGAGATCCAGCGGGACCTGTCGACCGGCCTGACCCAGATGCAGTGGATCATCGACGCGTACGCGCTCGTGGTGGCCTGCCTCCTGCTGACGGCGGGCACACTCGGCGACATCTACGGACGCAGGCGCGTCTTCCTCATCGGCCTCGCCGGGTTCCTGGCCGCCTCGGCGCTGTGCGCGGTGGCACCGGACTACACCTTCCTGCTGACCGCCCGCGTCCTGCAGGGAGCCGCGGGCTCCATCATGATCCCGGTGTCGCTCGCCCTGCTGTCGGCCACCTACCCCCAGCCGGCCGCCCGCGCCCGCGCCATCGGCGTCTGGGCCGGAATCGGCGGTCTCGCCCTGGCCGCGGGCCCGGTGCTCGGCGGCGTCCTGGTGGACTCCCTCGGCTGGCAGGCGATCTTCTGGGTGAACATCCCCTTCGGCCTGGTCTCCATGGTCGTCCTGTTCGCCAAGCTGCCCGAGAGCAAGGCCCCCGCGCGTCGCCGCGCCGACGTCGCCGGTCAGATCGTCTTCGTCATCGCCATGGCCGGCCTGGCCTACGGCCTGATCGAGGCGAGCACCCGCGGCTGGAGCGACCCGGTCATCCTCGGCGCGTTCGCCGTCGCCGCAGTCGCCCTCGTGGTCTTCGTCGTCTGGGAGCTCAACCAGGACGACCCGATGTTGCCCATGAACCTGTTCCGCAGCCCGGTCCTCATCGTCGCCGGCGCGGTCAACTTCCTCGGGCTGTTCGGCCTCTTCGGCAGCATCTTCCTGCTCACCTTCTACCTGCAGCAGGTCAACGGCCTGTCCACCACCCAGACCGGCGTCCGATTCCTGGCACTGAACGTCTCCATCATGGTCTTCTCCTACCTCGCCAGCGTCCTCGCCGCCAAGCTCGGCCCCAAGATCCCCATTCTGATCGGCTCGGTGGCCAGCGCGGCCGGGCTCATCCGGCTCGCCGGCCTGGAACCCGGCACCGCCTTCGCCGGCTACTGGTGGGCGATGGCACTGCTCGGCGCCGGTGTCTCACTGGTGGGCGCCCCGGCCACCGTCGCGCTGCTGTCGTCGGTCCGCCCAGAACAGGCCGGAACGGCATCAGGCGTCTCCAACACCTTCCGCCAGGTCGGCAGCGTCTTCGGCGTGGCCCTCGTCGGCACGCTCCTGGTCCGCCACCTCAGCGGCGGCGTGCCCGGCGCCTTGGCGAGCGTGGGCCTGGACCCGGCCCAGCGCGCCCAGGCCGTCGGCGCCCTGTCCCACGGCGACCTGGCGTCGATCGGCGACCTTCCCGCGCGCTTCCAGGAGCCGGTCCTGCAGGCGGTCGCCCCGATCTTCACCGACGGCCTGCGCATCGGATTCACCGCCGCGGCCGTCGGCACCCTCATCGGGGGCCTGTTCGCCCTCGTCGTCCTCCCCGGCCGCAAGAAGCCGGCCCCCGCGCCGGCTGCCGCACCGGCCGCCGGCGCCCAGCCCGCCCCGCCGGCCACGGCGGCTCCTTCGGACACCGTGGCCGGCTGAGATGCCGTGATCGGCTGAGACGTCATGCGGCGGCCACCGCACTCGCGTGGCCGCCGCCTGCTTTCCCGCCCCCGACCAAGAAGGACCTCTGTGCGTACCGAAGATCTGTCGCAGGCCTACGACAAGCTCCTGTCCGTCGCCGGAGCCATCACCGACGACGACCCCATCACGGAGGCCGCCCGCACCCAGATCGACTGGGTGATCACACACATCGCGCTCAGCGACCGCATGCTCGCGGACACCGCGCGCAGCATCCTGAACGGCCGGGAAGCGTACGTCGACAACGCGTCGGCGATGTCCAGCACGACGATCGGCACCCTCGTCTCGACCAGTTCCCACCGCGACCGCGTCGACATGGCACGCCACAACGCACATGTGCTCATCGGCATCCTCGATGAGATGCCACAGGCCGCGGCCGACGTCGACGTCCGCACCCGGCTCGTCAACCGTGACGGCGAAACGGTCTTCGACGGATTTCTGGCCTGGGGCGACATCATCCACACACGAACCACTCAGCACATCCCGGGACACACCGCGACCCTGGCCAGGTTGACCGGCAACAGCAACCACGCCTGAGTCCGGCACCGGCTCCGCCGGGCATTCTGCCGGGATTCCGCGTCCGCTGTGGAGGTACCTATTCACCATCGGCCCACGCACTTAGCAGACCAAACGGATGGCCCGTTTCGATTCCATGGGGTAGCCGGCCGCCGCTCGTGAGGCTATGGTCAGGCAGTTCCGGTCAAGGGGTGAGTCAAGGCCGATGTCAAGACACGGGATTCCGCAGTCTCAGGTGGTTCTCGTGCGGCAGCAGTTCCGGGTCGTGAGCGAGAACGGCCCGCTCGTGGTTACGCAGCATCGGCGACGGATTGACGCCCAACTCCTCGGCCATCCGATTACGGATTTCCCGATATACGGATAGCGCGTCGACCTGGCGGCCGCATCGGTAAAGCGCGATCATCAGTAGTTCGCACAGCCGCTCGTTCAGTCCTTCGGCGCGAACGAGAGCGGTCAGTTCTGGAACGATGTAGGTGTGGGAGCCGCGCTTGAGCTCGTTGTCGAAGAGCAGCTCCAGCGCCGCCGTCCGGGAGGCTTTCAGCCGTGCGGCGGCGGCCTGCGCCATGGGCCCGACCACGGCTCCGCCGAAGACCGGGCCGCGCCACAGCTCCAGAGCCTCGCGTAGCCGGTCGGCGATGATGCCGGCGGAGGACGCCGGCTCGAGCCGTGCGCGGGCCAGCGCGTCGCTGAACCTGGCGGCGTCGACCTCTGCGCCGTCCAGGATCAGCCGGTAGCCGTTGGCCTGGGAGACGAGCCGGGGGCTCGTTCGTTCTCCCTCCAGCGACTGGAGCTTCCGGCGTAGCCGGCTGACGTGCGCCTGCAGCGCGTTCTCCACGGAGTTGGGAGGGTTGTCCTCCCACAGCTCCTCGATGAGGGAGCCGACGGAGAGAACCTTTCCCTCCGCCGCGATGAACGCCGCGAGGAGAGCGCACTGCAGACCGCCGCGAAAGTGAACTTCACGTCCGTTGCAACCAACGGTAAGCTGTCCAAGTACCAGGAATTTCATGGCCACTCCCTAACACTGTTAGGTAGACGCTCGTCGAGGATGGCGCCGCAGCGCTGCAACCGGCCGATTCGCCTGGGGGGCGGCCCATCGGCGATTTACTCGCGTGTCAAGTCGATCTGACGCCACGATTATTAAAAGAGTTTGTTTGTATGTCAAGGGATGTCCCTCTCTGTAAGACGGTGTCCCGACCTTCGCCCGCCACGCATCCGATCACGCAGAGCGATTAAGCGAGGGCATCACTCCGGTCAAACGAGAAGACCTCAATATTTTCTGCCGCCTGTTATTCGTCAGCCAATCGTCAGTCCATTGTCAGCGAAGCCCACCAGGATGATTCGCAGACGGCGGAGGGCGGTGCGGCCGTGCCGGTCGGCCGGTGGGACGGGCGGCATGGGGTCGTGAGCAGCGGACTTCCTGGCCGGGCCGCCGGTGCGGGCCCGGGACGCGCGCCTTCGCCCGCCGCGACGAACATGACGGAAGAAGACCTGTGATGTTGCTGGGACACGTTCGCCGGACACCCGCATTGATCATCGCTAACCCGAAGGCCGGAACCGACTCATTCCGGCTCGTGCCGGAACTGATCGATCGGTGTGCGAGGTTTCTGCCGGGCGTCGAGGTCCACCGGACCACCGGGCCGGGCGACGCCACCGCGGTCGCGCGGGCCGCGGCCAGTCGCTCCGGCGCCCACGACCGGCCCGGCCTGATCTTCGCGGTCGGCGGCGACGGCACGGTGCGGGAGGTCGTCGAAGGCCTGGCCGCCGCGGGGCCGGCGGACCCGGCCGAGCGTCCGGCGTTGATGGTCGTTCCCGCGGGGACCGGCAACTCCAACTACCTCGCCCAGTGGGGCGACCTGCCCTGGCGGGACGCTCTCGACGCACTGGCCGGCACCGTTGGCGGGCCCGAGCCCGAGATCCGGATGCTCGACCTGTGCCGCCTGACCGAGACCGGCGCGCTGGTTCTGCTGGGCGCGTGTTCCGGTCTGATCGCGCAGGCTCTGGTGTTCGCCCGCGACATCCCGCTGACTGGCCGGCCGCGATACCGGGCCGCGCTGGCGCAGGCCGCCGCCGTGTTTCGGCCGTATCTCGGGCGTGTCGAGGTCGATGGCGCCGTCGTGCACGAGGGCCCCACCGTCCTGGCGAACATCGGAGGCGGCCGTTACCGGGGCGGGCAGTATCAGGTGCTGCCACACTCGTTCCTTGACGACGGCCTCCTTGACGTCTGCGTCATCGGAGCGGAGACGGACCCGCAGGACGTTCCGGAACTGACACGCGACGGCGGCCACCTGGATCGGCCCGGTGTGGTCTACGCTCGCGGCAGACGGATCACCGTCAGCGACATCGGCGGCGAACCGATGTGGTTCGAACACGACGGCGAACTGCTCCCACGCGAGCATCCGGCCGTGACACTCGAGATCATGCCCGGCGTGCTGCCGACGGTCTGCCGGGGGGACCGTCCCGTTGGCTGAGCGCCTCCCCGGGTCCCCCGCGGCGCGCGCGCGTGCGGGAGAGAAGTCCGGATCAGAGCCGGCGCCGCTGGTCACGACGTTGACCGCCTGGGCCGCCGGGCTCCGGCTCGACCACGTGCCGGAGCGGGTCGTCGCCCTGGCGACCAGCCAGGTCATCGCCCAGCTCGCGGCCATCCGCGCGGGACTGCGGCACAGCGCCGGGGCCAAGCTGGTCCGTGCCTTCGGCCCGCCCCTGCAGCCCGACCCGCGCCGTTCCGCCGGCGTGCTGGCGATGCTCGGCTCCTGGCTCAACCTGGACGACACGGCGTACGCGGGGCACCTCGCTCCCTCCACGGTCGCGGTGCCGCTGGCATACGCGCACGCCGGGCGCCATGACGGCCGCGCGCTGCTCACGGCTGTGATCGCCGCGAACGAGTGTGCCGCCCGGATCACCGCGGCCGCCACCCTCGGCCCGCTGCGCGGTCAGAGCGCACTGCACACTCACCTCGCCGGCGCGGTCGCCGGCCGGTTGAGCGTCGAGCGCGCGCCGGCGGCCAGGTGGGCCGACGCGTTCGGCCTGGCGTTCGCCTCCCCTCCGTGGCCGGTGATGCACGCGTTCCTGGGCGGCGACGCCAAGCTCGTACACGTGCTGGCGCCGGTGCGCTCGGCGATGGACGCCTGCGACGCCGCGGCCGCGGGTCTGACCGGCATGCCGGACATCATGGAACACGCGAATGGATTCCTCGCCCGGTTCGCCACGACGCCGCTACCCGAGGTGATCACCGCGGGGCTGGGGCGGCACTGGCACACCGAGACCCTGTCGTTCAAGGTGCGTCCGGGCGGTCCCGGGATCGACGCCGCCGTCGACTGCGCCCTGGAACTGCACCCGCTGCTCGGCGGCGCGCCCATCGCGGAGGTGGAGGTCGCGGCGTCGGCCTACACGTTGTTCGCCGGCCGCCAGGCGGCTCGATATCTGGCCGGCCCTCGCACTCCGATCAGCGCCCTGCTGCTGTCGACCGCTTACCCGGTGGCCACCGCTCTGCTCACCGGCGATCTGACTGTCGAGGACTTCGACCTGCCGGCGATGCGGGACCCGGTGCGGTGGGCACTGGCCGACCGGATCCGGCTGGTGCACGATCCGCGGATGACCTCCGCGCTGCTCGGTTCGGTGGCGCCGTTCGGCGCGGCGCTCCGGCAGGCGGGCGAACGCGGGCTTCCCTGGCTGCGCGACTTCGCCGGTGACGAGATCGCCGCCCTGGCACCGCCGGGTGACGGCGGTCCACCCGACTTCACCTCCGCGAGCAAGGCGACGCCCGCCCGGGTCGTCGTACGGCTCGCCGACGGCCGGACGTTCAGCCGGGAGCGCGACATCCCGATCGGCTCGGCGGGCCCGGACACCCGCCGCCGGCATCGGGAGCTGGTGTCTGAGAAGTTCCTCGCCCAGGGCGGCGACCTCGCCGTCGCCGGCGAGCTGGGCGAGCTCGCCGAACTGCCGGCGGAGCGCCTCAGACGGCTGCTCGCCGAGGCGCTGCGCTGACCGGCCGCACACCAGACGCGCCTCCATATCAGACGACACATATCGAGCCATCCGGCGATCCGCGCTTTCCTTATTAGGTCGATATTCACCTTCTTTTAAAGTCAGAAATTCGTCAGCGCTTTGTCAGGTGACCCTGCCACTATTTTGCTGTCTTCCCTATAAGAGCCGGTTGTGCTCTGTGCGAGGAGCGAGTCGCGTGGCCTTTACTGGAGAATTGGAAGCGTCGAGCCCGGCGAATCGGGTCGAGTCACCGGACCGGCCCGCGGTCCGCAGTTACGACAACTACATCGCCGACCGGGACGTCGGCGGGGGCGGGTGGGTCTACACGGTCAGTGCCCGATCCCTGCTGGAGGACGTCTTCACCAGCGTGAGCGTCAAGCGGACGCTGGAGCAGAACCCGGAGTCGCCGACGGCGCTGCACCCTTACGTCGTGGGGCGCTGCGCGGTCGCCTCCGGCGAGGACGTCGACGCCGCGGTGGACGCCGCGGCGGCCGCGGCACCCGAATGGGCGAGTGTCCCGCTGAAGACCCGGCTGCGGCTGGGGGCGATGTTCCGCGAGCGGTTGCGGAACCATCGGGAGACGTTTCTGTCGCTGCTGATGGCCGAGGCCCACCCGCGAATGCTCGCCGAATGGGAGCTCTCCTGCCTCGAACAGGTATACAGCGAGGAAAGCTGCGGTTGGTACGAGCAGCAGATGTACGCCGAGTTCCAGCACGGCCCGCGGCGGCTCGTCGTACGCCGCAGCCCGGACGGCGTGGTGTGCATCAATCCGCCGCAGAACGCCCCCGCGCCGAGCGCCGCCCTCGCGGTGCTCGCGCTCATGGCCGGCAACGCGGTCGTGGTGCGCGCGCCGCGCAGCATCGCGCTGAGCACGATGTACACCGTGCGGGAGCTGATCGCCCCGATGCTGCGTGAGATCGGCGCACCGCCCGGCACGGTGAACGTCATCTGCGGCAAACCGCAGCAGACGATCGACCGCTGGCTGGCCCACCCCAAGGTCAACGACATCATGTACTTCGGGGGCAGTGAGGAGGGGCTGCGATTCGAGCGGGAGTGCGTCGCACGGGGCAAGAAGCCGATCCTCGAACTCGCCGGCAACGACGGGCTCGTCGTCTGGCGGGACGCCGACCTGGATATGGCAGCCGAGGCGATCACGGAGTGCTTCTACGGCTCCGGCCAGATCTGCATGGTGCCGAACTATGTGCTGGCGCATCCGGCCATCGCCGACGATCTGCTCGCCCTGGTCAGGAAGCAGGTGACGACCATCCGTCCCGGCTACCCGGACGACGACGGCGTGCTGCTGTCTCCGGTGCGCCGCAGTGAGAAGTTCTTCACGCTGCTCGACCAGGCCATTGGAGAGGGCGCGACGCTGGTGTGCGGCGGCCGGCGTATGGAGCTGGACGGCACACCGTCGGATACCGGTGTCTTCCTCGAACCCACGGTCGTGCGGGTCGACGGGCTCGCCGGCGCGCGGCGCTTCGACGTCGTCGCGCACGAGACGTTCTTCCCGCTGATCCCGTGCGTCGTCGCCGAGGACGCCCCCGACGACGTGCTGCTCGGCCGGTTCGTGGAGTTCATGAACGGCAACATGTACGGCCTGCGCAACTCGCTGTGGACCTCCTCACCGGACGTGACCGACTGGTTCGTCTCACGGCTGCACAACGGCGGGCTGTTCAAGGTGAACGACTCGCACATCGGGTTCCTGCCGTACCTGCCCAGTCACGGCGGCACCGGCCTGACCGGCGGGGCCTTCGGTGAGGCCAACTACCCGATGCTCAAGACCTCTCACATCCAGGGGGTCAGCAGTTGCTCCGGCATCCGGCCCAGAATCGCCGTGTTCGGGCGGTGAGGCGGCGTCCGGTGTCCGGCCGCTCCTGCCCGATCCCCATCCCCGCGCCCCGGAGGTAAGTGCGCATGCGATCACTCGACGTCGCGCGAGCGACCTGCGAGAAGTTCCATCCCGGCCTGTGCGACGCGCTCGCCGCGACGCCGCTGGCCGCTCACGAGGTGCCCGGAGGCAGCACGATCAAGACGTTCCGCGCGCACAACGGAGCCGGACTCCTGGCCCCCGCCGAACGGGGCGGCGCCGGCGCGAACGCGATCGAGGCCGTGCGAGTCATGCGGGCGATCTCGTCCTATTCGCCCTCGCTGGGGGCCGCCGTCACCATGCACCACTTCACCACGGCGATGCTGTACGCACTCGCCGCGGCGGCCGGTCGGCTGACGCCCGAGCAGATCGCGCTGCTGGACCGGGTCGCGCCCGACGGCCTGCTCATGGCCTCGGGCTGGGCGGAGGGCCGGCCCGACGCCAACATCCTGACGCCGGCCGTGACGGCGCGGGCCGACCACGAGGGCGGCTACCGGGTGAGCGGCGGCAAGAAGCCGTGCAGCCTGGCCCGATCGATGGACCTGCTGACGGCGAGTGTGGCCCTGCCGGGCCCCGGCGGCGAGCCAGAACTCGCGGTACTGCTGATCCCGGCCGGCTCGCCGGGCATCTCGGTGCACCCGTTCTGGTCGACGTTCGTCCTGCCCGGCGCGGAGAGCGACGAGGTGCGGCTGACGGACGTCCACGTGCCCGAAGGCCTGGTCGTCCGTACGGTCCCCGACGACCCGCAGCGACTGGACGACCTGCAGACCGCCGGTTTCGTCTGGTTCGAAATGTTGATCACCTCGGTCTACCTGGGCGCGGCGAGCGCGCTGGTCGACCGGATGCTGCGGCGGGGCCGGGGCAGTGTGACCGACCAGGCGGCCGTCGCCGTGCGGCTGGAGTCGGCTATCGCCGGTGTCGAGGGAGTGGCCCGCGCGGTGATCGACGGCGTCGGGGGAGACGAGGCCGTCGCCGCGGTGCTCGTCGCGCGTTACGCCGCCCAGGAGGCGACGTCCTCGGCCGTCGACCTCGCCGTCGAGCTGCTCGGGGGAATGTCGTTCATCTCCTCCTCGGACGTGGCGTATCTGGCGGCGGCGACACGCCCGCTGGCCTTCCATCCGCCGTCGCGGTCAAGCGCGGCGGAGGCGCTGCTCACGCACTTCAAGGGCGGACCGCTGATCCTGTCCTGACCCGCCTGCCGGAAGGAGCGAGTTGCCATGACCATGACCGAACCCTCGGCTGTACGGGCCGGCGCCCCGGACGCCGAATCGCACATCCTCAACCTCTACCGCGCCCATCTGAGCAAGGGCCGCGCCACCCTCGCCGAACTCTTCGGCAGCCACATGGAGGTGGAGTCGTCCGGCGCCTGGCTGCGGACGAGCGACGGCGAGCGGTTCCTCAACTGCGGGGGATACGGCGTCTTCATCATGGGGGCCCGCCACCCCATCGTGATGGAGGCCGTGCTCGACCAGCTCAACCGGCACCCCATCGCCACCCGCATCCTGCTGGAGCCGACGGTGGGCCGCGCCGCCGAGGCGCTGGTGTCCGTCGCGCCTCCCGGGCTGGACCGGGTGCACTTCGCCCTGTCCGGAGCGGAGGCGGTTGAGACGGGGCTGAAGCTGGCCCGCGCCCACGGCAAGCACCGCATCGTCGCGACACGCCAGGGTTACCACGGCAAGACGCTCGGTGCCCTGACGGCCAGCGGCAAGGAGGTGTACCGCACGCCGTTCCAGCCGCTGCTCCCGGACGTACGGCACCTTGAGTACGGAGACGCCGACGCGTTGGAACAGGAGCTCTCCGAGCACCCGGGGGAGGTCTGCTTCATCGTCGAGCCGGTCCAGGGCGAAGGCGGCGTCAACATCCCCCCACCGGACTACCTGCGGCGCGCCGCGGCGCTGTGCCGTGAGCACGGCGCGTTCTTCGTCCTCGACGAGGTGCAGACCGGCATGGGCCGGCTGGGCCACTGGTGGGGGGCCGACCTGGCCGGTGTGGTGCCCGACGTGCTGCTCGTCGGCAAGGCGCTCGGGGGCGGCGTCCTGCCCGTCTCCGCGGCGGTGGCCGGCCGGAAGGCCTTCAAACCATTCGACAAGGACCCGTACCTGCACACCGGGACTTTCTCCGGCGCGCCGGTCCTGATGGCGGCGGTCCAGGGCGCGATCAGGGCCATCAAGGAGGAGGATCTGGTCGCCCGCGCCCGCGACCTCGGCGCGCGGCTGCTGCCCGAGGTCGAACGCATCGTCACGGACCGCATCCCCGACCTCGTCGTGTCGGTGCGCGGTCAGGGACTGATGATCGGTGTCGAGCTGGTCGAGGCCGGTCTCGCCGGTGAGTTCCTGATCGAGCTGTTCAACCACGGCGTGGTCGGTAACCACTCGATGAACGGCAGCTCCGTCGTGCGGTTCACCCCGCCCGCCGTCCTCACCGACTCCGACGTCGACTTCTTTCTCGAATCCGTTGAGCGCGCCACCCGTGACCTGGTGGACAAGCGCGCCCGAATGCCGGAAGGCGGTCACTGATCATGCGACGGGTGGAACTCAACGCCTTCGTTCCGGGTGTGGAGCCCGAGGCCGTGTTCGACGGCGTCATCCGGTTCGAGCGGTACCCCGAGCTGGCCCCCCATGTGCAGTCGACGACCGTGCACCGGACGGCGCCCGAGCCGACCGGCCGGTCGAGCTGGGAACTGCACTTCCGCAGCGGTCTGCTGCGCTGGACGGAGGAAGAACGGTTCCTCCGCGACGAGCTGCGGATCGAGTTCGAACAGGACGACGGCGACTTCGACACCTTCTCCGGCCACTGGGCGCTGCGCCGCCGGCCGGACGGCTGCGACCTGCACTTCGAAGCCGACTTCGACTTCGGCATCCAGAGCCTCGAAGGAATCCTCGACCCGATCGCCGAACGCGTGATCAAGGAGACCGTGGCGTGGGTCGTCGTCGGCATGTTCGACGGCACCCAGCTGGCCGACGGGGTGACGGTGGCCGCCGCCGCTCCGGCCGTCTCCGCCTAGACGAAGGACAGCCACGACGAAGGACAGCCACGACGAAGGACAGCCATGGACCAGAAGAACCCGTTCGAGACACCGAACACCTACCGCCTGCACCGGTCCGAGTACCTGGTCGGATTCGGGATCAGCACCGCCCTCATCGTCTGGCACTGGCACGAGATCCGGTGGCTGCCGGCGATCGGCCTGTTCCTCTACATCGATCTCATCGGCTACATCCCGGGCGCCATCGCCTTCCACCGCAGCAAGACGAAGCGGATATCGAAGGTCTACTACGTCCTGTACAACACGATGCACAGCCTGATCACGCAGACGGCGGTCGCCGGCCTGTGGATGTGGCTGATCGGGCCCGAGTGGGCACTGCTGGTGATCCCGTTCCATCTGTTCGGCGACCGCGGGCTGTTCGGCAATTTCCTCAAGCCGTTCGATCTGCCGTTCGAGCCGGTCGCCCAGCCGGCGTACCGGCAGCTCCTCGCGACGATCCAGGGCGAGAACCGGCCGGTGCCGGGGGCCGCGGCCATGCGATCGGGGGCATCGGGATGAACGCCCGGGACTCCGGGGACGCCGCCGGCTCCGGGGAGCCCGAGAACTGCGGCGCCGTCTGCCGCGCGGCGCTGCGGCGGATCGCCTCGGGCGTCGGGGTGCTGAGCGTACGGACCGGTGTGACCATGCACGGGACCACGGTGAGCTCCCTGACGGCGGTCTCGCGTGATCCGTTGCTCGTCGGGCTCTGCCTGGTGCACGACTCGGTGGGGCTCGGCCTGCTCAAGCGCCGCCGAGACTTCGCGATCAACATCTTGAACACCGCTCAGGCGGCGACGGCTCGCTGGTTCGCCGACCCGAGCCGTCCCCGCGGGCCGGAGCAGTTCGACCGGGTGGAGTGGAAGCCCGACCTGTTCAGCGGCGCGCCGCTGATCGACGGGGCGCTGGCGTGGCTGAGCTGCCGCCTCGTCGCCACCGTCGACGCGGGCGACCACGAGTTGCTGCTCGCCGAGGTGGTGGACGGCGCCGCCCGCGAGGGCGAGCCGCTGCTCAACTTCGGCGGGCGGCTCCATCAGGTCGAACTGGCCGATTCGGTCCCACGCCGGCTCGCCGACGCGAGTCGCCGGAGCGTGAGCGGATCGGCCCTCTAGGTCTTGGCAGTCCCACCGACAGAACAGGAGGAGACGCTCGATGACGCAGACAGTTCCGCGCGAAGCGGACTGGGAGCAGGCGCCGACGTTGCTCGACGGCGCCATGAACCTGAACCTGACCGCCGAGCGGTGCGACCTCGCGTACTGGCTCGGCGCCGTCGCCCAGGGCACGCTGCGCGGCCGGGCAGAAACCGGCCACGCCCCCGATGTGCCGACGCCGGAGCACATGCTCAGGCCCGGACCCCTGCGTGACGCGCTCGTGCTGGAGCTCGGCTACCGCTCGGTCGCCGAGGAGAAGGCGACCCGGATCCTGGCCCACTACGTCGCCCAGGCGCCGGACATCTCCGGCATGGAGTTCTACGCGACGCAGCTCGTGGACGAGGCCCGCCACTCGATGGTCTTCCGCAGGCACCTGGTGGAGCTCGGCCTGCCGGCCACGGGCCTGGTCGAGGCCGTGGACGAGATGTCGGCCGACTACACCAAGGAGATCCTCGAACCGGTGGAGGAGTTCGCCACCCGCACCGTACGCGACGAGGGCGACTACATCGGCGGGGTGGCGATCTTCACGATCGTCATCGAGGGTGTGCTGGCCCCGGCCGCCGAGCTCAGCGAGCGCAAGTGGCACCCACTGGACCCGGCCGCGAGCGAGATCGCGCGCGGGGCGTCGATCGACGAGATCCGGCATCTCTCCGTCGGCAGCTCGATCATCAAGGACCACCTGGAGAGGAACCCCGGCTACCGCGACCGGCTGCTGGAGATCCTCGATCGCGGCCGGAGGCTCTGGGACGAGCTGCCCGAGGAGAAGTACATCCTCCACCGGGAGAACCTGTTCCAGGAGGGCATGCGTCAGTACGCCGGCCTGATCGGCGACTACGAGATCTGGCCCGGACGGCGCATGCTCGACACGACGCCGGAGGAGCGCTACGCCACCGCCGAACGCTGGACGGACGAGATGGCGGTGGTCCGCCTGAAGTACATGGGCCTGGCCGACGCCCTCCCCGTGTTGGGGCTGGCGGGATGAACCCGGTTCCGTCGCCCGGCCGGGCCGCGGTGATCACCGGTCTGGGCGGGTGGGTGCCGCCGCGCGTGGTCACCAACGACGACCTCGCTCAGGTGCTCGACACCTCGGACGAGTGGATCCGCAGCCGTACCGGGATCCGCTCACGTCACGTCGTCGACCCCGGCACGGCCACCGCGGCCCTCGCGGTGGAGGCCGGCGGGCTGGCCCTGAAATCCGCCGGCGGCGTCGACGTCGACTCGGTCATCGTCGCCACCACCACACCCGAACGGCTCTGCCCCGCGACCGCGCCTCTGGTCGCGTCGCGCCTGGGGCTGACCGGAGTGGCCGCGCACGACGTCTCGGCGGTCTGCACCGGCTTCCTGTACGGTCTGGCCGACGCCGTCGGCCAGATCGTCGCCGGGATCGCCAAGCGGGTGCTGCTGATCGGTGCGGAGGCATTCACCACCATCATCGATCCCGCCGATCGGCACACCGCCGTCATCTTCGGTGACGGCGCCGGCGCGGTGGTGCTGCGAGCGGGCGAGGCCGGCGAACACGGTGCGATCGGCCCGATCGTGCTCGGCAGCGACGGCGGGCTCGCCGACCTGATCACCATCCCGGCGGGCGGCTCGCAGCAGCGCTCGACCGGCCGGCCGGCGCCGCCGGAGGAGCACTTCTTCCGGATGCGCGGCCGGGAGGTCTACCGGCACGCGGTCGAGCGCGTCACCGACGCCGCCCGGTCCGCGTTGAACCGCGCGGGCTGGGCGCCGGCCGACGTCGGCCGTTTCATCCCGCACCAGGCCAACGCCCGGATCTGCGACACCGTCGCCGACGATCTCGGGATCGCGCCCGAACGGCGGGCGTCGAACATCGAGAGAGTCGGCAACACCGCGGCGGCCTCCATCCCGCTGCTGATGGCCGACGAGGCGGCCGCCGGTTCGCTCGCGGCCGGCGACCGTGTGCTCCTCGCGGCCTTCGGCGGCGGCGCCACCTGGGGCGCCGCCACCCTCACCTGGCCCCTGCTCCCGGCGCCCGCCCTGCAGTAGGGCCGGGCGCGACGCGACCGAGTGACGAACGGTCACCCGTACGGAGTGACACCACGACCGGAGGTAACACGATGTTCAATCAGGTGCGCGAGATCATCGCACGGAAGTTCCAGCTCGACCCGAACGCCATCACGCCCGAGGCGAAGCTCAAGGACCTCGAGCTGGACTCGCTGGACGTGGTCGATCTCAGTCTGGTCATCGAGAAGGAGCTGGGAGTGGCCGTCTCCGACGAGGAGATGCTCCAGGCGGAGACGGTCGAGGCGGTCGTCACCCTCGTCGAATCGCGCAGCACGAGGGTCTGATGCCCGCGCCGGACATCGCGGTGACCGGCCTGGGGCTCGTGAGCCCCGCGGGCATCGGGGTCACCGCAAACTGGGAACGGGTCACCGCCGGCGAGCCGACCGCCTGCCACGACCCGGCACTGGCCGGCTGCCCGGTGAGCTTCTCCTGCCGGGTCCCGGGGTTCTCCGCGACCGGCCTGCTGGGCCCGCACCGGGCCCGGCGGCTGGACCCGTTCGTCCAGTTCACCGTGGTCGCGGCGGCCGAGGCCGTCGCGGACGCGGGTCTGGACCCGCACGAGTGGGACGGCGCCCGGGTGGGTGTGGTCCTGGGGTGCGCCGACGGCGGTCCCGGTACGGTCGAGCACGAGCACCGGGTGATGCTGACCGAGGGCGCCGGACGGATCTCGGCGCTGCTCATGCCGATGCAGCTGCCGAACATGGTCGCCGGTCAGCTCTCCATCGAGCTGGGCGCGACCGGCCCGAACATGGTCGTCGCGACGGCCTGCGCGTCCGGCACGACCGCCATCGGGATGGCGCGCGACCTGCTCCTGCTCGACCGGTGCGACGTCGTGCTGACCGGCGGCGGCGAGGCCATGATCACACCGCTGGTGATGGCGGGGTTCGCGCGGATGGGCGCGCTGTCCCGGCGTTCACACGATCCCCAGAGCGCCTCCCGGCCCTTCGACGCGGACCGGGACGGGTTCGTGGCGGGGGAGGGCGCCGGCGTACTCGTACTGGAACGCGCCGCGGACGCGCGCGCCCGCGGCGCACGGATCCGGGCGAGGATCGCGGGCTTCGGCGGAACCGCGGACGCTCACCACGTCACCGCCCCGGATCCCGAGGGACGCGGCGCCGAGGGCGCGATCCGTGCCGCGCTCGCCGACGCCGGCGTCGAGCCGTCCGCCGTCGGCCACGTCAACGCCCACGGCACCGGCACGCCGCTGAACGACCTGACGGAGGCTCGGGTCCTGCGGCGTGTCCTCGGCGAGAAGGCGCTGGTCACCTCGACCAAGGGGGTGACCGGGCACCTCTTCGGCGCCGCCGGCGCGGTCGAGGCGGCGTTCGCCGTCCTCGCCGTGGAGAACGGCCTCGTCCCGCCGACGGCGAATCTGGACGAGCCGGACCCGCGGATCGAGGTGGAGGTCGCCGCCAAGGCCACACCACGCCGGATCGATCTGGCCATGAGCACGTCCTTCGGGTTCGGCGGCCAGAACGCGGCCGTTCTGGTGAGCCGGCCGTGACGGGCTTGTCCGGCCGCGGCGCGATCGCGGCCGGTGAGCCCGCTTTCCGCCACAAAAACCTGCCCCAGCAGGCCGGTCCGGGCGGCCCCCGGCCGCCGGCCGCCGGAACGGAGACGCCATGCACAACGCCCGGACCCTGCTCGAGAACGGTTCCGGCGCGGCACGCCGGCTGGCCCGCCGCGGCTACGACCTGGACCTGCCGGCCCTTCGCGATCTCGCCCGGCAGCGGTCGGAGCTCACCGGCGCCGTGGACAAGCTGCGGACCGAGGCCAACCGGCTGGCCCGCGAACTGCGGCGCGCCGGCGCCGAGACCGCCTCACTGCGCGAACGGGCCCGCGAGGTCAAGACGGAGATACAGAGCCTGGAGGCCCGGCGGCGCGCGGTGACCCGGGAACTGGACGACGTCCTGCTCACCATCCCGAACCTGCCCGACGACGACGTGCCGGACGGCGCGACCGAGGACGAGGCCGTCGAGCTCCGCCGATGCGGAACCGTGCCGGCCTTCGACTTCACCCCCCGCGACCACGTCGAGATCGGCGAGGCCATGGGCATCCTGGACTTCAGGCGGGCGACCCGCCTGGCCGGAGCGCGGTTCGCGGTCACCCGCGGCGCCGGCGCCGTGCTGGAACGCGCGCTTGCCTCGTTCTTCCTCGACCTGCACACCCGGCGGCACGGCTACGAGGAGGTCGGCCTTCCCGCACTGGTGAACCGCGCCGCGATGACCGGCACGGGGCAGTTGCCGAAGTTCGCCGACGACCTGTTCACCGTGCGCACCGCCGACCGGGAGCTGTTCCTCATCCCCACCGCCGAGGTGCCGCTCGTCAACCTGTACGCGGGCGAGACCCTCGCGGCCGGCACGTTGCCGGTCGCCGTCACGGCGTACACGCCGTGCTTCCGCGCCGAAGCCGGTTCGTACGGCAAGGACACCCGGGGCATCCTGCGACTCCACCAGTTCGGCAAGGTCGAGCTGGTCCGGCTCTGCCGGCCGGAGGACTCCGCGGCCGAGCTGGAGCGCATGGTGGGCCACGCGGAGACGTGCCTGGCCGAGCTCGGCCTGGCGTATCGGGTCGTCGCCCTGGCCGCCGGAGACCTGGGCTTCTCGGCGTGCAGGACCTACGACATAGAGGTCTGGCTGCCCAGTCAGGGGCGCTACCGGGAGGTGTCCTCCTGTTCCGACTGCGGCACCTTCCAGGCGCGCCGTGCCGACATCCGGATGCGGGACCGCTCCGGGGAACGCGGACTGCCCGCCACGCTCAACGCCTCCGGGCTGCCGATCGGCCGCACGCTGGCGGCGATCCTCGAACAGCGTCAGCGGCCGGACGGCGGTGTCGACCTTCCGGAGGCGCTGGCCGCCTACACCGGATTCCGCCGGATCGACAAGGACGGCACACCACGAACCTGACCTGGCGGCGGACCGTCCGAGGTCCGCCGGGTCCCGGATCGACCTGGTCCGGAGATTAGTCGAAGGAGTTATCAATGCAGGCCAATGACCAGAACTCGGTCAGAAGAGGCGCCGCGCCCCGAAGTGGCCTGGTCGGCCTCGACCCGGCCGAGGCGACCGCCGCGGAGGTGGGCGCGCACTTCGCGGAGCTGGCCAGGGAGGTGCGCTCGGCCGGACTGCTCAGGCTCAAACCGCGCCGTTACTACGGCCGGCTCGCTTTCAACATCGCCCTCGCCGGCGCGGGCCTCCTGGCCTTCTTCCTGATCGGCGACTCCTGGTGGCAGCTCCCGGTGGCCGTCTGGATGGGGTTGTGCGCCGGGCAGAGCGCGTTCATGTGGCACGACGCGGGGCACAAGGCCATGTTCCGCGGGCGTGCCGCCATGGCGATGGGCCGCTTCCACGCCAACCTCTTCAACGGCGTCAGCTACGGCTGGTGGGTCAACCACCACAACCGGCACCACAGCTTCCCCAACAACCTCGACCTCGACCCCGACATCGGCCGGCGCACCGCGATCTTCAGCATGAGCCAGTACGCCAGGCGCAACCGCCGCCAGCGGTTCATCGTCCGGCACCAGCGCACTCTCTTCTTCGTCCTGCTGGTGCTCGAGTCGTACAAGATGAGACGGACGTCGCTGCTGGCGCTGGCCCGCCGGGAGCTGCGCCAGCCGTGGATCGAGGGGCTGCTGATGCTGGCCAACGTCGTGATCTACCTGGGCGCCGTCTTCCTCGTGTTGTCCCCGCTCAAGGCGGTGGTCTTCATCGCGGTGCAGCAGGCCGTGCTCGGCGTCTACTTCGGCCTGATCTTCGCTCCCAACCACAAGGGCATGGAGATCCGCGACGGAGAGGAGTCCCTGGACTGGCTGGAGCGTCAGGTCCTCACCTCGCGCAACATCCGCCCCACCCCGCTGGTCGACTTCCTCTACGGCGGCCTGAACTACCAGGTGGAGCACCACCTGTTCCCGAGCATGCCGCGGATGAATCTCAAGCACTGCCGTCCGATCGTCCAGGACTACTGCGCCCGGAAGGGCATTCCGTACCGCGAGGTCGGCGTCGTCGAGTCGTACCGGGAGGTCGCGACCTTCCTGCACGAGGTGAGCGAGCCCGCCCGGCGCGGCGGCCCCGCTCCGGCCGGGGCGACCGCGGCCTGACGCCGCCCGCCCACGTGATCCTCGTGTGTTCCCGTGGGAGCATGACCGGCGGGACCACACGAGAGGACACCATGCCGGACACCGAACTGACCGTGGAGACCCTCAAGGAACTGATGCCGTTCGCCGAGACGGTCGGCATCCGATTCGACCGGCTGACGCCCGGCGAGGTGACCGCCCTCCTGGGCTGGGCGCCGGAGCGGTGCACCGCGGGCGGCGTCCTGCACGGCGCCGCCCTGACCGCGCTGGCCGACTCGACGGCCGCCGTGTGCGCCTTCCTGAACCTCCCGCCGGGCGCCGCCACCTCGACGATAGAACTTAAGATCAACTTCCTGGCCGCAGTGCGCCGCGGCGAGGTACGGGCGAGCGCCCGTCCCGTCCACGTCGGTCGCACCAGCATCGTGGTCCAGACCGACCTGCACACCGTGCCGGCCGGCGACGAGGAGCCAAGGCGGGTCGGACTGGTCGTGCAGACGCAGGCGGTCCTGACGTAGGGAGGCGACGACTCCCGGATGAGCCGAGGCTCGTCCGGGAGTCGCCCGTTTCCGCGGGTCCGCTATCCCCGTGCGCTCAGCGTGTACGCGCCGGCGGGCCGGTCGACCGAGGTGCCGGTCGTACGGTCGCCGAGAATCCTGATCGTCGCCACCATGACGACGACGGTCGCGGCGATCGTGGTGAACAGCCAGCCGGCCCCCTGGTGCTCCAGGACGGGCAGGAGCGCGAACGGCAGGAGCGCGGCGCTCAGCCGGGACAGCGAATAGGCCGCGCCGGCCGCGGTGGCGCGGAACTCCGTCGGATACTGCTCCGACAGGTACACGTGTGACGCCGTGGAGAAGAGATTGCTCATCAACGTGTAGCAGAAGCCCGACGCCACGACCAGCGGAACGTTGCCCGAGAGCCCGAAGACGATCCCGCTCGCCGCCATCAGCGAGGCCGACACCGAGATCAGCGTACGCCGCTCGTAGCGGTCGAGCGTGGGCACCGCCAGCAGCGCTCCGACCGGATAACCCATGAACGACAGGGCGGTGAAGCCGAGACCCTGCACGACGTCGAAGCCCTTGACGACCAGCACCTGCGGCGCGAGCGTGCCGAATCCGTAGTAGGCCGTCACGGACAGCAGGCAGTACGTCCACAGCATGACCGTCCGGCGCCGGAACGGCGCGCTGAACAGCACACGCAGACCGGGACGTGCCGCGCCGGCCGCCGGCGTGAGCGGCCCGGCGTCGTGCGACTCGGGAGACGTGAGCCCGGCCTGCCGTTCCATGCCGCGAACGATCATGTCGGCCTCATCGGCCCGCCCGCGCGAGGCGAGCCAGCGGGGTGACTCGGTGAGACGGCGGCGCAGGATCCAGACCATCGCCGTGCCGGCCGCGCCGAGCAGGAACACCCATCGCCACCCGTCGGCTCCGAGCACCGTACGCGGCGCGAGCCACAGGGCGGTGAAGCCGACGGCGGGTACACCGCAGTAGGCCAGGCTGTACGCCCAGCCGATGAAGCGGCCGCGGTGGCCGGCGGGCAGCATCTCGGCCAGGTAACAGTCGGCGAGGGGCTGCTCTCCGCCGATACCCACACCGGCGAGGAACCGCGTGAGGATCAACCAGCCCGCGCTCGGCGACAGGGCGCCGAGCAACGTGAAGACGGAGTAGACCAGCAGGTTGAGCATGAAGGCCCGGCGGCGCCCCACGCGATCCGCCAGACGTCCCAGCACGATCGAGCCGAGGAACTGCCCGACGAAGCCGGACGCGAGAAAGAGCTTGAGGGATGTTCCACCGACTCCGAATTCGACCTGCAGGACTTTGGACATGGTGCCCGAAAGATTGCTGTCGAAATAATCGAAGAACAGCCCGAAGCCGATCAGCGCGGTAATCGTACGGTGTGCGCTGACGATCGGCATCCGGTCAAGCCTGCTGCCGACGGACGCCGTGGCGACCGTGTCGACCTGATGATTGCTACTTTCGGCCATCGATTCATTTCTCCATCGGGTTCGGCCCGCCCACCTGGCGCGCTCCATGATCACGGCGCACAGTAATATGGCATCCAGTCATGAGCGAGGTCGATTGCCCGGCGGGTGACAGGTCTATTTCCTGAAAGGAAAACGCGGCCTGCTCCGATATGTCAGCCGATTGTCATCGATCTGTCAGGCCGGCTCGGAATAATTACGCCAGACATATTCGAGAGAGCTGCTTTCCCACGGGGAGGACCACGTGTTGCTGGCCGGGAAGAGATTTCTCGTCACCGGGGTGCTCAACGAGCGCTCGATCGCGTTCGCGGCCGCGCGGTTCTCCCAGGAGGAGGGCGCCGAGGTCGTCCTCACCAGCTTCGGGCGCGCGCTGTCCATCACCCGCCGTGTGGCCGAGAAGCTGCCCCACCCGTGCGACGTGCTTGAGCTTGACGTCACGCGACCGGAACAGATCGACGCGGTCGTCGAGGACCTCGGCGGCCGGTGGGCGGGCCTGGACGGCGTCCTGCACGCGATCGCCTTCGCGCCCTCCTCGGCACTGGACGGGGGCTTTCTGACCGCGCCGTGGGAGGACGTCGCGCCGGCCCTGCACGTCTCGACCTATTCCTTCACCGCGCTGACGCGCGCGTGTGCCCCGCTCCTGGCGGCCGCCGGCGGCGGATCCGTCGTGGGTCTCGACTTCGACGCCACCATGGCCTGGCCCGGCTATGACTGGATGGGAGTCGCGAAGGCGGGTCTGGAGAGCAGCTGCCGATACCTCGCCCACGCGCTCGGCCCGCAGGGCACGAGGGTCAACCTGGTCGCCGCGGGTCCACTGCGGACGATCGCCGCGACCGCCATCGGCGCCTTCGACACGTTGCGGCAGGCGTGGGAGGAGCGGTCGCCCCTGGCCTGGGACATCACGGACAGCACGCCGGTCGCTCGGACAGTCTGCGCGCTCTGGTCGGACTGGCTGCCCGCGGTCACCGGCGAGATCATCCATGTCGACGGGGGCCTGCACGCCCTCGGAGCGTCCGGCGCCGGGCCGGCCGGCCCCGGGGTTACCACGACTCCGGATCGAGCGGGTTTGTGGGTTTCCCACAACGGAGAGCCCGACGATGCGTGATCCGGACATTGGCATGCCCGGAGGTGATCGAGCAGGGTATGAGAGACGGAGGTGACGCTACGGGGCGAGCGTCGCCTGTTGCTCGGAAGTTGGGAGATCCAGTCGGTGTTCAGTCGAGTCGCCATCGTCAACCGTGGAGAGGCAGCGATGCGGCTCATCCACGCCGTTCGGGATCTTTCGGCTGAGACAGGGGAGCGGATCGAGACCGTCGCGCTCTACACGGACGCCGATCGCGACGCCACCTTCGTCCGTGAGGCCGACATCGTCTATTGCCTGGGTCCCGCCTCGGCCAGGCCGTACCTCGACCACGCCGTCCTGAAGCGCGCACTCGTCGAGACCCGGGCGGACGCCGCGTGGGTCGGCTGGGGCTTCGTCGCCGAGGACCCGGCCTTCGCCGAACTGTGCGAGGAGATCGGCGTCACCTTCGTCGGACCGAGCGCGGAGGCGATGCGCAGGCTCGGCGACAAGATCGGCGCCAAGCTGATCGCCGAGGAGGTCGGCGTCCCGGTCGCGCCGTGGAGCCGCGGCGAGGTCGCCACCCTGGAGGATGCGCTGCGCGCCGGGGAGCGGATCGGCTACCCGCTGATGCTCAAGGCCACGGCGGGCGGCGGCGGGCGTGGCATCCGCATGGTCGCCTCCGCGGAGGAACTGGCCGACGCCTACGAGCGCACCAGCAAGGAGGCGCTGCGCGCGTTCGGATCCGGCGTGGTCTTCCTGGAGCGCCTGGTCACCGGCGCGCGCCACGTCGAGGTGCAGGTCATCGCCGACGGCGACACCGCGTGGGCGCTGGGCGTGCGCGACTGTTCGGTGCAGCGGCGCAACCAGAAGATCATCGAGGAGTCCGCGTCTCCCGTACTGTCGGACGCGCAGGCCGCCGAGCTGAAGGCGTCGGCCGAACGGCTGGCGGTGGCCGTCGGCTACCGCGGCGCCTGCACCGTCGAGTTCCTCTATCACCCCGGCGAGAAGCTCTTCGCCTTCCTCGAGGTCAACACCCGGCTGCAGGTCGAGCACCCGATCACCGAGATCACCACCGGCACCGACCTGGTGCGCCTCCAGTTGCACGTGGCCACCGGAGGGAGACTGGAGGGCCCCCAGCCGGTCGAGAACGGCCACGCCATCGAGGCCCGGCTCAACGCCGAGGACCCCGACCGCGACTTCGCGCCGTCCCCGGGACGTATCGCGCGGCTGATCCTGCCCGCCGGCCCCGGTATCCGCGTCGACACCGGTGTCAGCGAGGGCGACACCATCCCGGCCGACTTCGACTCCATGATCGCGAAGATCATCGCGTACGGCCGCGACCGCGAGCAGGCGCTCGGCCGGCTGCGCCGCGCGATGGCCGAGACCACGGTGATCATCGACGGCGGCGCCACCAACAAGAGCTTCGTCCTCGACCTGCTCGACCAGCCCGAGGTCGTCGACGCCGCCGCCGACACCGGCTGGATCGACCGCGTGCGTGCCCAGGGGGGCCTGGTCAACCACCGGCACTCCGCGGTCGCCCTGGCCGCCGCGGCGATCGAGGCCTACCGCGACGAGGAGGAAGTCAGCCGCAGGCGGCTGCTGTCCACCGCGTACGGCGGGCGCCCCCAGGCCCAGCACAACCCGGGCCGTCCGCTGGACCTCAAGCTGCGCGGCGTCGGCTACCAGGTGAGCGTGGCCAGGATCGGGCAGCAGCGGTTCCGCGTGGGCGTCTCGGGAGCTCTGGCGGATGTCGAGGTGGAGCGGTTCGACGCGCACAGCGGCCAGATCGTGGTCAACGGCCACCGGTTCCGCCTGGTGTCGGCCACGCACGGCCCGATCCACCTGGTCGAGGTCGACGGCGTCACCCACCGGATCAGCCGCGACGAGGGCGGCGTCGTCCGCTCCCCGGCGCCCGCGCTGGTCGTGGCCGCGCCGCTGGCGGTCGGTGACGAGGTTGAGGCGGGCGCGCCGATCCTCGTGCTGGAGAGCATGAAGATGGAGACGGTGCTGCGCGCGCCGTTCCGTGCCCGGGTGAGAGAACTGCCGGTGTCGGTCGGCAGCCAGGTCGAGACCGGCGCGCGGCTGATGCGCCTGGAACCCCTCGCCGACGACGAGCCGCAGGAGGAGGCGGGCACGGTCGAGATCGACCTGCCCGCCGGGCCGGTGAACGCGTCCGCGGCCAGCCGGGTCAGGCGCGGCCTGGAAGACCTGCGCAGCCTGCTGCTCGGCTTCGACGTCGACCCGCATGACCACAAGCGGGTGCTGTCGGACTACCTGGCGGCCCGCGCCGAGCTGGGCGGGCGGCTGCTCGAAGGCGAGCTGGACCTGCTCACCGTCTTCGCCGACCTGTGCGAGCTGAGCCGCAACAAGCCCCGCGGCGACTTCGACGGAGAGCCCGTGAGCGCGGTGCACAGCCCGCGCGAGTTCTTCCACAGCTATCTGCAGAGCCTCGACGTCGAGCGAGCGGGCGTCACCGAGAGTTTCACGGCCAAACTCGCCAAGGTCCTCGGCCACTACGGCATCACCGGCCTCGACCGCACGGCCGAGCTGGAGGCCGCGGTCTTCCGGATCTTCCTGGCCCAGCAGCGGATGAGCACCGACGTCGCGATCGTGTCGGAGCTGCTGCACCAGTGGCTGGCCGGCGCGCCGCCGTTGGAATCGCTCAGCGAGCCCGCCGGGCTCACCCTCGAACACCTCGTGGAGGCCACGCAGGTGCGCTTCCCCACGGTGTCGGACCTGGCGCGCGGCGTGGTGTTCCGCTGGTTCGCCCAGCCGCTGCTGCGGCGCAACCGCGCCAAGGTGTACGCCGCCGTCCGCGGCCACCTGCGTCACCTTGACCTCGACCCGCAGGCGCCGGACCGCGCCGAGCGGATCCAGGCGATGGTCGCCAGCTCCGAGCCGCTGGTCCGGCTGCTCGGCCAGCGGATCGGCCGCGCCGGGCGTGACCACGCCCCGCTGCTCGAGGTGCTGACCCGCCGCTACTACGGCAATCGCGGGCTGTCGGAGGTCACCGTACGGGAGACCGGCGGCTGCCGCTTCGTCACCGCGGAGCGCACCGACGCCGCCGGCGACGTGACGCGCCTTGTCGCCACCGCCGTCGACGTGACCGCGCTGCCCGGGGCCCTCGGCGCGGTAGGAGCGCTCGCGGCCGACGCCGCCCGGAGCGGGCTGGTCGCCGACCTCTACGTCACCTGCGAGGAGCAGCCCGACGCCGACGCCATGGCCGTGGAGCTCGGGCGGCTCCTCGACCGGCACACGATGCCGGCGGGCGTACGCCGGATCACCATCATCGTCGCGGGCACCAGCGGCGCGGTGATCCATCACCACTTCACCTTCCGGCCCGGCGGCGCGGGCATGGCCGAGGACCGGTTGATCCGCGGCATCCACCCGCAGATCGCACAGCGCCTGCAACTGCAGCGGTGGCGCGAGTTCGACCTCACCCGCCTGCCGTCCGCCGACGAGGAGATCTACCTGTTCAAGGCCGTCGCGAAGACCAACCCGGCCGACGAGCGGCTCATCGCGATGGGGCAGGTCCGCGACCTGACACCGCTGCGCGAGACCGACGGACGGCTGGTCGCGCTGCCTGCGGTGGAAGACGCGATCACCGCCGGCCTCGACGCGATCCGCAACATCCAGGCGCAGCGGCCGCAGAACAAGCGGTTCGACACCAACCGCATCATGATGTACGTCTGGCCGTCGACCGAGATGTCCTACGACGAGCTGAACGCGCTGGTCCAGCGCATCCTGCCGACCACGGCGGGCGCGGGGCTCGAGGAGGTCCTGTTCGTGGCCCGGCGGCGCGACGCCGCGGGTGAGCTGAGCGAGGTCGCCGTCCGGATCACGCTCGACCCGGGCCGCGGTGCGAGCCTGCACGTGGAGAAGCCGTCGGCCGAGCCGGTGCGGCCGATCGGCGACTACCGCCAGAAGGTGCTCCGGGCGGCCCGGCGCGGCAACGTCTACCCCTACGAGCTGACCGGCATGCTCGGCGACTTCGTCGAGTACGACCTCGACGAGCACGGCGTCCTCGTCCCGGTGGACCGGCCGAAGGGGAAGAACACCGCGGCGATCGTGGCGGGCGTCGTCACCACCACGACCGAGCGTCACCCCGAGGGCGTCACCCGCGTGATCCTGCTCGGCGACCCCACCAAGGCGCTGGGCGCGCTGTCCGAGCCGGAGTGCTCGCGGGTGATCGCCGCGCTCGACCTCGCCGAGCGCATGCGGGTGCCGCTGGAGTGGTTCGCGCTGTCGGCGGGCGCCCGGATCTCGATGACCTCCGGCACCGAGAACATGGACTGGGTCGCGGCCGCGCTCAAGCGGATCGTCACCTTCACCCAGGCGGGCGGCGAGATCAACATCGTGGTGGCCGGTATCACCGTGGGCGCCCAGCCGTACTGGAACGCCGAGGCCACGATGCTCATGCACACCAAGGGCATCCTGGTCATGACGCCGGACTCCGCGATGGTGCTCACCGGCAAGCAGTCGCTGGACTTCTCCGGCGGCGTGTCGGCCGAGGACAACTTCGGCATCGGCGGCTACGACCGCGTCATGGGCCCGAACGGCCAGGCGCAGTACTGGGCGCCGAATTTGCAGGCCGCCCGGGACGTGCTGATGGCGCACTACGACCACACCTACGTGGTGCCCGGCGAGAGCGCGCCACGGCGGGCCCGCACCACTGACCCGGCGGACCGCGACGTCTCCGGCTTCCCGCACGCCATCGCCGACAGCGAGTTCACCACCGTCGGGGAGATCTTCTCCGCCGAGCACAACCCGGACAGGAAGAAGCCGTTCGACATCCGTACGGTGATGCGCGCCGTCTCCGACCAGGACCACCCGGTGCTGGAGCGGTGGGCCGGCATGGCCGACGCGGAGACCTCCGCGGTCCAGGACGCGCACATCGGCGGCTGGCCGGTCTGCCTCATCGGAATCGAGTCGAGGGCGGTGCCCCGGCGCGGCTTCCCGCCCACCGACGGGCCCGACACCTACACGGCGGGCACGCTCTTCCCGCGTTCGTCGAAGAAGACCGCGCGAGCGATCAACGCGGCCTCCGGCAACCGGCCGCTGGTGGTGCTGGCGAACCTGTCCGGGTTCGACGGCTCACCCGAGTCGATGCGGAAGCTCCAGCTGGAGTACGGCGCGGAGATCGGGCGGGCGATCGTCAACTTCGATGGGCCGATCGTGTTCTGCGTGATCTCCCGCTATCACGGCGGGGCGTTCGTGGTGTTCTCCAAGGCGCTCAACCCGAACATGACCGTGCTGGCCCTGGAGGGCTCGTTCGCCTCGGTCCTCGGCGGCGCGCCGGCGGCGGCCGTGGTGTTCTCCGGCGAGGTCAACCACCGTACGGCGACCGACGCGAGGGTGACGGACCTGCAGGCGCGCATCTCGGCGGCGAGCGGGGCGGAGCGCGCCGCGCTGAACGCCCAGCTGGCCGAGGCGCAGTCCGCGGTGCGGGCGGAGAAGCTGGGCGAGGTCGCCGCGGAGTTCGACCGGGTGCACAGCATCCAGCGGGCGGTGGAGGTCGGCTCGGTGGACGCGATCATCGGCGTCGCGGAGCTACGCCCCCGGATCATCGAGGCCATCGAGCGGGGAATGGCCGCCCGGCACTCCTCCTGAGGGAGCTCACGTCGCATTCTGCGTGCCGCTCGTCCGCGCTCACCTCGGCGCGGACGAGCGGCACGCCAGGTCCTGGCGCGAAAGGTTGGCCGCATTTTTCTTCGCTGCCCGAAGAGCGGTAGACGACGTCGCTTTTGCTGGTTACGACCCGTGGCGTCGGTTCCGTCGGATTGCATGATTTATGTGCTGTGTGAGCCGGTTCCTGGCAGATGTCAGGAGACGATGGGAACGCAGAGCTCTCGGTACGCGGTGCGGAGTTCCGTGGCCTCCGGTACGCGCCGTTCTTCCAAGTTTCTGATCACTTCGGCGGCTCGCCAGTGATGCGCGGGTACGAGGTGGGGGTCGGTGAGGGCGGCGAGCGTCATGTGGGCCGCTTCGTCGGATTGATCGGCTGCGAGAAGCGCGAAGGCCAAATCCAGCCGCGCGGCGAGGGCTCGGCGCGGCCGTGGTCGGCCGTCGGATTCCAGGCGTGCGAGCACCCCGCGAGCGTACGACTCGGCTGCGGGGTCGCCGAGCCAGGACAGTGTCGTCGCGGTGTAGGCGTCGCACTTGGCGGGGTCGTAGCGGTAGTGGTGCTCAGGCCGGTCCGGCAGCGGCAGCGGTGTGACGAGTCGCGTGACTCTGCTCAGCGCGTGGCGCGTCTCCCGGGCAGCGCCCAACCGCGCCAAGGCGCGGCCCTCCTGTGCGGTTGCCTGAATATGCGCCGAGCTGCCCTTCGGCGCGACCCGCTGTGCCGCCTGCGAGAGGGCAAGGGCGCGCCCGTAGTCTCCGTCCGTGAGAGCTTGCCATGCCTCGGTCTCCAGGCACCACGCGGCCATCTCGGGATCCGCCGCTTCCTCCGCGAGCTGAGCGGCCGTGCGAAGCCGTGCGGCGGCGGCCGGGAACGTGCGCAAGTCGACGAGACAGGTCGCGGCGAGGAGTGACAGCCAGCCGCCGGCTATCAGCAACCGCCGGTGCTCGGCGAGCGTCTTCCTCGCGTCCAGCAGCCGGGAAACGTAGTCGAGATGACGGCGCACGCGGATCAGCAGGTCGCGTGGTGATGCCCCGTGATAGGCGACGGCGAGATCGTCCACCGCCAGTTCCAGCCGTTCGAGAGTCTCTCTCCCGACCTCGGTGGCATAGGCCTGACGAGCCAGTTCCAGTGCGTGCCACTCGTCGTCATCATCCTGGCCGGCGTTTCTGACGCCACAATCGAAGAGCTGGTCCTCAGTTAGCCCGAAGGCGCGCGCGTACAGGAGGCGGTAGGGGTCGTCGGGCTGGTTGTGTCCGGCTTCGTATGCCTTGATCCGGCGGACGATGCTCTCGCGGGAGGGAAGGCGGGCGCGCACGTCGTCGTCTGCGGCTTCGACCAGGCGGCGCGCCATGTCCTTCTGGCTCCACAGCCGGTTGCGCCGCTCGGTGCGCAGCCGTATGGCGCAAATGGGAAGTTCGGTGACCATCGGATGCACCTCGCTGTCAGACCTCGGGGGACGTTCTGACCGACCCCCAGTGTCCCCTGATCACACCTGTGATTGAGGGATTACGTGCTGTTGTAATCGGAGGTGAAGCGACCGAAGTCGGGTCCGCAGGCGCTGCAACCGTCGTACGGACCCCTTGATCAGGATGGTGGTCCTGACCCATGACACAGAGTAGGGCTGTTGGCGCAGCCCGTCCGGCGTTCGCCGGGTGGCGGATCATGCGAAGCGATGCGGGAAGGTTGTGGGCGACGCGGGAGCGGCCGTTCCCCTTGGCCGTGGAAGAGGCGGGCGCGTTCCGGACGGTCGACGCGGACGACCTGCTGGGGCTGTGCCAGGCGATCGCGGCGCAGGAGAGCAGCGCCGAGGGGACGGTCTGGTGACCGCGCCCGCCGACACCGTTGCCCCGCAACCTGAGTCGCCCGTCTGCCGGAAGTCCCGCGAAGGCGGGCGAGCCAATTCGCGACGCAAATGGCTCCGAGTTAATCACGAGAGAGAACCTATGTATTTCCGTGAACTGAACGTACGATGGGCCGGTTGGTTGACATCATGGAGCGTGACGCGTGGACCGCGCTGTCTGGAGGATTGCATGGCGCTACGCATGAGGGGCATCATCACGATTTCCCTGCTCGCCGGGCTGTCGCTGTCCGCGTGCAACCAATCCGAAACCCCCAAGCTCCCTACGGCGGCACAAGTCGAACCGACCCTCAAGAGCCATATAAATCGAACGCTAAGAAATGCTTTCGCCACTGATGTGAGGGTGACGGATCCTGGTGGGAGGGACATCCCATGCGGCAACAGCAGTGCGAAGCGTACTTATGCCGTGAAGGCCAAGGCCGGCATCGGATCGGGAAACCCTGAGATGGTGGTTCTAGCCTTGATCAGCGGGCTTCATCAAGTCGCGAAGTATCAACTCCCCAGCTATGCGGTGAGTCTGACAGAGCAGGCGGCCGTCAGTGCCCAATATCGGACGCGGCTCGTGCTTTCTTCTCCGAAGAAGGGGGAGATGGTAGTGCGGGGTGAGACGGAATGCCTGCCGCTGAAATGAGAGATTAATGTCATTTGTAGACCAAGGACCCTGCGTCCTCCACCGCGCGCCTTGGTCCGTCGAAGGCTATCTTCAATGCTGTCTGCGCCTCCCCGATCTGTGTCTCATCGGTTCCGCCTGAGCCGTTGGCGACCAACCACTCGTTAAAGTTTATAACGGCTTCCCTGCTCTTAGCTATTTCATAGAATGGTAGGAGTCGGCCGTCGCTTCCGGTGATGGGTGGGTTGGCGAACCGGGCATCGTTCGGGGGCACTCTGGCTTTGAATCCGTTGGACATCAATGTGTTGACCAGCCATGTCTCCCGTGCGAGCGCGGCAGCTCTGTCTTTCTCTTCGAGGGCCTCTACTCGGGTTTTGTCTGGAGTTAACAATGATTCCACTTCAGGCGGCGTGGCTGTGGAGATTCCGAGCCACAAGACCTGGCCCTTCATGCCGGGAATGAAGAGACCGATCACGCCGAGCCCGAGACCGTACATGAACATTGTTCTTTTGATGCGCTGCTGGTCCTCCGCATCGAGCTTCTCCTGACGCTCGCGCTCCGCCATGAACTGCATGCCTGCGACGTAACCAAGGGATCTCATCGCGCGCTCAAGGTTGTCGACGCCGGCACCGTGATCCTTCTTGGCTGCGGCGTTGACGATGCGGTCGGTGAGGTTGCCCATTCCTTCTTCGAAGGGCGCGATGTGTTCGGGGGAGTCGGCGAACGTCTTGACGAAGGCGTAGGTCTCCTTCGGGCTCAGCCGGAAGGCCGGCTTCAGGCCGGGGATGATGGTCTGCACCGGCCCGAACGCGCTGGGCAGGGTGCGGTTGGCGTCGCCCAGGTTGGCGCCCTCGGTGATCTCCGTCGCGTACGAGCCGGCGATCTCGGCCAGGTGGACGCGGGTCGGTGCCTGGATGTCGAGCTTGGGCAGTTCGCGCATGAACTGGAAGGCCAGCTGGGCGGCCTCGGCGGAGTGGGCGCCGTCCTTCTCGTCGTACGCGCCGGACGCGGCGGCCAGCATGCGGCCGAAGGCGTCCGCCCGGGAGTCCTCCTTCTCCTGCATGTCCGGCTGACGCGCGTACGTTCCCCACACTTCGACCCTTTTGTTGAGGGCACTGAGCGCCTTCGGCAGCGAGCCGTACTCCTTGGCGGCGGCGGAGATCGCCGTCCTGGCGGCCCTGGCGTTGTTGCCCAGGGCGTTCAGGAAGCCCGCGAGGTCCGTGCCGTTGACCGTGCTCTTCTTGCCGAGCGCGTGCATGCTCACCACGGCGGCGAGCCAGTCGGCGGGGAACTCGCCGGCGCGGAGCAGGTCGCCCAGCCGTCGTTCGCCTTCTGCCGGAACGGCCGGCTGACCGGCGCGGAGCTCCTCGAACCCGGCATGCCCCGGCGGCTGTGGGCCGGCTGCGGTCTTCACCAGCGGCGACCAGTACGACGGGGGAGCCTTGCCGGTCACGAGTTCGTACCTGACTGCGGCGAACCCGGGTACGTCGGCCCCTTCGCGGACCGCCGTGCCGAACGCACGGCTCACCACGTCGAGCGCCTTCTCGGGATCGTTCATCCCGGTTCTGAGCTTCTCCGCGAGCCCGAGGGTTCCCTTGGCTCCGAGCGCGGCGAAGAAGGCGGCGACGAAGTCGGCGTCGTTGCGGTGCGTGTTCAGTTCGGCGACGAGGCGGGCGAACGCGTCGTCGTTCGTCTTCCCGCCGGGCACGCCGTAGTCGCTGGGGAAGAGGGCGGCGAACCGCTCGGCCAGCGCGCCGCCCTCGCGTTGCGTCTCGGACGCGGTGAGCACGGCGCCCTCGTTCAGCGGCACCAGCCCGGCAGCCATGCCGGGTAGCCATCCCGGCAACTGCTCGGACGAGAGAATCGTCGCCTGACGGCGCCGCAGCTTCGGCAGCTCCGTCTCAAGCCACGAGAGGACCTCTCCGAACGGGTTCAGGCCGGCGGCCGAGAGGTTCGCGGAGGTCAGGATCCGCCGGATGGCGTCCATTTCCTGACCTATGACGTCGTAGCCGCGCGTGAGGGAGCCGATGAAGTCGCTCATACGTCCCGGGTCGATGCCGCTGAATTCCGGCGACAACGGTCCCGTTCCCGGGGATGTCGGCTCTGCCATCGTTTCCCCCGTTCCGCCCGTACGTTCGTGCTGGGTCGTGCCTCACGCCGGCTTGCGGCAACTCATAAAGCCGAAGGGTAAAGCACTGCCGTATCGCTGAGAAGGCAGGACGGGCGCATCCGGCTCAGGGGAGCCAGTCTTCCCGATAGTCGGGGTGCCAGGTGTACGCGTAAGCCTCCAGTTTCAGCAGGTGCTCCGCCTGGGCATGTTCTTCGAGCGCCAGGTAGAGCTGGTTGACGAGCACGGATTCCAGGTAATTCACCCGGTCGCGCTTGGCGGCGAGGTCCCGCTCCGCTTTGTGCCCGTCACGCTGCCCGGCGTTCGCGGCTCTGCGCGCCCGGTACAGACCCTCGTCGATGCGGGCGCGGACGAAAGCGATCAGATCCTGGAACACGACGTCGGCCAGATGTTCGCGGTATCTGCGGGCCTCGGCCATGATCTCGCGGTACCGGGCGGCGAGCGCGGTCTCGTCCGCGCTCGTGAGCTCCAGCCGGGGGATTCGCCGCCGGAGCTCCTCCCCGCCGACCGGCTCTTCGGCGCAGGCGTCCAGGGCCTCTCCGAGCAACTCCGCCGCGAGCAGGGGACGGTTGCGGACCAGCTCCAGGAGCGTTCCGCGATCGATCCTTGTCATGGCCCGGAGATTACATGGAGTGACCGAATGTGTGCCAAGAGTGGCAGAAGCGGCCTGGGGTGGTTTCCTTCCCTCAGGTGGAAGCGCTCTTCCACCTGGTGGTCCGGAAACGACGCGATCAGGGCTGCACATACCTCTGTACCTTCGCTGACCGGGCCATTTCCTGCCCTGAGTCTGGTTTGCAACCATCATTACGGCATTCGGGAACGAGCTGCTCCTGGTGGAGTGTCCTGTAATCCCGGATCGTGGTGAATTAGAAGGGGAATGTCCGGTCCTGGTCGCGTACGGTGATCCACTGGAGCTCGCAGAACTCCTCGGCGGCGAGACCGAGCCCGAAACGTCCCCAGCCGCTGTCCTTGACGCCGCCGAACGGCATGTGCGGCTCGTCGTTGACGGGCTGGTCGTTCACGTGGACGATGCCGGCCTCCAGTGTCGCGGCCAGCCGCAGGCCGCGGCGGCTGTCACCCGTGATGATCGAGGCGACCAGACCCAGATCCGACCGGTTGGCCCTCGCGACCGCCTCCTCGGCCGAGCCGACGGTCTCCAGGATGACGACGGGTCCGAAGGTCTCGCCGTGGGCGATCTCGGCCTCGTCGGGGACGTCGGTGAGCACGGTGGCGGGATAGCACGGCGGCTGGGGAACCCCGCCGGCCAGGACACGGGCGCCCAGCTCGGCCGCCTCGGTGACGCGGCGGTCGAGGAGGGCCAGGGCCCACTCGTTGATGACCGGGCCGACGACCGTCTCCGGGTCGCGCGGGTCGCCTACCGGCAGTGCCGCCACCTTGGCGGCGAACCGTTCGGCGAACTCCCCGGCGAGCGGGCGCTCGATGTAGATCCGCCGGGCGCACATGCACACCTGTCCCTGATGGACGAAGGCGCCGTAGGCCGCGGCGTCCACCGCGTACCCGACGTCGGCGTCGCCCGCGACGATGAGCGGGTTCTGCCCGCTGAGCTGGAGCACGACGCGCTTAAGCTGCCTGCCCGCCTTCTCGGCCAGACGTCGTCCCGTCGGCGTCGACCCGGTGAAGTTGATCCGCTTGACCAGGGGGCTCTCGAGCATCGCGGCGCCGATGTCGCCGGCCTCGCCCGATGCGTGGGTGACGACGTTCAACGCGCCGGGAGGCAGGCCGGCCTCGTGCAGGATCTCGGCCCAGAGCGCGCCACCGGTGTAGGGGGACTCTTCCGAGGGTTTCAGCACGACTGTGTTACCGAGGGCGAGCGGCCCGACGATCGCCCGTCCCGCCAGGGTGAGTGAGGCGTTCCACGGCGCGATCGCCGCGACCACGCCGACCGGACGCCGTACGGCCATGGCCTGGGTGCCCTCGACGTCCGACGGCAGTAGTTCCCCCATGGGCCGGTAGGCCAGGTGGGCGGCCTGGCGGAGGAGTTTGAGGGTGAAGTCGAGCTGGACGTCGCCGAAGTGGCGCCCGCACCCGGTCTCGTCGGCGAGGGCGTCGAGCACCTCCCTTTGGCGGCTCTCCAGGATGTCGGCGGCGCGCAGGAAGATCTGCTGGCGCCGCCGGGGCGGCTCCCCGGCCCAGCCGGCGAACGCCTCGTGGGCGGCGGCGATCGCCCGGTGCGCGTCCTCGGCGTTGCCGGCGGCGACCTCGCAGAGCGCCTCCCCCGACCACGGGGAGCGGTCGGGGTAGGTGCGGCCGGATCCGGCGGCCACCCACTCCCCGCCGACGAAATGACCGACGAAATGACCGACGAAACGACCGGCGGCACGACCGGTGGAATCACTGGTGAACGGCGTGCGCCACCCGTCGCCGGCGCGCCCTCCTGCGGCCATCTGGCTCGATCCTCTCCCTACGTCGTCCGCACGGCCGAGCGAGCCATGCGATCGGGCCGGTAGTCAAATACGTTCTGATATCTGGAACTCCGGGACAATATGCTGACCGGCGTGACCGAAGAGGATTCTCCTCGCCGGCCTGGACGCCCCCCGGCCGATCCCGCCCACTCCGTCTCACTGGAACGCGGCCTGCGCGTCCTGTCGGCCTTCACCGGGAACCGCTCGGTGCTCGGGATCGCCGATCTGGCGCGGGCGGTCGGCCTGAACAAGAGCACGACGCACCGGTACGTGGTCACGCTGACCGCGCTGGAGTATCTCCAGCAGGATCCGGAGACGAGGAAGTACTTCCTCGGCCCGCGCGCCGTCGACCTCGGGTTCGCGGCTGTCGACTCGATGGAGCTGACCCGGGTCACCGGGCCGCTGCTGCAGGCGCTGGCCGACGAGACCGGGTTCACGGTCAGCCTGGGGCTGTCCGACGGGCCGGACGTCGTCTACGTCGACCGGCGCCGCAGCGTCCGGCGCAGCGCCCTGGCCATGGACCTCAACCTGCACGTCGGCTCCCGCCTGCCCGCGTACTGCACGTCCATGGGCAAGGTGCTGCTGGCGTACAAGGATCCCGCCACGCTGCGGCAGATCCTCGACCACACCGACATGGCCCGCCGCGGGCCCAAGACGATCACCAATCGGGAGCAGCTCGTGACGCTGCTGGCCAAGGTGCGCCAGAGCGGCATGGCGGTGAACGACGAGGAGCTCGCCCCCGGACTGCGATCGTTCTCCGCGCCCGTGCGCGACCGGTCGGGCGAGGTGGTGGCGGCGATCAACGTCGCGGTCTACCTCACCCTGGCGCCTGCCGGCGTGGACGCGCTGGCCGGACGCCTGGAGGCGCCACTGCGGCGCACCGCGGCCGAGATCTCCCGGCGGCTCGGCCACCGGCCGCGGACGTAGCCGTTCCGGTCAGCCAAATCGCGTTCGAACTTCCGGGACGCCCTGTTGCTAGCGTGTTGAGGGGAACGTACGGTCGGGTCACCTTTCCGGCATCTCCAGGGCAGGCGCCGCGGCAACCGGCCGCGGCCCCGCCCGGCCTCCACAAGTATCCCCGGTGTCCCCGGCCTGGCTCCGCCATGCCCGCGGCATCGACACACGAAAGGACGCCCGCTGTGGGACTTCTCGGCAGCGTCGACTGGCAGGGCAACATCTTCAAGGACGGCGCGTGGACCGCCGGCCGGGGCGGTGACTACGCGGTCGTCGAACCGGCCACCGGTGAGAAGCTCGGCCGGATGGGGCTGGCGACCCCCGAGGACGTCGCCGAGGCGGGGGAGACGGCGGCCAGGGCCCAGCGGGAGTGGGCGGCGACGCCGCACCCCGTGCGCGCGGCCGTCCTGCGCAGAGCCGGCGACCTGTGGGAACGCCACGCCGAGGAGATCTCCGGCTGGAACGTCCGCGAGGTCGGCGCGGTGCCCGGGATGGCAGGGTTCGCGCTGCACGTGGCCGCGGCGGAGTGCTACGAGGCGGCCTCGCTGCCGAGCCGGGCGATCGGCGAGATCCTGCCGTCCGAACAGCCGCGGCTGTCCATGGCCCGGCGGACGCCGGCGGGCGTGGTCGCGGTGATCTCACCGTTCAACGTGCCGATCATCCTCGGCATCCGGTCGGTCGCCCCGGCGCTCGCCCTCGGCAACGCCGTCATCCTCAAGCCCGACCCGCGCACCGCCGTGACCGGCGGCGCGCTGATGGCGCGCGTCTTCGAGGAGGCCGGGCTGCCGCCCGGTGTGCTGCAGGTGATGACCGGCGGCGCCGACGTCGGCGAGGCCCTGATCACCGACCCGAACGTCCGGGTCATCTCGTTCACCGGCTCGACGGCCGTGGGACGGCGCGTCGGCGAACTGGCCGGGCGGCACCTGAAGCGGGCGCATCTGGAGCTCGGCGGGAACTCCGCGCTGCTGGTGCTCGACGACGCCGACGTGGACGCGGCGGTGAACCTGGCGGCCTGGGGGTCGTTCTTCCACCAGGGCCAGATCTGCATGACGACCGGACGCCACCTGGTCTCCGCCCGCCTTTACGACGACTTCGTGGAACGCCTCGCGGAGAAGGCCGGCGGACTTCCGGTGGGCGACCCGAAGTCCGGCACGGTCGCCCTTGGCCCGGTCATCGACGCGGGCCAGCGTGACAAGGTCCACCGCATGGTCACGGAGAGCGTGCGGCAGGGCGCGCGACTGGTGTCCGGCGGGACGTACGACGACCTCTTCTACCGGCCGACCGTGCTGGCGGACGCTCCTCTCACCGCGCCCGCGTTCGCCGAGGAGGTGTTCGGTCCCGTCGCGCCGGTCACCCGGGTGTCCTCGGCCGAGGAGGCCGCGGAGCTCGCGGCGGCGGGCGACTACGGGCTCTCGCTGGGCATCGTGACCCGTGACGTGATGCGGGGGCTCGCCGTCGCGGAACGCATCCCCACCGGCATCGTGCACATCAACGACCAGACCGTGAACGACGAGGCCAACGCGCCGTTCGGCGGCGTGGGAGCGTCCGGCACGGGGGCCCGGTTCGGGGGCGCCGCGGCGAACGTCGAGGCGTTCACCGAGACCCGCTGGATCACCATGCGCGGCGAGCCGGCGCGCTACCCCTTCTGACGGCGCCCATCCCGCTCTACTCAGGCCAGACCGCGGGGAGGCCGTACATCCGGAACAGCGACGGGTCCACGAACGACACGATGCGCACGACCAGCCCGCCCTCGATCGTCAGGTGCGTGATCTGGTGCGCGTCGAAGCCGCCGGACCCGTCGGTCCGGTACAGCGCCACGCCGAACGCGGCGTTGAGCCCGACGACGCGGGCGCGGAACCGGCCCGGTGCCGCCCGGCTGGCGAAGAACGCGGAGACGAGCTCGCGACCGGCGTACCAGGTGTCGACCGGCGGCATCTCCAGCTCGATGTCCGACCGCATCAACGAGACAAGCCCGGTGACGTCACCCTCGACGAACGCCTCCAGGTATCTCTCGACGATCGCGCGTTCCCCCGCGTCGTCCGGCGCGGACGTGACGGCCTGCGCCGGGGCGAGCTCCGCGAGCCGGGCACGCGCCCGCTGCAGCGCGCTGGTGACCGACGCGACGGAGGTGCCCAGCGTCTCGGCGACCTCGGCGGCCGGGACGGCGAGGACGTCGCGGAGGATGAGCACCGCTCGCTGCCGGGCCGGGAGCCGCTGCAGCGCGACCACGAACGCGAGCCGCACACTGTCGCGCGTGGTGATGACCGCGGCCGGATCCTGCGGTAGGTCGGCCACCAGCACCGAGGGGATCGGCTCCAGCCACGGCGTCTCACGGCCGTCGGGCAGCGGCCACCGCACCTCGGCCGCCGGGTCGACGACGTCGGACGGCAGCACCCGGCGGTCGGCGCGGGCCAGGGCGGTGAGGCAGGCGTTGGTGGCGATCCGGTAGAGCCACGTGCGGATCGAGGCGCGCTCGCCGTCGTAGCTGTCTCTGGCGCGCCAGGCCCGCAGCATGGTGTCCTGCACGAGATCCTCCGCGTCGTGCATGGACCCGAGCATCCGATAGCAGTAGACCAGCAGCTCGCGGCGGTGCGGGTCGGTCAGCTCGGCGAAGCTGTCGGACAGGCTGTGCTCCTCGCTCGTCGGCCGCGTCAGGGATCGGGCGGTCATCGCACGGCCGTCCGCGCGTCCGCGCCGACCGGCCGCGGCACCGGCGGTGCCGCCGCCTCGGAGGATACCGGCCGCCCGGGAATCCACCCGCCGGCGGCGGCGCCGGCGATGCTGAGCAGGGCCGCGACGCCCAGCGCCGGGCGGAATCCGGCCGCGAACGCCTCGGGGGACCCGTATCCGCCCTGCGCGGTGAACACCGCGGCCAGGATGGCCACGCCGAAGACACCGCCGAGCTGGCGAAGCGTGTTGAAGGTGCCGGAGGCGGTGCCGATCGACTCCCGCGGGACGGCGCCGATCGTCGCGTTCTGCGCCGCGGGCATGGCGAGGGAGACGCCGCAGCCGGCGATGACCAAGGGCAGGATCAGCTGCGGGTACGGACGGCCGGGCGTGGCCAGCAGCGCCAGCGATCCGAATCCGATCGCCTGCCCGGCCAGACCGGCCGTCAGCAGCGGCCGTTCGCCGACCCGGTTGATCAGCGCTCCGGCGACGGGGGCGATCAGGAACAGGGTCGCCGTCCACGGCATCATCCGCACGCCCGCGCCGAGCGGCCCGGTGTGCTCGGTGACCTGGAAGAACTGCGCCATCAGGAAGGCCGAGCCGAAGATCGCCGTGTAGAGCAGGAAGCCGCTCGCGTTGCCCGCCGCGAATCCCCGTCTCGCGAACAGCCGCATGGGCAGCATCGGCCGTTCCACCCGCAGCTCCCAGGCCACGAACGCGGCCAGGGCCGCCACGCCGGCGGTGAGCGAGCCGAGCACCTCGGGGCTGGTCCAGCCCGCGTCGTTGCCCTTGATCAGTCCCCAGACCAGTCCGAGAGCACCGGCGGCGGCCAGGGCCAGGCCGCCGACGTCCAGCCGGTGGCCCGGACCCGTGCTCTCCGGGATCCGGACGCGTACGAGCGCGATCAGGACCGCGCCGATCGGCACGTTCAGCCAGAAGATCCACTGCCAGGACCCGCCCTGCGCGATCGCGCCGCCGGCTACCGGGCCGCCGAGCGTCGCCAGGCCGGACACACTGGAGAAAACGCCGAGGGCGCGGGCACGCCGCTCGGGCGGGTAGGCGGCGGCCAGCAGCGCCATGGCGTGCGGCATGACCATCGCGGAGCCGACGCCCTGCACGGCCCGGGCGGCGATCAGCGCTCCGATGCCGGGAGACAGCGCGCAGGCGGCCGACGCGACAGTGAAGACGGTCAGTCCGATCGTGAACAGGCGCCGCCGCCCGTACCGGTCGCCGAGCGCGGCCGCGGTCGCGAGCAGGACCGCGAACGTCAGCGTGTACGCGTTGACGGTCCATTCGAGCTGCTCGATCGTGGCGCCGAGATCGAGCCGGATGGTGGTGAGCGCGGTGGTCACGACCATCGCGTCGAGCAGCACCATGAGGGAGGCGATTGAGGTCAGAGCGAGCACCCAGCCGGGTTTGGTGTTCGTAGGCACGCCGATACTTACCGGCGGCCCGGCCGGAACTCATCGCGTCTCCCGGAAGTTTCCGGTGGGCCGGCGGACAGAAGCCGGGGCCGGTCCGCGCGTGATCGGCGCGGACCGGCCAGGGGGTGGTGCGAATCAGGCGGGACTCAGCTGAGGGTCAGCTGCGGGTCCAGCGCTGGTTGGAGCCGCCGTTGCAGTCCCAGATGTTGAGCTTGGTGCCGTTGGCGGTGGCGTTGTTGGGCACGTCGAGGCACTTGTTCGCGCCGACGGCGGTCAGGGTGCCGTCGGAGTTGAAGCGCCACTTCTGGTTGTTCTGCCCGTTGCAGTCCCAGATGATCACGCTGGCGCCGTTGGCGGTGCTGCCGCCGTTGACGTCCAGGCACTTGTTGCCGTAGACCCGCAGCTCACTGGCACTGGTGGAGGTCCACTGCTGGTTGGCCTGGCCGTTGCAGTCGTAGATCTGCGCCTGCGCGCCGTTGGACTGCGAGCTACCGGTGACGTCCAGGCACCGGCCGGAGCCGACGCCCTTGATCGCGTTCGTGCCACCCGACGGAGGCGGAGACTGCGAGGCGCTCGGCGACGGCGAGGGGCTCGACGTGGATCCGCCGCCGTTGAACTGCCACCAGTCGACGTTGAACAGGTTGCCGCTGCCGCCGGTGTACTTGAAGTACAGGTCGTGGGTGCCGGTGGCGCCGCTGACCGGGCAGGTGACCGTCGTCCAGGTCTGCCAGCCGCCGGTCCCCGGCACGGTGCACGTGCCGGCCAGGGTGCCGTTGACCCCGTCGAGGTGCAGCTCGATCTTGCCGCCGCTGCTCGCGGAGGCCACCCGGGCGTTGAACGACGACGCGCCGGACCCGAAGCCCACACCCTTGACCTTGACGTAGTCGCCGTTCTCGATGAAGCCGACGTTCATCCCGCCGCCGGTGACCGGCTCGGTCTCCACCCCCGACTCCCAGGCGATCGTCTCGGCCTCCTGACGGACATACGGGTTGAGCGTGCCGATCTGCGGCGCCCCCGTCGTCGTCATGTTGATCGTCGGGATCGTGCCGTCGGCGTTGTAGGCGAACTTCTCCACCGCGACCGACCGGGTGTATCCGCCGCCGCCCGGCAGTGCCCCGTTGTGGTAGAAGAAATACGAACCGCCGTTGAAGTCGATCACACCCGGATGATTGGTGAAACTGCTTCCCTGGGTCGGCATGATCGTGCCGCGGTAGGTCCACGGGCCGGTCGGGCCGGGCGCGGTCGAATAGGCGATGAACTCCGAGCAGCACTTGGCCGCGAACACGATGTAGTACAGGCCGTTGCGCTTGTAGACCCAGGGTCCCTCCTCGAACAGGGTGGGACGGTTCGCGGTGCCGGTACGGGTGCCGAAGCCCGCGGTGGTCAGGTTGATCTTGGTGGGGCTGCCCGAGTAGGAGACCATGTCCGCGTTCAGCTTGACGTACCACAGGTCGGGGTTGCCCCAGTAGAGGTAGGCCTGCCCGTCGTCGTCGATGAACACGGTGGGGTCGATCTGCCCGTTGCTGACCAGCGGACGCCCGATGGCGTCCTTGAACGGCCCGGTGGGACTGTCCGACACCGCCACGCCGATGCCCATCGCACCGGTCGCCCGCACCGTCATCGGGACATACCAATAGAACTTGCCGTTGCGGTAGACGGCCTGCCCCGCCCAGGCGTCCGACTTCGCCCAGGAGAAACTCGCGATGTTCAACGGCGACCCGTGGTCGGTCCAGTTCACCATGTCCGCCGACGACCAGACCCGCCACTCCTTCATCGTGAAGTACGTGGAGTTGTCCTCATCGTGACCGGTGTAGAGGTAGACCCGCCCGTTGTAGACCATCGGGGCCGGATCGGCCGTGTAAATCGTCTGAACGATCGGATTGTCCGCCCGCGCCGCGGTGGCCGGAAGCAATGACATCAAACAGAGCAGGCTCACGATCCACGCGAGTGAGCGCTTGGCGAACCCCTGGTTCGGGGGTTTACCGGTGATTTTCACGAGATTTCCTTCAGGTTAGTGATCACCCCGCGCCTCTTCTCGTGGAAAACGCCTCTCCCGCGGCGCGAGTGATTCGACGGGTCTTTCGGATGGAGGACGCGTGACCGCGTTCCGGCCGGCGGGGTGGGCCCACGGACGTTCCGCCCGTGGGCCCCGGCCTTCCTCACCGCCCGGTTCTCCGCGGGGAGGGTGAGACTGCCGACCGGCTGTGATCCGGCTCGCTCAGACGCGGGTCCAGCGCTGGTTGGAACCGCCGTTGCAGTCCCAGATCGCCAGCTTGGTGCCGTTGGCGGTGGCGTTGTTGGGCACGTCGAGGCACTTGTTCGCGCCGACGGCGGTCAGGGTGCCGTCGGAGTTGAAGCGCCACTTCTGGTTGTTCTGGCCGTTGCAGTCCCAGATGATCACCGTGGCGCCGTTGGCGGTGCTGCCGCCGTTGACGTCCAGGCACTTGTTGCCGTAGACCCGCAGCTCACTGGCACTGGTGAGGGTCCACTGCTGGTTGGCCTGGCCGTTGCAGTCGTAGATCTGCGCCTGCGCGCCGTTGGACTGCGAACTGCCGGTGACGTCCACGCACCGGCCGGAACCGACACCCTTGATCGCGTTCGTGCCACCCGACGGAGGCGGAGACTGCGAGGCGCTGGGCGACGGCGAGGCGGTGGGAGAGGGAGAGGGGGACCCGGGAGGAGTGGTCTGGAACTGCGTCAAGAACTTCCAGACCTCGGCGGAGGTCCAGGTCCTCCAGCCCTCACAGGTGCACCCGTCGATCGGACCGGGAGTGTGACCACCGTCGAATGCCGCCCACACCACCGGATATCCGGACCGGCATCCCGAGTAGGCGGTGACGATGTGGCTCAGACTGCCCGACCTGGGCTCGGGCGGGTTCTGGGCCGTACAGCCGTTGTTCCTGACGAACGTGTCACGCAGTCCCCGTCCATTGGAGATGTTGAGCACCGGATCCCCGATGCCGTGCACCCCCATGTACGCGATGGGCTGGGTGCCGCCGTTGCATCCGCTGAGCTGCGCGCCGGAGTAGACCACGACCGCGCGGAAGACCGACGCCCGGGCGCAGGCGATCGCGTAGCTCATGCCGCCGCCGTAGCTGAAACCCATGGCGAAACGCTGCGTGGTGTCGACGCAGAGATCCGCCTCGATGCGATTGAGCATGTCGTCGGTGAAGGTGACGTCTTCGCCGCCGGAATTGGCCCAGCCGTTGCCGATGCCCTGGGGGGCGACGAAGATCGTGGTGTTGTTGGACAGCCGCAGCTGACCGTAATAGGACCAGAGGTCCCCGTCCGTGCCGCCCGAATTGACGTCGGCGGCGGTTCCGCCCCGCCAGTGGTAGGCCATGACCAACCGGTAGGGGGTGTTGTTGTTGTAGTTGTCCGGCACTTTCAGAATGAAGGAGCGGCTCTTGCCGCTGCTCTGAATCGTGTAATTGCCGCTTCTCATCGTTGGGGTCTTGCCGCATCCGGAGGTCGCCGCCGCGGCGACGGCCTTGGACGCGGACGAGGTGGACGACGCGGTCGACGCGGACGCGCCGAGTGCCGTGCCACCCGTGCCCAGAACGAGGAGTGCCGCCGCGGCGACGGCGGTGAGAAGGGGTTTGTGTCGCAACTTATCTACCTCCATGTGTTTTACGGACAGTGATACGCATGCCTTGGCGATGTCCGTCTGGATCGTGTTCTCGGTCGCGCCGGAGGGGTCACCGGCGGTTCTGAGGGAGGCGCTCCCGTCGCGTTCGATGTGCCGCTGACGGAACGGGCGGCCCCGGGCGGCGGATCTCCTGGATCGTCACGCCAGATACCGATCCAGCCTTGTCCGCCACCTGGAGACCGAGAGGTTCCCGCGTGCGGAGGCGCCTGTGCCGGGCGGGCGGAGGAGAACGGACATTGGTCGACATATCCACCCTCGGTCTGAAAAGCCACCGGTGCCGCGCGTCGTCCTGAGCGGCGGATCGCATGGGCGCCGGTTGGCCGCGATCAGGCTCCCACCAGGTCGGAAAGTGTCACTCGCCTCCGGAACCTCCTTCCCGAAGGTCCACGAACAGGCCTGCGTACGTCCGGTGCAGGGCCGAGCCCTTGCCTCGGCGGTCACATGGCACTGTTAGCGCTAACAGTCGACAGCGCGTGCTCCCTTCGGCCAGCGGGTCGCGGTGGCGGGTGCAGCGAAGCCAATACGACCAGCAGACTGGCTGTCAAGAACCGGTTCTCCCGACTTCACCGGGCTTGCAAGGGCCGGGCTCTCTTCCGGCGGATCTCGGCGGGTGCGGGTTTTCTGGCGGATGGGTAAGCATGAAACATTCACGCGCGGCCGGCCGGCCGATAGTGTCCGCATGGGCCCCGGCGGGAAGAGGGCCGCTGTGGGCGGCCGCTCGTAAGGTCGCGTCTTGAGTATGAAACATCCCGGCGTCGATCGGTTGAGTCGCCAACCGGGCGTCGGCGAGCCGGGACGAATACTCGCTGGTCAGCGTGGTAGTGATGCCAACAGTGGTCAATGCTCTCGTGTGCGCGTCCTGAAATAAGTGTTCTTAAGGTCTTGACGGGTCACACCCTACGGACCGTAATTGGTAGCTAAGCGCCGGGAGATACCCCTTCCGGGGCCCCTTGGCTGGACCACATCGGCGGGTATGTGGAGGCATCCTGCGTGTCTCCGCATCGTGGTCGGCCACGTCGGCTTCCATTGCCTCGCTTCACCCCCGTGGTGCCATGCGAGGCCGCGCCATCCTGGAGAAGCACGTGACCGATCGGATCGAACCCGCGGAGTCCGGCGCGGCCCCGGTCAGACGGCCCACGGCCACAGACGACGGCCGCCGCCGTGCGGGAGCGCGGTTCTGCCCGCCCGCCACCGTGGCCGGTCATTCGCCCTGACGGCGCGGGAGCTCGCCTGCGCGGGTCGATCCCTCGTGGCCATCTCAACCGGGGGTCGTCGTCCAGGCCGTCCCGTTGCCGGATCGGCACAGCCGATCGTCGTCGTACAGCCATCCCTTCGGCGGCGGCACGCTGCCCAAGGAGGGGTGACCTGACACATCCCTACCCCCCTTAGGAAGTCCTGTGCATCTGTCTTCGCCGGCCGCGGTGGTGAGACCGGTCCTCGCCGGTCTGATCGCCGCGGCACTCACCGCGGCGATCACAATCGTCGCCTTGACCAGCGCGGCCCGCGCCGCCACCACGACTCTGTACGTTTCGCCGTCGGGCTCCGGCAGCACGTGTTCGTCGGCCCAGCCGTGCTCGCTCTCGGGGGCGCAGACGGCGGTGCGGTCGCAGAACAGCTCCATGTCCGGGGACATCGTCGTGCAGCTCGCCGACGGGGTGTACCGGCTGTCGTCGCCGCTGCGCCTGACCGCCGCCGACTCCGGCAACAACGGATACCAGGTCGTGTGGCAGGCGGCGGCCGGCGCCCACCCGGTCGTCACCGGCGCCAGGGCGGTCACCGGCTGGTCGCTCGCCAACCAGTCGAAGAACATCTGGCAGGCCAACGTCGGCACCGGCATCGACACCCGGCAGCTGTACGTCAACGGCGCCCTCGCCACGCGTGCCCGCACCCAGCTGAACCGCGGCGACTTCACCTCCAACGGCAGCGGCATGAGGTTCACCAGCAGCTCCCTGAGCTACCTGAACTCGCTGACCAACCAGAACCGGATCGAGCTTGAGAGCGTCGGCTCGTTCACGGACCGGTACGTGCGGGTGCAGAGCATCAGTGGGAACTTCATCACGATGCAGCAGCCCAGCTGGAGCAACAACATCTTCGGGTACGACACGTTCACCACCCCGCACCGGGCCGGGCCGTTGTACATCGAGAACGCCTACGAGCTCCTCGACTCCCCGGGTGAGTGGTACATCAACCCGTCCACCGGCGTGCTGTCCTACATCCCGCTCTCCGGACAGAACATGAGCAACGTCAGCGTGGAGCTGCCGACTCTGCAGTCCCTGGTGGACGTCGGGGGCACCTATGACGCGCCCGCGCATCACATCGCGTTCACCGGGATCACCTTCACCGGCACCAGCTGGCTCGGCCCCAGCAGCAACCAGGGTTTCGCCGACCAGCAGACCGGCTCCTACATCTCGGGCAACTCGCTCTGGCCCGGAGACCTGCCGAGCTCCTGCCAGGAAGGCTGCCAGCAGTTCGAGTCCACCCGCCCCAACTGGTTCCAGATGCCCGCGGCGGTTCAGGTCTCGGCCGCCAACAACATCACCTTCAGTGACTCGCAGTTCGTCAACCTGGGGCAGACGGCCATCGGCATCGGCAACGACGCCAACGCGCACGCCAGCGGTGTCGGCCTGGGCGCCAGCGACATCACGGTCACCCGGTCCGAGATCGCCCGCAACTCGGCCGGCGGCATCGTGGTCGGCGGCGTGCGCGCCGACGCGCATCACCCGAGCGACCAGCGGATGGTCAACCGGAACATCACGGTCAGCAACAACCGCATCCACGACCTCGGTCTGGACTACCGGGGCATCGTCTCGGTTCTGACCACCTACGTCAGCGGCTCCAACGTCTCCCACAACGAGGTCTACAACCTGCCGTACACCGGCATGTCGATCGGGTACGGCTGGGGCGCCAACGAGCCCGGCGGCAACACCCAGTACGCCAACCGCGGCCTGTACAACTACCAGCCGCGGTACACCACGGCCACCACCGCGAACAACAACCAGCTCGTCGGCAACTACGTGCACGACGTCATGCAGCAGATGACCGACGGCGGATGCATCTACACGCTGTCGTGGAACCCCGGCGCGGTGATCAGCGACAACTACTGCCTGCGGACCAACGGCTATTTCGGGGTCTACTTCGACGAGGGTTCCAAGTACTACACCGTCAGGAACAACGTCCTGTCCTCCACCGGCACCTGGCTCACCGCCAACTACTGGGGCGGGGAGAACATGGGCAACTTCACCGTCACCGGCAACTGGTCGAGCAACGGCAGCACCAATGTGACCAACGGCGACCGCGGCAACGTCGTCTCCGGCAATGTCACGGTCTCCAACGGGCAGTGGCCGTCGGGCGCCCAGTCCGTGATGGCGGCCGCCGGACCCCAGGGCGGCAGCTCCTCGCCGTCTCCGCCTCCGTCGGGTGGCACGAACGCGATCAAGGGCGTCGGCTCCGGCCGGTGCCTGGACGTCACCGGCGCCTCGCAGACCAACGGCGCGCAGGCGCAGATCTACGACTGCAACGGCGCGGCCAACCAGCAGTGGACCTCCACCAGTGCCAGTGAGCTGCGGGTCTACGGCAACAAGTGCCTGGACGTGAACGGCGGCAGCACCGCGAACGGCGCCACGGTGATCATCTGGGACTGCAACGGGCAGAACAACCAGAAGTGGCGCTTCAACTCCGACGGCACCCTGACTGCCGTCGGCGCGAACAAGTGTCTCGACGTGCCCAACAACGCCACCGCCAACGGCACCAAGCTGGCGATCTGGGACTGCAACGGCGGCTCCAACCAGCGCTGGACCCGCACGTGATGCGCGCCTGATTCTCACCACTCCGGGCCGGTCCGCGCCGATCACGCGCGGACCGGCCCCGGGTAGTGCTACACCAGCCCCTTGACGGCCGAGCCGGTAGCGGCGGGCTCCCGGGTGATGTGGGAACGCCGGGCCGGCAGTCCGAGCATCGGGTTGGCGACGCTCCAGGCGGCGCCCTTGCAGATGAGTTCCTTGAAGTGCGCGGCGAACCGTCCGGTCAGGACGGCACGCACGGCGCGGTCGTCGGCGGTGACAAACTGGATCAGGCCTTCCTTGCGGCCAAGTGAGATGCACTGGTTGAAGTAGCGGATCGGCACGCTCGGGAGCTTTCCGCCGGTCAGGCGCGCCGCGATCGCGTCTGCGCCCTGCCACGCGGTGGGAAGGCCCGAAGCGCACGACATGCGCAGCGGCTTGTCGCCAGGGCCGATCATCATGGCCGCGTCGCCGACGGCGTACACGTCCGGGTGCGAGACCGAGCGCAGGGTGCCGTCGACCACGATCTGACCGGAGTCGGCGACGTCGAGGGTGGTCGCCTTCGCGATCGGGTGGACCGCGAATCCGGTGGCCCACACGGTGACCGCGGCCGGGATGGTCGTGCCGTCGGCGGTGGCGACGTGGTCGGCTCCGACGCCGGTGACGGCGGTGCGCTCGTGGACGGTGATGCCGAGCTTGCCGAAGACCTTCCGCAGGTGCTCGCGGCCCCTGGGCGAGAGCCAGTCGCCGAAGCCGCCGCGGGCGGTGAGGACGACGTCGAGGTCCGGGCGGGCCTCGGCGATCTCGGTGGCGGACTCCACGCCGGTGAGGCCGCCACCGACGACGACCACGGTCTGCCCGGCGTCGAGGCGGGCCAGGCGCTCGCGCAACCGGAGCGCTCCGGGGCGACTGGCGATCTCGTAGGCGTGTTCGGCGGTGCCCGGGACGCCCTGGGAGTTCCAGCCGCTGCCGAGCGCGTAGACGAGCGTGTCATAGGGGAGCTCTTCCGAACCGGCCGCGTCGGAGACGGTGACGGTCCTGCGGTCGGCGTCGACGCCCGTCACCCGGGCGAGTCTCAGTTCGACGCCGGTGCCCGCGAACATCTCGCTCAACGGCCGCGGTCTGAGGTCCTGGCCCACCGCCAGCTGGTGCATGCGGACGCGTTCGACGAAGTCGGGCTCGGCGTTGACGAGAGTGATGGCGACGTCTTCGGAGCGGAGCCGCCTGGCGAGGCGCCCGGCGGCGAACGCTCCGGTGTATCCGGCTCCGAGGACGATGATGCGGTGCTGCATTGCCGTGCTCCTGTCTTCCGCGATTTGCCTCTTGAACCGGGCGGCGCGGCGGTTCCTGACAGGAACGCGATGTGAAGCACCTCACACAGCGATCAGAAGGCGATCAACAGCGGCTCCCCGTGGTCGGCATTCGCCCAGTGCGCGGTCGCGCGTTCCAACTTGTCGGGATTGATCTGGTTGCGGACCGCGGCGATGCCCTCCCCCGTGATCTCCAGGCACATGACGCCGACGACCTGGCCGTCCACGACGGCCAGGAGGGCCGGGCCGCCGTTGGCGGTCCAGGCGTAGACCTCGGGCGCGCCGCCGGCCAGGGCGCGCTTGGCCTCGCCCGGTGCGAACAGCCCCCGCAGGAACTTGGCGACCGCGACGGCGCCCTCGACCGCCTTGGCGCGGGCCGGGATCTTTCCGCCGCCGTCACCGATGGAGATGGCGTCCTCGGTGAGCAGGCGTACGAGCGGCTCGATCTGGCCGCCGGCCGCGGCCGCCAGGAACTCCTCGATGATCCGCTGGGCGGCGGTCTCGTCGATCTCGGTGCGGGCCCTGCCGTCCGCGACGTGCTTCTTGGCGCGGTGAAAGCTCTGCTGACTGGCCGCCTCGGTGATGTCGAGGATCTCGGCGATCTCCCGGTGCGGATAGTCGAAGGCCTCCCGCAGCACGTACACCGCCCGCTCGTTGGGGGAGAGGCGCTCCATGAGGGTGAGGACCGCGTACGAGACCGACTCGCGCTGCTCCGCGGTGTCGGCCGGTCCGAGCATCGGGTCACCGGCGAGCAGCGGCTCGGGAAGCCACTGGCCCACATAGGTCTCGCGGCGCGAGCGCGCGGAGGTGAGCTGGTTGAGGCACAGGTTGGTGAGCACCTTCGTCAGCCAGGCCTCGGGGACCTCGATGTGGTCGACGTCGGCCGCCTGCCAGCGCAGGAACGTGTCCTGCACGGCGTCCTCGGCCTCCCCGGCGGAGCCGAGGAGGCGGTAGGCGATGGCCTCCAGGCGCGGCCTGCTGGCCTCGAATCGCTCGACGTCGTTCACGGTCAAGGGCATGGCCCGATGCTAGCCCGCGCCGCCTGCCGCGCGACTCCGCGGGCCGCGAGGCGGCATCGGCTGATCAGTACGACACATGTGAAAGTTTCATGCGACTGAGCGGCGCGTACGGACACGGCCGCCAGCGTCGTCGCTGGTCTTCAGTGGAATGTGGTTAATCTTAGCCTGTCTATGAATGCCCCTATGGTGGAATAAGTGGGCTTAAGGACTTGACGGACTTCCCCACTCCGACCGTAATTAGTACCGAGGTGCCGGGGGTGAGCTCCTTCCGGAACCTCTATGGCTGGATCACATGGGCGGGATGTGCGGAGCTTCGCGGCTCTCAGCATCGTGACCGGCCACGTCGACTTCCACAGCCTCGCTTCGCCATGCGTTCGTCATGGCTACGGCGGGGCGGACCATCTTGGGAGAAGCACGTGACCGATCGAACGAGCAAGACGGACGAGACGGGCCTCGGCCCGGAGCGGCCCTCACCGTGGGCGCGGTGATGGCGCGGACTTCCGCCCCGCACGGCTCCACCGATCGCGGTCACCTGCCGCCGAGGAGAACGATCCGCCGGCGGCCGAGCCGTCCCATCCAGCCCGCCATCGCCGTGCACCTGCGGGACACGGCGATGTCAACGAGCAGTGGGTCCGCGTCGGACACCATCTGACGACGGCTTTCGTCACCCCTCACCCCTGGGAGAGAAGGCAGGACCGCCCTAATCGAAACCGGTTCGAAATGAGTGCACCGATTCCCACACGGCACTGTCGGTGACCACCACAACCCTCGTCGGCCGCCACGCATCAGCGGCCGGATGAGGGAACCAGAGACGGCACCTCTGGGCGCGGAACAGTACTCTGGCAAAAGCGCGGCGGCGCGCGCCTTGCCTGACTGTGTTTCTTCACGTCAGGAAAGGAATTGTTATGTCTCGACGTCCGTGGCTGAGGTTGGTGGCCACGTTGGCGCTTGTCACGCCGGGGGCTTTGGCTCTGTCGGTTCCCGCGGCTGATGCTCTGACCATTCCGGCGTCCGATTACCAGCAGGTGTCGCTGGCGTCGGGGGGGTCGGAGCTGGGTGAGGCGATGTCGCTGGCGGTGATGCCGAATCGTTCGGTGATCCACACGGCGCGTGACGGCACGGTCCGGGTGACCGATGCGGCGGGTAACACGAAGGTCGCGGCGAAGCTGAACGTCTACACCCATGACGAGGAGGGGTTGCAGGGTGTGGCGGTCGATCCGGGGTTCGCGTCGAATCGGTATGTGTGGTTGTACTACTCGCCTCGGTTGAGCACGCCGAGCGGGGACGCGCCGGCCAGTGGGACGCAGTCGCAGTTCGATCAGTGGAAGGGGCATTTGAATCTGTCCCGGTTCACGTTGAAGT
>NZ_JAFCNB010000015.1 GCF_017896165.1 Microbispora oryzae
GTCCCGTCGGGGAACACCCGCGGCCAGGCCACCGAGAACCGGTAGGCCCCCGCCCCCAGCTCCTTCATCAGATCGACATCCTCCCGCCAGCGGTAATAGTGATCGCAGGCGAACTCACCGGACTCGCTTCCCGCCACCGCGCCGGGCACCCGGCGATCGATGCTGGATCCGGCGGAGGAAGACCCGCGCGACCGGCTCGGCCGCGGCGCCCCCACACGCGAGGATCCTCCGGGAAGCCTCCCCCTCCCTGGAGAGGCGTGCCCATGGCACTGTCCGTGCCCAGGCCCCGATGGCACGCGTAACTCTCGAGCCGGCGCGTTGGCGCGACAGGCACTCGTGTTCTCCTCCGGCATCGGAAAGTACAGGTGACTGGCGAGACGTGCGGCACGACTCCGGTGACGAAAGAGCGTCACCTGAGACGGCAATCTCACATAATTGCCAACCTCTATGTCAAGTCAGGCTCAGATAACGAGACGCAAATGACTATACCTTGAAACCTTAATCGAACTTTAAATTGAAACCGGTTACAAAAATTCGCGGACGGGCGGGCCGGGACGGAGATCGCCACGGGTGGCGACGGGTTCCTCTCCTCGCGCGGCACTCACGCGGCACTCACGCGGCACCCACGCGGTGAGGCTTCCGCCGGCAGCCCTTGGACGGCCTCCGCACGGCCCCCCGACGCTCCGCGACCTCGTTACGCCCGTCACCGGAGTGCCCACTTTGCCCAAGCTTGCCGGGCAATTTGATCGGGCGGGTATTCGGTGGCGATAACGCCGACAGGCGCATGGGCACAATTCGGGTGAACCGCTCCAAGGGCGGACGTCTTTCGTGTGAGCCCACGGGCTCGCATTGATCACGTGACTCTGCGTCACGAGAAGCGAGCGGGACGAGACGGTATCCGGCGGTCATCGCGCCGCATTGCAGCGGAAGCAGTCGTCGGCGCCCCCCATCGGCGGCTCACCCCTGGGGCGCCCCGGCGGACGCGGCCGCCGTTCGCCCGACTGGACCGGCCGGACCGCCGAGGCAGCCCACGCGGCCGAGCCCGCGCGAGGACGCGAAGGGGATGAGGAGATGGCGAAGGCAGTGGGCATCGACCTCGGCACCACCAACTCGGTCATCGCGACCACCCAGGACGGTCAGCCGGACGTCGTCGCCAACGCCGAAGGGTCGCGGACGACTCCGTCCGTGGTGGCGTTCACCGATCAGGGCGAGGTGCTGGTCGGGCAGATGGCCCGCCGTCAGGCGATTCTCAACCCGAAGGGCACGATCTACTCGGCCAAGCGCTTCATCGGGCGGCGGTTCGACGAGGTCCAGGACGAGATCAAGGCGGTCTCGTTCGACGTGGTGCCGGGGCCGGACGGCGCCGCCCGCTTCGATGTGCGGGGCAAGCGGTACGCCCCCGAGGAGATCTCGGCGTTCGTGCTGCGCAAGCTCGTCGCCGACGCCGGGAAGTATCTGGGCGAGAAGGTGACCGAGGCGGTCATCACCGTGCCCGCCTACTTCAACGACGCCCAGCGGCAGGCCACCAAGGACGCCGGGAAGATCGCCGGGCTGGAGGTCCTGCGCATCATCAACGAGCCGACCGCCGCCGCGCTGGCGTACGGGCTCGACAAGAAGGGAAACGAGACGGTCCTCGTCTTCGACCTGGGCGGCGGGACCTTCGACGTGAGCGTGCTCGACATCGGCGAGGGCGTCATCGAGGTCCGCGCCACGTCGGGCGACACCCACCTGGGCGGCGACGACTTCGACCGCCGCGTCGTCGACCATCTCGCCGACGAGTTCCAGCGGCTGGAGGGCATCGACCTGCGGCGCGACCCGCAGGCGCTGCAGCGGCTCTTCGAGGCCGCCGAGAAGGCCAAGGTGGAGCTGTCCGCGGTCGCACAGACACAGGTCAGCCTCCCCTTCATCACCGCCGACGCCAACGGGCCCAAGCACCTCAGCACCACCCTGATGCGGTCGACGTTCGAGGAGATCACGCATGACCTGATCGAGCGTCTCAGGGCGCCGGTCGAGCAGGCCATGTCGGACGCCAAGCTCACCTCCGACGATCTCGACGAGGTCATCCTGGTCGGCGGCGCCACCCGGACACCGGCCGTCCAGCGCCTCGTGCGCCGCCTGACCGGCCGCGAGCCGAACATGACCGTCAACCCCGACGAGGTGGTGGCGCTGGGCGCGGCCGTGCAGGCGGCGATCATCAAGGGCGAGCTCAAGGACGTCGTGCTGCTCGACGTCACCCCGCTGTCGCTCGGCGTCGAGACCCTGGGCGGGGTCATGACGAAGATCATCGAGCGGAACACGACGATCCCGGCCCGCCGTACGGAGACGTTCAGCACCGCCGACGACAACCAGTCGGCCGTGGACGTGGTCATCCTGCAGGGCGAGCGCGAGCGGGCGGCGGACAACCGCGTGCTCGGCCGGTTCCGGCTGGAGAACATCAGGCCCGCCCCGCGCGGCGTGCCGCAGGTCGAGGTCACCTTCGACATCGACGCCAACGGCATCCTGAACGTCTCCGCCAAGGACAAGGACACCGGCGCCGAGCAGCGCGTGACGATCAGCGAGAGCTCCAACCTGGACCGGAGCGAGATCGACCGGATGGTCGCCGACGCCGAACGGCACCGCGCGGAGGACGCCCGGATCCGGGAGACGATCGACGCGCGCAATGAGCTCGACTCGATCGCCTACCAGGTCGAACGGCGCGTCGCCGAGCTGGGCGACGCCGTGCCGCTCCACGAGAAGGCCCGCGCCGACCAGCTCGTGGTGGAGGCCCGGCAGTCCGTCAAGGAGGAGGTGCCGCTCGACCGGATGCGCTCGCTCACGGCCGAGCTGCAGCAGGTCTACCACGGCCTCGGCGTGACCGCCCCCAGTGCGGGTGCCAGTGGCGGTCACGGCGGCCCCGGTCCCGGCTCCGCGCGTGGGCCGCGGGAGGAGGGCCGGCCCGGGCCGGAAGACGAGGACGTCATCGACGCGGAGTTCACGAGCCCGGAGTGACATGACCGACCGCACGCCAGAGCCACCACGACAGGAAGCGCCACAGACGGCGCCACCGGAAGCTCCACAGCCAATGCGGCCGCAGCCGCAGCCGGAGGCAGGGACGGGGCCGCCCGACGAGGTCGCCGAGCTGCGGGACCGGTGGCTGCGGGCCGTCGCCGATCTCGACAACGCGCGCAAGCGCGCGGCCCAGGAGCTCGACCGGCAACGGGAGGCCGAGCGGGCCCGGGTCGCGGCCGAGTGGCTCCCGGTCGTCGACAACCTGGAGCTGGCGCTCCAGCACGCGGAGGGGGACGCGGGCGCCGTGATCGAGGGCGTGCGCGCGGTCCGCGACCAGGCCGTCGGCGTGCTGCGGAGTCTCGGCTACCCGCGCCGGGACGATCTCGGGGCGCGGTTCGACCCGTCCTGTCACGAGGCGGTGAGCACGGCGGACACCCCCGGCGCCGAGCCGGGCACCGTGGTGGCCGTCGTGCGGCCCGGCTACGGCGACGCCACCCGCCAGCTGCGGCCCGCGTCCGTGGTCGTCGCCACCGGGACGGCGGACTGATGGCGGCCGGGGACTTCTACGAGGCTCTCGGCGTGCCGAGGACGGCGAGCCAGGAGGAGATCCAGCGGGCCTATCGCCGGCTGGCCCGCGCCTATCACCCCGACGTCAACAAGGACCCCGGCGCCGAGGACCGGTTCAAGGAGGTCTCCGAGGCGTACGAGGTGCTGTCCGACCCGGCGACGCGGCGCCGGTACGACGCCTTCGGGCCCGGCTTCCGCCAGGTGCCCGAGGACGTGGACCCCGCGGCGTACGCGCGGGCCCGCGCCGGGGCGGCCCCCGGCCGGGCCCGCGGTCCCGGCGGGGAGGAGATCCGGTTCGGCGCAGGCGAGGGCTTCGAAGGCATCGATCTGGAGGACCTGCTCGGCGGCGTGTTCGGCGGCCGGGGCGGGGCGGACCGTGCCCGCCGCCGCTGGGGCCCGGTCCCGGGAGGCGACCAGGAGGCCGAGTTGCCGCTCACGGTCGAGGAGGCCTACCGCGGTGGACGCCGAGCCATCACCCTGCCCGGCCGGGGCGGGACCCGCCGTTTCGAGGTGAACATCCCCGCCGGGGTGACCGACGGCCAGCGCGTCCGGCTCGCCGGGCAGGGCGGTACGGGCAGCGGAGGCGCGCCGCCGGGCGACCTCTACCTCGTCGTCCGGATCTCCCCGCATCCCCGCTACCGGGTCGAAGGGCGCGACATCCACGTCGACCTGCCGCTGGCTCCCTGGGAGGCCGCGCTCGGCGCCACCGTCGCCGTCGAGACGCCGGGCGGCGAGACGAAGGTCAGGGTGCCGCCGGGCACCTCGTCGGGGCGCCGCCTGCGGCTCCGCGGACAGGGCATGCCCAACCCGCGCGGCACTCCCGGCGACGTCCTGGCCGAAGCGCGGATCGTGGTTCCCCGCGCGCCGACGGACGCGGAGCGCCGCCTGTTCGAGCAGCTGGCCAGTGTGTCGGAATTCGATCCCCGCGGTGTCCCGAGGAGGCGGCCGTGACCCAGGCGACCCAGGCGAACCAGACCACCCAGTCGGCCCAGCCACTCGTACCGCTCCCGCACAGGAGGCTCGAATCCTTCTCGCGGGCGGCCGGACTGCATCCGGACCTGGTCCGCAGGCTGGTCGCCCTCGGCCTGCTCGAGGCGTGGCGGGACGCGTCCGGCGACCTGTGCTTCCCGCCGTCCCAGGTCGCCGCCGCGCGACGGCTGCAGCGCCTGCACGCCGGTTTCGCCGTCAACTACGCCTCGCTCGGGCTGGTGGCCGACCTCCTCGACCGCATCGCGGAACTCGAGGCCGCCCTCCGGGCCCGTACGGGAACCACTGGAGGCACGCCGTGGACCTGAACCGCCTCACGCAGAAGTCGCAGGAGGCCCTGCACGACGCCCAGACCGCCGCGGGCCGGTACGGCCACCAGGAGGTGGACGGCGAACACCTGCTGCTTGCCCTGCTGCGCCAGCCCGAGGGGCTCGTGCCGCGGCTCCTGGCCCGGGCGGGGGCCGATCCCGACAAGCTGCGGCTGGAGGTCGAGTCGGAGCTGGACCGGCGGCCGCGGGTCGGCGGGCCGGGCGCCGCACCCGGGCAGGTGTACGTCACCCAGAGGCTGTCCCGGCTACTGGACGCCGCGGAACGGGAGGCCGGGAGGCTGAGGGACGAGTACGTCTCGGTCGAGCATCTGCTGGCCGCGCTGGTGGAAGAGGGGGTCGACTCCGCCGCCGGCCGCCTGCTGCGCGGCCAGGGGCTGAGCCGGGACCGCCTGCTGGAGATCCTGGCCCAGGTGCGCGGCAACCAGCGGGTGACCTCCGCCAACCCCGAGGTCGCCTACGAGGCGCTGGAGAAGTACGGGCGAGACCTGGTGGCGGCGGCCCGGGCGGACAAACTCGAACCGGTCATCGGCCGGGACGGCGAGATCCGGCGGGTGGTGCAGATCCTTTCGCGCAAGACCAAGAACAACCCGGTGCTGATCGGCGACCCCGGCGTCGGCAAGACGGCGATCGTGGAGGGCCTCGCCCAGCGGATCGCCCGCGGAGACGTGCCCGAGGGGCTCAAGGACAAGACGATCTTCAGCCTGGACCTGGGCGCGCTGCTCGCCGGCGCCAAGTACCGCGGCGAGTTCGAGGAACGGCTGCGGGCCGTGCTGACCGAGGTGACCTCGTCGGAGGGGCGGATCCTGCTGTTCCTCGACGAGGTGCACACCGTGGTGGGGGCGGGCGCCGCGGAGGGCGCCATGGACGCGGGCAACATGCTGAAGCCGATGCTGGCCCGCGGCGAGCTGCACATGATCGGCGCGACCACGGTCGGCGAGTATCGCAAGCACATCGAGAAGGATGCCGCCCTGGAGCGCCGGTTCCAGCCCGTCTTCGTCGACGAGCCGTCGGTGGAGGACTCGATCTCGATCCTGCGCGGGCTGCGCGAGCGGCTTGAGGTCTTCCACGGCGTGAAGATCCAGGACTCCGCGATCATCGCGGCGGTGGTGCTCAGCCACCGTTACATCTCCGACCGCTTCCTGCCGGACAAGGCGATCGACCTGGTCGACGAGGCCTGCGCGATGCTCCGTACGGAGATCGACTCGATGCCGGCCGAGCTGGACGAGCTGACCCGCCGGGTGATGCGGCTGGAGATCGAGGACGCCGCGCTGGCCAAGGAGGACGACCCGGCGAGCGCGGAACGCCTGGAGACCCTCCGCAGGGAGCTGACCGACCTGCGGGCGCAGGCCGGCGCCATGCGCGCCCAGTGGGAGGCCGAGCGGCACGCCGTACGGAGGGCGCAGCAGCTCCGACAGGAGATCGAGGCGATGCGGCGCGAGGCCGAGCAGGCCGAGCGCGAGTACGACCTCAACCGCGCGGCCGAGCTGCGGCACGGCAGGCTGCCCGAGCTGGAACGCAGGCTGCGCGCGGCCGAGGAGCAGCTGGAGAGCAAGCAGAACGGTCACCGGCTGCTGCGCGAGGTGGTGACCGAGAACGAGATCGCGGGCATCGTGTCGCGGTGGACCGGCATCCCGGTCAGCCGCCTGCAGGAGGGTGAGCGGGAGAAGCTGCTGCGGCTCGACGAGATCCTGCACGAGCGGGTGATCGGTCAGGACGAGGCGGTCCAGGCCGTCGCCGACGCGATCATCCGGGCCCGGTCGGGCATCAGGGACCCCCGCCGGCCGATCGGCTCGTTCATCTTCCTCGGGCCGACCGGAGTCGGGAAGACGGAGCTGGCCAAGGCCCTGGCCGAGGCGCTGTTCGACACCGAGGACAACATGATCCGGGTCGACATGAGCGAGTATCAGGAGCGGCACACCGTCAGCCGCCTGGTCGGCGCCCCTCCCGGCTACGTGGGCTACGAGGAGGGCGGCCAGCTCACCGAGGCGGTCCGGCGCAAGCCGTACTCCGTCGTGCTGTTCGACGAGATCGAGAAGGCCCACCCGGACGTGTTCAACACCCTGCTGCAGGTGCTCGACGACGGGCGGCTCACCGACGCCCAGGGCCGTACGGCCGACTTCCGCAACACGATTCTGATCATGACGTCCAACATCGGATCGCCGTACCTGATGGAGCGTCCCGGACCGGCGGGCGAGATCGACCCCGAGGCGCGCGAGCTCGTCATGGGGGAGCTGCGGGCGCGGTTCCGCCCCGAGTTCCTCAACCGCATCGATGAGACGGTCCTGTTCACGCCGCTGACCGAGCCGGAGATCGCGCGGATCGTCCAGCTGATGTTCGGCGAGATCCGCGAGCGGCTGGCCGAGCGCCGGATGACGCTGGACATCACCAAGGAGGCGACCGGGTTCATCGCCCGGCAGGGGTTCGACCCCGTGTACGGCGCGCGCCCGCTGCGCCGGTTCATCGCCCGCGACGTCGAGACCCGCATCGCCCGGGCCCTGGTGGCGGGCGACGTCCGCGACGGCGCCCTGATCCGGGTCGACCTCGTCGGCGGCGCCCTCGTGGTCGCCTACGACAACCCGCGGGAGTGACGCCGGACCGCCGGCGGTAGGGTCCGCGCATGGTCGATCAGCACACCGCCGGTCAGCACACCGTCGCCACGAACGGGATCCGGACGGCGTACCGCGTCTGGGGCGAGGAGGGGTCCTCCCCCGTCGTACTGCTGCACGCGCTCGGCGAGGACGCGGCCGGCTGGGACCGGGTGGCCTCGGAGATCGCCGCCGCCGGGCACCGGGTGTACGGCCCTGACCTGCGGGGGCACGGCGGCAGCGAGTGGCCGGGGGTTTACTCGTTGGAGCTGATGCGCGACGACGTGGCCGCGCTGCTCGACGCCCTGGGGCTCGACCAGGTTGATCTGGTCGGGCACTCGATGGGCGGAGCGGTGGCCTACCTGTTCGCCCAGGCGCAGCCCCGCCGGGTGCGGCGGCTGGTGCTTGAGGACGTGCCGCCGCCGCTGCCCAGGCCCAGGACCGTCCCGGAGCGGCCGGAGGGTCCGCTCGCCTTCGACTGGGCGATGGTCACGGCCGTGCGGGCGCAGATCGACGACCCCGACCCCGCCTGGCTTGACGGGCTCCGCCGGATCACCGCCCCGGCTCTGGTCGTCGCGGGTGGCCCGGACAGCCACATCCCGCAGGAACGGACCGCCCGGATGCCGGAGTGGATCCCCGACTGCCGCGTGGTCACGATCCCCGCCGGGCACCTCGTCCACGCGATGGCGCCCGGCCCGTTCCTCGATGCCGTGCTCGCCTTTCTCCACGGCTGACCGCGGCGTGCGCGGCGGGCCGCCGGTCCTCCCGTACCCGCCGGGAACGACCGCCGGGAACGACAGGGGGTGAGCCGGCGCGCCCGGCTCACCCCTGTCCGCTCCGACGGTTCAGCTCCAGTCGCTCCACCAGTCGTCGTCCTTGCCGGCGGACTTCTTGGCGTCCTTGCTCAGCGCCCGGCCGGTGTCCTTCGCCTTGGCCTTGGCCTGGTCCTTGACCTTGGGCCAGGCGAAGGAGCTGGCGAACTGCTCGCCGAAGACCGCCGGCATCATCGACTGCTTGCCCGGGGCCTTCGAGGAGGAGGAGTTCAGCGGCTTGTTGGCCTTGGTGATGGTGGGAATGCCGAACCCGTCGTTCGCTGCGTCGTCCTTGGCCGGCGCGGAGTCGTCCCTGTCCGGCATGCTGTCGCCCTTCTCGGGCGCGTAGTCGCCGGTGATCTTCGGCTTGCTGCCGCCGAAGCTCATCGGCTTGTTGCCGCCGGTCAGGAAGACGTCCTGCGGCCCGCCTTCGCCGCTGCCGCCGTCGCCGTTGGCGTTCTGGCGAGGCTGGGTGCTCCCGGAGGACGTGGGGCCGACCTTGGTGCCCTTGCCCTTGAGCAGCTCCATCGCCTTGCCGGCGATCAGCTCGGGCTCCTCCGGGTTCTTCATGGCGAGCTGTGCGATCTGCTTGCCCGGCGCGACGCCGGCCTTGGCGCCCGAGGCCGGCACCGGGTCGGCGGGCGTGGACGAGACCGGGCTGGACAGAAGGGCCGCAGCAATGACAGCCGTGCATATAGGCATGAGATTCCCCCGTTGATGGTTGGACGGTACGAGCACGACGCTATGCGTCGCATGACGGGCGATCACGGACCCGACGCTCAGTGTCCGGTCAAATAAGAGGATCAGCCGCTTCAGGGACATTGATCGCGCAATCATCCGCGGGACCGCCGCCCGGGAGCAGCCGGAGACGCGAACGAGGGGCGAGCCGCACGGCGGCTCGCCCCTCGGAAGGCATGCTGATTCGAGGCCGGGATCACCTCGGCATGAGAACCTTGTCGATCATGTAGACGGTGGCGTTGCGGGTCGACACGTTTCCGCAGACGATGTTCGCGTCGTTGACCTTGAGGTTGTCCCCGGAGCCGGAAACCGTCAGATCGCTGCCCTGCAGGCTGCTGACCTTCCCGCTCTGCAGGTCCGACGGCGACTTACGCCCCTTGACCACGTGGTAGCTGAGCAGCGTGGTGAGCGCCTTGCGGTCGGCCAGCACCTGGTCGAGCTTCTTCTTCGGGATCTTGTCGAACGCCTCGTTGGTCGGGGCGAACACCGTGATGCCGTCCGCGGCGTTGAGCGTCTCGACCAGACCGGCCTTCTTCACGGCCTTCGCGAGGGTCGACAGCGACGGGATCGACGCGAGCGCGGTGGCCACCGGCTGCTTCGCCACCTCCGCGGCGCTGCCCGGACCCGAGGCGGGCAGCGAGGAACAGCCCGGGCCGAAGGGCGTCGCCGACGCCCCGGGCGACGCGGTGGCCGACTCGCTCTGGCTGGTCTCCGCGGTGGCGCCTTCGGAGGCGGTCTCCGATTCGTTGGCGGCGGCCGGGGCCGCCGACGTGGTGGCGCTCTGGCCGCCGCATGACGTGCACAGCGCCAGCGCCGCGGCGAAGGCGGACAGGGCGAGAAGACGTGACTTCATTTGCTTCGTGTTCCTTCGTAGATGAGAGGTCGATGCGGGTCGGCGGCCGGGAACGGTCCAAACAGGACACCGGCGACGCCCGCGTGAGCGGGCCGGGACCGTCAGCGCCCCGGCTTCGCCGGCCGCTTCACGTGGTGCGCGACGGCCCGATGGCGGGTCTTGGTGAACACCGGGTACACCTTCGCCACCTGTACGCCGTCTCCGGAGTGCAGGACGAACGGCTTCAGCGGGACACCGCTGGTGGTCCCGGACAGGGCCGGGTCGATCAGCAGGTCATGTGTCCTCGGGTCGAACATCGACGCGAGCGCGTCACCGGTCGTCCGCGTCTTGGCCGGGGTCCCGCCAGGGGCCTTCTGGGCGACCGCGGCGTTCTGGCCACCCACGGCCTGCGCCGGCATAACGGGGGCGGCGACCTGCGGCACGTTCCCCGCCTGCGCCGCGCCGGACACCTGCGGCAGATCCAGGGCCGGCTTGGTGACCGGCTTGGTCACCGGCATGGCGGCCGGCTTCGTGATCGGCTTGGTGATCGGCTTGATCACCGGCATGGCGGCCGGCTTGGTGATCGGCATGGTGACCGGCTTGGCCACGTGCTCGGCGATCGGCTTGATGACCGGCCGCGTCGCCGGCTTCTCGGGAGCGGGCGCGATCTCGGGCTGGACCGCCTCGTGGGGGCGGGGCGGGAGTGCGGGCTTCAGCGGGAGCGTGGCCAACGGCCGGTCGGCGGCTCCCGCCGGCGTGCTGTCGATCTTCTTGGCCGCCGCCTTGGGAACCGCGGGGGGCGGCTCGGAAGGCGCGGCGGCGGCCGGCCCGGAGAGGAGGGCGGCGGTGAGTACGGCACTGCAGATGGGCATGAGACTCCCCCGAGGTCATGAACGTACGATCACGACCGTAAGCGCCGGGGGCCGGACCGCCACGCATCCGACGATCAATGTCCGGTCAAACATGGGCATCAGCGGCCTCACCGAGGAGACTCCGCCGGGAGGCCGGGAACGGCGTCAGGCCGGCATGTCGATCTCGATCGGCACTATCACCGGCTGCTCCGGGGGGACCGACGGGAGGGGGTTGTGCCGGAAGTAACGCTCCAGCTCCAGCCTGAGCCTGGTCAGCGCCTCGTCCACCGTGTGCCCCTGGCAGGCCGCCTCGACCTGCACGCACCGGGCGCGGTACCTGCCGTCCCCCTCTTTGGTGACGGTCGCCGTGAACCTCATCGTCCGTCCCATGCAGTCACCCTACGCCGGAGCCGCCAAGCGGCCTCCCGCCCCGGGGACAACTGCGGGGAGATCGTCGGCCGGACCGGCACTTCAGGAGTCGACCGCCGATGAGTCCTCGGCGAGATCCGCCAGTGCCCGCTCCGACGCGCTGTCCGGCCCCGCCAGCACGACCCCCAGGTACTGCCCGGGCGCGCCGCCCACGGTCACCATCAGATTGGTGAACGACAGCTCCCCCACCTGGGGGTGACGCACCCGCCTCATCTCCGTACCGGGACCGGGCAGCACCTCGTGCCGGGCCCACACCCGCCGGAAGTCCTCGCTCGCCTCCGTGAGCTCGTCCACGAGCTCGTGCAGCCGCGGATCGTGGCGGGCCATCGCGACGCCGGCGCGGAGCCGGGCGGTCTTGTCCCGGATGGCCTGCTCCCAGTCGGTGAAGAACTCGCGCGCCTCGGCGCTCAGGGTGATCGCCCGGATGCAGTTGTTGTAGCGGACCAACGAGCCGTAGAACCTCTGGCTCAGCGAGTTGAACGCGAGGAGGTCCAGCCGGTGGTTCATCAGGTAGGCCGGGGCGTGCCGGAAGCTCCGCATGATCTGCATCAGCCTGGGGCTCACCTCCCCGCTGACGGCCGCCATGTCGACCGGCCTTTCGGGCCCGGCGATCCGGTACAGATAATCCGTCGCCTCGTCGCCGAGACGGAACACCCGGGCCAGCGACCGCAGGACCTGGTCCGACGGACTGCGCTCCCGGCCCTGTTCGAGCCGGACGTAGTAGTCGGTGCTCACCCCGGCCAGCATCGCGACCTCCTCACGCCGCAACCCGGGCGTCCGCCGGGAGCCGGAGACGGGCAGCCCCGCCTGTGAGGGGAGAGTGGTCGCGCGCCGGGCACGGAGGAAGTCCCCGAGGAGGCACTCAATGTCCATTTGGTGAATATATGTCGGGTTTCATCGCTCGACCGGGCATCTGTCCACTGTTTTTGTCGAACCATGCCCAGACCTCGCCAAACCGGCATGGCCGGTGCCGATCCCGGCGTTACGGTGACGAACGGACTTCGAGACACGTGCCGGGACCACCCGGCACCGGAACGAGGGGAATGACGGCATGGCCAGGGCGACATGGAACGGCGTCGTCATCGCGGACAGCGAGGACACCGTGGTCGTGGAGGGCAATCACTACTTCCCCAGGGACGCCGTGAAGGCGGACGTCCTGCGGGAGTCGGACACACACAGCGTCTGCCCGTGGAAGGGGACGGCGTCCTACTACACGCTTGAGGTCGACGGCGCCACGAATGCCGACGCCGCCTGGTACTACCCGGAGCCGAAGGACGCGGCGAGCTCGATCAGGGGCCGGATCGCGTTCTGGAAGGGCGTCACCGTCACGCCCTGACGCTCCCGAGGGGGCCCCGCCACCCTCTGGGCCCCGGACCCGTCCGAGACCTCTCCGAGGGCGGTCCGGGGACCCCCCTGCCAAAATACCTCTGACTAAGAGGTAATGTCGGGCCTGTGAACGTGAACCATCTCGACGGCACGGCCGAGGAACTGTCGGCGGTCGTGCTCGGATTCCGCCGGGTGATCCGCCGCCGGCTGCGGCAGGACCTGCCCGGCCCCAGCCTGCGCGGAGCGCAGGTCGAACTGCTGCGCCTCGTCGAGACCGACCCCGGCATCGGAGTGGCCCTCGCCGCCCGCACGCTGCACCTGGCCGGCAACTCGGTGAGCACCCTGGTGAACCAGCTCGTCGAGGCCGGCATGCTGCGGCGCGAGGTGGATCCGGCCGACCGCCGCGCGGCCCGGCTCTTCGTCACCGAGGCCGCCGCCGAGCGCATGTCCCGCTGGCGCAGTGCCCGCCTGCGGCTGGTCGGCGACGCGCTGACCCGGCTGCCGGAGGACGAGATCGCCGCCGTCGAGGCGGCCCTTCCGGCCCTGCGCCACCTGATCGCCGAACTCGCCAAAGAGGAGGACGAGTGACTCCCGCCGTGCGGTGCTCCGGCGTCCGCCACGCCTTCGGCGAGACCGTCGCCGTCGACGGCCTCGACCTGGAGATCGAGCCCGGCGAGGTGTTCGGCCTGCTCGGGCCGAACGGCGCCGGGAAGACGACCACCATTCGCATGATCACCACGCTGCTGCCGGTCCCGTCGGGCACCATCGAGGTTTTGGGCCGGGACGTGGCCCGCCAGCGTACCGCCGTACGCCGCCTGATCGGCTACGTGCCGCAGCAGCTGTCGGCGGACGGCACACTCACCGGGCGGGAGAACGTCGCCCTGTTCGCCCGCCTCTACGACCTGCCGCGGCGGACGAGGGCCGCCCAGGTCACGTCCGTCCTGGAGGCGGTCGACCTGGCGGACGTCGCCGATCGTCAGGCGAAGACCTACTCCGGCGGCATGGTGCGCCGCCTCGAGCTCGCCCAGGCCCTGGTCAGCGCGCCGAGAGTGCTGATCCTCGACGAGCCGACGGTCGGCCTCGACCCGGTCGCCCGCGAAGGCGTGTGGGACCGGATCGAGGCCGTCCGGTCCGCCACCGGCATGACCGTGCTGGTCACCACCCATTCGATGCAGGAGGCCGACGAGCACTGCGAACGGGTGGCGCTGATGCACCGGGGCCGGGTGCGCACCGTGGGCTCCCCCGCCGAGCTGAAGTCGGCGCTCGGCCCCGGGGCCACGCTCGACGACGTCTTCCGCCATCACACCGGCGACGATCTCGCCGGAGATCTCGAGAACGGAGGGATGCGGGATGTCCGCGCAACTCGTCGTACCGCCCGCCGTGTCGGCTGAGCCGGGTCCGCTCGACCTGGTCCGTACGGCCGTCTCGCGCACCCTCACCATGTGCCTGGTGGAGCTGCAGAAGCTCCGCCACGACCGCACCGAGCTGGTCACCCGGGCCGTCCAGCCCGCCCTGTGGCTGCTGGTGTTCGGCCAGGTCTTCACCCGGATCCGGGCCATCCCCACCGGTTCGACGCCGTACCTCGACTTCCTGGCGCCCGGCATCCTTGCGCAGTCCGCGCTGTTCATCGCGATCTTCTACGGCATCCAGATCATCTGGGAGCGCGACGCGGGCGTGCTGTCGAAGCTGCTGGTGACTCCCACCCCGCGTATCGCGCTCGTGGCGGCGAAGGCGTTCGCAGCGGGAGTGCGGGCCGTCGCCCAGGCCGTGGTGGTGCTCCTGCTCGCGCTGCTGCTCGGCGTCCACCTCACCGCTAACCCGCTGAAGTACGCCGGGGTGGTGGTCGCCCTGCTGCTCGGATCGGCGTTCTTCTGCTGCATGTCGATCACGATCGCCGGGCTGGTCCTCTCTCGCGACCGGTTGATGGGTATCGGGCAGGCCATCACCATGCCGCTGTTCTTCGCGTCGAACGCGCTCTATCCGGTCCAGCTCATGCCGGGCTGGCTGCAGGTCGTCAACCACATCAACCCGCTGAGCTATGAGGTCGAGGCGTTGCGTGGCCTGCTCGCGGGCACCCCGGCCCGGCTCGCGCTCGACTACGGCGTGCTGGTCGCCGCGGCGACGGCGATGATCGTCATCGCGTCCGTCCTGCTTCCCCGGCTCGCCCGGAGCTGACGCCCCGCCCTCCCGCTCGCCCAGTGCTGATCAGTCCTGCCGGACACCCGGAGGAAACCGTCTCGTCGCATCCGGCACGGGCGCGGCCGTCGCGGTGAGAGTGAATTGATCGCCGGGAAACCGCACCAAGAGTAATCACGTAACGGCGGGTTGTGAGACTCGGGCGACATGAGCGAACCGAGGAAATCCGTGCACGGACGTGTCTCGCAGGCCGGCCACACGCGCACCTGGGCGCGGGAGATCGCGGAACTGGCCGCGCTCTTCGTCGCCGTCGGGCTCGCCCACGTGCTCACTACATTGCTCGGCCACCGCGACCCGGGCCCGGTCGTCCTGATCGGGGTGGGTTCGGCGCTGATCGCCGGCTCGGCCCTGCACCGCAAGCTGTCGGCCTCAGGAGGCGTAAGGGCCCGGCTGCGCCGGGGCAGGGGACGGGCCGAGGTGATGATCCTCTGGCGGGTCCGGGCCCGGGTCGCCGAGCGTCCCGGCGCGCTGGCCGCACTGTCGGGGGCCTTCGCCGCACTGCGCTGCAGCATCCTCTCCCTGCAGATCGCCCCGGCCGGCAGCGACACGCTCGCCCAGGGGGCCTGTGAGGCGCTGGACGAGTTCGTGATCGAGGCGCCGGCCCGCCTCACGTGGCACGACCTGCGGAACGCGGTCGAGCGGGCGGGAGGCGCGGACGCGGTCATCGTCCCGGCCCAGGTGAAGGATCTCATCGATCCGGGCATCCAGGCGCTCCTCTTGGCCGACCGCGTGCGGGACGACCCCGGAGAGCTCCTGCCCGCCATGCGCGAGCTGCTGCGCACCTCCGACGTCCGCTGGAACGACCCTGCCGGGACGGGACCGCACGGGGAGGCGGGGGACGAAGAGGACACCGCCCTGCGCCTCCCGGTCGACGGGGTGGGCACCCTGCTCGCCCGGCGGCCGGAGCTGCCCTTCTCGCCGACCGAGGCGGCCCGCGCGACGGCCCTCGCCGCCGCCGGACGACGCCGCCGCGCCGCCGGAGACCTGCCCCGTCAGGGCACCTGAGCTAGCGTGGCCGGCCACCGGTGACCGGATGCGTGCCGTACGGGCCACATGGGGAAGGATGCTCTCTCGGAGGACATCGGACACTGACCGCCCGGGTCGGGCGGTCACCCCGCCTGGAGGGAAACACCCATGCCGATCAGCCCGCTCCGCGACCGCGCCGCCTGGAAGGCGCTGGAGCATCACCACGCCGAGATCGGCGGCCGGCACCTGCGCGACCTCTTCGAGGAGGATCCCGGACGCGGCGAGCGCATGACGGCGGAGGCGGCCGGCCTCTACCTCGACTACTCGAAGAACCGGATCACCGACGAGACGCTGCGCCTGCTCGTCGACCTCGCCCGGGAGTCCGAGCTGGAGCAGCGCAGGGACATGATGTTCCGCGGCGACCGGATCAACGTCTCGGAGGGACGTTCGGTCCTGCACGTCGCGCTGCGCATGCCGCGCGGGTCCTCGCTCGTCGTAGACGGCGCCGACGTGGTGCCGGAGGTGCACGAGGTCCTCGACCGCATGGCCGGCTTCGCCCGGCGGGTCAGGTCGGGTGAGTGGAAGGGGCACACCGGCAAGCCGATCAGGAACATCGTCAACATCGGCATCGGCGGCTCCGACCTGGGGCCCGTCATGGCCTACGAGGCGCTGCGGCACTACAGCCGGCGCGACCTCACCTTCCGCTTCGTCTCGAACGTCGACTCGACCGACGTGGCGGAGGCGACCCGGGACCTGTTCGCCGACGAGACGCTCTTCATCGTCTCGTCCAAGACGTTCGGCACGCAGGAGACGCTCGCCAACGCCCGCTCCGCCCGCGACTGGCTGGTCGGGCAGCTGGGCACGGAGGAGGCGGTCGCCCGCCACTTCGTCGCGGTGTCCACCAACGCCGAGCGGGTGGCCGAGTTCGGCATCGACACGGAGAACATGTTCGGCTTCTGGGACTGGGTCGGCGGGCGCTACTCGATGGACTCGGCCATCGGGCTGTCGACCATGCTGGCCATCGGGCCGGACCACTTCCACGAGATGCTCGACGGCTTCCACGAGATGGACGAGCACTTCCGCACTGCCCCGCTCACGGAGAATCTGCCCGTCCTCATGGGGCTGCTCGGCGTGTGGTACGTGAACTTCTTCCAGGTGGAGAGCGTCGCCGTGCTGCCGTACGAGCAGTATCTGAAGCGGTTCCCCGCCTATCTCCAGCAGCTCACGATGGAGTCGAACGGCAAGCACGTCACGGTAGACGGCCGCACCGTCGACTACGCGACCGGGCCGGTCTACTGGGGCGAGCCGGGCACCAACGGGCAGCACAGCTTCTACCAGCTCCTCCACCAGGGCACCCGGCTCATCCCGGCCGACCTGATCGGCTTCGGCCGGACGCACAACCCGCTGGGCGCCCACCACGACCTGCTGATGGCCAACGTGTTCGCGCAGGCGCAGGCGCTCGCCTTCGGCCGTACGGAGGAGGAGGTCAGGGCCGAGGGGACGGCGCCGGAGGTCGTCCCGCACCGGGTTATGGAGGGCAACCGGCCCAGCAACGTGCTGCTGGCCGAGCTGCTCACCCCTCGCGTGCTCGGCTCCCTGGTGGCGCTCTACGAGCACATCGTCTTCACCCAGGGCGTCATCTGGGACATCGACTCCTTCGACCAGTGGGGCGTCGAGCTCGGCAAGGTGCTCGCGGGCCGGATCGCGCCGCAGCTCCAGTCGGAGGCCGAGCCCGAGCTGTCGCACGACTCGTCGACCAACGCCCTGATCCGCCGCTACCGCGGCCTGAAGTAGCGGCCGCGCCCGGAGGGAGGGGCCGGCCGCCGCCGTCCCCTCTCCCGGTCCGGGCCGCCCCTCCCCCGGTCTGGGCCGTCCCACGCCGCCCGGGAAGAGCGCCACCCTGTCATTTAGTTAGGCTAAGCAAGTACTAACGTACGTGGCAGGGAGGTGACGGCGCATGCCGGAGACGAGCGGGCCCGGGACCGTCGCGGCGGAGGCGGCGACCGGCGGCCGGGCGAGGCGGTTCGACCGGGATCACCCCCGATACCGGTGGGTGGCGCTGTCGAACACGACCCTGGGCATGCTCCTGGCCACCGTGAACTCGTCGATCGTCATCATCTCACTGCCCGCGATCTTCCGGGGCATCGGGCTCAACCCGCTCCAGCCGGGCAACGTCGGCTACCTGCTGTGGATGATCATGGGATTCCTGCTGGTGTCGGCGATCCTGGTGGTCCCGGCGGGCCGGCTGGGCGACATGTTCGGCCGGGTCAAGATCTACAACAGTGGATTCGTGATCTTCACGGTCGCCTCGGTCGGCCTGTCGCTCGACCCGCTGCGCGGCGGCGCCGGAGCCGTGTGGCTGATCGGCTGGCGCGTCGTGCAGGGCGTCGGCGGCGCGATGCTCTTCGCGAACTCCACCGCGATCCTGACCGACGCGTTCCCGCTCAGGCAGCGCGGCACGGCCCTCGGCGTCAACCAGGTCGCGGCCATCGCCGGGTCGTTCCTCGGCCTGGTCGCCGGCGGCCTGCTGTCGGAGTGGCACTGGCGGGCCGTGTTCCTGGTCAGCGTGCCGATCGGGCTGGCCGGCACGATCTGGTCGTACGCCTCGCTGAGCGAGCTGGGCGAGCGGCGGCCGGCCCGGGTCGACTGGGCCGGGGCCTGCACCTTCGCCGCCGGGCTCGGCGTCCTGCTCGCCGCGATCACGTACGGCATCCAGCCGTACGGCGGCCACGCCACGGGCTGGACCAACCCGTGGGTGGTGAGCGGCCTCGCGGGCGGCGTCGTGCTGCTGACGGCGTTCTGCGTCATCGAGACCCGGGTCGCCGAGCCCATGTTCCGGCTGAGCCTGTTCCGGATCCCGCAGTTCTCGGCGGGCAGCCTGGCCGTCCTGCTGTCGGCGGTGGGCCGCGGCGGCCTGCAGTTCATGCTGATCATCTGGTTGCAGGGCATCTGGCTGCCGCTGCACGGCTTCGCCTACGAGGACACCCCGCTGTGGGCGGGGATCTACATGCTGCCGCTCACGCTGGGCTTCCTGGCCGCCGGTCCGGTGTCAGGGCACCTGTCCGACCGGTACGGCCAGCGGCTGTTCGCCTCGGGCGGCCTGATCCTCACCGCGGTCACCTTCGTCGGGCTGCTGGCACTGCCGGTCGACTTCCCCTACTGGGCGTTCGCCCTGCTGCTGGCCCTGAACGGGGTCGGCTCCGGCGTCTTCTCCTCGCCCAACACCTCGCGGGTGATGAGCAGTGTGCTGGCCGGCCAGCGGGGCGCCGCCGCCGGAATGCGCGGGACCTTCCAGAACTCCGGCCAGGCCCTGTCGATCGGCGTCTTCTTCTCCCTGCTGATCGTCGGGCTCGCGGCCCGGCTGCCGCAGGCGCTCACCTCGGGCCTGGAGGCGGCGGGCGTGCCGGCGGGCGCCGCCGCCGCGGTTGGAAGTCTGCCGCCCGTCGGCAGCGTGTTCGCCGCGTTCCTCGGCTACAACCCCATCCGGACGCTGCTGCCGCCGGACGTCATGAACGGCCTGCCACCCGCGGCGCAGGCGCGCCTGACCGGGAACCGGTTCTTCCCGGACCTGATCTCCGGCCCGGTCCACCAGGGGCTGGTGGTCGTCTTCTGCGCCGCCGCCGTCATGATGATCGTGGGCGCGGCGGCCTCGTTGCTGGACGGCCGCCGGGTGGACAAAACGTGACAAATGTATTCAGCTTTTCTGGTCGGATCATCCTCGATCATCACAGGGAATGGCATGGACGACGCACTATGGGCGGGCACCGTGACCTATCCGGGACACGAGTCGGCCGAGTTGGAGGCGTATCTCGCACGGCCGCTCGGCGACCGGCCGCGCGGGGGCGTGGTGGTCATCCACCACATGCCCGGGTACGACGAGGCGACCAAGGCGATCGTGCGGACGTTCGCCGCCCACGGGTACGCGGCGGTCTGCCCGAATCTCTACTCGCGTGAGGGAGCCGGCGTCAGCCCCGACGACCAGGCCGCCGCGGCGCGGGCCAAGGGCGGCGTCCCGGACGAGCAGCTCGTGGGCGACGTCGGCGGCTCCGCCGCCTACCTGAACTCGCTCGACGGGGCGAACGGGAAGATCGGGGTGATCGGATACTGCTCCGGCGGCCGCCAGGCGTTCATGGCCGCGTGCTCGCTCCGGCTCGACGCGGCGGTCGACTGCTACGGCGCGTTCGTGGTCAACGCCCCGCCCGCGGCGTCGCCGATGAAGGCCCGTCCGGTGCTCGATCTGGCGCCCGATCTGTCCTGTCCGCTGCTGGGCCTGTTCGGCGCGGACGACCAGTACCCGGGGCCCGAGGAGGTCGGCGTGCTCTCGGCCGAGCTGGAGAAACTGGGCAAGGAGCACGAGTTCCACAGCTACCCCGGCGCCGGGCACGCGTTCTTCGCGGTCGACCGGCCCTCCTACCGGCCCGGCGCCGCGATGGACGGCTGGAAGAAGATCTTCGACTTCTACGGCCGCCACCTGGCCGCCTGACAGGAGCCCGTCATGTGCACGTACCTGACCGAGAAGATCGAGCTCGACGGCGCGGCCAAGGGCGCCTCCGGGTGGTTCACCCTCCGCGAGGGCCTCGTCTACGTCGATCACCCGTACCACGCCTGCCAGGAGCACACGGTGAACATCGACTTCACCAATCCGGGCGAGGGGCCGTCCGCGCGGGTGGCGGTGGAGCTGACGGAGGAGGCGGCCGTGGCGCTCGTCGAGGCGATCCAGCAGGCCCTCGCCACGGCGCCGCCCGGCCTCGCCTCCGCCCGCCGCGGGGCCGCCTGAGCCATCCGGACGGACCCGCCGGGGCTCCCCGGCGGGTCCGTTCTCGGAGCGGCCCTTGTCCCGCTCCGGCGCTCCGCTCAGCCGGTCAGGACATGCCGGGTGACGAACTCGTTGGCGAACACGCCCCTCGGGTCGTATTCGCGGGCGAGCGCGCGGAAGTCGCCGAGCCGCTCGTAACGGGAGGCCACGACGGCGGGCGCGAGGGTGAACAGCTTGCCCCAGTGGGGCCGGGCGTCGAACGGCGCGAGCGCGTCCTCGATCCTGGCCAGCACGGGCAGCACGGCCTGGGGGTCCTTCACCCACGTGAAGTGGAAGGCGACGGTGTCCCGCCCCTGCGACGGGCTGAGCCACAGGTCGTCGGCGGCGATCGTGCGGATCTCCGAGATCTGCAGGACCGGGGCGATGTGCTCGCGGATGGCGTCGACGGCGTGGAAGGCCGCCACGGCGTGCCGCCGGGGCACCATGAACTCCGACTGGAGCTCCTCCCCGCTGCTCGGCGTGAAGTCCGGGCGGAAGTGCGGGAGGCGTTCGAACCAGGGGCCTGGCTCCCCCATCTGCTGCGTGCAGTGGATCGGGGACACGCCGGGCACCGGGTGCCGCGGGCCGTCGGCCGCGACCGCCCCGAAGAAGCCGGCGGCCGGCTCGGCGGGGGTGCCGCCGTCCATCCTTTCCTTCACCCACACCTGGTTGACGGCGGACGTCCGCCAGTCGGTGAACAGGCTGACGCTGTAGGCGGCCGACACGACGTCGTCGAAGTGGTCGTCCAGGACGCGCGCGTCGAGGCCCTCGTAGACCGACTGCCTGACCTCGAACGCGGGCACGAGGTCGAGGGTCAGGCCGACCACGGCGCCGAGCGCCCCCAGTGCGACGACCGCCCCGGGGAACCGGCCGGGGTCCGCGGCCCGGCTGAGCGTCACGAGGTCGCCGGACGCGGTGACCATCTCGATCGCCGCGACCGCCGTCGCGAGGCCGCCGTTCGCGTCTCCCGAGCCGTGGGTGCCGGTGGCGCAGGAGCCCGCCACCGAGATGTGCGGCAGTGACGCCAGGTTGGGCAGCGCGTATCCCTTCTCGTGCAGCCGCCGGCCGAGGTCGCCGTACCGTACGCTGGCGGCGACCCGCACCGTGGCGGACGCGGTGTCGATCTCCACCTCCGCCGGCAGCCCGTCGAGCGAGACGAGCGCGCCCGCCGAGTCGGCGATCTCGTTGAATGAGTGGCCGCTGCCCAGAACGCGGACCTTGCCGGCGCGGCCGATCAGGCTCCGCAGTTCCGCGACCGTGGAGGGTCGTTCGACGTGATCAGCCCGGAAGGCGATGTTTCCTGCCCAGTTCGTCACTTTGTACGTCACAAGGCGAGTGTGCCGTACGCCGGGCCGCCCGGGGGCCCGGCCCCGGCCCCGCACCTCCGGGCGGCGTGGGTGCCCGCATAACGGCCTGGCTACGGTGGGGGCCATGACCGAAACGATGCCCGCGGTGGGATACCGCAAGCCCCTTCCGATCTCCGATCCCGCCAGCCTCGAAGACCTCGAACTGCCGATTCCCGAGCCCGGGCCGCGTGATCTCCTCGTCCGCGTCGAGGCCGTCTCGGTGAATCCGGTGGACACGAAGGTGCGTAAGGGACACGACCCGGCCGGCGAACCCAAGGTGCTCGGCTGGGACGCGGCCGGAGTCGTCGTCGCGACCGGCCCTGAGGTGACGCTCTTCGAGGTCGGCGACGAGGTCTACTACGCGGGGTCGATCGACCGGATGGGCACCGACGCCCGCTACCACGCGGTGGACGAGCGCATCGTGGGCCACAAGCCGGCCACGCTGAGCTTCGCCGAGGCCGCAGCGCTGCCGCTGACCACGATCACCGCCTGGGAGACGCTGTTCGACCGCTTCCGGCTGACCTCGTCCGACACCGGCACGCTGCTCGTCCTCGGCGGCGCGGGCGGAGTCGGATCCATGATCATCCAGCTGGCCCGTGCGCTCACCGGGGTGACCGTCGTCGCCACCGCGTCCCGTCCGGAGTCGCGGCAGTGGGCCCTCGACCTGGGCGCGCACGCGGTCGCCGACCACCACGACCTGGTGAACTCGGTCCGCGCCGTGGCACCGGGCGGGGTCGACTACGTCTTCTCCCCGAAGACCGACGGCAACATCGAGGCGTACGCGGAGCTCCTCCGCCCCGGAGGGGCGATCACGGCGATCGACGAGCCCGAGGGCCTGGAGCTGCTGCCGCTCAAGGTGAAGAGCATCGCCTTCCACTGGGAGCTGATGTTCACCCGGCCCCTGTTCCGGACGGACGACATGATCGCCCAGCACGACCTGCTCGAACGGGTGCGGGAGCTGGTCGACGAGGGAGTGGTCCGCGGCACCGTCACGACCACCCTGGGGCCCATCCGGGCGGAGACGCTGCGGCAGGCGCACGAGATGGTCGAGAGCGGACGCATGATCGGAAAGGTCGTCGTCGCCGGATTCTGATCAGGTGAACCCGAAGCCCGGCGGGAGCGGTTCCCATCGGAGCAGCCTGGCCGGCACGGCGTCGGCCAGCGCCCGGTAGCCCGCCGGGTTCAGGTGCAGGTGATCGCCGACGTCGTACGCCGCGAGGAGCCGCCGGGGGTCCGCCGGATCGCGCACGACCCGGTCGAAGTCGAGCACGGCGTCGAAGCGCCCGCTGTCCCGGATCCAGGCGTTCACCGTCAGCCTGGCCCGCTCCCGGTGCCCGCCGGGGTCGTCGTAGCCGCCCTCCCCGCCCTCTTCACCATGGCCGCCGAACGGCGTGACGGTCGCGCCGTACACACGGACGCCCTGGGCGTGCGCCCGCATGACGATCTGGTCGTACGCCGTGATCAGGTCGTCGGCCACCCGCCGCTGGGCCGCCTCGGTCGCCGGGGCGGTGCCGATGTCGTTGACGCCCTCGAAGACGATCAGCCATCGGACGCCGCTCTGCGCGAGCACGTCGCGGTCGATCCGGCCGAGCGCGTGGGGGCCGAGACCGTCGTTCAGCACGCGGTTGCCGCCCGCGGCCTGGTTCACGATCGCGACGCCCGCCGTGCCCGGGTCCGCCTGGAGGCGGTCGAGCAGCAGATCGGGCCACCGGTCGTTGCCGTTCGTCGTGGAGCCCCGCCCGTCGGTCAGCGAGTCGCCCACGAAGACGGCCGCCGCCGTGGCGGGCTCCGTCCAGACCTCCACCCCGCCGAGGAAGTACCAGTGGTCGACCGGGGTCGCCCCCGGCAGCTCCACGGCGTCGGCCAGATCGCCGGCCACGAGATGAGAGGTGGTCCGCGACCCGGGATGGGAGGTGATGTCCGCCGAGTCCTGCCCGTCCGCGAGGTAGACGGTCACCGCGAGATTGGACCGCGCGGCCGGGGCGACGTCGAGCGGATCGGAGACCATCTGGGCCCCGGCCGGGACGACCACCGAGGGCCGGCCGCGGAAGGTCAGCGCCCGCGCGGTGCCCGGCTCGACGGCGCTCACCCCGGCCCGTCCGCCCGCGGGCAGCGCCACGGAGACTCTGGTGATCGGCAGCGCCGCCCCGCCGAACACGTTCGACAGGCGCAGCCGGATCCGCCGCCCGCCGAGCGACAGCCGCACGGTCTGCCGCAGGGTGCAGTCAGCCAGGACCGGCGTGGTCCCGAACGGGGCGGGCGGCATGTTGTCCGGCTCGGTCGGCTGCGGCGTCGCGGCCCAGCTGGTGACCCAGTGTCCGTTCATCCTCGGACGAGCCCGGAGGGTCTCACTGCCGGTCTCCCATCGGGGTCGCGGGGTCTTAGAAACTTTCCCACCAGTTGCGAAACTTTCAGGAGGAATCTACGGCCAGGTGATCCACTCCGTCAACGCCCGCCCGCGGGTAGGAGTACGGCGGCCAGGTTAAAACCTTTTAGAGCGCTCTCACCTGGTAAATCATGAAAACAGCACGACCCACCGACGACGGCACCCGGCCGTTTCCCCCGCCGCGAGGCGACAGGAAGGAAGAGGATCTGAGATGAGCTTCTACGACCCGAGCGCCCACATATGGCGGGAGCTCGTCGTCCTCACCCTCGCCGGCATCCTCCTCTGGATTTTGATCATCGGCACGGCTCTCCTCGTCCACCGCCTCACCCACCGCGGCCGGGACGCGCCGCCCGGCGAGACCGCGGACCCCGGGCCGCAGCCGGGCTCCGCGGAGCGGCCCCCGGCCCCCCGCCGGCGCGACCCCGCCCGCTGACGATCCCTCGACGGCCCCTATCTACTGACGATCCGGCCCACTCCGGCGAACCGCGCGGCGCCCCCGCCATGGGGAAATCGTGAGAAATCGGACCGGAACATGATCGTCGATCTTCGGCAACAGATCGTGCTCACACTGACTCCAGAGATCATGGAGGTGGCTGTGAGCTACAGCAGGCGTGAATTCCTGACCGCGGTGGGCGCATCCGGAGGCGCCGGAGCACTCCTGGCGACGATGGGCGCCCTCGGGCTCGCGCCGACGGCGGAGGCGGCGACCCGGCAGGCATTCGTGCCCCCGAGTCCGTCCGACTTCACGCTCACCGGCAGGAACGCTAAGAAGGTCGTCATCCTCGGCGCCGGGATCGCCGGCCTCTCCACCGCGTACGAGCTGGGCAAGGCCGGTTACGACTGCACCGTCCTGGAGGCCCTGGGCCGGGTCGGCGGGCGGAACTGGACCATCCGGGGCGGCGAGAAGATCACCGAGATCGACGGCTCCACCCAGGTCGCCCGATTCTCCGACGGGCTCTATCTCAACGCCGGGCCGGCCCGGCTCGCCCAGTGGATGGTCACCCTCGACTACTGCCGCGAGCTGGGCGTCCCGATCGAGGTCTTCACCAACTCGAACGCCCAGGCGTACATCTTCAACCAGGCGGCCGGCATGACGGCGCCGGTGCGCTGGCGCACCGCGAAGGCCGACGTGTACGGCTACATCTCCGAACTGCTGTCGACCGCCACCGACGCGGGCGCGCTCGACGCCAGGCTGACCGCGGACGACAAGGAGCGGTTGCTGTCCTTCCTGCGCGGCTTCGGCGCGATCGGCTCCAAGGCGAGCGGCTTCGCCTACACCGGGGGCGAACACCGGGGATACAGCACCGACCCCGGCGCGGGCGAGCAGCCGGGGACCGTGCTCGGCCCGGTGCCGTCGCTGTCGGAGGTGCTCGCCAGCGGCGTCGGCCAGCGGTTCTCCTTCGAGTTCGGCTACGACCAGGCGATGCTGATGTTCCAGCCGGTCGGCGGCATGGACGCCATCCCCAAGGCGTTCGCCGAGGCGATCGGCAGAAAGAGGATCCAGTTGAACTCCGCCGTCACGAAGATCACCGATCTCGCGGACGGCGTCGAGGTCGAGTACCGGGACGAGAGGGGCCGGACCCGCACGATCAAGGCCGATCTCTGCGTGGCCGCGATGCCGCCGCACATCCTGGCCAGGACACCGCACAACCTCGGGCCCGACGTGCAGGCCGCGCTGTCCACGCCGGTCGTCACGTCGTCCGGCAAGATCGGCCTGGAGTACCGCAGTCGCTGGTGGGAGACCGACGAGAACATCTACGGCGGCATCACCAACACCGATCTCGACCTGTCCGTGCTGTGGTATCCCTCCTACGGGTATGGCGGGCGGCGCGGCCTCGTCGTCGGCTACTACAACACCGGGGCCAACCAGGACGTCTACGCAGCGCTCTCGCACCCGCAGCGGGAACAGCGCGCGATCGAGCAGGGGATGAAGATCCACGGCCCGAAGTACCGCGACGAGCTGGTCTGTTCCGCGTCGGTGTCGTGGAAACGCCAGCCCTACATCGAGGGCGCGTGGGTCGGCTGGCCGTCCCGCACGGGCGCGTACCAGCTGCTGAACAAGCCGGCCGGGCACGTCCACTTCGCGGGCGACTGGCTCAGCTACATGATCGCCTGGCAGGCGGGCGCGCTGGAGTCCGCCCGCAAGACCGTCACCGACATCCACCAGCGGGTCCTGGCGCACTGAGCGGCGTCCTCGGTCTTTACGGGCGAAACCGCCCTCCGTGACCGAAATTTGGGAGGGTCGCTATCGTGTGCACAACTATGGGCGACCTTCCCGGAAGGACTATTGATGCCACAGTTCGACATGCCCCTGGAGCGACTGCGTGAGTATCGGCCCGAGTTGGCGGTCCCCGGCGACCTGGCCGACTTCTGGTCCGCGACCCTCGCCGAGACCCGGGAGCACGACCTCGCGGCCACCTTCGAACCGGCCGGCAACGGACTCGCCCTGATCGAGACGTTCGACGTGCGGTTCGCCGGTTTCGGCGGCCACGAGATCCGGGGCTGGCTGCACCTGCCGGCGCACCGGACGGGCCCGCTCCCCGCCGTGGTGGAGTATCTCGGCTACGGGGGCGGGCGCGGGCTGGCCCACGAGCGCACCCTCTACGCCCAGGCGGGATACGCGCACTTCGTGATGGACACGCGCGGCCAGGGGTCCGGCTGGTCCGCCGGCGACACCCCCGACCCGGACGCCGCCGGGCTGCCGCAGCAGCCGGGCATGATGACCCGGGGCGTGCTCGACCCTCGTGAGTACTACTACCGGCGCGTGTTCACCGACGCCGTACGGGCCGTGGAGGCGGTCCGCTCCCACCCCGAGGTCGACGCCCGCCGGGTCGCGGTCACCGGGGGCAGCCAGGGCGGCGGCATCTCCCTGGCCGTCGCCGGACTGGTCGACGACCTGGCCGGGGTCGCCACCGACGTCCCCTTCCTCTGCGACTTCCCGCGGGCGACCACGCTCGTGGACACCGACCCCTACTCCGAGATCGCCCGCTATCTGAAGGTGCACCGCGACCACGTGGACCGGGTGTTCGCCACGCTGTCCTACTTCGACGGGGCGATCCTCGGCCGGCGAGCGGTCGCGCCCGCCCTGTTCTCCGTCGGGCTGGTGGACGACATCACCCCGCCCTCGACCGTGTTCGCGGCCTACAACCACTACGCGGCGGACAAGTCGATCGAGGTGTACCCGTTCAGCGGACATGAGGCGGGCTCGCAGCTCCACGAGGTGGCGAAGCTGCGCTGGCTGGCCGAACGCCTGGCCTGACCGCCTGGGCGCCTCCGCCGCCCAGGCCGCGGAGGCGCCGGTTGTTAGCGATAACCGGCCGCCGGGAGGGCCAACGGCGGCCGTCCGCGCGGCCTTCCCCCTTCCCTCCCACACCGTCGAGCCCCGCCTGGGAGGGGTTGACGGCGGACACACGCGTACGGAAACTGGTGGGCGACCACCCCGTGCCGATCAGGCCGTCTGGGGGTCGTTTTTGTTAACGCTAACAAGACGCGAGCCCGGGGAAGGAAGCCGGTGGGCCGACACCGATCGGAACGGGTGACCCTCGCCGACGTGGCCAAGCGCGCAGGCGTCTCCATCGCCACGGCGTCGAAGGCTCTCAACGACAAGGCGGAGGTCGCCGAGGACACCCGGTATCGGGTGCGGGTGGCCGCCACCGAGCTGTCGTTCCGGGCCATCCGGCCGGCCGGGGGCCGGACCGCCGTCCGCACCGTCGGGCTGCTGACCGACGAGCTCGGCGGCGGCCTGTCCATGGCCCTGCTGCTGGGCGTGGAGAAGGCGCTGTGCGAACGGGCGGCCTCGGTCGTGCTGTGCGACGCGCGGGGCGACGCCGTCCGCCGCAGGCACTACATCCACAGCCTGCCGACCCAGGTCGACGGGCTGATCGTCCTCGGGGACGGCAACGCGGTCCGCCCGTCCGTGACCCGCGACGTCCTCGTGCCGGTCGTCTACGCGTACGGCGAGTCCGGCGACCCGGCCGACCTGTCGGTCCTCGCCGACGACGCGGGGGGCGCCCGCCTCGCCGCCGAGCACCTCGTATCGCTGGGATGCCGCCGCATCGGGCACATCACCGGCCCGTGGGCCCACCGCGCCGCCCGCGACCGCGCCGGGGCCCTGCACCTGGCGCTGGCCGAGGCCGGTCTCCGTATCGCCGGCGGCGAGCCCCTGTACGGCGAGTGGTCGCGGCGGTGGGGCCGGCACGCCACCCGGACCCTGCTGGCCGACGAACCCGACGTGGACGCGGTGTTCTGCGGCAACGACCAGATCGCCGACGGGGCCTGCGAGGCGCTCGCCGACCTCGGCCGGGACGTGCCCGGCGACGTGGCGGTGGTCGGATACGACAACTGGGAGGCGCTGGCCGCGGACTGCCGTCCTCCGCTGACCACGGTCGACCTCGACCTGGAGAGCCTGGGCGCCGTCGCCGTCGAATACCTGCTTGCGGCGCTGGCCGGGCAGCGGACGTCGGGCGTCGTCCGCCATCCCGCCCGGCTGGTGCTGCGGGAGAGCTCGGCGCGAGCGGTCCACTGACCCGGTCTCCCGCGCGGCCGGTCAGGGCGGCCGGTCGGTACAGCCGGTCAGGGCAGCCGCAGGGTGGGACGGAACTCCTCCAGCCACGACGCCAGGTTGAGCGCCCACTCGACGGTGTTGCGGGTGCGCGGGGCGAGCGGAGCCGCGTCCCGCCCCACTCCCTCCAGCCAGGAGCGGCGCACGACGGCGAAGGCCGGATGCCCGTGGTCGGCGGCCAGGGCGGCCGCCTCCCGCCGCAGGGCGGCGTCGAAGCCGGGGTGCCGGATCGACGGGTAGGCGGTCTTCACCCGCTCTGGCACCGATGGCGGCAGTAGCGGCCGTCCCACCGCCCGGAGCAGGCTCTTCTCCCGGCCGTCGAAGGTCTTGACGGCCCACGGCACGTTGTAGACGTACTCCACCAGCCGGTGATCGCAGTAGGGAAGCCGCAGGGTGACCCCCGCCGCCCCGCTGAGCCGGTCGACCCGGTCGAGGAGGACGCGCAGCGACCGGGTGATGTAAAGGTGGGCGAGCACGCGCAGCCGCCGTTCGCTCTCGTCCGCGCCGTCCGGGTGCTCCACCTCCGCGGCCGCCTCGGCGTACCGCTCCGCGAGGTGGTCCCACAGGCGCAGGCGGGCGGCGAGGCCGGGCGCCAGCGCGTCGGGATCCGGCGAGTAGGCGCCGAAGTGGAACGCCACCCACGAGAACGTGCCCGCCCGGTGGTATCGCGGGTCGTGGAAGTCGGCGTACCCGCAGAACAGCTCGTCGGCGCCCTCTCCCGACAGCAGGGTGGCGGAGACCTCACGGGCCGCGCGGGCCGCACGGTAGAGCAGGACGGCCGAGCGATCCCGGTCGCCCCAGCCCGGCGGCTGGCCGTACGCGCGGACCACGGCGGCGCGCAGCTCCGCCGCGCCCACGTCGCGCCCGGTGAGGACGATCCGCCGATGGTCGGTGCCGAGGTGTGCCGCGACCTCGGCCGCGTACGGGGCGTCGGGAGCGGCCCGTTCGGCGTCCGGCGTGAAGTGGTCGGCGTAGTCGCCGAAGTCCAGCTCGAAGGTGCGGACGGGCCGCCGGCCGTTCCGTCCCGCCATCGCGACGAGGGTGCTGGAGTCCAGGCCGCCCGACAGCAGCGCGCTCGCGGCCGGTCGCCTGCGCACCGAGTCGCGGAGGAGGTCGCCGACCGCGGCCACCGTCGCGCCGACGTCGCCGGTGTGCTCGCGGGCCGTCAACTTCCAGTAGCGGCGCTCGGCCACTCCGGCGGCCGAGACGGTCAGCGCGGTGCCCGGCGTGACCTCGGTCATGCCGTCCCACGGCGTGCCGGGCAGGCACAGCGTGAACGCCAGCATGCGGCGCAATCCGTCCAGATCGACGACCGCCCGCGCGGAGGGATGGGCGAGGATCGCCCCGGGCGCCGATCCGAACACCATCCCGCCGCCGACCGGATAGACGTAGAGCGGCCTTCCCCCGAGACGATCGCGGGCCAGCACCAGCTCGCCGGCGCGCCCGTCCCATACGGCGAACGCGAACACGCCGTCCAGCCGCCGTGCCGCGTCCGTCCCGCCGTCGAGATAGGCGGCGAGCACCGTCTCCGCCGGGCGGGAGCGCGCCACGCCGTCCGCGCACCCCGCCGCGCCGTCCAGGGATCCGGCGAACACGACCGCGACCGTCCCCTGCGCCGTCACCGCCACGGCCGGCCCGCCCGGCCGCTCCGGACCTTGCCTCCCGCCGCCCGCCTGGCCGGAAGAGCCGGCCGGGGAACGGCAGCCGAGCGCCACGCGCTCGCCGATCCAGCCGAGGTTCTCGCCCGGCGCGAGGGCCGCGGTCATCGCGGCCAGGACCGGCGCCGGACCGGAAAGATCGCGGTCGAACTGTACCCATCCGGTTATGCCGCCCACGCCGCACCCCCGTTTCCGCGGCCGTAGGATTCCAGTCGTCGATCACGGCTGGAGGTCCGGCATGGACGTCGCGGCGCTGACCGCATTTCTCGCCCCCTTACTGCCCTACCTGGTCAAGGCGGGTGAGAAGGTCGGTGATCTGGCGGCCGAGAAGGCCGGCCAGGAGGCGTTCGGGATCGCCCAGCGGATCTGGGCCGCGCTCCGCCCGAAGGTCGACGGCAAGGAGGCTGCCGCGGAGGCCGTCGCCGACGTGGCGCGCGACCCGGACGACGAGGAGTCGCGGACCGTGCTGAAGATCCAGCTGCGGAAGCTGCTGGCGGAGGACCCGGATCTGGCGTCGCGGGTCGAGCAGCTGTGGCGGCAGGCGTCCGGCGGCGGGACGGTCGTCACCAACGTGACCGCGAGCGGAGCGGGCTCCGTGGCGATCGGGCGTGACGCGACGAACAGCACGATCGTCACAGGAGGGCCGGACGCCGGCCGCTGAACGGCCGCCGTCCCGGGAGTCGCGGGCACCCGCTAGCCGCGTAGCCGCCACAGCCACACCTCGGCCATCCGGCCGCTGAACACCCGGGCGTTGTCGTCCGGCCACGCGCCGACGTTGAGCCCGTACGGCCACTCCACCCCGCCGACCCGGCCGAGGTTGCCCTGCCGTACGGCGACCAGCGCGCCGTCCACGGACAGCGCCATCGTGTCGCGGCCGTCGTAGACGAATCCGAGGTCGGCCCACCTGCCGGTGGGCACCGTCCCCGGCGCCGTGGTGATCTCGTGCCACTGCAGGCCCGCGTACACGCTGCCGGCCAGGGCGCCGTCCGGGGAGACGGAGAAGGAGAAGGCCAGATATCCCTCCAGGAGGGTTCGCCGATCGCCAAGAGTGTCCGCCCAGACCCGGGCGCGGGCCCGCAGCCCGCCGAGCTCCTCGAGGCTGGACGAGGGGAACACGACGACGTGGGTGCGCCGCCCGTCGAAGGGCATGCCGCCGGCGGCCGGCGCGGTCGCGCTGTGCCCGTGGTTGCCGTGGCCCGACAGATCGGCGAGGCTTCCGGAGGTGTAGTCGTGGTGCACCACGAGCTCGAACTCGTTCATCACGGCCACCACCGGTAGGCCGCGGTGACCGCCGCCGCCAGGTCGGCCGGCCCCTGCGGACCGGCCAGCTCCACCAGGGCGGGCATCAGCGCGGGCATCGCCTCCAGCAGGTCGGCGCGGGTCCCCGTGGCGAGCAGCCGCAGCACCGTCCGCACGTGTTCCTGGACGTCCTGGGCGTCCAGCGTGCCGGAGGCGACCAGTGGCCCCGTCAGACCGGCGAGCACCCGCCCCCGGCTGACGGGATCGCGCAGCTCGCGCGCGACCGGCAGGGCGTCGGCGACCGCGTCGCCGAGATGCGGGGTCAGCCGCGTCAGCGCGATCGCCCGGTCGACGTCGGGCAGCGTGCGGACGAGGGCGACGGCCTCGGCGGCCCGGCCTCCCGTGGCCTGCGCGAGCGCGACCGCGAGCGTGGCCTGGGCGAGGTCCGCGGGGTCGGTGATCTCGGCGAGCACCGCCCGCGCCTCCGTCACGGCGTCCCGGCGCCCGGCGTCGCCGCTCCCGTGGTCCCCATCGCGAGCGCCGTCGCCAGCACCGTCGCCAGCACCGCCCGGAGCTCCCTGCTCGTCCCCGTGCCGGTAACCATGTGGCCGCGCCGCCGTGGCGATGCGGAGCAGCACGGCGATCCGCTCGCGGGGGTCCGGGGTCGCGTCGGCGACCGCGAAGGCGGCGTCGCGCCGACCGGCCAGCGCGAGCACCTCCGCCCGCCAGTGGCCCGCGGGAAGCCGGGCGGCGATCCGCAGCGCCCGCTCGGCCTGCCCGCCCCCGGCCAGCGCGGCGGCGACGCCGAACGCCGCTCTCATCGCCCAGTAGGGATCGTGGATCGTCCCCGTCACCTCGCCGGCCTCGTCGGCCAGCCCCAGGCCGCCGAGCCGGGCGGCCAGCGCGGCGGCGGCGCCGGCGCGCTGCTCGGTGTCGGCGACGGCCGCCACCGCGCGGCGGGCCGCGGGCAGCAGCCCGGGCGGCGCGGCGGCGACCAGGTCGGCCACCACCCGGGCGCCGCCGTCGCCGGAGCAGGCCACCGCGGCCTCCAGCGCCTCCGCGTGCAGCCGCATCCGATCCTCCGGATCGGCGTGCCCGGCCAGGGCGCCGAGCACGGCGGCGTGCCAGTCACCGGGCAGGGCCGCGAGCACCGGGGCGAGCGACCCGTCGGCCGCCATCGGGGCCAGGTGGGCGGCGTTGTCCCGCAACAGCCGCCCACGGGTGACCGCGTCGTCGATTCCGGCCGTGACGGCGAGCGCACGGCCCGCGACCCCGGGGGCGGTCGACTCGTCGCTCCTGCCCGCGACGCCGAAAAGCGCGCTCGCCAGCCAGGCGGCGTCCGGAATGCGCTCCGCGCACGCGACGGCGGTGTCGGCCGCGCCGGTCTCCGCGAGGTGGACGGCGACGGACCGGAGGGTGGCGTTCAGGATGTCACGGTCGCCCACCTGGAGTGAGATGTCCAGCGCCGCCCGCAGCAGGTCCTCGAGGGAGCCGTCCGGCGCGGTCCGCGCCGCCTCGGTGAGCAGTTCGGCCCGCCAGCGGGGTGCCCGGACGAAGCGGCTCGCCGCCACCCGCCGTCCGGCGCCCTCCCCGGGGTCCGCTCCCGCCTCCGCTCCGGTCCCCGCGCCGGGGAGGCCGAGCAGCAGGGTCGCCACCCCGTGGCGGGTCCGCTGAAGGTACTGCTCGGCGAACTCCGCCGGGTCGACGGGGTCGAACGTGTGGCTCGTCTCCCGCGGCGGCGCGGGGACGAGCGCGCCGAATCGGGCGATCACCTCCAGTCCCCGCTGCGAGATGTCACGCTCGTACGGCTTGCGCATGGCGTCGGCGACGCGCCGCAGGTCGCCGAGGTGGTCGCCGCCGGCGGCCACGGCGAGGCGGAAGAGCTCACCGGCGCGCCAGTAGCCGTCGGGCACGAGTTGCACGGCGGCCATCGCCTCCCGCGCCGCCCGTGCCCGCACCTCGCCCGCCAGCCGGGGCAGGAGCGTGCTGAGCGCCTCCGCGCGGGTACGCGCGTCGGGGGTCTCCCGGGCCAGTTCGAGGGCCTGCGCCGTGGTGACCATGCCGTGGTCGGCGAGCAGCAGCAGCAACGCGCTGGGCACGTTGCCGGCCACGCTGTTCACCGACGCCTCGATCAGGGCGTAGCGCAGTTCGAGCGCCACGGCGCGCGGAGCGCCCGGTCCGTACGGCACCTGTTCGGCCCGGCTCCAGGCCCGCTGCACGTCGAGCGCGTAGCCGGCGAACTCGCGCCGCGTGCGGTGCGCCTCGTACCAGGCGTTGGCCGCCGGGGAGACCGACGCGACCTCGTCGGTGTCGCCGCGCGGCCACTCCAGCTCCATCAGGCCGTGCAGCACGGCGTCCTGGCTGGCCTGCACCAGGTGGTGCACGAGATGGCGCAGGCCGTATCCGTCGTCCATGGAGGCGGCGTCACCGCGCAGAGAGGGCAACCCCTGGTCGAGGTCGCCCCAGGCGGCGAGGTAGCGTCCGGCGATGCGCAGGTGCGCCTCGCGCTGGGCCCCGGACAGGCGGCCGACGAAGAACCGCTCGGCGCTGGACAGCGCGCTCGCGTCCACCAGGCCGGCCGTGAACTCCCCGAGGCTGTCGTGGAAGGCGGCGTACCGCTCGCGGGTGCCGTCCTCGACGATCTGCAGGAACGGCCGCCAGGCGTCGCCGACGAGCTCGGCGGCGCGGCCGGGCTCGGGGCAGCGGCTCAGCTCACACAGCAGGTCGAGGGCGAGCGGCTCCTGCGCGGCGGTGAGGGTGACGAGCAGCGGCAGGTCGACCGTGGGCCAGGTGGTCTCGTGTGACCGCTGCCAGTCGCGCCAGAACCGGGCGTAGTACTGCCACAGCCCGACGGGCAGCGACGAGACCTCGCGCGGGGTGCGGGCACCGGTGCGCAGCTCGGCCAGCACGTACCTGAGCACCAGCCACACGCCGCCGGACCAGGCCGTCAGCCGGTCGACCACCTCCGCGTGGGTGGCCCCGGACGCGGCGACGCGCGCGGCGAGGTCAGGCGCGCCGACGCGGCGCTCCAGGTAGGCGCGCACGTCGGCGAGGTTGTCCGGGCTCCGGGGCCGGATGCGCAGCACGCGGCGCGGGGCCTCCAGCACCAGGGGAATGTGCGTGGTGCGCTGCGTCGCCAGGACGTACACCCCTGAGGGCAGCTCGGACGGCAGGGCGAGCGGGTTCTGGAACGGCAGGGCCGCGGTCTCGTTGAGTCCGTCGACCACGAGGACGATGGGCTCCCCGGGGCGGGTGGCGTCCCGCCGGTCTGCGGCCTCGTAGAGGACGTCGGCGAAGAAGTCGGGCCGGGAGGCGTTCGCGGGGAGGACGCCGCCGGCCGCCATGGCCCCCAGGTCCCAGGCGCGGATCAGCTGGGCGGACAGGTTGCGCAGCGCCAGGCCGACGTCGTCGGCGTCGGGCATCAGCCGGACGAAGTGGTGGACGTACCCGCGCTCCCGTGCGATCCAGGCCATGAACGCGGTCTTGCCCATGCCGGCCTCGGCCTCGATGAGCAGGTAGCCGCGCTCGTTCGCCGCGAGGAAGTCGTCGACCGCCCGGACCAGCCAGGCCCGGCCGGTGAACTCTTCGAGCCGCAGCTCCCGGTAGAGCGCCCGGGGGCTGAGATAGGCCTCCGCGAGGCGCTCGTAGCGCCCGACGAAGAACTGGTTGACGCCGCCCGTGACGAAGATGCTGTCGATCGCGTCGCCGCCGAGCGCGATCGAGCCGTCGCCCTCGGCGTGGACCGTCACCGGCGCCTCCGCGCCGCCCGGCCCTCCAGGTAGGCGGGCGGGCCCGGCCGGTGGGGCGGCGGCGGCCACAGCCCCGAGGCCGCGCCCGCGCTTCTGGCCAGGGCGACGACGGCGGGGACGGGGTCGTCCGCGGCGATCCACGCGGTCTCCCTGACGGAGCGCAACGACGACCACCACTGCCGGGGGGTGAGACCGCCGGCTGCCAGGCTCGACCAGGACGAGCGCACGTCGTAACCCTCCACCATCAGCGCCCGGCCGTCAACGGCCCCGTCCCGCGGCACCGGCCGGCCCGTGAGGTCGAGATGCAGCGCCCGGACGACGTCCACCCCCGAACCCGTCGTGAACAGGCGGAACACCGCGCCCACGCGCGGATTGAAGTCGAGCAGCCGGTAGGTCCCGTCGCGCCGGTCGTACCGGTAGTCGAGGCTGACGGCGCCGCGGTAGCCGAGCGCGGCCAGCAGCGATCTGGCCTGGTCCTCAAGGGTCCGGTTGCGCTCCACCCGGCCGAGCGCGGTCTCCCCGGCGTCGGCGGGGAAGGACCGCAGCTTCCGGCCGGTGAAGCCGGCGAGGCACTCCGACGACGCGTCGCAGTAGCCGTGGAACAGCCAGTCGTCCCCCGGCCCGGCCGGGATGTGCTCCTGCAGCAGCACGGGTGAGGAGACGTCCGTCCGGAGCAGGTCGGCCGCGCCGCGCAGGATCCGGGTGCTGCGGGCGCGCCGCCCGTCCGCGAGCAGGGTGGGCACGGCCCGCTTCGCCACCACCGGGAACGAGGCGGTCTCGGCGTAGGCGAGCAGCCCGGCGGAGTCGGTGATCACGGTGGCCTCGGGCACGGGCACGCCGAGGTCGCGGCAGCGCCGGTGCAGCGCGGCCTTGTCCGTCACCTCGCGGACGAGCTCCGCGGACGGCGCCGCGAACAGGAACCACCGCCGCAGCGTGTCGGCGTGATCGGCGACGAAGATCGCGGCGTGGTCGTCGGTCGGGACCAGCACCGCCGGGCGGCCGATGCGCCCGGCCACCCACTCGATGCCCGCGAGCAGTTGCCGCCGGTGCTCCTCCTGACCCGCGGTGGGCCACACGAACCGCCCGGCCGCGTAGCGGGACAGGCCGGCCGGGGCGAGCCGATCCTCGTGCACGCCGTAAACCGGGATCCCGGCCCGGCCCAGCGTCCTGGCGACGCCGAGGCCCCCGTGGTGGACCGGGTACGCGCCGACCTTGAACGTCAGCGCGGGGACCGAGGTGTCGAACGCGAGGGGGTGAGCGCTCATGACGACCGGCTGCCTCCGGCGGGGCGGGACGACGGCGGGAACGCGGGGGCCGCGCGTACCGATGGTCGTACAGGTTGAGGGGCCCGGCAAGCGCCGCCCGGAAACCAGCCGGATCGGCCGGGGCCGCACGGCTGCCGAGACGCGGCCCGGCCGACGGGGGCCGGCGCCGCCGCCGTAGCCTGGAGAGGCAGGCTACCTGGGAGGACACCGTGGAGGGGTGGTCCAGGCGCGAGGACGAACGGCTGCTCGGCGGCCGTGGGCGCTACGTCGCCGACATCGCGGTGCCCGGCTGCCTGGACGCGGTGTTCGTGCGCAGCCCGATCGCCCACGGCCTGCTCCGGGAGGTCCGCTGCGACGCCGCCCGCGAGGTCGCCGGGGTGTCGGGGGCGTGGTCGGCCGCCGACCTGTCCGACCTGCCCTCGTGCGCGCCCTCCACGGCGTACCTCCGCGATCTTCCCCCCGTCCCGTACACCGGGGTCGCCCGGCTGTCGACCAAGGACGCGGTCGCGGGCCGGGAGTGGCCGTCGCTGGCGCGGGACCGGGTGAGATACGCGGGCGAGGCCGTCGCGGTGGTGGTGGGCGACGACCGCTACGCGGCCGAGGACGGCGCCGGCCTGGTGACCTGCCGCATCGATCCCCTGCCAGCGGTCGTGACCCCGGCGGAGTCGGCCACGGACGAGGTCCGTCTCTACGACGGGCTGGGCAACGTGGCGTTCCAGGCGGCGGCGGGGCGGCCGATCGAGGATCACGTGTGGCGGCGGGCGGCCGTCGTCGTGGAGGCCGCCTACCGCCAGCAGCTCCTGATGCCCACGCCGATGGAGTGCCGCACCATTCTGGCCGTGCCCGGGGACGACCGGCTGACAGTGTGGGCGGGACACCAGATGCCGCATCGGCTGCGGCGGGAGCTGGCCGCCACGCTGGGCTGGCCCGCCGACCGGATCCGCGTCGTCGTGCCCGACACCGGCGGCGCCTTCGGGTCGAAGAGCCCGACGTTCCCCGAGTTCGTCGTCGTGGCCTTCCTCGCCGTGAAGCTCGGGCGGCCGGTCCGCTGGATCGAGGACCGGATGGAGTCGCTGCTGGCCGCCACCCGGGGCCGTGGCCAGGACCAGCGGGTCCGCCTCGCGGCCGACGCCGAGGGCCGCCTCCTGGCGTACGAGCTGCGGATCGACGCGGACGTGGGCGCCTACCCGCATCTCGCCGTCGGGCTGCCCCTGCAGACGGCCCTGATGGCCACGGGCCCCTACCTCACGCCCGAGGTCCACGCCACCGTCCGCTCGATGCTCACCACCACGATGGTCACCTACCCGTACCGGGGGGCGGGCCGGCCCGAGGCGACGATCGCGCTCGAGCGGACGATGGACACGCTGGCCCACCGGCTCGGGATCGACCCCGCCGAGCTGCGGCGGCGCAACTTCATCCCCCCGGACGCGTTCCCGTACACGACCCCGACGGGGCGGTGCTACGACAGCGGCGACTACGCGGCGGCGCTCGACCTGGCCCTGCGGACCGCCGGGTACGACGACTGGAAGGCCGAGCGGGAGCGCCGCCGCGCGGACCCCGGCGCCCTGCCCCTGGGCATCGGCGTGTCCTGCTATGTCGAGCGTTCGGGCGGGGAGCCGGGGGCGCTGCACGAGTTCGCCGCGGTCGAGGCGCGCGAGGACGGCTCGATCCTGGCGACCTGCGGCGCGTCGGCGACCGGCCAGAGCCATGAGACGACGTTCGCCGCGCTGGTCGCGGAGAGCCTCGGTGTGGACGAGCGGCGGGTGCTGCTGGTGGAGGGGGACACCGAGGAGCTGCCCGAGGGCGTCGGGTCCTTCGCCAGCCGGTCCGCCCAGGTGGCGGGCGGTGCGCTGAAGCAGGCCTGCGACCTGCTCGTCGCGGCGGCCCGCGAACGGGCCGCCGGGCTGTGGGAGCTGCCGGTCGAGGAGGTGGCCTGGTCGGACGGCGCGCTGCACCCGGCGCGCGGCGCCTCGGCCGCCATGGGCCTGGCGGAGCTGGTGAAGGTCACCGGGCCGCTCCGGGTGGACGGCCGGTTCGAGTCCGGCATGGCCTTCCCGTTCGGAGCCCACGTCGCGGTGGCCGAGGTCGATCCCGAGCTCGGCACCGTGAACGTCCTGCGGGTGGTCGCCGTCGACGACTGCGGTGTGGCGCTCAACCCCGCGGCGGTCAGGGGGCAGGCGCTGGGCTCGGCCGTGCAGGGGATCGGCCAGGCCCTGTACGAGGGCATCCCCTACGACGGCGACGGCGTACCGATGCTCCCCTGGGGGCTGCTCGACTACCTGATCCCCACGGCGGCCGAGGTGCCGCCCATCACGATCGCGGAGACCAGCACACCGAGCCCGGTCACGCCGCTCGGAGCCAAGGGCGCGGGTGAGTCGGGCTGCATCGGCACGCCGGCGGCGATCGTCAACGCCGTGGCCGACGCGCTGCGGCTCGACGACCCCGGCCTGCTCCAGACGCCGCTCACGCCCGACGTGGTGTGGCGGGCCGCGCACACGCGCCGGCAGGAGGCCCCACGGTGAAGCCGGTCCCGTTCGACTACGTCGCGCCCCGGACCGTACGGCAGGCCGTCGAGGCGCTCGGCGACCCGTCGCGGGAGGCGCGGGTGCTCGCGGGCGGCCAGAGCCTGATCATGGAGATGCGCCTGCGGCGGGCCACTCCCCGGCTGGTCGTCGACATCAACCGCGTCGGCGGGCTCGGCCGCCTCACCGTCAGCGCGCAAGGGACCGGCGGCGCGCAGGAGACCGGCGCGCACGGGACCGGCGGCGTGCTCGAGGTCGGCGCGCTGGTCCGGCACGCCGCGTTCGAGCGGCCGGGAGCCGTGCCGGGCCCCCTCGGCAGACTGTTCGCGCTCGCCGCGGCAGAGATCGCCCACCCGCCCATCCGGGCCCGCGGCACCATGGCGGGCAGCCTCGCCTGGGCCCACCCGGCGTCGGAGTGGTGCGCCCTCGCCGTCGCCCTCGACGCCGTCCTCGTGCTCGACGCGGTGGACGGCGCCCGCGCGGTGGCGGCCCGCGACTTCTTCCTCGGGCCCCACCTGACGGCCCGCGAGGCACGCGAGCTCCTCACCCTCGTGCGCTTCCCGCTGCTGGCGGACGGCACGGGCGTCGCCTTCGCCGAGCACCGGCGGACCTGCTTCTCCTTCGCCCAGGTCGCCGTCGCGGCGGCGGTCACGCTCCGCGACGGTGTCGTCGAGGACGCGCGGATCGGGCTGGCCAACTGCGCCGACCGGCCGGTGCGGGCCCGCCTGGCCGAGCGGTCTCTGATCGGCGCCGAGATCGGGCCCCCCGGCGCGCGACCGGCCGCCGGCCATCCGTTCGCCCGGGCGGGGGCCGTCGCCGCGGAACGGGACGCCGGCCCGGTGCCCGAGCCGTACGCCGACCCGGACTACCGGCGCCACGTCGCCGCGGTCCTCGTCCGGCGGGCGCTCCGCGAGGCCGCGGCGGACGCGGAGAGACGACCGGAGGGAGTGGACCGGTGAAGATCACCCTGACGGTGAACGGCGACGACGTCGCGCTCGACGTGGAGCCCCGTCGGATCCTCGCCGACGTGCTGCGGGAGGACTGCCGGCTCACCGGCACGCACCTGGGGTGTGAGCAGGGTGTCTGCGGGGCCTGTACGGTCCTGGTGGACGGCGAGGCCGTACGATCATGCCTCATGCTGGCCGTGCAGTGCGACGGGCGCTCGGTGCGCACCGTGGAGGGGCTGTCGGGCGCGGACGGGGAGCCGCACCCCCTGCAGCTCGCCTTCTCCGCGGAGCATGCCCTGCAGTGCGGGTTCTGCACGCCGGGTTTCCTGATGGCGGCCGTGGCCGCCCTGGAGGCCGACCCCGGTGCGGGCGCGGGCGACGAGCGCGTGCGGGCCCTGGTGGAGTCGAACCTCTGCCGCTGCACCGGCTACGAACCGATCCGGCGGGCGATCACGCGGGCCGCGGCGCGGCTCGCCGCCCGGCCCGGGGCGTGACCCGCTCCGGCCGGATCTCTGTACGACTTGGGAGGATCGATGGGCCGGAACTCCGCATGCGAACGGGCCCACATCGCGGCGCCGGCGGATGGGGACCCGCGCACCGGGGCCGATGACACCCATCCCGGCGCGGACGTCTTCCGCCCACGGGCGCCCGCGCCACGCCGGTCCTGGGACGTGCTCGCGGTCATCGCGCTCGGCGGCGGAGCCGGCAGCGTGGCCCGCTACCTCGTGGAGGACGCGCTCCCGGCCGGGGACACGGCGTTCCCCTGGGCGACCTTCGCCGTGAACGTCACCGGGTGTCTCGCCCTCGGCGCGCTGATGGTTTTCGTGCTGGACGTCTGGCCGCCGCGCCGCTACGTCCGCCCCTTCCTCGGCGTGGGCTTCCTCGGGGGATACACGACGTTCTCCACCTGCACCGGCGAGATCGTCCAGCGGGTCGCGCACGGCGCGTGGCCGGTGGCGATCGAGTACGCGGCGGGCAGCCTGGCCGCCTGCCTGGCCGCCGTGTGTGTGGGCCTCGCGGCGGCGCGGGCGGTGACCCGCCTCCCGCTGCGCCGCGGCCGCGAGGTGACGCCATGAGGTTGAGTGGCGCGGCGCAGCGGCTGACCGTCCTCGTCGGGGAGAGCGACCAGTACCGGCATCGGCCGCTGTACACCGAGATCGTGCACCGGGCCCACCGGATGGGCCTGGCCGGAGCGAGCGTGTTCCGCGGCATCGAGGGCTTCGGCGCGTCCTCGCTCATCCACACCAGCCGCCTGCTGTCGCTCAGCGAGGACTTGCCGGTGGCCGTCGTCATCGTCGACGCCGAACCCCGCATCACCGCCTTCGTGGCCGAGCTCGACGAGCTGGTCACCGAGGGGCTGGTGATCGTCGACGAGGTGCGGGTGCACCGCTACGTGGGCCGCGGGGCGCCTGAGGGGTCCGGATGACCGAGCTGTCCACGATCGCGCTCGTCTTCCTCGGCGGGGCGGCGGGCGCACCCGCGCGGTATCTGACCGACCGGTTCGTCCAGCGGCGTCACGACAGCGTGTTCCCCTGGGGCACGCTGACCGTCAACGTGACCGGGTCGTTCGTGCTCGGGCTCCTGCTCGCCGCGCGGGCGTCGGCCGGGCTGCCCGCCGACGCGGCCGGCCTGCTCGGGACCGGCTTCTGCGGCGCGCTCACCACGTTCAGCACCTTCGGCTTCGAGACCGTCCGCCTGGCCGAGGAGGGCTCGCTGCCGGAGGCGGGACTCAACGCCCTCGGCGGGCTGGTCCTCGGCCTGCTGGCCGCCGCAGGGGGCTACGCGCTGGTCACGCTGGCCGCCTGACAGCCTCCCCGCGTCAGGATTCCTCCGCGGCCCGCCCCGGCACGGGCCGTACGGGTGACGCGGGCGGCACGGCCGGCACGGGGGCGGTGGAGCCGCGCACGACGAGCTCGGTGGCGAGCTCGACGTGGTGAGAGTCGACCCGCTCCCCCGCCGCCAGGCGCAGCGCCGTACGCACCGCGACGCCGCCCATCTCCCGCAGAGGCTGGCGCACGGTGGTCAGCGGCGGCGACGCCATCCGGGCGATCTGGGTGTCGTCGAAGCCCACGACGCTGAGGTCGTCGGGCACCCGCAGCCCCCGCGCCCGGGCGGCCTCCAGCACGCCGAGCGCTGTCTCGTCGCAGCCCGCGAAGACGGCCGTCGGAGTCTCGGGCAGCTCGAACAGGGCCGCGCCGCCCGTGACGCCGTCGTAGTAGAGGAAGTGACCGGTCCGCACGTAACCGGGCAGGACCGGGGCTCCCGCGGTCTCCATGGCGGCCCGGTATCCGTGCAACCTGGCCTGGTTGCAGGCGGCCGTGGCCGGGCCGCCGAGGTAGGCGACCCGGCGGTGCCCCAGGGTGATCAGATGCTGCGTCGCGGCCAGTCCCCCGGCGAAGTTCGTCGAGCCCACACTGGTCACCCGGTTGCGCGGCAGGTTCAGCGGGTCGATCACGACCAGCGGCAGCCGGGCCCGCGACAGCGCCGCCACCTGCCTGGTGGTCATCTCGCTTGTGACGGCGATCAGCGCCCGCCGCCCGGCGCCGGCCAGGCCGCGCGCCCAGGCCCCGGCGCGGTCGGCGTTCGACCGGATGCTCACCACGACCGCCACGTCGAGCTCGGCCCCGGCCTCCACCGCGCCCTGCACGATCTCGGTGGAGTACGAGTTGAGATCGGTGTCGAACTCGACCTCGACGGTGCCGGCCGGCTCGCCGCGGCGCTGCGGCGGCGCCACGTAGTCGTACTGCTCCAGCAGCGACTGCACCAGGGAACGGGTCGCCGGCGCGACGTCGCTGCGGCCGTTCAGCACCTTCGACACGGTCGCGACCGACACGCCCGCCGAGGCCGCGACCGTGGCCAGTGTCGCCCGCCTACGGCTGGCCGGCATCTATCCCTCCCTGTGGTCCGGCGACAGAACTGTGGATCGATTCGACCGTCACCGGCGTGACCAGCCGCCGGTCGATGCCGACGTGGCGCGCCTGCCCGGTCAGGCGGACGCGGCCCCGGCAGGGCAGGTCCGTCGCCGACGTGCCGGCGAACAGGTCGATGTCCCCAGGTTCGACGACGCGCCGCAGGTCACGGCCGGTGAAGGCGGTCCGGTCCGCGTGCACGGAGAACGTCGCCCGCGCGGCCTCCCCCGGCTCAAGCCGGACCCTGGTGAAGCCGACGAGCTGCCGCACCGGCCGGGTGACCTGGGCGAGCACGTCGTGCAGGTAGAGCTGGACGACCTCCTCGCCCGCCCGGCCCCCGGTGTTGCGCACCCGCACCGAGACGGTGAACTCGCCGTCGGACGGCACCTCGGGGGCGCTGATCAGCAGGTCGTCGACCTCGAACGTGGTGTAGGACGTGCCGTGGCCGAACGGGAACAGCGGAGTCGGGTCGAGGTTGCTGATGCCCTCGCTGTTGGAGCCCAGCGGCGGCTGCAGGTAGGTGCCCGGCTGCCCGCCCGGACCGCGCGGGATCTGCACCGGCAGCTTGCCGCTGGGCTGCACCCGCCCGCTCAGCACGCCGGCGACCGCCGCCCCGCCCTCCTCGCCGGGCATGAAGGCCTGGACGAGGCCGGCCACCCTGCCGTGCACCTCACCGAGCGCGTACGGACGTCCGGACACGACGACCACCACGACCGGCGTACCGGTGGCGGCCAGCTCGACGATCAGGTCCTCCTGCACGCCGGGCAGCCGAAGGTCCTCGGCGTCGCAGCCCTCCCCCGACGTGCCCTGCCCGAACAGCCCGGCGAGGTCGCCGACCACGGCCACGCACAGGTCGGCCTCGCGGGCCGCCCGCAGGGCGGCGGCGAAGCCGGAGCGGTCCTCGTCCCGCACGTCGCAGCCCCGCTCGTGCACCAGCTCGGCGTCCGGCAGCTCGGCCCGCAGCGCGTCCAGCAGGCTGGGCGCGTCGACGCCGAGCCCGAGCCCGGGGTGGCGGGGCAGCACGTGGTTGGGGAACGCGTAGCAGCCCATGAACGTGCGCGGGTCGTCGGCGCAGGGGCCGACGACGGCCACCCGGCGCGGCTCGGGACGGCCCTCGCCCAGCAGGGGCAGCGCGGTGCCCGCGTCGAGCAGCACGACGGACCGCTCGGCCAGCTCCCGGGCCAGCTCCCGGTTGTCCGGCGAGTCGAGGTCGACCGCCTCGGCCCCGGCCACCGACTTCTCCGGCGTCCAGCCGGCGTCGAGCAGCCCGAGCTGCACCTTCTGGGTGAGCAGGCGGCGCGCGGCCCGGTCCACCAGCGCCTCCGGCAGCTCGCCCCGGCGCACCCGTTCGACCAGATGCCCGCCGAAGCCGAGCGTGTCGGGCAGCTCCACGTCGATCCCGGCGGTGAGCGCCTGCACGCCCGCCTCGTCGGTGTCCGCGGCCACCTGGTGCATCGTCGCGAGAAACGGGACGGCCCAGTAGTCCGACACGACCGTCCCGGTGAAGCCCCACTCCCCGCGCAGCAGGTCGGTCAGCAGCCAGGAGTCGCCCGCCGCGGGCACGCCGTCCACGTCGGAGTACGAGTTCATGACCGAGCGGGCGCCGCCCTCGACGATGGCGGCCTCGAACGTCGGAAGAATCATGTCCATCAGCTCGCGCCGGCCCATCGGCACCGGGCCGTGGTTGCGCGCCGCCCGCGAGGCGGAGTATCCCGCGAAGTGCTTGAGCGTGGCGACGACGCCCGCGCTCTCCAGGCCGCGCACGTAGGCCGCGCCGAGCATCGCCACGAGGTACGGGTCCTCGCCCATGGTCTCCTCGACCCGGCCCCACCGGTAGTCGCGGACCACGTCGAGGACCGGCGACAGCCCCTGGTGCACGCCCACGGCGCGCATGTCGCGCCCGATCGCCGCGGCCATCCGCTCGACCAGGGCGGGGTCGAACGTCGCGCCCCAGGCGATGGCCGCCGGGTAGACCGTCGCGCCGTAAGTGGTGAACCCCGTCAGGCACTCCTCGTGGACCAGCGCCGGGATGCCGAGCCTGGAGTGCCGCACCACCTCGCGCTGCAGCCGCACCACCTCCGCCGCGCCCTCCGCCGCGGTGACCGGGGCGCTCCCGAACACGCGGGTCAGGTGGCCAAGCCCGTGGCGGATCGCCTCCTCGAAGGGCACCGACCCCGAGGCCGCGAACACGTCCTGCATCGGGGCCACGTTGAGCGTCCCGTCCTCCGGCTCCGCCCCCTGCTCGGTCAGCATGTCGTTGCCAAGCCACCGGCTCCCGAGCTGGCCGACCTTCTCCTCCAGCGTCATCTCCGCGAGGAGGGCGTCCACCCGGTCGGCCACGGGAAGCGTGGGGTCCTGCCATGGCCGGAGGGTCCGCTCAGTCGTCGAGGTCCAATCCTGCGCCGTCATCTGCTCTCCTCAAAGGACTCTGTTCCGCAACTCTTCGCAACCTTTCGGAGCGCCGTGAGGGCGCCGGGCGCGATTCGGGTTCGCTCGATATCTCCAGGTGAACGCCCGTGCGAAAGTACTTTACACACGCCTCACCCGGTCCTGGCGAGTGTGTGATCGGACCCTTGACAGGCCAGTGGTCGAAACCTAAATTGGCGTGCCACGCGGCCCTGTTTCGAAAAAGTTTCGGCGAGCGGACGCAAGGAGGAGTGGACAAGTGGCACCTGGCGTGCTGTTCCACACCGCCGGCCACCGCATTTGATGTTTCACCGAGCCGCGGCCAGCCTCGGCGTTCGACGTACGGAGATCAGCGTGGAGTCCAGGACAACATCCCGCCGCACCTTCCTCAGCCTTTCCATGGGCGTCCCCCTGGGTGCCGCGTTGGCGGCCTGCGGCACCTCCGGCCCCGCCCCGTCGGGCGGAGGCGCCGCCAGCGGCGGAGCCGCCGGCGGCGGCGGGGCGAAGGCCAGCTACTGGTTCCTCTCCGGCCCGCCCGGTGAGGCCCCCCGCACCGCGGCCGTCCAGCGGTTCAACAAGGCCAACCCCAACGGCCAGATCGACATCACCGCGATCCAGAACGACGCGTACAAGACCAAGATCAAGACGGCGATCGGCGCCGGCCAGGCGCCGACCATCATCTGGGGATGGGGCGGCGGCGGCCTGCGCAGCTACGTGCAGGCCGGCCAGGTCGAGGACCTCACCTCGTGGTTCGGAGAGAACGCCGCCGTGAAGGACCGGCTGTTCCCCGGCGCCTTCGGTGCCGCGACGATCGACAACAAGATCTACGCGATGCCGTGCGAGACCGTGCAGCCGATCGTCCTCTTCTACAACAAGAAGGTCTTCGAGCAGGTCGGGGTGCAGCCGCCGCAGTCGTACGGCGACATTCTCGACCTGGTGAAGAAGTTCAACGCCAAGGGAATCGCGCCGTTCTCCCTCGGCGGTCAGTCCCGCTGGACGAACATGATGTGGCTGGAATTCCTCTTCGACCGCATCGGCGGCTCCGAGGTGTTCCAGGCCGTCTTCGACGGCGAGAAGGACGCCTGGAACAACCCCGCGTCCATCGAGGCCCTGACCAAGATGCAGGAGCTCATCAAGGCCAACGGGTTCATCAAGGGCTTCTCCTCCATCACCGCCGACTCCAACGCCGACCAGGCGCTGCTCTACACCGGCAAGGCCGCGATGATGCTGCACGGCAGCTGGTCGTACGGCATCCAGCAGGCGCAGGGCGGCGACTTCGTCGCCAGCGGCGGCCTCGGCTGGATGAACTTCCCGCCGGTCGACGGCGGCAAGGGCGACCCGAGCGACACCGTCGGCAACCCCGGCCAGTACCTGTCGATCTCGTCCAAGGCCACGCCCGAGCAGAAGGAGATCGCCAAGAAGTTCTTCGCCACCGGGGTGCTCGACGACGCGGAGCAGAAGGAGTGGGTGGGGACCGGCGGCGTGCCGATCGTCAAGGGCTCCGACAGCCTGTTCACCGGCTCCAAGGACGCCGAGTTCCTGAACTTCATCTACGGCGTCGCCAGCAACGCCAAGGTGTTCGCCCAGTCCTGGGACCAGGCGCTCAGCCCGACCGCGGCCGAGGTGCTGCTGGACAACATCGCCAAGCTCTTCCAGCTGTCGATCTCGCCCCAGCAGTTCGCGACGAACATGAACGCGGTCATCGGCAAGTGAGCATGTCCGCGACAACCGCCGGCCGGACGCCGTCCGCCGTCGCGCCCGAGGCGCGCGGCGGCGGCGTCCTGCCGTGGCTGGCACTGCCGGCCCTGCTGGCCTTCGTGGCATTCGCGGTGCTCCCGCTGATCGGGGTCCTGCTGCTCAGCTTCACCTCCTGGGACACCCTCGGCCAGATCAAGCTGACCGGCCTCGAGAGCTGGCGGTCCGTGCTGACCGACCCCGGCCTGCCGCACGCGCTGTGGGTCACGTTCCTGATCACCGCGCTCTCCTGGGCGTTCCAGACCCCGGCGAGCATCCTGATCGGCGTGTTCCTGGCGGGCCGCCAGCGCTACCGCGAGCTGCTCGCGGTGCTGTACTTCATCCCTCTGCTGCTCAGCTCGGCCGCCATCGCGATCACGTACAAGGCGCTGCTCGACCCGAACTTCGGGCTCGGCGCGGGACTGCACATCGACCTGCTGACCCAGGACTGGCTCGGCGAGCCGGGTCTCGCCCTGGGCGTCGTGGTCTTCGTGGTGTCGTGGCAGTTCATCCCGTTCCACTCGCTGCTCTACCAGGGCGGCGTACGGCAGGTGCCGCGTTCGCTCTACGAGGCCGCCGAGCTGGACGGCGCGGGGCGGGTCCGCATGTTCTTCAGCATCACGCTGCCGCAGCTCAAGTACACGATCATCACGTCCTCCACGCTGATGATCGTCGGCTCGCTGACCTTCTTCGACCTGATCTTCGTGCTGACCGAGGGCGGTCCCGGCGACGCCACCCGCGCGCTGGCCCTGGACATGTACAAGCGCGGCTTCCAGGCCAATCTCATGGGAGCGGCCTGCGTGATCGGTGTCATCCTCGTGCTCGTGGGCCTCGCCCTGGCGCTGCTGCTGCGCCGGCTGGGCGGCCGCGACCCCAACGCCAGCCAGCTCGAAGGGGCCTGATCGTGACCGCGACCCACACGTCGGCGGGGGCCGAGCGCGCCGCCGCCAGGACGAGCGGACGGCGCCCGGCGTCGGCGCCCCAGCGCCCCAACTGGCTGGGCGGACTGGTGGGCTGGCTGTGGCTGGCCGTGGTGATCATCCCGATCTACTGGATCGTGATCACCAGTCTGAAGACGCAGACCAACTACTACCTGACCAACCCGCTGCTCCCGCCCATCGACCCGACCCTGGACAACTACCGGCTCGTCCTCCAGCTCGACTTCCCGCTCTACTTCCTCAACAGCCTCCTCGTCGCCGTGGGCACGGTGATCCCCTCGGTCCTGTTCGCCTTCATGGCGGCGTACGCGATCGTCCGGAGCGGCGGCGCGGGCCGCTTCCTCCGCGCGGTGAACGGGTTGTTCCTCATGGGCCTGGCCATCCCGCTGCAGGCGACGGTCATCCCGATCTACCTGATGATCATCAAGCTGCACCTCTACGACTCGCTGCTGGGCCTGATCCTGCCGTCGGTCGCCTTCGCGATCCCGCTTTCGGTGCTGGTGCTGGCCAACTTCATCAGGGACGTGCCCAAGGAGCTGTTCGAGTCGATGCGGCTGGACGGCGCGACCGAGTGGATGACGCTCTGGCGCCTGGCCTTCCCCCTCACCCGGCCGGCCGTGGTTACAGTGTCGATCTACAACGCGCTGACGGTCTGGAACGGGTTCCTGCTGCCGCTGATCCTCACCCAGAGCCCCGACAAGCGCACGCTCCCGCTGGCCCTGGCGGCGTTCCAGGGCGGGCCGTACGGCGTGAACGTGCCCGCCGTGCTCGCCTCCGTCGTGCTGACCATCCTGCCGATGCTGGTCCTCTACACGGTCGGCCGGCGCCAGCTGCTGAGCGGCCTCACGGCCGGTTTCGGGAAGTGACCCGGCTCGTCCCGTTCCGGACTATTCCGGGGCCACGGGCGCACCCGGCCGCCGGGGACCGGCCGGCAGCAGCGACTGGCACGCGGCGACCGCCGCACCGTACTTCGGGGACAGGACGTCGACGCGTTCGCCCCTGATCGTGAGGTTGACCAGCCCGTCCGAGGAGAACGAGACGTCCGGGAAGTCCGGCAGGCCTTTCGCGCGCATGCAGACCGTGAACGCCCTTCCGCCGTCCCCGGACGGCTTCCCGGCCAGGGCGGCGGGCATCTCGCCCGTCCCCATGGCGATGAGCGTGGCGAGGACCGCCGCGGAGAGAACGATCCGCCCGATCGTCGAGTGGTTCATGATGGCTTCCGTTTCCGTCGGTGACCTTGCGTCCGTGCGGCCAGACAACCAGCGCGCCGGTTACGGGCCGGGAACGACGACGGTTACCGCCCTGTAACCGCCAGGCCCGGCATCCTGGAATCATGCGGGTGTTGGTGGTCGAGGACCACGAGGAACTGGCCGTGACGGTGGCCGCGGGGTTGCGCCGCGAGGGCATGGCCGTGGACGTGGCGCTGGACGGCTACGCGGCGCTCGACCGGACCTCGGCGACCGATTACGACGTCGTCGTTCTGGACCGGGACCTGCCCGGCCTCCACGGAGACGACGTGTGCAGGTCGCTCTCGCACGGGGACCGGCGGGCGCGGGTGCTGATGCTCACCGCCGCCGGGACGATCGACGACAAGGTGACGGGCCTCGGCATCGGCGCCGACGACTACCTCGCGAAGCCGTTCGCCTTCGCCGAGCTGGTCGCCCGCATCAGGGCTCTGGGCAGGCGGTCCGGCCGCGCCCTTCCTCCTCTGCTCGTCCACGGCGATCTGCGCCTCGACCCGTCGATCCGGGTCGCCACGAGGAACGGGCGCCGCCTGCCGCTGACTCCCAAGGAGTTCGCCGTGCTGGAGCTTCTGCTGTCGGCCGGGGGCGCCGTGGTCTCCGCCGAGCAACTCCTGGAACGCGGGTGGGACGAGTACGCCGACCCGTTCACCCACACGGTGAAGGTGACGATCAGCCGGTTACGCCGCAAGCTCGGCGATCCACCCCTCATCGAGACGGTCCCGCAGGCGGGCTACCGGATATGAGACCGACGGCTCGGCTGCGGCTGACCCTGCTCTACGGCGGCCTGTTCCTGGGTGCCTCGGTGCTGCTGGTGGCTCTCATCTATGTCCTCTTCGAACACTCCCCCTTTCCCGGGGCCCCGGCCGCTCCCGCGCCGGCCGGCGGAGGCGCCCTGCCGGGTCAGGCGTCCTCGATCGACACCCAGCAGGTCGCGTATCTGCGCCGGCTGTTCGCCGACTCCCTGATCGCGCTCGCGGTGACGGCGCTCGCCGCACTGCTGATGGGCTGGTTCGCCGCCGGACGGATCCTGCGGCCGCTCACCGACATGACGGCGACCGTCCGGCACATCACCGCGGAGCGGCTCGACCGGCGGCTGGCGATGTCCGGGCCCGCCGACGAGCTCAAGGAGCTGGCCGACACCTTCGACGAACTGCTGGACCGGCTGCAGGCCGCGTTCACCGCGCAACGCCGGTTCGTCGCCAACGCCTCGCACGAGTTGCGCACACCGCTGACGCTGCAACGGGCCATGACCGAGGTCGCGCTCGCGGACCCGGACGCCGACGCGCCGTCGCTGCGGGCCGTACTGGAACGCCTGCTGGTCGCGGGCAGGCACCAGGAACGGCTCATCGAGGCCCTGCTCACCCTGGCCCGCGGCCAGCAGGGACTGCGCGACGCCGTGGCGATCGACCTCGCCGAGACCACCGCGCGGGCACTCGACGGGCACGGCGACGCCGCAGTGCGCGTCGAGTCGTCCCCCGGACCGGGTGCGGACGCTGCCGCAGCCCTTCGAGCGCCTGGAAACCGGCCGGAAGACCGACGGCGACGGCCTGGGCCTCGGCCTGTCCATCGTCGCCGCCATCGTCGAGGCGCACCACGGCACGCTGAGCATGCGTCCCCTCCCGGCCGGCGGGCTCGAGGTGATCGTCGTCCTCCGTCCTGCGGGCGGTTGAGCGTCTCCCCACGGCCACGACGTCATCTGCCCTCGAAGTACGCCGCCACCACGCGCGTGTGCAGGGGGAACGCCAGCTCGCGCGGCCCGTCGAGCACCAGCCACCCGGACGTCTCGGCCGTCGGGACGACCGGTGGCAGCGCGGCGGCGGTCGTGCCCGGCCCGAGACCGAATATCAGGACGGTGCCGTCGGGGGCGCTGATCGTGTCGAACAGCCGGACCTCGCCCGGATCGACCACGACACCCGTCTCCTCCCTGAGCTCCCGTGCGGCCGCCCGCTGCCACGACTCCCCCATGTCGACGAACCCGCCGGGCAGCGCGAGACCGCCCCGGTGCGGTTCGACGTCGCGGCGGACGACGAGCAGGCCGTCGTCCACGGGCAGCAGCATCACCGCGACCGGCAGCGGATTGAGGTAACCGGTGTTGCCGCACGCCGCACACGTCCTCGGCCACGGCTGACCGGCGGCGTACGCGCCGCCGCAGAACGAGCAGTGCGAGTTTCTGTCCGTCATGATCTCGACATTCGTCAACTCCGCACGGCGAGGCCGACGGCCGCCAAAAGCTCGGATGTATCGACCTATCGCCAGACAGATCGTCTGCTGTCACCATGTGGGAATGAGAGGCTGGGCCGTCTGGCGCCGCGTCGCGCTGCCCGTCGCGGGCCTGGCCGCGGTCGCCGGGCTCGGCTACGCGCTGACCAGGCTCTCCGAGTCGGACGCGGCCGTCAACTGGGCGCAGCTCGCGAGCGTGGCCCTCGGCGTCTTCACGCTCATCCCTCCCCTGGTGAGCACCTGGCGGCGGCGTCCGCCGGGCGGCACGAGCACGATCGAGCAGATCGACCGCGCCGAGCGGGCGCTGCGAGTACTCGTGCACGAGCAGTGGCGCGAGGAGATCGTGATCCGCGAGCTTGACGAGCCGGCCCGGCTGCCGGTCCGCTGGAAGGTCTCCGGTCTCGACGTGATGGACCAGGACGAGCGCGTCGACGGGCTGGGTCTGCTGCGCTCGTGGTTCGGCTTCGGGCGGGTGCGGTTCGACGGGCGCACCGATCGGATGCCGGAGATGGCCGGCCGGTTCCGCAAGCTCGCCCGGCGGCGTCTGGTGATCCTCGGTGAGGCCGGCATGGGCAAGACGACGCTGGCCGTGCTCCTGCTCAGGGAACTGTTGAGGGAGCCGCAGCCCGGCGACCCGGTTCCCGTGCTGCTGTCGATGTCCGGGTGGGATCCGGCGGCCGAGCCCGTCCACCGGTGGCTGGGCAGGCGGTTACGGGAGAACTACCCTGCGCTGCGCGCCCCCGAGTTCGGTCCTGACGCGGCTCGCGGCCTGGTCACGTACCACCGCATCCTCCCGGTCCTGGACGGCCTGGACGAGCTGCCCGACGTGATGCGGCCGAAGGTGATCAACGCGCTGAACGCCGCCTGGACCGTCGAGTCAGTCATCCTCACGTGCCGGACGGCCGACTACTTGACGGCCGTCAGCGTCCGCGGCTGCGCCGCGCTCGCCGGCGCGGCCGTCATCGAGCCCAAACCGGTGAAGAGCTCTGACGTGATCTCGTATCTCCGTGACCGGCTCGCCCCCGAGCAACGGGCCGAGTGGGCCGGCCTGCTGTCCGAGTTGAAGGCCGACCCCGGCCCGTTGGCCGAGGCCCTCTCCACGCCGCTCGTCGTGTGGCTTCTCTACAAGGTGTACGTCGAGACAGGCGCCGACCCCGCCCCGCTGCGCGACGCCGAGCGCTTCCCGACAGCGGCCGCCGTCATCGACCACCTGCTCGACAACCTCGTGCAGGCGAGCTTCGCGGCCACCCCGCCCGACGACGACCCCGCCGAACGGCACGAGCACGATCATCCGTTCCGTCCGCAGCGGTCGTGGGATCCGGACGAGGCCCGCCGGTGGCTCTCGTTCGTCGCCCGTCACATGTCGGCGACCGGCACCAGGGACTTCCACTGGTGGCACCTCCACCGGGCTGTCTCGCGACGCTGGAGCATCCTCGTCGGAGGCGTGACCATCGGACTGCCCGTCGGCGTCACGGTCGGGCTTACCAGTGACGCCGTGGTGGCGCTGCGCAGCCCGCACGGCGGCAGCCTCCGGGACGCGCTTCTCTTCGGTCTCGCCGGGGGACCGGTGGGCGGGCTCGTGGGCGGCCTCACCGGCGGGCTCATCCTGGACCGCCTCAAGGGCTACACGCTGGAGCCGGCGTACGCCAACCTGCGCTGGCGCGGCAGCGTCCCCCGGCTCGCCGGGCAGCTCGCGCTCGGCCTGGTCACAGTGCTTCCGGTCGGCATGATCGCGGCGTTCGCCCTGTGGCGGGTCGCGGGGATCTCCTCGGAGGTCGACGGCCTGATTCTCTACGCGCTGGTTATCGGCGCCATGGGCGGTGTCACCCTCGGGCTCAACAAGTGGGTGACGACCCCTCTCACGAACGACCGGCCGCAGGGCCCGCTGATCACACTGCGGCGGGACCTCCAGCTCGTGTACGGGCGCTCCCTCACCTTCGGGCTGGCGCTGGGCCTCGCGTTCGGCTTCGCCGGGACGCTGGTGAACGGCTTCTCCGGGCTGGCGCGCGGCGCCGAGGCCGGGATCGCCTTCGGGCTGGCGGGCGGAGTCGTGTTCACCCTCACCTTCGGGTTCACGGGAGCCAGCTCGAACTATCTTGTCGCCGTCGCCGTGCTCCGCGCCCGCGGGCGGATCCCGCTACGGCTGATGCGCCTACTCGAGGACGCCCACCGTGTCGGGCTGCTCCGCCAGGTGGGGCCCGTGTACCGGTTCCGGCACGAGAAACTGCAGGACCGTCTCGCCCACATCCACACCGCGGACGATCGGCCCGAGCGGAGGTAGCGGACCGCGACCGGCTGATGACCGCCGCGCCTCCGATCCCGGTGCCGGAGCCCCCGCGGGGCCAGGCATGCCTTCATCTCGCGACCCAACCAGAACAAAGGTTGGATGTCTATAGGTCACTACCAGCACAGAGGCGGGGTTTAGGACTGTTTCATAACAACCATTGACGCGATACATCAAATCTTTGTAGCTTTGCGATCACCCCCTTCCATCTAGCCCCGTCAAGCTGCCGGCCCCGCTGAGCTCGGCTTCCTCACCAGAGCCGCGTTCGTCGTCGTATTTGGCGCGGGTGCCGGCCGCCCGCTGGGCCGCAGTGCGCATGGAGTTGCACGATGCCAGACCTGACGCGAAGGCAGCTGATGAAGATCGGCACAGCGGGAGCCGGAGCCCTGCTGTTGCCGATGCAATGGACGGCGGTCGCCCGGGCCGCCTCGGTGGCGCCTCCCGAGGTGCGCGCCGCCAACGACCTCGCCCTCTGGTACGACAAGGGCGCGGGCACCGACTGGCTCAGCGCCCTGCCGATCGGCAACGGACGCCTCGGCGCCATGGTGTTCGGCAACATCGACCAGGAGCGTCTCCAGCTCAACGAGGACACCGTGTGGGGCGGTGGGCCGTACGACCAGAGCAACACGAAGGGCGCGGCCGCGCTGCCGGAGATCCAGCGGCTGGTCTTCGCGGACCAGTGGAGCCAGGCCCAGACCCTGGTCGACCAGAACATGCTGGGCAGCCCGGCGGGCCAGCTCGCCTACCAGACCGTCGGCAACTTCCGGTTGAACTTCGCCGGCACCAGCGGCGCGACCGAGTACAACCGCTTCCTCGACCTCACCACGGCCACCACCTCGGTGACCTATCTCCTGAACGGCGTGCGCTACCGGCGTGAGGTGTTCGCCAGCGCGCCCGACCAGGTCATCGCCATCCGGCTGACCGCGGACAAGCCCGGCTCCATCTCGTTCTCCACGACATGGGACAGCCCGCAGCGGACGACGCTGTCCAGCCCGGACGCCAGGACGGTGGCCGCCGACGGCGTCTCGGGCAACTTCGAGGGCAAGACCGGCTCGGTCAAGTTCCTGGTCCAGGCACGGGCCGTCGCCGACGGCGGCACCGTCACCAGCTCCGCTGGCACGCTCCAGGTGTCCGGCGCGGACAGTGTGACCCTGCTGATCTCCATCGGCACCAGCTACGTCAACTACAAGGACGTCAGCGGCGACTACCAGGGCATCGCGCGGGGACACCTCGACGACGCCACCGGCAAGGCCTACGACGACCTGCGCAGCCGGCATGTGACCGACTACCAGAAGCTGTTCGGCCGGACGACGCTCGACCTCGGCCGCACCGACGCCGCCGACCAGCCGACCAACGTGCGGATCGCGCAGCACTCGGCCGTCGACGACCCGCAGTTCTCCACGCTGCTGTTCCAGTTCGGGCGCTACCTGCTGATCTCCTCCTCGCGTCCGGGCACCCAGCCGGCCAACCTGCAGGGCATCTGGAACGACTCGCTGGCCCCGCAGTGGGACTCGAAGTACACGCTCAACGCCAACCTGCCGATGAACTACTGGCCGGCCGACACGACGAACCTGTCGGAGTGCTACGAGCCGGTCTTCGACATGATCCAGGACCTCACGGTGACCGGCGCGCGAACGGCCCAGGTGCAGTACGGCGCCGGCGGCTGGGTCACCCACCACAACACCGACGGGTGGCGGGCCACGTCGGTCGTCGACGGCGCGCTGTGGGGCATGTGGCAGTCCGGCGGCGCGTGGCTGTCGACCATGATCTGGGAACACTACCTGTTCACCGGCGACATCGACTTCCTCCGGAAGTACTACCCGGCGATGAAGGGCTCCGCGCAGTTCTTCCTGGAGACCCTGGTGGTGGAGCCGAAGCTCGGCTGGCTGGTCACGAACCCGTCCAACTCCCCCGAGCTCCCCCATCACCCGAACGTCAGCGTGTGCGCCGGTCCCACCATGGACATGCAGATCCTGCGTGACCTGTTCGACGGCTGCGCCCAGGCGAGCGAGGTCCTCGGCGTGGACGCCGACCTCCGGACGCAGGTGCTGGCCGCCCGCGAGCGCCTGGCCCCGATGCAGATCGGCTCGCGCGGCAACATCCAGGAGTGGCTGTACGACTGGGTGGAGACCGAGAAGAACCACCGGCACATCTCCCACCTCTACGGTCTGCATCCCAGCCACCAGATCACCAAGCGCGGCACCCCCGAGCTTTACAATGCCGCCCGGCGGACCCTGGAGCTGCGCGGCGACGACGGCACCGGCTGGTCGCTCGCCTGGAAGATCAACTACTGGGCGCGCATGGAGGAGGGCACGCGGGCGCACGACCTGATCCGCCTCCTGGTGACGACCGCCCGGCTCGCGCCGAACATGTTCGACCTGCACCCGCCGTTCCAGATCGACGGCAACTTCGGCGCCACGTCCGGCATCGCCGAGATGCTGCTGCAGAGCCACACCGGCGAGCTGCACATCCTGCCGGCGCTGCCGGCCGCCTGGCCGAAGGGCAAGGTCGACGGTCTGCGCGGCCGCGGCGGTCACACCGTCGGCGCGACGTGGAGCGGCGGGCAGGCCGACGAGTTCCTCATCACGCCCGACCGCGACGGTGTGGTCAAGGTACGCGGCGACATGTTCTCCGGCCGCTACCAGATCGTCGACACCACCGGCGGCGGCACGGTCACGGTCGAGAAGGCCGAGCCCGACGCCATCAAGATCACGGCGCAGGCACGTCACACCTACCGGGCGCACCCGCTGCAGAAGGTCACGATGACCGCGCCCGACGAGGTCAGCCCGGGACAGGCGGCGAAGGTCAAGGTCACCTACCAGGCGGTCGAGCTGCCGCTGGCGCAGAAGGCGACGGCGTCCCTCCACGCGCCGGACGGATGGACCGTCACCCCCGCGCAGGCCGACGTGGGCCCCCTGGCGGCGGACGCGAAGGCCACGGTGGAGTTCACCGTCACTCCCGCCGCCGGCGCGGCGAGCGGCACCGCGGTCCTCACCGGCGTGGTGAGCGGCACCGAGGCGGGCGAGGACTGGACCGCGTCCGCGCAGGCCACGGTGCGGGTGTGGAGCGGCGGGGAGAAGCCGCTTGAGGACTTCTTCAGCAACGTCGCCGTCACCGACGACACCAACACCAACCCCGGAAGCATCGACGGCAACGGCGCCAGCATCTCCGCCCAGGCGCTGGCCCAGGCCGGTGTCACCCCGGGCGGCACCGTCGTCAAGAACGGGCTGACCTTCAAGTGGCCCAACGTCACGGTGGGCACCCCCGACAACGCCATCGCCTCCGGGCAGTCCCTCAAGGTGACCGGCACCGGCAAGACGCTCGGCTTCCTGCTGACGGGCACCTACGGCGCGGTGTCCGGGCCGGCCACCATCGTCTACAAGGACGGCACCCGGCAGACCTTCACCCTCAGCTCGCCGGACTGGTACGGCAACCCCCGGCCGGAGGGCGACGCCGCCGTCGTGGCCGCCTACCAGAACCGGCCGAACAACCAGCGGGAGAACACCGCCGCGACCATCTATTACGCGGGCGTGGCGCTGCAGAACAAGGAGATCTCCCGGGTCGACCTGCCCAACATCAGCGCCAAGGCGGCGAACGGGGTCGCGACCATGCACATCTTCGCCGTCGCGCTCGATCCCGTCACACCGCCCGCGCCGGAGATCAAGCTGACCGTCACGGCCTCCTCCCGGTGCATCGGCGCCTCGGCGTACCTGGCGGTCACGGCCGTCAACGACTCCGATGTGCCGGCGACGGTGACGCTGACCACTCCGTACGGCTCCAAGACCGTGGCCGACGTGGCTCCCGGCAAGCAGGCCTACCAGTCCTTCAACACCAGGTCCGGGCAGATCGACGCGGGCACGGTCACCGTGACCGCGACCGCGACCATCGACGGCAAGCAGGTCACCTCGACCTACGAGGCCGCCTACACCGCGGCCAGCTGCGGCTGACCATGCCCGCGGGTGTCCCCGGCGGACCGCTGACCGCACCGGCGGTCGCCCCCCCGCCGGGGACACCGCCATCGCGTAACCGGGGCCGGCCGACCGGATACGGCCGGCCCCGCCCCCCCATACATGGAGTGAACATATGGCAACCAAGAGAACCACGCAGATACTCGCCGCGTCGGTGCTCGGTCTCGCCCTCGCCGGCGTGGCCGCCCCCGCGCTGGCGGACGACGCGCCGTCCGGCAGCGGCATCGACGTGTCGGTGAAGATCGAGCCGATCACGACTCCTGGTCAGGTGTCGATGACCGTGGCCGACAACACCGGCGTCTCCCTGCAGGAGAACGGGTCCGACGCCGCCGCCCGTCAGTTCGTCGGCACCCTGCCGACGGTCACGGTGAGCGACACCCGCAAGCCCGAGGACATCCCCGCGGGCGACTACTGGGCGGTCGTCGGCCAGGCCAGCCAGTTCACCGCGACCAGCGGCTCGGCGGCCCCCATCGGCCCGGAGTACCTGGGCTGGATCCCGCGCCTGCTGACCGACTCCACCACCGGCGCGGTGTCGGCCGGTGAGCCCGTCTCCAGCGTCGTCTCCGACGGCAGCGGGGCCCCCACCGTCGGTCTGAAGGGCCAGGAGCTGCTCGTCTCGACGGCGAACTCCGCCGACGAGATCGGCACCTGGAAGGTCAACGCCGACCTCGCCCTCCGGACCTCCGTCGACGTCGCGGCCGGCGAGTACCACTCGACCCTGACGCTTTCGCTGTTCAACCAGTCCTGAGCCCGCGGGCGGGGCGCCACCTGGTCTCCGGCTGCGGCTCGGCCGCCCCGCCGCGACCCATCGGCCGTTCCGCCGCCGGCCGCGCCCGGGCGGCCGGCGGCGGCGGCTATCCGCGGCTGTCGGCGGCGTCGCGCACGATCGCCACGACCGCGTCGGGGTGGGAGACCATCACCGCGTGGGACGAGTGGACCGTCCTGATCCGCGCGTGGGCCCGCGCCGACATGAAGCGCTGGCCCGCCGCCGGGATGGCCTTGTCGTCGAGGGTGATGAGGCTCCAGGACGGAATCGTCTTCCAGGCCGGCTCCCCCGAGGGCTCGTTCTGGGCGGTCAGCGACAGCGGCCGCTGGGTGGCGGCCATGACGGCGGCCGTGCTCGCGGGCACGTCCGCCGCGAAGACCGCGCGGAAGCTGTCCTCCTTGATGTAGACGTCGATGTCCGTCCCGCCGGGTGCCGCGGGGTTGGGGAACGGCCTGGCGACGGTCGTGGCGGGCCCGAGCAGGGAGCCGGGATACTTGGCCGGGTCCAGCACCGTGGCGATGCTCTCCCCCTGGTCGGGCACGAACGCGCCCACGTAAACCAGGGCCTTCACGTTCGGCACGCCACGGGCCGCGTTGGTGATGACCGCGCCTCCGTAGGAGTGCCCGACCAGCACGACGGGCCCGCTGACGGTCGTGAGGATGGACCGGACGTAGTCGGCGTCCGACGTGAGCCCGCGCAGCTCGTCCGGAGCGGCGACGACCGGATAGCCGAGCCGCCGCAACGTCGCGATCTCGGCATTCCAGCCGCTGGAGTCGGCGAAGGCGCCGTGGACGAACACGATGGTCGGCTTGACGGCGGTGGTGCGGCCCGCCGTCATGCCCGTCGTAGCCGCCGTCCCGGTCCCCGTCGCGTGCGCGGCGGTGACCGAGGTCAGGACGAGGGCGGCGGCCGCCAGCGCCGGGATGAGCCGTCTGGCGTGTCGCGAGCGAGAGGTCATTGTCTTCCTCCGATGACGTGGGGTCGTCGACGAGGAAGGACACTAGGCACCCGGACGGCCCGGGTCTTCAGTCAGTTGACTGTCCCGCGGTCACGCATGGGTGCGGCGGCGTCCGGGGGGAGGAATCAAGTCGCACGACGGGACCCCCGCGCCGTCCGCCCGGCCTGGATTCCGCGGCGGCGGACGCGCGTCGGGGGCCCGGTGCGCATCGCCCTGGACGATGCTCTCGTCAGCCATCCCTACAGCGATCGGTACAGCTATCCGCACAGGTATCCGCACAGCCATCCGTAAAGCAGGGAATCGGGGGCGGGCCCGCCCGGCCCGCCCCCGCGAGCGCCTCGACCTGGGCGCCAAGCGAACCTTCAGACCCCGCCAAGACGCTCTCCTTACTGTCACGGGCGTAAGCAGAACCGTTCACCGGTCCCAGAGGGAGAAACAGTCATGCACGCATCGCGCCTGGCGACGGCCACCGTCGTCGCGTTCACCGGGTTCGCCGCGCTCGCCGGGCTCACGACGTCCGCCCAGGCGGCGCACGCCGCCACCGACCCCGGAGAGGTCACCGTCGTGCTGTCGAACGGCCGGACCCTGTGGCCGCAGGGCGTGGGATACGTCCTGCAGAAGTGCCCGTCGACGCAGCCCTACGTGGTCCGCGCCGGCGTGTCGTCCACCGCGGCCGTGGCATCCGATCAGAAGTTCCAGCGGTACGACCACATCTACACGTCGGACGACGGCCGGTCGGTGCGGGTCGACTTCCGCAACACGCAGACCTACCAGGAGGCGGCGGCGATGAAGCGCGACGTGACCGTGAGCGTCACGCTGACGGTCACCTGCTCGAACGTCGACCACGGGAAGCCCACCGGCTACGACTTCTCCGTGGCGTCGATGGTGCCGCCCGGCGGGAGCGAGAACGTCACCGCGCAGTGCCCGGCCGACAACTACTCGCTGGTGCTCAACTCGGCCGAGCGTCACTCCGACGGCCTGACAGTGACCGGCCACCACGAGGGCCTGCACGGGGACACGTACTCGTACCGCAACGACGACCCGTTGATCATGGGCTCGGCCACGGTCACCGTCACCTGCGGGTAGCGAGACCGGCCCGCGGTGGTGATCGAGGTTCAGCCCTGGGATGCCTCGCGGGGAGTGGCCGCGACGGCGGGCCACAGCACGGCGACGACCCGCTCCGGGATCTCCTCCTTGGGCTCACCGGCGTAGAAGGCGGCGAAGTAGCTGCCGAAGCACATCATCGCGATCACGCGGGTGTCGACGCCGGCGTCGACCGCGCCACGGTCCCGCAGCCGGCCAAGCACCTCCTCGATGAGGGCGATGCGGGGCTCGACGGCGTGCTCGCGCAGGATCCCGAGGAGCTCCGGGGCGCGGATCGCCTCGCCGGCGAAGTTGCCCATCAGCACCATGGCGTCGGGATTGAAGTAGGCGGGGTCGAGCCGGCGGACGGCCTCGACGAGCGCCTCACGCGGTTCGAGCCCGGAGAGGTCGACCGTGTACATGTCGCGCTGCTTGCGGAACCCGTAGTCGAGAGCGGCGACGACCAGGTCGAACTTGTTGTTCCACCGGCGATAGAGGGTGGGCCGGGTCACGTTGGCGTCGGAGGCGATGTCGCCGATCGTCATCCGGGAGTAGCCGTCGCGGATCAGCCGCTCACGGGCGGCGAGGATGATGGCCTCGTCGATGGCCACGTCACGGGGGCGGCCCCCGGGGCGCGGGCCGCCGGCCTCCCCTGTGGCATTGTCGCCGCCACGCCGTTCACCCTGTGACTGTCGCGCCCGAGCCATGGATCACCTCGCCGACGACCAATGGACGACATAGTCCTATTACAGCGAGGAACTGTAACACAGGAGGGCGACCTGGCCGTTTGGATGAGAGGGAGCAATTACGTTACAGTTGCTTGTTGTAACGTAACTACCCCGGAAGGACTCCCGGATGAACGCCGGCGGCGCGATCCCGGTCCCGGGCGACCGGCCGTCCTCCATACCGGCTTCCTCGGTCCCGCACTGGTTCGATGTCATCTGCCCGTTCTGTTACGTGGCACAGCAGCGGAACGACGTCCTCGAAGCACGCGGCCTGAACATCATCCGCCTGCCGTTCCAGGTCCACCCGGAGATCCCGCCCGGCGGTGTCGACGCGGGGCCGCGGGCCGGGCCGATGTACGCGGCACTCGAGCGCGAGGCCGCCCGCGCCGGCCTGCCGTTGAACTGGCCGGCTCGGCTGCCCGACACCGGGACGGCGCTGGCCGCCGCGGAATGGGTCCGCCTCCACCGGCCGGACGTGTCGGACGCCTTCATCGGGGAACTGTTCACCGCGCACTTCGTGCTCGGCGAGGACCTCGGCGACCGGGCGGTGATCGAACGGCACGCGGGCGCGCTGGGTGTCGATCTCGACGCCCTCCGGGCCGCGCTGGCGTCCGGCGTCGCGTCGGCGTCCCTCGCCGGCGTCCGGTCGCTGGGCGCGAGGCTCGGCGTGCGGGTGACGCCGAGCTGGCTGATCGCGGGCGAGCTGATCTCGGGTCTTCTCCCCGTATGGGAGTTCGAGCGCCTCGCGGAGAAGGCGTCCGCGCACCGGCACGACGATCGGCGCCGGGCCGATGCGAAGGAGGGCGAAATCTGATGGAGAACACGGGCGCGCCGGCGGTGCGGGTGGTCCCGCCCGGCGGCGGGGACTCGGTCGCCATGCGCGGTTTCGGCGCGGTCTTCAAGCTCCACAGCCGCGACAACGACGGCCGGGTGGCCATCCTGGAACACCCGTTCGCGGTGGGCACGATCACCGCGCCGCACCTTCACACCCGCGAGGACGAGCACTCCATCGTGCTCGAAGGCGAGATCGGGTTCCGGTCCGACGCCGACGAGGTCGTCCTGGGGCCCGGCGGCTACATCACCAAGCCGCGCGGGCAGATGCACGCGATGTGGAACGCGGGGACGACGCCCGGCCGCATCATCGAGGTCATCACGCCCGGCGGCTTCGAGAACTACTTCAGGGAGCTGAGCGAACTGCTCACCTCCGTCGAACCCCCGGCCGGCCTGAGCCTCGGTGAGACGGCCGAGTTCGCCGAGCTCGCCGCGAGATACGGCCTGACCTACGGCGTCCCCGGCTGGTTCGGCGACGTCGTGGAGCGTTACGGGCTGACGCCGCCGCCCCACCTGCGCGCCGGGCGGGCGGACTGAGAGGGCGTCACCGGCAGACGTCCGTCACGAGGAGCCGTCCATCACGAGGAACTGCCTGCCATCGATGAGCTCCCGCACCGCGTCGAGGTGTCCCGCGTGCGTCGCCGTCTCGACCAGCACGTGGACGATGGCGTCGCGGAGCGTGCCCGGCGGGGAGTCGTCGCGGTGCCCGGGCCACCAGCGCGGCCCCTGGCCGGGGTCGGCGGAGCCGATCAGCGCGTCGGCCCGCGCCGTCTCCGCGCGGTACAGGTCGAACACCTCGGCCACCGGCCGTTCGCCGGCCACCTGCCAGGCGTCCCCCGGGACGTCGAACGAGGCGATGGCGTCGGGCTCGGCGCCGAAGACCGCCCCGAACCAGAAGCGCTCGACGTCGACGGCGAGATGGTGGACGAGGCCGACCGGGGTCCAGGCCGAGGGCAGGACCGGGCGCCGGAGCGCCGCGTCGTCCAGGCCGTCGAGGATGCCGAGGACGTGCCCCCGTTTCCAGTTCAGGTAGCCCAGCAGGGACCGGACGTCGGCCGGTGTCGGACTCATTCGCGATCTCCCAGATGTGGCCTACGGGTCAGTGCAGCCTGCCACACCCGGCTCAGGGCCCGTGCCGGCGAAGCCCCCCATCTCAGGGGCCCGGGTCCTCGGCCCCGAGGCTCCGCGCGACGGCGGCCGCCTGGATCCTGCTGCTCACACCCAGCTTGCGGAGGATGTTGGAGACGTGGACGCCCGCCGTCCCCGTGCTGATGTGCAACTCCAGCGCGATCTCCCGGTTCGTCATGCCCTGGCTCACCAGGCGGAGGACGGCGAGTTCCCGCGTGGTCAGACCGAGGTCATCGAACGGTCGCGGCGGAAGGTCGGCGCCGACCGGGAGGGTGGCCGCCGCGGCCAGCCCGTCGAGTGTCATGCGCCTCATCCGCTCTCCTCCTTCCCAGGCGACGGCGAACCCGCCCGGCCCCAGCTCCGTACGCAGCCTCTCGACGCACGCGTCGAGAGCGGGACGCTCGGCGGGCGGGACCGGGACGCCCAGCTCCCGGCGGAGCACGTCGGACGCCGCGAGCAGCGCGACGGCTCGCGCGGGGTCGGCGGGGGCGACGACGATCTCGGCGATCGACTCGACCACGCTGGCCACGCGCCAGCGGTCGCCCAGCGCCACATGGGTCATCAGGCTCTCGCGCAGCATCTCCGCCGCGGCCGCGCGGTCCTCACCCTCGACGGCCAGGGCCAGCTCGTGCAGCGCCCACGCCACACCCTCCCGGTAGCCGATCTTCCGGGAGATGTCGAGGCTTCGGCGCAGGATCGCGGCCGAGTGCCCGTCTTCACCGGTCAGCCGGACGGCGACGCCGAGGTTGACCAGGGCGGCGGCCGTCTCCTGCTGGCGGCCAAGCGCCCGGAAGACGGCGACGGCCCGGTCGCACAGGTCGAGGGCCCGTTCGGCGTCGCCTTCCAGCCACGCGGTGAAGCCCAGATAGTCGAGCGACGCCGCGACCCCGGCGTCGTCGCCGACCTCGGCCCAGATGCCCATGCTCTCCTCGTGCAGGCGCCGCGAGTCGTCGTACCGCCCCTCCTCACGCGCGATGGAGCCGAGCCGCTGCAGCGTGCCGGCCAGGCCGACGAGGTCTCCCACCTCCTCGTACAGGGCGCGGGCCTTGCTGAGGCGTTCGCCGGCCACGGGGTAGTCGCACTGAAGGAAGGCGAGGACACCCGCCCCGGTCAGGTTCTCGGCCCGAAGTTCACGGGCGCCGGACGCGTCGTCGGCCTCCGTCACCTGCTCAAGCCAGGCACGGGCCTCGTGGTAGTAGCCGCGCCGGTACCAGAAGGGCCACAGCAGGGCGGTCGTCCGGGCCCGCGCGTCCGGCCGGGCCGGCGGGTCGCGGCGCAGCACCGCGCGCACATTGTCGTGCTCCAGTTCCACGCGCTCCAGCCAGCGAGCCTGGCCGGGCCCTTCGAGGCCGGCCCGCGCCCGCTCGGCCAGCCCGACGTAGAAGTCGGCGTGCGCGCCGTGGACCTCGTCCTGTTCTCCGCTCTCCGCGAGCTTGCGCTCGCCGTACTGGCGGATCGTCTCCAGCATCCAGTACCGGTGCTCGGCGCCCTGACCGGCCGCCAGCACGAGCGACTTGTCCACCAGGCCGGCGACGAGGTCGACGACGAGCGCGCGATCCACCCCCCGGCCGGCCCCCACCACCTCGGCGGCGGCCAGCGAGAACGTGCCGCGGAAGGCCGCGAGCCGCCGGAAGACGATCTGCTCCGGACCCGTGAGAAGCCGATGGCTCCAGTCGAGCGTGGCCCGCAGTGTCTGGTGGCGGGCGGGTGCGGTCCTGCTCGGATGCCGCAGGATCGCGATGTCCTGGTCCAGCCGATCGGCGATGTCCGCCACGCCCAGGACGCCGACCCTGGCCGCGGCCAGCTCGATCGCCAGCGGAAGCCCGTCGAGCCGGCGGCAGAGCCGGACCACCGCGGCGGCGCGGGCGGGCGTCATCTGGAAGCCGGGATCCGCCTTGCCCGCCCGTTGAACGAACAGGTCGACGGACTCCGCTCCCCCGGCCTCGTCTCCCGGGTCGGGGAGCCGCAGCCCCCCGAGGCGGTAGACCGTCTCTCCGGGCACGCCGATGACCTCGCGGGAGGTGGCGGCCACCGTCAGCCCCGGGCAGGAGGTGAGCAGGCGCGTGATCAGGACCGCGCACGCGGTGACCACCTGCTCGCAGTTGTCGAGCACGACGAGGGCCGTGCGGGACCGCAGGTGCCGGGCGAGGGTCGCGTCCGCGTCCTCACCGGGAGATCGCGGCACGCCGAGGGCCGCGGCGACCGCCGTCGCCACCTGGTCGCATTCGGTGGTGCCGGCCAGATCGACCCACCAGGCGCCGTCGCCGAACTCCCGGCGGCAGGTCTCCGCCAGCGCGAGCGCGAGTCTCGTCTTGCCGGAACCGCCGGTCCCGGTCAACGTGATCAGACGGGTGGCGCGCAGCAGCGACGTCAGCAGCTCCAGCTCGCGCACCCGTCCCACCAGGCCGGTCAGCGCCGCGGGGAGGTTCCCCGCCTCCGGAGGGATGGAACCTTCCAACGCTCCTCCGATCCTCGCGCTCCGCGCCGGGCGGGCGAACGCCACCGGACGTCGAGCGGACGCGGATAAACACGTCTTTAGACCATGCCGCGGACCTCATAGACCGGACAAAAAAGATCTATAACTTGTGAGGCGCAAAGTCTAGACAGTCTCCAGATGCGCGACGGCGCCTAAAGAGCGGATCGTCGGCACCGGCAGCGAACGGGGATCTCCCAGGCGCTCGCGCCGGCCGTGCGGGGACGGCCGGGCGGCGGCGTCCTTCCTCGCTGCCCGGTCACCGAGGGGAACTTTCATGCCCGCACCCGCTCTCCCGTCCATGTCGTCGTCCGGCCCCGCGCCCGCACGCGGGCGTCCCGCGCGGGCGACCCTGACACGTTCCGCCGTCACTCTGATCGCCGCCCTGGCAATCGCGATCATCCAGATGGCGGTGCCGCTCAGCGCGGCGAACGCCCGCCCGCTGCCCACGGGCTCCGGCGGCCCGGCCCCGTCGATCCTGACTCCCTCGCCCGTGCCTCCGACTCACGTGCCTCCGACTCACGTGCCCGCGACTCACGTGCCCGCGACGCCGTCGGCCGTCCCGGCCACGCCGCCGTCACCCCCGGCCTCCCCTGCTCCTCCGTCTCCTGTGTCTCCGGAGACTTCCGGGCGCCCGGCACCGCACCCGACGGCCACGGCCGCGGATCCCAAGGCGCTGGTCGACGCCGTACGGCGCGACGCGGAGCGGCAGTCGCCGCCCCCGGCGAAGACCGGTAACCAGCCGATCTCGGCGGCCGTCGCCGGTTTCCTGGACCGCGGGCTCGGCCTGTCCACGGGAGGCTCCCGGCTGCTCACCGGCCTGCGGGACAGAGATCACCGGCTGACGGCGGCCGCGGACGCGCCGCGCCCCCGCCTGGACCTGCCCGCCGGGATCACGCCGCCGACGTTCGCCCCCGCGACCCTGGTCGCCGACACGGCGGCGGACTCGCTCACCGTGACCTCATCCGCGAAGGACGCCACCCTGTCGGTCACCATCGCGCGAGCCTCCACGACCGCGCTGGGCGCGGACGATCTGACGAGCCGGCTGGCGGTCACCGTCCCCGTGCTCGGCAGGCGGGTGCGCCTGACCGGGGAAATCGGTCCCGACGGCCAGGCGTCGCTGTCGGGACCGCTGCCCGCGGACGCGGCGCCGGCGGCGGGCACGGTGCTGGTGGCCAAGGGCGCCACCGTCACCCTGTCCACCGCGAAGGGGCTGCGCGTGTCGGGGCCCGCCCTCGTCGGTCCCACGGACCATCGGCTGCGGGTCGACGTGGACGGCGCGCTGAGCGCCTCCGGCGCCTGGACGCTCGACGTCCGGCGGGCCGCGGACGGCTCGCCGATCGTGCCCGGCCTGTCCCTCGCCCCGGCTGTCACCGGGACCATCACCGATGACGGCACCGGCGACGGCGTGCGCTTCGACCTCCACGCCCATACGGCCGGCGCCTGGAGCCCCATCGACGGCGTGTCCCTCACCGGAGGGACGGTCGAGTTCGCCAACACGCCGCCACAGGGTGACGACCTTACGGCTCCCGGCGTCGCGGGCGGGACGCCGTGGCTGTCCGTGACCGGCGACATCGCCCTGTCCGGCGGCGCGTCGGGCGGCACGTCCGGCGACCTCGCGGCGTACGGGACCGTGGCGGTCAACCTGGCCGACGGGGCCGCGATCCTCACCGGACGCCAGAAGGGGGATATCACCCTGACCACGGCTCCGAAGGGACTGTCGCTGGGCCAGACCGGGTTCTTCGGCAAGCTGAAGGTGGGACGCACCGGGATCACCGGCACGATCCGCGGCAGCGGGCTCGTCACCGCCGCCGGGACCGCCCGGCAGGCTCAGGGCACCGGGAGCAGCGGGGGTGGCGGGAGAACGCCCGTGGCCCGTGCGCGCGTCACCATGACCGGACGCGGCGGCCTGGTCGCCGCGCTCCCCGTTGCCTCTGCCGCTCCCGCCGCGGCTCGCGAGGCCGTGGACACAGGGACGAGCACAGGGGCGAGCGCGGAGTCACGCGCGGCGGTAAGCACCCAGCCGAGCACCACAGAGCCGAGCACCACAGAGCCGGGCACCGCAGAGCCGGGCACCGCAGAGCCGGGCACAGCGGACGCGAGCACCACGTACACGTTGTCCGAAGGCGTCCGCGGGTTCATCGCCGACAAGCTCGGGATCCCGATCGGCTCGTCGCCCACCGTCTCGGGAACGCTCTCCGGGCAACTGCTGACGATACAGCTCGGCCCGCCCGGACGGCTTCCCATCACGCTCCCCGCCGGGGTGACCGCGCCGGAGTTCGGCCCCACGACCCTCACCGTCGACGAGTCGACCGGGACGCTGTCGCTGAACGCCGCCGCCGTCTCCGGTGTGACGGCGACCCTCCAGGTGACCATCGCCCACGCGGACACCTCGGCGCTGACGGACGGCGCCGACCTGACCGCCACACTGGCGCTCGGCGACGTGCCGTTCGTGGCCGGGTCGAAGGTGGCGCTGAACGGCGCCCTCGCGTACACGGGCGGTGCCCTGAGCGCGTCGCTCACGGGCACGCTCACCTCCGCCCTCCCCGTGACCGGCGGTTTCGTGCTCCTGCCCGGCGCGACCCTGACCCTGGCGACCGGAAGCGGACTCACCCTGTCCGGCGGCGCCCAGGTCGGGACGGGCGGCGACACCTTCGTCGTGGACGTGGCAGGATCGTTCACCAACCTGAACAACTGGTCGCTGTCGGTGAGCGACGCCTCGGCGCCCGCCTGGCAGCCGCTGCCGTCCCTGACCGTGGTGCCCGCGTTCAGCGGCTCCGTGACGGCCACGGCCGGCGTCGTCGGCTTCGACCTCGTCACCTCCGGGGACGCTCCGATCACCTGGACCCCCGGCGAGGGCGCGACCCTGTCCGTGACCAGCCTGCACGTGTCCAACCAGGCTCCCCCGAAGGATCTCGCCTGCCCGTCGGGCATCGGCGAGGGCGACCTCTGGATCGACGCCCAGGGCTCGTTCTCCTACACCCCGGCGAGCCTGGATCTGCGGGCCGAGGGCTGCGTGAACCTGTCCGGGAAGAGCTTCACCATCGGCACCAAGGCGACCGGCGAACTGCTGCCGGGCGATCCCACGTTCGCGCTGACCGGTGCGGGGCTGTCGGCGACCGGCCGGGTCGTCGGCGGGGCGGTGTCCCTCACCGTCACCGGCCACGCCGACCTGCGGGTCACCGGCCCGACCGGCGGGGTGACGGGGATCTCCGCCGCGGTGGCGTTCGGCGGCGACGGCCTGATCGCGGCGGCCACGATCGGAGACCTGAGCGCTCTCGGCTCCGGCCTGTCCGGCACCGGGACCGTCTACGTCTCCAGCCGGGAGGTGGCCGCCTTCAAGCCGGCCGACCTCGGGCTGCCCGGGGCCGCGTTCCCGGCCACGATCCCGCTCGAACGCGGCGTCACCCTCTCCTACTCCGGCACGCTGCCGGGGAACGTCACCGACGCCTTCGGCACGATCGGCGTGCATGTGCCCACCACCACGGTGCTCGCGGTGGCGACGTTGTCCACGACCGGCATCTCCGCGCGGCTGGACCTCGGGTTCGGCGCGGGGAGCGGCGGTCTGCGGGTCTTCAGCGGCAACGGCACCGCGTTCTACCTGAACGACGTGACCGTCGGGTTCACGCTGGGCGCCAATGCGAGCGTGTCGCTCTCCGGGGCGGGCGACCTGCACCTGCCGCCGGTGGCGCCGGGCGGGCGGGAATCCGACGCCACCGTGGTCGTAACCGGGTCGCTCCAGCTCACCCCGCCCTCTCTGACCATTGGAATCCGGCTGTCGGACTGGCAGTCCGCGTTCGGAGTCGACGGCCTGTCGGTCGGGGGGCTGGGGGGCACCGTGGGCGTCTCCCCCGCGACGGTGACGGTGGGCTTCTCGGCCGACGACGTCGTCCTGCCCGCCTCGTGGGGAACCGCGATCGGGCTCGTCCCCGGAGCGCGGACCAGCCTCGACGTCAACCTGGACCTCGCCCGGCCCGTGATCGGCTTCTCGATCGAGGGCGCTCCGACCGGCGGGTCGCCCGGCCCGGCCCTGACCCCGCTGTCGGTGGGCTACGCCAACAAGATCGCCAACGGTACCCTCACCCAGAGAGAGCGAGACGTGATCAACTCTCTGGTGGTCGACCGGGCCTCGTTCTACCTCGCGCCCTTCGGGGGCGTCACCGCCGCCAACCAGACCGTCAAGCCCGGTCTCACGCTGGCGTTCGACGCCACGGTCGACCACGTTCCGGTGAAGGCCATGGGCGCGGTCGGCGTGACGCCGCCGTCTCTCGACGTCGACGTGTCGACGGGCGCCTACCCCATCGGCCCGGTCCGGATGAGCGACACGCACTTCTTCCTGTCCGCCGCGCCGACATCGCTGAAACTCGGCTTCAGGGGAGGCATCGCCTATGGGTCCTACTCCTACCAGGGCTCGGTGAACCTGGCGTTCGGCTCGACCGCGAACGGCGCCACCGTCAACCTGGTCCTGCTGGCCGGGCTCCCGTACTATCTGCGGGTCGACGGCTCCTTCATCGGCTCGGTCAGCGGCGACGGCGGCGACGCCCGGATCGCCGCGTACGGATACGGCTCGTTCGTCGCGGGCGGCGCCACCTACGGCACCGTCAGCTTCGGCCTGAACATTCCCGGCAGCCTGAGCTGGACCGAACTACTCGACCCGATCTCCGGGATCGCCGCGTTCCTCCTGAACCACGGAGTGCCGACCGAGCAGGTCCTGCAGATCATGAGATATCTGGGCTACGGCATCTACGACGTGCTCAACACCCTCGGCTCGATCGGCCACTACGGCTCCTGGCTGCTCGGTCAGATCGCGGCCTACCTGCCGTTCAACAACAACTACTACGACATCTGGACCTACACGTCGTCGGGCCAGTTCCTGGTGCTCGACGTCGCCGGCGGCTCCCAGTCGCCGAACGCCGATGTGATCACGTACACCTGGAACGGCGGCTACAACCAGGACTGGGCGTTCGTCGAGAGCCCGGGCTACCGGGGCTGGTACGAGATCGTGAACCGGAGCAGCGGTCAGTGCCTGAGCGTGTACAACAACGACGCCACGGCCGGTGAGAAGCTCGTCCAGTACCCGTGTTACGGCGGCTCCAACCAGCTCTGGTACATGGGCTCGGTGGCGCTGAACACGACGTACTACCCCTCCAGCCTGCGCAGCGGGCTGTACATGGACGTGAGCGGTGCCTACGCCTGGGCGGGCGGCGGCCTCGACCAGTGGTACTGGAACGGAGGGCGCAACCAGCAGTTCTGGCTCACGAACTCCGCGTGACCCCGGGACGGCCCGCCCGTGCCGCGCCGCGACGTGCCTCGCGCGTCACGGTGACGGCCGGGCGGGCGGTCCCGGCCCGGAACAGGAAGGATGCCCAGGAGCGGTACGGCCGCCACCGCTCCGCCAGTTCGCGGTACGCGACCGGCGGGGCGTCCTCCGGCAGGCCGTACGCCTCCCGCAGGATCGAGAACAGGCGCGGCTCGTCGCCGGGGAACGCGTCCGGCGCGCCCGCGCCGCGGATCAGGATCAGGCCCGCGGAGAACGGCCCGACGCCGGGCAGGGCGCGCAGCTGCGCCAGGGCCTCCTCCGGGGGCAGCGCGCGCAGGTGCTCGGCGGTGAGGACTCCGTCGAGCGCGGCCTCGGCCAGCCCGCGCAGCCACTCCTCCTTCTGCGCGGGCAGGCCGAGCCCACCGGCCTCCAGCAGCGTCACGGGAGGAGGGAAGGCCGGATGCTCCCGTCCGTCCAGGGTGACCATGGCGCCGTACCGCTCCGCGATGCGCTGCTTGACGCGGGCCGCGATGAGCATCGAGGAGCGCTGCACGATCACCGCCCAGCACGCCGCCTCCCACGGGGTCCAGAAGCACACCGGCCGCAGACCGGGGCTGCGCCGCTGGAGGTCGCCGAGCTCCGGGTCGGTCTCGCCGAGCTCGGCGAAGCCGGTGCCGTCCACGTCGAGGGAGAGGATCCGGGCCACCTCGGCCCGGATCCGCGGTCCGGCGGCCCGCGTCGTGGCGACCGACACCCCGCCCGGCGCGGCCGTCACGGTCACGCCGATCGGCAGCCAGTCGGACTCCGCGCAGTAGGCGAAGCGCAGCGCCCGCCCGTCGGAGGGCAGCCCGCTGGTGGCCGGCCAGTCCTCGACGAAGCGCAACGCGGCGCCGAAGTCGAACGGGCCCTCGGCGGTGAGCGTGAATCGGTGCGTGGTCATGCGCGTATGGTAGGAGCCCGCGCGCCCGGCCGGCCGATGGCCTCCGGGGCCGGTCAGCGGTCAGCGCCGGCGTCTATCCCGGGTAGTCGAAGAAGCCCGAGCCGGTCTTGCGGCCCAGGCGGCCCGCGGTGACCAGTTCCACCAGCAGCGCCGGCGGCGCGTACAACGGGTCGGCGAATTCCGCGTGCATCGCCTCGGCGACCGACGCGATGGTGTCCAGGCCGATCAGGTCGGCGAGTTCCAGCGGGCCGAGCGGGTGCGAACAGCCCAGCCGCATGCCGCGGTCGATGTCGGCGGGGGTGGCGTGGCCCGCCTCGGCCATCCGGACCGCCGCGAGCAGGAACGGGACGAGCAGGGCGTTGACCACGAAGCCACAGCGGTCGGCCGAGCGGATCACCTGCTTGCCGAGCACGTCCGCGGCGAAGGTCTCGGCCGCGGCCACGACGCTCTCCGCGGTGTGGCTCGCGGGCACCACCTCGACCAGCGGGAGCACCTGCGCCGGGTTGAAGAAGTGCATCCCCACCACGCGCTCGGGCCGCCCGGCGCACTCGGCCAGGGTGGCGATCCGCAGCGAGGAGGTGTTCGACGCCAGGACCGCGCCGGGGTCGGCGACCACGGCGTCGAGTGCGGTGAACACGTCCCGCTTGAGCTTCTCGTCCTCGGGAACCGACTCGATCACCAGCTGCCGGTCGGCGAGGTCCGGCAGCGCGTCGGTGAACGAGATCGCGGCGAGGGCCCGTTCGGCGGCTTCGGCGGTGAGCTTGCCTCGGGTCACGGCCTGGTCCAGCGACCGGGCGATCCGCCGGCGGCCGGTGTCGGCCGAGCCCGCCGAGGAGACGGCGACCCGGACGTCCAGGCCGGCCTTGGCGCAGAGCTCGGCGATGCCGGCGCCCATCGTGCCGCAGCCGACGACGCCGACCCGGGTGATGCCCGCGGCGCTCGCCGCCGTGGTCGCCGTAGTGGTCACCGCGCCGTCGTCCATCGCAGCAGGGCCGCGCCGAGCGACATGCCGCCGCCGAACGCGGTGATCAGCACCAGGTCGCCGTCGGCGAGGTGCCCGTTCCGGTGGGCGTCGTCGAGCGCGAGGGCGACAGAGGCGCTGCCGGTGTTGCCGTAGCGTTCCAGCGTCCGGTGGGTGTGCGCGTGGTCCAGGCCGGCCCGGGTCACCAGCTTGCTCAGCAGCACGCCGTTGGCCTGGTGCGGCACGACGTGGTCCACGTCGGCCAGCCGGTGACCGGTCCGCTCGACCAGTGTCCGGAGCGCGCCGGGCACGTGCTCCATGACGAAGTCGCGCACGCCCCGGCCGTCCATCCGGAAGAAGTGGCCTCCGTCGTCGACGGTCTCGTGGGTGGCCGGCATCCGGCTGCCGCCGGCCTCCACCCGGATCAGCCCGCGCGCGTCCCCGTGGCTGGCCAGCTCGACGTCGAGGAAGCCGCCCGACGGCACCGCGCCGACCAGCGCCGCGCCCGCGCCGTCGCCGAGCAGCACCACGGTCTTGCGGTCGGTGACGTCCAGGATGCGCGAGTACACGTCCGCGGCGATCACCAGCGCGTACGCGTCCGGCTGCTGGGCGACCAGCGCCCGGGCCAGCGCCAGGCCGTAGACGAAGCCGCTGCAGACGACGTTGATGTCGAAGCAGGCGGCGCCATGTGCGCCGATGGCGTCCTGCACCAGATAGGAGGTGGGCGGCTGGGGCGAGTCGGGCGTGGACGTGGAGACGATGAGGTAGCGCAGCGCCTCGGGCGGCAGCCCCGCCTGGTCGAGCGCCTGCTTCGCGGCCTCGGCCGCCAGGTCGGAGGTGGCCTGGTCGGGGGCGGCGTAGCGGCGGGTGACGATCTGCGTCTTCCGCTCGATCCACTCCGGCGTGACACCGGCCGGTCCGGCGACGTCCGCGCCGGTCACCACCTGCTTGGGAACGTAGGAACCGGTGGCCAGGATGCCGATCGCGCTCATCGTCACACCCGCGCCATCGTCGCGTACCGGCGCCAGGAGGTGAGCCGTTCGACGCCGATCCGTTCTCTCGCGTCCGGATCGGTCACCCCCAGCCCCTCGGCGGGGGCGAGACAGAGCACGCCGACCTTGCCGACGTGCCGGTTGGTCTGCACCAGCCGCAGCGCCTCGGCGGTCTCCGCCAGCGGGTAGACGTCGGTCAGGATCGGCACCAGCCCGCCCTGCCGGAACAGCCGGGCGGTGTCCCACTGCTCCTGGAGGTTGGCGATGTGGCTGCCGATCACGCGCTTGAGGTTCATCCACAGGTAGCGGTTGTCGTACTGGTGCTGGTAGCCGGTGCTCGACCCGCAGGTGACGACCACGCCGCCGCGCCGCACGACGTGCACCGACGTGCCGAACGTCGCCTGGCCGACGTAGTCGAAGGCCACCCGCGGGTCCTCACCGAGCTCGGCCCGGATCCTGCGGCCGAGCCGCTTGCCGTACTCGATCGCGTCCGCCGTGCCGTCGGAGTCGTCGCCCATGCCGATCTCACGGCGGTCGATGATCACATCGCAGCCCTGCTCACGGAGGATCTGCGCCTTCCGCTCGGAGCTGACCACGCCGACCGCGACACCGCCGCCGTTCTTGACCATCTGGACGGCGAACCCGCCCAGGCCGCCGGTCGCGCCCCAGACCAGCACCACGTCACCCTGTTTGATCTGCGCGCCGTTGTCGCTGACCAGCATCCGGTACGCGGTGCCGGCGCACAGCGTGATGGAGGCGGCCTCCTCCCAGGTCAGGTGCGCGGGTTTGGGCACCAGCTGGCTGGCCCGGACGACCGTGTAGTGGGCCAGGCCGCCGAAGTTGGTCTCGTACCCCCAGGCCCGTCCCTCCGGGCCCATCATGCCGTCGGCGTGCGCGCCCGGGTCCTGGTCGTCGACGTAGGCCGGGCTGACCATGACGTGGTCGCCGACGTTCCAGTGCCGCACGCCGTCCCCGACCCGGACCACCACGCCGGCGGCGTCGGAGCCGACGATCTGGTGGGGCAGGTCGTGGCGGGCCGCGTAGCCGCCCTGCCGGGCGAACCGGCGCAACGCCGTGAACGTCGAGATCGGCTCGAACATCGCCGACCACACCGTGTTGTAGTTGATCGAGCTGGCCATCACCGCGACGACCACCTCGTCCGGGGCGATCCGGGGCATCGGCACCGGGCCGACGTGCAGCGTCCGCCGGACGTCCCGGTCGGCCGTGCCGTCGAAGACTCCGGCGTCCGAGGCCCGCAGGTGGGCCGCGGCGAACGACTGCGGGAGCGGGAGCCGGCTGAGTTCCTCCGGCGCGGCGCCGGAGAGCACCGCTTCGGCCAAGGTGTCCATGAAATTCCTCGCGATCGCGATGGGTGTGCGGTCAGCCGATGACGTCGAACGCGCCGACGGCGAGCGCGACAGGGACCGGGGAGAGGAACGTGACGGCGGGGTCCTGCGGCCAGAAGACGCCGCTGTGCGGGAAGACCAGCAGCTCGCCGTCGTCGTCGACGGCGAGCAGGTCGGCCATGCCGTCGCCGCTGGCGTCGGCCGCGGCGACCACCACGGCGTCGTCGAAGTCGGCGCCCAGGTCATGCCAGATTCCGCCGCCCGGGGCGCCGCGGAACTCGAATGCGCCGACCCCGCCGTCGGGGCGGCGCACCAGCAGTTCCGGCCGGCCGGCGCCGGTGACGTCGCCCATGCCGAGCAGCACCGCGCCGGGGCCGATCGTGGTCAGCGGCTCTCCCCCATGGGGGACGGACGCGGGAGACAACCAGACCGTGCCATCGGGCGCGGCCCGCAGCACCTGGTCGGGGCGGCCCGCACCGGATCGCACCACGACGGCCTGGGTGGCCGGCGCCGCCGCCGGTGCCGCGGGCGGCAGGCCGGCCGCGGTGAACATGTCCGCCGGGGGCAGCACGACCTCGCGGCCGCCCGGCAGACCGCAGAGCAGCCCCAGCCCGCCGTCGCCCTGGAAGTCGCCCGCGGCCAGGACCGGGGACACGCCGGGGAGGAAGCCGACGCCGATCAGGGCCGGGACTCCGTAGCTGCCGGGGTCGATGACGCCGGGACGGTGGGGGTAGCCGAACAGCTCGCCGGTGGACCTGTCACGCACGTAGAGCGCGTCGCCGGCGCAGGGCCGCTGGGCGGACGTCGCCATCCCGGTACGCGTGTGCATCAAGCTCTCCAACCCGTTGCCGTGCAGGTCGTGCCCGTGCCGATCCTCGGTGCGGCCGGCGCGGATCCACACCCCTGCGTCACCCCTAGGGAGTGACGGCGATCGCGGTGATCACCAGACCGTCGCGCCGGATCCAGCGGCCGGCGAAGCCGGTCAGCGGGCCCGCGACGGTGCTCGGCGGCGGGACCAGCAGCGTGGCGGTGAACCCGCCGGCCGGGTCGAGCTCGATCCGGGCCTCGTGGAACTCCAGGAACCGGCGGGTGAGCGGGAACCACGCCTTGTAGACCGATTCCTTGGCGCTGAACAGCAGCCGGTCCCAGGGAACGCCGGGTGGCAGGAGGCGGAGGCCGGCCCGCTCCTCGGGCAGCGCGATCGCGTCCAGCACGCCGTCGGGCAGCGGCCCGGCCGGCTCGGCGTCGAGGCCGATCGCCCGGAGGTCGGCGGCGTGGGCGACCGCGCAGCCGCGGAAGCCGGCGCAGTGGGTCATGCTGCCCACGACGCCGTCCGGCCAGCCCGGGGCGCCGCGCTCCCCGGGCAGGATGGGCCCGGCGGCCACGCCGAGCCGTTCAAGCGCGGCGCGGGCGCAGTGCCGGACGGTGGTGAACTCACGGCGGCGTTTGTCGACCGCCCGCGCGATCACCGCCTCCTCTTCCGGGAACAACCGGACGCCGGGTGGGTCGGCGTAGGTCTCGGCGGTCGCGGCCACTTCCGGCAGGACCAGAGCGAGGAGCCCGGACGACAGCGGCCCGGACGACAGCGGCCCGGACGACGACCCGGGCGTCGGCAGCGGGCCGCTCATCACACGGCCGTGGTCGCGAGCGTGACACCGGCGGCGGCCGCGAGCGCCGCGTCGGCCGACGCGCCGGGCGCGCAGGAGCGGCGCAGCGCGTCCAGCAGCCGCGGGTTCAGCCGGGCGGAGGCCGCCCGCCGGCTGGGGTCGACCAGACCGCCGGCCTCGGCCAGCCACCCGGCGGGCGCGGGCACGCCGAGGAAGCCGGCCAGCCGGGTCAGCTCCGCCGGGGCGTCGGTGACCAGGCCCTCGTAGGACGTCATCATCCACGCGTCGGCGGGCAGCCGGAGCAGTTCGCCGGCGCCCTCGCAGGTCATCGACGACCACAGCGCGCCGAACGCGGTCACCGGGACGTCCCGCCGCATCACCTCGGGCAGCTCCCCCGGGGTCGCCAGCAGCCGGCCCAGCTCCGCGGGGAGCAGCCGGAACTGCTCGGCCCCCAGCTCCTCGGGGGAGGCGACCCCGGCGATCCGGGCGGCCTCCCGGCCCAGCAGCATCAGCCGGAACCCGGCGTGCCTGCTCATCGACAGCGCCGAGTCCGCGCCGTCGCGGGTGAGGTAGACGAACCGGGCCTCGGGGAACCGCTCCCGCAGCCCCGGCACCATGCCCAGCGACCCGCCCGACCGCTCCACCACCACCGGCCGGTCGAACCGCCCGGCCAGGTGGGCGAACAGCGCCCGGTAGTGGTCGGCGATCGGCCGGGCCGGCCAGCCGGGCACCTCCGCCGCCAGCTCGTCGTAGAGCGCGTCCGGGTCGTCGGTGAGCATGGGCAGCGTCATGTGGCAGATCGCCGGGACGCCCGTGGCGGGGTCGAACCGCCCGGCGCCGTACGGGTAGATCAGCTCGGAGACCGTGAGGCCCTCCGCGACCATGACGTCCACGGCCGGGTCGGGCTCGCTCAGCATCCGCCAGAACCGCTCGCCGTCCGGCGCGCCGTCGAGGTAGCCGCGGTTGCGGACGGTGCTGAACAGCTCGCTGAGGCTGAGCACCTCGGGGTGGAGCCGCAACATCCTGGAGACCAGCGTGGATCCGCACCGGCCGGTGCTGATCACGAACGTCGGAGCCATGACCGTCCTCAGAGCGTCAGGGAGAGAAGCTGGTCGCTGATCAGGTTGATCACCGCGCGCTGGTGGCGCGCGAGGTAGAAGTGGCCGCCCTCGAACGTGCGCATCTCGAAGCCGCCGGTGGTGTGGTCAGCCCAGGAGCCGGCCTCGTCGAGGGTCACCTTGGGGTCGCTCGTCCCGACCAGCGCGACGATCGGGCAGTCCAGGAGCGGGCCCGGCCGGTAGCGGTAGGTCTCGATCGCCGTGTAGTCGCTGCGGATCGCCGGGAGGATCATCCGCAGCAGTTCCAGGTCGCCGAGGATGCTGGAGTCGGTGCCGCTGAGGCTCTTCAGCTCGGCCACGACGCCGTCGTCGTCGCGCCGGTGCACGGTCTCGTCACGGTGCCGCGAGGGGGCGCGGCGGCCGGACGCGAACAACGTGACCGGGTCGGCGGCCAGCTCGCGCTTCATCCGTACGGCGACCTCGTAGGCCACGGTGGCGCCCATGCTGTGACCGAAGAAGGCCAGCGGCCGGTCCATCAGGGGGCGCAGCGCGGCGAACGACTCGTCGGCCAGCTCGTCGATCGTCGTCAGCGGCCGCTCGTGCCGCCGGTCCTGCCTGCCCGGGTACTGCAGCGCCACCACCTGGAGAGTGGACTGCATGGCGTCGGAGACCGGGTAGAAGAAGCTGGCCGAGCCGCCGGCGTGCGGGAAGCAGACCAGGGTGACCCGGCTGTTCGGCTCGTGGTGGAACCGGCGGATCCACAGGTTGTCGTCGGCGGGGTTGGTCATCGGTTCGTCGCTTTCGGTTCGGGGGAGACAACGGCGGGAGACTCGGGAGACCTGGACAGCCACTCGTCGACGATCCGCGCCGTGGTGGCGGCGTGCTCCTCCATCATGGAGAAGTGGGTGCCGGGCGCGTCAACGGCGGTGTGCGGCAGCGTCCACGACGAGCGCCAGTCGCCGTCGCGCGACCAGCCGAACATCGGCTCGGCGGCCCGGACGAGCAGCGTGGGAGCCTGGATCGGGGTCGGCTGCCAGCCGTGGAACAGCCGGACGTATCCGCCCATCGCGGTCAGCCGGGTGTCGTCCATCGGGACGTAGCCGTCCTCCCGCTCGATCATGCCGGCGCTGAGCACCGGCTGGATGCCGGCGAGCGCCTCGACGTCGTGGGAGTAGATGTCGATCAGCACCAGCGCGGCGACGGCGACGCCGGCCCGCTCCAGCTCGGCGGCGACCGCGTGCGCGAGCATGCCGCCGGAGGAGTGCCCGACCAGCGCGAACGGCGCCCCGCCGGTGTGCGCGAGGATCGACTCAGCCTGCGCGGCGACCACCGCCTCCACCGTGGCCGGCAGGGGCTCGTCGCGGCCGAACCCGGGCGCGGCGACCGCGGCGACGTCCCGCCGGCCGCGCAGCGCGCCCGCGAACCGGACGTACTGATGGGGACCGGAGATGGCCAGGATGGAGGGGAGGCAGACCAGGCCGGGCCCGTCCGCTCCGGCGGCCAGCCGTACGACCTCGACCGGCTTGGGCAGCTCGCGGCTGCTGCGGAAGGCCGGGCGGAACGCCGACGCGGCCACGAGGACGCCGAAGAACTCGCCGCTGCGCCCGCTCGCCGAGGCCTCCCGGAACATCGCGCCGAACGTGCCGGCGGTTTCGCGCCGCGCGGGCTGGCCGGTGGACGTGAACTGGTCGGTGAGGTGGGACACGAGGGCGTCGGGTGTGGGGTGATCGAACAGCAGTGTGGTCGGCAGCGGCAGCCCGGTGGCCGCGCTCAGCCTGTTGCGGAGCTCGACCGAGGTGAGCGAGTCGAAGCCGGCCTCCAGGAACGGCCGGTGCGGGTCGAGGGCGTCGGTCTCGGCGTGGCCGAGGACCACCGCGACCTGCCGGCCGAGCAGGTCGGTCAGCGCCGTCCGGCGCTCGTCGGCGGGCAACCCCGCCAGGCGTCGCTGGAAGGCGGCGAGCGCCTGCGGGTCGGGCGCGCCGCCACCGGGCCGGCCGGCCGGGACGAGCCCGCCGAGGACCGGCGGGAGCGATCCGGCGGCCCCGGCGGCGCGCAGCCCGGCCATGTCCAGGCCCACCGGCACGACGAGTGGCCGTCCGGTGCCGAGCGAGGTGGCCACCGCCGCGTCGAAGCACGCCAGGCCCTGCTCGTCGGTGAGAGGGACGATGCCGCCCTGGCGCAGCCGCCGGAGCTCGGCGTCGGTGAGCGTCCCGGCCATGCCCGCGTCCCACAGGCCCCACGCGAGCGAGGTCGCCGGGACGCCCCGGGAGCGGAGCTGCGCCGCGTACGCGTCGAGGAACGCGTTGGCCGCCGCGTAGTTGGCCTGACCGGGGTTTCCGAAGATCCCGGCCACCGAGGAGTAGAGGACGAACGCCCGCAGCGGCTTGTCTCTCGTCGCCTCCGCGAGGTTGCGGGCGGCGTCGACCTTGGCGCCGAAGACGGCGTCGAGCCGCTCGGGGGTCAGGTCGGTGAGCAGGCCGTCGTCGAGGACGCCGGCGGCGTGGATCACCGCGGTCACCGGCTCGTCGCGGAGAGCCGCGGCGACGGCGTCGGCGTCGGCCACGTCGCAGGCGACCAGCCGCACCGTGGCCGGGGCGAGCCCCCGCGCCAGCTCCTCGTCTCCGCCCGACCGCGACAGCAGCACCAGCCGCCGGACGCCGTGCGCCTCGACCAGGTGCCGGGCGAGCAGGCGGCCGAGCGTGCCGGTGGCACCGGTGATCACCACGGCCCCGTCCCCGAGCTCGACCGTCCCGGTGTCCTCCCCCAGCCGCGCCAGGCGCGGCACGCCGACCACTCCGTCGCGTACGAGCGCCTGTGGCAGCGGCAGCACCATGTCGTCGGGCGCGTCCAGCAGGTGGATGCGGCCGGGGTGCTCGGCCTGGGCCGACCTGGCCAGGCCCCACAGGGCCGCGCCGTCCGGGTCGGTGACCAGGGGGCCCACCGCGCCGAAGGTGCGGACGACCAGGCGGGAGCCGGCGAAGGCGGGGTCGGCCAGCCAGGTCCGCAGCAGGGTGAGCAGGGCGGCCGCGCGGTCGCGGGCGGAGCCGGGCGCGGCGGTGGCGGTGTCGACGGTGGTATCGGCAGTGGTGGCGGTTGCGGTGTGGGCGGCGGTGGCTGTGGCTGTGGCGTCCACGAGCACGACCCCGGCGGGGCCGGGCAGCGGGGCGCCGAGCCGAATCACCGCGTCGGGCGCCACTCCCACCTCCCGCGCGGCGTCCTGTGTGACCCACTCGACGCCGTAGAGCAGGCGGCCGGCCGGCGTCTCGCCCGGCGACCGGCCGGCCGCGACGGGTCGCAGCGTGAGCCGGTCGACCTGGGCGACGGGCAGGCCGGTGGGGTCGGCCAGCGTGATCCCGACCGTGTCGGCCCCGCTCCGGGCGGTCAGCCGCACCCGCAGCGCGGTGCCCGCAGGAGCGAACCGGTGCACCCCGGAGAACGCGAACGGCAGCCGCAGCCCCTCGCCCGGTTGCCCTCCGTTTGGCTGCGCTCCGCCTGACAGCAGCGCGGACGGGCCGATCGCGTGCAGGACGGCGTCGAACAGCGCCGGGTGCAGCCCGAAGCCGTCGGCCGGCGCGTCGGTGGAGACCTCGGCGAACACCTCCTGGCCGCGCCGCCACAGCCGCCGCAGGCCCTGGAACGACGGCCCGTAGGTCAGGCCGGCGTCGGCGAACGTCTCGTAGAGCCCGGCCAGCGGCAGCTCCTCCGCGCCGGGCGGAGGCCAGCTGACCAGGTCGGCGTCGACGCCGGCGGGTTCGCCGGCGGAGAGCACCCCGGTGGCGTGCAGGACCCAGGGCTCGTCGTCGCCGGCCCGCGAGTGGATGGTGATCGGACGCCGCCCGTCCGCCTCGGTCACGGTGAGCCGGACGGTGACCGGGCCGCGTTCGGGCAGCATGAGCGGCGCCTGCAGCAGCAGTTCGTCCAGCGTGGGCGCGCCGGCCCGCTCCCCCGCGGTCAGGGCCAGCTCGACGAGCGCGGTGCCCGGCACGATGGAACGGCCCCGAACGGTGTGCTCGGCCAGCCAGGGCTGGGTGGCCGCCGTGAGCGTCCCGGTGAGGACGAGCGTGGCGGTGTCCGGGATCTCGACGGCGGCGCCGGCCAGCGGGTGGCCGGTCGGGTCCAGGCCGAGGCCGTGCGGGTCGCCGGCGCCTCCCGGGCGTGGGCGGGGCCAGAGCCGCCGGTGGGTGAACGGGTACGCCGGCAGGTCCGCGTGGCCGGTCCCGCCGACGGCGGCCTGCCAGTCGACGTCGGCGCCGTCGGCGAACAGGGTGGCGATCGAGGTGAGCAGCGCCGGCGTCTCCGCACGCCCGCGTCGCAGCGCCGGCACGGCCAGCAGTCCGGCGTCGGCGTCCTGGACCAGCGCGGTGAGCACCGCGTCGGGGCCCGCCTCCAGGACCCGGGTGACGCCCTGCGCGGCGAGCGCCTGAACGGCGTCCGCGAACCGGACCGGCCGGCGGACCTGCTCGACCCAGTAGCCGGGGTCGGTCCACTCGCCCGGGGCGACCGGCGCCCCGGTCACGGTGGAGATCGCGGTCACCCTCGGCTCCGCGAACGTCAGTCCGGCGGCCACCTCGGCGAAGTCGCCCAGCATGGGCTCCATGAGCCGGGAGTGGAAGGCGTGGCTGGTGTGCAGGCGGCTGGTCTTCCAGCCGCGCTCGGCGGCGGCCACCGCGGCCTGCTCGACCGCGGCGTCCTGCCCGGACACGACGACCGCCCGCGGCCCGTTGACGGCCGCCACGTCGACGTCCGGGAACGCCGCCCGGACGTCGGCCTCGGCGGCGCGGACCGCGAGCATGCCGCCGCCGACCGGCAGCGCCTGCATGAGCCGGCCGCGTGCGGCCACCAGCGCCGCCGCGTCGGCCAGCGAGAGGACGCCGGCGGCGTGGGCGGCGCCGATCTCGCCGATGGAGTGCCCGGCGACCACGTCGGGCCGGACGCCCCACTCGGCCAGGAGGGCCAGCAGGGCCACCTCGACGGCGAAGATGGCGGGCTGCGCCGTTCCGGTCTGGTGGATGCGTTCCTCGTCGTCGATCAGGTCGAGCAGCGGCAGGCCGACGGCGGCGCACACCGCGTCGAACGCGGCGGCGTAGGCGGGGAACTCCGCGTACAGCTCGCGTCCCATGCCGAGCCGCTGGGCGCCCTGTCCGGTGAAGACGACGGCGAGGCGGCCGGGGCGGGCGGTGCCGCGCACGGTGCCGCCCCCGGCCAGCGCGGCCACCAGCTCGGACCGGTCGCGGCCGAGCGCCACGGCCCGGCGCGGCAGGCGGGCCCGGCCGGCGAGCGTACGGGCGACCTCGCTCAGCGGCACGTCCGGACGGGCGGCGAGATGCTCGGCGAGTCTCGCGGCCTGGGCGTCCAGCGCCGTGTCGTCGGCCGCCGCGAGCACCAGCGGGGTGATCGGCAGAGGCGGCGCCGGCTCCACCCGCGCCGTGGCGGGCGGCGCTTCGAGGATGACGTGGGCGTTGGTGCCGCTGATGCCGAACGACGACACCGCCGCCCGCCGCGCCCGATCCACCTGCGGCCAGTCGCGCGGCTCGGTCAGCAGCTCCACTGATCCCGCCGACCAGTCCACCTGCGAGGTCGGCGCGTCCACATGCAACGTCTTCGGCAGCGTGCCATGGTGCATCGCCTGCACCATCTTGATGACACCGGCCACACCCGCGGCCGCCTGCGAATGCCCCAGATTCGACTTGATCGAGCCCAGCAAGAGCGGTTCGCTCCGGCGCTGGCCGTAGGTGGCCAGCAGCGCCTGCGCCTCGATCGGATCGCCCAGCGCCGTGCCGGTGCCGTGCGCCTCCACCACGTCCACGTCCTGCGGCGACAACCCCGCGTTGGCCAACGCCGCCCGGATCACCCGCTGCTGCGACGGTCCGTTCGGCGCGGTCAGGCCGTTCGACGCGCCGTCCTGGTTCACCGCACTGCCCCGGACGACCGCGAGGACCCGGTGCCCCAGGCGTTCGGCGTCCGACAGCCGCTCCACCAGCAGCATGCCGACACCCTCACCCCACCCGGTGCCGTCGGCCCCCTCGGCGAACGACTTGCACCGCCCGTCAGGGGCCAGGCCCCGCTGCCGGGAGAAGCCGACGAACGTGCCCGGGGTGGCCATCACCGTCACGCCACCGGCCAGCGCCGCGTCACACTCCCCGTTCCGCAACGCCTGAACGGCGAGATGCAACGCGACCAGCGAGGACGAACACGCGGTGTCGACCGTGACCGCCGGACCCTCCAAACCGAACGTGTACGACACCCGGCCCGACGCGATGCTCCCACCGGTGCCCATGAAGCCTTCCGCGGCGTCCGCGGACTCGCTCACCACCAGCGCGTAGTCGTTGTACATGATGCCGACGAACACACCGGTCCGGGAGCCGCGCAGCCCCAGCGGGTCGACCCCGGCCCGTTCGAACGCCTCCCACGAGGTCTCCAGCAGCAGCCGGTGCTGCGGATCCATCGCCAGCGCCTCACGCGGCGAGATCCCGAACAGTCCCGGGTCGAAGTCGGCGGCGCCGGCCAGGAAGCCGCCGTCGCGCGAGTACGACGTGCCGGGATGATCGGGATCGGGATGGTAGAGGTTCTCCACGTCCCAGCCCCGGTCGTCCGGGAACGACCCGATCGCGTCCCGGCCGGCCGCCACCAGGTCCCAGAGGTCCTCCGGTGAGCCGATCCCACCGGGAAACCGGCACGCCATCCCGACGATCGCGATCGGCTCCGACGCGGCCCGCTCGACGTCACGCAACCGTTCCCGGGTGTCGTGAAGCTCGGCGGTGACCCGCTTGAGGAAGTAGCGCAGCCGATCCTCGGGGACCTGGCCTGGCTCGCTCATGTGCTGTCGCCTCTCTCCGCCGCGGCGGGTCAGGAGATGCCGAATTCCTTGCCGAGCAGGTCGAACATCTCGTCGTCGCTGGCGGTCTCCAGCTCTTCGACCAGCGCCGTCCCGCCGCTCGTCGCCGCGCCCTGCCAGGCGGCGAGCAGGCTGTTGAGCCGGGCGGTCACCCGCGACCGGTCCTCGTCGTCGGCCGTCGCCGCGCGCATGCCCCGCTCAAGCTCGTCCAGCTCGGCCAGCAGCGCCTCGACCGGGGAGACCGCCGCGGGCCGGAGCCGGTCGGCGAGATGCGCGGCGAGCGCGCCGACGTTCGGGTAGTCGAAGACCAGGGTCGAGGGCAGCCGCAGCCCGGTCACGGCCATCAGCCGGTTACGCAGGTCGACCGCGGTGAGCGAGTCGAAGCCCAGTTCGCTGAAGGCCCGCCCGGCCGGGACGGCGGCGCCGGAGTCGTGCCCCAGCACGGCCGCGACCTGGCCCTGGACGGTTTCCAGCACAAGCCGGTCCTGATCCTCGGGAGACAGGCCACTCAGCCGCTGGTCCAGCGTCGGCCCCGTGGGGGCGGCCCGGCGGCCACGCGGCGCACGAGCCAGACCGGCCAGCAGCGGGGGCAGCAGGCCGGCCTCGGCGGCCTGGCCGAGCCCGGCCGGGTCGAGGGCGAGCGGCGCGACCACGGGTGTGCCCGCGGAGAGTGCGGCGTCGAACGCGGCCAGGCCCTGTTCGGCGGTGAGAGGGAGAACGCCACCGCGCCGCATCCGCTCCCGGTCGGCGCGGGTCAGCGCCTCGCCCATCCCCGCGTCCCACAGCCCCCACGCCAGTGAGGTCGCAGGGACATCCTCCGCCCGCAACACCATCGCGTACGCGTCGAGGAACGCGTTGGCCGCCGCGTAGTTGGCCTGACCGGCGTTACCGAACAACCCCGCCGCCGACGAATACACCACAAACGCGCTCAACCGCTTGTCCCGCGTCGCCGCGCGCAGGTTGCGGGCCGCGTCCACCTTCGCCCCGAACACCCGCTGCAACCGCTCCGGAGTCAGATCGGCAAGCAACGCGTCGTCCAGCACACCCGCGGCATGAACCACCGCCGTGACCGGCTCATCCCGCAGCACTGCCGCGACGGCGTCCGCGTCGGACAGGTCACACGCCAGCGACCGCACCCGCGCACCCTCGACCTCGACGACCCCGCCGGACCGCGACAGCAGCAACAACTCACCGACACCGTGCGCCTTGACCAGATGGCGGGCGACCAGACCACCCAGCATGCCCGTGGCACCGGTGACCACCACGACGCCGTCGCCAAGGTCAACGTGAGCTGAACCCGTGCCGGGTGTCTTCAGGCGGCCCAGGCGCGGCACCCGCACCACACCGTCACGCACCACCGCCTGCGGCACCGGGACGACCATGGCCTCGGGCGCGTCGAGGAGATGGATCCGGCCCGGGTGCTCGGCCTGCGCCGACCGCACCAACCCCCACAATGCGGCACCATCCGGATCGGTGACCTCCTCACCGGCCGCGCCGAACGTCCGCACCACCAACCGGGAATCCGCCCACGCCGGATCGGCCACCCACTCCTGCAGCAACCCCAACAGCGCAGCCGACCGATCGAACGCCGACCCCGGCGCCGTCGCGTCCACCACCACCACACCAGCCGGCTCCGGCAGCCGATCACCCAACGCCACCACGACCGGAACCTCGACCGAGGCGGTCACGTCCTGCGGAGTCCAGTCCACCGCGTACAGCAGGCGGTCGGCGATGCCGCCGAACTGGGTGGGCGTGACCGGTCGCAGGGAGAGACTCTCCACCGTCGCCACCGGGTCACCGGAGGGGTCGGTGAGCGTGAGCCGGACGGTGTCGGTTCCTGGCGCGGGGGCGATCTCGACCCGGAGGGCGGCCCCAGCGGATCTCGTCACCCTGACTCCGGTGAAGCCGAACGGCAGCCGGACGCCGCCCTCGGCCGGGAGCGCCCCGCCCGCGCCGATGGCGTGCAGTGCCGCGTCGAACAGCGCCGGGTGCAGCGCGTATCCGGTGGCGACCTCTTCGGTCTCGACCTCGGCGAACACCGTCTCACCGCGCCGCCAGGCCCGCCGCAGGCCCTGGAAGGTCTGGCCGTAGTCCAGTCCCCCGGCGGCCGCCATCGCGTAGAAGCCGGTGACGTCGATCTCGTCGGCGTCCGCCGGGGGCCACGACCCCGCCACGGCGGGCTCAGGGAGCGGCTCGGCGTCGCCCGTCAGCAGGCCACTGGCGTTGAGCACCCACGCGTCGTCCTCGTCGGCTCGGGAGTGGATCGTCACGGCGCCGCGGCCCGCGTCCGGCGCGGACACGGTGACCCGGACCTGGACCCCGGCCCGGTTTCCGTCCTGGCCGACGAGGGACAGCGGGGCCTGCAGCAGCAACTCGTCAAGAACCGGCAGGCCGGTCTGGTCCCCGGCCGCGAGCGCCATCTCGACCAGCGCGGTGCCCGGGACGACCGTCCGGCCGGCAATAGCGTGGTCGCGGAGCCACGGGTGGGTACGCACGGAGAGCTTTCCGGTGAAGACGCTGTCGCCGGACGGCAGGGCCACGGCCGCGCCGACGAGTGGGTGCCCGGTGCCCGCGAGGCCGAGGCCGGCGGCGTCGCCGGTCGGGCCGGTGCGCGGACGCGGCCAGTATCGGCGGCGCTGGAAGGCGTAGGTGGGCAGATCGGCGCGCGGACCGGAGCCGAGCACCGCGGTCCAGTCGACGTCCTGGCCGCCGACGAACAGCGTGCCGAGCGCGGTGAGCAGTGTCTCGGCCTCGGCGCGGCCACGCCGGAGCGCGGCGACCGCGGTCAGTTCCGGACGCAGGTCGCCGACTATCGCGGTGAGGACGCCGTCCGGGCCCAGCTCCAGCACGCGACCCGCGTCCAGGGCCGCGACCGCGTCGGCGAACCGGACCGGACGGCGGACCTGATCCACCCAGTACTCCGGCTCACTCCACTGACCGGACTCCACCGGGCGGCCCGTCACCGTGGAGACCGCAGGGATCACTGGATCGGCGAACGCCAGCGTCTCCACCACCGAGCGGAACTCCGCCAGCATCGGCTCCATCAGCCGCGAATGGAACGCATGACTCGTGCGCAGCCTGCTGGTCTTCCACCCACGCTCACCGGCCAGCCCCGCGACCCGCTCGATGTCCTCCCGCGGCCCGGACACCACCACCGACGCCGGACCGTTCACCGCCGCGATGTCGATGTCCGGGAGCGCCGCCAGCAGGTCGGCCTCGGAGGTGCCGACCGCGAGCATCGCCCCACCCGCCGGGAGCGCCTGCATCAACCGGCCCCGCGCCGCCACCAACCTCGCCGCATCCGCCAGCGACACCACCCCGGCGGCGTACGCGGCGGTGATCTCACCGATCGAATGCCCCGCGACAACATCCGGCTCCACCCCCCAGGAGCGGACCAGCGCCAGCAACGCCACCTCGACCGCGAAGATCGCCGGCTGCGCCCACCCCGTCCGATCCAGCCGGGACTCATCGCCGAGCACCTCGTGGAGCGGCAGGTCCAGCGCCGCGCACACCTCGTCGAACGCCGTCGCGAACACCAGGAACGCGTCGTACAGCTCGCGTCCCATGCCGAGCCGCTGTGCGCCCTGGCCGGTGAAGACCACGGCCAGTGCCGCCCGGCGCGCTTCGCCGTGCCGTACCTCGGGCTGGGGCGCGTCGGCCGCGTCGAGACCGGCCACCGCGCGGTCGAGCGCGGGGCGGTCGGCGGCGAGGAGCACCGCACGGTGCCGGAGCGCCGCGCGGCCGGCCAGGGTGCGGCCGATCTGGTCCAGTGGCAGGTCCGGCGTGGTCGTGGTGTGCAGCCGGCCGATGGTGGCGTGCAACGCCTCGGGGTCGGCCGCGCTGAGCACGATGGGGGTGATCGGCAGTCTCTCGCCGGTGGCGACGACCGGTTCGTCCGCCGGGGCTTCGAGGATGACGTGGGCGTTGGTGCCGCTGATGCCGAACGACGACACCGCCGCCCGACGGGGCCGGCCCAGCTCCGGCCAGTCGCGCGGCTCGGTGAGCAGCTCCACCGACCCGGCCGACCAGTCCACCTGCGAGGTCGGCGCGTCCACATGCAGCGTCTTGGGCAACATGCCGTGGTGCATCGCCTGCACCATCTTGATGATCCCCGCGACCCCGGCCGCCGCCTGGGTGTGCCCGACGTTCGACTTGATCGAGCCCAGCCACAACGGCTCGTCCCGGTCCTGGCCGTAGGTGGCCAGCAGCGCCTGCGCCTCGATCGGGTCACCCAGCGCCGTGCCGGTGCCGTGCGCCTCGACCACGTCCACGTCACCGGGCTCGAGCCCGGCGTTCGCCAGCGCCGCCCGGATCACCCGCTGCTGCGACGGACCGTTCGGCGCGGTCAGGCCGTTCGACGCCCCGTCCTGGTTCACCGCACTGCCCCGGACGACCGCGAGGACCCGGTGCCCCAGGCGTTCGGCGTCCGACAGCCGCTCCACCAGCAGCATGCCCACGCCCTCACCCCACCCGGTGCCGTCAGCCCCCTCCGCGAACGACTTGCACCGCCCGTCAGGGGCCAGGCCCCGCTGCCGGGAGAAGCCGACGAACGTGCCCGGGGTGGCCATCACCGTCACCCCACCAGCCAGCGCCGCATCGCACTCACCGTTCCGCAACGCCTGTACAGCCAGGTGGAGCGCGACCAGCGAAGACGAACACGCGGTGTCGACCGTGACCGCCGGACCCTCCAACCCGAACGTGTACGACACCCGCCCCGACGCGACGCTGCCACCGGTCCCGATGAAGCCTTCGGTGTCTTCGTCGGAGCCGCCCAGCACCATGGCGTAGTCGTCGTACATGACACCGACGAACACACCGGTCCGCGAGCCGCGCAGCCCCAGCGGGTTCACCCCGGCCCGCTCGAACGCCTCCCACGACGTCTCCAGCAACAACCGGTGCTGCGGATCCATCGCCAGCGCCTCACGCGGACTGATCCCGAACACCGCCGGATCGAAGTCGGCGGCCTCGTAGAGGAAACCGCCCTCGCGCGAGTAGGACGTGCCGGGGTGATCCGGATCGGGGTGATACAGGTTCTCCACGTCCCAGCCCCGGTCTTCGGGGAAGAAGCCCACGCCGTCCCGGCCGGCCGCCACCAGCTCCCACAACTCCTCCGGGGACGCCACCCCACCCGGATAGCGGCACGCCATACCGACGATCGCGATCGGCTCGTCCGTCCTCTCGACGGTGCTCGTGGTGCGCTCCGGCGCGGCGGTTCCGGCCCGTTCGGACGCTCCGGCGAGTTCGGCGGCGAGATGCCCGGCCAGCGCGAGCGTGTTCGGGTAGTCGAAGACCAGCGTCGACGGCAGCCGCAACCCGGTCACCGTCGCCAGCCGGTTGCGCAGGTCGACCGCCGTCAGCGAGTCGAAACCCAGCTCGCGGAAGGCCCGCTCGACCTCGACCGCGTCCGGCCCCGGGTAGCCGAGGACCGCTGCCACGTGGGTGCGCACGAGATCGAGCACGGCCCGCTCACGCTGCGGCGCGGACAGCCCGGCCAGGCGCCGGCTCAACGCGCTGTCGGCCTGCTTGCGGACCGGCACCCGCACCAGGCCGGCCAGCAGCGGGGGCAGCAGACCCGCCGCGGCGGCCTCGCGCATCGGCGCGGTGTCCAGCGCGAGCGGCGCGACGCTCGCCCGGCCGGCGCCGAGGGCCGCGTCGAACGCGGCCAGACCCTGATCGACGGTGAGCGGCACGATCCCGCCCTGCCGGGCCCTGGACCGCTCTGCCTCACTCAGCCCGCCGCCCATACCGGCGTCCCACAGCCCCCACGCCAGTGAGGTCGCAGGGACACCCTCCGCCCGCAACACCACCGCGTACGCATCCAGGAAGGCGTTGGCCGCCGCGTAATTGGCCTGACCGGCATTACCGAACAACCCCGCCGCCGACGAATACAGCACAAACGCGCTCAACCGCTTACCCGCCGTCGCCGCACGCAGGTTGCGGGCCGCGTCCACCTTCGCCCCGAACACCCGCTCCAACCGCTCCGGGGTCAACGATTCGACCATGCCGTCGTCGAGCAGGCCCGCCGCGTGGATCACCGCCGTTACCGGCTCATCCCGCAGCGCCGCCGCAACCGCGTCCGCGTCGCCCACGTCACAGGCCACCGACCGCACCCGAGCGCCCTCGACCTCTACCTCTCCGCCGGACCGCGACAGCAGCAGCAGGTCACCGACGCCGTGCGCCTTGACCAGATGCCGGGCGACCAGACCACCCAGCATGCCCGTGGCACCGGTGACCACCACGACCCCGTCACCAAGATCCACCCCGCCCGAGCCCGTGCCGGGTGTCTTCAAGCGACCCAGCCGCGGCACCCGCACCACACCGTCACGCACCACCGCCTGCGGCACCGGGACGACCATGTCCTCCGGCGCGTCGAGGAGCTGCAACCGGCCCGGGTGCTCGGCCTGCGCCGACCGCACCAACCCCCACAACGCGGCACCATCAGGGTCAGTGACCTCCTCACCCACCGCGCCGAACGTCCGCACCACCAACCGGGAATCCGCCCACGCCGGATCCTCCAGCCACTCCTGCAGCAACCCCAGCAACGCGACCGAACGGTCACCAGCGGACCCCGGCGCCGTCGCATCCACCACCACCACCGCAACCGGCTCCGGCAACCGATCACCCAAAGCCACCACGACCGGAACCTCGACCGAGGCGGTCACGTCCTGCGGAGTCCAGTCCACCGCGTACAGCAGCCGATCACCCGCGGCCGCACCCAGCCGCGCGGCCGACGCCTGTCGCAGCACCAGGCCGTCGACCTCGGCGACCGGAGTCCCCGAGGCGTCGGCGAGCGCGAGCCGTACCGTGTCGGCACCGCCGGCCCGGGTCAGCCGCGCCCGGAGCCGCCCACCGGCCGGGGCGAACGTCCGGAGCCCGGTGAAGGCGAACGGCAGCCGGGTGTCACCGTCGCTGAACAGGCCGCCCGCGGCGATCGCATGGAGCACGGCGTCGAACAACGCGGGATGCAGACCGTATCCGGTGGTCGTGTGATCCAGCTCGACCTCGGCGAACACCTCCTCCCCACGCTTCCAGACGCCCCGCAGGCCCTGGAAGGCCGGGCCGTAGGCGAGTCCGTTCGCGGCCGTCTCCGCGTAGAAACCGGACAGGTCCAGCGCATCCGCGTCGGCCGGCGGCCAGGAGACGAGGTCGATCTCGGTGGGGGCACCTTCGTCCGGGACGGCCAGGACGCCGGTGGCGTGCGCGGTCCAGGGCTCTTCGTCCTCGGCACGGGCATGAATCGTGATCGCACGGCGACCGTCGGCGCCGGGCTCGGCGAGCGTGGCCCGGAGCTGGACGCCGCCGCGCTCGGGCAGCGGTAGCGGGGCCTGGAGCAGCAGTTCTTCCACGACTCCGGCACCGGCTCGTTCCCCGGCCGCGCGGGCCACTTCGGCCAGCGCGGTGCCCGGCACCAGCGGGCGGCCGAGCACGACGTGGTCGGCCAGCCACGGGTGGGTGCGCAGCGACACCCAGCCGGTGAGTAGCGTCGTGGCGGCGTCGGGCGCCTCGACGGCCGCGCCGAGCAGCGGGTGGCCGGTCTCCGCGAGACCCAGTCCGATCGCGTCTCGGCTGACCCAGGCCCGGGGCCGGGGCCAGAACCGCCGATGCTGGAACGGGTAGGTGGGCACGTCGGCCGGCCGGGTGTCGACGCCGTCGAACACCGCCCGCCACTTCACACTCTGCCCGTGGACGAACAACTCCGCCACGGCGGTCAGCAGCGTGGTGGCCTCGTCGCGGTCGCGGCGCAGCGCGGCCACCGCCCTCACGTCCGGGGCCACATCCTGGACCAGCGCGGTCAGGATGCCGTCCGGGCCCAGCTCCAGCACGCGATCGGCGTCCAGGGCCGTGACCGCGTCGGCGAACCGGACCGGGCGGCGGACCTGATCCACCCAGTACTCCGGGTCACTCCACTGACCGGTCTCGACCGGGCGGCCTGTCACCGTGGAGACCGCAGGGATCACTGGCTCGGCGAACGCCAGCGTCTCCACCACCGAACGGAACTCCGCCAGCATCGGCTCCATCAGCCGCGAATGGAACGCATGACTCGTGCGCAGCCTGCTGGTCTTCCACCCACGCTCACCGGCCAGCCCCGCGACCCGCTCGACGTCGGCCTGCGGGCCGGACACCACCACCGACGCCGGACCGTTCACCGCCGCGATGTCGATGTCCGGGAGCGCCGCCAGCAGGTCGGCCTCGGAGGTGCCGACCGCGAGCATCGCCCCACCCGCCGGGAGCGCCTGCATCAACCGGCCCCGCGCCGCCACCAACCTCGCCGCATCCGCCAGCGACACCACCCCGGCGGCGTACGCGGCGGTGATCTCACCGATCGAATGCCCCGCGACAACATCCGGCTCCACCCCCCAGGAGCGGACCAACGCCAGCAACGCCACCTCAACCGCGAAGATCGCCGGCTGCGCCCACCCCGTCTGACCCAACCGGGACTCATCGCCCAGAACGTCCAGCAGCGGCAGGTCCAGCGCCGCGCACACCTCGTCGAACGCCGCCGCGAACACCGGGAACGCCTCATACAGCTCCCGGCCCATCCCGGCCCGCTGCGACCCCTGACCGGTGAACGCCACCGCCAACCGGCCCGGCACGGCGACCCCGGCCACCGGATGAACCCCGGCCCCCACCGCCGCCAGCCCGGCATCCAGCCCCACACGATCACCGGCCACGACGACCGCCCGATGCCGCAGCGCCGCTCGCCGGCTCAGCGTCGCCGCCAGATCGGCGATCGGCGCGTCCACGCCGCGGAGTCGTTCGGCCTGCGCGCGCAGGCCGTCCGCGTCGGCGGCGGTGATCACCACGGGCGTCGGCCGTTCGTCGGATGCCGGAGTGGGCGTGGTCGTGGCTGCCGGGGCTTCGAGGATGACGTGGGCGTTGGTGCCGCTGATCCCGAACGACGACACCGCCGCCCGCCGCGCCCGATCCACCTGCGGCCACGCCTGCGACTCCGTCAGCAGTTCCACCGACCCGGCCGACCAGTCCACCTGGGACGACGGCGCGTCCACATGCAGCGTCTTGGGCAGCGTGCCGTGACGGAACGCCTGCACCATCTTGATGATCCCCGCCACCCCGGCCGCGGCCTGCGTGTGCCCCAGGTTGGACTTGATCGACCCGAGCCACAGGGGTTCGCCTGAGCGCTCGCGGCCGTAGGTGGCCAGCAGCGCCTGCGCCTCGATCGGGTCACCCAGCGCGGTACCGGTGCCGTGCGCCTCGACCACGTCCACGTCACCGGGCTCGAGCCCGGCATTGGCCAGCGCGGCCCGGATCACCCGCTGCTGCGACGGACCATTCGGCGCCGTCAACCCGTTCGACGCGCCGTCCTGGTTCACCGCCGAGCCCCGGACCACGGCGAGGACCCGGTGCCCCAGGCGTTCGGCATCGGCCAGCCGCTCCACCAGCAGCATGCCGACACCCTCACCCCACCCGGTGCCGTCGGCACCCTCCGCGAACGACTTGCACCGCCCATCGGCCGCCAGGCCCCGCTGCCGGGAGAAGCCGACGAACGTGTTGGGGGTGGCCATAACGGTCACCCCACCGGCCAGCGCCGCATCGCACTCCCCGTTCCGCAACGCCTGAACGGCGAGGTGAAGCGCCACCAGAGACGACGAACACGCCGTATCGACCGTGACCGCCGGACCCTCAAGCCCGAACGTGTACGACACCCTGCCGGACGCGATGCTCCCGCCGATGCCCATGAAGCCCTCGGCACTGTCGTCGGACGCGCCCAGCACCATCGAGTAGTCGTTGTACATGACGCCGACGAACACACCGGTCCGCGATCCGCGCAGCCCCAGCGGGTCGACCCCGGCCCGCTCGAACGCCTCCCACGAGGTCTCCAGCAGCAGCCGATGCTGCGGATCCATCGCCAGCGCCTCACGCGGGCTGATCCCGAACACCGCCGGATCGAAGTCGCCCGCCTCGTAGAGGAAACCGCCCTCGCGCGTATAGGAGGTGCCGGGGTGATCGGGGTCGGGGTGATACAGGTTCTCCACGTCCCAGCCCCGGTCTTCGGGGAAGAAGCCCACACCGTCTTGACCGGCCGCCACCAGCTCCCACAGCTCCTCGGGAGAGGCCACCCCACCCGGATAACGACAGGCCATGCCGACGATCGCGATCGGCTCATCCGAGGCGACCGCGGCGGTCACCACCGGGGCCGCCGTGGCGGCCGCCCCGGAGATCTCGCCGGTCACGTAGGCGGCGAGCGCGGCGACATTCGGGTAGTCGAAGACCAGCGTCGACGGCAGCCGCAACTCAGTCACCGTCGCCAGCCGGTTGCGCAGCTCGACCGCCGTCAGCGAGTCGAAGCCCAGCTCACGGAACGGCAGGTCCACGGCGACGGCGGACCCGTCGGCGTGGCCGAGCACCGCCGCCACATGCGTGCGGACCAGGTCGAGAACGATCCGGTCGCGTTCCGCGCCCGGCAGGCCGGCCACGCGGGCGGCGAAAACGCCGTCCGCCGAACCCGCCCCCGCGCCCCGGCCCCGCGCCGGAACCAGCGCGCGCAGGAGCGGCGGAACCACGGGCCGGGCGCGCAGCGCGGCGAGGTCGAGCCCGAGCGGCGCGACGACGGCCCGGCCGGCGCCGAGGGCCGCGTCGAACGCGGCCAGACCCTGATCGACGGTGAGCGGCACGATCCCGCCCTGCCGGGCCCTGGACCGCTCTGCCTCACTCAGCCCGCCGCCCATACCGGCGTCCCACAGCCCCCACGCCAGCGACGTCGCCGGGACACCCTCCGCCCGCAACGCCATCGCGTACGCGTCCAGGAAGGCGTTGGCCGCCGCGTAGTTGGCCTGACCGGCGTTACCGAACAACCCCGCCGCCGACGAATACAGCACAAACGCGCCCAGCCGCTTGCCCCGCGTCGCCGCACGCAGGTTGCGGGCCGCGTCCACCTTCGCCCCGAACACCGCACGCAACCGCTCCGGAGTCAGATCGGCAAGCAACGCATCGTCCAGCACACCCGCGGCATGAACCACCGCCGTGACCGGCTCATCCCGCAGCGCCGCCGCGACCGCGTCCGCGTCGGACAGGTCACACGCCAGCGACCGCACCCGCGCACCCTCGACCTCGACGACCCCGCCGGACCGCGACAGCAGCAACAACTCACCGACGCCATGCGCCCGCACCAGATGGCGGGCGACCAGACCACCCAGCATGCCCGTGGCACCGGTGACCACCACGACCCTGTCACCCAGATCCACCCCGCCCGAGCCCGTGTCAGGAGCCTGGACCCGGACGAGCCGCGGCACCTTGACGACACCGTCACGCACCAGCGCCTCCGGCAGCGGGACGAGCATGTCAGCCGGCGCGTCGAGCAGCTGGATCCGGCCCGGGTGCTCAGCCTGCGCCGACCGCACCAACCCCCACAACGCGGCCCCATCCGGATCGGTGACCTCATCACCGGCCGCGCCGAACGTCCGCACCACCAACCGGGAATCCGCCCAGGCGGGGTCATCGGCCCAGGCACGCAGCAGGGTGAGCAGCGCCGCCGCGCGCTCGTCCGCCGCGCCGGGCGCGGTCGCGTCGACGGTCAGGACGGCGGCGGGAGCCGGCAGGGCGGCGCCGAGCGGGATCGCGGCCGAGGGCTCCTCGGAGACCGTGGTCTCCTCCGGCACCCAGTCGACGCCGTAGAGCAGCCGGTCGGCGGCGGACAGCTGCGCTCCGGTGACCGGCCGGAGCGTCAGCCGCTCGACCTCGGCCACCGGCAGGCCGGACTCGTCGGCGAGGGCCACCCGCACACTGTCCGGTCCGGCTCCGGCGGTGAGCCGCGCCCGCAGCGTGGTCCCGGCCTCGCCGGAGACCCGGACGCCGGCGAACGCGAACGGAAGCCGGACGGCGTGCTCGGGCAGCAGTCCACCGGCGCCCACGGCGTGCAGGGCGGCGTCGAACAGCGCCGGGTGCAGCGCGTATCCGGTGGCGACCTCCTCGGTGCCGACTTCGGCGAAGACCTCGTCGCCGCGCCGCCAGACCTGGCGCAGCCCCTGGAAGGCGGGCCCGTAGGCCATTCCGGTGCCGGCGAGCGCCGGGTAGAAGTCCGCGAGCGGTACGGGCTCGGCCCCGGCGGGCGGCCAGGCGACCAGTCCGGCGTCGGCCGGCTCCTCGTGCCGCGCGGTGAGCGAACCCGTCGCGTGGACGGTCCAGGGCTCGGTCTCGTCGACGCGGGCGTGCACCGTGACCGTGCGCCGATCGTCGCCGGAGACCGAGTCGCCCGTGACCCCGCCGGCCGGAACCCCGTCGCCGGGATGTCCGTCTTCCGGACCGGCCCCGACCGTGACCCGGACCTGCACGCCGCCCCCCTGCGGCAGGGTCAGCGGAGTGCGCAGCAGCAGTTCCTCCAGCGCCGGGGCGCCCGCCCGCTCACCGGCGGCCAGGACCATCTCGACCAGCGCGGTGCCCGGCACCACGACCTGGCCGAGCACGACGTGGTCGGCCAGCCACGGGTGGGTGGCCACAGAGAGACGGCCGGTGAGCACGGTGGCCGGCGAGCCGGGCAGTTCCACCGCGGCGCCGACCAGCGCGTGACCGGTGCCGACCAGGCCGAGGCCGGCGGGGTCGGTCGCGTGCCGCCCGGGGCGCGGGCGGGGCCAGTAGGTGTCGTGCTGGAATGCGTAGGTGGGCAGTTCGAGCCGGGTCGCGCCGGTGCCGGCGAAGACGGCGGTCCAGTCCACCGCGACGCCCGCCGTGAACAGCCGCCCGAGCGCGGCGAGCAGCGTCTCGACCTCGTCGCGACCGCGGCGCAGGGTCGCGACGGCCAACCGGTCGGGGTGGGCGTCCTGCGCCAGCGCGGTGAGCACGGCGTCCGGACCGATCTCCAGCACCCGGTCGGCGTCGAGGGCGGCCAGCGCGTCGGCGAACCGGACGGGACGGCGGACCTGGTCGACCCAGTAGTCCGGGTCGGTCCACTCCCCCGGGGCGACCGTGGCGCCGGTAACCGTGGAGACGGCGCGCAGCCGCGGCTCGCCGAACCGCAGGCCGCCTACGACCTCGGCGAACTCGGCAAGCATCGGCTCCATCAGGCGGGAGTGGAACGCGTGACTCGTCCGCAGCCGGGAGGTCTTCCAGCCCCGCTCGGCCGCCGTCGCGGCGACCCGCTCGATGTCGGCCTCGGCGCCGGACACCACGACCGACGCCGGGCCGTTCACCGCGGCGAGATCGACGTCCGGGAACGCCGCCAGTATCTCCGCCTCCGCCGCCCCGACCGCGAGCATCGCGCCACCGGGCGGGAGCGCCTGCATCAACCGGCCCCGCGCGGCGACCAGCGTGGCGGCGTCGGCCAGCGACAGGACCCCGGCCGCGTACGCGGCGGTGATCTCGCCGATCGAGTGCCCGGCGACCATCTCCGGACGGACACCCCACTCGGCCAGCAGCGCCAGCAGTGCCACTTCCACGGCGAAGATCGCCGGCTGCGCCCATTCCGTCTGGTCCAACCGCTCCGGATCGCCGAGAACGTCCAGCAACGGCAGGTCGAGCGCCGCGCACACCTCGTCGAACGCCGTCGCGAACACCGGGAACGCGTCATACAGCTCGCGGCCCATCCCGGCCCGCTGCGACCCCTGACCGGTGAACACCACCGCCAGCCGCCCGTCGGCGGCCACTCCGCCGCCTGTCACGCCTTCGGCGACGTCCAGCAGGTCCATGACGGTCTGGTCGGCGGTGCGCGCCAGCACCACCGCCCGGTACGGCAGGGCGGCCCGGCCGGCCAGCGACCGGCCGACGTCGAGCAGGCGCGCGGTGGGACGGGCGTCGAGGAAGTCGAGCAGCCGGCCGGCCTGCCCGGCGAGCCCGGCGGCGTCGTGCCCGGACAGCACCAGCGGCACGACCGGCGGCGGGCCGCCGGCCTCCGGCCGGTCGGATGGGGCGGCGGGCGGCTCCTCGATGATGACGTGGGCGTTGGTGCCGCTGATCCCGAACGACGAGACGCCGGCCCGGCGGGGGTGACCCAGGGGCGTCCAGGGGCGGGCCTCGGTGAGCAGCTCTACCGCGCCGGAGGACCAGTCGACCTGCGGGGAGGGCCGGTCGACATGCAGGGTGCGGGGCAGCACGCCGTAATGGACGGCCAGCACCATCTTCATGACGCCGGCCACGCCGGCGGCGGCCTGGGTGTGCCCGAGGTTGGACTTGACCGAGCCGAGCCAGAGCGGGGCTCCGGTCCGGTTCTGGCCGTAGGTGGCCAGCAGCGCCTGGGCCTCGATGGGGTCGCCGAGCGAGGTCCCCGTGCCGTGCGCCTCGACGGCGTCGACCATGGTGGCTTCGAGCCCGGCGGACGCCAGGGCCTGCCGGATCACCCGTTGCTGGGAGGGGCCGTTGGGGGCGGTGATCCCGTTGCTGGCGCCGTCCTGGTTGACCGCGCTGCCGCGGACCACGGCGAGCACGGGGTGGCCGGCGCGGCGGGCGTCGGAGAGCCGTTCGAGCACCACGACGCCGGCTCCCTCACCCCAGCCGGTGCCGTCGCCGGAGGCGGAGAACGCCTTGCAGCGGCCGTCGGGCGCCAGGCCGCGCTGCCGGCTGAACTCGACGAACGCGCCGGGGGTGGCCATGACGGTGACGCCGCCGGCCAGCGCGAGGTCGCACTCGCCGGAGCGCAGCGCCTGCGCGGCCAGGTGCAGGGCGACCAGGGAGGAGGAGCACGCGGTGTCGACGGTGATCGCCGGGCCCTCGAACCCGAAGGTGTAGGAGACCCGGCCGGAGACGAGGCTGCCGGCGCTGGCCGCGGCGGCGTAGCCCTCGGCTCCGGTGCTGCCCTGCCGCAGCAGGGTGGCGTAGTCGCTGTAGAGGACGCCGGCGAACACGCCGGTGCGGCTGCCGCGCAGCGTGGTGGCGTCGACGCCGGCGCGTTCCAGCGCCTCCCAGGAGGTCTCCAGCAGCAGCCGCTGCTGCGGGTCCATGGTCACGGCCTCGCGCGGGCTGATCCCGAAGAACCCGGGGTCGAACCTGCTGACCCCGGTGAGGAACCCGCCCTCCTTCGCGTACGAGGTGCCGGGGTGATCGGGGTCGGGATGGTAGAGCGCGTCGAGGTCCCAGCCGCGGTCGTCGGGGAAGCCGGAGACGCCGTCCCGGCCGTCGGCGAGCAGCCGCCAGAACTCCTCGGGTGTGGTCACCCCTCCCGGATAGCGGCAGCCCATTCCCACGATGACGACGGGGTCGTCGAGGTCGGCCGCGGCGGAGCGCGGCGCGGCGGCCGGGGCGGTGCGCTCGGCCAGCGCGCCGACCAGTTCGCCGCGCAGGAACGCCGCCAGCGCCTGCGGGGTCGGATAGTCGAAGGTCAGCGTGGCGGGCAGCCGCAGGTCGGTGGCGGCGTTGAGCCGGTTGCGCAGTTCGACGGCCGTCAGCGAGTCGAAGCCCAGCTCGCTGAACGCACGCGCGGCCGGGACCGCGTCGCCGGACGCGTGGCCGAGCACCGCGGCGACCTGGGCGCGGACCAGGTCGAGCAGCGTCCGGTCCTGGTCGGCCGTGGTCTGGCCGGCCAGGCGCTGGAGCAGCGACGAGGCGGTCGCGCCGGTGGCCGCCCGCCGGGCGGGCTCGCGGACCAGGCCGCGCAGCAGCGGCGGCAGGCCCGCGTCGCCCTGCCGGGCCCGCAGCACCGTGTGGTCGAGCCGGATCGGCACCAGCAGCGGCCGCTCGGAGACGAGGGCGGCGTCGAACATGTCGAGGGCCTCGGCCACCGGCAGCGGCGCGATGCCGCCGCGGGTCAGCCGCCGGCGGTCGACCTCCGTCAGGTTCCCGGCCATGCCGGCGGCGGTGTCCCAGGCGCCCCAGGCCAGCGAGGTGCCGGGCAGGCCGCGGGCGCGGCGGGCCGCGGCGAACGCGTCGAGGAACGCGTTGGCGGCGGCGTAGTTGCCCTGGCCGGGGGTGCCGAGCAGGCCGGCGACCGAGGAGTAGAGCACGAACGCGTCGAGGTCGGCGCCCGCGGTGGCCTCGTGCAGGTTGACCACGGCGTCGACCTTGGCGCGCAGCACCGCGTCGAGCCGGTCGGGCGTCAGGCCGGTCAGGACGGTGTCGTCCAGGACGCCGGCGACGTGCACGACCGCGCGGACGTCCACGCCGTCGAGCACCCGGTCGAGGTCGTCGCGGTCGGCGACGTCGCAGCGGACCAGCCGGACGCGGGCGCCCGCCTCGGTCAGCTCCGACCACAGGCCGCCCGCGCCGGGCGCGTCGGTGCCGCTCCGGCTGAGCAGCAGCAGGTCGCGGACGCCGGCGGAGTGGACGAGGTGCCGGGCGAGCAGGCCGCCGAGGGTGCCGGTGGCGCCGGTGACGACCGTGGTCCCGGTCTCGCGGGCCGGGCGGGGCATCATCAGCACGTTCTTGCCGACGTGCCTGGCCTGGCTGACGAACCGGAACGCGTCCCTGGCGTGCCGGATGTCCCAGGCCCGCACCGGGGGCAGCCGCAGTTCGCCCGACTCGAACAGCGCGGTGATCTCGGTGAGCATCGCGCGGATCCGTTCGGGGCCGGCCTCGAACAGGTCGAACGGCCGGTACGCGACGCCGGGGTGGGCGGCGGCCAGCCGCTCCGGGTCGCGCAGGTCGGTCTTGCCCATCTCCAGGAACCGGCCGCCGCGCGGCAGCAGGGTCAGCGACGCGTCGATGAATTCGTGGGCCAGCGAGTTGAGCACGACGTCGACGCCCCGGCCGCCGGTGACGCGGGCGAACTTCTCGGCGAACCCGGTGTCGCGGGAGGAGGCGATGTCGTCGTCCGGCAGGCCGAGCGCGCGCAGGGCGTCCCATTTGGCGGGGCTGGCGGTGGCCAGCACCCGGGCGCCCAGGTTGCGGGCGATCTGGATCGCCGCGGTGCCGACGCCGCCCGCGCCGGCGTGCACCAGGACGGTCTCGCCGGGCCGGACGCCGGCCAGGTCGACGAGCGCGAAGTAGGCGGTGAGGAAGGCCATCGGCACGGCGGCGGCCTCGGCGAACGTCCAGCCGGACGGAATGGGGACCAGCAGCCGGCCGTCGGTGACGGCGACCGGGCCGAAGCCGCCGGCGAACGCGCCCATGACGCGGTCGCCGGGGGTGAGGTGCGGCACGCCGGGGCCGACCTCGACGACCACGCCGGCGCCCTCGCTGCCGAGGTCGAGTGGGTTGTCGCTGGGGTGGACGCCGAGCGCGATCAGCACGTCGCGGAAGTTCAGGCCCGCGGCGCGGACGGCGACCCGCACCATGCCGGGCTCGAGCGGGCCCTCGGGCGCCGGGTATGCGGCCAGCCGCAGGTGGTCCAGGGTGCCTCCCGCGGTGGTCTCCAGCCGCCAGGCCGGCGCGTCGGGCGGGGTCATCGACGGGTCGGGGGCGAGGCGGGCCAGCCGGGGCGCGGCGACGGCGCCCGCGCGGATCAGCGCCTGCGTGATGTCGCCCGCGGCGACCAGCGCGGGCAGGGCGGCCCACGACGCCGCGCCGCCGTCCACGTCGGCCAGGACGATCCGGCCCGGGTGCTCCGACTGGGCGGAGCGGACCAGGCCCCAGACGGCGGCGTGCGCGAGGTCGGCGGGTTCCTCGCCGGGGCCGCCGGCGACCGCTCCGGTGGTGGTGACGACCAGGGTGGTGCCGGCGAGCCGCTCGTCGCCGATCCACCGCTGGAGCGCGGCCAGCACCCGCCGGGTGGCGGCGTGCACGCGGCCGGCCGTGCCGATCGGGTCTCCGGCGGGGTCGTAGCTCTCGGGCGGGCAGTCCAGCAGCAGGACCGCGGGCGGCGGTCCGGTGAGGGAGCCGAGATCGGCCAGCGGCAGGCCGGTGTCGCGGACGGGGCCGAGGGCGGCCCAGTCGCCCGGGGCGGGGACCGCCTCCAGCGGACGTTCGTCCCAGTCGACGCCGAACAGCGACCGGGGCGCCCGCCGAGGCCCGCCCTCGGCCTGGGCGCTCGTGACCGGGCGCATGACCAGCGACCCGACGCTGACGACGGCTGCCCCGGCGCCGTCCGCGGCGAAGAGCGCGACCCGGTCGGCGCCGGAGGGGGTGAGCCGGACGCGCAGTGTGGTGGCGCCCACGGCGTGCACCGTGACGTCGGTGAAGGCGAACGCCATCCGGGCCGAGCGGTCGGCGCCGGCCTCGGCGAGCGCCACGCCGTGCAGCGCGGCGTCCAGCAGCGCGGGGTGGAGGTTGAACCGGGCGGCCTGGCCGGTCTCGGACTCCGGCAGCGTGACCTCGGCGTAGATGTCGGTGCCGAGCCGCCAGGCGGCGGTCAGGCCCTGGAACGCCGGCCCGTAGCCGAATCCGGCGCCGGACAGCCGTTCGTAGAACCCGTCGACCGGCAGCGGCGTGGCGCCGGCCGGCGGCCAGACGCTCAGGCCGGCCGGCGGGTCCTGCGGGACGGCGGGGGCGAGGTGGCCCGCGGCGTGCGGGGTCCACGCCTCGTCGGGCAGCGCGTCCTCGCGGCGGGAGTGGACGCTGACCGGGCGCCGTCCGGTCTCGTCGGCGGCGCCGGTGACGACCTGCAGCGCGACGCCTCCGGACGCGGGGACGGCGAGCGGGGCCTGGACGGTCAGCTCCTCGAGCACCGGCGTGCCGACCTGCTCGCCGGCCCGCAGCGCCAGCTCCACCATCGCGGTCCCTGGCAGCACGGCGGTGCCGAGCACGGCGTGGTCGGCCAGCCACGGGTGGGTGTGGAGGGCGAGCCGCCCGGTGAAGACGCTGCCGTCGCCGTCGGCGAGGGTCAGCACCGCGCCCAGCATCGGGTGGTCGGCCGCGGTCAGTCCCAGGCCGGCGGCGTCGACGGTGAGCAGGTCGGCGGGTGACGGCCAGTAGAGCTGGTGCTGGAACGGGTAGGTGGGCAGGTCGAGCCGCTCGGCGGGGCGGGCCGGGTAGAGCGCGGGCCAGGCCACGGTGGAGCCCGCGGCGTGGATCCTGGCCAGCGCGGTGAGGAAGGTCTCGACCTCGTCGCGATCGCGGCGCAGCGTGCCGACGCACGTCGCGGCGTCCGGCAGGGTCTGCGCGGCCATCCCGGCCAGGACGGTGTCGGGGCCGAGCTCCAGGTAGCGGCCCGCGCCGAGCGCGTCCAGCGCGTGGACGGCGTCGGCGAACCGGACCGGCCGCCGCACCTGGTCGACCCAGTACGCCGGGTCGCTCCACTGTCCGACGCCGACCGGGCGGCCGGTCACGCTGGAGACGGCGGCGAGGGCCGGCTCGGCGAACGAGAGCCCGCGGACCACCGCGCCGAACTCGGCCAGCATGGGTTCCATCAGCCGGGAGTGGAAGGCGTGGCTGACCCGCAGCGGGCTCGCCTTCCACCCGGCGTCACCGGCCTTGCGCGCGAACCGGTCGATCGCGTCGTCGGGGCCGGAGAGCACGACGGCGACGGGGCCGTTGACGGCGGCGATGTCGAGCCCGTCCAGGCCGGCCTCCCGAACGGCGTCCTCGGTGGCCTGGACGGCGAGCATCGCGCCGCCCGGCGGCAGCGCCTGCATCAGCCGGCCACGCGCGACGACCAGCGCGGCGGCGTCGTCCAGGGACAGAACCCCGGCGGCGTACGCGGCCGCGATCTCGCCGACCGAGTGGCCCGCGACGATCTCCGGCTCCAGGCCGAGGGCGCGTACGGTCTCCAGCAGGGCGACCTCGACCGCGAACAGGGCGGGCTGGGCGTAGCCGGTCTGGTCAAGCAGGTCGCTGTCGAGCACGGCCCGCAGCGGGAGGTCCTCCGGCGCCCGCACGAGGTGCCGGTCGAGCGCGGCGGCCACGGTGTCGAGCGCCTCGGCGTACCGGGGGAAGCGTTCGGCGAGCCGCAGGCCCATGGCCGTCCGCTGCGCGCCCTGGCCGGTGAAGAGGAAGGCGAGCTTGCCCTCCGCGGGCTCGCCGGTGACCAGGCCCAGCCCCGGCTCGCCGACGGCGAGCGCGGCCAGGCCGCGCTGCAGCGCGTCCCTGTCGTCGGCGAGCACCACCGCGCGGTGCTCCAGCGCGGCGCGCCCGTTCGCCAGGGCCCAGCCCAGGTCGGCCACCCGGAGCTGCGGCCGGTCCTCGACGAACGTGTAGAGCCGCTGCGCCTGGGCGCGGAGGGCGGCGTCGTCCCGGGCGGAGACCACGACCGGCACCGGCGCGGGGCACGGCTCCACCCGCTCGGCCTCCGCCGGCGCGGGCGGCTCCTCGATGATCATGTGGACGTTGGTGCCGCTGACGCCGAACGACGAGACGCCGGCGCGGCGCGGGGTGTCCCGGCGCGGCCAGGGGCGGGCCTCGGTGAGCAGTTCGACGGCCCCGGCGGTCCAGTCGACGTGTGGGCTGGGCTGCTCCAGGTGCAGCGACTTGGGCATGGTGTCGTGCCGCATCGCCAGCACGGCCTTCATCACGCCGGCGACGCCCGCGGCGGCCTGGGTGTGGCCGATGTTCGACTTGATCGAGCCCAGCCAGGCGGGCCGTCCTCCGGTGCGGTCCTGCCCGTAGGTGGCGAGCACGGCCTGGGCCTCGATCGGGTCGCCCAGCCGGGTGCCGGTGCCGTGCGCCTCGATCAGCTCGACGTCGTCGACCGACAGTCCGGCGTTGGCCAGCGCCTGCCGGATGACCCGCTGCTGGGAGGGGCCGTTCGGCGCGGCGATGCCGTTGCTCGCGCCGTCCTGGTTGACCGAGCTGCCCTTGATCACGCCGAGGATCGGATGGCCGAGCCGCTGCGCCCGCGACAGCCGTTCCAGCAGCACCAGGCCGACGCCCTCGGAGAGCCCGATGCCGTCGGCGCCCGCGGAGAACGCCTTGCACCGCCCGTCGGCGGCCACCCCGCCCTGCCGGTTGAACTCGGTGAACGCGCTCGGGGTGGCCATCACGGTGACGCCGCCGGCCAGCGCCATCGCGCACTCGTCTGCGCGCAGCGCCTGGGCGGCGAGGTGGATGGCGACCAGCGACGAGGAGCAGGCGGTGTCGATCGTGACGGCGGGGCCTTCCAGCCCGAGCGTGTAGGACACGCGGCCGGAGATGACCGCCGCGGTGGTGCCGGTGATCAGGAAGCCCTCGGCGGCCTGCACGGTGCCGCCGATGAGCCGGACGTAGTCCTGCGTGTTGGAGCCGATGAACACCCCGGTGCGGCTGCCGCGCAGCGTGGCCGGGTCGAGCCCGGCCCGTTCGAAGGCCTCCCAGGACGCTTCGAGCACCTGCCGCTGCTGCGGGTCCATCGACAGCGCCTCGCGGGGGCTGATGTCGAAGAACGCCGCGTCGAACGCGCCGGCGCCGGCCAGGAAGCCGCCCTCGGAGGCGTAGCCGTCGGCGCGCTCCGGATCCGGGTCGTAGGCGTCGTCCAGGTCCCAGCCGCGGTCGCCGGGCGGCCGGCCGATCGCGTCGGCGCCGGTGTTGACCAGCCGCCACAGGTCGTCGGGGGTACGGACCCCGCCCGGGTAGCGGCAGCTCATCGCCACGATCGCGATCGGCTCCCGATCCGCGGTCTCGGCCTTGCGCAGCCGCTCGCGGGTCTGGTGCAGATCCGCGGTGACCCGCTTCAGATAGTCGAGGAGCTTCTCTTGATCCACCAACTCTGGCCTCACCAAGATCGGTTTGCGGGGGGAGCGCGGGAGAGCGACGCGAATCGACCGCCGGAGCGCGGTCTCCACTCCTGCCAGCCTCGGCCGAAGGTAGGCGGCCGGGGTGGACCGGCCTACCCCTACCGCTCCCCTAACTGGGCATTTAGGACACGCCGAGCTCGTCGATGAACCGGAACAGCTCGTCGGCGCTGGCGGCTTCGAGCGTGCCGCTCACCGCGTCCTGCTCCGGCTCGCCGGCGTCGCCGAGCCCGTCTAGCCCGTCGAGCAGGCCGCGCAGCCGCATGCCGACCCGCAGCCGCAGCGCGGTGTCTCCCGCGGTGGCCGCGAGCTCCTCGGCCAGCTGGTCGATCGTGGCCAGCACGGCGTCCGGGGTCGCGCCGTCGCCGGTGACCAGTCCGTCGAGCAGCAGCCGGGCCACCGCCGCCGGCGTCGGATGGTCGAAGACCAGCGTCGCCGGGAGGGTCAGCCCGGTGGCGGCGGTCAGGCGGTTGCGCAGGTCGACCGCGGTCAGCGAGTCGAAGCCGAACTCCTTGAACGGACGGCGCGCGTCGACCGCGTCCGCGCTGTCGTGCCCGAGCACCGCCGCGGCGTTGCCCCGGACCACCTCCAGCACGATCTGCTCGTGCTCGTGCGGGGGCGCGGCGGCCAGCCGCCGCCGCAGCTCCGTTCCTGAGTCGGCCGCCGGGGCGGCCGCGGTGGCCGCCCGCTGGGCCCGCACCTCGGGCAGGTCGGCGATGAGCGGACGGGGCCGGGCGAAGGCGAAAGCGGGGGCGAAGACCGACCAGTCGACGTCGGCGACCGACAGGAACGTCTCCCCCGCCCCGGCGGCCTGCCGCATCGCGGCGATCGCCGCGTCGGGCGCCATGCCGCGGAAGCCGCGCCTGCGCATGTACTCCTCGCCGCCGGTCGCCTCGGCCATCCCGCCGCCGGCCCACAGCCCCCAGGCCACGGACGTGACCGGGAGGCCGCGCTCCCTTGCCTGCTCGGCCAGCGCGTCGAGGGCGGCGTTGGCCGCGCCGTACACGCCCTGGCGGGCGCTGCCCCAGACGCCGGCGTTGGACGAGAACAGCACGACCCGGTCCAGGTGGGCGGGGTCGAGCAGGTCGAGCAGGTGGACCGCGCCGTCGACCTTGCCGGCGCGGACGGCGGCCAGCTCCTCCGGGGTGGTGTCGGCGAGCAGCACCGGGGCGAGCGTGCCGGCGGCGTGGACCACGGAGTTGACCGGGCCGGGCAGGGCGGCCAGCAGCGCGGCGACCTGCGCCCGGTCGGCGGTGTCGCAGGCGGCGACGGTGACCCGCGCGCCGAGCGCGGTCAGCTCCTCGCGCAGCTCGGCGGCGCCGGGAGCGGCCTCGCCCCTGCGGCTGGTGAGCACGACGTGATCGGCGCCTGACCCGGCGGCCCACCGGGCCACGTGCGCGCCGAGCGCGCCGGTGCCGCCGGTGATCAGCACGGTGCCGCGCGGCTCCCACAGCGGCGCGGCCGGATCGGCGGGCGCGGGCAGCAGGCGGCGGGCCAGCACTCCGGTGGCGCGCACGGCGACCTGGTCCTCGTCGTCCAGCCCGGCCAGGACGGCCGCGATCCGGCCCGCGGCGCGGGCGTCCAGCGTCTCCGGCAGGTCGAGCAGGCCGCCCCACGCCTCCGGGTGCTCCAGGGCGAAGGTGCGGGCCAGCCCCCAGACCTGCGCCGGAGCGAGCCGGGACGCCGGGTCCGCGGGGACGGCGGCGACCGCGCCCCGGGTGAGGATCCACAGCGCGGTGTCCAGGCCGCCGATCGCCCGCGTCAGCGCCAGCGTGTCGAGCACCGCCCGGTCGTCGTCGCGCAGCGCCAGCAGCGACACGACGCCCGCGTACGGCCGGGCGAGCAGCGTCTCCCGGCCGACGGCCGTGCTGTGCTCGACCTCCGCTCCCGCGCCGATCAGCGCGAGCGTCACCTCCCCCGGATCGACGTCGGCCGGGTGGAGCACCAGCCAGGTGCCCGACAGCCTGGCCGGTTCCGGCTCGGGCAGCGGCGTGAACGCGATCCGGAACCGCCAGGCGTCGAGCCGCGAGCGTTCCCGCCGGTCACGGCGCCAGCCGGCGAGCGCGGGCAGCACCGGGGCGAGCGCGCCGGGGTCGACGCCGAGCGTCCGGCCGAGCGCCGCGGCGTCGGTCTCCTCGACCGCCGCCCAGAAGTCGTCGTCCGGGCCGCCGTCCGGGCCGCCGCCGCCCGCGCCGGGAGCGTCGGCCAGCCAGTAGTGCTGATGCTGGAAGGCGTAGGTGGGGACGTCCGGCGCCCGGCGGCGTCCGGTGAGCACGGTCGACCAGTCCACCGGCACGCCGGCGACCCAGGCCTCGGCGAGGGCCCGGATCTCCCGGTCCGGGCCGTCCTCGTCCCGGCGGAGCGTGCCGGCGACGGCCACGCCGTCCCCCGCCTCGGCCGCGACGTCCTGGATGCCGGCCGTGAGCACCGGGTGCGGGCTGACCTCGACGAAGTGGCGGTATCCGTCGGCGAGCAGGCGCCGGACGGCCGCCGCGAACCGGACCGGCCGCCGCAGGTTGTCGTACCAGTAGGCGGCGCCGTCCTCGGCCGTCATGGGCTCGGCCCGCACCGTGGAATACCACGGCACCCGGCCGGCGGCGATCCGGACCGGGGCGAGCAGCTCGAGGACGCGGTCGCGGAGCGCCTCCACCTGGACGGAGTGGCCGGCGGCGCTCGCCTTGATCCGGCGCACGCGGACTCCGTCCGCCTCGTAGCCGGCGGCCAGTTCGTCGATCGCGCCGGCCGCACCGGCCACGATCACCGAGGCGGGCCCGTTCACGGCGGCGATCTCCAGCCGGATCCGTCCCGGCCCGTCCTGGTCGCCGGGCTGGTGAGCCGCCGTGTCCGCCGCGTCGTACGCGGTCTGGTAGGCGGCGATCCGGGCGGCCACGCCGGCCTCGGCGGCGGCGACCGAGAGCATCGCGCCGGCCCCGGCGATCGCCGTCATCTCCCGGCTGCGCAGCGCCACGATCCGGGCGGCGTCGTCCAGGGTGAGCGCGCCGGCGACGCAGGCGGCGGCGATCTCACCCTGGGAGTGGCCGACGACCGCCGCGGGGGTGACGCCGTGCTCCTCCCACCACGCCGCCAGCGACACCATCACGGCGAACAGCATCGGCTGGACGACGTCGAGCCGGTCGAGCGACGGCGTCCCCGGCTCCTGCCGGAGCACCGCCTCGACCGAGTAGTCCAGATACCGGCCGAGCGCGGCGTCGCACTCGCGCAGGCGGCCGGCGAACGCCGGGGACCGGTCGAGCAGACGGGCGGCCATGCCCTCCCACTGGCCGCCCTGGCCGGGGAAGACGAAGACGGTCCCGCCGGCCGGACCGGCCACGCCGGTGACGACGTCGGGCGAGGGCCGCCCGTCCGCCAGCGCGCCGAGGGCGTCCACGCCGAGGGCGACCGCGCGGTGCTCCAGCGTGGCCCGGCCCGCGAGCGTGTGCGCGACGTCGACCGGCGGCACGTCGGGCCGGTCGCGGAGGAACGCGGCCAGCCGGCGGGCCTGGGCGGGCGGCGCGCCGCCGTCGCGGCCGGACAGCGGCAGCGGGACGACCGGCGGCTCCGGATTCTCCGGTTCCGGCGACGCGGGCGGGGCCTGCTCCAGGACGACGTGCGCGTTGGTGCCGCTGATGCCGAACGACGACACGCCCGCCCGGCGCGGGCGGTCCACCACCGGCCAGGGCCGTTCGGCGTCGAGCAGGGCGACGGCGCCGGACTCCCAGTCGACGTGCGGGGAGGGCGCGTCGATGTGCAGGCTGCGGGGCAGCACGCCGTGGCCGAGCGCGAGCACCATCTTCATGATCCCGGCGACCCCGGCGGCGGCCTGGGTGTGACCCAGGTTGGACTTGATCGATCCGAGCCAGAGCGGCTCGTCCCGGTCCTGGCCGTAGGCGGTCAGGAGGGCCTGCGCCTCGATCGGGTCGCCCAGCGCGGTGCCGGTGCCGTGGGCCTCGACGGCGTCCACGTCCTGCGGGGTGAGGCCCGCGTCGGCCAGCGCGGCCCGGATGACCCGCTGCTGCGACGGGCCGTTCGGCGCCGTCAGGCCGTTGGACGCGCCGTCCTGGTTCACCGCCGTGCCCCGCACCACGGCCAGGATCGGGTGGCCCAGGCGCTGGGCGTCCGAGAGCCGCTCGACCAGCAGCACGCCGGCGCCCTCCGACCAGGTGGCGCCGTCGGCCGCGGCGGAGAACGGCTTGCACCGGCCGTCGGCGGCCGAGCCGCCCTGCCGGGCGACCTCGACGAACGTGCTCGGGTTCGCCATCACCGAGACGCCGCCGGCGAGGGCGAGCTCGCACTCGCCGCGCCGCAGGGACTCCGCGGCCAGGTGGAGGGAGACCAGGGACGACGAGCAGGCGGTGTCGACCGTGAGCGCGGGGCCCTCCAGTCCGAAGACGTAGGCGACGCGGCCCGACACCACGCTGCCGGAGACGCCGGTCGCGCGGTATCCCTCGACGCCCTCGGGCAGCGTGGTCAGGCCGGTGCCGTAGTCGTGGTACATCAGGCCCGCGAACACGCCGGTCCGGGAGCCGCGCAGCCCCAGCGGATCGAGACCGGCGCGTTCGAACGCCTCCCAGGAGATCTCCAGCAGCAGCCGCTGCTGCGGGTCCATGGCCAGCGCCTCACGCGGGGAGATGCCGAACAGGCCGGCGTCGAAGTGGCCCGCGTCGTAGAGGAACCCGCCCTGCTGGGTGAAGCCCGTGCCGGTGAGGTCCCAGCCGCGGTCGGTGGGGAAGCCGGAGATCGCGTCGACGCCGTCGCGCAGCAGCCGCCACAGGTCCTCCGGGGAGCGCACCCCGCCGGGGAACCGGCACGCCATGCCGATGATCGCGATCGGCTCGTCGGCGCGGGCCTGGCCTGGCCGCACCGGCGACGCCCCGCCCGCCGGCCGGTCGGAGCCCAGCGCCCGATCGAGCAGGTAGCGGGCGATGGCGCGGGCGTTCGGGTAGTCGAACGCGAGCGTCGCCGGCAGGGTCAGGCCGGTGGCCGGTTGCAGCCGGTTCCGCAGCTCCACGGCGGTCAGCGAGTCGAAGCCCAGCTCGCGCAGCGCCCGGTTGCCGTCGACCGCGGCCCCGGACGCGAACCCGAGGACGGCGGCGATCGTGCCGCGCACCAGCTCGACGGCGGTCTGCTCGCGCTCGGCCTCGGGCAGGCCGGCCAGCCGCCGGGCGAATCCGTCCGCGCCGCCGGCCGTGGCCGCGCGGCGCGGCGCGCGCCGCACCAGCCCCGACAGGACCGGCGGGAGCAGCCCGCTGTCCGCGGTGGACCGCAGCGCGGGCAGGCTCAGCGCCACGGGGACGGCCAGCGCGGTTCCGGCGCGCAGGGCGGCGTCGAACAGGGCCAGCCCCTGGGCGGCCTCCAGCGGCAGAACGCCGCCGCGCCGCAGCCTGCGGCGGTCGGCGTCGGTGAGGCCGCCCGCCATGCCCTCGTCGGTGTCCCACAGGCCCCAGGCCAGCGAGGTGGCCGGGACGCCCTCGGCCCGCAGCCGCGCCGCGTAGGCGTCGGCGAACGTGTTCGCCGCGGCGTAGTTGGCCTGCCCGGCGTTGCCGAGCAGGCCCGCGGCCGAGGAGAACAGCACGAACGCGGCGAGCGGCTGCCCCGCGGTGGCCGCGTGGAGGTTCATGGCGGCGTCCACCTTGGGCCGCAGGACCGCGTCCAGGCGGCCGGGGGTGAGGTCCTCAAGCAGCCCGTCGTCGAGCACGCCCGCGGTGTGGATCACGGCGCTGACCGTCACGTCCCGCAGCGCGGCCTCGACCGCCTCCGGGTCGGTGACGTCGCAGGCGACCGCGCGCACCCGCGCGCCGTCGAGGTCGGGGCCCCCACCGGAGCGCGAGAGCAGCAGCAGGTCGCGGACGCCGTGCGCGGCGACGAGGTGCCGGGCGATCAGACGGCCGAGGGTGCCGGTGGCGCCCGTGATCACCACGGTGCCGCCGGTCAGGTCGGGCAGCTCCCCGCCGGTGGCGGCGTGCCGGACGACGCGGGGCACCGTGATCCGGCCGTCCCGCACCGCGGCCTGGGGGTGACCGGCGGCGAGCACGTCCGGGATCCGGTCCGCGGTGGGGGCGTCGACGATGGTGATCCGGCCGGGGTGCTCGTTCTGCGCGGACCTGACCAGCCCCCACAGCGCGGCGGCGACGAGCCCGGGGACGGTGTCCCCCGCGCCTGCGGCGATCGCCCCATCGGTGCGTACGACCAGGTGGGTTCCGGCCCGCCTCTCGTCGCCCAGGAACAGCCGCAGGGTCTCCAGCAGCCGCGCGGTCTCCGCCCGGACGGCGGCGCCGTCGACGGTGCTTTCCCCTGTGGTGCCGCTCGCGCAGTCGAGCACCAGCACGTCGCCGGGGTCGCCGGGGAGGGCGTCGCCGAGCGTGATCGCCGGCAGCGCCGGTTGACTGATCGGCTGCCGCTCCACGGCCTGACCGGCGGGCGCCTCGGCGTCCACCCAGTCGAGGCCGTAGAGGGGCAGGCCGGGGGCGGCGCCGATCCGGGCGGCGGTGACCGGCCGCACCGCGAGCGCGCCGACGTCGAGGACGGGCAGCCCTGCCTCGTCGGCGGCGTGCAGCCGGATCGTCTCCGGGCCGTCGCCCGCGGTGAGCCGGACGCGCAGGGAGCCGGCGCCGACGGCGTGCAGCCGGACGCCGTTGAACGCGAACGGCAGCCGGGCCGCGCCGTCCTCTCCGGGCACCAGGCCGCCGGCGGCCAGGGCGTGCAGGCAGGCGTCGAGCAGCGCGGGGTGGATCCCGTAGCCGCCGTAGCCGTCGTGACCAGGGCCGGTGCCATCGGCGCCGCCGCCGTCGAGGGCGACTTCGGCGAGGATCTCGCCCGCGCGCCGCCACACGCGGCGCAGGTTCTGGAACGCGGGCCCGTACCGCAGGCCGGTGTCGGCCAGCGCCGCGTAGAGGTCCTCGGCGTCGACCGGCTCGGCGTCGCGCGGCGGCCAGGCCAGGTCCGCCGGGCCTGCCGGTTCCGCCCGTTCCGCTGTGCCGGCCGGACGGAGGGTGCCGGTGGCGTGCGGCGTCCAGGGCTCCTCCCGGTCGGAACGGGAGTGAATGGTCACCACGCGGCGGGCGGCGCCCGGGTCGGGCCGGGCGACGGTGACGCGCAGGTCGACGCCGCCGGTCTCGGGCAGCGCCAGCGGGGCCTGGATGAGCAGTTCCTCGACGACGGGGGCGTCGGTCCGCTCACCGGCCGCGAGTGCCAGCTCGACCAGCGCCGCGCCGGGGATCAGGACGTCGCCGAGCACGTCGTGGTCGGTCAGCCAGGGCTGGGTGGCCCGGGAGACGTGACCGGTGAAGACCACGGTGCCGGACTCGGGCACCGGGACGGCGGCGGCGAGCAGCGGATGGCCGGTGTCGTCGAGCCCGGCCCCGGCCAGGTCGCCGGCCCCGGGCGCGGCGGTCAGCCAGTAGTGCGTCCGCTGGAAGGGATAGGTCGGCAGGTCGGGTGACCAGCGGCCGTCCGCCGGCCAGGCCGTCCAGTCGACCTCGACGCCCCGGACCCAGGCCTCGCCCAGCGCCCGGATCTGCGCGGCCGGGCCGTCCTCGCCGCGCCGCAGCGTGCCCCACACCCCCGCGTCGGGAACGCACTGCTCCACGGCCAGCGTCAGCACCGGATGACCGGAGACCTCCGCGAACAACCGGAAACCGTCCGCCGCCAGGCTCTCCACCACGGACGCGAACCGCACCGGCTCCCGCAGGTTCGCCCACCAGTAATCCTCACCGACGGGATCCACCACCCGCTCGCCGGTGACGGTCGAGTACCACGGAATGGTCGGCACCGCGCCCCGGACGCCGGACAGCCCCGTCACGACCGCGTCTCGCACCACGTCCACCTGGGGTGAGTGGGACGCGTACCCGACCTCCACAAGCCGGGCCCGCACCCCCCGCCCCTCACACCACGACACGAACGCCTCGACCAAAGGCCGCTCCCCCGCCACCACCACCTGCGACGGAGAATTCACCACCGCCACCACCAAACCCGACCACTCCGCACCCGACAACCACCCCGCCACCTCACCGGCATCCGCACCGACCGAGGCCATCCCCCCACTACCGTCCAACCCCACCAACGCCCCAGAACGAGCCGCCACCACCCGCGCCCCGTCCCCCACCGACAACGCCCCGGCCACCACCGCCGCGACCACCTCACCCTGCGAATGCCCCACCACCGCAGCCGGCCTCACCCCATGCGCCCCCCACCACGCCGTAAGAGCCACACCCACCGCCCACAACACCGGCTGCACCACCTCAACCCGCGACAACCACCCCTCCCCCGAACGCAACACCCCCTCCACCGAAAACCCCACCAACGGCGCCAACGCCGCATCACACTCCCGCAACCGCCCCGCGAACACCGGCGAGTCCAGCAACCCCGCCGCCATCCCCAGCCACTGACCACCCTGACCCGGATACACGAACACCACATCCGAGCTGCCCAGCGGGGAGCCGGCGACCGGGCCCACGCCGGAGGCCACCGCGTCCAGGCCGTCCAGATCCCAGGCCACCGCCCGGCTGGGCAGCGCGCCCCGGGTGATCAGGGTGGCGCCGACGTCGGCCAGGGACGCGCCGGTCGCGGTCAGGTGGTCGCGGACCGTGGCTGCCCAGGCGCGCAGCCCGTCCGCGTCGGCCCCGGCCAGCGGCAGCGGAACGACCGCGGGCGGCGGGGCTACGACGGTGTCCGCCGGTGCGGCCAGGCCGGCCGGCGCCTGTTCGAGGACGACGTGGGCGTTCGTGCCGCTGAACCCGAAGGAGGAGACGGCGGCCCGGCGGGGGGCGTCCGTCTCGGGCCAGGGCCGCGCGGCGGTGAGCAGTTCCAGCGCGCCGGTGGACCAGTCGATGTGCGGGGAGGGCGCGTCGACGTGCAGGGTCTTCGGCAGCACGCCGCGGCGCATGGCCTCGACCATCTTGATCACACCGCCGACGCCTGCGGCTGCCTGGGTGTGGCCCAGGTTGGACTTCAGCGAACCGAGCCGGAGCGGCTCGTCCCGGTCCCGGCCGTACGTGGCCAGCAGGGCCTGGGCTTCGATCGGGTCGCCGAGCGTGGTGCCCGTGCCGTGCGCCTCCACGGCGTCGACCTGGGCGGGAGTGAGCCGTGCGTCGGCCAGCGCGTCGAGGATGACCCGCTGCTGTGACGGGCCGTTCGGGGCGGTCAGCCCGTTGGACGCGCCGTCCTGGTTGACCGCCGAGCCCCGCACCACGGCGAGGATCGGGTGGCCGAGGCGCTGGGCGTCGGACAGCCGCTCGACCAGCAGCACGCCCGCGCCCTCGGACCAGCCGGTGCCGTCGGCGGCCTCGGCGAACGGCTTGCACCGGCCGTCGGCGGCCAGCCCGCCCTGCCGGGCGAACTCGACGAACGTGCTCGGACTCGCCATCACGGTCACGCCGCCGGCCAGCGCCATCGCGCACTCGCCCCGGCGCAGCGACTGCACCGCCAGGTGCAGCGCGACCAGCGACGACGAGCAGGCGGTGTCGATGGTCAGCGCGGGTCCTTCAAGGCCGAAGGTGTAGGCGACGCGGCCGGAGACCACGCTCCCGGACGTGCCGGTGGCCAGATAGCCCTCGACGCCGTCGGGCAGCGAGGTCAGCTGTGCGGCGTAGTCGTGGTACATGACGCCGGCGAACACACCGGTGCGGGAGCCCTTGACGCCGAGCGGGTCGATCCCGGCCCGTTCGAACGCCTCCCAGGAGATCTCCAGCAGCAGCCGCTGCTGCGGGTCCATGGCCAGGGCCTCGCGCGGGGAGATGCCGAAGACGGCCGGGTCGAACGCGCCCGCGTCGTCGAGGAAGCCGCCCTCCAGGGTGAAATCGCCCTCGGCCACCGCCCAGCCGCGGTCCTGCGGGAAACCGGTGATCGCGTCCCGTCCCGCGTCCAGCAGGTCCCAGAGCTGGCCGGGTGTGCGCACCCCGCCGGGATAACGGCAGGCCATGCCGATGATCGCGATCGGCTCGGCGGCCCTCTCCTCGATGTCGACGAGGTCGCGGCGGGCCTGCCGAAGGTCGGCGGTCGCCCGCTTGAGGTAGTCGCGGAGCTTCGCTTCGGTGTCCATGTCTCGCCAACTCCAGGTGATCGGGGTGGGTCAGTTAGCGCCGAGTTCGTTGTCGAGCATGCTGAACAGCTCGTCGTCGTCGGCCGCCGCGATGTCGGCGTCGGCGTCGGGAGCGTCCGTGGGGGCGTCGCCGGCCGGCCCGGCGCCGGTCGTCCAGACGGCGAGCATCGCCCGCAGCCGGAGCGCGACCGCGGTCCGCGTCGCCTCGGTCGGGGTGCTCGTGCCCAGACTCGATTCCAGCCGGGCCAGCTCGGCCAGGAGCACCGTGTCGCCCTCGGTGTCCTCGGGGGCAAGCCGGCCGCGGAGGGCCTCGGCCAGCGCCAGCGGCGTCGGATGGTCGAAGATCAGTGTCGGCGCCAGCCTGAGGCCGGTGTCGGCGGCCAGGCGGTTGCGGAACTCGACCGCGGTGAGCGAGTCGAAGCCCAGCTCGCCGAAGGCCCGGGTGTCGCCGATCTCGGCCGGGCCGGCGTGGCCGAGCACCGCCACCGCGTGGGTGCGGACCAGCCCGAGCAACGTACGGGTCTGCTCGGCGGCGGTGAGCGTGACCAGCTGCCTGGTGAGGGCGCGGTCACGACCGGCGGCCGGCCGGGCGGCCGGGCGCGCCGGTGCCGGCACCAGGCCGGTGAGCGGCTCGGGGAGCCCGCCGGGCGCGGCCCGCCTGAGCGCGGCCAGGTCGAGACCGAGCGGGGCGACCAGCGCGGCGCCGGCGCCGAGGGCGGCGTCGAAGAGGTCGAGCGCGGCGCCGGTGGGCAGGGGCACGATCCCGCCGCGCCGCAGCCGGTCGCGGTCGGCTTCGGACAGGGCGCTGCCGAGACCGGTCTCCCACAGACCCCACGCCATCGAGGTGGCCGGGACGCCCTCGGCCCGCAGCCGCGCCGCGTAGGCGTCCAGGTACGTGTTGGCCGCCGCGTAGTTGGCCTGTCCCGCGTTGCCGAGCAGACCGGCGACGGAGGAGAACAGCACGAACGCGCTGAGCGGCCGGCCGGCGGTGGCCGCGCGCAGGTTGACCGCCGCGTCCACCTTGGCGGCCAGGACGGAGGCGAGCCGGTCGGGCGTCAACGAGGCGAGCATCGCGTCGTCCGTGCCTCCCGCGGCGTGCAGCACCGCGCTGACCTCGACCGGGCCGAGGAGGCGCCGGACGGCGGCCGGGTCGGCCAGGTCGCATGCCTCCAGCCGCACCTCCGCGCCGGCGTCCGCCAGCTCCGTCACCAGGGCGGCGGCGCCGGGCGCGTCGGGACCGCGGCGGCTGACCAGCAGCAGGTGCTTCACCCGGTGGGTGGCGACCAGGTGCCGGGCCAGGGCGCCGCCGAGCGCACCGGTGGCACCGGTGAGCACGACGGTTCCGTCACCGAGGCCGGGCACCTGCGGCACTCCCCGCACCCCGTCCATCGCGGCCAGGCGTGGCACCAGGACGGCGTCACCGCGGATCGCCGCCTGCGCGAGGCCGGCGGCGACGATGCCCGGGACGGCATCGGGGACGAGACCATCGACGGCGCCGGAAGCCGGCCCGGGGTCCGCGTCGATCAACGTGAAGCGGTCGGGGTTCTCCGTCTGGGCGGCACGGACCAGGCCCCAGAGGGCGGCGTGGGCCAGCCCCGGCACGGGGTCGGCCGGGCCGGTGGCCACGGCTCCCGAGGTCAGCACCACCAGACGGCTGTCGGCCCAGACCGGATCGGTGACCCACTCCTGCAGCGTGCCGAGGGCGGTCGCCAAGGCCCGCCGGACCGCTGCCGGATCAGTGCCCGGGTCAGCGGCCGGGTCAAGGGCCGGGCCAGCCGGCGGCGCGGTGGCGTCGAGCACGACGACGGCGGGCGCGCCGGCCAGGACGGGCAGCGGTGCGCCGAACGGCAGGTGATGCCACGCGGCCGGCTCCGCGCCGTCGGTGACCTCGGCGGGGCGGACGGCCACCGGGGCGGGCCGCCAGTCCACCGTGTAGAGCCCCGCCGTATCGCTGCCCGGCTCGGCGGTGACCGGCCGCAGCGCCACCCGTTCGATCTGGGCCACCGGCAGCCCCGTGCCGTCCGCGATCGTCAGCCGCACGCCGCCGGGCCCGTCCGGGCTGAGCCGGACCCGCAGCGTGGTGGCGCCGCCGCCGTCCAGCAGCCGGACCCCGGTGAACGCGAACGGCAGGTGCACCTCCGTGCCGGTGATCAGTCCACCGGCGGCGATGGCGTGCAGCGCGCTGTCGAGCAGCGCCGGGTGGAGGGCGAATCCGCCGGCCGGTTCCGCGACCTCGATCTCGGCGAACACGTCGTGCCCGGCACGCCAGGCCCGGCGCAGACCCTGGAACGCCGGGCCGTACCCGAGCCCCGCGGCGTCCATCGCGGGGTAGAAGCCGGTGAGGTCGAGTTCCTCGGCCCCGGCCGGGACGGTGACCGCGGCGGGCTCGGTGTCGCGGCCGGCCGGCAGCTCCACCGGCAGCCCCTCGGAGAGAAGCCCGGCGGCGTGCTCGGTCCAGGGCTCGCCGGCCCCGGCCCGGGAGTGGATGCTCACCGGGCGGCGGTTCGCGTCGTCCGGCGCGCCGACCGTGACGCGCACCTGCGTGGTGATCCGGCCCGGCAGGACGAGCGGGGTCCGCAGCAGCAGCTCCTCCAGCACGGGGATTCCCAGCTGGGAGCCGGCCGCCAGGGCCATCTCGGCCAGCGCGGCGCCCGGCACGACCGTGCGGCCGTGGACGGTGTGGTCGGCCGCCCACGGGTGGGTGACCGCGGAGAGGGAACCGGTGAACAGCACCACGCCGGAGCCGGGCACCTCGGCCGCCGCGCCGAGGACCGGGTGGCCGGTGCCGGTCAGGCCGAGCCCGGCGACGTCCCCGCCGACGCCGGTCCTGGGCCGGGGCCAGAACCGCCGGTGCCGGAACGGATACGTCGGGAGGTCCTCGACGGCCCGGCCCACCAACGCGGTCCAGTCGACGGGCTGGCCGTGCACGAACAGCTCGGCCACGGCGGTGAGCAGCGTGGCGGGCTCGTCCCGGTCCCGGCGGAGCGCGGCCACCGCCGTCACGTCCGGGGCCACGTCCTGGACCAGCGCGGTGAGGACGCCGTCCGGGCCCAGTTCGAGCACCCGTCCCGCGTCCAGGGCCGCGACCGCGTCGGCGAACCGCACCGGCTCACGCACCTGCCGCACCCAGTAGCCGGGGTCGGTCCACTGGCCGGGCTCCACCGGGCGGCCGGTCACCGTGGAGACGGCGGGGATCACCGGCTCGGCGAACGTCAGCGTCTCCACGACGGCGCGGAACTCGGCCAGCATCGGCTCCATCAGCCGGGAGTGGAACGCGTGGCTGGTGCGCAGCCGGTTCGCCTTCCAGCCGCGGTCCGCGGCGAGCGCCGCCGCCCGTCCGACCGCGTCCGCGTCTCCGGAGACCACGACGGATCCCGGCGCGTTGACCGCCGCGATGTCGAGGCCGGGGAGCGCCTCGCGCACCTCGCTCTCGGCCGCACCGATCGCCAGCATCGCCCCGCCGGCCGGGAGCGCCTGCATGAGCCGTCCACGCGCGGTGACCAGCGCCGCGGCGTCGGCCAGGGTCAGCACGCCGGCGGCGTACGCGGCGGCGATCTCACCGATCGAGTGGCCCGCCACGACCTCCGGGGTCAGCCCCCAGGAGCGGACGAGCGCCAGCAGCGCCACCTCGACCGCGAAGATCGCGGGCTGCGCCCACTCGGTCTGGTGGAGAAGCTCCTCGTCGGCCAGCGCGTCGCGCAGCGGCAACCCCGTGGCCGCGCACGCCTCGTCGAACGCGGCGGCGAAGACGGGGAACGCGTCGTACAGCTGCCGGCCCATGCCGGCCCGCTGCGTGCCCTGTCCGGTGAACGTCACCGCCAGACGTCCTTCGGTGGCCGTCCCGGTGATGGCCCGCCCGCTGTCCGAGGTCAGCGACTCCTTCAGCGCGGCGTGGTCGGCGGCGAGGACAACGGCGCGGCGCGGCAGGGCCGCCCGGGTGGCCAGTCCGGCCGCGAGCCGTCCCAGCGGCACGTCGCGCCGTTCGGCGAGGCGGCAGGCCAGCACACGGAGGGCGTCGTCGTCGGCCGCCGCGAGCGCGACCGGGGTGATGGGCAGTGGCGGCGCCGGCTCCACCGGCGCCGTGGCGGGCGGCGCTTCGAGGATGACGTGGGCGTTGGTGCCGCTGATGCCGAACGATGACACCGCCGCCCGCCGCGCCCGGCCCACCTGCGGCCAGTCGCGCGAGTCGGTCAGCAGCTCCACCGACCCGGCCGACCAGTCCACCTGCGAGGTCGGCGCGTCCACATGCAGCGTCTTCGGGAGCGTGCCGTAACGGAACGCCTGCACCATCTTGATGATCCCCGCGACCCCGGCCGCCGCCTGCGTATGCCCGAGATTCGACTTGATCGAACCCAGCCACAACGGCTCGTCCCGGTCCTGGCCATAGGTGGCCAGCAATGCCTGCGCCTCGATCGGATCGCCCAGCGCCGTGCCGGTGCCGTGCGCCTCGACCACGTCCACGTCCTGCGGCGACAACCCCGCGTTGGCCAACGCCGCCCGGATCACCCGCTGCTGCGACGGTCCGTTCGGCGCCGTCAACCCGTTCGACGCGCCGTCCTGGTTCACCGCACTGCCCCGCACCACGGCGAGCACCCGGTGCCCCAGGCGTTCGGCGTCCGACAGCCGCTCCACCAGCAGCATGCCCACGCCCTCACCCCACCCGGTGCCGTCAGCCACCTCCGCGAACGACTTGCACCGCCCATCAGCGGCAAGACCCCGCTGCCGCGAGAAACCCACGAACGTGCCCGGGGTGGCCATCACCGTCACCCCACCGGCCAACGCCGCGTCACACTCCCCGCTCCGCAACGCCTGCACAGCCAGATGCAACGCCACCAGAGACGACGAACACGCGGTGTCGACCGTGACCGCCGGACCCTCCAACCCGAACGTGTACGACACCCGCCCCGACGCGACGCTGCCGCTCGTGCCGAGGAAGCCCTCCGCGTTGTCGGTGGACTGGTCGAGGACGAGTCCGTAGTCGTTGTACATGACACCGACGAACACACCGGTCCGCGAGCCGCGCAGCCCCAGCGGGTCGACCCCGGCCCGTTCGAACGCCTCCCACGAGGTCTCCAGCAGCAGCCGGTGCTGCGGATCCATCGCCAGCGCCTCACGCGGCGAGATCCCGAACACCGCCGGGTCGAAGTCGGCGGCCTCGTAGAGGAAACCGCCCTCCCGCGAGTACGACGTACCGGGGTGATCCGGGTCGGGGTGATACAGGTTCTCCAGATCCCAGCCCCGGTCTTCGGGGAAGAACCCCACACCGTCCCGACCAGCCGCCACCAGCTCCCACAACTCCTCCGGAGAGGCCACCCCACCCGGATAACGACACGCCATCCCCACGATGGCGATCGGCTCATCCAGGGCGACCGCGGCGGGAGCGGTCTCGATGGCCGTGTGCCGTCCCGCGAGTTCTCCGGAGACGAAGCCGGCCAAGGCCGCGACTGTCGGGTAGTCGAAGACCAGCGTCGACGGCAGCCGCAGCCCGGTCGCGGCGGTCAGGCGGTTGCGCAACTCGACCGCGGTGAGTGAGTCGAAGCCCAGCTCGGTGAAGGCCCGACCGGCCGCCACCCGGTCGGCGGAGGGATATCCAAGCGTCTCGGCGACCTGCGTGCGGACCAGGCCGAGCACGGCGTGCTCCCGTTCGGCCTCGGGCAGCGTGGCCAGCCGCAGCCCGAGCGCGTTCGCGGCCCCGGTGCCGGTGCGGGCCGGCGCGAGGCCCTGCAGGAGCGGTGGAACGGCGAGCGCGGTACGCAGTGCGGTGGTGTCGATCACCAGTGGGGCGACCAGGGGTGTGCCCGCCGAGAGTGCGGCGTCGAACGCGGCCAGGCCCTGTTCGGCGGTGAGCGGCAGCACACCACCACGCCGCATCCGCTCCCGGTCGGCGTCGCTGAGCCCGCCACCCATACCGGCGTCCCAGAGTCCCCATGCCAGCGACGTCGCCGGAACACCCTCCGCCCGCAACGACACGGCGTACGCGTCCAGGAACGCGTTCGCCGCCGCGTAGTTGGCCTGACCGGCATTACCGAACAACCCCGCCGCCGACGAATACAGCACAAACGCGCCCAGCCGCTTGCCCCGTGTCGCCTCGGCGAGGTTTCGGGCCGCGTCCACCTTCGCCCCGAACACCGCACGCAACCGCTCCGGAGTCAGATCCGCCAGCAACGCATCGTCCAGCACACCCGCGGCATGAACCACCGCCGTGACCGGCTCATCCCGCAGCGCCGCCGCGACGGCGTCCGCGTCGGACAGGTCACACGCCAGCGACCGCACCCGCGCACCCTCGACCTCGACCGCCCCGCCGGACCGCGACAGCAGCAACAACTCACCGACGCCATGCGCCCGCACCAGATGCCGGGCGACCAGACCACCCAGCATGCCCGTGGCACCGGTGACCACCACGACGCCGTCGCCAAGGTCAACGTGAGCTGAACCCGTGCCGGGTGTCTTCAGGCGGCCCAGGCGCGGCACCCGCACCACACCGTCACGCACCACCGCCTCCGGCACCGGGACGACCATGACCTCGGGCGCGTCGAGGAGATGGATCCGGCCCGGGTGCTCGGCCTGCGCCGACCGCACCAACCCCCACAACGCGGCACCATCCGGATCGACGATCTCCTCACCGGCCGCGCCGAACGTCCGCACCACCAACCGGGAATCCGCCCACGCCGGATCGGCCACCCACTCCTGCAGCAACCCCAACAGCGCAGCCGACCGATCGAACGCCGACCCCGGCGCCGTCGCGTCCACCACCACCACACCAGCCGGCTCCGGCAACCGATCACCCAACGCCACCACGACCGGAGCCCCCGCCTCCGGCACGACGTCCTGCGGCACCCACTCCACCCCGAACAACAGACGGTCGGCGGAGCCGCCCGACACCTGCCCGGCCGATACCGGACGGAGCGTCAGCCCGTCGACCTCGGCCACCGGAAGCCCGGAGGCGTCGGCCAGCGCGAGCCGGACCGTACCCGTGGACGCGCCGGGTGTCAGCCGCACCCGCAGCGCGGTGCCCGCCGGTCGTTGCCACCGGATGCCGGAGAAGCTGAAGGGCAACTGCGCGCCGTCGGCCGGGAGCAGCCCGCCGACGCCCAGCGCGTGCAGCGCCGCGTCGAACAACGCCGGATGCACCCCGAAACCGTCGACCACCTCCCCGGTCACGACCTCGGCGAACACCTCCACACCCCGCCGCCACACCCGCCGCAACCCCCGGAACGCCGGACCATACAACAGCCCCGCATCCGCGAACGCCTCATACAGACCATCCAGACCGAGCTCCTCCGCACCGGACGGCGGCCACACCACCAGATCGGTGCCGTACTCGCTGGATTCGGGCTCGGTGAGCAGGCCGGTGGCATTGGTGACCCAGGCGGCCTGCTCGTCGTCGGGGCGCGAGTAGATGGTCAGCGCGCGCCGCCCTGTGTCGTCGGGCGCGGCGACCAGGACCCGCAGCCGGACGGACGCCCCTTCGGGCAGGGTCAGCGGGTCCCGCACCACCAGCTCGTCCACCGCCGGGGTGCCGGCCCGGGCCCCGGCCGCGAGGGCCAGCTCGACGAGCGCGGTGCCGGGAACGATCGTCATGTCGTGAACGCGGTGGTCGGCGAGCCAGGGCCGGCTTGCGGTGCCGAGGGTTCCGGTGAACAGCAGCGCACCCGAGTCGGGGACGTCGACCGAGGCCGCGAGCAGCGGATGGTCAGGGGCATCGAGACCAGCGGTGGTCACGTCGCCGGTCGGCGGGGTCGGGTCGAGCCAGTACCGCTGGTGCTGGAACGGGTAGGTGGGCAGGTCGGCGCGGAGTCCGTCACCCAGCGCCGCCTGCCAGTCCACGGTCTGCCCGTGGACGAACAGCGTGCCGAGCGCGGTGAGCAGTGTCTCGGCCTCGGCGCGGCCACGCCGGAGCGCGGCGACCGCGGTCAGTTCCGGACGCAGGTCGCCGACTATCGCGGTGAGGATGCCGTCCGGGCCCAGCTCCAGCACGCGACCCGCGTCCAGGGCCGCGACCGCGTCGGCGAACCGGACCGGACGGCGGACCTGATCCACCCAATACTCCGGGTCACTCCACTGACCCGGCGACACAGCCGCACCGGTCACCGTAGAAACCGCAGGGATCGCCGGCTCGGCGAACGCCAGCGTCTCCACCACCGAACGGAACTCAGCCAGCATCGGCTCCATCAACCGCGAATGGAACGCGTGGCTGGTGCGCAGCCTGCTGGTCTTCCAGCCCCGCTCCGCCGCCAACCCAGCGACCCGCTCGACGTCGGCCTGCGGGCCGGACACCACCACCGACGCCGGACCGTTCACCGCCGCGATGTCGATGTCCGGGAATGCCTCTCGCACGTCGTCCTCGGAGGTGCCGACCGCGAGCATCGCCCCACCCGCCGGAAGCGCCTGCATCAACCGGCCCCGAGCCGCCACCAACCTCGCGGCGTCCGCCAGCGACAGGACCCCTGCCGCGTAGGCGGCGGTGATCTCACCGATCGAATGCCCCGCCACCACATCCGGCTCCACCCCCCAGGAGCGGACCAACGCCAGCAACGCCACCTCAACCGCGAAGATCGCCGGCTGCGCCCACCCCGTCTGACCCAACCGGGACTCATCGCCCAGAACGTCCAGCAGCGGCAGGTCCAGCGCCGCGCACACCTCGTCGAACGCCGCCGCGAACACCGGGAACACGTCATACAGCTCCCGGCCCATCCCGGCCCGCTGCGACCCCTGACCGGTGAACACCACCGCCAACCGGCCCGGCACGGCGACCCCGGCCACCGGATGAACCCCGGCCCCCACCGCCGCCAGCCCGGCATCCAGCCCCACACGATCACCGGCCACGACGACCGCCCGATGCCGCAGCCGTGCCCGGGTCGCCAGGGTCCGGCCGACCTGGTTCAGGTCCGCGTCTGCCGGAAGGCCAAGCCGGAGCCGCTCGGCGGCCTCCCGCAGCGCGTCCGGCTCAGCGGCGGTGAGCACGACTGGGACGACCGGTAGCTCGACGGCGGGCGCCGGAGACGGTTCGTCCGCCGGGGCTTCGAGGATGACGTGGGCGTTCGTACCGCTGATCCCGAACGACGACACCGCCGCCCGCCGCGCCCGATCCACCGCCGGCCAGTCGCGCGAGTCGGTCAGCAGCTCCACCGACCCGGCCGACCAGTCCACCTGCGAGGTCGGCGCATCCACATGCAACGTCTTCGGCAACATGCCGTGACGCATCGCCTGCACCATCTTGATGATCCCCGCCACCCCGGCCGCCGCCTGCGTGTGCCCCAGGTTCGACTTGATCGAGCCCAGCCAGAGCGGTTCGCTCCGGCGCTGGCCGTAGGTGGCCAGCAGCGCCTGCGCCTCGATCGGGTCACCCAGCGCCGTGCCAGTGCCGTGCGCCTCGACCACGTCCACGTCCTGCGGCGACAACCCCGCGTTGGCCAACGCCGCCCGGATCACCCGCTGCTGCGACGGTCCGTTCGGCGCCGTCAACCCGTTCGACGCGCCGTCCTGGTTCACCGCCGAGCCCCGCACCACGGCGAGCACCCGGTGCCCCAGGCGTTCGGCGTCCGACAGCCGCTCCACCAGCAGCATGCCGACACCCTCACCCCACCCGGTGCCGTCAGCCCCCTCCGCGAACGACTTGCACCGCCCATCAGCCGCCAGACCCCGCTGCCGCGAGAAACCCACGAACGTGCCCGGAGTGGCCATCACCGTCACCCCACCGGCCAGCGCCGCGTCACACTCCCCGCTCCGCAACGCCTGCACAGCCAGGTGGAGCGCCACCAGAGACGACGAACACGCGGTGTCGACCGTGACCGCCGGACCCTCCAAACCGAACGTGTACGACACCCGCCCCGACGCGACGCTGCCGGAGCTGCCCGTGCTGAGGAAGCCCTCCACGCCGGGAGGCACCTCGGCGGTCTGCGAGCCGTAATCGTGGTACATCACGCCCGCGAACACGCCGATCCGCCGGCCACGCAACCCCATCGGGTCGATCCCGGCCCGCTCGAACGCCTCCCACGACGTCTCCAGCAGCAGCCGCTGCTGCGGATCCATCGCCAGCGCCTCACGCGGCGAGATCCCGAACAGTCCCGGGTCGAAGTCGGCGGCCTCGTAGAGGAAACCGCCCTCCCGCGTGTAGGAGGTGCCCGCGTGATCGGGATCGGGGTGATAGAGGTTCTCCAGATCCCAGCCGCGATCGTGCGGGAAGAACCCCACGCCGTCCCGGCCGGCCGCCACCAGCTCCCACAACTCCTCCGGTGAGGCCACGCCACCCGGATAACGACAGGCCATCCCCACGATCACGACCGGGTCGTCATCAACTCGGCCGCGGTTGGTGACTACGGCGACCGAGCCGTGTCGGCTGGACAGCTGCTCGCCGAGGAAGGCCGCCAGCAGGGTGGCGTTCGGATAATCGAAGATCAGCGTGGAGGGCAGCCGCAAGCCGGTCACCGTACCCAGCCGGTTGCGCAGCTCCACCGCGGTCAGCGAGTCGAAGCCCAGCTCGCTGAACGCCCGGTCGGGATCGAGCTGATCCGGCGACGCGTAGCCGAGCACGGCGGTCACCTGAGCGCTGACCAGCGCCAGCACGGCTCGGCCCCGCTCATGTTCGGGGAGCGCGGCGAGGCGCTGGGACAGCGGGCTGCCCTGTGCGACCGGGGCGCGGCCGGGGGCCAGACCGGCCAGCAGTGGTGGTACGAAGTCGGCGGCGCGGAGCGCCGCGGTGTCCACGCCCAGCAAGGCGATGAGCGGACGTCCGTGGGCGAGTGCGGCGTCGAACGCGGCCAGGCCCTGTTCGGCGGTGAGAGGGAGAACGCCACCACGCCGCATCCGCTCCCGGTCGGCGCGGGTCAGCGCCTCCCCCATCCCCGCGTCCCAGAGTCCCCACGCCAGCGAGGTCGCAGGGACGCCCTCCGCCCGCAACACCACCGCGTACGCATCCAGGAAGGCGTTGGCCGCCGCGTAATTGGCCTGACCGGCGTTACCGAACAACCCCGCCGCCGACGAATACACCACAAACGCGCTCAACCGCTTGTCCCGCGTCGCCGCGCGCAGGTTGCGGGCCGCGTCCACCTTCGCCCCGAACACCCGCTGCAACCGCTCCGGAGTCAGATCAGCCAGCAACGCATCGTCCAGCACACCCGCGGCATGAACCACCGCCGTGACCGGCTCATCCCGCAGCGCCGCCGCGACGGCGTCCGCGTCGGACAGGTCACACGCCAGCGACCGCACCCGCGCACCCTCGACCTCGACCGCCCCGCCGGACCGCGACAGCAGCAACAACTCACCGACGCCATGCGCCCGCACCAGATGCCGGGCGACCAGACCACCCAGCATGCCCGTGGCACCGGTGACCACCACGACCCCGTCACCAAGGTCAACGTGAGCTGAACCCGTGCCGGGTGTCTTCAGGCGGCCCAGGCGCGGCACCCGCACCACACCGTCACGCACCACCGCCTGCGGCACCGGGACGACCATGACCTCGGGCGCGTCGAGGAGATGGATCCGGCCCGGGTGCTCGGCCTGCGCCGACCGCACCAACCCCCACAACGCGGCACCATCCGGATCGACGATCTCCTCACCGGCCGCGCCGAACGTCCGCACCACCAACCGGGAATCCGCCCACGCCGGATCGGCCACCCACTCCTGCAGCAACCCCAACAGCGCAGCCGACCGATCGAACGCCGACCCCGGCGCCGTCGCGTCCACCACCACCACACCAGCCGGCTCCGGCAACCGATCACCCAACGCCACCACGACCGGAGCCCCCGCCTCCGGCACGACGTCCTGCGGCACCCACTCCACCCCGAACAACAGACGGTCGGCGGAGCCGCCCGACACCTGCCCGGCCGATACCGGACGGAGCGTCAGCCCGTCGATCCGGGTGACCGGCAGGCCCGCCCCGTCGGCGAGCAGGAGCCGTACCGAGTCGGGGGTGTGCCCCGGCGCGAGCCGGACCCGCAGTGTCCCGGTGGCCGAGCCGGCCATGCGTACGCCCGCGAAGGCGAAGGGCAACTGCGCGCCCTCGGCCGGGAGCAGCCCGCCGACGCCCAGCGCGTGCAGCGCCGCGTCGAACAACGCCGGATGCACCCCGAAACCGTCGACCACCTCCCCGGTCACGACCTCGGCGAACACCTCCACACCCCGCCGCCACACCCGCCGCAACCCCCGGAACGCCGGACCGTACAACAGCCCCGCATCCGCGAACGCCTCATACAGACCGTCCAGAGCGAGCTCCTCCGCACCGGACGGCGGCCACACCACCAGATCGGCTTCCTCTCCGGCGGCGGCCATGTGCTCCGGGGCGAGCACGCCGGTCGCGTGCAGCGTCCAGGGAGCCTCGTCGTCGGTCCGGGCATGGATGGAGACCCGATGCCGTCCGTCGCCGTCCGGCGCGCCGATCGTGGTCCTGACCTGCGCACCGCCGGACGCCGGAAGCGGCAGCGGCGCCTGGAGCAACAGCTCGTCGAGGACCGGTGCCCCGATCCGGACGCCGCCGGCGAGTGCCATCTCGACCAGCGCCGTGCCGGGAACGACCGTTGCACCGAAGACCGTGTGGTCGGCCAGCCACGGGTGAGTGGAGACAGAAAGGAAGCCGGTGAGCACGCTCTCCGGCGCGTCCGGGAGGGCGATCGTCGCGCCGAGCAGCGGGTGGCCGGTCTCCGTCAGGCCGAGGCCGGCGGCGTCGGCGGCGCGCAGCGTACGGCGGCGCGGCCAGAAGTGCTGGTGGTCGAAGGCGTAGCTCGGCAGATCGAGGAGTTCACCGCCGCCGAGCACGAGTCTCCAATCGATCGTGAGGCCGGTCGAGTGCAGTTCGGCGAGCGCGGCGAGCAGCGTGGTGATCTCGTCGCGGTCGCGGCGCAGCGCGGCCACCGCCCTCACGTCCGGGGCCACATCCTGGACCAGCGCGGTCAGGATGCCGTCCGGGCCCAGCTCCAGCACGCGACCCGCGTCCAGAGCCGCGACCGCGTCGGCGAACCGGACCGGACGTCGGACCTGATCCACCCAGTACTCCGGGTCACTCCACTGACCGGACTCCACCGGGCGGCCCGTCACCGTGGAGACCGCCGGAACCACCGGCTCGGCGAACGCCAGCGACTCCACCACCGAACGGAACTCCGCCAGCATCGGCTCCATCAACCGCGAATGAAACGCATGACTCGTGCGCAGCCTGCTGGTCTTCCAGCCCCGCTCCGCCGCCAACCCAGCGACCCGCTCGACGTCGGCCTGCGGGCCGGACACCACCACCGACGCCGGACCGTTCACCGCCGCCACATCAACGTCCGGGAAAGCCGCCAGCAGGTCGGCCTCGGAGGTGCCGACCGCGAGCATCGCCCCACCCGCCGGAAGCGCCTGCATCAACCGGCCCCGAGCCGCCACCAACCTCGCGGCGTCCGCCAGCGACAGGACCCCTGCCGCGTAGGCGGCGGTGATCTCACCGATCGAATGCCCCGCGACCACATCCGGCTCCACCCCCCAGGAGCGGACCAACGCCAGCAACGCCACCTCGACCGCGAAGATCGCCGGCTGCGCCCACCCCGTCTGACCCAACCGGGACTCATCGCCCAGAACGTCCAGCAGCGGCAGGTCCAGCGCCGCGCACACCTCGTCGAACGCCGCCGCGAACACCGGGAACACGTCATACAGCTCCCGGCCCATCCCGGCCCGCTGCGACCCCTGACCGGTGAACACCACCGCCAGAGGTCCTGTCCGTATCTCCGCCGCCGTTGGGGCGACGAGTGCGCTGAGCAGTTGGTCGCGATCGGCGGCCGGCACCACCGCACGCCGGGGCAGCGGTGTCCGGTGAGCGAGCGTCCAGGCGACGTCGGCCACGGAGGCGTCCGGATGGGCCAGCAGGTATGCGCGGAGCCGCTCGGCCTGCCCGGCGAGGGCCCGATCCGTCGCGGCCGTGAGGACCACCGGTACGGCCGGCAGCGCCGGTCGCGTTGTCTCCACCGGCGCCGTGGCGGGTGGGCCTTCGAGGATGACGTGGGCGTTGGTGCCGCTGATCCCGAACGATGACACCGCCGCCCGCCGCGCCCGGCCCACCTGCGGCCAGTTGCGCGGCTCGGTCAGCAGCTCGACCGACCCGGCCGACCAGTCCACCTGCGAGGTCGGCGCGTCCACATGCAGCGTCTTGGGCAGCGTGCCGTAACGGAACGCCTGCACCATCTTGATGATCCCCGCGACCCCGGCCGCCGCCTGCGTATGCCCGAGATTCGACTTGATCGAACCCAGCCACAACGGCTCGTCCCGGTCCTGGCCATAGGTGGCCAGCAATGCCTGCGCCTCGATCGGATCGCCCAGCGCCGTGCCGGTGCCGTGCGCCTCGATCACGTCCACGTCCTGCGGCGACAGACCCGCGTTGGCCAGCGCCGCCCGGATCACCCGCTGCTGCGACGGTCCGTTCGGCGCGGTCAGGCCGTTCGACGCGCCGTCCTGGTTCACCGCACTGCCCCGGACCACGGCGAGCACCCGGTGCCCCAGGCGTTCGGCGTCCGACAGCCGCTCCACCAGCAGCATGCCGACACCCTCACCCCACCCGGTGCCGTCAGCCCCCTCCGCGAACGACTTGCACCGCCCATCAGCGGCAAGACCCCGCTGCCGCGAGAACCCCACGAACGTGCCCGGGGTGGCCATCACCGTCACCCCACCGGCCAGCGCCGCGTCACACTCCCCGCTCCGCAACGCCTGCACAGCCAGGTGGAGCGCCACCAGAGACGACGAACACGCGGTGTCGACCGTGACCGCCGGACCCTCCAAACCGAACGTGTACGACACCCGGCCCGACGCGATGCTCCCACCGGTGCCCATGAAGCCCTCGACCTGCGCCTCGGCCTGTTCGAGGACGGTCGCGTAGTCGCCGTACATGACGCCCGCGAACACGCCCGTCCGGGATCCGCGCAAGGCGCGCGGGTCGATCCCGGCCCGTTCGAACGCCTCCCACGAGGTCTCCAGCAGCAGCCGGTGCTGCGGATCCATCGCCAGCGCCTCACGCGGCGAGATCCCGAACAGTCCCGGGTCGAAGTCGCCCGCCTCGTAGAGGAAACCGCCCTCCCGCGAGTACGACGTACCGGGGTGATCCGGGTCGGGGTGATACAGGTTCTCCACGTCCCAGCCCCGGTCCACGGGGAACGAGCCGATCGCGTCCCGACCGGCCGCCACCAGCTCCCACAACTCCTCCGGGGACGCCACCCCACCCGGATAACGGCACGCCATCCCCACGATGGCGATCGGCTCGTCGTCGTGGGCGGCAGGCGCCGGCGCGGCCACCGCCCGAGCCGCCCCCGCCAGTTCCGCACCCACGTGGGCGGCCAGCACCGTGGCGTTCGGGTAGTCGAAGACCAGCGTCGACGGCAGCCGCAACCCGGTCACCGTACTCAGGCGGTTGCGCAGCTCCACCGCGGTCAGCGAGTCGAAACCCAGCTCGCTGAAGGCTCGCCGCGGGTCGACGTCCTCAGCCCTGCCATAGCCGAGCACGTCCGCCACCTGGGCCCGGACCAGCCCGACGACGGCCGCGACGCGCTGTTCTTCGGGTAGGCCGGCCAACCGCCGGCCGAGCGCCGTACCGGCGGCCGGGCGGGCGGGGGCGCGGACCAGCCCGCGCAGGAGCGCGGGCGCGCCGGCGGCCTCGCGGAGCGCGGCGGTGTCGATCACCAGTGGGGCGACCAGGGGTCTGCCCGCGGCGAGAGCGGCGTCGAACGCCGCCAGGCCCTGCTCGGCGGTGAGCGGCAGCACACCACCACGCCGCATCCGCTCCCGGTCGGCGTCGCTGAGCCCGCCACCCATACCGGCGTCCCAGAGTCCCCATGCCAGCGACGTCGCCGGAACACCCTCCGCCCGCAACGACACGGCGTACGCGTCCAGGAACGCGTTCGCCGCCGCGTAGTTGGCCTGACCGGCATTACCGAACAACCCCGCCGCCGACGAATACAGCACAAACGCGCCCAGCCGCTTGCCCCGTGTCGCCTCGGCGAGGTTGCGGGCCGCGTCCACCTTCGCCCCGAACACCCGCTCCAACCGCTCCGGGGTCAACGATTCGACCATGCCGTCGTCGAGCAGGCCCGCCGCGTGGATCACCGCCGTTACCGGCTCATCCCGCAGCGCCGCCGCAACCGCGTCCGCGTCGCCCACGTCACAGGCCACCGACCGCACCCGAGCGCCCTCGACCTCTACCTCTCCGCCGGACCGCGACAGCAGCAGCAGATCGTCGACGCCGTGCGCCTGCACCAGATGGCGGGCGACCAGACCACCCAACGTCCCGGTAGCACCCGTGATCACCACGACGCCGTCACCCAGGTCCGCCCCGCCCGAGCCCGCGTCGAGGGCCTGGACCCGTACGAGCCGCGGGACCCTGACCACACCGTCGCGCACCAGCGCCTCGGGCAACGGGAGGGCCATGTCTTCGGAGGCGTCGAGGAGATGGATTCGGTCGGGGTGTTCGGCCTGCGCCGACCGCACCAGACCCCACAACGCGGCCCCATCAGGGTCGGTGACCTCATCACCGGCCGCCCCGAACGTCCGCACCACCAGCCGGGAATCGGCCCACGCCGAATCGGCCAGCCACTCCTGCAGCAACCCCAGCAACGCAGCCGACCGATCGAACGCCGCTCCCGGCGCCGTCGCGTCCACCACCACCACAGCAGCCGGCTCCGGCAGCCGATCACCCAACGCCATCGCAACCGGAGCCCCCGCCTCCGGCACGACGTCCTGCGGCACCCACTCCACCCCGAACAACAGACGCCCGGCGGAGCCGCCCGACACCTGCGCCGCCGTGACCGGACGGAGCAGGAGCGCGTCCACCTCGGCCACCGGAAGCCCGGCTCCGTCCGCGAGCAGCAGCCGCACCGTGTCGGCGCTCTCGCCGCGGGAGAGCCGGACGCGTAGTTCACCGGCGGCCGCCCCGGTGACCCGCACACCGGTGAAGGCGAACGGCAGCCGCACCTCGCCACCGGGAAGCAGGTCTCCGGCGCCGATCCCGTGCAGCGCCGCGTCGAACAACGCCGGATGCACACCGAAGCCGTCGACCACCTCGCCAACCGCGACCTCGGCGAACACGTCCGCGCCCCGCCGCCAGACCCGCCGCAGGCCCTGGAACGCCGGGCCATAGGACAGACCGGCATCGGCGAGCGTGTCGTACAGCCCGTCGATCGCGATCTCGTCGGCGTCGCTCGGCGGCCAGGCGACCAGGCTCAGGTCGGCATCGGTGCCGGTGCCGGTGTCTGTTTCTGTGTCGGTGTCTGCGGCAGGGGCGAGGGTGCCTTCCGCGTGGGTGGTCCAATCGCCGGGGTCGCCGTCCTCGGGCTGGGCGTAGACGGTGACCGCGCGGCGGTCCGCGTCGTCCGCCGGGCCGACCCTCACCTGCAGGCGGACGCCGCCCTGCGGCGGGATCACCAGAGGCTCGCGGAGAATGAGCTCGTCGACGCTGGTCGCGCCCACCCGCCGCCCGGCGGCCAGGACGAGATCGAGCAGCGCCGTTCCTGGAACGAGTACCGCGCCGAACACGCGATGATCGGCCAGCCAACCTGGTGTTCCCGCGGCCAGCCGGCCGGTGAGCAGGGCGCCGTCTCCGTCGGCCAGCAGCATCGCGGCGCTGAGGAGCGGGTGACCGGACGCGTACAGTCCGGCCGCGGTGACATCCCCGGTGTCGGTGGCGGTGTCGAGCCAGTACCGCTGGTGGGAGAAGGGATAGGTGGGCACCTCGGCCGGGCGCGCGCCCGTGCCGTCGAACAGCGCCCGCCAGTCCACGCCCTGCCCGTCGACGAACAACTCCGCCACCGCGGTCAGCAACGTGGTCGCCTCGTCGCGGTCGCGGCGCAGCGCGGCCACCGCCCTCACATCCGGCGTCACGCCCTGGACCAGCGCCGTCAGCACCCCGTCCGGGCCCAGCTCCAGCACCCGCTCAGCGTCCAGACCGGCAGCGGCGTCGGCGAACCGGACCGGGCGGCGGACCTGATCCACCCAGTACTCCGGGTCACTCCACTGACCGGTCTCGACCGGGCGGCCTGTCACCGTGGAGACCGCAGGGATCACTGGATCGGCGAACGCCAGCGACTCCACCACCGAACGGAACCCCGCCAGCATCGGCTCCATCAACCGCGAATGAAACGCATGACTCGTGCGCAGCCTGCTGGTCTTCCACCCACGCTCCGCCGCCAACCCAGCGACCCGCTCGACGTCCTCCCGCGGCCCGGACACCACCACCGACCCCGGACCGTTCACCGCCGCGATGTCGATGTCCGGGAAAGCCGCGCGTAGGTCCTCCTCGGACGCCCCCACCGCGAGCATCGCCCCACCCGCCGGAAGCGCCTGCATCAACCGGCCCCGCGCCGCCACCAACCTCGCGGCGTCCGCCAGCGACAGCACCCCGGCGGCGTACGCGGCGGTGATCTCACCGATCGAATGCCCCGCCACCACATCCGGCTCCACCCCCCAGGAGCGGACCAGCGCCAGCAACGCCACTTCCACGGCGAAGATCGCCGGCTGCGCCCACCCCGTCTGACCCAACCGGGACTCATCGCCGAGCACCTCGTGGAGCGGCAGGTCCAGCGCCGCGCACACCTCGTCGAACGCCGCCGCGAACACCGGGAACACGTCATACAGCTCCCGGCCCATCCCGGCCCGCTGCGACCCCTGACCGGTGAACACCACCGCCAACCGGCCCTCCGAGGCCACCCCCCGAACCACCGCGTCGCCCAGCAGCACCGCCCGATACTCCAGCACCGCCCGCCCGGCCAACGCCACCCCGACATCCAGCCGGGACGCCTCCACCGCCCCCACCCGCCGGACCTGCGCCTCCAACGACCCCGCCGACCGCGCCGTCACCACCAACGGCACCACCGGCAACCCCACCACCGGCGACCCCACCACCGGCCCGCCACCCTCAACCGGCACCTCGCCCGGCTCGGCCGGCGTCGCGTCCGGCGCCTGCTCCACGATCACATGCGCGTTCGTCCCACTGATCCCGAACGACGACACCCCAGCCCGGCGCGGCCGGCCCACCTCCGGCCACGCCCGCGCCTGCGTCAACAGCCCCACCGCACCCGACGCCCAGTCCACCTGCGGCGACGGCGCATCCACATGCAACGTCTTCGGCAACACCCCGTGCCGGATCGCCTGCACCATCTTGATGACACCGGCCACGCCGGCGGCGGCCTGGGTGTGCCCCAGGTTCGACTTCACCGAACCGAGCCAGAGCGGCTCGCCGGAACGGTCGCGCCCATAGGTGGCGAGCAGGGCCTGCGCCTCGATCGGGTCGCCCAGCCGCGTCCCGGTGCCGTGCGCCTCCACCGCGTCCACGTCCTGCGGCGTCAGCCCCGCCGACGCCAGGGCGGCCCGGATGACGCGCTGCTGCGACGGGCCATTCGGGGCGGTCAGGCCGCTGGACGCGCCGTCCTGGTTGACCGCCGAGCCCCGCACGACGGCGAGGATCGGATGCCCGAGCCGCCGCGCGTCCGACAGCCGCTCAAGCAGGAGCAGGCCGACGCCCTCGCCCCAGCCGGTGCCGTCGGCCGCCGCGGCGAACGACTTGCACCGCCCGTCGGCGGCCAGCCCGCCCTGCCGGCTGAACTCGACGAACGTGGTCGGTGTGGCCATCACCGTGACACCGCCGGCCAGCGCCAGATCGCATTCGCCGTTCCGCAGCGCCTGACCGGCGAGGTGCAGGGCGACCAGCGACGACGAGCAGGCGGTGTCGACGGTGACCGCCGGGCCCTCCAGCCCGAACGTGTAGGCGATCCGCCCGGACGCGACGCTGCCCGAGTTGCCGTTGCCCAGGTAGCTGGCGACGCCGTCGGGCAGGTCGAGCGGGCGGGAGCCGTAGTCGTGGTACATGACACCGGCGAACACGCCCGTGCGGGGGAAGGGCACCTGGGTGGGGTCGAAACCGGCCCGTTCGAACGCCTCCCAGGTCGCCTCCAGCAGCAGCCGCTGCTGCGGGTCCATCGCCAGCGCCTCACGAGGGCTGATCCCGAACAGGTCCGCGTCGAAGCCCGCGGCGTCGTGCAGGAAGCCGCCTTCGAGGCGGGCCCGCCGGTCGAGTTCGCCGCTCTCGTGGTCGTAGAGGCCGTCGATGTCCCAGCCGCGGTCGGCCGGAGGCGCGCCGATCGCGTCGGAACCGGAGGCGACCAGCCGCCACAGGTCCTCGGGGCCCTCGATCCCGCCGGGGAACCGGCAGCTCATGGCGATGATCGCCAGGGGTTCGGTGCCCCGATACTCCAGCTCCTCCACCCGCCGGCGGGCGGCACGCAGGTCGGCGGCCGCCCGTTTGAGGTAGGCGAGGTACTTCTCCTCGGTCCCGGCGGATTCGCCTGCGGTGGTCCCTGTGGTGGTCCCTGCAGTGGTCATGGCAGAACCGCCTTCGGATCTGGGCCGGCTCACTGGGTGCCGAGCTCGTCGAGAAGGTCGAAGATCTCGTCGGCTGTCGCCGACTGGATGTCGTCGGCGCCGGCGCCGTTCGCGGGGGCGGCCCAGGCGGCGGCGAGGACGCGCAGCCGCTGCCCGATCGCGTCGCGGTGGCCGTCGTCGAGGGTGGCGGCCCTGAGCCGGGCTTCCAGGCCGTCGATCTCGGCGTAGACGGCGTCGACCTGGCCGGCCTCGGGCGCCTCGTCCGGGCGGAGCAGCTCGGCGAGATGGCGGGCGAGCGCGGTCGGTGACGGGTGGTCGAACAGCAGGGTCGCCGTCAGGCGCAGCCCGGTCTCCGTTTGCAGCCGGTTGCGCAGCTCCACCGCGGTCAGCGAGTCGAAGCCGAGTTCGAGGAAGCCTCGGGTGGGCTCGACGTCCCTGGGCGACGCGTACCCCAGGATGGCGGCGGTCCGGGTCCGGACGAGGTCGAGCAGGACCCGACCGCGCTCGGTGTCGTTCATCGGCGCGAGCTGGGCCGCGAGTGTCCGGGTGGGGGCGCCGTCGACGGCCCGGCGGGGCACGGAGACCAGGCCGCGCAGCAGTTCGGGGACCGTGCCGCCGGCCGCCGTGGCCCGGACCGCGGCGAGGTCGAGCGCGATCGGCACGGCCAGCGGCCGGTCGGCGGCGAGGGCGGCGTCGAAGGCGGCGAGGCCGTCGGCGGGCGTGAGCGCGCCGAAGCCGGTGCGGGCCAGCCGGGCGCGGTCGGCGCCGGTCAGCGCGCCGCCCATGCCGGCGTCCCACAGTCCCCAGGCGAGGGAGGTCGCCGGGACGCCCTGTGCCCGCAGCCGCACGGCGTACGCGTCCAGGAAGGTGTTGGCGGCGGCGTAGTTGGCCTGACCGGCGTTGCCGAACAGCCCCGAGGCCGAGGAGTAGAGGACGAAGGCGCGCAGCGGCCTGTCCCGCGTCGCCTCGGCGAGGTTGCGGGCGGCGTCGACCTTGGCACGGAAGACGGCGTCGAGCCGCTCGGGGGTGAGCGACTCCAGTGTCCCGTCGTCGAGCACGCCCGCAGCGTGGATGACCGCCGTCACCGGCTCGTTCCGCAGCGCCGCGGCGACCGCGCCGGCGTCGGCCACGTCGCAGGCGACGGACCGCACGTTCGCCGGGGCGAGCTCGCGTTCGAGGCCGGCGCGGAGGTCGGGGTCTCCGCCGGAGCGGGAGAGCAGCACGAGGTCGCGTACGCCGTGGGCGTCGACCAGGTGACGGGCGACGAGCCGGCCGAGCGTCCCGGTGGCCCCGGTGACCACCACCGATCCGTCGCCGAAGTCGATCGCCCGCGAGCCGTCGAGCCTGGCCAGGCGCGGCACGCGCACCACGTCGTCGCGCACCAGGGCCTGGGGCAGCGGGTACGACGCGTCCTCGGCGGCGTCCAGCAGGTGGATCCGGCCGGGGTGTTCCGACTGGGCCACCCGGGCCAGGCCCCACAGGGCGGCGCCGTCGGGATCGGTGACCTCGTCGCCCACCGCGCCGTACGTGCGGACGACCAGCCGGGAATCGGCCCAGGCGGGATCGGGGAGCCAGTTCTGGAGCAGAGTGAGCAGCGCGGCGGCCCGCTGCCGGGCCGATCCCGGTGCCGTGGCGTCCACGACGAGCACCGCGGCGGGCGCCGGGAGCGGGTCGCCGAGCGCGATCGCGGCCCGGGGTTCCGCGCCGGGCGTGGCATCGTGCCGCACCCAGTCCAGTCCGAACAACGACCGGGGGCCGGCCGGCGCGGCCGTGACCTGCTCCGCGGTGACCGGGCGGAAGGCAAGTTCGTCGATCGTGAGCACCGGTGCGCCGGAGCCGTCGAAGGCGGCCAGGCGGACCGCGCCGTCGCCCACGCGGGTGAGGCGGACGCGGAGCGCGCCCGCGCCCACGGCGTGCAGGCGTGCGCCGCTGACCGCGAACGGCAGCCGGACGGTCTCGTCGAACAGCCCGGCCGCGCCGATCGCGTGCAGGGCCGCGTCGAGCAGCGCCGGGTGGACGCCGAAGCCGCCGGGGTCCACGCCGTCCAGCCGCACCTCGGCGACCACGTCGTCGCCGTGGCGTGCGGCACCGGCGAGGCCCTGGAACGCCGGGCCGTACCGCAGTCCGGCGTCGGCCAGCCGGTCGTAGAGGCCGTCGAGGGGAATCGGCTCTCCGCCCCCCGGCGGCGCGGTCGCCGTCTCGGGGAGATCGGGTGCCCCTGCGTCGCCGGCGAGGAACCCCGTGGTGAGGAATCCGGTTGCGTGGGTGGTCCAGCCCTCGGCGCCGTCGGGCTGCGAGTAGACGGCCAGGGTCCGGCGGCCGTCGTCGTCTGGGGCTCCGACGGTGACCCGCAGGGCGGCCCCGCCGGTCGCGGGCAGCGCGAGCGGTGCCTGGAGCAGCAGTTCGCCGAGAACGGGGGCGCCGGACCGGGCCCCGGCGGCCAGGGCGATGTCGACCAGGGCGGCACCGGGGACGACCACGGTGCCGTAGACCGCGTGGTCGGCGAGCCAGGCCGGTGATCCCGCGGCCAGCCGGCCGGTGAACAGCAGGGCGTCGCTGTCCGGGAGCGTGACGGCCGCGCCCAGCAGCGGGTGCTCGGCGTCGCGCAGACCGGCGGCGGCCAGGTCGGCCGCCGGGTCGGCGACGTCGATCCAGAGCCGCTGGTGCTGGAACGGATAGGTCGGCAGGTCGAGGACGGGCGCCGGGCCGGTGCCGAACGTCGCCGCCCAGTCGACGGCCTGACCGGCGGCGAAGATCTGAGCCACCGCGGTGAGCAGGGTTTCGGCCTCGCCACGACCGCGGCGCAGCGTCGCGGCGGCGGTCAGCTCGGGGCGCGCGTCCTGGACCAGCGCGGTGAGCACGCCGTCCGGCCCGAGCTCCAGGACGCGGGCAGCCTCCAGCCGCGTCACCGCGTCCGCGAACCGGACGGGCCGGCGGACCTGCTCGATCCAGTAGTCGGGGTCGGTCCAGCGCAGGGGCTCGCCGGGCTCGACGGTGGAGATCGCGGCCAGCCGCGGTTCGGCGAAGGTCAGCCCGCGGACGACCTCCGCGAACCGCGCGAGCATCGGATCCATCAGCCGGGAGTGGAAGGCGTGGCTGGTCCGGAGCCGCGAGGTCTTCCAGCCCCGCTCGGCGGCCAGCTCGGCCATCCGGTCGATGTCCTCCTCGGCTCCCGAGACGACGACCGCGTGCGGTCCGTTCACCGCCGCCACGTCGACGGCGAGCCCGCCGGCGGCGTCGGGCCCCGGGGCCAGCAGCGCGCGGACGTCGGCCTCGGCGGCGTTGACCGCGAGCATGGCGCCGCCCGCGGGCAGGTCCTGCATGAGGCGACCGCGGGCCGCGACCAGTGTGGCGGCGTCGGCCAGGCTGAGGACGCCGGCTGCGTAGGCGGCGGTGATCTCGCCGACGGAGTGACCGGCCACCACGTCCGGCGTCACCCTCCAGGCCCGCAGCAGGGCCAGCAGCGCGACCTCGACCGCGAAGATCGCCGGCTGGGCCCAGCCGGTCTGGTCGAGCCTGGCGGGGTCGTCCAGCACCTCGTGCAGCGGCAGGCCGAGGGCGGCCGCCGCCTCGTCGAAGGCCGCGGCGTACGCGGGGAACGCCGCGTACAGTTCGCGGCCCATGCCGGCCCGCTGGGCGCCCTGACCGGTGAAGATCATCGCCAACCGGCCCTCGGCCGCGCGACCGGTCGCGACCGGCTCCCCGTCGCCGGGCGCCAGCAGCACCGCGCGGTGCGGCAGCACGGCCCGGCCGGTCAGCGCGTGACCGATGTCCGACGGCCGCGGCTCCGGCCGGTCGCGGAGCACGGCCCGGATCCGTCCGACCTGCTCGGCCAGCGCGGCCGGGTCGTTGGCCGAGATCACCAGCGGCACCGGACGGTCCACCGCGGGGCCCGGCGTGACCGCCGGGGCGGGGGGTTCCTCGAGGATGACGTGGGCGTTGGTCCCGCTGATCCCGAACGACGACACACCGGCCCGGCGCGGGCGTCCCTCAGCGGGCCAGGGCCGGGCCTCGGTGAGCAGCTCGACCTTCCCGGCCGCCCAGTCGACCTTGGGCGTCGGCTCGTCGACGTGCAACGTCTTCGGCAGCACCCCGTGCCGCATCGCCATGACCATCTTGATGATCCCGGCCGCGCCCGCCGCCGCCTGGGTGTGCCCCAGGTTCGACTTGATCGACCCCAGCCACAGCGGCTCGTCCCGCTCCTGGCCGTAGGCGGCCAGCAACGCCTGCGCCTCGATCGGGTCACCCAGCGTGGTGCCCGTGCCGTGCGCCTCCACCACGTCAACATCACGCGGGGTCAATCCCGCGCCGGCCAGCGCCGCGCGGATCACCCGCTGCTGCGACGGCCCGTTCGGCGCGGTGAGCCCGTTCGACGCGCCGTCCTGGTTGACCGCCGTGCCCCGGACGACCGCGAGCACGCGGTGTCCGTGCCGCCGGGCGTCGGACAGCCGCTCGACCAGCAGCATGCCGACGCCCTCACCCCAGCCGGTGCCGTCGGCGGCGGCGGCGAACGACTTGCACCGCCCGTCGGCGGCCAGCCCGCGCTGCCGGGAGAAGCCGGTGAACGTGTCCGGGGTCGCCATCACCGTCACGCCGCCGGCGAGCGCCAGGTCGCACTCCCCCGACCGCAGCGCCTGCGCCGCGAGATGCAGCGCGACCAGCGACGACGAACACGCGGTGTCGACCGTGACGGCCGGGCCCTCCAGCCCGAAGGTGTACGCGATCCGCCCGGAGGCCACACTGCCGGAGTTGCCGGTGCCGAGGAAGCCCTCGACCTCCTCGGGCACGGCGGTCAACCGGCCGAGATAGTCGTGGTACATCAGTCCGACGAACACGCCGGTGCGGCTGCCGCGCAGCCCCAGCGGGTCGACCCCCGCGCGCTCCAGGGTCTCCCAGGCGGATTCGAGCAGCAGACGCTGCTGCGGGTCCATCGCCATGCCCTCGCGCGGGCTGATGCCGAACAGGCCGGGGTCGAAGTCGGCGGCGTCGTAGAGGAACCCGCCCTCCCGGGCGTACGACGTACCAGGGTGATCGGGATCGGGGTGATACAACCCCTCGACATCCCACCCGCGATCCGCCGGGAACAACCCGATGCCGTCCCTGCCCTGGGCGACCAGCTCCCACAGCTCGTCCGGCGAGGTGACCCCACCCGGATAACGGCACGCCATGCCGACGATCACGATGGGGTCGTCGTCGACCGGCGCCACGGCGGCCGTCACCGGTGCGACGGCCGTCACCGATCCGGACAGCTCGGCGGTGAGGAACTCGGCGAGGGCGGTGGCGTTCGGGTAGTCGAAGATCAGCGTCGCGGGCAGCCGCAGGCCGGTCTCGGCGGCGAGCCGGTTGCGCAGCTCGACCGCGGTGAGCGAGTCGAAGCCCAGCTCCCTGAAGGCCCGGCCGGCCGGGATCGCGTCCGGGCCGGGATAGCCGAGCACGGCGGCGGCCAGGGCCCGTACGGTGGCCAGCGCCGTGGCGACCCGGTCGGCTTCCGCCAGGCCGGCGAGGTGCCGGGCCAGCGAGGAGCCGCCGGTCTCGGCCGCGGACGCGGCGGCGCGCCGCCGGGTGGCGGTCCGGACCAGGCCGTGCAGCAGCGGGGAGATCTGCTCGGCGCCGCGGAGCGCGGCCAGGTCGAGCCGGAGCGGGACGGCGACGGGGCGGCCGGCGGCCAGGGCGGCGTCGAACAGCGCGAGCCCGGCCTCGGCGTCGAGCGCGCCGAATCCGCCCCTGGCCAGCCTGCGGCGGTCCACGTCGGAGAGCGCCGCGCCCAGCCCGGCGTCCCACAGGCCCCAGGCCAGCGACGTCGCCGGGACGCCCTCCGCCCGCGCCATCGCGGCGTACGCGTCGAGGAAGGCGTTGGCGGCGGCGTAGTTGGCCTGACCGGCGCCGCCGAACAGCCCCGCGGCGGAGGAGTAGAGGACGAACGCCCGCAGCGGCCTGCCCCGGGTCGCCGCGGCGAGGTTGCGGGCGGCGTCGACCTTGGCGCCGAACACGGCGTCGAAGCGCTCGGGGGTCAGGTCGGTGAGCAGGCCGTCGTCGATGACGCCGGCCGCGTGCACCACGGCGCTGACCGGCTCGTCCCGCAGCGCCGCCGCGACGGCGTCGGCGTCGGAGAGGTCGCAGGCAACCGACCGCACCCGGGCGCCCTCGACGTCGGCGATCCCGCCGGACCGCGACAGCAGCAGCAGGTCGACGACGCCGTGCGCCTGCACCAGATGCCGGGCGATCAGGCCACCCAGCGTGCCCGTCGCACCGGTGACCACGACAACGCCGTCGCCCAGATCCACCCCGCCCGAGCCCGCGTCGGGCGCCTTCAGGCGGGCCAGGCGGGGCACCCGGACGACACCATCGCGGATCACCGCCTGCGGCACCGGATAGAACGCGTCCTCCGGCGCGTCGAGCAGATGGAACCGGTCCGGGTGCTCGGCCTGCGCCGACCGCACCAGACCCCACAACGCGGCCCCATCAGGGTCGGTGATCTCCTCGCCCACCGCCCCGAACGTCCGCACCACCAGCCGGGAATCGGCCCACACCGGATCGGCCAGCCACTCCTGCAGCAACCCCAGCAACGCGGCCGCTCGATCGCGAGCGGATCCCGGCGCCGTCGCGTCCACCACAACAACGGCAGCCGGCTCCGGCAGCCGATCGCCCAACGCCATCGCAACCGGAGCCCCCGCCTCCGGCACGACCTCCTGCGGGATCCAGTCGACGGTGAACAGCGAGCGGGCCGACTCTGTCTGGGCGGCGGCCGTCTCGTCCGCCGTGACCTGGCGGAAGACGAGGCCCTCGACGGTGATCACCGGATCGCCGGCGGCGTCGACCGCGTCGATCCTGACGGTCTCGCCGTTCACCCGGAGCCGGGCCCGCAGCAGCCCGGCGCCCTCGGCGTGCACCGTGACGCCGGTGAACGAGAAGGGCAGCCGGGTCGCGCCGTCGCCGTCCGGGCCCAGGCCCAGGCCGTGCAAGACCGCGTCGAGCAGCGCGGGATGGACGGCGAAGCGGCCGGGGTCGCCGGGCAGTTCCGCCTCCACGTACAGGTCGTCGCCCTGCCGCCAGGCCCCGCGCAGGCCACGGAAGACCGGCCCGTACTCGTAGCCCGCGGTCGTGAGCCGGTCGTAGAGGTCCTCGGTGGCCAGGTGGGTCGCTCCGGCCGGCGGCCAGGCGAACGTCTGGGCGGCCGGCTGGGCCGGGCTCACGAAACCGGTGGCGTGGACGGTCCAGGGGTCGTCGGCCCCGGTGGCGTGCTCGCCCGTACCCAGGTAAGCGGGGCCCACGTAGGCGGGGCCGGAGTGAACGGTGATCGGGCGGCGGCCCGTCTCGTCCGGAGCGCCCACGCTGACCTGCACGGCGGCACCGTCCGGGCCGTCGAGGCGGAGCGGCTGCTGGAGCACCAGCTCGTCGACGGCCGGGGCGCCGGCCACGGCTCCGGCGGCGAGGGCGAGTTCGAGCAGCGCGGTCCCCGGCACCAGGACGGCGCCCAGGATCGTGTGGTCGGCCAGCCACGGCTGGGCGCGGAGCGTGAGACGCCCGGTGAGCACGGCGCCGTCACCACCGGCCAGCGGCACCGCCGCGCCGAGCAGCGGGTGCTCGACCAGGCCCAGCCCGAGGCTCGCCGGATCGGTCTCGGCGCCGGTGCCGGCCCGCGGCCAGTAACGCTGCCGCTGGAAGGCGTACGTCGGCAGGTCGGGCAGCGGTGTGCCGGCGCCGTCGAGGACGCGCGCCCAGTCGACCTCCGCGCCGTGCGCGAAGACCGTCGCCACACCGGTGAGAAGCGTGCCGGCCTCGTCGCGGTCCCGGCGCAGCGTCGGCACGGCGAGCGCGTCGGGCTGGTTCGCGCCGGCCAGCGCGGTGAGCACCCCGTCCGGCCCGACCTCGAGGAAGCGCGTGACACCCTGGGCGGTCAGCGCGGTCACCGCGTCGGCGAACCGCACCGGCCGGCGGACCTGCTCGATCCAGTACTCCGGGTCGGTCCAGCGCGGCGGCTCGCCCGGCTCCACCGTGGAGACCGCGGCGACCAGGGGCGGGGCGAACGTGAGCCGCTCGACGACCTCGCGGAAGCCCGCCAGCATGGGCTCCATCAGCCGGGAGTGGAACGCGTGGCTCGTCCGCAGCCGGGAGGTCTTCCAGCCCCGCTCCGCGGCCAGCCCGGCGACCCGCGCGATGTCGCCGTCGGCCCCGGAGACCACGACCGCCTCCGGCCCGTTCACCGCGGCCAGGTCGACCTCCGGGCACGCTTGCCTGACGTCGGCCTCGGACACGCCGACCGCGAGCATCGCCCCTCCGGCCGGCAGGGCCTGCATCAACCGGCCCCGCGCCGTCACCAGCGCCGCCGCGTCGGCCAGCGAGAGGACTCCGGCGGCGTAGGCCGCAGTGATCTCGCCGATCGAGTGGCCCGCGACGAAGTCGGGCGTCACCCCCCAGTGCCGGAGCAGGGCCAGCAGCGCCACCTCGACCGCGAAGATCGCGGGCTGCGCGTAGCCGGTCTGGTCGAGCGCGTCCGGGTCGGCGAAGACGACCAGCCGCAGGGGCTGGTCCAGAAGCGGGTCGACGTGCGCGCACACCTCGTCGAAGGCCGCCGCGAACACCGGGAAGGCGGCGTAGAGCTGCTCCCCCATCGCGAGGCGCTGCGCGCCCTGGCCGGTGAAGAGGAGGGCCAGCCGGCCGTCGCCGCTCTCGCCGCGCGCCGCCGTCTCCCGCCGCCTGAGCGCCCGGAGCAACTGGGCCCGATTGGGCGCCAGGTAGACCGCCCGGTGGGCGAGCGCGGCCCGCCCGGCGGTGGTCCTGGCCACGTCGGCGATGTCGGCGTCGGGATGCGCGTCGAGCCAGTCGCGGAGGACCTCGGTCTGCGCGTCCAGGCCGGCCTCGGTGGCCGCCGAGACGACGAGCGGCACCGCCGGCAGCGCGCCGCGGCCCCGCGGTGACTCGTCTTCCGCGGTGGCGGCGGGGGGCTCCTCCAGGATGACGTGGGCGTTGGTGCCGCTGACCCCGAACGCGGACACGCCCGCCCGGCGCGGCCGGGATCCGGCGGGCCACGGCCGGGCCTCGGTGAGCAGCTCGACCGCGCCGGACGACCAGTCCACCTGCGAAGTCGGCTCGTCGACGTGCAGCGTCTTCGGCAGCACCCCGTGCCGCATCGCCAGGACCATCTTGATGATCCCGGCCGCGCCGGCGGCCGACTGCGTGTGCCCGATGTTCGACTTGATCGACCCGAGCCGGAGCGGCTCGCCGGAACGGTCGCGGCCGTAGGTCGCCAGCAGCGCCTGCGCCTCGATCGGGTCGCCGAGCGTGGTGCCGGTGCCGTGCGCCTCGACGGCGTCCACGTCACCGGGCTCAAGCCCGGCGTTGACCAGCGCCGCCCGGATGACCCGCTGCTGCGACGGCCCGTTCGGCGCGGTCAGGCCGTTGGACGCGCCGTCCTGGTTGACGGCCGAGCCGCGCACGACGGCGAGCACCGGACGCCCGGACGCGCGTGCCGAGGAGAGCCGTTCGACCAGGAGCATGCCGACGCCCTCGGCCCAGCCGGTGCCGTCGGCTGCGGCCGCGAACGACTTGCACCGCCCGTCGGCGGCCAGGCCGCGCTGCCGGGAGAACTCGGTGAACGTGCCCGGCGTGGCCATGATCGTGACGCCGCCGGCGAGGGCCAGGTCGCACTCCCCCGACCGCAGCGCCTGGGCCGCCAGATGCAGCGCGACCAGCGACGACGAGCAGGCCGTGTCGACCGTGACGGCCGGGCCCTCCAGCCCGAACGTGTACGCGATCCGCCCGGAGGCCACGCTGCCGGCGCTGCCGATGCCGAGGTATCCGCTCAGGTCGTCGGCGCTCTCCTCCAGCAGGGAGACGTAACCCTGGTGGGTGGTGCCGACGAAGACGCCGGCCTGCCGGCCGCGGAGCGAGAGCGGATCGATCCCGGCCCGTTCGAACGTCTCCCACGCGGTTTCCAGCAGAAGCCGCTGCTGCGGGTCCATGGCGAGGGCCTCGCGCGGGCTGATCCCGAACAGGCTCGGGTCGAACTCGTCGGCGTCCCGCACGAACCCGCCGCTGACGGTGTACGAGGTGCCGGACCGGTCGGCGTCGGGATCGTAGAGCGCGTCGACGTCCCAGCCGCGGTTGGCCGGGAACGGGCCGACCGCGTCGACCTCCCCGGCGACCAGGTCCCACAGCTCGTCGGGCGTGCTGACACCGCCGGGGAAGCGGCACGCCATCGCGGTGAGGACGATCGGGTCGTCGTCGGGCGCGGCGATCCCGCTGGCGGAACCGCCGGCGGGGCCGGTGACCGGCGCGGCCGTCTCGGCGCCGAAGACCTCCTCCAGCAGGTGGCGGGCGAGCTCCAGCGGCGTCGGGTAGTCGAACGCGAGCGTCGCCGGCAGGCGCAGCCCGGTGTCGGCCGTCAGCGCGTTGCGCAGGTCGACCGCGGTGAGCGAGTCGAAGCCGAGCTCGCGGAACGGCCGCCTGACCGCGATCGCGTCGGCGGAGGGGTAGCCCAGGACGCGCGCGGCGTGCTCCCGGACGAGGTCGACCAGCGCGGTCTCCCGCTGTGCCGGGGGCAGGGCGGAGAGCCCGGCGCGCCGTCCCGTATCGGCCACCGGCTCGCCGGCGGCCAGGCGGGCGACCTCCGGGAGGTCCTCCAGCAGCGGACGGCGGCGGGCCGCGGCGAACGTCTCGACGAAGGACGCCCAGTCGACGTCGGCGACGGTGAGCAGCGACGCGCGGCCCCCGGCGGCCTGGCGGAGGGCGTCGATCGCGAGGTCGGGGGGCATGGGGGTCAGGCCACGCCGGCTCAGGGCCGCACCGGTGCCGCCCTCGGTCGCCATGCCCGCCTCGGCCCACGGGCCCCAGGCCAGCGAGGTGGCGGCCAGGCCGCGGGCGCGCCGCCGCAGGGCCAGGGCGTCGAGGCCGGCGTTGGCCGCCGCGTAGGTGCCGCCCCAGCCGCTGCCCCAGGTCGCGGCGATCGAGGAGAACAGGACGAACGCGTCCAGGTCGGTGTCGCCGAGGATCTCGTCGAGGTGCAGCGCGCCGGTGGTCTTGCCGGCGAGCACAGCGGCGAACCCGGCGGCGTCGAGGTCGGCCAGCGGGGCGCTGTGCGCGATGCCCGCGGCGTGCACGACCGCGGTGAGCGGGGCCTGCGGGTCGGCGGTCGCCTGGTCGACGAGGGCGGCCACCGCGTCGCGGTCGGCCAGGTCCGCGGCGACGATCGTGACGCGGGCGCCCGCGGCACGGATCTCGTCGGCCAGGACGTCAGCGCCGGGCGCGTCCGGCCCGCGCCGGCCGGCCAGGACGACATGCGCGGCTCCGTTGGCGGCGGCCCAGCGGGCGACGTGGCCGCCGAGCGCGCCGGTGCCGCCGGTGATCAGAACGGTGCCACGCGGCTGCCAGCCCTCGTCGGCGCCGGCCGGGGCGTGCTCCAGCCGGCGGACGAGCAGGCCGGACGGGCGGATCGCGACCTGGTCCTCGGCGTCGAGGCCGCCCCCGAGGACCGTGACGAGCCGGTCGGCGGCGCGCGGCTCGAGGATGTCGGGAAGGTCGAGGAGACCGCCCCAGCGGTCCGGGTGCTCCAGGCCGACGACCCGGCCCAGGCCCCACACCTCGGCCTGGGTGACGCTGGTGAGCCGGTCGCCCGGCCCGGCGCCGACCGCGCCCCGGGTGAGGATCCACAACGGGCCGCCGGCTTCGGCGTCCTCGACGGCCTGGGCGAGCGCGAGCGTTCCGGACAGCGCCGCCGGGAGGCCCGCCGCGCCGGTGCCGTCGCTCATCGCGAGCAGCGAGACGATCCCGGCGATGCCGCCGTGGGCGGCCTGGTCGCGGAGGCGGGCCGCGAGCGTGCCCCGATCGGCCGCGGGGATCACCACGACGTCGGCGCCGGCCCGGGTGAGGATCCCGTCTACGCCGTACGCGTCGCCGGAGACGACCAGCACCCAGGCGCCGGTGAGCGGACGGATGGCCGGGTCGGGCAGCGTCGTCCAGGTCTCCCGGTAGCGCCAGCCGTCGATCCGGTCATGCCGCTGCCTGCGGCGACGCCAGGAGGAGAGCGCCGGGACCAGGGCGCCGAGCGTCTCCCGGTGGGCCTCGGCGTCGATGCGGAGCTCATGCGCCACCGCGCTGAGGTCGGCGGAGTCGATCGCGGCCCAGAGACCGGCGTCCGCGCCGGTCGGGGTGGCCGCCTCGCGTGGGGTGGGGCGGAGCCAGTACCGCTGGTGGGAGAAGGGATAGGTGGGCACCTCGGCCGGGCGCGCGCCCGTGCCGTCGAACAGCGCCCGCCAGTCCACGCCCTGCCCGTCGACGAACAACTCCGCCACAGCGGTCAGCACCGTGGTGACCTCGTCACGGTCGCGGCGCAGCCCCGCCACCGCCCTCACGTCCGGCGTCACGCCCTGGACCAGCGCCGTCAGCACCCCGTCCGGGCCCAGCTCCAGCACCCGCTCAGCGTCCAGGGCCGCGACCGCGTCGGCGAACCGGACCGGGCGGCGGACCTGATCCACCCAGTACTCCGGCTCACTCCACTGACCGGACTCCACCGGGCGGCCCGTCACCGTGGAGACCGCCGGAACCACCGGCTCGGCGAACGCCAGCGACTCCACCACCGAACGGAACTCCGCCAGCATCGGCTCCATCAACCGCGAATGAAACGCATGACTCGTGCGCAGCCTGCTGGTCTTCCACCCACGCTCACCGGCCAGCCCCGCGACCCGCTCGACGTCCTCCCGCGGCCCGGACACCACCACCGACGCCGGACCGTTCACCGCCGCCACATCAACGTCCGGGAAAGCCGCCAGCAGGTCGGCCTCGGACGTGCCGACCGCGAGCATCGCCCCACCCACCGGAAGCGCCTGCATCAACCGGCCCCGCGCCACCACCAACCTCGCCGCATCCGCCAGCGACACCACCCCCGCCGCATAGGCGGCGGTGATCTCACCGATCGAATGCCCCGCCACCACATCCGGCTCCACCCCCCAGGAGCGGACCAACGCCAGCAACGCCACCTCAACCGCGAAGATCGCCGGCTGCGCCCACCCCGTCTGACCCAACCGGGACTCATCGCCCAGAACGTCCAGCAGCGGCAGGTCCAGCGCCGCGCACACCTCGTCGAACGCCGCCGCGAACACCGGGAACACGTCATACAGCTCCCGGCCCATCCCGGCCCGCTGCGACCCCTGACCGGTGAACACCACCGCCAACCGGCCCTCCGAGGCCACCCCCCGGACCACCGCGTCGCCCAGCAGCACCGCCCGATGCTCCAGCACCGCCCGCCCGGCCAACGCCACCCCGACATCCAGCCGGGACGCCTCCAGCGCACCCACCCGCCGGACCTGCGCCTCCAACGACCCCGCCGACCGCGCCGTCACCACCAACGGCACCACCGGCAACCCCACCACCGGCGACCCCACCACCGGCCCGCCACCCTCAACCGGCACCTCGCCCGGCTCGGCCGGCGTCGCGTCCGGCGCCTGCTCCACGATCACATGCGCGTTCGTCCCACTGATCCCGAACGACGACACCCCAGCCCGGCGCGGCCGGCCCACCTCCGGCCACGCCCGCGCCTGCGTCAACAGCCCCACCGCACCCGACGCCCAGTCCACCTGCGGCGACGGAGCATCCACATGCAACGTCTTCGGCAACACCCCATGGCGCAGGGCCAGAACGGTTTTGATGACACCGCCGACACCGGCCGCGGCCTGCGCGTGGCCGAGGTTGGACTTGAGCGAGCCCAGCCAGAGCGGCTCGTCCCGGTCCTGGCCGTAGGTGGCGAGCAGGGCCTGCGCCTCGATCGGGTCGCCCAGCCGCGTCCCGGTGCCGTGCGCCTCCACCGCGTCCACGTCGCGCGGCGTCAGCCCGGCCGATGCGAGGGCCTGCAGGATGACCCGCTGCTGGGCGCCGCCGTTCGGGGCGGTCAGCCCGTTCGACGCGCCGTCCTGGTTGACCGCCGAGCCCCGCACCACAGCGAGGATCGGATGCCCGAGCCGCCGCGCGTCCGACAGCCGCTCGACAAGCAGCAGGCCGACGCCTTCCGACCAGCCGGTGCCGTCGGCCGCCGCGGCGAACGACTTGCACCGCCCGTCGGCGGCCAGCCCGCCCTGCTTGGCGAACTCCCCGAACGAGTCCGGGGTCGACATGACCGCCACACCGCCGGCGAGCGCGATCGAGCACTCCCGGCTACGCAGGGCACGGCAGGCCAGGTGCAGCGCGACCAGCGAGGAGGAGCAGGCGGTGTCGATCGTGACCGCCGGACCCTCCAGCCCGAACGTGTAGGCGAGCCGGCCGGACAGGACGGCCGGCGCGGTGCCGGTGAGCAGGTGACCGAGGACGCCGTCGGGCAGGTCCTCCACGTAGGAGCCGTATCCCAGGTAGCTGCCGCCGACGAAGACGCCGGCCTGCGTGCCGCGCAGCGCCGCCGGGTCGATCCCGGCCCGTTCGAAGGTCTCCCAGGCCACTTCGAGCAGCACCCGCTGCTGCGGGTCCATCGCCAGCGCCTCGCGCGGGCTGATCCCGAAGAACGCGGGGTCGAAGTCGCCGGCGTCGTAGAGGAAGCCGCCGGTGCCCCGGTCCATCTCGGCCGAACCGGGCTCGTACCAGGTGTCCCAGCCCCGGTCGGCGGGGAAGGCCGAGATCGCGTCCCGCCCCTCGGTGACCAGGCGCCACAGGTCGTCGGGTGAGGAGACGCCGCCGGGGAACCGGCACCCCATCGCGACGACGGCGATCGGTTCCTGTTCCGCGGATTCCAGCTCTGTGAGGCGCTGACGGGTCTGGGCGAGGTCCGCGGTCACCCATTTGAGGTAGTCGCGGAGGGTTTCCTCAGTCGCCATTCAGCTCCACCTCTGGGGATAACCGAGCGCACGTCGAATCGACCGGCGTCCTAAATCGATGGCTGTCTCTTGGAATAACGAATCCAGCAGCCCGACGCTCAGGTTAGGAGCGCCGGATCGGCGCCCTAACCCCTAGCGTCCCCCTACCTCAGGCCCGTCCGAGCTGCGAATCGATGAACTTCAGCAGCTCGTCGTCGGAGTCTCCCAAGGGCGTCCCCGCCTGCGTCCCCGGCGTCGGCGCGGGCCGCGGCGCACCCCCGGCTTCCAGCGTCGACAGCAGGGAGCGGAGCTTGATCCGCAGTTTGGTGCCCGTGATCGCGTCCGGTGCCGAGCCGGTGATCCGCCGCTCGATGTCGTCGAGTTCGTCGAGAACCGAGCGCGAATTGTTCGGGACCATTTGAATACGCAGATATGTCGCGAGAGCGGCCGGAGTGGGGTGATCGAATATCAGCGTCGCCGGGCACCGCAATCCGGTGGACGCGTTCACCCGGTTGCGCAATTCGACGGCCGTGACCGAGTCGAAGCCGATTTCCCGGAAAGCGCGGGTGGGCGGGATCTTCTCGGTCTCCGGGAAGCCGAGCACGGCGGCGACGTGGCCCCGCAGCAGGTCGACCAGTTCGCGGTCGGCGTCCTCGGCGGGCAGGGCGGCCAGGCGGTCCCGCAGCGCGGCGGCGGCGTCGATGTCGGTGCCGGTGCCGTCCGCCTGATCCGTGCCGCGGGCGGCGGCGGGCTCCATGTCGGCGAAGAAGCGCGTGGGCCGGGCCAGCTCGAACGCCGGCAGAAAGCGGGCCCAGTCGACGTCGGCGACGACCAGGGAAGGAAGCGTGGTGGACAGTTCTGTCACGGCACGGCCGGGGTCGAGCGGCCGGATGCCGAGCCGGAGCAGCGAACCGTCCGCGGCCGCCGTCGCGGCGATCCCACCACCCGCCCACGGCGACCAGGCGACGGCCGTGGCCGGCCGGCCCTGGGCGCGGCGCCACCCGGCGAACGCGTCGAGGAAGGCGTCGGCGGCCGCGTACGCGGGATGGCGAGCGGTGCCCCAGACGCCGGCCACGGAAGAGAAGACGACGAACGCGTCGAGCTCGACGCCCGCCAGGAGCTCGTCCAGGAGGAGCGCCCCGGTGACGCGGGCGCCCGTCACCGCCGCGGTCTCGGCCGCCGTCAGGCCGGCGATCGGCGTGTCCTGCGCGACGCCGGCCGCGTGCACGACCGCGGTGAGGTCGCCGGGGAGACCGGCGACGAGCTCGGTCACCTGGTCGCGGTCGGTGAGGTCGCAGGCGACCACTGTCACGTGCGCGCCGAGGTCGGCCAGTTCGGCGTGGAGCGCTTCGGCGCCGGGGGCGTCCGGGCCCCGGCGGCCCGCCAGGACCAGGCCGGTCGCGCCGTTGCGGACGGCCCAGCGGGCGACGTGCCCGCCGAGCGCGCCGGTGCCTCCGGTGATCAGCACGGTGCCGCGCGGCCGCCAGCCGCCGCCGGACGCGGCCGGAGCGGGCCGCAGGCGGCGTCCCCATGCCCGCCCCTGGCGGAGCGCGATCTGGTCCTCGCCACCCTCCCTGCCGGGAACCCCGCCGAGCACCGCGGCGAGTCCGTCCGCGCCGGTGGGCGGCAGGTCGACGAGGCCGCCCCACCGCTGGGGGTGTTCGAGCGCGGCGACCCGGCCGAGGCCCCAGACCTGGGCCTGTGCGAGGCTGCGCACCGGCTCGGCGTCGAGCCCGACCGCTCCGCTGGTGACGATCCACAGCGGCGCGGCCACACCCTCCAGCGCCCGCAGCAGCTCGACGGTGTCGGTGAGGCCGCGGGGAACGCCGGGATGCTCGGGGTGCGGGCGTTCGTCGAGGGCCAGCAGCGACACGACGCCCGCGAGCTCGCCCGGCGGCACCTCGCCCGGTCCCGCGGTCATCACGTCCGCCCCGGCCGCCGCCAGGTGCTCCGTCACGGCCCGTACGACGAGGTCGGCGCCGGTGGGCGTCACGACCAGCCAGCGGCCGGTGAGCCGCGCGCCGGTCCCGAGCGGCACCGGGGTCCAGCCGACCGTGTGGCGCGGGCCCGCGTCCGGGGCGGGGACGGGTTCGCCCGCGTCGCTCGGCGAGAGCCAGTAGCGGCGGTGCTGGAAGGGGTAGGTCGGCGCGTCGGGCAGCCACCTGCCGCCGGCGTGCCAGGGTGTCCAGTCGACCTCGACGCCCCGGACCCAGGCCTCGCCCAGCGCCCGGATCTGCGCGGCCGGGCCGTCCTCGCCGCGCCGCAGTGTGCCCCACACCCCCGCGTCGGGGGCGCACTGCTCCAGCGCCAGGGTGAGGACCGGGTGCCCGGAGATCTCGGCGAACGACCGGAAACCGGCCTCGGCCAGCTTCCGCACGACCGGCGCGAACCGCACCTGCTGCCGCAGGTTCGCCCACCAGTACTCGGCGTCCACCGGTTCGGTGACCTGCTCACCGGTGACGGTCGAGTGCCACGGGATCGTGGGCGCCGCGCTCCGGATGCCGGTGAGGGCGGCCAGCACGGCCTCGCGTACCGGCTCCACCTGGGGTGAGTGGGACGCGTACCCGACCTCCACAAGCCGGGCCCGCACCCCCCGCCCCTCACACCACGACACGAACGCCTCGACCAAAGGCCGCTCCCCCGCCACCACCACCTGCGACGGAGAATTCACCACCGCCACCACCAAACCCGACCACTCCGCACCCGACAACCACCCCGCCACCTCACCGGCATCCGCACCGACCGAGGCCATCCCCCCACTACCGTCCAACCCCACCAACGCCCCAGAACGAGCCGCCACCACCCGCGCCCCGTCCCCCACCGACAACGCCCCGGCCACCACCGCCGCGACCACCTCACCCTGCGAATGCCCCACCACCGCAGCCGGCCTCACCCCATGCGCCCCCCACCACGCCGTAAGAGCCACACCCACCGCCCACAACACCGGCTGCACCACCTCAACCCGCGACAACCACCCCTCCCCCGAACGCAACACCCCATCCACCGAAAACCCCACCAACGGCGCCAACGCCGCATCACACTCCCGCAACCGCCCCGCGAACACCGGCGAGTCCAGCAACCCCGCCGCCATCCCCAGCCACTGACCACCCTGACCCGGATACACGAACACCACGTCGTTCCCGGACACCGAACCCGACACCGGCGCCTGCCCGCTCGCGGCCGCGTCCAGTCCGCCGAGGTCCCAGACCACCGCGCGCTCGGTCAGCCCGGCCCGGCTCGTCAAGGTCGCCCCGACGTCGGCCAGGGAGGCGCCGGTCGCGGTCAGGTAGTCGCGGACCGCCGCGGCCTGCGCCCGCACCGCGCCCGCGTCGGCGCCGGACAGGAGCAGCGGCACCGGCTCGCCGGACGCCGGAACGGACGACTCCGGGGCCGGGTCCAGCGCCGGGTCCGACGGGTCCGCGTCCGACGGGGCCTGTTCGAGGACGACATGCGAGTTGGTGCCGCTCACGCCGAACGCGGACACCCCGGCCCGCCGCGGTCGGCCGGTCTCCGGCCAGGGCCGGGCCTCGGTGAGCAGCTCGACGCCGCCCAGCGCCCAGTCCACGTGCGGGGAGGGCTCGTCGACGTGCAGCGTCTTGGGCAGCGTCCCGTGGCGCATCGCCATCACCATCTTCATCAGCCCGGCCATGCCGGCCGCGGCCTGGGTGTGCCCGAGGTTCGACTTGACCGAGCCGAGCCAGAGCGGCTCACCGGTGCGGCCGGCGCCGTAGGTGGCGAGCAGCGCGTTGGCCTCGATCGGGTCGCCCAGCGTGGTGCCCGTGCCATGGGCCTCCACGGCGTCGATGTCGGCGGCGTCGAGCCGCGCGTTGGCCAGCGCCTGGCGGATCACCTTCTCCTGGGAGGGGCCGCTCGGCGCGGTGAGCCCGTTGGACGCGCCGTCCTGGTTCACCGCGCTGCCGCGGACCAGCGCGAGCACCGGACGGCCCGCCCGCCGGGCGTCGGACAGCCGCTCGACGACGAGCACGCCGACGCCCTCCGACCAGCCGGTGCCGTCGGCCGCCGCCGCGAACGACTTGCACCGTCCGTCGGCGGCCAGCCCTCCCTTGCGGCTGAACTCCACGAACGGGCCGGGCGTCGACATGATCGTCACGCCGCCGACCAGCGCCAGGTCGCACTCGCCCTGCCGCAGCGCCTGCGCGGCCAGGTGCAGCGCGACCAGCGACGACGAGCAGCCGGTGTCGACGGTCATCGCGGGGCCTTCGAGCCCGAACGTGTACGAGATCCGCCCCGACAGGACGCTGGCCGCGTTTCCGGTGCCGAGGTGGCCCTCCAGTTCGCTGGGGAAGACGCCCATCGACCACAGGTAGTCGGAGCCGTTGGTCCCGGCGAACATGCCGGTACGGCTGCCGCGCAGCCCGAGCGGGTCGAGGCCCGCGCGTTCCAGGGCCTCCCAGGAGCACTCCAGCAGCAGCCGCTGCTGCGGGTCCATCGCGACCGCCTCGCGCGGCGTGATGCCGAACAGGCGGGCGTCGAAACCGGCGACGTCGCCGAGGAAGCCGCCCTCGCTGGTGTAGGTGGTGCCGCGCACCGACGAGTCGGAGCTGACCAGGTCGCCGAGATACCACCCGCGGTCGGTGGGGAACGGCGACATCGCGTCGACGCCGTCGGCCACCAGCCGCCACAGGTCGTCCGGGGAGCCGACCCCGCCGGGGAAGCGGCAGCTCATCGCGGTGATGGCGATCGGCTCGTCCAGGGCGGCGACGCTCGCGGTGACGGTCACGGTCGTGGCGGATGCGGCCGCCCCCGTGACCGACGCGGTGGCCGCGCCGACCCGGGCCAGCAGGTACGCGGCGAGCGCGGCGGCGTTCGGGTGATCGAAGACGAGCGTGGCCGGCAGCGGAATCCCGGTCTCGGCCCGCAGCCGGTTGCGCAGGTCGACCGCCGTGAGGGAGTCGAAGCCCAGGTCGCGGAACGACCGGCGGGGAGCGATGTCGTCGCTGGAGGCGTGGCCGAGTACGGCGGCGGCGCAGGACCGGACGTATTCGAGGACGGCCCGCTCCCGCTCGGCGGCGGGCAGCCCGGCCAGACGGGCGGCCAGACCGGTGCCGTCACCGGCGGGTTCGGCGGTCCGCGCGAGCGCGTCCCGGACGGCGGGGATGTCGCCGATCAGCGGCCGGGGCCGCGCCGCGGTGTAAAGCTCGGTGAAGCGCGGCCAGTCGACGTCGACCACGCAGATCGTCGTGTCGTCCTGGGCGACCGCCCGGCACATCGCCTCGATCGCCTGCTCGGGCGGCAGCGCGACGATGCCGCGCCGCCGCAGCTCGGCCCCCACCTCGGCCGAGGCCATGCCCGACTCGGCCCACGAACCCCAGGCGACGGCGGTCATCGTGCCGCCGCGGGCCCGGCGCTGCTCGGCGAGCGCGTCCAGGGCCGCGTTGGCGGCCGCGTAGGCGGCGTGCGCCTGACTGCCCCAGACCCCCGACAGCGATGAGAACGTGACGAAGGCGTCCACGTCGCCGACCAGGGCGTCCAGGTGGAGCGCGCCCGCGACCTTCCCGGCGAGCAGGCGCTCGAGCAGCGCCACGCCGGTCTCGTCGAACGGCACGTTCGCGCCGACCCCGGCGGCGTGCACGACGGCGTCGACCGTCCCGGCCTTCGCCAGCATGGCCTCGACGGCGGCCCGGTCGGCCAGGTCGCACGCCACGATCTCCACCTGGACGCCCGTCTCGGCGAGTTCGTCGCGGAGCCGTTCGGCGCCGGGGGTGCCGGGGCCGCGCCGGCTGGTCAGCACGAGCCGTTCCGCGCCGTTCGCGGCGGCCCATCGGGCGACCCGGGAACCGAGCGCGCCGGTGCCGCCGGTGACGAGGACCGTGCCGCGGGGCCGCCAGCCCTCTTCGCCCCGGCGGGCGGGTGCCGGGGTGACGCGACGGGCCCGGGGCCCGCCGGCGCGGATCGCCACCTGGTCCTCCGGGCCCAGGGCGCCGGCGAGGACCGCGGCGAGGGTGTCGCCGGCGCGGGCGTCCAGCGTCTCGGGCAGGTCGATCAGGCCGCCCCAGCGGTGGGGCAGCTCCAGTCCCGCGATCCGGCCCAGGCCCCAGACCTCGGCCTGGGCGAGGCTGCGCGGAGCCCCGTCGACACCGACCGCGCCTCGCGTGAGGACCCAGACGGGCGCGTCGATCCCGGCGTCGCCGAGTGCCTGGACCAGCGCCAGCGAACCGGCGAGCCCACGCGCGACCAGGGGGTGTCCCGGCGCCGGCCGCTCGTCGAGGGCCAGCAGCGACACCACCCCCGCGTACGGCCCGGCGGGCTGGTCGGCGGGCAGGTCGGCGGGCAGGTCGGCGGGCAGGGCCGCGCCCAGCACGGCGCGGCCTGCGGCCGCGTCCACGACCACCACGTCGGCGTCGGCGAACAGGCCCGCCAGGTCAGGGACGTCGACGCCGTCGGGCCGGACGAGCAGCCACCGGCCCTGTGGCCGCGCGGGCGCGGGGACCGGCAGGGGGGTCCAGCCGACCGCGTATCGCCAGCCGTCGATCGTGGACGCCAGCTTCCGCCGCGCCCGCCACGAGGTCAGGCCGCTCAGCACCGGCTCGACGACCTCGGCGTCCAGCCCGAGCTCCCCGGCGAGCGATTCCGCGCCGGCGTCGACGGCGGTCCAGAACTCGGGGTCGCCGCCCTGGTCGCGCCGCTGTTCCTCGGGCGTCAGCCAGTGACGGCGGCGCTGGAACGCGTAGGTCGGCAGCTCGGGGAGCCAGCGGGCGCCGGCGAACCACGGCGACCAGTCGACCCGGACGCCCCGCGTCCAGGCCTCGCCCAGGGCGCGGATCTGGCCGGCCGGGCCGTCCTCGCCGCGGCGGAGCGTCCCCCAGGCCCCGGCGTCGGGAGCGCACTGCTCCAGCGCCAGCGTGAGCACCGGGTGGCCGGAGATCTCGGCGAACAGCCGGAACCCGGCGTCGGCCAGGCCCTGGATCACCGGCGCGAACCGTACCCGTTCGCGCAGGTTCGCCCACCAGTAGCCGCCGTCCACCGGCTCGGTGACCCGTTCCCCGGTGACCGTGGAGAACCAGGGGAGGCGTGGCGCGGCGCCCCGGACGCCGGCCAGCCCGTCGAGCACGGCGTCCCGCACCTGGTCGACCTGCGGCGAGTGCGACGCGTACCGCACTTCGACCAGCCGGGCCCGCACCCCCCGCTCCTCGCACCACGGGACGAACGCCTCCAGCCGGGGCCGGTCGCCCGCCACGACGACCTGCGCCGGGCCGTTGACGGCGGCCACGACGAGATCGGCCCAGTCCGCCTCGCCGGGGCCCTGGGCGGGGGCCAGCCAGCGCTCGACGTCGGCCACGGGGGCGCTCACCGAGAGCATTCCGCCGTCCCCGGTGAGGCCGGTCACCGCCCGGGACCTGACCGCCACCACCCGCGCGCCGTCCTCGACGGACAGCGCGCCGGCCACCACGGCCGCCACGACCTCGCCCTGCGAGTGGCCGACCACCGCGGCAGGCGTCACCCCGTGGGCCTCCCACCAGGCGGTGAGGGCCACGCCCACCGCCCACAGCACCGGCTGCACGACGTCCACCCGGGTCAGCCAGTCGTCCTCGCCTCGCAGGACGGCCTCCACCGAGAAGCCGACGTGCGGCCGCAGCGCCGCGTCGCACTCCCTCAGGCGGTCGGCAAACGCCGGGGAGTCCAGCAGCCCGACCGCCATGTTCAGCCACTGGCCGCCCTGCCCGGGGTAGACGAACACGACGTCGGAGGCGCCAAGGGTAGACCCGGCGACGCGTCCCGACTCGACCGCCGCCAGGCTCTCGGCGTCCCACGCCACGGCCCGGTCGGGCAGCGCGGCCCGCCGGGCCAGCGTCGCCCCGGTCTCCCGCTCGGCCGCTCCTCCCTCCAGGAAGGTCCGTACGGCGGCGGCCTGCGCCCGAAGTCCGGCCTGGCCGGCGCCGGAGAGCAGCAGCGGAACCGGCCCGGCCCCGGCCGCCGGGGCGGGCTCCTCCACCGGGTCGCCCTGCTCGACGATCACGTGGGCGTTCGTGCCGCTCATGCCGAACGACGACACGCCCGCCCGGCGCGGGCGGTCCACCGCCGGCCAGGGCCGGGCCTCGGTGAGCAGCCCGACCGCGCCGGAGGACCAGTCGACCTTGGGGGTCGGCTCGTCGACGTGCAATGTCTTCGGCAGCACCCCGTGCCGCATCGCCATGACCATCTTGATGATGCCGCCGACACCCGCGGCGGCCTGGGTGTGGCCGATGTTCGACTTGAGCGAGCCCAGCCAGAGCGGCTCGTCCCGGTTCTGGCCGTAGGCGGCCAGCACGGCCTGGGCCTCGATCGGGTCGCCCAGCGTCGTGCCGGTGCCGTGGGCCTCGACGGCGTCCACGTCCCTGGAGATCAGGCCCGCGTTGGCCAGCGCCGCCTGGATCACCCGCCGCTGCGACGGGCCGTTCGGCGCCGTCAGGCCGTTGGACGCGCCGTCCTGGTTCACCGCCGTGCCCCGGATCACGGCGAGCACCGGACGGCCCGCCCGCCGTGCGTCGGACAGCCGCTCCACCAGCAGCACCCCGGCGCCCTCGCCCCAGCCGGTGCCGTCGGCCGCCGCCGCGAACGACTTGCACCGCCCGTCGGCGGCCAGGCCACGCTGCCGGGAGAACTCCAGGAACGTCCCCGGCGTCGACATCACCAGCACTCCGGCGACCAGGGCCTGGTCGCACTCGCCGTTCCGCAGCGCCTGCGCGGCCAGGTGCAGCGCGACCAGCGACGACGAGCACGCGGTGTCGACCGTGACCGCCGGGCCCTCCAGCCCGAACGTGTACGCCAGCCGGCCGGACAGGACGCTGGACGCGTTGCCGGTGCCCAGGTGACCCTCAAGCTCGCCGGGGTGGTCGCCGAGCAGACCGAGGTAGTCCTGGTCGTTGCTGCCGGTGAAGACGCCGGTGCGGGAGCCGCGCAGCCCCAGCGGGTCGAGACCGGCCCGTTCGAACGCCTCCCAGGCGCACTCCAGCAGCAACCGCTGCTGCGGGTCCATCGCACGGGCCTCGCGCGGACTGATCCCGAAGAGAGACGCGTCGAAGTCACCGGCGTCGTAGAGGAAGCCACCCGCGCGCGTGACGGAGGTGCCGGGCACGTCGGGGTCGTCGCTGAACAGCGTGGTGAGGTCCCAGCCGCGGTCGGCGGGGAAGTCTCCGATCGCGTCGCCGCCGTCGGCGACCAGCCGCCAGAGGTCCTCCGGGCCGCGCACCCCGCCGGGGTAGCGGCAGGCCATCCCGACGATGGCGATCGGCTCGGTGGCCCGCGCGGTCGCCTCCCGTTGCTGGCGGCGGAGCCTGTCGGTCTCCTTCAGCGCGCTGCGCAGGGCCTCGACGAGCTTCTCGTCCGGCTGGGTCATGATTCACTCCGCTCGTCGGGCCGGGTCAGGGCTCGGTGGAACTGCCGGCGTGGGGGTCGGGGGCGGTGTCGCCCAGCGCGAGCTTCACCAGGTCGTCGACGTCCATCACGTCGAGATCGCCATCGAGATCGCCGTCGAGATCGCCGCCGGGATCGCCTGCGGGTGCGGCGGCTTCTGGGACCGGCCGGCCCGGCGTCGCCGGCGCCAGCCGGAGCAGCCGGGGCAGGAGTCCCGACTCCCGCAGCCGCTCGGCCGGGATCGCGGCGAGAAGCGCGTGGATCTCGGCGTCGGGCACATCCACGGGCTCGTCGGCGGGGGTGAGGGTCTCACCGAGATGCCCGGCGAGCCGCTCGGCGTTCGGGTAGTCGAAGACGAGCGTCGGCGAGAGCGCCAGCCCGGTGGCGGCCATCAGCCGGTCCCGCAGCTGCACCGCGGTGAGCGAGTCGAAGCCGAGCTCGGTGAAGGCGCGGGCCGGCGCCACATCGGTGCCCGACCCGTGCCCGAGCACGGCGGCCACCTCGTCGCGGACCAGCCGCAGCAGGATCCGGTCGCGCTCGGCCGGGCCCGCATCCGCCAGCGACGCGGCCAGGTCCGCGGCCGGATCCTTGTGGGCGGGGTCCCGGTCGGCCGCGTGCTTATCGGCCGCGTGCTTATGGGCCTGGCCGGGGCCGGGGCTGCCGTCCACGAGCAGATCGGCGAACAGGGGCCGCGACCGGGCGGTGGAGAACACCGGGACGAACCGCGCCCAGTCGACGTCGGCCACGGTGACCAGCGCGTCGTCCGCGTCGCCCGCGGCACCCGCGGCACCCGCGCCGACCGCGACGCCGAGGGCGTCCAGCGCCCGCGCCGGCGGCATCGGGGTGAGACCGCGCCGCCGCAGCAGGTCAGCGGTCGCGTCGTCGGCCGCCATGCCGATGCGGGCCCACGGCCCCCAGGCGATCGCCGTCCCGGGCCGGCCCTGCGCCCGGCGCCGGGCGACGATCGCGTCCAGGGCCGCGTTCGCCGCCGCGTACGCGCCCTGCCCCGCGCTGCCCCACACGCCCGCGATCGAGGAGAAGACGACCAGCGGCACGTCCGGCAACAGCGCGTCGAGATGGGCCGCCCCGTCCACCTTGCCGGCCGCGACGGCGCGCAGATGCTCCTCGTCCTCGGCGGCGAGCGGCACGTCGTCGCTCACGCCGGCCGCGTGCACGACGACGTCCACCTCGCCCGCCTCGGCGAGCAGGGCCTCGACCGCCGGCCGGGCGGACAGGTCGCACGCGTGTGCCCGCGCCCCGGGCAGCTCGGCGAGCAGCTCGTCCGCGCCGGGGGCGGCGGCGCCGCGGCGGGAGACCAGCACCAGCCGCTCCGCGCCGTTGGCGGCGGCCCATCGGGCGACCTCGGCGCCCAGGCCGCCGGTGCCTCCGGTGATCAGTACGGTTCCGGCGGGCCGCCAGGGCGGAACGCCGGCCGGCGCCGGCGCGGGGATCAGCCGTCGCAGCATCGGGCCTGCGGGGCGGAGGGCGATCTGGTCCTCCGCGCCGAGCCCGCCCGCCAGGATGGCGATCAGCCAGGCCGCCGCCGCGGCGTCCATGTGCTCGGGAACGTCGACCAGCCCGCCCCATCGCTCCGGGTGCTCCAGGCCGGCGACCCGCGCCAGCCCCCAGGCCGCCGCCGGGCCGAGGTCGGGCGCCGGGTCGCCGGGGCCTGTCGACACCGCGCGCCTGGTGAGGAACCAGTGCGGCGCCGCCAGGCCAAGCCGGGTGACCGCCAGTGCCTCCGCCGGGCTCGACACGACGGCCAGCACCCCGTCGAGGGCCGGTCCCGATTCCGCGACCACCTCGGCGCCCGCGGCTCGCAGCGTCCCGGCGAGGGCACCGTCGTCGTCGCCGAGCACGAGCCAGGCACCGGTCAGCGACGCGGCGGGCGACTCCACCGCGGGCGGCTGGTCCACGGCGGGCGACTCCGCTGTGGGTTCCAGCACTGTGGGTTCCAGCACTGTGGGTTCCAGCACTGTGGGTTCCAGCACTGTGGGTTCCAGCACTGTGGGCGCCTCCGCGTCAGACGCTTTCACGAGCGCTTTCACGAGCGGCCGCCATTCGACGCGGTATCGCCAATTCTCAGGGCCGGACCGCTCAGCGCCGGACTGCCGCGTGCTGGACTGTTCTGTGCCGGGCCGTTCCGAGGGCAGCGCGTCCAGCCAGAACCGCCGCCGGTGGAACCCGTACGTCGGCAGGTCGACGAGGCGCGCGCCCGGGAGCACCGCGGCCCAGTCGACCGGGGCGCCGTGCGCGAACAGCGTGGCCAGGGCGGTGAGCGCGACGACCGGTTCGTCCCGGTCGCGGCGCAGGGTAGGCACGCGCACGGCGTCCGGCCGCAGCTGCCCGGCCATCGCGGTGAGGACCCCGTCCGGTCCGAGCTCCACGAACGCGCCGATGCCGTCCAGCGCGGCGATCGCGTCGGCGAACCGGACGGGCCTGCGAACCTGCTCCACCCAGTAGTCCGGGTCGCGCCACTGCCCCGGCTCCACCGGCCGCCCGGTCACCGTCGACACCACGGGCGCCGACGGGTCGGCGAAGCTCAGGGTCCGTACGACGGCCCGGAACTCGTCCAGCATCGGTTCCATCAGCCGGGAGTGGAAGGCGTGGCTGGTCCGCAGGCGATTGGTCTTCCAGCCTCGTTCGGCCGCGAGCACCGCCGCCCGTTCCACCGCGTCCGCGTCGCCCGAGACCACCACGGCCGCCGGGCCGTTCACCGCGGCGACGTCCAGCTCGCCGAACGCCGCTCTGGCCTCGTCCTCCGTCGCTCCCACCGCGAGCATCGCGCCACCCGCAGGAAGCGCCTGCATGAGCCTGCCGCGCGCGGCGACCAGCGTGGCCGCGTCCGCCAGCGAGAGCGTCCCGGCCACGTGCGCCGCCGCGATCTCGCCGATCGAGTGGCCCACCAGGACGTCGGCGCGCACCCCCCAGTGCGAGAGCAGCGCGTGCAGCGCCACCTCGACGGCGAAGATCGCCGGCTGGGCGTACCCGGTCTGGTGGATCAGGTCCTCGTCGGCGAGCACTGCGGTCAGCGGGCGGTCGAGGTGCGGATCGAGCGCGGCGGTGACCGTGGCCAGCGCGTCGGCGAAAACGGGAAACTCGCCGGCGAGCTCCGTGCCCATGCCCGTACGCTGCGCGCCCTGTCCGGTGAAGAGGAATGCCCGCTTGCCCCGTGCCGCGACCCCTTCGACCACCGCCTCGATCGTCGCCTCGCCCCGGCCTCCGGCGGCCCAGGCGGTCAGCGCGCCGGCGGCCTTCTCGGTGCCGCCGCCGGTCCGCCGCGCGACGAACACCGCCCGGTGCGGCAGCGCGGGCCGCAGCGTGGCCGACCAGGCGACGTCGGTCAGCGACGCGTCCGGATGCTCGCGCAGGTGCCGGCCGAGCCGCCCGGCCTGCCGCCGTACGGCGTCGGGGTCCGGCCCTGTGACGATCAGCGGAGCCACCCTCCCCGCCGGAGGAGCGGGAGCGACGGCCGCGGCCGGGGGCTCCTCGAGGATGACGTGGGCGTTGGTCCCGCTGATCCCGAACGACGACACACCGGCCCGGCGCGGGCGTCCCTCAGCGGGCCAGGATCGGGCCTCGGTGAGCAGCTCGACCTTCCCGGCCGCCCAGTCGACCTTGGGCGTCGGCTCGTCGACGTGCAACGTCTTCGGCAGCACCCCGTGCCGCATCGCCATGACCATCTTGATGATCCCGGCCGCGCCCGCCGCCGCCTGCGTGTGCCCCAGATTCGACTTGATCGACCCCAGCCACAGCGGCTCGTCCCGCTCCCGACCGTAGGCGGCCAGCAACGCCTGCGCCTCGATCGGGTCACCCAGCGTGGTGCCCGTGCCGTGCGCCTCCACCACGTCAACATCACGCGGGGTCAATCCCGCGCCGGCCAGCGCCGCGCGGATCACCCGCTGCTGCGACGGCCCGTTCGGCGCGGTCAGTCCGCTGGACGCGCCGTCCTGGTTCACCGCGGTCCCCCGCACCACCGCCAGGATCGGGTGTCCGGCACGTTGCGCGTCGGACAGCCGCTCCACCACCAGCATGCCGACACCCTCGCCCCAGCCGGTGCCGTCGGCGGCGGCCGCGAACGACTTGCACCGCCCGTCGGCGGCCAGCCCGCGCTGCCGGGAGAAGCCGATGAACGTGTCCGGGGTCGCCATCACCGCGGCTCCCCCGGCGAGGGCCAGGTCGCACTCCCCCGACCGCAGCGCCTGCGCCGCCAGATGCAGCGCGACCAGCGACGACGAGCACGCGGTGTCCACGGTCAGCGCGGGGCCCTCCAGCCCGAGCGTGTACGCGATCCGCCCGGAGGCCACACTGCCGGAGTTGCCGGTGCCGAGGTAGGCCTCGACCTCGTCGGGAACGTCGAGCAGGCGTGCGGCGTAGTCGTGGTACATCAACCCGGCGTAGACGGCGGTGCGGCTGCCGCGCAGCCCGAGCGGGTCTATCCCGGCGCGCTCCAGCGCCTCCCACGCCGTCTCCAGCAGCAGGCGCTGCTGCGGGTCCATCGCGAGCGCCTCACGCGGCGAGATCCCGAACACGTCCGGGTCGAAGTCGGCGGCGTCGTAGAGGAACCCGCCCTCCCGGGCGTAGGAGGTACCAGGATGATCGGGATCGGGGTGATACAACCCCTCGACATCCCAGCCACGATTCGCCGGGAACAGCCCGATGCCGTCCCGCCCCTCCGCGACCAGCTCCCACAGCTCGTCCGGCGAGGTGACCCCACCCGGATAACGGCACGCCATGCCGACGACGGCGATCGGTTCGTGCGTTCCGGCCTCGACCTCCGCCAGCCGCCTGCGGGTCTGGTGGAGGTCCGCGGTCACCCGCCTCAGGTAGTCACGAAGCTTCTGCTCACTCGACGACACCAGCGCGTCACCTCACTCCGGTGGTCACCGGGATCGCGGGGTGGGGGCGGCGCCGCGGACGCGCGGCACCGCCCCGGACGCTAGGAGCGCACGGAGGCGCTCTCAACCCCTACGCCTCCCTTAGGTCCCGGACCGGAGACGGCTAGAGACCCAGCTCGTTGTCGATGAAGGCGAACATCTCCTCGTCGCTGGCCTCCCCCAGCCGGTCGGCGACCTCGTCGTCCTCGGCCGGCTGCCAGGCGGCGAGCAGCTTCCGGAGGCGGCCGGCGATCTCGTCGCGGACCGCCGGGTCGAGCCCGTCGCCGGCCAGTGTGGCCTCGAACCGGTCGAGCTCGGCCAGCGCGGGCAGCACGGGCAGTGCGGACGGCGGAGCCACCGCGGGAGCGAGCTGGTCGTGGAGGTGTCCGGCCAGGTCCCCGGGGGTGGGGTAGTCGAAGATGACCGTCGCGGGCAGCCGCAGGCCGGTCGCCGCCGTCAGGCCGTTGCGCAGCTCGACCGCCGTGAGCGAGTCGAAGCCCAGGTCGAGGAAGCCCCGGGTGGGCTCGATCGCCTGGCCGCCCGAGTAGCCGAGCACGGTCGCGACGTGGCCGAGCACCAGGTCGAGCAGCAGCCCGCGCTGGTCGTCGGCCGACAGCCCCGTCAGCCGTTGCACGACCGGCACCGCCGCAGGCGCCGCGGCCCTGACCGTGGGCCGCCTGACCAGGCCGCGCAGCAGCGGCGGCACGTCCCCGGTCTCGCGTACGGCCGCCAGGTCGAGCCGGATCGGCACGATCGGCGTCGCCGGCGCGGCCACCGCGGCGTCGAACGCCGCGAGGCCCGGCTCGACGTCGAACGGCAGCACACCGGCCCGGGCCATCCGCTGCCGGTCGGTCTCGTCCAGGCCACCCGCCATGCCGCCGTCGGCCCACGGTCCCCAGGCCAGCGCCTGTCCGGGCAGGCCGAGCGCCCGGCGGTGCAGCGCGAGCGCGTCGAGGAACGCGTTGGCCGCGGCGTAGTTGGCCTGGCCCGGCGTACCGAAGATCGCCGACGCGGACGAGAACAGGACGAAGGCCGACAGATCCAGATCGCGGGTGAGCTCGTGGAGATGCGTCGCGCCGTCCACCTTGGGACGCAGCACCCGATCGAGCCGGTCGGGCGTCATCTGCTCGACGATCCCGTCGGCCAGGACGCCGGCGGTGTGCACCACCGCGGTCAGCGGATGCGCCGCCGGGATCTCCGCGAGCACGGCGGCCAGGGCGGACCGGTCGGCCACGTCCGCGGCCGCGAGCGTGACCTGCGCGCCCTCCGCGCGGAGCGCCTCGGCGACCGTCGCGCCTCCCCCGGTGCGGCTGACCAGGACCAGCCGCTCGACCCCATGGGAGACGACCAGATGCCGCGCCACCTGGCCGGCGAGCGCGCCGGACCCACCGGTGATCAGCACGGTGCCGGCGCCGAACGGCCCGGCCGCCTGGGCGGCACCAGGGTCGGCCCCCGCGGCGCGCGTGAGCCTCGGGGCGAACAGCGCGCCGCCGCGGATCGCCAGCTGCGGCTCCCCGGACGCCAGCGCCGCCGGCAACATCCGCCAGGACGCGGCGTCGTCGTCGAGGTCGACCACCAGGAACCGGTCGGGATTCTCCTGCTGGGCCGAGCGGAGCAGCCCCCAGACCGCGGCCCCGGCCAGGTCGGCGCCGCCGCTCTCCGCCAGTACGGCGTTTCTGGTCAGCACCACCAGCCGGGAGTCACCGGCCAGCGAGCGCCGCAGAACGTCCAGCACCCGGCGGGTCTCGCCGTGCGTCGCCTCGACGACCCGGTCGCCGTTCTCCGCCGTGGCACCGCCCTCCGCCGCGGCGCCGCGAACGGTCAGGAGCATCACCGGGGCGTCGAGCGTGGCCCGCGCGGGCACGTCCGGCAGCTCCGGCAGCGGCTCGCCGAACACCGCCCAGCCGGCCGTTCCCGGGGAGCTCTCCGGTCCGGCCGGCACCCGGTCCCACTCGATCGCGAACAGGTCGCGCGCGCCCGGACGGGCGGACGGCGCCGGCCGCAGAACCAGCGACCCCACCGTGAGGACGGCCTGCCCGGCCTCGGTGAACGCCTCAAGCCGGACCGCGTCGGCCCCCGCCGGGCTGAGCCGGACCCGCAGCCGGTCCGCGCCGGTGGCGTAGACGGTCACGTCCGACCAGCTGAACGGCAGCCGGGCCGCTGCCGCCTCACCCTCGCCGTTCAGGCTCAGCGCGTGCAACGCCGCGTCGACCAGAGCGGGATGCGCGCCGAACCGGGACGCGTCACGCCGCTGTTCCTCGGCGAGGACCACCTCGGCGAACAGGTCGTCGCCGCGCCGCCAGACCGCCCGCAGGGCCTGGAACACCGGCCCGTAGTCCAGGCCGATGTCCCGGAGTCCAGGGTAGAGGTCGTCGAGCGGCACCGGTACGGCGTCGGCGGGCGGCCAGGCATCCGTGACCTGCTCGGTCACTGTGTCGGCCACCGTGCCGGTCAGTGCGCCGGTCACGGCTCCAGCCACGGCTCCGACCACGGCTCCGGTCACGGTGAGGCTGCCGCTGGCGTGGTGCCGCCAGCCGTCGCCGCGCTCGTCGTGCTCGTCGCGGGAGTGGACGCGCAGCGCCCGCCGGCCGTGCTCGTCCGGGCCGTCCACCGTCACCTGGATCTGGATGGCGGCGCTGTCCGGGATGACGAGCGGCGCGTGCAGAGTCAACTCCTCGACGGTGTCGCAGCCCACCTGCTGGGCAGCCTGGACCGCCACCTCCAGCAGCGCGGTTCCGGGCAACAGCACCGCACCCGTCACCACGTGGTCGGCGAGCCAGGGATGGGTACGCAGCGAGAGACGGCCGGTGAGGATCGCGCCGTCTCCGTCGACCAGCGGCACGACGGCACCGAGCATGGGGTGATCGGCGGCGCCGAGCCCGGCCGCGCTGAGGTCCCCGGCGCCGCGAGTCGCGGTGATCCAGTACCGCTCCCGCTGGAAGGCGTAGGTGGGCAGGACCGCCGGCCGGACGCCCTCATGCAGTGCGCTCCAGTCGACCGGAACGCCGTTGACGTGCAGCGTCGCCAGGGCGGTGAGCGCGGTGGTGACCTCGTCCCTGTCCCGACGCAGCAACGGCACCGCCACGGTCTCCGGCTGCGAAGCCACCCGCTGGGCCAACGCGGTCAGCACCCCGTCCGGGCCCAACTCCACCAACCTGCCCACCCCATCCAAGGCAGCCATCGCCTCAGCGAACCGGACCGGCTTGCGAACCTGCCCCACCCAGTACTGAGGGTCCGACCACTGCCCCGGCTCCACCGGCCGGCCCGTCACCGTCGAGACCACCGCAACCGACGGCTCCCCGAACGCCAACCCGTGAACCACCCGCCCGAACTCCGCCAGCATCGGCTCCATCAACCGCGAATGGAACGCATGACTCGTCCGCAACCGCGACGACTTCCACCCGCGTTCGGCCGCGAGGCCGGCGACCCGGTCGATATCGGCCGCGGTCCCGGACACCACGACGGCGTCCGGGCCGTTCACCGCCGCGACATCGACGTCGGGGAACGCCTCCAGCACGTCTGCTTCGGACGCGCCGACCGCGAGCATCGCGCCGCCCGCAGGCAGCGCCTGCATCAACCGGCCCCGCGCGGTCACCAGCGTCGCCGCGTCGGACAGCGACAGCACTCCTGCAACGTGTGCTGCGGCGATCTCCCCGACCGAGTGCCCCACCAGCACATCCGCGGTCACGCCCCACGACGCCACCAGGGCGTGCAGGGCCACCTCCACCGCGAACAACGCCGGCTGCGCATACCCCGTCTGATCGATCAACGCCTCGTCGGCCAGCACCTCCGCCAGCGGCCGGTCCAGATGCGGATCGAGATGCGCGCAGACCGCGTCGAACGCGTCCGCGAACGCCGGGAACGCCCTATACAGCTCTTGGCCCATGCCAACCCGCTGCGCACCCTGACCGGTGAACAGGAACCCGACCCGGCCAGCCCGAGCCACCCCGGCCAGACCACCCGTACCGGACACAATCGCGTCCAGGCCGGTGACCAGCGCGTCGCGGTCGGCGGCCAGCACCACGGCCCGGTGGGCCAGTGCCGGGCGCCGGCCCGCCGCGGCGGCGAGCGCACGCAGGTCCTCATGGGCGGAGGCCCGCAGTCGTTCCGCCTGCGCCCGCAACGCCGTCTCGGTGTGCCCCGACACCAGCACCGGCACGACCGGCAGCCTGAAGGCGGGCTCCGAGTCCTCCGGTGCCGGTGCCTCCTCCAGGATCACGTGGGCGTTCGTGCCGCTCACACCGAACGCCGACACACCCGCCCGGCGCGGCCGATCCCCCACCAGCCACGGCCGGGCCTCCGTCAGCAACTCGACACTCCCAGCCGACCAGTCCACATGCGGCGACGGCTCACCCGCATGCAACGTCGCGGGCAACGTCTCGTGCCGCATCGCCAGCACCATCTTCGCGATACCCGCCACACCAGCCGCCGCCTGCGTATGACCGATGTTCGACTTCACCGACCCCAGCCACAACGGCCGCTCCCGGCCCTGACCATACGTCGCCAGCAGAGCCTGCGCCTCGATCGGATCACCCAACGTCGTACCCGTACCGTGCGCCTCCACCGCATCCACATCCTGCGAAGACAGGCCCGCCGACGCCAGCGCCGCCCGGATCACCCGCTGCTGCGACGGACCATTCGGCGCCGTCAACCCATTCGACGCACCGTCCTGATTGACCGCCGTCCCCCGCACCACCGCCAACACCTCATGCCCCAGGCGCCTGGCCTCCGACAGGCGCTCCACCAGCAGCATCCCCGCGCCCTCAGACCACCCCGTCCCATCCGCACCCGCACCAAACGACTTACACCGCCCATCAACGGCAAGACCCCGCTGCCGGGAAAACTCCACGAAGATGTCGGGAGTCGGCATCACCGTCACACCACCGACCAGCGCCATCGAGCACTCACCCGACCGCAGCGCCTGCACCGCCAGATGCAACGCCACCAACGACGACGAACACGCCGTATCCACCGTCACCGCCGGACCCTCCAGCCCGAAGCTGTAGGAGATCCGCCCCGACATCACCGACGACGCCGTCCCGGTCAGCAGATGACCCTCAAGACCGTCGACCGACTCTCCCGGGCCGTTCCCGTAGCCCATGTACGAGGCGCCCACGAACACGCCGACCGGCTCACCCCGCAACCCCAGCGGGTTGACCCCCGCCCGCTCGAACGCCTCCCACGACGTCTCCAGCAACAACCGCTGCTGCGGATCCATCGCCAACGCCTCACGCGGACTGATCCCGAACAACCCCGCGTCGAACTCGGCGGCGCCGTACAGGAACCCGCCATGGCGGGTGTACGACGTACCCGTGTGGTCGGGATCCGGGTGATAGAGGGCCTCGATGTCCCAGCCACGGTCGGTCGGAAATGCCCCGATTCCGTCTCTGCCGGAGGCGACCAGATCCCAGTACTCCTCCGGCGTCTGGACGCCGCCGGGCAGCCGCACGCTCATCCCGACGATCACGATCGGATCGTCGGTGGCCGATGCCGTGACCTCCGCTCCCACCACTGGGGTGGCCACGCCGATCACCTGCTCAAGGACGAATACGGCAAGTCGCTCGGCGCTGGGATAGTCGAACACCAGCGTGGCCGGCAACGCCAAGCCGGTCGCTACCCGCAAGCGGTTCCGCAGCTCCACCGCCGTCAGCGAATCGAAGCCCAGTTCCTTGAACGCCCGGTCCGGCTCGATCGCCGCCGTGGACGCGTGTCCCAGAACGGCGGCCACCTCGGCCCGTACCAACTCAAGCGCCAGACGGTGCCGCTCGGCCGAAGACAGACCGGCCAGCCGCGCGGCCAGGCCGGAGTCAGGCTCCGGCGCGACGGCCACCTCGGCCGCCTCGGGCAACCGATCGAACAACGGCCGAGCCCGGCTCGCGGTGAACAGCGGCAAGAACTCCGCCCACCGCACATCGGCGACCGTGACCAGGTCATCCCCGGAGCCGACGGCCAACGCGAGCGCGGTCAGCGCCCGGGCCGGTGTCATCGGGTTCAGGCCACGGCGACGCAGTTGCCCCGCGACCTGGTCGTCGGCGGCCATACCGACCTGGGCCCACGGTCCCCACGCGATCGCGGTGCCCGGCAGACCGCCGGCCCGCCGCCGCGCGACCAGCGCGTCCAACGCGGCGTTGGCCGCCCCGTACGCCGCCTGCTCCGCACTGCCCCAGATCCCCGAGATCGAGGAGAACACCACGAACGCCTCGACGTCGCCGACCAGCGCGTCCAGATGCGACGCCCCGTCGACCTTGCCGCGAATCACGCGATCCAGATGGGCCTGGTCCGCCTCGCCGAGCGGAACGTCCTCGCTGACGCCCGCCGCGTGCACCACGGCGTCGACCCGGCCGACCGTGGCCAACAGTTCCTCCACCGCCGACCGATCGGCAAGATCACACGCATACGCCTCCGCGTTCGGCAGCCCGGCCAGCAACTCCGCCGCACCAGGAGCCTCCAAGCCGCGCCGCGACACCAGCACCAACCGCTCGGCACCATTGGCCGCCGCCCACCGCGCCACCTGAGCGCCCAGACCACCCGTACCACCCGCGATCAGCACCGTGCCCGACGGCCGCCACGACGCACCCCGCGAAACCGGCGCATGCACCAGCCGCCGCACCGACACCCCACTGGCCCGGACCGCGACCTGATCCTCCGCACCGAGCACCCCAGCCAGCACCGCGGCAACGCGGCCCGCCGCCCGAGCATCCATGACCGCAGGCACATCCAGCAGACCACCCCAGATGTCCGGGTGTTCCAGCCCGATGACCCGTCCCAGGCCCCAGAGCTGTGCCTGGTCCACCTCCACCGCGCCATCAGCCCGGCCGGTGGCCACCGCGCCCCGGGTCACCAACCACAGCCGGGCGTCGATCGCGGCGTCGCTCATCGCCTGGACCAACGCCAGCGCCTGTTCCAGAGAGTCGGGAGCCGCGACGACCCCGGCAGCGTCCAGCCCACGCAGAGCAGTGGCCAGCTCGGCCCGCGACCCCGCCGCTGTGCGGACGACCGTGGCGCCGTACTGCTCCAGCACCGCGGCCAGCGAGACATCTCCCACCAGCACCCACGTGCCCGACAGCCGCCCGGCCGCGATTTCCGGGACGGGCTCCCAGCTGACCTGATAACGCCAGCCGTCCAGCGCCGAGCGCTCCCGGCCCTGCGCCCGCCAGCCGGCCAGCGCCGGAAGGACGTCTTGAAGGGTGGTCTCGGCGAGGCCGAGTTGCGAGGCCAGACCAGGCAGGTCACCCTGCTCGATCCGATCCCAGAAGCCCGCCTCGACCGGGTCGGCCACCGCAGGCCGCGATTCCAGCCAGTAACGCTCGCGCTGGAATGCGTACGTCGGCAGGTCGACCGGCTGGGCACCGGTTCCTGCGAGCAGCGTCGTCCAGTCGACCGGGACGCCGTTGACATGCAGGGTCGCAAGCGCGGTGAGCGCGGTGGTGACCTCGTCGCGGTCCCGACGCAGCAGCGGCACCGCCACGGCGTCCGGCTGCGAAGCCACCCGCTGGGCCAACGCCGTCAACACCCCGTCCGGGCCCAACTCCACCAACCTGCCCACCCCATCCAAGGCAGTGAGCGCCTCAGCGAACCGGACCGGCTTGCGAACCTGCTCCACCCAGTACTGAGGGTCCGACCACTGTCCCGGCTCCACCGGCCGGCCCGTCACCGTCGAGATCACCGCAACCGACGGCTCGGAGAAGCTCAACCCACCCACGACATGGGCGAAGTCGGCCAGCATCGGCTCCATCAACCGGGAATGGAACGCATGACTCGTCCGAAGCTTGTTTGTCTTCCACCCGCGTTCGGCCGCGAGGCCGGCGACCCGGTCGATATCGGCCGCGGTCCCCGACACCACCACCGCGTCCGGGCCGTTCACCGCCGCGACATCGACATCCGGGAACGCCCCCAACACCTCCGCCTCCGACGCGCCCACGGCGAGCATCGCCCCACCCGCAGGCAGCGCCTGCATCAACCGGCCCCGCGCGGTCACCAGCATCGCCGCGTCGGACAGCGACAACACCCCCGCCACATGCGCCGCCGCGATCTCCCCGACCGAGTGCCCCACCAGCACATCCGCCGCCACACCCCACGACCGCACCAGGGCGTGCAGGGCCACCTCCACCGCGAACAACGCCGGCTGCGCATACCCCGTCTGATCAATCAACCCCTCATCGGCCAGCACCTCCGCCAACGGCCGCTCCAGATGCGGATCGAGATGCGCACAGACCGCGTCGAACGCGTCCGCGAACACCGGGAACGCCCTATACAGCCCTCGGCCCATGCCAACCCGCTGCGCACCCTGACCGGTGAACAAGAACCCAACCCTGCCAGCCCGAGCCACCCCGGCCAGACCACCCGTACCGGACACAATCGCATCCAGGCCGGTGACCAGTTCGTCGGCGTCGCCCGCCAGGATGACCGACCGATAGGTCAGCATCGAGCGCCGAGCCGAAGCCACCGCCAGAGCGGGCAACTGCGCCGCCGTGCCGGACCCTGGCTGTGTTGAGGCGTCGGTGGACATCGCCGTGACCGCGCTTCGCAGCCGCTCGGCCTGGGCCCGCAACGCCGCCTCGGTGTGCCCGGACACGAGCACCGGCACCAGCGGCAGGTCCGCGATCGGCACCGGCGGGCTCACCGGCTCTTCGGCCGGTGTCGGCGCCTGCCCGGCAACCGACGCTGCGGTGGTGGGTGCCTCCTCCAGGATCACGTGGGCGTTGGTGCCGCTGACGCCGAACGCCGACACACCCGCCCGGCGCGGCCGATCCCCCACGAGCCAGGGCCGGGCCTCCGTCAGCAACTCGACACTCCCGGCCGACCAGTCCACATGCGGCGACGGCTCATCCGCGTGCAGCGTCGCGGGCAACGTCTGGTGCCGCATGGCCAGCACCATCTTCGCGATACCCGCCACACCAGCCGCCGCCTGCGTATGACCGATGTTCGACTTCACCGACCCCAGCCACAACGGCCGCTCCCGGCCCTGACCATACGTCGCCAGCAGAGCCTGCGCCTCGATCGGATCACCCAACGTCGTACCCGTACCGTGCGCCTCCACCGCATCCACATCCTGCGAAGACAGGCCCGCCGACGCCAGCGCCGCCCGGATCACCCGCTGCTGCGACGGACCATTCGGCGCCGTCAACCCATTCGACGCACCGTCCTGATTGACCGCCGTCCCCCGCACCACCGCCAACACCTCATGGCCTAGGCGCCTGGCCTCCGACAGGCGCTCCACCAGCAGCATCCCCGCGCCCTCAGACCACCCCGTCCCATCCGCACCCGCACCAAACGACTTACACCGCCCATCAACGGCAAGACCCCGCTGCCGGGAAAACTCCACGAAGATGTCGGGAGTCGGCATGACGGTCACACCACCGACCAGCGCCATCGAGCACTCACCCGACCGCAGCGCCTGCACCGCCAAATGCAACGCCACCAACGACGACGAACACGCCGTATCCACCGTCACCGCCGGACCCTCCAGCCCGAACGTGTAGGAGATCCGCCCCGACATCACCGACGACGCCGTCCCCGTCAGGAGGTGTCCTTCGAGCCCTTGTCCGGTCTCGACCGGCCCGGTGCCGTATCCCATGAAGGCGGCGCCCACGAACACGCCGACCGGCTCACCCCGCAACCCCAGCGGGTTGACCCCCGCCCGCTCGAACGCCTCCCACGACGTCTCCAGCAGCAACCGCTGCTGCGGATCCATCGCCAACGCCTCACGCGGACTGATCCCAAACAACCCCGCGTCGAAATCACCCGCCCCATACAGGAACCCACCCTCACGGGCATAAAACGTCCCCACATGATCCGGATCCGGGTGATAAAGCCCCTCAAGATCCCAGCCACGATCCGCCGGGAACGCCCCGATCCCTTCACCCCCCGCAGCCACCAGATCCCAGAGCGCCTGGGGAGTGTCGACGCCCCCGGGGAGGCGGAGGCCCATACCGACGATCACGATGGGGTCGTCATCCATCGAGACGACAGGGGTGCGGACAGCCACCGGAGCCTCGTCCGTACCGCCAACGCGGCTCACCAGGAAGTCAGCCAGCCTGGCCGCGCTCGGATAATCGAACACAAGGGTCGCGGGAAGAGCGAGCCCGGTCGCCGCCCGCAAGCGGTTCCGCAGCTCCACCGCCGTCAGCGAATCGAACCCCAGCTCCTTGAACGCCCGATCCGGCTCGATCGCCGACGTCGAAGCATGTCCCAGAACGGCGGCCACCTCCGCCCGTACCAGTTCCAGCACCAGGCGGTGCCGCTCGGCCGAAGACAGACCGGCCAGCCGCGCGGCCAGGCCGGAGTCGGGCTCCGGCGCGACGGCCACCTCGGCCGCCTCCGGCAACCGATCGAACAACGGCCGAGCCCGGCTCGCGGTGAACAGCGGCAAGAACTCCGCCCACCGCACATCGGCGACCGTAACCGACTCCTCGCCGGCGCCGACCGCGCCGGCCAGCGCGGTCAGTGCGGGCCCGGGATCGATCGGGGTCAAACCGCGCCGCCGCAACTGGCCGGCGCTCTGCTCGTCGGCGGCCATACCGACCTGGGCCCACGGTCCCCACGCGATCGCGGTGCCCGGCAGACCGCCGGCCCGCCGCCGCGCGACCAGCGCGTCCAACGCGGCGTTGGCCGCCCCGTACGCCGCCTGCTCCGCACTGCCCCAGATCCCCGAGATCGAGGAGAACACCACGAACGCCTCCACGTCACCGACCAGCGCGTCCAGATGCGACGCCCCGTCGACCTTGCCATCGACCACCCGGCGGACATGTTCCTCATCGGCGTCCACCAACGCCACGTGCTCGCTGACACCTGCGGCGTGCACCACGGCGTCGACCCGGCCGACCGTGGCCAACAGTTCCTCCACCGCCGACCGATCGGCAAGATCACACGCATACGCCTCCGCGTTCGGCAGCCCGGCCAGCAACCCCGCCGCACCCGGCGCGTCAGCGCCACGCCGCGACACCAGCACCAACCGCTCGGCACCATTGGCCGCCGCCCACCGCGCCACCTGAGCGCCCAGACCACCCGTACCACCCGCGATCAGCACCGTGCCCGACGGCCGCCACGACGCACCCCGCGAAACCGGCGCATGCACCAGCCGCCGCACCGACACCCCACTGGCCCGGACCGCGACCTGATCCTCCGCACCGAGCACCCCAGCCAGCACCGCGGCAACGCGGCCCGCCGCCCGAGCATCCATGACCGCAGGCACATCCAGCAGACCACCCCACCGATCGGGGTGTTCCAGCGCCGCCGCACGGCCAAGCCCCCAGCTCTGGGCTTGGATCGGGCTGGCGGGCGCATCGGCCCGGCCGACCGACACCGCGCCCCGGGTGACCAGCCACACGGGTGCGGTCAGCCCGGCGTCCATGTGTGCCTGGAGGACGGCCAGTGAGTCCAGCAGCGGCGCGTCCTGGAGCGCGGCCAGGCTCACCACGCCGGCGACCGGGCTGTCCAGCGCCCGCAGCCGCCGCGCCAGTGCGGCCCGCTCGTCTGTCGCGATTGTGACGACCGTGGCGCCGTGTCTGGTCAGGGCCTCGCCCAGCCCGGCGGTGTCCTCGCCGATCAGTGCCCAGGTGCCCTCCAGCCGAGCCGGGCCGGGATCGGGCACGGGCTGCCAGTCGATGCGGTAGCGCCAGCCGTCCAGCCGGGAACGTTCACGGCCCCGCGCCCGCCAGGACGTCAACGCCGGCAGGACACTCTCCAGTGAAGCAGCGGGATCGACACCGAGCTCCTCGGCGAGGGTGGTGAGGTCGCCACGGTCGATCGTGTCCCAGAACCCCGCCTCGACGGGATCAGCGGCACCGGCCTTCTCCGGCCGGCTCTCCAGCCAGTATCGCTCGCGCTGGAAGGCGTAGGTGGGCAGGGCCGCCGGCCGGACGCCCTCGTGCAGTGCGCTCCAGTCGACCGGAACACCGTTGACATGCAGCGTCGCAAGCGCGGTGAGCGCGGTGGTGACCTCGTCACGGTCCCGGCGCAACATCGGCACCGCCACGGTCTCCGGCTGCGAAGCCACCCGCTGGGCCAACGCGGTCAACACCCCGTCCGGGCCCAGCTCCACCAACCTGCCCACACCATCCAAGGCCGCCATCGCCTCAGCGAACCGGACCGGCTTGCGAACCTGCCCCACCCAGTACTGAGGGTCCGACCACTGCCCCGGCTCCACCGGCCGGCCCGTCACCGTCGAGATCACCGCAACCGACGGCTCCCCGAAACTCAACCCACCAACGACATGGGCGAACTCCGCCAGCATCGGCTCCATCAACCGCGAATGGAACGCATGACTCGTCCGAAGCTTGTTTGTCTTCCACCCGCGTTCAGCCGCGAGGCCGGCGACCCGGTCGATATCGGCCGCGGTCCCCGACACCACCACCGCGTCCAGGCCGTTCACCGCCGCGACATCGACATCCGGGAACGCCCCCAACACCTCCGCCTCCGACGCGCCCACGGCGAGCATCGCCCCACCCGCAGGCAGCGCCTGCATCAACCGGCCCCGCGCCGTGACCAGCGTCGCAGCGTCCGCCAGCGACAGCACTCCTGCAACGTGTGCTGCGGCGATCTCCCCGACCGAATGCCCCACCAGCACATCCGCCGCCACACCCCACGACGCCACCAGGGCGTGCAGGGCCACCTCCACCGCGAACAACGCCGGCTGCGCATACCCCGTCTGATCGATCAACCCCTCATCGGCCAGCACCTCCACCAACGGCCGATCCAGATACGCGTCCACATGCAACGCCACCTGATCAAAGGCATCCGCGAACACCGGGAACGCCCCATACAACCCCCGGCCCATCCCAACCCGCTGCGCACCCTGACCCGTGAACAGGAAACCAACCCGCCCCGGACCGGCCGTCCCCCGCACGGCACCGGCACCCGCCGCGACCGCACCAAGACCGGACGCCAACTCCTCGGCATCACCCGCGAGCACCGCCGCCCGATGCGCCAGAGCGGCCCGCCGGGCGGAGGCCACAGCCAGCGCCCGCAGATCCCCGCCCGCGACCCCGCGCAACCGCTCCGCCTGCGCCCGCAACGCCGCCTCGGTGTGCCCCGACACCAGCACCGGCACCACCGGCAGGTCCGCGACCGGCACCGGCGGGCTCACCGGCGCTTCGACGGGGGCCTCTTCGAGAATGACGTGGGCGTTCGTGCCGCTCACGCCGAACGCCGACACACCCGCCCGGCGCGGACGGCCCTCGGCCTCCCAGGGCCGGGCGTCCGTCAGCAGCGACACCGCGCCGGAGGCCCAGTCGACATGCGGCGACGGCTCACCCGCATGCAACGTCGCGGGCAACGTCTCGTGCCGCATCGCCAGCACCATCTTCGCGATACCCGCCACACCAGCCGCCGCCTGCGTATGACCGATGTTCGACTTCACCGACCCCAGCCACAACGGCCGCTCCCGGCCCTGACCATACGTCGCCAGCAGAGCCTGCGCCTCGATCGGATCACCCAACGTCGTACCCGTACCGTGCGCCTCCACCGCATCCACATCCTGCGAAGACAGGCCCGCCGACGCCAGCGCCGCCCGGATCACCCGCTGCTGCGACGGACCATTCGGCGCCGTCAACCCATTCGACGCACCGTCCTGATTGACCGCCGTCCCCCGCACCACCGCCAACACCTCATGGCCTAGGCGCCTGGCCTCCGACAGGCGCTCCACCAGCAGCATCCCCGCGCCCTCAGACCACCCCGTACCATCCGCACCCGCACCAAACGACTTACACCGCCCATCAGCGGCAAGACCCCGCTGCCGGGAGAACTCCACGAAGATGTCGGGAGTCGGCATGACGGTCACACCACCGACCAGCGCCATCGAGCACTCACCCGACCGCAGCGCCTGCACCGCCAAATGCAACGCCACCAACGACGACGAACACGCCGTATCCACCGTCACCGCCGGACCCTCCAGCCCGAAGGTGTAGGAGATCCGCCCCGAGATCACCGACGACGCCGTACCCGTCAGGAGGTGTCCTTCGAGCCCCTGTCCGGTCTCGACCGGCCCGGTGCCGTATCCCATGAAGGCGGCGCCCACGAACACGCCGACCGGCTGACCGACCAGACCACGCGGGTCCACCCCGGCCCGCTCGAACGCCTCCCACGACGTCTCCAGCAACAACCGCTGCTGCGGATCCATCGCCAACGCCTCACGCGGACTGATCCCAAACAACCCCGCATCGAAATCACCCGCCCCATACAGGAACCCACCCTCACGGGCATAAAACGTCCCCACATGATCCGGATCCGGGTGATACAGCCCCTCAAGATCCCAGCCACGATCCGCCGGGAACGCCCCGATCCCTTCACCCCCCGCAGCCACCAGATCCCAGAACTGCTCCGGCGTCTCCACACCACCGGGCAACCGCAGACCCATACCCACGATCACGATCGGATCGTCATCCATCGATACGACCGGAGCCCGCACAACCACCGAAGCCGCATCCGTACCGGTAACGCGGCTCAGCAGAAATACCGCCAACCGCGCGGCACTCGGGTGATCGAAAGCGAGCGTCGCCGGAAGAGCGAGCCCGGTCGCGGCCTGCAACCGGTTCCGCAGCTCCACCGCCGTCAGCGAATCGAAGCCCAGCTCCTTGAACGCCCGATCCGGCTCCACCGCCCCGGCCGAGGCGTGTCCCAATGCCCCCGCGACCTGGGCCCGTACCAGGTCCAAGACCGTGCGGTGCCGCTCGGCCGGAGCCAATTGCGCCAGCCGTCCGGCCATCCCCGAGGCGGATTCGGGTGTGGCGGTCGATGTGGCCGCCTCCGGCAGGTCGGCCAGGAGCGGACGTGGCCGAGCGGAAGTGAAGATCGGCAGGAATTCCGCCCAGCGCACGTCGGCGACCGTGACCAGGTCGTCACCGGCGCCTACGGCCTGGGCCATCGCGGCCAGGGCGCGCTGCGGATCCAGCCCAGGCAGGCCCTGCCTGCGCAGCGCGCTCGCGGCCTGGGCATCGGCCGCCATGCCGACCTCGGCCCAGGGGCCCCAGGCGATTGAGGTGCCCGCACGTCCGGTCGCTCGACGGCGCAGGATCAGGGCGTCCAGCGCGGCGTTCGCCGCCCCGTACGCCCCCTGCCGGCCGCTGCCCCAGGTCGCCGAGATCGAGGAGAAGACCACGAACGCGTCGACGTCACCGACCAGCGCGTCCAGATGCAACGCCCCGTCGACCTTGCCCCTGATCACCCGATCCAGATGCGCCTCATCCGCGTCGACCAGAGCGACATCCTCACCGACACCGGCCGCGTGCACCACCGCGTCGACCCGGCCGACCACGGCCAGCAACTCCTCCACCGCCGACCGATCCGCAAGATCACACGCATACGCCTGCGCGTTCGGCAGCCCGGCCAGCAACCCCGCCGCCCCCGGCGCGTCAGCGCCACGCCGCGACACCAGCACCAACCGCTCGGCGCCATTCGCCGCCGCCCACCGCGCCACCTGAGCGCCCAGACCACCCGTACCGCCGGTGATCAGCACCGTGCCGGTCGGCCGCCAGGTCCTTACGGCACCGGCAGGCGCGTGCGTCAGGCGTCGCACGAGCACCCCGCCGCCCCGGAGCGCGATCTGGTCCTCGGCACCCAGGGCACCACCCAGGATCGCGCCGAGGCGGCTCGCGGCCCGAGCGTCGATCACGGTCTGGAGATCCAGCAGACCACCCCACAACTCGGGGTGTTCCAGCGCCACCGCGCGGCCCATGCCCCACAGCGCCGCCTGATCGACGTCCACGTTGCCGTCCGCGCGACCCGTGGCCGCCGCACCCTGGGTCACCAGCCACAGCCTCGTATCACCGGCGACGCCGGCCACTGCTTGGACAAGCGGCAGCGTCTCAGCGACCGTGCCGAGCACCGAGACCACGCCGGCCGCGTGCAGCCCGGCCAGATGTGCCGCCAGCTCGGTGCGCGAGCCCGCCGGCACCGCCGTGACGTCCGCGCCGAGCTCGGCGAGCACCTCGGTGAGGCCGAAACGGTCCTCGCCCACCAGCACCCAGGTCCCGCTCAACCGTCCCTGACCCGCGACGGCGGCGGGCTTCCAGGTGACGCGGTAGCGCCACCCGTCCAGCAGCGAACGCTCCCGACCCCGGGCGCGCCAGGACGCCAGCGCCGGAAGCAGACCGTCGAGCGCGGCCGTCTCCACGCCGAGACGCTCGGCGAGGATCTCGGCGTCGCCTTCCTCGACCGCCGTCCAGAATCCGTCGTCGTCTCGGTCCGCACGGACCCCGGTCCCCTTCGCAGGCCAGTACCGCTCCCGCTGGAAGGCGTAGGTGGGCAGGGCCGCCGGCCGGACGCCCTCATGCAGTGCGCTCCAGTCGACCGGGACGCCGTTGACGTGCAGCGTCGCAAGCGCGGTGAGCGCGGTGGTGACCTCGTCCCTGTCCCGGCGCAACATCGGCACCGCCACGGCGTCCGGCTGCGGAGCCACCCGCTGGGCCAACGCGGTCAACACCCCGTCCGGGCCCAGCTCCACCAACCTGCCCACCCCATCCAAGGCGCCAATCGCCTCAGCGAACCGGACCGGCTTGCGAACCTGCTCCACCCAGTACTGAGGGTCCGACCACTGCCCCGGCTCCACCGGCCGACCCGTCACCGTCGAGATCACCGCAACCGACGGCTCCCCGAACGCCAACCCGTGAACCACCCGCCCGAACTCCGCCAGCATCGGCTCCATCAACCGCGAATGGAACGCATGACTCGTCCGAAGCTTGTTTGTCTTCCACCCGCGTTCAGCCGCGAGGCCGGCGACCCGCTCCACATCCGCCACCGACCCCGACACCACCACCGCGTCCAGGCCGTTCACCGCCGCGACATCGACATCCGGGAACGCCCCCAACACCACCGCCTCCGACGCCCCGACCGCGAGCATCGCCCCACCCGCAGGCAGCGCCTGCATCAACCGGCCCCGCGCGGTCACCAGCATCGCCGCATCGGCCAGCGACAACACCCCCGCCACATGCGCCGCCGCGATCTCCCCGACCGAATGCCCCACCAGAACATCCGCCACCACACCCCACGACCGCACCAGGGCGTGCAGCGCCACCTCCACCGCGAACAACGCCGGCTGCGCATACCCCGTCTGATCAATCAACCCCTCATCGGCCAGCACCTCCGCCAACGGCCGCTCCAGATGCGGATCGAGATGCGCACAGACCGCGTCGAACGCGTCCGCGAACACCGGGAACGCCCCATACAACCCCCGGCCCATCCCAACCCGCTGCGCACCCTGACCCGTGAACAAGAACCCAACCCGGCCAGCCCGAGCCACCCCGGCCAGACCACCCGTACCGGACACAATCGCATCCAGACCAGAGGCCAACCCGTCGGCGTCGCCCGCGAGCACCACCGCCCGATGCGCCAGAGCGGCCCGCCGCGCTGATGCACCGCCCAGTGCCCGCAAGTCGTCCGCCGCGACCCCGCGCAGCCGCTCCGCCTGCGCCCGCAACGCCGCCTCGGTGTGCCCCGACACAAGCACCGGCACCACCGGCAGATGTGCGACCGACGCCGGGGCGGCGACAGGCTCCGCGGCCGGAGGCTCCTCCAGGATCACGTGCGCGTTCGTGCCGCTGATCCCGAAGGCGGACACCGCCGCGCGGCGCGGCCGTTCACCAGCCGGCCACGGACGCGCCTCGGTCAGCAGCGACACCGCGCCGGACGCCCAGTTCACGTGCGGCGACGCCTCCTCGGCGTGCAGCGTGGGCGGCAGCAGTTCATGCCGCATGGCCAGCACCATCTTGGCGATGCCGGCCGCACCGGCCGCCGCCTGGGTGTGACCGATGTTCGACTTCACCGACCCCAGCCACAACGGCCGCTCCCGATCCTGGCCATACGTCGCCAGCAGCGCTTCCGCCTCGATGGGATCCCCGAGCCTCGTCCCGGTGCCGTGCGCCTCCACCGCGTCCACCTCGGCCGGGGCCAGGTCGGCCGAGGCCAACGCCGCGCGGATGACCCGCTGCTGCGACGGCCCGTTCGGCGCGGTCAGCCCGTTCGACGCGCCGTCCTGGTTCACCGCGGTGCCCCGCACCACGGCCAGCACGTGCCGTCCTGCCGCACGCGCCGACGAGAGCCGCTCGACGACGAACACTCCGGCGCCCTCCGACCAGCCGGTGCCGTCCGCGTCGGCGGCGAACGACTTGCACCGCCCGTCGGCGGCGAGGCCGCGCTGGCGGCTGAAGTCGACGAAGGCGGTCGGGGTGGCCATCACCGTGACGCCGCCGACGAGAGCCATCGAGCACTCACCCGATCGCAGCGCCTGCGCGGCCAGGTGCAGCGCGACCAGCGACGACGAACACGCGGTGTCCACCGTCACCGCCGGCCCCTCCAGACCGAACGTGTAGGAGATACGGCCGGACAGCACACTGGCCGCGTTGCCCGTGCCGATGTGACCCGCGGATCCGGCGACGTCGTCGAGACCGTCGTCGAGCAGCGCGACGTAGTCCTGACCGTTCGTGCCGGCGAACACGCCGACCTGCTCGCCGCGTAGCGACAGCGGGTCGACCCCCGCCCGCTCGAACGCCTCCCACGACGTCTCCAGCAGCAACCGCTGCTGCGGATCCATCGCCAGCGCCTCACGCGGGCTGATCCCGAACAACCCCGCGTCGAACTCGGACGCGCCGGATACGAAGCCACCCTCACGCGTGTACGTCGTACCGGGATGGTCCGGATCCGGGTGATAGAGGTGATCCAGGTCCCAACCGCGGTCGGTGGGGAACGCGCCGACCGCGTCCGTGCCGGAGGCGAGGAGGTCCCAGAACGCTTCGGGGGTGTCCACGCCGCCGGGGAATCGGCAGGCCATTCCGACGATGACGATCGGATCGTCGGTGACCGTCGCGACCGGGGCAACCCGTGACGTCGTGGGGAGCGTGCCGACGAGCTGACCGAGCAGGAACCCGGTCAGCCGTTCGACGTCCGGGTAGTCGAAGATCAGGGCCGCCGGCAGCGTGAGCCCGGTCGCGGCGGCCAGCCGGTTCCGCAGCTCCATCGCCGTCAGCGAGTCGAATCCCAGCTCCTGGAACGAACGCTCGGGCGCTATCGCATCGGCCGACCCGTGTCCCAGCACCGCCGCCGCCTGGTCGCGGACCTCGCCCAGCAGCGTCCGGCGTGCCTCCGCGGCCGGCAGGTCCGCCAGCCGGAGAGCCAGCGGGAGGCGACCGATCACCGTCACCTCACGAGCCTGCGAACGCAGTCCGGGCAGGTCGGACAGGACCGGCGCGGGGCGGACCGCGCCCAGCTCGGCGGCGAACCGCTCCCAGCGCACGTCGGCGACCACCACCGCCGCCTCGCCGCCGCCCACCGCGGCGGCCAGCGCGGCCAGCGCGGACGCCGGAGGCAGCAGCGACAGACCGCTACGACGGAACTGCGCCGACCCGGCGTGCCCGGCCATCATGCCGGCCTCCGCCCAGGGTCCCCAGGCGATCGAGGTCGCGGGCAGTCCCAGCACCGCGCGGTGCTCGGCCAGCGCGTCGAGCGACGCGTTGGCGGCGGCGTAGTTGGCCTGGCCCGGGTTGCCGAAGACACCGGCGGTCGAGGAGAACAGCACGAACGCCGAGAGCGGTCGATGTGCCGTGAGCTCATGCAGCTGCCAGGCCGCGTCGGCCTTGCTCTCCATCACCGCGTCGAACCTGGCCGGGTCAAGCCCGGCGATCAGCCCGTCGTCCAGCACCCCGGCGGCGTGCACGATCGCCAGGTCGGCCTCATCGTCGAACTCCCGCACCAGGGCCGCGAGGGCGTCCTGGTCGGTTACGTCACAGGTGCGGGCCTCGACGTTGTCGAACTCCGCGGTCAGCTCGGCCACGCCATCCGCCGACGCGCCTCGCCGACCGGCCAGCACGACCCGGCGGGCACCCTGTTCCGCGGCCCAGCGGGCAACCTGCCGGCCGAGACCACCAGTGCCACCGGTGACCAGGACCGTGCCGCGCGGTTCCCAACCGGTTCCCGGGCGCTGCCGCGCCGGGGCGAGGCGGCGTACGAGCAGTCCGGTGGCGCGGACGGCGACTTCGGTCTCGTCTCCGAGCTTGCCCGCGAGGACGGCGACAAGACGGCCGACCGCGCGAGGGTCGAGCTGCTCGGGAAGGTCGATGAGGCCGCCCCAGCGGTCGGGGTGCTCCAGCCCGGCCACCCGGCCGAAGCCCCATGCCTCCGCGTGCCGCGGACGGACCGCCGGGTCGGCGACGCCGGTCGCGACCGCACCCCGGGTGAGCAACCAGAGCGGTGCCGCGACACCGGCGTCGCCTAGCGCCTGAACGGCCGCGAGCGTTCCGATGAGTGGTCCGGCGGGTACGAGCACGCCGCTGATCGGGGAGTCGACCTCCCGCAGCCGGGCGGCCAGCTCGGTCCGCGCCTCCGTCTCCAGCCGCAGCACGGTCGCGCCGTAGCCGGTCAGCTCCTCGGCCAGCCCGGCGGTGTCCTCGCCGATCAGTGCCCAGATGCCTTCCAGCCGAGCCGGGCCGGGATCGGCAACCGGCTTCCAGGTCACCCGGTAGCGCCAGCCGTCGATCTGGGACCGTTCGCGGCCGCGCGCCCGCCAGGACGCCAGCGCGGGCACCACCCCCGCCACGGTCTCCGCGTCGATGCCGAGCTCGGCCTCGAGTGCGGGAAGGTCGCCCTGCTCGACGGCGTTCCAGAAGCCCGCCTCCACCGGTTCCGGTGTACGGGTGTACTCCGCTGCTCGCAGCCAGTATCGCTCCCGCTGGAAGGCGTAGGTGGGCAGGGCCGCCGGCCGGACGCCCTCGTGCAGTGCGCTCCAGTCGACCGGAACACCGTTGACGTGCAGCGTCGCCAGGGCGGTGAGTGCGGTGGTGACCTCGTCCCTGTCCCGGCGCAACATCGGCACCGCCACGGCGTCCGGCTGCGGAGCCACCCGCTGGGCCAACGCCGTCAGCACCCCGTCCGGGCCCAGCTCCACCAACCTGCCCACACCATCCAAGGCAGCCATCGCCTCAGCGAACCGGACCGGCTTGCGAACCTGCTCCACCCAGTACTGAGGGTCCGACCACTGCCCCGGCTCCACCGGCCGGCCCGTCACCGTCGAGATCACCGCAACCGACGGCTCGGAGAAGTTCAACCCATCCACGACATGGGCGAACTCCGCCAGCATCGGCTCCATCAACCGCGAATGGAACGCATGACTCGTCCGCAACCGCGACGACTTCCACCCCCGCACGGCGGCCAACTCCGCGGCCCGCTCCACATCCGCCACCGACCCCGACACCACCACGGCGTCCGGGCCGTTCACCGCCGCGACATCGACATCCGGGAACGCCCCCATCACGTCTGCTTCGGACGCCCCGACCGCGAGCATCGCCCCACCCGCAGGCAGCGCCTGCATCAACCGGCCCCGCGCGGTCACCAGCGTCGCCGCGTCGGACAGCGACAACACTCCTGCAACGTGTGCTGCGGCGATCTCCCCGACCGAATGCCCCACCAGAACATCCGCCGCCACACCCCACGACGCCACCAGGGCGTGCAGCGCCACCTCCACCGCGAACAACGCCGGCTGCGCATACCCCGTCTGATCAATCAACCCCTCATCGGCCAGCACCTCCACCAACGGCCGATCCAGATACGCGTCCACATGCAACGCCACCTGATCAAACGCATCCGCGAACACCGGGAACGCCCCATACAACCCCCGGCCCATCCCAACCCGCTGCGCACCCTGACCCGTGAACAAGAACCCAACCCGGCCAGCCCGAACCACCCCGGCCAGACCACCCGTACCGGACACAATCGCATCCAGACCAGAGGCCAACCCCTCGGCGTCACCCGCGAGCACCACCGCCCGATGCGCCAGAGCGGCCCGCCGCGCTGATGCACCGCCCAGCGCCCGCAAGTCGTCCGCCGCGACCCCGCGCAGCCGCTCCGCCTGCGCCCGCAACGCCGCCTCGGTGTGCCCCGACACCAGCACCGGCACCACCGGCAGGTCCGCGACCGGCACCGGCGGGCTCACCGGCGCTTCGACGGGGGCCTCTTCGAGAATGACGTGGGCGTTCGTGCCGCTCACGCCGAACGCCGACACACCCGCCCGGCGCGGCCGATCCCCCACCAGCCACGGCCGGGCCTCCGTCAGCAACTCGACACTCCCAGCCGACCAGTCCACATGCGGCGACGGCTCACCCGCATGCAACGTCGCAGGCAACGTCTCGTGCCGCATCGCCAGCACCATCTTCGCGATACCCGCCACACCAGCCGCCGCCTGCGTATGACCGATATTCGACTTCACCGACCCCAGCCACAACGGCCGCTCCCGACCCTGACCATACGTCGCCAGCAGAGCCTGCGCCTCGATCGGATCACCCAACGTCGTACCCGTACCGTGCGCCTCCACCGCATCCACATCCGAGGCCGACAACCCCGCCGACGCCAGCGCCGCCCGGATCACCCGCTGCTGCGACGGACCATTCGGCGCCGTCAACCCATTCGACGCGCCGTCCTGATTGACCGCCGTCCCCCGCACCACCGCCAACACCTCATGCCCCGCACGTCGCGCGTCCGACAGCCGCTCCACCAGCAGCATCCCCGCGCCCTCAGACCACCCCGTACCATCCGCACCCGCACCAAACGACTTACACCGCCCATCAACGGCAAGACCCCGCTGCCGGGAAAACTCCACGAAGATGTCGGGAGTCGGCATCACCGTCACACCACCGACCAGCGCCATCGAGCACTCACCCGACCGCAGCGCCTGCACCGCCAAATGCAACGCCACCAACGACGACGAACACGCCGTATCCACCGTCACCGCCGGACCCTCCAGCCCGAACGTGTACGACAGGCGACCCGACATCACCGACGACGCCGTCCCCGTCAGCAGATGACCCTCGATGCCGTCGATGCCGTCGGCGGACTCGACCGGGCCTGTGCCATACCCCATCGCCGTCGCGCCCACGAACACGCCGACCGGCTGACCGACCAGACCACGCGGGTCCACCCCCGCCCGCTCGAACGCCTCCCACGACGTCTCCAGCAGCAACCGCTGCTGCGGATCCATCGCCAACGCCTCACGCGGACTGATCCCGAACAGGCCCGCGTCGAAATCACCCGCCCCATACAGGAACCCACCCTCACGGGCATAAAACGTCCCCACATGATCCGGATCCGGGTGATAAAGCCCCTCAAGATCCCAGCCACGATCCGCCGGGAACGCCCCGATCCCCTCAGCCCCCGCAGCCACCAGATCCCAGAACTGCTCCGGCGTCTCCACACCACCGGGCAACCGCAGACCCATACCCACGATCACGATCGGATCGTCATCCATCGATACGACGGGGGTGCGCACAGTCGCCGAAGCCGCATCCGTACCGGTAACGCGGCTCAGCAGAAATACCGCCAACCGCGCGGCACTCGGGTGATCGAAAGCGAGCGTCGCCGGAAGAGCGAGCCCGGTCGCGGCCTGCAACCGGTTCCGCAGCTCCACCGCCGTCAGCGAATCGAACCCCAGTTCCTTGAACGCCCGATCCGGCTCGATCGCCGCCGTGGAGGAGTGCCCCAGCACCGCGGCCACGTGCGTTCGCACCACCTCGGCAACAAGCCGGTGCCGGTCGGCGGCGGCCAGCCCGGCCAGCCGCTGCGCGAACGCGGACACCGCGGGACCGCCCTGCGCTGCCTCGGCGGCCAGAGCCTGGGCGGCCGGGAGGTCCGCGAAGAACGGCCGGGCGCGCGTGGCGGTGAAGGCGGGCAGGAAGTCCGTCCAGCGTACGTCGGCGACGGTGAGCGCCTCCTCACCCGCACCGACCGCGGTGGCCAGCGCCGTCAGCGCGTGCGCCGGGTCGAGCGGGATGACGCCCCGGCGCCTCAGCCGCTCGGCCACCTCCGCCTCGGCGGCCATGCCGACCTCGGCCCAGGGGCCCCATGCGACCGCGGTGCCGGACAGGCCGCGGGCACGGCGACCGGCGACCACGGCGTCCAACGCCGCGTTCGCCGCCGCGTAGGCGGCCTGCTCTGCGCTGCCCCAGACCCCGGCGATCGAGGAGAACACCACGAACGCGTCGACGTCACCGACCAGCGCGTCCAGATGCATGGCTCCGTCGGCCTTGCCGGCCAGCACCCGGTTCAGGTGCGCGGCGTCGGCGGCGGCGAGTTCGGCGTCCTCGGCCACGCCTGCGGCGTGCACGACCGCGTCGACCGTACCGATCCGCGCGAGCAACGCCTCTACGGCGGCCCGATCGGCCAGATCGCACGCGTGTGCCTCGGCGCCGGGAAGTTCGGCGAGCAACGCGTCCGCGCCGGGCGCGGCGGGGCCACGCCGGCTGACCAGCACGAGCCGTTCCGCGCCATTGGCGGCCGCCCATCGCGCGACCTGGGCGCCCAGCCCCCCGGTGCCGCCGGCGATCAGCACGGTGCCACGCGGGCGCCACGTGTCACCGCCCGGCGCAGGCGCCGCCGTCAGCCGCCGGACCAGAACGCCGCCGCTGCGAATCGCCACCTGATCTTCGGCGCCGAGCACCCCGGACAGCACCGCACCGAGCCGCGCGACCGCCCGGTTGTCGAGGCGCTCCGGCAGATCGATCAGGCCACCCCAGCGCTCCGGCTGTTCGAGGCCGGCAACACGGCCCATGCCCCACTTCGCCGCCTCCGCGACATCCGGCGCGCCGTCCGCCCGTCCCGTGGCGACCGCACCTCCGGTCACCAACCACAGCCGCGCACCGCTCTCGACGTCCGCCAGGGCCTGGACGACGGTCAGCACGCCGGCGAGGGCGACCGTCGGGAGCACGAGGACCCCGGCGGGCGCCAAGTCGCGCAGCCGTCCGGCGAGGTCGGCACGGTCGCCGAGCTGGACCGGCACGGTCTCTACGCCCATCCGGGTCAGCGCGTCCGCGAGCCCGGGCGAGTCCTCGCCGACGAGTGCCCAGGTCCCATTGGGCACCGCCTCGGTCAGGTCGGTGACGGGCTTCCAGGTGACGCGGTAGCGCCAGCCGTCGATCAGCGACCGTTCCCGGCCCCGGGCACGCCAGGAGGTCAGCGCGGGAAGGAGCGGTTCGAGTGTCGTGACCGGAACGTCCAGCCGGGTGGCCAGTTCGACGACGTCGCCACGGTCGATCGGGTCCCAGAAACCGGCGTCCGCCGCCACGATCGGCGCCTCGGCGCGGCTGCGCAGCCAGTACCGTTCCCGCTGGAAGGCGTAGGTGGGCAGGGCCGCCGGCCGGACGCCCTCGTGCAGTGCGCTCCAGTCGACCGGGACGCCGTTGACGTGCAGCGTCGCCAGGGCGGTGAGCGCGGTGGTGACCTCGTCACGGTCCCGGCGCAACATCGGCACCGCCACGGTCTCCGGCTGCGAAGCCACCCGCTGGGCCAACGCGGTCAGCACCCCGTCCGGGCCCAACTCCACCAACCTGCCCACCCCATCCAAGGCGCCAATCGCCTCAGCGAACCGGACCGGCTTGCGAACCTGCTCCACCCAGTACTGGGGGTCCGACCACTGCCCCGGCTCCACCGGCCGACCGGTCACCGTCGAGATCACCGCAACCGACGGCTCCCCGAAACTCAACCCACCCACGACATGGGCGAACTCCGCCAGCATCGGCTCCATCAACCGCGAATGGAACGCATGACTCGTCCGAAGCTTGTTTGTCTTCCACCCGCGTTCAGCCGCGAGGCCGGCGACCCGGTCGATATCGGCCGCCGCCCCGGACACCACCACCGCGTCCGGGCCGTTCACCGCCGCGACATCGACATCCGGGAACGCCCCCATCACGTCTGCTTCGGACGCCCCGACCGCGAGCATCGCCCCACCCGCAGGCAGCGCCTGCATCAACCGGCCCCGCGCGGTCACCAGCGTCGCCGCGTCGGACAGCGACAACACTCCTGCAACGTGTGCTGCGGCGATCTCCCCGACCGAATGCCCCACCAGCACATCCGCCGCCACACCCCACGACGCCACCAGGGCGTGCAGCGCCACCTCCACCGCGAACAACGCCGGCTGCGCA
>NZ_JAFCNB010000016.1 GCF_017896165.1 Microbispora oryzae
ACCCTGGCCAAGCGCGGCAAGAACGCCACCGACCTGCGTCCGTACACGCTGCTGTCCGCCTGGGCCAGCGTTGTGCCCGGAGTGCGTTCCACGGACTTCACCCCGGAGGAGGGCGGTCACCCTATCTACGGCGCGGACAACCTCTCGAACCCCTGGAGCAACCCGCAGATCCAGCGCGTGCAGGCGGCGTTCAACCCGGTGGCAGCGGTCGACCTCCCGTACTGGTCCGCCTCCGGCGCCTCGGACTCGAACGGCAGCTTCCCGCTGCCGCAGGCCGTGCCCACCTACGCCCCGAACGCCTCGGTGACCCGCAACATCACCGTTTTCAACGACGACTTCGCCGACACTTCGGTGGGCTTCACTTGGACGGCGCGGCTCGACGCGCCGGACGGCGCGGTCGTCGCGTCCGGAAGCACGACCTTGACCGTCCCGCTCGGCTCGCGGGTCACCCAGCCGGTCACCTTCACCACACCGGCCACCGGCAACCGCGTGTACCTGCAGCTGTCGACCACGAAGTCCGGTAGCCCCGTCTTCACCGACGCGGTGGAGTACTTCAACCTCGGCGGAAGCAGCGGAAGCGGACCCGCACCGGGCACCTACCGCATCGTCAACCGCAACAGCGGCAAGCCGCTCGCTGTCGCGGGCAACTCCACCGCCGACGGTGCCAAGGTGGTCCAGCAGAGCGGCACCGCCACCTGGACCATCGCCACAACCTCCGACGGCTCCTACACCCTCAAGTACGTCCCGAGTGGAAAGGTGCTCGACGTCAACGCCGGCAGCAGCACGGCCGGGCTGCAACTGCAGCAGTGGACGGCCAACGGCGGCACCAACCAGATGTGGTATCTGCGATCCACCGGCAACGGCTACTACACCATCGTCAGCCACAACAGCGGACTGGTGGCGGACGTCTCCGGTGCGGCGACGAGCGACGGGGCACCGGTCGTGCAGTGGGCCGCCAACGGCGGGGCCAACCAGCAATGGCAATTCAACCAGACCTGACCGGACGACCCGGTTCTCGCCTGCTGCCGCGGCGTCGACCGCTACCCCTGGCCGCTCCGCCCTGCGGCCAGGGGTAGCGGCGAGATGTCAACTCCGAACGTCGGCAAGCGACCACCACCGGGCACCTTGTCTCCGCTCCCATCGGTACGGCCCGGCAGACCACCGCGGTGAACGCATCGAACCGCCTCGCTCGCGAGCGGTAGGCGCTCGTCATTGATCGAACCCCCATGGGGGTTCGATCAATGACGGCTCAATGGACCCCCACGCTGATGGAAGTTCCTCAACCGCCTGGCTCTCCCCTCGTAGCGTGGAGACCTGACCTAAGGAGAAGGTTGGGTCGTGGGAGAGACCAGACGCAGGTTCGATCCGGAGTTCCGGGCGGGTGCGGTGCGCATCGTCCGTGAGACGGGTAAGTCGATCGCCCAGGTCGCAAGGGACCTGGGAATCAACTCGGGCACGCTGGCCAACTGGGTGCAAATGGACCGGCTGGCCCGAGAGCAGGACAGCGGTTCCGGCGGAGAGTTGGCCGAGTCCGAGCGTGAAGAACTCGCGCGGCTGCGCAGGCAAAAGGCCGAGTGGGCCAAGGAACGCGCTGAGCTGGAGATGGAGCGTGATGTCCTCAAGCGCTCCGTGGTCCTCTGGGTCAAGGAAGCGACGGGCCGGTGAGCGTGGCGGCCTTCATCGCTTCCCAGAAGACCGAGCATGACGTTCCCCATGTGCTGACCTGCCGGGTCTTGGGTGTCTCGCAAGCCTGGTTCTACAAGTGGCGCGATCGGGCGCCGACCGCCCGCCGGCAGCGGCAAGACCGGTTGGATGAGGCGATCGCGGCACGGTTCACCGCCTCCGCCGGGACTTACGGGTCCCCGCGAATCGCCCGGGATCTGCACCAGGACGGCTGGCGGGTCTCGGTCAACACCGTGGCGGCGCGGATGGCCGAACTCGGTCTGGTCGCCCGCGAGCGCCGCAAACACCGAGGGCTGACCAGGGCGGGGAAACGGGCCGCGGCGCCGGATCTGGTGCGACGGCAATTCACCGCGATAGCGCCGGACGTGCTGTGGTGCGGCGACGTCACCGAAATCCCCACCGGCGAAGGCAAGCTGTATTTGGCGACAGTGGAAGACCTGTTCTCTCGCCGGATGCTCGGCTATGCCATGTCCACCCACCACGACGCGGCCCTGACCATCGCTGCGCTGCAGATGGCGGCCGTCACCCGCGGCGGCACCATCGAGGGAGTGATCTTTCACAGCGACCGCGGCAGCGAATACACCGCCGCCCGTTTCCAGGCCGCTTGCCGGCACTGGGGCGTGGTGCAATCCATGGGCCGGGTGGGCTGCGCCCTGGACAACGCCGCGGCCGAGTCGTTCAACTCCACCCTCAAAGTCGAGTTCGTGCGCCGGCACCGCTTCGCCACCCGGGACCAGGCACGGATGAAGATCGCCATCTGGATCGCCGACTTCTACAACCCGCGCCGGCGCCATAGCGCCGCCGACGGCCTACCCCCGATCGAGTACGAGCAACGGATCATGGCCGCCCGAGCGACCGCCACGGCGGGGGCTCACGAAGCCATCGCCGCATAGAAACGTCTCCACGGTTTCAGGGGATTGCCACCGCTCTCCTCCCCACCTCGTGTCGGCCCCGCCCCCAACGATCTTTCGGTGGCCGGGTTACGCCCGATGCTCGTGCCCTCGTCACGCTGCAGACCTAGACTGAGGGCATGAGCGTCATGCGCGAGGAACTGCACTACCTCGTGGACCAGTTGCCGGAGTCGGAGCTACGCCCGGCTCTGGAGTTGATTCGCGGCCGTCTGGACGAGCCTGCCCCGGTGGAGCGTGACCTTCCGTTCTTCGCGTCGTTCGAGGCCGAGCCGGACCTCGCCGAACGCCACGAGGAGATCCTGCGCTCCGAGATGGGCCGCTGACGTGCTCCTGTGCGACACCGGCGTCCTTCTCGCTGCTGGCAACGCCAAGGACGAGCACCACCAGGCCTGTCTCAAGCTGCTGCGCCAGGCGGAGGGGCCGTTGCTTGTGCCGTCGCCGGTGATGGGAGAGGTCGGCTACCTCTTGGAATCGCGTGTCGGCCCGCAGGCTGAGGTCACGTTCCTGAAGTCTTTCGGCGGCAACGGGTTCCACGTGGCTGAGTTGGAGGACGAGGATCTTCCTCGGATGGCGGAACTCGTCGAGAGGTACGTCGATCTTCCTCTCGGATTGGTGGACGCTGCCGTCATCGCGATCGCGGAGCGTCTGGGGCTGAGGGAGGTCGCGACAGTCGACCACCGGCACTTCCGGATCGTGCGTCCACGCCACGTCGAGGCCTTCACGCTGTTACCCGGCTGATCACGGACGCTGCCGCCTGAGTGACTATCTGGGTGACAATCGCGGTGGACGAGGCCGGACGGCGGTGGACAACGGGGGACCGTAGGCCCAGGTCAGGGCGGGTAGCGGTGCTGGTCCCGCCCGTTCCTGGGTTGACTTACAAGCGAGGGGTCACTGGTTCGAACCCAGTACCGCCCACCTGCGAAAAGAGCCCCGTCTCCCATCAGGGAAAACGGGGCTGCTGGAACCTGGCCGAGCACGCCGGGTTGAGCGGCCCGCAGACCATGCAACGCCTGCTGCGCAGCGCACCGCTGCTACGCACCCACCCCGGCACCACTGGCCGCCCTGGTGCGCATCGCCGGCATCCGCTGGACGGTGGAGGAGTCCTTCCAGGCTGTCAAGGGCCAGGTCGGGCTGGACCACTACCAGGTCCGCAGCTGGGACGGCTGGCACCGCCGCATCACCTTGGCGATGCTCGCTCTGGCCTTCCTCGCGGCCCTGGCCGCATCCCAGCCCGACGGCGACGAAGAGCATCTGCCCTTGACCATGCCGGAGATCCGCCGCTTGCTGGCCGCCCTCGCCCTCACCCGACACCGCCGGACCGAGGAGATCCTGCACTGGTCACACTGGCGACGCCGCCATCAAGCCACCGCCCGCCGATGCCACTACCAGCGCAGATCCCAGCGCGTCAACATCAGCGAGCAGCACCCGGCCGCCTGCAAGGCCCCTCATCGCCCTGTCGTCGGAGGTGGAAGAGGCCGCCGCCGCTGCGGGCCTCAACCCGCTCCTGGTCGAGCTGCTGAAGATCCGCACCTCCCAGATCAACGGCTGCGCGTTTTACCTGCGCACGCACACCCGCGCGGCCCTCAAGAAGGGCGAAAATCCCGACCGGATCGCCGTGCTGCCCGCTGGGAAGAGACCGACTACTTCTCCGAGACCGACCGCGCCGCCCTCCCGCTCGGATCGGGACGGCGGCGCCGTGGGTGTGATCAGCTGGCCTCGCCGGTGGGCATGATCGTGACTTGCTGAAGGTTGACGCGTGCCGGCTGGGAGGCGAGGAAACCGACGGTGTGGGCGATGTCCTCCGCCGTCAGCCACTCCATCGTCTGCTTGGAACCCTCCAGCCACTCCAGTGCCCCGATGTCGGTCACGTGGCTCTGCAGTTCCGTACCGACAATGCCCGGCTCGATCGCCGAGACCCGCACCTTCTTCGGGCCCAGCTCCATACGCAGGTGCCGGGACAGGTGCGAGACATAGGCCTTGGTGGCCGAGTACACGGCGAAGTTCGGGAAGAGGTTCTGCGCGGCGATGGAGGAGGTGTTGATCAGGTCACCGACGCCGCGTTCGGCGGCCGCCTCGACCAGCTGGGGAACGAACGCCCCGATGGCGTTCATCAGGCCGGTGATGTTCAGGTCGATCTGGCGCTGCCATTGATCGCCGGCCAGCTCCTGGATCGGAGCCGGGAGCATCACGCCTGCGTTGTTGAAGAGCAGGTCCGCGCCGCCCAGGTCGTTCTTCACGCGGTCGGCGGCGGCGCGTACGGCTTGGGCGTCGGTCACGTCGGCGGCGATCGTCAGTGCGGTGCCACCGTTGGCTTCGATGCGGGAGACCAGCTCGGCGAGCCGGTCCTCGCGCCGGGCCAGCACGGCGACCTTCGCTCCCAGCGATGCCAGGTGCTCAGCGGTCGCTTCACCGATACCGCTGGATGCGCCGGTCACGACGGTGACACGGCCGGCAAGCGGGGCGACAGAGGTCTGCGAGGTCATGGAGGTACCTTCCGTGGAACTTTCGGGCGGTGGTCCGTTCATCCGGGCCGCCCATCCAGCACACCACCGCCGGACCCACCGCAAAGAGCACCTGCCGTACCCTGCGGAGACTGGTACCGGCAGGGTCACCCACGCCGGAAATGCCGGACACGCGAGACGTCACACTGGGGGTATGGACAGCCGACGCGAGCTCGCCGATTTTCTGCGTACCCGGCGTAACCGCCTGACGCCTGACCAGGCAGGACTGCCCGAGGACGGCCGCACACGCCGGGTTTCGGGACTGCGCCGGGACGAGGTCGCCCGGCTCGCCGGGATGAGCACCGAGTACTACACGCGGCTCGAACAGGGCCGGGCCGGTAACCCCTCACCGGAGGTCCTTGAGGCTCTGAGCCGGGCCCTGCACCTGGACGCGTCCGAGACGGAACACATGCGTGATCTGCTGACCCGGCCGAACGCCGCCACTCGCCGCGCCCACACCGGCCCGCAGAGAGTCCGTCCAGGCCTTCACCTGATGCTGCGGACGCTGCAGCACGTGCCGGCGTTCGTCCTCGGCCGGCGGACCGACGTCCTAGCCTCCAACCGACTGGCCCGGGCCGTCCTCACCGACTTCGACGCCCTGCCCGTGCCGGCCCGCAACCTGGCCCGCTACTACCTGCTGGACCCCTCCGCCCGGCAGACCGTCGGCGACTGGGAGCGCATCGCTGCCGAAACCGTGGGAATCCTCCGCCTGGAGGCCGGGCGCCGACCCCACGACCGGCAACTCGCAGACCTGGTGGGCGAGCTCATGCTGCGGTCGCCGCACTTCACGACCTGGTGGAACGACCACCGGGTGCTACGGTGCACCCACGGCGCGAAGCTTCATCATCACCCCGTCGTTGGTGACCTGCACTTCGCCTTCGAGTCCTTCCCGGTTCCCGGAGACGCGGAACAGACCCTGTACGTCTACAACGTGGAACCGGACTCGCCGACCGAACAGGCGCTACGCCTGCTCGAGTCCTGGAACGCACCCGCCCCTGACCGAGAATCGGCCCGGCCCGGGCCGCCCTCAGCCTGATGCCGCACAGCCCTCGGCCTCCGCGGGGATTCATTCCCCGCCGGTCTCCTGGATGAATTCACATAGGCGCCGCAGGAGCGTCTCCGGCTGTTCCTCGGCGATCCAATGGCCCGAATCTTCGATCGGCCGGACAGTGACGCTTTCCGCGACCTCGGAGAGCATCTTCTCGGCCACGGGCAGGAAAAAGCTCGCGGTCCCTCCGAGCCCGAGCACGGGCATATTGAGTTTACCCTTCTCTGACAGAACGCGCCGATTGTCATCTGCGTCCTTCTCGAAAGCCCGAAAGAGCTCGAGGCCCGCTCGCATGGCTCCGGGAGCCGTGTAGTCGGCGACATAGCGCTCCGCATCCGACAGCGAGATGGCATCGGGATTCGCGCTCAGCTTGACATAGAAATTGCGCAGATAGGGAAACTCGCTGCCGGCGATGAGCGTCTCGGCCTCGTTGCCTGCTGCGCCGTGGAAGTGGAAGTGCCAAAGCCTGTTCTTGCTGTATCTGGTCGTGGCCAGGCTGCTCTCGTACGTTTCGGTGCCCGGGATCGGAGCCTCCATGAGCACGAGACGCCTGACATCAGCCGGGTAAAGGGAGGCGTACGCGTAGCCGACCAACATCCCGAGGTCGTGACCGACAAGGGTGATGGGCTTCTGCACGCCGAGATGATGGAGCAGCGCCCTGATGTCTCCTGCCATCGTGTGCTTGTCGTAGCCGCTTTCGGGCTTCGACGACCCGCCGGCCCCTCGATAATCGGGAGTTACGACGAACCAGCCATCGGAATGGAGAGGCTCGATGATGTGACGCCACTCCCACCAGGTCTGGGGCCAGCCATGCAACAACACGATCGTCTGATCGTCCCCGCCATTGCCTGGAGGTGTTCCCGCGGTCACGTGGTGGATTCGGACCTCCACGGCGTCGAACATATTGTGGCGGAGTCCCTGCATATCCGTACCTCCTGACGAGAAGCGGCAGATTATGTGATCTTGAGCTCGCTACTTCGAGGCGGCCCGTACATGCCTGCGAATGTGCGCCGCCCAGGTTTCCGGGGAATCGACGGGGCTGAAATGCCCCGTGTTCTCCATGATGTGGAGGTCGTAGTCGCTGTAGTAGTCGTCGAGCGTGTCGCTCCATTCCAGGGGGAAGAGCGCATCGCTGTCCGGCCACAGGATGGTGATGTTCTTCGAAAACCTGTCACCCGGCGCCGGTTTGGTCTCGTTGGCGTAGTAGGTGATGGGGTTGCCCTCGGGGTGGCGGAACCACATCGCGCTGGCCAGAAATGCGCCTGGCTCCGAGTGATTCTCGGTGAGATGGTCGAGGAGCTCGTCGACCGCGGGGGAGCCGGGGGGCGACCAGCTCACCAGATTCTCCCGCAGTACGGCACGGACGGCTTCCGGCTTTCCGTCGATCAGGTCCTCGACCAGGCTGGTCTTGTACATGATCGCGTGCAGGAAGGCGTTGACGGCCTTCTCCTCCAGAATCCGCCGCCCGACACCCATGGTCGGCGGTGCGATGACCAGGGAGTGCGTCAGATCCGGGCGCTTCATGGCGATAGTCTGGACGGTGAAACTGCCCACGTCGTACCCGCACAGCACCGCGTTGGCGATGCCCAGTTCGTCGATGAGCGCGATGACACCGTCGACCTGGCCGCTGAGCGAATAGGCGTTACCGACGTCCTTCAGGTGTTTGTCGGACTTCCCGTACCCGCGCAGGTCCGGGGTCACCACGTCGACGGTGTCACCCAGAAGCGGCACCACACGCGAAAACTCCATGTGATCTCCCGGGTTGCCGTGTACGAGCACAACAGGCGTTCCGCGGCCCGAGCGTTCGTAGAAGTTTCTGAAGCCCTGTGTCGGCTGTGAAAAAGGCATGGAGAACGCCTCCAGTCGCCTCTCGGTGACTACCCGGAGATCAGCGCGGCCTGAGCGTGAACGCTGCTCCTCCCGTCGTGTTGTCCCCTCGTGAACGCTGTTGGAGTGTGCTGCCGTACCACACATCGGGGGGGCTCTTCGGGATTTTGACGCCTTGAATGCCGAATCATGGGCATGTGGAGACCTCGGAGTCCCTGGTTCTCCGAAACCTCATCGCGTCGAAGGTCATGGAGTCTGATCGGCGTGACGGGACCGCTCGTTCCGCTGTGTCCCGCTGTGCGGGCGGTGCCACACTAAGATCGCATCCCGTGCCTCCGAATAGCTTTTGGCGGATTATCAGGATTGTTTTAGCCTCGATCTTTCGTGCCCATCCGGTGGGCAGGGCCGTTGCGTTCTCGGATCATGAGTTGACAGGGCGGTGTGGCGATGCCCCCAGGGCTGCTTGCGCCTTGTGAACGACAAGCGCGGCCCCTGATGATCGTGGGTGTCTAAGCCAGTCGATCAAGAACAGGGCCGCGCTCGCGTGCCATCTTCCCCCACCGACGTGCTCGCTGGCCGTACTCGCCGCAGCGACCTCGCTCGCGGCCGTCATCAGATACATCACCGGGTGCGACCCGGCCCTCCTGGCACGTATCGGGCTGCCGGCCACGGCCACCCGGCTGGCGGCGACCACGCTGGGCCGCCTACTGTCACGGCTGGACGGTGATGCCCTGGACAGCGTGGCCGGCCACTACCTGGCGACGCCGGCCGGCACCACACATCCAATCCAACCGTCCGGCTGCTTTCAGGTATGGCCGCACTGGGCGCCGATCTGGGTGACAACCGCGATGGACGTGCCCGGACGGTGCTGGACCGTACGACCAGGTCGGGACTGGTGGTGGTGCTGGTCCCGCCCTTTCCTGGGTTGACCTACAAGCGAGGGTCGCTGGTTCGAACCCAGTACCACCCACCAGCCAAAACAAGCCCGTAGCGACCACGCCACGGGGCTGCGTGCGCCGGCACTGGCCGCGATCGTGTTCCCGGTGCGGCGGAGATCGTGGCGGTGGAGGCCGGGGACGGCTGCTCAGCGCAGGACGGCCGCCAGCAGGTCTGTGCCCAGCGTCGTCATCTCGGGCAGGTTGAGGGTGTAGTTGACGTAGCGCCCGCGCCGCCGGGTTGTGAGCAGGCCCGCGCGGCGCAGGACGGCGAGGTGGCGGGAGACCTCCGGGGGAGAGAGCTCCCAGGCGTGGGCCAGTTCGCCGGTGGTGTGCGGGCCGCGGGCCAGGGTGCGCAGCAGCCGCATTCGTACCGGATGTGCGAGCGCCTCCAGCCGGAGGGTGACCGTCTCCAGCGATACCGGCTCTGACGGACTCGGCTCGGCCACGGGGTACTGCACCACCGGCTGCCATCCAGGCGCGTGGATCACCACCAGGTGCGGGCGGCCGAAGTGACTGGGGATGAAGGTGACCCCGGTGTCGTGTGCGGCGGTTGCGTTGTCCTGCAGCTTGTCCACGATGATGCGGTCGCCGTCCGGTGCCAGGGTGACGGCGCCGGAGACCGAGGAGAGTGCCGCCCCGATGCCCTGGCGCTTCAGCAGGTCGTTCTTGAGACGCAGGTCGGTGGCCAGGTGTACCGCGACGCGCGTCCAGGCGGCGTCGAAGAACGCCTCTGCGCACTGTTCGAGGGTGTGGCGCACCCGCGCCCGCACCGCGGCCGGGTCGGCGAGCAGCAGCTCCGCGAATGCTTCTTGGAGTGCCCCGCGGGCCTGGGCCAGGTCCAGGGCCCGCTCGCGCGCGGTTGCGTCAGAGAGCGGCGACGGCGCGGTGAAGCGGACCCGGTTGCTGCCGCACGTGGTGGTGAGCGCGGCGGTCACATAGGTCTCGTCGTCGATCCGGTCCACATCGTCCAACTCCTCGGCGAGGGTCTGCCGAGGTCGGGCGGGGACCAGGAAATCGGCTCGTGAGGAACGCCAGAGGAACTCCGCCTCCCGTAACCGCTCGGCCAGCTCTGGCCGCAGCCCGGACCAGACTTCCCCGGCCCAGCCGGCCAGCCGCGGGTGATGCCCGGGTTCGGCCAGGACGTGCAACATCGCGGTCAGCTCGGCCAGCGGAGAGGCGGCGAACCGCAGCCGCTCGGCCGGTAGCCCGGTGATGTCGATGCGCAGCGTCATCCCCCCATCTTTGCTGGTCGGACGGCTGGCGGCGGCGTCGGTTGACGATGTCCGTCAACCGGCGTGCCGCATCCGGCTGCCCGGCACAACCGTAGGCGCCATGGCAACCACCACCGGAATCCAGCCCCGCGCCCTCCTCCGTGCCTCCGGAGGCCCCCGCTACGCCGTTGCCCTGGCCGTGGACGCGCTCGGCACCGGTCTGCTGCGGCCGTTTCTGCTGCTCTACGGAGTAACGGTGCTGAGGCTGTCCACACCGGTCACCGGCACCGCCATGACGGCCGGCGTCGTCGCGGGCCTGGTGTGCGTGCCTGTGGTGGGCCGATGGCTGGACCGGGGCGCACGCAGCACGGTTGTGGCGGCATCGATGCTGGTACGGGTGCTGGGCGTGGCGCTGCTGCTGGCAGCCCCGACGGGGAACGTCTGGCTGTTCGCGACAGCCTCGCTCTTCCTCGGCATCGGCAACCAGGCATGGCCGGCGGCCCACGCCGCCCTCGTGGCCACAGTCGCCCAGGGCCGGGAACGCGACGCCGCTCTCGCAGGGGGACGCGCCCTGCGCAACGCCGGCCTGGGCGCCGGCGCACTCGTCGCCACCGCCTGTCTGGCGGGTGGAACCACCGCATTGAGAGCGTTGGCAGGCGTGACCGGGCTCGCCTACCTCGCCGCGGCGGCCCTGGCGTGGTCGGTCCACGTGCACGCGCATCCGGCCGCCGCCGCCGCCGCTGGCGCTGCCAAGGACAGGGACAGGGACAGGGACGACGAGCCGACACCCCGGATGGGCGCGCTGCTGGCCGCCAACGTGATCTACGTCTTCTGCCTCAACGTCCCCGAAGTCGCCCTCCCTCTGGTCCTGGTGACGCAGATGCACGCCTCTCCGGTGTGGTCGGCGGCCATCTTTGTGGCCAACACGGTGCTGGTGGTCACCCTGCAGGTTCCGGTCACCGTCCTGACGTCACGCTTCCCCCGCCGGTCGGTGCTGGCATTCGCCGGCTTGGTGCTCACCGCGTCCTATCTCGGCTTCCTCGCCGCCACCTCACTGGGACACGGCTGGGGTGCCCCGGCGGTCGCCGCGGTGTCCGTGGTCTGCACCCTCGGCGAGATCATCTATGCGGGCAGCGCCACCGCGCTCGTCACCGCCCTCGCCCCGGCCCCTGCCCTGGGAGGCGCTCTCGCCCGCTTCCAGCTCTCCACGGGTTTCGGCCTCGCCGTCTCCCCAGCGGTCATCACCGCTCTCGCACCGCACGGTCCGGCTGCCCTGTGGGGCGGCCTCGCCGCCGTGACTCTTCTCTCCGCCTCCGCCGTTGTCCGCTGAGCATGATGCACCTCGAATTCCTCGAGTAGCTCGTTCGGTGGCCGGTGTCCCCAACCGCGCGTGTCCGCGCGGCTTTTATACGGGGAGGGCGTCTCCGGGGAAGCCGTGGCACGGGTGGACCTCGCAGCGCATCATTCCGGCTCGAACGCAGGGGTCCCCGGCCATGATCTCCGCGGCTTCTTCGGCCGGCACGGTCATGATCGCGACGCCGGCCACGGTGCCGGAGGCGACCGGGCACAGGATCGCGATCACCCCCTCAGCGCGCAGCGACACCATGCGTCGCTGGTGTTCGAGTTCGATGGCGTCCGCGTTGTCCATGGTCCGCTCCGGCCCCCACTGAAGGAGCGCCAGGCTGTAGGGCTTCGCGGTCGCGGCCAGAGCCCGAATCTGTTCGTCGGTCACGGTCGTGCTCATGATGTCTCCTTATTTCTCGATGCGCTCGGCCAACGAGACGATGATTCCTTCGGGTCCCCGGACATAGGCCATCCGCCACACGCCTTCGTATTCGCCGATGCCTCCCACCAGGCCGTAGCCGTCGGCTGCGGCGTGGTCGACTGCGGCTTGGAGGTCGTGCACCTCGAAGGCGACGTTGCGCAGGCCCAGCTCGTTGGCCGGCGCGGCAGGCGAACCCGGGAGGTGGTCCGGCCGCGTAAAGCTCGAGAGCTCCAGCGTCGTACCTCCGCCGGGCGCTCGCAGCATGACGATCTCGGTGCGGGCGCCGGTCATGCCGATCACCGTGTCCAGGAACTCGCCTTCGACGGCCATCTTCCGATCGGCCTCCAGACCGAGGCTGACGAAGAACGCCGTCACGGCATCGAGGTCGGCGACGGTGATGCCGACGTGGTCGAAGCGCCTTATGAACGTCATCGGATCCCTTTCGAGGTTTCTTCAAGAGACGCTAAGAAGGTAACACCCTGGGTTCCTTAAGGGAACTCAACTTGCTAGGTTGCTGCCATGCAGCGAACGCGGTTCGGGGAGATGGCGTGTTCCATCGCGCGTACCTTGGACGTGATCGGCGAGCCCTGGTCGCCGCTGATCCTGCGCGACGTCTGGGCCGGGGTGCGCCGCTTCGATCACATCCAGGCCGACCTGGGGATCTCCCGCAAGGTACTCACCGAGCGGCTCAACCACCTGGTCGAACAGGGTGTGCTCGAGCGACTGCCCTACGATGCCCGCCCCCGCTACGAGTACCACCTCACCGTCAAGGGCGCCGATCTCGTCGAGATGCTCATGGTGATGGCCCGGTGGGGTGACCGCTGGCTCGCCGGCGAGGCCGGGCCTCCCGTCCTGTACCGTCACCATGCCTGCGGGCGGATCGGACACGTCGACCCACGCTGCAGTCACTGCGGAGAGCCGATGCACGCCGACGACGTCGACCTCCTCCCGGGCCCGGGTTCGGCCTGATGACAACGTCGTTGTAGCCCCACCCAGGCTGATCGCTCACGAACCGCCCCTGGCAGAAGTGCTGCCGGACGTGTCGGAGTGGCGACGCCATCCGCGACGGCTACCAGTCCGATGAGCGAAATGGCTCGTACTTTGGGCTGATTGTGGGTGGCGGCGGCTCTCGTACGATGACTTCGTGCCCGGCCTTATTCGCTCTGTGTGGTACGAGCCCCGTTCCCCCAACGCACCACGGCGGGTGTGGCGAGACTGGGTGCTCCTGGGGGTGTTGCCGCTGGTCGCGCTGCTCGAAGGAGTGGTGCGGCCGGACATGCCCTCACGGGTCATCTCGGTGAGCCTCGCGGTCGGGCTGGTGCCCACCTTGTTGTGGCGCCGTACCCAGCCGCTGCTGATGGTCCTGATCGCGTTCGGGCTGTCGGGTGTGGCCCAGGTGCTGGCGGGTGGCGACTCGCCCGAGTCCAACACCATGATCTATCTGCTTCTCCTGCCGTACGCGCTGTTCCGGTGGGGGTCCGGGCGAGAGGCGATCATCGGGTTGGCGGTCATTCTCGTCAAAGCCACGTTCTCCGTGGTCGTGGACTATCCCGGTCCCGGCGACACGATCGCCGCCTTCGCCGTCGTGTTCTCGGTGAGCGCCGTGGGAGCGACGTTCCGGTACCGGACGAGGGCGCGGACGCGGGAGCTCGATCAGGTCAAACTGCTCGAACGCGAGCAACTGGCCCGGGATCTGCATGACACCGTCGCCCATCACGTCTCGGCGATGGCGATCCGGGCACAGGCGGGATTGGCGACGGCGGCGTCGCGGCCGGACGCCGCCACCGAGGCGTTGCAGGTGATCGAGGCCGAGGCGGCCCAGGCGCTCGCCGAGATGCGCGCCATGGTTCACGTCCTGCGCCGGAACGCGCCCGCGGACCTGGCGCCCGGGCGGAGCATCGCCGATCTCTCCCAGCTCGAAAGCCCGGCGCAATCCGGCCCGTCCGTCCAGGTGGAGATCGAGGGCGACATCGTCGGCCTCCCTCCTTCCGTCGAGGCCGCGATCTACCGCCTCGCCCAGGAGTCGGTCACCAATGCCCGGCGCCACGCGCGGCACGCCACCCGAGTCCTGGTTCGGGTCAGCGCCGACGACACGTCGGTCCGTCTGAACGTGAGCGATGACGGCGATCCCGTTCGCCCCGCGGGGACACCCGGTTACGGGATCACCGGCATGATCGAACGGGCCGATCTCCTCGGAGGGACCTGCGTGGCGGGCCCCAATCCCGACCGGGGATGGAGCGTCACCGCCGTGCTCCCACGTGCCGGAGTGGCCAGATGAGCATCAGGGTGCTGGTCGCCGACGACCAGGAGATCGTCCGTACCGGACTGGTGATGATCCTCAACGCGCAGCCGGGGATCGAGGTGATCGGCGAGGCCGCCGACGGGCGGCGGGCGGTCGAACTCGCCCGGCGGCTACGTCCGGATGTGTGCCTTTTCGACATCCGGATGCCCGTGGTCAGCGGCATCGAGGCCACCCGGATGCTCGCCGGGCCCGCCGTCGGCGACCCACTCGCCGTCGTGGTCATCACTACCTTCGACCTCGACGAGTACGTCTACGCGGCGCTGCGCGCGGGAGCCCGGGGGTTCCTGCTGAAGAACGCCGGCGCCGGGCTGCTCTCCCAGGCCGTACACGCCGCGGCGGCCGGTGACGCCATCATCGCTCCGAGCGTCACCGCCCGCCTGCTCACCGCCTTCGCGCACGCCGGGCCCGCCGCGCCGCCCGTCCGTCCCATCGAGGCGCTCACCGAGCGTGAGGAGCAGATTCTCGTCACGGTGGCCCGGGGGCGTACCAACAGCGAGATCGCCGACGAACTCCACATCTCACTGAGCACCGTCAAGACCCATATCGCCAGCCTGATGGCCAAGCTCGGCGCCCGGAACCGGGTGGAAATCGCCATGTGGGCGTACGAGACCCATCGGGTCAGGAACTAGCGTCTCCGGATGATCCACTCGGCCACGGCGAGGTTGATGACCCATCCGGCGGCCACGAGCAGGGCTCGGGGGATCTCGCCGAGCGGGCCGACGAGGAGCATCCAGGGGAGCTGGGTGAACGCCTGGGTGCCCGCCGCCACACCGATCGCGTAGGCGCGGATCATCCAGGCGCGGTGGCGGCGGAGATCTCTCCGCCGGACGGCGGCGAAGCCGAGCACGAGGGAGGCCGCCATCGCCGTGCCGAACACGAGCCGGAACGCCTCCAGGAGATCGCCGTCACCTTCCGGGCGAGGATAGAACAGGGTCATCCACAGCCCGGAGAGTGCGGCGACGAGTCCGCATGCAACGAGGATTCGTCCTGCCATGCGGTGCCAGCCCGGCCTCCGGCGACGGAACCTCTTCGCGAACTGGAAGGCGCCCACGATGCCGTAGAGCGACGCTCCGATGATGTGTGCCACCACGGGCAGCGGTGTCGCGAAGAATCGCGCGTTGGCGGGGGTGACGGCCGCGCCACCGGCCAGTTCCCCCAGACGCAGCGCACCGGCGACCACTGGAATGACGCTGAGCAGGATCAGGCCGGTGGGCCCCATCCATCCGGGGACTTTGGTGTCCCGTCCGCCGGGCCGTACCTTCTGGGGATTGGCGCCCCGCACGCTGCTTTCTGTCATGAGGGGATCGTGGCTTCTTCGCCCAGGCGGGTTCATCACGCGAACGGCCCGATTCGGGTCAGCCGATCATCCAGCGATCAGGCGTACTTTCGGCTGATCCGGTGGTCCGGTCGCGTTTCTTAGCCTTTGGCTGCCTCCGCACTTGCATTGACTCGCATAGGGAGATGGCGATGAAGGCGTTCGTCTCACGCTCGTACGGGCCCCCCGACGTCCTGGCGCTTACCGAAATCCCCGTCCCCGTTCCTCGCGACGACGAGGTCCTGGTCCGGATACGTGCGGGCTCCGTCAATCCGTACGACTGGCATAACATGCGCGGGGAGCCGTACCTGGCCCGCCTGATGCCCGGCGGTCTCGCGCTCCGCACCCCCAAGGTCACCATCCTGGGCGCCGACATCTCCGGTCAGGTCGAATCCGTCGGCAGGAACGTCACGGAATTCCGTCCCGGCGACGACGTATTCGCCGTCATCAACGGCGGCGGCTTCGCCGAATATGTCTGCGTCCGCGAATCCGACCTCGCCCCGAAACCGGAGAACCTCTCCTACGAGGAGGCCGCCGCGGTTCCCATGGCCGCCAACACGGCCCTCCTCGCCCTGCGCGACGAGGGCCAGATCCTGCCGGGCCAGCGTGTTCTCATCAACGGCGCGTCCGGTGGGGTGGGCACGTTCGCCGTGCAACTCGCCCGTGCCCTCGGCGCCGAGGTCACCGGCGTCTGCAGCGCCCGGAACGTGGACCTGGTCCACTCCCTCGGCGCGACCAAGGTCATCGACTACACCACCCAGGACTTCACCCGCGAGACCCAGCGCTATGACCTGTTCCTGGACATCGCCGGGAGCCGATCCGTCTCCGTCTCCCGCCGCATCCTGCGCCCCAAGGGGTCCTACGTAGTGGTCGGCGGCCCGCCCGGCCGCTGGATACAACCCATGGGCCATGTGCTCTCCGCCCTGGCGGCATCCCGCTTCGCCGGCCAGCGGATATCGGTGGCTGACGCCCTCAAGTGCCCCAGCCCCAAACAGAACCTGCGGACGTTGAGCGCGTTCCTGGACGACAAACGAGTGATCCCGATCATCGACCGTCGCTACCCCTTCGAGGAAATCCCCAGGGCGATCGGCTACCTGGAGGAGGGCCACGCCCCCGGCAAGGTCGTCATCTCCGCCTGAGCGCCGGGGCAGGCCGGGGAAACCTGGCAGCCGTGGACGACGGCTTGACCTTGACACAGTGACAAGGTCTTCACTGTGGGGCCAAGGAGGTGGTCCCGGTGACCATGCAGAAAGACACGGACACGACGCGAGCTCTCCAGGGGTTGGAGAGCGGCAGCTCGTCCGTGCGGCTGCAGGCGGCGCTGACGGTCGGCACGACCCCAGACCCGCGGTTCATCGACAAGCTCATCGAACGGTGCGGGATCGAGCCCGACTTCTTCGTACGCGACATGCTTACGTGGGCACTCACCCGCCACCCGGCGTCGCTGACGGTCCCGAAGCTCGTCGGCGAACTCCGCTCGGAGCGCGCGCAGGCCCGGAGCCAGGCCCTGCACACGCTCTCCAAGATCGGGGATCGGCGGGCGTGGCCGGCGATCACACGGGCACTGCTGACCGACGCCGACGAGGAGGTGGCGCGGAGCGCCTGGCGAGCGGCGGTCGTACTCTTGCCCGAAGGCGAAGGACTCGAGTTGGCCGGAGTGTTGACGACACAACTCGGGCGTGGCGAGCGAGAGACGCAGTTGAGCCTCAGCCGGGCGCTGATCGCACTCGGTGAGGTGATCATGCCGGCCCTGCGCGCCGCGACGCAGGATCCCGATCCTCGCGTGCGTCAGCACGCGATCGCCACGGAACGGCTGTCGCGCGACCCGGATGCCGGATTCGAGTTCGCGATCGAGGAGGCGAAGCGCATCGCCGTTCTCGGCACGACCAGCCAGGAGGAATGACAGGCAATGTTGATCGGTGATGTGGCACGGCGGTCCGGGGTCAGCGCCCGCATGCTCAGGCATTACGACTCGCTTGGCCTGGTGCGGCCAACGGGTCGTACCGAGGGCGGCTATCGGGAGTACTCCAGCGAGGACATCCGGCGAATCTTCCATATCGAGAGCCTGCGGTCGTTGGGGCTGTCGCTGCGTGAAGTCGGGCGTGCGCTGGATGATCCCGCCTTCAGGCCCTCCGAGCTCGTCGGCGACCTCATCCGCCAGACGCGAGAACGGATCGCGGGCGAGACCGAGCTGCTCACGCGACTGCTCCGCATCGGTGCCGCGGAACCCGCCGACTGGGAGGACGTCCTCCGCATCGTGGCACTCCTTCAGGCGCTGGGGTCGGAGAGCGCTGGAAAGCGTCAGCGCGCGGCCCTGTCCTCGGTCGAGGATTCGCCGGTGCCGGTGGAAGCTCTGGTCGAGGCGGCGCTGACCGAGACGGACCCGAACGTCGCCGGAGCCCTTCGATGGGCTCTGGCGCGTTCGGGCGACGGCGGAGTGGCGCTGCTGGCGGAGGGCCTCGGCTCACCGGCGGCCGAGGTGCGGAAACGCGCCGTCCTGTCCATCGCCGAGATTCCCACCGGTGAAGCGACCGCACTGCTGCGGGGCGCCCTCACGAACTCCGACATCGTGGTCCGCAGGTGCGCGGCGCTTGCGCTCGGAGCGCGTGGCGTGGCCGAGGCGGTCCCGACGCTCATCGACATGATCGTCGAGGGAGCGAACGACGTCGATGCGGCCGACGCGCTCAGCGCGCTGGCGAGTGATCCAGCGTTGGCGGATCAGATCGCTACCAGGCTCGTCGACCGCCTCACCCACGGCACCGTCGAGCCGTCCGGACGTCAACGGCTGACGCAGGCGCTTGCGGAGGTCCCGGGAATCACGACGTCACGTGCCCTCGCGGACCTGTCGCATGACGAGGACCGTGTCGTCGCCCTTACCGCGACCTACATTCTCAAGCTTCGCCAGGCCCGCTGACGTGAGAAAGCGCACCCGGCTCATTCGCGCGGTGAGGGCGGTGACGATCGTGCTGGTCAAATCCGCGAACTTCCGTCCCAGCAGCTCGGGCTCTACGATGGCGCGGCGACCGACTCGTGATCATGGTCTCGGGCAAGATCACGAATCTTGAAAGCGGCTGTTTCGCCGTTTCTTGAAGATCGGCTGCGTCGAGAACAGCCATGGTCTACGAGAACCGCGGGCGTCTTTCGTCCAGGGCCGACCGCTACCTCATACCGTCGCTTACAGTGATCTAGCGGTTATCCCGCCCTCCCCGATCGAAGAGCCATGAAGGTAGTCGTTCGAGACCGTTCGCAGTGGGGCAGATCGCGTAGGCGCAGTTGTTCAACTCGCGGGCGAGCCTGCTCGACGGCTCGATCGACATCGCGTCGTACCCGTTCGACGGCATGGCCTGTGGACCGGCCCTGCTGTCGGAAGGCCGCTCGCTGGCCGTGGCCGCCGATCACCCGCTCGCCCGTGAGACGTCGGTGTCCCTTGAGGTGCTCGCCGAGCACCCTGTGATCCAGTATCCCCAGGTCACGTCGGCAGGGTTCAAGCGCGACCGCACGCCTGACCACACGCCGTCAGGCAGGCCCGTGCAGAAGGGCCCGGCGGGCAACACCTTCTCCGAGATGTTGTCGCTGGTCGCGATGGGCAAGGGCGTGCTCCCCGTGGGCGAGCACAGCCGCCGATACTATCCCCGGCCGGACATCGCCTACGTGCTGATTCACGACGCGCCCCCGATCGAACGGGGCCTGGTGTGGCTTGAGACCAACACCACCGCCCGGGTCCGCGAGTTCGTGCGCGCCGCGACGGACGCCAACCGCCGGGCCACCGCGGATGCCGGCTCCCGTGCGGTGACGCCGTCCACGCGACGTCATCAGGTTCGTACGGTTCATCCGGCCGGCGGGGCCGGCGACTGAGTGGAAGGCGCTGCGAGCTCGGTCGCGGGACGGAGTCGCGCGTCGGCCTGCAGGCGGCATCATGTTCCCAAGTGGTGCGATTGCCTGGGCCGCGCCGGGTACCCGTACGTACACTGGCGGCATGAGCGCGCAACCGCAGGACTTCACTTCCGAAGGTTCTCTTCCGGAGAAGAATCTGCGCGCCATCCGTAGAGCGCTGGTCGTGCCGCAGGACCGAGATGGGTTCGACGCAGGTCTTGACGTCGTCCTGGCTGAGGTCCGCGCGAGTCTGGACCTCGGTCGGCTGAGCGAGTTCGTCCACACCTGGTGGCTGATCGCGTGTGATTCGGTCAAAGATCCGCAGGGCCGCAGAGACGTCTATGAGCGGGCTGTCCGCGTCCAGGAACTGGCCGACGCCGGTGAACCGGTTCCTCGGGGCGGCAAGACGTGGCGCCAACTGCTGGCCGAGCGCGGGGTCGAGCGGTAGGTGTACTCGATCGTCGAGCCCGATCCTGTCGCCCAAGAACAGATCGCGGCTCTGCCAGAGGATGCCTTGCGGTATCTGGCTGGGGCGCTGGACCTGATCGAGCTTGAGCCCTGGGCCGGTGGACCGCAGTCGCCAAGCAAACCCGACGGCAACATGCGGGTCATGCCGTTTGGGGAGCGTGGGCTGGTGACCTATCTCGTCATGGAGCCCCAACGCGAGGTGTACGTCCTTCGCGTGCAATGGATCTGATTGGTGTCCCTGCAGTCGCGCCAACGACTTGCCTCTGGCTCAGTGGGGGCGGAGGCCGTCGAGGACCAGGTTCACCGTCCGGCGGCGTAGGTCGTCGGACCAGCCGGCGGCCATGGCGCCGTGGGTGGTGGCGGTCAGGAGGGCGATGACCTCGTCGGGGCGCACGTCCGGGCGGACGGCGCCGGCCTCTCGTGCCGCGTCCATCAGCGTGCCGAAGGCGTGGGTGAGAGCCATGATCTGCTCGCCCGGCTCGATGGACGGACCCTCCTCGGCGAGGAGGTTCACAACTGTGCCGATCTTGGCCGAGCTCTCGACCAGGTAGGTGAAGTAGTCGAAGAACGCGGTTTTGGGGTCGCCGTTGGCGATGAGGGCCTCCGCCTTGTCGATGAGACGCCGCCTCAGGTCCTTCATGATCGCGGCGAGCAGGTCGCGCTTGGCGGGGAAGTGGCGGAAGACCGTCCCGATGGCGACACCCGCGCGGGCGGCGACCTCCTCGGTGGACGCCGAGGCGCCGTGTTCGGCGAACACCTCTTCGGCGGCGGCGAGGATGCGGGCGCGGTTGCGCCGGGCGTCGGCGCGCATGGGTCTGCTCGGTGTCATTCGTCCACTCATTGACAAGCTGAGTCGCGACTCATATTTTCAACATGAGTCGTCACTCATCTTATCGGAAGGATTCTGATGTCCGAGCAGACCCCGCGAGACCTCTTCGCCCGCTTCCAGCGCAACGCCCTCGCCGGAGAGGCCGCGCTGGACGAGGAGATGCTGGCCGACGACGTCGTGGTGGAGTGGCCGTTCGGTCGGGTGGGGCACCGCAGGATCAAGGGACGCGAGCAGGTCGTGGCCATGACGCGGGCGGGCCGTGAGGCTCTGCCCGTCGTTTTCGAGGAATTCCGCGACGTGATGATCCATGAGACCGCCGATCCGGAGGTGATCGTCGCCGAATATCAGATGGTGGCCACGATCCCGGGGAGCGGCAAAGAGGCTCAGGCCCCGTTCGTGGTGGTGCTGCGCGCCAGGGACGGACGGATCGTGCACTGGCGTGAGTACCAGGACCAGGCGATGATCGCCGAGGCCCTGTCCTGAGGGCGCGCTAGACTCCCGTGCCATGCCGGAGACCCGCCTCGACATCGATCGGATCCGGGCGGCTCGCCGGATGATCGACCCGGTTTTCCTCGACACTCCGCTGTATCGCTGCGATGCGCTCGACCCGGCCCTCGGGTGCGCGGTGAGCATCAAGCTCGAAACGGCGAACCCGGTCCGCAGCTTCAAGGCCCGCGGCACCGAGTTGATCGCCGGCCTGCTCGCGGGCGACGGCGCGGGAGCGGTGGTGTGCGCCAGCGCGGGCAACCTCGGTCAGGCCCTCGCCTGGTCCGGCCGTGGCCGTGGGCTCGACGTCACCGTCGTGGCGCCTCGCTCCGCGCCCGCGGCCAAGCTTGATCGCATCCGCGCGCTGGACGCCAGGTTGGAGCTGGTGGACGGTGACTTCGACCTGGCTCGCGAGCGGGCGGCGGCCGTCGCGCGGTACGAGGGCATCCGGCTGATCGAGGACAGCCAGGACATCGAGACCTGCGAGGGCGCGGCGACCATCGGCCTGGAACTGGTGGGCGCCGTGCCCACGTTCGACGCCGTTCTGATCGCTCTCGGCGGCGGGGCGCTGGCCACCGGTGTGGGGCATGTGGTGAAGGCGCTGGCGCCCGAAGTCGAGGTGATCTGCGTCCAGCCGCTGGGCGCGCCGGCGATGACCCACTCGTGGCGCCAACGGCGCGTCGTCACCACCGGCTCGACCGACACCATCGCCGACGGTGTCGCCGCCCGGCGCCCCATCCCGGCCGTCCTCGACGACCTCCTCCTGGTCGCCGACGACGCCGTCCTGGTCCAGGAGTCGTCGATCATGGCCGGTATGCGGATGCTCCTCGACCACGCCGGTCTCGTCGTCGAGCCGTCGGCCGCGCTCGGCGTCGCGGCGATCCTCGAAGACCGCGACCGCTTCGCCGGCCGGCACGTGGTCACCATCGTGTGCGGCGGCAACGTCGACATGGACGCCTATCACCGCTGGGTCGGTGTGGCCCCCGACCACACGCCCTGACAGCCGCCCGCGCCGAGGTACGGAGGTCAGGCGGTCAGAGGGCGGCCGATGAGGTTGTCGAGGATGTCGCGGGCGGCCGTCATGTCGTCGATCGCCGCGGTCATCCGGGCGCGTTCCTGTGCCAGTCCGTCGAGAAGCTCCTGGCACTGCCCGGTCAGCACCACGGTCTCGTCGATGGTGCAGGGGAGGATCTCCGCGATGACCGAGGTGCCGAGTCCCGCCGAGAGCAGGATCTGGATGCGGCGCACGGTCGCCACGGTACCTTCGCCGTACTCGCGATAACCGCTGGGGAGCCGCTCCGGCATGAGCAGACCCTGTTCCTCGTAGTAACGCAGGGAACGGCGGCTCACGCCGGTCCGCCGGGACAGTTCGCCGATCTTCACGAACCCGAGTCCATCAAGGCTTGACCCTCACGTCAATGTGAACCTTTACCGTCCTCGCATGACATCGACCACTCCTGACCCCCGCCTCCCCTCCGCGGAAGGCTCGGATGCGGTGCCCGTCACCGTGCTGGGCCTCGGACCCATGGGCCGGGCTCTGGCGTCGGCGTTCCTGGACGCCGGCCACCCGGTGACCGTATGGAACCGCACGCCCGGAAAGGCCGGCGACCTCGCTGAACGTGGTGCCGCCGTCGTCGCCGGTTCCGTCGGCGACGCTGTCCACGCCGGACAGGTGATCGTCACGTGCCTGATCGATTACGACGCCGTCCGTTCCACGCTCGAACGCGCCGCGTGTGATTGGGCGGGACGCACGTTCGTCAACCTGACCAGCGGTCATCCGGCCGAGGCCCGTGAGATGGCGCGCTGGACGTCGTCGCGGGGCATCGACTACCTCGACGGCGCCATCCTGACCCCGACCCCCGCGATCGGCACCCCCTCGGCCACCGTCCTCTACAGCGGTGCCGCCGATGTCCACGCGGCGGTGGAGGTGACCATGCGGGCGCTCGGCGGCACGGCGGTGTACCTGGGTGACGATCCTGGCCGAGCGTCCGCGTACGACATCGCGCTCCTCGACATCTTCGGCACGTCGGTGAGCGGAATCGTGCACGCTTTCGTCCTCGCCGAGGCCGAGGGCATCACGCCACGGCGGTTCGCCGCCTTCGCCAGGGGGGTCGGCGCTCTGCTCCCCGAAATGATCGACCGCTTCGCCGAGCAGATCGAGGCCGGCGACTACCCCGGTGACCGTTCCACGATCGTCTCCGCGGCGTCCGGAATCCGGCATGTCATCGCCGGCGCCTCCGGCCACGGCATCGACGTCGGGGTGCTCGCCGCCGCGAGGTCGATCATCGACCGGGCCGTCGCCGACGGCCACGGCGCCGACGGCCTGGCCCGCCTCACCACAGTCCTCCGCGCCGCACAGTAAGTTCGGCTCAGGGGGGCCGGTGCGTCGGCGAGAGGCGCGCTCAGGTTCGCCCCGCCGCCGGCGGCCGGCCGCCGCTGTGACCCGGGGAGCTCGAACAGCCACGTCGTGCGCGCCGCCAGGAGCCCGCGGTGGATCGCCAGACTCAGGCCGATCACCACGGCGGTCAGCAGAATCGGGTAACCCACCACCGCGAGCGCCTGCCCCCCGCCGCCCAGCCCGGACATCGGGCCCACGAGAAAGCGGTGCAGCAGGGCGAGCAGCGGCATGTGGATGACATAGATCGGCAGCGTGCGGCGTCCAAGGGCGGCGAGCGCGCCGCCCACCGGCCGCCACCTGCTCACCCGCTCGGCGGCCGTGAGGCCGAAGGCCACCGCCGCGATGGACACCACCGGCCACGCCCCCACCCAGCGCTGGGCGCCGGCCAGGGCCATGACCGTCAGCGACGCGGCGTACACGACGAAGGTCAGAGCCAGGCGGCGGTTCGTGGCGGTCGCCGCCCACCGTTCGACGTAGGTCTTGAAGTACAGACCGCCGAGGAAGAACACCAGGTTCTGGAAGACGCCGCCGCGGTCGCCCGGGGTGGCGAGCAGACCGGCGGCCGTGATGACGGACAGGGCCGCGGCGGCCGCGAGGATCACCGGCCGCGGCGCGCGTCGTACGGCCTTGGCGCAGGCGAAATAGAGCGCGAGGGCGTACAGGTACCACAGGTTGGACGGGGTGATGGTGAGCTGTTCCACCAGCCCGAGCACGGAGCCGGCGTGGGCGGTGGGGAAATCCGGGACCGCGCCCAGGATCGCGGTGTGGATGAGCAGCCAGACGGCGTACAAGTACAGAAATTTGGCGATACGGGTCCTGCCCAGCACCCGCCACGGACGGTTTACGGCGTTCGCCGCGAAGACCCCGGAGATGGTGAAGAACAGCGGCATCCGGAGCGGCAGGAACTGCTCGCCCAGTGTTCCCCAGGCACTGGGGACGGGAGAGCCGACATGCCAGCTGATCTGCAGATAGTCCTTGACGATGACGTGCCACAACACCACGAGGATGATGCATGCGCCCTTGGCGACGTCCGCCCACTGTGCCCGTTGCCGGGACGCGTCGCCGGGCGCGGTCCGGGCGTTCCCGGCGTGAATCCGAACGGTCGTCACGATTCTCCTTGGTCATGCGTGAGGAAGGGCGCGCCGGAGCCCCCGGGCGGCTGATTCGGTTTCCGGCCGGGCTTCCTGTTTCAGGGGGGCAGCGGCCTCTCAGGGCCAGGGGGCGCGGGGGTGGGAGGCTCCGCTGAGCGGACCGGGGGAGCCTCCCGAAGGCGGCTGTCGGCTCGGGAGAAGTTTCGCCGCCGGGCCCGGGACGGCACATCGGCCCAGGGGCAGGTATCTACCCGGCACCGGCTCTGCCTTTCGGCCGATATCGGCACTCCGCACTCTGACTACGCTGGTCACGATGACGACGCCGCAGATCCGACGCTTGTGGTCACGCCTGGGCCAGGTGGCCGGGCTCACGGTGATGGCGGTGCTCGGGATCATCGACCTCCGCTACGGCATGCTCCAGCTCTCCCGCGAAGGCCTTGTGCTGTCCCTGGTACGGGTGGGGCTGGCCGTGGCCACCGCGAGGGTCTGGCTGCCCGCGTACCCGCAGAACTCCCGGCGCCTGCCGTCGCTGGCTCTGCTGCTCGCCGCGGCGTCGATCGCCGTCACCGTCGCCACGCTGACCGCCGGGTTCGGCCCGACGGGCGTGTGGGGCTTCGCCGAGACCTGCGGCCTGCTCGCGAGTCTCTACGTGGTGGCGCGCCGGGGGGCGCCCAGGTCGTCGGTCGCCGCGGTTCTGGCCCTCGGGCTGGCCGTCATCGTGCTGCCGTTGCGCGGTGTCGTCGACGACACGTACGTCATAGCCGCGCTCCTCCTTGCCCTCGGCGTGGCCGGCGCGACCACGGGTGGGGCCTACATGCGGTTCCTGGACCGTGGGCGGGAGCAGGCCCTCGCCACGATGCGGGCCGAGCAGCGCGCCGAGTTCGCCCGGGAACTGCATGACTTCATCGCCCACCACGTCACGGGAATCGTGGTCCAGGCGCAGGGCGCGCGGTTCATCGCCGAACAGGACCCGCAGCGGGTCATCCTCGCCCTCGAACAGATCGAGCAGGCCGGCGCGGAGACGATGAGCTCGATGCGGCGGATGGTGGGCGTGCTGCGCGACCCCGACGCCGCGCCGGACGCGCCGTTGACGCCGCTGGCGGGGCTGACGCACCTCGACCCGTTGCTTGCGGCCTTCAACGGTTCGGGTGCGCCGGTGGCCCACCTGCACGTCGACGGAGATCTGGACGGGATCCCCGTCGAGGTCTCCACCACGGCCTACCGGGTGGTGATGGAGGCGTTGACGAACACCCGCAGGCACGCGGCAGGCGCCCGGTCGGTGGACGTGCGGATCTTCCGCGGCCCGGAGTCGCTCTTCGTCCGGGTGACCGACGACGGCGCCACCCCGCGCGCCGCCGCGCCCCGGGGACAGCACCGGTACGGCCTCATGGGCCTCACCGAGCGGGTCCGTGCCCTCGGCGGACGGTTCTCCGCCGGGCCCGGTGCCGTCGGCGGCTGGGTGGTCGACGCGGAGCTGCCGCTCGATCAGGAGGCGGCGCGGTGATCCGGGTGATGGTCGCCGACGATCAGGCCATGGTCCGGACCGGCTTCAGCATGATCATCGACAGCCAGCCGGACATGCAGGTGGTCGGCGAGGCGGCGGACGGCGTGGCCGCCGTCGACCTGGCCCGGCGGCTCCGGCCCGATGTGGCGCTGCTGGACATCCGGATGCCCAGGATGGACGGTCTGGAGGCGCTGCGGCTGCTGGCGGGCAGAGGCGTCGCCGACCCGATCAAGGTGGTCGTGGTGACCACCTTCGATCTCGACGAATACGTGCACACGGCGCTGAGCACCGGCGCGTGCGGGTTCCTGCTGAAGGACTCGGGGCCGGCACTGCTGGTGGAGGCGGTCCGGGCGGCGGTGTCGGGCGACGCCCTGATCAGCCCTTCGATCACGGTGCGGCTGCTGGAGCATCTCAGCCCCCCGGTCCTCGCGCGCGACGACGCGGGCCTGTCGCCGCGGGAGCTCGACGTGGTGAAGCTGGCCGCCCGCGGCCTGACCAACGCGGAGATCGCCGAGCGCCTGTTCATCGCGGTCGGCACCGTCAAGACGCATCTGGGCAGCGTGCACATGAAGCTGGGCGCCCGCAACCGGGTGGAGATCGCGGCGTGGGCGTGGGAACGCCGCCTCGTCGACTGAGCCGCCGGCGTGTGTTCCGGTCACCCGCCATCCCGTAGTACTTCGGAGCTACGCGGGAGGTCCACTCTCCAGCGGGAGGCCGACCACGGGGGCCGCCGCGTAGGTTCGGCGCCGTCAACCCCCGAAGCCGTACAGAAGGGCCTCTCCCGTGGCCGCCCCCATGCGTATGAGTCGTCTGCGCCGCGCCCTGCTCTCCACGCTCGTCACCGCGTCGGTCGCCGGTCCGGTGGCGGGCGCGGCCCGTCCCGAGGCCGTACGAGCGCCCGCTCCGCCCGCCCTCGCCCCGCTGCGGTGGTTCACTCCCGCCGCGCTCGCCGGACGATACGCCGCCACCCGCGACGCGATCCGGGCGGCCGGGCGGACGGCCGCCGCCCACGGCGACCGGTGGCGTGCCGCGATGCTGCGCGCCATGGCCGACCCGGCACGGCGTTTCCTGTTCTTCGACGGCCGTGACGGCGGCCGCGCCGTCGAGGTCTTCGGTGACCTGGCCCAGGCCGAGCGGATCGTCGTGCTGGTCCCGGGCTCGGACACCAACCTCGACAAGTACGGGCTCCTGCGCGGCGGCGCGATGAGGCTGCAGCAGGTGCTCGGCGGCCGATCCACGGTGATCGGCTGGCTCGGGTACGAGACGCCGAGCACGGTGAGCGCCGACGTGCTGACCACCGGCCGGGCCGACCGGGCCGCCCCGGCACTGCGCGCCTTCGTGCGGGAGCTGGCCGCGGCCAGGCCCGGCGCCCGGATCTCGCTCCTGTGTCACTCGTACGGCTCGGTGGTCTGCGGGCGGGCGGCGTCCGGGCTGGACGTGGCCGACATCGTCCTGATCGGCAGCGCCGGCGTCGGCGCCGACGACGTCGGCGCGCTGCACACCCGGGCCACCGTCTGGGCCGGCCTCTCCGGCGGCGACTGGGTCGGCGACGTGCCGCACACGCGGCTCGGGTTGCCCTTCGCCACGGTCGGGCTGGGCGCCGACCCGGTGTCGTCTTCGTTCGGCGCCCGGGTCTTCGCGGCGGGTGACGGCGGGCACAGCGACTACCTCAGACCGGGGACGGCCCTGACGAACATCGCCGGGATCCTCTCGGGGCGGACGCCGTCCGCGGAGCACCCTCGTGCGTGACCTCATCCTGCGGATCGACGCGGCGACCCCGCCCGGCCGCGACCGCGCCGCCGACGCGTTGCGCGCGCTGGCCATCCTCGGCGTGGTGCTCGGTCACTGGCTCGTGACCGCGCTGGTCGTCGACAGCGGAACGGTGCGCGTCGCCAGCCCGCTGCGCGGCATGCCGCACCTCGCTCCGGTCTCCTGGCTGCTCCAGACGCTGGCGGTCTTCTTCCTGGTGGGCGGGTATGTGGGCGCGAAGAGCCTGGCCGCCGCACGCGCTCGCGGCGTGACGTACGGCCGGTGGCTCGCCACCCGGATGTCCCGGCTGTTCCGGCCGGTCGCCGCCGTACTCGTGGTGTGGACGGTGGCGGCGGGCGCCATGCTCGCCTTCGGGACCGACCTCGGGACCGTGCGCGCGCTCGTGAAGATCGTCCTGTCGCCCCTGTGGTTCCTGCTGGTCTTCGCGGCGCTGACCGCGGCGACGCCGACGGCAGCCCGGCTGCACCCGGTCGTGCCGCTCGCCGTCGTCGCGCTCGTCGACCTCGTCCGGTACGGCCTGGGCGGCCCCGCCTGGGCCGGCTGGGTCAACCTGGCCGCCGGGTGGCTCGTGCCGTACTGCCTGGGGACGGCCTGGGCCCGCGGCGACCTGCGGGACCGCGGGACCGGTTGGGCGCTGCTGGCCGGCGGCGGCGCCGCCACCGCCGGGCTCGTCCTGCTGGCGGGCTACCCGGCCGACATGGTCGGGGTGCCCGGCGCCGCGATCTCCAATCTCGACCCGCCCACTCTCGCGGCCGTCACCTTCGGTCTCGCCCAGTGCGGGGCGGCCCTGCTGCTGCTCGGGCCGCTGCGGCGGGCGCTGCGCCGCCCTGCCGCATGGGCGGTGGTCGCCCTGGTGAACCTGGCGGCCATGACGGTCTTCCTCTGGCACCAGACCGCGATGATGGTGGTGGCCGCGATCGGCCTGCTGTGGGGCGGGCCCCTGCCCGGTCTGCACACCGTCCCTGACGGCTCAGGCTGGGTGCTCGCCCGGCTGGCCTGGCTGCCGGCGTTCGCGGTGGCGATGTCCGTGTGCTGGGCCGCGTTCCGCCCGTACGAGCGGGGAACGGCGCGGACCCGGGACGGTGCCGGGGAGGAACGTCGCGCGCCCGCTTTAGGGTGGATGTCGCCGGTCAAGGAGTCGAAGGCGGTAGACGGCGCGTGGGGCGAGAGCTGATGAAGGCGCTGAGGGCGGTGCCACGTGTCCTCCGCGCGGACCTGTTGACCTGGGCCTACGATCCGCTTCCGGCCATGGCCGGGCCCCGCTGGCTGGCCCGGTTTCCGCACGTGCTGGTCGTGGGTTTCGCGTTCTTCGCGGTCGCCGGCGCCATCGGAAGCCTCCGCTCCGATCCGTGGATCACGCTGCTCGCCCTGGCGCAGGCGGGAGCGCTCGTCGCCGCGATGTCCCGCCCGATGCCGGCCTGGTGGGCGTCGACGGCCGTCATGGCCGTCGCGGCGATGGTCCTGGAACATCCCGCCGCGTCGTGGGACGATCCGGGGCTGGCCGCGCCCGGCGTCATCTCGATCCCCTGGCCCGTTCATCTGATCGCGCTGCAGACGGGGGTGCTGTTCCTGGTGGCGCTGCGGGTGCGTCCCAGGGCCGTGGGGCAGGCGCTGGCGATCAGCGTGCTGACCGGCCTGACCTGCGTGGTGTTGATCAATCCCGGCATCGGTCCCGGCCGGATCGCGCTGACGCCGCCCTTCTACGTGACGGTGGCGGTGGCCGGCGCCCTGGCCGGGGTCGGCTCGATGATCCGTGGCGAGCGCATGGCCCGCGAGCGGCTGTTCACACAGGAGGAGATCACGGCCGGGGAGCGGGCCAGGCGCACGGTGCTGGAGGAACGCGGCCGGATCGCCCGGGAACTGCACGACGTGGTCGCCCACCACATGTCGTTGATCTCCATCCAGGCGCAGGTGGCGCCCCACCTGGTCAAGGACCCGCCGGACGAGCTGAGGGAGAACCTCGCGGCCATCCGCCAGAGCGCGGTCGAAGCCCTGACGGAGCTGCGGCGGGTCCTGGGCGTGCTGCGGTCGGAGGACGCGATGGCCGACGAAGCACGGCACGCGCCCCAGCCCACACTGGAACGGCTGAGCGAGCTCGCCGCGACGGCGCGGAGCGCGGGTCTCGTGCTCGCGATCGAGACCGCCGGCGAGCCGCGCCGGCTGCCGCCGGGCGTCGAGCTGTCCGCGTTCCGCATCATTCAGGAGGCGCTGTCCAACGCGATGCGGCACGCCCCGGGGGCGGCGGTGCGCGTGCTGCTCGGGTATCGGCCCGACGCGCTGACCATCCGCGTCGTCAACACCGCGCCCGACCGGCCCGCGCCGTCGTCTCCCGAGCCGGGGCACGGACTGCTGGGCATGCGCGAGCGCACGGTGATGCTGGGAGGCGAGCTGGTCGCCGGCCCGGCACCGGACGGAGGCTACGAGGTGCGCGCCACTCTGCCCGCCGCGGCCGGCGAACCGCCGGCGGGCAACGCCGGGAAGATGGGGAACACTGCGTGACGGCCATCCGGGTGCTGATCGCCGACGACCAGATGATGGTGCGTCAGGGCTTCGCGGTGCTGCTGAACGCCGAGCCCGGCATCGAGGTCGTCGGCCAGGCCGTCAACGGTCTCGACGCCGTCGCCAAGGCCGCCGAGCTCGCACCGGACGTCGTGCTGATGGACATCCGGATGCCCGAGCTCGGCGGCATCGAGGCGACCCGCCGCATCCGCGGAGCGGCCGGGGCCGCCGTCAAGGTCCTGGTGCTGACGACCTTCGACCTCGACGAGTACGTGTACGAGGCGCTGCGCGCGGGGGCGTCCGGATTCCTGCTGAAGGACGCGTCGGCCGCCGAGCTGGCTCACGCCGTGCGGGTGGTTGCGGCCGGCGACGCGCTGCTCGCCCCGGCCGTCACCAGGCGCCTCATCGCCGAGTTCTCACGGATGAGCGCCGCTCCCCGGGCGCCGCTCAAGGAGCGGGTCGGCGACCTGACCGAACGCGAGACCGAGGTCCTGTGCCTCATCGCGCAGGGCCTGTCGAACGCGGAGATCGCCGGACGCCTGGTGGTGGCCGAGCAGACGGTGAAGACCCATGTGAGCCGGATACTCGTCAAACTGGGGGTGCGCGACCGCACCCAGGCCGCCGTCTACGCGTACGAGACGGGACTGGTCCGCCCGGCCGGTTATCAGTAGCGCCGGGCCTGTCTCGGTGCCCCCCGACGCGCTTGTCCGCCTTAGCGGCGCCGCACCACCGTGCCGGGGTGGAGCTCTTCTCGCGTTCGTGGAAGGCGTTTGCGCGCGGCTGTCGCCGAGGTCCCCGACGAGGACTTCACCCGGCCGTCCGGCTGCACCGGCTGGCTCGTGCGGGACCTGGTGTGTCATCTGGTCATCGACGCCCAGGACTTTTTGATCACCCTCGTGACCCCCGCGGGAACGGAACCGACCCGGGACGCGGTGACCTATTGGAACGTCGCCGGAACGTCGCCGGAACGCCGCCGACCGGCGACGACCCGCTCGACGCCCTGATCGTCCGGCTGGCCGCCGCGTAGCTGCCGGACGCCGCGCAACCGCCCGCTCCTCGGATAACCGGCCGCCGGATTCCGCACCAAGCGACGCGGGGCGAGGAATGGCCGCACCGAAGTCTCCGGCCTCGGGCCACGCCACGGCGCTAATGACCGCCGTCGTCACGCTCGGGCGCATTGTCGTTACACGGCGGACCAAGGCGTCGTAACCAATCGCGGAAGGGGATTCCGGCGTCGCGTGTGGGCGTCACTCTCCATGAGGGGAATGTTCAGGGGGCGCCGGCGCGAGCCTGTCTATTAATTCACCTGTCTCGGGTAATTCAACCGGCCGCCGATCCGCAGAGTCCGTTCCGTTCTCCTCGTTCGACCTCGGTCAAGTCGCCGGGCGGGACCACGCCTGAGCGCCGCCGGGCCGAGGCGATGTGGAGGGGGCCCGTCGCGCGTGCGCCGGACCGCAACGCCCCTGTCGCGGTGGCGGGTCACGCGCCCGGCGCGGCCGATTCGCTCACACGGCCGGTTCGGCCGCGATGAAAGATTCACATTCAGGCTGTGTTTACCGTGAAGTCAAGGTATTGTGAAAAAAGGGGTTTGTGGATTTGGGTGTGAGCAAAGACCTGAATAGTGGGCGACTGGAATTCGGGGGTCGCGCCGGTTCTCGCCACCACTTCTCCCCAAAGGGGGACGGTAAGTACGTCCCCGACGTGAGGATTGTCATATTCTGAGTTAAAGCTGATGGTGTGTCCGTCTCAGCTGCTGAGAATATCCTGTTCCCCGGCGGGTGGCCTGAGTTAGCGTCGACGCGGAAGCGAGACGGCGAGCCCGTTTGCCTCAGCGACAATTCCTCTTTGTTTCGCCTGGGTGTCAGAGTGGACGCCCTTACCGAGGGATTCGGGCGGCCGGGCCCTGTCTGTGCGCTCCTTCAAAACTCATTTTGTTTCGGTGAGGTTTCAGGTCGTGGAGCAGGTGCCGGTTATTCACGCCCCGCTGACGTTCGGTCAGCTTTCGCTTTGGCGGTCGATCCAGAGACTTCCCTCGGAGGCCTGCAACCTGCCCCAGACATGGGCGCTTCCCGACGGCGCGAGCCTCCCCTCGGTCGAGCAGGCCCTGGAGGCGCTTGAGGAACGGCACGAGTCCTTGCGCACCCGGTACGAACCCGACGGCGAAAACGACCTGGTCCAGGCTGTCTGGCCGGTCGCACCGGTCCGCCTGGACACGGTCGAGGGAGGCGACGACCCCGCCCGGGTGGCGGAGGACGCGGCCGCGCGGGCCGGGGCCGACCCCTTCGACCTCGCCAAGGACCGGCCGTGGCGCGCCTGCGTGGTCACGTCAGGGGGAGTCCCCGTCCGCCTTGTCATCTGCTTCCACCACATCGCGGTCGACGCATGGGCGATCAATCAGCTGCACCAGGAGTTCCTGCTGCTGGCGGACGGGTTGCGCATCACCGAGCCGGCGCCGACCGGCCGCGAACTCGCCGCCGAGCAGTGGTCGGCGGCCAGGGAACGACGGCGGAAGGCGGCCCGGAAGTTCTGGGAGGGCGTCTTCGAGGCCGCTCCCGCGATGGAGCGGGAGCCGGGTACCGACGGGCCGGAGGGCACGGCGACGCTGTCCACCCGCTGGGCCAGGCTCGGCTCAAAGGAGGCGGGTGACGCCGCCAACCGGATCGCGGAGCGGCTGGAGGTCTCGCTGCCGTCGGTCGTGCTCGCCGCCTTCTGCCTGGCCGTCCGGCGCAGGACCGGCCGTGACCGGATGCTGGTGGCGGTCTACGCGCACAACCGCAGCGACCCCCAGTGGGAGAAGCTGGTCGCCGCCCAGAACCAGATCGTCCCGCTGGTGGTCGCGCCGGAGCCGGGGGAGGACTTCGGCGAACTGGTACGCCGGGTCCACTGGGACTCCCTGCGCTCCTACCGGCACGGCGCGTACAACGTGGACGACGTCCTCGAACTGGGGCGCGTCCACGGCTACAGCGGCTCGGTGAACGGCTCCTTCGACGGCTCGGTCAGCGGCTTCTTCCGCTACTTCTTCAACTACCTCGGCGAATATCAGCAGGAGCACACCTCCGTCGACGAGCAGATCCGGACCGGCACCGCGGGACGCAACATCGGCGCCCCCCTCTATCTCCAGGTGCAGGCCGGGGAGGCGCTCACCTGCACCCTGCGGGAGAACTCGGCCGGCACCGGTTTCGACGAGGTCACCGGGCTGCTGCTGCTCCTGCGGGACATCCTGGTCGCCGCCGCGGGTCCGGAGTAGGCCTCAACCCGCTCCCACTCACCGGCGGCCCGGCCGCCCGCAGACCGATCGTCGTTGGCAAACCACGGGGAGGGTCAGTGCCCGACCACATCATCGTCATCCACCGGTGGAGCGACCGTTACGCGGACTACGCGTCGTACGCCGACCACGGTGCCAATCGCGTCAGCTACGTCACGACCGTGCGCGCCGCCGCGTCACTGCCGGAGGGCGCCGCGGCGGTGCGGACCGTGCGGAGCACGGAGGACGGCAAGGCCGTGCGCGCCGCCGTCGCCTCCCTGATCGAGGAGTTCGGCCGGCCGGCCCGGATCATCGCGCTGCACGAGGTCGATCTCGACATCGTGGCCGAGCTGCGCGAGGAGCTCGGCGTCCCCGGAGAGACCCCCGGCGAGCTCGCGCCGTTCCGCGACAAGCTGGCCATGGCCCGCCGCCTGGCCGCGGCGGGCGTCCCCGTCCCGGCCACCGAGCCCGCGCCGGACCGCGAGGCGATCGCCGCCTTCGCCGCCGTCCACGGCTGGCCGGTGCTGGTCAAGCCGGTACGCGGGACCGCGAGTGCCGGAGTGACCCGCCTCGGCTCGCCCGGGGAACTCGACGCGTACGTCTTCCCCAGCGACATGCCGATGCTGGTGCAGCCCTACGTGCCGGACGAGATCCTGCACGTGGACGGCGTGGCGACCGGAACCGGCCTCGGGGCCTTTCGGGCCTCGCGCTATCTCAACACCTGCCTGGAGTTCACCGAGGGGGCGGCCCTCGGCTCGGTGGAGCTGGATGATCCGGGCCTGACGAAGGCGATAGGCGAGTTCACCACCCGAGTGGTGCGCGCGCTGTCCGACGGTCCGTGGGTGTTCCACCTGGAGCTGTTCCTGTCCGGCGTCCCCGAGGCGCCGGAGCTGCGGGTGCTGGAGGTGGGTGCGCGGCCGGGCGGCGCGGAGGTGCCCTTCCTGTGGCAGGAGGTCCACGGCGTCGACCTGATGGCGGCCGCCTTCGCACTCCAAATGGGCGAGCCTCTGCCCGACGTCCACCGCGCCGAGCTGGATGCCGAGCTCGGCGGCTGGCTGCTCGTGCCGACGCCGGTCGCCCGCCCGTGCCGGGTCGTGGCGGCGGGGACGCGCACGGACGACGGGACCGACGGGGACGCCGGTCCCTACGCGCGGCGGGTGCCGGTGGTGGGCCAGACGCTTGCCGATCTCCCCGGCTACGAGCACTCCGGCGCCCGGTTCCGGTTCCGGGGCCGGAGCACCGCCGAGGTGGAGACGGCGATCCGCCGGACGATCCGGGAGTTCGACTTCCGCTGCGTCCAGGTCGACCCGGACGCGCCCGAGCGGATCGTGCTCGTCGGCAGCGGCGGCCGGGCCTATCGGGAGTACGCGTTCGCCGACGCCGCCGCCAGGTGCGAGGTGGCCCTGGTCGGTCCCGCCGAGCCCACCTGGCAGTCGGGTTATCTCGCCGGGCACGGCGTCGTGGCGGACTCCGGGGTGGACGCGCTGACCCGGGCGGTGGGTGCGTGCGTCGCCGCCGCCCCGGGCCGGGCGGGGGTCTTCACCTGGGACGAGGTGGTGCTGGAGGTGACCGCCGCCGCGGCCGCGCGCCTCGATCTGCCGCACATGTCCCCGGCCGCGGCCCGCAACTGCCGGGACAAGCTGACGACCCGCCTGCTGCTGCGCGAGGCCGGGCTCCCCGCGGTCGGGTTCGCCCACGTGCACGACCAGGAGGAGGCCCTGCGCGCGGCGGAAACGCTCGGTTATCCGGTGGTGGTCAAGCCGCGATCGCTCGCGGGCAGCGTCGGCGTGCTGGTCGTGCACGACGCCGGCGAGTTGCGCGGCCTCTGGCATCACGCGGCCGGCGCCGCCTACCCGGGTCTCGAACCGCTGGACGGCCTGCTGCTGGAGGAGTTCCTGTCCGGGCCGGAGATCAGCGTCGACTCCGTCGTCCACGACGGGGATGTCCGGCCGGTGAACGTGGCCCGCAAGCGGCTCGGCTTCGACCCGTTCTTCGAGGAGGTCGGTCACCTCGTCTCGCCCTGGCGGCGGGAGCCGTGGGCGGACGACCTGGTCGACATGGTGGTCGAGGCCCACCGGGCGCTGGGGGTGCGGACCGGCCTCACCCACGCGGAGGTGCGGCTCACCGCGGCGGGGCCGCGGCTGGTCGAGCTCAACGGGCGCCTCGGCGGCGACTTCATCCCCTACCTCGGCAAGCTGGCGACCGGCGTCGACCTGACCGCCGCCGCGGTGGACCTGGCCCTCGGCGTACGGCCCGCGGCGACGCAGGTCCGCGACATCTGCGCGGAGGTCCGATTCGTCTACCCGCCGCACGACTGCGTGGTCCGCTCGGTCGACGTGTCCGCCGCCGCGGCCGTGCCCGGCGTGGCGGAGGTGGTCCGGCTCGCGGAGCCCGGAGCCCGGCTGCTGCTGCCGCCTCGCGGCGTGGTGCCGCGGCTGGCCGCGGTGATCGTCACCGGGGAGACCCCCGATGACTGCCGCCGGGCCCTGGACGAGGCGTCGGAGCTGGTGCGTGCGGAGATCGAGCCGCTGACGGCCGGTGATGCCCTGTGACCGGCTCGGCGAACGGACCTGCGAACGGCTCTGCGAACGGGCGGGCGCACCGCGCGGCGAACGCGCTACGGGGCCTGCTCAGCAGCTACGTCCTGCCCAACCGGGCCGGGCGCGTCATCGTGGCCGCCGTCGTGGTCTACGCCACCGGCAGCGGTCTCTACCTCGCGGGCGGCACCGTCTTCTTCGTCAAGGGCGTCGGACTGAGCACCGCCGAGGTCGGCACCGGCCTCACCGTCGCGGGGCTGGCCGGCTTCCTCACGACGGTGCCGGTGAGCATGCTGGCCAGGCGTTTTGGACCGCTGCAACTGCTGCGCATGGTGCAGGTCTGGCGGGCGGCCTGGCTCGCCGCCCTGGCCTTCGCGGACAACGTCTGGACCTTCACCCTCTTCGCCTCCCTGTTCATGATCTCGCAGGGGCCGGTGCTCCCCATGGTCCAGCTGGTGGTGGGCGCCGCCGTCGGCGAACGCGATCAGACCAAGTCGCTCGGGGTCATCGGCTCCGTCTCGAACGTGGGCATGTGCCTGGGCGCCCTGGCCGCCGCGCCGTTCCTGAGCTTCGGCGACGTCTGGATGCTCCGGTCCATCCTGCTGCTCGGCGCGCTGTGCTGTGTCGCGTCGGCCGGGCTCTTCGGGCTGGTCCACGTCGAGGTGCCGGCTCCCGCGGACCGGCCCGCCCGCTGGCACAGCGGGCTGCTGCCGGTCCTGCGGGATCTGCGCTATCTCGCGCTGACCACCGTGAACGGCGTGCTCTTCCTGCACACCGTGCTGTTCGGCATCGGCCTGCCGCTCTGGCTGGTGGAGTCGACGGACGCCCCCGCCGGCCTGCTCAGCGCCCTGATCACGGTGAACACGGTGCTGGCGATCGCGCTCCAGGTGCACTTCGCCAAGCGGGTCGGCGACTCACGCGGCGGCACCCGGGCGCTGCGCGGCGCCGGTGTCGTGCTGGCCGCGTCCAGCCTGACCCTGGTCGCCTCGTCGTACTCCCGGACGTGGCTGACGATCGGCCTGCTGGTGGTCGCCACCATTCTGCTGACCTGCGGCGAGATGCTGCAGGCGGTCGGCGGCTGGGAGCTGTCCTACCGGCACGCGCCCCCGGCGCTGCGCACGGAGTATCTGTCGGTGTTCAGCCTCGGCGGGGCGGCGGTGGGCATCGCGGGCCCGCTGCTCCTGGCCGTGGTCCTCAGCCTGCACACCGCGGGGATGATCGGCCTCGCCGTCCTGTTCCTGTTCACCGCGGGCGCCGCCTCGCTGGTGGGGGCGAGACTCGCGCGCGCGGAGCACCATGACGCGCTGGAACCGGAGCCCGATGGGGCGGCCGCGGCGTAGCCACGCACCCGCCGCCCACGGCCGCAGGAAGTCCGATCGTCCAGCCCACAACGGAAGGCCACTGTCATGCACGACCAACTGCTCGCGTTGATCACGGGTGTCGTCGAGGAGCTCAATGAGCGCAGGAGCGAGAAGATCCCGACCGAGGATCTGCCCGGCGTGGTGCTCTACGGCGACGCGGGTGTCTTCGACTCCATGCACCTCGTCAACTTCCTGGCGCTGGTGGAGGAGGCGCTTGAGGACGAGTTCGACGTCGAGATCTCACTGACCTCGGAGAAGGCCGTCTCCCGCCGGGTGAGCCCGTTCAGCAGCGTCAGGCGGCTGATCGACTTCATCGACGAGGAGATGCGGCTCGCCGCCGCCTCATGATCATCATGATCACCGGCACCCGGACCGGTATCGGCAGGGCTCTGGCCGAGCACTTCCTCGACCGCGGCCACCAGGTGGTGGGATGCAGCCGCAGGGCGTCGACCATCGATCACCCCGGCTACCGCCATCACGAGGTGGACCTCACCGACAGCAGAGGGATCAGGGCGATGTGCCGGGCCGTCCGGGCCGAGTACGGATATCTCGACGCGGTGGTCAACAACGCCGGGGTCGCGAACATGAACCATTTCATGATGACCCCCGAGGACGTCGCCCGGAGGATCTTCGATGTCAACTTCTTCGCCGTGCTGAACTGCTGCCGCGAGAGTGTCAAGCTCCTCCAGAAGAGCGGCGGCTCCCCGGCCGTGCTCAACGTCTCCACGGTGGCCGTGCCGTGGGCGCTGGCGGGGCAACTGGTCTACTCGGCCAGCAAGAGCGCGGTCGAGCAGCTCACGCGGGTGATGAGCAAGGAGGTCGCCGACCTCGGCATCCGGGTGAACGGCATCGGCCTGCCGCCGGTGCACACCGTCCTCACCCGGACGGTGCCCAGGGAGAAGATCGACGACCTGATCGGGCGGCAGACCCTCAAACGCATGTGCACGATGGCCGACATCACCGGGCCGGTCGAGTTCCTGATCTCTCCGGAGTCCTCGTTCGTCACCGGGGAGACGCTCTTTCTTGGGGGTGTTCACTGAATGCGGGACGCGATTGTCAGGAGATTCGACGAGCTCGGTGACCGGGTCGCCGTCGTCGACGCGGACGCGGCGTACAGCTACCGGGACCTGGCGGACGAGATACGCCGGCTGGGGGCGGTCCTGGCGGAACACCGCGTGCTGCCCCACGACGTGGTCGTCCTCAACGGCGACTTCTCCTTCCCGTCGATCACGGCGCTGCTGGCGCTCCACGTCAACCGGAACGTCGTGGTGCCGGTGGTGACCCTCACCGAGACGGTGCTCACCACCGTCACGGCGTCCTGCTCGCCGCGGCATCTGCTGCGGACGGGCGCGGACGTGGAGATCGAGGCGATCGCCGGGGCGCCGGACGCCGCCGGCGCCTACGACAGTCTCGTAGCCGCCGGGGCGTCCGGCCTGGTCCTGCTGAGCAGCGGCAGCACCGGCGTGCCCAAGGCGATCCTGCACAACCTCGACGCGATCGTGGCGGAGAAGCTCGGCACCCGGGCACGGGCGGCGGGCCGCCCGGCGAACATCCTGATGTTCCTTCTCTTCGACCACATCGGCGGGCTCAACTCGCTGCTCGGCGCGCTGCGCGTCGGCGGAACCGCGATCGTGCCCCGGCGCCGCACACCTGACGAGATCTGTGCGCTCATCGAGAAGCACCGGATCAGGCTGCTGCCGACCAGCCCGACGTTCCTGAACCTGATCCTGATCGGCGGCTACCACCGCGAGTTCGACCTGAGCAGCCTGCGCCTCATCACGTACGGCACCGAGCCGATGCCGGAGGAACTGCTGGCGCGGATCAACGCGGCCTTCCCCAAGGTCAGGCTGCTGCAGACGTTCGGCACCAGCGAGACCGGGATCTCGACCACGACCAGCGAGTCGTCGCGCAGCACCTTCTTCCGGATCGACGACGCGAACGTCGAGCACCGCGTCGTGGACGGGGAGCTCCAGCTCAGGAGCCGCACCCAGTTCCTCGGCTACCTCAACTACCCGAGCGACGCGCTCACCGAGGACGGCTGGTTCCGCACCGGCGACCTCGTCGAGCAGAACGCGGACGGCTTCATGACCGTCAGGGGCCGCGCCACGGAGGTCATCAACGTGGGCGGCGAGAAGGTGCTGCCGCTGGAGCTGGAGTCGATCCTGCTCGGCAGCCCGCTCATCGACGACTGCGTGGTCTACGGCAGGCCCAACGCCATCACCGGCCAGACGGTGTGCGCGGACGTCAGGCCGCGCGGCGAGATGACCCGGGCGGAGCTGCGCAGACACGTGGTCGACTTCCTGACGGACAAGGTCGACGCGTTCAAGATCCCGACCAAGGTCAACCTGATCGACTCGGTCACCGTCTCCGAGCGCTTCAAGAAGAAGAGGGCGCTGTCATGACCGGCACCGGTCTCGTCGTGATCGGAGCGGGCACGTTCGCGGTCGAGGTCGCCCGCTACCTCGGCGACCTCGTGGCGGCCGGGCACGACGACTACCGTGTGGCGCGCTACCTGGCCGTGGCCGGGGAGCCGGTGCACGCGCCCGTGGAGCTGTGCGCCGCGCTGGACGACTTCGCCCCCGAGCCCGGCACCCGTGTGGTGCTGGCCCTCGCGGACCCGGCCCTGCGGCGCCCGCTGATCGACGGCCTCATCGCCGGTCACGGGCTCGACGCGGTCAACGTGGTGCATCCGGCCGCGCGGGTCGGCCCCGCCCAGATCGCCGGCGCCGGCAACATCATCGGGCCGGACTGCTACGTCGGCGCGGACGCCGTCCTGGGCGGTTTCAACGTCGTCCACTACCACTGCTCCATCGGGCACCACTCGCGCGTCGGCTCGAACAACTTCTTCGCGCCGAACTTCCACTGCGGGAGCGATGTGGAGATCGGCGACGACAACTACTTCGGCCTGAGCTGCACCATCGCCCCGGGAGTGGATGCGGGCAGCGGCAGCAGGTTCCAGGCCGGGATCACCCTGTTCGAGAACCCGGCGAGCGGTCACTCCCACCTGGTCCCCAGCCGGATCAAGTCGATCAAGACGTCCTGAGGAAGGCAATGATGAAGCGAGCGAAGGTCACCGTGATCGGCGCCGGTCCCGCCGGCTGTGTGGCCGCCCTGACCCTGCACAGGCTCGGCCACGAGGTCGAGGTCTACGAGAAGGGCCACTTCCCCCGATACCGGGTCGGTGAGTCGTTCCTGCCCGGAACGCTGTCGGTCCTGCACCGGCTGGGCCTCCAGGAGAAGATCGACGCGGCGGGCTTCGTGAAGAAGCCCTCGGCGACCTTCCTGTGGGGTCAGGACCAGGCGCCCTGGACGTTCTCCTTCGCCACCCCCAAGACGGCCCCGTGGGTCTTCGACCACGCCATCCAGGTCAGGCGCGAGGAGTTCGACGCGCTCCTGCTCGGCGAGGTGCGCGAGCGCGGGATCGCCGTCCACGAGGGCACCGCCGTCACCGACGTGGACGTCTCCGGCCCGGACGGCGTCACGCTGAAAGTGCGGCAGGGCGACGACTCCCGCGTGGTCGAGAGCGACTTCGTCATCGACGCGGGCGGCGCCGGCAGCCCGCTGGCGCGCCAGCTCAAGATCCGCCGCTACGACGAGTTCTACAAGAACTTCGCCGTGTGGTCCTACTTCAAGCGCAAGGAGCCGTTCGAGGGCGACCTCAAGGGCACCACTTTCTCGATCACCTTCGAGGACGGCTGGGTCTGGATGATCCCGCTCAAGGACGACAAATACAGCGTCGGCCTGGTGGTCGACCGGTCCATGGCGGGCAAGGTCAAGGAACTGGGCCCGGAGCGCTTCTACCGCGAGACCCTGGCCAAGGCCGTCCGCGCCACGGCCATCCTCGGGGACGCGGACATGATCGACGAGGTACGCATCGTCCACGACTGGTCCTACGACTCCGAGTGGTTCTCCGCCGGCCGCTACTTCCTGTGCGGCGACGCGGCCTGCTTCACCGACCCGCTGTTCTCCCAGGGCGTCCACCTGGCCACCCAGTCCGCGGTCTGCGCGGCGGCCGGGATCGACCGGATCACCCGGCACGAGGACGAGCGCGACGCGGTCCACGCCTGGTACAACCGCAGCTACCGCGAGACCTACGAGCAGTACCACGAGTTCCTGGCCTCCTTCTACACCTTCGCCTCCTTCACGGAGCCGGAGTCGGAGTTCTGGCTCAAGCGCCGGATCAGCGAGTCGGACGACGACCGGTTGAGCCGCCTGCGGTGGTTCAACCGGCTGGTGGCGGACGACTCCGCGAACCCGGAGGCCTCGGTGGCCGACTTCCGCGACCGGGCGTCGACGATGATCGCCATCGGCCGGCACCAGCGGAAGGATCTGAGCGACGAGTTCTCCGAGAACGAGCTCAACTTCGCCCGGGTGCGCTGGATCAGCGGGCTCACCAAGCAGCTGAACCGCATCACGCGGCTCCAGTGGACCGGCGACGAGGTGCGGCTCAAGCCCTACTACAAGGTCGAGCCGCTGAGCTTCCGGCTGGAGCGCAAGCAGGTGCTGGCCAACGAGGACGACCTCGATATGATCAAGTTCCCGGTCGGGGAGGAGCAGCGGGAGATCTTCCAGAGCGTCACCAAAGAGACGGTGAGCTACCGCACCCTGATCAAGCAGCTCAACGACTCCGGGATGCAGGAGGTGAGCTCGCAGATCGTCATCCGGCTGTTCGAGGCGGGCCTGCTGTCCGGCTTCGACAAGAAGGACGAGCGCGTCTTCATCCAGGATCGCCTGCGCTTCGACGGCGTCGGCGTCGAGTACGAGGTCTGAGCATGGATTTCACGCACGGCCCCACCGCCACGCTGGTCTACCTCGCCGGGATCGGCAACTCCGGGCCGGGGCACTGGCAGGCCCGGTGGCACGCCCGGGTGCCGGGGGGCGTCTGGGTGGAGCACAGCTCCTGGGACGACCCCGTCCGCGACGTGTGGGTGCGCGACCTCGACGAGGCCCTGCGCGCGGTCGAGGGTCCCAAGATCCTCGTCGCGCACAGCCTCGGCTGCGCGCTGGTGCCGCAGTGGGTCGCGGAGCACGCCGACGAGTGCGAGGACGCGGGCGTGGCAGGCGCCCTCCTCGTCGCCCTGCCCGATCCGGGCGGGCCCGAGTTCCCTTCGCAGGCGGTGGGGTTCGACGCCCCCAAATACCAGCGGCTGCCGTTCCCGGCGGTCGTGGTGGCCAGCGAGGACGACCCGTACGGCTCGCTGGGACACGCCACCGAGGTCGCCGGGATCATGGGCGCCGACCTGGTGAACGTCGGGCGCAAGGGACACATCAACGCCGACTCCGGCCTGGGCGACTGGCCCGAGGGCTGGGCCCTGCTCACCGGGGCCTTCACCGGCTGACCGCCCGCCGGGCCCGGGACGCGGATCCCGGGCCCGGCCGCGCCTGGCCCCCCGCACGATGACCGTGTTTCGGGTACGTCAAGGGCGTGATGCGTTCGATACACAGGACCTCACGGTGCGTCATGGCGATGGAACGGCGCGTGGTGATCCTCCTGTGTGACAGGTTGTCAGACGGCAGGCGGGAGAGACCGGTATGGCGTCCATCTTCGATCAGATCGGCGGGGCCGGAGCGGTGCACGCGACGGTGGAGGAGTTCTACACCCGTGTGGTGGGCGACCCCGCCCTCCAGGGCTACTTCGCGGACGTCGACATGAAGAAGCTCAAGGCCCACCAGCGGAGTTTCGTCGCCGCCGCGCTCGGCGGCCCGCAGGAGTATCGCGGGAAGTCGATGCGCGAGGCCCACGCGGGACTGAAGATCCCGGGGGAGCACTTCGACCTGGTGGTTGGTCATCTGGCCGGGGCACTCGCCGCGTGCGGCGTGCCGGCGGAGACCATCGGCGCCATCGCGTCGGCCCTGGCCCCGCTCAAGGCGGAGATCGTCGACGGCGCCGCGGTCGCGTGACGCCCGGCCCGTCGCCTCAGCCCACCTGGTAGCCCTCCGCCTGGATGGCGAAGAGACCGGCGTACAGACCGCCGAGGCGGAGCAACTCGTCGTGGGAACCGCGCTCGGCGACCTGTCCCTCGTCGAGGACCACGATCAGGTCGGACTCCCGGATCGAGCCCAGGCGATGGGAGATAAGGAGATTTGTCCGGCCCGCCCGGTGCCGGCGCAGCCCACTGTGGATCTCGTGCTCCGCCTCCGCGTCGAGACCGGAACTGGGTTCGTCGAGGATGAGCAGATCCCGCCCGCCCCTGAGGTAGGCGCGGGCCAGCGCGAGCCGCTGCCACTGGCCGCCGGACAGGTGGACGCCCGTCTCGCCGCCGTCGAGGAAGATCCGGGACAGCAGGGTGTCGTAGCCGCGCGGCAGCGCGGCGACGAAACCGGCGGCCCCCGCCCGTCCGGCCGCCTCGGCTATCCGGTCGCGATCGCCCATCGCGGCGAGGTCGCCGAGGCCGATGTTCTCCGCCGCGCTCATGTCGTAGGTCATGTAGTCCTGGAAGACCGAGCCGATCCGCCGGCGCAGCTCCGCCGGGTCGAGGTCCCTGAGGTCGGCGCCGTCCCAGAGGATCGAACCGCGGTCCGGGTCGTACATCCGGCACAGCAGCTTGACCACCGTGCTCTTCCCCGCGCCGTTGCGCCCGACGAGGCCCACCGAGCGGCCGTACGGGACGGTGAACGAGACACCCCGCAGCACCCATTCGTGCTCGGGGGAGTAGCGGAACCAGACGTCGCGGAACTCGATGCCCCGGGCCAGCGCGGGCACGGGCCGTGGGTCGGGCCGCACCGGAAGGTCCGGCACGGCCGTGAGCACCGTCAGGTAGTGGCCGAAGAGCAGCGTCTGCCCGTGGATCGTCGCGATCTCGCCGACCAGGCCGGTGATCGCCGCCTGCACTCCGGCGACGGCGGCCACGAACAGCGAGATGTCCCCGACGGTCCGGCCGCCGCCGAGCGTCTCCACCAGGGTCCAGAGCAGACCGGCTCCCGCCAGCAGCGCGCTCGCGCCCCCCATGACGCCCTGCACGGTCAGCTCCCGGCGGTCCGCGCGGCGGCGCTCGGCGTTGGCGGTCGTGCGCTGCTCGCGCATCAGCCCGCGCAGGTGGCCCGCGAGGCCGAACAGCCTGATCTCCTTGGCGGCCGGCACGCTCAGCAGCAGATCCTGGTAGAAGAGCTCCCTGCGCTCGTTGGGGCCTATCCCGATCAGCATCGCGGCGCGGCGCCGGGACAGCCAGATCTCGGCCGCCAGGGCGGGCGCCGCGGTGATCGCCACCAAGGCGGCCATCCACGGGCTGATCAGCGCGAGCGCCCCGAGGAACGCGGCGCAGGCCAGCGCCGACCTGACGACGCCGAAGGCCGCCATGACCACCATGCCGGGCGTCGCGCCGCCGTACTGCAGGGCGAGCCTGAGCGTGTCGAGGAAAGCGGGATCCTCGAACCTGGCCAGCCCGGCGAACCGTTCGGTGGCGCGGAACAGGCGGTCCTGCGCGACGACGCCGACGCGGCGGCCGATCTCCTCCCGCAGGTAGAGGGTGACCTGGGGAAGGACCGCCGCCGCCGTCCCGCATCCGGTCAGGGCCGCGCCCAGCCAGGCGATCGCGGCCGGCGTCGCCGCACCGTGGGTGAGCAGGTCGAGCACCGCCCTGGTCAGCCAGGCGACGGCCGGCGGGATGAGCGCGCCGGCCGCGGTGAGCGCTCCGTAGGCGGCCAGCCGCGCCCGGCCCGACTCCCAGGCCAGCCGGACAGCCGCCCAGACGGCTCTCACGCGCCCAGGCCGTCCATGCTCGTGCCGCTCGCGACGACGGTGCGGGAGGCGTCGACCAGCGCGAACGCGGGAAACCCGTTGACCGACAGCGCCCGGGTGAGGCCGCCGCCGGACGTCTCGATCACCACGCGGGCGACGGGTTCGAGCGCGGCCCGCTCGGCCGCGACCTCCTCCTCGCGTCCCGCCAGCACGGCGAGGACCGACGCTCTGCCGCCCGCGCGGTTCTTGGCCGCCTCGACGAACGACGGCATGCGCTCGGCACAGGCCGGGCAGCCCGGCGAGAAGACGCCCACGAGTGTGGACGTCCCGGAGAACGCGTCGTCGGAGACGGTCTCCCCGTCCGTGGTGACGGCGGTGAACGGCCCGACGGGCGAGCCCGCCGGGGCCATCACCGCCGGCCCGCGGCCGAGCGCGGACAGCGCCTCCGAGTGCTCCCGGAGCCTGCGGATGATGCCCACGGAGAGGACCAGGTCGACGGCGCACAGGACGCCGACGAGCACGACGAGGGCGATGAGGAAGGGCATGGGATCTCCCTGCTCGGGCCGGATGGGAAGACAACAGGACTCATAGAAAGGCGAAGGGACTCATGGAAAGGCGACGGCGCTCATCGGCCGGGCCGCCGCAACGGCCTCAGGACGACGCCCAGGACCAGCTCGGCCGGTACGAAGCCGCGCTGGCGCGAGTCGAGGCTGGCATGGGGGTTGTCGCCGAGGACGACCAGATGGCCGGCGGGCACCCGGTCCGCGTCCCGGAGCGCGGGCGCGTCCGCGACCCGCGCGGGCACGGGATCGCCCCCGACCGCCGCGACCCGCTTGACGTGCCACCTGTGTCCGGGCTCCGGCTGGTGGGCCCGCGGCCGCGGCGCCTCGACCACCACGACCTCGCCGGTCCGCACGCTCCGGGGCGGCACGCGGCGCACCAGGACACGATCCCCGGCGCGCAGGCTCGGCCGCATGCTGTCACCGGAGACGTCGACCACCACGAACCGCCGCCGCAGCAGGGCGACCGCGGCCAGGCCGCAGACCGACGCGGACAGCGACACGGCCACGGCGACGAGCACGACCGTCAGCACGGCGCGGGTCCCCGCGCGACCGGGCGGGCCGCGCTCACCGGCTCTCCCCGGCGAGCCCGAAGAGGTCGGCGATGTCTCCCGACAGCACGACCAGGACCGTGACCAGCAGCGCGGCCAGGGCCGCGACCACCGCTCCGGCCGGCTCGACCGTCCCGCCGGTGGGGACGAGGACCGTGAGCGTCAGGCCGCAGAGGGCGACGGTGGCGAGCACGGCGTTCCGCGCGAGGTCCGCGGGCCCCACCGGCAGGTTCCGGCCGCCGAAGCAGCGGCACGGCACCGCCAGGCCGCGGCGGATCGCCCCGCGGATCACGAAGGAGAACGCCGCGAGGGCGGCCAGCGCCAGCGCGAACCCGGCGGGCGCCGTGGCGGGAACGGCCGCCAGCACGACGACCGCCGCCTCCACGGCCGCCACGACCGCGGGCACCGCCGCCGCCGGGCGGCGGGCCGCCGGGCGGCGGGCCGCCGTACGGCCGGGCAGCAGTCGCGCCGTCGCCTCGGCGAACCGCGACCAGGATTCCCGCCCGCGCACTTTCGAGGCGACCGAGACCAGGAAGGTCAGTCCGACGGTCATCCGGCAGGCGAGGAGCAGGTAGTCCACGGATTCCCCGTTCGGCTTGGCTCGGGTGGTCACGCGCCGCCCCACGCGGCGGGGGGCGCGGGCCGCGCGGACGTCGCCCGCCACGGCCCGCCGTACCCGGCCTCAGCAGGCCTGGGAGTAGCAGTAATAGCCGTAGTTGCCCCCGTAGCAGCAGATCTGCCGCACGCCGTTGTTGCAGGGGCAGTTCGGGCCGGGCTGGCTGTAGCCCGGACACCAGCACGGCACCGCGGCCGACGCCTCGGTCCTCGGCACCAGGCGGGCGAGCAGGCGGTCACCCCAGGACTGGAACGTGCGAACCATCGGACTCCCTCCTCACGGCTGATCAGGCGAAGCAGCCGCTCTCACGTTCTCACCGGGGTGCCGGAGATCAACGCGGTGAGGCCCTGGCGGCGGCGCGCGGGGCCCGGCGGTCAACCGCCTCGGCGCCGTGACGTGCGGGGTCGCCGCCGGCGGTGCGGGCGGGATGACACGCGTGGTCATGAAAGGTTCAGGGGCGACAGGGGGCGCCGCCGGAAACCCGTACGTCATCCGCGGGCCGCGCCCGCCCCGGCCGGCCCGGTCTGGCGCCGGACCCCCCGCCCTTGACATCATGACCGATCATGGGAGCGGCCGCTCGGCCGCCCGACCGTCCCGAGACGGAACCCGGCCGCGATCATGACCGTCGGCGCGGTGGTTCCCCGGCCGGGTGGGGGAAGGACCGGTCCGACAACAGGTGCGAGAGGAGAGCGGCACGTGACGGCGTTCGCCCAGGAGACCGACCGCGATCCGGAACGCGGGGAGCCGGCCGGGCCGGTCCGGCAGGAGCCCGAGCACGGGGACGCGAGTCCTCCGCCCGGCGAGGTCGCCGCCGAGCCGGTATGGAGGAGCGCCACCGCCAGGGACGCGCTGCTGATGTGGATCGGCAGCAGGGCCGGCATGATCATTGTGGCTGTATACGGGATCCTGCTCGTCTCCGGCCAGAACCACGCCCCGCTGCTGGAGCGGTGGAAGTACTGGGACGTCGATCTCTTCCGGAAGATCGCCCAGTTCGGCTACGACGGCGACCCCGACCTGCCGCCCGATCCCGGGTTGCCCGCCATCTTCCCCGGACTGCCGCTGGCCCTGCGCGCGGTCCATCTGGTGATCGACGACTGGACCCTGGCCGGGCTGATCATCTCGTTCGTCGCCGGCGGGGTGGCCGTGGTGGCGCTGGCCCGGCTCGCCGACCTGGAGGGTCCCACCGGCGCGGGGCGCTGGGCCGTGCTGGCCCTGCTGCTGTGCCCGCCCGCCGTCTTCCTCTTCGCCGGCTACTCCGAGGCGCTCTTCCTCGCCTTCGCGCTGCCCGCCTGGCTGGCCGCCCGGCGCCGCGCCTGGCCGCTGGCCTGCGCGCTGGCCGCCGGGGCGTCCTGCGTGCGGATCACCGGCCTGTTCCTGGCGGTGGCGCTGATCGTCGAGTTCGTCGTGAGCCGGATCCGGCGGGACGGCTGGGCGGGCTGGTGGCGAGGGCTCTGGCTGGCGCTGCCGTTCGCGCCGCTCTTCGCGTACGCCGCCTACCAGTACACCCGTACGGGCAACTGGCTGGCCTGGAACCACGCCCAGGAGACCGGCTGGGGCCGGAAACTGGTCTGGCCGTGGGACGCGTTCCGCACCACATGGGACTCCACCGGCGGCGACGAGGGGTTCGCGCCGATGTTCCGGATGGAGATCGCGGCGGCGATCGTGGGGATCCTGCTGCTCCTCTGGCTGCTGTTCGCCCGCCGCTGGGCCGAGTTCGTCTATGTGGGACTGCAGGTCGGCGTGCTGGTCACCTCGACGTTCTACATGTCGATTCCCCGCTCGGCGCTGCTGTGGTGGCCGTTGTGGGTCCTCATCGGCCGGGCGGGCGCCCGCCGCCGTTCGGTGATAATCCTCTACGCCACGGTGATCGGGCCGCTCATGGTGACGATGCTGATGTCCTTCATGAACAGCTCCTGGACCGGCTGACCGGGCGTCCCCGGCCCATGTGGGCCGGGGACGCGTATCGGCGCTACTTCAGGCCGAGGGCACGGACGACGGTCTGTTCGACGCCGTTTCCGGCCGTGTCGGCGGCGGTGGCGCGCAGGGTGAGGTCGACCGCCTCGCCGGGGGCGTGCAGCGTGGTCGTCCAGCCGTCACCCTTCCGGTCGAGGCGCTGCTCGTGCCACGTGGCGCCGTCGTCGTAGGAGACGGCGAGCCCCACGGTGCGGATCGTGCCGGAGCCGGGGCCTCCGGGCAGATGGGACGGCGTGAGCGTGAGCTTCGCCGACCGGGACGCCCGCCCGGCCGCGTCGGTGTCCACGCCGTAGTCGAGCTGGATCAGCGGCAACCGGGCCGGCCGTCCCGGCTCGGCGGTGCGCGAGGTGAAACGCCAGGTGGTGCTCGTCTTCACCGAGTACGGGTAGACCGCCGGGTCGCGCTCGGTCGTGGTGGTGAGGGCGTAGTCCAGCCGGCCGGGACGCAGGCCGGCGTAGAGGTACGACCCCTCCGTCTCGGCGACAGGCGTGCCGCCCTGGGAGAGGGAGACCTTCTGGGAGAGCTCGCCGGGCACGGCGAGACCGGCGTGGTTCGCCCCGGAGTCACCCCAGCCCGGCACCTCGACCTCCAGGGTGTCGCCGTCGCGCAGCGGGGCGCTCACGGCGTCGTTGATCCTCGGCCGCTGGATGGGGCCGAACCACTGCTCGTGGACCGTCTGCCCGGCCTGGTACGACACGCCGCCGCCGTACTGGATCGACTCCCTCGGGACCTCCGCCTCGCTCATCCACCGCGCGGGGGTGACCCAGTCGGTCCGGTGTCCCTTCGACCGGCTGAGCTGGGTGGTGCCGACCTTCGCGGTCAGGCCGGGGGACAGGTCGTAGCGGTACTCGTCCACCTCGTCGGCGGCGTCGTTGCGGAAGTCGACCTCCACCCTGGCGAGGTCGCGCTGCGCGGGCGCGTAGGTGAGGTCCGCAGGCACCGTGCCGCTCCAGGTGCGGACCAGGTCGTACAGGTAGTCCGTGACGGGGTGGGAGGTCACCTGGAGCCGCACCCGGCCGTGTCCCAGCTGCGCGATGAGTCGTTCGCCCTCGTCCTTCGTCAGGGACGCCACCGTGAGGGGCGTCCGGCTGAGGGGCTCGCGGAGCCGGCCGGGCTCGTCGTTGACGATCAGCAGCAGCTTCACGCCTGCGCCGACGGCCGCGGGCACCTGCACGTCGGTGTCGCCGTAGCGGACGACCGCGACCTTCCCCTTGGCGTCGATCCCGGCGTAGTCGGCCGGGGCGCCGCCGCCCGCGAAGACGGCGTCGACCTTCGACGTGCCCTCAGGGAGCAGTCCGCCTCCGGGCTGCAGCCACAGATCGTCGTAGGAGTCCGCGCCGTTCGCCACCGACAGCGGCGGCTGCGTCCTGCGCCAGCGCGCGGTGACCGACAGCTGGCCCGCGGCCGGCTTGGCGGTGGGATTCGTCCACACGCTGTCGTACACGGTGTCGCCCGCGACGGAGTCGGTGACGGAGGCCGTGTCGCCGAGGGTGCGGTGATAGTCGACGCGGACGCTCGTGCCGGCCGACTCCTTCGGCGTGACGGCCTTGACCTCGCGGAGCGCCGACCCGTCCAGCTTCAGCGTGGCGTCGCCGTCGACGACGACCGTCGGGGCGCTGAGGAGCGCCATGCCCAGGGAGTCGGGGCCGTGGGTGCCGCGCACGTCTCCCCACATCCAGACCGAGTACGTGCCGTTCGGGAGCAGCGCGCTCACCTGTCCGGAGAAGGTGACGAACGAGTAGTACAGGCCCGCCGGGTCGCCCTCGCGCATCATGCTGATCAGGCCGGGCATCGGCTCGCCGTCCCGGCCCGTGGCGGTGACCGTGAGACGGCTGGGCCTCTCCCCGGTGCTGACGCCGACGACGCTGTGCGCGACGACGGCGCCGTCCGAACCCTTGGCGAGCACCTGACCGCCGTACGTCGTCTGCGGTTCCGCCCGGGACAGGTCGGCGGCGACGGTGACGGTGCTCTCCCCGTGCGCGGGAATCTCGACCCGAGACGCGGACAGCGACCACAGGCCGGCGGGGAGGCCGGAGCCGTCGAACGACAGGTCCAGGGTGACCGGGGCGTCCCCGGTGTTGGTGTAGGTCAAAGTGCCCTCCGGCCTGGCGTCCGGCTCCTTGGTGGGGGAGTGGATGCCCAGGTAGGCGCTGCCCGTGGCGACGACGGCGGCCCGGGTTGCCGCGGCGACGTCCACGCGCCCGGTGCCCGCCTGGTAGGGGCCGTAGCCGGGGGTGAGCTTCGCCGAGCTCATCAGCGCGTCCTTGAGCCGCTGCCCGGTCCAGTCCGGGTGCTCGGCGGCCAGCAGCGCGGCGCTCCCCGCGACGTGCGGCGTGGCCATCGACGTGCCGCTCAGCGTGAGGTACTGCCCCTCCCCGCGCGGGGAGTACTGCGAGCGGGCGGCGAGGATGTCGACGCCCGGCGCGGTGATGTCGGGTTTGAGCGCGTCGTCCACCAGGCGCGGGCCGCGGCTGGAGAAGTCGGCGAGCTGGTCCGCGCCGTCCACCGCACCGACGGTGAGCGCCGCGTCGGCGGCGCCGGGGCTGGCGACCGTGCGGTCGCCGTTGAGTCCGGCGTTGCCGGCGGCGATGACGAACAGCGCGCCGGTCTCGGCGCTGAGCTCGTCGACGGCCTGGCTCATCGGGTCGGTGCCGTCGCCGGGCGAGTCGCCGCCGAGGCTCATGCTGATGACCTTGGCGTGCGCGTCGCGGGCGGCCCACTGCATGCCGGCGATGATCCAGGAGTCCTGCCCCTGACCCTCGTCGCTCAGCACCTTGCCGATGTGGAGACGGGCGCCGGGGGCGACGCCCTTCTCCTCGCCGCCGGACGCGGCGCCGGTGCCGGCGACGGTGGACGCGACGTGGGTGCCGTGCCCGTGCCGGTCGGTGGCGTCCTCGCCGGGCACGAAGCTGACGCTCTCCGCGACCTGCGCCGACAGGTCGGGATGCCCGGCGTCGACGCCCGTGTCGAGGACGGCGACGTCCACGCCCTGGCCGGTGTCGCCGCCCGCCCACACGCCGGGCGCGCCGATCTGCGCCACGGAGTCGCTGAGGTCGGCCTTCACCTTGCCGTCCAGCCAGACCTTGGCGATCCCGGCGGCGAGGGACGGCGCCGCGGCCCGTGCCTGTTCCGGTTCCCGGGCTCGCCCCCGGGGCGTGGAAGCGGCGGCGGCGCCGGTGAGGGCGGCCCAGAACTCAGCGGCCCTGCCCCGGTCGGCGGCCCACGCGGCGCCGTTGACGCTGCTCAGCGCCCGGACGTCGGTGACGCCCTCCGGCGCCCGCTGGGCGCGGAGCCCGGCGGCGGACTCCTTATAGGTGACGATCAGCGGCAGGTGATCGACGTGGGCGTCGTCGTAGCCGTAGCCGAGCAGCCGGGTGACGTCGAAAAGCCGCCGGTCGAGCAGCCCGGCCGAGACGTACGGCACCGCGCTGTCCGGGTAGACGTACGTGTCCGGTCCGGCGGTGGTGACGTGCGCGCGCGCCGGCGTGCCGGCCGGCGTCAGCACCGACACGGTGCCGGCGGGCCCGACGACGACACGGTCGCCGGTGATCAGAGTGATGGTGCGCGGCCCGCCGGCGGTCCCGGCAGCGGGGCCCGCGCCTACAGGGGCCGGGCTCGGAGGGGCCGGAGCCTGGATGTCGGCGTGCGAGGGCGGGATCACCGCGAACGACGCCAGGGCCGCGGCGACGGCGAGTAGCCGTCTCCCGAGGGAGGGGGGATGTGACACGAGAGCTTCCTTGTAAGGGGGTGAGGGGATGAGGCGGCGGTTCCGCGGGTCAGTAGTGGAACCGCTCCAGGCCGTTGCCGTACGGGTTGACCACGTAGCCGGTCCGGGTGGCGGGATCGAGGAAGAGGCCCCGCCTGCTGGTGAAGTCGAAGTTCGACATGGCGAGGGTGGAGTTGCCCAGGTTGATGACCGGGTGACGGGCCAGGACCTCGCCGGTGGCCGGATCGATGACCGTGATCTCGCTCTGGGCGTTGTTGTCGTCGGTGGTGTTCACCTCGTACAGGTGGGCGACGACCGCGACGTGGTTCACCTCGTCCAGAGCGGCCCAGGCGGGGCCCCGGGTGCCGAGGTCGGCGGGGGACGGCCCGGTGAGCGTGGACTGGTCGGCGGCGAGCCAGCTGCTGGTCGGGAAGCGCCCGCTGCTGTAGTCGGGGGTGGCGGCCCCGCTGAGCAGGTAGACCTTGCCGCCCTTCCCGTCGGGCAGCAGCCCGGCGGCGCAGGCCGGAATGGTCGTGAGGGGCGAGGCCGTGCCCGCGTCGAGGTCCACCCGGACGGCCCAGTACGGCACCCGGCCGGACAGGCAGGCGCCGAGCGTGCCGGAGGTGGCGACGAAGAACGTGCCGGTCGACTCGTCGACGCTGAGGTTGCTGAACGAGCGTCCGGGAGAGGCCGCGTTGACCGGGATCGGGGTGCCGATCCCGCCCGTCGCCATGTCGACCGGCCAGACCCGGGCCAGCCCCGAGCTCACGTCGTAGGTCGCGAGGGCCGCCCGGTGGCGGGTGTGGTCGATCGCGCCGCCCTGGAACAGCGTCCACTGGGCGTTCACGCCGTCCGTGAGCGGCGCCTCGGCGATCTTCGCTCCCGTACGGGTGTCCCGCAGCTCGATCTGCGCGGGCGCGCTGACCCCGAACGACGGCCGGACGATCAGCGTGTGACCGGTGCCGGGGTCGGTGCCGACGACCTCCTGCATGCGGGAGCCGTTCGACTCACTGGCGATCGGGTCGCCGAGCCTGCCGGTCTTCAGCGAGTACGGCGTCGTCGCGGACTTCGCGACATGGGTCGAGCCGTCGGCGGCGTCGGCGAACTCGTCCGTCGCGATGAGCGCGGTGTCGCCCTCGACCTCGAAGTTCTCCAGCGCGCCGGTGACGAGGTCGCCGTCGCGGTACTCGACGAACGAGGTGGGCGACGCCTGGCCGACCGGCACGCCCTTGCGGGTGGCGAGGACGCGCACCGGATACTGCACGCCGGTCGGCAGGCCCAGGGCGGTGAGGTCGAGCACGGTGGTGCCCTTGGCCGAGGGCAGCGCGCGGAGCAGCGTGGAGGCGTGGTCGACGCCGTTGTCGTCGCGGCCGCTGCCGTTCTGGTTGGTGACCGTGTTCAGCGAGCCGTAGAGGGACGGCGCGGGGGTGAGGAACTCGACGGCCGCGCCGTCCGCGCCCGGCACCTTCCGGGTGTCCCACGAGATCGTGAGCTTCGGCGCGGATCGGGTCAGGCCCACGGCGTGCGCCTGCCCGCGACCCCCGGTGGACAGCAGCGGGGCCTCCGGCCGCTGGCCGGCCCCCACGCCGACGCGGATGGCCCGGAAGTCGCCGAAGATCACGCCCTGCTGGCTGACGCCGACGCCGTAGATGCCCGCGCCGCCCGGGGCGAAGGCCGACGCCGGGATCGTCACCGTCCCCTTGAGGGCGGTGAGCGGGGTGCTCCACTGCACCCGGAACTTCTCGCTGAGAGCCAGGGGGCTCCAGTGGCCGACGGACGACAGCACCAGGGCGGGCTCGGTCAGGTTCCGCACGCCGGTGAGGTCGTACCGCACGGTGACCGGCGAGCCGAGCGGCGCCGAACCGGGCAGCTCGGGCGCGAGCGGGCCCGTGTAGGTGCCGTCCGTCGCCGTGAAGGTGAGCCGCTCCGGCCGTGAGGCGACGACCTTGCCGCGGTCGAGCGCCTCGAACACCACCGGCACGGTCCGGTCGGAGCCGGCGGCCTGCGCCATCCCGGCGGCCGCGAGGATCTCCCGGGGGAGCAGCCGCAGGCTCGGGCCGTCCGAGGCGATCACGCCGCGGTCGCCCACCCGCAGCCGGTACGTCAGGCCGTCGTGGCGGCCGGTCAGGTCGAGCCCGAAGGTGATCGGGGAGACCACGTTCTGGCCCGATGGGGTGCCCCAGAAGTCGGCGGGGCCGTTCAGGTCCAGGTGGGCCGGGTCGGTGGCCTCGACGAACGACGTCGCGCTGTCGGACGACAGCAGCTGCCGGTGGGCCACCGACAGCCGCACGGCGGAGGTCTCGATGGAGAAGCGCCGGGCGAGCACCTTCTCCACCGCGGCGGTGACGTCGAGCTGGGGACCGACGTGCAACTCCTGGTCGCCCTGCGGCGGCTGGGCCACCGGCCGCCCGGTGGCGATCAGCAGATCGCGGACCTGTGCCGGCGTGAGCTTCTGATGGGTGGCGGAGGCGGCGGCCAGGACGTTCGCCGCGGCGGCGGCGATCATGGGCGCGGACGCGGAGGTGCCGCCGTTCAGCACCAGACCGGTGCCGTCGGAGGTGTGGATCAGCGTGGGCAGGTTGTCGCCGGGCGCGGCCAGGTCGACCCGGCTGCCGAAGCCGGTGGAGTAGCTCGTCACGCCGTTGTAGCGGGTCGCCGGATAGACGGCGGTCCGGACGTCCGGCGAGGTCAGGGTGTCGTCAACCGTGGTCCCGCCGGCGTCGATCACGCCGGTGTCCCGCACCCTGGAGGGAGTGGTGGTGGGCGCGACGTCGTCGATGCTGGTCTGCTCGGCCGCGCGGGAGGTCCGTTCGGTCGGGGTGCTGCCGCCGTCGGGACCGATCGAGACGGGCAGCGCCAGCCGTGTCCCGTCGTTGGCCGAGACGACCACGACGACGCCCGAGTCGACGATGTCCTTCAGCGTCGCCCGGATCTCCGGGTCGTCCTCCAGCCACCGCGAGGGGAAGCCGAGTGACATGTCGGTGCCGAAGCCGAGGCTGGCGGTGATGACGGTGGGACGCGGACGCTGACCGGCGGCGGCGCGCAGCGCCACGGCGATGCCGTGCGCCGACGGCTCCTCGGGGACGACCAGCCGATACTGCGCGCCGGGGGCGATGCCCAGCAGGTCGGTCGCGCCGCTGCCGGTCGCCTCGGGGCGCTGCCGGTCGTGCGGCAGCGGCGCCATGACCGAGAAGTCCATGAGGACCTCGGACAGGTTGGGGTCCTGACCCTCGATCGCGCCGGACGGGTCGAGGTGGCCGTCGTTGTCCGAGGTGTACGTCGGGATGAGCGGCATCGACGGGTAGTCGAGATAGCGCCGGCCGTCCTTCACGATCGTGGTCGGCCCGTACGCGCGGACGTACTCGTCGCCGGAGTCGGCCATCGACTGGTCCGTGAGGTCGCCGAGGGAGACGTTGGTGACGATCTGCCCGGCGCCCGGCAGCGCGTTCAGGTAGGTCGCGGTGTCCGCGAAGGCGCCGACGGCGTTGACGCCCCCGCTGTTCAGGTACGACTGGAACGACGTCGTGAGCCCGGCGTTGGCCGGCACCGCGCCGGGGGAGGGGGACGGCCGGGGCGTCGCGGTCTGCGGCGTCGCCCGCGCGAAGGCGTCGGCCCCCGACAGCACGGAGGAGGGAATCGCGACCGGGCCGTAGTTCATGGTCTGGGGGCGCACCGCGGAGCCGGCCGCTCCGACGGCCGAGCCCACGGTGTACGGGGTGAGGCGGGAGGCGTCCACGCGGCGCCGCAGCAGGTCGGCGGTGGGTGCCAGCGGAGTGCCGAGTGAGGTGCGGCCGTGCGGCCGGGGGACCGGGAACGGCCGCGTCGTGCCGGACTTGCCGGTCAGGGTGCCGGTGCCGTCGTCGAACCAGCGGAGCACCGATCCGTCGGTCAGTTTGAGGGTGTGCGCGGCGGGCGCGTCGGCGGCCGGCGGATCGTCGTCGGCCGCGGCGGGTCCTCCGGTGAACATCGCGGTGGCCAGGAGCGTCCCGGCCGCGAATAAGGCCGGAACACGTCTGAAACCTATGGACATGGTTGTCCCTTCCAAATGACAAACATGTAAACTGACCTGTTTGTCTGATCAGCCGTCGATCACCTTCGCGCGGCGCCGCCCCGGCCGACAAGGACCTGACGCTGCGGGTTCGCGCAGCTGCGCAGGTGAGAAGGGGCGTCCGACGGGGAGAGGACCCGGTCGGCCGTGGCGGGGCGAGCGGCGTACGATCGGCGGCACGCGCACGTACGCCAGGGCCAGTGGGAGTGAACGATGGACCTGTCCCCCGGGGGATCCTGGGCGGGCACGGGTCTGCCCTTCCTCGCCGTACGGGTGCTGGAGCATCTGGTGGGCCATCCGGACGCGGTGGAGGAGGCGGTTGCCGCCGCTCTGTCCGCCGCGCGCGACGACGTCGCGGCCGCTCTTGCGGCGCTGGAGGCGGAGGGCCTGGCGGTTCGCATGGGCGGATCGCCCGCCCGCTGGCGCGCCGCCCCGCCGCGCGCCTCGCTCGGGCCGCTGCTCGCCCGCAGGCGTGAGGAGCTCGCGCTGGCCGAGCTGCAGGTGGAGCGGTTGCACGACGCGTACCGGGCCGCGGCGGGCCGCTACGTGGCGTCCGACCTGTTCGAGGCCCTGCAGACGCCCGAGGAGGTCGCGGCCCGCTACGCGCAGTCGCTCAAGGCCAGCCGCGACCAGGTGCTCCACCTCGCCAAGCCGCCGTACGTCACCTCGCCGGCCCCGGGCGGGTCGCCGGGTGGGTCACAGGGCGGGGGAACGGGCCTCGTCTGGCAGGACGGCGTCCGGTTCCGGTCGGTGTACGACACCGACGGGCTGGCGGACGAGCAGTCGCTGGAGACGGTGCTGCGCGGCACCGCGATCGGCGGCCGGCTGCGGGTGTGCGCCGGAGTGCCGATGAAGCTGGTCGTCTTCGACCGCACGGCGGCCATCATGCCGCTGCGCCCGGACGACCCGGCCGCCGGATCCCTCCTGATCCACGCGCCGGCCCTGATCGACGTGCTGATCACGCTGTTCGAGAGCGTGTGGGAACGCGCCGTGCCGGTCGTGCTGAACTCGCCGGAGCCCGGCGCGGGCCAGGTGGGCGGACATCCCGAGAAACTCGACGGCCGCACCCACGACATCCTCCGGCTGCTGGCCGCGGGCATGAAGGACGAGGCGGTGGCGCGGGTGCTCGGGCTCAGCCGCCGTACCGTGCAGAAGCACATCAGCGACGTGGCCAGGGCGCTGGGCGCCAGGACGCGTTTCCAGATCGCCCTCATCGCGCGCAGCCGCGGCTGGCTGGAGCCGTACGACTGAGGGCGCTCAGCCCCGCGGGGCGTACATGATGACCAGGACGCCGAGCACGCAGACGGCCGCGCCGATCACGTCCCACCGGTCGGGACGGAAGCCGTCGGCCACCATGCCCCACACGAGCGAGCCGGCCACGAACACGCCTCCGTAGGCGGCGAGGATGCGGCCGAAGTCGGCGTCGGGCTGGAAGGTGGCCACCAGCCCGTAGATCCCCAGGGCGACGAACCCGGCCCCCACCCACCACAGCCCGCGCTGCTCGCGCACCCCCTGCCAGACGAGCCACGCCCCGCCGATCTCGGCGAGAGCGGCCAGGACGAAAAGCAGCAGAGAACGCGCGACGGTCACTTCTGGGAGGGTAGAGCACCGTCTCGCGCCACCCGTCACGTCCGGGCCCGAGGGCGGGCCTTCCGCATCTCCGGCGGCGTTCGCTAGGATCGCGGTCATGACTGCCGGGTCGGCCGTGGGCCGCGCACAGAACGGGTACCCGGCCGCCGCTTGATCACCGCGCGGGCGAGAGGCCCGCCCTCGTTGCGAGAAGTGCGTACAGCCACTCGCAGCGGAAGGAGGTGATATGCGTGAGCTGGCAGAGTTTTCTCGCCCGTCACCAGGTGGGTGACGTGATCGAGGGCGTGGTGACCAAGGAGGTGCCGTTCGGTTCGTTCGTCGAATCCGACGGCTTCACCGGGCTCGCCCATCAGCAGTCCTGGCCTGTCGGCAGCCGCGTCTCGGTTCGCATCCTCGCGATCGACCTCGAGAACCAGCGGTTCAGCCTGGCCCCGGCCTGACGACGCCCTGATCTCACGTGAGTGAGAGCGCCGACCCGGGGGAAACGGACTCCCCCGGGTCGGCGTCCCTCCGCATTATCCGGGGCGTCGCCCGGCCGTCGTCGCATGTGGTCGTCTTCCTGCCGGAACGCTGTCGTCTTCCTGTCGGAGGCATGCCCTAGTCTCCAGGGCGTGAGCAGCACAACGCGCACCGTGACCTTGCACCTGCTTCCGCACGTCCGGCGGGCGCGCGACCACATCGACCGCCACTACGCGGCCAAGCTCGACCTCGACCGGCTGGCCCGGGTGGCCGGGATCTCCAAATATCACTTCGTGCGCAGCTTCGAGGCGGCGTACGGGGAGACGCCGATCCGCTACCTGACCCGGCGTCGCATCGAGCGTGCCCAGGATCTGCTGCGCTCCGCCAACCTGACGGTGACCGAGATCTGCGTCATGGTCGGGTTCGCCAGCCTCGGGTCGTTCTCGTCCCGGTTCAAGGAACTGGTGGGAGAGAGCCCCACCGCCTATCGCGACCGGTGGGCCGCCGCGGGCGGGGCCCACGTCCCCGGCTGTTATCTGTTCATGCGCGGCGGCGTCGACCCCGCCGGCACGACGGGGCGCACGACTGGGATCAGCGGGTCCGGCCGGTCCGGGGGGACACAGGAGCGGGTCCGGCGGGACGCGCTCCGGGACGGGTCCCGGCTCGCGCCTCCGGCCGGTGGCGAGAGCCGCGCAATTTCCAGGAAGCGCCCCCTGACCAGCGCGAACTAGGGTGATAAGCGTGATTACCAACATTTCACTGGTCACCGTCTACTGCCTCGACCAGGACCGCGCGCGGGAGTTCTACGTCGACGTGCTCGGCTTCGTGCCGCGCGCCGACGTCACGATGGGTGAGGGCTTCCGATGGGTGACGGTCAGCCACCCGAACCAGCCCGAGATCGAAGTCACCCTGATGACGCCCGGCCCCCCGCTCAACCCCGAGGCCGCCGACTTCATCCGGCGGCAGCTCGAGAAGGGCGAGATGGGCGGCCTCGGGCTGCAGGTCGACGACTGCCGCAAGACATACGAGGAGCTGAAGGCCAAGGGCGTGACGTTCCTGCAGGAGCCGTCCGACCGGCCGTACGGCATCGAGGCGGTCATGCGCGACAACTCGGGCAACTGGCTCGTCCTCGTCGAGCCGAAGGAGTTCGACCCGGCGAACTTCGGCTGAGCCGCCGAAAACCCGCCGATGACGGTGCCCCCGCTGCGAGGGCGCTGGGGCGGCGCTGTGACTGACGGATTGACGGCGTGGGGGTGGGGCGGGAAACCGCAGGCTGCCGTGAAATTTTCATCCCGGCCCGCGGGTCCTGGCGACGCCCGCCCCGCGCGCCGGTCCGCACTCGTCCGGTGGGATGGGCGCCGGTCCGGCGGCGCGGGCCCACGACCAGGCATCATGCCGCGATGACGATGGTGAGGAGTGATTCAGGAAAGACCCGATCTCTCATGGGGTGTTTGTGGAGAATGCGCGGATTGGCCGCCGGTTCCGTGGGCCATTGACCCTATTGCTCCAACGTTCATAGCCTTTCGGTCATCTTGATCAGAGCCTCCTCGGTGCCGTGGGTCCCGCCGAAACCCTCGCGCTGGCAGGTCGCTGTCAGCGCGTGCTCGTGCCGATGTGAGGCCGTCCGAAACCCCCCTTTAGGACGGAGAACCGAGATGTCCGACTTCTCGCGAAGGCAAGTGCTGAAATACAGCGCGGCCGGAGCCGGAGCCGCGCTGTTGCCGCTTCAGTGGACGGCGGCCGCCCGGGCCGCGTCGGTCGCGCCCCCGGAGGTGCGCGCCGCGAACGATCTGGCGCTGTGGTACGACGCGAGCGCGGGCACGGACTGGCTGCGCGCGCTTCCGATCGGCAACGGGCGCCTCGGCGCCATGGTGTTCGGGAACGTCGACACCGAGCGTCTGCAGCTCAACGAGGACACCGTCTGGGGCGGCGGGCCGTACGACCAGAGCAACACGCGGGGCGCCGGGGCGCTGGCGCAGATCCGGCAGGCGGTCTTCCAGAACCAGTGGAGCCAGGCCCAGAGCCTGATCGACCAGAACATGCTGGGCAGCCCGGCGGGCCAGCTCGCCTACCAGACCGTCGGCAATCTGCGGCTCGCCATCGGCAACACCAGTGGCGTCTCGGAGTACACCCGCTTCCTCGACCTGACCACGGCCACCACGACGGTCTCGTATCTGCAGAACGGCGTGCGGTACAGGCGTGAGACGCTCGCCAGCGCGCCGGATCAGGTCATCGCCATCCGGCTGACCGCCGACCGGGGCGGCTCCATCTCGTTCTCCGCGACGTTCGACAGCCCCCAGCGGACGACGCGCTCCAGCCCGGACAGCCGGACGGTGGCGCTCGACGGCGTCTCGGGCAACTTCGAGGGGAAGACCGGCTCGGTCAAGTTCCTGGCGCTGGCGCGGGCCATCGCCGACGGCGGCACGGTCAGCAGCTCCGGCGGCACGCTCCAGGTGTCCGGCGCCAACAGCGTGACGGTGCTGATCTCCATCGGCTCCAGCTACGTCAACTACCAGAACGTCGGGGGCGACTACCAGGGCATCGCGCGGGGTCACCTCGACGCCGCCACCGGCAGGACCTACGACGACCTGCGCAGCCGGCATGTGACCGACTACCAGAAGCTGTTCGGCCGCACGACACTCGACCTCGGCCGCACCTCGGCGGCGGACCAGCCGACCGACGTGCGGATCGCGCAGCACGCCAACACCAACGACCCGCAGTTCTCGGTGTTGCTGTTCCAGTTCGGCCGCTACCTGCTGATCTCCTCCTCGCGTCCGGGCAGCCAGCCGGCCAACCTGCAGGGCATCTGGAACGACTCGCTGGCCCCGGCGTGGGACTCGAAGTACACGCTCAACGCCAACCTGCCGATGAACTACTGGCCGACAGACACGACGAACCTGTCGGAGTGTTACGAGCCGGTGTTCCGGATGATCCAGGACCTCACGGTCACCGGCGGCCGAACGGCCCGCGTGCAGTACAACGCGGGCGGCTGGGTGACCCACCACAACACCGACGCATGGCGGGGCTCGTCGGTGGTCGACTTCGCCGCGGCGGGCATGTGGCAGACCGGCGGCGCGTGGCTGTCGACCATGATCTGGGACCACTACCTCTTCACCGGCGACCTCGACTTCCTCCGGCAGTACTACCCCGCCATGAAGGGCTCCGCTCAGTTCTTCCTGGAAACGCTCGTCCAGGAGCCGAGCCTGGGGTATCTGGTGACGAACCCGTCGAACTCCCCCGAGCTGAACCACCATTCGGGCGTCAGCGTGTGCGCCGGCCCCACGATGGACAACCAGATCCTGCGTGACCTGTTCAACGGCTGCGCCAAGGCCAGCCAGGCGCTCGGCGTCGACGCCGACTTCCGGACACAGGTGCTGGCCGCCCGCGACCGGCTGGCCCCGATGAAGGTCGGCTCGCGCGGCAACATCCAGGAGTGGCTGTACGACTGGGTGGAGACCGAGCAGAACCACCGGCACATCTCCCACCTCTACGGTCTGCACCCGAGCAACCAGATCACCAAGCGCGGCACCCCGTCGCTTTACACCGCGGCCCGGCGGACCCTGGAGCTCCGCGGCGACGACGGCACCGGCTGGTCGCTCGCCTGGAAGATCAACTACTGGGCCCGGATGGAGGAGGGCACGCGGGCGCACGACCTGATCCGCCTCCTGGTGACGACCGCCCGGCTCGCGCCGAACATGTTCGACCTGCACCCGCCGTTCCAGATCGACGGCAACTTCGGCGCCACGTCCGGCATCGCGGAGATGCTGCTGCAGAGCCACAACGGCGAGCTGAACGTGCTGCCTGCGCTGCCGGCGGCCTGGGGGAGCGGGAAGGTGCAGGGCCTGCGCGGCCGCGGCGGCTACACCGTGGGCACCACCTGGAGCTCAGGCGCGGCCACCGAGATCCTCATCGCGTTCGACCGCGCCGGCACGGTCAACGTGCGCAACCGGATGTTCACCGGGACCTATCAGGTGGTCGACGCCGACACCGGTGACGCCGTCACGGTCACCAAGCCGGAGAGCGACGTCATCGCGCTGACCGGCCAGGCCGGCCGTACGTACCGCATGACGGGGACCGGCACGCCGCCGCCCGCCACGAGCTACGTGCGGATCGCCAACGTCAGCTCCGGCTTGGTCCTGGACAGCGGCGGCAACGTCGCCTCCGGGTCGAACCTCAAGCAGTGGAACTGGGACGGCAGCAACAACCTGCAGTGGCAGCTCGTCGACCTGGGCGGCGGCTGGTACCGCATCGTCAACCGGACCAACGGCATGGTCGCCGACAGCTGGGGCAACACCGCCAACGGCGCCGTCTGCCGCCAGTCGGCCTGGAACGGCGGCAACAACCAGCAGTGGCGCCTGAACAACACCGGCAACGGCCGCTACCAGATCATCAACCGTGGCACCGGCACCGCCCTCGACGGCATGGGCAGCACCACCGCCGGTTCCACCGTGGGCATGTGGACGCCCAACACCAACACCAACAACCTGTGGACCATCACGAACCTGTGACGGACGGCCGGTGACCCGCCGGCCCGACCCGGGAGTGCCGGGCCCCGCCTCGGGGGATTCCGACGGCGGGGCCCGGCTCAGTCCTGGACGTCCGCCGAGGTGACCGTCGCGCGCATGACCCGGTCGAAGCCGACGCGGCGGCGCGGCCCGGCCATGGTGACGACCGCGGTGTGGCGGATGTCCGCGCTCGAGGCGCCCACACGGAGCTCGACCCGGCCGGGGTCGACCTGACGGTGACCCGCGGCGCCGGTGTAGGAGGTCTGGTCGGCGTGCAGGGTGACGCTGACCCGGCGGCTCTGGCCGGGGAGCAGGTCGACGCGTGGCGCGGCCAGGAGCGTCTGGACCGGCCTGGCGACCTCGGCGACGGGGTCGTGCAGGTAGATCTGGACCACCTCGGAGACCGCGTGCGGGGCGGAGTTGCGCAGGGTGACGTGCACGTCGAAGGTGCCGTCGGTCGGCCACTCGCGCGTGGTGTCGGCGGTGACGACGGTCCACGCGGGCGGGGCGTAGGACAGGCCGTGGCCGAAGGGGAAAAGCGGGGTGGGGTCGACGGAGCTGACCTCGTTCGGCCGGGCGAGCGGCGACGCCAGGTAGGTGGCCGGCTGCGTGCTGTCGGCGGGGAAGCTGACCGGCAGCCGTCCGGAGGGGTCGGCGCGGCCGGACAGGACGTCGGCCAGAGCGGCCGCGCCCTCCTCGCCGGGGAAGAACCCGCACACGATTGCGGCCAGGCGGCCGGACTGCCGGGACAGGTCGTACGGGCGGCCGGACAGCAGTACCAGCACGACCGGGGTGCCGGTGTCCAGAAGCGCCTCCAGCAGGTCCTCCTGCCGCCCGGGCAGGCTCAGTGTGACCGCGTCGCAGCCCTCGCCCGAGGTGCCGCCGCCGAAGAGCCCGGCCTGGTCGCCCAGGACGGCGACGCACACGTCGGCCGCGGCGGCCGCCCGGGCCGCGGCGGCGATGCCCTCGTCATCGCCGCCGACGACCGGGCAGCCCTGCTCATGGACGACGGAGTAGCCGGCGGCGTCGGACCGCAGCGCGTCCAGCAGAGTCGGGACGCGGACGCCCATGGCCAGATCGGGGTGGTGGACGCCGACGTGCAGGGGGAAGGAGTAGCAGCCCATCATGGCGTGCGGGGTGTCGGCGCGCGGGCCGACGACGGCCAGCCGGGTGGCGGGCGGCAGGGGCAGCGTGCCGGTGTTGCTCAGCAGCACGATCGAGCGGCGGGCCACCTCGGCGGCCAGCGCGCGCTCGGCCGGCCCGTCCAGCGCGCCGTCCAGTGGCCGGCCCACTTCCTCGGGGTGTCCGTCCGACGCCTCGTCGCCCGACTCGGCGAGGATGGGCGGCTCGGGACTCCAGTCCTGGTCGAGCAGGCCCAGGCGGCACTTCTGCAGCAGGACACGGCGGAGGGCGCGGTCGACGAGGGCGGGGTCGATCGCACCGCTCTCGATCGCCTCGGCCAGCGGGGAGCCGAAGCAGTTGACCGTGGGCAGCTCGACGTCGATGCCCGCGGTCAGCGCCAGGCGCGCGGCGTCGGCGGGCGACTCGGCCACGTTGTGCAGAGTCTGCAGGAAGGCCACGGAGAAGTAGTCGGCCACGACGGTGCCGGTGAAGCCGTACTCGGTGCGCAGCAGGTCACTCAGCAGGGTGGGGTCGGCGGCCACGGGCAGGCCGTCGATGTCGGTGTAGGAGTTCATGACCGAGTCCACCCCGGCGCGCAGGGCCATCTCGAACGGCGGGAGCAGGACGTCGGCGATCTCGCGGGGCCCGGCCGAGACGGGGGCCAGGTTACGGCCCGCCTTGGAGGCCGAGTAGCCGACGAAGTGCTTGAGCGTCGCGATGATCCCGGCCGACTGCAGGCCCCGGATGTAGGCGGTGGCGATGGTGCCGACCAGCAGCGGGTCCTCGCCGATGGTCTCCTCCACCCGGCCCCAGCGCAGGTCGCGGGCGACGTCCAGCACGGGGGCGAGCCCCTGGTGGACGCCCAGCCGGGCCATCGTGGCGCCGATCTGGGCGCCCATGCGCTCGATCAGTTCGGGGTCGAAGGTGGCGCCCCAGCACAGGGGGGACGGGTAGACGGAGGCCGTCCACGCCGCCAGCCCGGTCAGGCACTCCTCATGCACGAGCGCGGGGATGCCCCAGCGGCCCGCGGCGACGATCTCCCGCTGCGCCTTGGCCAGAGTCGCCGCCCCCGTACGCGGCTCCACGGGCGCGGTCCCGAACGGCCGGGTCAGCTGGCCGATCCCCGCCCTGATCAGTTCCTCCCATTCGACCGGCAGCCGCGCGAACTCGTGCTGGTGCGGCGCCATCTGGCCGTCGGCGTTGTCGATGCCCACCCATACGCCGTACAGCTGCGCGATCTTCTCGGCCGGGCTCATCCGGGCCATCAGCGCCTCGACCCGCTCCTCATCGGGAACGCCGCTGTCCCGCCACAGCTCCGACGACGCGTCCGTGCTCACAACCACGCTGCTCTCCACTGAAGTCGACGAGTGCGTACGACCGGGTTCGCGGCCCGGCGACCGCCGGGCGCGCCCCGGCCGTACCGGTCGCGACGCGGGCCCGGCGACCGTTATCGGCGCTCCCGCCGAGGAGGGGCGGGAGCACCGCCGGGACCGCCTGTCGCACAGGGTCTCAAGGTGGCGCCGAAAATTTTCGAAAAAATTATGAAACTTGATGGCTCGTGGAGCAACTTAGACGGCTGGTCGAAGCACGTCAAGGGTGAGATGACTCTCCGGTGTCATCCGATGTGGTGATCCCGGCCCGGGGCGGAGCGCGCGCCCGCCCCGGCGGTCCGCGGCTTGGACGGGCTCGGAGCCTCTCGAAACGTCCCCCGAAAACAGTCGCGAAAGGTTTCGGGGCCAGGTCTCGGGGCGACGGTCAGAGGGCGGCCGCCACGCTCACCTCGCCGGCCGCCTCCAGTTGGAAGACCGCGCTCCGCCCGGCCGCCGACACCTCGTAGTCGCCCAGGAAACCGCTGAAACGTACGCGGCCCTCGGCGTCGGTCGCCAGCGTCGTCGGCGGCACCCACCACTCCTCTTTGACCAGTGAGCGCAGCGCGTCGTACGCGGGCTTGGGCGTGCCGTCCGCGCGGACGAACCCGCCCGGGGCGCCGAGCCAGCCCCCGTCGGTGAAGCCCCAGTAGGTGGCGGCCGCCACGGCCGGGTGCGACAGCAGCGTCCGGTAGTGCCGGGCGATCTCGTCGGCCTGCCGGGCCTCGCCCTCGGGCGTGGTCGGCCACTCGGGGATCTGGTAGTCGTTCAGATCGACGATGTCCTCCGGCATCAGATGCCCCGACACGATCGTCGTCTCGGTGAAGTGGATCGGCAGCCCGTACCGGGCGAAGCGGTCGATGACGGCGAGGGTCTTCTCCTCACCCCAGTAGCCCTGGTGCATGTGGCTCTGCAGGCCGAGCGCGTCGATCCGGACGCCCGCCTCCAGGAGTCCCTCGATCAGGCACTCGTACGCGGCCGACATGTCGAAGTCGTTGAGCAGCAGCGTCGCCGAGGGATCCCCCTCGCGGGCCGCCTCGAAGAGCATCCTGACCATCGGAATGCGGCCCATCTCCCGGCAGAGGCGGGTGATGCCGTTGTCGTACTTGTCGAAGATCGGCATGATGACGACCTCGTTGACCACGTCCCACATGTCGACGACTCCGGCGAAGCCGGTCGTCTCCCGCTTGATCCTCGCCACCTGTTCGCGGGCGATCTCGTCGGTGGGCAGGTCCTTCAGCCAGTCGGCCGTCACGGTGTGCCAGGCCAGGGGGTGGCCCTTGACCAGGCGGCCGCGCTCCTTGAACCAGCGCGCGAGCGCGAGCGTCCGCTCGGTCTCCGGCCGGCCGCGCACCGGCTCGAACCAGCCCCAGTAGAAGGGCAGCGTGGCGAAGTTGAAGAGTTCCAGGAACAGGCTCGCGAGCCGCTCGTCCTGCGGCACGGCGGGGTCGTCGCCATTGGGGTCACCGGTGGAGGGCACCAGGTCGCCGCCCGTGCAGCCGAACAGGAACCGGTGGTCGCGCTGGGCGACGACCACCTCCCGTCCCGTGAACGGCGCCCCGTCCACGGTGACGGTGAGGGTGGCGTCGGCGATGCGGTGCGTCAGGCGGGGGTGTGAAGTCATGCCGCCATTGTGCGGCGGACTCCGCCGGGCGGAGGGGAACCCGATCACACCGCCGCCCGTTGCCCCCGTGAACGCGCCGGCACGGGTCGAGGAGGAGAACCGGATGTTCCGGAGGTTGATGGCCGCATTCGGGGCCGGGGTCGAGGTCGACACGGTGCTGGGCGCCGCGCAGGTGCGCCCGGGGCAGAGCCTGCGGGGTGAGGTCCGCCTGCGGGGCGGCTCGTCCGACTACAAGGTGGAGGGCATCACCGTCGACCTCACCGCCGTCGTCGAGGTCGAGCACGGCGACAGCGAGCACCACGCGACCTACACCTTCCAGAGGTCCAGGGTCTCGGGGCCGTTCGAGCTGCGGTCGGGGGAGGCCCGCGCGCTGCCGTTCGAGATCGCGATCCCCTGGGAGACGCCGATCAGCGCCGTCGCCGGGCGTCCGCTGCCCGGCATGCGGCTGGGCGTGGCCACCGAGCTCGCGCTCGCCGGCGCCCTCGACAAGGGCGACCTCGACCCGCTGTTCGTCGCGCCGCTGCCGGAGCAGGATCACGTGCTCGCCGCGCTCGACCGCCTGGGGTTCCGCTTCAAGCGGGCCGATCTGGAGAACGGCAGGCTGCGGGGCTCGTCCATGCCGTTCTTCCAGGAGATCGAATACCACGCGGGCCCGCAGTGGCGCCGCCACTTCAACGAGCTGGAGCTGACGTTTCTGGCCGGCCCGCAGTCGATGGACGTGATCCTCGAGGCCGACACGCGGGGCGGTTTCCTGACGTCGAGCCACGACGTCTACGACCGCTTCCGGGTCCACTACGGTGACCACCCCGCCACCGTCGAACGGTCGCTGCTCGAAGGCCTCGACGCGATGGCCCGCCGCCGCGGCTGGTTCTAGGTCACTCGATCACGAGCTCGACCGGGATGTTGCCGCGGGTGGCGTTCGAGTAGGGGCACACCTGGTGCGCGGCCTCGACCACCTTGCGGCCCTCCTCGGGGGACAGCTCGTCGGGCAGCTCGACGCGGAGCGTGACGGAGAGGCCGAAGCCGCCGGAGCCGTTCGGGTTCAGGCCCACCTCGGCGGTCACCGAGGCGTCGCCCACGTCGACTCCCAGGCGGCCGGCGACGAGACCGAGCGCGCTCGCGAAGCACGCGGAGTAGCCGGCGGCGAACAGCTGCTCGGGGTTGGTGCCCTCGCCCGTCCCGCCGAGCTCCACCGGCCGGTCGAGCCGCAGGTCCAGCTTGCCGTCCGACGAGACGGCCCGGCCGTCCCGGCCGGAGGAGGTGGCGATGCCGGTGTACAGGACGCTCATGACTGCTCCTCAACGTGCTAGACAGACCTGTCTGTTCTGTCGTGCTGGGATCAGAGACTAGACAGGTCTGTCTGGTACCGTCAAGTCATGAGTGCCATCGTCGCCGGAACCCCTCGCAAGACGGCTTCGCCCCCCAGACGGCGCATTCTCGACACCGCCGCCGCCCTCTTCTACGCGGAGGGCATCCGGGCGGTGGGGATCGATCGCATCATCACCGAGGCGGGGGTCGCGAAGGCGACCTTCTACCACCACTTCCCCACGAAGGACCTGCTGGTCGTCGCCTACCTCGAGGAGATGAGCCTCCAGCAGCGGGCGGCCGCCCAGGCGCTCGGCGCGAACGCGCTGACCGCCGGGGAACGGCTGCTGCGCGTGTTCGACGTGCTGGGGGAGATCGCCTGCGGTCCCGGGTTCCGCGGCTGCGCCTTCGTCAACGCCGCCGCCGAGTATCCCGACCCGGAGCATCCGGTACGGCGGACCGTGGCCGGGCACCGGGCGTGGTTCCGCGGGCTGATGGAGGAACTGCTGACGGAGATGGGCCGCCCGGACGCCGCCGTCACGGCGGGCATCCTCGTCCTGCTCCGGGACGGCATGGTGGCGGGCGCCGCGCTCGACGACGCCGCCGAGGCGCGGAGCCGGACCCGCGTCGCGATCACGCGCGTTCTCGCCGCACCGGCCGAGGCCGCCGCGTCCTGACCCGTCCCAGCCGTCCGGGCGCGTGAAGGGTGTCAGGCCGCCCGGTGATCGGCGAGCAGGGCGTGGTGGTCCACGCCCTCCGGCGGGTGCGGATCGGCGTGCACGACCGCTGCGGTGAGCCGCGGGATGGCGTGCATCAGCCCGTGCTCGGCCGCCACCGCGACCCGGTGGGCCTCCACCGCCGTGGCGCCGGCGTCGACGACGACGTCGCACTCGGCCCGGAGCCGGTGACCGATCCAGCGCAGCCGCACCTGCCCGACGCCGAGCACGCCCGCGGTGGCCAGCAGCGTCGTCTCCGCCCGCTCGACCAGCTCGGGGTCGACCGCGTCCATGAGCCGCCGCCACACCTCCAGGGCCGCCTGCCGCAGGACGGCGAGGATCGCGACGGTGATGAGAAGACCCACCAGCGGGTCGGCCCAGCGCAGCCCGGCCGCCGCACCGGCGGCGCCCAGCAGCACGGCGAGCGAGGCGAACCCGTCGGTGCGCGCGTGCAGGCCGTCCGCCACCAGCGCGCCCGACCCGATGGCCCGGCCCACTCGGATCCGATACCTCGCCACCAGTTCGTTGCCCGCGAACCCGACGAGGGCGGCCCCCGCCACGGCCCCCAGATTCGACACCTCCTGCGGGTGCAGCAGGCGGACGATCGCGGCGTACGCGGCGGCCGCCGAGGAGGCGGCGATGGCCAGGACGATCACGATCCCGGCGAGGTCCTCGGCCCGTCCGTACCCGTACGTGTAGCGGCGGTTCGGCGGGCGGCGCCCGAGCAGGAACGCGATCCCGAGCGGGACCGCCGTCAGCGCGTCGACGGCGTTGTGCAGGGTGTCGCCGAGAAGCGCGATCGACCCGGAGATCGCGACCACGGCCGCCTGGAGGGCGGTCGTCGCCCCGAGTCCGGTCAGGGACACCCACAGGGCCCGCATGCCGCGCGCGGACGCCTCCACGGACGCGTCCACCTTGTCGGCGGGCGCGTGGGAGTGCGGGCGGAGGAGATGGCGCGCCCGCCCCAGGATTCCGGCGCCGTGCTCCCGGTGCCCGTGCCCGTGCCCGTGGTCGTGCCCGTGCCCGTGCCCGTGCCCGTGGTCGTGCCCATGGTCGTGGTCGTGGCCGTGGGTGTGCGCATCGTGGTGGTGGCCCGTCCGCTGTCGGCTCATGAGCCCAACAATGCCGCGCGAAACCCGCTGCGGCACCTCGACAACAGCGCCGCCGCCGCTGTTGCGAACGCCTCGCGACGGCGGTGCGGCGCTGACGGGCCGTCAGGCGAACAGGTGGTCGAGCCAGGCCCGCCAGGCCCGCTCGGTCTCCTCCCGGTCCACGTCGGCGAAGACGTGGTGCCCGAGGACGACGACGTCGCCCCGCTGCGGGCCGGAGTGGATGAACCGGTAGAGCGCGTCGGAGGTGCGTACGCCCAGGAAGGTGGGGAGCCCGGCGTAGTCGACGACGCCTTCGGCGGGCGGCAGGCCGTCGACCTGGAAGCGCACCGGATCGCCCTCCGCCGCCGGGCCGTCGAGGCCGAGCGCGGCCATGATCGTGGCCCAGGCCCGATCACGGTCGCCCGCCCGCGGCCGTACGGCCGAGATCGGGACGGCTCCGCGGCCGGGGAAGTAGGTGAGGTACTGGGAGAGCTTGTGGAGGTACATGTCCCAGCCCTCCTGCATGGCCTCGTACTCGGTCTCCCAGTCGTCGCCGAGGAAGCCGCTCTGCACCAGGCGCAGGACGGTGCTGCCGCCGTCCCGGCCCTCGATCAGGTACTCCATCGCGAGAAACGAGCCGTCCGGGTTCGCGTCGCCGCGGATGGAGAACCGTTTGCCCGGTTCCCAGCCGGTCACGGTGGACCGCTGCACGCGTCCGAGGAGATCCATCTCGTTTCTGCCGCCCTCACCCTGCTCAATCTGGTTCCGTCCCATGAACCACGCGTCGGTCCCCGGACCTGTGGCGATCGCCTCCCACACCTGTTCTGGGGTGGCGGTCAGCTCGATCTCCTTGTGCAGCTCGAACTCGTGCAGCATGTCGGAGCTCCTCGTGTCGCGGTGCGTGCCGGTGCCGATCGCCGGGTCCGCGCCGGCGGCCCCGCCGGGCGGGGTGGCGACCGGCCGGCCGGACGGCGACTCGCGGCCCGGCTCCACCAGCGCTCGGAGGACCCACATCTTGCCCGAGACGGACCCCCGCCGCCACCGGCTCCCCGCTCGGCGGGTCCCGGGATCGTCCCATCGGCGCAGGTGGGCGGCCTCCGTACCGGCCCACCTGGGGGATCATCTCGCCGAAGACCGGCGTACCGCCGGCGGGAGCACGGCGGTGAGGGGCCCGGACACCCGCGAGGCCCTATACCGGAACATCGCCCGACATTCCACGCCAAGACGCCCTTAATCAGTCATTACGCCTATAACGTTGTGCGCTCGATCGAACACGCTGTGTAATCAGATCGGCGATGAGCCAGACCTACCCTGGCTCGAAGGAGTGACTATGACGTTCACAGCGATGCACCCCGGTTTCATGGCGACCTCGCTGGGCCACGGCTCCCAGCCGCACATGTCGCCCCTGCAGTTCGGCCAGATCCCACAGGTGCTCGGCCAGCAGGTGTCGCCGATCGCCATGCTCCAGCAGATGGTCCAGCAGGAGGAGCAGATCCTCCCGCAGGAGCATCTCGTCAGCCCGGTGAGCTTCTGGAACAAGCTCGCGCGGCAGGGGATCCGGTACGGCGCTCCGGCCGCCCGTCAGGTGGTTGACGCCGTCCTTTACCAGCATCAGGTCCAGCAGTCCCTCCAGCAGCACCCGCTGCAGCAGCACCTCACGGCCCAGGCACAGCCCTACGGCCAGCAGTACGTCCAGATGCTCGGGATTCAGCCGTACGGGGTCCAGCCCGGCGTTCAGTACGGCGTTCAGCCCGGTGTTCAGTACGGCGCGCAGTACGGCGCCCACTATGGCCAGGCCGGCGTGCTGCCCCCGCAGGTCCAGCAGCTGAACCCGTACGCGGCTCAGGCGAACCTGCACCTGCTGCAGCAGCAGGTCCAGCAGCAGGTCCAGCAGCAGGTCGCCGCCCAGATGGCCCAGCAGGCCGCTCAGCAGGCGGTCCAGCAGGCCGCTCAGCAGGCCTCTCAGCAGTACGGCCAGGCCTACGCCCAGCCGTACGGCCAGCAGGTGCCGCAGGCCTACATCGGCCAGCCGCACCAGCAGGCCGCCGCCAATCAGGCCCCGGTAGCCGCCGGCGCCGCGATCTGATCGGAGGCCGACGGTGGACTCGATGGGAGCCGGGCCGTCCTGGCCCTCCGCGGTCCCGGGGACACCCGGGCCCGCAGTCAACGGAGTGAGCCCGGGGCAGGCGACGGCGGTGGGGGCGGCGACGGGGCCGCTTCCCGGCGGGCCGGGCCAGCCGAACCCGTCGCAGGTGCACTGCGCCGTCACACTTCAGCGGATCTACGGCTGGCTGCAGGCGTCACTCCCGCAGACGCCCCAGCTCGCCGCGGTGATCCCGCTGATCGTGCAGGCGGTGCGGCTGTACCGGACGGGTCAGTTCGAGGCGTGCCTGAGCCAGGTTCAGTACGCGCTGGCCGTCGTGAGCCCCGGTCAGCCCATCGTTCCGCTGCTGTGACGCCATCGAGTGGCCCGGACCGGCCGGCGGCCGGTCCGGGCCCCCGCCGTCCCGCCGTGCCCTGGGCGCGGCCGCCGACACGAGCGCGATCTGGGGAGAGTCGAGACGCATGACCAGCGACGACAAGCCGAAGAACGGGAGCGGGCGGACCCGCGCGACGGCCACGGGCCGGGTGAGGCAGTCCGCCCGCCAGATCCCGCAGGCGGTGGAGCCCCGGCCCCGGCGGTACATGGTGGCGGCGCTGCCCCAGCGGTATCTGACGGCCCTGGGAGTGGCCGCGCCCGCGCTCGACGCCGACACCCTGCACCGGGTGCTCGGCGACGACCCACGGGTGCGGGTGCACCGCCGTCTGCCGGTCTCGGCCGGGGGCCCGCCGCTCGACGCCGACGGCATGCCGTTCCCGGCCGTCGTCGTCGCGGACATGACCCCAGAGCACGCAGACGAGCTCCGCCGGCGGTATCCGCAGGTGCACGTCGAACGCGACCGCCTGCTCACCTACAGCGAGGTGCCGGTGCCGCCGCGCAGGAGGCGCGCGACGACGGCGGCCATCCCGGCCGGTGTGGCGAGCACGTTCGGTTTCCTGGTGCGCGACGCCGACGGCGCGCCGGTGCCCGGTGCCACGGTATTCGTCACCGGGTACGGCTGGCCCGCGCAGGCGGTGACCGGCGCGGACGGCCGGGCGGTGGTCACGATGACGGGGGAGACCCCCGAGTCCGTGATGAGCGTGGTGGTCAAGCCGCGCGCCGGCTTCTGGAGCCGCCACCTGGACCGGCCGGCGCTGTCGACCACCGGGGACAATCTCGTCGAGCTGGTCCGGCTCTCGGACTCGTTCGAGGGGTTCCCCGCGCGGCAACTGCTCGGGTGGGGCCGGCAGGCCATGGGTGTCGACCGGCTCCCGCCGACGTTCCGGGGTGCGGGGGTGCGGATCGCCGTCGTCGACTCGGGAGCTGCCGTCCGGCATCCCGACCTGGCCGGTCAGGTCGCCGGCGGGATCGACCTCGTCGCCCGCAAGGCGGAGGGGTGGTCACTCGACCAGGCCGGCCACGGCTCCCACTGCGCCGCCGTCGTCGCCGGCGCCGACAACGGCCGGGGCGTGCTGGGGTTCGCGGTCGAGGCCGAGACCCACGCCTGCAAGATCTTCCCGGGCGGCCGGTTCAGCGACCTCATCGACGCGCTCGACTACTGCATCGAGCAGCGGATCGACGTGGTGAACCTGAGCCTCGGCTGCCGTCACCCGTCGCCACTCGTGGCCGCCAAGATCGAGCAGGCCCGCGACGCCGGGGTGGCGTGCGTCGTCGCCGCGGGGAACGACGGGGGGCCGGTCGGCTTCCCCGGCACCCTGCCGACCGTGCTGACGGTCGCCGCGATCGGCCGGGCCGACGCGTTCCCGCCCGGCTCCGCGCACGCCGCCGAGATCCTGGAGCCGCGCACCGCCGAGGGCTACTTCTCCCCGCGGTTCACCTGCCACGGCCCCGAGGTCGACGTCTGCGCGCCCGGCGTCGCGATCCTCTCCGCCGTGCCCCCGGACGCGTACGCCGCGCTGGACGGCACATCCATGGCCGCGCCACACGTCACGGGGCTGGCGGCGCTGGTGCTCGCGCACCACGAGGACTTCGCGGGCCCCTACCGGGCCAGGGACGCCCGGCGGGTCGACCGCCTCTTCCAGATCATCCGGTCGAGCTGCGTGCCGGTCGACCTCGGCGATCCGCGCCGCACCGGCGCGGGGATGCCGAACGCGCTGCTCGCCCTCGGGGCGGCGCTCGCCAACGTCGCGTCCGCCACGGGCGAGGCGCGCGTGCTGCTCGAACACCTCACGACGGAGATGGTCCTGGCCGGGCTGCTGCAACCCGCCCCGGGCGGGTCCGCGGGCGCGCCGGCGGCAGGAGGGCGGGCGGACGGCAAGCCGGTGAACGGCGCGGCCCCCACAGTGGCACCCGCAGCGGCACCCGCAGCGGCCCCCACGGCGGCCCCCACGGCGGCGGGGCCCGTGCCGCCGCCTGTGACGGCTCCAATGCCGCCCTCTGTGACGGCTCCTGGGACGGCTCCTGTGACGACGGCCCCGGTTACCGCTGGGGCTCCGGTGCCGGGGACCGTCGCGGGCGATCCGGCGGGGAGCGGCGTGACCGCGCTGGCCTGGCTGGCGGAGGAGATGCGGGCCGCGGGACTGCTCCCGGAGCCCGCGCCGGGGATCTTCGGCTGAGCGCCGCCCAATGGCGGGCCTGCCGGACTACGCGCCGATGATGGCGCGGCTCGGCTCCCTTCCCGAACGGGACCAGGACTACGCCTACGAGATGAAGTGGGACGGCGTCCGCGCGCTCGCCTACGTCGAAGCGGGCCGGGTCCGTCTCGTCTCGCGCAACGCCAATGACATCACCGTGGCCTACCCGGAGACGCTGGGCCTCTCCGGGGCCGTCAGCGGCAACGACGTGGTGCTCGACGGCGAGATCGTGGCGTTCGACGACCGGGGACGGCCCTCGTTCGAGGCCCTGCAGCCGCGCATGCACCAGCGGCGTCCCGCGGAGATCGCCCGGCTGGCGGCGGCGGTGCCGGTGACCTACCTGCTGTTCGACGTGCTCCACGTCAACGCCGCACCGGCCGTCACCATGCCGTACACGGCCCGCCGGGGCCTGCTGGAGGAGATCGTCCACCGGGGGAGCCATTGGGACATTCCGCCATACTTCCGCGGCGGCGGCGCCGGAGTGCTGGCCGAGTCGCGCCGGCTGGGGCTGGAAGGTGTGGTGGCCAAGCGGCTGACCTCGCCCTACCGGCCGGGCAGGCGGTCGCCCGACTGGGTGAAGGTGAAGAACTTCCGCACCCAGGAGGTGGTGGTGTGCGGGTGGAAGACGGGGGAGGGCCGGCGCGCGGCCACGATCGGCTCGCTCCTGCTCGGCGTCCACGACGCGGCCGGCCGGCTGCGGTACGCCGGGAGCGTGGGCACCGGCTTCACCGAGGCGGCCCTGCGCGGCCTGGCCGAACGGCTGGCGCCGCTGGCCAGCGAGACGTCCCCGTTCCACGAGGAGCTCGCCGCGGAGGAGCGGCGCGGGGCGCACTGGGTGCGGCCCGTCCTGGTGGGAGAGGTCCAGTACGCCGAGTGGACCGGCGAGAACCGGCTGCGCCATCCCTCCTGGCGCGGCATCAGGGACGACAAGGACCCGGACGACATCGTCAGGGAGGAGTGATCCCGGGCGCCGGCCGGGCAGGTTCGACCCGCCCCACCCGGTGCCCGGTCCGCCAGAGGGGGAGGAGGACCCGCCGTGTCGCAACCGATCATCGTCGGCGTCGATGGTTCGCGGGAGGCGACCTCGGCGGCCGAATGGGCCGCCGACGACGCCGCCCGGCGCGCCTGTCCGCTGCGCCTCGTCTCGGTGGTGGACCACTGGGCGTACGGCATTCCCAAGTTTCCGAGCGGCGCGGGAGATCCGCTGACCCTGCACTCGGAGCGCGCGCTGACCGCCGACGAGTCGGTCGTGCGGAAGCGGCGGCCGGGCGTCGACGTCAGCCTGGAGATCGTCGAGGGCATCCCGGCCAAGGTCCTCAGGGACAAGGGGCGGGAGGCCGTCGAGATCGTCGTCGGCAGCAGGGGCCTCGGCGGCTTCGCCGGGCTGGTCGTCGGATCGGTCAGCACCCACGTCGCCGGGCACACCGACTGCCCGGTCGTCGTCGTCCGCCCCGGCTGGCGTGACGCGCACGGCGAGGTCGTCGTCGGGGTCGACGACGCGCCCGAGTGCGAGCCCGCCCTGGCGTACGCCTTCGAGCAGGCCCGGCTGCGCGGCGCGACACTGCGCGCGATCTTCGCCTGGCGGGTTCCGGTGTACACGCTGGCACCCGAGGTCACCTACGACATCGACGAGGTCATGGAGGCTCAGCAGCGCGCCGTGTCCGAGCGCCTGGCGAACCACCGCCGCGACAACCCGGAGGTGGCCGTACGGGAGGACCTCGTCTATGGGCACCCGGCGCAGGCCCTGGCGGAGGCGTCCGGCACGGCGGACCTGCTGGTCGTCGGCTCGCACGGCAGGGGCGCCCTGGGCACGGTGGCCCTCGGCTCGGTGAGCCGTGCGATCCTTCACCACTCGGCCTGCCCGGTCGCCGTCGTCCGTCCGCGCGACTGAGACGCCGGCGAGAGGCGACGGCCCGGGGGGCGGCAGGCCCGCGACAGTCCTGCGGCAGGCCTGCGACGGGCCTGCGACGGGCCTGCGACGGGCCTGCGACGGGCCCGGCAAGGCGAGGGCCCGGCCCGCGCGGGCGCCCTCAGCGACCCTGGGGTCGTCGCGCACGGTCCGGGCCGCGTCGTGCGTGGGAAGGGACCGGTGAGTCAGGCGGTGCCCTGCTCCGTCGAACCCTTCTCTGTTGAGCCCTTCTCCATGGAGATCGGGATGCGCTTGGCCCTCTCCTTCTCCTCGGCCAGGCGCACCTTCACCTCCAAGATCCCATTGTCGTAGCTGGCCTTCACATCGTTCTCGTCCGCGTTGGGCGGCAGCGGGATGGATCGGGTGAACGACCCGTACCGGAACTCGGTACGGTGCCCGCGCTTCTCCTCCTGCCTGCGCTCGGCGTGAATGGTGAGGATGCCGTTCGCGACGGTGATCTCCACGTCCCGTTCCGGATCGATTCCCGGCACCTCGGCCCGCAGAACGTACCGCCCGTCGTCCGTGTAGTCCTCGAACCGGATCTGCTGCCCGGTGGGCCGGAACCCGGCCAGCGGCAGCTCCAGCAGATCGAACAAGTCGGGCATCAGACCCCGCTGCTCTCGTTTCATGGGCACGCTCATGCGCTTCACCCCCTGTCTTCGTTCGAGTCCTACCCCCGTCCACGGCGGTGAAATGTCGTGGCCTGGGCCGATGGCGAAAAGTGCCCGGTCAGCCCGTGACGATCGTGAGATCCGCCCGCTCGCGCACCTCGTGGTCGGCGTAGTAGCGCTCCTCCTGGGCGGCCCAGCGCGACCAGTGCGGGGCGTACCGGTCCCCGTCGCGGGCCAGCGCCCGCCGCATGCGGACGTCGTCGGTGGCCTCCAGCCAGACCAGACCGCCGAGGTACGGCCGGGCGGGGCGGGCCCCGGAGCCGACCCCCTCGATCACCAGGACGCCGCCGGGCGGCAGCTCGTGCCATTCGGCGTACTCGCCCCGCTCCCAGTCGTATCTCCGCCACCGCGCCGCCCGTCCGCGTGCGAGCGGGCGCAGCACCTGTTCGGTCAGGGCGCGAACCCCGGCAAGCAGCCCGTCCCAGCCCTCGTAGAGATCGTCCATCGCCACGACGGGCACCGCCAGCTCCGCGGCGAGCACCGCCGCCAGGGTGGACTTCCCCGACCCGGAACGGCCCTCGACCGCGACGACGCGTGTGCCGCCCGCCCGAGCCGGGCGGGTCAGGGCCCACGCGGCGACGTCCCCGGTCCACGCCGGGGTGCCGGGGCCGTCCCGGTCGCCGGTCTGGCCGCGGGACCGGTCGCCGGATCGGCTGCCGGGCTGGTCGCCGGATTCGTCCCCGGCTACACGCCCGCGCGGGTCGGACGGCGTAGCTCGTTCTGCTCCTGCCACTCGGGGGTCTCGCGTCCCTTCTCCATCTCCATCTCCTCCATGCGGAGGGCGACGCCGATCGCGAAGAACGTGGGTGCCCACTCGCCGACGAACAGAGCCCACCGGTCGGCCCGGTCCATGCCCGCGGGCTCGAACTCCTTCGAGATGAACCACGAGGCGACCGACGCCCCGATCGAGATGACGCCTGCCCCGTACATCATGCTGGACCGCAAGCCCATCTTGTGGAGTGTCTTGATCATTGCGTCCCCCTTGTGATGGTTTCGCCCGTTTTATGGCTACCCGTCCGTGATTCCGGTAATCCGATCCGGTGCTCGCCAGAGGGGACGTCGCGGTAGGTTGGCGCCCGATCGTCGCACCGCGACCGCCGACGCCGGCCGGGCCGGCGGGGTGAGCGGTGAGTGCTGGACCGGGAGGAAAGTCATGGAAGCGCTGGGCATCGACATCGGCGGTTCGGGCGTGAAGGGCGCCACCGTTAACACCGAGACCGGGGATCTGACCGGAGAGCGGGTGCGCATCCCCACCCCCCAGCCGTCCACCCCCGAGACGGTGGCCGCGACCGTCCGCGAGATCGTCGAGCACTTCTCCTGGAGCGGTCCGGTCGGTGTCACCTTCCCCGGCGTCGTGCTCGACGGCGTCATCAGGACGGCCGCCAACGTCGACCGCTCCTGGATCGGGGTGAAGGCCACGGACCTGTTCGGCGAGGGGGTCGCCGTGCTCAACGACGCGGACGCGGCCGGCGTCGCCGAGGTGGCGTTCGGCGCGGGACGCGGCCGGTCCGGCGTCGTGCTCGTGCTGACCTTCGGCACGGGCATCGGCAGCGCGCTGTTCCTGGACGGCAGGCTGGTGCCCAACACCGAGTTCGGTCACATCGAGATCCGGGGCAAGGAGGCCGAGCACCGTGCCTCCGACCGCGCCCGCGAGGAGCACGACCTCGACTGGGAGGAGTGGGCCGGGCGCGTCGAGGAATACCTCGTCCGGATGCGCGACCTGCTGTCCCCGTCGCTCATCGTCGTGGGTGGCGGAGTGAGCAAGAAGTCCGAGAAGTTCCTGCCGCTCATCGATCTCGGCGGCACCCCGGTCGTCCCGGCGGAGCTGCGCAACCTGGCCGGAATCGTGGGCGCAGCCATGACCGCCTCCATGACCACCGGCATTTCCTCCGCCGGGGGCCGGGCCGCCGGCTGAAACCCTCGCCGTCTTGCCGCGCTCTCCCCACTTCCTGTATTTCCTACCTGGACACCGGGAAATATTCCTGTCATGATGCGGTCATGAGCTCATCGGGGAAGCTGACCGAGCGCCGCCACATCGATCTGCTCCGCGTCTGCAGCGCCGCCTGTCAAGCACCGGTACCGCCGAAACCCGGAACGCGACATGGCAAGGAGAAACCACCGATGTCCCAGCCCAATGTGATCGACTTCACCGGCCGGCGGCGCGAGCAGGGCGGCCGGCCGGCTCCGCCGGACGGCGGAACGGTCCTCGGCGTGCTGCCGCTGCCCGGAGGCAGGGCGGCGCTCGTCATGGTGGGGCACGTCGTGCCCCTGGAAGAGGGGCGCCCGTCCGGCCCGGCGGCCGAGGGCGAGCGGCGGCCGGTCCCCGTCCGCACGACCACGGTCCCCCGGCAGCGGGAGGCGCGGGAGGAGACGCCCGAACTGGTCGTCGACCGCGCCTGCCGGGTCGTACGGGTGGACGGCGAGGAGATCGATCTCACCTTCCGCGAGTTCGAGCTGCTCGACTACCTGTCCGCGGCGCCCGGCCGCGTGCACAGCCGCCGCCAGCTCCTCGCGGCCGTCTGGGACCGGTACGGCGACGAGGGCGGCCGCACGGTCGACGTCCACGTCCTGCGGCTGCGCCGCAAGCTGGGCCGGTTCGCCGACCGGATCGTGACCGTGCGCAACGTCGGCTACAAGTACCAGCCGCCCCGGCGGCCCTGATCCCGCCTCGAAAAACCACTGGCGGATCGACGGGCGGCGTTGCCTATCCTTGAGCATGGAATGAACGTTCTCGCCGATCTCCAGAGCCGCCTGCCCGACCTCATGCTGCGTGACCAGCGCCGGTTGCGCCGCCGCATCGACGGCATACGCCGCGTGCGCGGATCCTCCCGGCAGGCCGTCGCGGAGGAGATCGCGAAGGACGTGGAGGCCGCCGAACGCCGGGTCGTCACCCGGCGCGAGGCCATGCCCGTCCTCCGCTATCCCGAGGAACTGCCGGTCAGCCGGCGCCGGGACGACCTGCTCGCGGCCATCCGTGATCACCAAGTCGTCATCGTCGCCGGTGAGACCGGCTCAGGCAAGACGACCCAGCTCCCGAAGATCTGCCTGGAGCTCGGGCGCGGCGTGCACGGCACGATCGGCCACACCCAGCCGCGGCGGATCGCGGCCCGGACCGTGGCCGAGCGCATCGCCGAGGAGCTGTCGATCCCGCTCGGCGAGGCCGTCGGCTACAAGGTGCGGTTCACCGACCACTCAAGCGACGGCACGCTCGTCAAGCTGATGACCGACGGCATCCTGCTCGCCGAGATGCAGAACGATCCGCTGCTCCTGCAGTACGACACTCTGATCGTCGACGAGGCGCACGAGCGCAGCCTCAACATCGACTTCATCCTCGGCTATCTGCGGCAGCTCCTGCCTAAGCGGCCCGACCTCAAGATCGTCATCACCTCCGCCACCATCGACCCCGAGCGGTTCGCCCGCCACTTCGCCGGGCCCGGTGGGGAGCCGGCGCCTATCGTCGAGGTGTCCGGGCGGACATACCCGGTGGAGGTGCGTTACCGGCCCGTCGAGGAGGACGACGACCAGACCCAGGCCGTCGTCGACGCGGTCGACGAGCTGTGCGCCGAGGGGCCCGGCGACATCCTGGTGTTCCTCAGCGGCGAACGGGAGATCCGCGACACCGCCGACGCGCTGAAGGGCCGCCCAGAGGAGGTGCTGCCGCTGTACGCCCGGCTGTCCGCGGCGGAGCAGCACCGGGTTTTCCAGCAGCATCGCGGACGCCGGATCGTGCTGGCCACCAACGTCGCCGAGACGTCGCTGACCGTTCCGGGCATCAAGTACGTCATCGATCCGGGCACGGCCCGCATCTCGCGCTACAGCCACCGGCTGAAGGTCCAGCGGCTGCCCATCGAGCCGATCTCGCAGGCGTCGGCCAACCAGCGGGCCGGACGCTGCGGGCGCACGTCGGACGGCATCTGCATCCGGCTCTACTCGGAGGACGACTTCGCCTCCCGGCCGGAGTTCACCGACCCGGAGATCCTCCGCACCAACCTGGCGAGCGTCATCCTGCAGATGACGTCCCTGGGCCTCGGCGACATCGCCGCGTTCCCGTTCGTCGAGCCGCCGGACAGCCGGCAGATCAGGGACGGCGTCAACCTCCTGCTCGAACTGGGCGCGCTGGCCGACGGCGCCGACCGGCTCACCCCGCTCGGCCGCAAGCTCGCCCAGCTTCCCGTCGATCCCCGGCTGGCCCGCATGGTGCTGGAGGCCGAGCAGAACGGCTGCGCCCGCGAGGTCATGGTCGTCGCGGCCGCCCTGTCGATCCAGGACCCGCGCGAGCGCCCGGCGGACAAGCAGCAGGCGGCCGACGAGAAGCACCGCCGCTTCGCGGACAAGGAATCCGACTTCCTGTCGTATCTCAATCTGTGGAGATACCTGCGTGAGCGGCAGCGGGAGCTGTCGTCAAGCGCGTTCCGGCGGCTGTGCAAGGCGGAGTTCCTCAACTACCTGCGGGTCCGTGAGTGGCAGGACATCGAGAGCCAGCTCAGGCAGGTCGCGCGCACCCTGAACATCGTGCCCAACAGCGTGGACGCCGACCCGCAGCGCGTCCACCAGTCGCTGCTCGCCGGCCTGCTGTCGCATATCGGCGTCAAGGACGTGGAGGCCAGGCGCAGGCAGGACGGGCAGCGCCGCCCGCTGACCGAGTACATCGGCGCGCGGGGCGCCCGGTTCGCCGTGTTCCCCGGCTCCGCGCTGGCGAAATCGCCGCCGCAGTGGGTCATGTCGGCCGAGCTGGTCGAGACGTCGCGGCTGTGGGCGCGGGTCAACGCGAAGATCGAGCCACAGTGGATCGAGCCGCTCGCCCAGCACCTCGTCAAACGCACCTACAGCGAGCCCCACTGGGAGAAGGACCAGGCCGCCGTGGTCGCGCTGGAGAAGGTCACCCTCTACGGCGTGCCCATCGTGACCGAGCGCAAGGTCAACTACGGGCGGATCGATCCCGAGCTCAGCCGCGAGCTGTTCATCCGGCACGCCCTCGTCGAAGGCGACTGGCGCACCCACCACCGGTTCTTCCACGACAACCGCAAGCTGCTCGACGAGGTCGAACGGCTGGAGGAGAAGGCCCGCCGCCGCGACATCCTCGTGGACGACGAGACGCTGTTCGACTTCTACGACGGGCGGGTCCCGGCCGAGGTGGTGTCCGGCCGCCACTTCGACAGCTGGTGGAAGAAGGCCTCCAGGGAGAGCCCCGACCTGCTGACGTTCTCCCCGGACATGCTGGTCAACGACAGCGCCGGAGTCAGCGCCCGCGACTACCCCGACGCCTGGCGGCAGAACGGCCAGCGCATGCGGCTGACCTACCGGTTCGAGCCGGGCGCGATCGCCGAGGCCGGCCGGCGGGAGGCCGACGGCGTCACCGTGCACATCCCGCTGGCCGTGCTCAACCAGGTCGACCCGGTGGGCTTCGACTGGCAGATCCCCGGCCTGCGGGAAGATCTGGTCACCGCCCTCATCCGGTCGCTGCCGAAGAACCTGCGCCGCAACTTCGTCCCCGCGCCCAACTTCGCCAAGGCCGTCCTGGAACACGTACGACCCGGCAGCGAGCCGATTCTCGACGCGCTGGAACGCGAGCTGCACCGGATGACCGGCGTGACCGTGCCCAGGGACGCCTGGGCGGTCGACCAGCTCCCCGACCACCTGCGCATCACCTACCGGGTGGTCGACGACGGCAAACGCCCCGTCGGCGAGGACAAGGACCTGGAGGCGCTCAAACGGCGGCTCGCGCCCAAACTGCGGGAGACCCTGTCCAGGGCGGCCGACGACCTCGAACGGCGGGGGCTGCGGGACTGGACGATCGGCGCCTTGCCCCGGGTGTTCGAGCAGGGCCGGCTGCGGGCCTATCCGGCGCTGGTCGACGACGGCGACAGCGTCTCCGTCCGGATGTTCGACACCGAGGCCGAGCAGCACAGGGCGATGTGGGCCGGCACCCGGCGGCTGCTGCTGCTCAACGTGGTGCAACCGGCGAAGGCCATCCTCCGCGGGCTGACCACGGCGCAGAAGCTCGCGCTCAGCCGCAGCCCCCACGGCAGCGCGCCGGCCCTTTTCGACGACTGCACGGCCTGCGCGGCCGACAAGCTCATGGCCGAGGCCGGGGGACCGGCCTGGGACGAGGCCGGATTCCGGCGCCTGCACGATCACGTGCGGGCGTCGTTGTACGACACGACCCTGGAGGTCGTGTCCCGGGTGGAGCGGATCCTGGCCGTCTGGCACACCGCGCAGACCGCGCTCTCCGGGCCCGCCGGTCCGGCCGAGGCCGTGGCCGACGTCAAGGAGCAGCTCGGCGGGCTGATCCATGCGGGGTTCGTGACCGAGACCGGCTACGCGCGTCTTCCGGATGTGAACCGCTACCTGCGGGCCGTCGAGCGCCGCCTGGAGAAGCTGCCCGACGACCCGCACCGCGACCGCGAGTGGATGCACCGCGTCCACGACGTGGAGGACGACTACCACGACCTGCTCGACCGGCTGAAGCCGGCCGAGCGGGACGCTCCGGCGGTCCGGGACATCCGGTGGATGATCGAGGAGCTGCGGGTCAGCTTCTTCGCCCAGCAGATCGGGACCCCGACGCCGGTGTCGGAGAAGCGCATCCGCAAGGCCATGGACCAGATCGAGGCCGGCCCCCGGCCGAGCTGAACCGAACCCGGCCGAGCCGAACCGTCTCCACCGGCGAGACAGCCGGTCAGCGGCCGAGCACGGCGCCGATCAGTGCGCGGGGGTCCGCCGCCCCGGCCAGCACTCCGGACGGCAGCACGTCGATGACCTGCGCGTGCCCGAAGTGCGATCCGTACGGCAGCTCGTTTACGGTGTGGCCGCGTCCCCGCAGCCCGTCGCCCCAGGGGTTGCGCTCCTCGACCTCCACAGAAGGCGCGGAGCGCCAGGTGTCGAAGCCGGTCCCGCCCATGCCGAGCACCCACCGCGGCGCGGAGACCACCTCTCCCGGCGACTCCCCGAGGTCAAGCAGCCGGGTGACGAGCTGCAGCACGATCTGCGGCTGGGCGTCGCCGCCCATCGTGCCGAGCACCGAGCGGAGCCGGCCGTCGGGGTGCGTGACGAGGGCGGGCGACAGCGTGTGCGGCGGGCGTCTGCGCGGGCCGTACTCGGCCGGGTGACCCGGGGCGAGTGAGAACCCGATGCCGCGGTTGTGCAGGTTGATACCGGTGCGGGGCTCGAAGAGCAGGCTGCCGTAGCCCGAGGCGTTCGACTGGATCAGCGACACGCCCATGCCGTCCCCGTCCACCGCGCAGAGGTACGTCGTGTCACCTGTGGCGGCCGGTGGACCCGCCGGGGCCGAGCACCGCTCGCGGTCCACCAGCGCGCGGCGGGCGTCGGCGGTGTCGAGCGGCGGGACGGCCGACTCGTGGAGAGCGTCGAGCCGGTCGTACCCGGCGGCGCGGGCGGCCTCCACCAGCAGGTGCGTCCACTGGGGATCGGCCGGGTCGCGGGGCGGGTCGAGCTTGCCGAGGATCTCCAGCGCGAGCAGCAGCAGGTAGCCCTGTGAGTTCGGCGGGGTCGTCCACACGTGGTGCCCGAACGCCTCCACGCGGATCGGGTCCACCCAGTCCGCGTTCGGCAGCGCGAGGTCGTCCTCGGTGTACTCGCCGTGGCCCATCTCCAGCAGCCCCTCGCCGAACTCGCCGAGGTAGAAGCCCGACCGCCCACCGGAGGCGACGGCGCGCAGGGCGCGGGCGACGCCCGGACGGCGGATGACGTCGCCCGGCCGCTTCACGTGCGTGAAGTCGCCGGCGCCCGGAAGCGAGCCGATGAAGTCGCCCGGCCCCATGAGCGGTGAGGCGGGGAAGCCGTCCTCGGCGTGCCGGATCGCGGGGGCCAGCACGTCGCCCAGCGGAAGCCGGCCGTACCGCTCGTGCAGCGCCGCCCAGCCGTCGACGCAGCCGGGCACCGGCACCGAGCGGATGTCGTACAGGTGCGGCATCCGGTCGTGGCCTTCGGCCCGCAGCCGGTCGGGGTCCGCGCCGGAGCCGGCCCGGCCCGACGCGTTCAGGGCGGCGACGGATCCGTCGCGCGCCGATCCGTCCTGCGCCGATCCATCGTGTACCAGGGCGAACAGGTCGCCGCCGAGGCCGCACATGTGGGGGGCGGTGACGGCGAGCACCGCGTTCGCGGCGACGGCCGCGTCGGCCGCGCTGCCGCCCTGGTCGAGCATGGCGATCCCCGCCGCCGAAGCCAGATGGTCAACCGTACATACCATGCCGTTCAGGGCGAAACGAGTCTCACTCACGAATGGCGACTCTACGGCAGACGGGACGGCTCTATCGCGCTCGCGTTCTAAAGTTGCCGTAACAAAGTTGACGCAACAAAACCGATTAAAGGGGCGTACCTATGATCCGGGCGGTCGTGTTCGACGTGGGGGAGACCCTCATCGACGAGACGCGGCTGTGGTCGCGCTGGGCCGACCGGCTCGGGGTGCCCCGCCTCACCTTCCTCGGTGTGCTCGGCGGCATGGCCGCGCTCGACCGGTCGTACGAGGAGGCGTTCGAGCTGGTCCGCCCCGGGATCGACGTGGAGGCCGAGATCGAGGCGTGGCGGCGGGAGGACCCCGCGGGCCTCCGGGAGAACTTCGACGCCGACGACCTCTATCCCGACGTCCGTGCGTCCCTCGCCGCGCTCCGCGACGCCGGTTACCGCCTGATCGTCGCGGGCAACCAGCCGCCGCAGGCGTACGACGCGCTCGTCGCCATGGACCTGCCGGTCGACGGGGTGTACACCTCGGCCGCGTGGGGGGTGGCCAAGCCGGAGCCCGCCTTCTTCGCCAAGGTCGCGGCCGTGACGGGCGCGGCGGCCGACGAGATCCTCTACACCGGCGACCGGCTCGACAACGACGTGTTCCCGGCCAGGGCCGCGGGCATGCGGACCGCCCTGATCCGCCGGGGGCCCTGGGGCCACCTCCACGCGGCGCGCCCGGGAGCCGCCGCGGCCGATCTCCTGCTGGACGGCCTCGCCGACCTTCCGCGTCTCGTCCCTTGCCTGGCCTGAACCGGCCGGGGGGTCACAGCAGCCGCAGGTTCACCGCGTACGCGAGCCGCCGCCGGCCGGCGTCGCTCATGTGCAGGTGGTCGCCGGAGTCGTAGGAGGCGATGAGCTGCTCGGGGACGGCGGGGTCGCGGACGGCCTTGTCGAAGTCGAGGACGCCGTCGAACGCCCTGCTGGTCCTGATCCACGCGTTGACCCGCTGCCGGATCTCCTCCCGTTCGGGCGTCCAGGTGCCGAACCCGTAAAACGGCGTGAGGGTGGCGCCGAGCACCCGCAGCTTCCGGGCGTGCGCCTCCCGGATCAGCCGCTTGTACGCGTTGACGATCGGCGCGGGCGAGGTGTACGCGCCACGCGAGATGTCGTTGATGCCCTCGTACACGACGACGGTCCGTACGCCCGGCTGGGTGAGGACGTCCCGGTAGAACCGGTTCAGCCCGCTCGGCCCGACATTCGAATAGATCAGTCGGTTGCCCGCGATGCCGGCGTTGACCACGCTCACCCGATGCGCGGCGGAGAGCCCGGCGACGCGGTGCCGCAGGTAGTCGGTCCAGCGGCGGTTGGCGTCGACGGTCTGCCCGGTGCCGTCGGTCAGCGAGTCGCCGAACGCCACCACCGAGTGGACGGCCGCGGGCGCCTGGACGGCGATCCGGTCGAGGAAGTACCACTGCGTGCTGGTGTAGGTGAAGCCGTCCGCCGACTCCGACGCGGCGTGGTCGCCGGGCCCCGACAGGTACGTGGTCGCGTAGGCGCGCTCGTGGCCCGTGATCTCGCGCACCGTCGAGGGGAGGAACATGCTGACGACAACGTCGGCGCCCCCGGGGAACCGCCCGGGGATCGGATCGCTCCACACGGCCCGGCCCGCGGGGACCGTCACGGACGCGTGGCCGCCGAAGGTGACCGGCCGGTTGGTGCCGGGCAGGATCTCCGGCCCGTACGCCTGGATGCCGGCGTGCACGTGCCGGATCGACACCGGCGCGGCGCCGAACACGTTCGACAGCCGGATGCGCATCCCGTCGCCGCCGACGGCGGTCCGCGCCACCATGCGGACGGTCTGCCCGCCGAGTGCCGCGATCAGCCGGTCGCTGGAGCTGGACCAGGTGCTCACGAGACGCGTCGCCGGCGTGGGCGTGTCGCTGCGGCGGTGTGACGAGGGCCGGTTGTCCTGCTCGCGCCGGTCGAGGGCGGCCGAGGCGGCGGGCAGGCCGCGCGCGGCGGCCGGGGACGCGAGCACGGCGGGGGCGGTCGTGGCCAGGCCCGTCGCGCCCAACGCGAGGACCGTGACGGTGAACCTGGTCAACCGGGGGGCCGGCCGTGCCATCGAATTTCCTCCAGGGTGCGACTCATGGGGGCCTTGAGAGCGGTGGGGCCAGAGTACGTACGTCCGCGCCCAGATACATTACGACGCTTTTGCCGAAGGTGAACGAGAACGGCCCACGCGCCACGCCCTCCGCCTTGGAGTTCCAGGTTTGGAACGTGGCAACCTACCGCCGCCGTGCCCCGTCATCTCTACGTTCCCGGTGGGCGAGTCCGGGTGCGCCACCTGGGATGGTCCGGTGCCGGGAAGGGAGGTGCCGGACCGGCGAGGGCCCTCCGCCGTCGCGGTCGCGCGGAGGGCCTCCCGTCCCGGCGGAGCGCCATCCGCCGGGGGACGGTCCACTGGTCCCACAGGTCTCACACGTCGTGCACCGTTCCGGCGTACCGCTGCGCGAAGCGAGTGCCGGCGGCGGCGGTCACGGTGATGTCGTAGCGGCCGTCCTGGATCTCCCAGGCGACCTTGGTCCGGTCGCCGGGGCCCACCCAGACGGTCTGCGGCTTCCCGCCGAAGTCGTTCGGGGTGATCGTGAACGCGACCTCGGCGCCGCCGTCGTTGGACAGCGTCAGCCGGATCTCCGGCTTCCGCCCGGCGCACCGCAGCTCCGCCTCGGCCGACGGGACGGCGACGTCGTCCTGCCCGGCGCGGATGACCGTGCCCGCGAACCGCCGGACGAAGCCGTCGGCGCCGTGCACCGCGAAGTCGTACCGCCCGTCGGTCGCCGTCGCGTCCCACACGTACGTGCGGGAGGAGCGCGGCGGCACCGTGAAGGGGACGCCGGCGAACGGCTCCGCGATGGCGGGCAGGACGGTGAAGTGGAAGCCGGCCTTGCCGTCGTTGCGGAGGGTGCAGGTCACCGTCCCCTTCTCCCGGTCGACCGCGACGTCGGCCCACGGGGCGTACGGCAGCGCCCGGCGCGGCCGCTCACCCGGCTCCTGGACGGGCATCGCCTGCTGCCCGGCGGCCGGTGGCTTGACCGCCGGCAGCGACTGGCCGGCGTCGGCCCTGGCCATCAGTGCCACCGTGTCGGGCAGGCGCGGGATGCTGTAGTCGGGCTTGCCGAAGTCGAAGCAACTCGTCAGGTCGCCGCAGACGGTGCGCCGCCAGTCCGAGATGTTCGGCTCCCGCACTCCGGTGACGACCTCCAGGAAGCGCAGCACCGAGGTGTGGTCGAACACCTGGGAGTTCACCCAGCCGCCCCGCGACCACGGGGAGACCACGAACATCGGCACCCGGCTGCCCAGGCCGATCGGCTTCCCGCCGGCGAACTCGTCCGGCGTGCCCGTCTCGGGGAACGGCGGGATCACATGGTCGAAGTAGCCGTCGTTCTCGTCGTACATGAGCAGGAAGACGGTGTGCCGCCACACGTCCGGGTTGGAGAAGAGCGACTGCAGCGCCGTGTTCACCCAGTGGGCGCCGTAGTCGGGGCTCGCGTCGGGGTGCTCGCAGAACAGGTACGGCGCCACCAGCCACGACACCGTGGGCAGCGTGCCGTCCTTGCAGTGCTGGTCGAAGGCGGTCAGGTCCCACTTCGTCATCGCGTTGACGTAGCGAGGGTCGTCCTTCGGGAAGGCGTGGAACTGCTTGAAGTACGACAGGCCGTTGTCGTCGTAGTCGCCGTTCCGGTCGTCCGAGCCGTCGGGGTTGTGATAGACGCGCCACGTCACCCCGGCCTTCTCCAGCCGCTCCGCGTACGTCGTCCAGTCGGCGACCGGGTTCTGCGTCACCACGGAGTTGTCGGTGAACGGGCCGGTCGTGCCGTCCCGCCCCGGGCCCGCGGTGCCCGACCACAGATAGAGGCGGTTGGGGTCCGTCGGGCCGTTCAGTGAGCAGAAGTAGCCGTCGCAGAGCGTGAAGGCGTCGGCCAGCGCGTACTGGTAGGGGATGTCGTCGCGAGTGAAGTAGCCCATGGTGCGCTCGCCCTTGGCGGCCACCCACCGGTCCATGGCGCCGCCGCCGACGGCCTGGTGGCCGGTGTCCCAGTCATGCGGGAGGCCGCCCGCGTTCTGGGCGTTGTACTTCGTCGTGTCCATCCGGAACGGCAGCAGGTGGCCCTCCTGCCGGCCGAGGTCGGGCTGGCGGAAGACGCTGTCGCCGTTCGGGAAGGTGAGCGCCTGGCGGTCGCCGAATCCGCGTACCCCGCGGAGGGCGCCGAAGTAGTGGTCGAAGCTGCGGTTCTCCTGCATCAGGATGACGACGTGCTTGACGTCGCCGATGCCCCGGGGCCGGTCCGCGCTCGCGAAGCCGTCCCCGGAGCCGTCCGCGGAGGCGCGGGCCGTGCCCGTACCGGCCAGTCCGACCGCGGCGGCCGCGCCGGCTCCCGTGCCGAGGAAGACCCGGCGGCTGATCTCAGTCATCGAAAGGTTCCTTGATCCGATGGGGGGTCAGCCGCGAGAGGCCGACAGGGTGAACGTGACGACGGCCGCGGCGTGGTCGGACGGCCAGCCGTTCCCGGCGGTGCCGGGCACGGGCCGGGGCCAGCCCGTGTAGAGGGTGTGGGCTTCCACGACTTTCAGCGCGCCCGCGTACTGGATCTGGTCGACGCGGTCCTGGGGCTCCGGACCGCCGCCGTCCCGCTCGGGCCGCACCGGCGACCAGGTGTAGCCGGGAGCCTTGGCCGGGTTGGGGTTGGCCTCGCGGAACGCGTCGACGAGCTTCGCCCGCTCCAGCTCGTAGGTGACGGGCCAGCGCAGCCTGCGCACCCCTCCGTGCGCGGACGCCGTACGGCTGGTCCAGTCGAGGTGGGACGGCGAGGCCAGGCCGGCGGCCAGGACCACGGGGACGCCGGAGGAGAGGTCTCCGCGCATGGCGGTCAGCAGCGCCTGGACCTGCCGGTAGCGGAGTGTCAGCTTCTCGGCCGCCTCCACGTCCGCGGCGGTCCGGCCGGCCAGCAACGCGTACGGGCCGTAGCCGGCCTCGTCGAGCTGCGCCGTCCACAGCCGCACGGTCCGGTCGCCGGGCAGGCGCACCGTGGCGGCGGCCGCGGGCAGCCCGGCCGTGGCGACCACGACGTCACCGAGCGGGTGGCGGCTGACGATGCCGAGGCCGCCCGTCGTCTGATGGACGTTCCAGCCGAGGGCGTCGGCCAGCGCCCGGGCCCCGGTGTCGCCGGTCTCCTGGAGCGCGACCACGTCGAGGTTCTGGGTCAGCACGAGCCGGATCTGCTTCTCCAGCGCGCCGGCGACATGCGTGCCGGCGTCCCAGAGGTTCAACGTGGCGATCTTCAGGGGCACCCGGTCGCCGGTCTGCCTGACCGGCACCTGAACGGTGACCGTGTCGGTCCCGGCCGCGCTGTCGCGCACACCGACCAGCAGCCGTCCGGGGGTCTTCGGCGCCCGGGCGGGCACGGTGCCGGTGACGGTGCCGTCCGCCGTCACGGACAGCCACGCGTCGCCCTCGGCGCGGGTGAACTCGGCCCGCCCGTCGGGGTTGCCCTCCGGGCGGACCCACAGTCCGCCGAGCCGCACGGAGAGGGCCGTGCCCACGGTCTGCGGCGCCGTGGTGAAGGCGTCCACGGCCGCGTACGGGCGTGGGGTGACGGGCCTGGGCGCGAAACCGAACGGCGTGGTCTTGGCCAGGACGCCGTATCCGTCCTTCGCCAGGAGATAGGCCGTGTACGGCCCGCCGGTCAGGCCGCCGGTGTCGAGGGTGGTGTCGCCGGAGGCGCCGGGGGTGTACACCCAGACGAGCGAGCCGCCGTTGCCCGGCTGGCGGTTGCCGTCGTAGACGCCGATCCAGTTCTTGGCGTCGGGGGCCTCGGTGGTCCAGTGGAAGGTGAGCCGGTCGCCCTCCAGCGGGTGGGCGGGCGAGGCGAGCACGATGCTGTCACCGGACGGCGAACCGGCGAAGCTGAAGGGCTCGCTCTGCGCCAGGATGCCGTAGCCGTCCTTGGCCAGCAGATAGGCGGTGTACGGGCCGCCGATCAGAGTGGAGGTGTTGAGGGTCACCTCGCCGGATTCGCCCGCTGTGTACGACCACACGAGCGAGCCGCTGCCGCTGGCCGGCTTGCGGTCGCCGTCGTAGACGCCGATCCAGTTCTTGGCGTCCGGGGCGTCCGTGGTCCACCGGAAGGTCAGCCGGTCGCCCTTCTGAGGCTGGGACGGGGAGGTGAGTGTGACGCTGCTGCCCGCGGTCGCGGCAGTCGAGAGGGGTGGCACTGGTACGGGTCCTCTCCGCCCGGGCGACGTCGCGACGGCACCCGGGTTGGACGAGTTGTCTGTATAACTCGCCCCAGTAAGCACGGTCCCGGGGACGGACCGATGAACGACAGGTTGCCGGGGCCGGGGGACAGATGGAAATCATCGGCGCTGCTCAACGGGTGATCCCCCGCCGGACCGTCCGCCCTGACGGCCGCGCCGGGGGCCGGTCAGGCGGGGGGGCAGACCGGTTGACCGCACGATCCCTGCGCGCACATCCCATGGTTCTGGACCCCGGCCCATGACCCGTCGGGCCTCGACGGTTTGGGATGGTTTGGAGGGAAGACATTCACCCCACCCTCACGCACGCGACATATGCCGGCAGATAGGCTCACGGGGGTGAACGGGCGCTGGATTGAACTGGAAGGTGCGGTCAACGTACGAGACCTGGGCGGTCTCCCCACCGTCGACGGCGGGACCACCTGCTTCGGGCGGGTGCTGAGGGCCGACAACCTGCAGGGGCTCACCGACGGAGACGTCGGCCGGCTCATCGGTGACCTCAAGCTGAGAAACGTGGTCGACCTGCGGTCGATGACCGAGGTGCGGCTGGAGGGTCCGGGACCGCTGCACCGGCTCTCCGAGGTCGTCATTCACCACCACAGCCTGTTCGCCGAGGGGGGTCACCTCACCGACGTGGAGGCCGACACCGTCGACGCGCGGGCACTGCCCTGGCAGGGCGAACTGGCCGAGGAAGACCTCGCGGAGTTGCGGGTCACCGGCTACTACTACAGCTACCTGCGTGACCGCCCCGACTCTGTGGTGTCGGCGCTACGCGTACTCGCCGACGACGACGGCATGGCAGTCGTGCACTGCGCGGCGGGGAAAGACCGCACCGGGGTGGTCAGCGCGCTGGCGCTCGAGGTCGCCGGCGCCTCCCGCCAGGCCATCATCGCCGACTACGTGGCGACCGGTGAACGGCTCGCCGCCGTACTCGCCCGGCTGCGGGCCAGCGACACCTACCGGGACGATCTCGACTCCAAGCCCGCAGACAGCCACCTCCCGCGCGGTGAGTTCATGGCGCAGTTCCTCGGGACGCTGGACAGCAGGTTCGGCGGGCCGCTGGGCTGGCTGGAGGCCAACGGCTGGACGGCCGCCGACACCGAGGCGTTGCGGAGCCGGCTGCGCGACTGACAGTGATGATGTAGGTGAGCACCTCCCGCCAGGGTTTGACCCAGCGACTGACTGACCTTGGGTCCTGAACGGGATCTGTCGGCCCTGGCCGGGAGGTGCTCATGTGCACTCACTGGACGTGGCGTTGTGACTTCATAGGAGCCTGGCCAGAGGCCCCATCACTGTCTTGTCCGCCTTGCCCGGCTGGTGCGTGCCGCCCTGCCCCCGGTCAAGACGACAGGACGACGATGCCCCCCATTACACCCCAAGACCCGGCACCCACCGAGGTCGCCGGCGGCGTCGACACCCATCAAGACACCCACACCGCGGCCGTCATCGACATGGTCGGGCGGGTGCTGGGCAGCGAGCAGTTCCCCGCCACCACGGCCGGATACCACGCGCTACTCAGCTGGATGCAGGGATTCGGGCGCCTGGTGACAGTCGGGGTCGAGGGCACCGGTGTCTACGGCGCCGGGCTCGCCCGGCTGCTCCGCGAACGAGATGTCTGCGTGGCTGAAGTTGACCGCCCCGATCGCAAGGCCCGCCGGTTCCAGGGCAGGTCCGACCCGATCGATGCCATCGCCGCTGCCAAGGCGGCCCTGGCCGGACAACGGACCGGCACACCCAAACAGCGTGACGGCCAGATCGAAGCGCTGCGCAATCTGCGGGTGGCGCGCCGGTCGGCGATCGATGCGTGCCGATGTCCAGCGCCAGATCAAGGCGTTTGCTTGTCGCCGCCAACGGAGTGGGGACCGACGTCGCCGGCCAATTGCTGATCACCGCCGGTGAAAATCATGACCGGCTGCGCTCGGAGGCCGCCTTCGCCATGCTCTGCGGCGCCGCCCCCATCCCGGCCTCGTCCGGCAAGACCACCCGGCACCGGCTCAACCGCGGAGGTGACCGGCAGGCCAACGCCGCCCTCTACCGCGTCGTCCTCTGCCGCCTGCGCTGGGACCCCCGCACCCGCGCCCACATGGAACGACGCACCAAACAAGATCTGTCCAAGAAAGAGATCATCCGCTGCCTCAAACGCTACATCGCCCGCGAGCTCTACCGAATCATCACCACGAACGATCACGAGCTCGCTGCTTGACATCCATAGGAGCATCCACCACCTCGGGGCGCGCCGTCGTCAGGTCGTCCGCGCGCGTGAACGCCGTTTCTATGCGTGCCGTGGGTTCTATGCGTGCCGTGGGCCGAGGCGCACGATTTCGCCGGTCGCGGCGGAACGCCGGGCGGCCTGCAGCACGGCGATGGGCTCGATGACGCTCTCCACCGTGACCGGTGGCTCCGCCCCCGAGACGAGGCAGGCCACCACACCCTCGTAGAACCGCTGGTAGGCCCCTGGTTCTGTGGGGACGGCCCGGTGCTCGCCCTCGACCCCGAGCGCGCCCCACCGTTCGGGGGGCTCCGCACCCCAGCCCGTCGCCAAGGCGCCGGGACTCTCCGCGAAGGCGGCCGGCCCGGGTCTCTCGCCCGCCCGCAGCCGCTCCTCCTGCGGGTCCAGGCCCCATTTCACGTACGACGCCCGGGACCCGAGCACCCGGAACCGGGGTCCGAGCCGCCCGGCGACCGCGCTCATCCACAGGTGGGAGCGGGTGCCGCTCTCGTGCGTCAGAGCGACGAACGCGTCGTCGTCCGCGCGTACGCCGTCCCGCCTCGCGTCGGCCTCCGCGTAGACGCAGGCGACCGGGCCGAACAGGCGCACCGCCTGGTCGACGAGGTGGCTGCCCAGGTCGAGCAGCGTGCCGGCGAGGTCGTCGGGCCCGCCGGACTCGCGCCAGCCGCCCTTCGGCGCCGGACGCCACCGCTCGAACCGGGACTCGAACCGGTGCACCCGCCCGAGATCGGGCAACAGGCGGCGCAGAGTGAGGAAGTCGCCGTCCCAGCGCCGGTTCTGGAACACCGACAGCATCAGCCCCCGGCCGGCGGCCAGTCGAATGAGCGAACGGGCCTCATCGACGGTGCCGGCGAGCGGTTTGTCCACGACGACGGGCAAGCCGGCCTCCAGGGCCTCCTGGGCGAGCGGCACATGGGTGCGGTTGGGAGACGCGATCACGACGAGGTCCGCGCGCTTCCACAGATCCCCGGCGGCCGCGACGACGTCGGTGCCCGGGTGGTCCCGTCGTACCGCGTCGGCCCTGCCCGGGTCACGGGTGACGACGGCGGTCAGCCGCAGCCCGGGGGTGGCCGCGATCAGTGGTGCGTGGAAGAACGCGCCGGCGGGGCCGTATCCGACCAGGCCGACGCGGATGTCCGCGGTGCCGTACATGGGGAGGGTGTCGTCTCCTGGGGGTCAGCTGTCGCTGTCGTCGCGCTCGGCGAGGAACGCCTCGAACTGCGCGGCCAGTTCGTCGCCCGTGGGCATGGGGGTGTCCTCAGCGAGCAGGTTCTCCCGCTCGGCACCGGACTGGAAGGCGTCGTACTGCTGCTCCAGGCCGCGGATGGCCACCGACAGCTCGGTCGAGGAGCTGATCTGCTCCTCGATCTCCGTCAGGGTCTTGTCCGCCGCGTCCCTGAGCCCGTCGAGGGGGAACACCAGCCCGGTGTGCGAGGTCACGGCCTCCAGTACGGCCAGGGCGGCCTGCGGATACTCCGCCTGGGCCAGGTAGTGCGGCACGTGGACGGCGAAACCGGCCGCGTCGTGCCCCTTGGCGCCCAGCCGGTACTCCAGGAGGGCGGCGGCGCTGCCCGGCACCCGTACCTTGCCGAACGGACTCGGGTTCCCGCTGAGCAACTCGGGCTTCGATCCGTGGGCGGTGTGTCCCAGCGGACGTGTGTGGGGGACGCCCATGGGGATGCCGTGCCCGGTGATCACCTTGGCGACCTTCAGGTCGTCGACCAGTACGGCGACGGCCTCGGTGAAAAGCTCCCACTCCCGGTCGGGCTCCGGCCCGGTCAGGATGAGAAACGGCGTGCCGGTCGTGTCGTGCGCCAGGTGAACGGACAGCTCGGGGGCGTCGTAGTCGGTCCAGCGATCGGTGTCGAACGTCATCACGGGTCGCCGGGACCGGTAGTCGAGCAGCCGGTCCACGTCGAACGTCGCGACGACCCGGTGCTCCAGCTCGGCGAGGAGATGTCCGAGAGCGAGCCGTCCGGCGGATCCCGCGTCCACGAAGCCCTCGAAGTGATAGAGCAGCACCGGATCGGTCAGCTCGGGGAGCTCCCCGTCGAGCCGATAGAGATCCGTAGGGTCGAACACGTGTCCCAGCCTTTCTCAAGGGAACCTTTTAGCTAGTGAACCTACGGGGTACGACCGGCATTCCGTGCGGTCCAGGTGACCTTACCGGGGAACAATGCACCGCATGGAGCCCGACCCGGAGCTGGAGGAGCTCGCCACCAGGCTGTTCGACCTGGCCAGGCGGGGCCGTACGGAGGCGCTGTGCGCGTACGTCGACGCCGGCGTCCCCGTCGATCTGCGTAACCAGAAGGGCGACACGCTGCTGATGCTGGCCGCCTACCACGGCCACGCGGAGACCGTCCGGGCACTCGCCGAACGGGGAGCCGATCCGGACCTCGCCAACGACCGCGGGCAGACGCCGCTCGCGGGGGCCGTCTTCAAGCAGGAACCGGACGTGGTGCGGGCTCTGCTGGACGTGGGCGCCGATCCGTACGCCGGCACCCCTTCGGCCCTCGACACCGCCCGCATGTTCGGTCAGACGCAGATCATCTCGTTGCTGGAGTCGTGATTCGGTCGGCCCGAAATTTGTCACTATAAGCGTCGGGTCTGGCCATCTTCTCACCCCGTGGTCATGCTGTACCGCATGGCTGCTACGTCCGTGCATTCTCCTGGCAGACATCCGCTCCGAATTCCCTCACTGGACTGCCCGTTTCCCAGTGAGATCAATCAGTATGTAGAAGAGGCGAACGAGGAGAGCTTCGTCTGGCTCATTCGCACCGGCATGATCGAGGATGAGCGGCAGCTCGGCGTCTACCGCAAGGCGAAGTTCGGATGGCTGACGGCTCGCGCCTACCCCCGTGTCGACCGGGACATGCTCCGGCTGCTCATGGACTGGTGCATCTGGCTCTTCGCCTTCGACGACGGTTTCTGCGAGTCCGAACAGCTGAGCCGCCGCACCGCGCTGATCGCCCGCGCCCTCCCCGACATGTTCCGGGTCCTGCACGACCTGGAGAACGACGACGAGCCGACCAACGTCTTCGCTCTCACCCTCCGCGAGCTCAAGGATCGCATCGCCGTGCACGCGGAGCGCGACCAGCTCGAACGGTGGTGCACGGCCACCAGGGAGTACATATTCGCTCAGGTCTGGGAAGCGTCCAACCGCGAGACCGATTTCGTTCCCACTCCCGAGGATTACATTTTCATGCGCCGCCGGACCGGCGCCATGTATCCGGTCTACGCTCTTATCGACATCGCGGGCGGATATCGCCTCTCTCCCGAGGAGTGGCACCACCCCGACATCAGGGAACTGACCGAGCACGCGAACGATCTGGTGGTCTGGGACAACGACCTGTTCTCCTACGCGAAGGAGAAGAGGCACGACCAGGCCCGGCACAATCTGGTCAACGTGCTGATCACTCACCGTGGTTACGCCCTGCAGGACGCGCTGGACGAGGTCGCCGGGATGCACGACCGGGCGGTCGCCCGGATGATCGAGCTCCGCTCCTCGGTGGAGACGTGGGGTTCGCCGGCGGTGCTCGACTACACGCTCGGCCTCGAGCACTGGGTGCGCGGTCACATCGAGTATTCGTTCGACAGCGCTCGCTACATCCTGGCGTGGCCGGAGGACACGAAGTGGCCCGCCAGACGGGCCGGGGCCCGCGGTCGCTAGTCGGCGTCCTGCTCGCCGAGCGCGAAGCTGATCGCGTCGTCGAGGTTCCGCTGCGCCCCCTCCTCGAAGGCCGCCTGGTAGGCGTCCTCGCCGAGCGTGCGCTGACACTCCTTCACCGCCTGCTCGTGCTCGGCCGTGAAGAAGGGCGAGCCGAACTGGGGGAGACCGAACAGCTCCCAGTTCGCCTGGGCGGCGCCGAGGATCTGCGCCGCCTGCGCCGCCTGGCCCTGATCGATGCTGAGGTTGGCCAGCGTCTCCATCGTCATGACGGTGCCCAGCACGTCGTGGAACGCCCGCTTCAGCCGGAGGGCCTGGCGTGCGCTGTCCACCGCCTCCTCGATGCGGCCGGTTGCCCGCAGGGTCAGCGCCATGGCGTACGACGTGTATGAGCGCAGCCACAGCTCACCGCGTTCGTGGCTGATCTTGAGACAGTCCTGCAGCAGGGTCTCGGCCTCGAAGAACTCCTGCTGCGCGGTGAGCACGAGCGCGAGCTCGACGATCGCGGGGAGCAGGCCGGGGTTGAGCTCCCGCCCGCCCCGGTGGAACTCGATGGCCACGCCCAGCAGCGCCATCGCCTTCCTCAGGTCGCCCTGGAGGAAAGCGGCCGTTCCGAGCATCTTCGTGGCGAGGATAACGGCGCCCGAATCTCCCACCTGAACGGCGTCGGTGCTGCACTGCTCGGCCGCCTCGACGGCGCCGTTGATGTCGCCCTGGGCGCTGCGGATGTAGGACAGGACCCACAGCGCCTTGCACCGCTCCTTGCTGGCCTGCGGGGTGGCCTCAAGCGTGCGCTCCAGGTAGAGCCGTCCTTCGCGGGCGAATCCGCAGGCCATCCACATGTACCAGAGCGCCGACAGCAGTTCGAGGGCGACCCTCTCCTCGCCCCGCCTGGACAGGCAGAATTCGAGGGCCACGCGGATGTTGTCGTGCTCCTGCCGCATCCGGACGAACCAGTGGACCTGGCGGGGCCCGGACCAGGCGTGTTCGCCGCGCTCGGCGAGCTGCAGGTAGAAGTCCCGGTGCCGGCGCCGCCGCGTCTCGGTCTCGCCGAGCTTGTCGAGCCACTCTCCGCCGTACTGCCGCAGCGTGTCGATGAGGCGGTACCGCTGTCCGGCGGGCGTGGAGAAGCTGAGCAGCACCGACTTGTCCACGAGGCCGGTGATGACGTCGAGGATGCGCTCGGAGATCAGGTTGTCGCCCGCGCAGACGTAGCGGGCCGCCTCCAGCTCGAAGTCTCCGGCGAAGACCGACAGGCGGGCCCAGAGCAGCCGTTCGGCCGGCTCGCACAGCTCGTGGCTCCAGCCGATCGCCGCGCGCAGCGTCTGGTGCCGCGGCAGGCCGGTACGGCTGGCCCCGGCCAGGAGGCTGAACCGGTCGGTGAGGAGTCCGAGGATCTGCTCGACCGACAGCGTCCGCAGGCGTACGGCGGCCAGCTCGATCGCGAGCGGAATGCCGTCGAGGCGGCGGCACAGCTCCGCGACCACAGCGATGTTGTCCTCGTCGACCGCGAAGTCGGGCATGACGGCGCCCGCGCGTGCGCCGAACAGCTCGACGGCCTCGTTGGTGAAGGGGCTCTCCGCCGGATCGTCGCCGGGGACCGTCAGCGGCGGGACGGCGACCGTGTACTCGCCCGGTGTGTTGAGCGACCGGCGGCTGGTGGCGATGACGCGCAGATTGGGCGCCGCCTGGAGCAGTTCCTGGATGAGCTCCGCGCAGGCGTCGACGAGGTGCTCGCAGGTGTCGAGGATCAGCAGGATCTCGCGGTCGGCCAGCCAGTCGGTCAGGGTGTCGGAACCCCGCCGGGCCGACTGGTCCGCGATCCCGAGCGCCGCGGTGATCGTGTGGTGCACCATCTCGGGATCCTGGAGGCGGGCCAGGTCGGCGTACCAGACGCCGTCCCTGAACCGGCGCCGCACCTGGTGGGCGATGCGCAGCGCCGTGCGCGACTTGCCGACCCCGCCGATGCCGGTCACCGTCACCAGCCGGGACTCCTGCAGCCGCTGCCTGAGCGTGGCCAGAAGCCGTGCCCGTCCCACGAAGCTGGTGAGCTCCACGGGAAGGTTCCCGTCCTGTCGCCATCCTGCTGGCGTTGCCATGCCGCCTCACGGGGGGTGTCGTCCGGCGTGCTGTCTGCTCCCGCATCGTACCTTCGCGCGCCGACGGCTGTCCGGGCGCTGAGTGGAGGGTTTGTCCCCTCGGAGAAATTCGCGGGACCCGCCGGATGTCACCCCGCGGCCGCTCTCCGTTTCACCGTTGCGGCTAGCATGGACGACGTGAGTGTGCAGCATCCGGATGACATGCGTCCGGTGGACCTCTTCGACGAGGGGCTGCCGGTGCTGCCAGACCAGACGAGCGACGACACCGATACGGGGTGGGGCGACTGGCGTCCCGACTCCGACGACTCCCGTTATCTGGAGGAACGCCCGCCCCACTGGGACTGACCAGGGGCTACGACACCACGTCCTTGCGCCGGAACCGGCGGAAGGCCAGGGCGATCAGGACCGCCGAGTACGCCACGGAGATCGCGACGCCCTTGGCCATCCCGCCGTATTCGGGCTGCGGTGAGAGCGCGTCCAGCCAGGCGGTGTTCCAGAAGGTCGGGAGGAACTCGCGCAGCGAGCCCAGGGCCTCCACCGCCTGGAGGATGCTGCTCACGATCACGAGCCCGACCGCGCCGCCGACCGCGCCCAGCGGTGAGTCCGTGCTGACCGACAGCAGGAAGGCCAGCGCGGCGACCACGAGCTGGCTCACCATGGCGTAGCCGATGACCAGGGCGAACTTGGGCAGCACGTCGCCGGCGGGGATCACCTCTCCGGTGCCGGGGACCCGGATGTCGTTCCAGCCGAAGGCGAGCGTGCCCGCGAGCAGCGCCATCAGCGGGACCACGGTCACCGCCGCCGCCGAGTACGTCAGCGCGACCAGGAGCTTGTGCCACAGCAGCCGGTCGCGCGGCACGGGCGCGGCGAGCAGGTAGCGCAGCGACGACCAGCTCGCCTCGCTGGCCACGGTGTCACCGCAGAACAGCGCCACGGCGACGACGAGCAGGAAGCCGGCCGACACCGACAGCGCGAAGGCGGCGAAGTTGAGCCCGCCCTGCGTGGCGAGGTCCGACAGCCGCAGGCTGTTCTGCCCGTTCTGCCCGCCCGCCGGCCCGAACTGGAACGCCACGACGAGGATCCACGGCAGCGCCAGCAGCAGTCCGAACATCACGAGCGTGCGGCGCCGCCGGAACTGCCGCGCGAACTCCACCCGCAGGGGCAGCGTCCGCCCGGGGGAGTAGCCGGGCGCGTGCCCGGCGGTGTCCGGCCGGGTCTGGTTCATCGGCCCTCTCCGATCAGATCGAGGAACACGTCCTCCAGGCGGGTGCCGGAGCCGTTCGCCGGCGCCGTCGCGGTGAGCAGCTCGCCGACCGGCCCGGCCGAGACCAGCCGCCCCCGGTGCATCACCACCACGTGACTGCAGGTCTGCTCGACCTCGCCGAGGAGATGGCTGGACACGATCACCGTCCTGCCGCCCTCGGCGTACGCCCGGAGCACCCGGCGCATCTCGGCGATCTGCGGCGGGTCGAGGCCGTTGGCGGGCTCGTCGAGCACCAGCAGATCGGGCAGGCCCAGCATGGCCTGTGCGATGGCCAGCCGCTGCCGCATGCCCTGCGAATAGGTGCGCACGGCCCGGTCGAGGGCGGCGCCCAGCCCGGCGATCTCCAGTGCCTCCTCGAGACGCGCGTCCGCCGCCGGGCGGCCCGTGGCCCGCCAGTACAGCTCCAGATTGGCCCGCCCGCTCAGGTGGGGCAGGAAACCGGGGCCCTCCACGAACGATCCGAGCCGCGAGAGCACCGCCGCCCCCGGGAGGACCCTGGTCCCGAAGATCCGGATCTCGCCCTCGTCGGGATGGATCAGGCCCATCAGCATGCGCAGGGTCGTCGTCTTCCCCGCGCCGTTCGGTCCGAGTAGACCGAGCACCTGCCCTCTCTCGACCCGGATCGACAGGTCGTCGACCGCCTTCTCGCCGTCGCGGTAACGCTTGCCCAAGCCCGTGATGACCAGGGGCACGTCCGCCAGGTGCTCGTCGGTACGCCCGGCACCGCGGGGCGCGCGCCCGGTGAGCAGCAGGACGGCCGCGGCGAGGAGCCCCGCCAGCGGCAGCGCCCAGGTCCACCAGACGGGACCGGTCGAGGGCGCGGTCAGCGCCGGGTCGCGGGGCAGGGTCAGCCGCGGCGAGGCGAGCTCCACGGTGTGTACGGCGGGGGCGGCCGGGGTGGCGTATCCGAGGTCGGTGGTGGAGAAGACGACACGCAGCCGGTGTCCCGCGTCGAACCGCCAGTCGATCGCCGGGAGCGTCACCGTGACCGGCGTGCCCGCCTCGGTCGCGGTGACCCGGAACGGCGCGACCAGGTTCGACGGCAGCATCGGCAGGGCGCCCCCGGATACGTCGTAGAGCTTGCCGAACAGCGTCGTGTCCCCCGTGCCGCGGACCCGGATCGTGATCGACGGGCTGCCGGTCACCTGGACCGCCCCGGCCAGTGGCGCCGACTCGAAGGCCGCCGCCTGGCCGGGGATGTCGAGGGCGGGCGACACGCTGCCGCCGGCTCCGCCCAGCAGGCCGCCGAACCCCGGCACCGACGAGATCGCCGCCGGGGAGCCGCCCGGGGGATTGGCCACCGGCTGCGGAGAACCGGCGACGTCCACGGTCGTCCGGTCCGTGCCGCCCAGACCCGGATACCGGCCGGCGGTGGCGTGCAGCAGGACGGGCCGGCGCGTCCCCGGATCGCGGCCGCCGTCCCGGGTCACCGTGAAGGCGGCCCCGTCAGGGGAACTCTTCGTCGGGGTGCCGCCGCGCGCCGAGTGCCTGAGCCACTGGTCGAACCAGCCCACCGTGCGATCGAAGACCCAGTCGGACTCCGGATCGCCGCCGTCGTGCCCGCCCGCGTACCACGCCACCTCGACCGGGGCGCCGGTGGCGGCGATCACCCGGGCGTTGGCGTCGGCGTGGGAGAGCGGGAAGAGCGAGTCGCGCCGCCCCTGGATCAGCAGGGTGGGAATCGCGATCCGGCCCTGGACCGACACCGGGCTCGACCGCCGGAGCAGGTCGATCGCCTCAGGCGTGGCCCGCCCGGTCGCGGCCACCGTCTGGTACATGTCGCAGATCGCCGGCAGGAACCGCCCGCACCGCACCTGATCCGGCGTCGGCGGCGGGGCCGCACCCGCCGGTGTGCCCCCGCCCGCCGCAGCGGCGACCCCGGCGACCCCCGCCGCGCCCAGCCCGCCTTCGGGCGCGAGCCGGTCGGCGGCCGAGCTGAAGAAGAGGCCGGCCCACATCTTCTTGAAGACGCCGTTCGCCGGTCCGGCCCCCGCCGCGTCGGGGAAGAGCGCGTCGGCCAGGTCGTACCAGGTGATCTGCGGGACGATCGCGTCGATCCGGCTGTCGTAGGCCGCGGCCATCAGCGCGACCGACCCGCCGTACGAGCCGCCCGCGATGCCGACACGCGGGTCTCCGGCCCGGTCGAGCAGGACCTCGGGGCGCCGGGCCAGCCAGTCGACGAGCTGACGGACGTCCTTCACCTCGTAATCGGGGGAGTTCAGTGCGATCTGACCGGTCGACCGGCCGAAGCCGCGGGCCGACCAGGTCAGCACCGCGTAGCCCCGCGCGGCCAGGCGTTCCGCTTGATCGCGCACGCTCTGCTTGCTGCCGCCGAAGCCGTGCGCGAGCAGTACGGCAGGGGCCCGGCCCCCGCCGGATCCCAGGCCGGGCGGGGCGAAGAAGGTGGCGTCGAGCGTGACCCGCTGGTCGCCCGCCGGCCCGTCGAGCACCGGGATCGTGACGTCGCGGCCCGGTGGCGGCGCGGGCGCGGGCCACAGGGCCCAGACCAGGGCGCCGGTCACCAGAACGGCCAGCGCGACGATGCCTGTGATGGCCCGCCGGCCGCCCCGAAACGTCATGTCGCGATGCTATCCGGCGGCCCTGAAATCCGCGTCGCTCCCGGATCGTGATGGTGTATCGGGGAGAACCCCGATTGCGCGGCGGTTGGGCGACCGGCATCATTTCGCGCGTGACGACAGGAAAGACCCTCAGGGACCTCCCCGGCGACGCCCTGAGGTGGGCCCTTCCCTATTGGACGCGCGGGGAGGCCGGAAGACAGACGCCGGCGGACCTCTTCCGCGTGCTCTACTACGGCTGGCTGATCGCGTTCGTGCTCAAGGTCCTCGGCGCGAGCTGGGACGTGTCCTGGCACTTCCGCTGGCTGCGCGACGACCTCGCCCCGCCGCACCTCCTCAACACCGTCGGCACGGTGATCGCCGTGGCGCTCACGATCGTGCACTGGTACACGGGGTACGGCGTGGACCGCACCTCCTCCAAGCTGATCGTCTGGGGCACCGGGGTCTTCCTGATCGCCATCCCGCTCGACCTGATCAACCACAGGGTGAACGGCGTCGACATCACCGCCTGGAGCCCCTCCCACGCGCTGCTCTTCATCGGGACCGCCCTGATGATCGTCGGAGTGATCCGCGGCTGGTTCGTGGGATCCGGCCGGTATCCCGAGATCTCTCCGATGCGCCGATCCGTCGTGCTGAGCGGGCTGTTCCTGTTCCTTTTCGAGGACGCGCACTTCCCGGAGCAGCACCAGGAGTACGGCGTGCTCGAGTTGGCCTCCTGGGACCGCGGCCATCCCTTCGCCGAGCCGTCGCTGCTCCGCTTCGCCGCCGAGCAGATGGGCCGGGCCGTCGACCGCGGCATGCTCCTCAAGTTCTCGCTGCCGGTGCCCGACTACGTCTATCCGCTCTACGCCACGATCATGGGCGTGTCGATCCTGGTTCTCGCCCGGCTCATGGTGGGCCGCCGATGGACGGCGACCTCCGTGGCGGCCACCTACGTCGCCTACCGCTGCCTGATCTGGCCGCTGCTCGTCGGCACCGGATTCCCGGCCTCGACGGTCCCGTTCTTCTTCCTGCTCGCCGGGATCGGCGTCGACCTCGCGTTCCTGCTGGCGATGCCGTTCCTGCTGCGTGCCGTCGCCGGGGCGGTTCTCGCGACCGCGGGCGTCTACGGCGGCCTGGCGCTGCAGGACCGGCTGCTGGAGGCGCCTCCGTTCCTGGCCGCCTCGTGGCCCGTGGCGGTCGCCGGGCTGGCGGCGGCGTGGATCGCCGTCGACGCGTTCGCCCGCGGGCGAGGGTGGTTCGCCGGCGGCCTCGACGTCACCGGCTCCGCCACCGCCTCCGGATCTCCCGCCGGGGCTCCCACGGAGACCGTCGTCGCGGTCGCGCCCGCCACGCTCACGTCGGGCGAGCCCGGGTAACCGCGCGCGGGGCGGCTCAGGCCACGGGCGCCCGGGTCAGGGCGACCGCCACGCCGTAGGCGAGCCCCATGAGGGTGACCTCCAGCGCCGCCCAGCGGGCGAACGCCGTGGGGGCGCGGCGGGCGACGGCGGGCATGAGCCGCCACCGCATGTTCGCGCCCGCCACGGCGACCAGGCCGATGAGCAGCGTCTTGGCAAGCACCAGCCAGCCGTACTTGGTGGTCACCAGCGACTGGGGGAAGGGCTCGAGCGGGGAGAGCAGCAGCTCGACGGCCCCGTTGAACAGCCCTGAGAGCGCGACCACGATGAGGGCCCAGGTGGCGAGCCGGGAGAACCGCGGGAGCGTCCGCGCCAGCAGTTCACGATCGCGCGACAGCAGCACGGCGAGGGAGAGCAGGCCGCCCGTCCACGCGGCGGCCCCGATGACGTGCAACTCCATCGAGACCATGCTCAGGTCGTGCCAGTACCAGTTCGACGCGTGGCCGGTGACCGGGAGGGGGAGCAGCCCGAAGCCGGTGACCAGGACCCGCAACTCGGCCGGCACCTTCTCGCCGAAGCGCACGGCGAACATGCCCACGGCCGCGCTCGCGAGCGCGCAACTGGCGCTCACCACGAGGCCCTGGCCGGTGCCGATGCCGTCGACATAGGCCACGACGTCGGGCACGGACCCCGGGGCCAGCTCGGCGGCGCTCAGCACCGTGCACACCAGCGCCGCGGCGCACCAGGCCAGCGCGGACAGCACCGCCCAGTGCCGCGCCCGGGCCGCGATCGGCTCCGTGCGATCGGGATCGTCGAAGCCGAGGAGCTTGGGCAGCAGGCTGAGCCCGACCGCGGCCGTCGCGGACAGGTCGAGGAGCTCCCGGAAGAACGGCAGGCCGTACTCGACGACCGGGCCCGGCATCGGGATTCCGGGGACGGACGCGGGAACGGTGAGCCACGTCGCCACCACGACCGCGAGGACGCCGCCGGTCACCAGGCCCGCGATCGGGGCCCGTGGCCGCGCGGCCCGGGCGCCGCTGTCCGCGGCCGCCGGCCGCTCCGTCGTCGCGGTCACGCCGCGCTCCCCGTCCGCCGGTCGTGGCGGACCAGCACGCGGACCGCGAGCGCGAGCAGCGCCGCCATCGCCACCAGCAGGCCCCAGACCCAGCCGCCGCTCGACCCGCCGCCGGCCCCGCTGCCCGTCCCGGAGTACGCGCCGGGGGCGGCGGCGGTGCCCCCCGTGGTGCCGCCCGTGATGCCGCCGGCCGTGCCGCCCGTGGTGCCGTCTGACGCGGTGCCGGAACCGGCGCTCGCCCCCGCGCTCGGCCCGGCCCCGCCCGGAGCCGCGCCGTCGCCCACGGTGTAGGTCAGAGTGCCGGTGACCGGGTGGCCGTCGTTGGAGACGATCCGGTAGCCGATCTGGTACGTCCCCGAGGCGCCTGCGCGCAGGCCGATGAAGACGTCGTCACCCGACACCCCGACGTCTCCCTGCTCGTAGTGGGCGCCGTCCGGGCCGGTCACCGCGATCCTCGCGAAGTCGCGGCGGACCGCCTGGTCGAAGGTGAGCGTGACCCGGGCCGGCGCCGCCGTCAGCCGGGCTCCGTCCTTCGGATCGCTGCCCACCAGCACGTTGTGCGCTTGCGCGGGCGCGGCGAACAAGAAGATCGGGACACAGGCGGCCAATAACACCAGGAGAGCGACCGGCGCCTTGGCGCCTGACAGGCGCCGGGTTCTGGGGGCGCGCGACACCTCGGACAACGTTTCGGCCTTTCCCTGGGGCGTCGGAGGACCCCGCTATGGTCCCACCGCCGGCCGCGGGCCGCAGCCGCGCCCTCCGGCCTGTGGACGAGCGCCGGCCTGTGGACGACGGCCGTCCGGCCCGATCACGCCCGGAGCCCCGCGGGCACGGGCAGGCCGTCAGACCAGCACCCATCCGTACAGCCAGGCGAGGAACGCGAGCCCGGACAGGACCGGGACGATCTGCAAGCCGCGGGCGTGCAGGCGGAACGCCTCGATCGTGGACGGCACGGCCGCCAGGACGGCGAGCGGCCCACACCACAGGAGGACGTGTGGCACGCCGACGGCCAGAGCCGTGTAGTCGGGCATCTGGTAGACGCTGACGGCGGCCAGCGCGATCAGCCCCACGCCCGCGAGCCCGGCCACGGTGTTCGCGGCTCCGCCGCGGCGGCGGATCAGGGCGAACAGCCCTGCGAGCAGCTGGACGATCGAGACGACCACGAAGAGGACCATGGGCGCGACGAGCCCGGGCGAACGCGAGACCCGGTACGCCGCCTCGGTCAGGAAGAGGTCTCCCGGCCGGACGACGGCGTACGGCGCCTTACCGGCGTCGCACGGCGCGGCGGTGGAGGAGGGGTCGTCGAGGAACGCGGCGATGGTCGCGCGCCCGCAGGCGCTCGACAGGAACACGGCGTGCCCGACCCCGGAGAACTCGGCGAATCGCGCGCCCGGGAGGGCCGTCGCGGCCTGCCGGGCGGCCTCCGGAGGCGCCGTCGGGTCGAGGCTCCCGCCGAGCACCAGCACCGGCGAGGTCACCTCACGCGCCGTGCTGAAAGCGCCCGCGCGAGCGGACGCCGTTCGAGCGGACGCTGTTCGAGCGGACGCCGCATGAGTGGGCGCCGTACGCGTGGCCGTCGCCTGTGCCGTCGCCGGCGTGGTGCCGGCCGGGAACGCGAGGCGGGCCCGTCGCGCCGGGGAATTGGCGTGGATCAGGGCGCCGGCGTCGGTCGACGTCGCCGTCGGCGCGGGTACGGCGAGGCCGGTCACGCTGTCACGGGACGCCGGGAGCTTCCAGGCGCCGCAGACCGTGGCGTCCACCACTCCGGTGAACAGGCGCGGTCCGCTCTGGGCCGGGAAGGCGTTGAACGGCACTTCGTCCTGGCACTGGACGGCGTAGTACAGGCCCCAGTCGTGGGAGGTGAGGGCGTCCCCGGCCTCGTCGACGATCGGCTGGAGCAACTCCGTCTTCCCGTCCGCGAGCCCCTCCACGAGGGCGGGGAGGATCGGGATCACGTCGCTCTCCTGCAGCGCCTCACCGAGGAGGGTGGCCACGTCGTCGCCGTTGAGCGTCACGTCGATCCGCTTGTGCGAGAGCGGGTCGACGGTGAGGTAGCCGGCCGGGTGGCCGTTGAGCCGGGCGACGGCCTGGTCGAATTTGGCGGCGATGCCGAGTTTGGTCAGCGACGACCTGAGGTTCGCGCCGGCCTGGTCGTACCACTTCGAGCCCTGGGGGAGGAAGGAGTCGAGCACGACGGCCCGGGTGCCCTGCGGGTCCCGTGAGGCGGCGAGCAGCATCGGCCGGGTGGAGTAGCTGACACCGAAGAGGTTCCACTGCTGGTAGCCGAGCGCCCGGCGCAGGTCGACGATGTCGGCGGCGATCTCGGCCGTGTTGTAGCCGCGCAGGTCGACGTGCTCGCTCACGAGCCGCGACTGGCAGGTCAGCGCCTCGCGGATGATCGGCGCGGTCTCCTTCGCGGTCGGCCCGGGGGTCGTGAGCGTCTCGATGACGGCCCGGGGGATCTCCGGGCAGCTGAGGCGGGGCTCGGAGTGCCGGCCGCCGCGCTGGTCGAGCACCACGACGTCGTGGTCCGGCACCATGTCCGACACGAACCCCGTGAGCTGGAGGGACGCCGATCCGGGGCCGCCGCTCATGTAGACGACCGGGTCGGGACGGCGGTTGGGCGAGGCCGACTTGTGGACCGCGAACGCGACCTTGATGGTCCTGCTGTTCGGGACGTCACGCCGTTCGGGGACGAGCAGGAACCCACAGGTGGTGCCGGAGGGCTCCGCCACGGGACAGTGCCCGTCCTCGATCGAGGGGCCGGGGGCGGCCAACGCGGCCGGGCCGCTCACGGCCAGCCCGGCATAGGCCGCGACTGATGACACGGCGATGACCAGAGCCGCGGCCGACGCCCTGATGGCCGCTCCACACCGACTAAGCAACCGTCAGCCCCGTCCCGCGAACCCGGCGATATCCGCAGAAACCTTAGCGCGGATCGGTGGCGGTCCGTTCCCCGCTCCCCCGTGGCCGCCGGCGGCGGCCATGTCCGACCGGGGGGCCATGTCAGACGCGGCGGCCATGTCAGACCCGGGGAGTCGCGGTGCTGTCGCGGACCACGAGATCGGTGGCGAGCTCCACCCGGCGGGCCTCGGTCCCCTCGCCCCGGCTCATGGCGAGGACCATGCGCGCGGCCAGCGAGGCCATTTCCTGGAGGGGCTGGCGGACCGTCGTCAGGGGCGGCCAGGCCGAGCTCGACAGGGGCAGGTCGTCGAAGCCCACGACGCTGAGGTCCTGCGGCACCCGCAGCCCCCGCTGCCGGGCGGCCTCGAACACCCCGAACGCCTGCATGTCGCTCCCGGCGAAGATCGCCGTGGGCGGGTTGGGCAGGGACAGCAGAGCGTGCCCGTGATCGTGCCCGGAGTTGACGAGGAAGTCTCCGTGCCGGATCAGCTCGGGGTCGATCGGCAGCCCCGCCGTCTCCAGGGCGGCGCGGTAGCCGTCGATCCGCGCCCGGCTGCACAGCATGTCGGCCGGCCCGCTGATCATGCCGATCCGCGTGTGCCCGAGGTCGAGCAGATGGCGGGTGGCGGCCAGGCCGCCGTGCCAGTTCGTCGCGCCCACCGACGCCACGCCGGGCGCGGGCTCCCCCTCCGGGTCCACCACGACGAACGGCAGGGAGCGGGCGCTGAGCTGGCCCTGCTGGCGCGCGGACACCCGCGAGCCCACGATGATCACACCGTCAGTGCGCCGGGCCGCTATGCGCTCCAGCCAGTCGCGGCCGGGCCCGGCGTGGGTGTGCAGCACCGATATGACGACGCTGGCCGCCGCCTCGTGGGCGGCCGACTCGGCGCCGCGCACGAGCTCCATGGCCCACGGACTCTCGATCTCGGCGAAGACCAGGTCGAGAAGGCCGACCGGGCCGTCTCCCTGGCCCGTCCTGCGCTGATATCCGTGTTTGTGCAGCAGGCGCTCGACCCGCTGCCGTGTCTCGGGGGCCACCTCGGGACGGCCGTTGATCACCTTGGACACCGTCGGAACGGAGACTCCCGCCTCCTCCGCGATTTGGGCGATGGTCACCCGCCTTTTCACTGGCATGGGCAGAGCGTATCCGAAAGTTTCGGGCGGCCGCTCCCCGGGTCTCGCCTGCTGAGCCGGAAGGCGCCGGAGATCTCCCTCCCCGCCGTCGGCGGGCGCCGGATGCCCCCTCAGGGGCGTTCCGGGCGGAAAACGTTCGGAGAGGCGCAGAAATTTTCCACTACGCCGCTCCGCGCACGGCGCGCCGGCGGCCGGGAAAGCCTCAGCGGGAGGTCTCAGCAGGAGGTCTCAGCGGGAGTTTTCCGGTGGCGGAGCGGGCCGGTTCACCTGGGTGCGGACCCGCCCGTGACGCGCGTGCGAGTCGCCCGGAATTCGCGGTCTCCAAGATTTTCCCGCGCTACAGTTAGCCGAGGCCACGCGTCTGTGACCTTCTAGTTCCGCCCTGCCTCGCCTACTGTCGAAGCGAGGGGACGGCGAAGCATTGGGAGCCCGCGTGCCTGACACCTGCGACGTCGCGATCATCGGTGGTGGAGTGATCGGTTGCGCGATCGCTCACCGGCTCGGTACGGAGGGCCGCAGTGTGGTCCTCGTCGAGGAGGGCGCACGGCTCGGTCTCGGCGCCTCCGACGCGGCGATGGGCGGCATCCTCACTCAGACGGAGCCCGCGTGCCTGGGGCCCCTCAGCAAGGTGATCAAGCGCAGCCGTGACATGTACCCCGGCTGGCTGGCCGAGCTGAGCGGCGTGTCCGGGCTGGAGGTGCCGCTGCTGGAGGGCGGCGACATCCAGGTCGCCCTCGACGACGCGGGCATGGAGCGTCTCGACACCGAGCTGCTGCCACGGTGGAAGAACTCGCCGTTCAAGGTGGAGCGCCTCGGCCCGGCGGAGGCCAGGGAGCTCGAACCACTGCTGAGCGAGGCCGTCGTCGGCGGCTTCCTGCTCCCCGACGAGCTGGCGCTCGACCCCCGCGAGCTGATGTCGGCGCTCGCGGCGACGCTCGGCCGGTCCGGCCGGGTCCGGGTGCTGACGGAGGCGCGGGCGACCGCCGTCACGTCGGGGCCCAGGGGTGCCCGCGTCTACCTCGCCTCGGGCGACCGGGTGTCCGCCGACACGGTGATCGTCGCGGCCGGCCACCTGAGCGGCACCCTTCTCCCCGCGCTGAGCGAGCACCTGTTCCCCATCAGGGGCGTGGCGTACGACGCCCGCCCGCCGGGGGTCACCGGCTACGCGCTGCGCCACCACGTCTTCGCGGAGTTCGAGGAGAACGGCGTCGAGTACTTCCCCTACCTCGTCCCGCGGCACGACGGCAGGGTGGCCGTCGGCGTCACCTACGAGGAGAACGTGGGCGACCCGACGGTGACCGAGCAGGCGCTGGCGGAGATCCGGCACGGCGTGGCCGCGATGATGCCGGAGGCCGCCGCCTGGCCGGTCGGCCGGACCTGGGCGGGGCTGCGCCCCGGAAGCCGGGATCACATGCCTCTCATCGGCCGCGTGGACGGGCACCGCGGCGTGATCGTCGCGACCGGCCACAGCGGGCTGGGCGTCACGCTCGCCCCGGTCACCGCCGAGCTCGTCTCCGCCCTGGTGGGCGGCCACATCGACGACGCGACGCGTGACCTGCTGGAGATCTGCCGCCCCGACCGCGACTTCTCACCGCGAGGGGCCGCCGAGGACGTCGCCGTGCCACGCTGAGGCGGCGGACGCGGTTCTCGGCGGGAGACGCGGTTCAGGCGGCGGGAGACGCGGTCGCCCACAGTTCGCTGAACCGCTCGGCCTTCTCCCGCACCTTCTCGGGCTCCCTCACCACGATCGTGCTGAGGATCGCCGGGGCGATCCCGTCTCCCCGCTGCGGCGCGGGGTTGGACTCGTAGTAGATGACGCCGTCGAAGAGGATGAAGTCGGACAGCGATCCGCGCAGCGTCGGAGGGGCGTCCGCGTAGGTGAGGACCCGCACCTCGATGCCGATCTCCTCCTGCCACTTCCAGACGCGCCGGAACGTCTCCGAGTCGAGCCGCTCGGAACGATCCACCAGGAAGATGCGCCGCACCCGCACCCCGCGCTGGACCAGGTCCCGCTGGAGCTTGACGTAGCGCTGTCCCAGGTCGGTCATCCAGAACCCGCCGTCGAACTCGGTGTCCCTGGCGTCCACGCTGCTCAGACTGATCGCGTCGAGGCCGATCCGGGTGCCCGCGGTGAGCGCGAGCAGCCAGTCGCGGTCCTCGCCCTCGTAGATCGCGTGGCCTCCGTCGCCCAGCTCCTTGAGGAACTTCGACATGCGGCCGATCTCATGGTGTACCAGGCTCTTGACCAGTTCGGGCACGTCCTCGCCGACCATCGTCGCGTTGCGCACGAACTGCGTCACCACGTCGGTCTGCAGCGCGGACGCCTCGATCAGCCCGAACAGCTTGCTCGCCTCGTTGATCTTCGAGAAGCCGTCGGCCACCAGCATGTGCGTGCTGCGGTGCTGGCGGCCCTGCTCCTGACGCAGGGTGTCCAACTGGTTGTCCACGTCGACGAGGAACTGCACGACGAAGATCACGCCGCTGACGAAGGTCGCGAGCAGCAGGCTCCACAGGTCCTGGTTCTCGCCGTGGATGAAGGCGTTCGACACCAGATAGCCGATGCCTCCGACGAGCACGGTGACGAAGACCTTGCGGACGATCCTCGGCACGAGCGTGGGGGAGGGCTCGTTGGTTCCGTCGTTCACTGACACCTCCGTCCGGTTTGGGCTGTGATGCTGAGAAGAGTCAGGGTGTTGAGCGCCACCTGGTCGCGCACGCGGTCCTCCAGCGTCCGCCACTGGCGGGTGAACCCGGGACGGCGGTCGAGGCTCTCCCAATAGGGCGCCAGGGACTCGCCGACGTGGGCCCCCGGCATCCACAGATGCAGCAGGTGGTCGACCGCGGGGGCCAGCTTGGCGGCGGCCTGGGCCCCCGGGGCGGAGCCGATGCCCGCCCGCTCGACGAGGACAAGCAGCGTGGTGAGCAGCCAGTCGTGCAGGGCCAGGTCCTCGCACAGGGCGGCCAGGGCGGGGGTGAAGGGCTCGGGGTGCGCGATCCGCACGGTCCTGACCTGGTCGCTGTGGAGCGTGAAGCGGATGGACGGCTCACCCACCTCGGTCACCCACCGCAGCCGGGTGCGCGGGATCCGGAAGGGGGCCCGCCGGTCGAGCAGCGGTGACGACTGGGCGAGATCGAGGAACCGGCCGCTGATCGCGCCAAGGTCGAGGCAGTCGGGGGGTGCGCCGTCCAGGAACCCCGCGGCCAGGTCGCCCGCCTTGGCCTTGCCCAGCACCTCGGCGACCCCGGGCCGGGACAGATAGTGCGACCAGGACAGGCGCCGGTCGACCGCGGCGCGTTCGACCCGGACGTACGACGATCCCTGGGCGACCCGGCCGCCCGTGATGGCGCAGCGGGACACGACGGTGCCGACGGCCCGCACCCGTGCCTGCGACGCCGAGGGGAGCCGGCAGTCGACACCGGTCAGCAGGTCGGGCGACAGGGCGTGGGCGATGGGCCGGCGCGAGACCCGCACGGTCTCACCCGCCATCAGCCCGAGGACCTGGCGGCACACCGGCTCCTGGATCTCGCCGGAATTCTGTAACAGCGCCGTGTGGACTTCCCCCATGACCAGCATCGGCTAGCCGAACACGTAGGTGACGCGGTCCACGATCTCGTCCTCCAGTGCGACGCCCTCGCCGTCGCTCCGCCTGCGCACCTGTTCCAGCACCTCCGCGTCCACCGCCACCTGGCTCAAGACGGTCCGTACGGCCAGCTCGACCGGGAGGAATCGGGGCGAGAGCACCGACAGCGTGGTGTACGCGCTGAACGGGGCCGCCTGGTCGTTGAGCTGCACGATCGGCGGCAGGTCGTCCCAGCGGGCGGGCCACGAGGCGCCCGCGGGCACCGGCCGCAGCGGCAGCTCGCCCTCGGTGCGGAGCATCCCCAGCCGCAGGAGCTGCCAGACCGCGGCCAGGAAGGGGCACGACCAGGTGCGCCGCCCCCCGTTCTCGTCCCACAGTTCGACGTCCACGAAGATCGAGTGGCCTCGCTTGGCGTTCTGCACGGGCGGGGCCCATCGCTGCGCCGGGCCCATCGCCTGGACGCTGCCGGGCCGGGGTGAGCGGCTCCCGTTGCAGAGCCAGCCCGTCTCCTTCACCGGCGGGCGCGACCCGGTGGTGCCCGGGGGCGGGTCGTCGACCAGGCGGCCTTCGACGAGCCGGGCCAGCTCCACCCCGTCGGCCTCGGCGCAGGAGGACTCCCTGGCCAGATAGTCGATCGACAGGTCGTGCTCGGCCGCCGCCTCCAGGACCATCGGGACCAGTTCGGCCGGGGTGCTGAACCGGCTGAAGTAGTCATCGATCAGGAAGCAGGTGCTGACCCTGGCCCGGCCTCCGGGGATCCGCCGCTGCCAGCCGGACCGTACCGCCGCGGCCCAGGGCGCCACCCGGCCGAACTGCTCCCGCAGCCGCTCCGGGCCGGCCTCGAAGTCTTCCATGTAGAGGTGCCCGAGTTCGATGGACACGTGGGAGAGCGGCGCGGAGGCGATGCGGCGTTCCGCCGCCAGCTCGCCGAACGCCGCGTTGACGGACGTCACAGACCCTCCCACGCGCTGTCGTCGACGATCTTCTTGGCCAGCTCGTCGAACGCCGCGGCGGTCTCCGCGTTGGCGATCTTGCTGGCCAGCACGTCCTCGTCGGAGATGAGCTGCTCGCGCCATTGCAGCACGGGGTCGAGCGGGACCTTGCCGAGCATCGCCGTACGGCCGACGCCGTGCCGCCCGGCGAGCTCGCGGAGCTCGGCGTCGCAGGCGCTCAGCCAGGCCCGCTGCTCGTCGCGGAGCCCGACCAGCTCGGCGGCGTCGGGTTCGAGCACGGCCGTGCGGACGAACCGGATGCGGTCGCGCAGCTCCTCGGGGTCGTGGCCGAACCTCGCCCCCGCGTCGAGCAGGCCGTCCGCGCCGGTGACGAGGCCGTCCGCCGCGATGATGTGCTGGCGGGTCCAGCGGTGGAAGACCAGCCAGCGGAACGGGATCGACGGCAGCCGCACGCTGGCCTGGAGCACCATCTCGGCCGTGAACGACCGGCCCGCGCTCACGTCGACCATGCACAGGTCGAACTCCTCCTCCAGCCGGCCGAAGAGCTGCACGCACCGGCGGACCATCTCGTCGTCCACGGCCGACAGCTCGCCGCCGCCCTCGCTGCCGGGCAGCAGCACCAGCCGTCCCGCGCCGGGCGGCTTGGTGCGCAGGCCCTCGCGGTCGGACTCGGTCCACACGTCCACCCGGTGGGGCTCGGCGCAGCCGCCGCGCAGGTATTCGTGCAGGCCGCCGTTCCTGGTGCCCCGGGCGACCGAGCTGACGCTGAAGATGGCCCCGGCCGTGGGGGAGCCGAAGTCGAAGTCGAGGTAGCAGACGTCGTTGCCCTGGAGGGCGTGGCGGTAGCCGATGTTCGTGCTCGTGACCGAACGCCCGGTGCCGCCCTTGTCGGAGATCGCGAAGATCAGCATTCAGGCCTCCGAGGCGCTGTCGCGAGCCGCCGCGAGGCGTTCGAGGTCGAGCAGGGCGTCGTTGACGAGTGCCTGCGCGGTGGCCGGTCGCTCACTGACGATCGTCCTGGCCCGTTGCAGCGTCGCCTGGATGCTGCGCAGCTTCGGCTGGATGGTCTGACCGGTGATCAGCGGCCGGGTGACCATCTCCTGGTCCAGCAGGTGCTCGGCCTCGCTCAGCATCTGGTAGGCCAGCTCGACGAGCTGCGGGCTGCGCAGCGGGGCCTCGCCGCTGGCCTGGGCGGCCGAGACGAGGAACTCCACGACCCGCTCGGTGAAATACCAGGAGGGCTCGTCGTGGGTCACCTCGACGTCGCCGAACACGTTGCCCGGCTGGTCCCACAGCCCGGCCGCCGGCCCGTTCGTGCAGCGCCGCGCGGCGATGTGCCGCCAGATCTGGTCGGCCAGGTTGATCAGCCGCTCTCTGGTCCGGGTGTTCTGCGCGATCGACGCGGCCCAGATCGTCCGTTTCAGCAGCGTGATGGCGAAGTCGGAGACGAGCCACACCAGGTTGGGGCCGAGCTCGTCGGAGCCCAGGAGGCTCACCGCCACGCCGGGGGAGTGCATGACCACCGGCGGGTCTCCCGCCACGGCCCTGCGGGTGATCCTCGCCCGTACGGCGAGTTCCTCCAGCACGCCGGCGACGCGGCCGAGGTCGACGTCGGACGCCCGGTTGTTCACGAGGCTCTGCACCACCATGGCGGTGACGACGAGGCTGTAGTAGTCCGACTCCTTCTCGTCGGTGGTCTTCCAGGGAATGTCCTCCAGCGGCCAGGTGCCCCGCCCGTAGGTCGCGATGGTCCGCCAGTAGAGCTGGGTGAGGTCCCAGCGGCGCTGGATCGCCTGAGCGAGGGTGAGCTGGGCGTCGTTGAGCAGGCCGAGGACACGGGTGCGCTCGGAGAACAGGTCGGCGATGCCGACGAGGGCGTTGACGGTGAAGTAGAGGAACGGGGTGTCCCTGGCCACGCCCTTGGGCTGCGATCCGATCTCCAGCGGTGTGACGATGCTCGGGGCGTCCTTCACGATGCCCCACGTCCACCCGCACTCGAACAGCAGGTTCTCGTTGTCGAGGTCGACCTGGCTGCCCGAGCCGATGGTCAGGTCGCGCAGTCCGGCCCGCACCGGGCGCAGCTCGCGCCGCAGGTCGTCGAGGACGCGGCGGTCCGGGGCACCGCTCTGGTTCACCGTGCGCAGCAGGGTGCGGCCCTGCGAGGAGGACGGATCGAAGGCGTTGACGGTGAAGCTCCGCAGCAGGCCCACCATGGCGGCCGACAGGCGGGCACTGGCCAGCTCCTCAAGCTCGCTGATCTCCCGGCGGATGGCCTCCCGCCTGACGCTCTGCCGGAAGACCTTGAGGAATCCCAGTGTGCCCAGGGCGAGCGTGACCGACATCGAGAAGGAGTCGACCACGTCGAGCTGGAGCTGCTCGGGGCTGACCTTCGCGTCGTCGTCGGCGGCCTTGAAGTAGGTGCCGCCGGAGAAGATGGGACGCCCGTCCTCGGCGCGGTACGTGCGCAGGTATTCGCCGATTACCTTTAGCAGCAGCTTGGGGATCTCCACGGCGTCGCCCATCCCGGACAGGGCGGCGAGCACGTCGTCGGCCGTCTCGTTCGGGGTGTCGAGGCGGAAGCCCGGCAACTCGGACGCCGGGTACATCAGGCAGAGCAACTGCTCGGCGTCGGCGATCGAGTTCGGGCCGTTCCGGCCGCCCCAGACCCAGTCGCCCCTCTGGTACGAGCTGCGGGCCGTGGCCGCCCAGACCTCCAGAAGCTGCTGACGGGGCTGAAGTTTCATGAAGACCTCTCCGCGCCGTGACTGTCCCAGTTGGCCGGGCGGTGCGGGCCCGGCGATCTCCGTGACCCCACACCGCATTTTCTTTTACCGGTTAGGTGGAGACAACCACCCAGACCCTTATACCATTAGAAATCAGCTCCGTCGCCTGGACCATGTCGGATACCCCCGCTGCCTGGTTTTTCGTGATAGGAGAGTAGCTTCCGCGAATACCGGATCCTTGAGAGATGCTAAATGTCCCATACAGTCGCGTTGAGGGATATATCGGACTTTCCTCTTGTTAAGGGAAACTCCGGAAATGGGGCGGGGCTGAGTGGTGGGACGGTGCTGGTCACCGGTACGGGTGTGGACATGTCGTTGTTCGAGCCTCTCGAACGGCGGGGGTTCGTGCCACGGCGGCCCGACCGTCAGCGTCTCTCCGAGGACGAGCTGATCCGGGAACTCAAGGACGTCGTCGCGTACATCCACGGTGGTGAGGAGCGGGCCACCGAGCGCGTGCTGAGCAGTGCGAGGCGGACCCTGAAGGTCGTCGCTTTCCTCGGGGTCGGCTACGAGAACTTCGTGGACGCGCCGGCCGCGGCCGCCCTCGGCATCGCCGTGACCAACACCGCGGGCGCCGCCACCGACTCGGTGGCCACGTTCACCATAGGCCAGATCATCAACGCCAACTGGCGTATCACGCAGTACCTGGGGAACCGCTATCCGGACTGGACGAACCCGCTGGAGCTACCGCACGAGCTCGGCGCACGGAAGATCGGCATCGTCGGGCTGGGGGCGATCGGCACCCGGATCGCCGGGATCCTGCGGACCGCGTTCGGCGCGGACGTCGCCTACTTCAGCCGCACCAGGAAGCCCGAGACGGAGGCGGCGCTGGGAGTCACCTTCCGGCCCCTCCACGAGCTCGCCGAACGCAGCGACATCCTCGTCGTCATGGTCCCCGAGACGGAGAAGACCCGGCACATGATCGACGCCGGGGTGCTGGCCCGGGTGCGGCCCGGGACGCTGCTCGTGAACACCGCCCGCCCGGCGATCGTGGAGCCCACGGCCCTGCACGCCAGCATGATGCGGGGCGATGTCGCCCTCGCCGTTTTCGACGGTTTCTACGCCCGCGACTCGGCGATCGCGGGTGATCTGCTCGACGATTTCGGCGACCGGCTCCTGGTAACCGGGCATATCGCCTCGCATACCCGGGAGGCGATGGACCGGATGATGCGCCAGGCGGTCAGATCCGTGGAAAACGTGCTGACCGGCGGAAACGACGATCACCTCGTCGGCGACCGGCTGTGACATCGCGCGAAAGCGATTCCGATACCGGCGAATTCCAGATACCGCGAACACGCTTGGCGCCGCGGCGAGAGGGGAACCGATTATTGGAGTAACCCCCTCCGCCCCCCGGGAGTGATGCGTGGCAGCACACCATCCGACCCCCGTTCCGCCGTCCACGGCGACAGCCACGGGAGCCGGCGCGCTCGTCGCCGCACTCGTCCGGCACGGGGTCGACACGATCTTCGGCATCCCGGGCACGCACAACCTCGCCATCTATGAGGAACTCGACCGGGCGGGTGTCCGGTGCGTGACTCCCCGCCACGAGCAGGGCGCGGGCTACGCGGCCGACGGGTACGCGCGCGCCACCGGCCGGCCGGGTGTCGTGGTCACCACGACCGGGCCCGGCGTGGTCAACGCGGCCACCGCGCTCGCCCAGGCGTACTCAGACTCCTCGCCGATCCTGCTCGTCTCGCCGGGCGTGCCGACCCGGCATCCCCGGCAGGGCCGCGGCTACCTGCACGAGAGCAGGGACCAGTCGCGGGCACTCGACGCGCTGTGCGAATGGAGCCACCGCGTCAGCTCGGTCAGGGAGGTCCCGGCCGCCGTCGCGCGGGCCTTCGCCCGGTTCGCCGAGGGACGGCCCCGGCCGGTCCACATCGAGATCCCCGAGGACCTGCTCGACGAGTCCGAGAGCGGCGTCAAGATCGTCTCGCCGTCGCGGATCATGCCCCGCATCCCCGACCCCGCCGCGCTCGACCAGGCCGCTCGGCTGCTGCGGGGGGCCGTGCGGCCCGGGTTCGTGCTCGGCGGCGGCGCCCAGGCGCCGGGTGACGGGGAGCCGGCTGTGGGCGGGACGGCGATGCTCCTCGCCGAGCGGGTGGGCGCCCGGGTGGTCACCACCGTGAACGGCAAGGGGGCGGTGCCGGAGAGCCATCCCCTCGTGCTGGGCGCCACGCTCCACCTCGCGGCGGTGCGGCGCTGGCTCGCGGACTGCGACGTGGTGCTCGCCGTCGGCACCGAGCTGGGCCCGGCCGAGCTGTGGCAGGATCCGTACTCCCTCGGGGGGACCCTCATCCGGGTGGACGTGGATCCCGGGCAGATGTACGGCGACCACGTGGCCGACGTGGCGATCGTCGCGGACGCCGGGCTCGCCCTGTCCGGACTGGCCGAGCGCGTGGCAGCGCCGAGGAGCGTGCCGGGGAGCGCTCCGGCGAGCGTGCCGGCACAGCGGTCGCGGGTCCATCCGGCCACGGCCTGGCATGAGCCGTCGCCGGGGCCCGACTACGAAGCCGAGCTCAGGGAGCTCACCCGCAGGTGGACCGGTTACCTTGAGGCCATCCGGCGGGCGCTGCCGGAGGACACGATCGTCGTGGGCGACAACTCGATGGTGGTCTACCACGGGGCCCTGGTGGCGATGCCGATGGATCCGCCGGGCCGCTTCCTGTTCCCCTCCGGGTACGGGACTCTCGGGTTCGCCCTCCCCGCCGGGATCGGCGCGAAGATCGGCTGCCCGGGCCGCCCGGTGGCCGTGCTCGCCGGCGACGGCGCATTCCAGTTCAGCCTGCAGGAGCTGGCCGCGGCCGTCGAGCTCGGCCTCAGCCTGCCGATCGTGGTCTGCGTGAACGGCGGCTACGGCCAGATCCGCGACGAGATGCGCGACCGCGGCATGCGTCCCGTCGCCGTCGACCTCCACGGGCCTGATCTGCCCGCGCTGGCCGTCTCGTACGGCGCCCTGGGGCGGGAGGTCAAGACGCCGGGGGAGCTGGAGGAGACCCTGGCGGAGGCCCTGCTCGTACCGCTCCCCACGGTGATCGTCATGACGGAGAACGAGTGATCAGGCATCCGCGGGGCATTCCGCGGCCGGCAGCCGGACCACGAACCGCGCTCCACAGGCGCTGTCCTCGATGGCGAGCGTCCCCCCGTGGCTCTCGGCGATCTGCCGGGCGATCGACAGGCCGAGGCCGGTGCCTCCGGCGTCCTTGCTGCGGGCCGCGTCGAGCCGGGTGAACCGCTGGAAGACCAGCTCCCTCTTGTCGGGCGGGATCCCGGTGCCGTCGTCCTGCACCTCCATGATCCCGTTCCCGTTCTCGCGGTAGACGCTGACCTTCAGCATCGAGACCGCGTGGCGCTCGCCGTTGTCCACGAGGTTGGTGAGCAGCCGGGCGAGGCTCAGCCGGTCGCCGATCACGTGCACCCCGTAGGTCAGGTCCCGCACCACCTCGACCTTCCGCTGGCGCCGGTCCAGCTCGTTGGCGGCCAGGTCGGCCAGGTCGGTGCGCTCCAGCCGGGGCGCCGCCCCCGCGTCGAGCCTGGCGAGCTGGAGAAGGTCGGTGACCAGGGCCTGCAACCGGTCGACGCTCTGCAGGAGGGACTCTCCCATCGCGGGCCAGTCGGTCTCGTCCGCGTTCATGAGCGCGTCCTCGATCTCCACGCGCATCGCCGTGAGCGGGCTGCGCAGGTCGTGGGACGCGTCGGAGGCGAAACGGCGCTGCTGTTCGACCGCCCGCTCTGCGCGGTTGAGCGTCTGGTTCGCGGTCTCGGCCAGCCGGCGGATCTCGTCCGCGAACTTCGGCAGCGGCACACGCTGGCTCAGGTCGGTCGCGGTGATCACGGCCAGCTTGTCGGTGATCGCGTCCACCGGCGCCAGGGCCTTGCGCACGGTCAGGTACGTCCCGAACCCGGTGAGCGCGATCAGCAGCAGCGACGAGGCGATGACGGCGGTGACCAGGGAGTCGTTGACGTGCCATGGCACCTCGTCGTCGGCCGCGTACACGGTCCACAGCCCGTCGGGCTGCTGGAAGCGGAACGCTGCGATGATCACGCACTTGCCGGGGAACGCCGGAGACTGGCAGAGGGTCCGGCTCGCCTGCGGGGTCACCACGTCGGGGCGGAAGGCGGCCATGCGGGGTTTGCCCACCAGGTTCACGCTCCGTGAGACGATCCGGCCCCGCGGGTCGATGACCTGCACGCCGCCGATGTTCTCGTCGAGCATGACCGGCGCGATCCGATCGCGTTTGACCTGGTAGGCGATGCGCACGGCGGTGGCGACCACCTCATCGGTCTTGTACGTCTGCGCGGTGCCCCGCACCACGGACAGCACGAAGACCACGGCGAAGGCGCACAGCAACGCCATCACCGCGCTCGCGATGACCGTAAGTCGTATCCTGACCGGCCATCCGCGCCACAAGCTCACCTGATTCCCCCCGGCGATCAGACGATCACACTAAGTCAACCTTCGACCAATCGTGGGAGATTCATGCTCAAAACTGGACAAAACTATGGCCAGCGCAATGCGCTCTCGAGGGCGCGGCCCTAGTGCGACGTGAATCGCCCGCCGTGGTGGGCCCCCGCGAGGGCCGGCGGACGTCTGGTAAGACGCGCTACCAGATTAACGCCTCGCCCGGCCTGAGCACGTCAGGGACCCGACCGGCCCCGCGACAGCACGTGGGACGTCAGCGCGGCCAGCAGGCGGGCCCGCCCCGGCATCTCCGCCACGACCACGTGCTCACCGGCCGCGTGCGCGCCGCCGCCCACCGCGCCCAGGCCGTCGAGGGTGGGGCAGCCGGCCCCCGCGGTGAAGTTGCCATCGGAGCCGCCGCCGACCGCCACGCCGCACAGGGGTCCGAGGCCGAGGCGCTCCGCGAGTGTGACCGCGAGATCGAACAGGCCGGCCGAGGCGGCCGGGTCGAGCGGTGGCCGGTTCGGGCCGCCGGTCAGCTCCAGACGGGTGCCGGCCGTCCGCGGGGTCAGCCCGCGCATCAGCTCGTCCACGTGCGCCTGCGCGGCGGCGTCGGGCACCCGGACGTCGATCGCCACCCGGCCGACGGCCGGGACGGTGTTTCCGCTGGTACCGGCCGACAGCATGGTCGGTGTCACCGACGTCAGCCCCGACTTCGAGGACGAGTCGATCCGCGCCGCGATGTCCGCGATGGCGAGCACCTGGTGCGCCAGCTCGACGCCCGCGTTCACGCCCAGCTCGGGCTCCAGCCCGGCGTGAGCGGCCCGGCCGTGCACCGTGAGCTCGTACCGGGAGACGCCCTTGCGCGCCGTCTTGAGCGCCCCGCCGTCCGCGCTGGCCTCCAGCACGAACGCGGCGGCGCAGCGCGTGGCCGTCTCCTCGATCAGCGGCCGCGACGTCGGCGAACCCAGCTCCTCGTCGCCGACGACGAGGACGTGCACCCCATCCGGCGAGGGGAGGGTGGCGACCGCATGGAACAACTGGACGAGTCCGGCCTTCATGTCGAAGACGCCCGGCCCTCGCGCCACCCCGTCCTCGACCGACCAGGGGTGGTCGCGTAGCGTGCCGACGGGCCAGACCGTGTCGTGGTGGCCGAGCAGCAGGACCCTTGGCGGGCCGAACGACCAGCGCAGATGGGTGACCCCGTCCACCACGATCGTCTCCGGTGGCGTCCCCATCACCCGGCGGCCCTGCTCGGCCACGACGGCGGCGCTGCGAGCCACGGCGTCGTGGTCGGCGGAGTAGGACTCGCAGAGCACCAGCTCCTCGAGATCGGCCAGCATGGCGTCCAGGCGCGGCGCGCGGTCCGCCCCTGCGGGGGCGCGCGGGTTGTCGACGTTGTCCACGGGCACGTCGGCTGTCCTTCCTGACCACGGAGCCTCCGATGGGGACGTTACCCTCCCGGAGGCGTGGCTCCCAGGCTGTAGTGTGCCCAGGTGGCTTTGATCTCCAACACGCTCGCCCAGGTCGTCGAGCGGATGGAAACGCTCTACGACCCGTCCTGGGCGGAGCCGTGGGACGCCGTCGGGCTCGTCTGCGGCGACCCCGGACAGCCCGTACGGAAGGTGCTGTTCGCGGTCGATCCCGTCGCGGCGGTCGTCGACGAGGCGCTCGACTGGGGCGCCGACCTCGTGATCACCCATCATCCCCTCTATCTGCGGGGCACGACGAGCGTCGCGGCGACCACGGCCAAGGGCCGGGTCGTCCACCGGCTGATCAGCGGCGGAGTGGCCCTGTACGCGGCGCACACGAACGCCGACGTGGCCGACCCGGGAGTCTCGGACGCGCTCGCCCGCGCCGTCGGCGTGACGGGCCCGCTGCGGCCGCTCCAGCCCTCCGCCGGCGAGCCGCGGCGCGGCCTGGGACGGATCGGCGACCTCGCCGCCCCGATGTCGCTGCGGGCGTTCGCGAACCTCGCCGCCGCCGGGCTTCCCCGTACGGCGGGGCCGCTCCGCGTCGCAGGGGACCCCGAGCGGCCGGTGCGCACGGTCGCCGTGTGCGGGGGCGCGGGCGACTCCCTGCTCGGCGCGGCCCGCGCGGCGGGCGTGGACGTGTACTTGACCGCCGATCTGCGGCACCACCCGGCCGGCGAGCACATGGAGGAGGACGGGCCTGCGCTCGTCGACGCCTCACACTGGGCCACGGAATGGCCCTGGCTCCCCGACGCCGCCCGGCGTCTGACGACGGCGGCGGCCGCCGCTGGCATTACTGTTGAGGCGCGCGTCTCGGCCGCCGTCACCGACGCCTGGACGGCGACGACATCGACTTGGACCCCCGAGCATCTTGAGGGATTGGGATGAAGGCCGCACCCGAAGCACAGAAGCGACTGCTCGACCTGGCGGAGCTCGACACCGGTCTCGATCGTCTGGGACACCGGCGTCGCACGCTGCCCGACCTCGCCGAGGTCGACGAGCAGTCGAGGAGGCTCGCCCAGCTCGCGACCCAGGTGATCGCCGCCGAGACGGAGGCGACCGACCTGGCCCGCGACCAGGCCAAGGCGGAGTCGGACGTGGACGCCGTACGCACCCGGGTCGACCGGGACACCAAGCGGCTCGACTCCGGGCAGGTCTCCTCGCCCAAGGATTTGGCCAGCCTGCAGTCCGAGATCGTCTCGCTCCGGCGGCGGCAGTCGGACCTCGAGGAGGTGGTCCTCGAGATCATGGAACGCCGTGAGGCGGCCGACGCCCGGGTGGGGACGCTCAAATCCGAGCGCGACAAGGTGACCGCGACCCTGCGGGGCGCGGAGGACCGCCGGGACACCGCGTTCGCGGAGATCGACAAGGAGCGGGGGGAGCTGCAGGGCAGGCGCTCATCCGTGTCCGCCGAGATCCCCGCCGACCTGCTGGGCCTCTACGAGAAGCTGCGCGAGCAGTCGGGCGTCGGGGCCGCGATGCTGCACGGAGGCCGCTGCCTCGGCTGCCGTACCAGCCTGTCGATCGCCGAGCTCAACCGCATCCGGGCCGTCGCCGCCGATGAGGTGGTGCGCTGTGAGGAGTGCCGCCGGATCCTGGTCCGCACCGCGGAGTCCGGCCTGTGACGGCCACGCCCGGCGGACGTTTCGTAATCGAGGCGGACGGAGGCTCCCGGGGCAATCCCGGGCCCGCCGGGTACGGCGCGGTGGTCAAGGACACCGATGACCGGGTGCTGGCCGAGGCCGCCGAGTCGATCGGGACCGCGACCAACAACGTCGCCGAGTATCGCGGGCTGATCGCGGGACTGCGGGCCCTGCTCACCGTCGCAGGTGAGGGCGCGCAGGTCGAGGTACGGATGGACTCCAAGCTGGTCATCGAGCAGATGGCCGGCCGGTGGAAGGTCAAGCACGAGGGCCTGCGCCCGCTCGCGGTCGAGGCGGCGGCCCTGGCCCGGCGTTTCCAGGTCACCTGGCGGTGGATCCCGCGCGAGCGGAACGCGCACGCCGACCGCCTGGCCAACGAGGCCATGGACGCCGCCGCGAGGGGAGAGACCTGGCAGGCCGCCGGAGTGTCCTCCGAGGTGGCCGCCGTCCCCGGCACGGCACCGGACGGAGCTGAGGTCGCCGCCTCGTCCGAGCCGCCCAACACCGACGCGGCGGAGAGCGCGTCCGGCCGGCGGGGCGGCGGCTGGATGCCCCGGGCCGCCCACACCGCCACGTCCCTGCTGCTGCTCCGGCACGGGGAGACCCCGCTGTCGGTCGACAAGCGGTTCTCCGGCCTCGGCGATCCGTCGCTGACGTCGGCCGGGCTGGCACAGGCCGAGGCCGCCGCGGCCCGGCTGACGGGCAAGCCGTACGACATCGAGGTGATCGTGAGCTCGCCGTTGACGCGAGCCAGGCAGACGGCGGAGGCCGTCGCGGCGAGCACCGGGGTGCCCGTGCTTGTGGAGGAGGACCTGCGGGAGACGGACTTCGGAGCGTGGGAGGGTCACACGTTCGCCGAGATCCAGCGGCGCTGGCCCGACGAGCTCGCCGCCTGGCTGGCGGACCCGGGCGTGGCCCCGCCCGGCGGGGAGAGCTTCGCCGACACCGAGCGCCGGGTGGAGCGGGCCAGGGACCGCCTGCTGCGGGCCCACGAGGGGCGCAGCGTGGTGGTGGTGTCACACGTCACGCCGATCAAGCTGCTCGTCCGGCTCGCGCTGGGGGCACCCGTCCAGTCCCTCTACCGCATGCACCTCGACCTCGCCTGCCTGTCCGCCGTCGACTACTACGCGGACGGTCCGGCCGTGCTGCGCCTGCTGAACGACACCTCTCATCTGGCTTGATCGGGATGCCGGCCGGAGCCGGTAGAGTTGTAAACGGTGGACGAGCCGGCCGGGCGGCCGCGTCAGGGCCTTGTGGCCCTGCCGAGGAAGGTCCGGGCTCCACAGGGCAGGGTGGTCGGTAACGCCGACCCGGGGTGACCCGCGGGACAGTGCCACAGAGAGCAGACCGCCCCCCTTCCCGGGGGGTAAGGGTGAAAGGGTGGTGTAAGAGACCACCAGCGCCCACGGTGACGTGGGCGGCTCGGTAAACCCCACCCGGAGCAAGGTCAAGAAGGGACGCTCCCTGGAGCGTCCCGCGCGCGACGTTCGAGGGCTGCCCGCCCGAGCCGCGCGGGTAGACCGCTTGAGGCCGCCGGCAACGGCGGTCCTAGATGGATGGCCGCCGATCAGCCCACAGGCTGATCACAGAACCCGGCCTACAGGCCGACTCGTCCACCTTCCGCCCCCGTGAGCTGGGCCGACTCCCAGACCTGCCCGGGGGAGCGCGGAACGGAACGCCTGATCGAGCGCCATACGAGCCCGCTCGGAGGCTTCAGGCACGAGATGCCCGTAGAGATCAACCGTCGGTGTCGGGCAGCAGACCGGCCGCCTTGATCGCGGCCTTCCAGAGCCGCACCCGATCAGGGATGCGTGCCCTCCGGGGTGGGTCGGCGGCAGACGAGAGATCAGGTCAAAGTGCGGAGCCGGACAATGTAGCCAATGAACCGAAGCTGCTTGTCCGGATGCTCAGCCTGACCATCTGCCTGATCGACGGTCGTAACCACTCCTGTACCCGGAACCGGATACATCACCGATGACTCTCCGTCGGGCCTGTGGGAAAATCGGCAATGAACGGCGACGAACGACTCGACGAGAGCAGTGGTCTGAAATCCGTCTCGGTCGGAGAAGTCATGGTGTTCCTGCCTCGCGTCGAGTTTGACCGAGCGCTGTTCGCCGAGAATCTCCGTCAGCCGTTCGGAGTCGGCGCTCTGCAACTCCCACGACACAGTAGACCCGACCCTGAACGGCTTACCGCAGCACTGCATCTGCCAGTCATCGACCCATACGACCATCTCCACTCTCCGATTTCAGCGCATACTATGCTGACCTGGCAAGAGCACGTGCACCTGAACCAGTGCAGAGCCAGTCGCCCGGCTTTCTGCGTGACGAACTGCGTGACAACGACGACGGACAACCCTGGACGCCGGTAGAGAGCGTGTAACCGGTTCGAAGACCCGTTGCCCTTGCCTGATAAGCAAGCGTGTCACGGCAGCGCGGGCCAGAATTGCAGGCGGTACGTCTCAAGTCCTTCGGGAGGCTGCTCGTCCGAGTAGCGCGCACCGGGACCAGGGCGGACATTCGCACGCACGAGCCAGTTCCGAGCTTGTTCGCGGAGGTCAATGAGTTTGCCGGAGGAATTACCGAAGGGTCCGACCATATGCAGCTTGCCGGAACTTGAATACAGCTCTACCGTCTCACCTCTGGCCCACAAGACGTCATCGGCCGGCGGTTCCCCATCCCAGAGTTCCAGCGTGACCTCAATTCTGTGCCATTCATCCGCCTCACTGGTGATGATGCCGACGTTCGCCGTGGCGATGAACCAGTTGGTCACGTTCGCGCGGTCCGAGAGTTCCCAGAGGTCCTCGGCCCATTCCGGTACTCCCTTCGCTCCATCGAGGTCCATGACCATAGCCTGTCGATACTCGACTGTGATCACGTCCGTGAGGCTGTCAACCAGGTGGGACATCGCTGTCCTTAACACGAGAGGGGCAGGTTAGGCGCGAAAAGCGGAAGCCGGATTTGCGGGCATTACGAGTTCGAATCATCCCGAGGGCTTGACCACGGTTGGGAGTCGCGATGTGGGAGTGGTGGTCTGGCGGCCGGTTCGGTAGCGGCCGGGGGTCGTTCCGATGATGTTGGTGAACGCCACGATGAAACTGCTCGGGTTGGCCCATCCGCAGGCGTAGGCGGTCTGGGTGGTGTCGTGGCCCTCGGCGAGGAGCACGAGTGCGTGGTAGACGCGTAGCTGCGTGCGCCATTCGTAGAAGGTCATCCCGAGTTCGTTGCGGAACAGCCGGCTGAGAGTGCGGGTGCCGGCTCCGATCCTCTTCCCGAGTTCGGCCAGTGAGGCGTTGTCCGCCGGGTTCTCATACAGCATCCGGGCGATTCCCTGCAGTCGGTCGTCCCGTGGCTCCGGCAGGTGAAGTGGCTGCTCGTGTGCTTCGCGTAGTTCGTCGACGAGGACGCGAAGGAGGCGATAGCGCGCGGCGCGGCTGTAGCCAGTGGCGGCGTCGTCGTAGTTGCGGGGGCCGGTCAGAGCGAGCAGGACCTCGCGGGCGAGGCCGGAGGTCAGGAACACGGCGGGTTGGTCCGGCAACAGCCGGGCGAGGGAGGGCGCGAGAAAGACGATCCGCATGTCGGTGTCGCCGTGGGCGCGGTGGTAGTGCGTGAACCCGGCGGGGGCCCAGGCGACCCGGTTGGCGGGAACGACCGACGTGCCGCGCTCGGTGTGAACCGCCAGGACGCCACCGGCCGCGTACACCAGGTGTCCCCGTGCGTGTGACTGCACCTCGCTTGTCTCACCGGATGGCCAGAGGTGGCGCCCGCCGGACGGCCAGATATGCGACGTCACACCGGCGTTCAGGCGAGATTGGCGGCGAACAGGCATCGGTTGGCATCGTATCGGTAGGCCGCCACACCGTGATCCGGTGACACTTCATCCATGCGGAGTGGTCTTCGGCCGTGCGGAGCGCCCGGCCGAACCACAGGTCATCGAGGAGAGACGCATGGCGACGTTCGTGCTCGTGCCCGGCGGTTGGAAGGGCTCCTGGTCGTTCGAGGCGGTGGTTCCGCTGCTTGAGCGTGCCGGTCATGCCGTGCACGCCCTGACGCTGACCGGTCTGCGGCCGGACGACGACACCGCGACGGTCGCGACCGCCAACCTCGACACGCACGCCGACGACGTACTGCGGCTCCTGGATCGCGCCCACATCACCGGCGCGACGCTGGTCGGCCACAGCTACGGCGGGATGGTGATCGCCGCCGCCGCCGATCGCGCCGGCGGCCGGATCTCCCGACTGGTGCATCTCGACGCCTACGTGCCGCGTGATGGCGAGTCGTGCTGGTCGTCGACGAACGACCGTTTCCGGGAGGTGTTCGCCGCCGGCGCTGCGACCACCGGCTACGCCGTCCGGCCGCCGGGCGGCGGCGATCCCCGCCGCCGCCCCCATCCCCTCGCCTCGTTCGTGCAGGCGATCCGGCTCACCGGCGCGCTCGCCCAGGTCCCCCGCCGGGAGTTCGTCTACTGCTCGGGCTGGGAAGACCGGACGCCGTTCGCCGGCCTCCGCACCCGGCTCCAAGCCGATCCCGAGTGGCGGGTCCACGACCTTCCAACCGGCCACGATGCGATGCACGAGGCCCCGGAGGCGGTCGCCGCACTCCTGCTCGGCGAATGCGTCGCGGACGAATCGTTGGACATATGCGGTGATGAGCGCAAAAGCAAGACGTGAAGGATATGGCGCACCACGTCAGCACATTGACGGGCGGACTTTTCGGGTGCGCTGAAGGTTATGGCAAAGGCCGTCGATCACCGTCTGTGTCGGAGGTTGCGGGGGAAATCAAGGCAATACAGTGATGATCTGCACAGATGGTGACACCGGCTGCGAACGGTGCCACCGCGGCCGCCGGCCTCAAGCCCTAGCCATGCTCCGAGTTCGGCACTCGCGGCCGGGCTCGTCCGGCGGCGACGGCCGTTTCCGCCGGTGAGCTCGGCTGGTGCGGCCCGTCCGGCGTCGGCGCGGCGCCGCCCTGCGCGACGTCGCCGTGCCGGGAGGAGCGCGCCAGAAGCAGTGCCCGGGCGACGAGCTGCCTGACCAGCGCCAGCGCCGGAGGCGTCATCAGATAGAGGGCCACGGCGAGCCCGTACAGCAGGTAGACGTACTGTTCGGCGGACAGACGCTGAGGGTGGACGAACGGATACCACAGCGCACTGAACTCCGGCGTGTAGAAGCACAGGGGATCGTAGAAGTAGGGGCTGTTCGTCCAGCACGCCTTGCTGGCGGGGCCGTCGCCGAAGACGGCCCCGTTCAGGCCGACCCATAGGGAGAGCCCGAGCGCCAGCAACGTGAGCGCGTTCGCCCGGATCGACGTGTCCGGCCGGTGCAGCCGGACCGCGAGCGCCAGGGACGCCGGGATCGAGGCGAACAGCAGATAGCGCGGTCCCCAGAAGATCTGCCCGCTCCACGACCAGTAGTGGGAGTAGAGGAGCACCAGCCCGGCGACGAACGCGATCCACAGGCCGTAAAGCCCCACCAGGTCGACAGTGGTGCGCTCGGAAAGGGCCCGCAAATGGCGTCGTACGGGCAGGAACAGACTCGGCGCGAAGAACAGCAGTCCCTTGCCGAACGACAAGATCAACGACAGGAGGCCGAAGAAGATCGGATAGCTGAATCCGGGCAGGCCGGAGTACGGCATGACCGTCCGGGGGCCCTGGTTGTCGCCATATCCGATGTTGAGGGGACTGCCCCTGCGTATCCAGTTCTCCAGCAGGATGACCGCCACGGCGGCCAGAGGAGCCCAGGCCAGGCGCAGGCGTCGCGTGTCCCAGACGCGCCGGGCGGTCAGCAGCGCCATGGCGACCAGGGTCGCCGGAGCGTTCGCGACGCCGAGCACGATCGGGGTCCATCCGCGACGCCGGACGACGAGGAGGACTGTGCCGACGCCGACCAGCATGGCGGAGAACACCTCGCCGTAATAGAAGAGCAGGTGGTTCGCGAACATCGAGGCGAAGGTCAGCAGCAGCAGGAAACAGCGCAGCAGCCGGCGTGGCAGGTGATCGCGCAGCAGGCGGTAGAAGACGAGCAGGCCGATCGCGAAAAGCAGCGCGTTGTACCGCTCGCACCACCATTCGGGTGTGCGGTAGAGCTTTCCCAGCAGCCAGAGTGGCGCCGAGAACAACGGGCCGATCAGCGAATACTTGTCCTGGCTCACCTCGCCCGACATCATCAGCTGCCAGAGCTGTACGTATCGGTAACCGCCGTCACCCCACAGGAGTGAGTGCGGCAACAGGACGATGATGCCGGCGAGCCCTCCGATGATCAGGGCGAACTCGGCCAGCGCGATCACTTTGGAGTCGCCGTCGTCCACGTGGCCGGAATCGTTTATGGCATTCGGCACGTTCCGTTCCCTTCATCCCCTCGGCGACGGACCGCAGTACGTACGGTCGCCGACGTGATCGAGGATGAGTGACCGGAGGGGTCTTCATGGGGAGCGGCGGGCAAAGTGTCGTTCAGGGTTTAGCTCGCCGCCATTTGGGCCCAATGCCGTAAATCGCGCTAGCCGGACTGTCGTCTGAACCCGTGTATTCATGTTCCGGGAGAAAGGCGCAGGCGGTAAGCGGCGTGCGCCGTCCTCATTCGCGCGGTCACGCGATCACCTTGGTCAGGAAGGCGCGCAGGTTGGCCCGGGTGCGGGCGGCCTTCTCCTCCGGGGTGAGGGACTCGTCGACCACCTGGCCCCCTGCGGCCTGCTTCTTTCCTCGTGCGTAGAGCGAGCAGGCCAGGTCGATACACAGGTAGTGTCCCACCGAGTTGCCCTGACGGCCGTTCTCGCCCGTGCGGCGGGCGGTCATCAGTGCGACACCCCCGCTCGTGTGGGTGGTGAGGCACAGTGAGCACATGCTGCGCGAGGTGAAGCCCCGCGACGCGCCGGACGTCACCCGCAGCGCGATGCCGACCAGTGGGCCGTCGTGTTCGGCGATCAGGTAGGCGCGCTCCGGTGCGCCCGGATCTCGCCATCCCAGGAAGTCGAGGTCTTCCCACGGAAGGTCGGCGAGGTCTCTGGGAAGGTTGACCCGCTTGGCCTCTCCCCGGGAGCAGTTGACGAACGATGTGCGGATGTCGTGTTCGGTGACCGGTCTCATGACCAGGGAGGTTAGCTCTCCCTAGAGGTACTAGGCAAACGATTAAAGCCTGTAAGCATGCGGGAAGGACGGCGGATGGTACGTGCGGGAGTGACCGTCGAACGCCTGGTCGAGGCGGCGGCGACTCTGGCCGATGAGATCGGGTTTCACAACGTGACCGTCTCGGCGCTCGCGCGCGTGTTCGGCGTCAGGCCGGCGGCCCTCTACGCGCACATCAGGGACGCGGAGGAGTTGCGGCTCAGGGTGGCGGCGCTGGCCCTGACGGAGCTCGCCGACAGGGCGGCCGCCGCCCTGGCCGGGCGTGCGGGCAAGGAGGCGCTGGTGGCCTTCGCGAGCGTCTACCGCGACTACGCGAAGGAGCATCCGGGGAGGTACGCCGCAATGCAGGTCGAGATCGACCCGCGGAGCCCGGCGGGACTGGCGGCGATCCGGCACGCGGAGCTGACCCGGGCCATCCTGCGTGGATACGAGCTTCCCGAGCCCGCCCAGACGGACGCGGTGCGGATGCTGCACAGCACCTTCCACGGGTACGTGAGCCTGGAACGGGCGGGCGGCTTCCGTCATCACCCGCGGGCGGTGGACGCCTCGTGGTCAAGAACCCTCGACGTCCTCGACGCCGCCCTCAAGAACTGGCCGCCGGCGTGACGGCCGCGACGGAGCACGCCCCGCGCCTCATCGTGGCGGCCTGCTCTCACCCGCTGCGACCATCCTCTGTATCGCTTGCCGAGTCACTCCCAGCTCGCGGGCGAGGTCGGCTTGGTCAATGTCAACCCCCCATTGTCGCCGCTTTCCCCGGCGGGCTCGGCGAGATGGGGCAGGCCATGGTCCGGCTGCCGCCGGCCTGTCCGTCCGCGGGCGCGGCCGCGACCGCGGACGGACCGCCGGTCAGGCCAGGTCGACGGTGACCTCGTGGTGGACGACCCGATCGTCCCAGCGGGTCAGGGCGAGGCGCGCGCCTTCCTCGACGACGGCCCGCTCCGGGTCCTCGCCGGCGAACGCCCGGATGGCGTCCATGCCGGTGAAGTAGGTGATCGAGGTGAACATCACCTCGTCACCGTCCGGCCGCCGGAGCAGGCGCGCGCCGGCGAATCCGGGCACATGCCGCAGGTGCTCGGCCACCTCCGATTCGTAATGACGCCGGTAGTCGTCGGCCTTCGCCGCCTCCGCCCATCCTCGCCACACTCGCGCGATCAACGCAGCCGCACCTCTTCCTCCCATTCGGCCAGAATCCGGGCCTCTTTGTCTGGATCCATCCCGCTGCGGGCCTGCCGGTTGCCGAAGCTGCGGCGTTCCTCGGGCACGCCCTTGAGCCAGTCCCACGTGTCGCGGACCGTCTCCGCGAGCGGGCGACAGGTGAGGCCGGCCGCGACCGCCCGGGCCGACGAGGTGGCCCACAGCGTCCGCCCGGTGGCGGCCGTCGTCCAGAGCGGCAGCTCGGTCCACTCCTCGGCGCCGCGCTCGACCAGGAAGGAGTCGTCCACCCAGACGAGCTCGGCCCCGGACCCGGTGGCGGCGACGCACTCCTCCAGCAGGCTCCCGAACGTGGCCCGGCCCGGCACGCCTCCGGTCAGGAAGCGGCCGCCCGCGCCCCGCGCCACCTGGTCGAGCGTGAACGCCGCGATGTCGCGGGCGTCGATGAGCTGGATCGGCAGGTCAGGGTCGCCCGGGGCGAGGACCCGGCCGCCACGTGCGATCCGGGTGAGCCACCAGGGCAACCGGCCGACGTTCTCGTGCGGCCCCAGGATCAGGCCCGGCTGCACGACCAGCGCCGTCCCCTCGAAGTGCTGCTCGACCGCGCGCTCGCAGCCCGCCTTGAGCACGCCGTAGTCGCCGAAACCGGCGTCGCCGTCGGGCGGGCACGGCCACAGCGGTGAGCTCTCGTCGACGCCCGCCGTGCCCGGCCAGCCGGCGATGGCCGAGACGCTGGAGATGAAGGTGTAGTGCGGGCTGTGCCCGGACAGCGCCCGTACCGACTCCAGGACGATCGACGGGGTGAAGCCGCAGACGTCGACGACGGCGTCCCACCGCCTGCCGTCCGCCAGCCGCGCCAGGTCCGCGGCGGCCTCCCGGTCGCCGCGCACGGCCTCCACACCCGGTACGTCGGCCCCGCTCACCCCCCGGTTGAACGTCGTGACCTCGTGGCCCCGGCGCAGGGCCTCTTCCGCGATGGCCCGGCCGAGGAACACGGATCCACCGATGATGAGCAACTTCATGACGCCATCCTGGCGGGGCGTTCCGCCCTGCCAACGGCGGTTCACGCTCGGCGTACGGGATCCGCCGTGAGCGGAAGCCGGGGCCTCAGCCGGTGCGCAGCGCCGGCACGGGCGCGTACGTCTCGGGGTCGAGCAGGTCGACGCGTGCCGCGCCGATGTCGAAGTACAGTCCGGCGAGCCGCAGCTGTCCCGCACGCACCAGTTCGTCCACGAACGGGTACGTGCGCAGGTTGTCGAGCTGCTGGATCACGTTGACCCGGCAGAGCCGGTCGAGCGGACCCCCGTCGTCGTCCTCCGCGGGCGTTGCGACGAAGCGGGCGAGGCTCTGCCTGCCGTGCCGCAGCCAGCCGCGCAGCGCGGGCAGGTCCGGCACCTCGCCCAGCAGCGCGGTCATCGCCCCGCAGCCGGAGTGACCGCACACCGTGATGGTCCGCACGCCCAGGATCCGCACGGCGTACTCGACCGCGGAGCCCACAGAATCGTCCGGCGGCAGGCTCGACGCCCGGGGCACGAGGTTGCCGACGTTCCTGACGGTGAACAGGTCGCCGGGCCCGCTCGCGGTGATGATGTTGGGTACGATCCGCGAGTCGGCGCACGTGATGAACAGGTGCGACGGCGACTGCGTCCGCGCCATTCGGTGCAGCAGCGGCCGGACGAGCGGCGCCGTCCGCCGCTGGAACTCCCGCATGCCGCTCACCAGATCGGGGACGGCGGCCGAGGCCGGGGTGGCTGCCCCCGTCGCGGTCTCCGTCGTAGTCTCCGTCGCAGTCTCCGTCGCAGTCTCCGTGGCGTCCCCTGCCGCCGCCGCTGTCGCCGCTCCGGGCGGCGTCCCGTCGAGCTGGGGACGTCCCTGAGAGTGGCGCCGGTAGCTCCACGGCAGCCAGCCCCGGTCGTGCGAGGGAGCGAGACGCGCGGGGTACAGCCCGGCGCCGCCCACCGCCGCCGCGTACCACTCGCCGTGCACCTCGTCGATGTCGATCGTGCCGCCCGCGCGTTCGTGGTCGAGCCGCCAGGCGTGCAGCGCCTCGAAGGCGGCGTTGTCCATGAAGTCGAGGTTCAGGTCGAGCTCCACCGCCGATCCGGGCGGGACCGCGGCGAGCGCCTCGGTCAGGCGTGGCACGCCGAGGAACGTCAGCGAACCGGTCACGACGATCCGCCAGCACCGGTCGCCCTCCGGGCGCACGACCACCTCGACGCGGGCGAGGCGGCGCAGCGAGAGCAGCGCGGCGAGGGCGAGCCCGATGGCCACGCCCTCGGCCAGGCCGATGAGCACGACGCCCCCCATCGTCGTGACGTAGACCGGCACCTCCCGGTGCCCGCGCAGGTTGCGCACATGAGCGAGGTTGATCATCTGGACGCCGATGAACACCAGCAGCGCGGCCAGGGCGGCCAGCGGGATGAGCGCGATCAGCCAGGCGAACACCACGGTGAACAGCAGCACCCAGACGCCGTGCAGCACGGTCGACCAGCGGCTGCGGGCGCCCGCCCGCGCGTTGGTGGTGGTGCGGACGACGACTCCCGCCACCGGGAGGCCGCCCAGGGCGCCGGACACGACGTTGGCCAGGCCCTGCGCCGCCAGCTCACGGTCGAGGTCGGCTCGCGGCCCGTCGTGCATCCGGTTGGTGGCGACGCAGGTGAGCAGCGACTCCACTCCGGCGAGGAGGGCGACGAGCAGGACGGCCGACGCGATGGCGTGCCAGTCGCCCTTGGGCATGACCGGGCCGAGCACGGAGGAGAAACCGCCGCCGAGGTCGACCCGGGTGGCGTCCCAGCCGAGGACGGCGGCCGTGACGGTCGCGCCGATGAGGGCGGCCAGTGGGGCGGGCACGGTGCGCAGCCGCGGCAGCCGGGCCCAGACGACCAGGATCGCGATGGTGAGCACGCCGGTCATGACGGCGTGGTTGTGGTTGTTCGCGATCTGCGACGGCAACTGCAGGATGTTCTCCAGCGCCGACCGCTGGGGGGTGCCGCCCAGCACGACGTGGAGCTGCGAGAGCGCGATCACGGCGCCGACGCCGGCGAGCATCCCGTGGACGACGGCGGGGGAGACCCCGAGCGCCGCCCGGGCCACCCGCAGACCGCCCAGCACGACCTGGACGATCCCGGCGAGCAGGGTGATGGTGCAGGTGGCCCGCCAGCCGTAGGTGTGCACGAGGTCGGCCACGACCAGCGCCAGCCCGGCGGCGGGGCCGCTCACCTGTACCACGCTCCCGCCGAGCGCCCCGGCCAGGACGCCGCCCACGACGGCGGCGACCAGACCGGCGGCCACGGGCGCGCCAGACGCCACGGCGACACCGAGTGAAAGCGGGACCGCCACGAGGAAGACGACCAGCGAGGCGGGCACGTCGTGCCGGAGGACGGACCTCCAGTCGCGCTCTGGAGTTGTACCACTACGCAGGGTCATGTGGCGACCATACGACAGCAGCCGCTGGGCCTTCAGGCAAGCAGAGGGAAAATCACCGGTAGTAGTCGGGATAGTCGCTGTCGGGATTGCGGTGGCGGCTGCCCCGCCGTGCGGTGGTCGACTCGGACGTGTCGCCGTACAGCTCGTCGTAGGGCGACTGACCCTCCGCGGGGGGCTGCGGCCACGACGCCTGCGCGCCCGGGTCGGCCGGCTGCCCCTGCTGCTGGTCGTACCCGTAGTAGCGCTGGCCGGACGGGGCGTCGTAGCCGGCCGACTCGTACGGCGAGGCCGGGCGGGCGGGGCCGCTCGGGACGCCGGTGCCGGCGTCGCGGCCCCCGAGTGCGTCGGAGTCGTCGATCGTCGCCCAGCCGGCGCTGACCTCGTAGGAGGAGGACGACGTGGGAACGGGCGACGACGGGACGGCGCCGGGAGCCGTCGGCTCGCCACCGGGGTATCCCGTCGCGTAACCGTCGTACGTGGGCGTCTGGTAGGTGTCGGCGTTGGGCCAGGAGGAGGGCGCTCGCGGCGGCTCGGGGTCGTCGAGCACGTCCCGGACCGCGGGCCACCCGCCGGACGAGGGGGTCGGCGTGGCGGCCGCCGGGGGATAGTCGCCGGCCGCGGGCCAGCCGCGGTCGGGGGTGGCCGCCGGGTCGGCCGGAATCGCCGGGTGGATCGGGGTGATGCCGCCCGGGGGCGGCGTGAGGTAGGACGAGCCCGTGGAGCCGGGGGCGGTGTCGTAGGTGTCGCCGCGCGGCGCGTCGTAGGCGTTCCACGTGTCGAAGGACCCCGCAACCGGTGTGCCGAGGGCGTCCGCCGGGGTGCGGGCGGCCGGGGGCGCAGACGGAGACGTCCTCTCGAACGGGCCGGTCTCACGCGTGGCGTCGAAAGGCCCGGTGCTCTGAGTGGAGTCGAACGAACCGCCGCCGGTCGAGTCGTACGAGCGGGTCGTGTCATAGGACGCCGCGCCCTCGCGGGGACCGGCGGCGTCGAGCGAGCCGAGGACGAACATGCCGGTGGTGGGCGGCGGCGAGGTCGTCTCGAACGGCCCGGTGCCGCCGACGGCGTCGAACGGGCCGCTCGCGCGGGGCGACTCCGCCTCGGGCGTGGACGAGCCGCGGCGGCCGCCCGGCCGTCCCGGCCTCGACGGGCGCGCGGGCCGTGAGGGGCGGGCGGGGCGCGAGGGGGCCGCCAGAGGGTCGGTCCCCTGCGCCGCGTCGAACGAGCCGCTCGTCGTGCCGGTCGCGCTCGCGGCCGCCGGGCTCTCACCCGGGGACGTCGCCGCGGAGCGCCGCCGGCCACGGCCCGGCGCGGCGCCCCGGTCGCCCGTGTCGAACGGGCCGGTGGACGGCGCGGTCGCGGTGGAGCCCGCCCCGCCGAGCGGGTCGGGCGTGGGGGCGGAGAACGTGACGGTCTTCTGGTCGGCGAGGGCGGAGGCCGAGGGGACGGGACGGACCGGATCCACCAGGTCGGCGAGGCCGCCGGGAGGCCGCTGCGGCAGCGGGGCCTGGACGGTGACGGCGTCCGCGTCGGCCTGCCGGACGGGATCCGCGGGCCCGGCGGAGTCCGCGGACGGGCCGGAAGGGTCGGAGACGGGCCGGGGCGCACCCACCCTGGCCGCGATGCTGCCGCCGAAGCCGCCGTCGTCGGCGCGGACCCGCGACCAGTAGTCGTCGTCGTAGTCGTCCGGCTCGCCCCACTCGTCCACGCCACGACGGCCGCGCGCCTGGGGCGGCTGTTTGCCCCCGCGCGGGGCGGGACGGGCCTGCCGGCCTCCGGGACGGCCCGCGGGGCGCGCCGGCCCGGACCGCTGCTTGTCGGCGTTCCGGTCGGCCGGCTCCTCGAAGGCGTCGAAGCCCTGGGGGAAGCTCTCGAAGAAGGTCTCCTCGGCGGGCCGCCGGGGCTTGGGCCCCTTGTTCTCCGCCATCGCCTTAATACGATCCGCCGAGAGCGCGCTCTCCCTGCGGTTCATCGACCGCATGCCCAGCGCCACGACCAGCAGCACAAGGAGCACGACGGCGACAAGACCCGAAATGACCGCAGTCATAGCACCACCCTCAAGGCCATGGCCTTCCTGCGGCGCCGGTGAGGTCGCGTGGCCGTCGACGCGACCTGTCCCCGCCGGTCACCTGCGCTCAGCAATTGGTTCCGATTCTGCTCGACCACAATGACCGTTGTCACACAGTAGGCGAAGTTTGGTGTAGCACGGCTGGCTCCGGTCTTCAGCATGTCACTCGATCGTGTCCGCCGTGAGGCGTCCGCGGGCGATGGTGTGCCCGGCGATGCTCCGGAGCGTGTCCGCGAGCGAGGCGTCCTGCGCGAGGTTGAGCTTCGCGTTGAGGGCGTAAACGGTGAAGCGGTAGTTGCCGTCCGTCTCGCAGGGGGGCGCGTAGCCCGCCTTGCCATATGTCGTCCTGCCCTGGTGGGCGCCCCGGGGCACATCGTCCTCGGCGAGCTCCGTGGTGTTCGGGTCGATGTCGAACACGACCCAGTGCACCGCCGAGCCCGTACGGGGATTGTTGTCGTCGACGACGAGGGCGACCGACTTGGCGCCCGAGGTCCCCGACCAGCGCAGAGGCGGATTGCCCTGGCCGCCCTTGCAGGAATAGTCATGCGGCAGCGGGGCGCCGTCCCGGAACCGGGGGCTCGACACGCTGATCACATCGAGATTCCTCGGCGACCCGCCGCCCAGGATTCCACAACCCGACGCCGTCAGCGCGACCGCCACGATGGTGGCGGCGACCGCTGGCTTTCTCGGCGACCCCATGCTGGATGATGCTACGCGGAATGAAATGGTGCCCCGACCGGTTCGCGCCGATCCGTTCGGGTGCTCAGGCCCGGTCAGGCCCCTCACCTGCTCCCATGTGCTCGGGTATGACTTGCGGCACTCAGGCCGAGCTGCCGCAGACGAGCTTTACCACACCTTCCCGCGCGCCGCCGTGCGGGGCCGTCGCTTCCGGCGGCGTCCGGCCGGTCGGCGGGGCGCTGACGGCCGGGGCCCGACCTTCTAGGGTGACAGTGTGAGAGGTCCGCTGCGGGATCCCGCCCTTCGCGTATCCCGTCGCGCCGTCGTGCTGTGGCTGATCGAGGCCATCACCGGGTTCGTCCTGCTGGTCGGCGCGGCGGCCGGGGTGGCGCTGTGGGTGGACGGCGCGGACTGGCCGGGCGCGGCCGGGTGGCTGTCGCACCACGCCTGGACGCTGCCCGCGGCCGTCGGGGCCGTCCTGCTCCCGTTCGTGGTCGTGGAGCCGCCACTGCGGTACGCGGTGCACCGGTGGGAGCTGTCCGGCGACGTCCTGTACGCCAGGTCGGGCTGGCTGAGCAGGGAGTGGGTGTTCGTGCCCGTCAGCAGGATCCAGACCGTGGACACCGCTCAGGGCTGGTACGAGCGGGTTCTCCGGCTGGCGACGCTGCGCGTCCGGACGGCCTCGCACGCCGGCTCGTCCACCATCATCGGCCTGGACGACCACGTGGCGGGCCGTCTCGCCGAGGAGCTCGCCCGCCGCGCCGAGCAGCTCAGGGACGACGCGACGTGACCGGCCCCGCGGTCCCGCCGCCCGGCGGGCGTCCCGCAGGGGCCCCGGGCGGTCCGCCGCCTCCGGGACACGAGCCGGGGGCCCACCGGCTGAGCCCCCGCCTCCTGCTCATCGACCCGATCCGCCTGCTGCCCTCGCTGGTCGTGCCGCTCGCGGGGGTGCTGGTCGCGGGCGGCTTCTCGGCCGCGTCGTTCGGCTGGGCGGCGGTCGGCGTGGCCGGCGCCGTCGTGTACTCGCTGCTGCGCTGGGCGACGTTCACCTACCGGGTGACCCCTGACCGCATCGAGCTCACCAAGTCGTTCGTCGGCCGGTCGGTCCGCGCCATCCCGCTCGAACGCATCCGTGGTGTCGACGTCACCGCCTCGCCGCTGCACCGGCTGCTCGGGCTCGCCGTACTCAAACTCGACACGGGCGCGGGCGGGGAAGACGAGGAGGGCGTGCTCGACGCCCTCACCCGCGAGCGGGCCGAGGCGCTGCGGGGGGTCCTGCTCGTCCGCCGGCCCGGTCCGTCCGCCGTGCCTGACTCGGGCGCCGCACCTCCACCGGCGCCGGAACGGCTGCACGCGCGTGTCCCGAGGACGTGGCTCGGGTACGGCCCCCTGTCCGGCGCCTACCTGCTGACGCCGTTCGCGCTGCTCGCGGGGGCGATCGGCCTGATCGTCCAGTGGGGAGACGAGTTCGGTCTGTCCGAGCGGACCGCCAGGCACGCCCTGGAGTGGGCCTGGGACCGTCCTTACCTGCTCCTCATGGCGGCCGTTCTGCTCGTGCTCGCCATGCCGCTCGCCGGTGGCGTGCTGTACGCCGTATTCAACTGGGACTTCACCCTCCGCTCCCGCGACGGATACCTGGTCGCCGAGCGCGGCCTGCTCACCCGCCGCACCGTGTCGCTGGAGCGTCGCCGCGTCCGGGGGTACGAGCTGGCCGACGGGCTGATCGAGCGCCGGGCCGGGCTCGTCCGGATGTGGGCTCTGGTGACCGGCCTCGGCGATTCGTCGACGAGGGGCCAGTTGCTGCCGGTCACGCCGCGGGCCTTCGCGGAGTGGGTGGCGGCCGACGTCGCCGGGCCGTTCCACGTCACGCTGCGCCCACACCCGCGGGGGGCGCTGCGGCGCAGGTTGTTCCGGGCCGTCGTGCCCTGGATCGCCGTCGCCCTCGCCGGGCTCGCGCTGGGCTGGCGAACGCTCGCCGTGGTCGCGCTGATCCCGGCCGTGCTCGGCGTCCCTCTCGCGTACGACCGATATCGGAGCCTGGGGCACGGTCACGACGGGATGCGGCTGTCCGTCCGGTCCGGGTCGCTGAGGCGGGCGCAGGCCGTCGTGGAGCGCCGCGCGGTGGTCGGGTGGCGGATCAGGCAGACCGTGTTCCAGCGCCGGTCCGGCCTGGTCACCGTAGTGGCGGGCGTCGGCGCGGGCAGCGGCGGCTACGCGGCGGTCGACACAGGGGAGGAACAGGGCGTCACCTTCGCCGCGGAGGTGACGCCCGAATGGCTCCGGCCCTTCCTCAGCTCCGCTCCCGGTGCGTTGGGCGGGTCCGGTGGTCCGGATGGCGGAGACGCGGCGGGCTGAGGACGCCGCCGGACACACCGGTCGCGGGCTCAGTCCGGCTTGCGCGCGCCGAACATGATCTCGTCCCACGTGGGCACCGAGGCCCGCCGGCCGCGCGACTTGCGTGGACGCGGCGGGGCGGGCTTGGGCACGGGCGGGGCCGGCGTCTCGGGCTTGCCGTCCTTCGGAACGTCCTTCGCGCCTTCCGTGGCGGACGCGCTCTTCGCCGAGACGGCCGCCGCCGCGGGCGCGGCGTCGCGTCGCGGGACCGCGCCGCCGCGGCCCTCGTTCGCGGCCTCGTCACCGGCCCTGCGGGGCACGGGCGGCTTCGGCACGGGCTTGGGCGTCGGCGCCCTGGGCGCCGGCTTCGGCACCGGGGGAGCGTCGCTTCGGGCAGCCGCAGGCTCAGGTGTCGGCGCAGGCGCAGGCGCGGGCTCAGGTGTCGAGGTGGCCGCGGGTGCGGAGATGGATGCGGGTGCGGAGATGGATGCGGGTTCCGCCGCCTCCGGACCGCCGTCGGGCCGGCCCTGGGCAGGGGCGTCTTCGCCCGCCTCCGAGGGCGCGCTGGTGACGTCCGCGTCCGGGCGCGCGGCGGCCGCCCGCGCCTCCGCCTCGCGGGCTTCGGCTTCGCGGGCTTCGGCTTCACGTGCTTCGGCTTCACGTGCTTCGGCTTCGCGTTCCGCGGCGCGGCGGGCTTCCACCTCGCGCGCCTCCGCCTCGCGGGCTTCGGCTTCACGTGCTTCGGCTTCGCGTTCCGCGGCGCGGCGGGCTTCCACCTCGCGCGCCTCCGCCTCGCGGGCCTCGGCTTCGCGTGCGGCCTCCCGTGCCGCGGCCTCGCGGGCTTCCGCCTCACGCGCTGCGGCTTCGCGGGCCTCGGCTTCGCGTGCGGCGGCCTGTCGTTCCGCGGCCTCGCGGGCTTCCGCCTCGCGTGCCGCGGCCTCGCGGGCTTCCGCCTCACGCGCTGCGGCTTCGCGGGCCTCGGCTTCGCGTGCGGCGGCCTGTCGTTCCGCGGCCTCGCGGGCTTCCGCCTCACGCGCTGCGGCTTCGCGGGCCTCGGCTTCGCGTGCTTCGGCCTGCCGCGCGGCGGCGAAGTGCGCGGAGTCGTCGGCCGCCGGCGTGGCGGCGGGTGTGGCCAGGGGAGCGAGGGGATCGGGCAGCCGGAAGGGGACCGGCGTGAGATCGGGCCGGTACGCCGCGGGATCGTCGTTCCGCTGGCCGGGCCAGCCGCCCGGTTCCGCGCGCTCCTGCCGCGACTGGTGCGGATCCTCGGGAAGCGAGGGCACGGGGGCGAGCTTGGACGCGAGCCGGGGCACGAACGGGCGGACGGTCGACTCGTCCCGTTCCGGCTCGACGTACTCGGCGGCCGACAGGCGCATGGCCTCGTCGTCGTTCGGGGTGATGTGGCGGCGGCGCGGGTCGAACAGCCACTCGGCGTGCCGGGTGTGGCCGTTCCAGACGAAGCCGAGCTTCACCCGCCAGAGGTTGTCGTCACGCTTGCAGGAGTCCCAGTCGATCTCGTCGGCGGGCACCCCGCGGCGGGTCAGCCGCTCGGCGACCAGCTCGCCAAGGGTGGGCCCGGGCGTCGTCTCCCCGGGCATCCGGACGGCGACGCGCTGGGCCTGCTGCGCCATGTACTCGCGCTCCTGGAGGACCGGTCCCTCGAACCAGCGGACTCGTTCCACCGGGATCCCGGCGGTGGCCGCGATCTCCTCCGCCGTCTCGCCCGCACGGATGCGTGCCTGGATCTCCTTGGGACGCAACGGACTCTCCACTTCGATCTCGTACTGGCCGAGACGGGAGAAGTTGCCGCGAACCGCAGCGCGGAGCCGATCGTCCACGGGTAGCGTGAACCGCGTCCCCCGCCCGGCTGTGGCCAGGACGAGGTACGTACCGTCCTCACTTACCGCGACGAGACGGAGCTCCTGCATGCGAGTCCCTTCGTCGTCGTGCTCTGTCTTCCCCCGGACCCTTGAGTCTCTCGCTTGAGCCGGTTGCCTTCCAGCACCGTACCCGGCATGTCCGAACATCGCCTCGCCCGGGGGCGAGGCAGTCGTTGTGACCCCGGTCACATTCGTGGCGTTCACTTTCCGGCAACCTCCTGGTCGCACGGAAGCGTCGGGGTCGCCATGGCCGTCCCGGACGGTCGCGGCCCGGCGGCGTGGCGGGCCCTCTCCGGGAGGCGAGAGCGAGGGTCGTGTCGCCTCGTTTCGTGCGCGCCGACCGCCCGCGTCCGCGCCGCGGTCGCCGAGGCGTGGACCGTCGGGCCAGAGCTGCGGGAGGGTCTCATCCTTCGTTGCTCCCTCGGTTCGAGTGGCGCGCCGGGCTCAGCTGTGCCCGCGTTCCGCAATCTGCCTGCCGGAGGGCGGGCGCGGGCAACGCGACACGCGGGAGAGGCCGGACCGTGGGAAGGGACTTTACGCGGCCGTGGCGTCAGCTCCCCGGCGACGCGCCGAGCACCCGGTCGGTGTAATCGTTGGCGAACAGGCCGCGTGGGTCCAGCTCATCGCGCAGCGCCAGGAAATCGGCGAACCGGGGATAGACCGTCCGGAGGTAGGCCGCGTCGCGGGTGTGCAGCTTCCCCCAGTGGGGACGGCCGCCCAGCCGAGTCATGATCTCTTCAACTCCGGCGAAGTACGCCGGGTTGGGGGTGGGCCGGTAGACGTGACACGCGACGTACGCCGAGTCCCTGCCGTACGCGGTGGACAGCCAGGCGTCCGACGGCGGCGTCACCCGCACCTCGACCGGGAAGGTGACGGTCCAGCCGGCGCGCTCGACCAGGTCCCGGGTCTCGCGCAGCGCCTGGGCCAGGTGCTCGCGCGGGATGGCGTACTCCATCTCCAGGAACCGCACCTCGCGTACGGAGCCGAAGACCTTGTAGGACGTGTCGGCGCACTCGGAGGCGGACAGCGCGGCGGCGGAGACGGCGTTGATGCGGGGGATCGCCCCGGGGAACCGGGCGCCCAGGCGGCAGGCGGCGCCGAAGAGCGTGTTCTCCAGGAAGACCTCGTCCCACCACCGCCGGGCGGCGGAGGGCGGCCGGGCCGGTCCGGCGTCGCGGTTGTTGCGTTTGACCAGGCAGGTGTCGGTGTGCGGCAGCCAGAAGAAGTCGAGATGGTCGTTGTCGCCGGTGAGCTCGTCGAGGGCGTCCAGGATTCCGCCGAACGACAGCGGCTCCCTGCGGCTGCGCAGCAGGAACGCGGGCTCGACCCGGAACGTCACCGCGGTGAGGACGCCGAGCGCGCCGAGGCCGACCCGGGCGGCGTCGAAGAGGTCGCCGTCGCGCACGCTCGTGACGGAGCCGTCGGCGAGCACCAGCTCCAGCTCGGTCACCTGGTCGGCGAGGCCGCCGACGTGGCGGCCGGTGCCGTGGGTGCCGGTCTGGATCGCCCCCGCGACGGTCTGCGCGGTGACGTCCCCCATGTTCGCCAGCGCCAGGCCGCGGCGGCCGAGCTCCACGTTGAGCGCGTGGATCGTAGTTCCCGCGGCGACCCTGACCCAGCCGTCCCCCGCGGACAGGACGCCGGTCAGCGCGCCGGGCCGCAGCAGCAGGCCGTCGGTGAGGGCGACGTCGGTGAAGGAGTGGCCGGTGCCCACCATGCGCACCCGCCGCCCGGCCGCCGCGGCGTGCGTCACGGCCTCGGCGACCTCGGCGGCCGACGCGGGCGTCCTGACCCGCCAGGGGGTGACGGACTGGTTGCCCGCCCAATTGACGAAGGAGTCCATGTTCCTCTTCCGTGGCCGCTGCCCGCGGGAGAAGACGAACATTACTCATCCGGAGGATGTCTGCCTATGGGCGTCCGGGCATCGGGGCGGGACGGATGCCCGGGACGAGGGGAGCGGTCACCCGGCCCCGTGCTCGGCCCGTACGAGCGGCGACCCGGCCAGTCCGACGACCACGGCGAGCAGCGCGCAGACGAAGGGCAGGGCGTACGCGTTCGACGCGCCGTACAGGTCGGTGAGCCGCCCGCCGGCCCAGGCGCCGATGGCCACGCCGAGGCCGATGGACGTCGAGATCCACGACATTCCCTCGGTCAGCTGCGCCGCCGGGACCAGGCGTTCCACCAGGGAGAAACCGGTGATGAGGGTGGGGGAGATGGCCAGCCCGGCGACGAAGAGGGCGAGGGCCATCGCCCCGATGCCGTTCATCAGCAGGACCGGCGTGAAACCGGCGGCGAACAGCGCGAGCCCGCGGACGAACCGGCTGCGCAGGGTGATCCGCCAGTGGCGTGAGCCGTACCAGAGGCCGGAGACCATGCTGCCGGACGAGATGGACGCCAGCAGCAGGCCGGCCGCGGCCTTGCTGCCGTGCTCGTCGGCGAAGGCGACGGTGATGATGTCGATGGAGCCGAACACGGCGCCCAGGGCGAGGAAGACCGCCGACAGCAGCGCGACGCCGGGGATCGCGATGGGCGTCCCGTTCTCGCCCCGCTCCCGTACGGCGGGGGGCTCGGTGCTCCGTAACGCGGCGAACGCCAGCGTGCCGGAGACGGTAAGGACGACCGCGACCACGAGCCCGGCGTAGTCGTTGACCCCGGTGGCGAGGAGGGTCACGAAGGCGGGCCCGGTGACGAAGACGACCTCGTCGGCCACGGACTCGAACGCGAACGCGGTGTGCACCCGGGAGGGGTCCTGGAGCACGTGCGACCAGCGGGCCCTGACCATCGAGCCGAGGGACACGGCCGTGGCGCCCGCCGCGACGCCGGTGGCGTACAGGGTCCAGACGGGGGCGTGGGCGTGGGCGCACAGCATCAGCCCGGTGAGGGAGGCGCCGTGCAGGAAGACCAGCGGCACGAGGACGCGGGACTGCCCGAACCTGTCGGTCAGGCGGCCCGACATGGGGGCGGCCACGGCGAAGGCGACGGACACCGTGGCGGAGACCGCGCCGGCGGTGGCGTACGACCGGGTGAGGGCGGAGACCAGCAGGGTGATGCCGATGCCCAGCATGGACATGGGCATCCGCCCGACGAATCCCGCGATGACGAAGCCCCTGACTCCGGGCGTGCCGAACAGCCCCCGATACGGCCCGACCATGCGATGTTTCCCTTTCGGCATGTCGTGCGTCCGGGCCGGCCGATCTGACGCGGCGGGCGGCTCTCGGGTGTCGTCACCCGGGCACGCGGACGTCAATATTCCAGCATGACCCTGTATCACCAGCCACATCCGCCGCAAGTGATTTTTCCCTCAATGGGGCGAAGAGGCTAACGTGGGCCGCGTGCGCACCCCTCCCACGTCCATGTCGCTCCGCATGATCGTGGCCGGGCTCGCCGTCGTCATCGTCGCCGTGACCGCCCTGTCCGGCGCCGTCCTGGCCGCGCAGCGCGGCCGCCCGTCCGCCGCCCCCATCCGCGGGGTGAGCGACGAGCAGGGCGATCGGCCGGGTGTCGGCACCGGTGCGGCCACGTTGCGGCCCGACACCACCCTGCCGTCGGACCCGCCCGTGGTGGGCGGGCCGGGCGTCCAGGTGACCCCGCCCCAGCTCATCGCCATCGCTCCGGCGAAGGTCTCACTCGCCACGCTGCGGAAGATCGCGAAGTTGCGGCACGTCGAGAAGGTGGCGTCGGCCGACGGCGGGAGCGTGCGGGTCTCCGGCACCGCCCTGCAGTTGCTGGCCGTGGACCCCGCCCAGTTCCGGTCGTGGACCCCGAAGGGGGTGGCCGAGCATCCGGAGGTGTGGAACGCGCTCGCGCACGACGAGTTCGTGGCGGACGCGACGGCGGTCAGGCGGCTGGGCCTGGTGCTCGGCGCGCAGTACCAGCTCGACGGCGGCCCCCGGCTGCGGGTCGCGGCCTCGGCCTCGTTCGGGTTGCCCGGGATCGACGGTCTCATCGGCCGGGACCTCGGTCGGCGGCTGGGCTTCTCGTCCGGCGTGGTCGTCCTCGTCCACGGCGACTCGGGGACACTCGACCCGGCCCGGGTGGGCCGCCTCCTGGGACCGAAGGCCCAGGTGGTCAGGGTCGGCCCGGAGCCGGCGAAGGGGACGCCGAGCCGGTCGCCCGCTCCGCCGGCGGAGGCCCTGGTCGGCAGGCCGGACAGTTACCTGGAGCTCTACCAGCGCGCCGCGGCCGTCTGCCCCGGTCTGTCCTGGACGGTGCTCGCGGCGATCGGGCAGGTGGAGAGCGGGCACGGGCGCAACAACGGGCCGTCGTCGGCGGGAGCGCTCGGGCCCATGCAGTTCATGCCGAGCACCTGGAAGGCGTACGGCGTCGACGGCGACGGCGACGGGGACAAGGACATCTGGAGTCCCTACGACGCCGTGCCCGCGGCGTCCCGCTACCTGTGCGCGAACGGCGCCGGCCGCGGCGGCGACAAGCTCAGGAAGGCCGTGTGGTTCTACAACCACTCCTGGGACTACGTGAACAACGTGCTGTCGCTCGCCGACGCCTACGCCCGCACTTACTCCTGACCGCTCCGCTGAGCGCCCGCCCGGCCGTCTACCGATCGCCGCCCGGGGCCGGCACGGAGGGACGTGAGGAGGCCGGCCGCACCGGTGCGGGGCAGCAGGTGGCGGCGCACCCGGCCGGCTCCGGCTCCGCCAGCAGCTCGCCGACCATGGAAACGAACGCCGGGTGGGTGCCCGCCGTCGCCGCGCGCGACAGGGCCATGCCGAGCTTGTCCGCGGTGGCCGCGGCCTCGACGTCGAGGTCGTAGACGACCTCCATGTGGTCGGACACGAATCCGATGGGCACCAAGACGGCCGCCCGCACCCCGTCGGCGTGCAGCGCCTCCAGGTGGTCGCAGACGTCGGGCTCCAGCCACGGCACCTGCGGCGGCCCGCTGCGGCTCTGCCAGACCAGGTCGAAGGCCCGCTCCGGGTCGACCCGCTCGGTCACCAGCGCCGCCGTCTCGCGCAGCTGGGCCTCGTACGCCCCGCCGGCGGGCCCGGCCGTGCGGGCCATCGACAGGGGGATGCTGTGCGCGGTGAAGACGAGCCGGGCCGTGTCGCGCTCGCCCTCGGGCAGCCGGGCGAGGGCCGCCCGGGTGTGGTCGGCCATCGCCGTGACGAAGCCGGGGTGATCGAAGTAATGCCGCAGTTTCACGATCTCCGGGGCCCCGGGCACGGCGGCGCGCGCCCTGGCGATGTCGTCGAGGTACTGCCGGCAGCTGGAGTACGAGCTGTAGGCGGCCGTGACGAGCGCCGCGGCCTTCCTGACGCCGTCCTCCGTCATCCGCCGGACGGTGTCCTCCAGGAACGGGTGCCAGTTGCGGTTGCCCCAGTAGACCGGCAGGCCGACGTCGAGCGCCGCGATCAGATCCCGGCACTGCCGGTTGATCGGGCTGACCCCGCCGAAGCGCTGGTAGTGGGCCTCCACCTCGAGCAGGCGCTCACGGGGGACCCCACGACCCCGGACCACGTTCTCCAGGAACGGCATGACGTCCTCGGGGCCCTCCGGCCCGCCGAAGGAGACGACGAGCAGGGCGTCGTATCCGTTGGTGCTCCCCATGTCCCCTCACCCTACGCGGCCGAGGCGCCGCCCTGATCCACACCCTGACCCCGAGTCCTGATCGTTGTGACAGGTCATTGGGCTGTGCGGCGAGATCCGGGTAGGTTCGAGCGGTGAGCCAATTTCCGGACATCCGTGAATATGTCGCTCTGCCGCGTGTTGTGTCGCTCCGCCTGTCCCCGGACGGTGCCAGGCTCGTGTCGGTGGTCCAGTCGCTCAACCCGGACGGCACGTCCTACGGGACGGCGCTGTGGGACATCCCGCTCGACCCGGAGGGGACCCCGCGGCGGCTGACCCGGTCGTCGAAGGGCGAGGCGGGCGCCGAGTTCACCCCGGACGGGAGTCTGCTGTTCGTCTCCCGCCGCGCGGACGAGACGGTCAAGGACCCCGGCGCGGAGACCCCCGCCCTGTGGCTGCTGCCCGAGCGGGGCGAGCCGGCGCGGGTGGCCGCCCGGCCCGGCGGGATCGGCGGCGTGCGCGCGGGCGGCGGCGCGGTCGTCTACACCGCGCAGGTGCTGCCGGGCGACGCCGCGACGGAGGAGGAGCGCCGCACGGCCCGCAAGGAGGCCGGGGTCAGCGCGATCCTGCATGAGAGCTACCCCGTCCGTTATTGGGACCAGGATCTCGGCCCGGCCGAGACGCGGCTGTTCGCGGCGTCCGGGATCGAGGGTCTCGGCGACGCGCGGGACCTGACCCCCGAGCCCGGCAGGTCGCTGGACAACGTCGCGTACGAGGTCACGCCCGACGGAGCCACCGTGATCACCACGTGGCGGACCCCGCAGGCCAACGGCGAGTCGCGGCAGGAACTCGTCGCGATCGACCTGGCGGACGGCGCACGGCGGACGCTGGCGGCCTCGCCGTCGCACGACTTCGACGGGCCCGTCAAGGTGTCGCCCGACGGGCGGTACGTGGCCTGCACCCGGGAACGGCACGGCGACCAGGAGCTGTCGACCACGCTGGAACTGTGGGTCGTCGACCTCCGGACGGGGGAGGGCCGGGCGCTCGGCGGGGAGCTGTTCCCCGTGGCCGTCGCCTGGGCGCCCTCGTCCCGGGAGATCTTTATCGCGGCCGACCATCTGGGCCGCCGGCCGGTCTTCCGCGTCACGCTCGACGGGGCGGTCACCCGGCTCACCCCGGACGACGGGGCCTACCTGGAGCTGTGCCCCGCTCCCGACGGCTCGGTCTACGCCCTGCGCGGCGCCGTCGACTCGCCGCCCCGGCCCGTGCGGATCTCCGCGGACGGCTCGGTCGTCACGCTGCCGTGCCCGACCCCGGACCTCGAACTGCCCGGCACGCTCACGGAGATCTCCGCCACCGCCGAGGACGGGACCGAGATCCGGGGCTGGCTGGTCCTGCCCGCCGAGGCCACGGCGGAGAACCCGGCGCCGTTCCTGCTCTGGATCCACGGCGGCCCGGTGTCGAGCTGGAACGACTGGAGCTGGCGCTGGAACCCGTGGCTCATGGCCCGGCACGGTTACGCCGTCCTGCTTCCCGATCCCTGCCTGTCCACCGGTTACGGCCAGGCCATGATCGACCGGGGCTGGGGCGACTGGGGGCCGGTCACCCACGCCGACCTCATGGCGATCACCGACGAGGCCCTGAAGCGGCCAGACGTCGACGACCAGAGGATCGCCGCCATGGGCGGCTCCTTCGGCGGCTACATGGCCAACTGGGTGGCCGGGCACACCGACCGGTTCCGCGCCGTCGTCACCCACGCCTCCCTGTGGAACCTCGACCAGTTCGCCGGGACGACCGACGCCTCGATGTACTGGCAGCGGGAGTTCGGCGCGTCGGGCTCCGCGCGGTACGAGCGGCTGTCGCCGCACCGGTCGCTGGAGTCGATCGGCACGCCGATGCTGGTGATCCACGGCGACAAGGACTACCGGGTGCCCATCGGCGAGGGCCTGCGCCTGTGGTGGGACCTGCAGCGCTCCGGCGTCGAGTCCAAGTTCCTCTACTTCCCGGACGAGAACCACTGGGTGCTCAAGCCGGGCAACGCGATCGCCTGGTACGAGACCGTCCTGGCCTTCCTCGGGCACCACGTCCTCGGCGAGGAGTGGGTCAGGCCGGATCTGCTGGGCTGAGTCGCCCCACACCCGTCACCTCCCATTAATGGCTATTTGGGAGGATGTCGGGGGTCCGTACGAGGAAGGGGCGATCGGGGATGAACGAGCACGGGCGGCCGGGCGACCAGGTGGAGCCGCCGGAGCCGGGCGAGCTGCTGGCGCTGGCGGTCGAGATCGCGGCGGAGGCAGGGGACATGCTGCTGGCCAAGCGGCCCGCCCGGCCAGAGGTCCTCGCCACGAAGTCGAGCCCGACCGACGTGGTGACCGCGCTTGACCGGGCCTGCGAGGAGCTGATCCGCTCCCGGATCGTCCAGGCGCGGCCGTACGACGCGATCCTCGGCGAGGAGGGCGGCGCCACGTCCGGCGACGGCCGGGTGCGCTGGGTGGTCGACCCGATCGACGGCACCGTCAACTTCCTGTACGGCCTGCCCGACTGGGCCGTGAGCATCGCCGTCGAGATCGACGGCGAGGTGGTGGCGGGCGCCGTGAACAACGTGCCGCGCGGCGAGCTGTTCTCCGCCTCGCGCGGCGGCGGGGCCTGGCTGAAGGGCGAGCGCCAGTCCTGCACCACCGGTGTGCCGCTCGACCGGGCGCTGGTCGCGACCGGCTTCGGCTACGACGCGGCGCGGCGGGCCGTGCAGGCCGAGGTGGTGGCGCGGGTGCTGCCCCGGGTCAGGGACATCAGGCGGGGCGGTTCCTGCGCGATCGACCTGTGCTCGGTCGCGGCGGGCCGGGTCGACGCCTACTACGAGCGGGGCACCAACCGCTGGGACCACGCCGCGGCCGGCCTGATCGCCACCGAGGCCGGCGCCCGGCTGGGCGGGATGCACGGCAGGCCCGCCGGCCCGGACATGGTCGTGTGCGCGACCCCTGGGCTGTTCGAGGAGCTGCACGACCTCCTCGCGCCGCTCGACCCCGAACGCGGCTGAGCGGGACGGCCGGAACGACGCCGGAACAGATCCGGAACGGGGCCGAAACGCGGTAGACGGCGGGGCTCGCCGGGCCCGGCCCGGGACACGAGGGCATGAGAAGGGGGCGCGCCGGCCGGGCGCGCCCCCTCATGGAACGACGTCGTCAGCGCTGGATCGGAATCCCGTGGTCCTCGGCGAGGCGGCGGAGGTCCTCGATCTCGGCGGTGAGGGTGTCGGCGAGGAAGTCGTCGCCGCTCGTCGTGGCCTCTTCAAGACCTTTGTAGGCCTGGTCGAGCCTGCTTTCGATCGTGGTGGTGAACTCGCCCATCTCACCTTCTCTCTCAGGGGGCGGATGCGCCGTGCTGGTCCCGGGGCGCGGTTCCTGGAGAGGGCTCGCGCCCTTCCCCGGCACACGACAATGGGGTGTAGGGGGTACCCACCTTGGGGCTTGCCGTAAACCACCCGATTTCTGTGTGTTGCGTCACCGGGGGCCGGGGAGCCGCTTACCGGGGTCTTACGCCGAAGACGGCCACAATGATGACGTCGTACCTGCTGAGGAGGACCGTGATGCGCGTGCTGGTGGTGGAGGACGAGAAGGTGCTCGCTGACGCGATCGCCACCGGGCTCCGCCGTGAGGCCATGGCGGTGGACGTCGCCTACGACGGCGCCGCCGCGCTGGAGAAGACCGGGTACATCGACTACGACGTGATCGTGCTCGACCGTGACCTGCCGAAGGTGCACGGCGACGAAGTGGCCCGGCGCCTGGTCGCCCAGCGCTCCGCCTCCCGGATCCTCATGCTGACCGCGGCGGGCGACGTCGACGACAAGGTCGAGGGCCTGGGGCTGGGCGCCGACGACTACCTCGCCAAGCCGTTCGTCTTCGTGGAACTGGTCGCCCGGGTGCGCGCGCTGGGCCGCCGGTCCGCGCCCGCGCTGCCGCCGGTCCTGGAGCGCGGGGGCATCCGGCTCGACCCCGGCAAGCGCCTGGTGACGAGGGACGGCGGCGAGGTCGCGCTGACCAAGAAGGAGTTCGCCGTGCTGGAGGAGCTGATGCGGGCCGAGGGCGCGGTGGTCAGCCAGGAGGACCTGCTCGACAAGGCCTGGGACGAGAACATCGACCCGTTCACGAACGTCGTGCGCGTGACGATGATGACACTGCGTAAGAAGCTCGGTGAGCCGCAGGTCATCGAGACCGTGCCGGGAGTCGGGTACCGCCTGTGAACGCCGCCCGCGCCTGCCGGAGATCGGAGGCGGCCCGGTGACCACGCCGCCGCCGCCCAGCGGCCCGCCCGCCTGGGACGGGCCGCCGCCGCTGGGCGCGCATCCCATCCAGCGCAATCTCATCGACGAGATCCGCGGGCTGCCGGGCCGGATCAGTGTCCGATGGCGGCTCACCCTCACCTATGGCGCGCTGTTCTTCGTCGCCGGGGCGCTCCTGCTCATGGTCATGTATGTGCTGGTGGGGCAGGCGATCAACGCAGGGTGGGGGAGCAATGTCTTCCTGCCATTCGGAGCGCCGTCCGACCTGGTGGACCAGTTCCAGACCTGGTACGCCCAGCAGCAGCAGGAAGTGATCGCCGTCGCGAAGGCCGAGCTGCTCAAGCGGTCGCTCATGGCGCTGTTCGGGGTGGGGATCCTGGCGCTCATCCTGGGCTACGTGGTGGCCGACCGGGCGCTGCGGCCGATCAAGAAGATGACCGGCACGGCCCGCAAGCTGTCGGAGACCTCGCTGGCCCACGAGCGGATCGACTTGAAGGGGCCCGACGACGAGCTCAAGGAGCTGGCCGACACCTTCGACGCCATGCTCACCCGGCTCAACACGGCCTTCGACGCCCAGCGCCGGTTCGTCGACAACGCCTCCCACGAGCTGCGCACGCCGCTCGCGATCAACCGGACCGTGCTGGAGGTCGCCCTCTCCGACCCGGAGGCGTCGGACGATCTCAAGGTGCTCGGCCGCACCCTTCTCGGGACCACCGCGCGTCACGAGCGGCTGATCGAGGGGCTGCTGCTGCTCGCCCGCAGCGAGCGGGAGCTGTCGGTCCGCAAACCGGTCGACGTCCAGGAGGTGGCGAAGACCGCCGTCGAGCAACTCGCCCCGTTCGCGGACGAGGAGGGCGTGGCCGTCGAGTACGACCTGCACCCGGCGGCGACGACCGGCGACCCGGTATTGATCGAGCGCTGCGTCTCGAACCTGGTTGAGAACGGCATTAAACACAACATCGGCACTTCAGGAAAAGTCTGGATCCGTACGGGAATGGTGGATGGGGGTGCCGTTGTTCAGGTCGCGAACACGGGACAACATGTTCCCGCGTACGAGGTGGAGAGCCTGTTCGAGCCGTTCCGGAGACTGAACGCCGACCGGGTCCAATCCGCCAAGGGCGCGGGACTCGGCCTGTCCATCGTGCGCGCGATCGTCCGGGCGCACGGGGGCCGGGTCACCGCCGTTCCCAGGGACGGAGGGGGCCTCGTGGTGACGGTGCGCCTGTCCGGGGCGGGTGCGACCTCGGGCGCGTCGTAGTCGGCGCGCTGAGGGAGCATGCGCGCCGTACATGTGGTTGGATGTGCCGTCGAACGCGGTGGGTCATACCGTCGATACTGTGGTTTTCGCCATATTTGGCTAACCAGAGCCTGGTACGGCATGCCCCTCGTGTTCCGGGTGGTTCAGCGTTCGTCCAAGCGGGTACCGATTGCACAATTTCCTGGCCCCCGCGGGCACAACGACGGCCTTCCGAGCGTTAAGACGCGCGACACCGGCGCAGGCAGATAGATGAGGGGGATGGAGTAGGCAGATGGCTACCGATTACGACAGCCCGCGCAAGACCGACGACGACCTGAACGAGGACAGTCTCCAGGAGCTCCAGGCACGCAGGAGCGACAAGTCGTCGGGCAGCATCGACATCGACGAGACCGACCTCGCCGAGTCGCTTGAGCTGCCTGGTGCGGACCTGTCGAACGAGGAACTCTCGCTCCGGGTGATCCCTCGGCAGGCTGATGAGTTCACCTGCTCGCGTTGCTTCCTGGTGCACCACCGCAGCCAGTTGGCCTCCGAGAAGAACGGCCAGCAGGTCTGCCGAGAGTGTGCCGCCTAGCAGTGCTTGGAGGGTCCGTTGACCTCGGACGCGGATCGATCGAACGACGACGAGATGGCCGGCCTGGTCGGGAAACTCGTCGCCCCTGGTGAGACGACGGACAGGGCCGAGCGGCGCCGGCTGCTCGGCCGCCTCGGCGCCTCGCTCGCCGAGTCGGCGAGACGGGCGCGCGCGTCGAAGGTGGGACGGGGGCGGTGGATGGCGGACGTGTTCATGAACATCGCCCCCCGCCTCCCGATCCGTGACCTCGCCACCCTCAAGGAACACCACTACGGGCTGACCGGGGAACAGCTCGCCGACGATCTCGTCCGCACCGCGGGAAAGGCGACCATGGCGGTCGGCGCGGTGGGCGGAGCGGTCGCCGCCGCGGAGTTCGTGGCGCCGCCCCTCCTGTTATCCGCTCCCGCGCAGATCGTCGCCGAGACCCTCGTCGTCGCGGCCATCGAGGTCAAGCTCATCGCCGAACTGCACGAGGTGTACGGCGTGAGCGTGCCGGGCAACGGCACCCAGCGGGCCACCGCCTTCACTCTCGCCTGGTCCAGGCAGCGCGGGGTCAACCCGCTCGCCCCCGGCTCGGCCACCGTCGCCCTCGGGACCGCCGCGAAGACCGCGCTGCGCAACCGCCTCATGCGCACCCTGGGCCGCAACCTGACCACCCTCGGCCCCTTCCTCACCGGGGCCGTCGCCGGCGGAGCCCTCAACCGGGCCGCCACCCGCAGGCTCGCCGAGGCCGTACGCGCCGACCTGCGGCGCCACCGCCCCCTGCCGCCCGCCTGATCCGTACCGGCCGAATCCGCCGACTCCGGACGCCCTGATCAGCGTGGGTTTTCGCCCGCTCGGGCCTGGTACGGAACTGTCACCCAGTGGTCTAAACCATTGGGACCTCCTGAGATGTTCTTGTGGCCCACCTGAGATCATGCTCACAGCAGCCCGGGCGAATTGTGCACGTCGTTACGGGTAAGTGCACTAACGGTGGTATTCCCCATTCGGTGGGTCACGGCGACCCTGGAGGCTTCATGCGTGACACCAGTTCGTTCCTGATCGTCGCGAACAGGCTCCCTGTCGACCGTGTCGGAGAGAAGGACTGGCGCCGCAGCCCCGGCGGGCTGGTCACGGCCATCGCGCCCGTGATGCAGCGCCGGGACGGAGCCTGGCTCGGCTGGACCGGCGCGGCCGGCGAGGAGCTGAAGCCGTTCGATCACGACGGGATGCACCTGATCCCGATCCCGCTGTCGGCCCTGGAGATGGAGCTCTACTACGAGGGCTTCTCCAACGCCACGCTCTGGCCGCTCTACCACGACGTCGTCGCCAAGCCCACGTACTCGCGGGTGCTCTGGGACGCCTACCGGGCCGTCAACGACCGCTTCGCCCGTGCCGCCGCGGACGCCGCCGCGCCCGGCGCCGTGGTCTGGGTGCAGGACTACCAGCTGCAACTGGTGCCCGCCATGCTGCGCAGGCTGCGGCCCGACCTGAAGATCGGCTTTTTCCTGCACATCCCGTTCCCGCCGGGTGAGCTGTTCAACCAGCTCCCGTGGCGCAACGAGATCCTGGAGGGCCTCCTCGGCGCCGACCTCGTCGGGTTCCAGCGGCCGGGCGGGGCGTCGAACTTCATCCGGCTGTCGCGCCGCCTCCTCGGCCTGCCGAACTCCCGCAACGAGATCCTGGTGGACGGCCGGACGGTCCGCGCCGAGGCGTTCCCCATCTCGGTGGACTTCGGCCAGCTCGACCAGCTCGTCCGCGAGCCGCGGATCGTCCGGCGGGCCGAGCAGATCCGGGCGGAGCTCGGCGACCCCGAGCACGTGCTGCTCGGCGTCGACCGGCTCGACTACACCAAGGGCATCGGCCAGCGGCTCAAGGCGTTCGGCGAGCTGCTCGACGACGGCGCGATCAAGCCGGGCGAGGCCGCCTTCGTGCAGGTGGCGACCCCCACCCGGGAACGCGTCGCCGAATACGTGCGCCTGCGCAACGACATCGAGCTGCGGGTGGGCCGGATCAACGGCGAGCACGGCATGCTGGGCCGCCAGCCGATCTCCTACCTCCACCAGTCGTACAACCATGACGAGCTCGCCGCGCTCTACTGCGCCGCGGACGTCATGGTCGTCACGCCGCTGCGCGACGGCATGAACCTGGTGGCCAAGGAGTATGTGGCGTGCCGGCACGACCTGCGCGGCGCGCTGGTCCTGAGCGAGTTCGCCGGTGCCGCGGACGAGCTGCGCCAGGCCTTCCTGGTGAACCCGTACGACATCGACGGCATGAAGCGGGCGATGCTGGCCGCGATGCGGGCGACCCCCCACGAGCTGGGCCGGCGGATGCGGTCGCTGCGCCGGAGGGTGGCCACCCACAACGTCGACAAGTGGGCGAGCGACTTCCTCACCGCGCTGGAGTCGGGACACCCGTCGGAGCCGCCTGCGGTCTGACGCCTGCGGCGCCCACGGTGCCGGCGCCTACGGTGTGACGTCCTTGGCGGCGTCCTTCCAGGACTTCCACTTCCTGGCCGCCGCGCGGGTGGCGATGATCCGGGTGACCTCCATGCCGAGCCCCATCACCACGGCGTAGGCGATCGCCTCCCGCAGACTGATGTCCGGCGAGTCGGCGCTCGCCGGGGGCTTCTTGCCCGTGGCCTTCTCCCAGGCGTACCCGAGCACCTTCCGGGAGGCGAAGCCGACGGCCAGCCCGAGAAGGCCGCCCACGATCCGCCACATCATGTCCGGCTTGTCGGCTTCGTCTAGTTCGCGCCTGGCCGCTCGAGCGATGTCCGCCATGATTCCTCCTCCGTAACGACCTTAGTGTCTCCCCGCGGGAGGTGGTGCACGCCATACCATGTGGTGGCATGACTGAACGGCGACTCCCCATGACCGTGCCCGGGAAACCGTCTCTCGACGGCCTGGAAGCGGTATGGGCCGAGCGCTGGGAGGCGGAGGGCGTCTACCGGTTCGACCGGACCCGCGGCCGCGACGAGGTCTACTCGATCGACACGCCGCCGCCCACGGTGTCCGGATCCCTGCATGTCGGCCACGTCTTCTCCTACACGCACACGGACACGATCGCCCGCTACCAGCGGATGCGCGGGCGTGCCGTCTTCTACCCGATGGGCTGGGACGACAACGGGCTGCCCACCGAGCGCCGGGTGCAGAACCACTTCGGGGTCCGCTGCGACCCCTCGATGCCGTACGACCCGTCGTTCCGGCCGCCCGACCGGCCCGACGCCAAGCGGCAGGTGCCGATCTCCCGGAGGAACTTCATCGAGCTGTGCGAACGGCTCACGGCCGAGGACGAGAAGGCGTTTGAGGAGCTGTGGCGGCGGCTGGGCCTGTCGGTCGACTGGTCGATGACGTACGCGACGATCGACGCGAACGCGCGGGCCGCCTCCCAGCGGGCGTTCCTGCGCAACCTGGCCCGCGGTGAGGCGTACGTCGCCGAGGCCCCCACCCTGTGGGACGTGACGTTCCGCACGGCCGTCGCGCAGGCGGAGCTGGAGGACCGGGAGTGGCCCGGGGCGTTCCACCGGATCGGGTTCGACGCGCCCTCGGGCGAGCGGGTGTGGATCGAGACCACCCGGCCCGAGTTGATCCCGGCCTGCGTGGCGCTGGTCGCCCACCCGGACGACGAGCGCTACCGGCCGCTGTTCGGCACCACCGTGCGCACCCCTCTCTTCGGGGTGGAGGTGCCGGTCGTCGCCCACCGCCTGGCCGAGCCGGACAAGGGGTCGGGCATCGCGATGATCTGCACTTTCGGCGACGTCACCGACGTCGTCTGGTGGCGCGAGCTCGACCTGCCCACCCGTCCCGTCCTGGGCTGGGACGGCCGGCTGCTGCCGGAGCCGCCCCCGGGCGTGCCCGCCGGGCCGTACGCCGAGCTGGCCGGCCGGACCACGCACGGTGCCCGGGAGCGGATCACCGAGATGCTGCGCGAGGCCGGGCACCTGGACGGCGAGCCCCGCCCGATCCGGCGGCCGGTGAAGTTCTACGAGAAGGGCGACCGGCCCCTGGAGATCGTCACCACCCGCCAGTGGTACATCCGCAACGGAGGCAGGGATGCCGCCCTGCGCGCCGCCCTGCTCGAACGCGGCCGGGAGCTGCGCTGGCACCCGCCACACATGCGGGTCAGGTACGAGACCTGGGTGGAGGGGCTGGCCGGTGACTGGCTCGTCTCCCGCCAGCGGTTCTTCGGCGTGCCGATCCCCGTGTGGTATCCCCTCGACTCCGAGGGAGAGCCGATCCACGACGCGCCGATCACGCCGCCGGAGTCCGCGCTGCCGGTCGACCCGTCGAGCGACGCCCCGCCCGGGTTCCCCGAGGACATGCGGGGCAAGCCGCTCGGCTTCGCGGCCGATCCCGACGTCATGGACACCTGGGCGACCTCCTCGCTCAGCCCGCAGATCGCGGGGGGCTGGGAGCGGGACGACGACCTGTTCCGGCGGGTGTTCCCCATGGACCTGCGGCCCCAGGCCCACGAGATCATCCGTACCTGGCTGTTCTCGACCGTGGTCCGCTCCCACCTGGAGCACGGCACGCTGCCCTGGCGCAACGCCGCGATCTCGGGCTGGATCCTCGACCCCGACCGCAAGAAGATGTCGAAGAGCAAGGGCAACGTCGTCACCCCGATGGGCCTGCTGGAGGAGTACGGCTCCGACGCCGTGCGCTACTGGGCGGCAGGCGGGCGTCCCGGCACCGACACGGCCTTCGACACCGGGCAGATCAAGATCGGCCGCCGGCTGGCCATCAAGATCCTCAACGTGTCGAAGTTCGTGCTGGGCTTCGGCCTGGGGGACTCGGGGGAGGGCGTGCCAGAGGTCCTCAGGCCACTCGACCGGTCGATGCTCGCCGCGCTGCGCGCCGTCGTGGCCGAGGCCACCGAGGCCTTCGACAGCTACGACTACGCGCGGGCGCTGGAGCGAGCCGAGCGCTTCTTCTGGGACTTCTGCGACGACTACGTGGAGCTCGTCAAGGCGCGGGCGTACGCCGGCGACCCGTCGGCCGTGGCGGCGCTGCGCACGGCCCTGGACGTGCTGCTGCGGCTGTTCGCGCCGTTCCTGCCGTTCGTGACCGAGGAGGCGTGGTCGTGGTGGCGGCCGGGCTCGGTGCACCGGGCCGCGTGGCCCGCCGGCGAGGAGTTCGCCGCCGGTGCGGACGGCGACCCGGCCGTGCTTGAGGCCGTGTCCGGCGTGCTGCGCCGGGTGCGGCGGGCCAAGTCGGAGGCCCGCGCGTCCATGCGCGCCGAGGTCGCCCGTCTGGTCGTGACGGGCGACGAGGCCGAGCGGGTGCGGATCGCCCAGGACGACCTGTGCGAGGCCGGGAACGTGGAGGAGTTCGTGCTGGAGCACGGTGCCGGGCCGCTGACGGTCACGGTGACGCTCGACGTGTGATTCCGGCGACGTGTGATTCCGGGGCGGCCCTATTGGGATACGGCGTCACAGAAGGGGCAAGACCGGGGTAAGGACCGGGCGGGCGGGGGGCGAGGGTGACCGTCGAGGGTGGGGCAGCGGTAAAACCGCTGCGCGTTGGGAGCATCGGCATGCCAGGCTGGACGAGTGATCCCGTCTAACCGGCGCGAGACCGGGAACGTTCCTCCGGTCCTCGCCACTCTCGCCGCGTGGAGCTGGCGCCTGCTGCTCGTCGGCGCGATGATCTACGTCTTCGCCCTGATCGTCGGCAGGATAGCCTTCGTCGTGCTGCCGGTGGCGGTCGCGCTGCTGCTCACCGCGCTGCTCTACCCGCTGACCCGGCGGCTGCGCCACGCCGGTCTGCGTCCCGTCTACGCGACGTGGATCACGATGCTGCTCGGCCTGGCGGTCATGGTCGGTATCGGCTTCATGATCGGCGTACGGGCCAACGACGAGTTCCCCAGACTCGTCGCGCAGATCCAGCTCACCGCGCGCAACGCGCAGAACTGGCTGCTGCACGGCCCCCTGCATCTGAAGGAGGCGCAGATCGCCGACTTCGTCGACCAGCTCAGCAGCCAGATCAACCAGCAGCGCAGCCAGCTCACCAGCACGCTGCTGACCGGCGCCACCGCGGTCGTCGAGGTGCTCGCGTCGATCATCCTGCTGCTGTTCGTGACGTTCTTCCTGCTCAAGGACGGCGACCGCATCTGGGCCTGGCTCCTGCGGATGTTCGGGAGCGCGGCGCCGCGGGTCGACCGGGCGGGGCGGGCGGCCTGGGTCACCATCTCCCACTACGTCTGGGGAACAGTCGCCATCGCCGCCATCCACGGAATCGTCATCGGGATCGTGCTGGCCGGCATGCGCGTGCCCCTGTGGGCGCCGCTCGCGGTGCTGATCTTCCTGGCGAGCTTCATCCCGATCGTCGGCATCTTCTTCGCGGGCGGCATCGCCACGCTCGTCACGTTCGGCTCCCAGGGCTGGGTTCTCGCGCTGATCTTCGTCGGCATCCTCGTGGTCGAGCAGCAGCTGGAGAACCACGTCCTCCAGCCGTTCATCGTCGGACGGGCCCTGGCCTTCCACCCACTGGCGATCATCCTGATTCTGGCGGTGGGCGGCATCCTGGGGGGCATCGCCGGTGCCGCCGTGGCCGTGCCGCTGGTCGCGGTCATCTACCGGGCGCTGCCCGAGCTGCGGCGCGACCAGCCGGCGCTCCCGCCCCCCGAGGAGCATCCGGAGGAGCCGCACGAGGAGGATCGTCCCTCCGGCACGCCCTCCGAGCGGGAAGCGGCCGGACGGCGGCCCGCCGGACAGGAACCGGGCGCATCCGCATCGACCGCATCGTCCGCGGCGATCCCGGCGTCCCGGGAGGAATCGGCCGGGCCCGCGACGTCCCCGGACGACGACGGCACGGCACGCGCCGCCGGGGCCCCTGGTGAGGCCATGGTTCACCGGCCCAACGGGTAGGGTCTTGCCTCGTGAACGGGCGTAGCGTGGACAGCGGCGGCCGAACGGCGGCAGGCGAGGCGATGGCATGAGTGTTGAGGTCCTGATCCACCGGCTCGACCCCGGCCTCCCGATCCCGACGTACGCCCATCCCGGCGACGCCGGGGCCGACCTGTACGCCGTCGAGGACGTCGAACTGCAGCCCGGCGAGCGGGCCGTGGTGGGCACGGGCGTGGCCATCGCGCTGCCCGACGGGTACGCGGCGTTCGTGCACCCGCGCTCGGGCCTGGCCGCCGCGTTCGGCGTGACGCTGGTCAACGCCCCCGGCACGGTCGACGCGGGCTACCGGGGGGAGATCAGGGTCACCTTGATCAACACCGACATGAAGGAGCCGGTACGGTTCCGGCGCGGCGACCGCATCGCGCAGCTCGTCGTCCAGCGGGTGGAGAAGGCCGCCTTCCACGAGGTGGACCGGCTGCCCGGATCGGTCCGGGGAGCCAACGGATTCGGCTCGACCGGGTCCTGAACGGCGGCCAGACGGCGGCCACTACGGCGGCCATTACGGCGACCCGGAAGGGGATCCGGCCCGGGCCGCCGACGACCCGCGGCGGGGACGCCGCGGACACGCGGAAGACATGAGGAGAGTGAACGAGGTGTTCGGACGACGGCGACGCGCGGAGGAGGAACGGGCAACGGCCGTCTCCAAGCCGGTCTCCGGGGAGGAGTCCAGCGCTTCGGCGCGGACGACCGGCCCGTGGGACGGGCAGGACGACTATCCGGAGGGCGAGCGGGTCGACCTCGGCGGGCTCCGGCTGCCCGTCGGTCCCGGGTTCGAGATCCAGCTCAGCATGACCGGCGACCAGATCGACGGCGCGATCGTCCTGGTGGAGGAGAGCGCCCTGCAGTTGCACGCGTTCGCCGCGCCCAGGCGCAGCGGGATCTGGGACGAGGTGCGGGCCGAGCTCGCCCGTGAGGTGGCGGCCGTCGGCGGCACCGTGACCGAGCAGGACGGTCCGTTCGGCGCCGAGCTCGCGGCGCGGGTGCCCGCGCAGGGGCAGGCGTCACAGGGCGCGCAGCAGGGGCCGCAGCCGGTCCGCTACCTCGGCGTGGACGGACCCCGCTGGTTCCTGCGGGCGGTGATCAGCGGCCGGGCGGCCGTCGACCCGTCCGCCGCGGGGATCCTGGAGGACGTGGTTCGCGGCACCGTGGTGATCCGCGGCGACGAGCCGATGCCGCCGAGGGAACCCATCCAGCTGCGGCTGCCCGCGGAGGCGCGCCAGGCGATGGAGCAGCACGCGGCCGAGCAGGCCGGCCGGCAGGACGACCTGCGGCCGTTCGAGCGGGGTCCGGAGATCAGCGAGATCCGCTGATCTGGGGACCTTCGCGGTCCGGCGGTCATTGACGGTCTCGGGGACATGTCCTGTCCGTTTCCGTCCTTCTGGCCGGAGAGCGCCTCACGTATGCTGCGGTGGGGCCGTCCCCTACGCTTGACGTCATGACCACCCGTTCGACGGGAATGTAGCGAGGAAGCCGGGTGAGCGACCGATGAGCACGCCGGAGCCTGCCAAACGCGGCGGACTGCGGGGCTTCTTCCAGCGCCTGACGACAAGCCAGGCCGAGCTGGAGGCCGCTGAGCTTCAGGAGGATCTGGGGCGGCAGGGCGCGACGCCGATCGCGCGCTGCGGGGGACGGCAGCGTTTCTGCGTGGCGGGGACGCTGCGGACCGTCACCCTGAGGCCGCGTGGAGGCGCGCCGGCCCTGGAGGCCGAGCTGTACGACGGCTCGGACGTCATCGACCTCGTCTGGCTCGGCCGCCGCAAGATCGCCGGTATTGAGCCGGGACGCGTCGTCCGGGCCGAGGGCCTGGTGAGCGTCCAGGACGGCCGCAAGGTCATGTTCAATCCCCGCTACGAGCTGCGCCCGGCTGGTGGCCCTTGATCCGGCAGGAGACCGAATGAGCACAGCGGACATGGCGGCCTCCTCCGGGGCCCACGCGACCGTCGAGGCGGCCGTGCGCGCGCAGCTGACGAAGGCGCTGGGCGGTGGCCGGGGAGTGATCGAGGCGGCCGTGCCGACGCTCGCGTTCACCGTGGCGTGGCTCGCGTCCGACGATCTCAAGCGTTCGCTGATCGCCGGGATCGGCTCCGCGGTGGTCCTCCTGCTGATCCGGATCGCGCAGCGGACGACCCCGCAGTTCGTGCTCAACAGCCTCGTCGGCATCGGCGTGGGGGCGTTCTTCGCCACCAGGAGCGGCGCCGCCAAGGACGTCTTCCTGCCCGGCATCCTCTACAACGGCGCGTACGCGGCCGGGATGCTGCTGTCGATCGTGGTCCGCTGGCCGATCGTGGGATTCCTGATCGGATCGGTCACCGGCGATCCGACGGCGTGGCACCGCGATTCCGGCCTGGTGCGGCTCTGCTCGCGGCTGACCTGGCTGCTCGTGCTGCCGTGCCTGCTGCGGGTCGTCGTGCAGCTCCCGCTCTACTGGGCCAACGAGGTCACCGCGCTCGGCGTCGCCAAGATCGCGCTGGGCTGGCCGCTGCAGATCGCCGGTCTCGCCGCGATGGTCTGGGTGCTCGCCCGGGGCAGGACGCCCATGCAGCCCGCGCCGCTGACCCCGCCCGGCACCTGAACCCCGGGCCCTGAACCCCGGGCACTGGCCGCCGCCCGGCCGGGACGACGTCCGGGCCGGGCGTACTTTTCTGTCGCGCCGCCGCCCAGCCCGGATCAGGCCGGATCGGGACGCTCAGCGCGCGGACAGCAGGCTGGACAGCTGCTGCTCGACCTCCTGGCTGGCGACGAACAGCAACTCGTCCCCGGCCTCCAGCGGGTCGTCCGCCGACGGGACCAGGACGCGTCCCTCGCGCAGGATCGCCACCAGCGCGGCGTCCACGGGCCATGGCACCGACCCGGCGCGCTGGCCGACCACCGGCGCGTCCTCGGCGAGGGTGAGCTCCACGAGGTTGGCCTGTCCCTGGCGGAACGTCATCAGGCGCACCAGGTCGCCCACGCTCACGGCCTCCTCCACCAGCGCGGACAGCAGGCGCGGCGTGGACACCGCCACGTCGACGCCCCAGGAGTCGTTGAACAGCCACTCGTTCTTCGGATGGTTGATCCGGGCGACCACGCGCGGCACGCCGTACTCGGTCTTGGCCAGCAGGGACACGACGAGGTTGACCTTGTCGTCCCCGGACGCGGCGATCATGACCTGGGAGCCGTTGAGTCCCGCCTCGTCGAGCGAGGAGATCTCGCAGGCGTCGGCCAGCAGCCACTCCGCCCGCGGAACGCTGTCGATCTTGATTGCCCGCGGGTCGATGTCGATGAGCAGGACCTCGTGGCCGTTCTCCAGCAGCTCCACTGCGATGGAACGGCCGACGGCGCCCGCGCCGGCGATGGTGACGCGCATCAGTGCTCCTCGTCGACGGGTGGGGCGGCGAGCGCCTTGTTGATCCGGTCCATGTTGTTCTCGGCGGCGACCAGATGCAGGAGGTCGCCTTCCTGGATCATCGTGTCGCCCTTCGGCACCAGCGCCTCGCCCATGCGGTTGAGAAAGGCGAGCCGGGCGCCGGTGGCCTCCTCCACGGCCCTGGCCCGCGTGCCGATCCAGGCGGGATGGAACGCCACCTCGGCCAGGACCACGGTGCCGGTGGGATCCCGCCACAGCGGCTCCGCGCCCTCCGGCAGCACGCGACGGAGGATCTGGTCGGCGGTCCACCGCACGGTCGCGACCGTCGGAATCCCCAGGCGCTGGTAGACCTCGGCGCGGCGCGGGTCGTAGATGCGGGCGACGACGTTGTCGACGCCGAACATCTCCCTGGCCACCCGGGCGGAGATGATGTTGGAGTTGTCGCCGCTGCTCACGGCGACGAAGGCGGTGGCCGAGCCGATCCCGGCCTCCTCAAGCACGTCGCGGTCGAAACCGATACCCGTCACGCGACGGCCGCGGAACCCGGCCCGGAGCCGCCGAAAGGCCTGCGGATCCCGGTCGATGACGGCGACCGAGTGTCCGTTGTCCTCCAAGATGTGGGCCAGGGTCGAGCCGACCCGGCCACATCCCATGATCACAATATGCATGTTTCCCCGCCGTACGTTTGGGCGGACTCCTAACGGAGACAGTATGTCGCGCTTGCCCAGCACCGCGTGAGCCGGGCGGCGCGGGAGACGACTAGGCTCAGCAGACGTGTCCAAGGTGACGGATCTTGTCAAGCGGCTCCTCGTGGGGCGCGCTCTCCGGAGTACGCAGCTCCACCACCAGCTGCTGCCCAAACGCGTGGCGCTGCCCGTCTTCGCCAGTGACGCGCTGTCCTCGGTGGCCTACGCGCCACAGGAGATCCTGGTCATCCTGTCGCTCGCGGGCGCGAGCTTCTACAGTTTCTCCCCGTGGGTCGCGGCGGCCGTCGTGCTCGTCATGCTCGTCGTCGTCGCGTCGTACCGGCAGAACGTGCACGCGTACCCGAGCGGCGGCGGCGACTACGAGGTGGCCACCACGAACCTCGGGCCGACCGCCGGCCTGACGGTCGCCAGCGCGCTGCTCGTCGACTACGTGCTCACCGTCGCGGTCTCCGTCGCCAACGGAGCCGACTACGTCGGCGCGACGATCCCGTTCGTGGCCGAGCACCGGGCCGTGGTGGCGATCGCCATCGTCATCCTGCTGACGATCATGAACCTCCGCGGCATCCGCGAGTCGGGGGTCGCGTTCGCCGTGCCGACGTATGCCTTCATGGCGGCGGTCATCGGCATGATCCTGTGGGGTCTGTTCCGGCTGATCGCGCTCGGCGACGAGCTGCGCGCGCCGACCGCCGACTACAAGATCATCGCCGAGCAGGCCGACATCGGCGGGCTGGCGCTGTCCTTCCTGGTGCTCCGGGCGTTCTCGTCCGGGTGCGCCGCCCTCACCGGTGTGGAGGCGATCAGCAACGGTGTGCCCGCGTTCCGCAAGCCCAAGAGCAAGAACGCCGCCACGACGCTGCTCATGATGGGCCTCATCGCCGTCACCATGTTCAGCGGGATCATCTTCCTCGGCCTGAAGTCAGGGGTGAAGGTCACCGACCCCGCGTTCGTCGCCCAGGGCATCATCATCAACGGGCATCCGGCCGGGCCGGACTACTACCAGCAGCCGATCATCGCGCAGGTCGCGTCGGCCGTCTTCGGTGACGGCTCCGTCCTGTTCGTCGCGATCGCCGCGGTGACGGCCCTCATCCTGTTCCTGGCGGCCAACACCGCCTTCAACGGGTTCCCCGTGCTCGGCTCGATCCTGGCCCAGGACCGCTACCTGCCCCGGCAGCTGCACACCCGGGGCGACCGCCTGGCCTTCAGCAACGGCATCGGGATCCTCGCGGCCGGCGCCTGCCTGCTCATCTGGGCCTTCGACGCCGATGTGAGCAAGTTGCTCAACCTTTACATCGTGGGCGTCTTCGTCTCGTTCACCCTCAGCCAGATCGGCATGGTGCGCCACTGGACGCGTCACCTGCGGACCGAGACCGACCCCAAGACGCGGTTCCACATGATGCGCTCCCGGGTGATCAACGGCATCGGCGCGATCATGACGGGCGTCGTCCTCGTCGTCGTGCTCGCCACCAAGTTCACCCACGGCGCCTACATCGTCTGCATCGCCATGCCCGTCCTCTTCCTGATGATGAAGGGCATCCGGCACCACTACGACCGGGTGGCCGCGGAGCTCTCCGCGCCGGAGGAGGGCGAGGCCGACGAGTCGATGCTGCCCGCCCGCAACCACGCCATCGTGCTGGTCTCGAAGATCCACAAGCCCACGCTGCGCGCGCTCGCGTACGCCAGGGCGACCCGGCCGTCCAGCCTTGAGGCGGTCACCGTCAGCGTCGACTCCGACGAGGCCGCCCGGCTCCAGGAGGAGTGGGACCGCAGGGGCATCCAGGTGCCGCTGAAGATCCTCGACTCTCCGTACCGCGAGATCACCGGCCCGATCCTCGACTATGTCAAGTCCCTCAGGCGCCGGTCGCCGCGCGACGTCGTGACCGTCTACATCCCCGAGTACGTGGTCGGCCGCTGGTGGGAACACCTGCTGCACAACCAGAGCGCCCTGCGGCTCAAGGGCCGGCTGCTCTTCAAACCGGGGGTCATGGTGACGAGCGTGCCCTGGCAGCTCGCCTCCTCCGACCGACTCAAGCGGCGCCGTGACCCGGTCACGGCCGGCGCCGTCCGCCGTCCGCAGCGTCACCCCGCGCCGGACCAGCAGGTAAAGGCATGATGAGACCCATGCGTGACTCATATCCGCCCGACGGCGGCGAACATATCTCCTCCCAGGTGGAGCTCACCGTCGGCCCGGTCGCCAACGGCGGCTGGTGCGTCGCCCGGCACGACGGCCGGGTCGTCTTCGTCCGGCACGCCCTTCCCGGCGAGCGGGTGGTGGCCCGGATCACCGAGGAGACCGCCCGCTTCCTCCGCGCGGACGCCGTGGAGATCCTGGAGCCGTCGGCCGACCGGGTGACGCCGCCCTGTCCCTACGCGGGTCCCGGGCGCTGCGGCGGCTGCGACTGGCAGCACGCCTCGCTCGACGCCCAGCGGCGCCTCAAGGCCGACGTGGTGGCCGAGCAGCTGCGCCGGCTGGCCGGGATCGATCGCAAGGTGGTCGTGGAGGAGGTGCCCGGCGCCCCCGACGGCCTCGGCTGGCGCACCCGCGTCCAGTTCGCCGTCGATCGCGACGGATCGGCCGGGCTGCGCCGCCACCGGTCCCACGACATCGAGCACATCGACCGGTGCCGCATCGCCCATCCCGCCGTCGAGGAGGTCGGCGCGGAACGCCACTCCTGGCGCGGCGCCGCCGCCGTCGAGGTGGTCGCCTCCTCCGGCGGCGACCACGCCGTGATCGTCGAGCCGGCCGGTCACCGGCGGGTGGACCTGCCCGACGTCGACGCCTCCGTCCTGCTCGACGAGGGCAGGCGCGGCACCCGGGCCCTCAGCGGGCGGGCGTCCCTCATCGAGCGGGTCGGCGGACGCGACTTCCGGGTCACGGCCAGCGGTTTCTGGCAGGTCCATCCCGGCGCCGCGGCGACCCTGCTGGAGACCGTGCTCGAACTCGGCCGGCCGGAGCCGGGGGAGTGGGCGCTCGACCTCTACTGCGGCGCCGGCCTGTTCGCGGCCGGTCTCGCCGAGGCCGTCGGCCCGGACGGAGCCGTACTCGGCATCGAGTCGGAGCCGCAGGCCGTCCAGGACGCGCGGTTCAACCTGCGCGACCTGCCCCAGGCGGCGGTCGAGCGCGGCAAGGTCGAGGAGGCGCTCGACCGGCTGGAGATCGAACGCGCCGCCCTGGTCGTCGCCGACCCGCCCCGGGCCGGTCTCGGCCGTCCGGTCGTCGACCGCGTCGCGTCCCTCGACGCCTCGCGAATCGTGTACGTGTCCTGCGACCCGGCCACGATGTCCCGCGACATCGCCTGGTTCGCCCCGTACGGCTATGAGCTGACCGACCTGCGGGCCTTCGACCAATACCCGATGACCCATCACGTGGAGTGCGTCGCGCTCCTGACGAGGTCGCCGGGCTGAGAGCGGACCCGCCCCACCAGGGCGGTGTCTCCTGGCGTCTCCTGGCCTCTCCTGGGGTCCTCCGCTGTCTCCTGGTGCTCGGCTCGATCGTGGCGGACCCGGGGGCGCGGGTGGCCGTCCGCCCGGGACAGCAGGAGCGCGACGGAGATGATGGCGACCCAGAGCACGACTCCGCCCAGCGTGACGATCACCAGATGCTCCCAGGCCAGAGCGGTGAATTGGGGTGCGTACATGGCGGGTCTTCCTTCCGTTGCGCCGCCGGTCGAGGGCTCGTTCGGCGACGGCCGGCCATATGGTCCATGGTGCGACGGCCACCCCTAGAGACGAAAGATTCCAGCCTGGGGGCGATTCTGCTGGGTGCGGCCGTACCGGGCGTGCGGAACATGGATTGGGCGTTCCGGGGTGTGACACACCCACCCTGCGGCGGTGGAGCCGTCAGCCCCCGGCGGGTGCGGGGACGGAAGTGGGGACGGGTGCGGCCAGCGCCTCGACGACGCCCGGGGCCGGGTCCGCGCCGCGGAGCGACAGCCAGCACAGTCCGTTCCGCGCGGCGAACGCCGCCAGCCGCCTGGCCTGCGCGAGATCGAGGTCGGCCGGGGTGGCCAGCACCGGCGTGAGGGCCAGGCGCCGCCAGGCCTCGGCCGCGCCGATGCCAAGCGCGTCTTCGAGCTGCCGGTGGGCGGCCCGCGCGGTCGCGGCGAGGCGGCGGAGGTTGTCCTTCGAACCGGGGGCGAACGGCACGAGCAGGTTGACGGCGCGGATGTCGGCGCCGGCCTCCCGGGTGGTGCCGAGCATGCCCGTGTCCGCGGGGGCCAGGCCGTACGGGGTCGCGGGCAGGGTGAACGTGAGGCCGAACGGGCGTCCGGCCGCCCGCGCCTCCCGCTGCACCGCGATGATCGCGGCGGCGCGGCGGAGCGTGACCGCGGTCGCGTCCGGTGCGCGCGGCTCGAAGTCGACACCACCCGGCCGGACCGCCTCGATCGCGGTGCGATAGGCGGCGGCCAGGCGGCCGCCGGTCCGGCAGGTCTGCGCCGGCTCGGCGCCGGCGGGGCCGCCGAACGCCAGGGTGATGTCGCGGCCGGGCACGCCCAGCCGCCGCACGCGGGCCGTCACGGGCTCGCTTGTCCGGGGGAGCCCGCTCCACCGCGGGGAACAGCCGTCCGGGCCGGCGACGAGATGGCCGACCGTGTAGGCCGCGGGGCCGGGGGCGCGGAGATCGTCCGGACCGGGACCGGCGGAGCGCGCCGCCGGACGCCCGTCGAGGTGCCCGTCGAGGTGCCCGTCCGGGTGTCCGGGCAGGCGCCCGGACAGGTGTTCGGCCTCCACGAATGCCACGTAGCGCCGTCGCGCCGCCTGATCCAGCGGGACGGGCGTCGTCCGGTGGCCCGCCGGCCGCGGGTCGCCGGAGGGGCCCGGCGTCATGTTCTGGCGCGCGGCGACCAGCGTTCCGGTCGGGGACGGCCGCGCGGCGCCGGCCCAGCCGGGCGGGGCGGCCGGCAGCAGCCACAGGGCCAGGCCGGTGGCGGACACGAGCGCCACGGCCGCGACGAGCACGAGAAACCCCGGCGGGTTTCCCGGATCACGGGCGTGACGTGCCGCGTCCACCAGCTGATCACTCCCAGTCGTCTCGCCGCTACTGTGCGCACAGACGCGTCGCACTGTAGCAACCGGCCGGACCGCCGGGGGCGATAATGGACAAATGAAATTGAGGATCTTCACGGAGCCCCAGCAGGGCGCGACCTACGACGACCTGCTGCGGGTCGCCCAGGCGGCGGAGCGGCTCGGTTTCGACGCGTTCTTTCGGTCGGACCATTACGAGCGCATCGGCGCGGGGGAGCCCGGCCCCGGCTCCACCGACGCCTGGGTGACGCTCGCCGGGCTGGCGCGGGAGACGTCGCGGATCCGCCTGGGGACTCTGGTGAGCCCGGTGACCTTCCGCCTGCCCGGCCCGCTCGCGATCAGTGTCGCGGGGGTCGACCAGATGAGCGGGGGACGGGTGGAGCTCGGCCTCGGCACCGGCTGGTTCGAGCAGGAGCACCGGGCGTACGGCATTCCCTTCCCGCCGGTGGCCGAGCGGTTCGAACGCCTGGAGGAGCAGCTCGAAATCGTCACGGGCCTGTGGGCGGCGCAGAAGACGTTCTCCTACGAGAGCGCCCACTACCGCCTGTCCGAGTCGCCCGCCCTGCCCAAGCCGGTGCAGCGGCCGCGTCCGCCGATCATCATGGGCGGCACCGGCGCTCGCCGCACCCCGCGCCTCGTGGCGAGGTTCGCGGACGAGTACAACGTGCCGTTCCGCGGCCTGGATGAGACGGGCGCGGCGTTCGAGCGGGTGAAGAGGGCGTGCGAGGAGGCCGGGCGGGAGCGGATCATCCTGTCCGTCGCCCAGACGGTGTGCGCGGGCGCCGACGAGGCCGAGGTGGCACGCCGGGCCGAGGCGATCGGCCAGGACGCGGCGCAGGCGCGCCGGGAGGGCCTGGGCGGCACCCCGCAGGAGATCCTCGACAAGATCGGCCGGTACGCCGAACTCGGCATCGAGCGGGTCTACCTCCAGGTGCTCGACCTCGGCGACCTCGACCACCTGGAGCTGCTCGCGGCCGAGGTCATGCCGCACGTCTGATTCGGGTGGCGCCCGTTGCGCCGGTCCCCGCCCGCCCCGCCCGCCCCGCCCGGTCGAGAAGGGCGGGACGGGCCAGGACGGCCGGCCGGCCTCCGGGCCGTCGCGGCCGTTGTGGCCGGACGGCCCGGAGATCCGGGCGACGCGGGATTCAGGACGGGATGCGGCTGACCGCCGGCGGGGGCAGCTGGGCGACCACCCGGTCGTGGTAGGCGACGACGTCCTCGGCCCGCTCGTACAGGTCGGCGACGCTCAGGGCGCACGGCTCGATCACGGCCGGATCGGTGATGCGCCGGCCGCCGGTGTGGGCGCCGATGTCGTCGTAGAGGACCTCGTACATCAGGTCGCGATCGAGGATCAGCAGCTCCGGCAGCGGCGCGGAGCGCTCCAGGTGACGCACCGCCTCCACCGGCAGCACCCGGACGCGTTCGCCCGCGCGGCTGCGCGCCACGAGCAGGACGATCTCCCACTGCAGGTACGGCGTCAGCGGCTCCGCGGCGATGCGCAGGCGGCGCAGCTCGGCGCGGGGCGGCAGGTCGTCGGTGTAGCGGGTCCGCGCGATGAGGTCGACGGCACGGTGCCAGTCACCGTTCATCATGGCCGTCCAGCTGGGGACGTCGGGCTCGTGGAAGTGCTGGCCGCGCTCCAGCTTCCACACGGCGCCCTCCACCCGCCTGAGGCGTCGGTAGAACTCGGCGCGGTAGTCCGCCGCGGGAAGTGTCACTCCCGCGGCCTGTCTGACGTGCTCGAACGCCTCTCCGGGCATGGGGCCTCCTTAGGCCTTCAGCGGAAATCGCGAAGTACGCACGTCAGGCCCTGCCCGGATCGTGACCCTGGCGTGCTCGGTCTCGCCGCCCACGGCTGGTCGTGCCGGTCGGTCCGGCACGGCATGCCGCGGACGGAGGTGTCGGTCTTGTCGCCTCCTCCTGGGATCGCGTCGCGGCCGGTGCCCGGGCGGCGGGCTCCCCGTTGGCGACAGGTCGATGTTTCGCCGAGCCCGACGCCCGGTCAAGACCCAAATCTGCCTCCGCCCCCTGCGGTGCGCGGGTGACCTCGCCGCCGGGTCTCCGCGACCGCGGGCACGAACCGGTTCGAGTCAGCGCCGGCGAGGGCCGTACGGGCCGCCGCGCCACCGCGTGCGGTCGCGTCGGCGTCGGCCCAGGTGAAACACGCTTCCGATGATCCAGACGATGAACATCACCTTCAGTACGGCGAAGACGGGCCACGCGCCCGACACGAGCGCGATCAACAGCAGGATCGCCAGCGGGATGAGGGGGAACGGGCCGAGGCGGCGGTGCGGCCGGGCCATTCCGCGGCGTGCGGCGGCGGCGTGCCAGCCCCAGGTACCGAGATCGCCGTGCCGCCCGTCCGGGGGAGCTTCCCAGCCGGGCCCGTACTGCGGGGAGACGTAGGGCGGCGCGGGGGGCCGCGGCGCGCTCCCGGGGCCACCGGCGGGCGCATGGTACGGGCCGCGCCAGGACGCCGAGCCGTCGGCGCCCGGCAGGTCGGCCGTGACCCGTCGCAGCTCGCCCGCGGTGCGGGCCGACAGGGCGGCCTCCAGGCGCTCGTCGAGCTCCTCACGGGTGAGCCGGCCCTGCGCGAACGCCTCGTGCAGCAGGGCCGTCACCTCGTCGCGCTCCCTGTCGCCGATCCGCAGGTCGTCGGGAGAGGGCATCGGTCTACTCCTCCTCGGCCGGGTCGCCGTCGGCGAGGATCCGGTAGAGCTGGCGGCGGGTCTCGGTCAGCACCTGCTTGGCCTGCCTGATCTGGCCGTCGGTGCCGCTCTGGGCGAGCTGGAACAGGGCCGACGCCGCCTGGCGGGACAGGCCGAACAGCTCGTAGACGTTCTCGCCGATGTCCGGCGTCATGTCCTCCCAGGGCGCCCGCAGCTCGTTCTCGTGCGCCGACACGTAGTCGCGGCCGGCGTCGGTGAGCTGGAAGGTCTTGCGCCCGTCGCTCTCCTCGGCGCGGACCAGCCCCTCGTCGGTCAGCTGCTGCAGCGCCGGGTAGACGGCGCCGGGGCTCGGCTTCCAGCCGCCCTGGCTGCGCTCGGCGATCTCCTGGATGATCTGGTAGCCGTTGCGCGGCTCCTCGGCCAGCAGGACGAGGATCGCGGCCCGAACGTCACCGCGCTTGGCCTTGCGCGTCCCGCCGAATCCCCGGCCGAACCGGCCGCCGCCCGGCCCCATCGGCCCGAACGGGCCGAACGGTCCACCCGGGCCGAAGCCCGGCCACGGCCCGCGCCCCCGGTGACCCCTGTGCCGGTGTTCGTGCGGCGTCTCGCCGTGCTCGTGCTCCTGCTGCCACATCTCGGCTCCCTTCAGCAAGGCCGCGCGCAGCGCCCGTCTCATGTCCCGGTGCATCTCGTGGGCGTGGGCCCAGGGCCCGCCCATGCTGTACGTCGAACTCATCGGCATGACTCCTTCGCTGCCTACCTGACTGTCTACGATCTGTTCTCGATGCTTCAACGATATATCGCTACTGTTCCAAGAACAAGACCGGGGAAGGAATTCCAGGGTTCGGGGACGTCCGTCCCCCGCGGTGGTCTTGAATGGGGGACGAACCGGCCGCGGCCCGGGTTCCCCGGCCGCCCCCGCCCCTCTTGGCCCGCCTCGCTCGCCGCCCGCCCGCTTGACCCGGGCGAGGGGTGGGTATGGCCCTAGCCGGTGCTCCGGATGCCGGGGACGTGACGCAGCTCACGCAAACATGTCCCTGACTCGGGGAACATGCTCCCGGTCCCTGGCGTTTTCTCCCACGAAGACGGGATTGTTCTGCTCTGAGAGGGCTGGGGGGTGCTCTTGGAGCGGGACGATCCCGTCTTTTTGTGCATTCCCCCCGATTTGGGGGCAAGAACGTGCCCGCCGAAGGGCGACACATCCCTGGCCCCTGAGACCGCTTCGCGGATTTTGTCGGGGCTTTGCCGTAGCATGTGCAGCCGTGATCTTGTCATGATGGGGCATTCGCACGCCCTCAGCGGCGCCGCGGTGTGGCTGGCGATCGCGCCCGCCCTGACCGCGCTTCCCGGAGTCACGTCGCCGGAGCTGGCGACGCTGACCGGTCCGATCCTCTCGCCCTCCGAGCTCGTGGCCGGGGCGCTGGTGTGCGCGGGAGCGGCCATGCTTCCCGACCTCGACCACCCCAGCGCGACCATCGCGCAGACGTTCGGCCCGGCGACGTACTACCTGAGCAAGGGCGTCAACATCATCAGCGGCGGGCACCGCCACGCGACCCACTCGCTGCTGTTCTCCCTGGCCGCCGGGTTCGGCACGTTCTTCCTCGCGGGGAGGTTCAGCGTCGCGCGCGACATCATCGTCGTGCTCATGATCGGCCTGGCCCTGCGCGCCATCGGCTTCGGCGTCCCCGGCAAGACGATCACCTCCGCCGTCGTCAACGTGGGCATGACGGGCGCCCTCTTCGTCACCTTCCTCTTACTGGGCGTCACGTACTCGTGGCTCGCGTTCGCGATCGGCATCGGCTGCCTGGTGCACGTGTTCGGCGACTGCCTCACCGAGCACGGCTGTCCGGTCCTGTGGCCGCTCAAGGGCAAGTGGGTACTGCCGTACGACATCGGGATCAAGACCGGCAAGACGTTCGAGAACAAGATCCTCGGGCCTGCCCTGTCGATCGTCGTGATCGCTCTCCTGTGCCTGCGGCTGATGCCGGGCTGATCGCGCGGGCGCGTCCCGACACCCCTCCCATGCGTGCCTCCGGGCGGAGTGGGGGGATAGCTTGATGTCGAGATATCATGGGGGATATCTTGACGTCGAGACACATTCTCCGCATGCCGGGTTCCGGGTACCTGAATGCCCAGGGCCTCACATGGGTGCGGCAGGATGCTTACCGAACTTGTGAGAAAAGCCCGGAATCTGGGGAGGCGAAGTTCCGTGTCCGCGAACAGCTTCGGCAGCCGTGACACGCTGCGCGTCGGTGACGCGTCGTACGAGATCTATCGGCTGGACGCCGTCGAGGGGTCGGCGCGCCTCCCGTACAGCCTCAAGATCTTGCTTGAGAACCTGCTGCGGACCGAGGACGGCGCCAACATCACCGCCGACCACATCCGCGCGCTCGCGGGCTGGGACCCGAACGCGACGCCGAGCGTGGAGATCCAGTTCACCCCCGGCCGGGTGATCATGCAGGACTTCACCGGTGTGCCCTGCGTCGTCGACCTGGCCACCATGCGGGAGGCCGTGCGCGACCTCGGCGGCGACGCCGCGAAGATCAATCCGCTGGCGCCGGCCGAGATGGTCATCGACCACTCGGTCATCGTCGACTTCTTCGGCGGCCCCGACTCCTTCGTCCGCAACGTCGAGCGGGAGTACGAGCGCAACCGCGAGCGCTACCAGTTCCTGCGCTGGGGCCAGACGGCGTTCGACGAGTTCAAGGTCGTCCCCCCGGGCACCGGCATCGTCCACCAGGTCAACATCGAGCACCTCGCCCGCGTCGTCATGACCCGCGACGGCAAGGCGTACCCGGACACGTGTGTCGGCACCGACTCGCACACGACGATGGAGAACGGTATCGGCGTGCTCGGCTGGGGCGTCGGCGGCATCGAGGCCGAGGCCGCGATGCTCGGCCAGCCGATCTCCATGCTGATCCCGCGCGTGGTCGGTTTCCGGCTCACCGGAAGGCTGCCGGCCGGGGCGACCGCGACCGACCTGGTCCTCACGATCACCGAGATGCTGCGCAAGCACGGTGTGGTCGGCAAGTTCGTCGAGTTCTACGGCGAGGGCGTGGCCAGCGTGCCGCTGGCCAACCGGGCCACGATCGGCAACATGAGCCCCGAGTTCGGCTCCACCTGCGCCATCTTCCCGATCGACGGTCAGACGATCGACTACCTGACCCTCACCGGCCGCTCGCCCGAGCAGGTCGCGCTCGTCGAGGCCTACGCCAAGGAGCAGGGCCTGTGGCTCGACCCCGCGGCGCCCGAGCCCGTGTTCTCCGAGTACATCGAGCTCGACCTCGCCACCGTGGTGCCGTCCATCGCCGGGCCCAAGCGCCCGCAGGACCGCATCGCGCTGGCGGAGGCCAAGTCGGCGTGGCGCGCGGCCGTCCGCGACTACGCCCCCGACGACAGCGTCCAGGGTCCCGTGGACGAGGCGTCGGCGGAGTCGTTCCCCGCCTCCGACTCGCCGGCGATCTCGCACGGCGGCGACGGTGACGCGCCGCACGCTGCCCCGCACAACGGCGACCGTCCGAACCGGCCGACGCCGGTCACCCTGTCGGACGGCACGTCGTTCGAGATCGACCACGGCGTGGTGACGATCGCCGCGATCACCTCCTGCACCAACACGTCCAACCCGTACGTCATGCTCGGCGCGGCCCTGCTCGCCCGCAACGCCGTCGACCGGGGCCTGACCCGCAAGCCGTGGGTGAAGACGTCCCTCGCCCCCGGGTCGCAGGTCGTCACCGGCTACTTCGAGCGGTCGGGTCTCCAGCCGTACCTGGACAAGCTGGGCTTCAACCTGGTCGGCTACGGGTGCACCACCTGCATCGGCAACTCCGGCCCGCTCGACCCGGAGATCTCCGAGGCGATCCAGGCGAACGACCTCGCGGTCACCGCGGTGCTCTCCGGCAACCGCAACTTCGAGGGCCGGATCAACCCCGACGTCAAGATGAACTACCTGGCCTCGCCGCCGCTGGTCGTGGCGTACGCGCTGGCCGGGACCATGGACATCGACCTGAACAACGAGCCGCTCGGCACCGGCTCGGACGGCGCGCCGGTATTCCTCGCGGACATCTGGCCCGCGCCAGAGGAGGTCGCGGCCGTCGTCTCGGAGTCGATCGGCCAGGACATGTTCCAGCGTGACTACGCCGACGTCTTCAAGGGCGACGAGCACTGGCGGTCGCTGCCGATCCCGACCGGCGACACCTTCGAGTGGGACCCGGACTCGACCTACGTCCGCAAGGCGCCCTACTTCGACGGCATGCCGGCCAAGCCCGAGCCGGTGACCGACATCAGCGGAGCCCGCGTGCTGGCCAAGCTGGGCGACTCGGTCACGACCGACCACATCTCGCCCGCCGGGTCGATCAAGGCCGACACGCCCGCCGGCCGCTACCTGCGCGAGCACGGCGTCGAGGTGCGGGACTTCAACTCCTACGGCTCGCGCCGGGGCAACCACGAGGTGATGATCCGCGGCACCTTCGCCAACATCCGGCTGAAGAACCTGCTGCTCGATGGCGTGGAGGGCGGCTACACCCGCGACTTCACCAAGGGCGGCGAGCAGTCGTTCATCTACGACGCCTCGCAGAATTACCAGGCCGCCGGCGTCCCGCTGGTCGTCCTGGCGGGCAAGGAGTACGGCTCGGGGTCGTCGCGTGACTGGGCGGCCAAGGGCACCGCGCTCCTCGGCGTCCGCGCCGTGATCGCCGAGTCGTACGAGCGGATCCACCGGTCGAACCTCATCGGCATGGGCGTGCTCCCGCTGCAGTTCCCCGAGGGCGAGACGGCCGCCTCACTCGGTCTGACCGGCGAGGAGACCTTCGACATCTCCGGCGTCGAGGAGCTCAACACCGGCACGACGCCCACCACGGTGACCGTGCGGGCCGGGGACGTCGAGTTCCAGGCCGTGGTGCGGATCGACACCCCCGGCGAGGCGGACTACTACCGCCACGGCGGCATCATGCAGTACGTCCTGCGCTCCCTGCTCGCCAAGAGCTGAATCGCACCTCATCGCACGTGACGCCGTCCTGGGCGGGATCCCGGTCCCGCCCAGGACGCCGCCGCCCGCTGGGCCGAGGCGTGAAGAGTAGCCCGGGGAAGGAAGGCATCCTCGACACGCGGCACGAGCACCTCACGCTTCCGTCCTGCGGGTATGGGAGCCGCTCAAGCGGCTCGCCTACGCCCTGATGAGATGGCTCAGGACGAGGCGGATCTTCTCGAGCGTCGGCTCCTCCACCCAGCCGATCCTCCTGGTCAGCCTTCGCACGGAAATGGCGCGGAACTGCTCCACCATCGCCCAGCTCTGCTTCTCCAAACCCGTGCCGGGGACGATCTCGACATGGCTGGGCCAGCCACGTTCGGCGGTGGTCAGCGGCACGGTGAACACCAAGCCCATCCGCACGTCGTTGACCGCACGGCCGCTCATGACCACCACTGGTCTCGGCCCGCCCTGCTCTCGGCCCATCGGATGACCGTAGTCGGCCAGCCAGAGGTCACCGCGGGTTATCCGCATCATCCTCCTTCGGGGGCAGGTAGGAGGACCAGTCCTCCGGCTCGAGACCGTCTGGAGCGGCCCGGTCGAAGGCGGCTGTCTCCGCCAGGTGATCGGCCCAGCCCTCCGGGTCCTCTCGCCGGGTCCGCTCGACCGCTGCTCGCATCTCCTCCCAGAACTTCTTGTGTTCGTATTCGGCGACGGCGTCGTCGATCACTGCTGTCATGGGTCTGCCTTCCTGTTTGGCGATCGCCGCGAGTCTGTCGCGAGTAAGAGTGCTGACCCGGATCGTCGTGTGGCGTTGCTCGCTGCCCATATCGCGAGGCTACGATCCTGTCTACAAAAAGCGCTATGGCGATGGCGCCACCTGGCAGTCTACGAAGGCTCTCGTTACTCTCGCTGGATTAGCCCATTACTGACGGTGATTGTCTGAGTTTCGTGGGTCGATAACCGGTTGCCGCGCTCCGGGGCTGTGCCGATACGGTCGGCCGTCGTGAATCACGAGCTGTTTGTGCTGATTTTTGGCGGTTTGGCGGTTTTCGCGGGGGCGGTGATCCAGGGGGCGGTGGGGTTCGGCCTCGGCCTGCTGGCCTCGCCGATAATCGCGATGCTGGAGCCGCGGGTCGTGCCGGGCGCGGTGCACATCGTCAACGCCACGCTGCCGCTGTTCACGCTGGCCAGGGAGTGGCGGAGGGTCGACTGGCGGGGCTTCGGCTTCGCCGTCCTCGGCCGGCTGCCCGGCAGCGTCGCCGGCGGCTTCGTCGTGGTCTACGTGAGCACGCGCGCCCTCGGGGTGCTGGTGGGCGTGATGGTGCTGGTCGCGGTCGCCCTGACGGCGCGCTCGGTCGCGGTGCCCCGCAACGGGGGCACGCTGACGGCCGCCGGATTCCTGTCGGGCGTGACCGGCACCGCGACGGGCATCGGTGGCCCGCCCGTTGCGCTGGTCTACCAGACGGCCAAGGGGCCGCAGATCCGGGCGACCCTCGCGCTGTTCTTCGTGCTGGGCGCGCTGCAGTCCCTCGCGCTTCTCGCCGTGCTCGGCCGGCTGCCCGCACGGGCCCTCGTGACGGGTGCGGCGCTCGTTCCGTTCGTCGTCCTCGGCTTCGCGGTGTCGGGGCCGCTGCGCCGCTATCTGGACGGCGGGAGGGTGCGGCGTGCCGTCCTCTCGGTGGCGGCCCTGTCGGCCGTCGCGGTGCTCGCGCGGAGCCTCGCGGCCTGAAGAAGATCACCTTTGTCGCGTTTCTTGATTGTTACCGCACACAACAAAAGTTACCTTCCTGTGTCTTACACCACATTCGTGTTGGGCTTACGTTGTCCCAAACAACATTCCCTGGAGCGGTAAACGCCGTGACCCGGCTCTGCCGTACCGGGTGGCCCCGTACCCCCCGCCCTCTCGCGCTGGTGCGCGATCGCGGGTGGCCCGGCCGCACCAGCACATAGACCCCCAGTAAGAGAAAGGACCCACGCCAGATGCGCAAGGGGATCCTCAGCATCGGCGCCGCGGCTGCGGCGCTCTCCCTCGGTCTCACCGCCTGCGGGGGCAACAGCGGTGAAACCACCGCCGACAGCGGCAGCAGCTCCGCGGCGTCCTCCGCGCCCGCCAAGGTGGGCAAGATCGGTGTGATCCTTCCGGACAGCAAGTCCTCCGCACGGTGGGAGACGGCCGACCGGAAGTACCTCAAGGAGGCCTTCGACGCCGCGGGTGTCGAGAGTGACATCCAGAACGCGCAGGGCGACAAGAGCGCGTTCCAGACGATCGCCGACCAGATGATCACCAACGGCGCGACCGTCCTCGTGATCGTCAACCTGGACAGCGGCACCGGCAAGGCGGTCCTGGACAAGGCCAAGTCGCAGGGCGTCGCCACGATCGACTACGACCGGCTCACCCTCGGCGGCAGCGCCGCCTACTACGTCTCCTTCGACAACACCAAGGTCGGCCAGCTGCAGGGCGAGGGCCTGGTCAAGTGCCTGACCGACAAGAAGGCCGACAAGCCGATCGTGGCCGAGCTGAACGGCTCGCCGACCGACAACAACGCGACGCTGTTCAAGAACGGCTACGACAGCGTCCTCAAGCCCAAGTACGACTCCGGTGACTACAAGAAGGGCCCGGACCAGTCGGTTCCCGACTGGGACAACACGCAGGCCGGCACCATCTTCGAGCAGATGCTGACCCAGGAGCCGAAGATCGCCGGTGTCCTGGCCGCCAACGACGGGCTCGGCAACGCCGCCATCGCCGTGCTGAAGAAGCAACACCTCAACGGCAAGGTCCCGGTCACCGGCCAGGACGCCACCGTCCAGGGCCTGCAGAACATCCTGAACGGCGACCAGTGCATGACGGTCTACAAGCCGATCAAGCAGGAGGCCGACGCCACCGCGAAGCTGGCCATCGCCCTCGCCAAGGGCGAGCAGCCGTCGGCGAGCGGTTCCGTGAAGGACCCGGAGTCCGGCCGTGACGTCCCGTCGGTGCTGCTCGACCCGCAGGCCATCTACACGGACAACGTCAAGGACGTGGTGGCCGACGGGTTCGTGAGCAAGGACGAGCTGTGCACCGGCGACTTCGCCGAGAAGTGCACCAAGGCCGGCATCAGCTAAGCCACCCACCCGTCGGGCGAGTCCGGCGGGGCCGGCGTCCCCCGCGCCGTGAGCGCCGAACCACCCATTGATCAATGGAGTAAGACATCGTGTCCCAGGGACCGATCCTGGAACTGCGCGGCATCAACAAGAGCTTCGGCCCCGTGCAGGTCCTTCACGACGTCGCCTT
>NZ_JAFCNB010000017.1 GCF_017896165.1 Microbispora oryzae
CGCCCACAGCATGACCGACCTACTCCGCTGGTCGTGGTGGCGGCGACGCCATCAAGCCCGCGCCCGAGTCAGCCATTACCGGCGGCAAGCTGTTTACGAGCCCTGATCAGGAACTACGGCTGGAGTACTAGGTCATCGCGCGCGTCGAGCCGTTGGATGGACGCGGACGCTCACCGGAAGCCCCGCCGCCCGTGTTCGTCTACCTGGCTCTGTCCTGCGAGCCGGTCGCGTGCCATAGCCCAGCCTTCAGATCCGTTACGAAGGCGCACCAAGAGGGCACCTTGGCGATGGGGCCATCGGGATCTATGCGCTCCAGGAGGAGCCGTCGGTTCTGCGGGAACCTCTGATTGAATTTCTGCAGCTTCCTACCGGTGAGGCCGGAAGCGAGCGCGAGCTTCTCTTTCAGCAGTGATTTGGGGTCGGGGATGGACTCGACCCTGGATACAGCGGGAAGGTCGATCTTGACTTTCCCGTTCGGGTTGCCGGCCACGACTCGAATTTCTGCTTCGTCGACGAGCAACCAGGCTTCTGTCATACGAACCGGGATGATGGCGGTGTGCGGTGTGCCTGGTGCGTTCCTGTCTACCGCGTCGAAGATCTCAGCGATACGCGCGTCCCGGCCGTCGCGATCGGCGTCTCGGTGGATAAGAAGGAGGTCATAGGAGCCGTCTATCTCAAGGACGGCCCGCAGTTTGGCCGCCACGCCGGGGCCTGGAGGTTTTGGAAGCCGGGCCAGGTCCGGATGCGTGACCGCTATATCCACGTGTGCCTCGACGGCGATCCTTTCGATCTGCCGAATGAGTCCGCTGTCGCTTGTTCCCTCTGCCAGGAAGAGCACACGCAGGGTCATGCGGTCTCCAGGCGTAGCTGCGCTCCCGGTGGCGTGGTGAGGTATGGGAGGATGTCCGCCCTGCTAACCGGCGTCGTGGGCCCTCGGCGGGCCCGCCATGTCTCTGCCAGCGGGCGGAGGCGCAGGGCGTGAGCCATGGTCCCGTCGGGCGACAGCGTCATCGCAGTATCGGCGAACAGCAGATCTTCCGGATCGACCAGCTGGACTATCGCCGGTGAATGAGTGTTGACGATCACCTGGCGAAGGGGGTTTTCGTCCCCCGGAGTATCCATGGGGTCGACGGCGAGATCTTCGACAAGGCTGACCATCGCGTCGAGGTTGCCGGGGTGAATTCCGTTCTCGGGTTCCTCCATGCAGATCAAGCCCGTCACGGAGGGGTCTTCGAGCAGTACGCACAGGGCGAGGAACCGCAGAGTCCCCTCCGACAGACTGCGCGCCGGCAAAGTCAGGCCGCTTGCCTCGTGAAGCCGTACCGACAGTTGTTCGCGAACGTCGTCCTGATCTACGGAAAGGCCCCGAACTCTCAGGCCACTCAGGTCGGCGAGCCTGTTGGCGACCCGCGTGTAGACCCGCTCGGGATCGAGATCACCGTCACGATGCGCGATTCGGAACAACGTGCCGGGGAGGTGTCGGCCCTTCGCGTCCATGGTTCTCGGGTCGACGTAACTGTCGGATGTCCTGAGCGCGGAGGGTTCCAGTGCCAGCCTGCGCCAGGACTGCATCTCACGCCGGGCCGCGAGAATTGTGGGCTCATCGTTACTGGTTACGGTGCTCACCGCTGTGGCCGGCGCCCTGAACGCGGCGGCCGGCTTCGGCTGACCACGGCCACCGCCATCCTGGTGTATGCGGATTATCTGCTGCCCGTCCTCGACGGAGGTGGAGATGAAGGCCGCACCACCGCGCCGTCCCCTCAATACCGCGGCGCGAAACTTGGTAGCACTGTGCGGAAAGCCCAGGCGTTTCGGCGCTTCGCCCAGACTGATGTGCCGTAGATTTTCCGCGAGCAAGGTCAGGCGGCCGATTTTCTCGATTCCCGTGGGGGGCGCGTAGCCAAGGACCAGTTCGTATCGCAGGTACGAGATCGTCGGCCGTGCCTCGCGACCGAAGTCGTCCTCGACCCGCAACGGAACGATCATTTCGGCGGCGAAGCGGATCCGGCGCTTATCGGAGTTGTATCCGTTCCAGAACAGGTCCCGTGGATCACCGAGGCGCTCACCATGGACTCCACGGACCTCCTGCGCGGCGTCCAGCAGGGATTTGTCCGCCAGCAGACTAAGGAATTGGATCGCGTCAAAGACGTTGGACTTGCCCGTGCCATTTTCGCCCGCGATACAGGTAAACGCCCCGAAATCAACCTCCAAGCCCATGAGGTTCTTGAAGCCGTCGACCTCCAGCCGCGTAAGCATGGTCCCTCCCTGCAGACAGCATCCCATATCCGGAGCCGCAATCCATCGTCCGCCGGTCTCCTTCAGGCCGTCGCTGATCGGGCTCTTGTTCTCGTCGTCTTGAGACATCGCAGCCCGGCTGGATTGATCGTTTGCAATCCGCATCGCGCCCGCTAGGGGACATGGCACGCGGCGGAGGCTTCTGGCGGCCGGCTGTCGGGGCGGCCCTTCTTGGCGGGGCCGTCCCTGGCAGGATGAGGGTCCATGACGGACAGCTTCCCTCGGTTGCAGGCACGGACCAGGCGTTTCACCCTCGGAGTGCCGCGCGGCTTCACCATCTCCCCCGACGGCGCCCGGGTGATCTTCCTCCGGGCCAGATCAGGGACGGATCCCGTCACCTGCCTCTGGGAGCTCGACGTGGCGACGGGCCGCGAGCGGCTGGTCGTCGACCCGATGGCGCTCGGCGCCGCCGACGAGGACCTGCCGCCGGAGGAGCGGGCCCGCCGCGAGCGGTCCAGGGAGTCCGCGGGCGGCGTGGTGTCCTACGCCACGGACAACGCGGTCCGGCGGGCCGTCTTCGCACTGTCCGGCGGGCTCTACCTGGCCGACCTGGCCTCCGGCGACGTCCGGGCGCTCGGGGCCGCGGGCCCGGCGATCGATCCCCGGCTCGCCCCCTCGGGCGAGACGGTGGCGTACGTGACGGGGGGCGCGCTGCACGTCCTCGACGTGGCGAGCGGCGCGGACCGCGTTCTCGCCGCCCCCGAGGACGAGCGGGTCACGTACGGCCTCGCCGAGTTCATCGCGGCGGAGGAGATGGAACGGATGCGCGGCTACTGGTGGTCTCCCTCGGGCGACCGCCTGCTGGCGGCCCGCGTCGACGAGTCTCCGGTGCCGCTGTGGCACATCGCCGATCCCGCCAACCCCGACCGGCCCGCGGTGCCGCAGCGCTACCCCGCCGCCGGCACGGCCAACGCCGTCGTCACGCTCTCGGTGTTCGGGCTCGACGGCTCGCGCGTGGCGGTGCCGTTCGAGCAGGAATATCTGGTGACGGCCTCGTGGGGCGCCCACGGGCCGATGATCGTCACGCTCTCGCGCGACCAGCGGACCATGCGCCTGCTCACGGTAGACCCGGAGTCGGGCGCGACCTCCCTCGTCCGCGAGGACAGCGACGCCGCCTGGGTCGACATCGTCACCGGCGTGCCGGCCCGCCTGTCCGACGGCACGCTCGTCTGGGCGGCCGACGCAGACGGGGGGCATCGCCTGGTCGTCGGCGCCGAGCCGGTGACGCCGCCGTCGTTGCAGGTCCGCGCCGTCCTCGACGTGGACGGCGACACCGTGCTGTTCCAGGCGTCGGGCGAGCCCGACGAGATTCACCTGTGGACCTACGCGGGAGGCGCCGTCACCCCTGTGACGACCGAGCCCGGCGTGCACGCGGGACGACGCACGGCGGGGCTGACCCTGATCACCCGCCAGAGCCTCGACACCGAGGGCACGTCGGTGACCGTGGTCCGCCCCGACGGCACGAGCGTGCCGATCGGCTCGCTGGCCGAACGCCCGGGCCTGGAGCCGCGGGTGTCCCTGCTGCGGGCCGGGGCGAGGGAGCTGCGGACCGCCCTGCTACTGCCGTCGTGGCACGTGCCCGGCTCGGCCCGGCTGCCCGTCCTGATGGACCCGTACGGCGGCCCGCACGCGCAGCGGGTGCTGTCGGCCCGGCGCGCCTTCCTGGAGCCGCAGTGGTGGGCCGAGCAGGGCTTCGCCGTGGTGGTGGCCGACGGCCGGGGCACGCCCGGACGGGGGCCGGCGTTCGAGCGGGAGATGTGGCACGACTTCACGCTCTCGCTGGAGGACCAGGTGGACGCCCTCCAGGCGGTGGCGGCGCTGCACCCGGACGACCTGGACCTCTCCCGGGTGGCCATCAGGGGCTGGTCGTTCGGCGGCTACCTGGCGGCGCTGGCGGTGCTGCGGCGGCCGGACGTGTTTCACGCGGCGGTCGCGGGCGCTCCGGTCACCGAGTGGCGGCTCTACGACACGTGCTACACGGAGCGCTACCTCGGCCACCCGGACGAGGGACACTACGAGGCGTCGTCGCTGCTCGCCGACGCGGCCAAGCTGGAGCGTCCGCTGCTGCTCGTGCACGGACTCGCGGACGACAACGTGGTGGCCGCCCACACGCTGCGGCTGTCGTCGGCGCTGCTCGCGGCCGGCCGGCCGCACACCGTGCTGCCGCTGTCGGGGGTCACGCACATGACCCCGCAGGAGGTCGTCGCGGAGAACCTGCTGCTGCTCCAGCTCCAGTTCCTCACGTCGGCTCTGGGCGCCGAGGGCTTCCGGCGCTGAACAGCCGGAAGCCACGGGCGTCCGGATGCGCCGGTCGTGGTGAAGAGGGGGTGGGCGTGGACCCGCCCACCCCCTCGCTCAGGTGGCGCCGCCGTGCCAGCTGCCCCACAGGGCCGCGTACGCACCTCCGGCGGCGACCAGTTCGTCGTGCGATCCCAGCTCGGTGACGCGGCCGTCCTCGACGACGGCGACGCGGTCGGCGTCGTGCGCGGTGTGCAGCCGGTGCGCGATCGCGATCACGGTACGGCCCGCCAGCACGGCGGCGAGCGACCGCTCCAGGTTCCGGGCGGCCCGGGGATCGATGAGCGAGGTCGCCTCGTCGAGGACCAGCGTGTGCGGGTCGGCCAGGACGAGCCGGGCGAGCGCGACCTGCTGCGCCTGGGCGGGCGAGAGGGTCGTCCCGCCTGAGCCGACGGCCGCGTCGAGCCCGCCGTCGAGGGCCGCGGCCCACTCCCACGCGTCGACGGCCTCCATGGCGTGGCGCACGTCGGCGTCGGAGGCGTCCGGCCGGGCGATGAGCAGGTTGTCCCGCAGGCTGCCGCGGAACACGTGGTGCTCCTGCGTGACGAGCGCGACATGACCGCGCAGCTCACCGAGGGGCAGCTCCACCAGCGGGACCCCGCCGACGGTGACCGCGCCGGACCGAGGGCCGTGCACCCCGGCCAGCAGCCGGCCGAGCGTCGACTTGCCCGCACCGGACGGCCCGACCATCGCGAGCCGCTCGCCGGGGCGCACGTCGAGGTCGATGCCGTGCAGCACGTCGTGGCCCTCCCGGTAGGCGTACCGCACGTGGGACGCGCGCAGCTCCTCCCCGTCCGGCCGCGCGCTGCCCGCCGCCCGGTCATCGGGCACCTGGGCCACGCCGAGCAGCCGGGCCAGCGACGCCCCGCCGACCTGGAGCTCGTCCACCCACGACAGCAGGCGGTCGAGCGGGTCGACGAGCTGCTGGATGTACAACGTGGCGGTGGTGACCTGCCAGATCTCCACCCAGCCCGCGGCGTGCATGAACCCGCCGGTCAGCAGGGTCGCCACGACGGGCATCACGTAGCCGAACTCGACGAGGGGAAACCAGACCATCCGCAGGCCCAGCGTGTACCGCTCCGCCGCGAACGACCGGGTGATGTCGGCGTCGGTCCGGTCACGGCGGCGGCGCTCAAGGCCCAGCGCCTCCACGGTGCGGGCGCCCTCGACCGTCTCGGCCAGCCCCTCGGTCAGCTCCGCGTACGCCGCGTTCTCCCGCAGGTAGCCGTCCCTGGCCCGGTTCAGATACCACCGGGTGGAGCCCCACAGCACGGGGACGGCCACCAGCGAGGGCACGGCCAGCAGCGGGCCGACGATGACGACCGCCACCAGGATGAACACTCCGGTGACGATCGCGATGAGCGTCTCCGGCACGGCCTGCCGCACGGTCCGCGAGAGCGCGTCGACGTCCCGGGAGGTCCGGGTGATCAGATCGCCCGACCCGGCCCGTTCGACGGTGGACAGCGGCAGGGCGAGGACCCGGTCGACGAAGTCCTCCCGCAGCTCGGCGAGCACCTTCTCGCCCAGCCGCGACGACGCGTAGACGGCGAACCTGACCAGCACGGCCTGCGCGACCACGAACCCCGCGATGGCGAGAGCGACCCCGCCGACGTCCACGTCGTGGGAACGGTGTGCCACGGCCTGCACGAGCCCGCCGAGCAGCCGCGGCGCCACCAGGCCCGACAGCGCGGCGAGCGCGTGCAGCAGCAGCGCGGCGGAGAGCTCGCGCGGATATCTCAGCGTCAGCCGCCGGGCGTAGGCGCGCACCTGGGCCCGGTCGGCGACCGGAAGGATCTGCCGGGACACGCTCAGCCCTCCCCTCGGGTGACGGTCGATCGGTATCCGGGCTCGGTGCGGAGCAGTTCCCGGTGGGTGCCCTCGGCCCTGACCCGGCCGTTCTCGACGTACAGCACCAGGTCGGCGCGGTCGAGAACGAGCGGGCTCGTCGTGCAGACGAGCGTCGCGCGCCCGGCGCGGGCCTTGACCAGCCGCTCGGCGACGCGTGCCTCGGTGTGCGCGTCGACGGCGCTGGTCGGCTCCACGAGGATCAGGACCTCGGGGTCGGCGGCCAGGGCGCGGGCCAGCCGCAGGCGCTGCCGCTGGCCGCCGGAGAACTCCCGGCCCGAGTCGGCCACCTGGGCGTCGAGTCCCTCGGGCAGCGCCTCGACGACGTCCTCCGCGCAGGCGGCGAACAGGGCCTGCCTCACCTCGCCGTCCGTCGCCGTTCCGCGTACGTCGAGCTCGTCGCGGAGCCGGCCGGTGAACAGGCGGGCCGTGTCGCCGGCGACCAGCACGCGGCGCCGCACCTCGGGCACCGGCAGGTCCGCCAGCGGCACGCCGCCGAGCGTCACCTCGCCCGGCGCGTATCGGCCGAGCCGGTCGGCGATGACGGCGGCCTCCTCCGGGACGGCGGCCGCGAGGGCGGTGAGGCGTCCCGGCTGGAGCGTGACCCCGGACTCCGCGTCACGCAGCGCCGCCTCCCCCTCGGAGGGCGCGGCCCGCCGTCCGTCGCCACCGGAGATCTCGGGCTCCAGCGACAGGATCCGGCAGACCCGGCGGGCGGCGACGTGACCCTTGGTGATCTTGTCGGCGGCCTCGGTCACCGTCCTGAGCGGGGCGACCAGGAACACGGCGTAACCGTAGAAGGCGACCAGCTGGCCGGGGCTGATCCGCCCGTCCAGCGCGTACCGCGCGCCCACCCAGACGACGGCGGCGGTGAGCAGGCCCGGCAGCAGGACCTGCGCGCCCTCCAGCGCCGACTCGACGGCGGCGACCCGCACCCCGGCCCGCCGCACGCCCTGCGACTCCTCGCGGTAGCGCTCCGCGAAGACCTCCTCGCCGCCGACGCCGCGCAGCACCCGCAGGCCCGACACGATGTCGGAGGCCCGGGTGGCCAGGTCGCCCTGCAGGTCGCGCTGCCGGTGCTGGCGCCGGTGCAGCGGGCGGAGCAGCGGGCCCACGGCCGCCACCATGAGCGGCACGCCGACGAGCACCATCAGCCCGAGCGACGGCGAGGTGGTGAGCAGGATCACGGTCACCGCGCCGATGGCGACCACCGCGCCGCTCCCGCGCAGCATGATCTCCATCGCGTTGCCGATGTGCGCGATGTCGGAGTTGCCGACGCTGACGACCTCGCCGGTCGACAGCCGTTTGGGCAGCGTCGCGCCCAGGCGGGTCGCCTGGCGCACCGTCACCTGCACCGTCCGGTAGGCCGCGGACAGCCAGAGCAGGACCGCCAGGCGGTGCCTGAGCACCCCGGCGGCGGCCTGCACCGCCCCGAGGCCCAGCACCACGGCCGTCCATCGGACGAGCAGGCCGGTGTCGAGGGCGGTGAACGCGTCGATCGCCTTGCCGATGGCGGCCGGGACGAGGGCCTGGCCCAGCCACCACACGCTCGCCAGCCCGATCCCGCCGAGCAACGGCGTCCTGTGCTCGCGTGCCATCCACCAGAGGTACCGGAAGGCGCCACGGGCGTCGGGTGTGCCGGGATCGGCGGCGGGAATGGAGTGCATGATTACTCCAGGCTCGCAAGATCGCAGCTCAGGGGGCAAACGGTTTTCGGCCGGGCGCCGGCCGCGCACGCGCGGCTCTCGGGGCCGGGCGCGACGGTTCCGCCGCCACGTGGGCCCCGTGATACTCAGGGGTGTAACTTCTCTGTAGATCCTCGGGACGAGGCGGAGATGACCACCAGACTTGCCGTACGGGTCGGCCGGGAGGCGACACACACCGTCGTGGTCCTGACGGGCGAACTCGACGTGATCTCGGCCGACGACCTGCGCGCCTCCCTCGCGAAGGTGCTGCAGGACGGACACACCGACGTGATCGTGGACGCGGGCGGCCTGACCTTCTGCGACTCCATGGGGCTGCGCCTGCTGCTGGAATATCTCGACCTGTTCACCGAGGCGGGCGGCTTCCTCCGGCTCGCCGGCGTCCACGGGGCGGTCCTGCGGATCCTCACCGTCACCGGTCTGCGCTCGGCCTTCCCGATCTACGACACGGTCGCCGACGCGGCCCGCGGCTGAACCGCGCTCCGGGGGCCGGGCTCCCCGGGCCTGACGTCAGCGGTCGCCGGCGGCCTCGAACAGTCCGTCGGCGTCGCCATCCCGTCCACCCGCGCCGCCCGCGGCGCCCGTGTCAGCCGGGCCGCCCGCGGCGGCGGGCCCGCGGACGCTCTCCAGCGCGGCCGCCACCGTCGGATGCCGCTCGAAGACGTTGCGCAGGCCGGTGATCGTGAGCACCCGGCGAAGCACTCCGTGCACGCCGGCCAGCAGGAACGGGACGTCGGACGCCTGGCCGCGCTGCATGGCCGTGATCAGCTCGCTGAGGCCGCGGGAGTCGCAGAACTCCACCCGGGCCGCGTCGACGACGATGACGGCCAGGCCCGGCGTCTCCCAGACCCGGCGCAGCTCCTCGCCCAGCAGATGGACGGTGCCCGCGTCGATCTCCCCGGCGAGGCGGACGACCACGGCGTCCCGGTCGGACGCGGACTCCACGGTCAACCTCGCTCGCGGCCCGGACACGTACATCTCCACTCCTCGCCTGCGGGTTCACGGCAGACGCGACGGCGTGCATCGACCATACCCAGGAGGAGGTTCTGTCATGTCCCCGTCGAGAGGAACGGTCGTCCTTAATCCGGACCGGTGTCGGGGAGACCGGATGTCAACGGGTGGCGCTTCTGAGGTAGTCGGCGTTCATCCGGGCGATGGCGTCCAGCGGGATGCCCTTGGGGCAGACCGCGGTGCACTCGCCGGTGTTGGTGCAGCCGCCGAAGCCCTCGGCGTCCATCTGCTCGACCATCGCCCTGGCCCGGGAGTCGCGCTCCGGCTGACCCTGGGGCAGCAGACCCAGGTGGGTGATCTTGGCGGCGGCGAACAGCGAGGCCGAGCCGTTCGGGCAGGCCGCGACGCACGCCCCGCAGCCGATGCAGGTGGCCGCGTCGAAGGCCGCGTCCGCGTCCTCCTTGGGCACGGGCACGGCGTGGGCGTCCGGAGCCGATCCGGCCGGCACGGAGACGAAGCCGCCGGCCTGGATGATCCGGTCGAACGCCGACCTGTCCACGACCAGGTCCTTCACCACCGGGAACGGCGCGGCCCGCCACGGCTCGATCGTGACCGTGGCGCCGTCCTCGAAGTGGCGCATGTGGAGCTGGCAGGTCGTGGTGGCGCGCTGCTCGCCGTGCGCGACGCCGTTGATGACCATGCCGCACATGCCGCAGATGCCCTCGCGGCAGTCGTGGTCGAAGGCGACCGGGTCGTCGCCCTCCAGGATGAGCCGCTCGTTGAGGACGTCGAGCATCTCCAGGAACGACATGTCCGGCGAGACGTCCTCGACCCGGTAGGTCACCATCCGCCCCTTGTCCGAGGGGCCGTTCTGCCGCCAGACCTTCAGGGTCAGGTTCACTTGTAGCTCCGCTGGCTCATCTTCACGTACTCGTACTCGAGTTCTTCCTTGTGCAGGACGGGGCCCCGCGGGCTCCACTCCCAGGCGGCGACGTAGGCGAAGTTGTCGTCGTCGCGCAGCGCCTCACCGTCCGCGTCCTGCGACTCGGCCCGGAAGTGACCGCCGCACGACTCGTCGCGGTGCAGGGCGTCGACGCACATCAGCTCGGCCAGCTCGAAGAAGTCGGCCACCCGGCCGGCCCGCTCCAGCGCCTGGTTGAGCCCGTCGGGGTCGCCGGGCACCTTCACGTTGTTCCAGAACTCCTCGCGCAGCTCGGGGATCCGCTCCAGCGCCTTGCGCAGCGACTCCTCGGTGCGCTCCATGCCGCACAGGTCCCACATCAGGCGGCCCAGCTCGCGGTGGAACGAGTCCGCGGTGCGGGTGCCGTTCACCGAGAGCAGCTTCTCGATCCTGCCGGTGACGGACGCGCGCGCCTCGGCCACGTCGGCGTCGTCCACCGGCCCGAACGAGCCGGCGCCCGCGAGGTAGTCGCCGATCGTGGTGGGCAGCACGAAGTAGCCGTCGGCGAGGCCCTGCATCAGCGCCGACGCGCCGAGCCGGTTGGCCCCGTGATCGGAGAAGTTGGCCTCTCCGATCACGAACAGACCCGGGATGGTCGACTGGAGGTCGTAGTCGACCCACAGCCCGCCCATCGTGTAGTGAACGGCGGGGTAGATGCGCATCGGCACGTCGTACGGGTTCTCGCCGGTGATGCGCTCGTACATCTCGAAGAGGTTGCCGTACTTCTTCTCGACGGCCTCCCGGCCCAGCCTGGCGATGGCGTCGGCGAAGTCGAGGTACACGCCGAGCCCGCCGGGGCCGACGCCGCGGCCCTCGTCGCAGACGTTCTTCGCGGCCCGGCTGGCGATGTCGCGCGGCACGAGGTTGCCGAACGCCGGATAGATGCGCTCCAGGTAGTAGTCGCGCTCGTCCTCGGGGATGTCACCGGGCGCGCGGTCGTCGCCCTTGCGCAGCGGCACCCAGACGCGGCCGTCGTTGCGCAGCGACTCCGACATCAGCGTCAGCTTCGACTGGTACTCGCCGCTGACCGGGATGCAGGTCGGGTGGATCTGGGTGAAGCACGGGTTACCGAAGTAGGCGCCCCGCTTGTGCGCCCGCCAGATCGCCGTGGTGTTGCAGCCCTTGGCGTTGGTGGACAGGAAGAAGACGTTGCCGTAGCCGCCGGTGGCGAGCACGACCGCGTCGGCGAGGTGGGTCTCGATCTCGCCGGTGACCATGTCGCGGACCACGACGCCGCGGGCCCGCCCGCCGCTGACGATCAGTTCGAGCATCTCGTGGCGGGTGTGCATCTCGACCGTCCCGGCCGCGATCTGCCGCTCCAGGGCCTGGTACGCCCCGAGGAGCAGCTGCTGGCCCGTCTGGCCCCGGGCGTAGAACGTGCGGGACACCTGGGCGCCGCCGAAGGACCGGGTGTCGAGCAGCCCGCCGTACTCACGGGCGAACGGCACGCCCTGGGCCACGGCCTGGTCGATGATGTTCACGCTGACCTGGGCGAGGCGGTAGACGTTCGACTCGCGGGCGCGGAAGTCGCCGCCCTTCACCGTGTCGTAGAAGAGGCGGTAGACGCTGTCGCCGTCGCCGCGGTAGTTCTTGGCCGCGTTGATCCCGCCCTGCGCCGCGATGGAGTGCGCCCGGCGCGGCGAGTCCTGGTAGCAGAACGACTTGACGTTGTAGCCCAGCTCGCCCAGGGTCGCGGCTGCGGAGCCCCCGGCGAGGCCGGTGCCGACGACGATGACCGTCAGCTTGCGCTTGTTGGCCGGGTTGACCAGCTTCGCCTGGAAGCGCCGGGTGTCCCAGCGCTCCTCGATCGGCCCATCGGGAGCCTTGGTGTCGCGGATGGGCTCACCAACGGTGTAACTCACTTGACCACTCCGATCATGATGGCGACGGGCGCGGCGACGAACCCGAGCACGAGCACCGCCGAGACCACGGCGGCGCCCGCCTTGAGCGCCCGGCGGCGGCGCGCCAGGCCGAGGGTCTGGAAGGCGCTCCACAGGCCGTGCCGCAGGTGAAGACCCACCATCACCAGTGCGACCAGGTAGAACAGGGTGATCCACCAGCGTGACGGCTGGAACCCGGCCACCATCCGGGCGTACGGCGTCGCGTCGCCGCCCTCGGGGTTCACCACCCCGAAGGTCATGTCGAGCAGGTGCCAGATCACGAACAGCACGATGATCACACCGCCGTACCGCATGGTGCGGGTGGCGTAGCCGGACGCCTGCGACCTGCGCCGGGCGGCGTACTTGACCGGCCGCGCCCTGACCGCGCGCCGCGCCAGGGAGATCGCCGACCACATGTGCAGCGCGACCGACACGACGAGCACGATCTCCGTGATCGTCAGCAGCGTCCGGCCCGGCACGGCGGGGGCGCCGACGGTGCGCAGCCACTCCGCGTAGTCGTTGAACTCCTCGGCCCCCAGGAAGATCTTCAGGTTGCCCAGCATGTGGCCGACGAGGAAGAGCACGAGAACGGCGCCGGTGACGGCCATGACGGCCTTCTTGCCGTTCGACGAGGCGAACAGGCCGCGCCGCGGGCGGCGTCCCGGCGTGGCGGCGGGACCGGGTGCGGGCCGCGCGGACCGGGTGGGCGCGGGCACCGGCGTGGTGGCCTGCCCACGACCGGCGGAGCCCTGGTCAACGGGGTGGTCAACAGTGGCTGTCACGTCTGCTCACGCTAGGTTCGTCCGATTCAGGCGTCCAAGTCATGGCGGATCTGGTTTCGATAGCCCCCGGCTATGCGCTCTGCCCGGCACGGCCGGCGCTCTCCGGCCGTGCCGCCCGGATGCGAGGAAACTCACAACACCCGGCCCCACGGGAACCGACCTTCGGCCCTGGCCGTACGGTTGGGAGACGTGCAGCTCCAGCAACTCGCGTACTTCGTGGCGGTGGCCGAGACCCGGCACTTCACGCAGGCCGCGGAGGCGGTGCGGGTCGCCCAGCCGTCGCTCAGCAAGCAGATCAGGGCGCTGGAGACGGAGCTCGGCGCGCCGCTGTTCAGCCGTGCCCGGGGCAACGTCACGCTGACCGCCGCGGGTGAGGCGCTGCTCCCGCTCGCCCGCCGGATCCTCGCCGACGCGGAGACCGCCCGCCGGGAGGTGGCGGAGCTGGCCGGGCTGCGACGCGGAAGAGTCCGCCTGGGCGCCACGCCGTCGCTGTGCGCGGGCCTGCTCGCCGACGTGCTGGCCCGCTACCACGGCGACTATCCCGGGGTGGAGCTGCGCGTCGAGGAGGGCGGCTCCCGCGACCTGGTCCGCGACCTCGCCCGCGGCCAGCTCGACCTGGCGCTCATCATCCTGCCGCTGCAGAGCAGCGATCCCGCCCTGGTGACCGAGGAGATCCTGCGGGAGAACCTGGTCGTCGCCTCGGTCTCCGACCGGGCACGCCGCTCCCACATGCGGATCGACGAGCTGCGCGGCCGCCCCATGGTGATGTTCCGCCGGGGCTACGACGTGCGCGAGGCGACGCTCGCCGCGTGCCGCCAGGCGGGGTTCGAGCCGCGCTTCGCGGTGGAGGGCGGCGAGATGGACGCCGTGCTGCGGTTCGTCGAGGCGGGGCTGGGGATCGCCGTGGTCCCGTCGATGGTGCTCGACAACAGGCCCCGGCTCATCGGGACGCCGCTGGTTCCCGGGCTCCGGCGGACCGTGGCGCTCGCCCATCGCAAGGACGTGGAGCCGACCAGGGCCGCCCAGGCGTTCCGGGCCACGCTGCTGACGTTCCTCACGGACGCCGCGCGCGACGGCACGCTCCCCGCAGGCATCGAGGCGCTCGCGACCTCCCGGATTCCGTCGGCGTAGCCCCTGGCGACGGTAAGTTTGTCCCGACCGTGACCCCCTTCCCCCGAGAGGCGTTCGTGACCCTCGCCTCACCCGGCCTGCCGGACCAGCTCGTGCTCCTGTTGATCGAGGACGACGCGGGAGACGCCTTCCTCGTCGAGGAACTGCTCGCAGGCGCCGAGAGGCCACCCAAGATCACTTGGGCCCGATCGCTCTCCGAGGCCCGCGAACGGCTGACGCCCGACGTCCGCTGCGTCCTGGTCGATCTGTCCCTCCCCGACGCCATGGGGCTGGAGGCGCTGGAACAGGTGCTGTCGATGGCGCCGGACACCGCCGTGCTCGTGCTCACCGGCCTGGACGACGCCCACGTCGGGATCGACGCCGTGGCGGCGGGCGCCCAGGACTTCCTGGTCAAGCAGGACGTGGACGCCCGGCTGCTGATCCGCGCGATCCGTTACGCGATCGAGCGCAAACGGGCCGACCTGGCCATGCGGGAGCTGCTCCAGGCGCGGATCCTGAGCAAGGAGAACTCCCGGCTCGAACGCGGTCTGCTCCCCGTCCCGCTGCTCGACGCCGCCGCGCTCGGCCACCAGGCCCGCTATCTGCCCGGCCGGACGGGCGGTCTGCTGGCGGGCGACTTCTGGGACACCGTCCAGACCCCCGACGGCGCGGTCCACGTCGTCATCGGCGACGTCTGCGGCCACGGGCCGGACGAGGCCGCCCTCGGCGCCGCCCTGCGCATCGCCTGGCGCACCCTGGTGCTGTCGGGGCGGACCGGCAACGCCATGCTCCGCACCCTCGACACGGTGCTCAGGCACGAGCGCAAGTCGCCCGAGATCTTCACCACGCTCTGCATCGCGACCATCGCGCCCGACCTCGCCGGCGCCCGGATGCACGTGGTGGGTCATCCCCCGCCGCTTCTGCTCCGGGACGGCGGCATCGACGTGGTCACCGACATGCCGTCCGGGCCCCCGCTCGGCATCTTCCCCGACGTCGAGTGGACGCCCCTCGACCTCGATCTGGGCGAGAGCTGGTCGCTGCTGCTCTACACCGACGGGCTGATCGAGGCGACCGTCGGCGACAGCCGCGACCTGCTCGGCACCGACGGGCTGCTCCAGCTCATCCGCGACCACGCCCGCATCGACCTCGACCGGATCATCTCCAGCCTGGGAGACGCCGTCCACGACGACGTGGCGGCGGTCCTCGTCTCCCGCGGCCCGGCCGGGCCGGACCCGGATCGCCCGGAGACCCGGCGGGACGCGGGATGACAGGGCTCGAACCGCTTCCCCCGCTGGCGGCGGACGCGGGGCGCGGGCGCCTGACCGTCGGCCGCTGGTTCCTGCTCGCCGGGACGGCCGTCGCGCTCGTCTTCACCGTCGCCGTGGCCGCGATCCTGATCGCGCTGGCCCGCACCAGCGACGCGCGGGACACCCTGGTGGACGTCATCGGCCCGGCCGCGCTCAACACCCTGCAGATCACCACCGCTCTGCAGGCGCAGGGCAGCGCCATCCGGGCGTACGGGCTCACCGGCGACGCGCAGTATCTCGGGGCGTACCGGGAGGGGATGGCCGACGAGGCGGCCGCGTTCCGCACCGTCCGGGCGCTGCTCCCCCGGCTGCCGCGAGCCGACCGGGTCCGGGCGAGCCTCGACCGCCTGTCGGCCGCCACCGCCGCCTGGCGTGACGGCTACACCGAGCGGGTGGCCTCGGCCGTGCCCACGGCGGGCAAGGCCACGATAACTCCGGAGCTCGCGGCGGCCAACGTGTCGCTCTTCACGCCCGTACGGGCCGAACTGGCCACCCAGCAGGCCCTGCTCGACGAGCTGCATGCCTACGGGAAGGCCCAGCTCCATGCCGGTTGGGACACCCTCTACCGGGCGGTCCTGCTGCTCATCGGCGCGCTGGTGATCGCGGTGGCGGGCTGCGCGATGATCGTCCGCCGGGCGATCGTCGGCCCGGTGGCCCGGCTCGCCGGGCAGGTGCGTTCGGTCGCCTCCGGCGACTTCGGCCACGAGATCGGCGTCGAGCGCCCGGCCGAGCTCTGGGAGCTGTCCGGCCACATCGACGGGATGCGCCGCCGGATCATGGCCGAGTGGGAGTCCGCCTCGCAGGCCCGCCAGCGGCTGGCCGAGCAGGCCGAGGAGCTCAGCCGGTCGAACGCCGAGCTGGAGCAGTTCGCCTACGTGGCCAGCCACGACCTGCAGGAGCCGCTGCGCAAGGTGGCGAGCTTCACCCAGATGCTTGAGCAGCGTTACGGCGACCGCCTCGACGACCGGGCCAAGCAGTACATCGCGTACGCCGTGGACGGCGCCCGGCGCATGCAGGCCCTCATCAACGATCTCCTCGACCTGTCGCGGGTCGGCCGGGTCGGCGGCGACCGCGTCCCGATGGACTCCGGTGAGGCGCTGACCGGGGCCCTGCGCGTCCTGGACACGCTTGTGGCGGAGACCGGCGCGGAGATCACCCACGACCCGCTGCCCAGGGTCGTGGGCAACGCCGGACTGCTGACGCAGGTGTTCCAGAACCTGATCGGCAACGCCCTGAAGTTCCGTTCGGAGGAACCGCCGCGCGTCCACATCGGCGCACGGCGCGACGGCGACATGTGGGAGTTCAGCTGCGCCGACAACGGGATCGGGGTGGATCCGAGATATGCCGAACGGATCTTTCTGATCTTCCAGCGGCTGCATCCGCGCGACGTCTATCCGGGGACCGGCATCGGCCTGTCGCTCTGCCGGAAGATCATCGATTACCATGGCGGCCGGATCTGGCTCGATGCGGACGCACGGCCAGGCTCGACGTTCCGCTGGACGCTGCCCCCCGCGGGAGATTCCGATGCATGAGTTCGGTCCGATCGACGTCCTTCTGGTGGAGGACGACCCCGCCGACGTGCTTCTCACGCAGGAGGCGTTCTCCCAGAACACCGCCAACATCCTGCGGGTCGTGAACGACGGCGAGGACGCGCTGGCCTACCTGCGCGCGCAGGGCAGGCACGAGGGGGTGGCCCGGCCCGATCTCGTGCTGCTCGACCTCAACCTGCCGCGGATGAACGGCTTCGAGGTGCTCGACGAGATCAAGCAGGACCCGGCGCTGCGGGTCATCCCGGTAGTGATCCTCACCACATCGGAGGCGGAGCAGGATATCCTGCAGGGATACAACCTGCACGCGAACGCGTACATCACCAAGCCCGTGGATTTCGACCGGTTCACTCATGTGGTGCGGCAGATCGATGAGTTCTTCGTCGGCGTGGTGAAACTGCCGGGGAAGTGACGGGAATCACAGTGGGTGGGCGTGACCCTCCTCACAGTTCGTGATGTGCTCGTCGTAATCTTTCCCCCACCAAATACGCGCGGCCAGAGGCGTTCGGCGCGAGCGTCCCGGCGTGCGCGGCGTCAGCGACGGTGGAAGGTCTCCGATGACCCAGACAACGGCCGAGAGCCCGGCCAGGAAACAACGCGCACAGTTGAGGGTGCGGACGCTCCGCACCGACCGATGGTGGCTCGCTCCGGCGCTGACATTCGCCGGACTCTTGGCATTCCTGATTTATGGATTTTGGGCGATCTTCGACAAGAGCTACTTCGCCGATCCGTACATCGCGCCGTTCGCGTCGCCCTGCCTGGCGACATCCTGCCCCGAGGGGGCGCGGTTCCTCGGGCTCGCGCCGTTCGGCGCCTGGTACGCGCTGCCGCCCGGCCTGCTGATCCTCGGCCTGCCCGGCGGGTTCCGGCTCACGTGCTACTACTACCGCAAGGCCTACTACCGGTCGTTCTGGCTGTCGCCGCCCGCGTGCTCCGTGGCCGAGCCGCACGGGAAGTACACCGGTGAGACGCGTCTGCCGCTCATCCTGCAGAACATCCACCGCTACTTCTTCTATCTGGCCATCGTCATCGGCCTGATCCTTTCGTACGACGCGGTGCTCGCGGTGGTGCACAACCCCGCGGGGCTGGGCAGCTGGATCCTCGTCGCGAACGCGGTCCTGATCCTCTGCTACACGTTCGGCTGCCACTCGTGCCGCCACATCACCGCCGGGCGCCTGAACCACTTCTCCAGGCATCCGCTGCGCTACAAGGCCTGGACGCTGGTCTCGAAGCTCAACGCCAGGCACCAGCAGTTCGCCTGGGCCTCGCTGTTCTCGGTCATGATCGCCGACCTTTACGTCCGGCTCGTCGCCAAGGGCGTCATCAACTTCCCGTTCGCTTAAGGATCTTCAAGTGGAGCGTCACGAATACGACGTCGTCGTCATCGGGGCCGGCGGAGCCGGTCTCCGCGCGGCGATCGAGGCGCGGCAGCAGGGCAAGCGGACGGCCATCGTCTGCAAGTCCCTCTTCGGCAAGGCCCACACGGTCATGGCCGAGGGCGGCGCCGCGGCCGCGATGGGCAACGTCAACCCCGACGACAACTGGATGGTGCACTTCCGTGACACCATGCGCGGGGGCAAGTTCCTCAACAACTGGCGGATGGCCGAGTTGCACGCCAAGGAGGCCCCGGACCGCGTCTGGGAGCTGGAGGCGTGGGGTGCGCTGTTCGACCGCACCAAGGACGGCAAGATCAGCCAGCGCAACTTCGGCGGGCACGAGTATCCCCGTCTCGCCCACGTCGGCGACCGGACCGGCCTGGAGCTGATCCGCACGCTGCAGCAGCGGGTGGTCGCGCTGCAGCAGGAGGACGAGAAGCTGCACGGCGACCCCGAGGCGTACATCAAGGTCTTCGCCGAGTGCACGGTCACCCGGCTGCTCAAGGACGGCGACGCGATCTCCGGGGCGTTCGCCTACTGGCGCGAGACGGGCGAGTTCATCGTCTTCGACGCGCCGGCCGTGGTGCTTGCGACCGGCGGCATCGGCAAGTCGTTCGTCGTCACCTCGAACTCCTGGGAGTACACGGGCGACGGCCACGCGCTTGCCCTGCTCGCGGGCGCCAAGCTGATCAACATGGAGTTCATCCAGTTCCACCCGACGGGCATGGTCTGGCCCCCGTCGGTGCGGGGCATCCTGGTGACCGAGTCGGTCCGCGGCGACGGCGGCGTGCTGCGCAACAGCGAGGGCCGCCGGTTCATGTTCGACTACATCCCGGACGTGTTCAAGGACAAGTACGCCACGACGGAGGAGGAGGGCGACCGCTGGTACAACGACCAGGCCAACAACCGCCGCCCGCCGGAGCTGCTGCCGCGTGACGAGGTCGCCCGGGCCATCAACGCCGAGGTGAAGGCGGGACGCGGGTCACCGCAGGGCGGCGTGTTCCTCGACGTGTCCTCCCGGCTGCCCGCCGCGGAGATCATCAGGCGGCTCCCGTCGATGCACCACCAGTTCAAGGAGCTGGCCGACGTCGACATCACCAAGGAGCCGATGCAGGTCGGGCCGACCTGCCACTACATCATGGGCGGCGTCGAGGTCGACGCCGACACCGGCTCGTCGTCGGTGCCCGGCCTGTTCGCGGCCGGTGAGGTCTCCGGCGGCATGCACGGCTCCAACCGCCTGGGCGGCAACTCGCTGTCCGACCTGCTGGTCTTCGGCCGGCGGGCGGGCGCGGGCGCGGCGGCGTACGTGGACGGCCTGGCGAAGCGCCCCGCGGTGACCGGCCTGGAGGAGGCCAGGGCCGAGGCCCTCGCGCCCCTGGAGCGGACCGGCGGCGAGAACCCGTACGAGGTCCACCACGAGCTGCAGCGCACGATGAACGACCTGGTCGGCATCATCCGCAAGGCGGAGGAGGTCTCCGAGGCGCTCCAGGTCATCGAGAAGCTCAAGGAGCGGGCCAAGAACACCGCGTCGGCCGGCAGCCGGATCTACAACCCGGGCTGGCACCTCGCCATCGACCTGCGCAACATGCTGCTGGTGAGCGAGTGCGTGGCGCGGGCCGCGCTGCTGCGCGAGGAGAGCCGCGGCGGCCACACCCGCGACGACCACCCGGGCATGTCCCCCGAGTGGCGGCGCAGGCTCCTGGTCTGCGCGGCCCAGGCGGACGGCTCCGCCGTCACCGTGGAGGAGCAGGTCCAGCCCGGCATGCGGGCCGACCTGATCAGCCTGTTCGAGCGGTCGGAGCTGGAGAAGTACCTCACCGAGGACGAGCTGGCGGACTACGACGCCGCGGTCAAGGAGTCGTGATGGGTTACAAGGCGAAGTTCCGCGTCTGGCGCGGCGAGGGCGGCGAGGGCCGCCTGGAGGACTTCACGGTCGAGGTGAACGAGGGCGAGGTCGTCCTCGACGTCATCCACCGACTGCAGGCCACCCAGGCTCCCGACCTCGCGGTCCGCTGGAACTGCAAGGCCGGCAAGTGCGGGTCGTGCTCGATGGAGATCAACGGCAGGCCGCGGCTCGGCTGCATGACCCGGATGTCGACGTTCGAGGAGAGCGAGACCATCACGGTCACGCCGATGCGGACCTTCCCGGTCATCAAGGACCTCGTCACCGACGTGTCGTTCAACTACAAGAAGGCACGCGAGATCCCCTCGTTCACGCCGCCGAGCGACGTCAAGCCGGGCGAGTACCGGATGCAGCAGATCGACGTCGAGCGGTCGCAGGAGTTCCGCAAGTGCATCGAGTGCTTCATGTGCCAGAACGTCTGTCACGTGATCCGCGATCACGAGGAGAACAAGCAGTCCTTCGCCGGGCCCCGCTTCCTCATGCGGATCGCCGAGCTCGACATGCACCCGTACGACGTGGCGGACCGCAAGGAGAGCGCGCAGGAGGAGCACGGCCTCGGCTACTGCAACATCACCAAGTGCTGCACCGAGGTCTGCCCCGAACACATCAAGATCACTGACAACGCGCTGATCCCGATGAAGGAGCGCGTCGTCGACCGGAAGTACGACCCGCTGGTCTGGCTCGGCTCCAAGATCTTCAAGCGGTCGAGCTGACCGTCGTCCGAGGGCGCCGGCCGGGACCTTCCGGCCGGCGCTTCTTCATGTCGGGATGATTGGCCCGGAACCGCCCCGGACAGCGCGTCCGGGGACGGGTCTCAGGACTGGCCGGTGGCCGGCGGGTCGCCGGGCAGCGGATAGGGAAGCGTGCGGTCGGACGCGGGCGGCTGGGGAGCCGCCGCCTCACTCCAGGCGCCGGGCTGCGGCTCGCCGACCGCGGGGCCCCACACGTCCGGCCCGGCGTCCCCGCCCTGGGGAGCGGCCTCCGCCGGAGGAACGCCCGGCATCTGGGCCTGAGGCATCTGAACGTGCATCTGGCTCGGGTCCATCATCGGGTAGCCGGGCTGGCCGTACGCCACCGGATATCCGTACGGAGCCGCGGGGTACCCGTACGGCTGGGGCGGGTAGCCCACGGCGTACGGCTGGACCGGCATGAGACCGACCATGTGCCCGTAGCCGGGCGCCGGGTAGCCGGCGGGAACCGCCTCAGGAGTCCCGGGAGCACCGGGGACGGCGCCCGGGGCCGCCGGGGCCGAACGCGGTCCGGCCCGCCCGACGGCGGCGGCGTGGGCCATGCGACGCAGCCGGCCTTCGAGGATGAACCAGGCCAGCAGCGCGATCCCGACGAACAGGGCGGCCGGGATCGCGAGCTTCTGGCTCAGCCCCGCCTTGTCGAACTCGGCGGCACTGCGGATCTCGATCGGCGCGGATCCGGGATCCGGCTCCTCGAACGACGGGGTCGGCGACGGCCCCGCCGGAGCCGGGGTCGGGTCGACGGGGGCCAGGGACACGCCGCCGTCCGCGTCCGGCGTCGTGCCGCCGGGCGAGAGGTCGACGTTCGGGACGGTCGCCTGGGTCGTCGGCAGCGTCTGCGTCGGCTGGTTGTTCGTGTTGTTCGCGCCGTTCGTGCCGCTCGTGTCCGCCGGAGGATTCTCGACGGCCTTCGACGGCGTCTTGGAGGCGGACGCGTGCGGCGAGGCGGTCCGGGACGGGGTCGGGGTGACCGTGACGGTCTTCGTCACCACGGGGTCGCTCGTCGGAGTGGGCGTCTGGGTGACCGTCACCGTGACCACGGGATCGCAGTCCTGCCCCAGCGCCGGATCACACGGATCGACGGGATCGGCGTTCGCGCCGATGATCGGGCTCACGACCACCAGGGCCAGCGTCGCTATCGCCACCGAGGCCGCCGCGGAGGACGCGGCTCGTAGATACGCCCGTCGCATCAACGCTGCCTCCACCGTACGCATGCCATCGAGGGTCAGACTAAAGTCTAGTAGTGGTCGATAACTAGCAAAGACCGATATCGCCCCGTCTTAGCCGTTATTCCGTAGGATCTTCTCGATCGCGGCGACCACCGGCAGGTCGGCGGACAGCCAGGGCACGTCGTAGAGCTCGTCCGGGGCCAGCCAGCGCAGCGCGAGGTGCTCGACCGGCTCGGGAATCCCCGCGCGAACGGCCGCCAGCCAGACCCTCATCACGTAGCCGTTGTCGAGCGGCCAGTCTCCGCCGACCCGCTCCCCCGGCGCGATCCGCACACCGAGCTCCTCCACGCACTCGCGGACGAGCGCGTCGCGCTCGGTCTCGCCCGGCTCGACCTTGCCGCCGGGGAACTCCCAGCGGCCCCTCAGCTCCGCGGGCCGCGACCGCTGCGCCGCCAGCAGGCGGCCGTCCTCGACGATCGCCGCCCCAACCACCAACCGCACCGGCTCCATGGTGGTCTACGTTAGGGCGCGCTTGAGCTGGGCGAGCACGGCCTCGTTCTCCAGCGGCCGGGTGAATCCGACGATGTTGGGCCGGTCGCGATACGTCGAGATCTTGATGGGCCCGCACCGGGTGCACCGCGCCTCGATCATCTTGCCCGGCGACACGATCATGCCGACGTGCCCGGGATGGCCGGCCGACGTGCCCGGCCCTGCGTTGAAGAAGACCAGGTCGCCCGGCTGCTCGCTGCCCTGGGCGACCACGACGCCGAAGGGGAACTGGCCGAACGTCGTCCGCGGGATCGACAGCCCCGCGTTCCGGTAGGCCATGTAGATGATGCCCGAGCAGTCGAAGGCGTCGGGGCCGGTCCCACCCCACCGGTACGGCTTGCCGCGCTGCGCCAGCGCGTATTCGAGGATCTTACGGACCACGTCGTCCGGCGCCGACGCCACGTACGCGGAGTCGCAGGCCGGGTCGGCCTCGGCCGGCAGCGCGATCTGGCCGGAGCCCGCGTAGCGGCGGGCGATGTCGAGGACCTGGTCGACGTACCAGGTGGCCCGGTTGTAGACGAAGATCGCCCTGGAGAGGTCGTCCGGGGCGCCGTTGCGCTTGAGCATCTTCGCCGCGCCGAGGATCGCGTCGGCCGGGTCGTAGATGTCGCCGTAGCCGTCGCCGTCGCCGTCGGAGGCGTAGCCGTTGATCCCCGGCTCGATCTTGATCTTGGTGCTGCCGCCCCACGTGCTCACGAGGAACTGCATCGGACCGGCCGCGCCCGCGTAGTTGGTGCCGCTCCGCACGCCCGGCAGCGAGGAACGGCCGTGGTCGGTCTCCCGCTTGCCGATCGCGGCCAGGACGTTCCACTGCACGCCGATCTGCGCGCCGAACTTCTGATAGAGCCGCAGGTAGTCGTCCGGGATGTCGGTGCGCGCCGTCTCCGACGCGCCCGTCACGGTCGCCGCCTCCGCGCAGTCCTGCGCGGAGCCGCCGCCCAGCAGGAGCGACGGCGGCGGGCTCATCAGGATGATCGAACCGAGCAACGTCATCGGCACGAGGACGGCGAGGGCGATGGCCAGGCCCCGCCAGGATCGGCCGCCCGCGGCGGCCCCGCGCGGCGGTGCGGTCACGGCTCGGTGTCCCCGTCCTGCCCGTCGGCGGCGAGTTGCAGGTCGTAGACCCGCCAGTCGGAGCCCATCTTGATCACGGTCACGGCGTACTGCTCGTTCTTGTCCTGCTCGCCGTTCCGGCTGGTGACGTGCCTGACCGAGTCGACGACGAAGATCACCTGACTGGCGCTGACGTCGCGGATCGTCGCCACCTTCGCCGTGGCACGCGAGACCACCTGGTCGGTGCGGTTCTGGTTGACCGTGGCCGGGTCCGTCATCGCTCGGGTGAGCTGCGCGCCGAACTCGTCGGTCGCGAACCCCTTCAGCCGGTTCGCGACCGCCGCGGGATCCTCGCCGTACTGGAAGGTCCCGTACGACGCGGTGAACCGGCGGGCCAGATCGGCCGCCGCGCCGAGCTCCTCCCGTGACAGCGGGAGGTACGCGTAGACGTCGAACGTCGCCGGGGTGGTGGCCACCTGGCTCGGCACCGGGGCGGCCGCCTGCGCCGCCGCGGGCGACGACGTCTCGGCCGGCTGCCCCGCCTGGTCGTCGCCGCTGGACGGGCTCATGGTGAGATACAGGCCCACGACGGCGAGCACCACGACGGCGCCCGCGAAGGCGAGTGCCTTCCCCCGGTCTCCACTGCCGCCGCTCATGATGTGGTCATCCCGCCGTCACTCCAGAAACTCCGGGGAACTCAGAACCGATCAGTCGCCGTCGCGGTCGGACGGCCGGGCCCAGAAGGGCGCGCCGGAGCCGCCGCCGCGTCCGCCGTCCCCGCGGCTGGGCAGCCACAGCGGAGGAGCCTCAGATCGCGGCCGGCTGGACGAGCCGCCGTCCCGCGCCGGAGCCGGCCGGGACCGGCCGGAGCCCTCCTGCCGCCGCGACGAGCCGCCGGACGAGCCCCGTGAGGAGCCGCCTGACGAGCCGCCGGAGGAGCGGGAGCCGCCGCCGAACAGACCGCCGCCGGAGGAACCGGACGAGCCCGAGGAACCCGCTGAGCCGCGCGAGCCGAAGAACCCGCCGGACGAGCCCCCTGACGAACCGCCTGACGAGCCCCCGGACCGGCGCGAGCCGCCGCCGAAGAAGCCGCCGCCCGACCCGGACGAGGACGGCCGGGAGGCCCAGCCGCCGGAACGACCGCTGAACCAGCCACCGCCGGGCGCCGGGGCGGCCCCGCCGGAGGACGGGCGCGGCTGCGGCGGGGCCGCGGCCGGGCCGGACCGGACAGCGGGAGCGGCCTGCGCGGCCGGGGCGCCGGCACCGACGCGCGGAGCGGGCCCGGACGGCACGGCGGGCGTGGCGCCGGAGGCGCGCACGGCACCGGCGGGCGCGGCGGGAACGCGGGCACCGGCAGCCGGACGGGGAGCGGGCACCGGCCGCACCCCGGAGAGCTTCAACGGGGGCGCCGACCCGGGACGCGGGGCGGCCACCCCGGCCTTGCGGCGACCGGCCGACTGTCCGTCGGTCTCCAGCGGCACCGGCTGGGCACCGCCGCGGGCTCCCGCCGCCCCCGCGGCGGCCGGCGAGCCTTCCTCCCCCCTGACCCGGCCCTGGGCGACGGTCGAGGCCGCCGCGGCGGCCGCGCCTCCGGAGGCCGCGAGGGCGGCCGCGCCGAGGACGGGTTCCGCCTTGCGCAGCCCCCAACGGGCGGCCCTCGCCGCCGCGACCGGCGGCAGCGCGTTGGCCGCGCGCGAGAGTGTGGGCGCGGTGGCGGCCTCACCCAGCATCCGGGTGGCGAGCGTGTGACCGTCCATCGAGGCGAACAGGTGCTGGAACGGCCGCCGGTAGAAGAAGACGGCGATCGTGAGCAGGGCCATGAACAGGATCTGCATGCCCCACGGCAGGGCCGTCGAGATGATCAGGGCGTAGCCATACACCAGGATGCCGAGCACGAGGGCGAGCACGGCCTGGCGGAGCAGGGTGCCGACCAGCATCTCCACCCAGCGCAGGGCGATGATGCGGCCGGAGCCGGGATGCACGCCGATCAGCAGGAAGACCGGGCCCAGCATCAGCAGCAGCAGGAAACCGACCTTGAGCACGAGCAGCGACACGGCGACCAGGAAGATCAATAAGCCGGCCACCATGGCGGCGATGAACGCGCCGATCGCGATGCCGAGACGGCTGGTCCAGTCCTTGCCCTGGAGGAGATAGAAGATCGAGGTGTTCTGCAGCGGCTTGACGATCTGGTCCTCGAACTGCGTCTGGTGACTGTTCCCGTTCGGCACCTGCCCGGCGGCCTGCTCGGTCACGTCGATGGCCTGGAGCCCGAGCAGCTTGGCCCCGAAGTCGCGGACGACCGGGGCGTTCGGGTCGGCCGTGGCGAACTCCCCCATCAGCCACGGCTTGCAGACGAGGGTCGACCACAGGGCGTCGGCGTTCTGGTCGACTCCCGGGATGCCGGTCCTGCCGTATCCGCCCGCCTTGACCTTGGGGCTCGCGTCGTCCTTGAGAGGCAGGCACGAGGCGCCGCCGGCGCCGGGCAGGCCGGAGAACGCGGAGTTGACGACCTCGCCCGTCTTGTCGGTGACCAGCTTGCCCAGCCCGGTGAAGTCGCCGGGACGGCTGAAGAACCAGGTGGCCACGGTGACCGCCAGCACCATCCAGATGATGCCCTCGGTCGTGGTCGTGGCCCGCTTGCGGATCAACCCGAACCAGGCCAGCCAGATCGCGCCCAGGATGACGATCGGCCGCAGGTAGGGCCAGTACATCGCGTTGGCCAGGTTGGTCACGACGTCGTCGGCCACGTCCTTGATCGGCTGGATCGGCCCCTCGGTGGCCGCCGCCTGGTACGTGCTGATCGTGAGCCGGTCGACCGCCTTGGCCCAGGAGAAGACCGTGTTGGCCCACGCGTTCCCGAGCACCGCCGTGACGTCCGAGCAGCCCAGGTCGTACGTGTGCCAGAACTGGCCCGCCATGCCATAGCGGTCGTAGTTGGTGAGCGGCTCCGTGCGCGGCGCCGCCGCGCCGTTGCCGGGGGCGGCCACGGCCGTCGCGCCGTCCGCGGGCGGCGGCTGGACCAGGCCGTCGACCCCGCCGCCCACCACCTCGGGGGCGAGATCGGACGACAGATCGCATGGCCCCACCGCGTTGGCGGACCCGGACGGGAAGACCAGGGGCAGCGTCGCGAACGCCGCGAACGCCACGAGCAGCAGGGCGACCCTGCGCCACACCCTCCCAGGCCTCCTCCGGATCTCACTTCCGGCGGGAACGCTCCTGCGCACGCTCACGACCGCACCTCCTGCGCGACCCCCGACCGAGTGGAGCCCCCATCAAGAAGATCATGCACGTTCTCGCCCGGCTTGTCGTGGGTCGGATTCGTGTCGAGCCAACGCAGCAGCTCCTCCGAAATCAGGTCCACCCCGATACGGCCCGCACGGCCGTCCAGATCCCGGAACACGCACTCCCCGTTGCCCAGGGAGCGCAGCACGGCCTTGTGTTCCTCGGACGGATCCACGCCGAGCAGTTCCATGACGTGCTCCACCTCGACCCGCTCGGTGGAGCGGAACGCGAAGACCGACGACAGACAGTTGGTCACCTGCTCGTTCAGCAGGTCGCCGGCGTTCTGGGAGACCAGCACGAGCGCCGTGTTGCGCGACCGGCCCATCCGGGACACCTCGGGCACGAGCTTGGCCCCCTCCGGGGTCGACGTGATCGCCCACGCCTCGTCCAGGAAGATCGCCTTGGGGGTGCGCCGGTCGAGCTCGTTCATCAACCGGCGGGCGAACTGCGAGACCAGATAGAGCAGCGCCACCGACAGCCGCTGCTCGTACGAGTAGTCGTCCCTGGCGGTCATCACGTCCGGCAGGGTGAGCCCGCCCAGCGTGAAGACCGTGGTCCAGCCCGCCGAGTCGATCTGCTCGCCGCCGGAGGGATCGAAGCAGAGCCGCGCCAGGTGCATCTCCGACATCGACCGCAGCACGGCCCCGAGGTTTTTCGACGCCGCGTCGGGCGACTGCTCCAGATGGTCGACGACCTTCCCGAGCGACGGATCGGGCTCGTTCGACACCGCGGCCACCGCCTGGATCATGGCGGACTCGCGCTCCTCCGACATCCGCGGCAGCAGCAGCCGCAGCGTCTCGGTCGCCATGGTCTTCTTCGCCGCGATGTCGTCGCCGAACGAGAAGGGGTCGAGCAGGCCGGGCGCGGCCGACCCGAGCGGGATGACCCGCGCCCTCCGGCCGCGCCGCTCCAGCAGCCGCACCAGCGACTCGGCGTCCCCCTTCGGGTCGATAACAGCGATCGTCACCCCGCGCAGGGCCATCTGGTAGATCAGCAGCAGCGCCAGGGTGGTCTTGCCGCCGCCGGGCTCACCGGTGATCGCGATGGCGGTGGGCCGGTTGCGGGTCGCGGCCACCAGCGGATCGAAGTGCACGATGCTGCGCGCCCGCCCCAGCGTCTCCCCGACGTACGGGCCGATCCAGCCGGCGTTCGACTCGTCGACCCGGTCGCCGAGCTCCACTGTCGCCGTCGCCATGCCCCCCGCGATCGTGCGGAGCGGCTGCCGCTGGGCGTACGCGTCCACCCGGACCCGCTCGCCCGGAAGCGCCTCGCAGAACAGCGAGAACTGGTCGCCGGTGGAGTTAACGACGTCGATGCCGAGGTCGCGGTAGTGCTCCACCACCGCCTCGACCCGCTGGACGCAGATCTCCTCGGTCGGCGCGCTCACGCTCAGCCGATGCCAGCCGTACACGAAGGGGAGCCGTTCCTTGGTGATGCCGTGTTCGAGCATCCGGGCCGCGTCGATCTGCTCGGCCAGCGCGAGCGGCGCCTCCGCGCCCGCCTCGCGGATGTGGATGTCCATGTCGCGGGCGTGCGCCAGCTTGCGGGCCACGTCCTTGCTCGCCCGCACCGGCGAGATCAGCCGCATCCGGCTGGAGACCTCCACCGGGAACGGAAGCTGGTCGGAGAAGTGCAGCCACGGCTCGCCGTCCGGGAACGGCATCAGATCGGGGAAGCGGGCGAACGACAGATGGGCCGTGTACGAGTCTCCCGACGGCTGCTCGATCCGCAGCAGCGACCTGCCGTTGTGGATCTGCCCCTCGACCAGCGCCTCGATCTCACCCCGGCCCCACTTACGCCGCGGGGTGGCGGACGCCGGAGGCTCCCCGAGCGCCCCGGCCGCGGCGTGCTGGAACAGCCAGGCGATCTCGGTGGAGGTGGCGTGGCGGGCGTAGAGGGCGCTCGACGCCAGCGCCCGCCCGAGCCGTTCGGCCGCCTCGGTCCACCGGGCGATCTCCCGCTCGGGCACGTGGTCGTCCTCCAGGCCGAGCGCCTTCTCCCCACGCTGGTAGAACCCGAACAGCTGGGCGAACACGCCGGTGCCGAGCTGGGCCCCCCTCGGCCCGAGCCGCACACCGAGGTAGACCTCCTTGCTCCAGAAGTCCTTCGCCCAGACGTGCCGGTACATCTCCTCCAGATACTCCCGCCAGCCCGGCCCCTCGTCGGAGGTCGCGTTCAGCGCCATCGCCCACTCCGCGGCCGGGTACGCCCGATGCGCGACGCGCAGGTGGACCTCGGCGTCGGGCATCCGGATCGCGGCGAGCGCGATCGTGATGTTGGTGGCGAGCGCCTCGCGCTCCTCCGGGGTGAGGAACTCGTAACTGACGGTCGGCAGCCGGAAGTAGGCCCACGCCGCCGAGTCGGCGAGGAGGATGCGATCGTCGAAGTACCGCACCGCCAGGCGACTGCGCGCCCTGCTCATCTGGCCACCTCCTGCTTCGCCTGGAGCGCGGCCAGGCCACTGACGATCACACCCGCCATGGCGACATACGCCCGGCGGCCTCCGGCCCGCAGATGGGTGACGTCGACCGGTCCCGGGCGCCCCGGTGCCAGCTCGTCCTCCCAGGGCACGCGGACGATCGCGCGGCACCGGCCGCTCGCGACCGCCTCGGCCTGTTCCACGTCCGGCAGGCTGCGACGGCTCACCCCGTTGATCACCATGACGGCCCGCCGCCGCAGGTCGGAGCAGCCGTGCCCGTCGAGCCACTCGTACGTCATGGCGACGGCGTCGGGCGCGTCCTCGCTGGCCGGGGCCACCAGCACCAGCTGGTCGGCGTACGGCAGGAGCCGGGCCGCCAGCGCGGCCGCGGGGTCGATCACGGTCAGCCGGTAGTGCCGGTCGAGGGCGGCCAGCGTCCTGCGCCAGTCGGGCAGGAACGCCCGGTCGGCGAGGCGCAGCGCCGTCTGGTCGTCGCCGTCCGCGCCGACCACCTCCAGGCCCGACTCACACCGCGTGGTGTACGCCCGCATGCCCAGGTAGCCGGTGACCGTCTCCGAGTCCTCCAGCAGCGAGGCGAGGGTCTCCGGCGAGTCGGCCGCGATCCGCGTGGTCAGCGTGCTGTCACCGGTGCTCGCGTCGACCGCCAGCACCCGGTCGTCGCGGTAGCGGGCCAGCGTGTGGCCCAGCATGAGCGCCGTCGTCGTCTGCCCGGCCCCGCCGGTGCAGCCCAGCACCATGATCCGCCTGCTCGTGGTGAGCGGCGTGCGGGTCCGCGCCTCGTCGATCTCCATTCCGTCGGTACGGCTGCCGCCCACGACCACCTGAGCGAGGCGCCGCCAGCCGCCGGAGGGGTCGCGCCCCACCACGGCCTCCACCCGGCGCAACCGGGGGGGCTCCTCCCCGCCGGGCCGTGCGGCCGCGGCCGGAGGCGCCGCCGGGCCCCGGGGAGCCCTCAGCGCCGGGCCGGACGGCACCGCGCGAATCGACACGTTCTGCCCGGATCCCTGGCCCGCCCCCTGCGCTGAGCCGGGCGCCGAGCTGGGCGCAGTGCCGGGCGCAGTGCCGGACGTGGATCCCTGCACTGTGCCCTGGCCGGACGCGCCGGGGCCGCGCAGGCCGGTGAGCCGGGGCGGCTGCCCCTTCTTGTGCTGCTCGTGGGCGGCCTGCCGCCAACGCTCCGCGTCGTCTCCCTGGCGCTCCAGTCCTTGGCGCTCCTGGAGGGGCTCTTCCACCGGCTCTTCCCGGCGCTCCGCGAGGAGCGCCTCACCGAGCGCGAATGCGTCACCACGCGCTTCACCGCGCGCATCCACGCTGTCGCCCGCACCGGCACCGGCGGACGCCGCGACCTCCTGGGCGGACTCCTCGCCAGGCTCCTCGACGGACCTCGCGACGGGCTCCACCACGGGCGTGGGCGGCCGGGGCTCTTCTGCCCTGACCGGCCGGGGCTCGGCCGACGCCGCGAGTCGGCGGAGGCGGCGCAGTGCCTCGGGACCGATGGGCGGGGCCTGTACGGCGCCCGTATCCACGGACTCGGACTCGGACTCGGCGGAACGGGAGCCCGTGGAGCCCGTGGAGCCCGAGTCAGTGGAGCCCGTGTCGCCGGGCTCGGCCGGACCGGAGTCGACGAGGCCCGTGGGCCCGGATTCAGCAGGGCCAGTGGGATTCAAGGGCCTAGTGGGATGGGCGGGGTCGGTGCGGAACTGCGGGGAGGCGTCCCGATGCTCCGTGGTCGGCCGGGCCTCCTCGGGCGCGCCCGGCTCCGCCGCAGGGGACGCTGCGGGGGGCGGCGACGGCACCGGCACGTAGACGACGTGCTCGCCCGTGGCCTGGGGGGCCGCGGGAGTTCGGCCGACGGCGACCGGGGCGTCGGCGACGGGGGCCGCCGCGGCCGCGGCGGCGGCGACCGCGGGCCGGACGACCCCCGGCGAAGCCGCGGACGCCGGGGGCTCGGCCTGGAGCGGTGCCGGCAGGCGTGCGGGCAACAGGCGTTCCGGCTTCGGCCGTCCCACGCCACGGGCGACGCGCGCGGGCCGTCCGCCCGCTCCGGACCGCGTGGCCGACTCAGATCGCGTGGCCGACTCCGACCGCACCGCCGACTCGGACTGCACGGGCGCCTCCGACCGCGCACCCGACGCTGACCGCGTAGCCGACTGCGACCGCACCGCCGCCCTCGCCCGCATGGGTGCCGCGCCTCTCGCCTTGCGCGCGGACCGCGCGGCCTCCCTCGGGGCGGCGGGGGCGGCCCGCCAGACCCGAGCGGTGAAGGTGATCTCGTCGGGCTCGTTCGCCGGCGACATGCGGCACCAGGTGCGCGGCTCGGTCATGTACCGCAGCTGCGACTGCAGGAGCTCGGTGAGCCGCTTGTTCTCGATGACGGGACGCGTCGACAGCCAGGTGAGGACCCCGGGCGGCACCAGATAGACGACATGCCAGGGCGCCTCAAGCGGCAGGCCGATCAGATAGAGGAGGAAGCACCACGGGACGAGGACGCCCACGAACACGCCGATCCAGACGACCGGAAGCGGCATCGGCAGCCGTAGGTCGTACAGCTTGTACAGCCGTTTCTCAATTCGCCATATGGCGGTATATGTGGGCAGATCCACCCCGAACCTCCTCTCCGCCCGTCACTTGATACCGAGCGCGCCCGCGATCGCCTTCGCCGTCACCTCGATGATGTTGGGAACGTAAAAGATCACACCGATCGCGATGGCCAGGATGATGAACTGCACGAACCTGGTGATCTCGCGAGTGAAGAGAAAGAAGATCGCCACGACGGACACCACGGCGAGGAACAAGGGGGCGAAGAACCGGCGGAGGAACTCGGCCAGACCTTCGGTGTTGATGCCCGTGGTCGGCGTCGGCGACGACGGCGTGGCCAGATCAAGTGTGTGGCTCACGATGCTCTGCAGAATCAACTCTCGCCCTCCCGGGGGTATGGATCAGCGATGTCATGATCGGGCATGCGCTACCCCACGGACCGATTCGCACCCTGAACATCTTTGACGAACCATTTGCCGCCCTGCTTCTCCACGGTGAGCTGGTACGCCTGCTCCAGCCCGGCGGGCTGCGCGCCCGGATCGGGTGACGGGGTGGCCACGGCGGCCTCGGCGCCCGACGACACGGCCCACACCACCACGGCGGTGACCTGCCTGCTGTCCGGATCGCCGGGCGGCACGACCACGTCCTTGAGCTCCGCGAGGGTGAACTGGCCGCTGAACCCGGCGACGGTGACCCCGTTGGCGACGTACCGCTGCAGGTCCACCTGGTTGCCCGCGGCGTACGCCTTGAAGAAGCCCTCCAGCTGCGGACGCAGCTCCGCCTCGGCGGCCGAGTCGCGGTCGGGGTCGGGGAGCTGCGGCAGGCCGGCCGGCCCGGGGGCGGGCAGCAGGGCCGGCTGCGCCGCGACCACGAACGTGCCGGCGTTGTAGTAGACGGGGACGGAGAGCAGCCCGCGGGTGCCCCCGGACTGGTAGCTCACGACCACGCGCGCCTGATGCTCGTCGATGACGGTGATGCCGGAGAACTGGAAGGCGCCCGCGGACATCCGGCCGTACCCGTTCCAGCCGAACTGCTCGTCGAGACCCTCCGGGCGGAATGCCTTGAGACGCTCCGCCCGCTGCTGTGGGTTCGAGGCGTCGTAGTTGAGGTAGACCGCGGCGAACTGACTGGCGAAAGCGGCGGCCTGCGTCACAGGGAAGGCCGTGCCGGTCGGCTCCGCCGGGGTCCGCGCGCCCTCGTCGCCCTGTCCCAGCCGTTCGAGCGGCGCCCGGATGCCGTTGACCAGGATCACGATGATCAGTGCCCAAAGAATGATCCTGCCGGTCCAGACGAGCCAGCGCCCACCGCCGCCGCCCCACGCGCCCTTCCGCGGCGCCATACGCCCTGCGGCGCCCACCCGATCAGAGTCCTCCGGAGGGTATGACTCTGGGTCGCCAGCGATCCGCGGATCCTGCTGGACGGTTGACCTGCGAGCCATCACGCCTCCGCTCGCGCCGATCCCCCCGGCTGGCGCGGTTTCGTCTTACTCTCGATCCGGTTAGCCGCATTGAAGTATTCACCCTAGCGGTCACGCCAATTCTTCCAGGTAAGCCACGCCCATGGTGCAAGCATCGCCGTGACCGAGCAAACCGTGTCTGGATCCCCGCTTGGAACGCCCTCCTCCATCCACTCGGCGGAAAAGCACGTTACGCCTGGTCAGCGACGACATCGATTACCTAACCGCCAGGTATTGCTGTCTCCGCAGCTCACAGAGGTATCGGACTTGCCCTCGCGGAACGTGCCCGCGACGCGCACCACGGGCACGACGGGCGCGCGACGGCCCCGCGCCCCCCACGGGGACACGGGGCCGTACGGCGCGGCGCCGTCAGCCCTGGTACGTCCGGGTGTGGATCGAGCGCACCCGCTCCTGGACTCTCGGAACGATCCGCTCGGTGCGGTAGGTGACCCGCTCACGCGGGTAGCTCATCCGCTCACCCCGAGGAATGATCCGCTCACTACTCGGAACGATCCGCTCGGTCCGGTACGTGACCCGCTCACGCGGGTAGCCCATCCGCTCACCCCGAGGGATGATCCGCTCACTACTCGGAACGATCCGCTCGGTCCGGTACGTGACCCGCTCACGCGGAACGATCCGCTCGGTCCGGTACGTGACCCGCTCGCGCGGGTAGGCGATCTCCTCGCTGCGCAGCCTGGGCGAGGTGCGGTACGTCACGATCCTCTCCTCGCTGACGACCGAACCGGGTGCGCGCCCGGCCCGCCGCTCCTCCGTCGCGATGCTCCGGCGGGACTGGGCCTGGCTGAGGCTCAGCTGCTCGTTCGCGAGCCGCTGCTGGCGGTTGAACTCCTCCTGCGCGAACCGCTGCTGCGCCCGGAACTCCTCCTTCTGGTAGCGCTGGGCGAGGGCGAGCTGGGCGGTCTGCTCCCGCATGGCGCGCTCCGACAGCTGCGGCATCGCCTGCGGCGCGAGGGTCGACACGACGACCTGCGACGTGGTCGGGAGGCCGGTGGGAAGGCCGGTCACCACGGTGCCCGGGGTGATGACCCGCGGGACCGTCATCGTGGGCGTGACGACCTGGGTGATGCCCATGCTGGGAGTGATGACCTGGGGCACGAAGGCCGGCGTGCCCATCTGCGGCATCATGACCGTGGTCATGGGCATGCCGGTCATGGGCATTCCGACCGTGGTCATAGTCGGGATCCCCGTGGTCGGGAGCCCCGCCTCGGTGTAGACGGTCTCGGACACGCCCGGTACGCCTGGCTGGACCTGAGCGAAGGCCGCGCCGCTCGTGAGCGCGACACCGCCCGCCGTCAGGGTCGCCGAGAAGAGGGCCGCGAGGGCCAGGCGCCTGGATTTGTCGTGCATGATCCCTCCTGTGGCCGATCAGGCCAGGTAGGTTTCAGGCCGCGATATCCCGAATTGGCAGAGAGTGGAACAGCCGAATAACGGCGAAAGAAATGAGAATTTCGCCGTTCCGCGCGGTCGATTCACCCGCATCACACCGGGACGGCCATATTTCGATCCTGGTTGGTGCTCTTCGAAGGCGTCTAGGGCGCTTGATGTAAGCATTCCCGCGAATCGGCGAGGAACTGAACCAATCCCGGCCGGGACCTGGAGGAGGTCGGCGCGGGTTTCTCACCGCTTGGCCTTGATGCGGGTCTCGGGTTGCCCCGCCGCCCGCGACGGAGCGAGAGCGGGGGCGAGGCGGGCACACAGGCCCGCCCTGGCCGCCGCACGATCGGCCCGGGCCCCCGCCCGGCACGAGCCGCTCGCGGTCCGGCTACACGTTGAACCGGAACTCGACCACGTCGCCGTCGCGCATGACGTAGTCCTTGCCCTCGATCCTCGCCTTGCCCGCCGACCGGGCCGCGGCCACGGATCCGGCGTCCATGAGATCGTCGAAGGAGACGACCTCGGCCTTGATGAATCCGCGCTGGAAGTCGGTGTGGATCACCCCGGCGGCCTCGGGCGCGGTGGCCCCCTTGCGGATGGTCCAGGCGCGGGTCTCCTTCGGCCCGGCCGTCAGGTACGTCTGGAGCCCCAGCGTCTCGAACCCGACCCGGGCCAGTTGCGCCAGGCCGGACTCCTGCTGCCCGACCGACTGCAACAGCTCCAGCGCCTCGTCGTCGGGCAGCTCCACCAGCTCCGACTCGATCTTCGCGTCGAGGAACACGGCCTCCGCCGGGGCCACCAGCGCGGACAACCGGGCACGCAGATCGTCGTCGACCAGTTCGTCCGCGTCGAGATTGAAGACGTACAGGAACGGCTTGGCCGTGAGGAGGTGGAGCTCACGCAGGTCGGCGAGGTCGATCCCGGCCCCCTTGGCCCCCGCGTACAGCGTCGTACCGGTGTCGAGGAGCTTGGCGGCGGCCTCGGCGGCCTCCAGGAGGACCTTGCGGTCCTTGTTGTTCCTGGCCTCCTTCTGCAGGCGGGGCAGCGCCTTCTCGATCGTCTGCAGGTCGGCCAGGATCAGCTCGGTGTTGATCGTCTCGATGTCGCGCTCCGGGACGACGTCGCCGTCGACGTGCGTGACGTCGGGGTCGGTGAAGACGCGGATGACCTGGCAGATGGCGTCGGTCTCACGGATGTTGGCGAGGAACTGGTTGCCCCGTCCCTGCCCCTCGGACGCGCCCTTCACCAGACCGGCGATGTCGACGAACTCGACCTTCGCCGGCAGGATCCGCGCCGAGCCGTAGATCTCGGCGAGCCTGGCCAGCCGGGCGTCCGGAACGCCGACGATGCCCACGTTCGGCTCGATCGTGGCGAACGGATAATTCGCGGCGAGCGCGTTGCCGCTCTTGGTCAGGGCGTTGAAAAGCGTGGACTTGCCGACGTTGGGCAGACCCACGATGCCGATGCTCAGGCTCACGTACGTGGAGTTTACGGGCCTGCGGGGGTGGGCCGGACATCGAAAGGCCGCGAACCGGCCGCCAATCCGCACGATGCGACACGGCGCCGCACGGGCCGGCCTGGGGCGCCATGGGGGGCGGCCTTGGGAACGGTGGTGCGCGCGCCTCCCCCTCCAGGAGGGGAATGCCTGAAATGATCCGGACGTGGATGTCGTCGCTCTCGCCCTGTGGTTCGCCGTGGGTCTCGCGGTCGGCGTCGTCGTCGGTTTCGCCCTTGCCCGGGCACGGGCTGCGGGCGAGAGCGCACAGGCGACGGTCGGGCTCGAGGTCAGGCTCGCCGAGGCCGAGGCGCGGGCGCGCGCCGCCGAGGACAAGGTCGCCTACGTCGAGAACCAGCTGTCCGAGCGCTTCCAGGCGATCTCCGCGCATGCCCTGGACGTCAACAACCTGCGTTTCCTCGAACTGGCCGAGAACCGGCTCAACACCACGAGGGCAGAGGCCGCCGGCGACCTCGACCAGCGCAGGCAGGCCGTGGAGAACCTGGTCGTCCCCCTCAGAGAGACGCTCGCCGAGATCGAGAGCCGCCTGAGGGAGAGCGAGTCCGCCGCCCGGGCCGCCCGGGCCGAGCTGAACACGCAGATGGAGTTCGTCCGGCAGAGCTCGGAACAGCTGAGGGCGCAGACGACGGCCCTGGTCCGGGCGCTGCAGCGACCCGAAGCCCGGGGACGCTGGGGCGAGTTGCAGCTGCGCCGTGTAGCCGAGATCGCCGGCATGGCACACCACTGCGACTTCGACGAGCAGGTCACAGCCCGCGGCCCGGCCGGTGTGATCCGCCCCGACATGATCGTCCGGCTCAGCGGCGGCAAGAGCATCGTCGTCGACTCGAAGGTGTCGCTGGCCGCCTACCTCGACGCGGCCGAGGCCGACGACCCCGATTTCGCGTCCGCCCGGCTCGACGCGCACTCCCGCCATCTGCGTGAGCACGTCGACCGGTTAGCGGCGAAGACCTACTGGCAGGCGTTCAGCTCGGCGCCGGAGTTCGTGGTGCTCTTCATCCCCGGCGAGGCCTTCCTCGCCCCGGCGCTTGAGCGCGATCCGGGGCTGCTGGAGTACGCGATGCGGCGGCGGGTGCACATCGCCACCCCCACCACCCTGATCACGATGCTGCGCACCGCGCAGTACGCCTGGCAGCAGGCCGCCCTCGGTGAGAACGCCAAGGCGGTGTTCGAACTCGGCAAGGAACTGTACGACCGGCTGGGCGGCCTCGGCCGCCACCTGGACGGCCTCGGCAAGGCCCTGACCAGGGCGGTCGGAGCGTACAACCAGACGATCGGATCGCTCGAGAGCAGGGTCCTGGTCAGCGCGCGCCGGATGAACGACCTCGGTCTGGTCGACGGACCGCTTGACAAGCCGGACGCCGTCGAGGAGGTCCCTCGGCTGCTCTCCATGCCCGAACTCGAAGGTGAAGAGCAGGTAAGCCCCCCTCCCTCCCATCGTCAGAACGGTAAATTGACGCGAGACTTGTCGTAAGGGGGCTCGATGACAGGCGCCGATCGAGCACGTATCAGGCTGACCGCCCGAGGAGCGATCGTCCTGCTCTTCGCCGTCGCGCTGCTGGGTCAGCTCATCCACCTGCCCGGCCTGGCCTTCGCCGCCGGGTGCCTGGCCGCGGTGATGCTTGTCAACCCCCGCGACCTCCTGCCGCTCGTGGTGACCCCGCCGCTGGTCTTCTTCGGCGCGACGCTGCTGGCGGAGTTGGTCCGGTCGCTCGGATCCGGCTCGCCGCTCCAGACGCTGGGGCTCGGGTTGTTCACCACGCTTTCGGGCGGGGCGCCGCTGCTGTTCGCAGGGTCGGCGGCGACACTCGCGATCGCATGGTTCCGTGGGCTGCCGGACAACGTCCGCGCGCTACGCGCCGGCCCGGGTGGACCCGCCCTCGCCACGCCCGGAACCCCACCGATGGCCACGTCTGGCGCCGTACCAGTTCCCTCAACCAGTGCCGCGCCAGATGCCTCACCCGGTGCCGTACCGGGCCCCGTGCCAGGCGCCGCACCAGGCCCCGCACCAGGCCCCGCACCAGGCCCCGCACCAGGCGCGAAGGCCACGCCGCGCGGCCGGCGGCGGCGCGGCGGGTTCGATCCTGAGCCGGAGGGCTACTTCGAGCCCCGCGTGTACGGCAAGCCCGCCGACGACTGAGGCCGTGTCCCGGCCGGCTGCATCGGCGGGGGCTTGCCGGGCCGCATCGGCAGATCCCAGCAGCTACGGCGGCGCGCCTCCCCTTTGCGTCCTATTGCTCTTGGCGTCCTCTTGGCAGCACGCCGGTTACGGGCGCAGGCCGTCTCACTGAGCCCCATCTCACTGAGCCCCATCTCACTGAGCCGGTCGAACGCGTCCGGCGGCGTGGCATTTTTGACGCACGTCGCCGACTGGGCTCCTCGTCGCGGCCGATGGATGTGGGCCTCCAGCTTCCTGGGGAACGCTTGGCGGTCTCCCGCTTTTCTGTCAGTCGCGGTCTGTAGTGTTTCGAACACAGGATCGGACTGGTGGTGGGGAGGAGGCGTTCCGGTGTCGGCTGTTCGTGACTCTGGCATTACCGGCTCCACGGATGCGGACGGCGGCGCGCGGGTGTCCGCGCGCCCCCGCGCGGGGTGTGATGGCGCCTCTTCTGGACCGGCTGGCCGTGTTCCGGTGGATGGGGTACCGGCAGATGGAGCGCCCCTGGGCGGGGTGTCGGCGGTTCGTGGAGTGCCGGTGGGTGGGGTGCCGCCGCTGCTTGCGGGGACGTGTCTGGATCCTCGCTTTTCCTCTCGTGGGCGGCCGGCGGGCCAGCCGGGCGACGGGGCGGAGCGGGCGGTGAGCACGTCGGTGCCGGAGCTTGACCCTTCGGGCGGCGCTTTGAGTGGTGCTTCGGGTGGCGGTGCCGATGCCCCTGCGGGCTGCGCGGACGGTGGCGTGGGCGGCTTTGTCGGCGACGCTACCGGTGAGTCGGCCAGCGCTGCGGCCGGTGACACGGGTGGTGACGCGGCCGGTGATACGGCTGGTGATACGGCTGGTGATACGGCTGGTGATACGGCTGGTGATACGGCTGGCGATGTGGACATTGTGCTGGAGTTGGCCGCTCGGATGGCGCGTCGGCAACCGCAAGACAGCGTGGCGATGTGTTTGCCGTCGGTTGAGAAGCTGATTCAAGCGATAGATCTGTTGAGTTCGGTGTTCGTGGCGCAGTTGCATCAGGTGCATGTCACCGGTGAGGCGAAGGCGTATGGGCATGCCTCGACCGTTTCGTGGCTGCGTTCAACCAGATCGAGCATTCCTGATCTGAGCACGCCCGCACCGGCCGCGTCTTCGCTGGGCACTCCCGCACCGGGTGCGCCTGCACAGGGCGCTGCTGCGCCAGAGGCGGCGGAGGTCGGCGCTGGGGTGCCGGGCGTTCCTGGGCCGCTGGCAGGTGCGGTGGAGGTCGGCGCAGAGACGCCAGGAACGCCGGGCGCGCCGGGAACGCCTGGCGTGCAGGGGGTGCCGGTGGTGGTGCGGCGTGGTCCGGGGATGACGGGTGCGCAGGCGTCGCGGTGGTTGCGGATCTCCGGTGAGGTGCCCCGGCTTCCTCTGGTGAAGGGCCGTTATGCGGATGGGTCCTTGTCCGGCGGGGCGGTGGATGCGATCACGACGGTGACGGCGAAGCTGACCGACAAGCATGCGGAGGAGGCCGAGCCGATCCTGGTGCAGTTGTCCGACAGCGCCTCCTGTGCGGAGGTCGCCAAAGCCGGCCGCTACATCCGCGAAATCCTGGACCCCGGCACCCTCGTCGAAGAGTGCGAGGACGATTACGCGTCCCGGTTCCTGCTGGTCCGCCCCTCCAGCACCGGCGGGATGGAGGGTGAGTTCCGCCTACCGCGGGAGGCGGCGGCTCGGCTGCGGTCGTTCCTGACCTCCTACGCCCGGCCGAAGGACAAGGACGACGACCGGCCGCTACGCGTCCGCCAGGCCGACGCCTTCGCCGCACTGCTGAGCGAGAAGGTCTCCACCGAACTCATCGTCCAGGTCCGCGCCGAATCCCTGCCCGACGACATCCTCGCCCCCACCGGCACACAGAGCCCCGGTCCGGACACGTCACCAGACGCAAGCGACATGCCCGGCATGGCAGGTGGGCGCGCCGGCGAGGCAGGTGGCGTGGCCGGCGCGGGCCGAGACGGTCCCGGGCAAGACGGTCCCGGGCAAGACAGTCTGGACGACGAGGTCGATCCTGACGAAGCCGCAGAGCTCGGCCATGCCGCGGGCTCCGGCCATGCTGCGGACTCCCACGACGCAGACCGTCAGGACGGCGTCAACGGTGAGGGCGACGGCGTGCGTATGGACGCGTGCCGGACATGTGGGCATGCTCCGGACCGGTTGGCGCCTGGGTTGCTGGTGGCGACCGGGCAGTTGCTGCCGGTCAGCGACGTTCACCGGTTGGCGCGGACCTCGCGGTTGACCCGGATGGTGATGGACGCCAAGGGTCAGGTCCTGGACATGGGCCGTTCGGTGCGGCTGGCGACCCCGGCTCAGCGGAAGGCACTGCTCGCGCAGTACGCCACCTGCTACTGCCAGGGCTGCCCGATCCCCGCCACCATGGCCGAAGTCGACCACGTCCAGGGCTGGATCGACGACGGCGTCACCAACCTCGACCTCCTCGCTCCAGCCTGCACCTTCCACAATCGCGACAAGTTCACCCACCCTGACCGCTACACCGTTCGCCGCAACCCCAACAACACCTGGACCCTCCTCCACCACCCCAACCGCCGCGGCTACGAGCGCAGCACCCGCCAACGCCCGGGATAAACACCGGACGAGCCACCCGGGGACCGGGGAAAGGCGCGGAGATAGGCGCCCGGCGATAGAAGCCTGGGATAGGGGGAAGCCCGGAGATAGGAGCCGGGAACAAGACACCCAGGATGGACGGCCGCCCGCGCGCAGACAGGGCCGCAGGCAGGGCGCGACACCGGGCGCAACACCGGGCGCGGGCAGTGCAGACGCTGGGCCGCGAAGAACGCTCACTTCGCGGCCCGCTGAGACACACCCCTAACAGACCCGCCGGAGCAGGGCCGACAAGAAGGACCGACACGAGGGGGGCTACAAGGCCGACAGCTGAGGCGGGCCGGCAAGACGGCCCGCTGAAGCAGCGGCCTAGCCGGCGCGCAGGTCGCGGCGGAGCTCGTGGGGCAGCGCGAAGCGCATGCTCTCCGGAACCGTCTCGACCTCGTGCACGTCGGTGAAGCCGAGCCCGGCCAGGCGCTCCAGCACGCCCTGGACCAGTTCCTCGGGCACGGAGGCGCCGCTCGTCACACCGACCGTGGTGACGTCCTCCAGCCACTCGTCCCGGACGAAGGAGGCGTCGTCCACCAGGTAGGACGCGTCGGCGCCGTAGTCTTTTGCGACTTCCACGAGCCGCTTGGAGTTGGAGGAGTTACCCGAGCCGACCACGATGACCAGTTCCGACTCGGCCGCGATCTGCTTGACGGCTGCCTGCCGGTTGGAGGTGGCGTAGCAGATGTCGTCGCTCGGCGGATCGATCAGGTTCGGGAAGCGGTCACGCAGGCGGGAGACCGTCTCGGTGGTCTCGTCGACCGACAGTGTGGTCTGGGACAGCCAGACAACCCTCTCCGGGTCGCGAACCGTCACTCCGTCGACGCCGTCGAGCCCGTCCACGAGCTGAATGTGCGCCGGGGCCTCCCCCGCCGTGCCCTCGACCTCCTCATGACCCTCGTGGCCGATCAGGAGGATGTCGTAGTCCTTCGCGGCGAATCGCTTGGCCTCGTTGTGAACCTTGGTTACCAGCGGGCAGGTGGCGTCGATGGTCTTGAGCCCACGACCGGCCGCCTCCTCGTGAACGCTGGGGGCCACACCGTGTGCGGAGAAGACTACGATGGCCCCCTCGGGGACCTCCTCCGTCTCCTCCACGAAAATCGCGCCCCGTTCCTCCAGGCGCTTCACGACATGGGTGTTGTGCACAATCTGCTTGCGCACGTAGATGGGCGCGCCGTAGCGGTCCAGCGCCCGTTCGACCGTTTCCACGGCCCGGTCGACTCCGGCGCAGTAGCCGCGCGGCTTTGCTACCAGGACACGCCGAGGCGTCTGGGTATGCACATCCATGTTCCTATGCTATGTGGAACGCCAGCTGCGCCTTGACGCCGGTCCGCATGACCGGATCTTCGAGCACACCACCTCCTCAGGAGTCACGATGTCCGTCCTTCGAGCCATGACCAAACCCCTACGCGATGTGCTGGGTAACCACGATCGGCTACGCGACAAGGCCAAGGACCTCCCCGTCGCCGCGTTCCAGGCGGCCCTCGCCGGAGTCGGCCAGGCACTGTTGCTCGGTGACCGCCTGCGTGGCGTGATCAAGCGCCTGACCGGAGCGGAAGAGCAGGAGGAGGCGCCCTCCGGCGCCACAACCGTCACGCGCCCCCCGATGGGAGAGGACGAGCAGGCAGCCGAGAGCCGGCCCGCGCGCCGTGAGCCCGTCATCTTCGCGCCTCGCCCGGCCGCGGAGAAGGCGGAGAAGGCGGAGAAGAGCCCCGAAGCCCCCACCGACGGAACCGCTCCCGCGGAAGCCCCCGCCGCGGAAGGCTCGACCACAGAGAGCAACACCACAGAGAGCAACACCACAGAAGGCCCTGCTGCGGAAGTCCCGGCCGCCGGCACGACCGCTGAAACCACCGCCGAAGCCCCGTCAATCGAAACCCCGGTGGCCGAAACTCCGGCAGCAGCGACCGCGACCGCGACCGCATCCAAGCCCACCAAGCCCACCAAGGCTCCGGCCGCCGAGCCTGCCGGGACTCCGGCGGCGGAGGCCGCCGCGGCACCCGAGCCCGCGCAGGCCACCCCCGCCAAGACCAAGCAGGCATCTGAGCCCGAGACCGAGACTGAGACTGAGACTGAGCAGGCCGCAGCGACCGCGCCCGCTGCGAGCACCGCCGCAGCTCCGAGCACCCGTAGCACCCCGGTCAGTCCGGTCAGTCCGGTCAGTCCGGTCAGTCCCAGCGCCCCGGCCGGAAACGGCCAGGCCGAGCCGCTGCCGGGGTATGCCGACCTCACCCTGGCGTCGCTCCGCGCCAGGCTGCGGGGCAAGTCAATCGATCAGGTGCGCGGCCTGCTCGACTACGAGAAGTCGCACCAGAACCGCCCGGAGATCGTCCGTCTCTTCCAGAACCGGCTGACGAAGCTGCAGAGCGAATCCTGACGAAAGCGTGCCGCCTCCGCCGCTTCCATCGGTGAGTGTCGGTGGGTGCGGCTAGCCTGCGACTGGGTACGGAAGACGGGCCGCGTCTCCGGTCCCGGGCGACGAGGGCGAAGGGGGCATGGTGAGCGCGAAGACGTCACCTGAGGCGCCGCTGCCGATCCGGTCGGTGCTCCAGATGGTCGCGCAGTGGATCGGCAAGCTGGGCACCGTATGGGTCGAGGGGCAGATCACCGAGCTGACCGCCCGGGGCGGCACGGTGTTCCTGACCCTGCGCGATCCGGTGGCCAACGTCTCCGCCCGGATCACCTGCGCCCGCGGGGTCTACGAGGCGAGCGTGCCGCGGCCCGTGGACGGCGCGCGGGTGGTCATGCACGTCAAGCCCGACTTCTGGGTCAACAAGGGTTCCTTCGCCTTCACCGCCCTGGAGATCAGGCCGGTCGGGATCGGGGAGTTGCTGGCCCGGCTCGAGCGGCTCCGGCAGGTGCTCGCAGGTGAGGGCCTGTTCAACGTCGACCGCAAGAGGCGGCTGCCGTTCCTGCCGGGCACTGTGGGATTGATCTGCGGCCGCGACTCGGCCGCGGAGCGCGATGTGCTGGAGAACGCCCGGCGCCGCTGGCCTGCCGTGCGGTTCCGGGTCGAGCAGGTGGCGGTCCAGGGTTCGTACGCGGTGGGCGAGGTGACCGAGGCGCTGCGCCGGCTCGACGCGGACGGCGAGGTCGACGTCATCATCGTCGCAAGGGGCGGGGGCTCGCTGGAAGACCTGCTCCCGTTCTCGGACGAGGCCCTGGTGCGTGCCGTGGCCGCCTGCCGCACGCCCGTCGTGAGCGCCATCGGCCACGAGCAGGACACCCCTCTGCTCGACCTGGTCGCCGACGTACGCGCCTCGACGCCGACGGACGCGGCGAAGAAGGTCGTGCCGGACGTCGGCGAGCAGTTGACGCTGGTGCGCCAGCTCAGAGACCGGGGCCGGCGGGTGCTGCGCGGCTGGGTGGAGCGCGAGTTGTCCTGGCTGGAGTCGGTCCGGTCCCGGCCGTCGCTGGCCGATCCCGTGCGGGAGCTCGACCGGCGGGCGGAGCAGATCGACGCGCTGCGCGACCGGTCACGGCGCTGTCTCGACTCGTCCCTCGACCGGTCCGCGGACTCGCTGGAACACCTGCGCGCCCGGCTCGTGGCGCTCTCCCCCGCCGCCACGCTGGAGCGGGGCTACGCCATCGCCCAGCGTCCGTCGGGAGAAGTGGTCAGGCTCGCCGCCGACGTGAAGCCGGGCGACGAGCTGACCATCCGTTTCAGCGACGACCGGATCGGCGTCACCGTCCTCCCGGACGAGTGACCAGGCCGGTCGCGAAACCAGCGGAGAGCGGGACCAGCGGAGAGCGGGACCACAGCGAGCGTGACCAGAGGCGTGCGGATCACAGCGAGCGTGACCGGAGGCGTGCCGGATCGGCGGAGATCAGAGGGCGAGGCGGGCGCCGTAGTCCTCCAGCCACCGTTCGAGCTGCAGCAGCCCCTCGAGTGAGGCGCGGGCGCCCTGCAGGCTGACCCCGTTCACCGGCTCGTCGAGCGCCTGGCGGACCTTGGCGGTGTCCACGAGCGGAGCGACGGCGAGATCCGTCCGCTCCAGCATGGCGGTCACCTCGGCCCGCAGGGCCCGCTCGTACGCGGGGTCCTGTGTCGAGGGGTACGGCACCTTGCGGCGCTCGATGACCGAGCGGGGCAGGACGTCGGCGGCGGCGGCGCGCAACAGGCTCTTCTCGTGCCCGTCGAAGGTCTTCATGGCCCAGGGCGCGTTGAAGACGTACTCGACCAGCCGGTGGTCGCAGAACGGCACCCGCACCTCAAGGCCGACCGCCATGCTCATCCGGTCCTTGCGATCGAGGAGGACCTGGACGAAACGGGTGAGGTGCAGGTAGCTGATCTCCCGCATCCGCCGTTCGAGACCGGTCTCCCCGGGCAGCCGGGGCACCTCGGCGATCGCCCGCTGGTAGCTGTCGGCGCGGTAGGCGGGCAGGTCGAGCTTCCGCAGCAGGTTCTCCTCCAGGAACTCGCCGCGGGTGCGGAGGTTCAACGCGCCGCTGAACACCAGCCACGGGAAGGTGTCGGCTCGCACGGCATCGGGGTCGTGGAACCAGCGGTAACCGCCGAACACCTCGTCGGCCGACTCGCCGGACAGGGCCACCGTGGAATGCCCGCGGATGGCCTTGAAGAGGAGGTAGAGGGAGGTGTCCATGTCGCCGATGCCGAGCGGCAGGTCGCGTGCCCGCAGCACCGCGGCCCGTACGCCCGGGTCCATCAGGTCGGCCGAGTCGAGGACGATGTCGGTGTGATCGGAGCCCACGTGCCGCACGAGGTCGTGGACGAACGGCGCGTCGGGCGTGTCACGCATGTCGTCCGGCTGGAAGTTCTCCTCGTAACCCGCGAAGTCGACCGAGAACGACCGGACCCGCCCCTGCCCGCGCAGCGCCTTCGCGGCCAGCGCGGTGACGGAGCTGGAGTCCAGCCCGCCGGACAGCAAGGTGCACAGGGGCACGTCGGAGATGAGCTGGCGCGTGACGATGTCATCGAGCAGCTCGCGGACCGTCCTGATGGTGGTGGGGAGGTCGTCGGTGTGCTCGCGCGCCTCCAGCCCCCAGTAGCGCCGCTTGCTCACGCCCTCGCGCCGTACGCGGACAACGTGGCCGGGACGCACCTCGTACATGCCGCGGAAGACGGCGCACTCCGGCGTCTTGACGAAAGAGAGGATCTCGCGCAGGCCGTCGGCGTCGATCACGCGCTCGGCCAGCGGGTTGGCGAGGATCGCCTTGGGTTCGGAGCCGAACAGGACGCCGTCGGGGGTCGGGTAGTAGTAGAGGGGCTTGATCCCCATGCGGTCGCGGACGAGCAGCAGTTCCTCGGTCCGGGAGTCCCAGATGCCGAAGGCGTACATGCCGTTCAGGCGCGTGACGAAGTCCTCGCCCCACTCGAGGTAGGCCTCAACGACGACCTCGGTGTCGCTCTGGGTGCGGAAACGATGACCACGCTGGACGAGTTCCTCGCGCAGCTCCCGGAAGTTGTAGACCTCGCCGCTGTAAGTGAGAACGACGGACCCGCCGGCCCCGGCCTCCGCCGTCATGGGCTGGCGTCCGCCCTCGATGTCAATGATGGCCAGACGCCGATGGCCGAACGCGACGTGCGGGGCGACCCACGTGCCTTCGGCGTCGGGTCCGCGGCACGCCATCGTGTCGGTCATGGCCCGCAGGATTTCCCTCTCCTGCCGGAGGTCGCGCTGATAGTCCACCCAACCGGTGATGCCGCACATGAAGATCCCTCCTGTGTTCGTCCTCCCGACCGTTCCGATCTGCAGTTGTGAAAACGTTTGATTAGCTACATATATGCCCTTATCGCAAACCTATCTTCACTCTCCGTGAGGGAAGCCTGCGGTACCTGGCCGACAAGGGCGAGAACGTCGGTCGCGGACTCTAAGGTGGGACCGTGCCGGAGGAGAAGCAGACACCGTCGTACGAGCAGGCTCGCGAGGAGCTGACCGAAGTCGTGCGCCGCCTGGAGACAGGCGGGCTGACGCTGGAGCAGTCGATCGAGCTGTGGGAGCGCGGCGAGCGACTGGCCGCCGTGTGCGAGGAGTGGCTGCAGGGGGCCCGCGCCAAACTGGCGGCTGCCATGGCTCAGCGTCAGGAGCCCCAGCCGAACGGCTCCGACGATGCTCCCTTCTGACGATTCCGAGCCCGGCGAGCCCCGAAAGCCGCCGGGCCGGAGCTTGACGGGCCAGAACTTGACAGGCCGAAACTTGGCGTGCCAGGGGCCGAGCCGACGAGGCCGTGGCGACCTGTTGGGGCTACCGGATTGGGGGCTGGGCGACGAGAGCGCCGGCGAGCGCGGTCAGGTCGTCCCAGTCCGCGGTGCCCGTCACGACGATCGCGTGATCGGGGAGGACGCGCACCAGCGACCGCTGGTCCTTGTCGGGCCGGACTCGCTCCTCCCATGAGACGCCGCCGATGACCCGGCTGCCGCTCACTCTCTCGGTGTTGGCCATGCGGTCGGCGAAGCCGGCGGGCGGCCGCTCGTCGCTCTGCGCCACCAGAGCGTGGGTCCGCGCGCGGGTCGCGAAACCCAGCCGCCAGGTGACCGCGCCGCCGTCCCGGGTCAGGATCGAACTTTCGGGCGTCCAGCCGGGCGGGACCTCGCGCGGGGCGACCACGGGGTACGGCGCCGTTCCGGCCGCGCCGGCCCGGTCGGCGGAGTAGTCGACCGGCGGGGCCGCCGCGACCCGGCCATGAGGCGTGACGAGCGCGAAAAGGGCCAGGCCGACGAGGCAGACAACGAGCACATACCCGTAGCCGGCGGCCCCCTGGGTGAAACGTCCCACGTGAGGCGAGCCTAGTGCCCCTCCCACCGGCCCTCACCCCATCACGCCGCGCTGCCACACCGGGCTGTCGCACCGCGCTGCCACACCGCGGTGGGCGCGTCGCCCGAGAGCGGATCCCCGGGAGAGCCGGGGCGCTTCTACGGGCGCCGGATCCCGCCGATGATCGCGAGGGCGTCCGCGCTGATCCGCCGCGCCGCCTCGGGGTCCTCCGAAAGCGTGACCTCCTGGACGACGGCCGCCAGGGCGCCGGTGACCACGACCACCAGGGCGTCCTCGTGCTCGAAGAGGGCCGCCGTCCGCCTCGCCCACTGCCGCAGCCGGTCGCGCATGATGACCTCGAACCCGGGCGGGCCGTCCCCGCGCAGGAACAGCGCCGCGAGGTCGCGCTCGGCGAGGCACCCGTCCAGGTACGCGCGGGCACCCGCGAGGAACTGCGGCATGGGCTCGGTCTCCCCCGCCGCCCTGGCCGCCTGGACGGCCTGCCTGGTCCGCTGGGTCTGCCGCTCCTGGAACTCCTCGAAGAGGGTCAGGTAGAGGTCCGCCTTGCCCGAGAAGTGGTGGTAGAGACTGCCGACACTGGCTCCGGCCCTGGCCACGACCCCGGTCACCCCGGCCTCGGCGAACCCGCTGGTGATGAAGACGTCCTTGGCCGCCTCGAGGAGCGCCCCGCGGGTGGCGGCGCCGCGGTCGGACGTGCGTACCGTCACCGTTCGCCCGGTGTCGCTGCTCGTCTCGGTGTCGCTGCTCATGACGGCGACGATATCCCGGTCCGCCCCCGTCGGCGGGCCGCCGGGCGAAATGCCCCACCACCAGGCAAGACAGGTTCCGACCAATCAGATAAGTACGAAATGGGAAGTTACGACCAGGAAGACCGGGAACCTCGACCTAAGGGGATCGATGTCCGATCACGTACCGGCCGTTCTGGCCACGGGGGAGCACGCGCCGGACCGCAACCTGGCCCTCGAACTGGTCAGGGTCACGGAGGCCGCCGCGATGGCCGCGGCACGCTGGGTGGGCCGGGGCGACAAGAACGGCGCGGACGGCGCGGCCGTGAACGCCATGCGGCAGTTGATCAACACGGTGTCCATGCGCGGAGTGGTGGTGATCGGTGAGGGCGAGAAGGACAACGCCCCGATGCTCTACAACGGGGAGGACGTCGGCGACGGCACCGGCCCCCAGTGCGACGTGGCGGTCGACCCGATCGACGGCACCCGCCTGTGCGCGCTCGGCATGAACAACGCGGTGTCTGTGATCGCGGTGAGCGAGCGCGGCTCGATGTACGACCCGTCCGCCGTTTTCTACATGGAGAAGCTGGTCACCGGGCCACAGGCAGCCGACCATGTCGACATCGACGCGCCGGTGGCCGACAACATCAGGGCCGTGGCCAGGGCGAAGGGTGCCAAGCCATCGGACGTCACCGTGGTGATCCTCGACCGTCCGCGGCACGAGCGGATCGTCCGGGAGATCAGGGAGACCGGGGCCCGCATCCGCTTCATCACGGACGGCGACGTCGCCGGCGCGATCATGGCCGCCCGTGCCGGCACCGGCGTCGACCTGATGCTCGGCGTGGGCGGCACCCCGGAGGGCATCGTCGCCGCCTGCGCGATGAAGTGCCTCGGTGGCGTCATCCAGGGCAAACTATGGCCGCGCGACGACGACGAACGCCGTAAGGCCCTCGATGCGGGCCTCGACCTCGGCCGGGTGCTGACCACCGATGATCTCGTCCGGTCGGACGACGTGTTCTTCGCCGCCACGGGGATCACCGACGGCGAGCTCATGTACGGCGTGCGTTTCCAGGGCGGGGCCGCGGTCACGCACTCCCTGGTGATGCGGGGTCGATCCGGGACTATCCGGAAGATCGAGAGTGAGCACCAGCTGTGGAAGCTGGGGGCCTACAGCGCCATCAACTTCGACACCGCGGTGTGAGAACACCCCCGCCTGAACAAACCCGCCTGAACAAACCCGCCTGAGCACACCGGCCTGAGCACCCCGGGGTGGCCAGACGCGTCTGATCATCACGGCCGGTCAGCGGCGGAACAGGCCCTTCCGGGGACGCTTGGGAGAGACCGCCACGACCTTGCCACCGATGACGAATCCCGCCAGCTCGATCACGGGTGCGTCCGGCGCGTGGCCGGTCGCGCCCGGCGGGAGCCGTACCTCGTTCCGGACCGAGCGCACCCGCGCGGTGGGGTCCGTGACGATCTTGACGCCCTCGGGAACGACCAGCGTCACGGTGCCTGCCATGACGGCGAGCTGAACGACGACACGGCGTGACTGGAGCAGTGCCTCGCACAGGTTCATGGTCACCTTGCCGCCGAGCGAGGTGACGGGGACCCGGGACGGCACGACCCAGCGGCCGGAGCGGCTCTCCGAGCGGAAGAAGGCCGTGACCGGGCCGGGGTCCATCCGGAACGGCTGGCTCTCCGGCGGCAGCAGGTCGGCCGTCAGCGCCGCGAGCTCGCCCAGGGTGCGGGCGCGGCACGCCTGATCGAGACGCTCCTCGTGTTCAGGCGGGGACAGCCGCCCGTCGGCGACCGCGTCCGTGAGGACGGCGACCACCCGCTCCCTGTCGGCGTCCGAGGCCCGGAGCTCCGTGGGGTGCAGAGGGTCCGGCGAGTCCGGAACGCGTGACGCGAGGAACGACGAGATCCACTTGTTCGCCGAAGACTCGATGCTCACACAATCGAGGGTAAGCGCTCCCACGGGCCCCGGCGATCCCCGTCCGCGCCGGCCTCGCCCACCCTCGGCCCGACAACCGGACATCCCACGTTTGACCAGGGACTTTATCCCGCCTAGCTTGGAGAGATGGCTCGGACGGCGTGTCTACGCCAAGTCGGCAACCTGCCCGCCGACCTGACGAGCTTCGTGGGGCGCAGGCGGGAGCTCACGGAGATTCGACGCATGCTGTCGGTGTCGCGTCTCGTGACGCTCACCGGCGTCGGCGGCGTGGGCAAGACCCGGCTGGCCCTCAGAGCCGCCGCCGAGCAGCACCGGGCGTTCGACAAGGTGGTGCTGGCCGATCTCACCGGCCTGACCGACCCCGAGCTCGTGGTGGAGACGGTCGCGGCCGCCGCGGGGCTGCGCGACCAGTCGACGCGGCCGCTGGACGCCCTCTCCCACTTCCTGGCGGCGCAGCGGACGCTGCTCGTGCTGGACAACTGCGAACACCTGCGGGACGCGTGCGCCCGGCTCGCGGATCACCTGCTGCGGATCGCCCCGGAGCTGAGGATCATCGCGACGAGCCGGCAGTCGCTCGGCGTCACCTGTGAGCACCAGATGCCGATCGCGCCGCTTTCCGTGCCGGAGCCGGACGCGCCGTTCACGGCCACGCTGCCGCAGGCCTACGACGCCGTCGGGCTGCTGGTGGAGCGTGCCAGGGCCGTACTGCCGGACTTCGCGCTGAGTCAGGACAACAAGACGGCGGTGGTGGAGCTGTGCCGCCGGCTGGACGGCATCCCCCTGGCGATCGAGCTCGCGGCGGTCCGCCTGCGAGCGCTGTCGGTGCACGCGCTGGTCGAGCGTCTCGGCGACCGGTACACCTGCCTGACGAACGGCGGGCTCGGCCTCACCCCGCGCCAGCGGACCCTCCACTCGCTGATCGACTGGAGCTTCCGCCTGCTCTCCACCCAGGAACGGACGATCTGGACCCGCATGTCGGTCTTCCCCGCCGACTTCGACCTGGATGCCGTGGAGGTGATCTGCACCGGCGACGGTGTCGACTCCGCGGACACGCTCGACCTGGTCGACACGCTGCTGGACAAGTCCCTGCTCGTACGGGAGGAGCACGGGGGCGAGGTCCGCTACCGCATGCTCGACACGCTGCGGCAGTTCGCCCGGGGGCGGCTGAGCGGCCCCGACGAGTGGGCGGCGCTGCGGCAGGGGCACCGCGACTATTACTTCCGGCTGGTCGACCGGGCGGCCGACGAGTGGATCGGCCCGCGACAGACGTACTGGTTCGCCCGGCTCGGGCTGGAGCGGGCCCACCTGCGCGCGGCGATGGAGCACTGCCTGGGCCAGGAGGGCGGGGCCGCGGGTGTCACGGTTGCCACGGGGGCCAGGGGTGTCACGGAAGCCACGGGGGCCACAGGGGCCATGGCTGTCACGGCTGTCACGGCCGGGCTGCGGGTCGCGACCGCCCTCGCCGTCCTCTACTGGCAGCCCAACTCCTACTTCAACGAGGGACGCCACTGGATCGACCGGCTGCTGGCCGCGTCGCCCGAGCCCTCGGCCCTCCGCGCCCAGGCGTTCTGTTACGGAGCCGAGATGGCGCACGTGCAGTCCGACGAGGCCGCGGCCGATCTGATGACCAAGGAGGGACTGGCGCTGGCGGAGCGGCTGGGCGACCGGCGGGCCGTGGCCCACGCCTCCCGGGTCGCCGGTCTGCGCGTCCTGACCGCGGGCGACTGGACGACCGCGATCTCGCTTCTCGAACGGTCCATCGCCGGATACGAGGGCCTCCGCGACACGCCGAGCCGGATCGGCATCGTGATCGCCATGATCATCCGCGCGACGGCCGCCACCTACCTCGGCGACGCCCAGGAGGCCGACCGGCTCTTCGCGCGGACTCTCGACCTCACCGAGGGGAACGGCTCCTGCAGGGTCTGGGCGCTCACGATCGGCGCCTCCAACCTGTGGATCCGCGGCGACCTCGACCGGGCCACGTCAATCGCCCTGCAGAGCCTTCTGCTCTCCCGGAAGCACCACGACCCGCACAATGTGGCCACCAGCCTGGAACTGCTCGCCTGGGTTCACGCCGCCCGGGGCCGCCACCGGGAGGCGGCTCACCTGCTCGGCGTGGTGGAGCAGGCGGGCGATGTGTTCGGCGCCTCTCCGCAGCGCCTCGGGCGCCAGGTCGAGTTCCACGAGCAGTGCGTCGCCGTCCTCAAGGAGAAGCTGGGCGCCGAGGGGTTCGCCCGCGCCGTACGGCAGGGCAGGCGGTGCTCCGTCGCGCAGGCCGTCGCGCGGGCGCTCGGCGACGACGCTCAGGACCAGGGGGATCAGGGCGACCGGCGACATCGGCGCGACCGGGGCGGCGAGCACGCGGCGCACCGCGAGCCCGAGGACGACTCCTCGCCGCTGACCGCCAGGGAACAGGAGATCGCGGAACTGATCGCACAGGGGCTGAGCAACAAGGAGATCTCATCCACGCTCGTGATCGCCCAGCGCACCACGGAAGGCCACGTCGAACACATTCTCGCCAAGCTCGGCTTCAGCTCGCGTACCCAGATCGCCGCCTGGACAACCGCGAGGAAGGCAGGCAGACGGGACTAGGCGCGGGATACACCTCACCGCGGGTACCCGCCGGCCTGGTGAAACACGCCGTCCCCCGGCCCGGGGCGAGCGGGAGGCACACGACGAACCGGGAGCCCGGCTCGGCGTCCTCCACGGTGATCCGCCCGTCGAAGGCGGTCACCACCTCCCTGACGATGGCCAGGCCGAGCCCGGAGCCGCCCTCGTTCCTGCTCCGCGCCGGGTCTCTGCGGTAGAAGCGATCGAAGATCCGTTCCCGCTCCGGCAGGGGAATCGTCTCGCCGTCGTTGGACACCTCGAGCAGGGCCTCCCGCCCTTCCCGGCGGACGGTCACCCGGATCGTCGTGGCCGCGTGCCGCTCGGCGTTGTCCACGAGGGCGGCGACCACCCGGGAGAGCAACGGCCGCACCCCTCGCACGACCACGCCCTCGGCCAGTTCGGCGATCGGCTTCGGCGAGCCCCGGTGCCGGTGCAGTTCGTCCGCGGCCAACCGGCCCAGGTCGATCCTCTCCCCGCCATTCCGGCAGGCGGACCCGATGTCCGCCAGAAGCAGCAGATCCGCGACGATGCGCTCCAGCCTGGATGTGACGGTAAGCGCGCCGTCAATCGCCTCGCGGAGGTCCTCCGGGTAGAGCCGGGCCGCCTCAAGATGGGCCCGGATGCCGGCGATCGGGGTGAGCAGTTCGTGAGACGCGTCGGCGACGAACTGGCGCTGGAGGCTGAGCACCTGCCGGAGCATCTGCTCGGCCTGTTCTGTGGTCTTCGGAACGCTCATCATCGTTCCCGTCATCCTCGATACGTCACGACTCGGGCCGGACACCCGTCTTCAACCAGCATCCGAACCGGTTCGCCTCCCGGGGAACGGGGGAAACCGAGGTTCCATACCCGGCTTCGGCGGAACCGGGTAGGTAGTGCCGGGCCGGCGACCATTGACCCCCAGTGGCGGCGCTCCTAGTCTTGCGGAAACTTGAACCCTCCTCATGTTCTTGGAGGCCGCGGTGCCCACCCCCCGTGATCGGCAGGCGCGGCTCGCCGCCTTCGCCGTGTTCGCCGTCCAGGGCCTGACCTTCGCCACGCTGCTCAGCCAGGTGGCGGCGCTGCAGAACAAGCACGGACTGACCGACGGCCAGCTCACCGTCCTGCTCCTCGTCGTGCCCGTCATCGCGGGCGCCGGCAGCGTCCTTTCGGGTACGGCCGCCGCCCGCTTCGGCAGCCGGCGCGTCCTGCGGCTGGTCCAGCCGCTGGCCTGCGTCGCCGTCGTGCTCGCCGGCCTCGCGCCCGGCGTGCCCGCGCTCGTCGCGGCCAACGTGCTCTTCGGCCTCGGCCTGGGCGGGGTGGACGCCGGGATGAACATGCAGGGCGTCGCGGTCGAGCGGAGGTACGGGCGGCCGGTGCTGACCGGCTTCCACGCGCTGTGGAGTGCGGCGGCGGTCGCCGGGGCGCTGTGGGCCTCCGCCGGCGCGGGCCTCGGCCTCGCCCTGCCCGCCACGTTCGCGATCGCCCTCGTCCCCGCCGTCGCCGTGTCGGTCACGGCGTCCCTCTGGCTCTACCGGCCCGCCGAGGAGCACGCGAGCGAGGCCCAGGCCGCCCGCCCAACGGGTGAGCACCCCACAGGCGGGGTCACCGGCGTGGCGTGGCGGCCGCTGATACCGCTCTGCCTGGCGATGGCCTTCCTCTATGTCGGCGACTCGTCGATCTCCAACTTCGGCTCGGTCTTCATGGACAAGGTCGTGCACGCCTCGGCGGCCGTCGTCCCGCTCGCGCTCGGCGCGTACCAGGCGACGACGTTCCTCGTCCGGGTCGCCGGCGATCTCGCCGTCCGCAGGTTCGGCCCGGCCGCCATCGTCCGCGCCGGAGCCGTGGTGGCGACGGCCGGATTCGCCGCGGTCGTGGCGGCACCCGGCGAGCCGATGGCGATCGCGGGCTTCGCCCTGACCGGCATCGGCCTCTCCGTCGTCGCCCCGCAGTCCTTCTCCGCCGCCGGACGGCTCGACCCGGCGCACACCGGCGTCGCGATCGCCCGTGTCAACATGTTCAATTACGTCGGTTTCATCGTGGGAGCGGCCCTCGTGGGCGGCATCGCGGACGCCTCCGGCTATCGGATCGCGTTCGCCGCGCCCCTCGTGCTGGTCGCCGTGATCATCCTGCTCGCGCGCGGGTTCCAGCCCCGGACGGCCGCCACCTCACCGGCCCCGGCCACGTCGTGAGCGAGGCGGACGGGTGAGGCTTGCCATGTCCCTTGCCATGTCCCTTGCCATGTCCCGCACGGCCGCCGCGACACGGTGCGCGGGGAGCCGGGCGAACCCGATCACCAGGGCGTTCCGGCCCGGTGCGGAGACCGGCTCGACGGACAGCCCGGCCCGCCCGGCGGCCACGGCCAGCTCCTCCGCGTCCACGTTTCCGCCGCACTCGGCGTAGAGGTGCAGGCCCGCCGAGATGCCGCGGACCTCGACCCCGGGGAGGTGCTCGGCCAGCGCCAGCGCCAGGGCGTCCCTTCGGATCCGATACTCACGGCGCATCCGCCGCAGGTGCCGGTCATAGCCCCCGGTCCCGATCAGGTGGGCGAGCGCGTACTGGTCGACCACGGGTGAGCCGAGGTCCAGCTCGGCCCGCGCCGTACGCACGGCCACGGCGAGCGGGGGCGGCGCGACGATCCAGCCGAGCCGCAGGCCGGGTGCCATCGCCTTGCTGACGCTGCCCGCCAGCACGACACGATCAGGGGCGAGCCCCTGGAGGCAGCCCACCGGATCGCGGTCGAACCGGAACTCGGCGTCGTAATCGTCCTCCACCACGACCGCCCCGGTCCGGGTCGCCCAGTCGATCAGCTCGGCCCGGCGGCCGGGCGACAGCACCACCCCGGTCGGGTACTGGTGAGCGGGCGTCACCAGGACGGCCTGGGCGCCTGACCCGGCCAGGGCGGCCACGACGATCCCCTCCTCGTCGACCGGGACGGGGACGATCCGCGCCCCCGTCCGGCGGAGCAGGGGAAGCTGGCGGACACTGGACGGGTTCTCGACCGCGAGCACGACCGGGCCGCCCCGCGCCGCCGCCAGGGCGTGCATGACCAGGCTGACCCCCTGCGCGACCCCCGCGACGATCACGACCTCGTCCGGCGTGGCGTCGGCCGCCCGGACCCGGCGCAGGTAGGCGGCCAGCTCCTCGCGGAGCGCGGGCACGCCGCCGGGGTCGCCGTAGTCGAATGCCTCGTGGGGCAGCGTCGTCAGAACGTGCCGGAGCGCGCCCAGCCACGCCTGCCGGGGGAACGCGCCGAGGTCCGGCGTCGTGGGCCGGGGCCCGTCGTCGGTCATTTGCTCAGGCCCGCGGTCAGGCCCCTCGTCAGGCTCCTCTTCCCGGGACGGCGGACGGCGCGGGACGACCGCGACACGGGTGCCCACGCCTGTCCTGGCCTCCAGCAGCCCCTCGGCCACCAGTTGCTCGTACGCCTCGACCACGACCCCACGCGACAGTCCCAGGTCTCTGGCCAGCTCACGGGTGGCGGGGAGCCGGGTGGCCTGGGCGAGCCGCCCCGAGCGGATCGCCTCCCTGAGCTCCCGGCGGATCTGGGCGGCCAGCCCCCCGGCGCTCCGGTCGAGGTTGAGATGGAGATCGGCCATTGGTCCACGATACGTGCGGCAGATTGGACCTCTCCAGCGAACCATTCCGTTTCTACGATCTCGTGCCGTGAACGCCGAAACACGAACACGATCCCCTATGAGGCCAGATGGCCCCGGCTCCGCCCGTACGGCCGTCCGCGACGTCGCGGGGGCCGCGACGGCCATGTTCATGGTCGGCACACTGGCCGCGGTCTCCGGCGTCATCGGCGACTACCCCCTCTACGGCGGCCAGGCGGTCCGCTACGCCCTCGCCGGCGCCATCCTCTTCGCGGTGGCCCGGCTCCGCGGCCTCGGCCCGGTACGGCTCGCCCGGTCGTCCCGGATCTCCCGGCGCGGAGAGGCGGTCGGCGGCGCGGTCGGCGGCGCGGTCGGCGGCGCCGCCGGGAACCCGGACGGCGTCGTACGGCTGCGGGCCCGCGACCTGGGGCTGCTCGCGGCGCTGTCGCTGACCGGGCTGGTGCTCTTCAACGTGGCCGTCATCGAGGCGACGCGGGCGGCCGGGCCGGCGCAGGTGGGGATCGTCCTCGGCGGTGTGCCGCTGGCGCTGGCGCTCCTCGGTCCGCTGACGGGCACGGGCCCGCGGCCCTCTCCGCGCCTGCTCGTGGCCGCGCTCGTGGTCGTGGCGGGCACGACGCTCGCCACCGGGCTGGGCAGCGGCAATCTGCCCGCCCTGCTGTGGTCGCTGGTGGCGCTGGCCGGGGAAGTGTGCTTCTCGCTCCTGGCACTGCCTCTGCTGCCCGCCCTCGGGCCGATCCGGCTGTCGGCCTGCGTGGATCTGCTCGCGGTGCCGTTCCTGCTGGTGATCGGACTGATCGCGGACGGCGCGGACATCCTGCGCGTGCCCACGCCGGCGGAGGCGCTCGGCTTCGCCTATCTGATCACGATCGTGACGACGGTCGCGTTCTTCCTCTGGTACCGGTCGCTGCCGCGTCTGGGGCCGGGCCGGGCGGGACTGTTCGCCGGGATGATCCCGGTCGGGGCGATGACGGCGGCCGCCGCCTTCGGCCTCGGCGCGCCGTCGGCCGCGGACGTCGCGGGCGCCGTCATCGTCGTCGCGGGCATCGCACTCGGCCTGACCTCACGCCACCGGCCCCGCGCCGTCACCGGTTCTTCCAGCGCATCTCGTCGTCGCGCACCTGGTGCAGCACGATCGTCAGAAGCGAGATGATCAGGGCCACCAGGATGCCGATCCCGAACAAGATGATCACCAGGACTCCGCCGTTCATGAGTCCTCCTTCGCCGGCCCAGTCATTCGGCCCATTCAACCTAGTCGTCCCCGTTTATGCCGATATGAAGCAGATAATCCTGATCGGCTTGCCGACCGGCGGACGCCGGGCCCGCCGGCGCCTGGCCGTACGCTTTGGGAGGACCGCGGGGCGCGCTTGGGAGTCCGTGAGACGACCGTCCGAGGCGGCCGGGCGGTCCGGCTGACACGACGAGGCAGACGCGCGAAGGATCGAGGACGATGCCGGAGTTCGACTACACCGACCTGCTGCCGCTTGGGCCGGACGAGACGGAGTACCGCCTGATCACCTCCGAGGGGGTGCGGGTGATCGAGGCGGCCGGGCGGCGATTCCTGGAGGTCGAGCCCGAGGCGCTGAGGCTGCTCACCGAGACGGCGATCCACGACATCTCGCACTATCTGCGCTCGTCGCACCTCGCCCAGCTCCGCAAGATCGTCGATGACCCCGAGTCGAGCGGCAACGACCGGTTCGTCGCGCTCGACCTGCTGAAGAACGCGAGTATCTCGGCCGGCGGCGTGCTGCCCATGTGCCAGGACACCGGCACCGCCATCGTGATGGGCAAGCGCGGCCGCCACGTGCTGACCGACGGTCGCGACGCCGAGCACGTCAGCAGGGGCGTGTACGACGCCTACACCCGGCTCAACCTGCGCTACTCGCAGATGGCCCCGCTGACGATGTGGGACGAGAAGAACACCGGCAGCAACCTGCCGGCCCAGGTCGAGCTGTACGCCGAGGACCCCGGCGGCCACCCGGACGAGTACAAACTGCTCTTCATGGCCAAGGGCGGCGGCTCGGCCAACAAGTCGTTCCTCTACCAGGAGACCAAGGCCGTCCTGAACGAGAAGCGGATGCTCCAGTTCCTGGAGGAGAAGATCCGCTCGCTCGGCACGGCCGCCTGCCCGCCGTACCATCTGGCGATCGTCGTGGGCGGCACCAGCGCCGAGTTCGCGCTCAAGACCGCGAAGTACGCCTCGGCCCGCTACCTCGACTCGATTCCGACGGAGGGCTCGGCCGCCGGGCACGGCTTCCGCGACCTGGAGATGGAGAAGAAGGTCTTCGAGCTGACCCAGAGGCTGGGCATCGGCGCCCAGTTCGGCGGCAAGTACTTCTGCCACGATGTCCGGGTGATCCGGCTGCCCCGGCACGGCGCGTCGTGTCCCGTCGCCATCGCGGTGAGCTGCAGCGCCGACCGGCAGGCGCTGGCCAAGATCACACCGGAGGGCGTCTTCCTGGAGCAGCTGGAGACCGACCCGGCGCGTTTCCTGCCCGACACCACCGACGAGCACCTCTCCGACGACGTCGTCGCCATCGACCTCAACCGTCCGATGCCGGAGATCCTCGCCGAGCTCACGAGATATCCGGTCAAGACCCGCCTGTCGCTGACCGGCCCGCTCGTCGTGGCCCGCGACATCGCCCACGCCAAGATCGCCGAACTGCTCGACAGCGGCGGCGAGATGCCGGGCTATCTCAAGGATCACGCCGTCTACTACGCCGGCCCGGCCAAGACGCCCGAAGGGTACGCGTCCGGCTCGTTCGGCCCCACCACGGCCGGCCGGATGGACTCCTACGTCGAGCGTTTCCAGGCGGCCGGAGGCTCTATGATCATGCTCGCCAAGGGCAACCGCTCCAAGCAGGTGACCGATGCCTGCCAGAAGCACGGCGGCTTCTACCTGGGCTCCATCGGCGGCCCGGCGGCCCGCCTGGCGCAGGACTGCATCAAGAAGGTCGAGGTCCTCGAATATCCCGAGCTGGGCATGGAGGCCGTCTGGAAGATCGAGGTGGAGGACTTCCCCGCCTTCATCGTGGTCGACGACAAGGGCGGAGACTTCTTCCAGGACAGCACGGGCCCCGTCCTTACCATCGGCCGCCGCTAGGTCTACGGTCGTGTTGTCAAATGATTTGACAGAAGATCTCAACAATTTCCCGGCATGGTCTCTACAGGTCGCTCCGTACAAATCGGTAAGCTGCCACCCATGCGTGCGCCGCCCGGATACCTGCTAGCCGCGCGGTACCGGCTTGTCGAGCCGGTCGGGCGCGGCGGGATGGGCACTGTTTGGCGCGCCCGCGACGAGTTGCTCGATCGCGACGTCGCTGTCAAGGAGGTGCGGCTTCCCCTGGTCCTCGACGAGGAACTGCGGGCGGAGCTGTGCGCGCGGACCGAGCGCGAGGGCAGGGCGACCGCGATGGTCGCCCATCCCTCAGTCATCACGGTGTTCGACGTCATCACCGAGGACGACCGGCCGTGGATCGTGATGGAGCTCCTCAAGGCGAGGTCGCTTGAGGAGCTCATCAAGCAGGAGGGCCCGCTGCCGCCCAGGCAGGCCGCCGAGATCGGCCGCCAGGTGCTGGGCGCGCTGCGTGCCGTCCACGCGAAGGGGATCCTGCACCGCGACGTGAAGCCCAGCAACGTGCTGGTGACCGAGGACCGGGCGGTCCTCACCGACTTCGGCCTGGCCGCTCTCGAAGGCGACGCCTCGATCACCCAGGCCGGCATCGTGCTGGGCTCGGCGGGCTACATCGCGCCCGAGCGCGTGCTGGGCGACAAGGCCAGCCCGGCCGCCGACCTGTGGTCGCTCGGAGCCACGCTCTACACGGCGGTCGAGGGGCGCGGGCTGCACGGCCGCCGCACGGCCGCGGCCGCGCTCGCCGCCCTGACCAGTGGCGCGCCCATCCCCATGGAGAAGGCCGGCCCGCTCGCCCCCGTGCTGCGGGGGCTGCTCCAGATCGACCCCGCCACCCGGCTCGACGGAGTCCGTGCGGCCCTGGCCCTCGCCAGGATCGCCGCCGGGGGCACCGCGGACGACCTGATGGCCCCGCCGCACCGGCCCGCCCGTCCGGCTCCGCCGCCCGCGGCGCCGCCTGTGACGACGCGCAAGCCGCCGCACCGCGGGCAGCACCGCGCCGAGTCACGGCCCACGCCGAAGGTCATGCCGCACGCCCATCCCCGGGACGGCGCCAGCGGCCCGCACGCCCAGTTCGGTCACCAGCACGGCAACCAGTTCGGAAGTCAATACGGGAACCAGTACGGCAGCCAGTACGGCAGCCAGTACGGTCACCTCGGGCCGTTCGGCTCCCCCAGCTCGCCCAGCGGCCCGTACGGGCAGGCACCCGGCCAGCCGCCCCAGGGCCAGCCGGGCCGCCCCGGGCAGCAGGCGTACCCGGGGCAGTCGGGCCAGCACGCGCAGCCCGGCCAGCACAGCCAGTCTGGGCCGTACGGACAGTCCGGGCAGTACAGCCCGTTCGGACAGTACGGCCAACATGGCCAGAGTGGCCCATACGGCCAGTACGGGCAGACGGGTTCGTTCGAGCCGTCGGGGCCTCACCCGTTCGGTCCGGGTCACAGCGGGCCAAACGGACATCTCGGCCACGGCCCGTCGTACGGACACTCCGGCCCGCACCGCCGTCTCACCCGGGATCCGCGGAACGGCCCGGAGTACTCACCCGTGCCACCGCAGCGCAGGCGACCGGCCGAGGGAATGCATCGCAAGCCTTCGGAGCCCGGCCTGCATCAGGTGGTCGCGGCACCGGTGATGCGGCGGCTGGCCTCGATGATCAAGATGGTCCTGCCCCGGCGCTACTGGCCCCGCATTTTTCTCAAGTAACAGGAAAGCGGTCTTCAACCCAGAATCGCTATCTTTCTTCTCATGCCGGAACAGCGACCTCGGCTGCTCGCCGATCGGTACGAGCTGCGCGTCCGCCTCGGACGAGGAACGATGGGGACCGTCTGGCGCGCCTTCGACCGGGCGCTCGGGCGAGAGGTGGCGGTGAAGGAGATCCGGCAGGACCCCTCCCTCAGCGCCTTCCAACGCCAGGAGCTGCGTGAACGCATGATCCGCGAAGGCCGGATGGCGGCCAGGGTCAGCCATCCCTCCGTCGCCACGATCCACGACGCGATCGAGGTCGACGGCAGCCCCTGGATCATCATGGAGCTCGTCGAGGGGCGGTCGCTCGCGCAGGTCGTCGACCGGGAGGGCCCGCTGCCGCCCCGCCTCGTCGCCGAGATCGGCTGGGAACTGCTCGGGGCGCTGCGCGCCGCCCACGCCCAGGGCATCCTGCACCGCGACGTGAAGCCGGGCAACGTGCTGGTGACGGACACGGGCCGGGTCGTGCTGACCGACTTCGGCATCGCCAAGTCGCTGGAGGACAGTCCCCTGACCCAGACCGGCATGGTGATCGGCTCCCCCGGTTACACGGCGCCGGAACGGGCTCGGGGGGAGCACACCGGTCCGGAGTCCGACCTGTGGTCGCTCGGCGCGACGCTCTACTTCGCCGTGGAGGGACGGCCCGCCTACGAGCGCGCGACCATCGGCGACACGCTGGCGGCGCTGATGCGCGACAACGCCGACCCTCCGGTGCACGCCGGGCCGCTGCGCCCCGTCCTGGACGGCCTGCTGGTCAAGGACCACCGGGCCCGGCTCACCGCCGAGAAGGCGGCGGCGATGCTCCGCCGCGTCGCCGACACCCCCGTCTCCCGGGCGCAGACGCCGCCGTCCCCCTCCCCCGCGCCGGAACGGCGCGACGCGCCCCCGGGGCCGGCCGTGCACCCGGAGCCGGCAGTGCTCCCGCGCCCCGCAGCGCCCCTTCAACCCGCAGCGCCTCAACCCCCAGCGCCTGAACCCGCAGCGCCACCGCGACTCGCACAGCCACCACAGCCACCACAGCACCCACAGGTCGCGCGGCCTTCACAGCCCCCGGAGTACGACTCCAACGCCACCATGCTGGTCAGGAGACCGCCCGGCGCGCTCCGCCCCCCGCCCTCCGGACCGCCCGTACCTCCCGCGCCGCCGGTTGCCCCGGTCGCCCCCGCTCCCCGGCCCCGGCCGACCGGCTCCGACGACGAGATCACCGCCCCGCGGCGGCTGCCCCCGCGACCGGCTCCGGAAGATCCGCCGATCGGCCCGGACGCGCCCGCTCCGCCGGGCGGCCTGGGCACCGACCTGTTCGCCATGCGGCCGCCGGAGCCGCCGGACGTGGCGACCCGGGCGCGGGCGCTCGTCCTGATGGTCGTGGCGCTCGTCGCCGTCCTCCTTTTGATCGCCGTGGCCGTCTGGGTCTTCACCTGAGCGCGTCAGTCCGAAGGCGAACGGCCCCCGGCTCCCGGCCGGACGGCTCTTGATAGGACTGGTCCATGGACGATTTCCGCATCGAGCACGATTCCATGGGCGAGGTGCGGGTGCCCGCCCGTGCCAAGTGGCGGGCGCAGACCCAGCGGGCGGTGGAGAACTTCCCGGTGTCGGGCCGCGGCCTCGAACCGTCCCACATCGCCGCGCTCGCCCGGATCAAGGCGGCCTGCGCCACGGTCAACGCCGGCCGGGGTGTGATCGACACGGACATGGCGCGGGCCATCGCCGACGCCGCGGCCGAGGTCGCCGAGGGACGCTGGGACGGCGAGTTCCCCGTCGACGTCTTCCAGACCGGGTCGGGCACCTCGTCCAACATGAACATGAACGAGGTCCTCGCCACCCTCGCCGAGGAGCGGCTGGGCCGCCCGGTCCACCCGAACGACCACGTCAACGCGGCGCAGTCGTCGAACGACGTCTTCCCCTCCTCCATCCACGTCGCCGCGACGCACGCGGTGGCCCACGACCTCACCCCCGCCCTCGAACACCTGTCGACGGCGCTGGAGGAGAAGGCGACCGAGTTCGCCGACGTGGTGAAGTCGGGCCGGACCCACCTGATGGACGCGACGCCCGTCACCCTGGGCCAGGAGTTCGGCGGCTACGCCACGCAGATCGAGCTGGGCATCGAACGGCTGCAGTCGGCCCTGCCCCGGGTGGCGGAGCTCCCGCTCGGCGGCACGGCCGTGGGCACCGGGGTCAACGTGCCCGACGCCGCGTGGGCGGGCGACGTGATCGCCGAGCTGGGCCGCCTGACCGGCCTGCCCTTCACCGAGGCGCGTGACCACTTCGAGGCCCAGGGCGCCCGGGACGCCCTGGTCGAGCTGTCGGGTGTGCTCAAGGTGCTGGCCGTCTCACTCAACAAGATCGTGAACGATCTCCGCTGGATGGGATCGGGGCCCCGGGCGGGGCTCGGTGAGATCAACCTGCCCGACCTGCAGCCCGGCTCGTCCATCATGCCGGGCAAGGTCAACCCGGTGATCCCGGAGGCGGTGACCATGGTCGCCGCCCAGGTGATCGGCAACGACGCCACGATCACGATGGCCGGGGCGTCCGGCGCGTTCGAGCTCAACGTGATGCTGCCGGTGATCGCCCGCAACGTGCTTGAGTCGGTCCGGCTGCTGTCGAACGTCGCGCGGTTGCTGGCCGACCGGTGCGTCCGCGGGATCACCGCAAACGTGGAGCGCCTCCGCGAGTACGCCGAGTCGTCGCCCTCCATCGTCACCCCGCTCAACCGTTACGTGGGCTACGAGGAGGCCGCGAAGATCGCCAAGCAGGCCCTCGCGGAGCGGAAGACGATCAGGGAGGTGGTCGTCGAACGCGGCCACGTCGCCGAGGGCCGCCTGACGGAGCGGCAGCTCGACGAGCTCCTCGACGTCCTTTCGATGACCCGGCCCACATAGGGAGGGAGCGATCTGTGTCGGTGTACCCCATGTGCCGGGCGACCTCCGCTCCCTATGGTGAGGCGTCATGAGCATGGTGAGGCGTCATGAGCCTTGACGGCCGTACGGCCCTGGTCACCGGTGCGGGAAGCGGCATCGGCCGGGCGTGCGCCCGCCGCCTCGCGGCGGAGGGGGCGCACGTCGTGGTCGCCGACGTGAACGCGGCGGCCGCCGAGAAGGTGGCCGCCGAGATCGGCGGGACCCCGGTGGTCGTCGATCTGTCGGATCCGGAATTCGTGACGGTGTTGCGCGACCGGCTGCCGACCTCGCCCGACAGCCGGCTGACCGCCGGTGTCACGGGCGGCATCACGGGCGGCATCACGGGCGCCACCACAGCCGACATCACAGCCGACATCGTGGTCAACAACGCCGGCTTCCAGCACGTCGCGCCCATCGAGGACTTCCCCCCGAAAATCTTCGCCAAGATCCTCCGGGTGATGGTGGAGGCGCCGTTCCTGCTGGCCAGGGCCGTCCTGCCGGGGATGTACGAGCGGCGATGGGGCCGCATCGTCAACATCTCGTCGGTCCACGGCCTGCGGGCCTCGCCGTACAAGTCGGCGTACGTGACGGCCAAGCACGGGCTCGAAGGGCTGTCGAAGGTGATCGCACTGGAGGGGGCGGCGCACGGGGTGACGTCCAACTGCGTCAATCCCGCGTACGTGCGCACCCCCCTGGTGGAGAACCAGATCGCCGACCAGGCCCGCACCCACGGCATCGGCCCGGACGAGGTCGTCGAGCAGATCATGCTGGCGCCCGCCGCCATCAAACGGCTGATCGAGCCGGACGAGGTCGCCGAGATGGTGGCGTACCTCTGCGGCCCGCAGGGATCGTTCGTCACGGGGGCGTCCATCCCGATCGACGGAGGCTGGAGCGCGCGCTGACATGAACGTCTTCCTCGAACTGCTGGCCAGAGAGGCGTCGGCCGTGGAGTTCGAGGGCCCCGTCCTGCAGGCCAGGGCGGCCGGGGCCGACTCGGCGACGCTGGAGGAGCTGGAGCAGGCGAAGGTCGCCGCGCTCAGGGTCAGGGCCATGCTGCGCCGTCGGGCCAAGCGCGAGGCGGAGCTGTCCGCCCTTTTCGACACGGCCAGCGATCTGGCGGGGTTACGCGACCTCGACGCCGTCCTCAAGGCGATCGTACGGCGGGCGCGGCGGCTGCTCGGCACCGACATCGCGTACATGACCCTGAACGACGCCGAGCGCGGCGACACGTTCATGCGGGTCACCGACGGCTCGATCTCTCCCCACTTCCGCAGGGTGCGGCTGGCCATGGGGGCCGGCCTCGGCGGTTTGGTGGCCCAGACGGGCACGCCGTACAACACGGCGGACTACTTCGCCGACGCGCGCTTCCGGCACACCATGACGATCGACGAGGCCGTCAAGGAGGAGGGCCTGGTGGCCATCCTCGGGGTGCCGCTGCGCCTCGGCGCCCAGGTCATCGGGGTGCTGTTCGCGGCCAACCGGAGCGCACGGCCGTTCGCGCAGGAGGAGGTGGCGCTGCTGATCTCGCTCGCCGCCCACGCGGCCGTCGCCATCGACACGGCCCGGCTGCTTGAGGAGACGCGGGCCGCGCTCACCGAGCTGAGCCAGGCCAACAAGGTGATCAGCGCGCACAGCGAGGCGATCGAACGGGCGGCGGACGCCCACGACCGGATGACCGGGCTGGTGCTGCGCGGCGGCGGGGTGGAGGACGTGGCCGCCGTGGTGACCGAAGTGCTCGGCGGCAGCCTGACCGTGCTGGACGACGAGGGCCGTCCCCTGGTCGGGGACACCGGCGACCTGGATGCCGGGGTGTTCGACGCGGCCCAGTCGTCGCGGGCGCTGGGCCGCACCGTCCGGCGGGGCGACGCGTACGTGGCCTCGGTCGACGTCGGTGCGGCGGCGCTGTGCACGCTGGTGCTCCGCACCGGCGGCGACGTCTCCGACACCGACCAGCGCATCCTGGAGCGGGCGGCCCTGGTGACGGCCCTGCTCCTGCTGTTCCGGCGCAGCGTGGCGGAGGCGGAGGGGCGGGTGCGGGGCGAGCTGCTCGACGACCTGGTCTTCCGCCCGGAGGTCGCCGGCCTGTCCGACCGGGCGCGCCGGCTCGGCGTCGACCTGGAGTCGCCGCACGTGCTGGTGGTGGCGCGGCATCAGGGCGGCAGGGAGCGGGCCGCGTTCTGGGCGTCGTCGCAGGCGACGCTCGCCCACGGGCTGGCCTCGGCCCGCGGCGACGAGGTCGTGCTGCTGCTCCCCGGCGACCGGCCAGGCGTCACCGCGCGTCGCGTGGCCGCCGACTTCGGCCTGTCCCTCGGCCGCCCGGCCACGGCCGGAGCCGCGGTCTCCGGCGGACCGGCCGGGGTGGCCGCCGCCTACCGGGAGGCGCACCGCTGCGCCGGAGCGCTGCTCGCGCTGGGCCGCGCCGGCGACGGCGCGAGCGCGGAGGAGCTGGGCTTCGTCGGCCTGCTGATCGGCGAACGGCACGAGGTGCCCGCCTTCCTCGACTCGGCCCTCGGCCCGGTGCTCGACTACGACGCCAGGCGCGGCAGCGCCCTTGTCCGGACGCTGGAGACGTACTTCGCGTGTGGCGGCTCGCTGTCCCGTACGGCGGAGGCGCTGCACATCCACGTCAACACCGTCACCCAGCGGCTCGACCGGGTGAGCCGGCTTCTCGGCCCCGGCTGGCAGGAGCCCGACCGGGCCCTGGAGATCCAGCTCGCGCTGCGGCTGCACCGGCTGCGGACCCACATGCCCGGCTCCTGAGGTATGTGGGGGCGCCCCATAGGAGTGACCTCGGTCACTGCGTACCGTGACGGCACCCCCCAACGAGGAGCACACGATGGTCAACACCCCACCCACAAGGATCGGAAAGGTCGTCGGGGCCAGCCTGGTCGGCACCACGATCGAGTGGTACGACTTCTTCCTCTACGGCTCCGCCGCGGCGCTGGTTTTCAACAAACTCTTCTTCCCGACCGAGGACGAGCTGACCGGCACGCTCCTCGCGTTCCTCACCTACGCCATCGGGTTCGTCGCCCGGCCCATCGGCGGCCTGGTCTTCGGCCACTACGGCGACCGGTTCGGCCGCAAGCGGCTGCTCGTGGTCAGCCTGCTGATGATGGGCGGCGCGACCTTCCTGATCGGCCTGCTGCCGACCTACGCCACCCTGGGCGTGGGAGCCCCGCTGCTGCTGACGCTGCTGCGGCTGGTGCAGGGCTTCGCCCTGGGCGGCGAGTGGGGCGGCGCCGTCCTGCTCGTCTCCGAGCACGGGCACGCCCGACACCGCGGCTTCTGGGCGTCCTGGCCGCAGGCCGGCGCCCCGGGCGGCAACCTGCTCGCCACCGGCGTGCTGGCGCTGCTCGCCGCCGTGCAGCCCGAGGACGCCTTCCTCGCCTGGGGCTGGCGGATCTCGTTCCTGCTGTCCGGCGTTCTCGTGCTCATCGGCCTGTGGATCCGCCTCACGGTGACCGAGTCGCCCGTGTTCGCCGAGGCCCTGGCCAGGCAGGAGGCGGCGCCGAAGGCGCCCATCCTCGACGTCCTGCGGCACCACTGGCGTGACGTGCTCGTCGCCATCGGGGCCCGCCTCGCGGAGAACGTCTCCTATTACGTGATCACGGCGTTCATCCTGGTGTACGGCACGACGGCGGCCGGGCTGCCGAAGGGAACGGTGCTCAACGCCGTGCTGATCGCGTCCGCGGTCCACTTCGTGACCATCCCCCTGTGGGGCGCGCTGTCCGACCGGCTCGGCCGCCGCCCCGTCTACCTCCTCGGCGCCGCCGGGGCGGGCGCCTGGTCGTTCGCCTTCTTCCCGCTCGTCGACACCGCGTCGTTCGGCCTGGTCACCCTCGCCGCCACCGTCGGCCTGCTCTTCCACGGCGCGATGTACGGCCCGCAGGCGGCGTTCTTCTCCGAGCTGTTCGCCACCCGTATGCGCTACTCCGGCGTCTCGATCGGCTACCAGCTCGCCTCGATCGTGGCCGGCGCTCTCGCACCGATCATCGCCGTCGCCCTGCTCGACGCCTACGACGCCAGCCTGCCCATCTCGCTCTACGTGGCGGCCTCCGCCGTGCTCACCCTGATCGCGGTGGCGTTCGCCAGGGAGACCCGTGATCGCGACCTGACCGCGGTCGCACCGACGACATCCCGCCCGTCACAGACACTGACAACCCAGTGACACTACAACCCACTGACACCGGCATCCGCATGACGCTGATGACATCCGCCCGATAGGAGTCGCTCGATGACCCCGCCAGCAACCCCGCCCGGCGACACAGCCGTCGTCGCCGAACGCGTCGGCACGCCGCGCCTCACCCTCAACGTCCTGTCCGTGCCCGGCTCGGCCGGCGACCCCGTGCTCTTCGTGCACGGCAACGTGTCGTCCAGCGCCTTCTGGCGGTCGACGATGACGGCCGTCGCCGGCGAGTTCCGGCCGTACGCGCTGGACCTGCGGGGATTCGGGGAGTCCGACCCGGCGCCGGTGGACGCCACCCGTGGCGTCCGCGACTACTCCGACGACGTGCTGGCCCTGCTCGACGTCATCGGCCCGGCGCACCTGGTCGGCTGGAGCCTCGGCGGCGGGGTGGTCATGCAGGCGCTGCGTGACCGGCCGGAGCGGGTGCGCGGCGCCACCCTGGTCAACCCGGTCTCGCCGTACGGCTTCGGCGGCACCCGCGACGTGGACGGCACGCTCACCCACCCGGACGGCGCCGGGTCCGGCGGCGGTACGGCCAACCCCGCCTTCGTGACGGCGCTGCGCGACGGCGACCGCTCGGACGCCGCCCCCGTCTCGCCGCGCACGGTCATGCGGGCGGCGTACGCCGCTCCGGGGGCGGACTTCGCGGACGAGGAGGACGCCTTCGTCGAGTCGATGCTGTCCACCCGGGTCGGCGACGACCACTACCCGGGCGACTCGGCGCCCAGCGACGCCTGGCCCGGGGTCGCCCCCGGCAAGCGCGGCGTGCTCAACACGATCGCGCCGATCCACTTCCGGATCGACGACCTGCATCTCGTCGACCCGAAGCCGCCGATCCTGTGGATCAGGGGCGCCGACGACGTGATCGTCTCGGACACGTCGCTGTTCGACCTGGCCCATCTGGGCGCCATCGGGGCCGTGCCCGGCTGGGACGGCACCCCGGCCCAGCCCATGATCGCCCAGACGCGGGCCGTCCTGGACCGGTACGGCGCCTACCGCGAGGTCGTCGTCGCGGGCTGCGGCCACAGCCCGCACGTCGAGAAGCCGGCCGAGTTCCGTGCCGCCCTGATCGAGCACCTGCGCGGGAGCCGGTGACGAGAGGGCCGGGGCGAGAGTGAGGGCGAGGCGGGCCGGGCGGGCCTACACCCGCGAGCCCCGCACCGCGCGGGCGAGCCGCACCGCGCCCCCGTCGCCGAGCACCCGGACGGCGACCCGCCTGAGCAGCGGCGGCGCGGACGGCGAGCCGGCCGGCCGGACCGCGACGCGCCCGCCGCGGCCCACGGTGAGCCCGAACCGCAGCTCCACGTCCTTCTGGTCGATGCGGAGCGCGGCCCGCCACGAGCCGGGGCCGAGGCACTCCTCGCCACCGATCCGGCTCAGCGGCACCCGGGCGACGAGCTGCCCGGCGACCCGTCCCGGCACGCCGGGCTCGACCAGGGCCGGCACGATCATCGACCGGCCGCGGCCGTCCTGCTCGCGGAGCATCAGCTCGGCCGCCGGGCCCCCGCTCGGCGGCACGTACGGCACGGGCATCACCACGAACACGTGTCCCTCCTGGCGGGCCACCGTGGTGCGGGAGGAGACGAGCGCGACGGACTCGGCGAACGACCTGGGCTCCACGCAGACGCCGAACTCGTCGCGCTCCGACCAGCAGGGGACCACCAGCCGCGGCGGCTCGCCGACCAGGGTGCCCGCGCAGTTGGTGGCCACGTCGGGCGGGAAGACCCGGGCCCGGCCGGGCCGCACCCCTCGCATCCGCACGTGGACCTCCCACAACCCGGCCGCCAGCGGGCTCCCCAGGGCGGCGGAGGCGACGTCGATCGTCGTCTGAGCGGTCGCCCACACCCGCACCCGGCCGCCCACGGCCGCCCGCCCCACGGCCGACACCGCGGGCAGGGCGTACGTCACGCCCGTGCGCGCCTCGCGCAGGAACACCTCGACCCTGGCCCGGCGGACGGCGTCGGTCACGTCGGTCATCTCCTGCGGCAGCAGGCCGGGGATGTGCGCGGGAGGGCTCCACAGCAGCCGGCCGTCCTCCTCCCGCAGCCACATGGGGCCGCCGTCCGGCTGCAGGATCTCGACCCCGAGATCGAGGGCGAGCACGCCGTCGTCCCAGCGCACGTCGCGCAGCTCGGCGCTCAGCCGGGTGCCGCGAGAGGCCTCCGCCAGCTCCAGGAGCGCCTCGGGCCGGTCCTGCCGCAGCAGCGCGGCCCGCGCCCGCAGGTGCACCGGGAGGTGGACGTCCAGGCTCTCGGGGACGCGGTCCAGGGTGAGCCGCCGCAGGAACGAGAACAGGAGGGCCCGTTCGTCCGCGCTCGACGCGAGGAAGCGGCCCCCGCCCAGCCGGCGCAGGCCGAGCGTCCGATACCAGTGGGCGAGGACGCGCTCGCGCCGCGTCCCGGGCGCCGTGAGCGCCTCCACGACGTCGAAGACGCCGTTGATCCCCTCGAAGAGGGCCTCGGGGTCGAGGCACTCGTCGTCGGCGGGACCCAGGTGGCAGCAGATGCGGTCGGCCACCACCGCGATCGCCCTGGCCGAGAGGTACGCCCTGGTGGCGAACGCCTGCTCCGACAGCGGCCGGTCGGGGAAGCGGAGCTGGGCGGCCTCGACGAGCTCCCGGCTGATCAGCTTGTGTCCGGTGGACAGTCCGAGCAGGTGGTCGCGCACGATGTCGGCGCGGCCACGGGTGCGGGCGAAGGCGGGCTGCGGCGGTCCGCCGTCGGCCAGCCTGCCGACCACGATGTCCGCCCCCTCCCCGGCCGCCACTCCGTACATGCGCTGCAGGGCGTCCGGCTCCAGCCGGTCGTACTGGTTCAGCAGGTAGACGTACTCACCCCGGGCGACGGACAGGCCGACGTTGCGGCCCCGGACCGGCGACTCGCTGCGGTCGAGGTGCAGCACCCGGACGTTCGAGCGCTGTGCGGCAATGGCGTCCAGCCGCCTGCGCGTCCCGTCGGTCGATCCGTCGTCCGCGAAGACGATCTCGTACTCCTCGGGGGGCAGCGACTGCTCCAGCACCGAGCGCACGGAGGCGCCGAACGCGTCGTTCGTCAACCCGGGATTGGACACCGGCATGACGACGCTGACCTTCACACCCATGACGCCCAGGGTGCAGCGCGGATCTCCGGCGGCCGGTCAGGCTTGCCGAAAGGTCGACCAAACCTGACCAGAGTTTCTCCGGCGGGAGATCAGTACCAGCCGGTGGCCTGGGAGTGCGCCCACGCGCCGCACGGGGACTTGTACCGGCCGGCGATGTACCCGAGACCCCACTTGATCTGCGTCGCCGCGCTGCTCTGCCAGTCGGAGCCCGCGGAGGCCATCTTGCTGCCAGGAAGGGCCTGCGGGATGCCGTAGGCGCCGCTGTAGCGGTTCATCGCCCGCTCGTTCCAGTGGCTCTCCCGGTCCCAGAGCTTCTCCAGGCAGCCCCACTCGTCGCTCCACCCACGAGCCGCGGCCATCTCCTTGCCCAGCGCCTTGTTGCTCCCCGGGTTGGGAGTGGATCCGGGAGGGAAGGCGGCGGGATTGAACCCGTTACCGCCCGGGGCCGTCTTGACGATCTTTACGGGGTCGAGCTTCTTGAGCCCGTGGCGGGTGTCCTTGATCTTGTCCGCCCGGTACGCCTGCACGGCGTGCGCCTTGAGTGCGTCCTCTTCCGGGTTGGGCACGCTCGGATCGAGCGCGAGCAGGTCGTTGAGCTCGATCGGCTTCCGGGGTTCCTGACCGTTCTGGATGGCGGTGCGCACCACGAAGGCCGTGCCCGCGGAGAGGACCGCCAGGGTCACCCCGATGCCGGCCACCCGCTTGGGGGTCAGCCACCCGCGCTTGCGCGGCGGCTCCTCGCCCCAGCCGGACGGCGGCTCGTCGCCGCCGCGCCGGGGCGGCCGGTCGTCGCCACGGCGCGAACGCGACCGGGAGCGGGACGAAGAGGCGCGATCCCTCAGCTGCTGACCAGAGCTCACGGCTCATGAGCTTGCCGTGACTTGGGGGGTGGTACGCAAGCCATTCGTGAAGGTCGGTTGGCCATTACTTGACCAAACGGCCAACCACGAGCGGTTTCTTGGTGGATGTGACGTTGGTCACACTTAGTCCGGCGATGTGGCCCGGTATGCCGCAGAGCTCGCACCGTTCGGCGCTCGTGTATACGGACTTAGCCGTAAACGACCCATAATGACCAGATGGCAGGGATCCTCCTGGTCGAAGACGACCCCTCGGTACGGGCCGGGCTTGAGCTCGCCCTCACCCGGCAGGGCCATGCCGTCACCTCGTACGCCACCGGCGAGGAGGCGCTCGACCACGTCAGGTCACGACGTCCCGAGATCGTCATCCTGGACGTCATGCTCCCGGGCATCGACGGCGTGGAGGTGTGCCGCCGCATCCGCAGGATGGACCCGCTGCCGATCATCCTGCTCACCGCCAGAGGCGACGACCTCGACGTGGTGGTGGGCCTGGAGGCCGGCGCCGACGACTACGTGGTCAAGCCCGTCGAGCCCCGCGTGCTCGACGCCCGCATCCGCGCGGTACTGCGCCGGCTGGAGTCGGCCCCGCCGGACCGCCTCTCCTTCGGCGAGCTGGTGATCGACCGCGGCGCGCTCAAGGTCACCCTGGCCGGGCGGGAGGTCCATCTCACGCCCACGGAGCTGCGGCTGCTGCTCGAGCTGATCCGCCACCCGGGGCAGGTGCTCAACCGGCGCCAGTTGCTGCGCGCCGTCTGGGACCACACCCACGTGTCCGACTCGCGGCTGGTGGACACCTGTGTGCAGCGGATCCGCGCCAAGATCGAGCCGGTGCCCGCCGACCCCGTCTACATCCACACCGTGCGCGGCTTCGGATACCGCTTCAACCCGCCATGACCTGGGTGCCCACCGGGCTCCGTGCCCGGCTGGTGGTCGCCTTCACCCTGGTGGCCGTCACCGCCTCCGCGATGGTCGCCGTACTCGGATACCAGCTGGTGCGCCGCGAGCTCCTCGACCGGGTCGAGCGCGGGGCGGTCACCGACGTGCGCGAGACGCTGTCGAAGATCACGCTGCCGGTCGGCGTGGGCGACGTGGTCTGGCCCAGCGACACGACCGTGACCGACGAGGACCTGGGCGCGCTTGTGGGCGCCCTCGAAGCGCCGGAGCGAGCGGTGATCGTCACGTACGGCGATCTGCGGGAGACCAGCTTCGGAGCCCGGTTCACCATGTCGGACGTGCCCGACCAGCTCCGCTGGCAGGCCGCGCAGCGGCTCGTCTACCAGCGGCTGCGGTTCAAGGATCAGCCCTGGCTGCTCATCGCCGCGCAGATCCAGCGGACCGGCTACGAGGGGGTCCCCCGGCCCACCGGGCTGACGGCATACGTGTTCCTCCCCCTCCGCGACGAGGAGAGGGTGCTGTCACGGCTGCTGACCGCCCTGCTCCAGGCGGGTGTCATCACCCTGACGATCGCCCTCACGGTGGCCCTGCTGTCGGCCCGGCGGGTGCTGCTGCCCGTACGCAGACTGGGGGCGGCCGCCCGCGCGCTCGGCTCCGGCGACCTGAACGTGCGGCTGCCCGTACGGGGACGCGACGAGCTGGCCGAGCTGACCGCCACCTTCAACGAGACCGCCGCGGCGCTGGAGGACACGGTCGGCGAGCTCAGGACGCTGGAGTCGATGTCACGGCGGTTCGTCGCCGACGTCTCCCACGAGCTGCGCACCCCGCTGACCGCGATGACCGCGGTGACCGACATGCTCGCGGAGGACGCCGAGAAGCTGCCCGACGACGCCGGGCAGGCGATGCGGATCGTGGTGCGGGAGATCGACCGGCTGCGCGTCCTGGTGGAGCACCTGATCGAGATCAGCCGCTTCGACGCCGGAGCCGCCCTGCTCCGCCGGGAGACGGTCGATGTCGGCGACACCCTGGCCGACTCGCTGCAGGTGCGCGGCTGGGCCGACCAGGTCAAGCTGACCGTGCCCGTCGGGCTCGCGTTCTCCCTCGACCCGCGCCGGTTCGACGTGGTGGTCGCCAACCTCGTCGGCAACGCGCTCAGCCACGGAGCCCCGCCGGTGCTGGTGACGGCGGCGCCCACCGCCGACGGGCTGGAGGTGATGGTGCGGGACCACGGGACCGGCATCCCCGGTCACTCCCTGCCGTACATCTTCGACCGCTTCTACAAGGCGGGCTCCGATCGCGCCCGCAGCATGGGCAGCGGCCTGGGGCTGGCGATCGCGCGGGCCAACGCGGAGCTGCACGGCGGCAGGCTCACGGCCGAGCGCTGCGACCCCGGGACCCTCTTCCGTCTCCGGATCCCCCGCCCATGACCCGCCGCGAGACGATCACCGCACGCCGCCGGGCGGCTCCACCCACAGCGCTGCCCACAGCGCTCCCCGCGGCGCTCCCCACAGCGCTGGCCGCGACCCTGGTCGTGACGCTGCTCGCGGCGCTGCTCGTCGCGTGCGGGGTCACGCCGACCCCCGTGCGCGACGGCGGGCCCGCGCCCCTCGTGACGGGGACGCCGACGATCGTGCGGGTCTATCTCCTGCGCGACGGACGGCTCCAGCCGACCACGGTCGCCGCGCAGTCGCCTCACGTCAACGACGTCATGGCGGCGCTGTTCAAGGCGCGCGCCCGGCCGGGCAGCGGCATGTCGACGGCACTGGCCGGGCTCACCCCGAGCCAGGTGCAGCTCGTCCGGTACGCGCCGGGGGCGGGCACCCGCAACGACCCGGACAACACGCTCAGCCTGCGCATGCGCCTGTTCGTGAGCGGGTGGCGGCTCACCCGCCTGGCGATGGCCCAGATCACCTGTACGGCCCGGCTCCGGCCGGAGGTGTGGGCCGTGGAGATCGCGGACGCCACTCCCGGCAGGACCGGACCCCTGAAGATCCACACCTGCCGGGAGTTCTGGGACCTCGCGCCCAAGGACGGGCATCTGCCGCCGTGAGCGAGGGGGTCAGACGGCGATGTCCTCCAGCAACTCGGTCACCAGGGCGGCGATCGGCGACCGCTCCGACCTGGTCAGCGTGATGTGCGCGAACAGCGGGTGGCCCTTGAGCTTCTCGACGACCGCCACCACGCCGTCGTGCCGGCCGACCCGCAGGTTGTCGCGCTGGGCGACGTCGTGGGTGAGCACGACCCGGGAGTTGGCGCCGATCCGGGACAGCACGGTGAGCAGCACCCCGCGCTCAAGCGACTGGGCCTCGTCCACGATCACGAAGGCGTCGTGCAGCGAACGGCCGCGGATGTGCGTGAGCGGGAGCACCTCCAGCATGCCGCGGTCGAGCACCTCCTCGATCACCTCGGGAGTCGTGACCGCGCCGAGCGTGTCGTAGACCGCCTGGGCCCACGGGCCCATCTTGTCGTTCTCCGAGCCGGGCAGATAGCCCAGCTCCTGGCCGCCCACGGCGTACAGGGGCCGGAACACGATGATCTTGCGGTGCTGACGGCGCTCGAGCACGGCCTCCAGCCCGGCGCAGAGCGCCAGAGCCGACTTGCCCGTGCCGGCCCGGCCGCCCATCGACACGATGCCGACGTCCGGGTCCATCAGCAGGTCGAGGGCGATCCGCTGCTCCGCCGAGCGGCCGTGCAGGCCGAACACCTCGCGGTCGCCGCGGACCAGCCGCACCGACTTGTCGGGCAGCACGCGGCCGAGAGCCGAGCCCCGGGCCGACAGCAGGCGCAGCCCGGTGTGGCAGGGCAGGTCGCGAGCCTCGTCGAGATCGGCCGAGCCGGCCTCGAACAGCGTCTCCATCTCCTCCGTGGTGACCTGAAGCTCCGCCATCCCGGTCCAGCCCGACTCCACGACCATGCCGGCGCGGTACTCCTCCGCGGCCAGCCCGATGGAGGCCGCCTTGACCCGCATCGGGAGGTCCTTCGACACGAGCACCACGTCATGCCCCTCGGCGGCGAGGTTCTGCGCGACCGTGAGGATGCGAGTGTCGTTGTCGCCCAGCCGGAAACCCGCTGGAAGGACGGATGGATCACTATGGTTGAGCTCCACCCGGACGGTCCCGTCGCCGATCGGCAGCGGGTCGTCCAGCCGCCCGTACCGCACCCGCATGTCGTCGAGGAAGCGGAGTGCCTCGCGGGCGAAGTAGCCCAGCTCCGGGTGGTGCCGCTTGGCCTCCAACTCGGTGACGACGACGATCGGGATGACGACCTCGTGCTCCGCGAAGCGGCTCATGGCCGCTGGGTCTGCCAGCAGAACCGAGGTGTCGAGAACATAGGTGCGGTTAGCGGACGGGTTACTCGAGGACACTGCCACGCGTTCTCCCCCGGGCGCCTGAGGTGGGCGCCCTGCCTTGACTGGTGGTGAACGGACCGGGCCCGAGACTCGCCGAGGCGGACCGGGGTGCCGGCCCTCCTCGCATGGTCGTGACGCAAGGGCGGGCCCTCTCCCGAGGTAAGAGCCATCGATCCCCTCGATGGCCGCTTACTTAACACGGTACGTAACGAATCCCCCGGGCCCAATACCCGAACGATGGCCGAAAGAGGCTGTTCACGAACCGTTTCAGGAGCCGTACCGGCGGTGACGTGCGGCGTAGGAGCGGAGTGCCCGCAGGAAGTCGACTCTGCGGAAGTCCGGCCAGTAGGCCTCGCAGAAGTAGAATTCCGAGTGGGCGCTCTGCCAGAGCAGGAATCCGGAGAGCCGCTGCTCTCCCGAGGTTCGGATGACGAGATCCGGGTCGGGCAGGCCGCGCGTGTAGAGATGCTCGGCGATGTGCTCCACATCGAGGACCTCGACAAGGTCTTCGATGCTCGCGCCCTTGCTGGCGTGCTCCTGGAGGAGGGAGCGCACCGCATCAGCGATCTCACGCCTTCCTCCATACCCAACCGCAACGTTCACAATCAGCCCTGGACGATGCGATGTGGTTTCTTTTGCGTGTTTGAGGACACGGGCCGTGTGATCGGGCAGGAGATCGAGCGAGCCCATCGGTTTGACGTGCCACCCCTGGTCGACCAGATCCTGCACCAGACCCTCGATGACCTGCAGCAACGGATCCAGCTCGGCCTTGTCCCTGGAGAGGTTGTCGGTGGAGAGCAGCCACAGCGTCACGTAGCCGACCCCCGCCTCGCGGCACCACACCAGCAGCTCGGAGATCTTGTCGGCGCCCTTCTGGTGTCCCCGGCTGACGTCCCGCAGGCCCATGGCTCTGGCCCACCGGCGGTTGCCGTCGACGATCACCCCGACGTGCCGGGGGATCTGGTCGGAGGACAGTTTGCGCTCAAGCCTGCGCTCGTACAGCTTGTACACGAGGTCGCGCACGCTCATGCTGCCCTCTTCTCAACGACCGGTGGTGCTCGATCCAGCCAATTATCGCGGCCCCGGCGGCCTGCCCGGCGCGTCACCGGACTTTTCCGCCCTGGCACGACAAGAGGAAGTGGTCGTCCGGAATGCGGGGGTCACAGCCTGGACGTCACCTGAGGCCCCGGTCGTCCAGCCAGCGGGCGAACGCCTCCGCGTCGGCCCGCGACCCTCCCTCCGGCCGGGGCCGGCCCTCGCCGTACGCGGCGAACGTCCGGCCGAAGGCGGCCCCGAGCTCCCGGGCCAGGCCCGGCATGACGCGGGCGACGGACCCGGCCCGCTTGGCCAGCAGGCTCCTGGCCTCGATCGCGATCCGGCCGGCGTCGAACCCGGCCGGGACGGGGCCCCCGGCGAGCAGGGCGGCGAGCAGCCCCCTCTGCGCGGCCGCGAGAGCCTCCCTGGCCGCCTCCGGCCCCTGGGAGGGCACTGTGACCGGCTCCCGGCCCGCGAGCGCGTCAGGCACGCGCCATCGCCTCCCTGATCCGGCCCAGCTCCCCGTCGAGCGCGCGGTCGCTCGGGTAGGCGTCGTCCCATTCGAGCAGCACGCCCGGCGGCGCGGCGCGGGCGCACAGCTCCGCCAGGAGGTCGAGCACGTCGTCCGGTGGGGACGCCGTGTGGGTGTCGTGCCAGATCCCGTCGTGGGCGTGTCCGCCCGCCACGTGGACGTACGCGACCCGGTCGAGCGGCAGGGCGTCGAGCGCGGCCCGCGCGTCGAGCCCCAGATTGACCTGGTTCGTGTAGAGGTTGGCGACGTCGATCAGCAGCCCGACCCCGGTGCGCTCCACCAGCTCGGCGAGAAATTGGGCCTCGGTCAGCTCGTCGTCCGGCCAGCCGAACAGCGCGGCGACGTTCTCCAGCGCGAGCGGCACGGGGAGCGACTCCTGCGCGATCCGGACGTTCTCCACGATGACCTCCAGGGCGTCGCGGGTGCGCGGGACGGGCAGCAGATGGCCGGACTCCATGCCCCCGCCCCGCACGAACGCCAGGTGCTCGCTGACGAGCGGGGCGCCGAGAGCCTCCGCGCAGCCGGCCAGGTGACCGAGACGCCGCGTGTCGGGCCGGTCGGCGCCGCCGACGCCGAGACCCACGCCGTGGGGCACCACGGGCACTCCGCGCCCGCGCAGCACGGACAGCGACTCGGGCAGCCGGGCGGGCGTCACGTTCTCCGCGATCACCTCCACGAAGCCCACGCCGGGGAGCCGTTCCACCGTGAGGTCGATCTCCGGCCGCCAGCCGATGCCGACCCCGAGCTCAGCCGCCACCGCAGCCTCCACCGCAGCCACCTCCACCACAGCCGCTCGACCCGCAACTACTTGAGCCGCAACTACTCGACCCGCAACTGCTTGAACCGCAGCTCGAATGACCGCCCGAGTGGCCGCCGGAGTCTCCGTGGTGAGACGACCCGTGCGACGACCCGTGATCGCTGTGGCCGCCGCCGATCGGAGCGCCGCCGCACGATCCGGAGGCGCACGACGAATGCGACCCGTGCCGCCGCATGTCCTCGTGGGCGATCTCCGCGGCCACACTCCTGTCACCGAACTGGTCGAGGCCGTAGAGGGCCACCGCGCCGGTCATCGCGGCGAAGGCGGCGTCGTCCGCGGCGACGGCGCCGGCGACGCGGGGCTGCCTGATCCGGGCCTGCCGCAGCGCGCCCAGCCCCGTCCGGGTGAGCGGGTCGCGCAGCGCGAGCGCGTGGCGCGAGCGGGTGATCAGGCCGTACAGACCGGCGACGGCGGCGATCACCGGCGCCAGTATGGACGCGGCGCTCCACGGGACGGCTCCCGCCGCCGGGATCACGATGGCGGCGGCCTCGATCACGAAGCAGAGCACCAGATGGCCGCTCAGCCGCGTCACGAGCCGCCGGGGCATCTCCAGCGAGCCGTCGGGCAGCAGGAATCCCTGCCCGACGAGCCGGTTCTTCAGCCCGGCCAGCGCGATGCCGTCCCCGATCTCGTGCCTGATCTCACCGGACGTCCGCCCGCCGGGCACGGCCACCAGATCGAGGACGGCCTGCTCGACCGAGTAGTGGGAGGATGCGGGCGCGCCCGCGACGGCGGTCACCCGCCCCCCGCGGGAGACCCGGATCCAGTCGCGCGCGGCCAGCGCGGCGATGGCCGTGTTGACCACCCGGCGCGGACCGCCCGCGAGATAGGCCAGCTCGTAGTGATCGAGATCACCCCGGGCGACGGACGGCGCCAAGCGGATCCTGCGGTCCTCCCGGTTGAGCGCGGACGCCGTCGCACCGACCAGCACGGCCGCGACCAGCGCGGCGAAGAGCAGCGCGAACTCCATGTGATCCCTCCTGGGGGGAAGGAGGGGGGCGCCCCGCTGCCGGCCGGTGTCGTACGGCTCGCGCCCCGTCTATCCGCTAGACGAAGCAACCGGGGAGAAAGTTCACACCGTCAGATCACACCCTGATCTCACAGCGCCGGCTCACAGCGCCGGCTCACAGCGCCGGGTCACAGCGCCGGGGCGTTGGCCTGCTCACATGATCAGCCGAGTCGTTCGACGAGCGCCTGGTATTCGTCCCACAGTCCCCGCGGCAGGTGGTCGCCGAAGGTCGCGAAGTGAGCCGGGATCAGCGCGGCCTCCTCGCGCCACACCTCCCGGTCCACGCCGAGCAGGGTCTCCAGGTCACTCGGCGGGATGTCGAGGCCGTCGACGTCGAGATCGGCCGGCAGGTTGCCGATCGGGGACGGCACGGCGGCGGCGGTGCCGTTCAGCCGCCCGGTGATCCACTTGAGCACCCGGCTGTTCTCCCCGAAGCCGGGCCACAGGAAGCGGCCGTCCGCGCCCTTGCGGAACCAGTTGACGTAGTAGATCCGCGGCAGCTTCGCCGGGTCGGCGGTCTCGCCGATCTCCAGCCAGTGGGCGAAGTAGTCGCCCATGTTGTAGCCGCAGAACGGCAGCATGGCGAACGGGTCACGGCGCAGCTCGCCGACCCGGCCCTCGGCCGCCGCCGTCTTCTCCGAGGCCACGTTGGCGCCCAGGAACACCCCGTGCCGCCAGCTCAGCGACTCGGTGACGAGGGGCACGGCGGTGGCCCTGCGCCCGCCGAACAGGATGGCGGAGATCGGCACGCCGTCCGGGTCCTGCCACTCGGGGGCGATCGTGGGGCACTGCTCCGCCGGCGTGGTGAAGCGGGCGTTGGGGTGCGCCGCGGGCTCGGGCGACTCCGGCGTCCAGGACCGGCCGCGCCAGTCGGTGAGGTGGGCCGGAGGCTCGTCGGTGAGCCCCTCCCACCACACGTCGCCGTCGTCGGTGAGCGCGACGTTGGTGAAGATGCTGTTGCCCCACAGCGTCTCGACGGCGTTGGCGTTGGTGGCCCCGCCGGTGCCGGGCGCCACGCCGAAGAACCCGGCTTCCGGGTTGATCGCGTACAGGCGGCCGTCGCGGCCGAAGCGCATCCAGGCGATGTCGTCGCCGATCGTCTCGACCGTCCAGCCGGGCAGCGTGGACCTGAGCATCGCGAGATTGGTCTTGCCGCACGCCGACGGGAAGGCCGCCGCGACGTAACGGGCCTCGCCCTCGGGGGGCGTGACCTTGAGGATCAGCATGTGCTCGGCCAGCCAGCCCTCGTCCCTGGCCATCACGCTGGCGATGCGCAGGGCGTAGCACTTCTTGCCCAGCAGGGCGTTGCCGCCGTACCCGGATCCGTACGACCAGATCTCCCGGGTCTCCGGGAAGTGGCTGATGTACTTGGTCGGGCTGCACGGCCACGGCACGTCGGCCTGGCCCGGCGCCAGCGGCGCGCCGACGGAGTGGACGGCGCGCACGAAGTCGCCGCGCCGCTCGATGAGGCGCAGCGCCCGGTCGCCCATCCTCGTCATGATCCGCATCGACACCACGACGTACGGCGAGTCGGTGATCTCGACGCCGAGCTGCGAGATCTCCCCGCCCAGGGGGCCCATGCAGAAGGGCACCACGTACATCGTGCGGCCGCGCATGCAGCCGCGGAACAGGGTGGCGAAGGTGCGGCGCATCTCGTCCGGCGCGATCCAGTTGTTGGTCGGCCCGGCGTTCTCCTCCCGCTCGGAGCAGATGAACGTCCGGTCCTCGACCCGGGCCACGTCACTCGGGTCGGAGGCCGCGTGGAAGCTGTTGGGCCGCTTGGCCAGCCGTGTGAAGGTGCCCCGTTCGACGAGCAGGTTGGTCAGCCGAGTCCACTCGGCCTCGGAACCGTCGCACCATTCGATCCGGTCGGGCCGGGTGAGCGCCGCGATCTCACTCACCCAGGCGGCGAGATCACGATGATCGGTGGGAAGCGGTACCGCTACTGAAACAGACACGGGGGCGGCTCCTTTATCTCTCACGGCCAGAGAATCATCGGCGACGGACCGCCTGCAGATCCAATTGGCGTAGACCAACGGAGATTCCTCCCGCGAATTCGGCGATATTCGTCGATCCCGTGGACCATCACATACCCCCTGGCAGAGGCGGTGATGGTGCGTGGGAGCCTACCCAATCCGGCCGCGTCCAAAAAACCATCCCGTTTTCCTTACCCGCCTCCCCGCTCCTACACATTGGTATAGGCCAGTTGAATTGGTCCAGACCATGCCGGGATTGATTCAGCCCCCGAGCCCGGGCCCCTCCGCGCGCACCCGGTCGACGTGCTGGAGGGCGTCGCGCAGATCGGCCAGCCAGGTGTCGGTGTGCCGGCCCACGAGCCGTACGCACCAGGCGAGCGCGTCGCTGCGGCTGCGCGCGACCCCGGCGGCGACGAGTGTGTCGAGGACCTGACGTTCGGGTTGCCGCAGCCGGGTCATCACGGGGACCGACACCGTGGTGAACATCAGGGTCCGGTCGCCCGCGACGACTCCCCAGGAGACCTTGCGGCGGAACCGGTGCTCCGCCTCCCTCGCGATGTCGATCCGGCGCTCGCGGGTCTCCTCCCTGAACCTCTCGACGTACCCCTCCAGCGCCGCCTCGCGTTCGACATCGGGGAGGCCTTCGGCGACGGTCAGCGCGGGGAGGGTCCCGATGACGGTGATCTCCTCGCGGTCGGTCACGATCCGCGGCCTGCCGGTGAACCACTCCTCGGGGAGACGACCGGCGAACCATCCAGTGAGCTGCTCTGCTGCATCCATGTAATCAAGATTACAGCGATTCATCGGGTCGGCAACGAGGGCAGGCCAGTTGACATAGGCTCCATTTTGCGAGCTACTTTCATTCTGTGGCTACTTCCACTTCTCGATGGTGGGCGCTCGGCGCCCTCGTGCTCAGCGTGCTGGTCATCGGCATGGACGCGACGATCCTCAACGTCGCGCTGCCCACCCTCGCGGCCGATCTCCACGCGACGACCCGCGACCTGCAGTGGATCGTCGACGCGTACATGGTTCCGTTCGCCGCGCTCATGCTCCCGGCCGGCGCGTTCGGCGACCGGTTCGGCCGCAGACGGCTCCTGCTCGCCGGCCTCGCGGCCTTCGCCGTCGCCTCCGTCGTGGCGACGGCCGCGGGGGGCACCGGGCAACTGATCGCGGCTCGCGCGCTGATGGGCGCGGGCGGCGCGCTGATCATGCCGCTGTCCACGTCGATCCTCCCGGTGATCTTCCCTCCGGCCGAGCGGGGACGGGCGATCGCGGCATGGACGGCCGCGGTGGCCCTGGGCCTGCCGCTCGGCCCGATCGTCGGCGGCTACCTGCTCGACCACTTCCGGTGGGGGTCGATCTTCTTGATCAACATTCCGGTCGTCGTCGTCGCGGCGCTGGTCACGGCGGTGTTCGTGCCGGAGTCCCGCGACCCGTCCGCGTCTCGGCTCGACTCGCCGGGCGCCCTGCTGTCGGTCGCCGGTCTGGCCGCGCTGGTCTTCGGGATCATCGAAGCCCCCTCCAAGGGATGGGGCGACCCAGCGGTGCTCGCCGGTCTCGGCGCGGGCGTGGTGCTGTTGACGGCGTTCGCGCTGGTGGAGGCGCGCGGTCCGGCGGCGATGGTCGACCTCCGCCTGTTCCGCAGCCGGGTGTTCGTCTGGGGTGCGGTCGGGGCCACGTTCGTCAGCCTCGGCATGGCGGGCGTGTTGTTCGTCGTACCGCAGCACCTGCAGGCCGTCCTCGGGTACGACGCCCTCGGCACCGGGATCCGGGTGATCCCCATGGTCGCCGGGCTCATGGCCGGGGGCCTCGCGGGCGAACGGCTGACCGCACGCCTCGGACTGCGAGCCCTGATGACCGCCGGGCTCGTGATCCTCGCCGCCGGGTTCCTGCTCGGCGCCACGACCGGTCCCGCCTCGGGCTACGGCCTCACCGCGGCCTGGCTCGCCGTCGCGGGGGCGGGAACCGGCCTGGCCATGGTGCCCGCGATGGACGGCGTGCTCGCCACGCTTCCCGAGGAACGGACGGGATCCGGCTCGGCCACCCTGCAGACCGTGCGCCAGGTCGGGGCCACGATGGGCGTTGCGGTGCTGGGCAGCCTGCTGTCGGCGGTCTACGTGGCCCGGCTCCCGGAGGGCGTCCCCGCCCCCGCCGGCGACTCGGTGACCGCGGCGGTGGAGGTGGCGGCCCGGACCGGGAACGCGGACCTGCTCCGCGCGGCCAGGGAGGCGTTCGTGGGCGCCATGGACCAGGTCCTGCTGGTGTGCGGGGTGGCGTCCGTGCTGGCCGCCGTCCTCGTGGTCGTCTTCCTCACCCGCGCCACGGGCACCGCTGCGGTCCCGGCCGTCCAGACGGCACAATCAGGGCATGACCACACCGCAGCGCCTCGGCCGCACTCCCCCCTCCCCTGAGCATGCGGTGACGAGCCTGCGCGAACGCAAGAAGGCAAGGACCCGCCGCACCATCCAGGAGGAGGCCCTCCGGCTGTTCTCCGAGCAGGGATACGAGGCCACCACGGTCGAGCAGATCGCCGAGGCGGCCGAGGTGTCGCCGAGCACCTTCTTCCGCTATTTCCCCACCAAGGAGGACGTGGTCACGCAGGACGACTACGACCCCCTCCTCCTGTCGGCGATCATGGCGCAGCCGGCCGGTGTGCCTCCGCTTACGGCCATCAGGGCCGCGTTCCGCTCCGCGTTCGCCTCGATCCCCCCGCGCGAGATGGACCAGCTCCTCTTCCGTACCAGGCTGTCGACCACGGTCCCCGCGCTGCGCGCGCGGACCGTGGACAACCTGTTCTCGACGATGGACGCGCTCGCCGGAGCGGTCGCCGAGCGGGCGGGCCGCGACCCGCGCGGCCCCGCCGTACAGGCCCTCGCGGGGGCCGTCCTCGGCGTCATGCTGCCGGTCCTGTCCACCTGGGTCGAACGGGACGGCACGACGCCGCTCCCGGACCTCATCGACGAGGCCATGGGCTACCTGGAGGCGGGCCTGCCGCTGTGAACGCCCGCGAACGGGCCGCTCAGCGCACCCGGGCGGAGGTCTCGGGGCTCACCCGCACCACCCCGGCGAGGTTCCTGGTGTAGATCTTCGCGATCCGCACGACGTCGCCGGTGTGCGGGGCGTGCAGCATCTTCCCGTCGCCCCAGTAGATCGCCACGTGGGAGATGTAGCCGGGATTGGTGGGATCGTTGCGCCAGAACAGCAGGTCGCCGGGCTGGGCCTGGGAGAGCGGCACGTGCGGCCCGGCCGCCCACTGCTGGGCGGCCACCCTGGGCATCCGCACCCCCGCCTGCCGGTACGCCCACTGGACCAGCCCGGAGCAGTCGAAGCTGTCAGGCCCCTCGGCCCCCCAGACGTACGGGCGGCCAAGCTTGCTCACGGCGGCCTGCAGCGCCCTCGTGAGCTGATCGCCCGACATGAACGCCGACGACGGCCACGTCGTGCGGCCGCCCTCGGGCGCGACCACCACCGGGTTGATCCCGGCGACCTGGGTGCCCTTGGGCAGGATCTTGAGGAGCTTCGCGCGGAGCTTGGCCGAGTCGACCTTGGGGGCGCTCACCACCAGCGCGTTGCCCTCCGGGATGCCGAGCCCCCGCGCCGTCGGCCGGGACACGATCGCGGCGATCGACCCCATGCCCACCGTGGCGTACGCGCCGATGCGCAGCCTGAGGCCGCCGCCGTCCACCGTGGAGCCCAGTTTCACGCCGCCGTCGTGGCCCAGTTCGAACGACACCGCCATGTCGCCCGCGGCGACGTCGCGCCAGAGGTCGTCGGATCCTGCGGTGATCTTGGGGGTGTACGAGCGGAAGGTCGACGGGTCGACACCCATCGTGGGCACGCGCTTGCCGTCCACGAGTACGCCGGCGGCGTCCGTGACCTCGGCCGACTCGACGCCCGCCTGCCGCCGTACGCGGTCGACGACCTCCGCGGGCAGCGGGTCCTTGGCCACGACGAAAAGATGCGGCCGGATCAGCTTGGTCAGCGGGGCCACGGCCGAGGGCGCGGGGCCGGTCCCGGCGTTCCGGTCGCCCCCGCCGTCCTGCCGGGGGCCGGGCTCGCGTTCGCCCGCGCGGTGGGTGGCCGTCCGGCCGTCGTCCAGGCGCCGGTCGTCGCCGGTGGCCGTGAAGCGGGTGGCGTCCGGCGAGACGACCCCGCCGAGGATGAGGATGTCGACGGACAGGACCGCGACGAGCAGGGCGGCCACGAAGGGGAAGACGCGCCGCGGGAGGGTCGAACGGCGGCTGGGGGCCCGCCGGAGCGGGCGCGGCCCGTAGGCCAGGTCCTGGCGGGCCTCTAAGACGATCCTGGCGACGTTGCGGCGGATCCGGGTGGAGACGCGCGCTCGACGATCGAGCACGATCTCACCCCTTTCCCCGGCCATGGTCCGTTCCAGGGATGAGCCTGCCCGACGGCGGAGAATCCCGCAATCCGTTACGGAATTCCCGCCGTGGGGTTTTCGTCCGGATCAGTTGCCGATGTACGGCACTGCCTCAAGGATCTCCACCGAGCTCTGCCGGCCGTTGGGCATCGTGTAGGTGGCGGTCTCGCCGACCTTCTTGCCGTTGATGGCGGCCCCGAGCGGGGAGTTCGGCGAGTAGACGTCGATGGGGGCGCCGCTCTCCTCGCGGGAGGCGAGCAGGAAGGTGACCTCCTCGTCGTCGCCCCGGAAGCGGACCGTCACGGTCATGCCGGGGCCGACGACCCCTTCGGCCCGGGGAGCCTCGCCGACTCTCGCGCTGTCGAGGATCTGGCGGAGGTGGAAGATGCGGGCCTCCATCTTGCCCTGCTCGTCCTTGGCGGCGTGGTAGCCGCCGTTCTCCCTGAGGTCGCCCTCTTCACGGGCGGCTTCGATCTTCTTGGCGATGTCCGTGCGTCCCGGGCCGGAAAGGTACTCGTACTCCTCCTTGAGGCGGTCGTACGCCTCCTGCGTCAGCCAGGTGACGTTTTCGTTCTGGGAGACGGCCACGGGCTCTCCTTGTTTCCGTAAGTGACTCGATAGGCGTTGAGAAGTTAACGCCGTCGAACGCTTCCCCAAAGATTCCACTATACGAGATCGCAGTAGTCGACCTGAACCGTCGTGGCCTGCGCACTTGTCCGTACACGCTCGTCGAGCCGCACGTCGGAGCCGGCGGCCGGCACGGCGATGTCGCGGCTGCCGACCTCCAGGTGCCGCGTGTCGAGGGCCCGCAGCCGGCAGGTGGCCGCGCGCCCCGAGGGCTTGTGGACGGTGAACGTCACGTCGGCGTGGTCGGCCGCCGCGGCGTCGTAAGTGATCACCTGGCCGTTGACGACGGGATTCCCGTTGGCCGCGAGCATCACGTAGCCCCAGCCGCCGCCCATCAGCGCGACGAGGAGGCCGATGACGACGTACGCCACGCGAGTGCCGCGGCCCGCCGGGCGCTCGGCGAAGTCGTCCGGCGTGCCGAGGACGGGGGTCTGCCCCCCCTCAGACGCCTGATCGCTGGCCATCGCGGAATCCTTTCGGAAACTGTCGGTGTTGTGCGAGACGATTGCCCACACGGGTTTGGCCGTGCCGTGCGGGCGCGAACGGGTCGCTACGAAGCACCTACGAAGCACACGGCCAATTAGAAGCTAACCTCTTCTGGGGTTAGAGGACACCACGAGGAGAGCCGTGAGTGCATCGTTGAGACTGATGGCCGTTCACGCGCACCCCGACGACGAGTCGAGCAAGGGTGCGGCCACGATGGCGCGTTACGCAGCCGAAGGGGTGAGCGTGCTCGTCGTGACGTGTACCGGCGGTGAACGCGGCTCGATCCTCAACCCGAAGATGGACCGGCCCGACATCCTGGAGAACATGGGCGAGGTCCGCCGCCTGGAGATGGAGAAGGCGCGCCAGATCCTCGGGGTCGATCAGCGGTTCCTCGGCTTCGTCGACTCCGGGCTGCCGGAGGACGAGAACGAGCCGCTGCCCGAGGGGTGCTTCGGGCTCCAGCCGCTGGAGACGGCCTCCGCGCCGCTCGTCGCCGCGATCCGCGACTTCCGGCCGCACGTGATCCTGACGTACGACGACGACGGCGGCTACCCCCACCCCGACCACGTGATGACCAACCGGATCTCGATCGAGGCGTTCGAGGCGGCCGGCGACCCCGACCGCTACCCCGGCACCGGGGAGCCCTGGCAGCCGCTCAAGCTCTACTACCACATGGGCTTCACCAAGGAGCGGTTCGAGGCGCTGCACGAGGCGATGACCGCCCGCGACATCGGCTCGCCGTACGCCGACTGGATCTCCCGGTGGGAGGACCGGCCGCAGAAGTGGGCCGTCACCACCCGGGTGCCGTGCGGCGACTACTTCGAGGTGCGCGACCAGGCGCTGCTGGCCCACGCGACGCAGGTCGACCCCGACGGGTTCTGGTTCGTCTGCCCGCGGGAGATCCAGCAGGAGGTCTGGCCCACCGAGGACTACCACCTCGCGCGGTCCCTGGTCGACACCGAGTTCCCCGAGGACGACCTGTTCGCCGGGATCCACGCGGGGGTCTCCCCTGCCTGCTCGTAAGCTGGAGGCGTGGACTACACGACGTACGGCCCGGGCATCCTGGCGTTCCTCATCGTCGCCGCGATCGGCGTGGCCCTGTTCTTCCTGCTCAAGTCGATGAACAGGCAGTTCGGCAAGATCCAGGTGCCGGACGACGAGCACGCGAAGCGCGGCGGCGAGAACGGGCACGGCGCATGACCGAGGTCGCAGACAACACCGAGGCGCATCGTTACGAGATCACGGTGGACGGCGTCGTCGCCGGCTTCGCCGAGTACCGGCTGCGCCCGGGGAAGATCGTCTTCACCCACACCGAGGTCCGCGACGAGTTCGAGGGCCGAGGCCTGGGCAGCACACTGATCCGGGGCGCGCTCGACGCCGTCAGGCCCTCGGGGCTGGCCGTTGTGCCGCTGTGCCCGTTCGTGGCGCGCTACATCAGGCGGCACCCCGAGTACCGCGACCTGGTCGATCCCGAACACCTCGACCTGGTGACCACCACCGACTGAGCGCCCGGCCTCACTCGGGCGGCATCGAGCCGGCCGACCAGGCGCGTTCGAGCGCCTTCGGCAGGCCCCACCAGCCGAGCGGGGTCAGCACCTCCGAGCGGTCCACGATGCCCAGATGCGCCCAGAGCGGGGTGACCGCGGTGAACAGCATCTCCGTGGCCTCCAGGTCCTCCGGCTCGTCGGGCTCGACGTCGACGTCCTCGGAGTCGGCGATGAACCGGGCGATCCGCTCGGGTGAGGCGAGGACGCCGGGGCCGTACCGGACCAGGGTGGTCACCGCGGCCAGCCAGTCGGCGTGGTGGATGGCGCACAGCGAGGCCAGGATGGAGTCCTCGTGGCTGAGCTCGCCGTCCATGTCGAAGAAGCGGGCGGCGTCCTCCTCGTCGGGCAGGTCCGAGATGGGCGAGGCGATCCCGGCGGCGACGGTGAGCCACAGCTCCTCGTCGCTCTCCGGCAGCGAGTCCTCCTCCAGGCCGGCGCACGCGCGCAGGATGGTGCCCGGATAGCCGGTGCGGGTCAGCGTGACCCGGAGCCGCAGCGCGGCGGACCGCAGGTCGGCGGCGGGAAACGGCGGCTCCGGCAGATCTTCGAGCACCCGCTGCAGCTCGCTGAGCGCGTAGGCCTCCTCTTCGTCCCAGGTCGCGTAGAGCTCCTGGTCCTGTTCGTCGTTGACCACGACGTTGGGCACCCGGCCGTCCGGCAGCGGCGTGCCGAGCCACCGCTCCTGGAGTTCCTCGTAGGCGTGCCTGGCCTCCACGTCGCCCGAGGTCAGCGCGTCCGGGTCGATCTCGCCGCGGGCCAGCCGCTCCTCCAGGAACTCCACCAGCCGCTCGTACATCTCGACGGCCACCGGACCGCGCTCCCCCTCCTCGGGCCACAGGAAGTAGCTCCGGGTGAGCATGATCGGCTCGGTCCCGCTTGACTCCAGCCACCGCTGGACGTCGCCGACCGTGGCGACCCCCGACTCGATCCTGGCCAGGATGGTCTTCGCCGACGTCCAGAAGACGACGGAGAGGGGGTTGCCCGCGGCGAGCATCTCGCGCCGCAGATCGGGCAGGGCGACCAGGGCCTGCCCTGAGGGGACGGCCAGCAGTGCCCGCGCCACGTCGCGCCGCGTCAACGCCGCGGCCGGGCGGCCGGCGTACCTGACCGCGAAGTCCAGATCCAAGCCCACGTCCTGTGAGCCTACGCCCGGCGGCCCCGCCGCACACCCCCACGGCCCCCGCGGACATGCCTCGCCGTCGTAACGGAATGATCAGTTTCCGGCCATGTCCGGTCCGTCCGCGCGGCGGTCGGCGTCGCGCGGCCGGTGTGAGAGGCTGTGCGCATGAATCGGCTGGGTAGTGAGACCTCTCCCTACCTCCTCCAGCACGCCGCCAATCCCGTGGATTGGTGGCCATGGGGAGAGGAGGCGATGCGAGAAGCGAGTAGGCGGGACGTACCCCTTTTGATTTCGATCGGGTACTCATCCTGCCATTGGTTACCCGCTTCTTGACATCCACCGGTGCCACGTGATGGCGCACGAGTCGTTCGAGGACGAGGCGACCGCGCGGCTGATGAACGAGATGTTCGTCAACGTCAAGGTCGACCGTGAGGAACGGCCCGACGTCGACGCGGTCTACATGAGCGCCACGCAGGCGATGACGGGGCACGGCGGCTGGCCGATGACGGTCTTCGCCACCCCCGAGGGACATCCCTTCTACACCGGGACCTACTTTCCCCGGGCCCAGTTCCAGCGGCTCCTGCTCGGCGTGTCGCAGGCCTGGCGCGACGATCGCGACGCGGTGGTCGCCCAGGGCGCCACCGTCGTCGGCGCGCTGAGCGAGCGCGGCGGCGTGCCCTCCGGCCCCATGCCGACCGCGGGCACCCTGGAGACGGCCGTACGCGACCTGGCGCGGACCTTCGACGAGCGGCACGGCGGCTTCGGGGGCGCGCCCAAGTTCCCGCCGTCCATGGTGCTGGAGTTCCTGCTGCGGCACGGGACGCCCGACGCGCTGCGCATGGCCTCCGCCACCATGGAGGCGATGGCCAGGGGCGGCCTGTACGACCAGCTCGGTGGCGGCTTCGCCCGCTACTCGGTGGACGCCGCCTGGGTCGTGCCCCACTTCGAGAAGATGCTCTACGACAACGCCCTGCTGCTGCGGACGTACACGCACTGGTGGCGGTCGACCGGCTCGGTTCTCGCCCGGCGGGTGGCGCTGGAGACCGCGGAGTGGCTGCTGCGGGAGATGCGCACGCCCGAGGGCGGCTTCGCCTCCGCCCTCGACGCCGACAGCGAGGGCGAGGACGGCACACACGGCGAGGGCCTCTTCTATGTCTGGACGCCGGACGCGATCAGAGAGGTGCTCGGCCCGGACGACGGCGACTGGGCCGTGGCGCTCTTCGAGGTGACCGGCACCTTCGAACACGGCACGTCGGTGCTCCAGCTCCTGCGCGACCCCGGCGACCCGGACCGGTACGAGCGGGTCAGGAGCGCCCTGTTCTCGGCGCGCGAACGGCGGCCGCGGCCGGGCCGGGACGACAAGGTGGTGGCGTCCTGGAACGGCCTCGCCGTCGCCGCCCTCGCCGAGACGGGCGCCCTGCTCGAGCGCCCCGACCTGGTGGACGCGGCGCGGGACGCGGCCGAGCTGCTGATCGGCCGGCACCTGAGCGGGCAGCCGTCCGCGCGGCTGCTACGCACCTCCAGGGACGGCCGTGCGGGCACGCACGCCGGCGTCCTGGAAGACTACGCCGACGTCGCCGAGGGCCTGCTCGCCCTGTACGGCGTGACCGGCGAGACCCGGTGGTTCCGCGTCGCGGAGAGCCTGCTGGAGACGCTGCTGGCCCGTTTTCCCGACGGCTCGGGCGGCTTCTTCGACGCGGCCGACGACGCCGAGCGCCTCTTCCAGCGGCCCCAGGACCCCACCGACAACGCCACCCCGTCCGGCCAGTTCGCCGCGGCGGGCGCCCTGCTGTCGTACGCCGCCCTGACGGGTTCGGCCCGCCACCGGGAGGCCGCCGAGGCGGCGCTCGGCCCGCTCTCCGCTCTCGCCGACGGGTACGCCAGGTTCGCCGGCTGGGGACTGGCCGTGGCTGAGGCGGCCCTGCACGGGCCCGCCGAGGTCGCGATCGTCGGCCCGCCAGAAGACCCGCGCACCCGGGCCCTGCACCGGGCGGCCCTGCTGTCGCCCGCGCCGGGCCTCGTCGTCGCCCTGGGTGACGGAACGGCCGATGGAACAGCCGAGGGAACGGCCGGCGTGCCGCTGCTGGAGGGGCGTGGCCCGGTCGGCGGCGCGCCCGCCGCGTACGTCTGCCGGCGTTTCACCTGCCGGGCCCCCGTCACCACGCCCGGCGAGCTCAGGGCCGAGCTGGCCACCTGATCTCACCCCGCCCCGGCAGCCACCCCCGACACACCCCAGCCGCAGCCGGGCCGCATTTGGGCCACATCTGGGCAGCGTTCGGGGGGCGCGGCGCGGAGGCTCAGCCGGTGGGCGCGCCGCCGGGGTCGGGGTTCGGGATCACAACGGGACCGCCGTCGCCACCACCAGTGCCACCACCGCCGTCGCCCCCGCCGATGCCGGTGCCGCTCCCGCCGCCGGTGCGGCCGTTGCCGCCGGGAGGCTCGGCGCCGCCCGGCTGATCACCGGGCTGATCACCGGGCTGGTCGCCCTGCTGGCCACCGGGCTGGCCCTCGGAGCCGTCGCCGGGCCGGCCTGTCCCACCGCCGGTGCCGTTCCCGTCCTGCGGAGGCGTCTGCGGGCGGCCGGACCCGCCGGGAGGCGTGACCGGCACGCCGTCCGTCGGGAAGGGAGTCGCGCCGTTCGCCCCATCCGGGCGCGCCTGGGTGTAGCCCTCCCAGTAGTTGTACGGATCCCAGCTGACCGGGTCGGGGAACTGCTTGACCGGCTTGTCCTCCATGGCCGCGCTCATGAAGTGTTTCCAGATCTGGGCGGGCAGCGAGCCCCCGAACAACTCTCCGTAGCCCGGGATCGTCACGGGCTTGTTGTCGTCGCGGAACATGTCGACCGCCACGGCGAGCTGGGGGACGAACCCGGAGAACCAGACGGCCGCCGACTCGTCGGTGGTGCCGGTCTTCCCGGCGGCCGGGCGGTCCCACAGGCGGGCGGCCGTGCCCGTGCCGCCCCGGATGACCTGCTCCATGGCGTAGGTGGCGTCGGCGGCGGTCGACTCGCGGAAGGCCCGCTTCCCCGGCGGGGCGAACCGGCGGGTGATCCCGCGCGCGTCGGTGACCGAGCGGATCACGTGGGCGTCGTGGTGGACGCCGAGGGCGGCGAACGTGCCGAAGCCCGACGCCTGCTGGACGGCGCTCACCGACGCCACGCCCAGCGGGAACGTCGCGGCCGACTCGTGCGGGGTGAGCTGCGCCGCGGGGATGCCGGCCGCCTCCGCCGCCGCCGCGACCTTGTCCAGGCCGACCTTCTGCCCGAGGTCGACGAACGCCGTGTTGACCGAGTTGCGGGTGGCGTCGACCAGGTTGATCTCCGGGCCGTACGAGGCGCCGCCCGCGTTGGGGATGTCCGCGGTGCCCACCCGGATCGGGGACATGCCGTCCACCAGCGTGTCGAGGCCGTACCCCGCCTCCAGCGCGGCGGCCAGCGTGTACGGCTTGAACGTCGATCCGGCCTGGACCTTCGCGGAGAACGCGTTGTCGTACTGGTTGGCCTCGTAGCGACCGCCGTAGAACGCGAGCACCTCGCCGGTGGCCGGGTCGACCGCGGCCAGGCCGGTGCGCACCTTCTTGGGGGTGTCTTCCGGCAGCTCCGACGTCACCGCCTCCTGGGCCAGCGACATCAGCTTCTTGTCGAAGGTCGTGGTGACCTTCAGACCGCCCTTGTTGATGTCCTCGTCGGTGAAGCCCAGCCGGTTCAGCTCGGCGTTGACCTGGGCGAGCATGTAACCGTTCTGGCCGCCGAGCGAGAGCGGCGCCTTCTGCTTGGCGAAGGTGGGGAAGACCAGCGCGGCGGCCTGCTCCCGGGTGAGCGCGTGGATCTCGACCATGCCGTCCAGGACCGACCGCCACCGCGCTCGCGCGGCCTCCAGATCGGCGCCCTTCGGGTCGGCGAAGCGGCTCGGCTGCTGGATCACCGCGGCCAGGTAGACCCCCTGCGCCGTCGACAGCTTGGAGACGTCGACGCCGAAGTATGCCTTGGCCGCGGCCTGGATGCCGTACGCGCCCCGGCCGAAGTAGATCGTGTTGAGGTAGCGCTCAAGCACCCAGTCCTTGGACTGCGAGCCGTCCACCTTCAACGCGATCATGATCTCCTTCAGCTTGCGCCCGACGGAGCGTTCCTGGCCGAGGCCGCTGTAGTAGTTGCGGACCATCTGCTGGGTGATCGTGGAGCCGCCCTGGAGCTGGTGGCCGCTGACGGTGGACCACATCGCCCGGAACGTTCCAGACAGCGACACGCCCTTGTCGCGGTAGAACGTGCGGTTCTCGGCGGCGATGACGGCGTCCCGCACGGGCGTCGGGACCCGGCTGAGCGGCACGGTGGTCCGGTCGACTCCGACCCTCGCCAGCACGGTCTTGGCGTCGCGGTAGTAGATGACCGAGCCCTGTGCGGTCGCGGACTCCTGCGCGCTGCCCGGGATGGGCGTGAGGAGCCAGACGACGCCGAGGAACGCGACCAGCCCGAGGACCAGACCGCCCACGCCGAGAAGGAGGATCCGCGGAAGCCGGCGCCGCCGGCGCCCCGGCGTCGGCGCGGCCCCGCCGCCGGGCGGGCCCGCCGCCTCGGCGGGACGTTCGTCGCCGCTGTCCACGCATTACCCCCAGATGTCCGCCGCCGCCCGTGAGCTGGGCGGTTCTTCCACGGTAAACGATGGGCCACGATGCCCGGCGCGTTCCGCGAGGGCTGTGGACAACCGCGTACGACGAGGAGCGTCAGGCGCCGGCCGCGGACACGAGCGGCATCGTCCGGTACGGCACCGGGGTGTCGAGGGCGATCACGGACGAGGTCCGCATGACGCCCTGGACGTCCACGATCAGATCGATGACCCGCTGCAGGTCGGCGTTGCTGCGGGCCACCACCCGGCAGAGCATGTCGTCGCCCCCCGTGATCGTGTGCGCCTCCAGGACCTCCGGGATGAGCGCGAGCCGGTCGGCGACCGGCACGTGCCCGCCGACCTGCCGGATCTGCAGGGTCACGAACGCGGTCACGTCGTAGCCCAGCGCCGACGGGTCGATGTCGGGGCCGTACCCGGTGATGACGCCGCGGGCGGCGAGCCGGTCGAGCCGCGCCTGGACGGTGCCCCGGGCGACGGCCAGGCGACGGGAGCACTCCAGCACGCCGATCCTCGGCTCCGCGGCCAGCAGCGAGATGAGCCGGGCGTCGAGCTGATCAATCGTCACAACGTCCTCCGGACGAGCAGGCCCACGACTGGGCAGATTGTCCAATGATTCAGCTCACTGTTGCACAATTTGGGCACGTCGACGGACAGTTGTGCCATGAACGATGTCTTTCCCGTGCACGGCATGGACGCTGTGGTCTTCGCCGTCGGCAACGCCAAGCAGGCCGCGCACTACTACTCGACCGCCTTCGGCATGCGCCTGGTCGCCTACCGCGGGCCGGAGACGGGCAGCCCCGACGAGGTGGCGTACGTGCTGGTGTCGGGCTCGGCGCGGTTCGAGCTGCGCGGCTCGGTCCGGCCGGGCACCTTCGTCGCCCGGCACGTGGCCGACCACGGGGACGGCGTCATCGACCTGGCCCTCGACGTCCCGGACGTGGAGGCGGCCTACCGGCACGCCTTGGCGCAGGGCGCGACCGGCCTCGTGGAGCCGCACATCGTGGAGGACGACCACGGCAAGGTCGTGACGGCGGCCATCGCGGCGTACGGCGAGACCCGGCACACCCTGATCGACCGCTCCGCCTACGCCGGCGCCTACCTGCCGGGCTACGTCGCGGCCGACCCGATCGTGGCCGCGCCCGACGTCAGGAACGGCCGGGTGTTCCAGGCGGTCGACCACTGCGTGGGCAACGTCGAGCGCATGGACGAGTGGGTCGAGTTCTACGAGAGGGTGATGGGCTTCTCCAAGATGGCGGAGTTCATCGGCGACGACATCGCGACCGAGTATTCGGCGCTCATGTCGAAGGTGGTCGCCGACGGCACCCGCAAGGTCAAGTTCCCGCTCAACGAGCCGGCGGTGGGCAAGCGGAAGTCGCAGATCGAGGAGTATCTGGAGTTCTACGGCGGCCCCGGCGTGCAGCACATCGCCCTGGCGACCAACGACATCCTGGCCACCGTCGACCACATGACGCGGGCGGGAGTGGAGTTCCTGGACACGCCCGACTCCTACTACGACGACCCGGCGCTGCGGGCGCGGATCGGCGAGGTCCGGGTGCCGGTCGAGGAGCTGAAGAAGCGCAAGATCCTGGTCGACCGCGACGAGGACGGCTACCTCCTGCAGATCTTCACCAAGCCGGTGGTCGACCGGCCGACCGTGTTCTTCGAGCTCATCGAGCGGCACGGCTCCCTGGGCTTCGGCAAGGGCAACTTCAAGGCGCTCTTCGAGGCGATCGAGCGGGAACAGGCCCGCCGAGGCACGCTCTGACACGCCCATAGGCGGTCCCCGCCGGCCGCGGGGTGACCGTCACGGAGGGCGATTTCACCCCATAGGGGATGTTTTGCGGTTTTCCGGCTTTGTCCCGGCGGCGGCCTGGTGACCAACCAACCATGGGAGCAGCGCCGCCGCCTCCGGGCGGGCCGTACGAGGAACCCCGGGTCCCCTGGACCGCTCCCCCGCTCGGCACGGCGGGCCCGCCGCTGGCGGGCCGGTGGCGCCGGCTGTTCGCGGGGATCGTGGACGCCATCATCGTGGGGCTCATCTCGTCGCCGTTCGCGTGGAGCGGCTGGATGGTGCTCGGCAGCCGCGCCGGCGCGACCGGCGGCGTCGACGTCTCGCAGGCCTTCCTCGCCGGTGTGATCGGCTTCCTCTACTACTGGCTGCTCCAGTCGTTCTGGAACGGCTGGACCGTGGGCAAGCGGCTCTTCGGCATGCGGGTCGTGCGGGACGACGGGTCGCCCGCGGGGCCGGGGACCATCGCCGTCCGCCAGCTGGTGGAGGTGCTGCTGGGCTGGCTCTGCATCCTCGGCCTGGTCGACCTGGCGTGGATCCTCTTCGACCGGAGGAAGCAGGCCCTCCACGACAAGGCGGCCGGAACGCTCGTCGTCGACTCCTGACGCGTCCGCCCGGCCCTCTTGCCGGCCCCTCGCCGCCACTCGGCCACCGGCGGCCCCAGGGGTCGCGCCACGGCTCGCAATCCCCGGCTAACCGCGCGACCTCGCGTAATGTGGCTGGCCCTATGGCTGTTCACCGTTTCCCGGTCACCGTGTCCCTGACCGCCGTCCTGTGCGCCGCGCCTCTCGCCGTCTCGTCGGCCTGCACCGCGTCCGAGGGCGCGGTCGCCCCGCCGTCGCCCGCTCCCATCCTCGCCGGAGCGGGCACCGCGGGCATCGCCACCGCGGGCGTCGGCACCGCCGGCGCGCCCGGCATCGGCGACCCCGACTTCCCGAGGGACGGCAACGGCGGATACGACGTCGAGCACTATGGCCTGACGCTGGCGTACGACCCCGCCACCAGGCAGCTCACGGGCAACGCGGCGATCCGGGCGACCGCCGTACAGGACCTCACGTCGTTCGACCTCGACCTGTCCGGGCTGACGGTGAGCCGGGTGACGGTGGGCGGCACTCCCGCGGGCTTCAGCCGCCAGGGCGACGAGCTGGTGATCAGCCCCGCCGCCCCGATCTCCAAGGGCGGCGCCTTCGACGTGGTGGTCGACTACGGGGGCGTGCCCCAGCCGATCCGCGGTTACAGCGGCCTCGGCACGTACGGGTTCACGGCGACGGCCGACGGGGCGTTCGTGGCCTGCGAGCCGAACGGCGCCAAGACGTGGTTCCCGTCCAACGACCACCCGGCCGACAAGGCGACCTACGACTTCCGCCTCACCGTGCCGGGAGGGCTGACCGCCATCGCGAACGGCGAGCTCGACGGCGCTCCGGTCACCACCGGCGGCCGGACGACCTTCGTCTGGCGGGAGCGGCACCCCATGGCGTCCTACCTGGCCACGATGACGGTGGGCCGGTTCGACGTCCGCACCGGCCGGAGCGCGGGGGGCCTGCCGGTCTACGCCGCCGTCGACCCGGCCTTCCGCGACTCCCTCGACGACCTCTACACGCGCAGCGCGGAGATCACCGACTACTGGTCCACGGTGTTCGGGCCGTACCCGTTCTCCTCCACGGGCGGGGTGATCGACGACTTCGCGGCGGGCTACGCGCTGGAGAACCAGACGAAGCCGCTCTACGGCGGATTCCGGCCGCAGCAGAGCATCATCGCCCACGAGCTTGCCCACCAGTGGTTCGGCGACAGCGTGAGCATCACCCGATGGAAGGACCTGTGGCTCAACGAGGGCTTCGCCACGTACGCCGAATGGCTGTGGTCGGAGCACCGGGGCGGCGAGAGCGCGGACGCGTTCTTCCGCCACTACTACGCGAACGCCACCGATCCGATGTGGGACTATCCGCCCGGCGCCGCCCGGCCCGCCGACCTGTTCAACGCCTCCGTCTACGTCCGGGGGGCCATGGCCCTGCACGCGCTGCGCCTGGACATCGGCGACGCCCGCTTCTTCGCCCTGCTCCGGGCGTGGACCGGCGAGCACCGGTTCGGGAACGCCACGACCGCGCAGTTCGTCGAGCTGGCCGAGCGGACGTCGGGCCGGAAGCTCGGCCCCCTGTTCGACGCCTGGCTCACGCGTCCCGGCCGCCCCTCCGTGGCCTCAGGCCCGCCGCAGCCCGCCGGAGCTTGACCCGGGCCGCCCGAGCACGGGCTCAGGAGAAGAACAGCTTGTAGCCCTCCCGCCGCAGGGCGCCGAGCACCTCGTCGCAGTGCGCGGGCCCCCGGGTCTCCAGTTGCAGGAGCACCTCGGCCTCCTCCAGGTGCAGCCGCGCGCCGACCCGCTCGTGCACCACGTCGAGCACGTTGGCGCCGAGCTCGGCCAGCCTGGTCAGGAGCGCCGCCAGGGCCCCCGGCCGATCGGTCAGCCGGATGCGGAAGGCCAGGTAGCGCCCGGCGGCCGCGAGGCCGTGCCGCAGCAGCCGGGCCAGGAGGAGGGGATCGATGTTGCCGCCGGACAGCACCGCCACCACCGGCGGGTCGAACGCGCGCGGCCGGTCGAGCAGGGCCGCGACCCCGGCCACCCCGGCCGGCTCGACCACCAGCTTCGACCGCTCCAGGCACAGCAGCAGCGCCTTCGACAGCGCCTCCTCCGACACTGTGACCACACTGTCGACCAGATAGTGGATCAGCTCGAACGGCAGCTCACCCGGGCGGCCGACCGCGATGCCGTCGGCCATCGTGGACGTGGGCTCGACCATGACCGGATGCCCGGCCGCCAGCGACTCCGGATAGGCCGCCGCGCGGTCGGCCTGCACGCCGACGACCCGGATCCCCGGACGCAGCGACTTCACCGCCAGCGCGACCCCGGCCGCCAGCCCGCCGCCGCCGATGGGGAGCACGATCGTGCCCGTGTCGGGGAGCTGTTCCATGATCTCCAGGCCGACGGTGCCCTGCCCGGCCACCACGTCCGGGTGGTCGAACGGGTGGATGAACACCGCGCCGGTCCGGTCGGCGTCCTCACGGGCCGCCTGCAGCGCCGCGTCGACCGTGTGCCCGGCGAAGACCACGTCGGCGCCGTACGCCCTGGTCGCCTCGACCTTGGGCAGCGGCGCGCCCTGCGGCATGTAGACGGTCGACTTGGCCCCGAGCAGCGACGAGCCCAGGGCCACCCCCTGCGCGTGGTTGCCCGCGCTCGCGGCCACGACGCCCCGCGCCCGCTCCTCCTCGCTCAGCCGGGCGATGCGCACGTAGGCGCCCCTGATCTTGAACGACCCGGCCCGCTGGAGGTTCTCGCACTTCAGATGGACCGGTCCGCCGATCGTCTCCGACAGCACCCGGGAGTGGAGCACCGGCGTCTGGGCGGCCACCCCCGCCAGCAGCTCGCGTGCGGCGACGACGTCGTCGTACGTCACCTGTGGAACACCCATGCCCGCAGTCTCCCATTCATCCGCGGGACGGCGTCCGCCCGCCGGGGCCGTGCCCTCCCGGGCTCTCGCCCGGTCTCCGTGGCCGCTATGACGCGTGGACGACGGCGGGCGGCCGGTCGACCGCGAGCTTCAGCGCGAAGGCGCCGAGCATGGTGCCCATGACGTAGCGCTGGAGGCGCAGCCAGCGCGGCCGGGTGGCCAGGAACGCGGCGAGGCCGGCCGCGGCAACGATGATCACCGTGTTGACGCCCATGCTGATCAGAATCTGCACGGCGCCGAGCGCGAAGCTCTGCTCCATCACGTGCCCGGCCGACGGGTCGATGAACTGGGGCAGCAGCGACAGGTAGAGGACGGCGGCCTTGGGGTTGAGCACGTTCGTCACCAGCCCCATGGTGAACAGCCTGCCCGTCGAGTCGGGCCGCAGGTCCCTCGGCTGGAAGACCGACACCCCGCCCGGCCGCAGCGTCTTCCAGGCCAGGTAGAGCAGGTACGCCGCGCCCGCGAGCTTGATCACCACGTACGCGGCGGGGACCAGCGCGAACACCGCCGTGAGTCCGAGGCAGGTGGCGCCGAGGTAGACGAGGAAGCCGACGGCGACTCCCGAGAGCGACACGAGCCCGGCCCGCCGTCCCTGGCTGATCGAGCGGGAGACGAGATAGATCATGTTGGGCCCCGGTGTGAGGACCATCCCCAGGGCGACGATCGCGATTCCGGTCAGAGCTGCGACATGCACGGAAAGATCCCCCTTCGTCTCGGCAAGCCTAAGGATCCTTTCCCGTTCGGTCCACGGCAGGGCGGCAGATCTTCGGTACGGCTGCGGTCAGCGGCGCTCGCTCGGGGGTGAGCGGGCGGGCTGATCGCGGGGTGGGCACCGGAGTCATCCGGCGGACCAGTAGCTGCCGGGGGCGACGACGAGGGCGGCCGCGCCGACCAGGCCGGCCTCCTGGCCCAGGGCCGCGGGCACGACCCGGATCCGCCGGGCGAACGTGATCCTGGCGTGCTCGCGCAGCGCCTCCTCCAGCGGCCCGAACAGCAGCGGACCCGCCTGCGAGAGCCCGCCGCCGATCGTGACGAGGTCGAGGTCGCACAGGGCGGCGGCCGACGCGATGGCCGTCCCGAGCGCGCGGCCCGCCCGCGTCATCGCCTCCAGCGCGATCGGGTGACCGGCCGCCGCGTCCGCCGCGAGCCGGCGCGCCGAGGCGGCGGTCGCCTCCAGGTAACGGGCTTTAGGCCCGTCCGCGCCGCCCGGCGCGGGGCCGGTGTCTGGCCCGGTGTCTGGCCCGGTGTCCGTCGCGGTCGCGGGCTCGCGCGGCTCCTCCGCCGGAGACCAGCCCCGTTCCACGGCCCACGCGGCCAGGCCCGGGCCGCGGGCGATCGCCTCCAGGCAGCCGCGCCCGCCGCAGCCGCACGGCTGCCCGGCGGGATCGACGACCACGTGGCCGATGTGCCCGGCGTTTCCGGTGCCGCCGTCGACCAGCCGGCCGCCCAGGATCAGCCCGCCGCCCACGCCCGTGGAGACGACCATGCCGAGCATGTTGGGCACGCCGCGGCCCGCGCCCCGCCAGTGCTCCGCCACGGCGAGACAGACGGCGTCGTTGTGGATCCGCACCGGGACTCCGGGGAAGCGCGCGGCGAGCCGCTCCCGCAGCGGGAAACCCCGCCAGCCCGGCATGTTGAGCGGCGACACCGCCCCATCCGGCCAGGTCATCGGGCCGCCGCAGCCGATCCCCACGCCCGCGACGGCGTCCGGGACGTCCAGGTCGTCGAGCAGCGCGGTCAGCGTCTCCCACAGCGCCCGAGCGTCGCCCCCCGGCGGAGTCGCGGCCACCCGGGATTCGGCGACGCCGCCGCCGGCGTCGACCAGGCCGACGGCGAACTTCGTCCCGCCGATGTCCACGGCCAGGGTCAGATCGCCCATGTCACGCGTTCGGAGCGGCGGGGGCCGCGGGCGAGGAGAAGACCAGCAGCGAGGCCGTGAAGCCGTGCACGTGGTTGTGGCCGCTCACCGGACCCATCTCGCCCGCCGCGAAGAACCCGGCGAGCCCGATCGGCCCCAGCCGATCGCGTACGGCCAGGGCGTCGTGGTCGGCGGACCCGAACATCGCCGACCCGCGGCCGTTGCAGGAGAACAGCAGGGCGCCGTCGATCCCGTCGGCCCGCCGCCGGTAGCCCTCGAGAAGCTCGTGCAGGTCTTCGGCGGCCGTCTCCGCGTCGCGCACCTGGAAGCGCACGGTCTGGCCGATCTCCACCACGTCGCCGATGGCCACCGCCTCGCGCTCGGGGTCGATGCCGATCACGCCGCGGATCAGGAAGTCGCCCCGCTCGTGCCGCTCGGCGTACTCGTCCATCGCGACGCCGATCTGTAAGCCGGAGGCCACAAGCTCGCGGTCGTCCTCGTCGAGCGCGCTCACGATGTCTTCCAGGCGCGCCAGGGCGGGCTGTCCGGCGAGCTCGAGTAGCAGGTTGTCCTCGGCGCCCGTCACGACCATCGACGGCCCGATCGGGCGGCAGCCCTGGCTGACGACCGTGTCGATCCGCACCGGCCCGCCGAGGATCACGCCGATGGCTCCGCCCTCGTGGACCTCTCCCTCCGCGAACAGCCGGACCGATCCCCGCCCGTGCATGCCGTTCGCCATGCCTCCGACGATGGGCAGGCCGTCGAGGACCTCGCCGGAATGCTCGACGAAGGCGTCGGTGGGGAAGCTGTACGGGTCGGCCAGCATGATCGCGACCTGGTCGTCCGGCTCGCGCTCGGGCAGGCCGATGACCACGAACCGGTCCTCGGTGCGGAGCGTCTCCAGGGTGAACGGGGTGATCCTCGCGCCGCCGAGGGAGGCCGCCCAGGCGCTCACGGACGGCTCAAGCTCGATCCCCTGTCCCGCGCCGATCACACCGGTCGCGCTGCAGCCGATCACCTGCGCGCCCGGAGCCAGCGCCATCGCCCGATGGCCCGCCCGGCCCACCTCGTCGGGATCGTCTCCGCAGATGAAGAAGCACACCAGGTCGGCCGGACCGCTGAGGCCGTCCAGCGCCCGGCGCACTGCCGACTCCGCGGTCTCCACCAGGTCAGCGCCCACGGCGAGACCGTCGGCGAAGCGGCTCGTCATCACCGCCATCGTCTCGCCTCCTCCTGTCGGGACCTCATCTCGTCCTTCGCGCATTCTCCCCACTGCGCGGGCTTCGACGCACGCGAGGCCGTACGCGATTGGCGTAACCGCCGGGCACACGACGCCGGCGGCCCGGCGAGCAGGACGGATTCCGGGACGGCCGGCCGCCGGTACGGTCAATCGGGCTGCCGGATCCCCTGATGGCGACGTAGTCTCGACTGGTGCACAAATCGCCCACGCCCGCCTCCAGCACTCTTCGCGAACTGCGTGAGAGCGGCCACCGATACCGCACGGTCAAGGCTGAGATCAGGGAGAACCTCCTGGCCAGGCTGCGGGCCGGGGAGCCGCGTTTCCCCGGCATCGTCGGATTCGACGACACCGTCCTGCCCCACCTGGAACGCGCTCTGATCGCCGGCCACGACCTGGTCCTGCTCGGCGAACGCGGCCAGGGCAAGACCCGCCTCATCCGGACCGTCGCCGGTCTGCTCGACGAGTGGACCCCGGTCGTCGCCGGGTGCGAGATCAACGATCATCCGTACGCGCCGGCCTGCGTGCGGTGCGTCAGGCTCGCCGCCGACAAGGGCGACGACCTGCCGGTCGCCTGGAAGCACCGAGACGAGCGGTACGGCGAGAAGCTCGCCACCCCCGACACCTCGGTCGGCGACCTGATCGGCGACGTCGACCCCATCAAGATCGCAGAGGGCCGGACGCTCGGCGACCCGGAGACCGTCCACTACGGCCTGGTGCCCCGGACCAACCGCGGCGTCTTCTCCGTCAACGAGCTGCCCGACCTGGCCGAGCGGATCCAGGTGTCCCTGCTCAACGTCCTGGAGGAACGCGACATCCAGGTCCGCGGCTACAACCTGCGGCTCCCGCTCGACCTCCTGCTGATCGCCAGCGCCAACCCCGAGGACTACACCAACCGGGGCCGGATCATCACGCCGCTGAAGGACCGCTTCGGCGCCGAGATCCGCACGCACTATCCGCGCGGCGTCGAGGACGAACTGGTGCTCATCCGCCAGGAGGCCGAGCTCGACGACCTCGGCGCCGACCTGCCGGACCACCTGGTCGAGATCATCGCGAGGTTCACCCGGCTGGTGCGCGAGTCGACGGCGGTGGACGCCCGCTCCGGCGTCTCCGCCCGCTTCTCCATCGCCGCGGCCGAGACCGCCGCCGCCTCCGCCGTACGGCGGGCCGCGCTGACTGGGGAGGAGCGGCCGGTCACCCGGATCTGCGATCTCCCGGGCATCGTCCACACGCTGCGCGGCAAGGTCGAGTTCGAGGTCAGCGAGGAGGGCCGCGAGGTCGACGTGCTGGCTCACCTGCTCCGCCGGGCCACCGCGGAGACCTTCCGCGGCACCCTCGGCGGTACCGACCTCACCTCGCTCGTCGACCGGTTCACCCAAGGCGTCCAGGTCGAGTCGGGCGAGCTGGTCGCCGCCAACGAGCTGCTGCGGCGGGTGGGCCGGATCGAGGGCCTGTCCAGGATCATGGCCGGGCTCGGCATGGGCGAGGGCGACGAGTCCCCCGGCCACGCCGCAGCGGCCCTGGAGTTCGCCCTTGAGGGCCTCTACCTGATGCGCCGTCTGTCGAAGGACGAGGTCGCGGGCGGAGCGGTGTACCGCACGTGATCCTCACGAGGGATCTTCATACGTCCCGAAAGGGGGCATAACGGCGTGAGCTTCCTGTACCGGGAATATCACGACGGGCCGGACCCGCTGGCTCCGCCGTACGACGTGCGCTCGGCCCTCGACGAGATGGGCGACGCCATCCTGTCCGGCTCGACGCCCCTCGACGCGCTGCGCGACCTGCTGCGGCGGGGGCTGCCCGGCGCCCCTGACCGCCGGGGGCTGGACGACCTGCTCCGCCAGGTGCGCAGGCGCCGCCGCGAGCTGCGGGACAACACCCGGCTGGACGGCACGCTGGAGCAGGCCCGCGCGCTGCTCGACAAGGCGATCGGGCAGGAGCGCGCCGAGCTCTTCCCCGACCCGTCCGACGACGCACGCTTCCGCGAGTCGGCGCTCGACGCGCTGCCGTCCGACACCGCAAGGGCCATCCAGGAGCTGTCCGAGTACGACTGGCGGTCGGGGGCGGCCCGGCGGACCTTCGAGGAACTGCGTGACCTGCTGCGCCGGGAGGTGCTCGACAGCCGGTTCCGCGGCATGCGGGAGGCGCTCGCCAACCCCGATCCGGCGGCGATGGAGCGGGTCCGGCAGATGATGTCGGACCTCAACGAGATGCTCGACCGGGACGCCCGGGGTCAGCACACCGAAGACGACTTTGCCGAGTTCATGCGGAAATACGGGGACATGTTCCCGGAGAACCCGCGGAACCTCGAAGAGCTGGTCGACCAGCTCGCCCGGCGCGCCGCGGCTGCCCAGCGGCTGATGGCGTCGCTGACCCCCGCCCAGCGCGAGGAACTGGCCGCGCTGATGGAGCAGACCCTGGAGCAGGCCGGCCTCGCCGAGCAGATGCGCCGCCTGGGCGACTCCCTCCACGCCCGCCGTCCCGACCTGGCCTGGGGCACGCCGGAGCGGGTCTCCGGCGACGACCCGACGGGCATGGGCGACGCCGTCACCGCGCTGGAGGAGCTCGCCGACCTCAGTGACCTGGAGAGCGCCCTGCGGCAGGACTATCCCGGCGCCGGGCTCGACGACGTCGACGAGGACGCCGTACGGAGGGCGCTCGGCCGCTCCGCCGTGGACGACCTGGAGGCCCTGCGGCGGATCGAGCGGGAGCTGGAGGCCCAGGGCTACCTCCGGCGCAACCGCGGCAAGCTGGAGCTCACCCCCAAGGCCGTACGGCGGCTGGGCGAGACCGCGCTGCGCCGGGTCTTCGCCCATCTCGACGCGGGCCGCCGGGGCGACCACGACCAGCGCGACGCGGGCACCGCCGGGGAGCTCACCGGCAGCAGCAGGCCGTGGCGCTTCGGCGACGAGCAGCCGATCGACGTGGTCCGGACCGTGATCAACGGAGTGCGGCGGACCGGCCGGGCCTCCTCGGGAGCGGTGCGGCTCACCGTCGACGACTTCGAGGTGGCGGAGACCGAGCGCCGCTCGGCCGCCGCCGTGTGCCTGCTCGTCGACCTGTCCTACTCGATGGCGCTGCGGGGCACCTGGGCGTCGGCCAAGCAGACCGCGCTGGCGCTGCAGTCCCTGGTGGCGTCGAAGTTCCCGCAGGACGCCGTGCAGATCATCGGGTTCTCCAACTACGCGCGGGTGCTGCTCCCCGACGAGCTCGCCGGGCTGGAGTGGGACATGGTGCAGGGCACGAACCTGCACCACGCGCTGGTCATCGCCGGGCGCCACCTCGACCGGCATCCCGACTTCGAGCCCGTCGTCCTCGTGGTCACCGACGGCGAGCCGACCGCGCACCTCATGCGCAACGGCGTGCCCCGGTTCGAGTGGCCGCCCTCGGCCGAGACGCTGTCGCTGACCCTCGCCGAGGTCGACAAGATGACCAGGCGGAAGGCGACGATCAACGTCTTCATGCTGGCCGCCGACGACCGCCTGCGCGAGTTCGTCGACGAGGTCGCCCGGCGCAACGGCGGGCGCGTCTTCTCCCCCAGCGCCGATCGTCTCGGCGAGTACGTCGTCAGCGACTTCCTCCACACCCGCAGGGCCCGCTGACGACCCATCGTCGACCGATCGTCGGCCGATCGGCGGTGGATCGCGACAGTTCGGCGACAGATCGGCAACGGTAGATCACGGAGCGCGATAATCGATTGCCGATCCGGTTGCGATCGGCGGACGATAGTCAGGAGTTCCCCGGTATTCGCGCTGATCGTTCCACGGCCCCGGTGGAAGGACCCCCCGATGATCGTCGCATTGGGCCTGGTCACACTCATGGTGATCACGGTCGTTCTCTACGAGCTCTGTCTCGGCGCCCGCAGCCGGCGTCGCAAGTGAGACGCCACCCGTCCCGGGCCGCGCGGCCCCGGGACGGGAAACGGCGGGACGCGCCGCGCGGGGTGACGGTGCCGATGCGATCACCGAGACGATAGCCTCGACCCCATGTCGTTCCTCGACAATCTGCTGCTGTGGCTGCACATCGGCTTCGCGATCTTCGCCATCGGCCCCCTCACGGCCGTGACCAGCGTCACGCCGCGCTACATCCGGGCGCGCGACCTGAACGTGCTGCGCTATCTGCACCGCACGACCCGGCTGTTCGGCCTGCTGACGCTCGGGGTGTTCCTGTTCGGACTGCTCCTGGGCCGCGGCTCGCTGGGGCTGCCGTACCTGTCGGCCTCGATGACGCTCTTCGTCGTCGCGGCGGTCCTGCTCGTGATCATCGAGCGTGACCAGCGGACCGCGATCCAGGCGCTTTCGACCGAGTCGCCGGAGGACGACGCGAAGGTGCAGACAGGACGGATCGCCGCGCTCTCCGGCATCACCGCCCTGATCTGGCTCGTGATCCTCTTCTTGATGGTCTTCTTCAGCGGCAGCTGAGAGGGCCGGCTGACAGCGCCGGCTGACCGGCCGCCTAGCTCAGGGCCTCGGTGAGGTCCGCCAGGATGTCGTCGACCGTCTCGATGCCGACCGACAGCCGTACGAGGTCGGCGGGGACCTCGAGCGGCGAGCCGGCGGCCGAGGCGTGGGTCATCCGGCCCGGGTGCTCGATCAGCGACTCGACGCCGCCCAGAGACTCGCCCAGCGTGAACAGCCGGGCGCGGGCGCAGACCTCGACGGCGGCCTCCTCGCCGCCGGCCACGCGGAACGAGACCATCCCGCCGAAGCGGCGCATCTGCTTGGCCGCCACCTCGTGGCCCGGGTGCTCCGGCAGGCCCGGATAGAACACCTGGGTCACCCTGGGGTGCGACACCAGCAGGTCGACCACGCGCTCGGCGTTGTCGCAGTGCCGCTCCATCCGCACGCCGAGCGTCTTGAGCCCGCGCAGCGTCAGCCAGGCGTCGAACGGCCCGGCGACCGGGCCCATCGCGTTCTGGTGGTAGGCGAGCCGCTCGCCGAGGTCGGCCGACCCGGTCACCAGGGCGCCGCCCACGACGTCCGAGTGGCCGCCGACGTACTTGGTCGTCGAGTGGACCACGACGTCGGCGCCCAGCGCGAGCGGCTGCTGCAGGTACGGCGAGGCGAACGTGTTGTCCACCACGAGCAGGGCGCCCTCGTCGTGCGCGATCTGCGCGAGCCCGGCGATGTCGGCCACGTTCAGCAGCGGATTGGTGGGCGTCTCCACCCAGATCACCCGGGTGCTCCCGGAGCGGACGGCCGCGCGGACCGCGTCGAGGTCGCCCAGCGGGACGGGATCGAACGACACCCCCCACGGCCCGAGCACCCGGGCGAACAGCCGGTAGGTCCCGCCGTACGCGTCGTCGGGGATCAGGACGTGGTCGCCGGGACGGCAGACCGCGCGCAGCAGCGTGTCCTCGGCCGCTAGTCCCGACGCGAACGCCAGGCCGCGCGTGCCGCCCTCGACGGCCGCCAGCGCCTCCTCGAGGGCGGTCCTGGTGGGGTTGGCCGACCGGCTGTACTCATAGCCTCCGGCGCGCAGGCCGCCCACGCCGTCCTGCTTGTACGTCGAGACGGCGTAGATGGGCGGCACCACGGCGCCTGTATGTGGATCTGCCTCCTGGCCCGCGTGGACGGCCAGGGTCTCGAAGCCTTGGTTCATGGGGTCGAGACTATCCGCAGGTTCCTCCGGCACCTGGCGGCGCGAGCACCTCAGGCGTCCTTTTTGCCGTAGATCGTCCCGGCAAAGATCATCGGATTTATCAGGACTTGTCCAAAGAGTCCGATCACCGCTAGTGGTTGGCCAGGAAGGCCAGGAGGTCCTGCCGGGTGACCATGCCGACGGGCTTGCCGTCGTCAAGCACCACGGCGGCGTCGGCCTTCTCCAGCGCCTCCACCGCGCGGGCGACCGGCTCGCCGATGCCGATGATCGGAAGCGGCGCCGACATGTGCCCGCCGATCCGGTCCTCCGAGCGCACCCGCCCGCGATAGAGGCCGTCGAGCAGGTCGCGCTCCACGATCGAGCCGACGACCTCGGCCGCCATGACCGGCGGCTCCTCCTTCATCACCGGCAACTGCGAGACGTTGTACTCACGCATGATCGAGATGGCCGTGCCGACCGACTCGTGCGGGTGGACGTGGACGAACTGCGGCAGCCCGGCCGACTTGCGGCCGAGCACGTCGCCGACCAGGCCCTCGTCGCTCGACGTGGTGAGGAACCCGTAGTCGGCCATCCAGTCGTCGTTGAAGATCTTCGAGAGGTAGCCGCGCCCGCCGTCCGGCAGCAGCACCACCACGACGTCGTCCGGGCCGGCGGCCTGCGCCACCCGGAGCGCGGCGACCACAGCCATCCCGCAGGAGCCCCCGACCAGCAGGGCCTCCTCCCGGGCGAGCCTGCGGGTCATGCCGAAGGAGTCCTTGTCGGAGACGGCGATGACCTCGTCGCAGATCGTGGTGTCGTAGGTGGCGGGCCAGATGTCCTCGCCGACGCCCTCGACCAGGTACGGCCGGCCGTCGCCGCCCGAGTAGACCGAGCCCTCGGGGTCCGCTCCGATGATCTTCACCCGGCCGCCGGAGACCTCCTTGAGGTAGCGGCCGGTGCCGCTGATCGTCCCGCCGGTGCCGATGCCCGCCACGAAGTGGGTGATCCTGCCCTCCGTCTGCGCCCAGATCTCGGGGCCGGTGGAGTGATAGTGGCTGGCGGGATTGTCCGGGTTGGAATACTGGTCCGGCTTCCAGGCGTTCGGGGTCTCACGGGCGAGCCGATCGGAGACGGAGTAGTAGGAGTCAGGGTGATCCGGGGACACCGCGGTGGGGCAGACGACGACCTCGGCGCCGTACGCGCGGAGGACAGCGATCTTGTCCTGTGCGACCTTGTCGGGGCAGACGAACAGGCAGCGGTAGCCCTTCTCCTGCGCGACGATGGCCAGGCCGACGCCGGTGTTGCCCGAGGTCGGCTCGACGATGGTGCCGCCGGGCCGCAGCGCGCCGCTCCGCTCCGCGGCCTCCACCATCCGCAGCGCGATCCGGTCCTTCACCGATCCGCCGGGGTTGAAATACTCCACCTTGGCCAGCACCTGGGCGGGAGCGCCCGCCGCCACCTTGCGGAGCCGGACGAGCGGGGTGTTGCCCATCAGCTCGATCAGCGAGTCGTGTACGCGCACCGCGAAGACCACCTTGGTTTGCCTAAGCTTTGTCGGCTTGTCCGCTGCCGTGGTCCCGAAGGGGTGGCGGGGACTCGGCTAATTTCTTCTTGCAACCGTACCGCGAGGTGAGGAGGGCGCGTGATCTGGACATCCGGCGTGGCGCGCGCCGCCCGCCGCATCGCGACGGCGGCCGCTCTGGGCGGTGGCGGCCTCACCGCCCTGGGGGTCGTCACCTACGGTCTGCTGATGGCCGAGGCCACGCTCGCCCGCAGGCTCGTCGGCCAGCCGCACGGCCTGGACGGGCCGCCGTCCGACGGCGTCTACGGAGACTTCCCCGGTGAGCCCATCCGGATGACGGTGCTGGGCGACTCCACGTCCGTGGGGCTGGGGATGACCCGCCCGGAGGAGACCCCGGCGGTGATCATCGCGCGCGGCCTGGCCGCCGTCGCCGAGCGGCCGGTGCGGCTGACCGTCCTGGGGCAGTCGGGCGCGGAGTCGGCCCACCTGGAATCACAGGTTGACCGGGCGCTGGCCGAGCGGCCGGAGATCGCCGTCGTCTTCGTCGGGGCCAACGACGTCACCACCGCCACCCTGCCCGCCCGGGCCGTCCGTCACCTCCAGAAGGCCGTGGGCCGGCTGTGCGACGCGGGCGCGGAGGTGGTCGTCGGCACCTGCCCCGACCTGGGGACGGTCCGCCCCATCGCCCAGCCGCTCCGCTGGGTCACCCGGCGCTGGTCGCGCCAGCTCGCCGCCGCGCAGACCGTCGCCGTCATCGAGGCGGGCGGGCGCACGGTGGCCTTCGCCGATCTCCTCGGACCGGAGTTCGACGCGAACCCGGCAGAGATGTTCGGACCCGATCGTTTTCATCCATCTGCCCGAGGTTACCTACAAGCCGCGTACGCAGTGCTACCGTCTGTATGCGCTGCGTTGGAGTTGTGGCCCGAGCCGGAACCCGCGCGCGTCGAAGGATCGCAATACCTTTTGGCGGCGATGGCCGTGGAGGAACCCGGCACCGAGGTCACCGCGACCCGGGTCGCCGGCCGGGCGGCCGGCCCTCATGGACGATGGGCGGCGCTGCTCCGCCGGGGACCGGGGCCGCTTCCGAACGCCTAGAGTCGGTCACCTTTCGCGGCCAGGCCATCACCCCCTGTAGGAGTGAAATGATCCGGCCCCACGCGAAACCGACCATGACGCTCGCCGCGACCGCCCTTCTCGCGGGCGGCGCCCTGGCAGGCTGCTCCGGCGGCGACGACGCCGGCACCGACTACCCCGCCTGGCAGAACACGCGGGTCAACGCCGTCAGCCGGGCCACCGTCGGCGGCGGCGTCGCGGCGGCCACATCGATGAAGCCCGACGGCGCGCTGGAGACGGTCGCCCTCGACCTGGCCACCGGACGGACCCTGTGGTCCCACCCCGCCACCATGATCGGCCGGCTCCCCGGGATGGGCGTGCAGGCGCCCGCCACCGTGGAGATCGGCGGGGGCCACGCGGTCGTGGTCGCGCTCGACCCCGCCTCCCGGCCCCGGGAGAAGGCCACGCTGGTCGCGCGGGACGCCCGCACCGGACGGCAGCTGTGGACCCGGCCGGTCCACTCGACCTTCGGGCCGCAGGGCTGCGGGCCCTACGTGTGCCTGTCGGAGAACACCGCCCTGGCGAGCGCCCGCATGGTCGTCCTCGACCCGCGCGACGGGCGCCAGCTGTGGCGCCTGCCCGGAATCTCCGAGGTCGAGTGGGCGGGCCCGGACAAGGTCGTCGTGCTGCGCCTCGCGTCCCACCCCGTGCTTGAGGCGTACGCGCTGAAGACCGGGAAGGTCTCCTGGCAGCTGCCGATCGAGCAGGCCCTCGGGGACGGCGTCGACCTGTCCGGCGGCTGGGCGTTCGGCGCCACCGAGGACAAGATCGTCGGGTACGTCGCCCCCTTCACCGATCCGCAGACCAAGCGGACTTCGACGTTCGGCCTGTTCTCCGCCCGCCTCTCCGACGGCGCGGTGGACTGGATGCGCCCGAACGTGGTCCGGGTCTACCCGAGCGGCAACCCCGCCTACGCCCCCGTCGTCCGGCCCGTCGACGAGCAGGGGCAGTACGGCGGCTTCGCCAGGCTCGACGCGGAGACCGGCCGGGTCCTCGGCCAGATCACCCCGACCCAGGTCCCGGGCACGGGCTGGTGGCTCGCGTTCCCGCCGTCCATGGACAAGCTGGGGTTCCTCAAACGCGACGCGCCCGGCTCGGTCTACGACCTCAGCACCGGCGAGCCGACCCCTCTCAAGGGCGCGAACGGCTGGTCGTTCTGCGTCACCGACCCCAAGCCGCTCTCCCTGCGGGACATGACCCCCGGCTTCTACTCCATCGCCGCGCTGTGCGAGTTCGACCTCGCCACGGGCAAGCGGATCACCTCCTCCTCCGCGCCGCCGTCGTGGTTCACCGGAAGCCAGGCGGGGTGGCGGCTGTGGCGTGACGAGAAGGGCGCCCTGCACGCCGTCAAGGACGCCGCGGGCTCGACCCCCGGCATGTACGGCTGAGCGCTCCGGGAGAAAGTTCCATCCGGGCGGCCCCCGGGGGCCCGGTGAACGACCTACTGAGGGGTAACCTCGCGGAAGGGCCGCCCGGACCCCGAGCGGGCGGCACGCGAGCAGGCAGGAGAGTCACATGCCCGAGGCAGTCATCGTGGCGACCGCGCGATCCCCGATCGGCCGCGCCTTCAAGGGATCGCTGACGGACATCCGTCCCGACGACCTGACCGTCCAGATGATCGGGGCGGCGCTGGCGAAGGTGCCGGAGCTCGACCCGCACGACATCGACGACGTCATGCTCGGCTGCGGGCTACCCGGCGGCGAGCAGGGCTTCAACATGGCCCGTGTCGTCTCCGTGCTCCTCGGCCTCGACGACGTGCCGGGGACGACGGTGAACCGCTACTGCGCGTCCTCCCTGCAGACCACCCGCATGGCGTTCCATGCGATCAAGGCGGGCGAGGGCGACGTGTTCGTCTCGGCCGGGGTCGAGACCGTCTCCCGCTTCGTGAAGGGCAGCTCCGACTCGCTGCCCGACACCATGAACCCGCTCTTCCTGGACGCCAAGGGCCGTACGGACCGGGCGGCCGAGGGCGGCGGACCGGTGTGGCACGACCCCCGCGAGGACGGCGCGCTGCCCGACGTCTACATCGCGATGGGCCAGACCGCGGAGAACGTGGCCGCGCTGCGCGGAGTCTCCCGGCGGGCGCAGGACGAGTTCGGCGTGCGGTCGCAGAACCTCGCGGAGAAGGCCGTCGCGAACGGCTTCTGGGAGAGCGACATCACGCCGGTGACGCTGCCCGACGGCCGGATCGTGCGCCGGGACGACGGCCCGCGGCCCGGCACGACCTATGAGGCGGTGGCCCAGCTCAAGCCGGCCTTCCGGCCCGACGGCACCGTCACGGCCGGCAACTGCTGCCCGTTGAACGACGGCGCCGCCGCGGTGGTCGTCATGAGCGACGTGAAGGCCGCCGAGCTGGGGATCACCCCGCTGGCCAGGATCGTCTCCACCGGCGTCACCGGCCTGTCCCCCGAGATCATGGGTCTCGGCCCCGTCGAGGCGTCCCGGCAGGCGCTGACCCGCGCGGGGATGGCCGTCGGCGACGTCGACCTGGTGGAGATCAACGAGGCGTTCGCGGCCCAGGTCATCCCGTCCTATCAGGAGCTCGGGATCGACCTCGACCGGCTCAACGTGAACGGCGGGGCGATCGCGCTGGGGCACCCCTTCGGCATGACCGGGGCCCGGATCACCTCCACCCTGATCAACAGCCTCCGGTTCCACGACCGGACGATCGGGCTGGAGACCATGTGCGTGGGCGGAGGCCAGGGCATGGCTATGGTGCTGGAGCGGCTGTCCTGACCTCCGCGACGAACCTCCGCGACGGGCGTCGTCAGCCCTTGAAGTCGGGACCCGCGCGGGTGGGCTCCACCCGGATGATCACTCGCTTGTCCCGGATCATGGCGGCCCGGTACTCGTCCCAGTCGGGGTGCTCGCCGTTGAGGTCACGGTAGTAGCGGACGAGGTGGTCCATGGCGTCCGGGAGCGAGACGACCTGCGCCCGGCCCTCGATCTGGGCCCAGGGCCCGACGAACGCGTCCGGGACGACGGTGAGGAACACCTGCGGATTCTTGTAGAGGTTCTTCGTCTTGATCGCCGTCTCCCGGCTGCTGATCACCAGGTAGCCCTCGGGGTCGACGCCGACGAAGACCGGGGACATCTGCAGGCGGCCGTCCTCGTGAAAGGTCGCCATGACGGCGTGGTGGTTGTGCCTGACGAACTCGCGTGCCTTGTCGAGATCCATAAGGTCCATCATGCCGACCGGCCGGCCCGCCGTATGACATGCCCCACGACCCGGCCGTACGAACCCGGCCGTACGAACCCCGTTAACGACAAGGCGCCCGCACCGGGAAGGCGGTGCGGGCGACCGGGTGCCGGGACGACCGGCTTCAGAAGCGGCGGCGCCGCTCGTGCTCGAGGACGATGGCGGCGGCGTAGCCGTGGCTCAGCCCGTGCTCTTCGGCGAGCCAGTGGGCCCGCTCTTCACATCGCAGGAACGACGGGCCGTTGTCGATGGCTTCGAACCACTCGGGGAGGTCACGCCCGGTTATGGACGGGACTCGGGCGATCAGCTTGGTCTGTGTCTCCGGTGAGTGGTTCAACGACATGGGCACCTCCACGGAAAAGGCTGCTTTGTGTCACAGTGCATCACCCGCCGTCGCTTGACAACCCCCCATCGGACATCGATTTGTTACGGGATGTTGATCGAATGTTACGCCGCGCATGGCGATGTCCTGATATAGCACACGAAGGGCGCCCCTCCGAAGAGAGGCGCCCTGGCGAGAATCGGTCGTCCGCTAATCGTTGTTCGTGAAGTAGCTGATGAAGCGGAGGATCTCCAGGTAGAGCCAGACGAGGCTCAGCGTCAGGCCGAAGGCCATGAGCCACGAGTAGCGCTCGGGCACCCCGGCCCGCACGCTCTGGTCGATCTGGTCGAAGTCGAGGAGGAGGAAGAAGCAGCCGAGTAGGATCATCGCGACGCTGAAGATCCAGCCGATGGCGCTGTCGGTGCGCAGCCCGAGCCCGCCCGGCTCGAAGTAACCGGCGATCCAGTTGAGCAGCATCAGGCCGATCGCGCCGAAGGCGGCGGCCACCACGAACTTGGTGAACTTGGGCGTCGGCCGGAAGATCCTCAGGGCGTAGACGGCGAGGGTGCCGCCGAAGGCGACCATCGTCCCGACGACCGCCTGCAGGACGATCCCGTCGTACGCGGTGTTCATCCCGTGGCTGAGCACGCCGATCGCGATGCCGTAACAGACCGAGTAGCCGAGGATGAGCGCCGGATTGGTGCTCTGCCGGAACGAGACGATCAGTCCCAGGACCAGGCCCACGATCATGGCGGGGAAGGCCAGGCCCCAGCCGACGTCGAAGTACCACGACAGGGCCGCCGCCAGGAAGAGCGTGCCCAGGGTCATGGAACCGCGTACGACGACGTCGTCGATCGTCATCGCGCGTTCGGCGGGCGGGGCGTACGACGGGGCCGCGTACATGTCGTTCAACTGCCCGACCGTCGGCGTCGGGCCGGACCACGACGACCGGCCGGCCGCCCCCCGACGGGCGAATATGGGGTTCCTGCTCTCCACCGCTGCCTCCAGGACGCGACTTCTGCTCAGCCTTCCACGGCTTCCGTGCGGATGACAGCCGGAAGGGAAGACTCCCCCGCCCGGCTCCGACACTTCACCGACCCGCTCAACGACCGGACTTCGGGCTGAGTTCCCACCGGCCCCGCCGACGGTTCCGGCCATGTCCCCCACAATCCGGGACAAACTTGGATAGTTCCTTTACTTGAGTCATTCAAGTCTGATGTTAGCGTGGGCTTCATGCGTAGAGGTGGAATCGGTGGACGGGAGCGGCACTCCCGCTTCTCGACCGCGGCGACCCCGGTGTCATATCCGGCGCCGTCGGTCCGCCTCGTGCCGCGGTCGATCCGAGGACGTCTCACGGCTCTGGTGACGGTGCTGGCCGTGACGCTCCTGATCCCGTCCGGGATCGTGGGAGCGCTGACGGCCCGCCAGGCCTTCGCCAACCCGATGTGGCAGGACGCCCGGCGGCAGGCCACGCTCACCGCCGAGTCCATCCGGGCGGGCCGGTTGATCGACCCCATCGTCCCCACCGTCGAGGGGGTCGACCTGGTCCAGGTCGTGGCGGCCGACCATCAGGTGCTCGCCGCCTCCTCCACCGTCGCGGGAAAGCCCGCGCTCAGCACCGAGCGGCCGTCCGGGTCGGAGCCGCTGCGGGACATCGAGACCTGCCCCAAGGCCCACACCGGGTGCCTGCGCCTGGCCGCGGTGCGAGTCACCCCCGCCCCGTCCTCCCCCGTTGTGTACGCCGGCGGCCCCGCGCCCGGCATCGCCTCGGTCGGAAAGTTCGACCTGCTCTTCACGGTGGAGGTCGCCATGCTGCTGCTCATGACCGCGTGGGGGACGTGGAAGGTCGCCGGTCGCACACTGCGTCCCGTCGAAGGCATCCGACGCGATCTCGCCTCTATCAACGTGCACGACCTGAGCACGCGCGTGCCCGAACCGTCCGGAAACGACGAGGTCGCGAGGCTGGCCCGGACGGTGAACAGCACGCTCAGCCGCATCGAGGAGGCCAAGGAGGCCACCGAGCGCGCGCTCACGCAGCAGCGCCAGTTCGCCGCCGACGCCTCCCACGAGCTGCGCACGCCGCTCGCCGGGCTGCGGGCCCAGTTGGAGGAAGCCCAGATGCACCCGGGCCAGACAGATCTGGGCGAACTGCTGGAGCGGGCCCTGGGCGACGTCGACCGGCTGGAGACGATCATCTCCGACCTGCTCCTGCTCGCCAGGGTGGGCGCCCGCGGCCGTGCGGAACACTGCCCGATCGACCTGTCCGAGCTGGTCTCGGACGAGGTGGGCCGCCGGGCCGACCGGATCCCGGTCCGGCTGTCCCTGGAGAGCGGCATCGTCGTCAGCGGGCTCGCCGCCCACCTCACCCGGCTGCTCACCAACCTTCTCGACAACGCCCAGCGGCACGCCCGCCACCAGGTGGCCGTCGCGATCCGCAGGGACGGCGCGGTCGCCGAGCTGTCGATCTGCGACGACGGGACCGGCGTGCCGCCGAGCCAGCGCGAGCGGATCTTCGAGCGGTTCACCCGGCTCGACAGCGCCCGCAGCCGCGACCAGGGCGGGAGCGGCCTGGGGCTGGCCATCGCCCGCGACATCGCCTCGGCCCACTGCGGCACCCTGGTGGCGGAAGAGTCGCCGTCCGGCGGGGCGCGCTTCGTGCTGCGTGTTCCGATCGTCGGCTGCGGCGAGGAGGACGCCGCGCCCGTCCGCAACCGGGCCCTCAGAGCCGTCTGAACCAGTCGCGCACGGCCTCGATCCCGCCTCCGCCGAGGGCCACCATCAGGGCCACCCTCGCCTTCGCCGGAGCGATCCCGCGTGCTCCGACGGCGCCCACCTTGCCCGCCAGGCCGTACCCGTCGGGCAGGTCGTCCAGGGACGCGGAGCCCGTTCGGGACCGTGAGGCGACGACCACCGGCACACCCCATCCGACCAGTTCGTCGATCGTGCCGAGCAACTCAACCGGCACGTTGCCCAGGCCCGTCCCCTCAAGCACGACGCCACGCGCCCCCGCGTCGACGACGGCGCCGAGCAGCGAGGCGGGCATCTCGGGATAGGTCTTGATCAGTGCCACGTCGGCCTCGGGCTCGCCCAGCGCCTCGGGCGGCCGGGGCGGCGGCACGCCCAGCCGCTCGACCCGCCCCGCAACGACCCGGCCGAACAGCGGGTGGGGCGCGGAGGAGAAGGCCCCCCGCACCGCGTGGGCGTCGACCTCGGTGACCCAGCGCGCCGCGTGCAGCAGGCCGTCGAAGCAGGCCATCGCCCCCGCGCCCACGAGCGCCGGGTCGGCGGCCGCCGCGAGGGACGCGGCGAGGTTGCCGGGGCCGTCGCCGCCCGGCTCGTCGAGCGGACGCATGGCGCCGGTGAACACGATGCCGCCTCGGGCCGCGGCCGGTCCGGCGAGCAGGTCGGCCAGGAAGGCCGTCTCCTCCAGCGTGTCCGTGCCGTGCGTGACGACCACGCCGTCGAAGCCCTCCTCCAGGATCGCCGTACGGACCCGGCGCGCCAGGCCGAGCATGGTCGCCGGCGAGGTGTCCCAGCTCGGCTCCGCCCGGACGTCCACCGGCGTGACCCGCACGTCGGGGGGCAGGCCCGCGACCTCGCCGAGCAGTTCGCCCGCTGTGGCGAGCCCGGCGAAAGGCCCGGTGAACGGCCCGCTGGATGACCCCGTGGATGACCCCGTGGATGACCCCGTGGATGACCCTGTGACCGGCCTCTTGACCTGGCCTGTGGAGGGCCCGGTGCGGTCCCGCCGGCGGGAGTAGGCGATCACGTCGCCGGTGGCCAGCAGGAGGACCCGTCTGGTCACCGGCCGTCCTCGGGCGTGTCCGCCGCGTCGGCGATCCCCGCGTGGCGCTCCAGCCGTTCGAGGCGCTCCACCAGCGGGTGGAGCTCCCGGCGGACGGCAGCGGCCACCAACTGCGCGGGGTCCTGCGCCTGGGTCTGGCCCTGCGCCTTGAGGTGGACGTAGCCGGCGAGCGCCGACGCGACCGCCCTGCGGGTCAGCCGCGGCTCCGCGCCACGCGCGCGGAGCAGTTGCCCGGCCTTCCCGTCCGGCTCGGCGACCAGGCCGAGCAGCAGGTGCTCGCACCCGATGTAGTTGTGGCCGAACGCCTGGGCGTCGGTGACGGCCAGTTCGAGCGCGTTCGCCGCGGTCCCGTCGAACCGGATCGGCTCCTCGCCCCCGGAGGAGGTGGTGGGCGGGGGGCCGCCCAGATCTCGTTCCAGCTCGGCGGGTTCGATGTCGATGGCACGCAGGACGTGCAGCGCCAGGTTCTGGCCCTCGGCCAGGATCCCCGCGAGCAGGTGCTCGGTGCCCACGGCTCCGGCGCCCTCCGCCCGGGCGCGTTCGACGCCCAGGCGGAGGGCCTGCCGGGACCTGGGGGTGAAGTGGGCGAGCCGCCCGGACGACTCGTCGATGTCCATACCCCTCACCACGGTTTCCCTGATCGCCGTCACCCGTCGCACGGCCTGCTCCAGGGCCCGCTGGCAGATCGCGGAGACCGGCAGTCCCGCGTCCTTCACGGCCTCGGCCAGCTCGTCCGGCAGGTACACGTTGATTTTTGGCATGACCCCTTTATAACCCCTTAGGGGGTACATGTCGATGGGAGGACGTCGAGACGGCCTTCAGGAAGCTGGGCGCGTCACTCCACCGCACACTCCGTGACCGGGCCCGAGCCGCCCTCGGCCGCCACCGCGTGATGGCCGTCGCCGGCCCCGGACCCCAGGCCCTGGACCCGGACGTGCCCCTCGGCGTCGGAGGCCCGGCCGGGCCCGGATCCGTCCCGCGTGACGTGGCCGCTCGCGTCCGACGGGATCCCGAGTGCCTCGGCGTCCTTGCCGACGTAGACCTTGCCGTCCTTGCTCGCGACGATGTTCGCCTCGCCGGGCGGGACCGTCGCGACCAGCTTCCCGTTGTGGTAGACCTTGCCGTCCTTCACCTGGATCCGGTCGGCGCCCGCGGCGCCGGGCGGCGGGCAGGACGTCGTGGCGTAGGGCTGCGTACGGTACGTCGGCCCCGGGTCCGTTCCGCTCGCCTGGGCGGCCGCCGCGACAGAACCCGCCAGCCCGAGGGCCAGGGCCCCCACGAGGATCAATCGGGAGCGCTTCATCAATCTCTCCTTCTCGTTCGGTTTGCGCGCCCAGGCTGCCGGGACGTGCCTGAAGCGGAGCTGAAGGCGCCAGAAATGATCTTCAGGCTCGCTTTAGGTGGCCTCGGCCAGGCTTTACGTCATGCGGGTGCTGCTGGTGGAAGACGAGGAACGGCTGGCCGAACTGCTGCGCAGCGGGCTGGCCGAGGAGGGCTTCGCGGTCGACGTCGCCAGGAACGGGCGCGAGGGCCTGTGGATGGCGACGGAGAACCGGTACGACGCGATCGTGCTCGACGTGATGCTGCCCCTGCTCAACGGCTACGCCGTGTGCCGGCGGCTGCGCGACGCGGGCGACTGGACGCCGATCATGATGCTCACCGCCAAGGACGGCGAGTACGACGAGGCCGAGGCGCTGGACACGGGTGCCGACGACTTCCTGTCCAAACCGTTCTCCTACGTGGTGCTGCTGGCCCGGCTGCGCGCGCTCGTCCGGCGGGGCGGGCGCGAGCGGCCGGTGGCGCTGACCGTGGGCGACCTGGTCGTCGACCCGGCCGGGCTGCGCTGCCGGCGCGGCGGCGCCGAGATCACGCTCACGCCCAAGGAGTTCGCCGTACTGCACGCGCTCGCGCGGCGGCCGGGCGAGGTGGTCTCCAAGGCCGAACTGCTCGAACAGGCCTGGGACTTCGCGTACGACGGCGACCCCAGCATCGTCGAGGTCTACATCAGCGCCCTGCGCCGGAAGATCGACGCGCCGTTCGGCCGGTCGAGCCTGGTGACCGTCCGGGGGGCCGGATACCGGCTGGACGGTGGATCATGACCCGCTGGTCGGTCCGGCTCCGCGCCACGGCGGTCGCGACCGCGGCGGTCGCGGTGGCGCTCGCCGCCGTGGCCGCCGTACTGGTCGTCACCCTGCGGAGCAGCCTTGAGGCCAGCGCCGCCGAGGAGGCGGCGCGGCGGGCCGACTCCACCGCGCAGACGCTCTCCGTGAGCACCGAGCCCGGCTCGGCGTCCGTGCCGGGCGGCGAGGGCGGCGTGAGCGTCGGCGGCGGCGTGGGCGTCGGGGCCGACCCCGACGTGCGGGTCGGCGTGGGCCCGGGGCCGGTCGCCTTACAGGGATGGTCCGACGGCTACGTCACGGCGACACGCACCGTGGCGACCGAGAAGGGCCCGCTCGTCGTGCAGGCCCGCACATCGATGGGACCGGCGCGCGACGCGCTCAACGCGCTGCTGCCGCTGCTGTCCGTCGGCGTTCCCGCGGTGCTCCTGCTGGTCGCGGGGCTGACCTGGCTGCTGGTCGGGCGGGCGCTCGCGCCCGTGTCGGCGATCAGGACGAAGTTCGCCGAGATCACGGCCAGCGACCTGCACCGCCGGGTGCCGGTGCCGGCCGCACGAGACGAGGTCGCCCGGCTGGCCCGGACCATGAACGCGACCCTCGACCGGCTGGAACGCGCCGTGGAGCGGCACCGGCGGTTCGTCGCCGACGCCGCGCACGAGCTGCGCAGCCCGCTCGCGACCCTGCGGACCCGACTGGAGCTGGGGCGGCGCGAGAGCCCCGAGCTGACCCGGGAGGCGCTGACCGACGTCGCGCGGATCCAGGCGCTCGCCGCCGACCTGCTGCTCCTGGCCCGCCTCGACGCCGGGGAGCCGATGCCCGGCGAGCCGGTCGACCTGGGTCAGGTGGCGGCCGAGGAGGCGCTGCGGCCTCGGCGCGCCGACGTCACGGTCGTCGTGGACGCCGCCCCCGACGTCGTCGTCCCCGGATCGCGGGCCCACCTCGGCCGCATGGTGGCCAACCTCGTCGACAACGCCGTACGGCACGCCGCGACCACGGTCACCGTACGGGTGACGACGCCCGCGATCATCGAGGTGGCCGACGACGGCCCCGGCATACCGCCGGACCAGCGCGAATCGGTCTTCGACCGGTTCACCCGGCTCGACGAGGCGCGGGCCAGGGACGCCGGGGGGTCGGGCCTGGGCCTGGCCATCGCCAGGGACATCGCCCAGGCTCACGGCGGCACCCTCGTCGTCGCCCACCCGGACACGATGCCTGCCTTTGGCGCGGCTCCGCTAACGGGCGCCGTGTTGCGGGCCGACCTTCACGGGCGCGCATCCGGGGCCCTCGCCGATGCGGCGCGGCCGGCACGTCACTCGGAGTCGTGATCGTCTTCAGCGGCCCGAGCCTCCAGCACGCTCGCCAGGTGGTTCCGGCTGACCAACGTGTCCGGATGCTCCTCACCAAGCACGCGACGGTGAGCCTCCAGCACTGCGCGATGCTCCGCCTCCGCCTCCTGTAACATCCCAGCTCAGCCAGCACACCCGCCAGGCTGGCCCGGCTCATCAACGTTTCCGGATGCTCCTCACCGTGCTGGTCACGAAGGGCGTGAAAAGCCTGGCGCTGAGCCTGAGCGGCCAGATCGTAACGACCTTGCGCCCACATCTGCCAGGCGATGGCGTCGACATCGGTTGGATCGGCGTAAGCGAGCATCGTGATGATGGCACGGTCCGGCACGTGCGCGACCGGCCCGACGCGCTGCTGGTGGCGGTCGACCAGGTAATCGAACACATCCACGCGCGCCTCGTCGCCGTCCGCCGGCTCCAGAAGCGCGGCGGTTGAACGGCGCTGCCTGGTCGCCCACGTCCAGGCCTGCTCCATCGGCTCAGGTCGGAGCCGATGCCCCCCACGCTCGTCGAGATTGTCCTTGTGTAGTTCCTCCAGCAATGCCCTTGGCAGGGAAGAGAAAAAACCCGCCCGGCGGCAGTCGATCGCGGCGGACACCAGCGCCGCGCCACGAGGGTTGCGGCCGACCGCCCAGGCGTTGTCATAGGCATCCTGCAGGTGTGGGCCGGCCGCCAGATATTCGCCGACGCCGTACTTGTCGGCGTAGCCGAGCGCCTCGGCGATCCGGTCGTCATCTGCCGCCTCCTCGGCCCTCTCCAGCTCCGCGGGGCTGAACAGCCGCTCCAGACGGATCCGATAGGCCTGCTCCACGACCTGGGGGCCTGTTCGCTCAGCGCGCGCTGGCCCCTGTCGGCATCCGCGGCGATCTGTGTCAGCTGGTCGTCTTCGGCGCTGGGCAGCGTGGCCACGATCGCCTTGTGTCCCCTGCCGCCCAGGACGCGGGCGATCTGCGCGGGTGTGATCGCACCGGAGCGCAGAACGTGCTCCAGGTCGTCCAGCCAGAGCACCGCTCGCCTGGATTGACCGATCCGGTCGACGATGGCGGCCACCATGTCCTTCGCGACGCTCTTCTCGCCAGGCACGAACAACTCGTGATCAGGGAGTCGGGCGCGCATCGCCTCGAAGGCCGCCCGCGACTTGCCTGCGGTGGAGTCTCCCACCAGCAGCACGAACTCGCCCCTGCCGAGCCGCTCACGGAGATCGGCGTCGACATCCCGCGGCACGTAGACCGGCACCCGGTCGCCCACCCTTGGCCTGGATTGGAGGCTCCTCGCCGGGGCCGGAGCGGCGGCGTGGACTCCCAGGGCCAGCGGATCCCGCACCTGACGTACTCTCGGCACCCGGCCTGATCTGAGCGTCAACAGGCCGTCAGCGATCTTGAATCGCTGCTCGTCGCCGCGTTGGGCCAGCCGTTTGAAGCGTTCCTGCCAGAGACCGGCCGCCGCGAGCGCCAGCGCCGCGACCAGAGTCCCGGTACCCACGAGCCACGGGTTGCCGACCTTGAAGGCGGTCAGCACCGCCGGAACGGCTCCCACCAGTGCCAGCCCGCCGATCACCGCGGCTATCCGGCCCCGTTCCATCCCACGCCTCCGGCCCGCGAGAGCCCCTCGCCCTCAAACCTCCGTAGATCACAGGAAAACGCACACCGTAGAGCCGCGCCACCGCTTCGACCCATCCGATCCCGATCCAGTGCGCGGCGCGCGCATGGTGGCGGGGATACACCGATCTGTTTTCGCTTCCTCGTCGGAGGCCTAGACTCTTGTCGTGTTCGCAGAAGCCAAGCCCGACAAGGTCCGCGACCGGATCCTCAAGACCGCGGGCGAGCTGTTCTACTTCGAGGGAATCAACGCGACCGGCGTCGACCGGATCAGCGAGGTCGCCGGAGTGTCCAAGCGGAGCCTCTACCAGCGCTTCGCCAGCAAGGACAAGCTTGTAGCCGACTACCTGGCCGTGGCCGGCGCCGCGTTTGTGGACGGCGTCATGCCGCCGGAGGATGACGACACGACGCCTCGCGAGAGGATGCTCGCGGTCTTCTCCAGACTTCAGGCCGAATCCCTCGAGCCGCGCTTTCGCGGCTGTCCCTGTATCAACGCGGCAGCGGAACTGGCGGACGCGGCGCATCCGGCCCGGGCGACGGCCGTGGAGAACAAGCTGTGGCTGCAGGAGTTCTTCACGCGTCAGGCCACTCTTGCCGGCGCTCTCGATCCACACGGCCTCGCCCAGCAGCTCACGATGGTCTTCGACGGTGGGGTGTCCTATGCCCTCGTGCGTAACGCCGCCATTCCTGACAGCTGCTACGCCGCCGCCGAGACCCTCATCGAGGCCCAACTACCGCATTGAGGGCCGGCTGCCACCATCTCAAGCGGTCTTCCAACAGCGGCGGCTTGAACATCCATAAGAGCATCCCCTCCTGAAGCTCGAAGCTTCGGGAGGGTTTTTCTTGCCCGGCCCCGGTTCTGCCGGCCACCCCCGCGTCTCGTCGGCGTGCCCGCTCGTCTGCGCCGTTCCCCGACTTGCCCGAGAAAACAGTCGGTGTACGTTTTCCGAGCAAGGAAACAGATCTGTTTCCTCAGGTTCGTGAAAACGGAGACCGCCATGTCCCAGACCGTCAGCCAGCTGACCGCACCCAACCAGAGCATCGAGGCCGCCAACGGCATCCGATACGCCTACCGCCGCTTCGGCAACACCGAGACCGCGGCCGTGCCGCTGGTCTTCCTCCAGCACTTTCGCGGCAACCTGGACAACTGGGACCCGATCCTGGTCGACGCCATCGCCGCGCGGCGCGAGGTCATCCTCCTCGACAACGTCGGCGTCGGCGGCTCGACCGGTACGGTTCCCAGCACCGTCCAGGAGATGGCGCTGGGCGCTCTGGCGTTCATCGACGCCCTGGGTCTGAAGACCTACGACCTGTTCGGATTCTCCCTCGGAGGGTTCGTCGCCCAGGAAGTGGCACTGATCCGGCCGCCCCAGGTCCGCCGTATCGTCCTGGCCGGCACCGGCCCGCAGGGCGGCAAGGGGTTCCACCTCTGGGCAGGTGAGATCTTGGAAGCGGCGATTCGTGACGAACCGGGGGCCGAAGACCTGCTCACCCTGTTCTTCACACGCAGCGAGAACGGCAAGGCCAAGGGCTGGGAGTTCGTGCTGGATCTTCACCCGGCAGGAGGATCGCGATGAGCCCACCGATCTGTTCACCCGGGACGCCCAGCTCACTGCGATCTCAGCATGGGGCGTCCCGGACGAGAGCCGTCTGATCCGCCTGGCCGCCATCAGCCAGCCGACGCTCGTGGCCAACGGCGAGAACGACCTCATGGTTCCCACCGAGAACACCCATCTTCTCGGCGAAGTCCTTCCGAACTCCAGGGTCGTCATCTACCCCGACGCCGGCCACGGGTTCCTCTTCCAGTACCCGGCCGAGTTCGCCGACGAGGTCAACGACTTCCTGGACCACTGACCTTCCGTACGCAGGGGTCACGGAAGTAGCGGCGCATGATTCAACAGATACTGGGAGGTGTTGTGCCCCCGGTGGGACTCGAACCCACAACGCAGCCCTTTTAAGGGGCTTGCCTCTGCCATTGGGCTACGGGGGCGCCGCGATCATATGTCACGGATCACTCATGTGTAAGCAAGTTACCGTTTAAGCGGCTTCTCCCCCCTCCCTGACCGTGAACGGCCCGGGCGCCGATGGCCCGGTCGAGGAAAAGCAGGCCGTTCAGATGGTCGATCTGGTGCTGGATGCAGCGGGCTTCGAAGGCGTCGGAGCGGATCGTGAGCGGTTCTCCCGTGTACGGCCGCACGCCCCGGACCGTGACGCGTCCGGCCCGGCGTACGTCGGCCGTGAGGCCGGGCACCGACGGACAGCCCTCTCTGGCCACCTCCCATCGGGCGGCCTCTACGATCTCCGGGTTGACGAGCACCAGCTCGCCGGCGCACGACCTGGTCAAAGGATGCCCGGAAACGTCCACACACATGAGCCGCCAGCCGATTCCGAGCTGGGGAGCGGCCAGGCCGCGGCAGCCCGGCAGCCCGCGCATGGCGGCGAGCAGCCGCGACGCGGCGGCGGCGACCTCGGTGTCCTCGGGGTCGACCCGGACCGCGGGACGCGTCAGCACGGGATGCGGCGCGGTGATCACCCCCTCCACCAGCCGGGCGACGCCCGTCCTCTCCATCACATCACCACCGGCTCCGCCGGGTGCAGGGCGACGCGGTATCCGTCCAGGGCGGTCGCGACGCGCCGCATGAGCGAGGCGACGTCGGCGGGAGCCGGGATGCCGACGTCGGCCACGGCGACGAGCAGCTCGCCCGGCGCCCGGGTGGTCAGCGAGGTGATGTCGCAGCCGGCCTCGGCCAGCAGGCCGGTCAGCACCGGAAGCGTCGGCGCCCGGGACGGACCGTGCACGGTGAGCACGTAGGCCAGCCGCTCCGGGGCGTCCGGACCGCGGGACGCCAGGTCGGCGACCGTGACGGTGAGCCCGGGTAACCGGTGCGCCAGCCCTTCCCTGAGCCGATCGGCCCCGTCGGGCGCCGAGGCGACCAGGGTCATCGCGAAACGGCCGCCGAGCGTGATCGCCGCGGAGTCGCCGATCGCGCCGAAATCCGCCAGGGCACGGGTCACGTCGGCGATCGCGCCGGGGCGGTCCCTGCCGACCGCCGTCACCGCGTAGAGCCCCACCTTCGTCCCACCTCCGTCGCAGTCACACGTGGACCGCACCGCCGACGGAAGGGGAGCCGGCATCGTGCCGGGCGCCGATGGCAGGCGTCCCGTCCGGGTCGCCTGCTCCACGGGCTCGGTTATCGCTTGCGGCCACTCTCCGCCGCCGCCCGGAACTCCTGGCGCGGGTTCTCGATCTCGCCCAGCGAGATCGTCTCGCGCTTGAAGAACAGCGACAGCGTCCAGTCGGCCATCACGCGGACCTTGCGGTTCACCGTGGGCACCCGCGACAGATGATACGTCCTGTGCATGAACCACGCCGGGATCCCGCGAAGCTTCACACCGTAGACGTTCGCGACGCCCCGGTGCAGGCCGAGGCCGGCGACCGAGCCGACGTACTTGTGCCGGTACTCCTTCAGCGGCTCGTCCCGCAGGTACGCCGTGATGTTGTCGGCCAGCACCTTCGCCTGCCGTACGGCGTGCTGGGCGTTCGGGGCGCAGTACTTGCCGGGGTTGGTCACGTCGGGCACGCCCGCGATGTCGCCGGCGGCGAAGGCGTCCTTGACGCCCGTGACCGTCAGCTTGGTGGTGGTCATGACGCGGCCACGCTCGTCGACGGGCAGGTCGCTCGCGTTCACGATCACGCTGGGCTTGACCCCCGCGGTCCAGACGATGGTGGCCGACTCGAACTCGTCTCCGTCCGAGGTCTTCACCAGGCCGCCGACGCACGACTGCAGGAAGGTCTTCATCTTGAGCTCGATGCCGCGTTCGCGCAGCTCCACGGCGGTCCACTGGCCCATCTCGGGGCCGACCTCGGGGAGGATGCGGTCGCTGGCCTCGATCAGGACCCAGCGCAGGTCCTTCGTGTCGATGCTCGGGTAGTACTTGACCGCGTCGCGGGTCATGTCCTCGAGCTCGGCGAGGGCCTCGATGCCGGCGAAGCCGCCGCCGACCACGACGAAGGTGAGCGCCCGGCGGCGGACGTCCTCGTCGTTCGAGGACTCGGCGCGGTCGAGCAGGCCGAGCACCCGGTTGCGCAGCGCGATCGCCTCACCGACGGTCTTGAAGCCGATCGCGGCGTCCTCCAGACCGGGGATCGGCAGGGTACGCGAGATCGAGCCGGCCGCCATGACGATGACGTCGTACTCGATCTCCCTCGACTGGCCGACGGCCGGCTCGAAGGTCAGGATCCTCGCCTCGTGGTGGACCTTGGAAACCTTGCCGTTGAGGATGCGGACCTTGGGCAGGATCCGGCGGAGCGGGGCGACCACGTGGCGCGGCGAGATGTTGCCCGCGGCGGCCTCCGGCAGGAACGGCTGATAGGTCATGTAGGACTGCGGGTCGATGATCGTGATGTGCACGCTGCCGTCGCGCAGCTCCCTGCGCAGGCTGCGCTGGAGCCGCAGGCCCGTGTACATGCCCACGTATCCACCGCCGACGATGACGATGTGCTTCGACTTGCGGTTCACCGCGATGCCCTTCACTAGATGCTTGTGAAAGCATTCACAAGGATAGGTCACGGGTGGGCATCGAGGCCAATGCCCAGAGGCCTCAAGAAGAGCGATGTTTCTCACACTCGCAAGCTCATGGCATCCTTCCAGGCAGAAGAAGTAAAGATCTTCTCACCGTGACCGACTTCACATTCGTGAAACGTTTCACAAGCACCTGCGCGCGGCCGGTGCGCGGAGCCTGAGCGGGCTCTACGGGCGCTCTACAGGGGCTCTATCGGGGATCTACCGGTCGCCGGCATCGGCCGTGGTCTCCGTCCCGTCGTCCAGAGAGGACAGAGAGGACGGGGCGGACAGGGCCGCCGCCCGGTTGAAGATCGCGTCGAGCATCGGCGCCGTCACCCGTCCGGTGAAGGTGTTCTGCTGGCTCGGGTGATAGCAGCCGAGCAGCGTCGCGCGCGCCGTGCCGTACGAGATGGGCACCTCCACGCCGTGGCCGAAGGCCGGCCGGCGCGGCGGGAGGAGATAACCGGCCCGGCGCAGCGCGGGCCAGATCGCCTGCCAGGCGAAGCCGCCGAGGGCCACCACGACCCGCACGGAGCCGGCGGTCATCTCGATCTCCCTGGTCAGCCAGGGGAAACAGGTGTCGCGCTCCTCCGGAGTGGGCTTGTTCGCCGGGGGCGCGCAGCGCACCGCCGCGACCATGCGGGCGCCGATCAGCCGCTGGCCGTCACCCGCGTGGACGCTGGTCTCCCGCGCGGCGAAGCCGGTGCGGTGCAGCGAGGCGAACAGCCAGTCGCCGCTGCGGTCTCCGGTGAAGATCCGGCCGGTACGGTTGCCGCCGTGGGCCGCCGGGGCGAGCCCGACCAGGAGCACCCGGGGCTCGTCGTCGCCCCAGCCCGCGATCGGCCGGCCCCAGTAGGTCTCCTCCGCGAAGGACCGCCGCCTGACGTCGGCGACGTGCTCCCGCCACTCCACGAGGCGGGGGCAGGCACGGCACACCGACTCCCGCGCGGTCAGCTCGGCGAGCGTGGGGCTGCCGGCCGCCAGCGCGGCGACCTCGGCGGAGTCGCGGGCCACCGGCGTGTCCGGCCGGGCGGGGTCACCGGGCCAGCCGGTGCCGGGAGGAACGGAGCTCATGGTCCCGATCGTGCCACCCCCGACGGGCCCGCCGGGGGCGACCCCCACGCCCCCTGTGCCCCTACGACTTCGGCGTCCCGGACGACCCAGACTCGGACGGCCCAGGCTCAGCCGACCCAGACTCGGACGGCCCAGGCTCCGCGGAGGGCGACGGCGTCGCAGACGCGTCTGCGGCCGAGGGTGTGACCGAGGGGGCGGCCGACGGGCTCGCCGACGGGGTCGGGCCGGTGGGCACACATCCGGGTCCTCCCGGCTTCGGCCGTGGCCATTCTCCGGCCCCGAAGGAGCTCAGGGGCAGCGGGTACGCGTTGCGGATGGGCGGCTCGCCCTCACACGGCACGATCACCGACTGCCCGAACATCTCCGGGTTCACGATGATCGGCCGGCCGTCCTGGTCGTAGAGCCGCACATCGTGCAGCGGGGTGCCGTCCGCCGCGTACGGAAGGATGTTGTAGACCTCGTCGCCGAGGCCGGCCGCGTTGTCCACCCAGACCCTGCCCATCTGCGGAGAGGCGAAGGTCACCTCCTGCGCGTCGGGCCGGTCCCACGAGGTGAGGAGGACGAGCAGCAGCAGCGCGGCCAGCGCGTCGGCACCGGTCAGCAGCGTCCGGCGCCAGCGCCGCTCCCGCAACCGGGGCCGCCGGCCCAGCCAGACCGATCCGCACGCCAGGACGACCACCAACACCCACCCCGCGAGGTCGCCGGGGATGGGCCCGCCGCGGCCGATCATGCCGAGCAGGGCCAGGGCGACGACGTATCCGCGCACGAGCCACCACGCGGGCCGCAGCTCCGGCCAGAAGGCGACGACCTCGCGGTACGCCGGCAGCCCGAGCAGTCGCCCGTGCGCCGCGCGGATCAGGCCGGTGGCCCAGGCCCAGGGACCCCCGCGACGGGGACGGGTGGTCGTGGGCCGGCCCCCGTAGGCGGCCCGCAGTTCCGCCGCGTAGGACTCGGGTGGGCCCAGCCGTTCCTCCAGGGGCATGCCAGACTCCGACGCGATCTCCGCCAGGTGGTCGTCGAGGTCGTCGAGCAGTTCCTCCCGGTCGTCCGGGGGCAGGTCGGCGAGGGCCGCGCGCACGGCGTCCGCGTACTCACCTGGGGTCATGGGGGGCTTCGTCATGGGGCGGCATCCTTGAGGAGGTCGTTCATGGTCGCGGCGAATGAGGTCCACGTCGACGCCGACGAGGCGAGGCGCGCCCGGCCCACGTCGTTGAGCCCGTAGTACTTGCGGTGCGGCCCCTCGTCAGAGGCGACGACGTAGGAGGTGAGAGCGCCCGCCTTGAACAGGCGCCGGAGCGTGCCGTACACCGAGGCGTCGCCGATGTCCTCAAGCCCCGCCTCGCGCAGCCGCCGCACCACGTCGTAGCCGTAGCCGTCGCGCTCGGCGAGCACGGCCAGGACGGCGAGGTCGAGGACCCCTTTCAGAAGCTGGCTGCTGTCCACGCATCGCACAGTACTACGCAATGCACAGTAGCGGCAACGGGACAGCGGAGCCGCCCCCCTCAGCGGTCGAGGAGGCGGCCGGGGAATCGGAAACGGAGGACGCGAGCGAGGACCGGGGAACGGTCAGACGAGCGACCAGGCGATGCCGTCGAGGATGTCGTGCTCGCTCACCACGACCTCGGCGAAGCCGTACCGCCGCACGATCCGGTCGAGGATCAGCGCGCCCGCGCCGATGACGTCGACCCGGCCCGGGTGCATCACGGAGATGGCGGCCCGCTCGTCGTGGGTCATCTCCAGCAGCCGCGCGGAGATCTCGTGGACCCGGTCCGCCGCGATCCGCGCGTGATGGATCGCCGCGGGGTCGTAGGCGCCGAGATCGAGGGCGATCCCGGCCACGGTGGTGACGGAGCCCGCCAGCCCGACCAGTGTGCGGGCGCGCCGCACCGGCACGGCCGCCTCGACGCGGTCGATGGCCGCCTCGATGTCGGCCACCGCCGCCCGGACGGCGTCCTCTCCGGGCGGGTCGTCGCGCAGGTGCCGCTCGGTGAGCCGGACGCAGCCGATGTCGACCGACAGCGCCCCCTCGACCGCGTCGGAGCCGACGACGAACTCGGTCGAGCCGCCGCCGATGTCGACGACCAGGTAGGGCGCGGCGTCGCCCAGGCCGGGGGCGAGGCCCCGGGTGGCGCCCGTGAAGGACAGCCGGGCCTCCTCGTCGCCGCTGACGACCTCGGGGTCGACGCCGAAGATCTCCCGCACGCCCGTGACGAAGTCGTCGCGGTTGGCGGCGTCGCGGGTGGCCGAGGTCGCGACCACGCGGACCGGCATCGGGCCGTCCGGAGCAGCGTGCTGAGCGATCAGCTTCGCGTAGCCGCGCATCGCGCCGAACGTGCGCTCCAGCGCCTCGGGCGCGAGCCGCCCGGTGCGGTCGACGCCCTGCCCGAGCCGGACGATCTCCATCCGCCGCTCGACGTCCGTCAGCTCGCCATCCGTCTCGCCGCGGGAAGCAGTGGAGGCATCGGCGACGTCGGCGATCAGCAGGCGCACCGAGTTGGTCCCGCAGTCGATCGCCGCGACACGCGTCATGACCGGCCCTTTCCGGACCGCACCGCGTGCCGCCCTTCCGGCTGTTCGCCCGGCTCGTCTTCGCCCGGTATGGCCACGCACGGCCCGTCCGCCCACCACTCGGGCAGCGCGTCGAGCGCCTCCCGGCCGAGCGGGTTGGCGCCGGGCGCGGCCAGCTCGTGGGCGACCAGCGCGTGCAGGCACTTCACCCGGTCGGGCATGCCGCCCGCGGTCTGCGTTCCGCGCGGCAGCGGCTCCATGCCCTCCTCGCGCGCGGCCCGGTCACGCCGCTCGATGTAATCCTCGTGGGCCGCGAGATAGGCGGCGGCCAGCTCCGGGTCGTCCGCCAGCCGGGCCTGCATCCGCTTCATCAGGCCCGACGACTCCAGCGTGCCGATTGCGGAGGCCGCCTTCGGGCAGGTCAGGTAGAACAGCGTGGGGAACGGCGAGCCGTCGGGCAGCCGGGGCGCCGTCTCCAGCACGTCGGGCAGGCCGCACGGGCAGCGGTGCGCCACCGCGCGCACGCCCCGTGGGGGCCGGCCGAGCTGGGCCTCCGCCGCCGCCAGGTCAGCCTGGTCCGTCACCCTCGCGCTCCTCGCCGTCTCTCGCCGTTCTCGCCGTTCGATGATCTGCCGAATTCCGTCAGCGGGCCGCCTGCACCGCGCCCCGGCCCTGGTCGGCGGCCTGGACGGACTGCCACAGCGTCACATACCACGCGGGCTTGGCGGGCTGCTCGTCTCCGGCCCGAGCCGTGCTCGTGCCGGAGTTCTGGTCGAGGACCACATAGCACTTCGCGCCGGGCTCGCAGTAGTGCAGCCGCTCCTTGGCCAGGCGCTTGACGTACTCCGGGTCCTCCAGCTGCCTGCGCCGCTCCTCCAGCCGCTGGAGCCGGTCGAGCGCCCGCGACTGCTGCGCCTCAAGCTGCGCGATCTGCCGCCGCTGGGCGACGTACTCGCGCACGGGGTAGGCGAGGCTCATGGCGATCGCGCACACGACCACCGCCAGGATCGCCGCGCGTCCGGTCAGCTGCGGCCGCTTCGCCACCGACAACCACCCCTTCCGTACGGTCCGACCGCCGGCGCCCCGCGCCACCCCTGCGTCGTCCGGCGCCTTCCGGCGCCCGTCCCGTTACCGCTTGAAGCGGGGGAACGCGGCGCGACCGGCGTACCGCGCGGCGTCGTCGAGCTGCTCCTCGATGCGCAGGAGCTGGTTGTACTTGGCCACCCGGTCGGAGCGGGCCGGGGCACCGGTCTTGATCTGACCGCAGTTGACGGCCACCGCCAGGTCGGCGATCGTCGTGTCCTCGGTCTCGCCGGACCGGTGGCTCATCATGGTGCGGTAGCCGCTGCGGTGGGCCAGGTCGACCGCGTCGAGGGTCTCCGAGAGCGTGCCGATCTGGTTGACCTTCACCAGCAGCGCGTTGGCCGCGCCGTCGCGGATGCCGCGCTCGAGCCGCTCGGGGTTGGTCACGAAGAGGTCGTCGCCGACGATCTGGACCTTGGCGCCGAGGGAGGTGGTGATGGCCTTCCAGCCCGCCCAGTCCTCCTCGTCCAGCGGGTCCTCGATCGAGACGAGCGGGTAGGAGTCGACGAGGTCCTCGTAGAACGCGATGAGCTCCTCGGCCGACAGGCCCTTGCCGTCGATCGTGTAGACGCCGTTGGAGTGGAACTCGGTGGCGGCCACGTCGAGCGCGAGCGCGATGTCCTCGCCGGGGGTGAAGCCGGCCCGCTCGATCGCGACCAGGATCAGGTCGAGGGCGTCGCGGTTGGACGGCAGGCTCGGCGCGAAGCCGCCCTCGTCGCCGAGGCCGGTGGCGTAGCCCTTCTCCTTCAGCACGCTCTTCAGGGTGTGGTAGGTCTCCGCACCCATCCGGACGGCCTCGGAGAACGACTCGGCGCCGATCGGCGCGATCATGAACTCCTGGATGTCCACGTTGGAGTCGGCGTGCGCGCCGCCGTTCAGGATGTTCATCATCGGCACGGGCAGCACGTGGGCGTTCGGGCCGCCGACGTAGCGGAACAGCGGCAGCTCGGCGCTGACGGCCGCGGCCTTGGCCACGGCGAGCGACACGCCCAGGATGGCGTTGGCGCCGAGGCGGGCCTTGTTCGGCGTGCCGTCCAAGTCGATCATGGTCTGGTCGATGAGGCGCTGCTCCTCGGCGTCGAAGCCGACGACCTCCTCGGCGATCTCGTCGGTCACACCGAGGACCGCCTTCTCGACACCCTTGCCGAGATAGCGCTTCTTGTCACCGTCGCGCAGCTCGACGGCCTCGAACTGGCCGGTGGAGGCACCACTCGGAACGGCGGCACGACCGGTGCTGTAGTCGTCCAGCCGGACCTCGACCTCGACCGTGGGGTTGCCCCGGGAGTCGAGGATCTCTCGGGCGGTGACGGTCTCGATGGCAGCCACGAACGCTCCTAGGAAAATCACGGGCGGTTTGCCACCCGAGCCTATCGGTCCCTCCCCTCCGCCAGTGCGGAGGGCTTCCCGTTCACGGCGTGCCGCGCGCGGCGGCCTCCGACTCCCACTGCTCCACCCGGCGCCGGTACTCCCGGGCCGCGGCCCGCAGCTCGGCCTCCGGGTCGATTCCGGCGTCCCCGGCCTGCCGTACGAGGTCGAACAGGCGCGCCCCGGCGGACCCGGGGAGATCATCGGCGAGCTCGGCGGGGGCGTCGGCGCGGCCGGCCCGGCGCAGGAGCTGGGCCGCGAGCGACAGCGCCGGCTGTCCCATCGGCACCCCGCTCAGCACGGAGCCCGTCTCGCCCTTGGCGGCCCGCTCGGCCGCCTTGATCGTCTCCCAGTTGTCGCTGACCTCGCCCGCCCCGGACACCGTCACGCCGGAGAACACGTGGGGGTGGCGGCGGACCAGCTTCTCGACGATCCCGGCGGCGACGTCGTCGATGTCGAACCCGTCACCGTCAGCCTCGCCCGCGACCTCCCCCGGAGTCAGGCGCTCCTGGGCGAGCCGGGCGTGGAACACCACCTGGAGCAGCAGGTCGCCGAGCTCCTCCCGCAGGGCCGGGTAGTCGCCCTGGTCGATGGTCTCCAGCACCTCGTAGGCCTCCTCGACGAGGTAGGGCACGAGGGACTCGTGGGTCTGCCCCTGGTCCCAGGGGCACTCGCGGCGCAGCCGGTCCATCACCTGGACCAGGTCGAGCAGCCGCGCCCCGGGCAGGTCGTACGAACCGGGCACCACCTCGATGACCGGCGGCTCGTCGAGGGCGATCGCGGCGTGGCCGACCGCCCGCATCAGGTCCTCGTCGCCGTCCTGCGCGGCCAGCCACACCACCGTCTCCGTACGGCTGTCGCGCGCGAGGGCCGCCGGGTCGGGCGTGACCGTCTCGACGGCGACGCCCGCCTCGTCCAGGTACGGCAGGTATGGGTGATCGGCCGAGCCGGTGAGCACCCGGCCCCGGCTCAGCACGGCCCAGGCCGCCGGCGTCAGCAGCCCGGGGGCCACCCGGGGCGACGTCGTCACCACGATCAGCGGCATGGGACCGCGGATCAGCCGGCGGGAGCGGCGTCCGGCGGGGCGGCGCCGTCGGGCGGGGGCGCGCCGTCGCCGGCCTCCGGCATGCCCGCGGCCGGGGCCTGCGGGGCCTCGGCGGCGATCCCGAAGCGGTCGTCGGGTACGAACCCCTGCTGCGGGTCGAACTTGCCGTAGCGCGGGCTGTACTTCACCGGCACGGCCGCTTCGGCCTCCTGCGTCAGCTTCTGCAGCGCCGCCTGCTGGCTCTGCTGGTCGGCGCCGGCGCCCTCCTGCTGGGCCAGCTTCTGCCGGATGAGCACCGAGCGGACGGCCTCGCGGCCCTCGTCGAGCGGGATGCCGCTGGCCAGCAGGACCTTGTCGAACTGGGCCTGCCCGCCCTGCGCGTTGACCACGTCGTCGATCTCGCGGTCGGTGACGGTCACGCCCTTGCTGCGGCCCAGCTCCAGGAACTGACGGCTGTTGACCATGTTCAGCAGGATCATCTGCGGCAGCGGGAGCTGGAGGCCGAGCTGGTCCTCGGTCATCTTGTTGGCAGCCAGGTCCTTGCGGAACTCCTGGATCTGGTCGTCCAGCTGGCTGGAGGTGATGCGCTCCTTGCCCACGATGGCCGCGGAGCCGGCCTGCACGGGGCCGCAGGCGCTCAGCGCGGCGCACGCCGCGGCAAGCAGGGCGACGGCGCCCACTCGATACGACTTCACGAACGATCCTCCCGACGACACCGGCCAGGCAATTGTGCCGAATTCCTGCGTTCCCGCAATTTCGATCCGCGGGTCACTGTACCCGTACGGGTTCGAGGAACATGGCCTCGACCAGGTCCCCACACCATTTGAGCAGTTCCAGGTCGCGCAGCGGCTGCCCGCCGATGGGCCGGGTCTTCGGCACCGGCACCAGAAGGATCTCGCTCGCCTGCTTGTGGATGGACTTCGGGTAGAGCCGCTGGAGGCGCACCTGCTGGGAGTCCCTCAGCGTGACCGGCGCGAACCTGATCTGCTGCCCCTGCAACGTCACGTCCGTGAGACCCGCCTTGCGGGCCCTGATCCGGAACCTGGCCACCTCCAGCAGGTTCTCCACCTCCTGCGGAGGCCGGCCGTACCGGTCGGTCAGCTCGTCGCGGACGGCGACGATGTCGTCCTCGGAACCGACCGCGGCGATCCGCCTGTACGCCTCCAGCCGGAGCCGCTCGGACGTCACGTAGTCGTGCGGGACATGGGCGTTGATCGGCAGCTCGACCTTGACGTCCGGCCGTTCCTCGACCTGCTCCGCCCCCGTGAGCTTGGACTTCTGCTCCTGGACGGCCTCGGCCATCATCCGGACGTACAGGTCGAAGCCGACGCCCGCGATGTGGCCCGACTGCTCGGCGCCCAGGATGTTGCCGGCGCCGCGGATCTCCAGGTCCTTCATCGCGACATACATGCCGGCGCCCATCTCGGTGTGCTGGGCGATCGTGGCGAGCCGCTCGTGGGCGGTCTCGGTGAGCGGCGACTCCGGCGGATAGAGGAAGTAGGCGTAGCCGCGCTCGCGCCCCCGGCCGACCCGGCCCCGCAACTGGTGCAACTGGGACAGGCCGTAGTTGTCGGCGCGGTCGACGATCAGCGTGTTGGCGTTGGGCACGTCCAGGCCCGACTCCACGATCGTGGTGCTCACCAGCACGTCGAAGTTGCGCTCCCAGAAGTCCACCATGATCTTTTCGAGCTGGGTCTCGTTCATCTGGCCGTGCGCGACGGCGATCCGCGCCTCCGGCACCAGCTCGTGCAACCGGGCGGCGACCTTGTCGATCGTCCGCACCCGGTTGTGCACGAAGAACGTCTGGCCGTCGCGCATCAGCTCGCGCCGGATCGCCGCGGCGATCTGCTTCTCGTCGTACGGGCCGACGAACGTGAGGATGGGGTGGCGCTCCTCGGGCGGCGTGAGGATGGTGGACATCTCCCGGATGCCGGTGAGGCCCATCTCCAGGGTGCGCGGGATCGGCGTGGCCGACATCGCGAGCACGTCGACCTGGGTGCGCATGTGCTTCATGGCCTCCTTGTGCTCGACGCCGAACCGCTGCTCCTCGTCCACGATGATCAGCCCGAGGTCCTTGAACCTGACCTCGGGCGACAGCAGCCGGTGGGTGCCGATGACCACGTCGACACCGCCCGTGCGGAGACCCTCTAGCGTCTCCTTCACATCGCCGTCCGTCTGGAACCGGGAGATCGGCTTCACCGTCACGGGGAAGCTGGCGAACCGCTCGCCGAACGTCGACAGGTGCTGCTGCACCAGCAGGGTCGTCGGCACGAGCACCGCCACCTGTTTGCCGTCCTGCACCGCCTTGAAGGCAGCCCGCACCGCGATCTCGGTCTTGCCGTAGCCGACGTCGCCGCAGATCAGCCGGTCCATCGGGACCGCGCGCTCCATGTCGCGCTTGACCTCGTCGATCGCCTCGAGCTGGTCGCCCGTCTCGGCGTACGGGAAGGCGTCCTCCATCTCCCGCTGCCACGGGGTGTCGGAGCCGAAGGCGTGACCGGGCGAGGCCATCCGGGCCGAGTAGAGCCGGATCAGCTCGCCCGCGATCTCCCGCACGGCCTTGCGCGCCCGCGTCTTGGCCTTGGCCCAGTCGGCGCCGCCCATGCGGTTGAGCGTGGGCGCCTCGCCGCCGACGTAGCGGGTGACCTCGTCGAGCTGGTCGGTCGGGACGTAGAGCCGGTCGCCCCTGGCGTACTCGATGACCAGATACTCCCGGGTGGCGCCCTGCACCGTGCGCTGCACCATCTCGACGTACCGGCCGACGCCGTGCTGCTCGTGGACGACGTGGTCGCCGACCTGGAGCTGCAGCGGGTCGACCATGTTGCGCCGCCGGGACGGCAGGCGCCGCATGTCCTTGGTCGACGCCTTCTGCCCGACCAGGTCGAGATGGGTCACCACCGCGACGTCCGGGGTGACGAAGCCGTGATCGACCCGGCCGGTGGTGACCTGCACGACGTCGCGCGCCGGCGGCCCGCCGAGCGACGGCACCAGCCGGGCGGCGACGTCGACGCCCCTGAGCAGCTCGACCATGCGTTCCGCCGGGCCGTGCCCCTCGCTCAGCATCACCACGGCCTTGCCCGCGCCGAGCCAGCCCTTGATGTCGGCGAGCGCCCGCTGGGTGTCCCCGCGGTACGCCTCGACGTCCTGGACGTCCAGCTCGGCGCCCTCGCCGAAGGGCGCGATGCCCCACCACGGCTGGCCCAGCTCGCGGGCGTGGTCGCGCACCTCCTCAAGGGTGCGGAACGCGGCCGCCTCCAGGTCGATCGGCGCCACCCCGCCCGCCGCGGCGGCGATCCACGACGCCTCCATGAACTCCTGGCTGGTCCGCACCAGCTCGACCGCCCGGCTGCGGATGCGCTCGGGGTCGCAGACGAACACGGCCGACCGCACCGGAAGGTGATCGATCAGCAGGTCCATCGACCCGGCGAGCACAGGGGCGAACGCCTCCATGCCCTCCACCGGCACACCCTCGGCGAGCTGGTCGAGCACCTCCTTCAGGGCCGGATACTCGTCCCCCAGCTCCCGCGCCCGCCGCCGTACGTCGTCGGTGAGCAGCAGCTCCCGGCACGGCGCGGCGAACAGGCCCTCCTGCGCCACCTCAAGGGACCGCTGGTCGGCCACCTTGAACCAGCGGACCTCCTCGATCGTGTCGCCCCAGAACTCCAGCCGCAGCGGGTGCTCCTCGGTGGGCGGGAAGACGTCGAGCAGCCCGCCGCGCACGGCGACCTCGCCCCGCTTCTCCACCATGTCGACCCGGTGATAGCCGTTCTGGACGAGCCGGGCGAGCACATCCTCAAGGTCGGCCTCGTCGCCCGCGCGCAACCGGACCGGCTCCAGGTCGCCGAGACCGGAGACGATCGGCTGCAGCAGCGAGCGGACCGGCGCCACGACGATCCGCAGCGGCCCGGCGGCCGGGTCTCCGGCGATCGGGTGGGCGAGCCGGCGCAGCACGGCCAGGCGCTGCCCCACGGTGTCGCTGCGCGGCGACAGACGCTCGTGGGGAAGGGTCTCCCAAGCGGGGAAGACGGCGACCGACGTCTCGTCGACGAGGCTGGTCAGGGCGGCGGCCAGGTCCTCGGCCTCCCGGCCCGTCGCGGTGATCGCGAGCACGGGACGCCCGCGCGACAGCGCGGCCACGGCGAACGGCCGCAGCGCGGGCGGCGCGACCAGGTCCGAACCCGGGTCGGCGGGTTGCCTGGCCGCCTCGAGCGCGGCGGCGAGCTTCGGTTCAGCGGAGACGAGGTCGAGCAGTCCGGAAAGAGACATTGATGCCTTCAGAGCCCCACGACGGCAAGCGAAAGCGGCCCCGAACGGGCCGGGATACCAAGGCTACGCCCGTCGACCGGTGCCCCGCCCCCCGAGCCCGCGCCCCGTAGTGGCCGGATCAGGTCCGATCAGACCGCGCTCGGCTTACGCCGGACCGCGAAACCCGTCCGCAAATCCACTACCGTCGGCCCCGGTGTGATTACTCTCGGTGGCATGCCTGAGGTGCGGTGGTCGCCGGTCGACCAGGACGACGTGTTCAGCCAGCGGATCCGCGAGCAGTGGACCGACCAGCTCGGGCGGCGGCTCGACATCCTGATCGCGGGCTGCGGGCGGGGCGGCACCCTCGATGTGGGCAGGTACGACGTCCGGATCACGGGAGTCGACGAGGACCTGCCGCCGCTGCGCGAGCACGCGGCGGCCCGCGACGATCTCGCCATGTGTCACCTGGGCGACCTGCGCCTGGCTCCCATCGCCCCCCGCTCCTTCGATGTGATCTACGTGTCGTTCCTGCTTGAGCGGGTCCGCAACGCGGAACTGGTGCTCGACCGGCTCGTGGCCGGCCTGCGCCCCGGCGGGCTGCTGCTGCTCAAGATGCGCGACGGCAGGTCGGCGTACGGCTTCTGCGACCGGGTGACGCCCCGCTGGCTGCGGCGCCCGCTGTGGAAGGCCCTCGCCCCGGCCGGTTCGGTCGGCCCGCTGCCCGGCGTCTACGAGCCGATCACCACCCGCGAGGGCTTCCAGGCGTACTGCCTGATGCGCGGCCTGATGATCAGTGAGGACTATTCGGCGGTGAGCGGACCGGCCCGCAGGGGCCCGCGCGGCGAGCTGGTCTCCCTGGTCTGCCGTACCGTGGCCGCGCTCTCCCGGGGGCGGCTCAACGGCGTGGAGGACGAGATCACCCTGGTCGTCCGGCGACCGCAGAATCACTTCGCCCGGCTCATCTGAGGCTTCGCGTCCGCATCGGCACGGGTACGCCCACCCGCCGCGCGCCGGCGCGAGGTAAGGTGCGAAACCGAAGAATCGAGCGGAACGGAACCATGACCGAGTGGACTCCCGACGCCCGTGAGCTGGCCGACCTCGAGTTGCTGCTCTCCGGGGCGTACGCGCCGCTGACCGGCTTCCTCACCTCCGCCGAGGTGAACGCCGTGATCGAGCGGGGCCGGCTGCCCGGAGGCGCGCCGTGGCCCGACCCCGTCACCATCGCGCTTCCCGAGGAGATCCAGCCCGGCGACCGGGTCACGCTGAAGGATCCCGAGGGCGCGGCGGTGGCGGTGCTGACCGTCGGCGAACGCGACGGGCACCACGCGGCCGGCCCGGTTGAGGCGCTCGACACCCCCGCGTACGGGCCCTTCGCCCGGCTCCGCCGCACACCGGAGGAGGTCCGCAAGGACCTGCCCGAGGGCGAGGTGCTCGCGGTGACGATGCGCGGGCCCCTCGACGCCGCCTCGCTCGACGACGTGGCCGCGACGGCGGAGGAGCTCGACGCCACCGTCCTGCTGATGCCGCTGGTGTTCGGCGAGAGCGGGCCCGCCGTCGTGCGCGCGGCGCTCACCGCGTCGGAGCGGCTGCCCGGATCGACGGTGGTCGCGGTGCCGCTCGCGCCGCGCGACGACGTCGAGATCGACCTGGAGCTGCGCGAACACGTCGCCCGCAACTACGGCGCGACCGAGCACTACGCCGGTCCGCGGCCGGTCTCCATCCCCGGCCCGCCGCACCGCCGTGGGCTGGTGGTCTTCTTCACCGGCCTGTCCGGCTCCGGCAAGTCGACCATCGCCCGTGGGCTGCGCGACGCCCTGCTCGAACGCGGCGGCCGGACCGTCACCTACCTCGACGGCGACGTGGTCCGGCGTCTGCTGTCCGCGGGTCTCACCTTCTCCCGGGCGGACCGCGACCTGAACATCCGCCGGATCGGCTTCGTCGCCGCCGAGGTGGCCCGGCACGGCGGGCTGGCCATCTGCGCCCCCATCGCGCCGTACGCCGCGACCCGCGAGGAGGTCCGCGCCATGGTGGAGGAGGTCGGGGCCGACTTCCTGCTGGTCCACGTGGCCACCCCGCTGGAGGAGTGCGAGCGGCGCGACCGCAAGGGGCTGTACGCCCAGGCGCGGGCGGGGCTGCTCCCCGAGTTCACCGGAATCTCCGATCCGTACGAGGAGCCCGACGACGCCGAGCTCGTCGTCGACACGACCGGGATGACCGTCGAGCGCTCGGTCGGCGCCGTGCTCGGCCTGCTGACCTCCGGCGGCTGGGTGCGCTGACCCCGCCCCCGGGGCTCATCTCAGCGGTCCGTCTCAGCGGTCCGTCTCAGCGGTCCGTCTCAGCGGTTCATCTCAGCGGGACGGGCGTGGCGTTGAAGCGGTGCAGGCGGCCCAGGTCGGCGAAGGCGCGGGTCGCCCCCGGCGTGGTGTCGAACCGGGTGTCCCCTCGCGGGGCCACCGCGGAGTCGAAATACACCAGCGCCTTGATCTGGGGATACTCGTCGATCTGGCGGGCGGCCGACGCGAAGAGGTCGCGCTTGAAGCGCGGAGCGTCCGGCCGCTCGAAGACCCCCCACTCGGCCAGCATGATCGGCTTCGCCGGGAACCGGGCCTGCATCCAGCGGTAGAACCCCGGCCAGGACGGCGTCTCCGGGCGGGTCTTGTCGACCAGTGAGCCGAAGTCGCTCACGCGGGCGTCGGCGTACGGGTCGATGGCCACCCAGTCGACCACGTCGTCACCCGGATAGAGCGCGTCGAACCACGGCTTCGCCGCCCAGTTGGGCGCGCCCATGTACGTCATGACGGTCACCGCGTTGCGCACGCCCCGTGCGCGCAGGCGAGTGATCACGTGCCGGTACATCGCGGCGTAGTCGGCGGCCGACCAGCCCGGGCCGGAACGGACGTCGTTCTCCGGCTCGTGGTGGACCGTCAGGAAGAAGCGGCCGGGAAAGGTGGTGGTGATGTACGAGGCCAGCCGGTCGATCCGCTGGTCGGCCACGCCCGCCGCGATGTCGGCCCAGCTGCGGCCCGGCGCGGGCTTCCAGTTGACCAGCAGCAGCCGGGGGCCGCGGGCGATCTCCCGCTCCTCCGCCGTGGGGAACAGCTCGCCGCCCCGGTGGTAGACGTGCACGATGTCGGCCCGGCGGCCCATCCGCCGTTCGGCCATCTCCACCGACCGCAACGGCCCCCGGCCAGAGAACACGTCGGGCGCGATCCCCCACCACGCCCCGCACGTCGGGATCAGCTTCTCGGTCACCACGCAGGCGCCCGGCGTCCCGCCGGCGGCGCCGGGAAACGTCCCCACGGCCCGCGACGTCCCGCTCGCGGCCGTGCACCCGCTGGCGCAGGCCCCCGCCACCAGTGCGGCCAAGCCGGCGATGATCCTCATCGCGCCCCCTTCTTCGGCTTGCGAATGGAAAGGCAATCACCTTCCCATCAACAGGGGCACGACCGGGGGAGGTTTTCCCATCTCACCGGTAGTGATATTTCCAGCGAAAATGGATTATAGGGCGGCCGTCGATTGAGGAAATCACCAATAGCAGGGGGACGGACGCACCACCCCGCCTATAGTTCGAATCCACGCTGAGGCCGGCGCGAGGTCGCCGGGCGCAGCGGTCCCGCAACCCGCACCCGACGGAGCGTTCCGATGAGTCTGCCGCCGCACAGCCGGGACCTCTCCGAGTACGGTTCCGTCCTCAGGCGCCGCTGGGTGACCTTCACGTCATGCCTGGTCACGGGGGTAACCGGCGGTGTCGTACTGCTTCTGGCCACGCCGGCGGCGTACACCGCGACGGCCGAGGTCCAGGTGCTCCCCACCGGCGTGCAGGACCAGCTCAATCCGATCACCTGGCGACAGCGTGAACCGCTGAATCTCGATACGGAATCCCATATCGCCCGTTCGTCAGTTGTCGCCGATATCGCCGCCCAGGCCCTGAAAAATCCGGATTCGGAGGCGTTGCGGCATAAGGTGACGGTCGCCGTACCGCCCAATTCCGCCATTCTTGCCATTTCGTTCACCGCGCCCGACGCGCGCGCAGCGGCGACCGGCGCGCAGGCGTTCGCCGACGCGTATCTGCGCAACCGCACCAGCGCCGCGCGGGACGCCGTGGACGCCGAGCTCATGATGGTGATCGACAAGCTCCGCCAGGTGAACAACGCCCTCGCCGGGGCCGCTCCGGCCGGAAACACGTCCGGTGCCGCGACCGGAAACGCGGCCGAAGACACTTCGGGAAACGCGTCCCTGGGCGCCCGCACGAACCCGATGGCCGCGAAGGCGGCGGACGCCGTGGACACGGCCGGTACGCCGGGCGCGGCGGGCGTGGCGGGCTCCGGGGGCCCGGCGCAGGCGGCCGACGTCGCCCTCACCGGCGGAGACGGGACCGAGCGCAACCGCTCCCTCCTCGCCCGGCAGGCGTCCGTGCTCACCCTCAGATACGACACGCTCAGGACCACGGCGATCATCCCGGGCACCGTCATCAGCCCGGCCCTGCCGCCGACGGCGCAGAGCAGCCCGGACGTCCCGATCTACCTCGGCAGCGGGCTCTTCCTGGGGCTGCTCGTGGGGGCCGCGGCGGCCTTCGGCCGCGATCGGCTGGACACCAGGCTCCGCGCGCCGGAGGACGTCGAGCGGCTGACCGGGCTGCGGCTCCTGGCCGAACTGGCCGACCAGCCGGAGTCGGCGGCCTTCCACGACCTGGCCTCGGCGGTGGCCGCGTCGCTCGACGGCCGTCCGCACACCCTGCTGATCGAGGGCGTCGGGGCGGAGAGCGCGGCCAGGCCGCTCGCGAAGGTGCTCGGCGCCGCGCTCGCGCACCTCGCCCCCGTCGCCGTCGTGACCGGTAGGCCGACCCGGCCGGACACCGTCCTCCTGCTCGTCGGCCTGCGGCGGACGACCGGGCCCGAGGTGATCCGGGCCGTACGGCGGCACGCCCGGCTGGGCGCCCGGGTGCTCGGCGCCGTGACGGTCCCGTCCGAGCACGCGGTGCCGTCCGCCGAGGGGGCGCGGGCGCGATGAGCCCCCGGCCGTCGCTCCACGTCCGCGGCCGGGCCGCCCGCCGTCTGCCGCCGCCGTCGACGTGGCCGGTCGCGGCGCTCGTGCTCGGCTACCCGGTCTGGTGGGCGCTCGGGCTGGGCGGGCTGTCGATCCTGGTGCTCGCCGTGCCGATGGCGGTGGTGCTGGTGCGGCGGCGGCCGATCAGGGCGCCGCGGGGCTTCGGCCTGTGGGTGCTGCTGCTCGCCGGCTATCTGATCAGCGCCGCCGCGCTCGGGGAGAACCCCCCGGAGGCGCACGGCGACCTCGCGGCGGGCCGGGCCATCGGCTATCTCGTCCGGCTGGCCGTCTACGTGGCGCTCCTGGTGATGGTGCTCTACCTGGGCGCCCTGCGACACGACGAGCTGCCGCAGCTCACTCTCGTCCGCTGGCTCGGGGTGCTGTTCCTGACGACCGTCGCCGGAGGGCTGCTGGGCGTCCTCGCGCCCCACCTGGAGTTCACCTCTCCCCTGGAGATGGCGCTGCCGTCGTGGATCCGCGCCAATCCCTTCGTTACCAACCTGGTGCACCCCACGGCCGCCCAGGTGCAGCACGTGCTCGGGCACGCCTCGCCGCGTCCCGAGGCCCCCTTCGAGTGGGCCAACGCCTGGGGCGGCGACCTGTCGGTGCTCGTCGTCTGGTTCATGGTGGGCTGGTGGGCGTACGGCGGGACGTATCGGCGGGTGGCCGCCATCGCGGTGCTGGCCGTCGCCGCCGTCCCGGTCGTGTACTCGCTCAACCGCGGCCTGTGGATCGGGCTCGCCCTGTCGGCCGCGTACCTCGTCGTGCGCGGGCGGCGTCCCGTCCTGCTGGCCGGGGCCGCGGCGGTCGCGGGAGCGGTGTTCCTGCTGTCGCCGCTGAGCGGGATCGTCGGCGAACGGCTCGACAGTCCGCAGAGCAACGGCATCCGCGCCTTCACGGTCGTCTCCACCGTCAGGGCGGCGGCGTCCTCGCCCGTGATCGGCTACGGCACGACCAGGAACGCGTACGGCAACCAGCGCACGGTCACCACGGGCCGCACGAGCTGGTGCCGCGAGTGCGGCCATCCGCCGCTGGGCAGTGACGGGCAGCTCTGGCTGCTGCTGATCAGCCAGGGGTTCGCCGGGGCGCTGCTGTACGTCGCCTTCTTCGGCGGCGCGGTGCGCCGCTACTGGCCGGACCGGTCGCCCATCGGCCGGGCCGGCACGCTCGTCATGATCCTCGTGCTGCTCTACATGGTCGTCTACGACGGGATGATCAGCGCGCTGATCCTCTACCTGATCTCGTTCGCCCTGCTCTGGCGCAACGCCGCCGCCGTCCCCGCCACCGTCCCCACCGCCGTCCCCACCGCCGTCCCCACCGCCGTCCCCACCGCCGTCCGCGAGGTGGTCACATGACAGACGCCCAGCTCCGGCTGCGCTACCTCGACGAGGTGCTGCGCCTGCTCTATCCGTCGGGCGGCGGGCGCAGCGCCCGCACCGTGCTGCCGCACCGGCTGGCGCCCCGGCGCGTGGTGCCCCGCGCCCGGTGGCACGCCGCCCTCGGCCGCCCGGTGCTGGTCTCCGCCGGTCCCGACACGATCGAGACCTACCTCGGTGACGTGCTCGGACGGCGGGTGCACGCCGTGGTCCGCGTCCGGCCCGCCCGCCGGCCCAACCGCAAGCCCATCCTGGAGGCGCACGGCGACGACGGGCTCGTGGGCTTCGTCAAGATCGGCGACTCGGAACGGGCGGCCCGGCTGGTGCGGCACGAGAGCGAGGTGCTCCACATGCTCGCGGGCCGCGTCCTCAAGGTGGTCGCCCCGCCGACCGTCCTCCACCACGGCGTCTGGCGCGGGCTGGACGTGCTGGTGATCTCGCCGCTCCCGGTGACGCACCGGACCGTCCCCGCCGGCCTGTTCAACGACGCCGTACGGGAGATCGCGTCTCTCGGGACCGAACCCGGCGAGACGCCGTTCCCGCCGCCGTCCCCGCTGCCGCCGCCGTTGCCGTACGCGCCGGGCCTCGGGCCGTGCACCGGGCCGACTGCCGGGCGGGGCGCCGGGCCGGGTGCCGGAGCGGAGACCGGGCCAGCTAGCGGGCCGGGTGCCGGAGCCGATGCCGGAGCGGCCGCCGAGGCGGCGGCGCCCTCCTGGCACTGGCACGGCGACCTGTCGCCGTGGAACGTCGCGGCTGGGGCCGACGGGCGGCTGCTCGTGTGGGACTGGGAGCGTTTCGCCGGCGGCGTGCCGTTAGGGTTCGACGCCCTGCACCACTTCTTCCACCGCGCCCTGCGCCGGATGCGCCCGCCGCAGGCCGCGCGGGCCTGCCTCGCCCGGTCCGGGACGGTGCTTGAGCCGTTCGGGATCTCCCCGGGGCAGGCGCGGCGGACCGCCGTGCACTATCTGCTCACCCTCGCCGACCGGCACTACCGGGACGGTCACGAGCCGCTCGGCCCGCCGTCGGAGTGGCTCAACCCCCTGGTCGACCATCTGGAGTGCCTGCTGTGAGGGCGGCGGTGAAGCGCTCGGCGCACGCCGTCTCGTTCGCGGCGGGCCGGGTCACCGCGGCCGGGCGGATGCTCCCGTCGTTCCTGATCGTGGGCGCCCAGCGGTGCGGCACCACCTCGCTCTACCGGGCGCTCGCGCGGCACCCGCTCGTCGCCAAGCCCGTGCTGCGCAAGGGCGTCCACTACTTCGACGTGGCGTATGGCCGGGGCCTGCCGTGGTATCGGGCCCACTTCCCAATGGCCGCCCGGAGAGAGCGGGGCCGGGTGCTGGCCTTCGAGGCATCCCCCTACTACCTGTTCCATCCGCTCGCCCCCGCGCGCATCGCCCGCGACCTGCCCGGAGTCCGGCTGATCGCGCTCGTCCGCGACCCGGTCGAACGCGCCTTCTCCGCCCACGCGCACGAGCTGGCCCGGGGGTTCGAGACCGAGCCGAGTTTCGAGCGCGCCGTCGAACTGGAGGAGCAACGGCTCGCCGGTGCGGAGGAGCGGCTGCGCGGCCATCCCGGCCACGTCAGCCACGCCCATCGGCACCACGGCTACCTCGCCCGCGGCCGGTACGCCGAACAGCTGGCCCGGCTGGACCCCCTGTTCGGCCGCGAGCGTGTGCTGGTGCTTGACAGCGGCGACTTCTTCCGCCATCCCGAGGCGGAGTACGGCCGGGTGCTGGAGTTCCTGGGCCTGCCGCGGCTCGGCGACCCGCCGTTCGGCGTCCACAACGCGCGCCACCGTCCCGAGGGCATGCCGCGCCGGCTGCGGGAGCGCCTGGCGGACCGTTTCGCGCCCATGGACGCCTTGCTCGAACCCTGGCTGGGAGGGCCGCCCTCGTGGCGCCGGTGAGCGCTACCGGCCGGTCGCGTGGTGACGGCGGCAGCGGCAGGGGCGGCGACGGCGTTGGCAGCGGCGGCGTTGGCAGCGGCGGCGGGAGGGGCGGCGGCCTGGCCCGGCACGGGCTGGCGGGCGTCGCCGTCGCCACGTCGAACGCCGCCGCCCAGTTCCTCATCGTGCTGGCGGTGACCCGCTCGCTGGACCCCCGGACGGCCGGGGCCTTCTTCACCGCCACGGCCCTCTGCCTCATGATCGCCGGAATCCTGCGGCTGGACGCCGGCAACGGGCTCGTTCACGCGTTCGCTGCGGCCCGCCCGCCGGACAGTGCGGAAATCAGTGCGGAAATCAGCACAGAAAGCAGCACAGAGATCAGTACGGAAACCAGGCCGCAGACCGGGCCCGAGACTGAACCGGACGCCGGGCCGGGGTGCGGCCGGGAGCTCGGGCCGGGGCGCGGGGTGAGGCGGGGAGCGGGCCGAAGCCACGCCACGGTACCGCGGCGCGTCCTGGTGCCGGTCGCCGCCTGCGCGGTCGCCGCGGCGACGGCGGTGAGCGTGGGGCGGGGCGGGCTCGCCCACACGACGAACGTGCCGGAGAGCGTCTGGCCGGTGCTCGCGACCGCGATCCCGGTAGTGACGCTGGCCGACCTGCTGGTCACGGCCACCCGGGGCACCGGCGCGATGCGGCCCACCGCCGTGCTCGCCGGGCTCGTCCAGCCAATGTGCCAGCTCGTCCTCGTCTCGGTCGCGGCGCTCGGCCACGCCCCGCTGCCCGTCCTCGTCGCGGCCTGGGCGCTGCCGTCCCTTCTGGTGGCCGTCGCGGCGGCGGCCTGGCTGGGACGGCGGCAGCCGTCCGGCGCGGGGCTCACCGGCTTCTGGCGCCGCACCGCGCCCCGATCGGCCGCGGCGGCGCTGCAGTCCGCCTTCCAGCGCCTGGACGTGGTGCTCGTGGCTGTGCTGGCGGGCCCCGCCGCTGCGGCCGTCTACACCGGAGCGACCCGCTTCAAGGTCGTGGGGCAGCTCGCCGGGCACGGGCTGGCGCAGGCGGCCCAGCCCCGGCTCGTCCGGGCGCTCGCCGCGGGGAACGTGGCACGGGCCGGACGGCTGTACCAGACGTCCACCATTTGGCTGGTCGCCCTCACCTGGCCGGTCTGGCTGGGGTACGCCGCGTTCGCGCCGACCCTGCTGCCGGTCTTCGGCCGTGGGTACGCGAGCGGGGTGCCGATCGCGCTCGTGCTGGCGGCCACGATGCTGGTCGCGACCGCCTGCGGGATGGTCGACGTGATGCTCACCGCCTCCGGCGGAGCGGCGGCCAGCCTGGTCAACACGGCGGCGGCCGTGAGCGTGACGGTCGTCCTCGACCTGCTGCTCGTGCCCGCGCACGGCGCTCTGGGCGCCGCCCTCGGCTGGTCAGGCGGGGTCCTCGTGAAGAACCTGTTGCCGCTCCGGCAGATCCACCGCAGGCACGGCCTTCGGCCGTTCGGACCGCACTCCCGCGCCGCCCTTCGGCTGGCACTGCGAGCGGGCGTGCGGGCGGGGCTGCGGGCGGCGGCGCGCGTACGGGCGGCGGCATGACGGCGGCCGCACCCTCCGCTCCGCCCCTCCTGGTGACGGGGCTGCCCCGCAGCGGCACGAGCTGGGCCGGGAAGATGCTGGCGGCGAGCGGCCGCCTGGTCTACGTCAACGAGCCGCTCAACCCGCAGCGACCGCCCGGCCGCTCACCGGGCGTGCTGTCCGCCTCGGTCACGCACCGCTTCCAGTACATCTGCCCGGACGACGACGCGTCCTGGCTGCGTGCCTTCACCGCGACCGTCGGTCTCAGGTACGGCTGGGCCGCCGAGCTGCGCGCCAACCACCGGCCGGGAGACCTCGCCCGGATGGCGAGGCACGGCACCGCGTTCACCGCCGGTCGCCTGCGCGGCCTGCGGGCGCTGCTCGACGACCCCTTCGCCGTGCTGTCGGCCGGGTGGTTCGCCTCCCGCCTCGGTTGCCGGGTCATCGTGCTGGTCCGCGACGCCGTGCCGTTCGCGGCGAGCTGGCGGCGGCTCGGCTGGACGGTGGACGTCCGGGAGCTTCTCGGCCAGCCGTCGCTGCTCCGCGACCACCCGTACGTCGAGCAACTGCGCCGCTTCGCCGGCTCACCGGACCCGCTCGCCGCCACCGCCGCCCTGTGGACGGTCACGCACCGGGTGGTGCACGACGTCGCCGCGCGCACGCCGGGCATCCGGGTGGTCCGCTACGAAGACCTGTGCGCCGCCCCGCTCGACGGCTTCCGCGACCTCTACGAATGGTGCGGCCTGCCCTGGACGGATCGCGCCGCGCGCAGGATCGGCCGCGCCTGTACGGCCCCCCGCGCGGACCGGGGCCCGGACCGGGCCCCGGACCTGCGCACGGGCCTGAACACGGGCCTGAACACGGGCCTGAACACGGGCCTGAACACGGAGGGCGGCACGGCCCGGGGCGCGTTCGCCTGGACCGGCCTGTCGCGCACCGCCTTCCGCCCGACGGACTCACGCGCGGCGGCGCTGGCCCGCCGACTCCCCGCCGAGGACGCCTCACGTGTCCTGGCCCTCACGAAGTTCCTCTCCTCGCGGGCGTAGGGGGAGATCCACCGGTCCACCCACAAGGGCGTCGTCCAACGCGCGGCCTATAACGCGATTCGCGCTACCTGCAGACCTCAACTGTCGGTACTAGAGGTATGCCTCTGTGCTGCAGACTCCGTGGCTGTTGCAAACATGGAAGCTACGGAACCTGGATTTACTGGTGATCGGAGAGGCTTGCACGCACTTTCCAGCCGACGTGATCAGGTTGTCGCCGATTTCCTTACCTGGGATTTCCGACTCCGTAAACCAGAGTTGCCCCCAGGGTTCGCTTGAAGCTACGCAGAGAGTGGCACTGGTGGAGCTTACCGACCCGGAGACACCAGGAACTGACCGAGTAGCAGCCCACGCCGACTGCGCCCCGACCACCGAGACGAGCCCCCCGACTGCCAAAGACAGCGCTAACGCCGTCGAGCGTCGCACGCGGCGGTTGCGTCGTACCCTGACAACTTCTGGACGTTCTGCCATTTGGAGATTCTCCTCACTCATCCGACGCTCAGAACTCCCTGTCGAACTCCGACGATCGAGAAAAGTATCGGTGAATTGGGCCCACTATGTCATTGACGTTGCGTGCCAGGCGCTTGGCAATGCGCGCCACCCTCGTAATCCCCTGCGATTGGCCTGCAGGGCGGTCTGTTCACCGGGGCGCGTCCGCGCGCCTTGCCGAAGAGGCTGTGTGCTTGTGCCGGTAGTCCCTAGGGCTGAACCCGTAGGCGGCATGGAAGGCGCGGGAGAAGGAAGCGGCATCGGTGTAGCCCCATCGAGCCGCGATGGCACGGATCGGACGATCTGCTTGAGCCCGGTCGCACAGGTCCCGCCGGCAGCGTTCCAGCCGCTGTGCGCGGATCCATGCGGCGGCCCCGATGCCCTGCGACTGGAAGAGCCGGTGCAGAGTGCGGACGGAGATGTTGTGGGCAGCGGCGATAGCGGCGACATCCAGGGCGGGGTCACCCAGGTGCCGCTGGATGAAGATGCGGATCCTCATCATGAGGACGTTCTGCTGACTCTCTGGCGGTATAGCGACGTCGCTGTCGAGCCGTTCAGCGAGGAGGGAGACCAGCAAGTCGATCAGGGTGTCTCCGAGGTGAGGGCGCGCGGAGGCCGCGTAATGGTGCGTGCCGGCCGTCAACTCGGTCAGGAAACCGGCCAGCAGTGCAGCGATCCCCTCTCGGCCAGAGAAGGACGTGGCGATCAGCTTCTCCACCTTGTGAGCGGGGAGGTGCAGCACTGTGCGGGGAAATACCGCCATCACACCATCGGTCGATATCCCGCCAACCCCGGAGCGCACATAGGAGGGACGAGACGAATGGTACAAAACCAAGTCCGAGGACCGAGATAAGGCGGCAGCTTTCCGGTCCTGATTTATCTCCACGCGACCGCGGAGGGAGAGCGAAAGTTGGAATACCTCGGGATCCGACTGGCGGATCATTCGCGACGTCCGGCTTCCTTCACAGGGCGAGGCCCTCACTCTGGAGACGTGGACGACACCAAGGTCCATCCCGTCGATTTGACCGTGAAAATTGGCCGGATCGCTGCAAGCTATCTCCATCGGCGCTACCGCTCGGAACATATGGTCCGCCCAGGACTCCAACCGTTCCAGCTTAGGCAGACTGTTCGTCCGGAAAAGTTTTTCCATCATCCCTCCTGTTTACCAATACTCATTGACCGTGTCCTATTCAGTCCGGTCAACCAATCTAGCCCTTCAGTTGTAGAACGCCGATGGCGTTGCAGTTACCTTGCATTGAGGCGCGGGTAACCGTTTTGTATGCCGACGCGGGTGCTGGATGTTCCGTTGGACATGACACGCGGGGAGAGAGGGCGCGGTGTTCGCGCGGGCGGATTTGGGCCGTCGAGTTCCAGCCTGCTTCGGAGTCGCGCTCAGCCAAGGCGCCGCTCGACGGGCCGTCCCGGCCGTAAACGGCGCGTGTGGGAGGATTCCCCGGGCTTGTGCGAGCGGGCTCAGGCGAGACCCGAGGCGACAGCGAGGGAGCGAACGGCATGCGCGATGAAACGATCTCGAGCTTTCTGACCCGGCTCGCCGACCGGGTGCCCGCGCCGGGCGGAGGCGCGTCCGCCGCGCTGCACGCGGCTCAGGCGGCGGCGCTGCTGGGCATGGTCGCGCGCTACACCACCGGGCAGAAGTACGCCGCGCACACCGCTCTCGTGGATCGGGTGGTCGCCGAGACCGACGACCTGCGAGACACGGCGGTAGGCCTGGCCGAGGAGGACGCCGCCGCGTTCACCGCGGTCACCGAGGCGTACACGCTGCCCAGGGACACCGACGAGGACAGAGCGGCCCGCTCAGCGGCGATCGCCAGGGCGCTCTCCGGCGCGGCCGGGCCGCCGGCCGCGGTGATCGACGTCGCGGCGCGCGCGGTCGCCCTCGCCGGGGAACTGCTTCCCGTCGCCAACCGGAACGTGATCACCGATGTGGCCGCGGCCGTCGAGGCGGCCCGGGCGGCGGCGACCACGGCCCGGGTGAACATCGAGGTCAACCTGGCGGGCGTGCGCGACGACGCCACCCGGTCCCGCCTCACGGAACAGGCCGGTCAGGCCGACGGGATCGCCGCCCGCGCCGACCGGATCACCGCCGCCGTCCGAGAGGAGATCACGCGATGAGCGCGATCATGTTGTCCGGGCGGGAGCTCGCCGCCGAGATCCGTACGGAGACGGCGGCGCGTGCCGCCGCGCTCGCGGAGGGCGGCACGCCGCCGAAACTCGTGGTGGTCGTGGCGACGGCCGACGAGTCCACCGCCTGGTACGTCCGCTCCATCGCCGGGGCGGCCGGAAAGACCGGGATCGTCTGCGACATCGCCGACCTCGGGCCGGACGCCGCCGCCGAGGACATCCGCGGCACGCTGACGTCGCTGAGCGCGGACCCGACGGTCCACGGCGTCATCCTGCAGACCCCGCTGCCGCCGGGCGTCCGCCAGGAGGAGGCGGCCGGCGCCATCGCCTCCGGCAAGGACGTCGACGGCGCCAACCCGCTCTCCCTGGGCCGTCTCGCGGCCGGGCTGCCCGCGTTCGCCCCTGCGACGGCCGAGGCGGTCGTGACGCTCCTCGACCATCACGGCGTGGAGCTCAGGGGCCGGCACGTGGCCGTGGTCGGCAGGTCCACCGTCGTCGGCAAGCCCGTCGCCCACCTGCTGCTCGACCGGGACGCCACGGTGACCGTGTGCCACTCCCGCACCCGTGACCTGGCCGCCGTCACGTCGACCGCCGACGTCGTGGTCGCGGCCGTGGGCCGGACCGGCCTGATCACCCCCGATCACGTACGGCGAGAGGCCGTGGTGGTCGACGTGGGCACCAACCCCACCGCCGACGGCGGCCTCGCCGGCGACGTGGATCCCGCGGTCGCGGAGAAGGCCGGGGCGCTGACCCCGGTGCCGGGCGGCGTCGGGGCGGTCACCACCGCGCTGCTCCTGCGCCACACCGTGCGCGCCGCGGACGTGCTCACAGCCGGCCATCAGATGCCGTGACCGCGCGCGTTCAGCGCCCGGACCACCGTCGCGGGGGACACGAGCCCGCACGCCACGGCCAGGGCGAGCGCGGCCCTCGGCTCGCTCACCCGGGCGGCGGCGGCCCGCAGCGCCCACCGGGCGGCCTCGCCGCGCCGCCCCAGCGCCGCGTGTGAGAAGGCGAGCTGCCCGAAGACGCGGGCCACACCCCTGGAGTCGGCCGACAGCTCGGGGTGGCGGGCGAGCATCCATTCGAGCCCGGCGATCCGGTCGGCCCACCGGTCGGCGTAGTGGGACGCGCCCCAGCGGATCCGCACGAGCGGGCGGTCGACGTGCACGATGGGGTGCCGCCAGGCGGCCCGCAGCGCCAGGTCCCAGTCTTCGTTCTGACCGCCGGGCGCGCTCTCGTCCACCCAGATCGCCCCCCGCCGGAACAGGAACGTCGAGGAGTGGACCATCATCATGCGCGACCGGGTCAGGTGCTCGCGGGTCACCTGGTCGGTGTACGCCAGCCGGGGCGTCCGGCGTGAGCCGTACTCGACCTCCACGGAGCAGCTCGCGAAGTCGGCCTCGGGCCGCCGGGCGAGCGCCGCGACCTGGGCGGCCAGCTTCCCCGGCAGCCACAGGTCGTCGTCGTCGCAGAAGGCGACCAGGTCGGTGCCGAGCGCCTCGATCGCGGTGTTCCGCGCCCCCGGCAGCCCCGGCGTACGGCGGTTGGGCAGGACCAGCACGTCCGCGGCGGCCTCGCGCGGCACCCCGGCCGCCCGGACCGCGTCGCACAGGGCCCGGCGACCGCCGTCCACCACGACGATCACCTCGACCCGGCCCTCGTACGCCTGACCGAACACGCCGGTGAGCGCCGCCGCCAGCGTTCCCGGGCGGTCGCCGCGGGTGGGGACGACGACGCCGACCGAGGGAGTCATCTCCTGCCCCGTGTGGCGGGGCGGCGCGGGCGGTAGCCGTACGCCAGGAAAAGCGGGAGAGTGAGCGCGGTCACCAGCCACCGCTGGTAAGGCGGGAGCGGGGCCGGCCTGCGGCGCAGCGCGATCCGCCCGACGGCGAACCGCATGGGATTGCCGGAGACGGTGTGCGCGACCCCCAGACGCGCCTCCCGGTCGCCGAGGAAGCCGAGGTCGCCCGCGTCGAGCCCAAGCCTGGCCGCCAGATCGCGCACCGTGCGGGCCGGGTCGTCGAGAAGGTCCTCGTAGCGGACCCGGACGACCTCCACGCCTTTGCGGCGGAGCGCCTCGAACGCGAGGTTCTGCGCGAGCCAGTGGACGGCGGTCCGCGCGGGGGTCCACCGCGTCATCGGCCGGCCGTCCTCCGGGCGCCGCACCACGCTGCGCCACGACGCGGCCACCGCGCGCGGATCACGCACCACGTGGACGACGCGCAGGTCCATGATGGCGGTCAGGCAGTACGCGAGAGAGGCGTGCTTGCTGGAGTCGACGATCGCGCGGGCGTCGGCGACCTCGGCCGCGGCCGCGTAGACCCGCGAGTAGGCCAGGACGTATTCGGAGAGTTCCGCCTCACGGCCGACGAATCCGACGGCGAGGGCGGGGACCCGGCGGGTGCGGTCGACCCGGTTGCGCAGCCGCTCCACCGCGGCCCTGCTCCGCCGCCAGTCGCCGAACGCGCGGGCGCCGACCTTGCCCCAGAACGGGCACTGGGAGAACCGCTGCCCGCAGCCGCAGGGCTCGTCCGCGCCGACGCCACGCGCCCACAGGTGGACGACCTCACCGAGCGGCGTGACCCCGGGAAGCTCGCCGAGCAGGCGCTCCAGCAACGTGCTGCCGCTGCGGCCCAGGCCTCCCACGAAGATCACCGGCTGAGCGTCGGCCACGGGCCCTCCACGTCCGAGTTACGGAACGTGACGACCCTAACGCTGGCCGTGATCGCTCAGCCGGGGATCTTCCAATGATCTACTCAGTGGGCGTCGACGATCATCCCCGCGGCTACGGTGCCGTTGGTGGCCTCGTCGATGAGGATGAATCCGCCGGTCATGCGGTTGCGGGCGTAGTCGTCGACGAACAGCGGCTGGGTGGTCCGCAGCGAGACCCGGCCGATCTCGTTGAGCCCGAGAGCGGTGGCCGACTCAT
>NZ_JAFCNB010000018.1 GCF_017896165.1 Microbispora oryzae
ACGCGGTTCGGCAGCCCGCCGAGCCCGCCACCGCTCCCGACAGTCGCGTGGATCAACCCACCGACCCCCCAAGCACTCATAGCGTCCAAATAGCAGGACACTGTCTCAAAATCCTTGACAGGTACCGATTTCTTGCTCCAGTCCGAGAGGATTTCGTTGGTCTCGGAAACTGGTCTACGCACCGCCTCAGAATTTGCTCATAGCTGTTTCAGAGTATCGCCACAGAGTTTTCGCATAATCCGCCGCCCGGGACCTCTGAGTTGGTCAGAGTCGGCGTTTCCCGGCTCAGATCCGGCTCTGAGGGCTCGCTCTCTGAGGGCTCTCTGAGCCGCTGGTTATCCCTGGTCATGCGCCTCGGGCCGCCCGGCGGACCGACGGCGCACGCATCCGGAGAAACGTGTCCCGACTACACGATGGGAAGCAGGAATGACAAGAAGACAATCGCCAACGAGCGCGAGGGCCTAAGCGGTACCGAGCGTCTGGAGAGTCGTCGGCTGGTGATTTCGCCGGTGCCGATTCAGACCGCGCGGGCATTCATCGCTTGGACCCAGCCCCGCCTCGCTTTGCCGGCCGGTGCCGCGTTCGCTGTCGGTGCCCAGACCGGTGACGGCACGCTCGTTGGTGTTGCAGTCATCGGCTGGCCCACCGCCTGGGCCTTCGACGACGGCGACACCGCCGAGGTCCTCGCCCTGGCCACCGACGGCACACCCGACGCCAACCGGGCGCTGCTCGGTTCCGCCTGGCCCCTGGTCCGCGAGATGGGTTACCGGCGCCTGATCGCCTACACACGCATCGAGGAGTCCGGCACCGACCTATGGGACGCCGGGTTCCGCGTCGTTCCCAGGCCCTTCGGGTGGTGGGACACCGCCGGTCGAGCCGATAACGTCGCCCGCGTCCTGTGGGCGATCCGGGCCGTCGGGGGCCGCCGATGAGCGGGCTACGTGAGCCGTACTGGCACGACGACCACGCGGCGATCTACCACGGGGACGCGCGTGCGGTGCTGGCCGAAATGGCCGAGGGCTCGGTGGACTGCATCGTCACCAGCCCGCCCTACTGGGGCCTGCGGAACTACTGCGAGGGCCAGTACGGGCAGGAGGCCACACCGGAGGCGTACGTGGAGAACCTTCGGGCCACCTTCGCCGAGGCCCGCAGGGTTCTCGCCGACGACGGCACCTGCTGGCTGAACCTCGGGGACTGCTACGCGGCCAACTCCGACGGCTGGTCCCGCGGCAAGGACTACAACGCGCGCCAGCCCGAGGTGCGGCCCAAGGCCCGTCTGGCCGTACCGCCGAAGAACCTGCTCGGCATGCCGTGGCGGGTCGCCTTCGCCCTCCAAGAGGACGGCTGGATTCTCCGCAACGCCATCGTGTGGCAGAAGCCCAATGCGATGCCGCAGTCCGTCCGCGACCGGATGTCCAACAGGTACGAGCTGATCTTCCTGCTCGTCAAGCAGCAGCGGTACTGGTTCGACCTCGACCCGGTCCGTCAGCCCTACACCGGCGACCGTCCGATTTCCAGGCGGGCACGAGCCGGGGGCAACAAGCCGAACAGCATCACGACGGCCTGGCCTCCGAGCGGCAAGTACGGGGAGGACTCGGCCGGCCCGCGGCACGGCGCGGCGTTGCGGCCCACGGGTGAGCGGCATGCCGCCGCGCACCCCAACGGCAGGAACCCCGGGGACGTCTGGTCGATCCCCACCCGGCCACTGCGGGCCGCGCACTTCGCGGCATTCCCGATCGACATCCCGCTCAGGGCGATTGCCGCCGGCTGCCGTCCTGGCGGCACTGTCCTGGACCCGTTCACCGGCAGCGGCACCACCGGCATTGCCGCCCGGCAACTCGGCCGGAAGTTCGCCGGTATCGAACTGCACGCACCGTTCATCCAACTTGCTGGCGCGAGGTTCCGAGAGGCTGGAGCGGCATCGGGAGGCATGAGATGAAGTCGATGACATTCCGCGATCTACAGGACCTGCCGCCCACGATCGACCTGATGACCGCTGCCCGTGCCCTCGGCATCGGCCGGTCGAAGGCCTACCAACTTGCACGTGACGGAGAGTTCCCCGTTCGCATCATCCGCATCGGCGACCTCTACCGTGTCTGCACAGTCGACCTCATGAAGGTCCTCGGGGTGGACACGGGCGAACGAGCGATCTGAACTCGGGGCGTGTCCATGCCTCCTTTCGGCTTGGACACGCCCCTTGAGGATCTTGAGATTCCGCGTTAGGGCTGCGCTCCTGCTTTCCGCTCTGCTTCGGCGACGGTGTCCAGGACAGGGCCAACTGCTTGGAGCCATAGGGACTCCAGCCGACGCGAGCGTGATGGCTGGCGGCGCAAAATCGCGATTATGTAATCGCGGACGCTGGCCCGGCTGAGGTTTGATTTGCTCTTCCCCTCCAGAATCTGCTTGAGGCTCGGCCCTCCCTCTTCCTGAAGTGCCTCGACGAGTTCTAGTTCCTCGGTATCCAAGACTTCGAGCGGAGCGATGTCCGGGTCTTGAAGGAGGTTCTTGGCGCGCAGCCGCTCCCAGAGAACTGTGAGCGTAACGGGGTTGACTGGGAACCCTTCAGCAAGGACAAGCACTGGAAAGAACTTGCGATATGGCCTGTGAGCGGCTCCTGTGAGGCGGGATTCGTCCTCGCGGAGAGACTCGATCGTCGCATGGATCTGCTCGGCTTCTCCGACGAGCTTGTCCAAGTCCTCCACCTGCGCTTCTTCAGACTGTGCAACAACCGATTGGCGCTTTAGCTGGGTCGTGGTTGTTTCGATAACGACCCAGGCGTCGCCGTAGTCGATGACGATGTCCGCCACGCGGCGCTTCAGCTTTCGGAACACTGCACGAAGTTCAGCATCACCGTAGACCCGCTGCGCGGGGCTTCCCTCGGCCACGCTCTGGAGGACCTCGAGTACGTAAAACTCGCTGAGATGGCGGAGGCACTGTTCAGCCTGTTTCGCGGTCTTGGTGGTGACCGAACGCTTCCCTGAAGTTGCTCCTGCCTTGATGTCAAACAGCGGGAGCCATCCTACGATGCGGTTGATCAGCAACTTAGGATCAAGGACAAGGAGACTGCCGTCGGCCAGTCGAACGACGGGCCAGCGCTCAAAGGTGCTGAAGGCCCACTGGAGGCCCGGCTCGCCATATAGATCTATTTCCTCCTTGACCCCAAGTCGCAAGGTCAGTAGATCGGCGCCGAGGAGGTGGAGGACGCGATCCAGACGCTCTGACGACCATTTCAAAATGCTGAAGTAGCCAGCCGGGACATGGGGGCGACCTCCAGCGGCGGATGCCCAAAGGGCAAGGCCGACTGTCATGAGATCGTCAAGCGTGATGCCGGTGGCGTCCTTGTAAGCCTGAGCCAGGTCGATGACCTGCGGGTCGTCGCGATGTTCCGCAGGCATCTGGCGCCATCGACGGATAAAGCGCGCCATGAGGTGCACTTCGGAAGGTGGACTGTTGAAGTACTGATTGGCGATGATCTCGCGACCGAGTGGTCCTGGCGTGTCGCCCACCACGGACTGAGCAGGATGTTCTGCGCCTGAGCCGAGGTACTGCGTGATTGTGAGCAAGGCCAGGACGATATTTCCTGGATCGCCTTCGCGTTCACCCTGATCATTGCTACGGGCCAACGCGAGTTTGGCTAGAAGCAAAAGTGCTTGTGGAACGACCAGGCCGCGCTTGGGTTCGCGCAGCAAGTTCGTTACACGGTGCTGTAGCTCTCCCTCGAACCATATGGAGGCGTAGTGTCGGTCGAGCTCGGAACGTGCGGCACCGGGGGCTCGGAACGACGAGAGGATGTCGGCCACGAAGAAGAGTACGTCGTAGACGGATACACGGCGCAGTTCCTCTGCGATCAACGACGGTGGAGGAGCGAAACCTAGTATCTCCTTCGCGGTTAGATAGACCAGCAACAGGTCAATGGGGGCGGGCCCAGCCGAATCAGCGTGAACTGGCACGAGAAGCCCGCTGTCCAGGCTGCGCCATTCCGTCACCAGCGCCGGCACGGTGGTGCCCGATACAACGGGCCGGTCTGGATAGGAAGCCACGAGGCGGCTGTTGCTGAGCTTCCGCGGCTCGCCGTCCACAAGCAGGGCTCGTGCCCGAGCAATCTGAGCTCGCAGGCGGTGCTCGTCGTTCATGACACCTCGGCGAAGTTGGTAGCTGAACACCTATGCACAAGAATATCGAAAGTGCGATCGAACTTTGTAGCAGAATCCTTCGATTGTCTTGGCGTCGAGCTAATGAGGGACGTCCATAGGGCGCCTGCGGATGGGATCTAAGGATCGATCATGGTGGCCATCACTGGCGACCGCGGGTCGTGATGGCGGTGTCGATGAACAGTGCTCGTATCGAAGACACCTCCGCCGATCTTGCTGGTACCTCCGGCCGATGGCACTGCTCTCGGTGACTATGCACGGCGATTGCCTCGTCCAGTACCTCGTGGGGCCAGCGATGTCATTGCATCCAACGACACCAATCCGTCGAGCATGGTGAACCACTAACGTCGCCTACCTCGCCGTGATCCCGGATAGGGGCCGAGCTGGAGGAGGGGTCGCAGTCGCCCTGTCACCAACTAACGGCCACGGCGATTGGAACGGCCATGGGCTCATCCTGCCCGTCCCAGGTCAGCCACAACTCGTGGGGCGTGTCTACCTGAGCTACCTGAATGAGGAGGAACTCCAGCGACTCGCCCGCGCGAACGGCCGCATCGCGAGGGAGCTGTCGTGCAAGCCCTTGGAAGGGAACGTCGTCAGCGGTGACACCCGTGGCAGTCTGGGTTCCTTCGTTCCGCAACAAGTACCGCGCGCCTTGGACATGTTCTATCTTCCACCGCACGTCCTGCTGCACAGTAAGCCTTCGCTTGGGGGCGGCCGAGAGCTCTGCCGCCTGGATCTCGGGGAGTTGAGCGAGGGCGGCGGTCTTCTCCGCAGCGTTCGCAGAGCGGACCGCTGCTTCGGCAGCGATCTCGGTCGCCTTAGCCGATCTCTCTGCGATCTTCGAGTTCTTTCGCTGCCACACCCCAGTGGACACCAAGGTGAGCAGGGAGAGAGCGAAAGCAGCCCAGGCCGCGACGTCGCCGAAGTCGATATCCGACTGTTTGATCCATTCGATCACATCGTGCATGCGGCGGACTGTAGAGCACCTGGCGCCCTTACGTCCCGCTGAACCTGAGCTCCTGCGCGAGGGAGAGCCGCCGACTATGGGGGCGCTAGCGAGGTATCGCTTCCTTCCGGGGCTGTAGGGGCCGCGTACTCCTCAGGCTCGCTGGCCGGGGCATTAGAGCGACTGCACGCCTGGCCTTAAGCATTCCGGGGGCCCGAGACCTGAGGTTCAACCGGGCGCCGGGGCGGGTGATTTTCAAGGCTGCCTGGGGTTGCTAACGGCTACGTGATCGGGTTCAAACCACTAACGCCACGCTAACGAACGATCAAGGGCCTGATCGCTGTCTCCAGCAATCAGGCCCTTGACCTGCAACTACCTGGTCGGGGTGGCGGGATTTGAACCCACGGCCTCTTCGTCCCGAACGAAGCGCGCTGCCAAGCTGCGCTACACCCCGGTGGCTCAGGACCTCTGCCCTGTTGCCTCGGCAAGTCTAGCGGACTTTGCGGCTGCTTGTGCCATCTGACGTGACCGGGCGGCGTGGCACCAGGGTGAGCAGGGTGGCCTCCGGCGGGCATGAGAACCGCGCGGGCGCGTACGGCGAGGTGCCGAGCCCGGCGGAGACGTGCAGCCAGGCGCTCTCGTGGCGGCTCAGCCCCTTCACACGGGCGCGGTCGATGCCGCAGTTGGTGACCAGCGCGCCGTAGAAGGGGATGCACAGCTGACCGCCGTGCGTGTGGCCGGCGAGGAGGAGCTGGTAGCCGTCGTCGGCGAACCTGGACATGTTGCGCGGCTCGGGCGAGTGCATGACGCCAAGCCGCAGATCGGCGTCGACCGGTGCGGGGCCCGCGATGTCGTCGTACCGGTCCCGGTCGATGTGGGAGTCGTCGATGCCTCCCACGTGGACGTCCAGCTCGCCGACCTTGAGCCGGGCGGTCGTGTTGTTCATGTCCAGCCAGCCCGCGGAGATCATGGCGGCGCCCAGCTCACGGTAGGGCAGGTCGGGATGGTGCCGGCCGGAGTCGCCCTTGGAGGTCCGCCACAGGTAGCGGGCGGGGTTCTTGGGCTTCGGGGAGTAGAGGTCGTTCGATCCGTACACGAACAGGCCGGGCCGCTCGAGGAGGGGCTCGACGGCGCGGAGGTACGCGTCGACGGCGTCGGGGTGCGCCAGGGTGTCGCCGGTGTTGACCACGAGGTCGGGATTGAGCGAGGCGAGCGATCTCACCCAGGAGATCAACCGGGAACGGCGCGGGGTGAGGTGCAGATCCGAGATCTGCAGGATCCGCATCGGCCGTTGCCCCGGCGCGAGCACCGGCACGTCGAAGCGGCGCAGGCGGAACCAGTTGCGCTCCACCACGGAGGCGTAACCGAGACCGGCCACGCCGAGGCCGAGCAGGGACAGGGGAATCGCGGCGGCTTTCCTCACAACAGCCATGATGCCCGACGTACGCTCCGCCTCCCGCCATAACCTGGCGAGGATGCCGTCCCCCGCACGGCAAGATGGACCGCATGAGTGCGTTGAAGGACAAGCTGAAGGCCGATCTGTCGGTCTCGATGAAAGCCCGCGACGAAGTGCGGGTCCGGACGATCCGGATGGCCCTCGCGGCGATCAACGTCGAGGAGGTGGCGGGCAAGGAGGCCCGCGAGCTCTCCGACGACGAGGTGGTCAAGGTGCTGACCCGTGAGGCGAAGAAGCGCCGCGAGGCCTCCGAGGCGTTCGCGGGCGCGGGCCGCGTGGAGCAGGCGCAGGCGGAGCTGGACGAGCAGGCCGTCCTGGACGCCTACCTTCCCGCCCAGCTGAGCGACGAGGAGCTCGCGCGGCTGGTCGACGAGGCGATCGCGGAGAGCGGCGCGGAGGGCCCCAGGGCGATGGGCCAGGTCATGAAGGTCCTGAACCCGAAGGTGGCGGGGCGCGCCGAGGGCGGCCGGGTCGCCCAGGCCGTGCGGGCCCGCCTGTCCGCCTGACGTCGTCCGCCTGAACCCCGTCCGCGGGGGTCGGCGCGCGACGCTTGCCATGCCTGTGACAAGCGGGAACGGCCCTTCTCCGGTCACCCGGTGAAGGGCCGTTCCGCACGCGTCAGCGGTTGCCGAAGGGGGAGTTGGGGCCGGCGTTGAAGAAGTCGCCGGGCCCGCCGCCGTTGTCGCCGCCGTGCCCGCCGTTGTCGGGACCCGGTCCGCCGTCTCCGCCGCGACCGCCCTTGTCGTTCTTCGGCTTCGGCGGGGGAGCGCAGACGTGGGAGCAGCCGCCGAACCTCGACATGTCCGGCTTGACGAACGACGAGGGTTCGACGCCCTTGAGCGCTGACAGGAAGGTCGCCTTCCAGATCGGGCCCGGGATGCTGGCGCCGAAGACCGAGCCGTACGACCGGCCACCGATGACGCGGTTGCTCAGCGGGTAGCGGACCGGGCCGCGCGGGTCGCCGAGGCTGACCGCGCCGGCCAGGTCGGGGGTGAAACCGGCGAACCAGACGGTGCGGGAGACGTCGCCCGTACCGGTCTTACCGGCCGCGTCCCTGCCGATGCCGCCGACCCCCGACATGGTGCCCTTGGTGAACACGCCCGACAGGATGCTCGTGGCCGCGTCGGCGACCTCGGCCTCGACGGCCTGCTTGCACTCGGGCTTGAACGAGGTCACCTTGTTGAAGCGGTCGGTGATCTCGGTGATGGCCATCGGCGTGCAGTACTTGCCGCGGGCCGCGAGGCCGGCGTACGCGCTGGCGACGGTCACCGGGTCCATCTCGTTGAAGCCGAGCGTGAACGGCTCGAACTCCTGGAGCTTGCCGCCGTCGGCGCGCTTGATGCCGAAGTCCTTGGCGGTCTTCACGACGTCGCAGAGGCCGACCCTCTGCTCAAGGGTGAGGAAGAAGGTGTTCACCGAGCCCCACGTGCCCGTCTGCAGGGTCAGGAACCCGCCGTGGCCCTCCGCGTTGTGCAGCGGGGTCTTGATGTCGCCGACGGAGTTGCCCTTGCAGTCCTTGAACGCGGAGTAGCTGGGCGCCGTGTAGGTGCTGCCGACGTTGAAGCCGTCGTTGAACTTGTAGCCTTCCTTCAGCGCCGTCACCAGGGTGAACATCTTGAAGGTCGATCCGGCCTGGAAGCCCGTACCGCCGCCGTGCAGGGCGTCGGCGACGATGTTGAACGACATCTCGTTCTTCTTGCGGTTCGACCCGAACTTCCGGCTGGACGCCATGGCCTTGATCGCCCCGGTGCCGGGCTCGATCAGGGCCTCGGAGGCCACCGGCTTGTCGGACGGGTGAACATACTTCTTGATCGCGTTCTCCGCGGCCTTCTGCGCCTTCCGGTCGATGGTGGTCCTGATGGTCAGGCCGCCGCGGGCCAGGAAGTCCTCCCGGGCCTTGTCCGTCTTGCCGAACTGCGGGTCGTGCAGGATCTCATTGCGGACGTAGAGGCAGAAGTAGGGGAACTCGCTCTCCTCGCAGCCGCCGGGGATCGACTTGTCCTTGTAGCCGAGCTTCTTCGCCTTGGCCGCGGCGGCGTCGGCGGCCGTGACGATCCCGAGCTGCTGCATGCGGTCGATGACCACGTTGCGGCGGGCCAGGAGCCGGTCGCGGTACGACTTGCCGAGGTTGGGGTCGGTCGCGTTCGGGTCCTGTACGGCGCCCGCCAGCGTCGCCGCCTGCGAGAGGTTGAGCTCGGACGCGTGCTTGCCGAAGAACCGCTTGGCGGCGGCCTCGATGCCGTAGGCGCTGGCGCCGAAGTAGGCGATGTTGAGGTACCGGTTGAGGATCTCGTCCTTGCTGTAGCGCCGCTCGACGTCCATTGCGTAGCGGATCTCGTTGAGCTTCCGCGAGACCGTGGGGGCGATCGCCGCCTGCTTCTCGGCCTCCGTCTCGGCGCGGTTGAAGAGCACCTGCTTCACGTACTGCTGGGTGATCGACGATCCGCCCTGCGTCACGCCGCCCTTGGCGAGGTTGCGGACCAGCGCGCGGGCGGTGCCCTCGATGTCGAGCGGGCCGTGCTCGTAGAAGCGGAAGTCCTCGATCGCGACGATGGCCTTCCGCATGATCGGAGCGATCTTTTCGAGCGGCACGGACTCGCGGTTCTGGTAGTAGAACTGCGCGATCGGCTTGCCGTCGGCGTCGAGCAGCGTCGTCTTCTCCGGCAGCGGGGGTTCCTGCAGCGCCACCGGCGCGATGTGCAGCTCATTTATGCCGGCTTTGACCGTCACGCCGGCGCCGCCGATGGCGGGCAGGGCGATGGCCGCCACCAGCACTCCGGCCACGATCGCCGCCCCGATGAGGCGCACCAGACCCGCCGTACTGGACCCCAGTGATTTGCCGTGAGCTTGCACGAATCTAAGGGTACGTCGGATACGTGACTTCCCCGGCACCGCTTGCACGGCGGGGGATTACCCGTGCGAGGGGGGGACTAGTCATTCCCGGCCACATGGCCTGACATGACCATGCACGAATTTGGTCCCCCCGGGGTATGTCGGTTCGATCGTTTCGTTGCGTACGTTCTCCTCTGCGGCTACTGCAACCAGGAGGCCCGACGCCCGCGCCCGTCGGCCGAAACGACGACTGACCACCTAAGGGGAGTGGGGTCGAACATGTGGATCACGGATTGGACCTCCCGTGCCGCCTGCCGGGGTGCGGATCCTGACGCACTCTTCGTGCAAGGCGCCGCTCAGAACCGGGCGAAGCTCATCTGCCGGGGATGCCCTGTCCGTACGGAGTGCCTGGCCGACGCGCTGGACAACCGAATCGAGTTCGGCGTGTGGGGCGGGATGACGGAGAGGGAACGCCGCGCGCTGCTCAGGCGCCGGCCCGATGTGGAGTCATGGCGCGACCTGCTTGAGTCGGCCAAGGAAGAGTACGAGCGCACGAACGAGCTGATCGCCGGCTGAGCCGGTGGCTCGTGTGGAGTGAGCGTCGCCCGCGTCCCACCTCGCCGCCGCATCAGGCGGTGGGGCGGGCCTCCCTCCAACCCCGGGCGACACGCTCGAACGGCCGCGCGGCATGCGCGTGTCCGGCGAGCCGGTGAAGGCAGGCCGGTAGAGGCCGGCCTGTATGGCGGGCCTTATGGCAGGCCTTATGGCAGGCATGGCCCGTAAGGCTGCCCGTCAGGCGGTTCTGCGCGCCAGAGCCGACGACGCGAGGAGCCGTCCGATCTGGCGGAGCCCCGTCAGGTCGTGCACGTCCTCGGGCATCGCGAGCACCTGGGCGACCGGGACCGTGGGATGCGCCGAGGTGAAGTGCTCCCGCTGACGCTGTTCCCGGGCGGCGAGGCGCATGCGGTCGGCGTGCAGCCGCAGCACCGCCGCGGTGAGCTGGTGCTCGCCGCGGGCTTCGAGGTCTTCGGCGGCGGCCCAGCTCCGGGTCGCCGACAGCCCCGGCGCCGGCGACGTGTGCACCCGGTTGACGACGACCCCGGCCAGCGGCATGCGCTCCTCGGCCAGCCGTTCGACGAAGTAGGACGCCTCGCGCATGGCGTCGCGCTCGGGCGCGGCGACCACCAGGAAGGCCGTGCCCTGGGCCTGGAGGAGCTGGTAGGTGTGCTCGGCACGCTGCCGGAAGCCGCCGAAGACGGCATCGAGGGCGGAGACGAACATCTGGATGTCCCGGAGCACCTGCGCTCCGATGATCTTGGTGAGAATGCCGGCGACCATGCCGAACCCGGCGTTCAGCAACTTGAACGCGCTGCGCCCGCCGGCCTTCGCGGGGGCGGTGAGGATGCGGATCAGCTTCCCGTCGAGGAACCGCCCGAGCCGTTCCGGCGCGTCGAGGAAGTCCAGGGCCGACCGTGAGGGCGGGGTGTCCACCACGATCAGGTCCCACTCGTTCGAGCGGCGCAGCTGTCCCAGCTTCTCCATCGCCATGTATTCCTGCGTGCCGGAGAAGCTCGACGACAGCGACTGGTAGAAGGGGTTCGTCAGGATCTGCCGGGCCCGTTCCGGATCGGCGTGGGCCTCGATGATCTCGTCGAAGGTCCGCTTCATGTCGAGCATCATGGCGTGCAGCTCCCCGCCGGACCCGCCGACGCCCTCGACCCTGCGGGGGGTGTTGTCGAGCTCGGTCAGGCCCATGGCCTGGGCCAGTCGCTTGGCGGGGTCGACGGTCAGCACCACGACCGACCGGCCGCGCTCGGCAGCCCGCAGCCCGAGGGCGGCGGCCGTCGTGGTCTTGCCGACGCCGCCGGAGCCGCAGCACACGATGATGCGCGTGCCGGGATCGTCCAGGATCGCGTCGATGTCCAACGCGGGCGCGGTCCGGCTCACGGGATCAGCCCTTCCGGTACGACGTCAGACGTCGGGTACGACGGGACGGGGGCGGCGCTCATGCGGCCCCCTGGGCGCGCATCGTCTCGGCCAGCTCGTAGAGCCCGGCCAGGTCGGCCCCCTCGGTCAGCAACGGCAGGTCGTACTGCGGCACGAGAGTCGTCTCCAGTTCGGCGCGCTCGCGTTTCTCCAGCTCCGCGCGGCGGGCGTGCTCGCCGACCTCCTGGGCGAGCGCCTTGGCGAAGGCCGAGGCGTCGACGCCGTCGGCGAGCCCGGCGGCTTTCAGCCCCAGCGCGATCTCGGCCTGGTCGAGCCTGCCGTCGTAGGCGGCGTCGAGCGCCGGCCCGGGCAGGCCCTCCGCGCGGACCATGTTGACGAAGACGCCGCCGACCGGGAGCCCGGCCTCGCGGAGCTCGGCGATGCCGTCCAGGGTCTCCTGGACCGGCATCTCCTCCAGCAGCGTCACGAAGTGGACGGCGGTCTCCGGGGAGGCGAGGACGCCGCGCACCAGCTCGGCGTGGTTCTTCACCGGTCCCATCCGGGCCAGCCCCACGACCTCCTGGGTGACGTTCAGGAATCGGACGATCCGGCCGGTCGGCGGCGCGTCCATGACCACCGCGTCGTACGCCCTGCCCCCGGATCTGTCGCGCCGCCGCACGGCCTCGCTGGTCTTCCCGGTGACGAGCACGTCGCGCAGACCGGGCGCGATCGTGGTGGCGAAGTCGACGACACCCATCTTGGTGAGGGCCTTGCCCATGCGCTTCATGCCGTAGAACATCTCGAGGTAGTCGAGCATGGCCTCTTCGGGGTCGATCGCGAGCGCGTACACGTCGCCGCCGTCGGGCGCCACCGCGATCTTGCGCTCCTCGTACGGCAGCGGCGGCAGGTCGAAGACCTGCGCGATGCCCTGCCGGCCCTCCACCTCGACCAGCAGGACCTTGCGGCCGCCCGCGGCGAGCGCCAGCGCGAGCGCGGCGGCCACCGTGGTCTTCCCGGTGCCGCCCTTGCCGCTGACGATGTGCAGCCGGACGCCGTCCCAGTCGGTGTCGCGCGCGCCCGGCCGAGCTCTGCCTGTCTGGTCCCGTTCGCCCACGACTGGAAGGCTACCCAACGGTTACGTGCGGATTCGCGAGGGTTGCCGTCCGGGAACCGGGAGGTACGGCTCGCGCGTCGATTGGGTAAGGATTCGGCCAGGATCACTTCTGGTTCGTCCCCGGGCCGGGTCGGACCGCTCAGTCGGCAAAGGAGGTACCGGCCATGGAGTCGGTGCTGTTGGCGTTCATCGTCGTAGTGGGTTTCCTCCTGCTCGTCGCCCTGGCCCGGGGCGTGCGCGTCGTCCAGCAGTTCGAGACCGGGATCGTCTTCCGGCTCGGCCGGATCCAGTCCGAGATCCGGGGGCCGGGAATGCACCTGATAGTCCCGATCGTCGATCGCATGCAAAAGGTCAACATGCAGATCGTCACGATGGGCGTCCCGGCGCAGGAGGGCATCACCCGCGACAATGTTTCGGTCCGCGTCGACGCGGTCGTCTACTTCCGCGTCATCGACCCGATCAAGGCCGTCGTGAACGTGCAGAACTATCTCTTCGCGGTCTCGCAGGTGGCCCAGACCTCGTTGCGGTCCGTGATCGGCCAGTCGGAGCTCGACCAGCTCCTGTCCGACAGAGACTCGTTGAACTCCCAGCTCAAGGCCGTGATCGACGAGCCGACCGAGGGGCCGTGGGGCATCCGCATCGAACGCGTGGAGATCAAGGACGTCGCCCTCCCCGAGGGCATGAAGCGGTCGATGTCGCGGCAGGCTGAGGCCGAGCGGGAGCGGCGCGCCCGCATCATCACCGCGGACGGCGAGTTCCAGGCGTCCAAGCGCCTGGCGGCGGCGGCCCGGCAGATGTCGTCCGACCCGTCCGCGCTCCAGCTGCGCATGCTGCAGACCGTCGTCGAGGTCGCGGCGGAGAAGAACAGCACCCTGGTCATGCCGCTGCCCGTCGAGCTGCTGCGGTTCTTCGACCGGATGGCCCCGGCGGAGCAGCCGCCCGCCGCCGCCCCGCAGGAGGAGGAGCCGGAGCCGGCGGACGGGACGCTCGACGACCTGCCCGCCCTCGACGCCCCGGCCGACCTGCCGTCCGCGCCCGCCGACGGTTCCGTACGGCAACCGAGCCCGCGGATCGGCGGAGGCGACGGCGGCACCCCCTGACCGATCGATAGCCTTTGCCCATGACCAAGTGGGAATACGTCACCGTGCCGCTGCTGACGCACGCCACCAAGCAGATCCTGGACAACTGGGGAGAGGACGGGTGGGAGCTGGTCTCCGTCATTCCCGGGCCGAACCCCGAGCAACTGGTCGCCTACATGAAGCGGGCCAAGTGATGGCGACCCCGGAGGAGCGGCTCGCCGCTCTCGGGCTGAGCCTGCCCGAGGTCCCGGCCCCCGTGGCCGCGTACGTGCCGGCGGTGCGCACCGGCGCTCATGTCTACACGTCGGGTCAGCTTCCGACGGTGGAGGGCAAGCTCGCGGTCACCGGGAAGGTGGGCGCCGAGGTCTCCGCCGAGGAGGCGTACGACCTGGCCCGGATCTGCGCCCTCAACGCGCTGGCCGCGATCGCGTCGGTGACCGGCGACCTGTCGGCCGTCGTCCGCATCGTGAAGGTCGTCGCCTTCGTCGCGAGCGCCCCGGACTTCACCGGACAGCCTCAGGTCGTGAACGGCGCGAGTGAGCTGCTCGGCGAGGTGTTCGGCGATGCGGGCAAGCACGCCAGAAGCGCCGTCGGGGTGGCCGCCCTGCCGCTGGGCGCTCCCGTCGAGGTGGAGATCCTCGCCGAGGTCCGCTGACGTCACCGCTCCCTCACGGTGTGCCCGCTCCGGGCGCGTGAGGGAGCACGAGGCTCGGAACTGGAGGCCCGATGGGGATTCCGCTGCCGGGACACCTCGCGGACCGGGCCCGGGCGATGGCCGCGGGCGAGATCGTCGCGGTGCCGGCGCGTGACGCCGCCACCGTGGTGCTGCTGCGCGACGATCCGCTGGAGGTGTATCTCCTCGAACGCGCGGCCACGATGGCCTTCGCGGCGGGCGTGCACGTCTTTCCCGGCGGCTCGGTCGACCCGCGCGACGCGGATCACGCCGTCGCCTGGGCGGGTCCCCCGGCCGCCGAGTGGGCCGAGATCTTCCACGTCGACGAGCGGACGGCCCGTGGCCTGGTCTGCGCCGCCGTACGGGAGACGTTCGAGGAGTCGGGTGTGCTGCTGGCCGGCGCCGACGACGGAACCGTGGTCGGCGACACCACCGGGGACGACTGGGAGGCCGACCGGCTCGCGCTGGTCGGCGGCACCTTGTCGCTGGCCGGCTTCCTCGCCGGGCGCGGCCTGGTGCTGCGGTCCGACCTGCTCAGGCCGTGGGCCCACTGGATCACCCCGGCGGTCGAGACCCGGCGGTTCGACACCCGCTTCTTCGTGGCGGCCCTCCCGCCCGGGCAGCGGACGCGGGACGTCGGCGGCGAGGCGGCCGGGGTCGCCTGGATGCGGCCCGCGGACGCCCTGGCCGGCGCGGCGGCCGGGCAACTGGGCCTCATGGCGCCGACCCTGAACACGTTGACCGAGATCGGGGCCTTCGAGAGGATCGACGAGGTGTTCGCCGCCGAACGGACGATCATGACGGTGCTGCCCGCGGCCGTCGAGGTCGACGGGCGGATGGTGCTGACGGTTCCCGGCCTCGACTACCGCTCGGCAGTGCGGGGCGGCTCCGGGCGGAGCGCTGGAGGAGACGTGACGAACGACCCGGTGCGAGGGATCCGATGAGCGGGCTGCGCATCCCCGTGGACGGCGCCGGCGGCCCCGACGGTCAGGGTACGGCGAGTGCGGTGGCCGTCCTGGCGCCCAACCCGTCGCCCATGACCCTCGACGGCACCAACACCTGGGTGATCGGGCTCGGCGAGTCCGTCCTGGTGGTCGACCCCGGTCCGGACGACGAGGGGCATCTCAAGCGGGTGGCCGCGTCGCTGGCCGGCCGACGGGTGGCGGCCGTCCTGCTCACCCACGGCCACGAGGACCACAGCGCGGGGGCGGCCACGTTCGCCGGGATGGCCGGTGCGCCGGTCCGGGCGCTCGACCCGCGCCACCGCCTGGGCGACGAGGGGCTCGGCGACGGGGACGTGATCGTGGCGGGCGACACCGAGGTCAGAGTCGTCGCCACCCCCGGTCACTCGTTCGACTCGCTGTGCCTCTGGCTGCCGGCCGACCGGGCCATGCTCACCGGCGACACGATCCTCGGGCGCGGGACGACGTTGATCGCCCCCGACGGCGACCTGGGCGACTACCTGCGCAGCCTGGACCGGCTGCGGGCGAGCGCGGAGATCCTAGAGGCGGAGGCGCTGCTGCCGGGCCACGGACCGGTGCTGCCCGACCCCGTCGGCGTGCTCGACGCCTACATCGCGCACCGCAGGGAGCGCCTGGAGCAGATCAGGGAGGCGATCCGGCGTGGGGCGAGGGACGCTCGGGAGATCGTCGAGATGGTCTACGCGGGGGTCGACAGATCACTGTGGCCGGCCGCGGAGATGTCGGTGGCGGCGCAGCTCAACTACCTCAAGACACTCTGACCGTGCCGGGGCGCGCCAGGCGGGACGCGCGGCCGGACCGTTCCCGGCATCGGCCCGGTGACTAGCGGGACCGGTTGTAGAGCCGCTCGCGGTCCATGATGACGACGGCCTTGGCCTCGATCCGCAGCCAGCCCCGCTGGGCGAAGTCGGCCAGTGCCTTGTTGACCGTCTCCCGCGAGGCCCCCACGAGCTGGGCCAGCTCCTCCTGGGTCAGGTCGTGGTGCACCCGGATGCCGTCGTCGACCTTCTGGCCGAACCGGTCGGCGAGGTCGAGCAGCTGCTTGGCCACCCGCCCGGGGACGTCGGTGAACACGAGGTCGGCCAGGACGTCGTTGGTACGGCGGAGCCGCTGGGCGAGGGCCCGCAGCAGATGGAGGGCCACCTCAGGGCGACCAGTCAGCCACGGCCGCAGGTCGTCGTGGCCGAGGCCGGCCAGCCGGACGTCGGTCAGCGCGATCGCGGACGCCGTACGGGGCCGGGGATCGAACAGCGACAGCTCGCCGAACATCTCACCGGGACCGAGCACGCTCAGCAGGTTCTCCCGGCCGTCCGGGGCGGTGCGGGCGAGCTTGATCTTCCCTTCGAGCACCACGTAGAGCCGGTCTCCGGTCTCGTTCTCGCTGAAGAGGGTGCGTCCCTTGGGTAGTTCCACCTCGGTGATGCTCGTCCGCAGCGCCGCGGCGCTCTCCCGATCGAGCGCGGAGAACAGGGGAGCCTTGCTCAATACTTCTTCGGTGCTCACGGTGCCCCTCCTTGCAGTGGTCGCGCTCGGTCGCCGGCTCCGTGCTAGCCATTGTGACCCACGCCCGCCGCGTAGGCTTACGGGGTGTCCCGTAAAGTCCCGGCGGCTGGGGAGTCCCGGCTCGCGCTCGTGCGCCGTGCCCGGCGGATCAACAGAATCCTGGCCGAAACCTATCCTGACGCCCATTGTGAACTCGACTTCAGTACGCCGCTCGAGTTGCTGGTCGCCACGATCCTCTCGGCGCAGTGTACGGACAAAAGGGTAAATATGGTGACTCCGGTGCTTTTCGCGAAGTATCGGACCGCCGAGGATTACGCCGGGGCCGACCGCGCGGAGCTTGAGGAGATCATCAGATCCACCGGCTTCTACCGGGCGAAGACCGCCAGCATCATGGGCATGGCGCAGGCCCTGTGTGAGCGGCACAAGGGCGAGGTGCCCGGCAGGCTGGCCGAACTGGTCAAGCTGCCCGGCGTCGGCCGCAAGACCGCGAACGTCGTGCTGGGCAACGCCTTCGGCGTCCCCGGCATCACGGTGGACACCCACTTCCAGCGGCTGACCAGGCGCTTCGGGTGGACGACCCAGACAGACCCGGTGAAGATCGAGCACGAGGTGGGCGACCTCATCCCCAAGCCGGAGTGGACGATACTGTCGCACCGGCTGATCTGGCACGGCCGCCGGATCTGCCACGCCCGCAAGCCCGCCTGCGGCGTCTGTCCCGTCGCCGCCCTCTGCCCGTCGTACGGCACCGGCCCGACGGCCCCCGACGAGGCGGCGAAACTCGTCCGGCCGGGCCCGTTCTCCTGACCGCTCCCCGGCCCGTCCGGCGAAGCACGCGTACGGCGGCGGGAAGTTCGCGCGCCGCGTCATGGTTGTAAGGCACGCTTCTCATAGCGGGCCGACGCCCCGGGAGGGGCCGGACTACCGGAGGTGATCGTGGCTCCCGCCTGGTTGACGGAGCTGGCGTCGAAGGCCGGGGATCACCCCGTGCCGGCGGGCCTGCGGCCACCACCGGACGGCACCGGCCGCCGCGCGGCGGTGCTGATGCTCTTCGGCGACGGCCTCGAGGGGCCCGACATCCTGCTCATCCAGCGCAGCTCCAAGGGGCGGGTGCACGCGGGCCAGCCCGCGTTCCCCGGCGGCGGCGTCGACCCGCAGGACGACGGCCCAATCGCCGCCGCCCTCCGGGAGGCGGAGGAGGAGACCGGGCTCGAACCCGGTGGAGTCGAGGTCGTGGGCATGCTGCCCGAGCTCTATCTCGGGCACAGCGACAACCGGGTGACGCCCGTGCTGGCCTGGTGGCACACGCCCTGCGCCGTGCACGCCGCCTCGCCGGACGAGGTCGAGACCGTCGAACGGATCCCGATCGCCGAGCTGGTCGATCCGGCCAACCGGCTGCGGCTCCGGGTGCGGGGCACGGCCCTGTCCGTGGCGTTCCGCGTCCGCGGCCTGCTCGTGTGGGGCTTCACCGCCATGGTGCTCGACGGCGTGCTCGGCGCCGCCGGGTTCGAGGTGCCCTGGGACAGGTCACGGATCGAAGATCTGCCCGCCGAGATCGTCGAACTCGCCGCTCGCGGCTGAGGCCCCGGTCTGCGGGGCGGAGCCGCTCATGGCCAGCCCGCCCAGGTTGAGCCCGAGCGAGGCCCAGTCGGCGACGTCCTCGTCCGGATCCGCGGTCAGGCGACGCAGCGCCGTCAGACCGGCCTCATCGGGCGGATCGCCCAGCACGTGCGGCAGCGCGTAGGCCGCGCCGTACCGGACGGCCGGGTTCTCGTGGCCGGAGAGCATGATGACGGAAGACAGGGCGCGCCGGTCGCGCAGGTGACCGAAGGCGATCAGCACCGAGTAGAGCACGCGCGGGTCGGTCTCGCTCACCGCCAGGTAGCGGAGCACGGGCAGCGCCAGGTCGATGAACGGGCGGGAGCGGCCGAGCTCACCCAGGATGTCCACGCCGAGCACCCGCTCGGGCACGTCGCCGTTCGCGCAGAGCCGCCGTGCCACGGTGAACGTCTCCATGTCGCCGTGTTCCTGCAGCGCGGCGATGGCCTGCCACCGGGCCGGGCCGTGCGGATCCCGGTCGACCAGCGCGCTTCTGACCAGCTCCTCGATCGCCGACGGCTCGTGGCCGGCGGCGCCGCGGGCGTACGGCCACGAGGCCGGCCTCCCGCCGTCCCGGTCGTGCCCGGCGTGTGATTGCCGCCTCTGACCATCCCCGTCGTACGGCCCTTCCGATGCCCCCATGACGTCACGATATCGGCGAGACCTGGGAGACGCCCGCACGACGACGGGCGTGGCTGGATACCGTTGAGTCGTGCGCGGAGATTTCCTCGACCTCATCCTCATCGGTCTCGTCGTGGCCTTCGCCGTATCCGGCTACCGCCAGGGCTTCATCATCGGAGCCTTCAGCTTCATCGGCTTCGTCGGCGGCGCCGTGCTGGGGATGTTCATCGCGCCGCCCATCGCGGGGGCGATCGTGAGCGGGGACACCGAGAGGGCCCTGCTCGCCATCGTGATCGTCTTCCTGGCGGCGACGGTCGGGCAGTTCGCCTCCTCGACCATCGGGGCCGTCGTACGCAGCCACGTGACCTGGGAGCCCGCGCGGATGGTCGACGCCCTCGGCGGTTCCGTGGCGAGCGGCCTGTCCGTCCTCGCCATCGCCTGGCTGCTCGGCTCGCTGCTGGTCTCCATGAGTTTCGTCGGATCGCTGAAGGAGCAGGTCGACGGCTCCCTCGTCTGGCAGACGGTCGACGAGGCCATCCCCAACCGCGTCCGGGCCTGGCAGAAGCCGTTCAGGGACTTCGTCGACTCCTCCGAATGGCCGCAGGTCATCACCTCGATCGGCGGGCAGAACGTCGCGCCGCCCGACCAGAGCATCCTGACCGGAAGCGCCGGGCTGGCCCGGGCGCCGCGGGCGATCGTCAAGGTGCAGGGCACCGCCCCGAGCTGCCGCAAGCTCATCGAGGGCACCGGATTCGTCTACGCCCGCCACCGCGTCATGACCAACGCCCACGTCGTCGCCGGCGTGAGCGAGGGACTGCGGGTCACCGACTCTGACGGGGTGCAGCACGCCGCCAAGGTCGTGCTCTACAACCCCGATCGGGACATCGCGGTCCTCCTCGTCCCCGACCTGCAGGTTCCGTTCCTCAAGTTCGACATGACCGCCAGGAAGGGCGACAACGCGGTGATCGCCGGATATCCCAAGGGCCACGGGTTCACCCCGCTGGCCGCCCGCATCCGGATCAAGCAGCCCGCCGAGTCGTACGACATCTACAACCAGCGGAAGGTCAACCGGGAGGTCTACGCGATCCGCGGCAAGGTGCAGCCGGGCAACTCGGGCGGTCCGCTGCTCAGCTCGGACGGAAGGGTCTACGGGGTGATCTTCGCCGCGGCGACCGACCAGGCCGAGACGGGCTACGCGCTCACCGCCGAGGAGGTCCTCCCCGACGCCCAGGACGGGAGCAAGGCCGTCGCCACCGTGGGCACGCAGGAGTGTGACTAGGGGATCCGTCCGGCCGGGGACAGGGGGACCTCAGCCCCGGGAGGCCGCGTCGTCGTGGAGATGCGCAAGGACCGTGGCGATGGCGCCGCCCGCGTCGGCCAGTCCCGCGTCGATCTCCGCCGTCAGCCGGTCCGTCGCCAGCGCCAGCGCCCGCAGATCCAGTCCGTACGGCCGCCGCGAGCCGTACACGCCGAGCCGGGCCGCGCCCCTGGTCAGCAGCGCCGCGGCGCCGGACAGGTTGCCGCGCTGAACATGGGTGAGCCCCACGCAGATCTGGGCCAGGCCCTGCCAGAGCTCCCGCTCCTCGTCCGGACCGGTCTTCCAGCGGGCCTCCAGCACCTCGTGCGCGTGGAAGGGCCGCTCGGCGGCGAGGAGCCGCCTCGCCTCCTCAAGGGCCTGCCGGGCGCCGGGGGAGTAGTCGTCCGGGACGCGGGGAACGCCCTGCGCGCCACGCGGCAGCGGCCTGCCGTACTCGTCCCTCGGACGGGAGCTGCGGGGTCGTCCCGCCTCGTCACGGTCACGCATGGTCCCTCCGCGGGTGGGGTCATCACGGCCGCCTGGTAGTCCGGGCACTTCAGGGCACATTTCTACAAGAGTCTGCTCGATCGCGTTGTGGATTCGAGCAGGTGGGCACCCCAACCGCCGTCCGGAGAGCGGGGAGCCGTGGTCAGCGGTCGGGCTCGGGGTCGTTCAGCCAGGAGATCAGCTCGGCGTCGAACTGCTCGGGACGTTCCTCGTGGGGGAAGTGGCCCGCGCCCTCCACGAGTCGCCAGCGGTACGGCGCCGCGACGAACCGGCTCGACCCCTGGGCCGTACGGGGAAGGACGCAGGGATCGAGGGCCCCGTGCAGTTGCAGCGTCGGCGCCTCGATCTCGGTGCGCATCTGGCGGATGTAGCGGAATCCGTCCGGCCGGAACTGGGAGCGGGCCAGCCACCGGTAGTACTCCAGGGCACAGTGCGCCGCCGCTGGGATCCGCAGCGCGTCCTGATAGACGCGGGTGGCGGCCTCCGAGGGCCGCTCAGGGCCGGACCACCGCTCGATCAGCCGCCCCACGAGCGCGCCGCCGTTGCGGGTGAGCCGGCGCTCGGGCAGGAGCGGGATCTGGAAGCCCAGGGCGTAGCGGCTCGCCCTGAGCTGCCCGAAGGGCTCGGTGAACAGGGAGGCCCACAGCCGGACGGGGTGCGGCGCGGAGACCGGCACCAGGCGGCGGACGACCTTGGGGTCGACCACGCTCATCGTCCAGGCGAGCAGGCCGCCCCAGTCGTGCCCGACCACGATGGCTCCGGTCTCGCCGAGGGCCCGGACGAGCCCCGCGGCGTCGACGGCGAGCGTCGGCAGGTCGTATCCCCTCGGCGGTTTGTCGCTGGCGCCGTATCCCCGCAGGTCGGGGGCCACGGCGCGGTAGCCGGCCTCGGCGAGCGACACGAGCTGGTGTCGCCAGGTCCACCAGAACTGGGGGAAGCCGTGCAGCAGCAGCACCAGCGGGCCCTCGCCCGCCTCGGCGACGTGGAACCGGGTGCCTCCCGCGTGCACCGTCCGATGGCTCCATGGGCCGTCGACCTGGACCATGCTCTCGTCAGCCGGCATCGGTCACGGACTCCCGGTGCGCGCCCACCTCGCCGGCCGTCGGCCCGGTGTACGGCCGCCCGGGCGCCTTCTCCGCCGATGTGGGACCCACCCAGCGCTCGGCCGCGAGTTCGGGCGTCTCGCCGTCGCCCTTGAGGCCGCGCAGGCTCCGTACGGTCCGCTTCATCCCGGCCAGGCCCTTCAGCCGCCGGTAACCGATGAAGACCAGGAGCGCGGCCACGAGCAGATAGAAGACCGTGACGACGGTGAACGCCAGCCACGCGGCCAGACCGGCCGCTATCAGCCCGTACGCGATGGCGAACGAGGCGAGGATCAGGCACAGGTGCCCCATGAACGCGGCGGCGCCGAACAGCCCGGAGGCCATGCCGACCCGCTTCGCGTCGAACTTGAGCTCGGCCTTGGCCAGCTCGATCTCCGAGCGGACGAGGGTCGAGATGTGATGGCTCGCCTGGGCGACCAGCGCGCCGAGCGATTCGTCCTCAGGCATCGGACACCTCCTATCTGCGACTATCAAACATCATTCCGTGTCCGTCCCGCGCACGCGCATGCGATGCCTGTGGATACGCTCCGTGATTCCCTAGGGGTTCCGTTCGGCGTTCCGCCTCGCGGATCACGGCTCCGCCGGCGGTCTGGCCCCCGAGTCGTCGCCGGAGCGGCTCGGGGGACAACCGGGGACATCCCCGGGGACCGGCGTCCCCGAGAGACATCCCCTGTCAAGCTCGGCTCAGTCGTCGCTCTTGGCGCTGGGCAGCTTCTCGGCGATCAAATTCATCACGGAACTGTCGGTGAGCGTGGTGACGTCGCCCAGAGAGCGGTTCTCCGCGACGTCGCGGAGCAGGCGGCGCATGATCTTGCCCGAGCGGGTCTTGGGCAGCTCGGGGACGACCATGATCTGCCGGGGCTTGGCGATCGGCCCGAGGGTCTTGGCCACGTGCGCCCGCAGTTCGCCGGCGATGTCCCCGCTCTCGTCGGCGCCGCCCCGCAGGATCACGAACGCGACGATGGCCTGGCCGGTCACCGGGTCGGTCGCGCCCACGACCGCGGCCTCGGCGACCTTCGGGTGGCTGACCAGCGCGCTCTCCACCTCGGTCGTCGAGATGTTGTGGCCGGAGACGAGCATGACGTCGTCGACGCGGCCGAGCAGCCACAGGTCGCCGTCTTCGTCGCGCTTGGCGCCGTCGCCCGGGAAGTACATGCCGTCGAAACGCGACCAGTAGGTGTCGACGTACCGCTTGTCGTCGCCCCAGATGGTGCGGAGCATGGACGGCCAGGGCTCCCGTACGACGAGGAAGCCGCCGCCGCCGTTCTGGACCGAGTTGCCCTGATCGTCGACCACGTCGGCCACGACTCCGGGCAGCGGGCGCATGGCGGCGCCCGGCTTGCCCGCGGTGACCCCGGGCAGCGGGCTGATCATGATGCCGCCGGTCTCGGTCTGCCACCAGGTGTCGACCACCGGGCAGCGTCCGGCGCCGATGTGCTCGCGGTACCAGACGTACGCCTCGGGGTTGATGGGCTCGCCCACCGAGCCGAGCACCCGGAGCGACGACATGTCGAACTTCGCCGGGATGTCGTCGCCCCACTTCATGAACGTCCGGATGGCCGTCGGGGCCGTGTAGAGGATCGTGACCTTGTACTTCTGCACGATCTCCCAGAACCGGCCGCGGTGCGGGGTGTCCGGGGTGCCCTCGTAGATGACGCTGGTGGCGCCGTTGGCCAGCGGGCCGTACACGATGTAGGAGTGCCCGGTGACCCAGCCGATGTCGGCCGTGCACCAGTAGATGTCCGTCTCGGGCTTGAGGTCGAAGACGGCGTGGTGGGTCCAGGCGACCTGGGTCAGATAGCCGCCCGTGGTGTGCAGGATGCCCTTCGGCTTCCCGGTGGTGCCGCTCGTGTAGAGGATGTAGAGCGGGTCCTCGGCGTCGTGAGGGACGGGCTCGTGCGTGTCGGCCTGACGGTCGACGAGGTCGTGCCACCAGACGTCCTTGTCGCCGAACGGCACGTCCTGGCCGGTCCTGCGGACCACGAGCACGTGCTCCACGCCGGGCGACTCGGCGACGGCCTCGTCGACCGTGGGCTTGAGCGCGCTCGGTGCGCCGCGGCGGAATCCGCCGTCCGCCGTGATCACGATCTTGGCGTCGGCGTCGTGGATGCGGCTCTTCAGCGCCGTGGCCGAGAAGCCGCCGAAGACCACCGAGTGGATGGCGCCGATGCGGGCGCAGGCGAGCAGCGCGATGGGCAGCTCGGGGATCATGGGCATGTAGACGGCGACCCGGTCGCCCTTGCGCACGCCCAGCTCCTCCAGCGCGTTCGCGGCCTTCGCGACCTCCTTCGCCAGGTCGGCATAGGTGATCGTACGGCTGTCGTCCTCCGGCTCGCCCTCCCAGTAGAAGGCGACCTTGCCGCCCCTGCCCTCCTCGACGTGCCGGTCGACGCAGTTGTACGCGACGTTCAGCCGGCCGCCCACGAACCACTTCGCGAACGGGGGCTCCCATTCGAGGGTCGTGTCCCAGCGCCTGGCCCAGGTGAGCCGGTCCGCGGCGCGCTCCCAGAACCCGAGGCGATCCTCGGCGGCCTCCTCGTAGGCCTCCGCCGTGACGTTCGCGGCCGCCGCCAGGTCGGCTGGTGGGGCGAACCGGCGCGTCTCGCTCAGCAGGTTCGACAGCGTCTCCTGGGTCTCCTGACCGGGGGTCTCGGTGGCCACTGCGTACTCCTTCACAACGTCCCGTGTTCTGCTTAGGTCGGCCGCCTCGGCCAAGCCGGGGTATGTCCGGTCCCACTTCACCAGGCGCGGGGTGTCAAGTACAAGTAATCGAGGCCGGTGGCGCACAATGCGCCGCCTCGGCTGTTAGCAGAGGTAGTCGCGCTATAGAGGAAATTTAGTGATACGCCGGGGTGGTGCCTCGGCTCCCCGGTTCACTGCGCTGAACGGCCGCACCTCCTCGCCGAACGACCCCCTACCCGCCGGTAAGGTCGGTGGGCGTGAGCGATCCATTGGCGGCCATCGCCGAGTTGCCGGGGGTTCCGGAGGCCGTACGAGAGGCCCGTGAGGCGATCGACCGGCTCTACCGGCACCGGGTGCTGCGGCGGCGGAGCCCGGAGGTCTCGGCGGAGTCGGCCCTGCGCGGCGCCCGCGCCTCCGCCGCGCTGGAAGGGGTCGACGTCCCGCTCGATCCGGTACGGCGCGGTGAGGTGACCGATCCGGTCGTCCAGGGCGCGCTGCGGGTGTCGGCCGAGCTGGGGCGGCTCGCCGGGGTGTGGCGGTCGGCCCCCCGCCAGGCCCTCGCCCGCCTGCACGCGCTGGCGGCGGTCGGGCTCACGGACGCGCCCGGACGCCCGAGGACCACGCCCACCTCGGTCGATCCCCTCGGCCTCGGGCCGGCGCCGGGCCCGGAGGAGACCGCGGCCCGGATGTCCGCCCTTGCCGATCTGGCGTCGGGCGCGACGACGGCGCCGGCGCTGGTCACCGCATCGATCGTGCACGCCGAGCTGGCCGTGCTGCGGCCGTTCGGGACGGCCGACGGCCTGGTCGCGAGGGCCGCGCAGCGGCTCATACTCGTCGAGTTCGGACTCGACCCGAAATCGCTGGACGCGGTCGAGATGGGGCATTTCGAGCTCGGCGACGCGTACGCCGAAGGGCTGCGGTCATACCTGAAGGGCACGGGGGAGGGCGTCGGCGCCTGGGTGCGGCACTGCGCGGACGCCGTCGTCCTGGGTGCGCGGGAGGCCGTCGCGGTCTGCGAGGCCCTCTCCCGCTGACGCGAGGATCGACGGGTGGCTCCGCTGGGGATCTACCGGAGACTTCGCCGAGGGGCTGCCGGGGACCGGTGAGTCTGCCCCGCACAAGCGAACGGCGTCCCTGGTCTGGAACGCCGTCGCCGTACGTCTCACCGGGTTACCAAGCGTGCACCTCTGTTTGCCGGATCGGGTCGAGCCCGTCTCGGCACGCCTCCCGCGGCTGGTCGCGCGTGGGTGCCCGGTGGCCGTACGCGGGCTCAGCGGCCCGCACCCCCTTTCTACGTCGGTTTCCCAGTGGGGGAAAGCCTCCCGCCAAGACCTTTACTGGGACCCCCGATTACGGCCATGTGTCCGCTTGGTGGCGGTATGTCAGCTATTGATGTGATCTACCCATTTATGGGAATGTGAAAGCCGCAAGCGTCCGGAGGGGCACAGGAGCCCTGCGGGGCATTGCGGCCAGCCGTGCCGACATGCAACACTGACTGCTGGAAAAAAAATTACTCAGATGTGAGATGGCGCTCGACGAACGTCTCGTCGGTCAGGCAGCATACGTGTGTCCTTCCTGTGGGGATGACCCGTTCGCGAGCCGGAGTTTGACAGCTCTTGCCATGCTCCTGGTACATGAATAAAGCTTTCTTCTAACACGGGACCGGCTCTACCCCCCCAGAGCCGGACCGCTCGGCGACCCCCGCTCTCCCCCCCGGCGGGGGTCGCCCATTTCTGCCGGGGTTTGTCACGCGGCGTCTCGCCACCTGGCCTCGTATCTCTGTCCGGCCCGCTTCCTAGCCCGGCCCGCTTCCTAGCCTGGCCCGCTTTGCCATCCGGCCCCGGTCCGTCCACAGGCGCCCGCCCGTCCACAGAACGGCATTCGCCTTCCCGGCCTCACCGCGCTCCCACGCACCCTGTTCTCCCGGACGTTCTTTCTGGCGTTCTTCCGGACCTACCTCCGGACGAGAGGAGACAGCCGTGCACCGCCCCCTGGCCATCACCGACGATCGGGAGTTGCTCGACGACCTCCTTCGCATCGCGGCCGCCGCGGGCGTCGAGCTGGAGATCGCGCGCGCGGCGGCACAGGCCCGGCCGCACTGGGGCCGGGCTCCGCTCGTCGTGGTGGGGGACGACCTGGCCGACGACCTCGCCGCCACTGGGCCGCCCGCCCGGCCGAACGTCGTCATCGTCACCAGGACCACCGGCGACCCCGAGATGTGGCGGCGGTGCGTCGCGGTGGGGGCGCGCGGCGTGCTTGAGCTGCCCCGGGCCGAGCGCCTGCTGGTCGAAGAACTGGGCGACGCCGTGGAGCCGCTGGCCAGAGCCGGCACCGTGGTCTGCGTCGTCGGCGGCCGGGGCGGGGCCGGAGCGACCGTGCTCGCCACGTCACTGGCCCTGACCGCCTCCCGAGCGGGATCGCGGACGCTCCTCGTCGACGCCGATCCGCTGGGCGGCGGCATCGACGTGGTCCTCGGGCAGGAGGAGGCGGTGGGCGCCCGCTGGCCCGACATCGTGGGCAGAGAGGGACGGGTCAGCTTCGCCGCCCTGCAGGGCGCGCTCCCGACATTCGGCGAACTGACCGTGCTGTCGTGGCACCGCGGCCAACCGGGGCCGATACCGCTTGAGGCGATGCGGGCCGTGCTCGACGCGGCCCAACGCGGCTGTGACCTCGTCGTCGTGGATCTTCCCCGGCACGTCGGCGAGGCGGCGGCGGAAGCCCTGGCCCGGGCCGCGACGACCCTCGTCGTGGTCCGCGCCGATCTACGCGGAGTGCTGGCCGCTGCCCAGACCGTCGCCATGCTCCGGCGTCACACAGGCGAGCTGCGTGGGGTCCTGCGCGCCGGCACCGTGGAGCCCGACGTGGCCGCCGGCTCCGCCGGCCTGCCGTCCGCCGGAGTCGTCCCCGAGGTCCGCGCGCTGGTCGAGACGCTCGACCGCGGTGATCCGCCTCCGCTCGGCCGCACTCCACTGGGCCGCTTCTGCTCGGAGCTGCTCGCGTCTCTGGCGGACCTGTCATGAGCGGTTCCCGGCAGGCGTCCGGCCGGGCCGGCTCGGGCCTGCCCACTGCCATCGGCGATCTCGGGGGGAACTCCCGCGTGGACGCCGATCCGGGCGTGGACCCGCGCGCCGATCGGCCGGCCCGGGAGCCGGCGGTCGCACCCGAACTGATGGAGTCGGTGCGGGTGCGCCTGTCGCGGTCCGGTGCTCCTCCCACCGCGGCCGAGGTCGCCGCGGCCCTGCGGGCCGAGCGGGCGGTTCTGGGAGACGCCGAGGTGCTCGCCATCGCCCGCATCCTCCGCGCGCACCTCATCGGAGCCGGACCGCTTGAGACGCTGCTGGCCGAGCCCGGTGTCACGGACGTCCTGGTGAACGGCCCCGACCAGGTCTGGATCGACGACGGCCGTGGGCTGCGCCGGACCGCGGTGACCTTCCCCGGCGACGAGGACGTCCGGCGGCTCGCCCAGCGCCTCGCCGCGGCGGCCGGACGACGGCTCGACGACGCCTGCCCCTATGTCGACGCGCGTCTGGCGGGCGGCGTGCGGCTGCACGCGGTGCTTCCGCCGGTGGCGCCCGAGGGCACGTGCCTGTCTCTCCGCCTCCCGCCGAGAAGGACGTTCACGGTCGAGGAGCTCGTTCCCCACGGCGGCGCGGCGATGCTCCGGGCAATCATGACGGCGCGGCTGGCGTTCCTCGTCACGGGCGGAACGGGCACGGGCAAGACGACGCTCCTGTCCGCCATGTTGTCCTGCACCGATCCGGGTGAGCGGCTGCTGCTGGTCGAAGACTCGGCGGAACTCCATCCTCGGCACCCCCACGTCGTACGGCTGGAGGCACGGCCGCCCAACCTCGAAGGCGCGGGCGGGGTCGGCCTGCGCGAGCTCGTCCGGCAGGCCCTGCGCATGCGCCCGGACCGGGTGGCCGTCGGCGAGGTCAGAGGCGCCGAGGTCGTCGATCTCCTGGCCGCGTTGAACACGGGCCACGAAGGCGGCTGCGGCACGCTCCATGCCAACAACGCGGCCGACGTGCCCGCCAGGCTTGAGGCTCTGGCCTGCGCGGCGGGGCTGTCCCGGGAAGCGGTGCACAGCCAGATCGGCGCGGCGCTCGACGTGGTCGTCCACCTTGTCCGCGACCCCGGTGGGGGACGCAGACGGGTGGCCGAAATCTGTCTCCTTCACCGTGAGCCGTCCGGACTCGTCGTGGCGGTGCCCGCCGTCACGTTCGCCGCCGACGGCACGCCGCACGCCGGACCGTCGTACGAGACGCTCGGGTCACGGTGCGCCCGGCACGGGGAGGCGCGGTGGCCGTCCTAGCCGTTCTCGCCGCGATGATCGCCGCCTGGGTCTGGAGCGGCCCCGACGCCGTCCGCGCCCGGCTGCGCCCGCTCCTCGGAGCGGCCGGCCCGGGGAACGCCTCCCGGTGGAAACGGGCGTTCACGGTCCCGCGCGGGCTCACCGTGGGAACCGCAGCGGGGACCGCTGTGGGAGTCACTGCGGGGGTCACTGCGGGGGTCACTGCGGGGGCCGCCGCCTGGCGGGGCGCCTTCATCGAGCTGTGCCAGGGCCTCGCCGCCGAACTGGCAGCGGGCCGTACGCCGGGCGACGCGCTGGCCAGAGCGATCTCGTCGATCCACCCGCCGGATCCGGCGGTGCTGGTCCCGGTGACGGCCGCGGCCAGGGACGGCGGTGACATCGCCGCCGCGCTCCGGCGCGCGGCCCCGGAGGCGGGGGGAGAAGGTCTCCGCCGGCTGGCGGCCTGTTACGAGGTCGCCGTCACGGTCGGAGGCGGCCTCACGGCCCTCGTCGAGCGGCTGGGCGTGTCGCTGCGGGAGGCCGAGGCGCACCGGCAGGACGTGGCCGCACAGCTCGCTGGTCCACGCGCGACGGCGCGCATGCTGGCGGTCCTACCGCTGCTCGGTCTGCTGATGGGCGCCGGTCTCGGCATGAATCCCCTGACCTTCCTGGTGGGAGGGCCCGCCGGCATCGCCTGCCTGGTAACGGGTGGCGCGCTCGACGCGGCCGGGGTGTGGTGGACCAGGCGCCTGGTGGCTCGGGCCGAAGAGATGCCCGGAAATGGAGGCCGCGGCTCGTGAACGCGCTGCTCGGGAACGCACTGTTCGCCGGGATTCTCGTCGGGGCCGGCATCTGGTTGTGGCCGGCCAGGCCCTCACCCGCTCGGCGACTGGCCGCGCTCAGACCCGGTGCCGGCGCCACGAAGTCTCGCCCCGGCGCCCACGCCCCGTACGGCGCCTCTGACCTGCATGGAGGTTCTGGTCTGCACGGTGGCTCTGACGGTGGCTCTCGTCTGCACCTGCACGGTGGCTCTGGTCTGCACGGTGGCTTTCCCCGGGACGCCCTTGACCTCCGCCACGGCCTTCCAGCTGATGCGTACCTGGGACCAGGCACCGCCCGAGACGGCCGAATGCGCGTCAGAGCCGGACGGCCCCCTCCCGGACTTCTGATCGCCGGGCCGCTCGCCCTGGCCGGTGCCCTCCTGGTGGGCGGCTTCGCGGGTATCGCGGTCGGCGCGGTGCTCGCAGCGGCGGCGATCGTGATGGCGGCGCGGCGGGAGACGCCGCAGGCCCGGCACCGGAGAGAACGCGTCACCGCCGATCTGCCCTTCGCCGCCGACCTGATGGCCTCGTGTATGCGGGCGGGGCAGCCACTGGGCCGTGCCGTCGACGCGACGGCACGGGCGATAGGCGGGCCCCTCGGCGAGAGTCTGTCCTGGGCCGCGACACAGATCCGGCTCGGGGCCGATCCCACGGAGGCGTGGGAGGCGCTGGGCGCCGATCCTTCGCTCGCACCACTCGCGCGCGCGATGACGCGGGCGGCACGGAGCGGAGCGCCTCTGGCCGACGTTCTCACCCGGCTCGCGGACGACGCGCGTCTTGCCGCGCGGGCAACGGCCTCGGCCGCCGCCCGGAGGGCGGGCGTCCAGGTTGTCGCCCCGCTCGGGCTCTGCTTCCTACCGGCATTCGTGTTTCTCGGGATCATCCCCGTGGTGGCGGGACTCGCCGCGGAGATCGCGCTGCCGTGACGACCGGTGTTCCACAGCTGTGGATGACCGATTCCACAGCTGTGGACATCCCGGCGGGACAAGCCGCGAAATCGCTGTTCTGGGGTGGTTTCCTTCGCAGTCCACAGGCGACTCGTTTTCCACAGAGCGCCGTACGGTTCCATTCGGCGAACCCCCCGTCGCGCACCCTTGACCTGCACGGGCGGAGGGACTGCCCGTCGCCCCGTCAGGAGGAATCCATGAACGGATGGACGATCGAGCCGGCGGACGCCGCGCCCTCCCACACCGCACCGGGCACCGAACCGTCCCCGCCTGCGCCGGGCACCGAGCTCTCCCCGGCCACGCTGGGCGGCGCGGAGCCCGGTCTCCAGCACGCGGGTCTCCAGCACACGGGTCTCCAGCACGCGGGTCTCCGGCAGCCGGGCCCCCAGCGCAGGGGTCCCCGGCATGCGGCTCCCGTGGCTCAGCGGAGCCCCCGTTCGGTGGCGCCGAGATCTCCGGGGCGGAGCCGGCACCGCCGGATCAGCCGGTGGACCCGGCTGATCAGGCTCCTGGCGCCGGTCCGGTATCTGCGCTCGACCGGCGGAGAGGGCATGAGCCGGTTCGCCCGGATCGATCTCGCGCCGTTCCTCCGTGGAGGTGCGCGCTTGCGTGCGATGGGGCTGCGACGCGTCGTGGCGGCACGCGAAAGGGCCGAAGCGGGCATGTCGACCGCGGAGTACGCCGTGGGCACCATTGCCGCCTGCGGTTTCGCCGCGCTGCTCTTCAAGGTGGTGACCAGCGCCGAGGTCCGGTCGATGCTCGCCGCCCTCATTCAGAAGGCGCTGAAGCTGGCCGCCTGAGCGACCGGGCATTCCACCCCCTTCAGGGATGAGGACTCAGGGTCACGGCAGTGGGACGGACGGGGAGGAAGCATGGGCGTCGACGGCGCGGGCCGCCGGACCAGTGGACGCGGCCGGGGGGAGACCGGTTCCGTGACAGCGGAGACGGCGGTCGCGCTCCCCGCCCTCGTGGTGGTACTGGCCGCCGCGCTCTGGGCCGTAGCGGTGGTCGGGGCCCGATTGGAGTGTGAGGACGCGGCTCGGGTGGGTGCGCGGGCCGCGGCAAGGGGCGAGACGCCGGAGACGGTGCGGTCCATCGTGAGGAAGACCGCGCCGCTCGGGGCGCGGGTTCGGGTGTCCTACGGGACGGGAACGGTCGAAGTCGAGGTGTCGGCCCCCGTGCGGTCCTCGTGGCCGGTGACGCTCCCGCGGCTGACCGTCGCGGCCCATGCCGTCACCATGACCGAACCCGGTCTGGTTCCTCCGCCGGCCGTTCCCGCGCCGGGATCGCCTCCTCCAGATGCCGGGACGCCACTGCCGGCCTCCGCCCTGCCAGGATCCCTTGACCTGATCGGTGCCGCAGGCCTGTCGTGCGGGCGGGGGTCGCCTCGGACCGCGACGCGGAGAGGGACACGGTGCGCGACGCGGAGACGGAGAGAGGCACAGGGAGAGACGCGGAGAGACCGGGGCTCGGCGACGGTGTGGACCGTGACTCTCATGGTGGCGGTGTGGGCGGTCGCCATGGTCGTCGTCGAGACCGGCGCCGCTCGGGTCGCCCGACATCGGGCACAGAGCGCGGCCGATCTCGGCGCGCTCGCCGCGGCCTCCTGGGCTCTGGCGTCGCCCGAGGACGCGTGCGGGCGGGCGTCGGCCGTCTCCGAGGCGAACGGCGCCCGTCTCACCTCCTGCTCCGTCTCACACGGGATCGCCTCCGTCTCGACCGGGGTGCGGTTCTCCGTCGCGTTGCTCGGGAGCCGTACGGCGACCGGGACCGCCCGAGCGGGCCCCGTGGCGGCGGACGCCTGAGGCGTGTCTGTCGCAATAGAATCACGACTTCTTGGACTTTTTGTCCAAAAGTGACCTGCTGCCGTAAGGTGCCGCTTGCTCTCCGCTGCCGAGCGGGATTCGGCTGAGGTGGGGTGACCGGACCACTCTCGACGAAGGGATGCGTCGTGCCCAGGGTTCGCAGGTATGTGGCTGCGGTGCTCCTCCCGCCGCTGGCCATGGTGTCCGCGCTGATCGTCGGCGCCCGCCCTGCCGCGGCGGTCGACGGGGAGATCGTTTCCCCCGCGGCCGGAGAGGTCGTGCGCGCCGCGGGTCCAGTGAACATCTCGGCACGGACGGACTGGTATCAGGTCAGCATGGCCCTCTACGTCGAGGGCCCGTCCGTAGGGCGCCAGAAGATCGGTTCGGGCGGTGCCGACCAGACGCTCAGCGGATCCTTCGACCCCGGAAACGCGCCCAACGGCACATTCACCGTCAGCCTCTACGGAGAGATTACGCACAAGACCTACGCCACCTCGACGTTCGTGCTCAGCCGACCGCCCGAGGCTCCGAGCGGCGTGGAGGCGCAGCTCAAGGATCCGTCCAGGATCGTCGTAACCTGGGCCAGGGGACCCGAACCCGATCTCCGGGCCTACGACGTGTCCTCCACCAAGCTCGCCAAGGCGGGCTCGGTGCCGGTGGACACGGCCTGTTCCGGCGGGTTGTGCCAGGCGAGTCTCACGGTCCCGAAGAGCGCGGCTGGCCAGAAGGTGGATGTCGCGGTCCGGGCGATCCGCTCGGACGGCCAGGGCGGCGAGGTGGGCTCGGCCAGGTCCGCGGCCTATGTCGGTGTTCCGGCCGCCAAAGCCTCGCCGAAGCCGTCACCGGCGGCCACGGCGAAGTCCGGCACGGAGGCCACCAAGCCCCGGACGGCGCATACGAACACGCGCGGCGGCATTCCCACGCATGTGGCCCCGGTCGTCCCCACGCTGTCCGCCGACCCCGGCGAGGGGCTTCGCCTGCCGCAGGTGAGCCAGGCGGGTCAGGAGCCGGTTCCGGCACGATCGGCCGTCGGCCTCGACGCGCAGGCATCCTCCGGGCTGCTCGGCGGTCTCAATCCCTGGGTTTATGTGGCGATAGCGGTCGTGCTGCTGCTCGTGGGAGCTCATCTTGGTGCGCTGATGGTGCGCCGGAGGGCCGCGCCCGTTCCCGCGTCACCGGTCGCGGGCGACGGCGGCCGGTCCGGGGCCGGGGTCGACCCGGCGACGGGTTCGCCCGCCCTGGCACCCGCGAGGTCGTCCGCCACCACGGTGAACGGCGCGGGCTTCATCACCCGGCGTCCCACCGTCATCCTGGCCACGTCCACCGCCGGGCCTTCCCCCGCCGAGCCCTCTGCGGCTGGGCCTACCACCACCGCGGCTTCCCCCGCCGAGCCCTCTACGACCGAGAGTTCCACGACCGGGGCTTCCACGACCGGGGCTTCCACGACCGGGGCTTCCACGACCGAGAGTTCCACAGCGGCTGAAGCCTCTACCGCCGTCACCAGCGCTGGCGCGACCACCGACCCTGCCGGTCCCGCCACGACTGCCTCCTCCCCCACGACTGCCCCCGCCTCGGCTGCTGGCACCGCTGCCCCCGACACCGTCGCGGCGCCCGCGACTCCGGAGCCGGAAGATCTCCGCGGCGACAACGTACGACGGCTCCCGCTGCGGCAGCCCGAGCCTGACGTCTGGATGGAGGAGGACGAGGCGCTGCCCGGCGCTCGCGTCGATCGCTGAGCTCGATCGCCGGGCTCGATCGCTGGGCTCGATCGCTGGGCTCGATCGGCTCGCGGTCAGGGGCGTAGAAGGACGTCGAGGAGGCGGATGGCGCCCGCCTTGTCGAGGGGTTCGTTGCCGTTCCCGCATTTCGGCGACTGGATGCACGATGGACAGCCTCGTTCGCATTCGCAGACCGAGATGGCCTCCCGGGTCGCGGCGAGCCACTCGGACGCCCGGGCGTATCCGCGCTCGGCGATGCCGGCGCCTCCGTCGTGGCCGTCGTACACGAAGACGGTGAGCAGGCCCGTGTCGGGATGGAGCTCGGTCGACACGCCTCCGATGTCCCAGCGGTCGCAGGTGGCGAACAGCGGCAGCAGGCCGATGGACGCGTGTTCCGCGGCGTGGGCCGCGCCTCCGAGGTCCACGGGCCTGCTCCCGGAATTCTCGGCCAGGGGGGTGAGCGCGGTGTCGGGGAGAGTCCACCAGACGGCCCTGGTGCACAGCGTGCGGGGCGGCAGGTCGAGGGGCTCCTCCCCGAGAACCTCCCCGCTCTGGGTCCGCCGCTTGAGGAAGGACACGACCTGCCTGGTCACCTCGACCTTCCCGAAGTGCAGTTCACCGGGGCCGAAGGGCCGCGACCGCTCCGATTCGAGCACCCGGATGTCGGTGACGTCGCGGGCGAAGGTCGAGTAGTCCGGCTGGCCGGCGGTGACCAGGGCGACGCCGGAGTCGAGATCCAGCAGGTCGACCACGAACGTCTCGCCCTGATGCAGATACACGGCACCGGCGTGGACGGCGGTGTGCGCGGAGGACTCGTCCACTGTGCCCAGGAGGCGCCCGGTCGACGCCTCGACCACCTGGACGGGTGATCCTCCGGAGCCCCGGATGTCGGCCAGGTCGGCGGCCCGGTCCCGGCTCGTCCAGAACCACCCCGCCGGTCGTCTGCGCAGCATGCCCCGGCTCACGAGGTCGTCGAGCACCCCGGCCGCCGCGGGGCCGAAGATGTCCAGGTCGTCCTCGGTGAGGGGAATCTCCGCTGCGGCCGCGCACAGGTGCGGTGCGAGCACGTACTGATTGTCCGGATCGAGCACGGTCGCCTCGACCGGCTGCCCGAAGAGCGCCTCGGGATGGTGGACGATGTAGGTGTCCAGCGGGTCGTCGCGAGCGATCAGCACGGCCAGGGCGTCCTGCCCGGCGCGTCCCGCCCGGCCCGCCTGCTGCCAGACGGAGGCCCGGGTGCCGGGCCACCCGGCGATCAGGACGGCGTCGAGGCCCGACACGTCCACGCCGAGTTCGAGCGCGTTTGTGGTCGCGAGCCCGGTCAGTTCACCGGAACGCAGCGCCTTCTCCAGCACGCGCCGGTCGTCGGCCAGGTATCCCGCCCGATAGGCCGCCACCTTGTCGGCCAGCCGTCCGGGCCGCTCCGCGCCCTGGCCCGCCGCCGCTGAAGGGTCTGCCGGCACTGCCGCCATCGCCGGATCGCTCGGGCCCTCCCGCCCAGTGTCCGCGTCCGTGTCCGTATCCGGATCGGAGGCTTCGTCGACGCCGCCGTCCGGCGCGCCGGGGTGGGCGTACTCGAGGTCTTCGATCTCCTCCAGGTGCCGCCGGGCGGCGAGGGCGACGGTCTCGGCCGCGCGGCGCGACCGGACGAACGCCAGCGTGCGGACGTCCTCGATCACGAGGTCCGCGAGCAGGTCGGCCGCCTCTGCCGTCGCCGTACGGCGCACGGGTGCGCCCCCCTCGCCCCGCAGGTCGGTCAGGGGAGGCTCCCAGAGGGCGAAGGTGGTTGAGCCCCGTGGGGACGCGTCCGTCGTCACCTCGGCCATCTCAAGGCCGGTGAGGCGCCTTCCGGCGACGCCGGGGTCGCTCGCCGTGGCGGAGGCCAGGAGGAAGACCGGCCGCGCGCCGTACCGGGCGGCGACCCGGCGCAGCCGGCGCAGGATCTGGGCGACGTGGGAGCCGAAGACCCCCCGGTAGCCGTGGCACTCGTCCACGATCACGAGCCGGAGGCGCCGCCAGAAGGACGTCCAGGACTGGTGCCTCGGCAGGACCGATCGATGGAGCATGTCGGGATTTGTCAGTATGTAGTTGGCGTTCTGGCGGATCCACTGCCGCTCTTCCGCGGGGGTGTCGCCGTCGAACGTCGCCGCCCGCACCTGGGTGAGCCGGAGCCGGCGCAGGGAGGTGAGCTGGTCGGCGGCCAGCGCCTTGGTCGGGGTGAGATAGAGCACGGTGCCGCCGGAGAAGACCTCCGAGACGGCCGGAAGGAGGTAGGCCAGCGACTTTCCCGACGCGGTGCCTGTGGCGATGATCACGTTTCGGCCACGGTGTACCAGGTCGGCGGCCTCGAGTTGGTGCGGCCAAAGTCCTGATATGCCTTGATTCGTCAATCGCGAGACCAGAAGCTCCGGGGCCCAGTCTGGCCACTCGGCTTGACCCGCCTGACGTGCTGGAACATGCTCCACATGGGTGACCCGCCCCTGGCGCGCGGGAGCCGCGAGCAGGCGGGCGAGGAGGGTGCCTGTTCGGTACGAAGAGGAAGAAGTCGGAGTCACTGGTTTCCAGTTTGGCATCTGCGGGGAGAGTCGCCCGGAGTCGTGATTTCGTATAGACACGGAGTCGCCGCGTGGTTGAATGCCGCGCGTCAGGGTCGTCGTTCTGGAGCTACCAGGATGTTCGATCCGCATGGAGACCTACGCAAGTAAGGCGCTGGAGGATCTGTGGATCTGAAGTTGGACCACCATTCCGAAGACAATCTCACCATCGTGGATGTCGAGGGTGAGATCGACGTCTACACCGCGCCCAGACTGCGTGAGCTGCTGATCGACCTGGTCAACAAGGGCAACTTCCACCTGCTCGTGAACATGGAGAAGGTGGACTTCCTCGACTCGACTGGTCTTGGTGTGCTGGTCGGCGGCCTCAAGCGGGTGCGGGCGCACGACGGGTCCCTGGAGCTCGTCTGCACACAGGAGCGGATCTTGAAGATTTTCCGCATCACCGGTCTGACGAAGGTCTTCGGGATCTACGCCTCCGTCGAGGAGGCCAAGGAAGCCCACGGCCGGGACAAGTGACGGCCGAGGAACAAGCACCATGGCCACCGTCGAGCTGACGTTCACCGCCCTGCCCGCCCATGTGCGTACCGCGCGGCTGGTCGCGACCGCGATCGCCCGGCGTACCGGAGTGGCGGAGGAGCTTCTGGACGAGGTGCGGCTCGCCGTCGGAGAGGCGTGCTCGCGGGCTGTGGAGGCGCATCGCCTCCACTGCCCGGCGGAGCCCGTTCGCATCGACTTACGTGACGACGGGGGACGTTTCGAGGTCACCGTGACCGATTCGGCCCCGAGCGAAGACGTCAAGCCGGATCTGACCGAGCCGAACGGAGGCGCCATCCCCGAGATGGCCGGCCTCGGAATCGCGGTCATCGCCGGCCTGGCCGACGAGGTCGAGGTGTCACCCGGGCCGAAGGGCATGCGCATCCGCATGAGCTGGCCCGCGTCGCCCAACGGTCTCACCGTCGTCTGAGCCGCGTCCTGAGTCTCCTCCTGAGCCGCCCGCGGAACGTCTCGCCTCAGGTCGTCTGAGCCGACCGCGGGCGCTGTACCCGCCATGCGTTGAACCCCGCCGTACCCCACGCCAATCCTCCCCGCACCGCGGACCATGCCGGGATCGAGTGTCGCCATCGCCGCGACACTCGATCACTCGTTCCGGCAGGGAAAACCTTTCGGCCGTCCGATACGGTTACAACTGAGTCTCCGAAACATGATGGTCATCTGCTGGCCGATGACGAAGACCCTGGTCAATAGGGCTACATAGCGGAGCAAATGTTCCGCCATTACTGGACGGCGCATCGATCAACGGGCCTCAGGGCCTTCATATCCGCGAGCTCCGTGCGTAGACTCCCGGCACCGGCCAAGGTATTGCGGATGCAACCGGAAGCGGCACATGCCAACCGCCCGGCAGTGCGTCGCGAGGCCACGGATTGTCAGCAGCGCCCTCCGGGCAGGACCCGAAACCCCGTCTGGCCGAGGAGGACGGATGTCTGCCTATCTAGCCGCTGACGAAGGCGCAGCGGTTGCCCTCAATGGATCCCATCTCACCCTTGTCGTAGTAGTCGCCGTCGTGGCGCTACTCGCGCTGGCCGTAGCCGGCGGACTGGTGCGTGAGGTGCTCGGAGCCGGACAGGGCACCGAGCGGATGCAGAACATCGCGAGGGCCGTTCAGCAGGGCGCCGCCGCGTATCTGACGCGGCAGTTCCGCACACTAGCGATCTTCGTTGTCGTCATTCCCTTCCTGCTGCTGCTTCTGCCCGCCGACTCGATGGGTGAACGAATCGGCCGGTCGGTGTTCTTCGTCGTCGGCGCGGTCTTCTCCGCGCTCACCGGATTCACCGGCATGTGGCTCGCCGTGCGCGGCAACGTGCGCGTCGCCTCGGCCGCCCGCGAGGCCGGTGAGAAGGTCGCGATGCGGATCGCGTTCCGCACCGGTGGTGTGGCCGGCATGTTCACCGTCGGTCTCGGCCTGCTGGGCGCCGCGCTCGTGGTGGTCATCTACAAGGGCGACGCCCCGAACGTCCTGGAGGGCTTCGGGTTCGGCGCCGCGCTGCTCGCCATGTTCATGCGTGTCGGCGGCGGTATCTTCACCAAGGCGGCGGACGTCGGCGCCGACCTGGTCGGCAAGGTCGAGCAGGGCATCCCCGAGGACGACCCGCGCAACGCCGCGACCATCGCCGACAACGTGGGCGACAACGTCGGCGACTGCGCCGGCATGGCGGCCGACCTGTTCGAGTCATACGCCGTCACCCTCGTCGCGAGCCTCATCCTGGGCAAGGCGGCCTTCGGCACCGAGGGCCTGGTCTTCCCGCTGATCGTCCCGATGATCGGTGTGATCACCGCTGTCATCGGCATCTTCACCACCGCGCCGCGCAGCGGCGACCGCTCGGGCATGGCCGCCATCAACCGCGGCTTCTTCATCTCCGCCGCCATCTCGGCGGTGCTGGTCGCGGTCGCCGCCTTCGCGTACCTCCCGTCGAGCTTCTCCGGGCTCTCCGGCGTCAGCGGGCAGATCTCCTCGCTGTCGGGTGACCCGCGCCTGATCGCGATCGGCGCGGTGCTCATCGGCCTGGTCCTGGCCAGCGCGATCCAGATCCTCACCGGTTACTTCACCGAGACCAACCGCCGTCCGGTGCGGGAGATCGGCGAGAGCTCGCTCACCGGCCCGGCGACCGTGATCCTTTCCGGTATCTCGGTGGGCCTGGAGTCCGCGGTCTACTCCGCCCTGCTCATCGGCGGCGCCGTCTACGGCGCGTTCCTGCTGGGCTTCGGCAACGTCACCATCGCCCTGTTCGCCGTCGCCCTGGCCGGCACCGGCCTGCTCACGACGGTCGGCGTGATCGTGTCGATGGACACGTTCGGGCCGGTCTCCGACAACGCGCAGGGCATCGCCGAGATGTCGGGCGACGTCGAGGGGGAGGGCGCCCGCGTCCTCACCTCGCTCGACGCCGTGGGCAACACGACGAAGGCCATCACGAAGGGCATCGCCATCGCCACGGCGGTGCTCGCCGCGACCGCCCTCTTCGGGTCGTTCCGTACGGCGGTCGAGGCGCAGCTGGCGACGGCGTCGCAGGGCGTGAAGGACGCGCTGGGCTCGTTCGCCAACTTCAGCCTGTCCGTCGACTCCCCGAACGTCCTGGTCGGCCTGATCGTCGGCGCGGCCGTGGTGTTCCTGTTCTCGGGCCTGGCGATCAGCGCGGTCGGCCGCGCGGCCGGCCGGGTCGTCTTCGAGGTGCGCGAGCAGTTCCGCAGCAAGCCGGGGATCATGGACGGCAGCGAGCTGCCCGACTACGGCCGCGTCGTGGACATCTGCACCCGCGACTCGCTGCGTGAGCTGGCCACGCCCGGTCTGCTGGCCGTTCTCACGCCGATCGCCGTCGGCTTCGCGCTCGGGTACGCCCCGCTCGGGGCCTACCTGGCCGGCGCCATCGCGGCCGGCACCCTCATGGCGGTCTTCCTGGCCAACTCGGGCGGCGCCTGGGACAACGCCAAGAAGCTGGTCGAGGACGGTCACCACGGCGGCAAGGGCTCGGAGGCCCACTCCGCCACGGTCATCGGCGACACCGTGGGCGACCCGTTCAAGGACACGGCCGGTCCCGCCATCAACCCGCTGATCAAGGTGATGAACCTGGTCGCGCTGCTGATCGCGCCGGCCGTCGTGACCTATGCCGACAACGTCGGGGTCCGCGTCGGCGCGACGGTCATCGCGGTCGCGGTGGTCGTGGCCGCGGTCGTCGTGTCCAAGCGCCGCTCGACGAGCATCGCCACGTCGGGCGACTCCCACGAGGAGCGCACGTCGCAGCCCGTCGCCCACTGATCACGGGCCACTGATCGGCCCCTGATAACGGCGCGTTGGTGACACAGTGCGCCTGATGTTCCGTACGGACCCGAAGGTCCCCCGTTCCTGGAGCGGGGGACCTTCTTCATACACTTGTCAGCTATGGACAAGCCCAGCGGCGGGCGGAGCCTCGCGCTGATCCTCCTGACCATGACCGCCATGTTCGCAGTGATCGTGGGTCTCGCCATCTGGGCGTCGGGATGAGCGGCCGGACGGGCGAAGCGGCGAACGGGTGGCCGCCGGGCGCCCGGACGCTCGTCGTTGTCAGGCACGCCAAGGCTGGCGACGCTCCGGGGCTGCCCGACCGTGAGCGTCCCCTGACCGGCCGGGGCGAGCGCGACGCGCGGAACGCCGGCGACCGGGTCAGACCGCTCGAACCCGACCTCGTCGTGGCCTCCCCATCGAAACGGACACGGCGGACGGCCGAGCTCCTCGGCCTCGACGCGCCGATCGAGATCGAGCGCGACATCTACGAGGCCTATCCCGAGGATCTGTTCGCCCTCATCCGCCGTACGGATCCGGCCGTCGGCACTCTCGTGCTGGTGGGCCACAACCCGGGCGTACACGAGCTGGTCGTCTCCCTTACGCGGGGCGAGGTCGACGGCTTCCCGCCCGCGGCCCTCGCCGTGATCGAGCTGGCCGGGCCGTGGGAGGAGGCGGGACCGGGGGCGGGACGACTGGTCGGGAGTTTCCGTCCCTGAGCCGGGGTAGGGGGGCGACCTGCGCATCACAGACTTCATCACCGCTCGGGCGTCGCGGCCGGTGGATCCCCGCCTCGCGCTGGGCTTCGGTCTGACCGGAGCCGCCGGAGTCGTCATCCCGCTGGTCGTCGGCCTGGTCACCGGGCATCCGGCGGCGGGGGCCACCGTCGGTCTCGGCGCGTGGCTGGTCGCGGCCCGCTCGATCCTCGACCCGGCCGGGGTGCGCACGCCGTACCTGCTGCTGGTGGATCTTTCCGTGGGTGTCGGCACGTCCCTCGGACTCCTGGCCTCGGGCCGCAGCTGGCTGATGGTCATGCTCGCGTCGGCGCTTGCGGGCATCGGCGGCCTGATCCGCCCTGTCGGCGTCACCGCGGCGCTCACCCTGTTGCTCACGGCCGCCAACCGCCCGCCGATCGACCCGCCGGCACACATCGCCCTCCAGATGCTCGGCGGCCTGCTGCCCGCGGTGCTGCTCACGCTGCCCTGGCCCTGGCGGCGGACCCGCCCCCTCATCACGACGCTCTCCGCGGCCACGGAGGCGCTGGCCGACCTCGCCAAGGCGGTCGGCCCGCCCGGCACCGACCCGGCGGAGTGGGACCGCCTGCGCCGCCGCGCCGCCCAGGCCCTCGCCGAGGTCCGCGCGAGTCACGCCCGGCACCCATGGCAGCGGCGCTCCCCATTCGTACGGCAGGTGTCGATCGCCCTGCGGCGGGTCTTCCACGAGATCATCGCCATCCGTGGGCTCGCCGGCACCCTCGACCGCCGGGCGCCCGAGGTGGGCGCGACGGTGGGCCTGGACGGTCTGGTCACCTCGCTCGTCCTGGCGTTGCGCGGGTATCTGCCGGAGTGCCCGCCCGTGGACGAGCCGCTGATCGCCGATTTCGCCCGCCGCGCCGACGACCTGCGGGCCCGTTCGGACGGCGGGGAGCGTGACGAGGCGATCCACGTCCTGCTGCGGCAGATCGCCCAGTCAGCGGGGCGCATCGCGCGGACGCTGTCGGAGGCGGCGGCCGCGGCCCGGCTGCTGTGCGTGCCCGGCCTCTCGCTGCCGCCTCTCGCCGCCCTGCCGGCCGCCCTGCCGGCCGCCCTGCCGGCTACCCTGCCCACCGCCCTGCGGGGCTCCGGCCTCCGGGCCGAGCTCGGATTCGGCAACCCGCGCGTACGGCACGCCGTGCGGGTGTTGCTCGGGACGGCCTTCGCCTCCCTGATAATCGTGATCTTCCATCCCGCCTTCCCACACTGGCTGGTCATCGCGGTCCTGGTCACCATCCAGCCCACGTACGGCGAGACCCGGGCGAGGGTGTGGGCCCGCATCGGCGGCAGCACGGTGGGCGGAATCGCCTCCGCGGTGATCTTGCACTACGCCCCCGGCCACTGGACGCTCGTCCTGCTGATCGGAGTCTCGGCGGCGCTGGCGTTCGGGCTGGCGTCGGCGCATCACGCCTACTGGGCCACGTTCATGACGATGTGCGTGCTGCTGCTGCTTGACTTCCAGGTCAGGCAGACCGCCAGCGTCGCGGAGTCGCGGATCGTGCTGACCGTGATCGGCGGCCTCATCGCCATCGCCTGCACCCGCCTGCTCTGGCCCAGGGGCGAGAGCGTGCGGCTCGCCGAGCGGGTCGCCCGCATGCTCGACGCGCACGGTGCCGCCGTACGCGCGATCGCCCAGCTGAGCAGGGGAAAGGCGCGCGTCGAGAAGGTCGAGGAGCGGCTGCGGAAGGCCGGAGTGGACGCGGACATGGTCGCGGCCTCACTCCGTTCCGTCGCGCAGGAGCCCGGCGGAACCGGCTACGCCCAGGTGGCGGGTGCCGTGGACGCCGCCCAGCGGGTGCGCGACGACTCGATCACGCTCATGTCGGTGCTGTGGGACGGGCCTGTGGTTGACGGGCGGGGGGAGGCGCCGGAGGTTGAGGCACTGGAGGCCGGGCCGGTGCCGGATGTGCTCGACGCGATCGCGGACCGGCTGGCAGCCGTGGCCGAGGACGTCAGGAGCGGGGAGCCGGACGACGGCTCCGCGGAGGTCGACCGGCGGCTGTCCGACGACGCGGCGTGGGTGGGCGCGGCCGCCGAGGAGCGGCTCGCGGCCCCGGAGCCGGGTGGCGGCACGCGGATACGGGTCCGTCGCTCCCTGGCGCACCTGGCCGCGGTCGACCAGGCGCTGCGCTCGCTGCACGACGACGCCGTACGGCTCGCGCACGCGGCCACCGGGGCCTTCGCCGCGCGCTGAGACCCCATGGCCGGGATGGTCGGCAGGTCAGTCGGCCGTGGGCGGCACGCCGTCCTCGGCGTCGGCCGCCTCGACCTCCTCCCGCGAGATGCCGAGCAGGTAGAGGATCGAGTCCAGGTACGGCACGTTGAGCGCGGTGTCGGCGGCCTGCCGGACGACCGGCTTGGCGTTGAACGCGATGCCGAGCCCCGCGAGGGCGAGCATGTCGAGGTCGTTGGCGCCGTCGCCGATGGCCACCGTCTGGCTGAGGGGGATGCCCGCCTCGGCGGCGAACCGCTCCAGCGCGCGGGCCTTGCCGGGCCGGTCGACGATCTCGCCGACGACCCGGCCGGTGAGCCGCCCGTCGACGACCTCAAGGGTGTTGGCGGCCGAGTAGTCGATGCCGAGGTCGGCGACGAGGGCGTCGGTGATCTGCGTGAACCCGCCGCTGACGATGGCGAAGCGGTAGTCGAGCCGCTTGAGGGTCCGGACGAGGGTGCGCGCACCCGGCGTGAGCACGAGCTCCTTGGCGACCTTGCCGAAGACGTCCTCCGGCAGGCCCTCGAGCAGGGCCACCCGCCTGACGAGCGACTGGGCGAAGTCGAGCTCGCCCTGCATGGCCCGTTCGGTGATCTCGGCGACCTCGTCGAGGCAGCCGGCGTGCTTGGCCAGCAGTTCGATGACCTCGTCGCGGATCAGCGTCGAGTCGACGTCCATCACGATGAGCCGCTTGGCGCGGCGGTGCAGCCCGCTGCGCTGGACGGCCACGTCGACCCGCTGCGCCGCCGCCTCGGCGGCCAGCTCGGCCCGCAGGGCCTGCGGGTCAGCGCCCGACACGGCCATCTCGATGCAGGTCACGGGATAACTCGACAGCCGCTCGATGCGGTCGATGTTGGCGCCGCTCGCGGCGACCCGGCCGGAGATCCCGGCCATCGCGGCGGGCAGGAGCGGCGCTCCCAGCACCGTGACGTGCAGCCGCCCGCGCCGGCGCTTCTCCTTGGAGATCGTGCCTGTGGCGATCTCAAGGTCCATGTCGAGGTCGGCGGCGACCTGCTCGACCGCGGTCCACAGGCCGCCGATCGTGCCGCCGGTGCCGGTCGGGGGCCCGCCCGCGTACGCGACGAGGACACCGAGGGTGAGCCGCCCACGGATCACGACCTGTTCGACGTCGGCCACTGTCACAGGGAATCCGGAGAGCACGGAGAACAGCCGGGAGGTCACACCCGGCCGGTCCGGACCGGTCAGCGTGATCAGGAGTGTGCGCTGGTTCACGTTGTTTGAGGTTACTGCGCCGCTTGGGCGATGCGTGCACGAGGTTCACGATGCGGACGCCTGGCTGCCCCCGATGTGAGGGACGGCGGTCATTTCGCCATGTCGTCATAATCACCAGCCGCACCACAGGTGCCGGCCCCCCTGGCCCAGCGAGACCTCCAGAAGGAAGGACGCGCGCCCATGACGATATCCCTCGACACCGGCCGGTACACCGTGGGGCTGGCCGAAACGCCCGCCGACGTCCGCGCCGCCCAGCGTCTGCGCTATCAGGTGTTCTCCGAGGAGATGGGCGCCCGGCTCGACTCTCCCATAAACGGGTACGACGTCGACGGGCTCGACGCGTACTGCGACCACCTGCTCGTACGCGAGGGCGACATGGTGGTCGGCACCTACCGCCTGCTGGCGCCGGGCCGTGCCGACCGGCTCTACTCCGACGGCGAGTTCGACCTGAGCGCCCTGGACGGTCTGCGCGGTCACCTGGTGGAGGCGGGGCGCACGTGCGTCCACCCCGACCACCGGGCCGGCGCGGTCGTCGGGCTGATGTGGGCCGGGATCGCCCGCTACATGGTCACCGGCGGCTACTCCTGGCTCGCCGGCTGCTGCTCGGTGCCGCTGGACGACGGCGGAGTGGTGGCCGCCGGGGTCGTCGACCGGGTGCCTCTCGGCCCCGAGGAGTATCGGGTGACGCCGCGCAACCCCTGGGTGCCCGCCAAGGTGCCCCGGCCCGAGCGCTTCGTGCTGCCGTCCCTGCTCCGTGGATACCTGAGGCTCGGTTCGTTCGTCTGCGGCGCGCCCGCCCACGACCCCGACTTCGGTACGGCCGACTTCTTCGTGCTGCTTTCGCTGGCCGACGTCGACTCCCGCTACCTGCGGCACTTCCTGGGAGACATGTTGTGAGCGCGATCGCCCATCTGCCGGTCACCAGCTCCCCCTGGACGCCGCTGTCGCCGTGCACGCCCGACTGCGTGGGGGAGCCCGCCGCCGTGGTCGGGCCCGTACGCCGGGGCCTCCGGCTGACCGCCACCGTGCTCACGATCCTCGCCGGAATCCCGCTCGCGCTGGTCCTGTGCCGGTCGGGCACGGCCCGCCGGATGCGCTGGACCATGCTCTGGTCGCGGCTGCTCCTGCGGGCGCTGGGCGTCAGGATCGAGACTCGCCGCGGGTTCGCGTTCGTGGGCGGGCCCACCGACGTCCGCGCGGTTCCGGACGAGCAGGGGCCGGCGCTGCTCGTGTGCAACCACGTCTCCTGGCTCGACCCGCTGATCATGGCCGCGACCAACCGGTGCCGTCCGCTGGCCAAGAGCGAGGTGAGCCGGTGGCCGCTGATCGGCATGCTGGCGACCGCGGGCGGGGCGCTGTTCATCGACCGGGAACGGCTGAGCACCCTGCCTCGCGCGGTGGCGGACGTCGCGGCCGCCCTGCGCGACGGCGACAGCGTGGCGGCGTTCCCCGAGGGCACCACCTGGTGTGGACGGCAGATGGGGGCGTTCCGCCCGGCCGTGTTCCAGGCGGCGATCGACGCGGGTGTCCCGGTCAGGCCGCTGGCCCTGCGCTTCCGCCAGGGCGAGGGGCTGTGCACCTGCCCGTGCTACGTGGGGGACGACTCGCTGACGGCCTCCATCCGCAGGGTCGTCGCGCTCCGGGGGCTCGTCGCCGAAGTGACGGCCTTCCCGGCGGTACGGCTCGCGCGTCCCGCGCCGTCGCCCGAGGCGCGCCGCACCCTGGCGTACACCACCGAGGCATACGTCCGCACCGCCCTGACGGGACACGAGCGGCGGGCCGCGGCCGCGTAGACGGGCCGGTGGGCGCGCCCGGCCGCTCGTTCGCGCCGGCCTCCGCCGCGACGCGGAGGCCGACGTTGAACGACGACGGCGAAAGTTTCACAGGGTTCGCTCTCCCTCTCCAGCTCAGCTGATGTGGATCTATCCGCTGCTTGCCTCCAGAAACATTTCGGTAGAGCTTCCAAATGTTTCGAATGACGGAAGGGGCAGTGGATGAGAGCGAAGATCCGCGCCGTGGGCGCGGCGATCACTGCGGCGGTCCTCGTCGTCATGGCGCTGGTGACGGCACAGACGGCGTCGGCCGCCGGCCTGACCGAGGTGACTAATTTCGGTACTAATCCCAGCAACCTGCGCATGTACCTGTACGTGCCGAACAATGTGGCGCCACGGCCGGCGATCCTGGTCGCGGTGCACTACTGCACGGGATCAGGCCCGGCCTTCTACTCCGGCACGGAGTTCGCGTCCCTGGCCGACCGCTACGGGTTCATCGTCGTCTACCCGTCGGCGACCAGGAGCGGCTCCTGCTTCGACGTGTCCTCGCCCCAGGCGCTCCGGCACGACGGCGGCAGCGACCCGGTGGGCATCATCTCGATGGTCAGGTACGTCCTGCAGCACAACAACGCCGATCCGAACCGGGTGTACGTCACCGGGGCCTCGTCGGGCGGCATGATGACCAACGTCCTGCTCGGCGACTACCCCGACGTCTTCAAGGCGGGGGCGGCGTTCATGGGCGTGCCGTTCGGGTGTTTCGCCACCACGGACGGCTCCAGCTGGAACAGCACCTGCTCCAGCGGGAATCTGATCAAGACGCCACAGCAGTGGGGCGACCTCGTCCGCGCGGCCTACCCCGGCTACACCGGTGCCCGCCCGCGCATGCAGGTGTGGCACGGCACGACGGACACGACGCTCGCCTACCCCAACTTCGGCGAGGAGATCAAGCAGTGGACGAACGTCCTCGGGGTGAGCCAGACGCCCTCGTTCACCGATCACCCGCAGTCGAGCTGGACCCGCACCCGCTACGGCGGCACCGGCACCCAGGCGCCGGTCGAGGCGATCAGCGTCCAAGGCGTCGGGCACAGCCTCCCCCTGGGCGGCATGGCCGCGATGGCGATCGCGTTCCTGGGCCTCGACGGCTCGGCGCCGCAGAGCCCGTCGCCGTCCCCCACGCCGTCCCCCACTGTGTCGCCCAGTGCGTCTCCCACCGTGTCCCCCACGGCGTCCCCGAGCCCGAGCCCGTCGTCCTCGCCCAGCTCGCAGCCCGGAGGGGCGTGCCGGGTCTCGTACACGGTCAACGCGTGGAACAACGGCCTCACCGCGCAGGTGAACATCACGAACACGGGGTCGTCGACGATCAACGGCTGGTCGCTGGCGTTCACCCTGCCGGGCGGCCAGACCGTGACGGGGGCGTGGAACGCCACCATCGCGCCGTCCAGCGGGCAGGTGACGGCCGGGAACCTCTCCTACAACGCGACGATCCCGCCGGGCGGATCGACGAGTTTCGGCTTCCAGGCGACACACACGGGCAACACCGGCTCGCCGTCCTCATTCACCCTGAACGGGGCGGCCTGCTCGTGATCTGAGGGGATCCCTTGCCCGCTCTCCCCGTTCCCCGGCACGGCACCGCCGGGGAACGGGGACGGAGAAACGGAAACGCCCGCCTGGACGCTCCAGGCGGGCGATCTCGTCGGGGTGAACTGGGTGCTACTTGACGATGCGCGTCGTCGCCGACTTGGCGTAGAACCAGCTCTTGTAGCCGAGCTCCTTGAGCGCGCGGCGGTCGAGGTCCTCGGCGCCCGTGGGGACGTCGAAGACGATCGCACCGAGCTTGGCCGTCGCCCTGCCGGTCAGACCCTTCTTGAACTGGACCGTGAGGTCGAGCCAGTCGGAGTCGCCGACCTCAAGGATGTACGGGTTCCAGCAGATGACGGTCCGGCCCTCGAAGTCGCACTGGGTGCCCTTCGCGCCCCGGTACCAGACCTTCGTGACGCCCTTGGGCAGGGTCCCGCCGAGCCAGTAGTAGTTGGCGTCGAACGGCCCCGAGTTGACCACGTCGAGCTTGTACGTGATCTTCCTGTTGACCTTGGCCTTCGAGGGGGCGCGGAGCTTGACCTTGAAGACCGAGTACGGGTCGCTCGCCTTGGCCGCTACGGCCTTCACGCTCGCGGGAGCGGCCTGGGCCGGCGCCGCGGCGAAGAAGGCGGCCCCCGTCGCGAGCGGCGCGACGAGCGCGAGACTGGCGATCTTCGCGATCCGGTGACGCATGTGAGGAAGTCTCCTTGGGGAGTGGGGGGAACAAATAAACCCCTGTGAATGAGGAGGCGTTTCTATCACCGGGACAGATAACCCGTAAAGATCTTTTTTACGAAATTCCCCTTTCGGTTTGGAACGGTCAACGGATGATGCTGCTCTTCGACTTGATCCACCTGAGCTCCGGGGAGACGTCGCCGAGCAGTTGACGCGGATCGGTGTCGAGCGAGGTGTCGAGCACGGTGCCGCCGAAGTACCCGTACAGGTTGCCGCGGGCGGAGCCGCTGACCCACGCCTTCGCGTAGAACGTGTAGCTGTGGCCCCTGGAGAGCCCCGGAAGCAGGCACAGCGCCCGCGTCCGCTCCCGCGTGCACCGCTCGTGGTAGCGGGAGTTCTTCGGGACGTAGATACGGACCGCGGTCGCGCCCTTGGGGTACTTGACGGCCAGGAAGATCTCCTGCGTCTTCGTCTTCGTGTTGTTGGTGAGTTTCACCGTGGTCGACGTGACGCGGCCGGCCCGCACCCGCACCGGGTAGAGGACCCTGATCCGCACGGGGGCGGAGGAGGCCGCGCGAGCGGCGGACGCCTCACTCCGGGAAGCGGTGACGGCGGCGGCGGGCGCGGCGGTGAGCGCGACCGCGCAGAGAGGAACCGCCAGGAGCGACGTGAACGTGGCGATGAGGGTTCGCATGCGGCAAGCCTTTACCAATGACGTCACAACGGGATCACACCGTTAGTTTCAGAGGATGAGGTGGCTGTCGCCGAACTCATGCCACAGGTAGGACTCCCGCAGCGCTGCCTGGTACGACCGGGAGACCAGCTCCGCGCCCGCGATCTCGGAGAGCATCATCAGATGGGTCGAGCGGGGCTCGTGCAGGCCGGTGACGAGCCCGTCGACGGCGCGGGCCCCCGTGGCCGGGCCGACGATGTGCGAGGTCCACCCCGACGACGGCCGGACCGCCCCGTCCGGGGAGCCGGCGGCGGCGGTCTCCAGCGCCCGGACCACCGTCGTGCCGACCGCGATCACCCTGCCGCCGTTCGCGCGGGTCAGGTTGGCCAGATCGGCCGTCCGCGGCGGCACGGAGAACCACTCCGGGTACGGCGGCTCGTCCTTCTCCGGGGAGGCGACACCGGTGTGCAGCGTGATGGGCGCGACCGTCACCCCCCGGGAGACGAGCGCGGTGACCAGCTCCGTCGTGAAGGGCCTGGCCGCGCTGGGCATCTCGGCGCTGCCCGGCTCCCGGCCGAAGACCGTCTGGTAGTCGGCCAGCGGCCAGTCCTCCCGCACGTAGCCGTACCGGATCGGGACCCCGTGCCGCTCCAGGTAGGGGAGCACGTCGGTGTCGAGCCGCGCCCGCCACAACCGCGGCGTGGCCCGGCCCGCGAGCCTGAGCGTGGCGCCGCCTGGCATCGGCAGCCACTCCCCGGGCGCGGCTCCGTCGTAGGGTTCGGTGGCCCCCGCCGTCCGGCGCCGCAGCTCGACCAGCCACTCCCCGGACCGGATCCGCCCGGAGAAGTGCACGGCGAGCCGGTCGAGCCGTACGGCGGCGGGGAGCGTGGCGGAGTTGTTCACGACCAGCAGGTCGCCGGGCGCGAGCAGATCGGCCAGGTCGGTGAAGGTCCGGTGGGTGATCTCGCCGCTGTCCCTGCGGGACACCAGGAGGCGGACGCCGTCGCGCCGCAGTCCCCGCGCCTCCGGCGGCGTCGCCGCCTCCGACCCGGGCGGCAGCGTGAAGCCGGTGATCACGGGAGCTCCCCGCGGGTGAACCGGCCCCCGGCCGGGCGGGCGGAGACGAGGTGGACGAGCGCGGCGGCGACGGTCTCGGGGGGCGGCGCCGCGGCGGCCTCGTCCTCGCCCACCGCCTCCGCGAGCATCCGGGTGCGCATCTCGCCCGGATCGACCGACCAGACCGCGACCTCGGGCTCCTCGGCGGCGAGCACGTTCGAGAGCTGGTCGAGGGCGGCCTTGGTCGCGCCGTACCCGCCCCATCCCTCGTACGCCCCCACGGCCGCGTCCGACGAGATCGAGAGGATCGCACCGCCCCGCTTACGCAGCGCGGGCAGGGTGGCCTGGGCCAGCGCCAGCGGGGCGACGACGTTGGTCTCCAGCAGCGCGCGCAGGCCGGCGAGCGGGTAGTCGGCGAGCCGGGGGAGCGGCGTGGGGCCGAGCCCGCTCGCGTTGTTGACCAGCAGATCGAGCTCGGGGACGGCCGCCGCGAGGCGGGCCACGTGCGCCGGGTCGGTGACGTCCCCCGCGATGGCCGTGACGCCGAAGCCGAAGTCGAACGCGGCGGAGTAGAGGTCCTCCTCGCCGCGGGCGGTGAGCAGCAGCGACCATCCGTCGGCAGCCAGGGCCTTGGCTAGGGCGAGACCGAGGCCGCGGGACGCTCCGGTGATAAGAGCCTGTTTCATGCACTCGACGCTAGGGAGGCGGGCCCGCCGGCACATCGGCCGTGCGACCGGCCCGGGCTCGTCGGGTCGGCCTACGCCCAGGGACCGATCCCCTCCCCCAGGCCACGACCTAGGCTGGGGGACGTGTCCCAGCCCACCGACCCCACCGACCCCACCGAGGCCACTGGTCAGGCGAGCGGGCCGGAGCGCGACGAGGTGCTGCACGCGGTCAGCTCGGCCGTCCTCGCGGTCACCCGTCACCTGTCCGTACGCGAAGTCCTCCAGGTGATCGTGCGGTCGGCCGCCCGGCTCCTCGACGCCCGCTACGCCGCGCTGGGCGTGCCCGACGAAGACGGCGCGTTCGCCGAGTTCGTCGCCGAAGGCATCTCCGGCGAGCAGTGGGCGGCGATCGGCCCCACCCCGCGCCAGCACGGCATGCTGGGCGCGATGCTGCGGGAGGCCGCACCCGTCCGGCTGGCCGACATCCGCAGGGATCCCAGGTTCGGGTGGTGGCCGAAGGCCCATCCGGTGCTCAAGGACTTCCTCGGCGTCCCCATCCTCGACGGCGACCAGGTGCTCGGCATCGTCTTCCTGTCGAACAAGCGGACGCCGGGCGGCTTCACCGAGGCCGACGAGGAGCTGCTGACCCTCTTCGCCGCACACGCCGCCATCGCCCTCACCAACGCGCGGCTGTACGAGCGGGGCCGCGAGCTGACCGTAATTGAGGAGCGGACCAGGATGGCCCGCGAGCTCCACGACGCGGTCAGCCAGAAGCTCTTCTCGCTCCGGCTGACCGCGCGGGCCGCGGCCGGCCTCGCGCCCGTTGACCCGGCGCGGGCCGCCGCCGAGATGGAACGCGTCGAGCGCCTGGCCGGGGAGGCGATCACGGAGCTGCGCGCCGTGATCGTCGAGCTCCGGCCGCCGGAGCTCGACCGGCACGGGCTCGTCGACAGCCTCCGCCGGCACGTCCGGCTGCTCGACCGGCTCCAGCCGATCACGGTCGGCTTCTTCTGCGCCGGAGACCCGCCCACCGGCCTGCCGTCGGAGACCGAGGTCACCGTGTTCAGGGTCGCCCAGGAGGCGCTGCACAACGCGCTCCGCCACGCCCGTGCCACCCGGGTGGACGTCCGGCTCTCGTACGGGCCGCCGTCCGTCACCCCGTCCGTCACCCCGTCCGTCACCCCGTCCGTCACCCCGTCCGTCACCCCGTCCGTCACCCCGTCCGTCACCCCGTCCGTCACCCCGTCCGTCACCCTTGAGGTGATCGACGACGGCGTGGGATTCGACGAGCCCGGGGTGGGCGGCCTGGGCCTGGCCTCCATGGCCGACCGCGCCGAGGCCGCCGGCGGCCGTCTCGCCGTCGTCTCCGCCCCCGGCCGGGGGACGACCGTAAGACTGGAGGTGCCCGCGTGATCCGCGTCCTGATCGCCGACGACCACCCGGTGGTCCGCCAGGGCCTGCGCACCCTGCTGGAGATCCAGCACGACATCGCGGTCGTCGGAGAGGCCGGCGACGGCGCCGAGGCGGTGGAACTGGCCCGGTCGCTCAGCCCCGACGTGCTGCTGCTCGACCTGAAGATGCCGGTGCTCGACGGGCTGGGGGCGCTCGCCGAGATCGACGCGCGGGACGTCCGGGTGATCGTGCTCACCTCGGTGAGCGACCGGGCCGGGGTCACCCCGGCCCTGCGGGCAGGAGCGATGGGCTTCCTCTACAAGGACGTGGACCCCACGGCGCTGGTGCAGGCCATCCGGGCGGTCCACGGCGGTCAGATGCTGCTCGCCCCCGAGGCGGCGGAGGCCGTGCTGGCCGGCCCCGCGAGTACTCCGGGCGCCGACGCCGCCTCCGCGGGGCTCCTCACCGAACGGGAGCGCGAGGTGCTCGGGCTGATCGCCGCCGGCTGCTCGAACCGGGAGATCGCCCGCAGGCTCGCCGTGTCGGAGAAGACCGTGAAGACCCACGTCTCCAACGTGCTCATGAAGCTCGGCGTGCAGGACCGCACCCAGGCCGCCCTGTTCGCCGTACGGCATGGCCTGGCCTGATCCCCGGCTGTGAGCCCGGCCGGTGACCCTGTGCCCGACCCTGCGCCCGACCCGGGCCTGACCCGGCCATGAGCCGGGCCCGGCTTCACGGCTGCGTCTGGCCGAGATCCGCGAGGGCGTGATGGGCGGCCACCCGGGCCCGCCGTACCGCCCGGTCGAGGTCGCGGAGCGCCTCATGGCGTACGGCGACCTGGCCAGAGGTGAGGCCCCGCCCGTCGGCGAGGCGCAGCGCGGCGGCGAGACGGGCGGCGAGGGCGCCGACCCGGTGAGCCCGCCCGGGGTAGCCGGGGGCCAGCTCCTCCTCCCCGCCCCGCAGGGAGGGGAAGCCCTGGGCCGGGCCGTCCACCGCCGACAGGGCGTCGGTGGCGGCGAGCATGGCGCCCGTCAGCGCTCGCTCCGCCTCGGCGAGGGACGGCACGTCCGGCATGGCGGGAGAGGCGTCCTCGGCCGTCCACCGGATGCCGGAGTAGGAGGAGCCGCGGCGGTCCTGGGCGGGCACCAGCCCCACGCACCGCCCCGGCAGCACGGCGATCGCGGCCTCACCGGCCTCGATGGCGGCGCCGTTGAACGCGGGCGGGCCGGTCAGCCCGAGAGGATCACCGGGAACGGGGAGGGCCAGCCGGAAACCGCACAGGCCGTCGGAGCGCCGGTCGATCAGGAAGGCGCGAAGCGTCGTCTCCCCGGATTCCGCGGCCACCACCTGGGGGCCCGCCACCCGCTCCACGCGGTCGACGGCGTCGTCGAGGCTCACCTGCCCGGCGAGCCACGAGTTCGTCCAGGCGACCAGTGTGGGGGCGACGGATGAATCGATGCGCACCCGATCCACGATATGCGTTGGCCCTACCGTAGTTTTGTCTCAGCGAACCATGGGAGGGGGCCGCGATGGGCGGTCAGGTGCTACGGCTTCAGGATGTGGCCGTCCGCAGGGACGGCTCCGTCTTGTTGCGCGGCATCGACTGGAGCGTCCGGGAAGACGAGCGTTGGGTCGTGATCGGCCCCAACGGCGCGGGGAAGACGACGCTGCTGCAGGTGGCGGCGTCGTTGCTGTACCCGTCCGAGGGTTCGGTCGAGATCCTCGGCGAGCGTCTCGGACAGACGGACGTGTTCGATCTGAGGCCCCGGATCGGCCTGGCGAGCACGGCGCTCGCCGAGCGGATCCCACCGGAGGAGAAGGTCATCGACCTGGTGCTCACGGCCTCCTACGCCATCCTCGGCCGGTGGACCGAGGAGTACGACTCGCACGACGTCACGCGGGCGGTGGAGCTCATCGACCAGCTCGGCTGCGCCCACCTGATCCGCCGGCGGTTCGGCACCCTCTCCGAGGGCGAGCGCAAGCGGGTGCAGATCGCCCGCGCGCTGATGCCCGATCCGGAGCTGCTGCTGCTCGACGAGCCCGCGGCCGGGCTCGACGTGGCCGGCCGGGAGGACTTCGTACGCCGGCTCGGCACACTGGCCCGAGACCCCAAGTCGCCCACGATGGTGCTGGTCACGCACCACGTCGAGGAGATCCCCTCCGGGTTCACCCACGTGCTGCTGCTCCGCCACGGGTCGGTGGTGGCCCAGGGGGAGATCGAGTCGGTCATGACCGCGGAGAACCTGTCCAGCGCGTTCGGCGTCCCGCTGACCCTCGACCGCGGCGGGGAGGGACGCTGGTACGCCCGCCCCGCATGACCGGTGACCGCGAAGGTCCCGCCCGGCCGGGAGACCGTCCCGGGGAGCGGGGCCATGTGAGGGAGCGGCGTACGTGACTCCGCTGGAGATGGCGGGCGTCTTCGTCGCGGGTATCGGCGCCGGAGCGGTCAACGCGGTGGTGGGCTCGGGCTCGCTGATCACGTTCCCCACCCTGCTGGCGGTCGGCCTGCCGCCGATCGTGGCCAACGTGTCCAACAACGTGGGCCTCGTGCCCGGCGGGATGACGGGTGTGCTCGGCTACCGGCCGGAGCTCGCGGGCCAGCGGGCCCGGCTGATCCGGCTCGGCGCCGCGTCGGTCCTCGGCTCACTCGCCGGCGGGCTGCTGCTGCTCAACCTGCCCGAGAAGGCCTTCACGGCGATCGTCACCGTGCTCATCGCCGTCGCCTGCGTCCTGGTGCTCGTCCAGCCGAAGCTCAACCGGTGGCTGGCTGAGCGGCGGCCCCCTCATCCCCACGGCGGCCCGTGGGCGTGGGTGGGCGTCCTGCTCGCGGGCATGTACGGCGGCTACTTCGGGGCGGCTCAGGGCATCATTCTCATCGGGCTGCTCGGCAGCTTCCTCGATGAGGAGATCCAGCGCGTCAACGCGGCGAAGAACCTGCTGTCCCTGCTGGTCAACGCCACCGCCGCGGTGCTGTTCACGCTGGTCGCGCCGGTGCACTGGACGGCCGTGCTGCTGATCGCCGCCGGTTCGGCCGTGGGCGGATTCGCCGGAGCCCGGCTCGGCCGCCGGCTTCCCGCCCCGCTGCTGCGGGGATTCATCGTCGTGATCGGTGTGGTCGCGATTGTGAAGTTGCTGTCCTGAAAGGGTATGTCTCCCTTCATGAAGGGCGACCGGGTGGAGATCGTCATAGATGCCGGCGGCACTCCGCGTACCTATGAGGTGGTGGCGACCCGGGCCGGCCGCCGCATCGAGATCACCACGGGCCGGGGAGTGGTCGAGGTGACCGAGGTGACCCGTACGGGCACACCGGTCCGGACGGCCAGGTTCATGTCCAACCGCATCCTCGCCCTGGTGGAGCATCCGGCCGACGACCGCGGCCCGGACGTCGAGTGAGGCCGCGCCCTGGAGTGAGGCCGGACGCGGAGCCCCGGCTCAGTCGGCCGGGCGGACCTGCAGGACGCCGTCGTGCCGGATGCGCGTCCGGAAGGCCGGCTGGCGCGAGGTGGCCGGGCCGTGCACCACGGAGCCGTCCTCGACGCGGAAGACACTCCCGTGCCAGGGGCACATGACGCAGGGCTCACCCTCCACGACGGTGATCCGTCCCTGGTGCAGCGGACCGGCGAGATGGGAGCAGCTGTCCGCCAGGACGCTCACCTCGTCGCCCATCCGCAGCACGAACAGGTCGATGTAGCCGAGCCGGCGCATGACCGGGCGCCCGTTCGGCAGATCCTTCAGCGGGCACAGGTCGTGCCAGCCGAGCGGGACCAGATGGCTGACCGACTCGGCGTGGTTGGCCCCGGCCGCCTGCCGGTAGGCCATGTGGCCGCCGAGATAGCCGCCCACTCCGGCCGCGCCCAGCCCGGCGTACGCGAGGGTCCGGCCGATCCGCTCCCGCCCGGCCACCCGCATCATCAGGGAGCCCGTGTAGAGGGCGGCGGCGGCGACGTTGGTGAGCGCGTGCACCAGGCCCACCCGCTGCTGCTCGCGGTGGAGCACGGACCAGTCCGTGAGGCCCGCGGCGGCGGCGGGGACGGCGCTGGCGAGGCCCGCCACGATCAGGCTACGGGCCGCCCGCGGGTCGGCCCTGGTCAGGTCGAGCACGGCGGTGGACAGCCAGCAGCCGAAGCTCACCATGGCGAGCGCCGGGTGCAGAGGGTGCCCGATGGGCACGCCGTGCAGGAAGTCGCGTAATTTCCCGGGCCCGAGCGCGCCCCGCACGGCCTTGGCGAGCGCGCCGATCGGCTTGTCGAACGCGGCGGTCCGCTCCAGCCCGTCGAGGACTTCGGGAGACGGGACCATGCGTTGCAGCCGGCCCGTCCGTCGCGGCCTGGTCGTCTCTTCCATCTTCGCCCCCTAACATTCCAGCCCGTACCCATGCCGCACGCCCATGAACATCGCGGAACGGACGGCGGCCACGGCGCGCCTCACCCGTGGCGCGGGGCCGCCCGTCACACGGAGAACAGCCGGCCGACCTCTTCGAGCTCGCGGACCAGGTCGAAGCGCGGGTCACGGTAGGTCCTGGCGCCGAAGCCGGTCCGGTTCACCGTCCACCTGAGCTCCCTGGCCCACCGGTCCTGGTCCGCGCACAACGCCGTGTCCGCGATGGTCATCCGGCTCTGGAGGAGCGTCAGCCAAGTCATGCGGTGCGGGCGCAATGGAGACTCCTTCTGGTGTGGCGTGGAGTTCTCGTTGATCGTCACCGGGCGTGCGGGAGATTTCCGGGCGACCCGATCGGATGCCTCGGGAAGCCGAAAATCGTTCGGCTTCGATCGTGACCCACGAGAGATATGACGGCAATACTCGGTGTAAGAAAACCCGTGCGGTTCTTCTCCCGATACGCCGTCACATGCTCGGTTACGGGCGCTGCAACGTGCCCTGCACCGCACACCGACATTTCCGGCGTTCTCTGCATTTCCGGCAGGCAGAGGTAGCCTTCGGGAGAGGGCGCTCCCCCGGCGTCCCCTCAGGTGGCGAAGGAGGTCCGCTATGCCGGACCACGTCAGTCCCATCGTCCGACGGCGGCGCCTGGGGCAGGAACTTCGCCGGTTGCGCGAACGCGCCGATCTGACCGGGGAGCAGGTGGCGGCCCGCCTCGGCTGGTCGGCGGCGAAGGTCAGCCGCATCGAGACGGCCCGGACGTCGCCACGCGAGGCGGATGTGAACGCTCTCCTCGTGATCTACATGGTAGATTCCAGCCAGCGCCAAGAGCTGCTCGCCCTGCACCGGGACGCGACCCGGAAGGGCTGGTGGGAGGAGCATCGAGACTCCCTGCCCAAGGAATACACGACCTTCCTGGGGCTGGAGGCCGAGGCCACGGCGGCACGCGACTGGGAACCCCAGGTCGTGCCGGGTCTGTTCCAGACCGAGGCGTACGTGCGGGCCATGATGGCGAGCGGACAGCGCAGCACGCTTGAGGCTCCCGGCGGGGTCCGGAGCCGGATCGAGGTCCGCCTGGCCCGGCAGGGCGCCGTCCTCAGGGCCGAGCCTCCGCTGAACCTCTCGGTGGTGATGGAGGAGTCCGTCCTGCTGCGCCGGTTCGGCGACGACGAGGTGATGCGCGAGCAGCTCGGACGGCTCGTCGAGGCGACGGAGCTGCCCAACGTGACGCTGCGGGTCCTCCCGCTGGAGGGCGATCACCCGATCAACGTCGGGGCGTTCTGCCACCTGAAGGTGCCCGACTTCCATGACGTGGTGTATCTGGAGGCGCTTCTCGGCGGCCGACTGCTGGAGGACGAGATGATCGTCTACCGCTACGAGGTCGCCTTCGACTACCTGGAGACCAAGGCGCTCGACGTGCTGGCCTCCCGGAAGCTCATTGAGAGAACTGTCAGCCGCTGGCGATGAGCCATGAGCCGCCCCGGATCGTTTCCGGGGGGAAGAGACCCTGAATCGATGAACGCATCTGATGCGCGCGACGTCGCGTGGTGGAAGAGCAGCCGCAGCTCCAACAACGGCATGTGCGTGGAGGTCGCGCGTCTGGCCGACGGCCAGGTGGGCGTACGGGACAGCAAGGACCGGGACGGCCGGGTCCTCGTTTTCACCCCCGCGGAGTGGGACGCGTTCCTCGGAGGCGTGAAGGACGGCGAGTTCGACATCTGAGGCGCCTGAGACTTCTGAGGCGCTTCACGGCGTTCCGGGCGCGGCCTGCCCGGAACAGGCGTACGGCTCGCACCTCCGGGGGAGGCGCGAGCCGTACGCAGGGGAACGGGGGTCAGGAGAGACCAAGGCCGCGGGCGACTCCCTGGCCGAGGTCCTTGTGCACGTTGGTCCAGTACTCGACCACGCGCTTCCGCATGTCGGCGGTGACCTCGGGAGCCGAGGCGTGGCCGACGACGTTGCTCACCAGGTGCTCCCGGTCGGTGTCGGACAGCACGTTCTCCCACAGCGCCCGGGGCTGGACGAAGTCGTCGTCCTCCCGGTGCCTGGCGTACGCGCTGCGGATGATTTCCCCGGCGATCTGGTAGCTCTCGCCCGCGAAGATCGACGGGTCCGCCGCGGGGCCACCGGCGGAGTTGGGCGCGTAGATCGGATCGTTCGGGTTGGTGAACGCCATCGGGCCGTCCTTGCTGTAGGTGTGGACGGGAGCTTTCGGCCGGTTCACGGGCAGCTGCAGGTAGTTGGGCCCGATGCGGTACCTGTGAGCGTCCGGGTAGGAGAGCAGCCGGCCCTGGAGCATCTTGTCCGGTGAGGCGCCGATGCCGGGCACCATGTTGGCGGGCTCGAAGGCGGCCTGCTCGACCTCGGCGAAGTAGTTCTCCGGGTTCCGGGTGAGGGTGAACCTGCCGATCGTGATCTCGGGGTAGTCGGCGTGCGGCCACACCTTGGTCAGGTCGAACGGGTTGAAGCGATAGTCGGCGGCCTCCTCGAACGGCATGATCTGCACGTTCACCGTCCAGGACGGGTGATCGCCGTTCTTGATCGCGGTGTGCAGGTCGCGGATGTGGTAGTCGGCGTCCTGCGAGACGATCGCGTCGGCCTCGGCCGCGGTGAAATTCTTGATGCCCTGGTCGGTCTTGAAGTGATACTTCACCCAGAACTTCGCGCCGGCCGCGTTGTACCACAGGAAGGTGTGCGAGCCGAAGCCGTGCATGTGCCGCCAGCTCGCCGGCGTGCCGCGGTCGGTCATCAGGAACGTGACCTGGTGGGCCGACTCGGGCGACAGCGTCCAGAAGTCCCACTGCATGTTGTTGTCGCGCAGGTGGTTGTCGGCGCGACGCTTCTGGCTGTGGATGAAGTCGGAGAACTTCGAGGGGTCGCGGATGAAGAAGATCGGCGTGTTGTTGCCGACGATGTCGTAGTTGCCTTCGTCGGTGTAGAACTTGATCGAGAAGCCGCGCGGGTCGCGGGCCGTGTCGGCGCTGCCCAGCTCGCCGGCCACCGTCGAGAAGCGCAGGAGGAGGTCGGTCTCCGCGCCCTTCCGGAAGAGCCCGGCCTTGGTGAACTGGCTGACGTCCTCGGTGATGCGCAGGACGCCGTACGCGGCGCCGCCCTTGGCGTGGACGACCCGCTCCGGGACCCGCTCCCGGTTGAAGTGGGCCATCTTCTGGATGAGGTAGTGATCTTGAAGGAGCAGCGGCCCGTTCGGGCCGACGGACAGCGAGAACTCGTCGCTCGGCGCGGGAATGCCCGCATCGGTCGTAGTAACCGGCCTGTCGCTCATGGGGCGATCCTCCCGGGTTCCTTTCGGGGTTGTTCGGATTGCGGGATCGCGGATGGACCGGTTCGCTGGTCATCCGTCGGGTGGCGGCCCTCGGCCGCTCGGCAGTCGGGGCAGAAGCCCCAGTAGGTCACGTCCGCCTCGTCCACCAGGAATCCGGCGTCGGACACCGGGTCCAGGCAGGGGGCGTGGCCAACGGCGCAGTCGACGTCCGTGACCTTCCCGCAGCGGCGGCAGACGAGATGGTGGTGGTTGTCTCCCACACGTGTCTCGTACCGGGTGGGGCTGCCCGCGGGCTCGATGCGGCGCAGCAGGCCGCCGCGGTGCAGCGCGTTCAGAGAGTCGTAAACGGCTTGCAGGGAGACCTGCCCGACGCGTTCGCAGACACCCCGGTGGACCGCGTCCACGTCGAGGTGATCCCCCTCCCGCACGGTCTGCATGATGGCGAGCCGGGCCGCGGTCACCCGCAGCCCGGCATGTCGGAGCCGGTCGGAATCCTGCACACCCCCACGCTAACAGCAAACCTGAATGACTCAAGTAAAGGAAGTATCCAAGTTAGTTGTGGACGGCAATCTCTCGGGCGTCACCCGGATGTCACCGGGAGATGGCATGCTCGGGTGCCGTGAGACGTCACCATCTGGCCCTTCCCCTCTTCGGCTTCCTCCTTCTGGCCGGATGCGCGGCCGCCGAGGGCGAGCAGGTGCCCCCGGCCTCCGCCTCAACCGCCGGGTCGACCGCGGCCTCGGCCCCGACCGCCGCCGAGAGCCCCGGTGAAGCGGCGTCGCCGTCGCCCTCACCTCGGCCGTACACGATCTCGTTCGCCGGAGACGTGCATTTCGAGGGTGTTCTGCGCGCCCGCCTCAACGCCGACCCTCGTACGGCACTCGGACCCATCGCGGCGGTGCTGCGCAGGTCGGACCTGACGGCGCTCAACCTGGAGACCGCCATCACCACCGGCGGCACCCCCGCGCCGGGCAAGCAGTTCACCTTCCGGGCGCCGCCCAGCGCCTTCACCGCGCTCAAGGCGGCCGGGGTCGACGTCGTCACGATGGCCAACAACCATGGCATGGACTACATGGAGGGCGGGCTCCGCGACTCGCTGGCCGCCATCCGCAAGAGCGGCTTCCCTGTGGTGGGCATCGGGCGGAACGCCACCGAGGCGTATCGGCCGTACCGGGCCACGGTGCGGGGCAACCGGGTGGCGCTCATCGGGGCGACGCAGGTGCTCGACTCCCAGTTCATTCAATCCTGGACGGCCACCGCGACCAAGGGCGGTCTCGCGTCCGCGAAGGACGAGCCCCGGCTGCTGCGGGCCGTACGGCAGGCCCGCAAGAGCTCCGACACCGTCATCGTCTTCCTCCACTGGGGTACGGAACTGGTCAAGTGCCCCACCCCGGCCCAGCGGAGCCTCGCCGACCACCTGGTTGCCGCGGGCGCCGACGTGGTGGTGGGAAGCCACGCCCACATCCTGCTCGGCGGTGGTTTCCACGGCCGTGCCTTCGTGCAGTACGGCCTGGGCAACTTCGCCTTCTACAACTGGGGTCCGGACACCGGCACCACCGGCGTCCTCACCCTGACCGTCAAGGGCCGCGACGTCCTCAAGGAGCAGTGGACGCCGGCGCGGATCAACGGCGGCGTGCCGATCCCGCTCGCCGGCCAGGCGAAGCAGCAGGCCGTGAACTCCTACCAGGCGCTGCGCGGCTGCACCGGACTGTCCGACGACACCTGAGCCCCCGGCCGGCGCCTGTCTCGGGGGCGTACCAGCGGCGCGTGTCGGCGGGGCGTGCTTCGGTATCCCCGGGCCGTCCCATCCCGCTTATCCCGGTGGGTGGGTGACCCGGTTGGGGCGCGGTAGCCCGGCGGGGCGTTCGTGTTTTCGGCGGTTGGGGTGGTGGAGGAGGGTCCAGGTGCCGTTGGGGTTGCGGCGAGCGGTGTAGCGGTGGGGGTGGGCGAATTTGTCGCGGTTGTGGAAGGTGCAGGCGGGGGCCAGCACGTCGAGGTTGGTCACGCCGTCGTCGATCCAGCCGTGGACGTGGTCGACTTCGGCCATGTCGGCGGGGATCGGGCACCCCTGGCAGTAACAGGTCGCGTACTGCGCCAGCAGTGCCTTCCGCTGGGCCGGGGTCGCCAGGCGGACCGAGCGGCCCATGTCCAGCACCTGACCCTTGGCGTCCATCACCAGCCGGGTCAACCGTGAGTTCCGGGCCAGCCGGTGAACGTCGCTGACGGGCAGCAGATGCCCGGTCGCGACGAGCAGCCCGGGGGCCAACCGGTCGGGGGCGTGCCCGCAGGTGCGGCACGCGTCAGCCCGCACACCGCCGGCCTCCGCTGTCGCCTCCGCCCACGCCTCCGCCTGCGCTTCCGCTGTCGCCTCCGCCCACGCCTCCGCCTGCGCTTCCGCTGTCGCCTCCGCGGCGCCGCGCGTTCCCGTGGCCTCTGCCCGTGTTGCTGCCCGTGTCTCCGCCCGTGTCCTCGCCCGTGTCTTCGCGTCTGCGTCTGTGCCCGTGTCTGGGAGAGCGCTCGCAGCGGCGTCTTCGGCGGCAGCAGCGGCAGCATCGGTAGTGGCGTCTGCGGCAGCGCCGGTGGGGGCGAGGATGTCGTCGGGGAGGGATTCGACGCGGACCATGACGAGGAGTTCGGTGGTGACCTTCTCGCTCAACAGGGCGGCGAAGGCGTCGGCCTGGCGGACGCGGAGCGGCCGGTCGTCGTCCCTGTCCTTCGGCCGGGCGTAGGCGGTCATGAACTCCCGCAGCCGCGCCGCTGCCTCCCTGGGCAGGCGGAACTCACCCTCCACCCCACCGGTGTCGGACGGGCGGAGCAGCAGGAACCGGGACGCGTAGTCGTTCTTGCATTCTTCGACGAGGGTGCCGGGGTCGAGGATCTCCCGGATGTACCGGCCGGCCTTGGCCACCTCCGCACACGTCGCACTGCCGGCCAACTCCACCAGGATCGGCTCGGCTTCGGCCGCCTGCTCGTCGGTGAGTTTGGCCGTCACCGTGGTGATCACATCGACGGCTCCGCCGGACAGGGACCCGGCCCCGTAACGCTCCTCCACCAGGGGGAGGCGGGCCACCTCCGTGGCGAGGCGCAACCACCGCGACGCCTGCGCACCGGTCATCCCCGGACCACGCCGCACCACCCACGGCGCCCCCGGTACACCCGCCACGCCCAGAACATCCGGTGCTGACGCGTCCGGTGTGGGAGCGCCCGACGCAGACGCGTCCGGTGGGGGAGCGTCCGGTGCGGAGGCAGCCGGTGGGGGTGTGCTCGGCGCAGGGGCACTCGGTCTGTCCGAGCGGAGCCAGGAAGTGGTGGAGGCATGCCCATGCGCCTTCGCCTCGCCCGTGACGTTCACCACGTGTAACCGGCCCGCCACCAGCGAGCCCATCACGTCCATCGCCTGAATCAGCGTCTCCGCCTCGTGGAAACACACCGCAGGACTGTCCGGCAGACCCGCACGCGCCATCCCCGTGACCAAACCCAACACCACATCCGCGACATCACCGGCACCGTAACCAGCCGCCACATCACCGGCCGCGGCATCACGGGCGGCTTCGCCAGCGCTATCGCCCACGGGGTCTTCGGCAGACCGCCCCGGCGGAGGCAAAGCAGGATCCAGACACGCACCCGCCGGCAGGGGCGGCACCCCATCCGCCGGGACGCGACGAGGAGCCGGAGCCGCCTCCGAGGCTGCCGACCCGAGGGAGTCGGCATCACGACCCGCTCCCCGGCCCATGGACCCCGTGACGCCGTGCACCTCACTGGAGCCGGCGACGCCACCGACGCCAGAGTCACGAACCGCCGACATCGGAGCACCCCCTCCCCACCATCAGTCCGATCACGTGTTCGAAACGCTACCGACCGTCACCGACAATTTCCGGGGAGCCCCTCGGGCTGTGGAAAACCCTGGAGTTGTGTCTTCGGCGGACTCGCGGCCAAGAGTGCGACGGCCTCGCCGTCGACCCCGTAGAGCCGCGTCCTGGCATGCCTGGGGAGGCACGCCGATACGAGGCTGACGATAAGCAGTCCAGCCGGGCGGAGGAGTGGAACGGCCCGGGAGGAGGTGGGGAACAGCCCGGCGGAGTGGGCGGTTGGGCCTGCCGGGAAGGTTCCAGGCGGGCAAGATGGTGATTGTGTCCAGCCGGCCTGTGTGGGGAGTCGACGGCCCGACCGTCGAAGATCAGGAGCGTGCCGGCGGCGAGGCGAGCATGGCCGAGCCGCTGCGCCGCAGGCCCAGCCAACGGCGCAGTGCCCGCAGGGTCGAGCGCATGCTCGACGCCTGCGCGGAACTGCTCGACGAGGGCGGGTACGAGGCGTTGTCCACCACGCGTGTCGCGGAGCGGGCGGGGGTGGCCATCGGCTCGCTTTATCAGTTCTTTCCCGACAAGCGAGCCCTGATGCAAGCCCTGACCAGGCGGAACGTCGAGGTCTTCGTGTCGAGGGTGGGTAGCCGCTTCCTGACCGATGACTACGTCGGCTGGTGGGACGCGGTCGACGCGATCATCGACGTCTACGTGGAGATGCACCGCAGTGTCCCGGGCTTCCGGTCTCTGCATATCGGCGACGTCTTCGATCTCAACCTGCTCGACTCGGTCGCCGACAACAACACCGTGATCGCCGGGCGGCTGCGGGCGCTGTTGCTCGCCGAGTTCGGGCTGGTGGACAGCGCGGAGCTGGATCGTGCCATCCTCGTGGCCGTCGAGGCGGGGGACGCCGTGCTCAAGCTCGCGTTCCGGGATGACCGGGAGGGAGCGCCCGAGATCGTGGCGGAGGCGAAGCAGCTCATCCGCGGCTATCTGTCCCGGCAGCTCCGGGCCGAGGGCGTGCCGCCGGCTCAGTGATGGTGATGTCGTGCGCGCACCGGCTCGGGGCCGGCGGCGGGCACGACGATCGAGGAGAAGAGGGTCGGTTCCATCATCCGCACCGAGCTGTCGTTGCCGTCGTTGTGCCAGGGCCTGTTGTGGGTGCGCGGCGGTGGTGTCAGCTGACGTTCGTCGTCCTCGGGGGCCCGGGTGACCGTCCGTCCGCCCGCCCGGCCGGAACCGCATCGTACGGCGGCGGCGGGTTCGACGGTGAGCTCCATCATCTGCAGCTGCGCCTGGAGGCGGGCGAGCTCCCTGCGAGCTTGGTCGAGCGCCTCGAACTGGGCGCTGGCGTAGCCGGCGATGCCTGGGACCACGGCGGCCAGGACCGTTGCGGAAGCGAGAGTCAGGATGACTCGCTTGGACATGTGTATCGCTCCTCCGCCGAGCTGGACGTGCACCGGCGATGCGCGATATGCCCGCTTAGAAGTGGTTAAAAGCGTTTAGTAGCCAATCGTGTACTAATTGTGGCGTCGAGAATGCCGTGGGTTGTCCTGCGAAAACAGTGGGACGTCGGTAGCCTCGGCTCTGTGTCACATGTGACAAATGAGCAGCTAGACCGACTGCTTGAACAGGCCCTGCTGCACGACGATCACGGCGCGCTCGCCCGCCGGCTCGACGCGCTCGCACAGGCATATGAGTCCGGGGAGATGTCCCGTTCGGCGATCTTCGTGCTGGCGGCGGAGGAGTGGCGTCAGGCCGGCCAGCCGGCGACGGCGCTGGACCGGTTCCAGAGCGCGATCGACGACGGCGGCGAGGTGCCGGTCGACCCGCGGTCGGGCATCGCGGACACCTTGTTCGAACTGGACCGGCCCGACGAGGCGCGGGAAGTCATCGCCGCCATCAGGGCGGATCGGTGGAATCCGGCGACCGCTCTCACCGTCGCCGAGACCCTCGCGGCGTACGGCGACCTGGACGGCGCGCATGAGTGGGCCACCGAGGGTGTGCGGGCGTGCCCGCCGGGCTCGGCCGTCCGCGACTCGCTGCTGCGCATCCGCTACCGCATCCGCCTCGACCTCGGGCTGCCCGAGGACGATCTCGACGGCCTGCTCGACGCGTCGCGCTGAGACTCCGCCGTCCGCCGGGCATGGGGGCGCGTGAGAAGGCGCATGAGGGACGCGTGAGAAGGTGCATGAGAGGCGCATGAGAAAGGGGCCGTGAGACACGGCCCCTTCTGTCGATCCCGGGCTCGGCGCTCGGCCGCGCGCTCCGGGACGTGGCGTTCGATCGGCCCGGTGCGCCGCGTGGTGCGGGTGGCCGGGCCGTCGTCGTGCTATGGCAGGAGTTTCTTCCCGGTCGCGTTCGCGAGCTCGGTGACCGCCTTGGTGCTCGCCGCCTTCGCCAGCACAGGCGTGGTGATGTCCCCGTCCTGGGAGTGGGCGGACGCCTTCGGGTAGACGCGTCCCGCGCGTTCCGGCCGCGCACCCGCCCTCATCGTTCCGGGCTGGGCCGCCGAAGCGGCGGCGTCGCCCTGCCGGTGGTGACGGTGCCGCCGGTGCTTGGCCGCCCGCGCCTGGCCAGCCTGTGCCTGGTCAGCCTGTGCCTGGTCAGACGGCGTCTGGCCGGCCTGCGACCCTGCGGCCTGTGATCGATCGGTCTGCGACTCCTCGGTCCGTGACCGGCGTGTGTCGGCAGCCTGGCCCTGGTTCCGCGACTGCCCCTGGCCCGCCGCCGCCCGCGTGTCCGCCTGGTCACGGTGTCCGCGGTGGGCGCCGTGTTGCGTTCCGCGCTGGGTTCCGCGCTGGGTTCCGCGCTGAGTTCCGCGGTGCTCGGTGACCTGCCCGGCGCCCATCGAGGTCGCCCCGGCCGGGTCGCTCACCGCCTGGCCGGCAGCGCCGGCCCGTGCGCTGTCGTTCCGTGCGCTGTCGTTCCGTGCGCTGTCGTTCCGCTTGGCCCCGTGCCGGCCCGTGTCGTGCTGGCTGGCGTGCTGGCTGGCCTCGTCCTGCCGGGTCTCGGGCTTCGGATGCCGGTGCCGCTTGTGGAGGGCCTCACCGATCGGGTGCACCCGCTTCCCGGAGCGGGACTCCTCCGCCCGGCTGCCGATGGGTGCGGCGAGCGGTGCGGCGAGCGGCGCCGCGAGAGGCGCGGCCGCCGTGCCGGTCCCGGTCGGTATGCAGACCGTGTTGGCGACGGAGGGCCGGGACGGGGCGACGGCCAGGAGCGGCATCCTCGACGCCGGGAAGATCGTGCGGGGAGCGGCGGGCACATGGCCGGCCACGTCCCTGGTGGCCGCGGGAAGGGCGTTCGACGCGGGGAGCGTCCTCGGGCCGACGGCCGGTACGGCGGCCTTCGGAGCCGCGGGGAGGCCGGCCGGGACGGCCTTGGCGGCGGAGGGGAGACCGCCGGGAACGGCCTTGGCCGCGGACGGCAGGCCCGCGGGCACGGTCCTGGGCGCCGCGGGGAGACCGGCGGGCAGGGTCTTGGGCGCCTCCGGGAGAGCGGCGGGCAGGATCCTCGGCGCGGGAAGTCCCGTGGGCAGGGCCCTCGGGGTGCCCGGCAGCCCGCCCGGCACCGCCGTGGCGGGGGCGGCGACCGCCCGGCCGGGCAGCCCCGGCCGTCCCTGCCCGGCCGCGGCCCCGGCGGCGTCGGCGACGCTGAGCACGCCCGCCGCCGGGGCCAGGGCGGGCAGCCCCGCGGGAACCGGGGTCCGGCCCTGCGGCTCGCACGCGCCCACGGTGGTCGCGCCGTTCTCCGCCATGGCCTGACCGCCGGTGAACCAGCTGACGCCGGCGGTCACGGCCGCCAGCGCCACGCACCGCCCTCGAATACTTCGCGATGTCCTGGACATGCACGTCCCCCTGACTGCGTACGGTAGTCCGACGAAGGCCGAACGTAGCCAGCCAGGGGAAACGGCGGGGTCGGCTTGCCCCAATGGTGGGGAAGACCTTACCGAGCGGCCCGGATGCTCAGCGTGTCCTCGGGTTCGGCAAAGTCGACGATTACCTCGTCGCCGTCGCGGATGGTCCCGGACAGCAGTTCCTTGGCCAGCTTGTCTCCGATCGCCGTCTGGATCAGCCGGCGCAGGGGCCGGGCGCCGTACAGCGGGTCGTAGCCGGTCAGGGCCAGCCAGTCGCGGGCGGCGGGCGTCACGGTCATCGTCAGCCTGCGGTCCGCGAGCCGGGCGGCGAGCCTCGCCACCTGCAGGTCGACGATCTGCGAGAGCTCCTCGGTGCCCAGTGCGTCGAACACGATGATGTCGTCGAGCCGGTTGAGGAACTCCGGCTTGAACGAGCCGCGCACCGCGTTCAGCACCGCCTCCCGCTTGGCTCCGTTTTCCAGCGTCGGGTCGACGAGGAACTGCGAGCCGATGTTGGAGGTGAGGATCAGGATCGTGTTGCGGAAGTCGACCGTACGACCCTGACCGTCGGTCAGCCGGCCGTCGTCGAGCACCTGGAGCAGGATGTCGAAGACCTCGGGATGGGCCTTCTCGATCTCGTCGAGGAGCACCACGGTGTACGGCCTGCGGCGGACGGCCTCGGTGAGCTGGCCGCCCTCCTCGTAGCCGACGTAGCCGGGAGGGGCGCCGACGAGCCGCGCGACGCTGTGCTTCTCGCCGTACTCGCTCATGTCGATGCGGGTCATCGCCCGCTCGTCGTCGAACAGGAACTCCGCCAGCGCCTTGGCCAGCTCGGTCTTGCCAACGCCGGTGGGGCCGAGGAAGAGGAACGAGCCGGTCGGCCGGTCGGGGTCGGAGACGCCGGCCCGGGCCCGCCGTACGGCGTCGGAGACGGCCTGGACGGCGTCCTTCTGGCCGATCAGGCGCCTGCCCAGATCGTCTTCCATGCGGAGCAGCTTGGCGGTCTCACCCTCCAGCAGCCGCCCGGCCGGGATGCCGGTCCAGGACGAGATGACCTCGGCGATGTCGTCGGGGCCGACCTCCTCCTTGACCATGGGCTCCTCGGCCTCGGCGTTCTCGGCCGCGCGGGTGGCCTCGGCCAGCTCCTTCTCCAGCCGGGGCACGTCGCCGTACATCAGCCGGGAGGCCGACTCGAAGTCGCCGTCGCGCTGGGCCCGCTCGGCCGCGCCGCGAGCCGCGTCGAGCTGCTTCTTCAGCTCCCCGACCCGGTTGAGCCCGGCCTTCTCCCGCTCCCAGCGGCCGACGAGCGAGCCCAGCTCCTCCTGCCGGTTGGCCAGCTCCTCGCGGAGCTTCGCCAGGCGCTGGCGGCTCGCCTCGTCGGTCTCCTTGGCGAGCGCCAGCTCCTCCATCTTCAGGCGGTCGACGCTGCGCTGGAGCTGGTCGATCTCCACGGGGCGGGAGTCGATCTCCATGCGGAGCCGGGACATCGACTCGTCGACCAGGTCGATGGCCTTGTCGGGGAGGAACCTCGCGGTGATGTACCGGTCGGACAGCGTCGCCGCCGCCACCAGGGCGCTGTCGGAGATCTGCACCTGGTGGTGCGCCTCATATCGGCCCTTCAGGCCGCGCAGGATCGCGATGGTGTCCTCGACCGTCGGCTCACCGACGTAGACCTGCTGGAACCGTCGCTCCAGGGCGGGGTCCTTCTCGATGCGCTCGCGGTACTCGTCCAGCGTGGTCGCGCCGATCATCCGCAGCTCGCCTCGGGCCAGCATCGGCTTCAGCATGTTGCCGGCGTCCATCGCGCCCTCGGCGGCGCCCGCCCCGACCATCGTGTGCAGCTCGTCGATGAAGGTGATGATCTGGCCGTCGCTCTTCTTGATCTCGTTGAGCACGGCCTTGAGCCGTTCCTCGAACTCGCCGCGATACTTCGCGCCCGCGACCATCGCGCCGAGGTCGAGCGCGACCAGTCGCTTGTTGCGCAGGCTCTCCGGAACGTCACCGGCCACGATGCGCTGAGCCAGCCCCTCCACGACGGCGGTCTTGCCGACACCGGGCTCGCCGATCAGCACCGGGTTGTTCTTGGTCCGGCGCGACAGGACCTGGACCACACGCCGGATCTCGCCGTCCCGGCCGATCACCGGGTCGAGCTTGCCGGACCGCGCGCGCTCGGTGAGGTCGACGCCGTACTTCTCCAGCGCCTGATAGGTGTCCTCGGGCGTCTCGCTGGTGACGCGGCCGTGCCCGCGGACCTTCTCGAAGGCGTCGAGCAGGGCGTTCGGCGTGGCGCCCTCGGCCTTGAGCAGCTCGGCCACCTGACCGCCGTCGGCCGCGAGGCCGACCAGCAGGTGCTCAGTGGAGACGTACTCGTCCTCCAGCTGCCTGGCCCGCTGCGCCGCCGTGTTGAGGACAGTGAGCAACTGGCGGGAGCTCGACGGCGCGCTGACGGTGGAGCCCTGCGCCTTCGGCAGCCGGTCGAGTTGCTCCTCGACCTGGGTGCGCAGCCGCTTCCAGTCGGCTCCGACTGCTTCGAGCAGGGGAACGGCGACGCCGCCCGTCTGCGCGAGCAGGGTGGAGAGCAGGTGGGCGGGCGACACCTCCGGGTTCCCTTCGGCCGCCGCCCGCCGTACGGCCCCAGACAGAGCCTCCTGGCTCTTCTGCGTGAGTTTGTAGTCCATATGTGTGATGCCTCGCTTCGCAGCCTCAGGCCGGTGGCAGTTCGTAGCGGATCAGCGCACGGATCATCGTGACCTCGCCCCGCAGCTGGGCGACCTCTTCGCGCAGCCGTATGTTCTCGGTCTCGAGCTCAAGGATGCGTTTGATCCCCGCGAGGTTGATGCCGTGTTCCTGGGAGAGGCGCTGGACCTCGCGCAGCAGCACGATGTCCCTGGTGGAGTAGAGCCGCCCGCGGCCCGCCGTACGGCCGGGGCTCACGAGGCCGAGCCGGTCGTACTGGCGGAGCGTCTGCGGATGGAGCCCGGAGAGCTGGGCGGCCACCGAGATCACGTAGACGGGTGTGTCATCGGAAATGTCGAAGAATTTCGCATCCATCGGCTCACTCGCTTCTGGCCTGCTTGATCAGCTCTTCGCGGAGGTCCGGGCCCTCGGTGGCGTTCTTGAACTCCTCCAGGGCGGACCGGGCCTTGTCGTCGAGGTTCTGCGGCACCGTGACCTGGACGGTCACGAGCAGGTCGCCCTTGGTGCCGTCCTTGCGTGCGGCGCCGCGGCCCCGCACGCGGAACGTGCGGCCGTTCGGAGTGCCCTCGGGAATGCGCAGCGTCACCGGCATGCCCTTGAGCGTGGGCACCTTGATCTCCGCGCCCAGGGCGGCCTCGGGGAACGTGACGGGCACGGTGACCGTCAGGTTCTCCCCGCTGCGTCCGAACACCGGGTGGGGCTTCACGTGGACCAGCACGTAGAGGTCGCCGGCCGGGCCGCCGTTCTCGCCCGGCGCGCCCTTGGCCTTGATCCGGATGCGCTGACCGTCTCCCACCCCGGCCGGGATGCGGGCCTGGATGGTCCGGGTGCTCTTGCCCCGGCCGCTGCCCTCGCACACCGGGCACGGGTCGTCCACGATCAGTCCGCGGCCGCGGCAGTCGCGGCACGGCTCGGAGAACGCGAAGTTGCCGAGGTTGCGGCTGGCCGCCCCGGTGCCGTCGCACGTCGGGCAGACCCGCGGAGTGGTGCCCGCCTTCGCGCCGGTGCCGGAGCACGCCGGGCAGGCCGACGAGCTCGTCAGCCTGAGTGACACGGTGGTGCCGTCGACCGCCTCGCCGAAGCCGAGCGTCACCTCGGACTCGATGTCCTGGCCACGCCTCGGCCTGCTGGTGGTCGTGGTGCGCGTCCCGCCCCCCCGGTTGAACAGCCCGCCGAACAGGTCGCCGATCCGGTCGCCGCCGCCCGAGCTCCCGGAGAAGAGATCGCCGAAGTCGAAGTTGAAACCGCCCCGGGGCGCGCCCGCCCCGGTGTAACCGCCCATCCCGGAGCCGAACAGGGTGCGGGCCTCGTCGTACTCCTTGCGGCGCTTGGTGTCCGACAGCACGTCGTAGGCCTCGGAGACGCTCTTGAACTTCTCCTCGGTCTCCGAGTTGCCCGGGTTGGCGTCCGGGTGATACTGCCGGGCCAGCTTGCGGTAGGCCTTCTTGATCTCCTCGGCGGTCGCGGTCTTGGGCACACCAAGGACGGCGTAGTAGTCCTTTTCCAAGTAGTCCTTGGTGCTCATCTATCGCTTCCTTCGAAACTCAAGGGGAGTCAGTGGCCGTCTCTCCCGATCTTTCCTGATCGGGAGAGACCTTCGGATGTCAGGCACACGACCTACACCGCGGAGGCGCCGGAGCCGTCCGCGTCACCGGCCTCCGCCGCGCCCTCGTCGGCCGCCACCTCGCCTGGCTCGGCGACGGCGACACGGGCGGGGCGCAGGATCCTGTCGCCCATGCGGTAACCGGGCTGGAGGATCTCGACGCACGTGGGCTCGGTGACCTCCGCCGAGTAGCTGTGCAGCAGAGCCTCGTGGACGGTGGGGTCGAACGGGTCGCCCTTCACGCCGTACGTCGACAGGCCGAGCTTGCCGACGGCCGCCTCCAGCGACTCGCTCACCTTGGCGAAGCCGCCGGTGAGCTCGCCGTGGTCACGGGCGCGGCCGATGTCGTCGAGCACCGGCAGGAGCTCGTTGAGCACGCTGGCCACGGCCTGCTCTCTCACGGTGATCCGGTCGCGCTCGACCCGCTTGCGGTAGTTGCTGAACTCCGCCTGCAGTCGTTGCAGGTCGGCGGTCCGCTCCGCGAGGAGGTCCGAGGCGTCGGCCGGAGCCGCCGCCGGAGCCTGCCCGGCGGGGGCACCGGCCGGGCCCTGGTCGGAGGAGGCGGGGGCCGCCTGCTCCCCGGCGCCCTCGCGGGCCCGCCCGGTCTCCGGGTCGATCTTGCGGTTGTCGCGGATCACCGGCTCCTCCGCGGAGCCGTTCTCACGCGGGCTCACTTGGTGCCGCCCTCCTGCTTCGGCTCGTCATCGATGATCTCGGCCTCGACCACGTCGTCATCCGCCTTGCCCTGCTCGGCACCGGCGCCCTGCGCGGCGCCGTCGGCGCCCGCGCCCTGGGACTGAGCGTAGATCGCGGACCCCATCTTCTGGCTGACCGTCGCGAGAGTCTCGGCGGCGGTGCGGATGGCGGCCGTGTCGGTGCCCTCAAGCTCCTTCTTCAGAGCGGACAGCGCGTCGGTGACCTCGGTCTTGATGTCGGCCGGGATCTTCTCGTCGTTCTCGCCGAGGAACTTCTCGGTCTGGTAGGCCAGCGCGTCCGCGTTGTTGCGGACCTCGGCCTCCTCGCGGCGCTTCTTGTCGTCCTCGGCGTAGGACTCCGCCTCGCGCATCATGCGCTCGATGTCGTCCTTGCCCAGGGCCGAGCCGCCGGTGATCGTCATCGACTGCTCCTTGCCCGTGCCGAGGTCCTTCGCCGAGACGTTCACGATGCCGTTCGCGTCGATGTCGAAGGTGACCTCGATCTGCGGGATGCCGCGCGGCGCCGGGGCGATGCCGGTCAGCTCGAAGGTCGCCAGCTTCTTGTTGTACGCGGCGATCTCGCGCTCGCCCTGGTAGACCTGGATCTGCACCGACGGCTGGTTGTCCTCGGCCGTGGTGAAGACCTCCGAGCGCTTGGTCGGGATCGTCGTGTTGCGCTCGATGATCTTCGTGAAGATCCCGCCCTTGGTCTCGATGCCGAGGCTCAGCGGGGTGACGTCGAGCAGCAGGACGTCCTTGACCTCACCCTTGAGGACGCCGGCCTGGAGAGCGGCGCCGATGGCGACGACCTCGTCCGGGTTCACGCCCTTGTTGGGCTCCTTGCCGCCGGTCAGCTCCTTGACCAGGTCGGACACCGCGGGCATGCGGGTCGAGCCGCCGACCAGCACCACGTGGGCGATGTCCGAGACCTTGATCCCGGCGTCCTTGATGACCTGGTGGAACGGGCCCTTGCAGCGCTCGAGCAGGTCGGCCGTGATCCGCTGGAACTCGGCCCGGGTGAGCTTCTCCTCCAGGTGCAGCGGGCCCTCGGAGGAGGCGGTGATGTAAGGCAGGTTGATCGTGGTCTCTGTCTGGCTGGACAGCTCGATCTTGGCCTTCTCCGCCGCCTCGCGCAGTCGCTGGAGGGCCATCTTGTCCTTGGACAGGTCGACGCCGTGCGCGTTCTTGAAACGGGTCACGAGCTCGTCGACGATCCGCTGGTCCCAGTCGTCGCCGCCCAGGTGGTTGTCACCGCTGGTCGCCTTGACCTCGACGAAGCCGTGGCCGTCCTCCTGGCCGACGTCGAGCAGGGACACGTCGAAGGTGCCGCCGCCGAGGTCGAAGACCAGGATGGTCTGGTCCTTCTCCTTGTCGAGGCCGTACGCCAGGGCCGCGGAGGTGGGCTCGTTGATGATCCGCAGCACGTTGAGGCCCGCGATCTGGCCGGCCTCCTTGGTGGCCTGCCGCTGCGCGTCGTTGAAGTACGCGGGAACGGTGATCACCGCGTCGGCGATCTTCTCGCCCAGGTATGCCTCCGCGTCCTGCTTGAGCTTCTGCAGGACGAACGCGCTGATCTGCTGGGGAGTGAACTTCTTCCCGTCGATCTCGACGGTCCAGTTCGTGCCCATCTGGCGCTTGACCGAGCGGATGGTCCGGTCGACGTTGGTCACCGCCTGACGCTTGGCGACCTCTCCGACAAGGACCTCGCCGTTCTTCGCGAAGGCGACCACGGACGGAGTGGTCCGCGAGCCCTGCGCGTTCGCGATGACGGTGGGCTCGCCGCCCTCGAGGATCGAGACGACGGAGTTGGTCGTCCCAAGGTCGATACCTACCGCACGTGCCATGAGTACGTCCTTGTAGTCAAAGTTGAGTCGGGTGGACTCATACTCGCCCGACTCCCGGTGGGTTGTCAATCGAGTTGAGTCTACGGGGCTCAACCCCGAGGCGCGTGGCGGCATTCCCCGAATCGGGTCATCCCGCCGCGCCGTCCACGACCTTCCGTCCGTCGAGCGGGGCCTTGAGGGCGACGGCCGTCCGCTTCTTGAGGGCGATATCGATGCAGGCGACGTCGGGCGAGCGGGGATCCGTTCCCTCGTAGAGGGTGACGGTCACCGTCTTCGGGGTCTCGGCGACCTCGACCCGGTCGAGCACGTTGCACGGCTCGACTCCCGACCACCAGACGATCTCCAGTGACCGGCCGTCCGCGGAAGGGGTGGCGTCGAGCCATCTCACCTTCCGCGTCCGCACCGTGTGCCCCGCGGGGGTCACCAGGCTCGGCGCGGGCGCCGGCGCGGACGCGGGTCCGGGCGCGCCGGGCGTGGTCGAGGCGGGGGGTGGGGCGGGCGTGTGCGTGGGCGGGGCGGATGGGGCGGAGGCGGTCGTGTCGGAGGGTGTCTCTCCGCAGGCGACCGCGAGGGTCAGGAGGGCCGCGAGCCAGATTTTCCGCATACCCCGTTAACGGCCGGCCGCCCCCCGGGGTTCAAGCCGATGTTGTCAGGTGAGTTCACCCGCTGTGTCAGGTGCCCCGGATTCCCGGATTTCCCCGTTGACGGCCATCGCCACTGACCTTAAATTCATCACATGATGAATTTAAGCGAGCCCGCGGTCTCGGTACGAGATCTGCGGGTGTCCCGAGGCGGCGTCGAGGTGCTGCACGGGCTCACGTTCGAGGTGCCCCGAGGGCAGGTGACGGGCCTGCTGGGCCCGAGCGGGTGCGGGAAGACCACGTTGATCCGCTCCATCGTCGGCGTGCAGGTCGTCGCCGGGGGCGAGGTGAGCGTCCTCGGCGAGCCGGCGGGCAGCCCCGCGCTGCGCCGGCTGATCGGCTACTCCACGCAGAGTCCTGCGGTCTACCGGGACCTGTCGGTCCGGGAGAACCTGCGCTACTTCGCGTCCGTCCTGGGCGCCCCGCGCGACGACGCCGACCGGGTCCTTGAGGAGGTGGGGCTCGCCGAGGCGGCCGGCCAGCTCGGCGGCACGCTTTCGGGCGGTCAGCTCACCCGCGCCAGCCTGGCCGTGGCCCTGCTCGGCCGCCCCGAGCTGATCATCCTGGACGAGCCGACGGTCGGGCTCGACCCCGTCCTGCGCCAGGAGCTGTGGCTGCTCTTCCACGGACTCGCGGCCAGGGGCGTCACGCTCCTCGTCTCCAGCCACGTCATGGACGAGGCCGCCCGCTGCGACCGGCTCCTCGTGCTCCGCCAGGGCGCGATCCTGGCCGACGGCACCCCCGCGAGCCTGCGCGAGCACACCGGTACGACCGACCTGGAGGAGGCCTTCCTGCGCCTCATCGAGGAGACGACGGCGGCGTGAACCCCTCGATCACCCTCGCGACCGCGCGGCGCATCCTGACCCAGCTCCGGCACGATCACCGCACCGTCGCCCTGATGACGCTGGTGCCCACGCTGGTGATGATCCTGCTCTACTACGTGATGGACGACGAGCGGTCGTTCGCCCAGTGGGCGCCGGTCCTGCTGTGCGTCTTCCCCTTCCTGGTGATGTTCCTCGTCACCTCGATCGCGACCCTGCGCGAGCGGACCTCCGGCACGCTGGAACGGCTGATGGCGATGCCGCTGGGCAAGCTCGACCTGCTCGTCGGGTACGGCCTGGCCTTCGGCCTGATGGCGTGCGCGCAGGTGGCGCTGGCCCTGACGGTGTCGCTGACGTGGCTCGGTCTCGACCTGCCCGGCTCGCTGTGGCCGCTGGTGCTCGTGGCGGTGCTCAACGCCCTGCTGGGCACCTCGCTGGGCCTGCTGTGCAGCGCGTTCGCGCGTACCGAGTTCCAGGCCGTGCAGCTGATGCCGGTCGTGATGATCCCCCAGATCCTCCTCGGGGGCATCCTGGTGCCGCGCGCCCAGATGGCGGCGCTGCTGGAGTGGATCTCCGACGTGCTGCCGATGTCGTACGCGATCGAGGCGATGAAGGACGCGGCCATGGGCGACGATCTCGGCGGCGAGTTCTGGCGGGACATCCTGGTGGTCGCGGGGTGCGTGCTGCTCGCGCTCGTCCTGGGCGCCGCCACCCTGCGCCGCCGCACCCCGTGAGCCCCCGGTCGAGTGGCGGGGCCGCGCCGGCGCGCTCGCCGTCCGGGGACGGAAACGGGGGGAGCCCCTGATCCGGGTGGATCAGGGGCTCCCTGGTCTCGGCCCGCCGATGGCGGGCGGTCGAGCTACGGCCCGTCAGGCGGGCCGGTGGGACCGGCGCGGGCTCAGCGCTCGCCCGGCACCCAGTCGTCGGCCTGCGGGGTCGCCGACTTCGTGAGGGCCGAGGCGGCGGCCGGCGGCACCGGGTCCGCGAACGGCGCGCAGTGGACGTCGGGGCCGGGCTTGCCGGCGGGCAGCGTGCCGTCCGTCAGGTAGGCCTTCCAGATGTCGTCGATGCAGGCGTTGCCCCGGCCGGTCAGACCGTGGTTGCCGCCGCCGTCCATGACCACGAGCCGGGAGTTGGGGAAGCGGCTGTGCATCACGACACCGCCCTCGTACGGCGTGGCGCCGTCCTTGGTGTCCTGGAAGAACAGCGCGTTCTTGATCTTGTTGCCGTTGATGCGGGGCGCGTGGCCGCCTCGGGTCGGCCAGAAGGCGCACTGCGCGTTGTACCAGGTGTTGCCCCAGGTCAGGAAGGGAGCGGTCCGGTACGACTGCCACATGTCGCGGTGCCACGTGGTCCAGTTGCTCGGCCAGTTGACGTCCGAGCACTCGACGGCCGCGTAGACGGCGAAGCCGTTGTCGTCGCCGCTGCTGTCGCCGTAGGTGGCGTACGCGTCGAGCAGGGCCGAGGCGTCGGAGGCGGTGACGTACTTCGACAGCGCGTTGGCGAGCAGCGGCCAGCGGCTCTTGAGGTAGCCGCCCGCCAGGTAGGTGTCGTCGAGCTCGTCCGGGCCGACCCGGCCCTCGGCCGGGGTCGCCTTCAGCTTGGCGCGGGCCGCGTAGTACGCCTTCTCGACGACGGCGTCGGCGGTGCCGAGGTGGTACGTCGAGTCGTACTTGGCGATCCAGGCGAAGAAGTCCTTGGCGCGGCCCTCGAAGGCGTGGTTCTGGTCGATGTTGGCGTCGTACCACACGCGGTCGGGGTTGACGATGCTGTCCAGCACCAGGCGGCGGACCTGGTTCGGGAACAGTGTCGCGTAGGTGGCGCCGAGGTAGGTGCCGTAGGAGTAGCCGACGTAGCTGATCTGCTGCTGGCCGAGGGCCTTGCGGATCTGGTCCATGTCGGTGGCCGCGTCGACCGTGGTCATGTGGTTGAGCAGGTCGCCGTAGGTCCGGCGGCAGGCGTCGGCGTACCCCTTCGACCGCTTCACCCAGGAGAGCTCCTCCGCCAGGTTGGACGGGTTGTAGTCCGGCCGGACGGGGTCGAAGAAGTGGGCGTCGCAGCTGAGGGCGGGCTCGCTCGACCCGACGCCGCGCGGGTCGAAGCCGATGAGGTCGTACTGCGCGGCCAGGGCCGTGCCGAGCCGCGACTCCATGACCGCGGGATATGCGAGGCCGCTGCCGCCGGGTCCGCCCGGGTTGAACAGGAGGGCGCCCTGGTAGTGGGCGGTGTCGGTGGCCTTCTTGCGGGAGACCGCGATCTTGATCTTCTGGCCCTTCGGCCTGCCGTAGTCGAGGGGGACCTCGACCATCGCGCAGTCGATGCCCGTCGGCAGCCCTTCACACTGTGCCCACTGGGGAGCGGGCGGAGTGTACTCGGGGGCGTGCTGAGCGCTGGCCGACGCGGGTCCCGCGACCAGCACTCCACTCAGCCCCAGGCCGGCGGTGGCCAGCGCTGTGAGGATCTTCTTCACCTGTACCCCTTCGACGCCTGCGGCTCCTCCGTTGGAACCGACTTATGGCCCAACCGGAGATCATGCGGATAAAGGACGCATAAGGCGACGGACTTCCGTAGTTGGTTGCGAAACCGCAACATTGAAGTGCACATGTCGTTAGGACCCGCGGTCGTCGAGGCCGTTCTCCTCGCGTGACGCCGGACGTCGCGCCCGGAAACCCTCGGTAAGCTGCGACAAAGATCCTTGCAGAGCCGCGGCGATGAGGTGCGGGAATGATTGCGATACTCGGAACCGGCAAGATGGGCGAGGCCCTGCTGTCCGGGCTGGTCCGCGCCGGGCTGCGGCCGGACGAGATCATGGCGACCGCCCGGCGGCCCGAGCGGGCCGAGGCCCTGCGGCGGCAGTACGGCGTGCGGGTCGGTGGCAACGCCGAGGCCGCGAAGGCGGCCGACACCCTGATCCTGGCCGTCAAGCCGCAGGACATGGGCGCGCTGCTGGCGGAGGTCGCGCCGCACGTCCCCGCCGGGGTCCTGGTCATCTCCGTCGCCGCGGGCATCACGACCGCCTTCGTGGAGTCCCGGCTGGGCGAGGGCGTTCCGGTCGTCCGCGTCATGTCGAACACGCCGGTGCTGGTCGACGAGGCCATGAGCGTGATCTCCGGCGGGGCGCACGCCTCTGAGGAGCACCTCAAGCGCACCGAGGAGCTGCTCAGCCCGGTCGGCAAGGTGCTGCGTATCCCGGAGTCCCAGCAGGACGCGGCGACCGCCCTGTCGGGCAGCGGCCCGGCGTACTTCTTCTACCTGGTCGAGGCCATGGTGGACGCGGGCATCCTGCTCGGCATGCCGCGTGCCGCGGCGCTCGACATGGTGACCCAGTCGATCGTCGGCGCGGCGATCATGCTGCGGGACTCCGGCGAGCACCCCGTGATCCTGCGGGAGGCCGTGACCTCGCCGGGCGGCACGACGATCTCGGCCATCGCCGAGCTCGAACGGCACCGGGTGCGGGCGGCGTTCCTCGACGCGATCGAGGCGGCCCGCGACCGCAGCCGCCAGCTCGCCTCCGGCTGACGCCCGGCCGCGCGTAAGCGCGTACTCGGGGCAAGCGCGTACGCCGGAAAAGGGGGCGGATTACCTCCGCTTTACCATTGGCCCGTGACGTATCGGCGCGGGATCCTCCCGCTTCTCGTCGTCGTCCTGGCCGCCGGCTGTTCCTCGCCGGAGCCGCCCTCGGTGGTCCTCGGGGCCGTCACCCGGACCACGGTGAGCGAGGTCGTCGAAGCCCCCGCCACGGTCGGCGCACGGGCCGTCGCCACGCTCACGGCCCCGGCGTCCGGCACCGTCGCCAAGCTGTACGTCCAGGACGGCGAGACGGTCAGGAAAGGCCAGACGATCGCCAGGATCAGCTCGCCGCAGGCGAAGGAGCAGCTGACGGCGGCCCGGAAGGCCGACAGACAGGCGTCGCGCCCGGTCTCGATGGGAGGCGGCGGCGCGGTCGCGGTGCGCCTGCCCCGGGTGCGGGTTCCCGGATCGCTCGACGCGACGGTCGCGCGCTACTTCGCCGAGGCCAGGAAGGCGGCCAGGTCGGTCGGGGACGCGAAGGCCCGGGCGCGGCTGCTGGCGGCCATCGACACCGCGCAGGCTCAGCAGCGGGCCCAGCGGCGCGCGCTCACGCGGGTGGTGGACGGGCTCAGCCGCTCAGTCGAGCAGGTGCTCGCGCAGGTCAGCGGTCAGGTGGGCGCCGGGCTCAGCGGGCTGGGCGCGTCCATGTCGTCCCTGCGGGCGGCCTCGATGGCGCAGACCACAGCCGCCGTGCGGGCCGCCGAGCGCACGGTCGACGCCCTCGTGGTGAAGGCGCCGTTCGGCGGGGTGATCACCCTCGGCGGGGCGTCGTCCTCCGGGTCCGGCGCGGCGGGGCTCGGGGCGCTCCTCGGCGGGCTTCCCGCCGGCGTCGCCGAGCAGGCCGCGCCGTCGGTGGCCGTGCCCGCCGGACGTTCCGGCGGCGTGATCGCCACGGGCGTCCCGGTGGCGGCGGGCGACCCCATCGCCACCGTGACCGACGTCTCCAGGCTGACGCTCTCCGCCGACGTCGACGAGACCGACGTGCTGCTCGTCCGCAGGGGCACGCGGGCGGAGGCCGAGTTCGACGCCGTGACCGGGGCGACGTACACCGCCTCGGTGACGGGCGTGGGGGTCACGCCCAAGGAGGGGGCCACCGGGGGTGTCAGCTACCCGGTGCGGCTGACTCTGGGGCCCGGCGCCTACGACGGAGGCGGCGCCGCCCCGGCTCCGAAACCGGGCATGAGCGCGGTGGTCCGTCTCGCCGTACGGCAGGCCACGGACGCCGTGGCCGTACCGGCGTCGGCCATCGTGACCAGCGGGAAGGACACGATCGTCTGGGCGTCCCGCGGCGGCGTGGCGGAACGGCGGGTGGTCAGGCTGGGCGCCCAGGGCGACGCGGCGGTCGAGATCCTCAGCGGCGTGTCGCCGGGCGAGCGCGTGGTCGTGAAGGGCGCCGACACGGTCCGTCCCGGCCAGCCGCTCACATGACCGTTCCCGTGACCGCCATGCCGGACGACGGCGCGACGAGCGCCTTCGAGGCGGTGGACCTGCGGCGCTCCTACCAGCTCGACGGCGTCTCGGTGGAGGCGCTGCGGGGCGTGACGCTGACGATCGGGCAGGGGGAGTTCGTCGCCGTCGTGGGGCCGTCGGGTTCGGGCAAGTCGACGCTGATGCACCTGCTCGGCTGCCTCGACCGGCCGACCTCCGGTGTCCTGCGGGTCGGCGGCGTCGACGTGGCCACGCTCGACGACACCCGGCTCGCCGAGTTGCGCAACGAGGCGATCGGTTTCGTGTTCCAGTCGTTCCATCTGCTGGCCCGCACCTCGGCGCTCGACAACGTGGCGCTTCCGCTGGTCTACCGGGGGGTGTCGCGGCAGGAACGCCGGGCCAGGGCGCGGGCCGCCCTGGAGGCCGTCGGGCTCGGTCACCGGATGGGTCACCGGCCGTCCCAGATGTCCGGGGGCGAACAGCAGCGGGTCGCGATCGCGCGCGCCCTCGTCGGCGATCCCCGGGTGGTGCTCGCCGACGAGCCCACCGGCAACCTCGACACCCGCAACGGCGAGGAGGTCATGGGCCTCCTCGAACACCTCAACGCCGAGCGCGGCGTCGCCGTCGTGCTGGTCACCCACGACGGCGAGGTCGCGGAACGGGCCCGCCGCCAGATCCACGTGCGTGACGGTCTCGTCGAACTGGACACGGGCGCGCCCGCGGCGGACGGGGAGGCGCGATGAGAACGGGCGAGGCGCTGGTCATGGCGGTGGAGGCGCTCCGGGTCAACCGGCTGCGCAGCGCGCTGACCATGCTCGGCGTGATCATCGGGGTGCTGGCCGTGGTGATCCTGGTCGCCATCGGCACCGGGGCGAAGAACGCGGTGGAGAAGGAGATCGCGGGGCTCGGCAGCAACATCATCCTGGTGGTGCCCGGCCAGGTCGGCCTCGGGGCCGCGCCGACGCAGAGCCGCCTCGACCTGTCCGACGTCGCGTACGTCCGCCGCGTGGTCGGCGATCCGTCCAAGGTCACGGTAGCGGTGAACTCGGGGGAGCCGGTCAGAGTCGGGCGCACCGAGGTGTTCGCCACGCTGACGGGGACCGACCAGTACCTGCCCAACGTCTTCGACCGGCCGCTCCGGCGCGGCCGCGGCCTCAGCGCCACGGACGTCGACACGCGGCGGCGGGTGGCCATCCTCGGCGCGGAGGTGGCGGGCAAGCTGTTCGGCGACCTCGACCCGATCGGCCGCCAGGTGACGATCGCGGGCGTGCGGTTCCGGGTCATCGGGGTCTACGAGACCATCGGGTCGACCTTCGGGGTAGCCCGTGACCAGGAGGTCCACGTCCCGGTGACCACCGCCCAGCGGCTGATCGGGCTGCCGAGGGTCAACGGCATCGCGATCGGGGCGTCCGGGCCCGACGAGATCGAGCCGCTGCAGCGCCGCGTGGTCGACGCCCTGCGGGCCCGCTACCCCGACGAGCAGTTCTCCGCCGTCACCCAGACGCAGCTCCTCGGGACGATCGGGACCGTCCTGAGCATGCTGACCGGCGTTCTCGCCGCGATCGCCGGCATCTCGCTGCTCGTGGGCGGCGTCGGAGTCTCCAACATCATGCTCGTCGGCGTGCGGGAGCGGACCAGGGAGATCGGCCTGCGCAAGGCCCTCGGCGCGCGCCAGCGGGACATCCTCGGCCAGTTCCTCATCGAGGCGGTGCTGCTGACCACGATCGGCGGGGTCGTGGGCATCCTGCTGGGCGTCGGCGGGGCGCTGCTCATCCAGGCGCTCTCCCCGGTGCCGGCCTCGATCACGTGGTGGTCGATCGCTCTCGCGTTCGGCGTGTCGGCCGCGGTGGGCGTCTTCTTCGGTGTCGCCCCCGCCCGCCGGGCCGGCCGGCTCGACCCGGTGATCGCGCTGCGCGCCGACTGAGCCGCCCCCACCCGGGACGTACGCGGCCGGGCGCGGGTGCGATAGCGTCGCAATCATGAGTCGGGCGGTGCGAGTCGTCTGGGACGACGGGTTGATCTCCTACGATTTCGGCCGCGGTCACCCGCTGGCACCCGTGCGCGTCGAACTCACCATGGCGCTCGCGCGCGAGCTCGGCGTGCTCGACGGCGTCGAAGTCGTCGGCTGCCTGCCCGCCGGCGACGACGAGCTGGCGCTCGTCCACGACCGCGACTACATCGCGTCCGTCAAGGAGGTCCAGAAGACCGGCCGGCCCGACCTGCGCCGCGGCCTCGGCACCGAGGACAACCCGGTCTTCGCCCGGGTGCACGACGCGTCCGCGCTGGTCGCCGGGGCCACGCTGGCCGCGGCCCGGGCCGTGTGGACGGGTGAGGCGGATCACGCGGTCAACGTCGCGGGCGGCCTCCACCACGCGATGCCGGGGGCCGCGAGCGGCTTCTGCGTCTACAACGATCCCGGTGTGGCGATCGCGTGGCTGCTGTCGCAGGGCGCCACCCGCGTCGCGTACGTGGACATCGACGTGCATCACGGCGACGGCGTCCAGACGATGTTCTACGACGATCCCCGGGTGCTGACGATCAGCCTGCACGAGACTCCCCGCACGCTCTTCCCGGGCACCGGGTTCCCCCACGAGACGGGCGCAGAGGGCACCGCGGTGAACGTGGCCCTGCCCGCGGGCTGCGGAGACGAGAGCTGGCTGCGGGCGTTCCACGCGGTGGTGCCGCCCCTGGTCCGGCACTTCCAGCCGGAGGTGCTGGTGACCCAGCAGGGCTGCGACAGCCACGCGCTCGACCCGCTGGCCCACCTCATGCTCAGCGTGGACGGCCAGCGCACCGCCTACGCGGCGCTGCACCGCCTCGCTCACGAGGCGGCGGACGGACGGTGGGTCGCCGTGGGCGGCGGCGGCTACGAGCTGGTCCAGGTGGTGCCGCGGGCGTGGACCCACCTGCTGGCCGAGGTTGCGGGCACGCCGGTCGACCCGGCCACGCCCACGCCCGCGGCCTGGCGGACGCTGGTGGACCGGCGGACCGGGGAGGTGCCGCCGGCGACCATGACCGACGGCCGCGAGCCCCGCTGGCGCGACTTCTCGGAGGGATACGATCCAGCCGACGCCGTCGACAGGGCCGTCATGGCGACCAGGAACGCGGCGTTCCCCCTCCACGGCCTGGATCCGATGCCGTGACCCGCGCCGGGGCCGCCGGAATCACACAGAGCCGAGGAGCGCTGACAACCACGTGACCCCTTCCCGCGCCGAGCTCCACGAGCACCTCGTCAGAACCGCCATCGCCGGCGACGTCGCGACCAGCCGGGAGAACAACCTCGACCACTACCGGTCGCTCGCGCTCCGGGACCCGCACTACACGTTCGGCCTGACCTTCGAAGCCGAGTGGACGTTCCACGACATCCTCGACCTCATGGCGCGGCGGGCCGGCGTGACGGCCGACCCGGACCACCAAGAGGGCCAGGACGTCATCGACCCGGCGCGCACGATCGACGCCGTCGAGGAGATGGGCGACCGCATCGCCAAGGTGCTGCGCCGGGCCGCGCCCCGCGTCGTCGTCGCCACCGGGCACCCCACCGGGCTGCTCGCCGTCCACCTGGCGCTGGCGCGGTTCGCGGCCGACCGGGGGGCCGTGCTGCTGACCCCCGCGGAGGGCTGGACGTACACGGGCTGGCCGGGTCGGCGCCGGAGGGTCCGTTACCTGAACGGCGTGGCGATGCTGGAGGAGAGAGGAAGCTTCGTCCACAGTCACGACCCCGACCCGATGCGGGCCATGCTCGCCGAGGAGCGCCCCGACTTCGTGATCGCCGACCACGGCTGGGCCGGTGCCGCCGGGGAGGCCGGGATCGAGACGGTCGGCTTCGCCGACTCCAACGATCCGGCGCTCTTCCTGGGCGAGGCCGAGGGCAAGATCGCGGTCACCGTGCCCCTCGACGACAATGTGCTGCCGCGCTACTACGGGCCTCTCACGGCCTACCTGCTGGACCGTGTCAACCGCAGCCTCTGACCGCAGCCTCTGACCGGAGCCTCTGATCGGATCCGGTCCTCCCAAACCACCTGTTTCGCGCCTACTTTTCCCGGGGCCTGCCGACGGTTTGCCAACTTTTTCGTGATCCTGGGCGACTCTAAAGGGAGAGAAGTTGGTCCGTTCCAAGATTGAGGCGAGGGGCACGGTCCGGCCGCTGCCAGCGATTTCTCGGATTTTGACGGCATGCGACCTCCAAGACTGATGAAATGGGGGGTTTGCCTCCTCGGAGTCCGGACTTACGCTGACAGCAGTACACGTGCGTGAGCGATGGCACCAGTGGGGATAACCCGGAAACACGTGCGGAAGAGGCGTCCGATGGGTGCAGGCGAAAGACCTCTCAGCGAGGTGAAGTTCCTGACGGTGGCCGAGGTCGCCACTGTCATGCGGGTGTCCAAGATGACGGTGTACCGGCTCGTGCACTCGGGCGAGTTACCGGCCATCCGGGTCGGTCGATCCTTCAGAGTGCCTGAGCAGGCGGTGCACGACTACCTGAGAGACGCGTTCATCGAAGCGGGATGACGCGGCTCCGCAGCGGAGGTCATGCCGTGACGGGGGCATGGCCGATGTGTGGCCGTGCGGAGACCCCCGGGAGGAGCGATCTACCGCGGATCGCCGGTAGGCTGTTGAGCCGGTGTGCGCACGCACGCCGGTTTGACATCCATCCCTTCACCTGGGGGTCCCGTGGGCTCTGTGATCAAGAAGCGCCGTAAGCGCATGGCGAAGAAGAAGCACCGCAAGCTGCTGAAGAAGACCCGCATCCAGCGGCGTAACAAGAAGTAGTCGAGACGGCGCGCGCACCGGTCCCCCGGGGCCGGGCCACCGTGCGCACGCGATCCCCCAGCGAGGCGACGATGACTCGTACCGTTCTCGTCACCGGGGTCTCCCGTCATATCGGCGCCAGAGTGGCGAACGCGCTCGCGGCGGACCCGGAGATCGGCCGGATCATCGGAGTGGACACGGCGCCGCCATCCCTCCACCGGGACGACGGCGCGTCGCTCGGTCGTACCGAGTTCGTCCGTGCCGACCTGAACGGCCCGGACGTCGGCCGGATCATCGGGTCGGCGGACGTCGACACCGTTGTGCACCTCGACCTGGTCAGCGGACCGGTACGCAGCCGCGCCGCCATGAAGGAGCACAACGTCCTCGGCACCATGCAACTGCTGGCCGCGTGCCAGCGGTCCGCCTCGGTGCGCAGGGTGGTGGTGCGCTCGACCACGGCTGTGTACGGCGCGTCACCGCACGCTCCCGCCGTGTTCACGGAGGACCTCGCGCCGGCCGACGGCGCGCAATCCGGCTACGAGAAGGACGCGTTCGAGGTCGAGGGGTACGTCCGGGGCTTCGCCAGGCGCCGCGCCGACGTGGCGACCACGGTCCTCAGGTTCGCGCCGGTCATGGGGCCGGGCGTCGACACCCCGCTGACCAGGTACTTCTCGCAGGACGTGCTGCCCACAGTGCTGGGCTTCGACCCGCGGCTGCAGTTCGTCCACGAGGACGACGCGGTGGAGGCGCTGTGCCGCACGGCGCGTGCCGATCACCCCGGCGTCTTCAACGTGGCCGGAGAAGGGGTGCTGCTGCTGTCCCAGTGCGCCAGGCGCGCGGGCCGGCCGGCGGTCCCCATGCCCGCTCCCGCGTTCCGCCTCTTCGGCGGCCTCGCCAGGAGCGCCGGCCTGGTGGACTTCACGCCGGAGCAGCTGTCGCTGCTGATCCACGGCAGAGTCGTGGACAGCGGGCGGCTGGCCGCGGAGCTCGGGTGGCGGCCCGCGTACTCCACGGCGGCCGCGTTCGACGACTTCCTCCGGTCACGCGGCCTCCCCTCCGGCCTGTGGCCGGCCGCGTTCGACCGGCTGGCGGACCTGGTGACCGCGCACCGGCCGCGCTGAGCCTGCGCCGATTCCGGGCCGATCCGCGCCGACCCCCCGTGATGGACCGAAGGTGACACGACGATGAGCACGATGCCGACTCCGGACGAGCGGCTCGCCGCGCTGCTCGCCTTCCTGCGGCGCCGTGTCACCGGGGATTACGAGATCGACGAGTTCGGCTTCGACCCCGACCTCAACGGCACGGTCCTGCTGGAGCTGCTCCGGCCGCTGTACCGGCAGTGGTTCCGGGTCACGACCGTCGGGCTGGAGAACGTCCCCGCCCACTCGGGCGCGCTCGTCGTGGCCAACCACTCCGGCACGCTGCCGATGGACGCGCTCATGCTGCAGGTGGCGCTGAACGACGAGGCGCACCGGCCGATCCGCCTGCTGGGCGCGCATCTGGTCTATCAGCTCCCCGTGCTCGGCCATCTGGCCCGCAAGTCCGGTCACACGCTCGCCTGCCCGGAGGACGCCGACCGGCTGCTGCGCAAGGGCGAGCTCGTGGGGGTCTTCCCCGAGGGCTTCAAGGGCGTGGGCAAGCCGTTCTCCGAGCGGTACCGGTTACAGCGGTTCGGCCGCGGCGGCTTCGCGGCGTCCGCCATCCGCGCCGGGGTGCCCATCGTGCCCTGTGCGATCGTCGGGGCCGAGGAGATCTACCCCAAGATCGGCGACGTCCGGGCGCTGGCCCGCCTCCTCGGCCTGCCGTATCTACCGATCACCCCGTTCTTCCCCTGGCTGGGCCCGCTCGGCCTCGTGCCGCTGCCGTCGAAGTGGATGATCGAGTTCGGCGAGCCGATCAGGACCGACGAGTACGGCCCCGACGAGGCCGACGACCCCATGGTGATCCTCGAGCTGACCGACCAGGTCAGGGAGACCGTCCAGGAGCGTCTCGACGCCCTGCGGAAGCGCCGCGGTCCCGCGTTTCCCCCGTTCGCGCGCTGATCCCGGCCCTGATCCTCACACTGATCCGCGTCAGAGTACGGACCGGTAGTGCCGGCGGAGCGCGATCCCGGCGGCGATGCCCCCGGCGACGGCCCCGGCGGTCGCCGCGATGGGCAGCCCGATCATGGTGGCCTTGCGCCCGGTGCGGAAGTCGTGGATCCGCCAGTCCTGTTCCCTGGCGTACTCGCGCAGCTCGCTGTCGGGATTGATCGCGTACGGGTTCCCGACGAGGGAGAGCATCGGCAGGTCGTTGGCCGAGTCGCTGTAGGCCGAGCAGCGGGACAGATCGAGCCCCTCACGCCTGGCGAGCGCGCGCACGGCCTCGGCCTTGGCCGGGCCGTGCAGGAGATCGCCCACCAGCCGTCCCGTGTAGGCGCCGTCCGCGGTCTCGGCGACGGTGCCGAGCGCCCCGGTCAGCCCGAGCCGCTGAGCGATCACCCGGGCCAGCTCGACCGGAGTGGCGGTGACGAGCCACACGCGCTGTCCGGCGTCGAGGTGGGCCTGGGCGAGGGCGCGGGTGCCCGCCCATACGCGGTCGGCCATGACCTCGTCGTAGATCTCCTCGCCGAGCCGCACCACCTCGTCGACCTTGAGCCCGGCGACGAACGCGAGGGCCATCTCCTTGGCCTTGGCGATGTGCTCGGGGTTCTCACTGCCCCGGACCCGGAACAGCGCCTGGCCGAGGGCGAACTTCGTGAGGTCCCGCGTGGTGAACAGGCCGCGCGCGGCGAGCCCGCGGGCGAAGTGGTAGATGGAGGCGCCCCGCATCATCGTGTTGTCGACGTCGAAGAACGCCGCCGCCGTGGGGTCGGGGACCACGGCCGGGGCGGAGACCGCCGCGGCGGCCGCCACCTCGCCGGCGATCTCCGCCGCCATCCGCCGTCGCAATAGCCGCCTCATGGCTCATCAGCTTAACCGCCGCCCGTTGCCCGCCAGTGGAGCCCGCGTCGGGCGGATCTCGTGTCAACCGCCCGCCCACGTCCACCGCGCGACCGCCGGCGCCTGGCCCCTGTGGCCCGAGTTTCCCTGGGGCCGTCAGGGGCCCGACGGGCCGGAGGACGCCGTCATCGTGTCGATGTAGCTGAGGTATTTGTTGGCCTTGTCGCGGTTCTCCCGGTCGAGCTTCGGCAGCAGCGGCTCCACGAGGGAGTGCTGCTCCCGGGCGAACCTGCGGACCTCGCCCCGGTCTTCGGCTCGCGGCGCCACCCGGCTCAACGCGGCCCTGGTGGTGGACTCCATGTCGTCGAGCGTCTGGGTGATGAGGCGGTGCCGGTCGCGTGTCCTGGCGGCGACGAGCGAGGCCGTCTCGGCCGCCCGCAGCCGCGCCGCGGCCATCTCCCGCTGGGCCCGGTCCTCGTCGTCGTAGGCCAGGGAGAGCACAGTCGACTCGGCGGCCCTCTTCAACGGATAGAGCGGCTCGCCCGGCACCGAATCGTACGTCCGGACCCCCGTGGCGAACATCAAAACCATCAGGCCCGCGAAGACCAGCACCGGCCGGAGCCGCACGATCAGCGGGCGGCGCCTCGGGCGACGCCGGTGGAGCCCGCCGGGCGCGTCCCCTGGGGCGCCGGCCACCTCGTCGAACGCCGGAGGAGGCTCGACGGCGGTCGTGCGCTCGGCGGCGTGGTTGCGCAGCAGTTCCTCGCGGAGTCGGGCCCTGAACTCGGGGGTCGGGCCGCTGCCGAGCAGGACGCGGAGCCCGGTGACGTGCCGGGAGACGCGGTTCGCGACGCGTGCCGCCCGTCCGCCGTACGCGCGGCGCGAGGGTCGCCACCAGCCCATCAGTGTTCTCGCCATCCCCCGCTCGATGTACCGGAGACCGGATCGGCGATCCGTCTCCGCGACATGCCCAACGACATGGGGGCGGAATGGTTACGGCAGAGGTCAGCCGAGATCCCGGGGAAGCGCCCGGGCCAGCGCTTTGATCGCCCGGAACTGGAGTGCCTTGATGGCTCCGCTCTTCTTCCCCATGATCATCGCGGTCTCGGCCAGCGACATGCCGTGCAGGAAGCGCAGGATCACGCACTCCTGCTGCTCGGCGCCGAGTTGCTTGATCGCCTGCATGACGTGCTCGTTGACCATGTTGGTGACGACCGCGTTCTCGGGGATGTTCGGGCCGTCCAGGGGACGGTCGAGCACCTCGGCGGTGGTCACCTCAAGCCGGTTGCGCCCGGACTTGAAGTGGTCGGTCACGAGGTTGCGGGCGATGGTCACCAGCCAGGCCCCGAAGTCGCGGCCCTGCCAGGTGAAGTCGGTGATGCCGCGCAGGGCGCGCAGGAAGGTCTCGCTGGTCAGGTCCTCGGCCAGGGCGTGGCCGCCGACCCGGAAGTAGACGTAGCGGTACACCAGGTCCACGTAGTGGTCGTAAAGGAGCCCGAAGGCCTCGCTGTCGCCCGTCTTGGCGCGCAGCACAAGGGACTGCATCTCTCCGTCGTGATCGCCACGACGTACGGCGGGGTCGGCGGAGCGCACGGACTGCGCTGCTCCGGCGGCAGGAGGGGAAAGTCCTGCCAACGGCCACGTGTTCGGCATCCGGTATCCCATGGGGGAAGGGGAGTCGGTGCTCGAACACTTTAGAAATCAACGGGAGATAACACAATCCGTCTGAGCGTAGTAATTACTTCCGGTAACGTCGCTTTTGCTGGCGGGTCCGCTGGATTCCCAGCAGATGCCCAGGTCACACGTGTGTAATGGGGTCCGTGCGGCTGTCAGGTTCTCTTCGGGGGCACCGGCTACCCGCGGGAAGGCAAAGTCCGGCAGCATGGGGTCCACCATGGAAGTCCTAGTCGCCATCCTCGCGTTCGCCGGCGCCCTGCTCGCCGGTGCCACCACCGTCGTGCTCGTCGGGCGGCTCCGTGACGAGCCCTCGGGCTGGTTGATCGCGTGGAGCATCGCCACGGGCGCGCTGGCCGTGTCCCTCGCCGCCGTCGCCGTCGGACACCTGGCCGGATTCGGGTCCGCCACCTTCCGGGCGTACCAGATCACCGGGTCTCTGCTCGCCCCGCTCTGGCTCACGATCGGCAATCTGCAGTTGCTGGCGGAGAAGGCGTCGGCCCGCTTCGCCGGATGGCTCTTCGGGATCGCCCTGACGGTCGTGGGCGCTGTGATCATGCTGCTCGACCCGCTCAGCGGCAGCTTCGGCAAGCAGCTTCCCGACGGGCCCAGCCACTGGGACCTCTGGCCGGAGAATCTCCTGCGGGGCGCTCACTTCGTTCTGATCTTCCTGCTGCTCTTCGCGCTCTGCATCGCGCTGCTGAGCTGGCGGGACGGGGACGACTACGACGTCGACAACATGAACGCGACCGTGCTGATCGCCCCGGCGGGCATGGCGCTCTGCGCAGCCCTGGAGCTGTCGCTCCCGGGGATCGTCATCGTCGCGCTCATGGCCGCGGCCTCCGGCGGCGCCTGGTACGTGGTGGTCCGGCCGCTCGCGCCCTACGACGACGAGGACGACGAAGACGACGAGGACGACGCCAGGCACGGCCGGGACCCGCGTAACGCGCGTGACGCCCGTGTCGCCGGTGCCGCCGGGGACCCCGGAAACGCGGAATGGCGGCAGGGCCGGGAACGGAGCGGCGCGCGGCGCGGCGCCGACCGGCCCGACGTCCCCGTGGCGTCGGCCTCCCCGATGCCCGCGGCCCCGGCGTCCTCACGCCGTTCCGGTCTGGGCGACCTGGTCGCGGAGTACCGGGCGGGCGAGCAGGGGGAGGTCGACTACGCGGCACGCATGCGCCCCAGGGACGACTCCTACGCCCAGGCCCGCCCGGAGGACGACTTCGGCGGCCCGGCCACGGGCCAGCTCATGGCCGCGGACTCCTACCCCCAGGCCCGTCCCTCCGACTACGGCATGCCGGCGGGCGTGCCGCCCCACGCGGACAAGGGCATGCCGGCGACGGGCGCGGTCTACCCCGGCGCCGAGGTGCCCCCGCCCGCCATGCCGTCGCCCGAGGAACTCGCGGCGAGCTTCGGCGTGGGCTTCAACCGGGGCGGCGGCGCGAAGCAGGGCGCCAAGCCGGGCGCGGGCTCCGTCAAGCCGTCTCCGGCCATCTACGGCCTGCTCACCGTCTTCACCCTCCTGGACGGCACCGGCGACGCGTTCGACAAGCTGGCCGAGGAGACGATCGCGGCCGTGCAGCGCACCGAGCCGGACACCCTGGTGTTCATCTGCCACGGAGTGAAGTCGGCCCCGCTGCAGCGCATCGTCTACGAGCTCTACCGGGACGAGGTCGGCTACGCCGAGCACCAGCGGCAGCCCCACATGGAGCGCTTCACGACGGAGCGCGTGGCCTACGTGCTGGCCGCCAACGTGATCGAGCTCACCGTCAGCGCCGCGAAGGTCGTGCCGCTGCCCACGGCGAACTTTTAGCGCGCGAGTGCCTCGCGCAGCCGGGTCTCGTTGACCCGCCAGTAGTCGTGCTGGACCCCGTCGATCAGGACGACCGGGATCATCTCGCCGTACTCGGCCTGATCCTCGGGCGTGGCGGTGATGTCCCGCTCCTCCCACTGCACGCCCAGCTCACCGGCCACGCGGGACACCACGGCCCGGGCGTCATCGCAGAGGTGACAGCCCGGTTTGCCGAGCAGCGTGATGCGGTGATCATGAGGAGGCATGCCACCCAGCTTATGCGGGTCCCGGGACCCCGATTGGCGACCTTGCGCCGATCCTGGGACAGTGAAGACACGCCGACTTTGTGCATCGCTTCACAAAGCTACTAACCTGTTGTTATCCGTCGCATCCGCTCGTGCGGCCGGGGGCGCACCGGCCGTCCGTTCCCCTGGAGCCCTGGGCAGTGAGCCGCCGTATCCCGCAGGCACGCGATCGTGGCATTCCCGACGCCACCGTGGCGCGGCTGCCGCTGTATCTGCGTGCCCTCAACGGGCTGGCCGAACGGGGCACGCCGACCGTGAGCTCGGAGGACCTCGCGCTCGCCGCGGGGGTGAACTCGGCGAAGCTCCGCAAGGATCTCTCGCACCTCGGCTCGTACGGCACCCGCGGCGTAGGGTACGACGTGCAGTACCTGATTTACCAGATCTCCCGTGAGCTAGGTCTCACCCAGGATTGGGCTGTCGCCATCGTGGGGGTCGGTAATCTCGGGCGAGCCCTCGCCAACTACGGCGGGTTCGTGTCCAGGGGGTTCCGCATCGCGGGCCTGCTCGACGCCGATCCCCGCGTGGTGGGCGACCGCATCTCCGGCCTGGTGGTGGAGCACACCGACGAGCTGGAAGCCGTGATCAAGAAGCGAGGGGTCTCGATTGTGGTGATTGCCACACCGGCGAGCGCGGCGCAGCAGGTCTGCGACCGCGTCACAGCGGCGGGCGTCACCAGTATTTTGAACTTTGCCCCGGTTGTCCTGACTGTTCCGGACGGCGTTGATGTCCGTAAAGTCGATTTATCAATCGAACTTCAGATACTTGCGTTCCACGAGCAGCGCAAGGCCAATGGAGGGCCAATCATGTCCGAGGAGTGGCCGGACGGGGTGGTCATGTGAGTGAGCCATCGTTCGGAGCGCGCTCATGAGCATCCTCGTCGTCGGCCTCAGTCACCGGACCACACCGGTCTCGCTGCTCGAACGCGTGACGGTGAGCGGTGACGCGCTCGTCAAACTGCTGCACAGCCTGCACAGGGACGAGAACGTCGCGGAGTCGCTCGTCGTCTCCACCTGCAACCGCGTCGAGGTGTACGCGGACGTCGACCGCTTCCACGGCGGCCTGACCGCGGTCACCGGCCTGCTCAGCGACCACTCGGGTCTCCCCCAGGAGCAGCTCGCCAAGCACCTGTACGTGCACTACGAGGAGCGGGCCGTCCAGCACCTCTTCACGGTGGCCTGCGGTCTCGACTCGATGGTGGTGGGCGAGGGCCAGATCCTCGGGCAGATCCGCACCGCCCTGCGGCTGGCCCAGCGCGAGGGCACCGCGGGGACCGCGCTCAACGAGCTCGCCCAGCAGGCGCTGCGGGTGGGCAAGCGGGCGCACGCCGACACGGGCATCGACCGGGCGGGAGCGTCGCTCGTCGGAGTGGGGCTCACGCTCGCCGAGCGGATGCTCGGCCCGATCGGCGGCAGGCGGGCCCTGGTCGTGGGCGCGGGCTCGATGAGCTCGCTGTCCGCCGCGACCCTGTCCCGCGCGGGCGTCACCGACATCGTCATCGCCAACCGCACCCGCAGCCGCGCCGTACGGCTGGCCGAGTCGGTCGGCGGCCGGGCCGTCGCCCTGGCCGACGTCCCCGCCGAGCTGGCGGAGGCCGACCTGGTCGTCTCCTGCATCGGCTCCGGGTCGCGTTCGATCACCGTCGACATGGTCGAGACCGCCGTCCGGGGACGCACCTCCCCGCTCTTCCTGCTCGATCTCGCGCTGCCCCACGACGTCGACCCCGGCGTCCGGCTCCTGCCGGGCGTCACGCTGGTCGACCTGGAGTCCATGCAGCAGGCGGGCCTGGGGGCCGACGTCGAGGACGGCGGCAGGGCCGACGCGATCGAGCAGGTCAAGACCATCGTGGCGGAGGAGGTCTCGGCACACCTGGAGACCGAGCGGGCCGCCGTGGTGACGCCGACCGTGATCGCGCTGCGCAGCAAGGCCGCCGACGTGGTCGAGGCGGAGATGGGCCGGCTGCTGTCCCGGCTCCCCGAGCTCGACGGCCGGGCGCGTGACGAGGTCACCCAGACCGTCCGGCGCGTCGTCGACAAGCTGCTGCACGAGCCGACCGTACGGGTGAAGCGGCTGGCCGCCGCCCCGGGAGGCGACCAGTACGCCGAGGCGCTCCGCGAGCTGTTCGGCCTCGATCCCAAGGCGCCCGACGCGGTCTCCCTGATCGACGGCCCCGACGACGGGACCGGCAAGGGGACGGCCGGCCGGAAGGGGGTGGAGCGGTGAACGACCCCCTGCTGCTCGGCACCCGTAAGAGCCTGATGGCGACCACCCAGTCGCAGGCGGTGGCCGACCGGCTCACCGCCCTGACCGGGCACCGGGTCCGCCTGGCCGGCGTGACCACGCTCGGCGACGTCTCCCGCGCCCACCTCACGCAGCTCGGCGGCACCGGAGTATTCGTCAACGAGCTGCGCTCCCGGCTGATCGGGGGCGAGATCGACTTCGCCGTCCACTCGCTCAAGGACCTGCCGACCCGGCAGGACGAGCAGGTGGTGATCGCGGCCATCCCGCCGCGCGACGATCCCCGCGACGCGCTCGTCGGCACCGCCAAGTTCAGCGACCTCGCGCCCGGCGCCCGGGTCGGCACCGGCTCCCCCCGCCGGGTCGCCCAGCTCCGGATGCTGCGGCCTGATCTCGAATACGTCGCGATCAGGGGAAACGCGGACACCCGGATCGGCAAGGTAACCTCAGGCGAGCTTGACGCGGTGGTCCTGGCCGCCGCCGGGCTCGGTCGGATCGGCAGAGAGGCGGAGATCTCGCAGGTGTTCGAGATCGACGAGATGCTGCCCGCTCCCGGGCAGGGCGCGCTCGCCGTCGAGTGCCGGGCCGACCGTCACGACCTCATCGAGCTGCTCGGTGTGCTCGACGACCCGGAAACGCGGGCCGCCGTCACCGCCGAACGCTCGGTGCTCGCCGCCCTAGAGGCCGGTTGCGCGGCCCCGGTAGGTGCTTTCGCCTCCGGTGACGGGCACATTCTCAGTCTGACCGCTGCCGTCGTCGCCGTCGACGGACTCCGGTCGGTGCGCACGTCCACCTCCGGACCCACTCCGGCGGCCATGGACCTCGGCCGTGAGCTGGCCGCCGCCATGATCGCCGAAGGGGCCGGCACATTGATGGGGGAGCAGGCCCATTGAGCTCCGCGAATCACAACCCACAGGCCCCGTCCGGGTTCGTCGCCTTCGTCGGCGCGGGGCCCGGCGACGAGAACCTGCTCACGTTGCGCGGTGCCGACCTGCTGAGCAGGGCAGACGTCGTCGTCCTCGACCGCGTGGCGCACGATCCGCTGCTGCGCCACTGCCGTGAGGGCGTCGAGGTCGTCGACATCGGTCCCGACGCGGCGGAGAACTCGGTCTCGCTGCGCACCATCCAGGAGGCCAAGTCGGGGCGCACCGTGGTGCGGCTGTGCCCGGGCGACCCGTCCTTCTTCTCCTCGGTCACCGACGAGGTCGCGGCCTGCGGCAAGGCCGACGTCGACTTCGAGATCGTCCCCGGCGTGCCGCCCGCGACGGCCGTGCTGACCTACGCGGGCATTCCGCCGGCGGTGTCGGTGCCCGAGTTCAGGATCGTGGACGCCGCACAGGTCGACGACTGGTCGAAGCACGCCTCCTGCGACGGCACGCTGGTGATCTACAACGGCGTCGCCGAAGCCGTGCCGATCAGCAAGGCGCTGGTCACCGGCGGGAAGCCGGACACCACGCCCGTGGCCGTGACCAGCGACGGCACCACCACCGAGCAGTACACCGTCGTGTCGACGCTCGGGCGTCTCGGCCCCGACCTGAAGCACGCGGGCATGGCCGAGCCGGCGCTGATCGTGGTCGGCGAGGCCGTGGGCATGCGCGACCGGCTGTCGTGGTTCGAGACCAAGTCGCTGTTCGGCTGGCGGGTGCTCGTGCCGCGCACCAAGGAGCAGTCCAAGAACCTGTCGGAGCAGCTACGCTCGTACGGCGCGGTGCCCGAGGAGGTGCCCACGATCTCGGTCGAGCCGCCGCGCACGCCGCAGCAGATGGACCGGGCGATCAAGGGCCTGGTCACCGGCCGGTACGAGTGGGTCGCCTTCACCAGCGCCAACGCGGTCAAGGCCGTACGGGAGAAGTTCGAGGAGTACGGCCTGGACGCCAGGGCCTTCGCCGGGCTCAAGGTCGCCGCCGTCGGCGAGGCCACAGCCCGCGCGCTGGTGGAGTTCGGCGTGAAGCCCGATCTCATGCCGACGGGCGAGCAGTCGTCCGAAGGGCTGCTGGCCGAGTGGCCGCCGTACGACTCGATGCTGGACCCGATCAACCGGGTGCTCCTGCCGAGGGCCGACATCGCGACCGAGACGCTCGTCGCGGGTCTCACCGAGCTGGGCTGGGAGTGCGACGACGTGACCGCGTACCGGACGGTGCGGGCGGCGCCCCCGCCCGCCCCGATCCGCGAGGCGATCAAGGGCGGCGGCTTCGACGCCGTGCTCTTCACCTCGTCGTCCACGGTCCGCAACCTCGTCGGCATCGCCGGCAAGCCCCACAACGTGACCGTGATCGCCGTCATCGGCCCGCAGACGGCCAAGACCGCCGAGGAGTTCGGCCTGCGGGTCGACGTGATGGCGGACAAGCCGTCCGCCACCGCCCTGGCCGCGGCCCTGGCCGACTACGGGGCCAAGATGCGGCACGCCGCCATCTCGGCGGGGGAGGTGCCGCGCCGGCCGTCCCAGATGCGGCGTGGCGCCCGCCGCCGGGTGAAGTGACCCGTACGAGCGGAGAAACCACAGTGACCGCGTCTCCTCGTGACATCAGGCCCGTAACCGAGACCGCCCCGTTCCCGGCGGCGCGGCCCCGGCGGCTGCGCCGTACGGCGGGGCTGCGCCGCCTGGTGGCGGGCACCCGCCTCCACCCGGCCGAGCTGATCCTCCCGATGTTCGTGAAGGAGGGCATCGCCGGGCCGCAGCCCGTCGGGTCGATGCCCGGCGTGGTGCAGCACACCCGCGAATCCCTCCGCAAGGCGGCGCACGAGGCGGCCGAGGCGGGTGTCGGCGGGATCATCCTCTTCGGCGTGCCCGAGCAGAAGGACGCCCGCGGCTCGGCGGCCGACGACCCCGAGGGGATCGTCCAGGTGGCCCTGCGGGATCTCGTCTCCGACATCGGCGACTCGCTGGTCGTGATGACGGACACCTGCCTGGACGAGTACACCGATCACGGGCACTGCGGCCTGCTCACCGAGAGCGGCGAGGTCGACAACGACGCGACCCTCGAACGCTACGCCTCGGCCGCGGTGGCCCAGGCGGAGGCCGGATCGCAAGTCATCGCGCCGAGCGGCATGATGGACGGCCAGGTCGGCGCGATCAGGGAGGCGCTCGACGCGAACGGCTTCGCCGAGATCCCGATCCTCGCCTACTCCGCGAAGTACGCCTCGGCGTTCTACGGGCCGTTCCGGGACGCCGCCGAATGCGCCCCGCAGTTCGGCGACCGCAGCGCCTACCAGCAGGACCCGGCCGGTCCGGTCGGCGAGGCCCTGCGCGAGGTGCGGCTCGACCTCGCCGAGGGCGCCGACGCTGTGATGGTCAAGCCGGCCCTGGCGTATCTGGACATCCTGCGCCAGGTACGCGACCTGGTCGAGGTGCCGGTGGCGGCGTACCAGGTCAGCGGCGAGTACGCGATGATCGAGGCGGCGGCCGCCAACGGATGGATCGACCGGGATCGGGCCATCATGGAGTCGCTGATCGCGATCCGCCGGGCCGGGGCCGACCTGATCCTCACCTACTGGGCCACCGAGGTCGCACGGCGCCTTTCCTGACGGCGTTCCGGCGCTCCGATCCGCCCTGCCGGGCGCGTACCTTCCGCGGCCGACTATCCTGACAGGTCATCCAGGTCCTCACGGTTCCGTGCCGCGGCCCTGGACCCAGGAATGAGGAGCATGGCTCCGCGGCCGCCGGGCGAGGCCCGGCCGCCAAGGCCGGTCCGGTCCGGCCGCGGGCCGAGTGGCTTGTGGGGAGGAGCGCCATGGTGGGGGTGCCGCTGGCTCGCCGCACGAAACGGCGTGCGCACCGGGTGCCGGGGAAGGTGTCCGCGGTGCTGGAATACGCCAGGCTGGGCTGGGCGAGCGCCATGGGCGCCCATCCGCTGGCCGAAGGGGGCAGGGCCTGTTCCTGCGACCGGGTGGGCTGTCCCGACCCGGGGACGCATCCGCTGTCGCCCGCCTGGCAGATGCAGGCGACGACGGACTCGGCCCAGCTGACCCGCTGGTGGCAGCAGGAACCCGAGGCGAATGTGATTCTGCCCACCGGCAGGGTTTTCGACGTGTTCGACGTACCCGCCACCGCGGGGATCCCGGCGCTCGCCGCCATGGACTCCGCCGGTTTCGAAACGGGCCCGGTCGCCGAGAACGGCGACCGGGCCCTCTTCTTTGTCGCCACCCGCGGCGCCCCCGAGGACGAGGACGAGTGGTGGTCCTGCCACCTCGACGCCGGTCCGGAGACGATCGCGGAGACGCCGGGCCTGCGGTGGCACTGCCGGGACAGCTACGTGCTCGCCCCGCCCTCCACGCTGCGCGAGGGCGTGGTCGCCTCGTGGATCAGGCCGCCGGACGGCCGTCCGCTGCCCGATCCGCTGCGCGTGCTCGACCTCCTGGCCGACTACTGCGAATAGGAGGCCGCCGCCGGCGGCCCCTAATGTTGGGGACGTGACTCGAACGCAGACCTCCGAGGACCTGTTCGCCCGCGCCCGGCAGATCGTGCCGGGCGGCGTCAACTCTCCGGTACGCGCCTTCGGCGCCGTGGGCGGCACCCCCAGGTTCATGGCCGCGGGAGAGGGCCCGTACATCACGGACGTGGACGGCAACCGCTACGTCGACCTCGTCTGCTCGTGGGGCCCGATGATCCTCGGCCACCGGCACCCCGCCGTCGTGTCCGCGGTCGAGGAGGCGCTGGCCCGGGGCCTGTCGTTCGGCACCGCGACCGAGGGGGAGGTCCGGCTCGCCGAGGAGATCGTCTCCCGGGTGGGGCCGGTCGAGAAGGTTCGCCTGGTCAGCTCCGGCACCGAGGCCACGATGTCCGCCGTGCGGCTCGCCCGGGGCTTCACCGGCCGTTCGAAGGTCGTGAAGTTCGCCGGCTGCTACCACGGCCACGTCGACGCCCTCCTCGCCTCGGCCGGCTCCGGCGTCGTCACCTTCGGCCTGCCCGACACCCCGGGCGTCACCGGGGCCTCCGCCGCCGACACGATCGTGCTGCCGTACAACGCGATGGAGGCGGTCGAGGAGGCGTTCCGGCAGTTCGAGATCGCCTGCGTCATCACCGAGGCCTGCCCGGCCAACATGGGGGTCGTGCCGCCCGCCGAGGGCTTCAACCGGCGCCTGCGCGAGCTGTGCGCCGAGCACGGCGCGCTCCTGATCGTGGACGAGGTGCTGACCGGCTTCCGGGTCTCCGCCGCCGGCTGGTACGGCCTGGAGCCCGTCGAGGCCGACCTCATGACCTTCGGCAAGGTCATGGGTGGCGGCCTGCCCGCCGCGGCGTTCGGCGGCCGGGCCGACGTCATGGCCCTGCTCGCCCCCGAGGGGCCCGTCTACCAGGCCGGGACGCTGTCGGGTAACCCGCTCGCCTGCGCGGCCGGGCTGGCCACGCTGAGGGCCTGCGACGACGACGTCTACGACCGGCTCGACGCGTCGGCCTTGGTGATCGGCCGGGCCGCCTCCGACGCGCTGGCCGCCGCCGGGGTGCCGCACCGGCTCCAGCGGGCCGGCAACCTGTTCTCGATCTTCTTCACGGACCGGCCGGTCACCGACTTCGACACGGCGAGGACGCAGAACGCCGAGGCCTACCGGGCGTTCTTCCACAGCATGCTCGACCAGGGCGTCTACCTGCCGCCCTCGGCGTACGAGGCGTGGTTCGTCTCCGCGGCCCACGACGACGAGGCGCTCACCCGCGTCGCGGAGGCCCTCCCCGCCGCCGCCAAGGCCGCGGCCCAGGCCCTCTGAGGCGCGGGGCGGGCCAGTACTCGAGGGCGCTGCTCACGTCACTTACCGTAGCATCGTCCCCGTCACGCTTCGTGGTCATTCCAATCATCTCCGTATGTCGCGTCCGTTGTCTCCCGCTTGGTCCGGCGCGGGGAACCGGTCAGCGGGCGCGACCGCTCGGGACGTCGATCGCCGGCGGCGTCAGGTCGTCCAGGCGTGGGGTGGGGCGGGAGCCGGAGGTCGCACGGCGGGGGCGGGTGTTCGCGTACAGCAGTCCGGCGACGATGAGGGCGCCCGCCACGAGGGTCGTCGCGGAGATCGTCTCTCCGGTGGCCAGGGCGGCGGACCCCAGCCCGAAGACCGGCACGAGCAGCGAGTACGGCGCGACGACCGAGGCGTCGTAGCGGCTCAGCAGGAACCCCCAGACGCCGAACCCGCCGAGCGTGGACAGGTAGGCCGCGAACAGGACCGCACCCGTGCCCTCGAACGTGAAGACGGTCAGCGACGACGGCCCTTCGAGGGCGAGGGCGAGCAGCAGCAGGGGGACCGACGACACCGCGCTCACCCACACCATGAATCGGAGCGGGTCGGGTGGCGCGGCCTTCCGGGTGGACACGTTGCCGAGCCCCCATCCGGCGGCCGCGCCCACGCACAGCGCGAACGCCGTGAAGGGGATCGCTCCGGATCTCGCCACCACTCCGGCGGCGATCAGGCCGAGGCCGCAGAACGCGACCGCCATTCCGGCCAGGCGCCGCCGGCTGGTGCGCTCGCCGAGCAGCGCCGCCGCGAAGATCGCGGTGAAGACCGCCTGCACCTGGAGCACGAGCGAGGTCAGCCCGGCCGGCATGCCCGCCCGCATGCCGATCAGGAGCAGGCCGTACTGGGTGACCCCCAGGCTGGCCCCGGCGGCGAACACCCAGCGCCACGGGACGCGGGGCCCTCCGACGAACAGCACGGCGGGGACGGCGGCCAGCAGGAATCGGAGTGCGGCGAACATCAGGGGCGGATAGTGCCGCAGGCCCGCCTGCATGACCACGAAGTTGACGCCCCACACGGCCGCCAGCGCGACGGCCAGGGCGAGATGACGAGGACGCACGCGTCCACTCCTTCGCTTGGGGGATCGGTGTGACCGTCACCCGGGATCTCCGGGGGACCCGCGGGCAAGGAACGGCGAGCCCCGCGACGCACCGGTCTGCTGAAGAATCCTTTGTCGATCGGTATGACAACAGATTCGCACTGCTTAACTATTGAGGACAAGCGAGATTTTCTTAGGTCTATTGTTTAGACTCGCTTAGATGTTGGATCTGAACCGGCTGAAGGCCCTGCACGCGGTGGCCGTCCACGGGTCGGTGGGCGCGGCGGCCGAGGCTCTGATGGTGACGCCGTCCGCCGTCTCCCAGCAGCTCGCGAAGCTGGAACGGGAGACCGGGACGGTCCTGGTGGAGCGCAACGGGCGCGGCGTACGCCTGACGGACGCGGCGGGTCTGCTCGCGGAGCACGCCGGGCGCATCATCGCGCTCGTGCAGACCGCCGAGGCCGACTTCGAGGCCCTGCGGGGGGCGGTGGTGGGCCGGCTCACCGTGGCGGCGTTCCCGACCGCCGCGCGGGGCGTTCTCCCGCAGGCGCTGTCCGTCCTGAAGCGGCAGCACCCCGACCTGGACCTGCTGCTCTACGAACGAGAGCCGGAGCGGCAGATCCGCGAGGTGGCCCGGGGGGAGATCGACCTCGGTGTGGTCCAGGACTGGCTCAACCGCCCCATGGCGATGCCCGACGGACTGGAGCGCGTCACCCTGCTCGACGACGTCGCCGACGTCGTGGTGGCGGCGGGGAACCCCCTGGCGGGGCGGCGGGGAGTGCGCCTGGCCGACCTCGCCGACGACCCCTGGATCAGCTCGACGCCGGGCACCGTCTGCCACGACTTCCTGGTGTTCCTCTTCCGCTCGCAGGAGCGGGAGCCGCGGATCGTGTGCATGGCCGACGAGTACCCGACCCAGCTCGCCCTGGTGGCCGCCGGACACGGCTACGCGCTGATCCCCCGGCTCGGCAGGGGGCCGCTGCCCCCGGGCGTCGAGGCGCTGACCCTGGATTCGCCGCCGGTCCGCCGGATCTACGCCATCTGGCGAGCCGACGCCGCCCGGCGCCCGGCGATCCGCGCCGCGGTCGACGCGCTGCGCTCCGTCGGCTCCGGCCTCCACCTGCTGTGACCGGCGGGCCGGGTAGGCTGTCGAGGTCATGACAGAAATGACCATCGTCCACCTCCTGCGTCACGGGGAGGTGCACAATCCGTCCGGCGTCCTGTACGGCAGGATGCCCGGCTATCACCTGTCCGAGACGGGGCACCGGATGGCCGCCACGGTCGCCAAGGCCGTCGCCGGCCGGGACATCGTGGCCCTGTGGAGCTCCCCGATGGAGCGCGCCCAGGAGACCGCCGCGCCGTCGGCGGAGGCGCTCGGGCTGGAGGTCCGGCTCGACGAGCGGCTCATCGAGGCCGGGAACGTCTTCGAGGGGCTGCGGGTGACCGGGGGCGGCGGCGTGTTCCGCGACCCGCGGGCCTACCGGCACTTCAGGAACCCGTTCCGCCCGTCCTGGGGCGAGCCGTACACCGACATCGTGATCCGCATGAAGTCGGTCATCGACGACGCGAGGCGCCAGGTCAGGGGGCACGAGGCGCTGCTGGTCAGCCATCAGCTGCCGATCTGGATCACCAGACTCGCCGCCGAGGGCCGCCGGCTGTGGCACGATCCGCGCCGCCGCCAGTGCGCGCTGGCCAGTCTCACCAGCTTCACCTTCGAGGGCGGCCGGCTGATCAGCGTCGGCTACAGCGAGCCCGCCGGGATGCTGCTGCGTGAGACCTCGGCCCAGCCGCAGGGGGACGCCGCGCTGTTCGAACGGGCCGACGTGCCGCTCGCCGACATCGCGGGGCGCGAGCCCGAGGACGAGGGAAGCGGCAGGTCGCTGCCCGGAGCGTGACCCGCCGGGCGGTGCGCTCCCCGGCGTCGGTAGGCTTACAGCTCTACCGGTCGTAGTGCAAGGAGATCCTCCTCCCGTGTCCGCCAAGAGCCTGACCGTCATCGCCGCTCTGGCCGTGACAGCCGTCGCCGGCTGCGCGGGCGGCCAGACGTCCCAGCCCCGCTCCGGCGACACCCGGTTCGTCGCGGGAGACGGCCGCGTCGAGTTCTTCGACGCGGCGCAACGCCACAAGGCCCCCGAGATCGGCGGCGCGACGCTCGACGGCGGGACGACCCAGATGGCCCCCGGCAAGGTCTACGTGCTGAACTTCTGGGCGTCCTGGTGCGCCCCCTGCCGCGCCGAGGCCCCCGTGCTCAAGGACGTCGCCGCCAAGACGAAGCCGAAGGGCGTGGAGTTCCTCGGGGTCAACTTCAAGGACCTCCAGGCGTCGGCCCAGGCGTACGACAGGACCGTCAAGCCGGGTTACCCGAGCCTGTTCGACCAGAGCGGCAAGGTGCTGCTCAAGTTCCAGCCCACGGTGCCGCCGGCGGCCATCCCGTCCACGCTGATCATCGACGGTCAGGGGCGCATCGCCGCCCGCGCGCTCGGCGCGGTGAAGTACGACGACCTCCTCAACGCGGTGACCAAGGTCAGCGATGAGTGACCTCGGCAGCACCCTCGCGAGCGGCTCCCTGGTCCTGGCGCTGCCGATCGCCCTGGCCGCCGGGGTGGTCTCGTTCGCCTCGCCGTGCGTGCTGCCGCTCGTGCCCGGCTACCTGTCGTACGTGACCGGCATGAGCGCCGACCCCAGGCGGGGGCGGATGGTCCTCGGCAGCGCGCTGTTCGTGCTCGGCTTCGCCGCGGTGTTCGTGCTCGGCGGCGCTCTCTTCGGCGGGCTCGGCGGCGTCCTGCTCGGGAACGCCGACGTGATCACCCGCGTGCTCGGCGTCGTGACCATCGTGCTCGGGCTGGGATTCCTGGGGCTGGTCCCCGGCCTCCAGCGCGACGTGCGCATCCATCGGCTGCCCACCGCCGGTCTCGCCGGGGCCCCGCTGCTCGGGGTCGTGTTCGGGCTCGGCTGGACGCCCTGCATCGGGCCCACCCTCGCCGTCGTCCTCACGCTCTCGGTCAACCAGGGGAGTGCCGCGCGCGGCGCCGTGCTCGCCTTCGCGTACGCCCTGGGGCTCGGCGTGCCGTTCGTGCTCGCCGGGCTGGCCTACCGCAGGGCGCTCACCGCCTTCCGGGCCGTGCGCCGTCACACGGTCCTGGTCACCCGAATCGGAGGCGCCATGCTGGTCGCGGTGGGCCTGCTGCTGGTGACCGGCTGGTGGGGCGGCATCATCGCCGGCATCCAGGGCTGGGTGGGCGGATTCGAGCCGGTGATCTGATGAGCCCGACCCAGGACACCGGCACACCGCACGGCACGACCGCCAAGCCACAGGACGGCTGGCAACAGGACGGTCAGGCCAGGGACGGTCAGGCACAGGACAGTCAGGCACAGGACAGTCAGGCACAGGACAGTCAGGCACAGGACACCGCTGTCTCGGCCGCCTCCGCGGCCATGGGCACCGCCCCGCGCGAGCCCGAGCGGCCGGTCGGCCTCGGCCTGGTCGGCTGGACGCGCTGGACCTGGCGCACCCTCACCTCGATGCGCACCGCCCTGATCCTGCTGTTCCTGCTCGCGCTCGGCTCGGTGCCCGGCTCGCTCTACCCGCAGCGCTCCGTGGACCCCGCCAGGGTGGCGCAGTACTTCACCGACAGCCCGACCGAGGCGAAGTGGCTCGACCGCTTCTGGCTGTTCGACGTCTTCACCTCGCCCTGGTACGCGGCGGTCTACCTGCTGCTGTTCATCTCGCTCGCGGGATGCGTGTTCCCGCGCGCGCTCCAGCACCTCAAGGAGATCCGCCGCCGACCGCCCGCGGCCCCGCGCAACCTGCTGCGGCTGCCGCACGCCGCTGACTTCGACGGCGACCTGTCGCTGGAGGATGCGGCCAGGACGCTGCGCCGCAGGCGCTTCCGGGTCGTCACCGGGCCCGGCTGGGTGGCCGCGGAGAAGGGCTACCTGCGCGAGACCGGCAACCTGCTCTTCCACGTCTCACTGCTCGCGTTGCTGTTGGCGATCGGCCTGGGCGGCCTGTACGGCTACCGGGGCAACGTGCTCGTCGTGGAGGGCGACGGCTTCGCCAACACCGTCGCGGCCTACGACAGGTTCATGCCGGGCCAGCGGGTGTCGGCGGAGTCCCTCACGCCGTTCTCCTTCACACTCAAGGACTTCCAGGCCAGTTATGTGGCGGCCGGGCCGAAGGCCGGGCAGCCGCTCGACTACAGCGCCAGGCTTTCGGTGCAGGACACGCCCACGGCGCCGCCGCGCGACGTCGATCTCAAGGTCAACGACCCGCTCGACGTCGATGGCACGCTGACCTATCTGATCGGGCACGGATACGCCCCGACCTTCCGGGTGACGGACGGCAAGGGCCAGGTGGCGTACGACGGGCCGGTGCCGTGCCTGGCGGACGACCAGGCCACCTACACCTCCGAGTGCGTCATCAAGGTGCCCGACGCCGAGCCGACCCAGCTCGGCTTCCTGGCGCGGTTCCTGCCCACGACCGTGCCGAACGGGAACGCCTGGGTGTCGATCTTCCCGGGCGCCGCCAACCCGACGGTCCAGGTCTTCCCGTTCGCGGGCGACCTCGGCCTGAAGTCGGGCCGGCCGCAGTCGGTGTACCAGCTCGACACCGATCACCTGAAGCCGCTCGGCGCCATGTCGGCCCAGCCGACGCCGCTCAAGGTTGGGGAGACGAAGGAGCTCGCCGACGGAGCGGGGAAGATCCAGTTCACCGGCGTCAAGGAGTGGATCAGCCTCCAGACCACGTACGACCCCGGCCGGCTGCCGGCGTTGATCGCCGCGGCGGCCGCCGTCATCGGGCTGGTGCTGTCGCTGACGGTCCGCCGCCGCCGGGTCTGGGTCCGCACCGGGGACGGGAAGGTCACGGTCGGCGGGCTCACCCGTACGGAGGGCACCGGCGCCGCCTTCGCCGAGGAGTTCGGCGAGATCGTCACCGCCCTCGGCGGGAACGCCACGGAGGCCGGGACGCCTCCGGCCGGTCCCGTCGGCGAGGATCAGGAACACGACGTGCCGGGCGCCCGCCCGGCCGAGGAGTAGTCATGCTCACGCAGGTCAACGACGGACTCGCCACGGTGAGCGATCAGCTCGTCCTGGTCACCGTCCTGCTCTATCTCGCCGCCATGATCTGCTTCGCCCTGGAGCTGGCCTTCGGCCGGGTCCGTACGGCGGTCGTGGCGGAGCGCAGGCTGGTCACGGTCGGCGCCCCCGCGGCCCCGGAGAACGGCGTAGGGGAGGGCGCGGGGGACGGTGGCGGCGCCGAGCCGCAGCAGGCCGCCGGATGGGCGATCACGGCGGGTTCGGCGGGTGTCGTGATCTCCTGGCTCGCCTGGGCGGGCAACCTCGCCGGCATCCTCACCCGCGGCCTCGCCGTCGACCGGTGGCCGTGGGGCAACATGTACGAGTTCGTGGTGGCTATCTGCTTCGCGGCCGTCACGGCGTTCCTGGTGCTGCTGACACGTCAGCCGATCCGGTTCCTCGGGGCGTTCGTCACGCTGACGGCAGCTCTCGGCCTCGGCTTCGCGGTGCTCTTCCTGCATGTCCAGGCCGGGCCGGTGATGCCCGCCCTGCACTCGTACTGGATCGCCATCCACGTGACCGCGGCGATCGTGGCCAGCGGGCTCTTCGTCCTCGCGGGCGTCTGCGCCATCCTCTACCTGATCCGCAAGGACGGGCGGGCGTCCAGCCTGCCGACCCGCGAGGTGCTGGAGCGCGTCGTCCACCGGACGATCGTGATCTCCTTCCCGATCTGGACGTTCGCCGTGATCGCCGGGGCGATGTGGGCCGACCGGGCCTGGGGACGCTACTGGGGCTGGGACCCCAAGGAGGTCTGGGCGTTCGTCACGTGGGTCGTGTACGCCGCGTACCTGCACGCCCGCGCCACCGCGGGCTGGCGCGGCAGGGCGGCGATCATCATCTCGCTCGTCGCGTTCGCCTGCCTGCTGTTCAACCTGATCGGGGTGAACATCTTCATCTCGGGCCTGCACTCCTACGCGGACGTGCCGAGCTAGGAGACAGGCACGGAGGGGATGGGCGCCGTCAGTCCTCGTCGCGGAGACGGCGCTCCAGCCTGCGCAGGAACTCGGGGTCGTCGTCGGGTCCGCGCGGCGTCTCGTGGTGCGACGCCCGCGCACGAGCGGCCATGGGGCCGTACACGATCTCCCTGACGCGCGGGGGACGGCCCAGGAACAGCCAGAACAAGCCGCCCAGCGCGGCGAGGACCACCACGATGAGCACCCACAGAGGCTTCGACAGGGTCATCATCTCCTGCCCGGGGGTCGTGATCACGTCGAGCAGGCAGTAGAGCCAGAAGGCAAGCAGCGCCAGGCCGATAATCACGCTAGGCATGCCCACACGGTAAGCCATCGCGGCGAGTGATTGGGCTGGTCCGCCCGCATCCGGACCGGCGGAGACGCCGATTGGCACGCACGGCTGGGGGGAATCCGGCCGGGTAAAACCCGCGGCGGGGACGCCTGCGTGACCGCCGTGAGCCAAGAGGGCCGTTGGGGATGACGCGGCCCGATCAGCATCGTACGGTGGACCGGTACAGAGCGGGTCGCGAGATCGCCGGCGAGTGCGTGCGGTCGTCTGCCGGGCCCGATGACGGCGGGGAGCGCGACAAGAGGGGTGCGATGGCGGATCCGGGCGACAGGGGCCGCCACCGGCGGGGCTCGCGGTGGTGGCAGCGCGGGCCGTACCTGTCGGCGCATCGCCGGGCCGACGCCGCCGGGCGCCCGGCGGAGCGGACGCCGGACTGGTACCCCGAGCCGGAGCGCCCGGTGGAGCGGGTCCACACGGTGACCGCGCCCGTGGTCGACGATCGGCCCCAGTACACCTGGCGCGACTTCGAGCTCGACGACCAGCCGCTGCGGGCCACGCCGCACGGCCCCGACGTGCCCGACCTGCGGGACGGCAGGCGGCACTGCGGGCCGCTCGAACGCGTCCTGTACCGCCAGTGGGACGCCGCCGAGGGGCCGCCGTCCGCCGACGCCGTACGGGCCGTCGACAGCCTGGCCAGGCTGCCCGACCAGATCAAGACGAAGCTCGCCATCGGGCTCGACGGCATCTACGTGGGCCGGGGCGGGGTGCCCGACCTCGACGACATGGGCTACCTGCGCGGGGCGCCGCTGCCGTCCGGCCGTGCCACCTGGGACGTCTGCGCCGGCGCGTACGGCGACCGCAAGATCGTGGTGGGCGACCGGCCGTCGCCCACGCCGGACGTGATGCTGCACGAGGTGGGGCACGCGCTCGACGACGTGGACGCCGCCGCGGGCGAGTGGGTCTCCGACTGCCCCGACTTCGCCCGCCTGTACGAGGAGTGCCTGCCGCTCTTCGCCTCGTCCTTCCACCGGCAGCCGGCGGGCCTCGGGCGCAAGGAGTTCTTCGCCGACGCGTTCGCCGCGATCGCGTCCAGGCAGCGCCCGGCCCTGGTCGACATGCTGGGCGGTGACACGCGGGCGGCGCTCAACGTGATGCTCTTCTTCAACAGGCGCTACGGGATCTAGGTGATTCTGATGTTCGTGATCCGGCTCGGCGACGGGACACTCCGCGTGCCCCAATCGGTGACCAGCGATGACGGGCGCCTGATCGGCAACGCCTACGTCGAGGTAGGGCCGGGCGATCCCGGCTACGACGGATGGCTGGCGGAGTCGATCACCGAGGAGGAGGCGCTCGAACGGCGCCGCCGGTGGCGTGAGGACGACGCGGAGCTGGAGAAGGCGTTCCTCGCCTTCAAGGCGGATCAGGAGTAGGAGGCTCTGACGGCTGAGCCGGAGCGGACGAGTTCCCCGAAGAGATCTCCGGGGTCCTCGGTTAGCGTCGGCCGGGCGCAGCGGCGCCCGCCTTCACCGCATCACTCCTGGTTCGTCGCGCACGCCACCGCCGCTCACACCGCCGCTGTGCCGCCCCGGTCGTGCCTGCCGGCCGAGTTGGCCGGGGCGGTGCCGGGAGCGCGATGAGGGCTGAACGAGGACGAGACAGGAACGAACCCGGGCCGGCAAGGGTGCAGGACGAGCCGGTAGGCATGGTGGTGCAGGGGGCGACGCGGCGGAGCCGACTCCGGTGACCCTGCGGCGTCCGGGTAACGCGCAGGATCACTCGGTGCTGGTTGGTGCGTCAGACTCGCGGTGAGTCGCCGTTCGGCCGTTCGGCCGTGAGGACGTCCTCGCCGCGAAGGAGGGCGTGTACTTCCGACTCGCGGAACCGCCTGTGCCCTCCGGGGGTACGGATGCTGCTGATTCGCCCAGCCGCGGCCCAACGGGTCACGGTCTTCGGGTCGACCCTGAAGAGTGCGGCAACCTCTCCAGGAGTCAGCAGTCGCTCGCTGCTACTCTCCACAATCTCTCCCCCTCGCGTCCCGCGTCCTGCAGCGGGCGGACAGGTAACCAGTGTGCCGAGCGAAGCCTGATTTATCCGTGGTTTTCGGAGAAGATCACGGGTTGTTACCGGCTCAGTGCCCGATTGTTATATGATAGAGCCTCTTTGGGGCGCTCATGGGTGTTTCTTTACAAAAGCGCCTTGTTGTGAACACTAGCAGTGTCCAGCGCTGATGCGAAGAGCGACCGAGGTCTCGTGAGAGTGACGTAACCTCGACGGTGTGCATCCGGTCGTCGTTTACACCCTTTCCCGCCTCGGCCTGTTCGCCGTCGCTCTCGCCGTCCTGCGCCTCGTGGGCCTTCAGTCGCTCCCGGTGCTGCTCGGACTGGCGTTCCTCATCAGCGGATTCGCCAGCTACGTCCTGCTGTCCAAACAGCGCGACGCGATCAGCGAGCGCATCGCCAGGAATCGCCGGGGAGCGGGGGAGAACTAGGTCGCCGGGAACATGCCGACGCGGGCATGGTACTCATGCCCGAGCTCTGTCGTGTCGCTTCCCACCAAAAGCCCCTTCTTAACGCTGAGGAACGCCTTTACCCCGATTCCCCTTTCTCGCGTCGGGTTCCACGCCAGCGCCCTGCCGGTGCCCGGGTTGATCGCCCCGATGCCGGGGCGGCTCACCGCCCCACGGCCCGCGGAATCCGATCCGAGCGGGTTGTCCAACCAGCGCTGATGTCCTCCGACGTACACGGCGGCCCCGGTCACGGCGACCGAATAGAGCGAGTCGCCCCCCGTGAGGTTCACCCAGGTGGGGCGGATCCGCTCGCCCCTCGCGTACGTCTCGAACCGAGCCGCGGAATCGCAGAGCTTCGCCGTCCGCGGCGCGGGCCCCCCGGTCGTGACGACCACGAAGTAGCGCCCGTCGGGCGACAGGTCCAGCCCCCGCAGATAGGACGGGAAGTCGGGCTTGCAGTTCGCCGCGTACGCCTCGGTGTGCCAGTCGGCCACCCGGCCGGCGGTCAGATCGATGACCCCCAGCTGCGGGCGGCGCAGCCCGTCGAGCGTACGGAAGGAACCGTCGACCACTAATCGGTCGCGGACGGCGGCCATCGAGTAGATCGCGGCGGCGCCGCCGGGCCCGTCGCCCGGGGTGACCGTGAACGCCGGGTCGACCTCGCCCGTCGCGGCGTCCACCCGGGCCAGCGCCGTGCGCGGGCTGCGCCCGACCCTGGCGAAGTCGCCGCCCACATAGAGCCGGTCGCCCAGCCGTACCAGGCTGGACACGTCGCCGCCGTAGACGGGGGCGTAGAACGACTCGACCGGCGAGCCGTCGCGCACCCGTAGCCGGATCAGGGCCCGGACCGGTGTGGTGAACGAGCCTCCGGCGTAGACGGTGCCGCCCGGCCCTGGGGCCAGGGCGGACACGGGTCCGTCGAGATCCGGCGCGAAGTCCGGCAGGACCCGGCCGGTGCGGAGGTCGAAGGCGAAGATGTTGGCCCGCGGCAGCTCCTCGCCGCCGCCGGCCTCCCGCACCGCGGTGAACTGCCCGCCCACGACCACGGTGTGCCCGACCAGGGCGAACGCCGTGACGATGCCGTCGAGCACGTGGGGTGTGACGTCCACGGGATCGGCCGAGACCACCCGGGGCTGCGTGACCCCGGCCGGCGGCAGGACACGGGGCGTCGCCGCCGCCCGCGCCGGCGCGGCCGGTGCGGGAAGCGTGGCGAGCGTCGCCAGCGTGACGAGTGCGGTTCTCGAGGCCATTCCCCAAGTTCTAGCAGACGCGGCGTAATTGAAGAACTACGTTCCGCTCATCCGGCCACGACGGTGAGGCCCCGGTCCCCGTGCGGCCTAGGCTTGCCTGCATGACACGCGCATCGCTCGACAAGCAGCCGCGCGAGGTCGCCGCGATGTTCGATCGCACGGCCCGGCGCTACGACCTCGTCAACGACGTTCTCTCGCTGGGCCAGGTCAGGCAGTGGCGGAAGGTGACCGCGGACGCCGTCGACGCGGGGCCGGGCGAGCTCGTCCTCGATCTCGCGGCCGGCACCGGCACCTCGACCGACGCCTTCACCGCGCTCGGCGCGCGGGCGATCGCGTGTGACTTCTCGCTGGGCATGCTTCGCACGGGCGTCGAGCGGCGCGGCGGCTCCGGTCTGCACGGCGGAGGGGTGCGCGGCGTGACCTTCGTCGCGGGCGACGCGCTCCACCTGCCCTTCGCCGACGACGTGTTCGACGCGGTCACCATCTCCTTCGGCCTGCGCAACGTGGCCGACACCGAGGAGGCGCTGCGCGAGATGCTGCGGGTGACCCGGCCGGGGGGCAAGCTCGTGATCTGCGAGTTCTCCCGTCCCACGCCGAAGTCGTTCGACCTGGTCTACTCGCAGTACCTGATGAGGATGCTGCCCCCGGTGGCGCGGGTGGTGAGCACCAATCCGGATTCGTACGTATATCTGGCCGAGTCGATCCGGGCGTGGCCCGGCCAGGCGGCCCTGGCGGGCACGATCCGTGACGCGGGCTGGGAGAAGGTCGCCTGGCGCAACCTGACGCTCGGCGTCGTGGCGTTGCATCGCGCGATCAAGCCGATGGCGGCCGGTGCTTAGGCGCACCCGTCTGACACTGTCGGGCGGATAGGGGTTAGACTGCCGCGCGACAGATTGTGAAGAGGTTCACAAAGGCACGAAGGTCCCAAACACCATCGAGGCCTTCCTTCCTTGGACAGGACAGGTCCCCCGTGAGCGAGCAGTCCCGCGAAGCCCGGAATGCGGTCGACGCCGACGTCATCGTCGTCGGTGCGGGTCCCGCGGGGTCGACGGCCGCCTTCTACCTCGCTCGGGCCGGGCTCGACGTGCTGGTGCTGGAGAAGACGCGCTTCCCCCGTGAGAAGGTCTGCGGCGACGGGCTGACGCCGCGCGCGGTCCGGGAGCTCATCGCGATGGGCGTCGACATCGACGCCCCCGGCTGGATCAGGAACAAGGGCCTCCGGGTGATCGGCGGCGGCCTCCGGCTCGAGCTCGACTGGCCCGAGCTGCACAGCTTCCCCGACTTCGGCCTGGTCCGCACGCGCGCCGACTTCGACGAGATCCTCGCCAGGCACGCCGAGCGCGCCGGAGTGCGGCTCCGCGAGGGCGTCAACGTCACCGGCCCGCTGCTGGACGAGCGCAGCGGCCACGCCGTCGGCGTCGTCGCCAAGCAGGACGGCGAGGAGGTCGTCTACCGGGCGCGGCTGGTCGTCGCGGCCGACGGCAACTCCACCCGGCTGTCGATCGGGATGGGCCTGCACAAGCGCACGGACCGTCCGATGGGCGTCGCGGTGCGGACCTACTACCGCAGCCCCCGCCACGACGACGACTACCTGGAGTCGTGGCTCGAGCTGTGGGACGGCGACCGGCTGCTCCCCGGCTACGGCTGGATCTTCGGGGTGGGCGACGGCACGTCGAACGTCGGCCTCGGCCTGCTGAACACGAGTGAATCTTTCAAGAACATCGACTACCGCGACCTGCTCCGGCGCTGGGTGAAGGGCATGCCCCCCGAGTGGGGCTTCAGCGAGGAGAACATGACCGGCCCGATCAGGGGCGCGGCGCTGCCGATGGGCTTCAACCGGCAGCCCCACTACACCCGCGGGCTCATGCTCGTCGGCGACGCCGGCGGATCCATCAACCCCTTCAACGGCGAGGGCATCGCCTACGCGATGGAGACCGGCCGCACGGCGGCGGAAGTGATCGTCCAGGCGCTCGCCCGGCCGACGTCCGCCCAGCGTGAGCGGGTTTTACTCGCGTATCCGCGTATCCTCAAAGACGTATACGGGGGTTACTTCACCCTCGGCCGCCTCTTCGTGGAGGCCATCGGCCGGCCCGGGGTGATGAACTTCGCCACGCGGCACGGGCTGCCACACCCCACCCTGATGAGATTCGCCCTGAAACTCCTCGCTAATCTCACAGACCGTCGAGGCGACGCCTCCGACCGCATAATCAACGCCCTGTCCAAGGTGGCTCCGCCTTCATGACCGAGACGTACCGCACTCTCCAGCCGGTGGCCGGGACGGCCGCCAGGACCGGCGTCGCGACCGCCGGTCGTCACCCGGCGGCCCGGGTGAGCGCCCCGGCGACCGCCGCCCGTCGCCCGAAGCGTGGTCATGTGACCGTCCATCTCCACCGAGTAAGCGAGGACATGTAGCCATGGAGCTGTATGTACCGATTCTGGTGCTCGCGGTCCTCGCGGCGGGGTTCGCCGTGTTCTCCGTGGGCATCGCGCCCTTCACGGGGCCCAAGCGCTGGAACCGCGCCAAGCTGGACGCCTACGAGTGCGGCATCGAACCCACTCCGCAGCCCGTCGGCGGCGGCCGCTTCCCGCTGAAGTACATGATCACCGCGATGTTGTTCATCGTGTTCGACATCGAGATCATCTTCCTCTATCCGTGGGCGGTGGCCTTCGACAAGCTCGGCGTGTTCGGGCTGGTCGAGATGGTGCTGTTCATCGTCACCGTCCTCGTGGCGTACGCCTACGTGTGGCGCCGCCGCGGCCTCGATTGGGATTAGCCATGGGTCTTGAAGAGAAACTCCCGAGCGGGTTCGTCCTCACCACCGTCGAGCAGGTGGCCGGCTGGGCCCGGAAGAACTCCGTATGGCCGGCCACGTTCGGTCTCGCCTGCTGCGCGATCGAGCTGATGGCCACCGGCGGCCCTCACCACGACCTGGCCCGGTTCGGCATGGAACGGGCCTCGGCGTCTCCCCGTCAGGCCGACCTGATGATCGTGGCCGGTCGCCTCTCGCAGAAGATGGCGCCCGTGCTCCGGCAGATCTACGACCAGATGGCCGAGCCCAAGTGGGTCATCGCGATGGGCGTCTGCGCGTCGAGCGGCGGAATGTTCAACAACTACGCCATCGTGCAGGGTGTGGACCACGTCGTGCCCGTCGACATCTACCTGCCGGGCTGCCCGCCGCGGCCCGAGATGCTGATCGACGCCATCGTGAAGCTGCACGACAAGATCCAGAACATGAAGTTCGGCGCGCACCGCGACCGGCAGATCGACGAGCTCGAACTGCGGGCCCTGCGGACGCTGCCGCTGATCGAGCAGGGAGCCGGGAAGTGACCACCGACAATCTGCCGGGGCTGCCGGAGGAGCCGGTCGCCCGCCGGGGCATGTTCGGCGTCCACGACACCGGCGACACCTCGGGCTACGGCCGCCTCGTGGTGCGCCGCCCGCCGAAGCCGTCGAGCGCCCGGCCGTACGGGTCGTACTTCGACGAGATCGCCGACACGCTGGAGGCGTCGTTCGCCGGCGCGATCGAGCGGGTCGTCGTGGACCGCGGCGAGGTCACCTTCCACGTGGCCAGGGAGCACCTGGTCGACGTGATGCGAGGGCTGCGCGACGACCCCGCCCTGCGGTTCGAGCTGTCCCTGGGCGTGTCGGGCGTGCACTATCCGGAGGACACCGGCGCCGAGCTGCACGCGGTCTACCACCTGTGCTCGATCACGCACAACCGCCGCGTCCGCGTCGAGACGTCCTGCCCCGACGCCGACCCGCGCATTCCGTCCACCGTTCCGGTCTACCCCACGCACGACTGGCACGAGCGCGAGACGTACGACTTTTTCGGAATCGTCTTCGACGGCCACCCGGGCCTGACCCGGATCGAGATGCCGGACGACTGGGAGGGCCACCCCCAGCGGAAGGACTACCCGCTCGGCGGCATCCCGGTGGACTACCGCGGCGCCGAGGTCCCCGCGCCGGACAAGAGGAGGTCGTACTCGTGACCAGCACAACCGAGACGGAGGGCCGGATCTACGACGTCGCCGGCCAGGACTGGGACGAGCTGGTCCAGGAGGTCACCGACTCGGCGGAGGAGCGGCTCGTCATCAACATGGGCCCGCAGCACCCGTCGACCCACGGCGTGCTCCGGCTCGTGCTCACTCTCGACGGCGAGACGGTGACCGAGGCCCGCACGGTGATCGGGTATCTCCACACCGGCATCGAGAAGAACATGGAGTTCCGGACGTGGACCCAGGGGGTCACGTTCGTCACGCGCATGGACTACCTGGCGCCGATCTTCAACGAGACGGCGTACTGCATGGCGGTGGAGAAGCTCCTGGGCATCACCGACCGGATCCCCGAGCGGGCGCAGGCCATCCGGGTCATGATGATGGAGCTCAACCGGATCTCCTCCCACCTGGTGGCCATCGCGACCTTCGGCCTCGAGCTCGGCGCGACGACCCCGATGCTGTTCGGCTTCCGCGAGCGCGAGATGGTGCTCGACCTGTTCGAGTACATCACCGGTCTGCGGATGAACATGGCGTACGTCCGGCCGGGCGGCGTCAGCGTCGACCTGCCGGCCGGCGCGGTCGACAAGATCGGCGAATTCCTCAAGGTCATGCCGGGGCGGATCAAGGAGATGCGCAAGCTTCTCGACGCCAACCCGGTCTACACCCGCCGGACCAAGGACGTGGCCTACCTCGACCTGACCGGCTGCATGGCGCTCGGGATCACCGGGCCCATGCTTCGGGCGGCCGGGCTCCCGTGGGACCTGCGCAAGTCGCAGCCGTACCTGGGTTACGAGACCTACGAGTTCGACGTGCCCACGGAGAACAGCTGCGACGTGTACGGCCGCTACCTCGTCCGGGTCGCCGAGATGGAGGAGTCCCTCAAGATCATCGAGCAGGCGCTCGACCGGCTGTCCGGTCCGCTGAAGGGCGGCCCGGTGATGATCGAGGACAAGAAGATCGGCTGGCCCTCGCAGCTCGCGCTCGGCCCCGACGGTCTCGGCAACTCGCCCGACCACATCGCCCACATCATGGGCAGCTCGATGGAGGCCCTGATCCACCACTTCAAGCTGGTGACCGAGGGCTTCCGGGTGCCCGCCGGACAGGCGTACGCGTCGGTGGAGTCGCCGCGCGGCGAGCTGGGGGCCCACGTCGTGAGCGACGGCGGGACCCGGCCCTACCGGGTGCACTTCCGCGACCCGTCCTTCACCAACCTGCAGGCACTGCCCGCGACGTGCGAGGGCGGCATGATCGCCGACGTCATCTCGGCGGTGGCCTCGATCGACCCCGTCATGGGAGGTGTGGACCGATGAGCTACTCGCCCGAGGTCCGCGAGCGTCTGGAGACGGACGCCAAGGAGATCATCGGCCGCTACCCCAAGCCGCGGTCGGCGCTGCTGCCGCTGCTTCACCTGGTGCAGTCGGAGGACGGCTACGTCTCCGACGACGGCCAGGAGTTCTGCGCCGAGATGCTGGGCCTGTCGAAGGCCGAGGTCGTCGGCGTGGCGACGTTCTACACGATGTACAAGCGCAGGCCGTCCGGCGAGTACAACGTCGGCGTCTGCATCAACTCGCTGTGCGCCATCATGGGCGGCGACCAGATCTGGGCCGAGCTGACCGAGCACGCGGGCGTCGGCCACGACGAGACGACCTCCGACGGCAAGATCACGCTGGAGCGGCTGGAGTGCAACGCCGCCTGCGACTTCGCGCCGGTGATGATGGTCAACTGGGAGTTCTTCGACAACCAGACGCCCGAGTCGGCCAAGCAGCTCGTCGACGACCTGCGTGAGGGCAGGCCGGTCGTCCCGACCCGCGGGCCGGGCCGGCTGTGCACCTTCAAGGAGGCCTCCCGGGTGCTCGCCGGATTCCCCGACGGCCAGGCCGGCGACGGCCCGTCGGCGGCCGGCCCGTCCCTGGAAGGTCTGAAGATCGCCAAGGCGAACGGCTGGGAGGCCCCCAGGCCCGGCGCTCAGGAGCGGGGGAGCGAGAAGTAATGACACAGCTGACACCGGTCCTGACCAGTAACTGGGACCTGCCCGACTCGTTCACCCTGGACGGGTACGGCGAATACTCGGCGGCCAGGAAGGCCCTCGGCACCGACCCGGACGCCATCATCCAGATGGTCAAGGACTCGGGCCTGCGGGGCCGCGGCGGCGCGGGCTTCCCCACCGGCATGAAGTGGGGCTTCATTCCCCAGAACGACGGCAAGCCCCACTATCTGGTGGTCAACGCCGACGAGTCCGAGCCGGGGACCTGCAAGGACATCCCGCTCATGATGGCCAACCCGCACTCGCTGATCGAGGGTGTGATCATCACCTCGTACGCGATCCGGGCCAACCACGCCTTCATCTACATCCGCGGCGAGGTGCTCCACGTCGTCCGCCGGGTGCAGGCCGCGGTCCGCGAGGCGTACGAGAAGGGCTACCTGGGCACCGACATCTTCGGCTCCGGGTACGACCTGGAGCTCGTGGTGCACAGCGGCGCCGGGGCGTACATCTGCGGCGAGGAGACCGCGCTGCTCGACTCGCTGGAGGGATACCGCGGCCAGCCCAGGCTCAAGCCGCCGTTCCCGGCGGTCGCCGGCCTGTACGCCTGCCCGACGGTGATCAACAACGTCGAGTCGGTGGCGAGCGTGCCGAGCATCGTGGCCAACGGCGCCGACTGGTTCGCCGGGATGGGCACGGAGAAGTCCAAGGGCTTCGGCATCTTCTCCCTGTCTGGCCACGTCACCCGACCGGGGCAGTACGAGGCGCCGCTCGGCATCACGCTGCGCGAGCTGCTCGACATGGCGGGCGGCATCCGCGAGGGCCACGAGCTGAAGTTCTGGACGCCGGGCGGTTCGTCCACGCCGATCTTCACGGCCGAGCACCTCGACGTGCCCCTCGACTTCGAGTCGGTCGGGGCCAAGGGCTCCATGCTCGGCACCCGGGCTCTGCAGATCTTCGACGAGACGACCTGCGTGGTCCGCGCCGTCCTGCGGTGGACCGAGTTCTACGCCCACGAGTCCTGCGGGAAGTGCACGCCCTGCCGTGAGGGCACCTACTGGCTCAAGCAGGTGCTCAAGCGGCTGGAGAAGGGCCAGGGCACCGAGGACGACCTGGTTACGATCACCGACATCGCCGACAACATCCTCGGCCGTTCGTTCTGCGCCCTCGGCGACGGCGCGACGAGCCCGATCCACTCGTCGGTGAAGCACTTCCGCGACGAATACCTCAAGCACTTCGAGATCGGCGGCTGCCCGTTCGATCCCGCCGCTTCCACGGTGTGGGGGTCCAAGTGACAGTTCAGACGACGCAGCCGGAGCAGCCGGTCGTCGACATGGTCACCCTGACCATCGACGGTTTCCAGATCAGCGTCCCCAAGGGCACGCTGATCATCAGGGCCGCGGAGCTGGTGGGCATCCAGATCCCCCGGTTCTGCGACCACCCGCTGCTCGCCCCGGCCGCCAACTGCCGCCAGTGCCTGGTGGACATCACCGACGCGGGCAACGGCCGCGGCTTCCCCAAGCCGCAGCCCTCCTGCGCCATCGAGGTCGCCCAGGGCATGGTCGTGCAGACGCAGCTCACCTCGCCGGTGGCCGAGAAGGCCCAGCGCGGCGTAATGGAGATGCTCCTGCTGAACCACCCGCTCGACTGCCCGGTGTGCGACAAGGGCGGCGAGTGCCCCCTGCAGAACCAGGCCATGTCGAACGGCCAGGGCGAGAGCCGGTTCCAGGAGGAGAAGCGGACCTTCGAGAAGCCGATCGGGCTGTCGACCGAGGTGCTGCTCGACCGGGAGCGCTGCATCCAGTGCGCCCGGTGCATCCGGTTCTCCGACGAGATCGCCGGCGACCCGCTGATCGACTTCTTCGAGCGCGGGGCCAAGGAACAGGTGGGCGTCGCCGACGGCGAGCCGTTCCAGTCCTACTTCTCCGGCAACACGGTGCAGATCTGCCCGGTCGGCGCGCTGACCGGCGCGGCCTACCGGTTCCGGTCCCGTCCGTTCGACCTGGTCTCCACGCCGAGCGCGTGTGAGCACTGCGCGTCGGGCTGCGCGCTGCGCACCGACCACCGGCGCGGCAAGGTCACCCGGCGCCTCGCCGGCGACGACCCGCAGGTCAACGAGGAGTGGAACTGCGACAAGGGCCGCTGGGCCTTCGCCTACGCCACCCAGCCCGACCGGCTGAAGACGCCGCTGATCCGCGACGAGGACGGCAAGCTGGTCCCGGCCTCGTGGCCGGAGGCGCTCGCGGTGGCGGCCGAGGGCCTGGCGCGGGCCAGGGGCAGGGCGGCCGTGCTGGCCGGCGGCCGGCTCACCGTCGAGGACGCCTACGCGTACAGCAAGTTCGCCCGGATCGCGCTCGACACCAACGACATCGACTTCCGGGCCAGGCCCCACTCCGAGGAGGAGGCGCGGTTCCTCGCCCACTCCGTCGCGGGCCGGGGCATCGAGGTCTCCTACACCGACCTGGAGACGGCCCCGGCCGTGCTCCTCGCCGGATTCGAGCCCGAAGACGAGTCGCCCATCGTCTTCCTCCGGCTCCGCAAGGCGGCGCGCAAGCGGGGCCTGAAGGTCTACTCGCTGGCGCCGTTCGCGACGCCGGGCCTGGCCAAGATGAACGGCACGCTCATCAGGACCGTCCCCGGGGCGGAGGCCGAGGCGCTCGGCGACCTGGTCACCGGCGACCTGCTGCCGGCCGGCGCGATCGTGCTCGCCGGTGAGCGGCTCGCCACCACCCCCGGCGCCCTGTCCGCCCTCGTACGGCTCGCGCAGGCGACCGGCGCCCGGCTCGCCTGGGTGCCGCGCCGGGCCGGGGAGCGGGGTGCGCTTGAGGCGGGCGCCCTGCCCAACCTGCTGCCGATCGGCCGACCGATCGACGACGAGACCGCCCGGGCCGAGATCGCCAGGGCCTGGGGCGTGGGCTCGGTGCCCGCCGCCCCCGGCCGCGACACCGCGGGGATCATCGAGGCCGCGCTGAACGAGGAGCTCGACGCGCTGGTCGTGGCGGGCGTCGACCCGTACGACCTGCCGGACCCGGCGCGGGCGCTGGAGGCGCTGGAGAACACGCCCTTCATCGTGAGCCTGGAGGTGCGGGCGAGCGCGGTCACCGACCGGGCCGACGTGGTCCTGCCGGTCGCCGCGGTGGCGGAGAAGTCCGGGACGTTCGTCGACTGGGAGGGCAGGGGCCGCTCGTTCGAGGCGGCCACGCCGGTCTCGGGAGTGATGAGCGACCTGCGGGCCGTCGCCTCGATCGCCGACCACATGGACGTCCACCTGGGCCTGCCCGACGCGGCGGCCGCGCGGCGCGAACTCGCCGCCATCGGAGCCTGGCGGGGCGGACGCGCCCTGGCCCCGGTCGTCAGCCGGCGGCCGGTGCGGGAGCCCCGCGCCGGGGAGGCCGTCCTGGCCACCTGGCACCTGCTGATCGACGACGGCCGGCTCCAGGACGGCGAGCCGTACCTGGCCGGGACCGCACGGGCCGCCGAGGCCCTGGTCTCCGAGGCCACGGCCGCCGAGATCGGCGCGGTCGACGGCGGGAAGATCACCGTCGGCGAGGGCGCCGTCCTGCCGGTGCGGATCGCGGACCTGCCCGACCGTGTGGTGTGGGTGCCGTCCAACTCCGCCGGAGTGTCCGTCACCCGCGACCTGCGCGCGGCGGCGGGCGACGTCGTAACGATCGGGAGTGTCTCGTGAACGGACCCACCCTGAACGACTTCGGCCATGATCCCCTGTGGATCTCGATCATCAAGGCCGTCGCGATATTCGTGTTCCTGATGCTGGGCGTGCTGTTCGGCGTGTGGACCGAGCGGAAGCTCATCTCACGCATGCAGCACCGCTACGGCCCCAACCGCGCCGGCAAGTTCGGCCTGCTCCAGTCGGTCGCCGACGGCCTGAAGATGGGCCTCAAGGAAGACCTGATGCCGCGGACCGTCGACAAGGTCATCTACTTCCTGGCCCCGGTCATCATCGCGGTCCCGGCCTTCCTGTCCTTCTCCGTCATCCCGTTCGGGCCGATGGTCTGGATGTTCGGCCACAAGACGGCGCTCCAGCTCACCGACCTGCCGGTCGCGGTGCTGCTGGTCCTGGCGACCGCCTCGATCGGCGTCTACGGCATCGTGCTCGCCGGGTGGGGCTCCCGCTCGCCGTACGCGATCCTGGGCGGCCTGCGGTCCAGCGCCCAGGTGGTGTCGTACGAGATCGCGATGGGTCTGTCGTTCGTCGCGGTGTTCCTCCAGGCGGGCACGCTGTCCACCTCGGAGATCGTGGCGAAGCAGGCCGGCGGCCGCACCTGGGACGTCCTGGGCATGCACCTCACGATGCCGTCCTGGTACGTGGTGTCGCTGCTCCCGTCCTTCCTGATCTACGCGATCACGATGCTGGGCGAGACCAACCGCGTGCCGTTCGACCTCCCCGAGGGTGAGGGCGAGCTGGTCGGCGGCTTCCACACCGAATACTCCTCCTCGCTGAAGTTCGCGATGTTCATGCTCGCCGAGTACGTGAACGTGTTCACCGTCTCGGCGATGGCGATCACGCTGTTCTTCGGTGGCTGGCGGGCGCCGTGGCCGATCTCGCTGTGGAGCGGCGCCAACTCCGGCTGGTGGCCGCTGCTGTGGTTCTTCGCCAAGCTGGCCATCGCCTTCGGATTCTTCGTCTGGGTCCGGGCGTCGCTGCCTCGCGTCCGGTACGACCAGCTGATGGCCTTCGGCTGGAAGGTGCTCATCCCGCTCAACCTGGGCTGGATCCTGCTGGCGGCCACGTTCAAGGCGACCCGCCTCCCGGAGGCCAACCAGGCCTTCGTGTTCACCATCGGCGGCGTGGTCATCATCGGCGCGTTCGTGATCTGGCTCCGGTTTGACACGGTGAACCAGCGGCGCCGGGAGGCGAAGGCCACCCAGATCGAGGAGGAGTTCGAGCAGCTCCGCGAGGAGCCGCTGGCGGGCGGGTTCCCCGTGCCGCCGCTCGACCTCCCGCACTACCACGGAGTCGTGCCCGCCGCGCGTCTTCACCCCGACGCCAAGGAGGTGACCAGTGGGAGCAACTGATTGGCTGAACCCGATCAAGGGATTCGGCGTCACCTTCCACCACATGTTCAAGAAGCCGGTGACGGTCAACTATCCGGAGGAGAAGCGGCCCACGGCGCCGCGGTTCCACGGACGTCACCAGCTGAACCGGTGGCCGGACGGTCTGGAGAAGTGCGTCGGCTGCGAGCTGTGCGCCTGGGCGTGTCCCGCCGACGCGATCTACGTCGAGGGCGGCGACAACACCGATTCCGAGCGGTACTCGCCCGGTGAGCGGTACGGCCGGGTGTACCAGATCAACTACCTGCGGTGCATCCTCTGCGGGCTGTGCATCGAGGCGTGCCCGACCCGGGCGCTCACGATGACCAACGAGTACGAGCTCGCCGACTCCAGCCGCGAGTCGCTGATCTACACCAAGGAGATGCTCCTCGCGCCGCTCGGACCCGGGATGGAGCAGCCGCCCCACCCGATGCGTCTCGGCGAGTCCGAGGAGGACTACTACCGGTTGGGTCAAAGCAATGGGTGAGTCCATCACGTTCTGGGTGCTCGCGGTCGTTTCGGTGGCCGCCGCGCTCGGACTCGTCTTCAGCCGCAGGGCCGTCTACTCGGCCCTCATGCTGGGCGTGGTCATGCTCTCGCTGGCGGTGCTCTACGCGGTGCAGGACGCGCCGTTCCTCGCCGCGGTGCAGATCATCGTCTACACCGGCGCGGTCATGATGCTGTTCCTGTTCGTGCTCATGCTCGTGGGCGTGGACTCCTCCGACTCGCTGGTGGAGACGATCAGGGGTCAGCGGTTCTGGGCCATCGTCGCCGGGCTGGGCTTCGCCGCCCTGCTGGCGTTCGGCATCGGGAACGTCGTGCTGACCGCGCCCAAGGGCCTGACCGCCGCCACGAAGGCGGGCAACGTGCCGTCCCTGGCCGAACTGATCTTCACCCGCCACGTGTTCGCGTTCGAGGTCACGTCGGCGCTGCTGATCACGGCGGCGCTCGGCGCGATGGTGCTCGCGCACCGCGAGCGCACCGAGGCGAAGCCGACGCAGAAGGACCTCTCCCGGCAGCGCTTCGTCGCCTTCGGCCGGACCGGCAAGAACCCGGCGTCGCTGCCCGGACCCGGCACCTACGCCCGGCACAACGCCATCGACATGCCCGCGCTGCTGCCCGACGGCACCGTCTCGCCGCTGTCGGTCAACCGCGTCCTCGCCCGGCACGAGGCCGAGGAGGGCACGCTGCCTCCGGAGATCGCCGAGGTGCTGCGGCAGGACGAGCTCGACCGGGAGGCCGAGCGGCACAGCACGCCGACTCCGGCCGAGGAGGCCGCGAGCGGCCCGGACACCGAGCCGGTGGACACCGAGCCCATCCACGGCGAGCCCATCCACACCGAGCCCTCCGCTGAGGCCGGCCCGGGTGAGGAGCCCGCGGACGCCGAGGAGGCCCTGACACCGGGGCGGGCCGGTCGGCCGGCCAGCGAGGAGGACGGCAAGTGACCACGCACTACCTGGTGCTCTCCGCGCTGCTGTTCGCCATCGGCGGCGTCGGCGTGCTCGTACGGCGCAACGCCATCGTGGTCTTCATGTGCGTCGAGCTCATGCTCAACGCCTGCAACCTGGCGTTCGTCACCTTCGCCCGGCAGAACGGCAACCTCGACGGTCAGGTCATCGCGTTCTTCGTGATGATCGTGGCCGCCGCCGAGGTCGTCATCGGCCTGGCCATCATCGTGACGATCTTCCGAACCCGCAGGTCCGCGTCGGTCGACGACGCGAGCCTGCTGAAGCACTAAGAGGTGGCCGTGGAACCCGCTTCGCACGTAGCGTCGATCATCGCCCACTCCGGTGGGGCGATCGGGGTCGCCTGGCTGATGATCGCCTTCCCCCTGATTGGGGCGGCGGCTCTCCTGCTGGGCGGGAGGGCCTCCGACAAGTACGGCCATCTGTTGGGCGTCCTCATGGCGGTGGCGTCCTTCGTCGTGGCCGCGCTCGCGTTCTTCCAGGTGCTGGGCTTCCAGCCGGGAGAGCGCCGCCGCGGCGTCCCGCTCTACGACTTCATCCCGGGAATCGCCAAGGTCGGCCTGCTGGTCGACCCGCTGTCGATCTCGTTCTGCCTGCTGATCACCTTCGTCGGCTCGCTGATCCACATCTACTCGATCGGCTACATGTCGCACGACCCGGCCAGGCGGCGCTTCTTCGCCTACCTGAACCTGTTCGTGGCGGCCATGCTCCTCCTGGTGCTGGCCGACAACTACGTGGGCCTGTTCGTCGGGTGGGAGGGCGTCGGCCTGGCGTCGTACCTGCTGATCGGCTTCTGGCAGCACAAGCCCTCCGCGGCGACGGCCGCCAAGAAGGCGTTCATCGTCAACCGGGTCGGCGACTTCGGTCTGCTGATCGGCATCTTCACGATCTTCGCGACGTTCCACTCGCTGGCGTTCGCCGACGTGTTCTCCGCCGCGGGCGGCGCGTCGTCCGGCACGCTCACCGCGATCGGCCTGCTGCTGCTCGTCGGCGCGTGCGGCAAGTCCGCGCAGCTCCCGCTGCAGTCCTGGCTCCTGGACGCGATGGAGGGCCCGACCCCGGTGTCGGCCCTCATCCACGCCGCGACCATGGTCACCGCGGGCGTCTACCTGATCGTCAGGTCGGGCCCGATCTTCCAGGGCGCCGAGGCGGCCCAGCTCGTCGTCACGATCGTCGGTGTGGCCACGCTGCTCGCCGGTGCGATCATCGGTACCGCGAAGGACGACATCAAGAAGGCCCTCGCCGGGTCGACGATGTCGCAGATCGGCTACATGGTGCTCGCCGCGGGCATCGGCCCGGCCGGGTACGCGTTCGCGATCGCCCACCTGATCACGCACGGTTTCTTCAAGGCCGACCTCTTCCTCGGCGCCGGATCGGTCATGCACGGCATGAACGACGAGGTGAACATGCGGAAGTACGGCGGCCTGCGGAAGGTCATGCCGATCACCTTCGTGACCTTCCTGATCGGCTACCTCGCCATCATCGGGTTCCCGCTGCTGTCCGGCTACTTCACCAAGGACGGCATCATCGAGGTCGCGATGGAGCACAACGCGATCCTCGGCTGGCTCGCCGTGCTCGGCGCGGGCATCACGGGCTTCTACATGTCCCGCCTGGTGTTCATGACGTTCTTCGGCGCGAGGCGCTGGGAGCCCACGGCTCACCCGCACGAGTCGCCCGCCGTCATGACCTGGCCGCTGATCATCCTGTCGATCGGGGCGCTCGGCCTGGGCGCGTTCCTGATCATCGGTAACCGGTTCATGACCTTCCTGGCCCCCGCCGTCGGGGCGCCGGAGGAGCTGCCGTCCTTCAACCCGTTCACGGCCACCGGCCTCGTCACCCTCGCCCTCGTGGCGATCGGCGTCGCCTTCGCCTGGTTCAGGTACGGAGCGGCCGAGGTGCCCGCGGTGGCCCCGCGCGGCTCCTTCCTCACCACGTTCGCCCGCCGCGACCTGTACGGCGACGCCCTGAACGAGGCGCTGTTCATGCGCCCCGGCCAGTGGCTGACCCGCCTGGCGGTGTTCTTCGACAACCGCGGGATCGACGGCCTGGTGAACGGTCTTGCCGCCTTCATCGGGGGCTCGTCCGGGCGCATGCGCCGGATCCAGACCGGGTTCGTCCGTTCGTACGCGCTGTCGATATTCGTCGGCGCCGCCCTCCTGGCCGGCGCCTGGCTCGTCGTAGGGAACCTGTGATGCCCTGGCTTTCCACCCTGATGGGCGTGTCCGTGCTCGGCGCGCTGGGCGTGACCCTCGTCCGCAACGACAAGCTCGCCAAGCAGTTCACGCTGGTCGTTTCGCTGATCGTGCTGGCGCTCACCGTCGGCATGGCGGTCCAGTTCAGCCCGAACGGCGACAAGTTCCAGTTCGTCGAGACCTACGACTGGATCCCGTCCTTCGGCGTGCACTACGGCGTCGCCGTCGACGGGATCGCCCTGGTGCTGATCCTGCTGTCGGTGATCCTCGTACCGATCGTCGTGCTGGCCTCCTGGCATGACGCGGAGGCGGGCAAGCGGTCGGTCCGGACGTACTTCTCGCTGATCCTCGTTCTCGAGGCGATGATGATCGGCGTCTTCGCGGCGACCGACGTCTTCCTCTTCTACGTCTTCTTCGAAGCCATGCTGATCCCGATGTACTTCATGATCGGGTCGTACGGCGGGGCACAGCGGTCGTACGCGGCCGTGAAGTTCCTGCTGTACTCGCTGTTCGGCGGGCTCCTGATGCTGGTCGCGGTGATCGCGCTCTACTCGATCGCCGGCAAGGGCACCTTCATGTTCTCCGACCTCGTCGGGACCGTGCAGGACGTGACGACGCAGAAGTGGCTGTTCCTCGGCTTCTTCGTCGCCTTCGCGATCAAGGCGCCGCTCTGGCCGTTCCACACCTGGCTGCCCGACGCCGCCGCCCAGGCCCCGGCCGGTGCGGCCGTGCTGCTGGTCGGCGTGCTCGACAAGGTCGGCACGTACGGCATGCTCCGCTTCTGCCTGGAGCTGTTCCCGGACGCCGCGAAGTTCTTCACGCCGCTGGTCATCGCGCTGTCGGTGGTCGGCATCGTGTACGGCGCGATCGTGGCCATCGGGCAGACCGACATGAAGCGGCTCATCGCCTACACGTCGGTCTCGCACTTCGGCTTCATCGCCCTCGGCGTGTTCGCCATGACGACGGACGCCGGGGCCGGGGCGACCCTCTACATGGTCAACCACGGCTTCTCGACCGGCGCGCTGTTCCTGATCGCGGGCTTCCTGATCCACCGCCGCGGCTCGCAGTTCATCGCCGACTACGGCGGCGTGCAGAAGGTCGCCCCGGTCCTCGCGGGGACGTTCCTGGTGGCCGGTCTGTCCAGCCTCTCGCTGCCGGGCCTCAGCACGTTCGTCAGTGAGTTCATGGTCCTCACCGGCACCTACCAGCGGTACATGGTCCCGGCGATCATCGCGGCGACCGGCGTCATCCTGGCCGCGATCTACATCCTGTGGATGTACCAGCGGACCATGAACGGCCCCACGGCCGAGTCGGTCAAGGGCCTGCGCGACCTCAACGCGCGGGAGAAGTTCGTGGTCGCGCCGTTGATCGCCCTGCTGCTGATCTTCGGCTTCTATCCCAAGCCGCTCCTCGACGTCATCCACCCGGCGGTCAAGGACACCCTGTCCAGCGTCGGCGTGTCGGATCCCGCGCCTGCCGTACCCGTTGCCAAGGAGGGCCAGTGAACGGCACCATCCAAGCGCCCACCATTGAGTACGCCCTGCTGGCGCCGATGCTCGTCGTCTTCGGCGCGGCCATCGTGGGCGTACTCGTGGAGGCGTTCGCCCCGCGCTATCTGCGGTCGGCGATCCACCTGCCGCTCACCCTGTTGTCACTGGCCGGCGCGTTCGCACTGACCGTGTGGCAGGCGCTCAAGGGTGTGCCCACCAAGCCCGCCGCCATGGGAGCGGTCGCCGTCGACGGGCCCGCGCTGTTCATCTGGGGCACGATCCTCGTGCTCGCGTTCGTCAGCGTGATGCTCATCAACGACGAGGGCCACTTCGTGGCCGCCGCGGCGGCCGTGCCGGGCTCCGCCGAGGAGGAGCAGGCGCTCTACTCGGGCGCGGCGCACACCGAGATCTACCCGCTGGTGCTGTTCGCCGTGGGCGGGATGCTGCTGTTCCCGGCGAGCAACGACCTCCTGGTGGCGTTCGTGGCCCTGGAGGTCATGTCGCTCCCGCTGTACCTGCTGTGCGGCCTGGCCCGGCGCAGGCGGCTGCTCTCCCAGGAGGCCGCCGTCAAGTACTTCCTGCTCGGTGCGTTCTCGTCCGCCTTCTTCCTCTACGGCACCGCCCTGCTGTACGGCTACGCGGGCTCGATCGACCTCGCCCGGATCAACGCGGCCCTCGGCACGGTGGGCGGGCAGGACACCCTGCTCTACCTCGGCGCGGGCATGCTGGGCGTCGGCCTGCTGTTCAAGATCGGTGCAGCGCCGTTCCAGGCGTGGAAGCCCGACGTCTACCAGGGTTCGCCCACCCCGATCACCGCGCTGATGGCCTCCGGCACCCTGGTCGCCGCGTTCGGCGCGCTGCTGCGGGTCTTCTGGGTCGGCCTCGGCGGCCTCGACTGGGACTGGAGCCCCGTCCTGTGGGGTGTGGCGATCCTCACGATGGTGGTCGGCGCGGTCCTCGCGATCACGCAGACCGACATCAAGCGGATGCTGGCCTACTCGTCGATCGCCCACGGCGGCTTCCTGCTCGTCGGCGTCGTCGCGACCGGGACCGCCGCGCAGAACACCTCGGCCCTCTCGGGGATCCTGTTCTACCTCGTGGCGTACGGCGTCACCACGGTCGGCGCGTTCGCCGTGGTGACCATGGTGCGCGACGCGGGCGGCGAGGCCTGGCACCTGTCCCGGTGGGCGGGTCTCGGCAAGCGCTCCCCGCTGCTGGCCGCGGTGTTCGCGTTCTTCCTGCTCGCCTTCGCCGGCATCCCGCTGACGAGCGGGTTCTTCGGGAAGTACGCGGTGTTCCAGGCCGCGGTGAGCGGAGGCGCCACGCCCCTGGTCATCGTGGGTGTGGTGGCCTCGGCCGTGGCCGCGTTCTTCTACGTCAGAATCATCGTGCTGATGTTCTTCAGCGACCCGGCCGCCGACGGGCCGAGTGTCGTCCTGCCGTCGCGGGGCACCGCGGCTGTGGTCGGGTTCGCCGCGTTGGCTACGGTAGTCCTCGGGGTCTACCCGGAGCCCGTGCTCCATCTGGCCCACTCGGCTGCTCAATCGCTGTTCGTTCGTTAGGAGTTTTCAGATGGCCGCGCCGCCCGTTGTGGACATTCCTGTGGCCGACGAGCGGCTGGCCGAAGATCTGGCGAACGGCCTCGCGGCCGTGGAGAAGCTGCTCCGCTCGTCCGTCGAGAGTGAGGACGCCTTCGTCACGGAGGCGTCCCGCCACCTCATCGAGGCGGGCGGCAAGCGGTTCCGGGCCATGCTGGTCCTGCTGGCCGCCCAGTTCGGCAACCCCGACGCCCCCGGCGTGGTGCCCGGGGCGGTCGTGATCGAGTTGACCCACCTGGCGACGCTCTACCACGACGACGTGATGGACGAGGCGCGCGTGCGCCGTGGATCTCAGTCGGCCAACGCCCGCTGGGACAACAGCGTCGCGATCCTGACGGGCGACTACCTGTTCGCCCAGGCGTCCGAGATCCTCGCCGACCTCGGCGCCGACATCATCCGCGTCCAGGCCAGGACGTTCTCCCGTTTGGTACGCGGGCAGATCCGCGAGACCATCGGCCCGGCCGCCGGTCAGGACGCGGTCTCCCACTACATCGGTGTGCTGGCCGACAAGACCGGCTCGCTGATCGCCACCTCGGCCTACTTCGGCGCCACCCTCGCCGGCGCGCCGCCGGAGATCGTGGAGCGGGTCACCGACGCCTGCGAGGCGATCGGCGTGGCCTGGCAGCTCGGCGACGACCTGATCGACGTGGCCGCCCTGCCGGTGGAGTCGGGCAAGACGCCCGGAACCGACCTGCGCGAGGGCATCCGCACCCTGCCGGTGCTGTACGCCCTCGCCTCGGACGACGCGGCCGACGCCCGCCTGCGGGAGTTGCTGTCCGGCCCGGTGGCCGAGGAGGACCTCGCGGAGGCCCTGTCCCTGCTGCGCGCCCACGACGCGATGTCGCGGGCGCAGCAGGAGGTCACTCGCTGGACCGACCGGGCCAGGACGGCGCTGTCCGGTCTGCCGGATATCCCCGCCCGGGACGCCCTGCTCGCCCTCTGCGGCTACGTCGGGGAGCGCTCGGGCTGATCGCCGTCCGGGCTGATGCGCCTCAGCGGCCGTTCAGGAGTTCGACGACGGGCGCGAACGTCTCCGCCGACGACCCGGCGAGGGTCACGTAGGAGATCCCCAGCTCGTCGCGCCTGCGCAACAGTGTGTCGGCCATCTCCCGGTGGGAGCCCCGGACCGTGGCGATCGCGTCCGGAGACAGCGGAGTGAACCCCGGCGGTGTCCAGGCCGGCGGCTCGTCCCCGATCTGCATGAGGTTCGACCCGATCTCGATCTGGTCGAAGCGGTCGCCCGCCCGCTCCCTGAGGGCGGCCACGATCTCCCCGGCGTCCTTCTCCGTGGCCTCCGGCTGCGTGGCCAGGGTGACGATGTCGGCCTCCTCCGCGGCGAGCGACACCGTGCGCGCGCCCCGGACCGCCAGCAGGACGCGCGGGCCCTGGCGCTGGACCGCGCCGGAGAAGCCGCCGGAGCCGGCGAACGCGGCCCGCACCTCCCGGATCAGGGCCGCGGCGGCGGCCACCCGCTCGGCCCCCGTGCCGTACGGCACGCCGAGGAACTCGGCGTCCTTCCGCGCGGCGGCACGGCCGGTGCCCACGCCCACCTCCAGCCGTCCGCCCGACAGGAAGTCGAGCCCGGCGAGTTCCCACGCGAGCTGCCGCGGATTGCGATAGGGGGCGGCGAGCACGAACGTGCCGACCCTGAGGGTGGTGGTGACCGTCGCCGCGGCGGTCAGCGCCGGCACCGGCGGGAGCGTGCCGAGGGTGTCGGGGGTCAGCAGGGTCGAGTAGCCGAGATCCTCGGCGCGGCGGGCGAGGGCCGTCCACACGCCGGCGTGCGGTGCGAGGCCGGCCACGATTCCGAAACGGAACTCCATGGTCATGCCCCCGATCTTCGCCGCCGGCCGGGCGGGCGTCGTCCCCCCGGCGGTGATGGCGGCCGTACCTCCGGGAGAGTACGGCCGGGGCACTGGGCCGCCGCGGGGGCTGTCACACGGTTTCGAGCGCGGGAGCCGTACGGGCGACACGGCGGGACGTGCGGGCGGCGCGCAGACTGTCCCAGGTGAACACGCTCAGCGCGAGCCACACGATGGCGAAACCCACCCATCTGCTCGCCGGCATGGTCTCGTGCGCGACCAGGATGCCGCACAGGAACTGCAGGGTCGGCGCGATGTACTGCAGGACACCGATGACGGTCAGCGGCACCCGCAGCGCCGAGGCGGTGAAGAAGAGCAGCGGTACGGCGGTGATCAGGCCGCACGCCGCGAGCAGCAGGGCGTGCCCGAGCCCATGGCCGCCGAAGGTGCCGGTGCCCTGGACCTGGAGGACCACGAGATAGGCCAGCGCGGGCACCAGCAGGACGAGCGTCTCAACGGCGAGGCTCTCGGCACTGCCGACCTGCGCCGTCTTCTTGATCAGCCCGTATGTGCCGAAGCTCACGGCGAGCACGAGCGCGATCCACGGCAGGCGCCCGTAGTCGAGGGCGAGGATCAGTACGGCGAGCGAGCCGAGGCCGACCGCCACCCACTGCCAGCGCCGCAGCCGCTCCCGGAACACGATCACCCCGAACAGCACGCTGACGAGGGGATTGATGAAGTAGCCGAGCGCGCTCTCCACCACGTGACCCGCGTTGACGGCGTAGATGTAGGTCCCCCAGTTGAGCGAGACGGTGACCGCCGCGATCGTGAGGAGAAGCAGCTGCCGCCGGGTGATCCGCCGCACCCACGACCAGTGCCGCCGTACGGCGAGGACGGCGACGACGACCACCAGCGACCAGACCATGCGGTGGGCGAGGATCTCCACGGCTCCGGACGGCTTCAGCAGCGGCCAGTAGAGAGGGAACAGGCCCCACATCACGTAGGCGGCGATTCCGTAGAGCAGACCTCGGCGGGACTCAGGCATGTCCCTCATCCTTGCCCGTTCGGGCTTTTACCACAACTAAGTATCTCTTGTCCGATATTTTAGGAGGGCTAATGTGAGGAACAAGCCGGGCGTGCCGACGGTTGGCGTAGTCGGAAAGAATTGGGAGGTCGGCATGGGTTGGCTGTTCGGCAAGGACAAGACGACGATGGTGGACCCCTCGGAGGCGTTGCCGGGCCGGTCAGAGGTCATGCCGGTGGCGACCCGCCACCTGGTCCTCGGCGCACCGCTCGCGCCGCCGTACCCGGAGGGGACCGAGATCGCGGAGTTCGGCCTCGGCTGTTTCTGGGGGGCGGAGCGCAAGTTCTGGCAGACCCCGGGCGTCGTCTCCACCTCAGTGGGCTACGCGGGCGGATACACGCCCAACCCCACGTACGAGGAGGTGTGTACCGCTCTGACCGGGCACACGGAGGTCGTCCGGGTCGTGTTCGACCCCCTCCAGGTCTCGTACGAGGAACTGCTCAAGGTGTTCTGGGAGGCGCACGACCCCACCCAGGGCATGCGACAGGGCAACGACGTCGGAACGCAGTACCGGTCGGCGATCTACACCCAGGGGCCGCAGCAGGAGAAGGCGGCGCGGGCGTCCAAGGAGGCGTATCAGGAGGTGCTGACCAAGGCCGGGTACGGCCAGATCACCACCGAGATCGCCCCGGCCGGCCCGTTCTACTTCGCCGAGGACTACCACCAGCAGTACCTGTTCCGTAACCCCAACGGCTACTGCGGCATCGGCGGCACCGGTGTCAACGCAGGTGACCCTTCGGCCTGGTGCCCGACTGGGCTGACGGCCTCTTCGGAGGAGTAGCCGGGATTGCTGAGACCTCCGGGTGGCGGTTCAGGCCTGCTCGGAGGTCTCGTTCTTGTCCTGGGCCACGAAGGAGCCCATGCCCGGGGTGGTGACGATGAGGCCGTCTTCGCGGAGCTTGGCGGTCACCTTGCGGATGGTCACGCGGGCGACGCCGAACTCGCCCTCCATCTGGACCTCGGAGATGAGGTAACGAGGCGGGTACTCGCCCGACTCGATGCGTGCGCGTACGACCTCGTAGATCTGCACCCACTTGGGTCGCGTCGGGTCGTAGTCGATCACGCGGCAACTGTAGGTAGTAGCCCCAGGAGAGACATAGAAGCTCATAGCTATAGACAGGTATATTTAGGCTCTGTAGCCTGCGGGCATGACGGAGCTTGAGGAACTGGTAGCGGGCTTCCCCGGCTGGTCGATCTGGCGCAGCCGGGCGGATGACGGGCCGGGAGACTGGTACGCGACGCGGCGGGGTCATCGGCTTACCCGTGCCGAGCTCGTGGCCGGCGCTTGCATGACGGTAGCCGCCGAAACCCTGGACGAGCTGCGGCGCGAACTGGACGAACAGACGGGCCGGTCGGCCGCGCGATGACGGCGGTGCAGGGAGGGCCGCGTCGGCTGGCCCGCGATCTGGTGGAGGCCCCAGAGTGGGACTGCCCGGGCATCGCGGTCCATCCGGGCATCGCGCTACGGAGCCGGAAACGGTTGGAGTGGCAGAACCAGCCTCGTGGGCCTTACCGAGTCATCGACCACACCTGCTGCTGCCAGGCAGTTGTCTACGAGCTCATCCGTGTCGGCGGCATCTACCAGGTCCACAAGGTCATTCAGTCTGACGCACCCGAGCACAAATACACCGGCGGCTGGAGAGGCGACGAAGCCCGCTACTGGTGGATGCGGATTCTGATGGGCTCAGCCCGTTGACGCCTGACTCTTGTTTACAAGGGCAGGGCTAACCGCCTGTCAGTGCGATCACACCCAGCTCAAGAGGTGATCGCAGAGCGGTGACAGGTGATCGTGTGCGGAGGCGTTGCTGTACGTCCTGCTGTACAGCAACGCGAGGCCGCCGGGAGCGTAGTTGTCGGTGACGCCCTTTAACCTTCCTCCACTGGGCAGATTGGAGGCCACGTGATCACTGCTGAGCTGGTAGAACCCACCAGACTGTGGGAAGCAGCCGAAGTCCTCGCTCGACCGAGCCCGGTGCCGGCTGCACCAGGGGTCTACGGGTGGTATTTCACGCAGGCCCCGCATCCGCTTCTGCCTACAGATCGCCTCCTGTACGTCGGCATCGCTCCTCGGCGCATAGCTACCCGCGTCAGCAAGCAGAATCTTCGAAACAGAGTCCGCTACCACTTCCGGGGCAACGCAGAGGGATCGACCTTGCGACTCACCCTCGGCTGCCTGCTCGGACTGGAGCTTCGCCGCGTGGGCAGCGGGAGGCGACTCACCTTCGGCAAGGTCGGCGAGACAGAACTGACGGCCTGGATGGCGGAGTACGCCCGTGTGTGCTGGACCCAGCACAACAAACCCTGGGCCGCCGAAACCGAGCTAATCGCTCAATTAGATCTCCCTCTCAACCTGGACCAGAATCGCCACCACGCCTTCCACCCCTACCTGAGCGGCCTCCGCGCGTCCGCACGTGCGCGCGCTCGGAGCCTTCCGATCAGCTCCTGAGAGACTCCCGCTCGCTAGCACGCTCGGCCAGCCCGCTCATCCGGTGGCAAGGACCGACGCAGTCGGTCCGCGGTAGCGATCGCCCCAGCTATCAACGGCGGGTTCCGAAGTGAGCGATCGACACGGCCTTAACCACTCCGACGCACCTCGCGTCGAGGACAAGGATGTGATGCCCACCTGCCGAGGAGCTGCGATCGTTACCTTGGGATGTTTAGCTTTACTGCCTTTCTCATACAGGCACCTGGAACGTCAGTCCGCGATCCGCAATGCAGTACCTTCACCGTCCAGAGCACTGACTGTCAGGATTCGCTGTGCATTGATCGGAACGGTCGCATTCCAGAGCAAAGCCGCGGAGTGCCCGCTAAGATGACCTTCTTTGGAACGCATCAACACCTATCTTGGGCGGGCCTCGTGGACCAGAGCGCGCAAGAGTCTGTTCTAACTTACCTCGACCTTGCCCTCAAACACTTGGGAAGCGCGAGCGGAGATCTTGACATACCAGATCCGATCGCTCATGCAGATCTTCGTGCTGGCTGGTCTTCATATCGGGAGAACTTGGCTCGCAAGGTCATGAGTAACGATTACGCTCCCGCTCATGTTGAGATTGTGGATTTGCCCAAGGACATAATCTCCGTTCGCCCGCTCGCTCGATTGCGACCAGAGCATCGTCTCGTGTATGACGCAGCAGTTTTTGCAGCGGCAGATAGCATCGAGTCTGCAATCCCACGTGGGGTTTATAGTTATAGATGGTGGAAGAGGCGGCAGCGTCTAGTCGGTCCCGGCAAAATGTGGATCACAATGCAGAGAGTTGCCAAGAGTCTTCACAACAAGAATCCTTCCCTTCTGCTGGCTCGCACCGATGTCACTGCCTTCTATGAGCACATTGAGGTTGATCAACTGATAGAAGACCTCAGCGCATTGGATGTTCCAGATTGGTCTGTTGAAATCCTCGATAACTTCCTGCGGGCTTTCAACGGCTTGAGTCACGCGTGGGGACTGCCGCAAGGCCCAGATTCTTCGGGAATCCTCGCAAATCTGTACCTAATCCCCCTCGACATGGAACTTGCGCGGAGAGGATATCGGCATTTCCGATACTCGGATGACATGTATATTTTCGCCAATGACTGGCTTGCGCTTCGCGAAATCATTGTAGAGGCAAATAAGCTGCTACGATATCGCCATCTCAACCTGGCTGGCAACAAGACCAGAATCATTGGTAGCCATGATGTCCCTAATGAGTTTGAAGATAGCGAGAAGGATGCCATCAGTTATGGCATAACCGTCGCTGATCAGGAGGCGCCAGGCGAGCTGAGGGCCTTCTTTGACAGAGTCATTGCACAAGAACCGGTGAGGGCCAGGGACCTCAAGTTCAGCCTTGGCAAATTTAAGCTTCTTGTGGACGACTATGCGGTCAAGTGGCTCCTGGCCAATATGGGAGAGGTGCCTCATCTAGCTCGTGAAGCGCTGGCGTACCTTAGCCTTTTCCACCAAGAGAACCCCAGCATCGGCAACTCGGTTATCGACCTACTCACCAATAGCAAGCTATTTCTGTACCCATACGCCGAACAGCATCTCCTGATCTACATGATCCAGAATGCTGTCCAGACGAATAAAGGAGTTAAGGCGGCATGGGACCTTTTGCTGAACCGGAATAAGGAAAGCTTCGTACGCGAGTTCGCTGCTCGCTACCTTGGCCTCTACGGCCTTCGGGGCGGTGCCTCGCGCCTTAAGCAGGAGTTCCAGCAGGAACAGAACCATAGAGTACGCCGAGCCTTGTTGGTGGCTTGTTACGAAGCGGGGCAATGCTCCGATCAATGGTTGTCTGTAGTCGCAGACTCCGATCCCGAGCTGAGGCTCACCGTTGAGTACTTGAAACAACGCCCAGAGAAGATTCCCGTTCCGGCAACTGGGAGACAATATGACTTCACCTGACGATGAACTTCGTCCATACCTAATAGAACTCGAAAGGCTTTACGAAGACGCATCCTATTCGGCACAGTCATATTTTGAGGCAGCCAAGTCGGCTGAATTTTGGGGAAAAGCTATAGTCTTTATCCCAGCAGTGGTAACCGCTGCCACCTCGCTACTGATTGCGCTTGGGGGTGACAAGCAATGGGGTGCGGTCGGCGCTGTCGCTGGCGCAGTCGCTGCGACCGCATCTTTTCTCGGATCGGGTAAGCAGGTCAGTTCATATAAGGACTCTGGCCGTCGCTTCACCGAGTTACGCCATAAAGCTAGAATGGAGCGCACTCTGGCGATAAAAAAGCCCAGCGAGACAGATCTAGAGAAGCAACTCCGAACGCTCCGAAAAGAGTACGGGGAAGTAGTTTCCAGTAGCGAGCTGATTCCCAATCGCCTATTCAAGCGTGTACAGCGTCGCATTGGTGCGGGCGTTCTTTCATACGAGGGGTCAGATGAACCCGCGAAAGGCGCGTGAGACATTTAGATGCGACAGCTTCGGAAATGGCTATTGAGTAGCAGTCAGACTGCCAGCCGGACTTCCAAAGGCCGAGCGCTTCTACCCACCGTGCGATGGTGCGGCGGGGTGGCCGGGCGGGACCGGCCCGGAGAGGCCGCACGCCCGCCCGGACCGCCCGGCCGCCCGCCGCCCAGCGGGCGGCGGCTTGATAGCGAGAAGAAAAGTAGCTTCCGATCTTGGGGCGAGGTCGGATATCGCCAGTAGCAGAGGCCGTAGTCCGGCTGCTTCGCTGATCGCGAGTCGTACGCTACGGCCCATGTCTACTGATGGTCCGGGTTGTCGCTGCATCGTCTGCCATGACTACGGGGACCGCGATGAGTGGGATGCCATGGATCGGCATACCGTTGAGCACGTTGGGAGTCGCGGCTGGAGCGTGAAGATGATTCCAGAGGACGATTTGGGGCCCGGCTTCGCCTACACCGTCGGCCTGTGGCACACCTACCGGTCGCCTGAGCTGGCCATGTTCGGTCTGGACATCCATCTCATGCACGAGCTGCTGAACCGCCTCGGAGACGGTGTCGCTGCGGGGGAGCCTGTCGAAGCGGAGCAGGAGCGGCACGACCTCATCGCGCGGCACCCTGTGGTCCTCAAGCAGGTCGACGTGAGGTGGTATCGAGAGTTCTTCGGGCAGGCGATCGCGTTCTATCGACGTCCACCATTTCCGGTGCTGGAAGTTGTGTGGCCTGACCCCGATGGCCGGTTCCCTTGGCACCCGGACTACGCCGAGCAGTACCGGGAGCTACAGCCCTCGCTGTGGCTCTGGCCTGGCGACCAACGAGATCTTTCTCCGTCTCATTGAGGGTAAGACGCCGCGCTGGGGGACGGCTTGCTCCAGCTAGGGATCTCTAGGACGTCTTGACGGCGTCCCATCGGGTGGTCTCCTTGACCTTGCTGCTGGCTGCACCCTTGATCCTGTCCATCGACAGAGAGGAGTGCGAAGGGAGGCAGCGTATGCAGCGAGGGGAGGATCCGGTAGAGCGGTGCCGTGTGGTGGCGGCGAGTGCGGGCGCCGGTCGGGGTGAGTGAATGACGAGATGCGGGCGCGGGTGGCGGCATCTCGGGCAGCTCAGGGACTCCCGCCAGTGGTCGAAGATCTGGCGGTGTTGGAACGGGTGGCATCGGTGTTCCGGCTCATCGGCGAGGCCGGGCCGGAACACCTGGGCCAGGTGGCCTAAGCGATCCAGTCGAAGGCGAACCTGTCGGGGTCCCACTTCTTGCGCGGGTCGGCGGGCGCGACGGTGATGGTGCGGATGACCGCGGCGACGATCGCGCGTTGCTGGGAGACGTTCATGGCCTCCCATCGGGTGAGCATCTCCTGCGCGGTGCCGATGAAGGGGATTAGGGGCGAGGTGCGCGACAGGCTTGCCAACTGGGCGCGGTTCTTGTCCAGTCGCAGTTCGATCGGGGTGCGAGCGGCCATCCATTCTCTGCGGCTGATTTCACGGCTGGCCCAGGCGTGGGCGAGTTCTTCCAGCAGTTCCTCGTCAGCGCGTACGGCCTCGGTGAGGTTGTCGTCATCGCCGCCGTCGTGATGGATGCGCTCGGCGAGGGCGGGAGAGTCGAGCGCGGTCAGCAGCATGTCGCGGACGTAGTTGTCGGTTCGGGCGGCGTTGGTGGCGACACCGCCGCATGAGCCGCTGCCGGGAACGTTCGGACAGACATACCGGGGGATGCCTGCGCGGGGACGGCCGTTCATCCGGTGCCCGCACCGGCCGCAGCGCAGAATCCCGGACAGGAGGTAGGTGCGCCCGGTGGCGGCCTGGCGGCGGTAGTCGCGGGTGGAATCGCTGAGTAATGCGCGCAGCCGGTCGGAGTCGACCGGGCTGATGATCGCGGGCCAGACGGCGTCGGCGACGATCTCACCCAGCAGAGGGCGGGTGGTCTTGAAGCTGCTGCGTGGAATGTGTTCCCTTCGCCCACTGATCCGGGCCGAGGCGAGCAGACGTCGCAACGTCGTCGGAACCCAGTGACGCCCGGAAGGTGTCTTCACGTCCCGCCGCTGGAAGTCCTTGCACACGCTCGCCAAGGATTCGCCGGCCAGCACGCGCCGGGCTGCCTCGCGGATGACGTCGGCCTCTTCGTCGATGACGGTCATGCGGTCTTCGGCGTAGCCGTAGGGGCGCATCCCGCCGCCGGAGACCTTGCCTGCCTCGGCGTTCTGGCGTCGCTGGCGCTTTTGACGTTCGGCCTTGTGCTCTGCCTCGTGGCGGGCTGCGGCCCCGAGCATGCGCGCGATCAGTCGACCGGTGGGGGTGGCCAGGTCGATTTCCCCGGTGACCGTGGCGAGTTCGATGCCGCGCCGGTCGGCCAGGTCGATGACGTCTTCCAACTCGCGTGGGGATCGTGTCAGCCTGTCCACGTGCCAGCACACGATGGCGTCGACAGTCCCGGCCTCGATGTCGCCGAGAAGTCGTTGCCATGCTGGGCGCGAGCTTCCGGAGTACGCGCTGACGTCGTTGTCGGAGTAGACGTCCACCACGTTCCAGCCTCGGCGTTCGACCAGGGCTCGGCAGTCGGCTTCCTGGCGGGCGACGCCGAGCCCAGCACCGGCGCGGTCCTGGCTGATCCGGCAGTAGATCGCAGCTCTGCGCATGGGTCACATAGATACACGCTCGTTGGCACCGGCGTGAGCTGCCCCATCGGCCTCACCACAGGCGAGGCGTAGACCAGCGGTTTCACCAACATCCTGGCCCAAGATCCTCCGGCGCACCCGGCTCTGATCTTGGGCCGGCCCCATATTCGGCGAGTAGTCGACGCGGCCTGGCGTTCATCGCGCATGTGAAAGTGCGTGCCGGTACATCATCGTCCAGTGGCGACCGTCCTTCAGAACCCGGTTGGATGGCGGGGTGTATATCGGCTTTCCAAGGCGTCGATCTCAGTCTCGTCGAGTCGTACAGCCAGGGCGGCCACGGCGTCGTCAAGGTGGGCCGGCTTGGTCGCTCCGATGACGGGTGCGGCGACGGTGGGATTGCCTAGCGCCCATGCGAGGGAGACTTGAGCCATGGGGATCTCACGCGTTGTCGCGATTCGGTGAACGGCATCGACGATTGGACGATCGACGTCACCGAAGAAGCGTTGTCCGATGGGATCTTTCGCCGAGCGGCCGGTCGCCTGCCCGTAGGGCCGGGCCAAGCGGCCCTTGGCAAGTGGGCACCACGGCAGGCTGGAGACGCCTTGGTCGACGAGCAGCGGAAACATTTCCCGTTCGTCCTCGCGTTGCACGAGGCTGTACTGGTTCTGCATCGACACGAATCTCGTGTGGCCACGATGCGTCGCGGTGTGCTGCATCTTGGAGAATTGCCACGCCCACATGGACGAGGCGCCGATGTACCGAACCTTCCCAGCCGCCACCACTTCGTGGAGGGCTTCCATCGTCTCCTCGACCGGGGTTCCCGGATCGAACCGGTGGACCTGGTAGAGGTCGATGTAGTCAGTGCCGAGGCGTGCAAGAGATGCGTCGACCTGATCGAGGATCGCCTCGCGGGACAGCCCCGAGCCTCCAGGGCCATCGTGCATGGGGAGCCCCACCTTGGTGGCGATGACGACATCCTCGCGCCGGGCGTACTCCTTCACGGCGCGGCCGACGATCTCCTCCGAAGTGCCGCCGCCATAGACGTTCGCGGTGTCCCACAGGGTGATGCCCAGCTCAACGGCTCGCCGGAAGATCGGTGCTGCAGCCTGCTCGTTCAGTGCCCAGGGGTTGACGCCTTGCGCCGGATCCGCGAACCCCATGCAACCGAGGGCGATCCGGCTGACCAGGAGATCGGTACGCCCCAGCGGCACGTACTCCATCGTCGCCGCGCTCATGCCGGGTACGGAGCGGTCTCGCGTGCCGACCGAAGCGCGCCTGCCCACCAGGCAAGTTGGTCGAGCAACGTCTTGGCGTAACCGGAGGCTTCAGGGTCGAGCGGACGACCGTCCTGCCACGCCGTGAAGTAGTTCGGGAAGGCCAGGCCATCGCGAATCGTCACCGCGTGCAACTCGGTCAGCACATTCTCCAGGTGCAGCACGGCATGCCGGCCGCCTGCTGCGCCGCCGTAGCTGACGAAGGCGACAGGTTTGGCCGTCCATTGGGTGAAGTGCCAGTCGATGGCCGCCTTCAGCGACGCGGGATAGCTGTGGTTGTACTCCGGTGTGACCACGATGAACGCGTCAGCGGCTTCCAGCGCCGAGGTCAGTGCCGCCATTCCGTTCGGGCGAGGGTAGCTGTCGCCGGCGAACTTCGGCGGTGCCGCGGGCAGGGCCAGCGGGATCTCGACCTGGGCCAGATCGACGACGTCCACATTGAACCCACCATGAGCGCGGGCCTGATCGGCGACCCACGAGGCCACCACTGGACCGAACCGTCCCTCCCGGACGCTCCCGACGATGATTGCCAAGTTGTGCTTGTCATCCATGCCCACCACGATCAGGCCGTCGTAGGTGCGACAACCAGACCGTGCTCAGGCTGGCCCCCAGAGGGCCACGCTGAGCACGCCGCGGTCAAAGTGCAGCGCCATATGCTTCCGGCATGGGTACGCCGTTGGGGGATTTCATCCGGGCCAAGCGCGACAGCATCCAGCCGGAGACGTTCGGGCTGCCGGAGCGAGGCCGCCGCCGTTCGCCTGGTCTGCGACGCTCGGATCTGGCTGCCCGGGCCGGCGTCAGCGTCGAATACCTGACCCGTATCGAGCAGGGTCGTGACCGCAACCCCTCAGCGGCGGTGGTGAACGCGCTCGCCGATGCGCTCAGCCTCGACCCTTCGGAGCGCAACCACCTGCGCTACCTGGCCAAGATCGCCGGCGGTGCATGTTCCGCCCGTACCTGGCCCGCACCACCGCGCCGCGACGTCCGGCCGTCTGTCCTGGAGACACTCCGCCTCCTTGAACCGGGGATCGCAGTGGTGACGAACCGGCTGGGCGACGTCCTGGCCTACACCAGCGGCTACGAGCTGGTGATGGGTGAAATCGGGTTGCTCGACACCGACACACCGAACCTCACCCGCTACGTCTTCACCGACCCTGCCGCCCGCACGTTCTTCGCCGACTGGGACGACGTCGCGGACGAGCAAGCCTTCGACCTGTGGCTCGCACCATCTGTCGAGAACTCCGAGTGGCTCACCGCGGAACTCGCACCCATCGCCGGGCCCGACTTCACGCGGCGCATGAACCGTCACCTGGTTCCGCGACGTGAAATGCTCCGACTCAACCACCCATCTGGGCACGAACTTCGGCTGCTCCGCGAGACGCTCGAACTCTCCTCGGATGCACAACAACTGGTCGTTTTCCTCCCTGCGGACGAGACGACAGCCCAGAGCATCGATCAACTCCGCCGCCCCTCGGTCCGACTCCGCGCAATCTCGTAACGCACCCCGGCCGTCATCTGTTGCAGGCGGGTCTGTACGGAGAAAGGTCGTCCGCCTTGTGCGTGTGTAGCAGGTTGCCTCAGCGATAGGACTACCACCAGCAGTATTTGTTCAAGCTTCCGGACGGCTACTGCGGGACCGGCGGCACCGGTACCAACGCAGGTGACCCTTCAGGCTGGTGCCCGGCTGGGCTGACGACCTCTTCGGAGGAGTAGCCGGGATGTGGTGAGACCTCCGGGCGCCGTCGTGCTTCTCGGAGGTTTCATGTTTCTGGTGCTGGTAGTTTACTACTTGAAGTAGTAAACTACCGCTATGGGTACGCCTGAACAGGCATTTCCGCCAGGGGAAGGGCCCGCGGCCAAGGTGAGCGTCTCCTTGCGGGCCGGCAACATCCGCGCCATCAAGGAGCGTGTCGGCGCGCGCGGGTTTTCTGCCTACGTCGACGCCGCTGTGGAGCGGCAGATCGAGCGGGACCTGCTGGAGGAGGCCCTGCAGGCGAACGAGAACGAGTGCGGTCCCATCCCGCAGCATCTGCGGGACGAGGCTGAGCAGTTGCTCCGTAGCGTGAAGTCCGCTCCGGAGCTACAGGAGGAGCGTGGATGGCACGCGCACGAAGCAAGCTGAGTGCGGGGACGGTCATCCTTGACTCCGAGGGGCTCTCGAAGTGGTGTGCGGCCGACCAGCGAGTCACGGCGATTGTCCGAGAGGCGCAGAACAACGACTTCCGCGTTTCCATCAGTGCCCTGACGCCTATCGAGGCCTTCGACGGCCGGGTGACGAACGATCGGTTGCGCTGGCACCTGTCCCGGCTGCGTGTCGAGCCGGTGACCGAGGAGGTCTCCATCCACGCGCTGGATCTGCTCCGTGAGAGCGGTCTTCACGGCCACAAGTACGCGATCGATGCTGTCGTGGCCGCCACGGCTCTTCGCTCCACCCGGCCCGTCATCATCCTCACCTCGGACGAGGACGACATGAGCAAGATCTGCGGCAAGGCGGTTCGTCTCGTGCGCGTGTAGGTGCTGAATTATTGCCCCAGCGATACGACTACCACCAGCAGTACCTGTTCCGTAATCCGAACGGCTACTGCGGCATCGGCGGGACCAACGTCAAGCTAGGTGACCCCTGCAGTGGTGTCCTTGCGACGGAGCTGGGTATCGCACCGTGTTCATTTGAAAGCGAGACGTGATGGAGCGTCGGCTCATAGCATCAACGCTATGAGCTGGGGGTACGGGAGCAATGCTCAGAACCTGTGGATCGGCTCGGGGGCGTACCCTCCCGAGTGATCGATTCGAAGGTCACTGAGTAGGCCGACGTTGGCGCGTCGGCTGGGAGGGCACGCCCATGCTTACCGTAGTCAA
>NZ_JAFCNB010000019.1 GCF_017896165.1 Microbispora oryzae
TACGGTAAGCGGCACGGGTGTGCCTTCCCGACCGACGTTGGCGCGTCGGCCTTATCTCGAAACCATGATCAGATGATTCGGGAAGGTACACCCTTCCCGGCAGATCCACAGGTTTCGATCATTGCTCCGGTCAGCCGAGGGCATTCGGAATGAGAAAGGGGCGCAGTCAGCAGCGCTCGATGCGCACGCCGCCGCACGGTCCAAGGAAGATCCGCCGATCGGGGTAGTCGAGCCCGTCAGCGGAGCCGTACAGCGTGATCTCGCAGTCGTCCCCCACGCATGGGGTGAGGACGTCGGCGGCCTCACGGCGGGTGAAGGCGAAGCGCGAGCGCTGCCAGTAGCCGTACCGGTGCCGATCGACCAGCGTGCGCCGGGCATCGGCCAGAGAAGAGAACTCCTCCAGATCATCCGGCTGCGGCGCGCCGTACCCGTTGCCGCCGTGCCAGAGCCCGTACCAACGCGCCACGCTCATCCCCCACAACGGGACGGACAGCCGGGCGAGGCGTGGTCGCCGCCGCAGTAGCCGCACCACTCGTCCATCGCGTAGATCGACAGTTCCTCGGCGTACCGGTCGCGCCACTGCACCTGAGCCCTGGTGTAGGAGTCGAAATAGTCGGCGTCGGTGTCGCCCGGTCGCAGTGTCAGGTAGTGCAGGACCGTCCGGGCCGCGCTGATCAGCTCATCAGGCGTCAGAACCGAGCCGACACCTGAGCAGATGTCGGACGCGGCGAAAATCGTGCGTCGGCGCCGAGACAGCCGGTATCGCCAGCGGATCCGGCCTTCATCGGTCCGCCCGGCGGCCTCCACCTCCAACAGGTGATCGGCGTCGATCTGCCACGCGGGCACCAGCCGAGAGCTGATGATCCACCCGGGTGGCAGGGTCAGGGCATGCGTCATCGCCATGGCGACTCCAAAGGTTCAGAAAGATGGAATAGCGGCCGTCAGTACCGGCGACGGCGGGCCAGATGATGCGGTCGTACGGTCGCGCTGACCGCGTGGATCTCGCAGTCCCGGAAATCCAGGGCATCGGTGTAGCACCGTGAGCAGCGGATCAGCCGCACACGCGCCCCGGAAGTCCGGTTGGTGTGCGTGGCGTCGATCCACAGATGGGTCTTGGCCAGGCAGCCCAGACAGGTGATGACCTCGGCATCCTTGGGCATCGCAGTGAGCGCCACCGTCACCACGTACTCACGCGCGCCGCCGGGATCGGCGGCGGGCACCAAAGTCGCGGTGTCCGGGCGCACCTCACCCAACGCGGCCACCCGCATCACGCGGCCCCCGCCGCAGACCGTCAGGTCTCCCACGGACCAGCCGGCCCGGACGGCAGAATTCACCTCCATACGGTTGCCTCCCTTTTCGCGGCGCCTGTCCGGCGGCCTTCGTACGGTCCGGCGGATGCGGGAATCAGGATGCGCTTTCACGTATAGCGGATTCCGCCGTGTCCGGCGCTCTCGCGGCGCGAATTGCGCTCACTTAAATACGGTGGCCGGAACGGCCCGACCGTCCGCACCCGGCGACGTTTTTACCAACGTCACCGCGCACTGTGCGAACAGTCGGCAGACTCCGGCCCGCAACCGTTCTGGGATGTGACAGCGCACAACGCAGAACAGAGGTGAGAGCGAACATCACACCGAACGCGTCAGAGACGCACCGGCGGATTCCGTTCTCACTTAAATACGGGGCGCGCATCGGTCCAAGCGTCCACCCCTCTCATGATTCTTTGTCGTCTTAGGTGGGCGATGATGCGTTCTCACGGCAATAAGAAAGGGCCCCAGAACGCTCTCTGGGGCCCTCTCGCGAGCTTTCCCTAGTCCTCTGCGCTGCATATGCCGCCGTGGACCATCGTGCTCCTGACGTCGTCAAGACGCTCCGACAGTTCCCGCCACTCCGCGCGTGCCGCCTCACGCACCCGGATCACGGCCCGGCGCGACCCGTACGCACCCCCGTAACGTGCCTGAGCAACGCTGCTGAAGATGCCCGCCCGCCCGAGGTCCTCGACATTGGACGCGACATCGATCATGCGCCCGATGGTCGGGAAGTCCCGACCATCCCCGAACGCCTGACGGAACATCTCCGCGCTGTGCTGAGACACACAGAACGCGACGGCGGCCCCCGTGACCGTCTCCGTACGCGGGACACCGCGCATGAGCTGAGCCCCCGGCGTGGCGTCGATCTCATCCGCCGGAACATCGATCCGGTAACCGTTGCGCGCGGCGGCATCGCGAACCGCCCACCGCTGCAGGGTCGTCCGCGTGATGGTCAACTCTCCGCCGTCCCGGCGAACGTAGACCCACGCCTGAGTGTCCCGGGTAGGGCCACTGTCAGGGGTAGGGGCGCAGGACGCGAGGACATCGCGCAGACGCTGAGCGAACAGAAGTACCGCGTCCTGCGTGACGTCGTCCGACACGTCGTCCGTCCCGTACGGCGCGTGCCCCTGCTTAACGATGGTCGCGCTTCCATCCATGCGCTTACGGGAACGGGTGGCGTCGACCGTACGGCAGTAGCCGCGTGCGAGCCGCTGAATCTCCACCCAATCGTCCGGCGTCACGCGCGCCATGTCTTCCGGCGTGAGCTTCTCCCCCGGAACGCTAGAAGGGACGCACTTACCGGGAACTCCGTTCGACATGTTTCCTCCGATCTCCGCGACGCATCATTCGCGCCGCCCTTCTCTTTTGGCAATTCAATTGAAACACGGGGCGGAGACCGGCGCAATGAAATTCCGCGCGCCTTTACCATATTTTCCCCGACAAAGAGGAGACTAGGCCATAGAGAAAGCGCCGAGAGCCACGAGGTAGCGGGATGGAGAATGTCGAGAATAGGCAATCACCCACACCAAAGCGACAAGCGAACAACAAAGCCAATCAGAGAGATGATGATGTCGAGGGGATACAGGAGTCCACCATCAGAAACAAATCAAGCAGCACAGCCCCCACCCAACCCATCGATCACAGCGATTACCCTTGCAGTCGGGTCGGCAAGATGCCGCACTATAAGCCCCTGACCAGGGCCAACACTCTGGGGATCATGACCAATCATGAGTGGCGGACCACTGGTCAATCATTGGCCATGCGATTGGCCACCCTCTGAACTCACCAATCGCATGACCTGATAACAATCACTTCGGATTTACGCACCCGAGCAGGCACGCATATCGTTCGAGCCCGAGGCCACACCCTTCTTAGAGTGGCGTCACCCAGATTTCGTGGACGACTCTCCCGGACAAAGCAGCCGCGGCGACCGTTCCCGCCACCACGATCCTGTCAATCACAGACCTTGTGGACCACGGCATCCGTGAGGGCCAGCTCTTCGTGTATCGGACGATTTGCTTAGTCGTATCGCAGAAGTCAGCGAAAGATCTGCGGGTGACGGCGCCGTTGATGTTCCACAAAAACGTATCCTTCCGGCACCACACGGTCAGGTCCCGCCGCACGGACAGCACGGATTCGCTGCGCCCGTCGCATCGCGTCACCCGGGAGATGCCGTCGCGTAGGACGTGCGCGAGGTCGACGCCTCGCTGGGCAACTCCCGCATTGCCGCCGAAGAGATCCCCCCGGTGAGTACGAGCCGTGCACGACGTGCGCGCGCCGCTACCGATGCCCGAGGCCGCGTTCGGCGCGGTCTACGCTTCGATCAGAAGGCCCGGTTGATCAGTCTTCAAACGCCGAGGAGAAGTTGTCCTCGACCCCCAAAGCCCTCAGGAGTCCTCCGGCAAGTCGTCGTGTGACGGTGCCGGGGGCCTTGTTGAGTTCAGCCCAGGTGGTCGCGGTGGTCCGGGTGTAGGCGTCCTCGTCGTAGCGGGCTCGGTTGCCCGACGGCCAGGTGTTCCGGGTGTAGGCGCGAAGCCCGTTCAGGCCGGTCGCGCCGAAGGCGAGCGCCCAGTTGCCGAAGTAGCCGGCCTCTTCTGCGGCGGCGAAGACCAGTGCGAGAAATCGGCGGGTGTGGCCCACTGCGGCGCCCGGCAGGATCATGGGTTCCTGAGAATCGTTCGTCGGGATGGTCGAGAGCCGACTGAAGAACAGGCGGAGGCCGCCGTCCTCGTGAACCTGCAGTTCGATGGCGTCTTCGGCGAAGTAGTCTGAGGGGTCGTAAGTGAAGATACGGCCCTCACCGAGGTTGCGCGTAGCCCTGGCGGCTCCGCGACCGCGTCGGAAGCCGTTAGCCGCTTCCCGGATGGTTGGGCTGACTTCTGTGATGCTGCCCAGGGTCTCGTTGAGGGCGGGGGTGTATGCCCGTTCGATGAAATTGGCGAGGTTGATGTTCCAGTTCGGCCCGCTGGCCAGGTCCATCAGCATGTCGCCGCGCCCAGCCAAGGGTTGGGCGACCAGGAAGAGGTGAGCCTGGTGCCGGTGCTCGCCGCTGATCGGATCACGCTCGATCTCGTGCTGGAGCAGGTCCAGCGCCGTGCGATCGGCCGAGCGGCGCCGTTCATGCAGTCGCGTGACCTCGGCATCGGACAGCACGTACTTGGTCTTGTCGCCGCGGCCGTAGTACTTCCCGTCGACCATGTGCGGCGCGACGGGGCTGGCTGGGATGTGGACGATGAGAAAGCCCCGGGTCGGGTCGGAGTCACTGGGGATCTCCTCGGTGAGGATGGTCAAAGCGGGATCGGGGATGGAACGGGCGATCTCCTCCGCTTTCTCGGCCAGTCCGTTGAGGGGCTTGGGCTCGAGGAAGAAGGTGCGCTTCTCCTTGTCCTCAGGGACACCCATGATCAAGGTGCCGCCATCGATGGCGAAGGAGGCCATGTCCTTGGCCGATTCCCGGTTGTCGCCCTTGGTGTCGGGGATCTTCTTGAGGTCGAGGTGGTGGGATTCCTTGATCAGGCCGTCTTCAAGGGCGCGCTTGAGGTCGGCTTCGGTCTTCGGAGTCCACCGAGGGTTTTCCGAGGTCAGGTAGATCGGCGTCACGACGTCTCCCCATTGATGACGGCTACGAGTCCTTCGCCCGGAGAGGGAAGGACGTCGGTAAGTCCTAGCCGATCGTCGGGTTAAGCGCATCTGGGTTATCTGGCTGGAGTCTCACCGCTCGGCGCCCGGGACCGTCGCGGTGCGTCCCGCGAAGTGCGGCTGCAGCAGCGAGCGCATCCGGTCGCCGCCGGCGAGAACGCGACCAGCACACTTGGGGTGGGCGGGCGGAGGCGATCCGCGAAGTGGAGAGGCTGCTCAGCGAGTTGCTGCCTTGTGAGCCGCCTGCACTGCACGACGGCGATAGCCGCTTCCCTCGGAGAGAGGCGACCGTCGCCCTTTCCACACCGGTACGGACGGCAATCGGCTGGCTACTCTGTCGGGATGCAGATCCGCAGCCAGGTCCTCAAACTGATGGCCACCCCTCACGCTGACACCCGCTTCCACGCCGCTTACCTGCCCCAGTCCATCCAGGCGGCCACCGGCTGCCGATCTCACGAGGCGTGGGAGGCGTTATGGGGACTGCTCGCCGACGGCCTGATCTATTTGGATCCCGAACGCCAACCGGCCAGTGACAACTGGCGATGGAAACTGTCCGATCGAGGCCGCAGAGCAGCCGAGGGCGGACCCTGGGAACCCTACGACCCCGAAGGCTACCTACGCCGGTTGCGCCGCCAGGTTCCGGACCTGCATCCGATCGCCTACCAGTACATGCAGGAGGCTCTGCAGTCCTTCAATGCGGGCTGCTACCTGGCCTGCTCGGTGATGCTCGGCGTCGCAGCCGAGCAGGTCTTCCTCGGCGTGGCCGAGGCCATGGTCGCCGCGCTGGGCAGCTCTGCAGAGAAGCTGCGCAAGGAACTGGACAACCCCAAGAGCTCCCAGAACGCACGTTTCCAAGCGCTGCGCGCCCGTTTGGAGCCGATGCGGCACACGCTGCCGGACGATCTGGGCGACAACCTGACCATGGACGCCGTGGCCGACCTGCTCAGGATCACCCGCAACGAGGCCGGCCATCCCCGAGGGCGAGCCGTCGACGAGGACACCGCCTACACCCACCTGCAGCTGGCTGCCCGCTACCTGGGCAAGATGACCGCCCTCGCCGAGCACTTCACCCGGCAAGCCGCTGCCCGATCATCCGGCAACTGATGGCGTCTGGGCGGCCAGCAGCCTCCTACGGCGGCGACCAGCAGCCGCGCTGCCGCCACGAGCGTGTCCGGCTCGACGCCGCACTGCACGGCGGGGCGCCCGCCCGCCCCGTCCGTCACCAGGGCGAGCATCGCGGCGTCCTGGTCGTCCCTGAACCCGGCGACGCCGCGCTGCTCGCACGTGCGGTCGACCTCGCCCGCCAGACGCTCGCCGAGCTGCCCGCTGGGCTGTTGCGCCGCGGCCACTGGCGAAGCCCACGGCCGCGGCCTGAGCCGAGCGACTCCTCTCGCCGCTCTCCCCTGGGGGAGAGCCCGCGGGCACGGGCGGGCAGGACCGGGCATGACGAGCATCGGTTCAGAGCGGCTCGGGAGGGCTTAGCGCACGGTTTGACTTCGTTGTTCCTCAACCCGTGGGACACAGCACGAGCGAGAACCGAAGCGAATGATCGTCACGGCCTCCCCCGGCGCCGGTTGGCTCGATCGGCATGCCCGCGCGCTCCAACGATTTCCAGGCCGTCGTCTACTTCGTCAAGTCACATATGCGACGCCGGCTCACCAGGGCGCGGCCGAGGCTGAGGAAGACGCAGGCGTGCTGCTCTGTGGGCCGATTCAGCCTCTGCTGTGAAGTCTCCCGAGGACCTCGCGGATTGCAGGAGATGGTTCGAGGTCGAGGCTGGCGAGGTGGGCGTTGAGGTGCTGGGCGCGCAGACGTGCTTCGTCCCGGCGACCGAGTCCTATGAGCAGGCGAATGACAGCCGCTGCAGCAGCCTCGTTGATGGGATCGAGCGTCAGCGCCTGTTCCATGACTTCCAGAGCCCGCTTGGGCCTGCCGGCCTTCTCGTGGATGCCTCCGAGCTGAAGAAGCCCCCGTACGGAGGCGAGGGTGAGCGGGTCTCTGTGATCGAGGTCGATCCAGAGATACGGCGCCCCGTCGGCGAGGTGGCCTCGGCAGACCTCGGCGGCTCTGTCCAGAGCGGCGGCCTTGGCCTCAGAGTCTGTGGCTTTTCTCGCTTCGGCAAGTGCGCGGTGGAACTCCCAGAGGTCGATCCAGACATGCTCACGGTCGATCCGGTAAGTCCCGCTTTCCGCTTCGATGAAGTTCGTCTCCTTGCGGGTCGTGCCCGTGGCGGCCCAGAGCCTCTTGCGCAGATCACTGAGTGCGGCGTGGAAGCGGTACCCGGCCTGGGGTTCGCCGACATCGGGCCATAGCTCGGCGCAGATCTCCTCCCGGGTCCGGCCGTTGGGATGAACCGCGAGGAGCACGAACATCTCCATGCCCTTGGCGGTCGGGATGTCGACCGGTTCTCCGTCGATCTCCACGCGTACCTCTCCCAGCACGAGCAGGCGGAGGCGGGTCGTAGCCGGGACGTTCTCTACAACGGGAATCTCGGCCGCGGGCTCGTCTTCAGCGGGCTCCCCATAACCGTGCTGCATAGCGATTCTGCGTTGAAAGACGATCGCCTCCTGCTGCGAGAGGTGGAACAGGTCCGCGCCGTCCAGGTCGCCGCCGACGGCTCGGAAGTCCGTCCCGACCTCCCATCCGGCCTCCGCGAGCCGGTCGCCGATCAGGATGGCGCCGATTCCGAGGCGCGGGGCGTATTCCATGAACGACTCGAGGTACGACGAGTCCCGCCCCGCCAGCCGGCCGACCAACACCAACTCCGGGACCAGCTCATCCGGCCTGCTGGCTCGAAACGCGGCGAGGTCGCCGACCTCGGCATCTTGCAGCAGTTCGGTGCGGTGGATGTGCTCGCTGGCGACGTGCGTGACGGCGTCGTCGAAGGTGGGTGTGAGTGTGAGGCCGGGCAGATGCATGGCGAGGGCGTCCCAGTCGTCGCCAAATAGCTCGGCCGCGTCGTCCCGAGATAGGACGAGTTCGACTCGATGTGCCTCAGCCTGGGCGATGAGCGCCGTGAACAGCGCCCGGACGACGTCTTCGGCGCCGTCCCCGTTCAGGCAGAGGTTCAGGCCGGGCAGATGCATGGCGACGACTTGGTCAGCGCGCACACCGACATCCAGCGTGGCAGGGGGCTCCGTCGTGAAGGAGTCCTTCACCAGGTCGTAGTCGGCCGGGACCGGGTCACTGGCTTGCCTGAACTCTTCTTCAACCGTCTGTACGGCCGACTCTAGCTTCGGCGGAGCCACTACCTCAACGGCTTCCGACGCCTCCGGAACCGGTCGCCGAACGCGTTGCCGGACCCGTACGGCGGCCAGGGCGACGGCGATGCCCGCCGCGAACGACAGGCCGACCACGCCGCCGTCAGGTAGAGCGATGCTCGCCCGCGGTGCGGCGTGTGCCGGCAGTGCCGCCAGGGTTTCGACGGCATGCGGTGTCACCGTCTCCTGAGGTGCAGGAGCGGGTTCTCTGACAATGGTCCGCTCGGCAGCCCTGTCCGCTGGGGCCTGCTCCGGCAGCCGCAGCCGCCAGCCAGTCTCAATCTTCCCTGGATGGGTGAACTGCCCGCCGTCATGCTGGGGTCGGCCCTTGTTGAGCTTGAAGATCTCCTTGTAGCGCTTGCCGTCCCCCAGGTGTCGTTCGGCGATGTCCCACAGGCTTTCGCCTTCCCGTACGACATGGACCCGCGTGTGCTGCGGCTCCGACTTCTTCGCGTCCGACGGCATCCGGATCACCCAGCCGGGCCGGATCCAGCCGTCGGAGGTGAAGGTGGCTCCGTCCGCCATCTGCCGGCCTTCGTTCAGCTTCACGATTTCCCGGTATCTCATGGGGTCGCCCAGATGTGTCCTGGCGATCTCCCATAGGGTGTCGTGCGGCTTGACTCGGTACGTCGTGTGCTGAACCGCCTCAGAGGCAACGCCCTCCTGCGCGGCCGTCAGAGCGTCCACGGGAGTGGCGGTGACGGTGACCGTGGCGGCGACCGCCTGGGGTGCCGGGGCGACAGCCGAGATCGCGATCGTCGTGATGAGATGCGCGGCGAGCCGCTGGAACGGCGTCCGGAGCACACCACGTTCATGCACATTCCGCAGACGGCGCACCACCTCGGCGAGCACCGACCAGGTGAACATCAGCCAGCACAGCCATGCCGTGGCCAGCAGCGCGTTCACGAGGAAAGCCGGATCGCCTGGCGTGGCCAGTTCCGCCCCCGTAGGAATATGCGGCGGATCGAGGAAGCCGAGCAGGACGACGGGCGGCCCGACGATCAGCGCCACCAGAGCCAGTGCCGAGTAAACGGCGGCAGCGGTCGGGCGATGGCTGTGCATCTACTCTCCTTGCTCGATTCCCTGCAGCATCCGGGCGGAGGCGCTCGCGGTGGCCGTCACGTCGCCGACGCCGATGAGTGACAACAGCACGGTCGGCCGGGACATGTTCACCGTGACCCGCAGCGTCCGTCCGCCCGCCATCGCGACGCTCCCCTGATGTCCCGCCGAGGCGAGGTACGCGCGGGCCGCAGCCAACGCGCTGGCGGTGTCCAGCTCGAACCGGCCGCCCTGGGCGTACGCGCGGTCGACGTCGAGGGCGCCAGCCCCCGCTCGTGCGGCCTCCTCCGCGACCGCGTACGCCTCGCGATAGGCGCGGATCTTCTGCCCGCCGTCCACGACCAGGCCCAGGCATACGAGGGCGGCCAGCATGACGACCACGACGAATCCCGAGATCGATCCCCTGTCGCCGTCGAGCATCACCGGTCTCCTCGGGCGCGGAACGGATCAAGGCTGCTGGTAAACCGGCTGGTCAGGACCTTGGAGCCGGGGATGCCGGGTAGGGCGAGGTCGCTGAGTTGTACCTCGCAGGTCACCGTCGCCGACACCGTGGCTTGCCGTCCCAAAGGAGCGGAGAACCCTTCCGTGTCCACCGAGACCGTCGGCGCGCATTCAAGCCCTTCACGAGCGAGTGCCGCTCGCGCGCTCGTCAGCGCCGCGATGCGCGCCGAGGAGGGGTCACGCGAGATGGACGCCTGCCGGGCGGCATCGCGGGCCGCCGCCTCCACCGAGCCATGCGCGATGACGATCCGCCCAGCAGCGACCATCGCCACGAGCACCAGGACCAGCGCGGGTGCGAGAACAGCCAGCTCTACTGTCATCGACCCGCGCTCGGCGGTGGCTCGGGGGCCCACGCGTACGTCTTCCAGCTCGGCGCGATGGACACGGCGCCGGGCTGGTCTCATTCGCGATCTGCCTCCAACGCGCATCAGGTGGGAGTCGACCATCGTTCGATCGGAGCGTGGGCGACCTGGGTCACCGTCAGCTTGAGCAGCGGCACCAACGCGAGCGCCTCCCCCTGCACGGTCACCGACACGGTGCCGCCCGTACGGCCGGCACTGGCGTGCGGTGCGAGCAGGAAGGACCCGCCGACCCGCTGGGCGAACCGCTCGGCGACGACCGTGCTGGCCGAGAGGTTGGAGCCGTACGCCCGGGCGACCCGTACGCCCTCCTGGGCGGCGGCGAGTGCGACGTTGCGGGCGTGGAACCACAGCGCCGTGTTGACCAGGAGCAGGGTCAGGGTGAGGACTACCGGGTAGAGGATGGCCGCCTCCAACGGCGCCGACCCGCGGTCACTTGATTTTCCCCATGTAGTCGTTGACAACCTGTGTGATCTTGGCTGCGACCGCGACGGCGAGCAGGAATATCGCCGCGGCGAGGACGATGAAGCCCAGCGGGCCCTCGCCGGCGTCCGCCCCGGCCTTGGGGCGAAGCCGCCGAAGGAGCGGGACCTTGGTGTTAATCCACGCGCCGACCGCCAACATGCGACCGTAGATGTGCAGCATGCGAAGGACCCTTCTCTCATACGGTCATCCACCACCGGTCATCCGGGCCAAGGCCGGGTAGCCCAGCAAGATCATGAAGCCGACGACGGTCAGGGACATGGGGACGGTCATGGTCTCGGTGCGGCTCTTCGCCCTCGCCAGCAGCGCGGCCATCTCGCTCTCGCGCAGGCTGGCCGCCCTGGCCTTGAGGGTGTCGAGAATGCTGGCGCCCTCGGTGCCGGCCATCTTGGCGATCGCGGCGACCTCGCCCAGCTCTGGTACGTCGAGCTCCCGCGACAGGCGGGCGAGCTCGTCCCAGGCGGAGCCGCTGCCGCGGAAGGCCGGATCGAGCGCGGACGACAGCCGCTTGAACGTCTGCCCCTTGCCGACCCGGGCGGCGGAGTCCAGCGCGTCGGCCGGCCCGCGCCCGGCCAGCCGACACAGGGCGACGAGGTCCAGGTAACAGACCAGCGCCCGGCGGAAGCGCCGCCGCTCGTTGGCGGCCTCCACCCGCAGCGACAGCTCGGGCGCGGTGAACATCACGGCGCCGAACACGGCGGACGCCGCCCACAAAATGATCGCGGGGAAGGTGACGCCGAGCAGCCAGCCGTACGTCCACAGGAGGGCCGGTCCGCACAGGCCGGTGGCCATGAGCAGCGCCTTGCGGCCAAGGTGGGTCTCCCGGCTCCTGCCGACAATCGCCAGGTCGGAATTCTTCGCCCGACTCCCCAGCCAGGACGAGCCGAGCACGCCGATGGCCGTGCGACGGACGCGTTCGGGCAGGCTGTGGACCTCCGCCGAGCCGCCGCCGGGCTGGAGGCGCGCCAGCGAGGCGGCCAGCTCGGGTGGGCCGGGCCGTACGGCGAGCAGGATCAGGAACAGGCCGAGGCCCATCGTGCCTCCGGCGGCGAGCACCGCCCAGGTCATCCCGCGGCCTCCTCGTTTAGGAAACGGTCCGTCTCCGGGGCGCTGCCGAGGCGGTGGATCCACCAGAACGTCACGGCGTACAGCCCGGCGACCGCAGCGAGGACGAGCTGTCCGAAGAAGCTGCCGAACGGTGCCACGTACTGCTGGTTCAACAGGGCGAAACCGGTGTAGCCGAGCAGCGCGCCGATGACCCAGCGGGCGGTGGTGCGGTGCCGCGACCGCTCGGCTTCGACCTCACGCTGAGCGGACACATCCATGCCGATGGTCCGGGCGAGCCCCAGGAGCACCTCCCGCAGACCGCGACCCCGGGACTCCGCGGCGAGGATCAGGGAGGCGGCTGCCATGTCGCCGACCAGGTCGTCAAGCTCGTCGGCGAAGGCGCGCAAGGCGCTGTCGGCCGGCACACGAAGGGCCAGTCGGCGGGCGAGCGCGGCGACCTCGGCGGCGATCGGCTCCGGTGCGTTGCGGGCGCTGATGGCCAGGGCCTCCTCGATGCCCGCGCTCCCGGACAGGGCGTCGGCGAGCTGGCGAATCCATGTCTCGATCGCCTCCAGCCGGGCGATCCGGCGCGCCACCTCCCGGCCGGACAGAACCCGAGGCAGGAGCAGTACGGCGGCCCCGGCGGAGAAGGCAGCGACCGGCCATCCCGTCAACCAGAACACGGTGACCGCGGCTCCAAGAGCCAGCGCAAGCGGAATGGTGGCGACCTTGGGCACGCGTCGCCGAGCGCGGGGGGACGGCCGCACCGGGACCTGGCGCAGACCCGCGACCACCAGGATGATCCCAGCGGCGAACACGCCTCCGGCGAGGGCTGCGATCAGTTCCACAGCCCACCCGCTCTCGGGACGAACATGGTGGCGTCGAAGCCCGCCTTGACCAACTTGTCCATGCACTGGGGAGTGACGTTCGGTACGGCCCGCCCGTCCGGCCCAGGTACGAAGACCCGGTTGACGGCCGGGACGACCGAGTCGGCCGGCGGCAGGACCTCGAAGATCTCCGAGATGTACCGGACGTTCATCGGCGCGTCGGGGTCGTGGCTCACCTCGTGCCGGAGGTAAACGATGAAATCGACGGCCTTGCCGACCAGACGGAACAGCGCGTCAGCGGGCATGGTCCCGGCCAGGATCTCCATACGGGGGAAGATCTCCTCCGCGGAGTCGGCGTGCATGGTGCAGATCGACCCGCGACCGCCGGAGTTCATCGCGACCAGCATCGGGACCAACTCGTCGCTGCGTACCTCGCCGACGAGGATGCGGCGCCCGTTGAAGCGGAACGCGTCGTCGATCAGCTGGCGCATGGTGACCGCGCCCTCGCCCTCGGAGTTGGCGGCACGCGCCTCGAAGCTGAGCACGTCGTGGTGCCGCTCGGGCATCAGGTGCAGGAACAGCTCGCGCTCGTTCTCGACGGTGATGAGCCGCTCGAACGGGTCGATATCGCCAGCAAGAGCGCGGACCAGGGTGGACTTGCCGGAGTTCATCGCCCCTGCGACGATCACGTTCATCGGGACGTTCATCACCGCATGCAGGAAGTGCCGGACGGGCCAGGACATGGTTCCCCGGGCCGCCAGGTCCGACATCGTGGCGTCGAGCATGCCGTGCTTGCGGATGGAGAACGCCGTGTGCGGGGTGATGCCGGTCGCCGCGGCCAGCCGTACGGTGTTGGACAGCGCCTTGTGCAGGATCGGCCTGGCGGTGGAGAAGTCCCTGGCGTTCTGCCCTTGGTAGATGCCCCAGCGGCGGACGTTCTCGATCAGCTCGTCTTCACTGTCGGCGGCCGGCGGGCCGGGCACCTTGCGTCCGTCGGTGTAGGTCACCCAGACCTGGTCGTACCGGTTGACGTCGATGTTCTCGACCTCGGGATCGTCCACAAGCGGCTGCAGGTCGCCCAGATAGAAAATCCGGTTCTCGACAGCCTTCTTGAGCTGCTCCTCCTCGTCCAGAGTCGGAGCGGACCGGCCGAGCAGGGCGAGGTTGTCCGCGTAGGTGCGGACGACGTTCGTAATGACGGCCTTGCCGTACTGCAGGGTCGCCTCCGCCCCCGTGACGCCCGACTCATCCAGCGCATTGTTGACCTGCTGCTGCAGTTCGCGTACGGCACGGCGGAAGTCCTGGTCGTCCATCAGGCCATCACCTGATCGCTCTGCTCCACGAGAGCGGCGGCGAACGCCCGTGCGCTGCGCATCAGGGGCGACATCGGCCGGATGCGACCAACCCCGTACGCGAGCGCCGGTGCGGACCACTTGTCGGACGGCAACCATGCCGCGACCGTGGCACCGAGCGTCTTGCCAATCTCCCTGAGCTGGTACTGGCCGTCCCCCACCACGATGAGCTCGGCGTCAGGCAGATGCCCGCGCAGTTCCTTCAGATCGCGGATCGCGGAGGTTGTGGCGTGCAGATGGACCAGCGTAGGCCTGGTGACGACGAACACCCGGTCGGCCCGGGCCAGCAGGTCATTCGGCGTGTCCGGCCGCCCCACCTGGCCCAGATCGACGACCACATCCTCACTCAGGGCGGCCAGGCAACCCGCGATCTCCGGCCAGAGTGGTTGGAGGGCCATGGCCTGCTTGGGCTCCGAAAGGCCGGGGAGAATCAGCCTGCCATCCTGAATGGCGTAGAGCTGGTCCCACAGCGCCTCGGCCGCGGAGACTCCCCTGCGAATCTTCACACCCCACTCGGCCAGGCCGCGATCGCGCGGCGTGCCTGCCAGGTAGCCGGACAGGATCGTGCCGCCTCCGGGGTCCGCCTCGGCCAGCAGTGCAGGGCGCGGCCACTCAAGGAAGAGCGCGAGCGCGCTGGTGGTCGTACCGGCGGCATGCCCGCCCGAGCACATCACGGTCAGCACGGTGCCCCCGGCTGACAGGCGGACGTGCGAGTTTGAGCGGCTCTCGACGCGAGTACCATCGCGACCTTCCCCTCCGCCGCCAGGCGGGCCAGAGCCGTACCGGTCGTGGCCGGCACTAGGAAGTCCACGACCACGGTCCCATCGGCGTCGGGTTGCCCGACCTTGTCGATCAGCGCGCGGTACTCAACGCCTTGCCGCCCTTCCTCCGGAACGGCTGCCGCGACGACCCGGTCGCCGGGCTTGAGCCCGCGTGCGGGGAGCTGGGTCGCCTTGAGCGCGATCGGTACGATCTGCTGGCCGTCATCGGGGGTGAGGGCCGCGCCCAACTGGGAGGGCGCGAGAAGCGTCCCAGCCTTGAGGTCGGCTGTGGCTCGCTTGCCGATCACGCCGTCCCGGTCCCGTGTACGGATCCACTGCATCCCCGGCACCACGCCCACCCCGAGGGTCGTTAGGTCCTGAGCCTCGATGACCTGGCCGATCGGCACGTCACGGGCCATGATCAGGACCTGCGTGCGATGCGCGGCCAGTTGATACACCTGCAGCACCGTGACCGCGCTCAACACGACCGCCAGAACGCCGACGACGGCCATCGCGGGGCGGCGCTTGCCTGGCACGGGCCGTGCGGTGGGTGGGCTGTTCGTGGCCGCTAGAGATCGCTGGAGCATGCGTCAGTCCTTGGTGATGAGTGCCTGGGCTTCCGCGACGCGGAGCGGGAACGAGGTCGATCGTGTGATCGGCGGCAACGTGCCACCGGTCCCGCCCGAGCCGGTCCACGTGCCGCTCCACGAGACCGTCACTGTGACTCGGTAGGCGTTCCCCTGCCCCTGACGGAGCGACGGCTGGAGGTACCTCACCGCGCAGGTCGGCTTCTGGCGGCTCGCGGGGAGCTCCGGGTTGTACGGCGTGCCGGGCCCCTGGCAGGTAACGGGTTTGCCGCCGTCACCCGGGTCAACGGTCATCTTCTGGGGGCGTGCTGTCGCCTGTGCCCAGACGCCGGCCGTCTCCACCCGCTTGCGCTTCGGGCTCCACTCCCCCTTGGCCAGATAGACCCACTCGTCCAGGCCGACCAGGCCGGTGGAGCCGCGCGGCGGAGCGGTGAGGACCTTCGGCTCACGCACCGGGATCGTCGCCCACGCCTGTCGAGCCAGTTGAGCGGGCGTCACGCGAGGAGCTCCGGGCGCGCGATCGGGAACCCAGCGGACGTCGCGGAAGCCGTCGGAACACTCGATCAGGTAATAGGCGCCCTTGCCCTTAGGTACGCCTCCGGGGCTCGACGCCGGATCGACCCATTCCAGGCCGCCGTTCTTCATGCCGTCGGCATGCCAGGGTGTGTAGGAACAGGTGACACCGGGCCCACGGTGAGCCGCACTCGCGCTTGTGACCTGCTGTCCTGAGTGCGGATCTTTGTCGGCCGTCAGGACATAGCCCAAAGGCGACGTCTGAACTCCGTTGTTGTCCAGTGGTGGCGAAGGCGTGAGCATCGGCACAGCGGGCAGCACGCTCGCGATCAGGATCCGGCTGAACACGACTCCCTCACATGCTCAAGAGTCGAGACCTTCCACGCCCCCTCAACCAAGAGCAGCGTCGCGACGAGATGGGTGTTCTCGCTCCCGTGAAGGACCCGCTTCGAGGTCTTCTCGTCCATCTGCCCGGTATTGCGGTTGTCCTGACAGTCGTGCAGCGTGGCCTTCTGCCCCTTGACCCTGATGTCGAAGGGGTGGAACACCGGCGTCCCCCACGTGAATCTTCCGCCGGCCCGAAGCGCGACGATGCCGCGGAGCATTCTGCTCAGCAGGGGTTCGGTCGCGAACGGGGCGATGATCGGCTTGCGCTGCCCGTCAGGGGTATGTTCGGCACGCCGACCCGCGGAGTAGATGCCCTTGTAGGCGGCAAGCACCGCCTCCTCCGCCTTCTCGGTAGGCGTAGTGCCCGGCTGCGGTGAGACGGTCGTCGAAGCCGTGGGAGACGGCTGCGGTAGTGCCCCCTCGTCTGCCGCACAAGCCGAAGCCGACAGCGCGAGAACGACCAGCGCAAGCCGTTTCGAATATCGACAGACTGTCGCCACCACCAGCGCCCTTTACTTAAAGCAATCAGATCATTGCGGAGAGCTACAGGCTAGATGGCGAATTTCAGCGAGGCCAGAGGAGAGAACTAACCAGTAGGACACATTGAGGTAGCCCCAGTGAGCGACCTCCACCAGGGAAAATGTCCTTATCGGCCTATGCCGTCAACTATCGTGCATCTGCCTCTGTGCCCGAGAAATAGGGGGTTCGAGGTGACCCTCGGTGCTCAGGTCCTGGGCGCTAATGGCGTGGGGCCGAGGCCGTGGCGTCAACAGCAGGGCCGGCACGCCTGCCGTGCCTGTTCAGCAGCGCTACTGTCCGTGCCGCCCATGAGCGATAGCCAACCGCGCGGCGACGCCGCCGGGGAGCGCTCACTGGGTCTGCATCTGTGCAAACCACTGTGCATTCCGCCCTGCTCAACGTCATGGCCTTACCGCAAAGACCTTGCACAACTACGCTGCGCTATATGGAGCGTCAGCCCAATACCCGGCTCGCGGACGTCATCGACCAGGCCGGTGTCTCCCACCTCGGCCTGGCCAGCCGTATCGGCCAGGTCGCCAAGGAATGGCGCGTGCCTGTACGGCCCTCCCATACGCAGATCGCACGATGGATCGAAGGCCAGAAACCACGAGGCATCACCGCTGCTCTGATCGCTGAGGCGCTCAGCCGCAAGCTCGGTCGCCGGGTCACCCTGGCGGACATCGGGCTGGAAGGCAGCACCACCTCACCGGAGATCGGGCTCAACGTCTCTGATGTCCCCGCCGATCTCGTCGACACGTTGGCTCAGTTGATTTCCGCTGACGCGCAGCGGCGAGAGTTTCTGCGAAGCGCGGTGAATGTAGGGGCCCTCACCCAGGCGGCCTTCGGATGGCTACTGTCCAGTCCGGCCCAGCCTCCGAGTGGATCGGCGGGTCGCAGGGTGGGGATGAGCGACGTCGAAGCGATCCGCTCCACCACGACCATGTTCGCCGATCTGGACAACCGTTTCGGCGGCGCGCACGCTCGCTCGGCCGCCCTTCAATACCTGCTCGACCAGATCGTCCCGCTGCTGAACGGCACGTACACCTCCGCCGTCGGACAGTCGCTGTTCAGCGCGGTTGCCGAGTTCTGCCTGTCCGTGGCGTGGATGGCCTACGACAGCGGCTGGCACGGCCTCGCCCGCCGCTACTTCCTGCAGGCGCTTTCTCTGGCCCATCACGCCAACGACCGGATGCTCGGCGCCAGCATCCTGTCTGCGATGTCCCATCAGGCCACTTACCTGGGCGAATACCGCGAGGCCGTCCATCTTGCTCGCGCTGCGCAGCACGATGTGAAAGGCCGAGCTCCCGCACTGCTCAGAGCGCAGTTCGCCGCGATGGAAGCCCGCGCCGCCGCCAACCTCCCCGACGGGGCTGGGGAGTGCCTCAAGGCTCTCGATACCGCCGCGAGAGCGTTCAACGAGCACAGGCCGGGCGAGGAGCCTGAGTGGATCGCGTACTTCGACGAGTCCGAGCTGGCGGACGAGTACGCGCACTGCTTCCGGGACCTGGGGGACGCCAGGGAGTCATACCGCCATGCCACCCACTGCCTGTCCGTCTACGAAGCCAGTCCGGCCGCAGGAGGCTACGCACGCAGCCGGATCTTCTCGCGGATCGTGCTCGCCACCAGTCTCGTCGATCAGGGTGACGTGGAGCAGGCGTGCCACATCGCCGTACGAGTCCTGCCCCGGATCCAAGAAACGGCGTCGACCCGCTGTACCGCGTACCTTCGTGACCTGCAAAACCGCATGAGTGCTCACAGCGATCACCCAGCCGTCATCGACTTCACCGAGCAGGCCCGGCCTGTGCTGCGAGGTCGTCGACTCCGCGCAGCTCAGTAGGGGTGCCAGTGCCGCGGCCTGTCCGGCTCCTTCAGGTCGGCGATCCTGCGCCGTACCTCGGCAGCGATCTCTTCGCTGTCGCCGGCCTTCTGCGCCAGCCAGCATGTCATCCGCAATTCTCGGACAGCGCGCAGCACCTGGTATCGAGGCAGTCGCGTCACGTCGAATCCGTACACCTCGCAGAACCGCTCGTACTCGGCGTCGGTGTGCCACCCCAGATCCCGGTAGACCGCCGTGATCGCCAGGTCCCACTCAGGCGGTCCCCAGCACAGCCCTTCCAGGTCGAACAGCACCACCTCGCCGGAGGATGTCCTCAGCACATTGCCGATGTTGGCGTCGCCGTGGATCACCGCTCGCGGTAGCACGTACGCTGCATCGGCGAGATCCTCGCGCAGAGTACGGGTCAGCGTCCGCAACGTCAGACGATCGGCTGCCGTGAGAGCGGGCGCGGACTCTATTCGCTCATCCAGTCGCTCAAGCGGTTCCAACTCGGGCAACGCGAGGTTAGGCGGAGGCCGAAGGGCGTGTAAGCGTCGCAACACCGCGGCGAGGTCAGCCGGGACAGTCCAGTCGCCCTCCACCGCGTGCCACAGAGACACCACCGTTCCGGCTGCGAGGTACGGTTGCTCACCCTCCAGGGGCCGGGTAACCGTGAGTCCCTCAGTCGTCAGCCACCGAGCGATCTCAACCTCACGGCGAGACGAATCCAGGCGATCGAGGCTCCTGGCAACGCGGGCGATGATGTGTCCGTCGGCCAGCCGCAACACGGCGCGATCCCCGATACGGACAATCTCCGGATCCTGATCATCGACGCCAGCACGCCGCGCAGCCTCACGTGCAGCCTCGACAGCGATATCAGCGAACAACCGGGGCCGACCACCCATCAGATGCTTTCCTTCGTTCCGCTCACCGCACGCACTGCTCGCGGCGACTGGCCAGGCCGAGGTGGGGACGCCAGCCATTTCGATGACGTCGGCGAGCCCGATTGCCGGGCTGACGATCCATAGGCCGCAGCGTAGTTGGGGCTCCGTCCCTGCAGTAAGGCCCTGGTGGCGGGCAGCTCGAATGCACAGCGGTTTGCACAGATGCAGAGTCGCTGAGCGCTCCCGGGCGCCGTTCCCGAGCGGTTGGCTGTGGGTCATGGACAACACGCACAGCAGTTCGCTGCTGGACGAGAACGGCGCGGCACTGCCCTTGCCGTTCACGCGGCGGGCTCAGCCGGCCCGTCGCCATCCGCACCCCACGGCCTGATGGGAGCAGAGCCTCCCCCCGGCGTCTGACACGCCCATCGGAGATCGTCTATGTCAACATCCCACCCCGCGGCGGAGCCCTTGGAGGCGCTGGCTGAGGAGTTGCGAAGCCGGAACTTCTCCGCTCGACTCGTCGCCCCTCTCAATCGCATCCCCCGGCTTCAGGTGATAAACCCCGCGGCTCCGGCGCTTACGGAGCAGGTTCTCGCCAAGCCCGATCCAGACGGAGCCTGGCACTACTGGTTCCCGTGGCCGGCGCTCATCGCTGCTGTCGACGACATCCCGACTGCGGCCGATCGCATCGAACGCGTCCTCGCCGAGGTCGGCCGAAACACCGGCGGCGCGCCTGGAGCCGACGCCCCCGAAGGCCTCGCCTCGTCCGCCCGTACCTGTTCAGGAGAACTACATGGCATACCTGACTGCCTCGAAACCACCGGGGCGTGAAGAGTCCGCCGCTCGGCAGGTGGACACCCACCTCGCGGCCACGCACAACATCCGTGGCGGGCAGATCCACACGTACCGAGGGGTCGCGCTCCTCCGCCTCGGCGACCTGTCCGTCTGGTTCCGTGCGGGGAAGATCTCCTGGAGCACCGGAGAGCTCGGTGCGGACGGCAAGCCCGAGACGATGACCTTCCTCCTGCACGAGACCGCGCAGGCGGCCGTCAAGATCGCCCAGCGCTACCGGGAACTTCGCGGACACGTTGGCCTTCACGCGGTACGGATCGGGTGAACGTGTCGCTGCTCTGGCTTGTGCTGTGCCTCAAGGGCATTTGGCCACCTCGGGCGGGTGCCACCACGACGCTGCGGTTCCGACGGGTGGGGGCCGACGGCCAGCCGCAGGAGTACCGGTTGAGTGTCGCCGATACCGGCGCACGCGAACGCTGGACACAGGGCGACGACGTACTGCATGACGGAGCCGCCCTCATGGACGACCTCCCGATGCAGTGGTGTGACATGCGCGTGCAGGAGCTGATCGACACTGGCTGGGAGTTCGCCGGCGTGAACGTCGACATCGCGTCGCTATCCAGCCGAGCCCCGACGAGCGAAATCGCCGCCCCATAGCCCTCGGCGGCGCGGTCGAGTGCCCCTCGCCCACAGGGCAGCCCCCGTCTCCCGCACCGTCGAGCATCCGGCCCGGCCCAGAACGTACCCGCATGCAACGCCTGGGCCGGGCCGTGGACGACGCGGCGTCAGCTCGTGCCGGCGCCCCCGCAAGACCGGGCGCGTACGGCCTCAAGGTTTGGCGAGAAGGCCACATGGCCCGTGCCGAGGGACCACGATCACCGGGGCGGCGAGCCCGCTGCCCCGTCAACCAGTGAAGGAAGCGCTGATGACTACACCGCCTATGGACCCGGCCGATATCGCAGCCTCGCTGCGGGCCGCCATGGTGCGCGAGCTGCGCGAGATGGACGCGGTCACATCCGAGTCCGTGGCCGCGGCCCTCGCCACCGTACCCAGGCATCTATTCGCAGTGGGGGAGCCGCTGGAGGCGGCCTACGCGGCGAACAGCGCCTTGGTGATCAAGCGGAACGCGAGCGGCCTGGCTCTGAGCTCTCTGTCGGCCGCCCACATCCAGGCGGTGATGTTGGAGCAGGCCGAGATCGAACCCGGCATGCGGGTCCTGGAGATCGGCTCGGGCGGTTACAACGCCGCCCTGATTCAGGAGCTCGTCGGCGCTGCCGGAATGGTCGTCTCGGTCGACATCGACCCCGACATCGTTGAGCGCGCCCGCACCTGCCTCAAGACAGCCGGCTACGACCGTGTCGAGGTGGTGCTGGCCGACGCCGAGAACGGTGTGCCGGAGCAAGCGCCGTACGACCGGATCATCGTCACCGCGGGGGCCTGGGACATTCCCCCGGAATGGGTGGACCAACTCTCCAAAGTCGGCAGGATCGTCGTCCCGCTGCGGGTGAGAGGGCGGACCCGCACCATCGCCTTCGACCGCAGCGACGACGTCCTGGTGAGCCGCAGCTACTGCCTTTCAGCCTTCGTACCGATGCAGGGGTCCGGTTCGTTCAGCGAGCACATCGTGCAGCTCGCCGAAGGGGTCGTGCTGCAGGTCGATGAAGAGCCACAGCGGTTCGACGTCGAGGCGCTGCGGCAGGCACTCGACTCCCCCAGGCTGGAACGCTGGTCAGGAGCGGCCTTCGACCTGCCCGATGAGCTGGAGCTGTTCCTCCTCACCAACGCGCCGCAGGTCGCCATGCTGCACGCCAGCGAGGAACTGGTTACGCAGGGGCATTTCGCCCCCTCGGTGACGAGAGGCGTTCCTGCCCTCATCAGCGGCGGCAGCTTCGCCTACCGGACGAAACGGCCGAACGAGGACACCGGCGGCTTCGAAAGCGGGGTCTTCGCTCACGGCCCCGAAGCCGAAGCCGTCGCCGCGGAGTACGTGGAACTGCTACGGCGCTGGGCGAGCGACCACCGCCGCCGCGGTGCCGCGCGCATCCAGTACATCCCGAAGACCGCCCGAACGAGCCTCCCCTCCCGAGGGCTCATCAGCAAGCGGCACGGAGCCGTCGTCGTCTCCTGGCCCTGAAGCGCCCGGCTCCAACAGGGAGAACCGGGAACCCTGCACCACCACGAAGGAGGTTCTCATGTCCATCCAGATCGAGAACGCACCGGCTACGCAGGCCGGAGAGGAGGACTTCGGGGAGTGGGACCTGGACGTCTCGATCGTCGAGTCCGGCCCGGCCGCGGACAAGCTCATCCGGATGACCGACGACGGCTGCGGAACGACCTGCCAGTCCGCCTGCTCGACCACCTGCCCGTAGGCGCTGACGCCCCGACCCTCTGAAACCCCGGGCGCCCGGTCGCCGCGCCGGCCGGGCGCTTCCCATCTCCGGGAGCGGCACATGTACGAGTATCTCGACGCTGTCGTGGCGCGAGCCGCCGTCTGGCCGGCGCACCGCACGCCCGGCTCATGGCCAGATATGAACGGAAAAGCAGCCGGACCAGCCTCCTGGCGGCAGTGGTTGCGAGAGACCATGCGGATACCCGGCTTCCTGGCCGGGTTGGAGCAGGCCAGCCCCGTTTTGACGCACCGAGTGTGCGAGATCTGTGAGGGGCGGGACGTCTCTGAGCCTGCCATGCGCCGCGCTGTGCTCTCGGTTATGCGCTACCTGCTTCGTGCCTCAGGACGCGCCACGCCGTTCGGCCTGTTCGCCGGTGTCGCCCCCGCTCGTATCGCCGCCCTGCCCACGGCCCACGTCGATACCGGCCACCGCGCCGTACCCAGGGTCGACGCCACATGGCTGGCGGGGGTGATCGAGCGTCTGGAAGCCGAACCGGCGCTGCGACCGCACCTGAAGGTCATGGCCAACAATCTCGTGTTCGAGCGTGACGGCCAGCTGGTGTTGGAGCACCGGCCCGCCGGGGCGACTCGCGACCAGCCGACGCATGTGAGCGTGCGGGCCACCGCGCCGATCCGGACGGCTATGAGCCTGTCACACAGCCCGGTCCGGCTGGGGGAGCTGGCGGAGAAGCTCGCGGCCGACTTCCCGGGGGTCCCTACCGCTGTCATAGACCGCCTGCTTGCAGATGTGGCGGCGCAACGCCTCCTCGTCACCAGCTTGCGCCCCCCGATGACCGCAGCCGATCCCCTCGGCCATCTCCTGTCTGAACTCGAAGAGATGGGAGCCGGGAGGCTCGCTGAGGTCGCCGAGACTGTCCGGCGTCTACGCCGGATCGCTCAGGAAGTGGCCCACCACGACGACGCTCCGACCTCGGCGATAACGCGCAGCCGTCACGCGCGCCTTGCCGCCGACATGGCCGCCGTCTCCCCCGTAACGGGGTCCGCGCTCGCAGTCGATCTGCGGATGGACCTGGACCTTGCGGTTCCGGAGTCGGTGGCCGCCGAGGCGGCGAAGGCCGCCGGCGTGCTCGTACGGCTCGCCCGTCGCCCAGACCTCGGCGCTGGCTGGGTCGCCTGGCATGGCCACTTCCTGGAGCGCTACGGGCCGCGGGCCCTGGTCCCCGTCCTCGACGCCGTCGATCCGGATATCGGACTCGGATACCCGGTCGGCTACCTCGGCGCACCGTCGCCGCCTTCGGCCGCGCTGTCCGAGCGGGACGTGAAGCTGCTGGCGCTGGCGCAGAAGGCCGCGCTGGGCGGCCAACACGAGATCCTGCTGGATGAGGCGACGGTGACAGATCTGGAGGTCGCGGGTTCTGAGGGGCCCATTCAGCCCACCACCGAACTGACCGTTCGCGTCCATGCTCCAAGCGTTCGCTCCCTGAGCGAAGGCGAGTTCACCCTCGCGATCGTCGGGGTATCGCGTACGGCCGGCACCACGACCGGGCGGTTCCTGCACCTGTTCGACGACGAGGAACGCGCGCGGATGTCCGCGCTCTATGCGGAGCTGCCCACCGCAGTCCGCGGCGCGCTCAGAGCGCAGATCTCTTCTCCCGCTCTGCACATAGAGACAGAGAACGTCGCCCGCGCCCCTCGCGTGGCGACACATCTGCTCCCTCTGGGCGAGTACCACGACGGCGGCGAAGGGCTCATAGCGCTGGAGGACCTCGCCCTCACCGCGGACATCCACCGCCTCTACCTTGTCTCTCGCTCCCAGCATCGACCGGTGGAACCCGTCGTGCTCAACGCGGTGGAACCCGTCAAGCGCACTCACCCGTTGGTCCGGTTCCTGACCGAGGTAACGAACGCGCTCAGCGTCCCATGCGCCTCGTTCGATTGGGGAGCCGCAGCCGGCCTGCCGTTCCTCCCAGCGCTGCGCTACGGACGTACGATCCTGACTCCCGCCCGCTGGCTGCTCACAGCCGCCGACCTGCGCGAAGGGCGGGACTGGGAGGCGGCTCTGACCTCCTGGCGGGACGAGGTCGGCCTGCCGCAGAGGGTTTACCTCGGCGATGGTGACCAACGCCTCGGCCTGGACCTGTCAGAAGCCGCCCACCGGGCACTGCTGCGCGCCCAACTGGAGCGAACCGGCACTGCGGTGCTACGCGCAACCCCCGGCGCCGACGCGGCGGGATGGATCGGCGGTCACGTGCACGAGATCGTCGTGCCGTTGGTCTCCGCTCGGAGGCCTGCGAGGACGCCGGAATGGCTCGGCAGAGCAGAGGTCGTCACTCGTGACAATGGACACCTACCCGGCTGCGAGGGACGCCTATACATCAAGCTGTACGGTCACCCGGACCGTCAAAGCAGAATCCTTATCCACCACCTGCCGTGCCTCCTCGAAGAGCTGGGTGAGCAGGCCCGATGGTGGTTCCTGCGCTACCAGGACCCTGAAGAGCACCTGCGCCTGCGGCTGACAGTGCCCGCCGACAGCTTCGCACTTGTAGGCGGCTGGACCCGTACGCTTCGCCGCGCCGGCCTGATCGCGCGGGTGCAGTGGGACACCGACTTCCCGGAGACGGCCCGTTTCGGCGGTCAGGCGGCACTGGCCGCGGCTGAGACGTATTTCGCCGCGGACTCGGCCGCGGCCCTCGCTCAACTGAGCGCCAGCGCCGAAAGAGGCGGCCCCGACGTGCGCGCTCTTACCGCGGCGAGCATGTTCGACATCGTCACCGCAATGATCGGCGACACTGCCAAGTCGCTGCGCTGGCTGATCGAACACGCCGCGGCTGAGCCCTCTGCCCCGCCCCGCGCGCTCTACGACCAGGCCCTCGCGCTGGCCAACCCCCACAATCACCGGGACCTGGCCGCTCAGCCCGGAGGCGTACAGGTCGTCTCCTGCTGGTCCCGGCGACGGCAAGCACTGGCCGCCTACCGGCGCGCACTCGAGGAAACCGGAACGAGCCCCACGGCCGTTCTGCTGCCCGAGCTTCTGCATCTACACCACGTCCGCATGGCCGGGACCTCCCTGAAAGACGAGCGCGTCTGCCTACATCTGGCCCGTGCCGCAGCTCTGAGCTGGACAGCCCGAGCAAGGAGACGATCGTGATCCGAACCCACTCCGACGTGATGGCCGTGGGCGAGGCCGTAGCCGACGCACTGTCAGACCCGGGAAACGTATGGACCACTTCCTCTCCGATCGGAGGGCGGGCGTGGCCGCAGTCGCTGGCCGGTGGCGCGGCGGGCATCGCCCTGCTGCACATCGAACGCGCTCGTTCCGGCCTCGGCGACTGGAGCACCGCCCACGACTGGCTGTCGGTGGCCGCCTCCGGCGAGCTGACCGCGGCGGCCAACGCAGGTCTGTTCTTCGGCGCCCCGGCCCTCGCCTTCGTCACGCACACAGCCGCCGACTCGTCGGGCAGGTACCGCCGGGCGCTGACCACCCTGGACGAGGCGGTCATCACCATCACCCGTACGCGCCTGGCGGCGGCGCACGCACGCCTCGACCGAGGCGACCAGCCCGTGATGAAGGAGTTCGACCTGATCCGCGGACTGACCGGCCTGGGCGCCTACCACCTGCGACGCCACCCGGACCACCCGATCACCCACGACGTACTGTCCTACCTGGCGCGTCTGACCGAACCGCTGCCTTCGGGAACTGAGCTTCCACCGTGGTGGACGAACGTCGCGCCGAACGGCGAACCGAGCCCGGAATACCCGCAAGGACACGGGAACTTCGGCCTGTCCCACGGCATCGGCTCGGCCCTGGCCCTACTGTCGCTGGCCGTACTGCGCAACGTGCCCGTCGCGGCGATGACCGACGCGATCGAGCGGATCTGCGCGTGGACGGATCTCTGGCGACAGCAGGACGACGCGGGACCGTGGTGGCCCGGCTTCATCAGCATGGACCAGGTCCGCGAGCAGCACATTAGGCCGTCGCTGCGGCCCCGGCCCTCCTGGTGCTACGGAATCGCCGGTACGGCCCGCGCTCAACAACTGGCCGGCATGGCGCTCGGAGACACCGCGCGACAACAGACCGCGGAGGACGCGATGCTCGCCGCGCTCCGTGACCCCACACAGCTCGATCTGCTCCCCGAGATCGGGCTCTGTCACGGGAAGGCCGGGCTACTTCAAGCCGCCTGGCGAATGGCCGCCGACGCCCTCACCCCACACATCGCTGCCGAACTCCCCCACCTGGCAACCCAGCTCGCCGCTCAGTTGAGCCGTCCGCTGTCCGACCCCGAACTCCTCGATGGGGCCGCGGGGGCCGCACTCGCCCTGCACACCTTCGGCTCCGACGCCGTCGCGTCGGACTGGGACGCCTTCCTCTTGCTGGCCTGATTACAGGAGCCAATCCGGATGGACCCCTACCCCTGGCGTCAGGTCAATGTCGTCTTCCCGAACTGGGCCGCGGCCGAGCAGACCGCCGCAGCACACCTCGCTCCCCTGATGACCGAGGCGGAGACCGAAGGGCTTATCACCGCCTGGTTCTTCATCCGCAAAGCACCCTGCTGGCGCCTGCGCTACCTGCCCGGCCGTGACGCTGCTCAGGCCGATGCCCACCTACGTCGTCGTCTCGAGGACCTCAAGAGCAAGCGGCATATCAACGACGTCAGGCACCTCGTCTACGAACCGGAAACACATGCCTTCGGCGGCCCAGAAGCCATGCAGGTCGCCCATGAGCTGTTCCACCGCGACAGCCGCAACGTACTGGCCCAAGCCGTCCAGCCCTCCCCCGCGCTGGGACGCCGGGAGATGGCCGTTCTGCTGTCCGCCATGCTGATGCGCGCCGCCGGCCTCGACTGGTACGAGCAGGGCGACGTCTGGGTCAAAGTGGCCGAGCACCGGCCCGACGAGGCTGTCTGGCCGCCGGAGCGCGAGGCCCATCTGTCCCAGGCCATGCGCCGCCTGCTGACCGTGGACGTGCGAGCGATGTGTGACGCCGAGGGCGCTCCGCTGGCCGCCTACCGCCCTTGGGTGACCGCCTTCGAGGATGCCGGCCAAGCCCTGGCCGACCTCGCCGCTCAGGGCCGGCTGCTGCGCGGCCTCCGCGCTGTCCTCGCCCACCATCTGACCTTCCACGCGAACCGGGCGGGACTACCGAGCAGCGATCAATCCGCTATCGCCGCGCTCGCGATCCACACGGTGTTCAACAGGTTCTACCAAGACGGGGATAAGCAGGAATGAATCTCACAGAGACCTTCGCGCGGTTTCCGCTCGTCGCCCGGCCCCGCCCGGCCTGCGCCCCACTCGAAGCACGCGTACGTCACCTGTGCGATTTGGCCCGCTCAGCCGAACGCAGCAGCGATCGATCGACGGCCTCGGCCGTCTTCAACCAGGCCGCCCTCCTGGCCAGCGACCTCGGCCTCCCCGACCTGGCCCGGGACTGGTGCCACCAGCACGCCGACATCTACCTGCGTGTGCGCCCGCTCGACGGCACCGCCGCCCGCCACGCCCTCGAACCCCTCGTGAACCTCGTCCGTCTACGTATTCGCGCCGGCGACGGCGCCGACGCGTTCGAGATGCTCAACAACCTGTACGAGGCAGTCACGACGAGCACCGACACCGTCATCGATGGGCTGCACGTGCCCGTGTCCGAACTCACCGCCACCGCGGACGATCATCGGGAGCTCCTCCGGTGGCTGTGGACGGTCCACCTCGCTGACGGCACTCGCGCCCTGACGGCCGCAGGCCGATGGCAGGACGGCCTCGATCACCTCCGCCACCGCAATGGCATCGGACAGCGCATGCTCGACGGCCGCCAAGTCGCGGTCATCGCGCACACCATGGCCGGCGAACTGGTTACGGCCAAGGACCTGTTGGAGGCCACCCAGCCCGGCGAGCCGTGGGAAGACGCGGTAACTGCCTGCCTGGCCGCGCTTTGCCGACCTCAAGGTTCGCAGAGCGAGGTCCTCTCCACGCTGCTGGACCGCTATAGGAGGCTCGATCACGCTGCGCCCGGCCTGGTCGTGTTCCGTACCCGGCTGGGTTTATCAGTAATCGAGGCTGTCGGCGGCATGGAATGTTCGGAGGGACGCACAGTCGCTGACGCACTGATCTCGCGAGTGGTGGCGTCCCAAGACGGCTATGCCGCCCGGGAACTGCTCGCCCAACCCAGTTGCACGTCCCTACTGGACGAGAACACGACTGCTGCTCTTACGCACATACTTGACATGAGCGGGTTGGGCCGCGGACGACTACCGGAGGCGCTCATGAATGACCTTATAGCCACGCTGGCCAGCAGTAGCTCATTGATCGCGAGCAACTCGCCATAGTCACGTTGGCAATAGAATCGGGGACCATCCCTGTGGGCGCGGGGTTACATTTACTGGGCATACCGCGCGGCGATGGCCTGGCCCGGGCCGCAAAACCTGAGCACGAGCTTGACCTTCTCGGGGGCCCAACGTGAGCGGGTACCGACCGTCGAGCCGTGCCGGGTTCCAAATTCCTCTTGCTCAGGGCCAACAGCTCCATAGCCACCTCTCGGGGACTGTGGGTCAGCTGCGCAGGGCGGATGCCAATCGAATGCGGCACATACATACCGGGATAGGTGGAGTAGAACGCGATGGCGTCGCCCGTGTAGAGCGCGTGTTCGACCGAACCGAGAGTGCTACATCGACCAGACAACCATGCTGACCGATTTGGGGGGAACGGACGTGGACGCGGACCGCAGCACCCTGCTGAGTGGCGTAATCAGTGGCCGCCCTCATCCTCCCCCGCCAGGGCTGGTCGGAGACCATGGCCGGGCAACCGCCTGCGCCGGCCGAGTCTCAACGCGTCGGCTGCGGTGCCCTGGCAGCCGTCCAGGAACTCACCGCTGCCATCTCCCGCGTCGACCAGCGGCGCGGCGGGGCCACGGCAGGAAGGCGCTGGTGCACTACCTGCAGTCGGACGTCGCCGGCCGCAGCTATAGGCGTGCCTCACGATTCCGGCCGAATCGAGTAACCACGATGGCGCAGCTCTCACCGATCCGCTATTCGCCGATCGCGAATCGTAGCGAATGCGACATATCGATATGCGATCTTGACCGTGACTTACCCTGTGACGGAAATCCGTGCGGAAACTATGGCAGGTGGGTGAATGAGTGGAGTTGTCGGCGAGCTAGCACGTGCCGGAGATGCCCTAGCTCGCCCTACTCTGAGGCTGCTTGATGGTAAATGGGGTCCGTTCCGGGTTGCTGTGCTGCGCAGCGCGTTCTCCCGAGACCAGCGCTCGATTCAGGTGGACGCACTCCACGCTCAGGTTGACACGTACCTCGGCGAGATGCTCGGTGAAGGCATCGAGGTGCCGGCCTCGGAGAGCGGCCGGGCGTTGTGCAACGCGTGGGTGAAGAACCAGTGGCTGTTCCGCGACAACGCCCCGGACGGCAGCCTGGTGTACTCGCTGACATCGTCGTCGCTGGAAGCTCTCGACCTGATCCAAAACCTGTCGCGAGATCGGGCGCTGGTCTCCGAGTCCCGCCTGACGATGATCCTGGACACGGTCCGGCGCTGGGCGACCGAGGCCTCGGCGGATCCCCAGGATCGCATCGATCGCCTGAACGCGCAGATCCGCGAGTTGGAGATCGAGCGTGACCGCATCGCCGGCGGCGGCGCCGTGGCCGCGGCATCCGAGGATCGGATGCTCGACGGATACGCCAACCTCATGGACCTGATCGGCCAACTGCCGTCGGATTTCAAACGCGTCGAGGAATCCATGCTTGATATGCACCGCCAGATCCTGCGGGACCTGCGTGACGAAGAGCGAGTGGTCGGCGAGGTTCTGGATGAGTATCTGGAGAGCCAGGACCGCCTGCTGCGGACCACCCCTGAGGGACGGGCTTTCGACGGCGCATTCGAGCTGCTGCGAGACGCAGAGCTGATGAACGAGCTGCGCGAGAACATCCAGGTCCTGCTCGGCCACCCGGCTGCCGAGGCGCTTGACGGGCGGGACGTGAGTGAGCTGCGCGGCACGGTCACAGTGATCCGCCAGGGCACCAGGGACGTTCTGGACCAGCGGCACCGGCTGTCCAAGACCCTCAAAGAGCACATCGTCAACAACGACCCGCTCGCCGAGCGCGAGCTGGAGCGTGTCCTTCGCGGTATCCAGCGGGAGTTGATGACCTGGATGGAGACCGCAGGGCCCAGATCGATGGTCGAGGTTGACCTGCTGCCGCCGGTGGCCAAGATCGGCCATTTGCGGGAGAAGATGTACGACCCGGCCGCAGCTGCCCCACCGCCTCCGCTGCGGCAGGCCGACGACGACATTCCGGCCCCGCCGAGCGTGGAGGAGTTGAGGGCCGCGGGCGGCCCGTCGCTCGACCAGATGCGAGCTGCCCTCATCAATGCGCTGACGGAGTCCGGCGTGGCAACCGCAGCACAGGTATTCAACGCTCTCCCGACCGATCTTCGCCGACCGGTGGAGATCCTGGGACTTCTGCACATACTCTCCGGCCTCGACGACTCCTCCATCGCCGACGGGACCACCGAGGAGTTCCGCGCCATCCGCCCTGACGGCCATCGCCGCACCTTCCTGGCCCCTACCGCCTTGCTGTCCTCCCACCATGCGGGACGACTCGCCGCCGCAGCCGATGAAGGAATCACCGATGCTTGAGCCCAATCCGCCGGAGACCGACGACAGCCTCGGGGAAGCGCCGAGCGGATACGACGAGCGGTCCTCGGCGACAGGCGAGGATCTCGCCGACGACAGCGACGCCGACCGGTCCACCCTCGCCCTGTTCTCCGGCGACGAGGGCGGCCTGTCGCTGGAGCAACGGCGCGCGCTGGTGTGCCTGATGCGGAACAAGTTCGTCTCAGCCACAGGCAACCCCGCCGAGTGGCGCGTCATCCGCGAACACAGCCAGCTGATCAAATCACGGCTCAACGACATGTTCCTCGACCTGCACTTGGACCTGCAGCACGAGGTCGCCTACAAGCGGAAAGTCATCTCCGATGGCGCCGACTTCCCCACCCTGCTGCAGAACACCGCCTACACCCGCGAGGAGACGATCCTGCTGGTGTATCTGCGGCACCGGTACCGCGCCGAGCAGCAGGCCGGCCACGACGACGTCACCGTCGAGCGGCAGGAACTGCTCGACTACATCGCCACCTTCCGGCCACCGCATGCCACCGACCGGTCGCGGGACAAGGGGCGCGCGGAGAAAGCTGTCGACAACATGGTCGCCAGCCGGGTCCTGACCCGGACCAACGACGTTGACCGGCTGCGAATCTCCTCCGTCATCGCCGTCCTGCTGCCGCTTGCCCGTCTGGCCGAACTGCACGAGTGGTTGATCGCCAAGAACGGCGTCCGGGGCTCGACCGCCGAGGGCCTCGGCCCCGACATCCACAATGACCTGCAAGACGTGGAGGACGCGGACGACGTGGTGGAGATGGAGGCACTGGCGTGACCGTGCATCAGGACTCGATGTTCTACATCCCCGGGGCTGCCGCCGGCATCACACAGTGGAAGGTGGAGACTCTTCAGCTGGTCAACTGGGGCGGGTTCACCGGCCATACCAGCGTGCCGTTCTCGCCCACCTCGACGCTGCTGTCGGGGGCGTCCGGCACGGGCAAGTCCACACTCCTGGACGCCTACATCGCCGTGATGATGGACTCCTCGGTGCCGTTCAACGGCGCCTCCAACGACGCGACCGTCGGCCGTGCCCGCAGCCCGGACCAGCGCAGCCTGCTGTCCTACCTACGCGGCAAGAAGGACATCGGGCGGGACCGCGCCACCGGGGAACTCGCCGACCAGGTGTTGCGGGGACAGAACAGCGCCACATGGGGCGCGATCGCGCTGACGTTCATCGATGACAGGCAGCGGCGCTACACCGTCGCGCGGCTGTACTACGTGCCGCGCTCGGCGGCGCGCGACAGCGACCTGGTCCGCAAAATGTGCACGATCGACGGCGCCATCGACCTGCGTGCCCTGGAACGGTTCGCTGCCGACAAGTTCGATCGGCGTTCGGTGACCGCGGCGTTCCCGAACCTGAGCATGCACGATACATACAGCGCGTTCTCGCAGGCGTTCTTCACCCGCCTGGGCATCGGCGTCGGCGGCGACGGCGCCCGGGCGCTGCGGCTGCTGGCCCGTATCCAAGCCGGCCACCAGGTCAGCTCCGTCAACGATCTGTACACCGCCATGGTGCTGGAGTCGCCCGGCACCTATGCCGCAGCGGATGCGGCGCTGAAGCACTTCGGCGACCTGGAGGACGCCCATAGAGCGATGGCCACCGAGGAGGCCAAGGCCAGCGTCCTGCAGCCGATTCAGGAGCTGAACGACATCCGTGAAGCCGAGTTGGCCAAAGCCCGGCTCGTCGACGGCTTCGGCATCCACATCATGTCTGGTGATTCCCCGTTCGGGCTGTGGAAGCTCACGTGCGAGGAGAAGCTGCTGGAGACGGCCGAGACCACAAACCGCATCCTGCACGGCGAAGCCCAGACCGACAAAGCCACTGCGGAGAACTCGCGCATCGAGCTCACCGGCCGCAAGACCAACTTGGAGGCCGACCTGAGCGGTAACGAGGCCAACGCCACGATCACCGGCCTGGATCGAGCCATCGAGCAACTCGGACAGGATCTCGAGGCTGCCCGGTCACGGCGGAAGACCTTCGACACCAACACGCAGCGCCTACACCTGGCGCTGTCGGGGGAATCCGATTTCGCCGACGCGCAGGCCGCTGCCACAGCATTCCTGGACGGCTACGAAGACGCCGCGAAGGTCGCTCGCGAGGAGCGAGACGCGATCAGAGACGAGGCCCGCGAGCCGCTGGGGCTCAAACGTGAACTGCTCGAGGAACAACGGTCCCTGTCCGGCCGCGCCGGCCGTATGGACCCCAAGCTTCACGCGATCCGCATGCAGATCGCCGAAGAAACCGGCATCGATGCCGAGATGCTGCCGTTCGTCGGCGAACTCATCGACGTCCCCGCCGATCAGCAAGGTTGGCGCAAAGCCATCGAGACCACCTTGTTCGGACTGGCCAGGGTGATGCTCGTCGACGCGGATCGGCTGGACCATGTCTCGAAGATCATCGACCCGCTGCGGCTGCGAGGGCGGATCAGCTTCGAAGGCGTCGACCTGGCTGCCGCGGCACGGCCACGTACCCGGCAGCCCGACCGGATCTCGGGGAAACTCGAATACAAAGACTCCCCGTTCACCGCGTGGGTCCAGAATCGCCTCGCCGCCGACAACACCGACGCTTTGTGCGTGGACGGTCCGGAAGGGCTGCGCGGCCCCGGCCTTCGCGTCACCGCAAGCGGCCAGACCCGATCAGGCACCTCCGGCGCCCACGGTGAACGAGGTGCCCCTAACGTCATCGGCTTCACCAACACCGAACGCCTCGCCGAGATCGCCGAAGACCTCGGGGAGATCGAGAAGATCCTGGCCTGTCATGATCGAAAGCTGTCTGATGCCGACCGGAGGATCGATGCACTGGCCGAGGATCGAGTGGCCCATGGCCACGTCCTGGCTGTCGCCCGCTTCAGAGACATCGACCCCGACGGCATCGAGAACGACATCCGGGCCAAGCAGCAGCTGCGTGATCACATCCTCGAAGGCGACGACACGCTGCGTAAACTCCGCGCCGACCTGGAAGGCGTTGAGCGGGAACTGGGGGTGGCGAACAGGGCCTACTACAGTGCCGACGCCCGAATGACAGAGCTCGACGAGGCGTGGAACGAGCTGGTCGAGCGGAAAGACGCCGTCACCGGCGCCATCGACCGGATCAACGCCCAGCAGGCGGTCGCCCTTACCGACGAGCAGACCGCCTACCTGAACACAGAGTTCGCCGAGGTCGCCACTGCCGACGATCTCGACGGCTTCGCGACCGGCGTCAAACGCCTCGAAAAGCGCCTGGCCGCATCCGCCGAGGACGCCCGAGCCAAGGCACGGCAGGCCACCCAGGGCCTGGAGACGGTGTTCCGCCACTACCAGCACAACTGGAACGACCCGAACCTGTCCGACTCCATCGATGACTACCCCTCCTACCGCAAGATCCTCGACGGGATCCTGACCACCGGACTGCACAAACGCCGCGAGGAGTGGACCAGGCGCCTGACCGACTGGTCCGGCCAGGACCTCGTCCCGCTCGCCGGAGCATTCGGCAACGCCATCGACGAGATCATCGACCGGCTCACGCCCATCAACACCATCCTGGCAGGGCTGCCCTTCGGCGCACGCCGCGAGCGACTCAAGATCGAACTTCGGGTCCTGAACCGCGACGACATCACCAAGTTCAAACGCGAACTCAACGCTCTGGCGCGCCTGAACGTCGACGGCATGACCGACAGCCACGTCCAAGCCGCCTTCGCCCGGCTTCAGGAATTCATGAAGCAGATCCGCCCTGAGGGGCGGGGTAAGAACAGCCGTGACTACTTCCTGGACGTCCGCAAGCACATCAACGTCACCGCCGTCGCCTACGATGCCGAAGGCCGCGAGCGTGCCACCTTCGACAGAATCGGCGGAAAGTCCGGAGGCGAGGCCCAGGAACTGGTCGCGTTCATTGTTGGGGCCGCGCTGCGCTTCCAACTCGGCGACGACGAGAACGTCCGGCCCCGCTACGCCCCGGTGTTCCTCGATGAAGGGTTCGTCAAAGCTGACAGCGAGTTCACCGGCCGCTCCGTCGATGCGTGGAAGGGCCTGGGATTCCAGCTCATCATCGGGGCGCCGTTCGACAAGTTCACCTCGCTGGAGCCTCACGCCGACCGCGTCCTGCTGATGGTCAAGAGCCCCAAGGGCTACTCGTCGGTCAACGCGATCGAACCGGGTCGGCAGATCCCCGCCCAGCAGACCTCTGACGATGAGGGGCCGACGTGAAGACTCCGGATCAGGTTGTCGCCGATGTCTCACGAAGGCTGGAGAGCACCTGGCACGACCAGGCCGTCGAAGCCGGCCAGGCGTGGCCGCACAAGTTCCCACTGAGCGTGCCCGACAAGAAGGACGCGCTGGAAAGCGAATGGCAGAAGATCATTCACCCGCTGATCCGCACCTGGCGCGACTGGGCCGCGCAACACCCCGCCCGACTGCACACCGCATCGCGGCAGGTTTTCACCACCGTCCAAGCCATCCCCAGCCACTTGGAGATCTGCACCGCCGACGATGCCGCCGTCGTCGTTGGCGGCGACTGGGCCGAACGACTCGAACGCGGCCGACACCGAGCAGCGTTGCTCGCCGATGTCTTCCCCGCCGCGCCCGAACCACAACGCATCATCCGCGCCGCGGACGGCTACACCGACACCGACTTCGCCCTGCTGCTGGAAGTCGCCACTTGGATCACGCGCAACGACGCCTCCGGATACACCCCACGGCAGGTCCCCATCCCCGGCATCCACGCCAAATGGCTCAACACCCACCAGCCACTGATCCTGAACCTCGCAGGCCGGGAAACCCTCGGCCTGCTGCCGGCCCACCCCTCACGGATCCACTTCACCTACCTCGACCCCGGCCACCGCGCGACCGGCGGGCGCCGCCACGACAGCGCGACCGTCGGCGACACGTTCGCGCCGGCGTACCAGCCGGACATCGTGATCGTCTCCGAGAACAAGGACACCGCGATCCACTTCCCGCCGCTACCTGGTGGCATCGCCGTGGAGGGGGACGGGTTCGGCGGCAAAGCTGCAGCGGCCTTCAGCTGGCTCACCAACGCACGCCACCTGTTGTATTGGGGCGATATCGACGCCTACGGCTTCGAGATCCTCAACGGCTGGCGCGACGACGGAGTCCTGGCCACCAGCATCCTCATGGACCAGGCCACCTACGACGCTTACGAGCCCTTCGGCACCAACACCGCCCGCAATGGCAAACCACTACAGCCCGGGGTCCCCAAACCCTTGCCACACCTGACCAACGCCGAGCGGGCGCTGTATCAGCGCTTGCTGGACCCGGCGCTGCAGGGTCACCGGCGAATCGAGCAGGAACGCATTTCCTTGAGCGTTGCAAACGCAGCGGTACAGTCGGCCATCAGGGACTCTTGTAGAGGGCGTTTTGGGGCGTCTCGTGAGCCGAAGTCGCCTATGTCTGCTGACTGATGCGTGCGGCATCTGCATAACTGGGGGCGCAAACCCGCTGGATCATCGAACACACCCTTGGATGGCTGATGCTGCACCGCAGGCTCGCCCGCGATTACGAGACTTTGCCCGCAAGCTCCGAAGCTGTGATCCACATAGCGATGATCGACATCGTCAGCAAGCGCGTAACCGGCGAAACTACACCAACCTGGAGAGGGACGTACTAGGACGAAAAGCTCAAATCAAACGCCCTCTCAGAGCTACTCTGACGCTATACGCTGGGTCCGTAGCCAATTGCCCACGCACTGTAGGATGTGTTGTTTCAGGCTGTTGGGCCAAAGCGTGGGCGAGTGCGCGGCGAACGCGTACGTCGTGATCGGCGGCCAGGCGGTTGCCCAGATGTGCTGGATCCGCGAAGTTAACCCACAAGGTTGCTGCAAGGCTCCGGATGGCCCATCCTTGGCTGGCGAGGAAGGCGAGATCGTCCTTGATGGTGTCGCCGAGGTACTGCAGAGCTCGGGTGGGCCAGTAGTCGGATTCTTCACCAAGCAGCGAGTATGCCAGGCGCCGCACGCACGCTCGTTGATTATCGTCTTCGGCAAATGCGGCCGCGAGCAGGACGGCCTGACCGCGGCTGTCGCGCGGTGTCCCGTTCATGCGGAAGCCGCCAAGTTTGTGGGTGAACTGCTCGTTGAATTTGTCGTGCTCCGAGGGTGTGGGAGAAGTTGCCAGCCGAACCGCGGTGTCGAAGAACTCCTCTCGCTCGGACTGATCAATGTGGCGACTGAGGTTTGCGGCAGCGACGAGGTACTCGCCCCGATCGCTCGAACTGAGATAGGGGTCGTCGGCTCGTACGAGGAGTTCGGCCACAACCGCCTCGACCGCATCGGAGGGGAGATGACGAACGAGCAGCGAGTCGCTGATCGCGTTCGTTCCAACGGAGTAGACGCCGTCCGTGTGGATGAGCGGCGTGGTGAGTCTTGCCAATGCTTCAGCGGTGACGCTGGCGTTGAACTCTTTGGGGTCCTCGAACGATAGCGTTTCGCTTGCCCAGCGGTTACCTGCTCCAGCAAGGGCGGTGAGAGTTTCGTGGGCGAGTTGCCGATTCTTATCGATCGCGTCGAGGGTCGTGCTGTTGCGAGCTCCTTGAGAACGGCCGAGCAAACTTGCGAGGTGCGGGACGGCGCGCGCCGCGAGTGACGGGTGGGTGATTGCGATCTTGGCTAGAACAAGGGCTTCGTCCTCGTCGTGATACCGGTAGTGGTTCTCTTCCACAGGCGGCTGCTTCTCGAAGTGGCTCAGTGCCTTGTTCGCGTGATCGGCATCGAGGCGGTCAGCGATTCCAGCCAGGGCCTTGACCGCATTGTTGTATCTGGACGTGGCGAATGCCCGTAGGTCTGGTCTGCTCCCCGTCTCGGCGGCCGCCAACTCACCGAGGAGATGGTCGGACACCGTGTCGACGAAGTCGTCGGGTATGAGATCCGCTTGCGTGGCGAGCAGTCGATAGACTGTGCCGACCGTCCAGTAATTTGGTGCGGCCAGGTCGTCGAGGACGTCGATGAACTCGCGAGGCAGAGCTTTGCCGAGGGCCTCGATAGCCTTGATCGCGCCCGCTCGGGCGAGATGGCGGGCAGCCAGTGCCGGCTCGTCTGATTCGATGAGAATCGTGGCGAGCGCGCGTCGGGCGCGCTCCTCGCCGACCCAGTCGCCGACGGTGACAGCGTCACGCAGTGCTCGTTGAGCCGATATCGCCGCGGACCGGAGCTTCTGATCGCTCAGGGCCGCCAATGCGTCCTCGTATGCGCCATCGGCAGCGGGCACGATTGGGGAGGAGGTCCCCATTCCGCGGATCGCTGTTTGCAGGGGCAAGAGATCGTCGCTGGTGAAGGGGTTCCAGTGCGTACGGAACCCTCGACGACTGAAAATCCATGTTGAGGCCTCGCCCCATTGCCGGGCTAGCGTTGCGTACCCCGAAGCTTCCTCCCATGCGAGATCGGCCTCCTGGAACTTTTCACGCAGGGCGCAGTGGCGTGCGTAGCGCGCCGTCACCAGCCCGAGCAGATCGTGTCCGAGTTGCAACCTGCGTGCATCGGTGAGCAATTCGGACCAGTCGCCGGTGGCTTCGGCAAGAATCAACCTAGATCGAGTACGGAGGACCCGGTCGATTGACGAGATTCCTGAAAGCTCCGTGAACACCGGAACGGCCCTAGAGAGCCAATATTGGTCATCATTTGACAGCGCTGTCTCACCGGCGAGCAACGCGAGCCGGACTTGGTCGGCGGAATCCCCAATTCGCAGACTACCGACGTCGGGAACGTAAGCGACGGGGTTCAGGTAAAGACCGATCGCGACCTTGCCGACCCGCCGGTAGAGCTCTACCTGCTCGTTCTGTTCCGCGAGTTTCGATAGTTCCTCCAGTCGAGACTGGGTAATCCGCGCGGTCGCGGATAGTCCTTGATCGAGCGCAGCCCAGAAGTCGTCGAGTACGTAGCGTGCCGCCTCCCCGGCCCGGCCGACGCTCGCGAGCAAGCGAATTCGGTCCTTGTCGTACTGCGCTGCATGTGGTCCGAATCCGGCGTCCCGCAGTTTGGCTTGCCCTGCCTCGATGAGCAAGAGTGCTTGTCCCGGATCGCTCGTCGTCACCGCGTCATCGAAGTACTGTTGCGCGCCGGTGGCAACTTCGGGAGTACGCGCGATTGCTTCTCGAATGGCAACGACCTCGGCGGCGGGCACGCTGGGCACGTTGAGCTTGAACGGGAGGCAGAATGCCTCGGCGGTCGGCATTCCGAAGAACTCGATGACGATCTCGGGTCTTCCCCTGAGGAGGTAAGACAATCGCTGCGCGTCCCACAGCTCCAGGCTGATCGGTTGAAGTGTCTTGCTCTGCTCGCAGAGCTCTTCCATCGCTCCGGTACGCCGGACTGTACTAGCCACGCCGATGATGAGACGGTCGACCAAAAAGGGACGCTCTGTTGTGCGGAACTTCTTGACGGCGGCCCTGATTTCTACCGCTCCAAACTTTGTGTACTTCTTGCTTTGAAGTGCCACCCCGATGCCATCCGGCGCTAGCGCAACAATGTCGAGCCCATACTGAGCCTGGCCACGATCGCCGTAAATCTGAGCATGACGTAGCCCTTCGACATCGTGCATGACACGCCATTGGAGGCGCTCGAAGTCCTCCCATGACAGTGCGGTGAACGGGAGAATCTCGAGCTTCCCGATCACCGGAGCGGGGGCTGGAGCCGACGGCGCGCCGTTGAGCGATGACCCGAGCGGCAGGGGGCGCCACTCCGTCAAGGTGTCACCTCGAACTCCCGTATGAGATTGAGCCGCCAATTGGCCATCGCTGGCGGGCTCGTGTTCCCACCTGTCGAAGTCAGCGTGGCAGGAGATGGACGTGGACGCGGTCTGGCGGAAGCTCCTTCACGGCGGTGGCCACGACGTGCTGGTGGTGGGTGAAGACGATGACTTGGAATCGGCCGGCCAGGTCGTTCAGCACGCGCAACCCTGCGGCTGTCCGCTCCTCATCGAACGTTATGAAGATATCGTCCACGGCGAAGGGCAGGGCGTTTCCTGCGTCCGCGTGGCGTTCCAGCGTTGCCAGGCGAAGCGCGAGGTAGAGCTGGTCACGTGTGCCCTCGCTGAGCTCAGCGCCTGCCAAGAGGGCTCCATCGTGCGCTTTGGCGAGAATACTTGGGCGCTCCTCATCCGAGAGCTCCAATCCCGTGTACCGATCGCAGGTCAGTACGCGGAAGACTTCGGCCGCCCGTGCCAGGACTGGGGCCTGGTCGGCGTTCCGATAGTCTTCCATGCAGGTGAGGATGGCGCGGCGGGCGACTTCGAGGCGGAGGTATTCCTCTGCATCGTCAGCTAGTTCTGCGCAGATCTGCGCGATATCGGCTGCTACTCTGGCCGCGTCTGGCGAACCGTTCAAGCGTCCCAGGTCCTGGCGCTTCTCGGCGGCCCGTTCGGTCCACTGCGATTTATGTTCTTCCAGCTTGCCAATCTCATCACGGAGTTCAGCTAGCTCGGCTTCTACTTCAGCGTCGGATGTGACGGCGGCTTGTTGGCTCAAGGCGCGCAATTCCTCCCCCTGAGGCAGGGCCTCCTTCAGAGTAGCTAGCTTCGCCAAGTCCTCCTTCACTCTGCTCGCTCGTTCCACCGACAGCTCCAGGTCCGCGGCAGAAGAAACGCCGAGCTTCACAATGAAATCGTCCAGGAAGCTTTGGATTTTAATAACGCTGGCGTTCGCCTCGGCGATCTGAGCCGTAAGCTCGCGCTGTTGATCAATGAGCTGTTCCCGCAGTTCGCCCGCTCGCCGTTGTTCCGTCAATGCCTGAGCCAGCGGCTCAACCACCAGGTGCCATACAGCAGGGCTGGAGGGAAGGTCATGTCCACAGGCGCGTGCTGTGGCGTCCAGCAGATCCCTGAACTCAGCGATTCGCAAGTTATCTTGGCGTGCCGTGCGGTCAGCCTCGTCGGCTTCGTCGACGTTCTGCGCTACCTGTCCAAGGCGTTCCAAATCAGCTAGGGCGGTGTCAGCGTCGCGGTCGGTTGGTAGGCCGACGCGCTGCAAGAACTTCTCCCACTCCCGCTCATGGTCTGCCGCTGTCTGCTTCGCCGCTGCCAGTGAAACCTCTGCCTCAGCGAGGTTGGCCTCGGCATTTTTCAACGTAGCCTCTGATGCGGCACGTATGTCAGCGATCCTGCGATGCTCCTCGAGACGGTCCTGCGCCACCTCCACGAGCTCTAGCAGCCTACTCAGATCAGTGGTTTCGCCTGGCAACAGCTCTGGATCGGAGCTGGGCATTCGAAGGAGCTTACGCAATCTGGCCGAGTGCTCTTCGATTCTCCGCTGCTGATGGGTCAGGGAGACATGCGTGTCTTGTAGTTCCTGAGCGAAGGCCCGAAGTTGATCGATCTGGTCCAGGACATGAGATCCTTCGATCATCGTCGGCGTTTTGGCAGGGTAGGTGTTCCACAACGCTTCCCAGCTCCGCTGAGCATCGGCTTCGGCGGTGTCCAGAACCTCCAGTCGGGTCTGGTACCCGGGGATCGTATCCTCGAGTTCGGCGATCTCGCGCTCCAGAGCCATGCGGTCTGCGACCTTCTTGGCGTGTTGAATCATGGCGTCGGCGGTCCGGTCCGCTTGCTCGATGGCTGAAAGTGCCGACGCCTTCTGAGTCGGGTCCTCCAACAGTCGTGTGATCAGTTCATCGCGCCGGCCCCGAATCTCATCCAGCTCCCTGCGAGTCGGGGGCGCGTCGTTGGCGATGAACCGAGCCAGCTTTCGTCGGCGAGAATCCAGGCTCTGCTGGTCTTTGTCGCGATCCTTGAGGAGGTCGCGCCTGGCCTGCTCAAGCTCATGCGTCTTGGCCGTGGCCTCCTCGATCTGCTGCCAAGTCGGTACGCGCATTACCAGAGCCTCAGCGGGTGCAAGATCGGGAAGTCCGAGGAGTTTCAGAAGCTGCCCGAAGCGTTTAGCCGTCTGCTCCGCCGTCGTCTCGGTCTCGACAAATGTGGACAACAGATCGTCGGGAACGGCGTTATGAGCTGTGCGGAGCTCTGACGCATCCTCCGGAAGCGGGAGTTCACTCAACTCCTTGTCACCCTGCTCCCGCTTATGCCGCCACCTGTCCACTGTTTCGGCCGCCCGCCGACAGTCATCGGCCACAGTGCGACCGCGATCTCGCAGACCACGCGCCTGTTCTACCAATGCCCGCGGAATGCGGAACAGACGAACGTCGGCGAGCGAAGCCTCCGGATGCACCATGCGAAGCCGCCGCTCTGCCTGCTCGCGAATCCGAGCCGCCTCGCCGGACGAACGGACCTGACGCTCCACTGCGTCCTGAATAGCAGCCAATTCCTTGACCAAGCGGTCGATCGCGTCGGCGTGCCGTAGCACCCGCTCATCGAGCTCGATCTCCGAAAGCTGCCTTTCGAGGCTCTCAAGGCGCACGTGGTGGGCTCGCAGTTCTGCGGCGAACTCTCTCTGCTCACCGAGCAGCTCGGGCAGCTTCTCACGGATGTTGCTGGGCGCGATCACGCCTTCCGCTTCTATCCCGGCGATCCGTTGGCTCAGGTCACTCTGCTGCGCGAGCATCGGCAGCATGGTGCTCAACCGCTCCAGCTCGGTCAGGCGGCGCTTCTTCTCTCGAAGGACTGCCTCGACGGTGGCCAGTTCCCTCTCAGCTTCGGCCACCGCCCGGTCCGCCTCGCGGTAATCCTGGGGGCGCAGGACAGCGAGATGAAGGCTCTGCCGGGCACCCTTCAGCTGCGTCAGGTTTGCATTGATGAGTGGCTTTTGCCCGCCTTTTAGGTAGAGGTCGCGCTGGCGCCGCTCGATTCCCTGCAGCGCGGCGTTCAATTGGGTACCGGATCGGGCGGCGGCCAGCAGCTCGGTCATGCCGCCATCGCCGGAGGCCAGCAGCTCACCGCCCTTACGCAACTCCTCGCTGTCGAGGGCGAACTCGGTGATGAATGTCCGCCGGTCGATACCTCCGAGGAATGGGGCGAGCGCCTCCTGGTTGATCGGCCTGCCCGAACTGTCGAGCAGTGGATTCTTGCGCCTCTTATAGCGAGCGATGTCGATCACTGTGCCGTCGGCCGACGACAGGCGCGCGCCGAGCTGCAGATTCCGCAGGCCATGCTTGAATCCGTAACGTGAACGTTCGTCGATTCCGTAGAGAAGCTGGTCGAGCGCACCGCGCGTGGTGGACTTGCCCGCCTCGTTCGAGCCGAACACCAGATGCACCCCAGGTGCGGCGAGGTCCAGGGAGAAATCGGCGAACGCGCCATAGGCTATGAGGTCAAGCCGTTCGATGCGCACCTATATCACCGGATTTCCTGCAGGAGGGATTCTACAAGCTGGAAGGCTTCCTCAGACACCCGTTTCGCCCAGGCGGGGTCATCGAGGTCGATGCCGTCTCTGCCCTTGATCTCAGGCGGGATTACCCCAAGCAGCGGGCTCTCTTTGAGCATCGCGGACAGACGATCAGGGTCGGCGCCAAGACCGGTGATGGTGCGGCGTAGATCCGCAATGACTCCGCCGCTGCCAGATTCGGCTACGTACTCGGTGGATGTACGGATCTTGAGCTTCTCCATCCACAGGTGTGTATAGTGTCCGGCGGCTGCCCGCAGTTCATGGAGTAATTGATCGCGCTTTCCCCAGAGCGTCGAGTTGATGGAGGTGCGGCCGGTCAAGGTGACTCGCACCGCGTGCAGTCGGTCGGTCGGAAAGTTCTGGAACTGTTCCTGTGCCCGGCTAAGCACCTGATCGGTGTCCTCGACGCCGGAGACGTCCACTACGATGTTCTCCCAGCGGGCCGTGTCCAAGTCGTGGTGCTCAACCGAACGGACCTGCAGGTCGTTTCCGCCGACTGTGACGACACTGCAACCCTTGCGGCCAGTCTCACGAGCGTGACGTCCCTGGATGTTGCCGGGATAAACGATCCATGGATCGTTCCGAACCACCTTGCGGGCGTGGATGTGCCCGAGCGCCCAATAGTCATAGCCCTTGGATTCCAGGTCCGCGAGCGTACACGGTGCATATCGCTTGTGCTCGGGATTGCCGCCGTCCAGGGCAGTGTGCAGCAGTCCTATGTTGAAGAGTCCCTCGTCCCTCTGCGGGTAGGCGGCAGCGAGGTTGTCGGTGAGGTCCCAACGGCTGAATCCCTGACCGTGAACGGAGATGCCCACCTCCTCGTTCCGTTCGGTCTCCGGCTTGTCGGTGGCGAGGACGTGCACGTTGTCAGGCATTTGAAGACTGCGCATCGTCCGGTTCTGCGCGTCATGGTTGCCCGAGACCATGTACACGGGGATGTCGGCTCGCAGCAGTTCGGACATCTGGCTCACGAAGAACAACCCTGTCTGAAAGTCGCGCCAGTCGCCGTCATACACGTCCCCCGCCAATAGCACCGCATCCACGGGCAGTTCGAGCGCTAGGGAGACGAGGTTCTTCAGGGCTCCGCGCGTCGCCAACCGCAGGTCTTCGACTGGGGCGCCTTCGTAACGGGACAGCCCCCGCAGCGGACTGTCGATGTGAAGATCAGCGGCGTGCAGAATCTGCATGCGGTTCCTTCCAAGGAAGCGGAAGCGGTGGGGGCGCAGGAGACCTGAGTGACTTTTGCTAACGATAACGAGCGTGCGGTGCCTGGCTCACCGAAAGTGACGAAACAGGGGCAGTGAGAGCCATGAACACCAGAGCGTCTCGCGCACCACGCAAGATCAGTCGCCAGAAACGACAAGTCCGATAAATTTCACGACGCATCAGTTCAGTTCGTCGGCGAGGCCGGCCTTCTGGACCAGACGGCCCCACCGGGAGCTGCGATCGAAGGCTCGGGCGATGGCGACGCCGGTGGGCAGATCTCCCTCTGCCGCATGGTTCTGCTGCGTCCATCGCCAGGCCTCTCGCTGCAGCGTCCGACCGTCCCCCTTGGGCTCAGCCGCGACGGTGTCTTTCTCCTGATCCTCTTGTAGCTCGACAGGGTCAGCTTTCGCGTCGACGGCAGGAGCAGGATGAATAGTCTGGGAATCTTCAGGCTCTGCTCGTCCTCCCGCATAGTGACGGATCTGAGACATCAGGAGCTCGTAGCTGCCGAGCAAGGCCAGCGACGGCCAGGCGGCGATGACACCACACTGACCGATCTCTGGAGAACGGACGTGGACGCGGACCACAGAAACCTGCTGAGTGGCGGGGTGTACTCAGTGGCCGCCCTCACCCTCTGAGCAGGGTTGGTGGGAGACCATGGCCGGGCAACCGCCCGCGCCGACCGAGTCTCAACGCGTCGGCCGCGGTGACGTGGCAGCCGTCCAGGAACTCGACGTGGGCTTTACTTGCACGTGTAACGGCACGTCATGGATTACGGATGTCCCAGAAGGCGGTGACCTTCGACGAGCATGTACCGCTTGAGGGTGATGAGCGATAGCGTGCCCACAGGTTTGAAGATCGCGGAATATGGGCGGGATGGACGTCTTCAAGGTTCACGAGCAGCTGATTGCCGACTACGCTGCGTTCACATCGGGTTTCACCGAGATCGAGGACGAGCGGATCAAGGAACACGTCCAGAAGCGGCTTGGTGAGGGCGAGCAGTGGCCTGATCCCTACCTGTCGCTGAATCCGAACTTCGCGCCCGGCGGTTCTATCACCCAGCTCATCGGTCAGGGCCTGCTGGTCGAAGAGTGCGAACGCATCTTCCGCGTCGGCAAGGACGACTCCTCCGAGGGCCACGTCCTCAACCTGCACCGTCACCAGCGTGAGGCTGTGGAGATTGCACGGACAGGCGCAAGCTATGTGCTCACCACCGGGACGGGATCGGGTAAGAGCCTCAGTTACATCGTGCCGATCGTGGACTGGGTGCTCCGCCAGAAGGAGAGCGGCGCCTATCAGCCGGGCGTGAAGGCGATCATCGTCTATCCGATGAACGCGCTTGCCAACAGCCAGGTGCACGAGCTCGACAAGTTCCTCAGAGAGGGGTACGGACCCGGCCGTGAGCCGGTGACATTCCGCCGGTACACGGGGCAGGAGAAGGGGCATGAGCGGCAGCAGATTCTGGCCGACCCTCCGGACATTCTGCTGACCAACTACGTCATGCTCGACCTGGTCCTGACCCGGCCGGGTGAGCGGGACAGCCTCATCACCGCGGCGCGGGGCCTGCGCTGGCTGGTTCTCGACGAGTTGCACACCTATCGCGGCCGGCAGGGCGCCGACGTGGCGATGCTGGTCCGCCGCGTACGGGATGCATGCGAGGCCGATGAGATCCAGTGCGTCGGCACGTCCGCCACGATGACAACCGAGGGCAGCGAGCAGCACCGCCGCGAGAAGGTGGCGGAGACCGCGACCCGTCTGTTCGGTGTTCCGGTGGCGCGGGCGCATGTGATCGGCGAGACGTTGGAGCGTGCCACAACAGCGGATCCGGACGCCGTGACCGGCCTCAAGATCCCCGAACAGGACTACGACAGTTTCATCGCCGACCCGCTCGCGGCGTGGGTGGAGGCGCAGTTCGGCGTGGTCGCCGATCCGGCCACGGGTGCGCTGACCCGTCCGCCCCGTCCGCGTACGGTCCCGGAAGCAGCTCGCGATCTTGCTGCTCGCACCGGATACACCCCGGAGGAGTGCGCGGCGGCGATCCAGGAAACGCTCAAGCGAGGCGCGGCGATCAGCCATCCGCGGACGCAGCGACCCGTGTTCGCCTTCCGGCTGCACCAGTTCCTTTCCAAGGGTGACGACGTCTACCTGAGCATCGAGCCGGAGGACGTCCGTTACATCACCAGCCGCTACCAGAAAGTGGTTCCCCAACCCGGCAAGGACGATCACATCCTGCTTCCTGCGTCGTTCTGCCGGGAGTGTGGTCAGGAGTACCTGACCGTGCGGCGGGTGGACGACAAGGGGACCATCCGGTTCAAATCCCGCCGTGACGTCGATCAGGCCGGTGATGAGCTGGACGGCTACCTGTATGTCTCGAGCGATTTCCCGTGGCCGGACACTACACAGATCGCGGTCGACGATCAGCGGGTGCCGGAGTCGTGGCTGGAGACGTCGAGCGACGGATCCCCCAACGTGATTGCGGCCAAACGGAAGTACCTCCCCGAGATCGTCCATGTCGCCCCGAATGGCTATGTGGACGAAGACGGCACCCGCGCCGCGTATATCGCTGCCCCTTTCACCTTCTGTCTTGCCTGCCGGACGTCGTACGAGCAGGTGCGCGGCAGTGACTTCGCCAAGCTGGGGTCGCTCGCGGTGGAGGGCCGCAGTTCGGCCACGAGCGTGATCAGCTCCACTGTGGTGCGGACCCTGCGCGAGACCCCGGAGACTGAGAAGCCTCAGCGTAAGCTGCTGGCGTTCACGGACAACCGGCAGGACGCCAGCCTGCAGGCCGGCCACTTCAACGACTTCGTGCAGGTCGTCCAGCTCCGCGGCGCTCTCTACAGGGCCCTTCAGGCGGCCCCCGACGGCCTCACCCACGAAGTGATCGCGCAGCGAGTCACCGAAGCACTGAACCTCGCCTTCGCCGACTTCGCACAGAAACCCGAGGCCAGGTTCACTGCGGAGCGCAACACGTGGAAGGCACTACGCCAGCTCATCAACTACCGGCTCTATCTGGACCTGGAACGCGGCTGGCGGATCACGATGCCGAACCTGGAGCAGACGGGCCTGCTGAAGGTTGATTACTTGGACCTTCCAGACATCGCCGCGGCGCAGGATCTCTGGGACGGCGCGCACTACGCGCTGCGGGACGACCGGCCGGAGTTACGTGACGAGCTGTTGCGGACTCTGCTGGACGAATTGCGCCGGGTCCTGGCGATCGATGCCGACTGCCTGACCGAGCCCGGGTTCGAGCAGATCAAGGAGGAGAGCCGCCACTACCTCAAAGATCCGTGGGCCATGGAGCCGACGGAGAACGTGGTCTACGCTGCCGTCGCTTATCCACGCGCTGGTCGGCATGGTGGGCTGCGATCCAGCAAGGACCTGCATCTGACGGGGTTCGGCGCGTACGGGAAGTACCTGCTGCGCGAGCACACGGGTCTTTCCCGGGACGACGCGCACGCGATGATCCGGGACATGCTGTCGGTCCTGGAACGCTGCGGCATCCTCGTCCGGGAGCGGGATGGTTACCAGCTCAAGGCTTCGTCGATCATCTGGCGGCTCGGGGACGGCAAGGCGGGAGCGGAGGACAGGATCCGCAAGCATGTCGCGGCCGATACCGGCCCTCGGATCAACCCGTTCTTCCAACGCCTCTACACGGAGAAGGCGGCCAACCTCGCCGGCCTGCAGGCCCGGGAGCACACCGCCCAGGTCATGAACGAGCTGCGCAGCATCCGTGAGGAGCTGTTCCGCGCGGGTGATCTTCAGGTCCTCTACTGCTCACCCACGATGGAGTTGGGCATCGACATCGCCAGCCTGAACGCGGTCGCGATGCGCAACGTCCCGCCCACACCGGCGAACTACGCCCAGCGGGCGGGCCGGGCGGGCAGGTCCGGGCAACCGGCCCTGGTGGTGACCTACTGCGCTACCGGCAATGCCCACGATCAGTACTACTTCCGGCATCGTGACCAGATGGTGGCGGGGTCGGTGGCCGCGCCTCGGCTCGATCTCACCAACGAGGACTTAATCCGTTCCCATGTGCATGCGATCTGGCTGGCCGAGACCGGGCTGCCCCTCGACAGCTCGATCAGCAAGATCCTCGATGTCGACGCCCCTGGGTTCCCCCTGCTGCCGAAGGTGCGTACGGCGGTCGCCAACGCGCAGGCGCAGATGCGGGCAGGCGAGAGGGCCCGCGTGGTCCTGGCGGAACGCGTCAGCGAGCTGAACCTGACCTCGTGGTGGCACGACGACTGGATCGATCGGACCGTTCAGGACGCGCCGAAGGAGTTCGACGCCGCATTCGACCGCTGGCGAGAGCTTTACCGTACGGCACAGGCCGAGCGGGAGGAACAGCACCGCATCATCGGCGACCACTCCACGGGTAAGAAGGCTCGCGACCTCGCGACCGCCCGCCGGCGCGAGGCGGAAAGCCAGCTCAAGCTGCTCCGCAACGAGGATTCCGAGGACTTCCAGACGGACTTCTACTCCTACAGGTACCTCGCCTCTGAGGGGTTCCTGCCAGGTTATTCGTTCCCCCGGCTGCCGCTGCGTGCCTACATTGCGGCCCGCAAGGGCAAGACCACCGAGGTCGAGTTCATCCACCGGCCGCGCTTCATCGCCATCCGCGAGTTCGGCCCGGACGCCCTCATCTATCACGAGGGCTCGCGCTACCAGGTCAAGGAGGTCCAGCTCGCGCCCAACGAGCAAGGAGGCAGCGGGCTCGACACCAAGTCGGCGCGACGCTGCGAGTTCTGCGGTTACCTGCATGACTCCGTCGTCGGCATCGACATGTGCGAGTCCTGCGGCGGGCGACTCGGCAAGACCATGCACCGGCTGCTTCGGTTGCAAACCGTCAAGACGGTCCGCCGCGATCGGATCTCCTCCGATGAGGAGGAGCGGCGCCGTGCCGGATACGACCTGGTCACCTCCTACCGCTTCAATGACCACGGCGTCCGTCCCGGTCGTCTTGACACCGCGGCCGTGAACAAGGGCGCCGTGCTGCAGCTGCAGTACGGTGACACCGCGACGGTGCGGGTGACCAATATGGGACGGCGACAGCACACCAGCACCGGGTTCTGGATCAACGTCCACACCGGCAGGTGGTTGTCGGAGACAGATGCTCTTACCCCGGAACTCGAGCGCATCGACGACGCTGGCCGGGTCCAGGCCAAACAGCAGGTCATCCCGTACGTCGAGGACCGCCGCAACATCCTCGTCACCCGCATGGCCGCAGCGGTGAGCGAGGAGACGGCGATCAGTTTCATGTACGCGCTGGAGCGCGGTATCGAGGCCGAGTTCCAGCTCGAAGACAGCGAACTGACCAGCGAACCCCTGCCCGACGAGGCCCACCGCGGCCGGGCGCTGTTCATCGAGAGCTCCGAGGGCGGCGCGGGGGTGTTGCGCCGCCTGGTCATGGAGGACGACGCCCTCGCCAACGCCGCCCGACGGGCCTTGGAGATCGCCCACTTCGACCCCAACACCGGGGAGGACACCGGTGGTGCGATCAACGGCGAGCGCTGTGCCAAGGCTTGCTACGACTGCCTGCTCTCGTTCAGCAACCAAGGCAAGCACGAGCAGATCGACCGCCACCTGGCGCGTGATCTGCTGCTGGCCCTCTCCCAGGCCCGCGTACCCCTGCCCCCGGCGACGAAGCCTCAGGACACCTGGGAACCGGTTCGCTCCGACGCCGAGTCGAACGATCCGCTGCACGCGTTCGTGTGCTGGTTGGAGGAGTGGGAGTACCGTGCGCCGGACGCGCTCAAGGCGCACCTGAACGGCATACGGGTTGAAATGGTCTACGACACTCCGCACGGGCAGGCGGCGGTGTTTGTCGATGGCCCGGACAACGCTGACGATCCCGGCCGTGACGAGGACGCCGAAGACGAGCTTCGCGATCTTGGGTGGAGTGTCGTGCGTGTCCCCTACGGTGGGGACTACGCGCAGATCGTGAAGAAGTACCCGAGTGTGTTCGGAACGAGCCGCAGGGAGCAGCATTGACCTCCGTCTACAGCCCCGGATCACTCGTCCACGCGCGTGGCCGCGATTGGGTCGTGCTCCCAGAAACCACAGACGCGTTGCTGGTCGCCCGGCCGCTGGGCGGTGGCGATGACGAAATCGCTGGCATTCTGCGCGGCGTAGAAGCCATCGCCCCGGCCACGTTTCCGCCCCCGCAGACGGCCGAGGCCGGCAATGCGGTGAGCGCAGGGCTGTTGCGCACCGCGTTGCGGGTCGGGTTCCGCGCGACGGCAGGACCGTTCCGATCCTTAGCCGGGCTCGCGGTGGAGCCGCGGCCGTACCAGCTCGTGCCCCTGCTGATGGCGCTGCGACAGGAGACCGTACGGCTGCTGATCGCCGACGACGTCGGCATTGGAAAGACGATCGAGGCATCCCTGATCGCCGCCGAACTGCTCGCCCAGGGCAGCGCTACCGGCTTGACCGTACTCTGCAGCCCCGCACTCGCCGAGCAGTGGCAAGAAGAACTGGCCAGCAAGTTCCACATCGACGCCGAATTGGTCCTGCCGAGCACCATCAAACGACTGCACCGCAACGCCGTCCGGGCCGACGACGAGTCGATCTTCCATTACTGCAAGCACACAGTCGTCTCCACGGACTTCATCAAATCGCCCATCCGGATGAAGGAATTCATCCAGTCATGCCCGGACCTGGTCATCGTGGACGAGGCCCACACTTGTGTCGCGGACGGCTCGACCAGTGGCAGCCGCACTCAGCGCTACAACCTCGTCCGGGAGCTGGCCGCGAACAAGGACCGGCATCTGCTCCTGGTCACCGCGACCCCGCACAGCGGCAAGAACGAGGGTTTCCACAACCTGATCGGCCTGCTCGACCCTGCCCTGCCGGGCCTCGACCTCGATGATGCGAAGGGCCGCGACGAGCTGGCCAGATACATGGTCCAGCGTCGCCGTGGTGACATCCGGAAGTATCTGGATGAGGAGACCAAGTTCCCCTCGGATCGCGAGACCCATGAGGAGCGCTACTACCTCACCGACGACTACCGGAAGCTGTTCCGCCAGGTCCTCGCGTACGCCCGGGAGACGGTACGTGACGCCTCGGGTGGACAGCTCCGCCAAAGGGTCCGCTACTGGTCGATCCTCGCGCTGCTGCGTGCCCTGGCATCCTCCCCGAAGGCCGCGGCTGCCACGCTGCAGACGCGGGCCAAGAGCATGGACTCCGAAACGCCGGAGGAAGCCGATCGGATCGGCCGCGCCACGGTGCTGGACATGGCCGAGGACGAGGCCGCCGAGTCGATCGATGTCATCCCCGGCGCCGACGACCTCGACGATGACGACCAGAGCGAGCGGGCGCGGCTTCTACGGTTCGCCAAGCAGGCGAGCGCGCTGACCGGGAAGGGCGATGCGAAGCTCACGAAACTCACCGATGTCGTGCAAGGGCTGCTCGCCGACGGCTACGACCCCATCGTGTTCTGCCGATTCATCGACACGGCCGAATACGTGGCCGACCGCCTGCGCAAGACGCTCGGCAAGACCGCGGAGGTTGGCTGCGTCACCGGCACTCTCCCGCCGAGCGAACGCGAGGCCCGTATCGCCGAGCTGAGTGCGATCGAGGGCCGCCATGTCCTCGTCGCCACCGACTGCCTTTCCGAGGGCGTCAACCTGCAGGAGGCATTCCAGGCCGTCGTCCACTACGACCTGGCGTGGAACCCGACACGGCACGAACAGCGCGAGGGACGTGTCGACCGGTTCGGCCAGCCTGCCGACACCGTCCGCGCCGTCACCATCATCGGCGCCGATAACCTCATCGACGAGGTCGTCATGCGGGTCCTGATCCGCAAGCACGAGGAGATCCGCAAGAGCCTCGGCGTGAGCGTCCCTGTCCCGAACTCCTCGAACCAAGTCGTCGAAGCGCTCATGGAAGAGCTGATGAGCTGCCCCAGCGAGAGCTGGCAGCAGCTGCCGCTCGACGGCTTCGGTGCGGGCGACCTGCACGCCGAGTGGGAGAGCTCCGCGGCCAAGGAACGCCAGTCACGCACCAAATTCGCCCAGGTCGGTATCAAGCCCGACGAGGTCGCCCGGGAACTGGCGGAGGTCCGCGCCAGCCTCGGCTCCTCCGGCGAGATCGAGGCATTCACTCGCGAGGCTCTGGACGCGCTCGGCGCGTCGATGACCGACCAGGAGGATGGTTTCAGGGCGGTCACCGCGACTCTGCCGAGCGGCCTACGGGACACGCTCCCACCGGGGCAGGCTCAGCCGCTGCCGTTCCATCGCGTCCTTCCCGTGCCTCGCCGGCATGCCCATCTCGACCGTACGGACCCCTCCGTCGGCGCCATCGCCCGCTACGTGCTCGACGCGGCGCTGGACCGCTCGGCGTCCTGGCCGACCTCGAACCGCCCGAGCCGGTGCGGTGTCATGCGCACCGCCGCCGTGCAACGCCGCACGACCCTCCTCCTCGTCCGATTCCGCCTGCACCTGGAACTGCCGGCCAAGGGCGGCAAGAAACTCCTCGTCGCAGAGGAGGCGCGAGTGCTCGCCTTCCGCGGCAAGCCGGCCGCACCGGAGTGGCTGCCGCAGGAGGAAGTGGAGACACTGCTCACGGCCAAGCCGAGCGGCAACGTGGCCTCCGACATCGCCCGCGACGACCTCGACCGGCTGCTCACACTTCAAACAGGAGTAAATCAGGACGGCGAGGAGCAGACCTGGCCTCGTTTGATGTGGGAGCTGGGAAGCGCCCTCGACGACGAGGCGCACGCGATGGCGGAACGACTGCGCGAGTCACACGCCCGAGCGCGGGCCGCCTCGCGGCAGAGCGGCGCCAGCAAGATCGCGGTCACCCCGAACACCCCCGCCGACCTCCTCGGCGTCTACGTCTACGTCCCGGTCCCTTCCGGAGTCACCAAGTGAGCGAGCGAGACATCAACCACGGCGCCCAGGTTGTGGCGGCACCGGCCAGTCGTGAGGGCAGCGCATGAGCCGGTCCCCCTTCCCCTCGGTTCGTACGGCCGGCGGACTGCTTCCGGCCGACCTGTTCAATCGGATCCTGGAGGCCAAATCCGGGGAGAGCACGCTCCCCGGCCGGGAACCGGAGACGTACGGCCTGCTCCCGCACGAGAACGTCCGCGAAGCCGCCGCGCGTGCCTTCGACTACCTCAACGGCGCCTGGCAGGCATTCACGAAAGAGCGAGAGAAGGCCGCCCAGGAGGGCCGCACACCGCGTACCCGCGACCGATGGCTGGTGCCGCTGCTACGCCAGCTTGATTACGGCCACCTGACCGCGGCGAGCGGCATCACCGTTGATGGTGTCTCCTTCCCGGTGAGCCACCGCTGGGAGCACGTGCCCATCCACCTGCTCGGATGGAACGTCGACCTCGACCACCGGACTCCCCGTATCACCGCCCAGGCTCCGCAGTCGATGGTGCAGGAGCTGCTCAACCGTAGCGACGACCATCTGTGGGCGATCCTCTCAAACGGAAGCAAGCTCCGGCTGCTGCGGGACTCACGGGCGCTGGCCGGGTCGGCGTTCGTCGAATTCGATCTCGAACTGATCTTTTCCGAACAGCTCTTCGCCGACTTCGTGCTGCTGTTCCGCATGGTCCACGCGTCGCGCTTCGCCGTACCGCTGGAGAAGACGCCCGCCGACTGCTGGCTGGAACGCTGGCGCGCCGATGCCGTCCAGGTAGGCGAGCGAGCGCTGGCCCGGCTGCGCGCCGGCGTCGCGCAGGCCATCAACACCCTCGGCACCGGTTTCCTCAGACACCCGGCGAACGACGCGCTCCGCGCCGCCCTAGAAGGCCACCGGCTCAGCAAGGAGGACTACAACCGGGCGATCCTGCGCCTGGTCTACCGGCTGCTGTTCTGGTTCGTGGCCGAGGACCGCGACGTCCTGCTGATCCCGCTCCCTGACGGCCCGGAACGGGCCCACGAGCGCAAGCTTGTCCTGGCCGCGCGAGAACGCTACACAAGGTACTTCTCGGCGCAGCGCCTGCGGGAAAGGGCCATTCGCGGGGGCACGGATCACCACGACGACCTCTGGGAGGCTGTCCAGCTCGTGCTCCAGGGCCTCGGCGAGGAGAACGGACGTTCCGAGCTGGCCATCCCCGGTCTCGGCGGGTTGTTCGAACGCGTCACAGAGGACGACGACGGCACTCCATTGGAGCACAGCCAGCCGGACGCACTGGACGCCCCGCTGGAAGGCATGCGGATCGAGAACGGACACCTCCTCAAGGCCATCCGCCATCTCGCCGTCGTCAACTCGGAGTTCCAACGCCGGCCGGTCAACTTCCGGGAGCTCGACTCGGAGGAGCTAGGCAGCGTCTACGAGTGGCTGCTGGAGTTCCACGTCGAGCTGGACACCGCCGAGCGCACCTTCACGTTGAAGAAGGCAGACGGGAACGATCGCAAGAGGTCGGGTTCCTACTACACGCCCTCCTCACTGACCGAGGCGCTGCTCGACACCACGCTTGACCCCGTTCTGGATGAGGCCGCCGGCAGCGCAGACACGGTCGACGCCAAGATCGAGGCCCTGCTGAACGTGACCGTCTGCGACCCGGCCTGTGGCTCCGGTCATTTCCTGGTCGCCGCCGCCCGCCGGATCGCCCGCCGCCTCGCGCAGATCCGCTCCGGGGAGGACGAGCCCTCCCCCGATCTCGTACGGCACGCCATGCGCGAGGTGGTGTCACGCTGCATCTACGGCGTGGACATCAACGATATGGCGGCGGAGCTGGCCAAGGTGTCGCTGTGGATCGAGTCGGTCGAGCCAGGCCGGCCTCTGGCGTTCCTCGACACTAACATCCGCGTCGGCAACGCCCTGCTCGGCGCCACGCCCGCCCTGATCGACGCGAGTATCCCCAAGGAGGCGTTCAAGCCGATCGAGGGCGACGACCGCGCGGTGGCGTCGGCGGTGGCCAAGGAGAACGCGACCGAACGGGATCATCGGTCGCACGGTCTGACGCAGGTCAGCCTGTTCGACGAGGCTCAGCTCGATCGGACCAACGCGGCGATCGCCGAGGGCACCCGTGACATCGTCACGTTCTTACCCGAGGACCTCACCAAGGCGGCGGTACAGCGGCGCAGGCTGCGTCTGGTTGACGAGGAACGCCGCGGGGCCAAGCGCGTCGCCGACGCCTGGTGCGCCGCGTTCGTGCAGGAGCTCACTCCCAGGGCCCGGACAACGGCTATTACCCAATCGGCCCTGGGCTGGATTGGCGGCGAAGAGCTCGACGAGCACCAGGCGCTGATCGCCAATCGGGTCGACGAGCTCACCAAGCAATACCAGTTCTTCCACTGGCACGTGGAGTTCCCGCACGTGTTCCGGGTGTCGCAGGACGGCCGGGAAGACCCGCGTACCGGCTGGAACGGCGGTTTCAGCTGCGTCATCGGCAACCCACCCTGGGAGCGGGTGAAGATCCAGGAGAAGGAGTTCTTCGCCTCCCGCAACGAGGACATCGCGAACGCCAAGAACGCGGCCGCCCGTAAGAAGGCCATCGCCGCGCTCAAGGACAGTGACGAAGAGTTCGAGCGCGACCTCTACGCGGCGTTCATGAAGGAGCTGCGGCAGGCAGACGGCACCACGCTGCTTCTGCGTGACTCGGGCCGCTACCCGCTTACCGGCCGGGGGGACATCAACACCTACGCCGCGTTCGCCGAGACCGGCCGCATGGTCATCTCGCCGTACGGCCGGGTCGGCATGGTCCTACCCACCGGCATCGCCACCGACGCGACCACGCAGTTCTTCTTCAAGGACATGGTGGAGACCAAGACCCTCGCCTCGCTGTACGACTTCGAGAACGAAGAGAAGCTCTTTCTCAACGTCCACCACTCCTTCCGGTTCTGCCTCTGGAGCGGGTCCGGACGTCGTGCTCCACAGCGACGGATCAGCTTGGCGTTCCGGCTTCGGCAGGTGTCGCACATCGCCGAACGACGGTTCGTCCTCACCCCGGAGGACATCACCCGCCTCAACCCGAACACCGGCACTGTCCCGGTATTCGACTACAAGCGCAACGCCGACATCACGATCGGCATCTATCGCCGTGTCCCAGTGCTCTGGCAGGAATCCCCTGAACTAAACCCGTGGGGCCTGTCGTTCCTCCGCATGCTGGACATGGCCAACGATTCCGATCTCTTCCGGCCCAGTGCCGCTCGGGATGAGAGCCTGCAGGACATGCTCGACGACGGATGGACGTTCGACGGCAACGTGCTCGTCTGCGACGGTGAGCGGCTGCTGCCGCTGTACGAGGCGAAAATGCTCCACCATTTCGACGATCGGTTCGGCACCTACGAAGGCCAGACCGAGGCCCAGGCCAATGTCGGCACAGTCCCTCGTCCAACCCCGGATCAGAAGGACGATCCCACCTACGCCACGATTCCTCGGTACTGGGTGCCGGAGAAGGACGTCGAGGAGCGGCTGTGCCCGGAGGAGGTTCTTCGAGCCCGCAGAGTCGTTAAGTGGACCCGTGGCTGGCTGCTCGGCTGGCGCGACATCTGCCGTAGTTCCGACGTGCGGACGCTGATCATTTCCGCATTGCCCCGGACTGCGACGCCAGACACCACCCTGCTAATGCTTCCTGAACGCGGTCCAGCGGCGTGCCTTCTTGCCAACCTGTCAGCGTTTGCCTTGGACTACGTGGTGCGTCAGAAAAGTAGTGGAACGCACCTTAAGTACTTCACGATGCGCCAACTTCCCGTGCTGCCGCCTTCGGTTTACGAAGAGAGGTGCCCCTGGGATGGAGGGGAGCGGCTGGACGAGTGGGTGCGGGCACGGGTGCTTGAACTCACCTACACCTCCTACGCGATGAAGCCGTTCGCCCGGGACCACGGTGATGACGGCCCGCCGTACCGGTGGGACGAGGAGCGGAGATTCAAGCTGCGGGCTGAGCTTGACGCGGCCTACTTCCACCTCTATGGCGTCACTCGTGACGACGTGGAGTACATCATGGACAGCTTCCGCGCGTTCCGGAACGTCGGCCCGGATCTGTTCGCCCGCACCAAGAACGCAATCTTGGAGATCTACGAGGCCATGGCCAAGGCCATCGCGGATCGCACACCATACCGATCCGTCCTCACTCCCCCGCCCGGCCAAGGCCCCCGCCACCCTGAGCGGAGGCCCGACCCTTCGGAGTCCGATCGTGGCTGACAGTGTTCGCATCGAGGCGATGTTCCGTACCGCCATGGAAGTGCTCCGGGACAGCCCGGAACCCCTGACCAAGCGACAGGTCACGGAGGCGATCGCGAGCCGGTTCAAGTTCACTCCGTATGAGGACCAGCGCGACGACCACGGCCGCCCTCGCTGGGAGGTGATGCTCGGCTGGCGGACCGGCGACGCCGGCACCGTCGGTTGGATCACCAAGCGCGATGGCCAGTGGGCGCTCACCGAGCCCGGCATCGACGCCCTGGAAACATACTCCGAAGCCGAACTTTTCGCGGAACTCCTGCGTCGCTACCAGGAGATCAGGAAGCACCGTATCCAGGCACACAAGGCGCTGTCGGGCAGCGAGCAGTTGCTCGCGAATGCCCTTGGTGCGGTTCCCGGAGGGAGCTGGACCTCGTACCGCGACCTCGCCGAGGCGACCGGCCTGCCGGAGGAGCAGCTTTCCCATTTTCTCGCGCATGTCGACATCCCCGGTGCGTACCGGGTCGCTTATGAGGACGGCACGCTGCCCAGCGACGGTATGCGTCACTTCCGCTACCGGGGCGGCGACATCGCACGACGGCTCAAAGCCGAAGGTGCGACGTTCGACGACCAGGGTCGCCTGGCCGCCGAGGACCATGTGACCGGCGGGGAAATCCGGGAACGCCTGGCCCAGCTCCCACCTGCTGATCCGGAGTCGCAAGTCCAGCGGGCCTGGCTGGTGCGCGGGTCATCGGTGGACGGGCGGGACCTGGTACCTATCTGGTTGCACAAGGAGTCCGCCTCTCTGGCAGCGTCCAGCCTGCAGGAGATCCCCATCCCCGTTCCCCGCGACGAGTTGAAGGCGATCGTCGAAGACAACTACCAGCACAAGTCCTACGCGGTGCGTGAGACGAAGCTCGCCGAGTTCGACGCGTTCTGCAACCGGATGCGGCCCGGCGACTATGTTCTCACCACCACTCAGGGCAAAACATACGTCGGCCGGATCACCGGGGACGCCGCGTACGTCGCCTCCTCCGACAAGCGCTCCAACCTCCGTCGGTCCGTTGAGTGGCTCAACCCCACGGCTCCGGTGCCGTTCGCGAACCTGCCCCAGCCGCTCCCGGCCAAGCTGCACAGCCAGTCGGACGTGGTCGAGCTGACCGAGAACATCGGCGCGATCGAGGAACTGCTGGCCGCCCTCGACATCGACCTCGGCGACGCCGCGCCCGACCCGACCAAGGAACTGGCCTTCCCCACGATCAGCCAGGATCTGGCCGACGAGATTCTTGTCGACCTCACGCAACTCCAGCGGCTCGCCGACCTCCTCTGGGAGAACAAGCAGCTCATCCTGTACGGCCCGCCCGGCACCGGAAAGACCTTCATCGCTCGGAAACTGGCCGGGAACCTCGCCGAACCGAGCGCAATCAAGCTGGTGCAGTTTCACCCGTCCTACACCTACGAGGACTTCTTCGAGGGTTTCCGCCCGGTGCAGCGCGCGGACGGGCAACTCGCCTTCGAGCTACGCCCAGGGCCGTTCCGGCAGCTCGTCGAGGCTGCCAGGCAGCACCCATCTGATCCGTACATTTTGATCATCGACGAGATCAACCGGGCGAACCTGGCCAAGGTCTTCGGCGAGCTGTACTTCTTGCTCGAATACCGTGACGACGCCATCGGGCTGCTCTACTCGGGCGAGACCGACTTCACGTTGCCTCCGAACGTGTTCGTGATCGGCACCATGAACACCACCGACCGATCAATCGCACTGGTGGACGCGGCGATGCGCCGCCGGTTCCGCTTCGTCGAGCTGCACCCAAACCTCGATCCCGTCAAAGGCCTGCTCGGCCGCTGGCTGGAGCGTCTCCGCAAGGATGACGAGGCTGCCGTACACAACCTGGACGCCCCCGAGGTGCTGGACACGCTCAACGCCCGGATTGAGGATCACGACCTGGCGATCGGCCCGTCGTATCTGATGAAGCCCGGGGTCTACCGACGCGAGGACGGATTGGCCGACGTCTGGGAGACCGCGATCTTGCCGTTACTCGCCGAGCATCACTACGGCAGCCCACCTAGCGTTCTCGACCGCTACCGCCTCGCCTCCCTCCGCCGAGGGCCGGCCGCGCCCGAATGAGGATCGAGGTCGCCGAAACCGGCCACACTCTGGAACAGCTCACGCCCTCGCAGGGACGCCGGCTGGCAAGCTCCGGAGTCGTGGACGCGCGGCCGTCGCCGTACGAGCCGGACCTGTGGGAGATCACTCCGCGCGGCAAGGTCGGCGTTGCGCTGATTGGCGACGTCGAGGTGTGGGTGACGCCGAAACTGCCGATCGACCGGCTGCTCTTCCTGGTCGGCTACGCGGTCGATCCCAAAGGGTGGCGGGACGAGACCGTCCACCTGGACGTCAGGGACGGGCTGATCCCGGCCGTGGCACAGGCCCTGTGGCGACAGAGCGAGCGTGCCCTGCGGCAGGGTCTGCTCCAGGGATACCGCACCGTCGAGGAGACCTCGTACGTGCTCCGCGGGCGCCTCCGGGAAGCCGATCAGCTCCGGCGGCACCATGGGGGCGTTATCCCCATGGAGATTCGCCACGACGACTTCACCGTGGACACCCCCGAGAACCAGATCCTTCTGGCCGCCATCACGCGACTACTGACCGTACATCGAGTGGATGGAGAGTCCCGGCGGCGGCTGGCCGCTCTGCGGGCCAGACTGGCGAACGTCACCACCCTGGTCCGGGGGACTTCGCTACCGGACTGGCACGCCTCACGACTGAACACGCGCTATCACACTGCGCTGCGGCTGGCTGAGATCGTCTGGAGAGCGACCTCCCCGGAGCACTCCCCCGGCTCCCTGGCCGCCAACGGCTTCCTCTTCGACCTCCCGAAGATCTTCGAGGACTTCGTGACCGTGGCCGTCTCGGAGGAACTTCACGCCAGGTACGGCGGAGCCGCGTACCCCCAGTACAACTGCCACCTGGACGAGGCCCTGGCCGTACGGATGCGGCCCGACCTGGTGTGGGAGCTGAGCGGCCGCCCGGCGGCAGTGGTTGACGCCAAGTACAAGCGAGAAAAACCAGCCGGCTACCCGGACGCGGACCTCTATCAGATGCTGGCCTACTGCACCGCGCTGCGGCTGCCGCGCGGCCATCTGATCTACGCTAAGGGGAACGCCCCCGCAGCCTCGCACGTAGTGCGGCATGCGGGGACAGAGATCGTCTGTCACGCGCTCGACCTCATGCTGCCCGCCGAGCGACTCCTTGCCCAGGTAAGCGGCATCGTCACCGAACTGGCTTCTGAAGTGCAGACGGCCCCAAATACGTGAGCTGTGATCCGGGAGTTGGGCTCTCCGCACAGTCTGATTCGTACCTGGGCAGTATCAAAGCGCTTCCTCCCGCGCAAGGTCGTCTTGGTCAGCTGCAAGTGCTGACCCCGACTCGCTTTGCCCGTCCATACAGGTCGCCTCCTGAGCATGTCCGTCACGCTCAGGCGCGAGCACGGCACGAGCGTCGAGGTCGGCGCCATATCGGCCGAGCCCATAAGTGACGGGAAGACCGCGTAGCTGTGCCCTCCTGTTGAGGACCCCTTCAGCAAGAATGCTGGGCACGATCCGCCGCCAAGCGGGGCTCAGGATCATCATCCCTCTCCATCTTCAACATCTGAAGTTGAAGTGCGATGATCATATTCGTTCGACGGCCGAGCCGACGGAGGGCTCTATGAGTACTGGATCGAATCATTTGGCGGAGCTGATTTGGTCCGTCGCCGACCTGCTGCGCGGCGACTTCAAACGGCACGAATACGGCAAGATCATCCTACCGCTCACGGTCTTGCGCCGTCTCGAATGCGTCCTGGCACCGACCCGTGACAAGGTCGCCGACGCCTACGAAGCTGGCGAGCAGCGAGAGCTCTTCCTACGCCAAGCTGCCGGACACAGTTTCTACAACATCAGCCGCTACACGCTGAAAGAGATCGCTGGTGATCCCAAGCACGTTGCCGGCCGCCTGACCCGTTACGTAACGACCTTCTCCACGAACGTTCGTGAAGTGCTGGAGAAGTACGACTTCGCCCATCAGATCAAGAGGCTTGACGATGCTGAAATCCTCTACCAGATCGTCAGCAAGTTCGCCGACCTCGACCTGCGGCCTGAAGTGGTCCCCAACCAGCAGATGGGCTACGTATTCGAGGACCTGATCCGGCGCTTTCCTGGCGTCTCCGCCGAGACGACCGGTGAGCACGTCACGCCCCGCGAGGTAATTGAGCTGATGGTGAACCTGCTCATCGTCCCCGACGCTGACCTGCTGCAGGAGAGCGGCGTCGTCCGCACCGTGTACGACCCTGCCTGCGGCACCGGCGGCATGTTGTCGACCGCGGAAGAGCACATCACCGCTTTCAACCCCGGCTCCACCATCAAAGTGTCCGGGCAGGAGATCAACCCAGAGACGTGGGCTATCTGCCGCTCCAACCTCATGATCAAGGGCCAGGTCCCCGACAACATCGCCTTCGGCAATTCCTTCACCGAGGACGGCCACCTGCGCGAGACTTTCGACTACATGCTCTGCAATCCGCCTTTTGGGGTGGACTGGAAGAAGATCAAAGATGAGATCGAGGCCGATTCCGAGGGCAAGTTCCGGGCTGGCCTGCCCCGGACCAACGACGGGTCGCTCCTGTTTCTCCAGCACATGATCTCGAAGATGAAGGCGCCCGCGATTGGCGGCAGCCGCATCGCGATCGTCCTCAACAAATCCCCACTGTTCACCGGCATTGCTGGATCAGGCGAGTCGGAGATCCGCCGCTGGATCCTGGAGAACGACTGGCTGGAGGCGATCGTCGCCCTCCCGGACCAGCTCTTCTACCACACTGGGATCTCCACGTACTTCTGGATCCTCACCAACCGCAAGACCCCTGACCACCAGGGCAAAGTCATCCTGCTGGACGCCCGGGACCATTGGCAGAGGATGCGCAGATCGCTCGGCGACAAGCGCAAGGAAATCGGCAAGGACCAGATTAAGGAGATCACCTGCCTGTACGGCGAAGCCCTCACCGTGGCCGACGATCCCGACCATCCGCTACACGGGAAGGTCAAGGTCTTCCGCAACGAAGACTTCGGCTACCGCCGCATCACCGTCGAGCACCCGCTCAAACTCCGCTTCGAGCTCACCGAGGAGACCCTCGAAGCCATCCGCCACTCTGCCAAGCTCGGCGTTCACATCGACACCGAGAAGCTGGCCGACGCTCTTCGACTTCGCATCGGAACCACGTCGACGACGAAAGACAAGGTCTTCGCATCCATGAGGAAGGCGGTGGGCACCGCTGGTCTGCAGTGGCCGTCAAAGGCACTGTTCTTGGACACGCTGCGTGATCTCATTGGCGTCCGCGATACCCAGGGCGAGGTCCAGTACAAGAACAAGAAGATCGAACCCGACCCCGAGCTGCGCGACTACGCGAACGTCCCCTTGAGCGAGGACGTCGAAGAGTACCTAAAACGGGAGATCCACCCACGCTCCCCCGACGCTTGGATCGACCATCCCAAGACCAAAATCGGCTACGAGATCTCCCCGATGCTCTTCTTCCATACGGAACTTAATTGCACCTTCGAACCGCTTTCGCGGTTCGTCCAAATAGAGGCTAGACGAATAAGTCGACCACTTCGTGACGGTGAAGCAAAAATAACCGACAGGCCTAGATATCTCAGAGCGCAAGATTTGTATCAGACTGACTCGGCCGCGGACCTACCAGACTCCCCCACAGAAGGCCCAGTGCTTACACCGTGCACAGGTGGTGATCTCGTAGGACGCCCAGGGAATTGGCGGCTACTTCCTGCAGACTTTGGCGAGGCAGCTACCTTGATGTTTGTCTTGCGGCCGCTGCGTGGGAATGGCAGAGCACTTTGTGAATGGCTCAACTTACGAAACGATGTGGGGCAATTTTCGCATGCGCGGGATTTGATGAATCTACCTGTCCCCGTTGACCTCGTCGCCGATGAGGCGGTTGACAACTTTCTTGAAGAAGTGCAAGAAGCCCGGCGCACGCTAAGAGAGTCAATATCAGGCATTTTACCTAACGTATTCGCGAGCAGCGAGACAGACGTTCGGCGTAAACGCAATGAGATACGGTACGCCGCCTACGAGGCACAGTTGATTAGCGAGCTGGTACGCCCTCTAGACGATCCTATCTGGCGAGCAGAGTGGAGCTATCCTTATCATGTCGCTGCACTAGCCCGCAGATACCGGATCAGTACTCATCCGGCCGAGCGCAAAGACTCACTCCTCAAACTCGGCGAGGGAATTGCGCGAATGCTAGGGCTGCTGGCGCTCTCCGATCTCATCGTCGAAAAAGGCTTCTCGAGAAGTCTTCGCGATCAATTCTACAGGGGCGCCACCTTTGGCACTTGGCTGTCCATGATGGGCAGATTTCTCGATGAGGTCAGTTCACCCCGCCTGCAAGAGCTAGTGAGATTACACGAAGGCGACAACTCGCCACGCGTACTACTTGACGCAATTAGAAATTTCAGGAACGACTCGCATCACGCACACGGCGTGCGAACCAACCACGAACTCAATGAGGAAGTAGAGAAACTTGAGCCCTATGTTCTATCGGCCCTCAGCTCTGTCAGCTGGCTCTCTGGTGCACATTGGGACTGGGTGGAGAGGTGCGAATATCTCGACGAATCATCGTACAAGCTTGTAGGCTTGCGACTTCGTGGAAGCCATCCGAGCTGGGAACCCTTCGAACGTCCCAGCACATTCCCGCTCAAACCCGAAAGAATCTATATCGACAGCACCCCTTCAGGAACTCCAGTTGATCTTTGGCCTCTCGCCGCTGTTAGCGTATGCCCAGAGTGTCGAAGTCGCGAACTATTCCTACTTAATCAGGTTCAAGACGGTCTTCTAACCCTCCGAAGCTTGGAAGAGCACTCGTTACAAATCCCAGAGACCGGTGTCTGGTCGTAGCCGCCAGATAGAAAGCAAGCGATCTGGGGCGTCAGGTCAGTTCAACTCTCCAGCGAGTCCGGCCTTTTTGACCAGGCGGCCCCATCGGGCGCTGCGAGCAAAAGCCTGAGCGATGGCGACGCCGCTGGGCAACTTACCGTCCCTTGGCGGTTCTGCTGGGCGCACGAAAGCCCGAGGCTAGAACGCCGGGTGAGCCTGCCAGCTGCTGCCGCCGCCGCCCAGGCGGTCCAAACAGCCGCCCAGCGGGGGCACTCAGTTGCTGTCATACGCCTACAGGAGGTCTGGACGAAGGTTCGTTCGCTCCATCCTGACCCTGGAGGAGCTTACGCGGACGCCGTTCGCTCCGTTGAGGCAATCGCTGCCCCGCTGTTCCTGCCTAACCACCCAGCCCCGACGCTCGGCAAGGTTCACAAGCACCTCAGAGATTCGCTTCATAGGTACGAGTTGGTGATCTCTGACCAGCATGGCGCGCCAGCCGGTATCGAGATAGTCCCCAGCATGATCGGGACCCTGTGGTTCGGACATCGTGACCGGCACGAAGGCGGTCCCACAAGCGCCCCAATTAGCCAGGCTTCAGCGGAAGCGGCTGTCATGCTAGCGACGGCCTTGGTCCAGTTGCTCGTTACTGACTCGGTGCGATGCAAGCTCTAGAACAACCTTGCCGTCCTCGCGCGCATGCGCCCGACATCAAACGGAAACCGACAGGCTGCTCACTTTGGCAGGTTGGCAGTCCATACGTGTGTGAGAGCATGAAGACGCTCGAGAGGCCGCGGCGAAGGTCGCCCGCGAGGTGACAGGCCGGAAGTCACGAGGCCTTACCCTGGGCGACACCTCTTCGCAACGAATACTTGACTGACTTGCCGCACCTGACCCCAGGGGGAGGCGGCCGGCTCTCCAACCAGCCACGATCTGCGGCGTGTTGATCAGTGAGATTGTCGGGGCGTTGTTCCCTCACCTGGCCCGCGTGTGTATTGACCAGGTGTTGCGTGCGGGAAGGACGGTGCGGATCCGGGCCAGCACCGGCACTGTGGAGGCTGCGTGCCCGGACTGCGGAGTTCGGTCGCGGCGCAGGCACAGTCACTATGAACGGCGGTTGTCCGACACCGCAGCCGGCGGCCAGGAACTGCTCATTCACCTGCGGGTACACCGATTCTTCTGCCGCAACACCACCTGCGTGAGGGCGACGTTCGTTGAGCAGATTCCTGGCCTGACGGTGCGATACGGCCGCCGCAGCATCCCGGCGGCCAGGGCGTTGCGGGCGATTGCGCTGGCGCTGGGCGGTCGCGCTGGGGCCCGGCTTACCCAGCGCCTGGCCACCTCAGTGAGCCGGACGACGCTGATCAGGCTGATTCGCGGCCTGCCCGAGCCGCCCCTCGCGGCGGGCCCGCGGGTGCTCGGCGTGGACGACTTCGCCTACCGGCGGGGCCACTCCTACGGCACCATCCTGATCGACATCTCCACCAGCAGGGTGGTCGACGTGCTGCCTGATCGGACGGCCGAGACCCTCGCGGCCTGGCTGCAGGCTCACCCCGGCGTCGAGATCGTGTGCCGGGACCGGGCCAGCGCCTATGCCGAGGGTGTGGCCCGCGGCGCACCGCATGCGACCCAGGTTGCAGATCGCTGGCACCTGTGGAGGAACCTCGGCGAGGCCGTCGAACGCACCCTCACCCGGCACCGCCATCACCTGCCGTCCCTGATCCCCGCGCTCAGCACTCACCCCACACCTTCTCCACCGCTGCAGGCGCCCAACCCGCCTCGGATACCCGCCGACCGCGACGACCGGATCGCCGTCCGCACCCGGGAACGGCATGCCGTCGTTCACGCTCTGCTGAAGCAAGGCCACGGCGTCCGGGAGATTGCCCGTCGGCTGAACCTCGGTCTCAACACCGTCCGGCGCTTCGCTCGCGCCGGCAACCCTGAAGACCTGCTCGTACACACCGGCACCGGCCAACGCCCCAAGGCCTTGGACGCTTATGACGGCTACCTGCTCAAGCGGTGGGCACAAGGATGCACCAACGCCGAAGTCTTCTGCCGTGAACTGCGGAATCTCGGTTACCGCGGCAGCAGCACCGCCGTCCGCCAATACGTCCGCCCCTGGCGAGCCGGCCTACCACCCACCCCGGCTTCGCCCCGCCCGCCCACGGTCCGGCAGGCCACAAGCTGGTTCCTGCGCAACCCCGCCCGCCTCGAACCCAGCGAGCAACGCCAGCTCGACACACTCACCGCCTCATGTCCCCAGCTGGCAGCGCTCCGGGTCCACGTGCGCCAGTTCGCCGAAATGATGGTTCGGTACTCCGCGACGACCTGCCTGACCTGCGCTCCTTCGTCACCGGGCTACGCCGCGACCAAGACGCCGTCACCGCCGGGCTCACCCTGCCCTACAGCTCTGGTCTCGTCGAAGGGCACGTCAACCGGGACAAAATGCTCAAGCGGCAGATGTACGGCCGCGCCAACCCCGATCTCCTGCGCAAACGCCTCCTGCTGAGCGACTGACCAGGGTCTGATCACGGAAAGTGTGCCTGATCCAGTTTTCACGCGTCGTCGACACCCGATCGCGGTGTGCAGGCGCTGGTGATTGAACCAGTCTGTGGCTCAACGAGGTGACGTCAGCCGAGTGAATAACACCTGGTCCCGGACGATGACTGGGGCAGGGCGTGCCGCAGCGGTGCAACTCGCATACCAAATGCGAGAGGACCGTTCCGCCTCGTCCGCGCCGACCTCATCCCAGCCGACTCCATCAGCCCGTGTTGACGACGATGACGACAGCGCTGGAGACAACTCTGGCTACTGTGAGCGCCGACCCCTGGCCTTGGGACGGCCCTTGGAAGTGGAGCGGTTGGCCCACCTGACAAAACAGAGGGTTGCAGGCTCGGGACCTAGTTCGGATGCCCGGCCCGACAGGACTGGCCGTCATAACTGAGTGGCTCGCGAATCTCCAGTTAAGTTGCAGTGCTTGGACTAAGTGACTGACTGGATAGCGTGACGGTTGACCTCGTCGGCGTCCCTGCCAGGGATGCGCCAATCATGCCGCTCCTGGTTCGGCCCTGCTGTGATAGGCCCAGCAGCAGCCGTAGCCGCGGAGATTTATTCCTGACCAGCGCACTCCGCAAGTGCCGCATCGAACGGCCACCACCCGCTGACCAGCCCAGGCCAGCGAGACTCTCGGAGCGGGCAGGAAGTGTGCCGCCGCCCTGGCGGTAAGGCTCTCCTCCGCAGTTTGCACTTCGAGAATAATTATTTATTTCCGGACCAGGGCTATCTCCACCGTCTCAACGGCTGAAACTACCCGAGGTCGTGCTCAGGGCGTTCCGGCTCGGCTTTGCTCTGCAACCTGTCTGCTGGATCTGCCAGATACGGTGACGGCGGCTCCTGACTCTGCTCGGGACTGCGCTGGTCATGGCTTGCACGTGCGAGCTCGCAGGAGGTAGGCGAGCCTCGCCGACAACTTCATCGCCGCGAGCGCTGCTGACACGCAGTCAGTAGGAGCAGGACGAGCGGATGAGCTCTCCGCAGTCTCTACCGCTGTACCCAACAACCGATGCGGCGGGTAGCGGCTCCAGACGGCCCCGATGTCGCCGCTGAGAGGCGGACACCTCCGGTCCGTACCCCCCTACCAGGGCATTTTTAAGCGAGATCGTTGATTTGGAATTGCTAAGCTGGCCGAAATCGTGAGAGACTGAAAGTTTGGGCGCAGACTTGACGATCTTGGGCATGCTGAAGTAGCCTAATCGCGCGCCGCTCCGGCACGGCTCCAACCAAGGCCGGAGCGGCGCTGTCGAAGTAACCGTCAGATAGGAAACCCCGACGTGGAAAGATTACCCGCACGTGGCGGCTCCGCCCTGCCTCTCCTCCTCCTCGGAGCGCTAACGGTGGCGCTGATTGCTCTCCGCGTTAGACCGGACAAGGTTCGACTGATCCTCGCGGACCTTGTGCCGATAGCGACGATGTCCTGCACGCCGCAAGAGGAGCTCTCGGCTGGCGACAAGAGCTAGCAGGGGTAGGGGTGCCCAAACATGGCGCACCCCTACATCCCGCACGCACGACGTTCGCGAAAGCTCAAGCCGGGTTGATCGAGGGAATTCCTCACCTCAAGGCAGATGCTGTACAGCAGCGCTCTACAGCAACAGTCCTTACAAGATTGCGCCGCATCAAGTCCTCGCATCTACCGCCGAAGCGGGGGTGGCGCCATCAACGAGCGTCCTGTCCTTCTGGTAGTGAGATCGTGTGAGCAGCCGCATCTCAGGACGAGCCGGCCAAATTTGCGTCGGGAGTGTCAGCAGCTCTTCGAGTTATTCGTTTGAGTTCAACCTCTCCCGGTCACCCCGGGCCGGAGTAGCGCCCTCGTGGGTGCGTCGGTCAGTTCACCGGCGAGGCCGGCCTTCTTCACCAAGCGGCCCCAACGGGGGCTGCGGGCAAAAGCCCGAGCAATAGCGACGCCGCTGGGTAGGTCTCCGTCTTCCTGACGGTTCCGCTGTGCCCACCGCCAGGCCGCTCGCTGTAGTGTCCGGCCATTCCCATGAGGCTCAGTAGACAGTTCCGCGTTCTCTTGCTGCTCGTCTTGCTGCTCGACGGGGTCAGCATCCGCATCGGTGGCAGGCTCAGGGGCCGACAAGTCTGGGGCCTCTGGCTGAGCTCCCGTGCAGCGGCGGATCTGGGACATCAGGAGTTCATAACTGCCGATCAAGGCTAGGGACGGCCATGCGGCGATGATGCGACCAATCAGGCTCGGCTCGGCGACGGCGATGTTGGCGCCGAGGCTGGCCAGGCTACCCATCGCGAGCAGGTTCCACGCCAGAACGCCGCCGCGGCTGCCGTACCGGTTGGCCAGGAGGATGGACATCGAGGCGACGACGATCAGGCCATCGACGGCGAGCGGAATGAGCACCGCCGCCAAACGATCCTCGCCGTGACGCAAACACAGCTCGTGCATGTGACGAAACGACACGACGGCCGCGATCAGCGCCAGTAGCGCGACGCCCGCGATCGTGGTACGCCGGATGCGGCGCACAGCCAGGGAGAGATCGGTTTCCACAACCGCTCACCTCTGGCCGAGCAGGAAGCGGGTGGTGAGGGCGAAGGGATGTGCAATTGCTTTGTCTCCCCCCACCGTCATAAACCGCCAAGGGCACCGGGAACGGGACATCCCAACCCCAGCATTCACTCGCATTGACAGCGAACCGACGAGGATACGGCGTGACGATCGTCGCGCGTCGGATGGGTGGGCGAGGATGCATCCTCTCCTCCGGGTCTCGCCCGCTGTTCTCCCTCTGATTAGGGCTCTCCTTTCCGCGAATCGGGATTGGGCCGAAGGCGCCGTACTGAAGCAGACCTGCTCACCTCGCGCACCGATTCCGAATCTTCGAGAACGCCTCCAGCGCGGTCTCGTCGGCGTCATCGAGGGTGTGCAGGTACTTCTCGGTGGTGGCGATGGAGGCGTGGCCAAGCCGCTCCTTGACCACCTGCAGGTCGGCGCCGCCAGCGAGCAACCATGAGGCATGTGCGTGCCGCATGTCGTGAATGCGCACGTGGATCCCCAAGTCGGCTTCCTTCAGCGCGGGCTTCCAGACCTGCCGTCGAAACCAGTCGGCCGGGATGTGGCCGTCGGTGTCGCGCTGCCGAGGCTGGCGTGGGGTGTCCTTCCCTTCCTCGCCTCGGCGTTTCGCCCGGTACTGCGCGAAAGCGGCGCGGCAGTGCTCGCAGCGGCACTTGCCCGCGTTGTAGGCGGACAAGGTCCCGTGCTTGTACGTCTTGCCGTTCTCGTTTGGCTTGGTCCAGCCGAGCGTGTCCACATCGGGAAGCGCCTTGGTCCGCAAACGAGCCCGCGGAACATGCTTCCAGGTGAAGAACAGGTCGTCGCGCTCCAGGCCTTCGCTCCTGATGTGCTCCTCGAGCTTGTCGACCATCTGCCGGCTCAGCTTGAACCGACGGAACTCCTTGTCCTTGGGGTACTCCTTGACGATGAAGCGTCCGCCGTCCGGGTGGAACTTCGGATTGACCTCGACCACGGCGCGGCTCACGGTCAGGATCCGGGTTCTCGTGTTGAGGTCCTTCACTCGAAGTTCGGACAGCTCTCCCCACCGAAGCCCAGTCTCGATCGCGGTTTCGACGAGCAACTGAGTGTCGCTGTCGGGCAGGGCTTGATAGAGCACGTCGAACTGCTCGGGCGTGATCACAGTCCGGGGCTTCACGGCCACGGTCGGCGTTCTCACACCACGGCCGGGGTGGATGTACGTCACCTGGTCGTTGAGCGCGGTCGTGAAGATGACGCTGAGCAGAACTTTGGCGTACTTGATGGTCGGCGCCTTGACGCCGTCGTCCTTCAGCTTGGCGATCCACGCCCTGACGTGCTCGGGAAGGATGTCGACCATTCGCATGGGACCAAAGGTCGGCAGGATGTGCCTGTTCAGCGTGTACGTGTAGCTCTGCATGGTCGACGGCTCCACCTGGTGGTTGGGAAGCCAGGTGTTCTTCACGTACTCGGCGAAGGTCTGCTTGCCCCGGCTGGGATGGCCGATCTTCCCCTGGTCCATACGGGCTTCGGCCTGCTGCCAGGCTTTGTCCGCCGCCCGCTTCGATGAGTAAGTGCCCGCTGAGACAACGTTCCCGCGTATGTCCTTGTAGCAGGCCGTGTAGCGAACCCGACCGCGCGAGTCGAGCCGCTTGAACGAGTAGCCCAATTCACCCCCTTGATCGTCCGTTAGTGCTGCGTTAGTGGACCCTGAACCAGGAGCTGACATTCGGCAGGACCACGTAACACTCACACTAGGGCTTCTACCTGGGGTTTTACACAGATGGTGATGCCTTAAACACCTTCTGTTGAAGCGGCGCTCGCGGTTCGGGACGAAGAGGCCGTGGGTTCAAATCCCGCCACCCCGACCCAGAAGTACCAGCTGAGAGGCCGGTTCCGATCATCGGAACCGGCCTTCTGCGTTACTGAGTGACTAGGAACCGCCTCGGCTTCGGTGGAGACCCCAGGGGTTGATTCCAGCGGGTTCGCCGGCGCACGGTGGCCGCCTGCGGCCAGGATGCCGGTTCCCTTGTACGGGGATGCGGTGGCGCTGGGGGTGTCCGCATCCCCGGCGCCGAGCGCACAGCACAAGATCGGCACCGGGGAGGGGTGTACCGCGGATCCGCGGTTACGTCGAGACCACCGTTAGACGGCCGTGCGCGACCACTGCTGGTTGGCGCCGGTGTTGCACGGATACTGCTTGAGGATCACGCCATCCGCGGTCGATGCGGCCGGTACGTCCACGCATTTGCCGCTGTGTCGTGCCCGGAGCTGGAAGTAGCCACCGTTGGCGACCATCTGGAACTGCTGGTTGGTGCCGGTGCCACAGGTGTACTGGATGAGCTCGGCGCCGTCGGCGGTTGAAGCGCCCACCACATCAAGACACTTGCCGCTGTGGCGGCTGATGATGCGCCAGTAGCCGCTGCCGGCGTCCTGGAAGCGCCACTGTTGCCACGCATTGCCGCCGTAGGTGTACTGGTCGACGCGCGCGCTGTTGCTGGTGCTTGCTTGTTGGACGTCCATGGCCTTGCCGCTGTGGCGCGCGTTGATCCGGTAGAACGTCTCCGGCGCTGGCGTGGGGGTGGGGGATTGGGTGGGGGTGGAGTCGCCGACGGTGTCGCCCCAGCCGTAGCGGACCCGGTCGGCGCCGGACTGGTTGCGGACGGCCAAGGTGAGGTTGGTGCCGCTGCCGCCGAGGGCCCACATCGAGTAGTGGTCGTAGCCGAGGCCCGCGGTGACCTTGCCCCCGAGGGCGGGCCAGTAGGTGCCGCCCATCTGGTTGTCCCGCATCACCTGGGCCACAGCACGGAGGTAACGCACGAAGTTGTCGGTGCTGTTCGGGTCGGCGTAGTTGAGGCCATCGGACATCGGTGCGCCGTACTCGGTCGTGATCGCGCGGGAAGCGCAGTTGCCCAGAAGCGTCTGGATGTGGCTTCGGAAGGCGTCGTAGGTCATCGCGCTGTAGAAGAAGGCGTAGTAGTGGAAGGACAGCAGCGTCGAGTTGAAGCGGCTGTCGTTGCAGATGTCCCGGAGGTCCTGGCTGAAGCCGGTGCCGCCGATGAGTACCCGGCCGGGCACCGCCGAGGTGTGAGCGCTGAGCCAGTTCGCCGCGACGTTGCGCCATTCCGACGATGAGTAGCCGTGCGGCTCGTTCATCGGCTCGAAGTAGACGTTGCTGTTCGAGCCGTACGTGCTGATCACGCTGGACCACATCGCGTTCCATGCGGCGAGGTTCGTGATCCTGCCGCCGGAGGCGGCACCGTCCTCCCAGTAGGCCAGGATGACCTTGAATCCACGTTCAGTGGCGGCGTCGATGGCGCCGCGGTAGGAGTTCCACCAGGTCGTGTCGGCCACCGTATGGGTGTTGATGGGCAACCGGACGGTGTTGACGCCCATGATGTATTCCATGTAGTCGTAGAGCGAGTTGGCCTTGGCCCGTACCGTCGCGTTGCTGTCAGACTGGCTCAGGCCCTGCACGACGAGCGGGCCGGTGCTGAAGTTGTCACCCAGCACGGCCCAGTTCATGCCACGGAATTGGCTGGTGGCGGCATTGGCCGACGGCGCGGGGACGAGGGTCGCCACTGCGGTGAGCGCGGTCAACGCAAGGGCGATCAGCAACTGGCGCAACGACCAGATGCTCCGCGATGGTCCTGATGAGTAATCATCAGACGCCATGCTCAGTGCCATGAAATGTCCCATCACTAGATCTCGAATTGCCGGATCAACCTTCGCTTGTGCACATTGTTAGCGCTAACAAAAATGCCGACCACCACGGAGGCCTCACGCTAGAGAGGAGGCGGTAGTGCGTCAACGGAAAGGGAGACGACCTACTCGAACCGCTGGTCCGCGACGGGCACCGCTGTAAATTTCAGGCAGACGTCCTGGTCGCGCCAACGCCCCGATGGCGCCGATGCAACTCCACCGCACCTCTGCCGACGCGCAGGCCGATGACCGGGACAAGGGCCGGCACCACGAGGATGGTCTGGAGCCTCGACCGTGAAAGCCTCCGCCGTGGCGTGGCTGGGGTCGCGCCGGTGCGCACGACGGGGCCGTCCGAGGTCTCCTGCCGCTGCCAGGTCACGGTCACCTCGGCCGGGCTGGGCACCCCGGCTCCTCCGCCGTAATTCAACGGGATGGCCCCGGTGGCAGGAACGGCAGGTGCGCCTTTCAGGCACACCGCTGGGCGGTGAAGACGGTGACCTTCGTCAGCTCCTGGCGTTCTACCAGCGGGAAGCTCACGTCAGGTTAGGTAGCGGGCCGGGCGGAGCCACGGTGGTCCGCCCGGCCTTGGGTTTTATTGGTTCAGGTGGATGGGGTTATGGACAGTTGCCGATGTCGCTCTCGGATGAGGCCAGGACGACGTTGGTCTTGGCCAGGCCGAGGGCGTCGACGGTGACGTGGACGGCGTTGACGGTCAGGCCCTTGTCAGGGGTGGTGAATGAGGTCTGCTCGTTGAGGACGAGCTTGACGACGCCGACATTGACCGTGGTGTTGGGCTGGATAGTGGTGGGTTCCGCGATGACCACCGTGTTGCCGACCTTGAGGAAGGCGATCGTGGTGGTTCCGGTGGACCCGGCGCAGGTGGTGGTGGAACTGGAGTTGATCGTCTTGACGCTGATCACCGGGATGCCGGTGATCCCGATGGTGGTGTCGTCGATGGACGCGGTCGCCACGGATTTGCCGGGGAATTCCGTGGTGGCCACCTTGGCGCACAGGGCGTGCGCGCTGATCAGCCCGCTGAGAGTGGCGGTGCAGGGCACCGAGGTGGTGCCGGTCGAGGTGGTGGAGACAGGGCCGGTGTCGGGGGTGCGCGCGATGTTGACCAGTTGGAGGCCGGCCAGGGTGGCGCCGGCGGTCAGGCCGTAGGCCCGTCCGGTGAGCCGCTGCGGCGTGACGGTGACCTGTTCGTCGCTGCACGGGGAGGTGACGGAGTTGTTGTTGTCGTCGCCGTTGTAGGTGGCGGTCCACCGGTAGGTGCCGGCCGCGCCGATGGTCACGTCGCCGGACACGGCGATGCCGTTTCCGAACAGCGTGCCGGTTGGGGTGGCGATGGGCGTCGTGCAATCGGTGTCACCGGGAGCGTACAGCTTGAATGTGACTTGGCCGTCGGGGTGGAACCCGCCGGAGAGGTTCGCGGTGTCGGACACGACGCCGCCGGCCGGTACGGACCCCGAGGGAGTGGTGGTGATGCCCGGGGTCGCCTTGACGACCACGACCTGTTCGTCGCCGCACTCGGACGTGACCGGGTTGTTGCTGTCATCGCCGCTGTAGGAGGCCACCCATCGGTAGGTGCCCACTCCACCCGCGGCGATGTTCCCGGACGCGGCGGTGCCGCTGCCCGACACCGTCCCGGTACGAGTCGCGATGGGCGTCGAACAGTCGGTGTCACCGGGTCCGAACAGCTCGAACTTGACGGTGCCCGTGGGGTGGTACCCGCCGGTCAAGGTCGCCGTATCCGAGACGTTCCCGCCCGCGGGCGCCGTGCCCGATGGCGTCGTGGCGATCGACGGCGTCACCTTCGGGACGTGTTCGGTGATCGTTTCAGTGAAGCCCGGTGACAGGACGCCGTTGAGCAGGAAGTCCACCTTGCAGGTAACGGTGCTTCCCGGTACGGCTCCGGCGCCGACGGAGACGTTCTCACTGAAGGTGGCGTCATCGCCGCTGGTCACCGTCCGGCTGCCCGGACTCAGGGACACCGACAGGTTCGAGTCACAGTCGCGCAGCTGGTGGGTGACTGTGACCGGCAGGTTGTGCAGGGCCGTCAGGATGGTGTCGCTGACCTCCGAGGCGTTGAGGCCGGAGAACAGCTGTCCACCCGTGGCGTCCGTGATCGCGGTCGCCTGCCCGCCCGAGTTGAGCCCGGACAGGTCGAACGCGAGTACCGTGATGTCGGCCGCCTGCAGCGCGCTGATCGCAGCGGCCAGCGTATGGCCGTTGCTGGGGTCATGGCTGGGCGCGTCCCCGATCAGCAGCACGATCCGGGTGCTGTTCGGCCGGAAGCCGACCGCCCCGGACGCGACCTGGAACAGGCCGTTGATGCCGTCTTCGGGGATGTCACCGCCGCCCGACGCGACCAGCGAATTGATACCGTTCGTGACGTCTGTCTGGTTGCCGGTGAGGTTCTGCGCCACCCGGAACGACGTCGCGTCCGCCGACACGTCCCTGTACTCGGCGACCGCGAACTGCGCGTCCGGCTGCGCGGAGGCGACGTTGGACAGGATGGTGTTCGCATTGGTCCGCACGTTCGAGATGACCCCGCCCATGCTCCCTGTTGTGTCGATCAGAAACGCGATATCCGGCTTCGGCGGAATGGCCGGAGTGGACACGGTCTTGGCGATCGTCGTCGATCCGCCCGGGGCCAGGTTGAGCGTCACGTTCGCGGGGGTGACCCCGGGCGCGGCGGACGCCGTCCCCACCCCGGCCGCCAGCATCGCACCGGCCGCCATCGCGCACACGGCGGCCCGTAAACTTCGCGTCATTCTCACGGTGGTGTCATTCCTTCTGTGTGGCGTTCTGCCATAAACGAATTTGGGATCACCGGCCGTGCGGAATTTCTATGATTGCGCCATCCGGGACGCCCTCTCCTCACACGTCGGCACGTACGGATACCAATTCGCATTGGGCTGACAGCCTCGGTGACTTTTCAGCGTCAGCCGCTGATCAACGAGGCGGGGTGTGGCCACCGTCATATGGTGACTGGTCGGCTAATAGATGTAAATAGGCAACTTACGGCAAGTTGCCGACTGGCCACAGTCGGCCACCCCCTGCCGATGAGAGGCGTCCGCGAGAATCGATCTTTGCCGAAATCTTCTTCAGACATGCCCGATAAAATGAGGAATCCGCAGTTCTCCCCTTCGAATGGAACAGCCGTTTCCCGCCCTCCGGACCGCCTGAATTTCGGATATGGGCATCGCCGCAGGACTGACCGCCGGTCTCCCACGTCTGGTCGACATCGATCAGGTATCACGAATACGACTCATTTCGGCCAGGAGCCCAGGACTGATCATCCAAAAAGGACCTCGACCAGAGCGCCCTCGCAGACATCGCGATCGGCGCGGCACCCAGTCGACCGCCATCGGGATGCGCGACCACGATGTGGACGGTGATGCCGCGCTCCGCGGCCGGCTTGGCGCTCGGCTGTCCGCTCGGGATGCTCCCGCAGGCTGGCCGGGGTCAGCCAGACGATGCTCACCCAGACGCCGCGTTCCCTCGAACGGGACGGGCTGGTCACCCGCACCGTGACGCCGACGGTCACGGTCACGGTCACGGTCACGGTCACGGTCACCTACGAGCTGACCGGCCTCGGTCTCTCACTCCACCATGTGATGCGCGACATCAAGGTGTGGGCCGAGGTGCACATGGACGAGGTGCTGGCCAACCGCGAGGACTACGACACTCGCATCGCCTGAACATTTTCCAGGGGTCGCCACCGTGAGGAGTCGTCGTCACTGACCTGCCTGTGCCGGCGTCAGGCGTGCGTCGCGGAGCACCTGCCGCACCGACGCTTCCAGCGGACTGTCCTCGCCGATGACCGTCTCGCACCCGTCCGGCAGCAGGTCGCGCTCCTGATACCACTCCCGCATCTGGTCGGGGGTGAAATCCAACCGCTGAGGGCGGCTGTCATGGCGCCGGAGCGTCTCCGGAAAGGACACGTCCAGGTAGAAGAAGGCACTGGTCCCGGCGTGGTCACCGCGCAGGGACTGCAGCATCGCGCCGTACCGGCTCGCGGCAAGGATGCCTTCGAGCACGACGTGATAGCCGTGGTCGAGGGAGTAGCGGACGATCGTGTCGATGAGGCCGATGTTCACGCCGCCATCCACGTCCCATTCCCGCAGCAGTTCCCTACGTATGACGTCTTGGCCGACCAGCGCCAGCCCACGACCGTAGGCCCCCCGCACGGCTCGGGAGACGGTGGTCTTCCCAGAACCGGAGTTCCCACGGAGAACGATCAGACGGGTGTCGGGAGAGCCGGTACGCACCGCCCCAAGGTAGAACAGCCCTGGGCGCGACACGCCGTCTTCCCGGCCGGCCGGTGTGCGAGGTCCCCGTGGGCCTTCCGCTGCTGCGGAAGGGCGGGCTCGGTGTTCGCACCGAGCCCGCCGCTTCACATTCACCGGATCCTGATCAGGACCCGGGTCACGCCATTAGTGCTGCAGGGTCAGCAGACCCGGCCGGTACGGCAGGAGGCCGTAGTCGACGCCGTTGGAGCTGGGGCTGCGGCCCTGGTAGAGCAGCTGCAGGTTGCAGGGGTCGACGGTCATGGTCTGGTCGGGGTTGTTGCGGACCAGGTCGCCGTGGCTGATGTCGTTGGTCCAGGTGGCGCCGCTGTTGGCCTTGCCGGCGAACGGGTTGCTCTCGGACGTTGCCTGCGGGGTCCACGAACCGCCCAGGCTGGTGGCCGTGTACGAGCGGAAGTAGCGGCCCTGCGAGCCGATCGACTCGACAAGCATGAGGTACTTGTTCTGGCCCTGGAGCTTGTAGACCTGCACGCCCTCGAACAGGTTGTTCGTCGAGTCGCTCATGATCTGGGTGTAGTTGGAGCCGAAGCTGCCGGGGAAGTTGCCGATGGGCATGCTCTGCCGGTAGATCTTGCCGTTGTCGCCGGCGAAGAACAGGTACATGTTCTGGCCGTCACCGATGACCGTCTGGTCGATCGGTCCGGTGCCCGAGCCGGAGATGCTCGCGGTGGACAGCGCCTGCTGCGACGACCAGCCGTTGGGGTTGGTGGGGTCGCTCGACGTCCGGTAGGAGAACGCCGTCCCGCCCCACTGGTAGGCGAGCACCCAGATGTTCTTGGGAGCGAAGTAGAACAGGGTCGGCGCGACGGTGCCGGAGTTCATCCCGGTCTGGGTGGCCGAGGCCATGTCGGACCAGTTCGTGAACGTGCTGAAGCCCATCGAGCCCCAGCTCGACCCGTTGTCGTGCGTCGTCGCGTAGACGAGGTGCTTGCCGTTGTAGACGACGTTGGTGAAGTCCTTGAGCGAAACCCAGCCCGACTTCGGAGTCGCCAGCGCGCCCGTCGAGGTCCAGCGGTACGTCGACGGAAGATCACACGTGCCCGTCGGCGTCGACGACGGGGAAGGCGACGGAGAGGGCGAGGGGGAACGCGACGGCGTCGCACTGGGCGACGGCGACACGCTGGGCGACTGCGACGGGGTGGCGCTGGGAGTGGCGCTGGGCGTGCCCGGGTTGCCGGTGCAGGCCACACCGTTCAGGGAGAACGAGGTGGGCACCGGGTTCGAGCTGTTCCAGGAGCCGTTGAATCCGAAGTTGGTGCTGCCGCCACTGGGGATGCTGCCGTTGTAGGAGACGTTGGTGACCGTCACCTGCGAACCGGACTGGGAGAGCGTGCCGTTCCAGAGCTGGGTGATCTGCTGACCGGCGCCGAACGACCAGGACACTGTCCATCCGTTGACGGCGTCACCGAGGTTGTTGATGGTGACGTTGGCGTTGAAGCCGCCCGGCCAGCTCGAACTGATGGCGTAGTCGACCCGGCAGGCGACGGCGGCCTGGGCGGGCTGCATGGCCAGCAGGCCGGTTCCGGCCAGCAGAACCGTGGTGGCGCCGATTACGAGGCCGCGGCGCGGGGCCCGCCGGGGCGGCGCCGGGGGTGTGACGGCGGAGGGGCGCGGTGACCGCGCTCGCCAGGGCAGACGCATCTGTATTCTCCTCATCATCATGTCCGGCCGCAGTCAGGGGCTGGTGCGGGGAGCGGCCGGGGTGGCCACGGTGCCGTTCGCGGTGAACACGAAGGTCGTGAAGTCGCCGGCGGCGATGGAGCCGTTGCAGGAAAACCGGAAAAGCGGACACGCGGGGTGACCCCGCACGATCGACGCCGCGTCCCGTGATCGGGAACGCACACCACCAGGGCGTCGCGAACGGCGGTCCTCACCGCGCACCACCACATGGCAGGAGGAAGCCGCCTCAGGGACACAGTGTGGAAACCGTGCCGAAATGTGTCAAGACCCCCAAGAAAGTTTCAGAGTGGCGCACTCGCCGTCACGGGCGGCGGCCCCTGATAACGCCTGATGAGCCGCGCGCCCGCCCGCCTGCCCTCCGTGGGCGCGAGGTGCCGTCCTTGACGTCGCCTCTTCGTCTCGTATTGGCTCCGACCTGCCACCACAGCCACCTGACAGAGAAGGAACCGCGACAGCAGACATGTTGTGTTAGCGCTAACATCCGACCTGTGGCCACCGCCCGGCGGCCATGGTGCGGGGACGGTCCGGCGGACAGACACCACGTCCCTGGAGCCGCCCTCTGGAGGGTCATTGATGAGGAGGTTCGCTCGGCCACCGTAAACATGATCGACCTTGAAACCTGGCGAAAAGGATCTTACTCTCAATTCGGTCGACACGGGATTTCTGTGCCGTCTCACGGGACAGCCGCCCGGCCGCCCGTGCGCTTGGTGTCATGCACGCGGAGGTACGGTGACACCGCACTCGATCACCGCGATCGATCACATTTCCGCCGGATACGACCCTGACCCGGCGCTGTCGATGTCGTTGCACGCCGACGCCTACACGGATCCGACGTGGTTCGACGTCGACCAGCGAGCGATCTTCGCTCGTACCTGGCAGTGGTTGTGCCATGTGGAGAGGCTGCGGGAGGCGGGCAGCTATGTGACGGGCACAGTGGCCGGCATGCCGATCGTCGCCGTCCGCGACGAGGCGGGCACGCTGCGGGCGTTCTACAACGTGTGCAAGCATCGGGCGCACGAACTGCTGTCCGGTTCCGGAGTCCGCCGCAGCATCGTGTGTCCCTACCACGCGTGGAACTTCGACCTGACCGGCCGGTTGCGGCGGGCGCGGGGCACCGGCGAGATGCCGGCCTTCGACGCTTCCGCCGTATGCCTGGACCAGATCCAGGTCGCCGAATTCGGCGGCATGGTCTACGTCAACCTCGATCCCGAGGCCATCCCGCTGCGGGAGCAGGCGGGAGACCTCGAAGCGGAGATCGCGGAGCGTGCACCCGACGTGGCCGGGCTGACCCTCGCTCGCCGGCTCACCTACGACATCGCCTCCAACTGGAAGAACGTCGTCGACAACTTCCTGGAGTGCTACCACTGCCACGTGGCCCACAAGGACTTCGTGTCCCTGGTCGACATGAGCACCTACCGGGTTACCACGTATGGGATCTACTCCAGCCACATGGCCCAGGCCGGCCGGACGGAGAACTCCGCCTACGACGTGTCGGGTGCGACGGTCACCGAGCACGCGGTCTGGTGGCTGTGGCCCAACACCTGCCTGCTGCGCTACCCCGGCCGCGGGAACTTCATGGTCCTGCAGATCATCCCCGACGGCACGGAACGTACGCGCGAGATCTGGGACTTCTATCTGGAGACCCCGGAGCCCGACGAGGCCGAACAGGACGGCATCCGATACATCGACGAGGTCCTCCAGAAGGAGGACATCGCCCTGGTGGAGAGCGTCCAACGCGGCATGCGCACCCCCGCGTTCACCCAGGGGAAGATCGTCTACGACCCCGACGGGTCCGGGCTGTCGGAGCACGCGGTCCATCACTTTCACGGACTCGTCCTCGACGCGTACCGGCGCGAGCTCGAACGATCCCGCCCGTCGCGAGATGGCGGGTCGTAGTCGCCCGAGCCCGGCGCCGGGATCGGATGGACGCGTTCGGCGTTCCAGCCGTCCTCGCTCAGCGTCCGCCGCAGCGACTCGGCTCGTACGGCGGTCACGCCGAACTCCGCGAACAGAGTCCCCAGGTCCTCGGACGTCGACGAGGTGACCTCGTCGGAGCCCACCTCTAGCTCCTGGAGCCTGCCGAGCAGCAGAGCCAGCTCTCCCGGCCGTCCCTCGACCGCGACACGTAACCGCACGTGGCTCGACGGCCTGCCGGGATGCCTGCCGCGGATCCTGTCGAGTCCCGCGTTCCCGCGGCTCAGCAGGTTCTCTATCGTCGTCACGCTGTGCCGCTCGCGTACCGGTTCGGCCGCGACGAGGTCCTCCAGCGCGGTCAGCACGGCGGAGAGGTCCTCGTGCAGCGCCCGCAGCACCCGGGCGACACGGCGGCGTCGTGCGCCTGGCTCTCCATCATCACGGGACCGTCGGGGCGACCCTGTTCGACCGGAGAAGTCCCCGGATCGCTCTTACGGCGGCCGGTGCGCGTCTGCTGCCCTACGCGGAGACCATGCTGTCCATCGCGGCGGCGGCCCAGAAGGACGTGGGAGAGACTGTGACCGCGGCATAGTCCCGGCGGTTCTCTGAGTCGAATCCGGCCCGGCGCCCACGTGATCGAAACTGTCCGTGGGAATCGCTAGGGTTGGCGCCTCACCCCCCGCTTGATCTCCTGGATGTGACGCGTGCGCCATTATCGGACGATCCTCCCCGCCGTACTCGTGACCGGCGCATATGTGACGGCACTCGCGGTCGCCGCCGTGCTCGCGCTGACCGGTGACGACATCGGCCTCCTGTGGCGGCTGTCGCTGTTCTCCGATGCGGACGAGGATGTCGCGGCGACGTGGCCCAACGTGTTCGTCCTCGCCGTGGCGGGCGGCCTGTGGGCCTGGGCGCTGTGGCTTAGCCTGCGCGGCCTGCCGTACGGGAGGCCCATCCCGGCCGACCGCGAGACGCGCGCGCTGCGACGGGCCCTGTACGCGGCGGTGGCGTCCTGGGTTTTCTACGCGGTCATGCCGGTCTGGCCCTGGTGGGCGGTGGTCCTCGACGCGCTCCTGATGTCGGCGGTCGTGGTTCTGTTCCACCCGGTGCTGCGCCGCGAAATACGCCACGCCGATCTCGCGCTGGGCGCCGGCCTGCTGGGTCAGGTGAGCCTGGCCGCGACCGAGATATTCGACGCGCTGAACTGGCACGAGGCGGAGCGGGCGGCGGCGTTGGGCGGGTTCGCCCCGGTAGGGACTCTGGTGTGGTCCGTGCTGGTGCTCATGGCGCAACGACGCGACGGCCGCTGGAGGCGGTCGACCGTGTGGTACGGCATCGCCTCCCTGCTGACGCCGTTCGCGCTCCCCATCGCGGGCATGGCTCTGAACGCGGCCGGCGACCTGGCGGACGTCTACGGCGAGGCCGTCTCGGCCGCCGACGCCCTGTTCCTGATCTGGCTGGCCCGGTCCGCGCACGACCTCGCCGGCACAACCGGCGACGCCGCGCCTTACGTCCCGTCGGTGCGCGCGAAAACCGCGCTCACGACGACGGCCCAGCTCACCGCGTGCGTGGTCCTGCTCCTCCCGCCCCTGGCCAACCGCCATCCGGCGTGGATCAGCCCGCACGTGTCGATCGATCGGCTGCCCCGTGTCGTGGGTGAGGCGGCGGGCGCCGTGCCCACAACGCTCTTGCATGCTTTCGAGCTGTTCGTGGGCCTCGGCGGCCTGGCCGCACTGGTGCTCGTCGCCCTGCACCGGCGGACCATGTTCTGGCCGGCCATGAGCGGCCTGCTCGTCACCGCGCTCGCCGGGCTCGCCGCCGTGACGATGGTCGACCAGCAGGACGGCTGGGGCCTCACCCGGCCGTACGGCCTCGACGTGTACGGGATCGTCGCTTTTTCTTCGAGGCCGGCCATCTCCCCGCTGTGGTTCACCGCCGCCTGCCTGGTCTCGGCCGCCCTGCTCTGGTGGTCACACAGTGGGCGGCGATCCGATGCCGCCGCCGTGTTCTCGCGACAGGTGCGAGCGTAATGACGGACATGTGCCCGGCCAGAGGCGTATCGCGTCCGCATGCGTGTCAGCCCCCTCGCGCACGGCCGTCACGGCTCGATCAGTGCCTGTACGGCCGGGCGGAGCACGGCGGCGATCCGCTCGGGGGAGGCGTCGCGCAGCGCCTCGATGTCCAGCAGTTGATGCCCGATGGTGACTCCCACCATGAGCATGACGGTCAACGCGGCCCGTAGCCGGGCGTCCTCCCCCGCGACCGCCTCGGCGATCTCGTCGATCTGCGTGTTCAGCCCGGCCCGTACCGCCTCGGCCGCCTCCGGGTGGGTGAGCATCGAGCGGAGCATGGCCAGCGACGTCTCCGGCAGCCCGGCCAGCTTGACGCCGAGCGTGGCGAGCAGCAGGTCGGCCGGCGTTTCGAGGCCGTCCGCGGACCGGTCAAGCGGCGTGTGCACGGACCGCCGGAAGAGTTCCTGCTTGTTGCCGAAGTACTGCATGACCAGCGCGGGGTCCACTCCGGCCGACGTGGCGACCGCCCGGATCGTGGTCCGTTCGTAGCCCCGCTCCGCGAAGAGCCCGCGCGCCGCGTCCAGGATGCGCCGCTCGGTGGACCGGCGGCGCTCGGCTCGTGAGGACGGTGTCAGATCGGGCACAGCAATTCACTCTACAGATGTTGAGCGATTCCGCGGATCACGCTACCGTTCCCTCAACACTTGTTGAGCGAATGGAGACCGCAATGCAGCAGACCCCGCGCGACGTGCTCGGCCGCTACCGGCGCGCGATCCTGGACAAGAACGCCGACGCCCTTGCCGACCTCTACGCGGACGACGCCGTACACGAGATCCCGTTCCGGTTCCCGGGAATGCCCGCGCGCTACGAGGGACGGGAGCAGGTCAGGGCGGCGTACCGGGCCATCTGGGGCGCCAGCCCGGTCCGGCCGGAGGAGATCCGCGACGTGGTCACCCACGAGACCGCCGACCCGGAGGTGATCGTCGCCGAGCAGGTGGTCGCCGGGCTGGTCCCGGCGACCGGCGATTCGTTCGCCGTGCCGGGTGTCCTGGTCCTGCGGGTCAGGGACGGCCTCATCACGCATGTCCGCGACTACATGGACGCCCTCGCCGCCACCCAAGCCCTCGACCGTACGGCGTAGAGCGCGGGACACCCGGGACCATCCCGTCCGTTACAAGGGGCAGGAACTCAACGCGTCCTTCGGTGCCTGGTGATGGCGGCCTGAGGGATTGCTCGTGGCGCTGGCGTGGTGTTGTCAGGTGACGGTGTCCAGCATGGTGCGGAGGATGCGCGTCATCGTGGCGACGTCCTCGGGGGCGAGGCCGGAGATCAGGCGGTTGAGGGTGGCCGCGTGGTCGGTGAGTGTGGCGTCGATGATCGCGCGGCCTTGGTCGGTCAGCGTGACGCGGAAGCTGCGGCGGTCGGCGGGGTCAAGGCTTCGCTGCAGTAGGCCGGCGGACTCCAGGCGGTCCAGGCGGCTGGTCATGCCCGCGCGCGACATCATCAGGGCTGCCGACAGTTCCGAGGGGATCTGGGTGTACGGCGGGCCCGAGCGGCGTATGGCGGCAAGCACGTCGAACTCCCCACGCCCGAGGCCGTGACTCGCGAGCATGTCATCCACCCGGGTTTCCACGGCGCGGGTGAGCAGCGAGAGGCGGCCCAGGAAACCCATGGCCGAAAGGTCCAGGTCAGGACGTTCGCGCCGCCACTGCGTAAGGATCACGTCGATCGCGTCGTTGGGTTCCGGGTTCGCCTCTGCCGTCATGTCGGCCGATTCTATTCGACAGGAAATAGTTAGCTGGCGTACTATCTCGGAGCGAACTACTGCGGAGGAGTGACAGTGACAGTGATCGATCCCAACGACGCTCGGGCGGTGCTGGTAAGGGCGGGCGAGGCCGAGGTCCTCGGCGAGTTCCCGAACACGCTGGAATTGCTGGCGGACGCTGAGACCACGGGTGGACTGGTCAGCGCGATCCGTAGCAAGATCGGCAAGAACACCGATGGGCCGCCGCCGCACTACCACAACGAGGCAGCCGAGATCTTCTACATCATCGACGGCGGCCTGCACGTCCTGACCGGGGAGCATGTCGTCACCGTGGGGGCGGGCGACTTCCTGGTCGTGCCGCCTCGGACTCCGCACGCGTTCAGTACCCCCGCGCACACTGGCGTCGACATGGTGATCTTCAAGCCGGGCGCTGAGCGATTCGGCTACTTCCGGCTGGGGGATCTAGTCCGCCGGGGCGAGGCGAGCCCGCAGGAGATCCTCGACGCGCAGGACCTCTACGACAACCACTTCCACCACAGCGCGGTCTGGCGCCGCTTCCGGGGTGCCGAAGCAGAGAACCGCCTGCTCGTCCTGCCGCCGAATGACGACGCGACTCCGGGTCAGGGCAGGGACGGAGACACCCGGTGGACGTGACGGCCGTCATCCTGTCGATCGTGCTCGCGACCTCGACGCTGGCCAGTGGCACCACCAAGCTCGCGGGGACCCGCGCCATGCGTGAGGACGCGAGGCGGTTCGGCTTCTCCTACTCCGCCTACCGGCTCATCGGCCTCGGCGAGGCGGCGGCCGCCTGACCGTCCGTACCTCGCCGGGCCGCGGCACCGGGCGAGGTGTCCGGAGGGGGATGTTCTAGGGCGTGCACCCCACACCTGCTTGGACATAGGAATCCAGCACGTAGCGACTCGGCTGCCTGCCGCCTTCACCAGGTCAAGCAGGCTCCGCCACCGTACCGCCGAGCACCCGGCGGGCCCAGCGCGCTTGGGGTCCCGCCGGGTGGTGTCACTCGCGGCTGATCAGGGTCAGGGGCTGGTGCAGGTGGCGGTCGGCGTGGCCGCCGAACCGTTCGCGGTGAAGCCGAACGTCGTCGACCCGCCCGCCGCGATCGACCCGTTGTAGTCGGCGTTGCGGACCGTCACCGAGGAGCCGGACACCGTCTGCGTGCCGTTCCACAGACTGCTGATCGTCTGACCGCTTGGCCACGTCCACTTCACCGTCCAGCCGTTGACCGCCGAACCGCCCGCCCGGACCGTCACATTCGACTGGAACCCACCCGGCCACGAGTTCGTCGTCTCAATCGTCGCCGAACACGCACCCGTCACCGGAACCGACGGAGACACCGAGGGAGACGCCGAAGGAGACACCGACGGCGAAACCGACGGGGACGACGACGGAGACACACTCGGGCTCGGGCTGGGCGACGCCGTGCTCCCGTTCGGGGGCAGGAGGGTGATGGTGAAGGTGTCGTCGACGGCGGTGTGGGGGAGGTTGACGGTCGTGCCGTTGTTGGACAGGGTCACGACGGTGTCCTGGACGGTGACGGGTCCGGTGACGGCGCCGCCGCTGTTGTAGGGGATGCGCTGGGTGAGGACGCGGACCTGGTTGTTCTGGACGATGCCGCTGGTGGTGTTCAGGTTCTGGAGGTTGACGGCGACGTTGCCGGTGGTGGTGCCGCCGCCGACGAGGATCTTGGCGTTGCCGCTGTCCTTGGTGGCGAAGGCGTCGTAGTTGGCGCTGGGGGTGACCGCGGCGATCTGGCCGGTCTGGGAGCCGTAGAAGCGGTAGACCCACCATTCGCCCTTGGTGGAGTACTGCCCGGCGGAGTTGTGGGTCAGCAGGTTGGCCAGGTCGTTGTGCAGGTTGCTGCCGCCGGCCCAGTTGGCGCGCAGGCCGTCGGCGCCGGCGCGCTCCAGGCGGGAGATGTACCAGGCGCCGTCGGCGGGGTTCTGCTCGTTGGAGGCGCCGTACTCGTTGATCTGGTACGGGCGGGGGTGGGCGATGCCCCGGGAGTTCAGTGTGGTGTTGGCGGTGGAGACGTTGCTGACCGGGTCGCCGGGCAGGGAGTGCCAGCTGACGATGTCGGGCACGACGTTGTTGGCCTTGACGTAGTCGAGGTACTGGGTCCACCAGCCGCCGGTGGACGGCACTCCCGCGAAGCTGGGGCCGACGATCAGGTGGGAGGGAAAGGCGGCGCGGATGCGCTGGTAGGCGCGTTTCCACATGTCGAAGTACTGCGATTGGGTGCGGTTCCAGAAGATGGTGATGTTGGGTTCGTTCCACAGGTCCCATTCGACGGGGACGCCGGTGGCCTGGACGTCGTTGATGAGGCGGGTGAGGAAGTTGTCGTAGTCGGTCCAGTTGCCGTTGTCGCCGGGGAAGCGGGAGATGGGGTAGCCGTCGGCGCCCCACAGGTCGTGGACGAGCAGGACGAATTTGCCGCCGAGGGCTTGGGTGCGCAGCATCTGGGCGCGGGTGGCGTTCCAGCGGCGGTCGTACTTGCCGGAGACCCAGCCGCCGGGGCTGTCGAGCTGGGCGCCGCCGGCGCGCATGTACTGGAACTTCACGTCGGTGAAGTAGTTGTCGGCGGGGGCTGCGCCGTTCTCGGTCATGCCGTAGATCCAGCCGGAGGCCCGGTAGGTCGGCGAGCCGTTGGTGGTGGCGAAGTTGACCGTGATGGACTGGTCGGCCGCCTGGGCGGGCGCGGCGGACAGCACCGAGGCGGCGACGAGCGCGCCGAGGGACAGCAGCGCGGCGAGACCGCCCCGGCGTCCGCGCCGCCTACGAGATCCGGCGTCCCTACTGGTTGCGGTGTCCCTACTGGTTGTGGCGTCCACTGGTGACTCCTTGGACATCGGGGGGTGTTGGGAATCGCGGGTTTCGCCGATGGTCAACTCGCACTCCTCACGAAGGGTTCGGGTGCTGTTCGCGTTGAGCTCCGTGGCCCGGCGAACGGACCGCCATAGGGAACAACGATCAATCGAATCGGTTCGCGCGCAGCCTAGGTACGGTGCCAGTGGATGTCAATTGTCGGCACGGGCGCTACAAATCACCTATTTGACCATTCGAAACGTCCGGGAGAGCGGCCTCGGGCCAGAAAACGCCCAGTCGAATCGGTTCTGAAATTGGCTTCTTCGCTGGCAGCGGCGGCACCGGGATGTATCGACACCGGATGCGGACATCGCCATACGAAGGGCTCCGGCGACCGTCAACGCTGGGAGCCGCCCGGGCCGTGCCCTGAAACGTACACACATCCGGCCGGCGCATTCGCCGGCCCGTCTCAGCCACAGGCCGGCCGGTAATCCTCATCCGGCGCGTAGAGATCCCACTCCTGCGCCGTCAGCGACCGGCCCGCCACCGAACAGACGAATCCCGGAAGGTCCCCGGGCCTCCCCACGTCCCAGAGCCGTGCCCCCTTCTCCCGTCCGGCGGTCACCAGCTTGCTGCCGTCAGGGCTGAAGGCGATCGAGAAGATGTAGTCGCCGTGGCCGGTCAGCGGCACGCCCTGGGCCCGATGGGCCGCCACGTCCCACAGCCGTACGGCGCGATCTCCCCCTCCGCTGGCGAGGGTCCTCCCGTCCGGGCTGAACGCCAGAGCGAAGATCTCGTCGTTGTGCCCCACCAGGGCGCCGCCCACCGGCCGCCGCGTCGCCACATCCCAGAGCCGCACCGTGCCGTCGTGGCTCGCCGTGGCCAGCCGGCGCCCGTCGGGGCTGAACGCCAACGCGCGGATCGTTCCACGATGGCTGGTCGTGAGGGTGAACCGCAGCCGGTGAGTGGTGACGTCCCAGAACTGGACGTCCGTCTCGTTCACCGTCGCCAGCATCCGGCCGTCGGGGCTGAAGGCGGCGGCGAACACGATGCCCTTCTGCCGGGTCGGGAGTGAGGCCTTCAGGGTCCTGGTCGCGGTATCCCACAACAGGATCCTGGTGTCGTCGCCGGTGGCGAGCGTCCGGCCGTCGGGACTGAAGGCGATCGCCCGTACGTCGCCCCCGAAGGAGTTCGCCTGACGGACGCCGGCGGTGAGCGGGGCGCCGATCGGCTTCTGATCCGCCGTGTCCCACAGGAGAACCGTGTCCTTCTCGCCCGAGGCGGCCAGCGACCTTCCGTCCGGGCTGAAGACGACACCCGGGAGCGTGGCGCCGAGCCTGCCCGGGAGAGGCGGCCCGAGCGCCCTGCGGCTCGCGACGTCCCAGAGCCGTGCCGAGTCTCCGGCTGTGGCGAGCGTTCTCCCGTCGGGGCTGAAGGCCGCGGTGCCGGTCACCTCCCCGGTTGGGACGATGTCGGAGTGACTGTGCCTCGCGTCCCAGAAGAGGACTGCGGACCCCTGAATTGTCATGAGGGTCCGGCCGTCGGGACTGAAGAGGACGGAGTCGACCTGTTCCGCCGGACCGGCGAGCCCGCTTCCGGCCTGCCTGCCAGTCGCGACGTCCCACAGCCCGACCTTGTCGGGTTCGTTGGGCTCGTCCCAGCTGACCGTGGCGAGCGTGGTGCCGTCGGGACTGAATTCGACGGCTTTGACATTTCCGGTAATCCCGTGAAGTGGGGAACCGGCCGCACGACCGGTCTTCACGTCGTAAAGGCGGACGGGGCGAAATGAGCTTCCCGCCGCCAGGTATTCGCCGTCAGGGCTGAAAGCGGCCTCACTGCCGGGAACGACCGCGGTCTTCTTGAGGTCCTTCATGCTCCAGACGGTGACCGACTCGTAGGGAACTCCCACGACGGCCAGGTGAGCGCCGTCCCGGCTGAGAATGATCCGCTTCGCGAAACCGCCGGGGCCGCCGGACAAGCGGGTTTCCACTCTCTTCCGCTCAAGGTTCCAGAACCGAACCTCGGCGGATGACGAGGTGAGCACCGCCAGCGTCCTGCCGTCGGGAGTGAAGGCCATATCAGTGACCGCACCGATGGACAGCGGCTCCTTCACACGCGGCTTTCGGGTCGCCAGGTCGAACAGCCGGATCTCATCGTCGATAGCCAGGGCGAGAGTCGTGCCATCGGGACTGATCTCCATGTCCCGGACGACCGGTCCCGACAGGTCGCCGCCCAGGGGGCGCCGAGCCACGATGTCCCAGAAACGGACGGTGCCGTCGTCGAGGGCGGTGACGAGGACCCTGCCGTCCGGGCTGGCGGCGACGGCATTGATCGAGCCCTTCCGCACGGGCAGTTCTCCACGGTACGGGCGTCGGTAGACATTGAGGAGGCCGAGTTCCGTCTCCGGGGTCACGGCGGTCCGGTAGGCGGCCGCGGCGAGACGGGCCGACAGGGCGGGGTCGGCGGTGCTGACCAGTTCGCTCTGGGAGGCGAGCAGGCGGGCGAGAGCGAAGGTGTGCTCCTGCTCGGCCGAATCGGCCGCCCGGACGGCGACCAGGGCGCTCGCGGCGATGAGGACGACCACGACGGCGGCGGCGAATACCAGGGCCCGGCGCGCGAGGACGGTCCGCCGCCTCGCGTTGTCGGCGGTCGTGAGGAACTCCGCGGCGACCCCATCCAGCGGACGAACCTCCGACGCCCAGCTCGGCAGAGCGGCGTGGACGGCGCCCAGTTGCGTTCCGCGGTAGAGGAAGGACGGATCGCGGCCGTTCGCCGCCCATTCCTCGGCGTCGGCGGTGAAGGCGCTGTAGAGGGCGAGGTTCGACACGTCGTCCTCCAGCCACTCACGCAGCCGTGGCCACGCATGGAGCAGCACGTCATGGGCGATCTGAGCCGCGTCGGCGTCCAGGATCACCAGACGGCGGCGGGAGAACGTCTCCAGGACGGAACCGGCGGCCTCCGGGAAGGAAGAGCGCGGCAGCGGACGGCGAGCCAGGGCCCCGTCGCGGCCGACCACGGTGAGGCCCCGGAACAGCTCGCGAGCCAGCTCTCGTTGCGGGGCCGACAGATCGGCGTAGGCCTCCTCCGCGCTGGTGGCGACCGCGCGCCGCACGCCTCCCGTCCGGGCGTAGCCCCGGCTGGTGAGCCGGTCCTCCTCACGGTGATCCCAGATTGTCAGCATCGTCTGGGAGACCAGCGGGAGGACTCCGGTGCCGTACCCGTCTGCGCCGGAGCCCAATTCGGCGAGGATGACGTCGACCAGACCGGGTTCGATCGCGAGGCCCGCGGCGTCCGCGGGCCCGGTGATCGCGCGTCGCAGCTGGGCTCCGCTCATCGGGCCGACGATGAACGGGCCGCGCTGGAGCGCGGCGGCCAGCAGCGGATGAGCCGCGCACCGGTCGACGAAGTCACCGCGCACCGCGAGGATCACCAATGCGGCGCCGGACTCGGTGATCGCGCCCAGCGCGGCCAGGAACGACGATCGCTCCGCGTCGGCGCCGCCGAGGGAGAATACCTCCTCGAACTGGTCGATGATCAACATCAGCCGGGCGGGGGTAGGCGTGCCCCGGCGCCGGGCGTCCGCCTCCAGCCCCTGGCACACCAGCAGGTGAGCCTGCCGCGGATCATCGGTCAGGCCGCGCAGAGCCGACGGAGCGTCGACCCCGGCCAGCCCGGCGAGCAGAACGGCCAGCCGCGAGAGCGGTGACCGCGTCGGCTGATTTATGACGCGCAGCGGCCACTCACGCGCCTCCTCCGACAGCTCGCCGCGGCCGACGGCCGGAAGCAGACCGGCGCGCAGCAGCGACGACTTCCCGGCTCCGGAGGCTCCGGTCACCACCACCAGACCCGGCCCGCTCAGCCGCTGGGACAGGAAACTGATCAGCTCGGCGGTGATCTCTTCGCGGCCGTGGAACACCTCCGAGTCGCTCTCCCCGAACGGCAGCAGCCCCCGGTAGGGCGAGCCGTGCGCCCACCGCACGCCGGGCAGGGATCCGTCCGAATCGACCGGCCGGGTCCGGCGCTCGATCGCGGAGACCTGCTCCAGCAGCAGGCGGGTGTCGGTGGCCTGCCGGTACTGAAGACCGACAGCCAGTTGCAGGTCGGCGCTCTGCCGGTCCACCGACTCGCGAATCAGCCGTAATCGCTGATCCAACTCGGCCAGCACGAACCCGAACTCCGCGAAATCGCCGCCGAGTTCGGCCAGGCCGGCGGTCAGAGCCGCCTGAAGCTCGCGGTCGCCCGACCGCACGGCCTCCTCGACGGCGACGCCGACCGCGCCGATCTCGCGCAGGACGGCCGCGATCTCCGCGCGTAGCGCCTCGGACCGACGGCCGCCTTCTTCCAGCACCCGCTGAACGGCCTGCTCCAATTCGGCGGTGAGATCCTCAGGCGAGGCGTCGGCGCCCAGCCGCTCGACACCGGCCTTCACAATGTCGGTGAGCACGTTGCCGCCGACGGCCGTCACCGCGCCGACCGCCGCGCTGACCAGCGCCGGCCCACCCACACCCGCGGTGAGCAGCGGCCCGAAGGCCCCGGCCGACAGCACGCCCAGCAGGAGCTGGGACGACCAGCGCTGAGTCCGGCCGCCTGTGGCCCGCGCCAGCGCGGCGATCCGTGCCCGCACCCCGTCCCGCATCAGGTTCGAGGAATCCTCCACCGGCCCAATTTCACCCGACGGCATCGGAAAAGCATGCGCCCCGACAGATCGGGATCAATCCGTGACGCGATTGCCATTCTTTACTCGGCACCATCATCAGGATTCAAGGCTCCATTAAAGCCAGATCGGCATTTCGCACCGACGGGTGGAATGTCGGGCACTAACCGCATAATCGGACAGCTGAAAGACCGTTTCCGCCCGCGTCCACCACGCGATCGTCATGCCGGGCGAGCGACGCCACTCACCATGGGGGCCGCACGGCCGCCGCGCGGGGCGTGTCCTGAAACGTACACACCTCCCGGCCCGTTCACCGGACGCCGGGGACTCGCGGGCGGACGCGTCGGCGGCACACGATTTCCGAGCGCCGTGCGGGCGGGAAGACGTCACGTCGCCGCCTTTCCCCGACATGTAATTTTCAGCCACTCCCGTTACCGCGCGGAGGCGTGATCAGCCCCGTGGGCGGCGTCGATCCCGCCGTGCGGGGCGGCCAGGCGGTGCGCGCCCGGCGGCTCCGTTGACGCCCGAACCGCCGTCTGCGTACCGTCCGGCTGCTACCCCAAGTGTCCGTTAAGGAAATCGTTTGTCAGGACTCGTCGAGAGCCATGGCCGGCGGACATCGCACGTGGAGTGCCCAATGGTTCTGGTGTTCCGGTCCGCCACCATCTCGTCGGCAACCCGTGGCGGCAATCGATGTCTCGGCCAAATGGTCCCCACGCCGGAAACTCCCCCGCACCCCACACACCGCCTTCGAGGACACAGATGCGACTTTTCTCCCACCGGTTAAGGCCGGCGCTGGCCGCCGTCGTCTGCGCCGCGGCCGCCGGCGCCCTCACCCCCGCACTGGCCGCCAACGCAGCGGCCGGCTGCCAGGTCACCTACACGGTCAACAACGAATGGCCGGGCGGCTTCGGCGCGAATGTTAGCGTTAACAACATCGGTGATCCCGTCAACGGCTGGCGGCTGACCTGGTCGTTCACGGCGGGGCAGACGATCACCCAGCTCTGGAACGGCAGCTACACCCAGTCGGGCGCGCAGGTCACCGTCACCGACGCCGGCTACAACGGTTCCATCCCCACCGGAGGCACAGCCAGCTTCGGTTTCAACGGCTCCTGGAACGGCACCAACCCCGTCCCCACCGATTTCGTCCTCAACGGCACTGCCTGCACCGGCACCGTCACCAGTCCGTCGGCGAGCCCCAGCTCGTCGCCCAGCGCGAGCCCGAGCGCGTCCGCCAGCCCTTCGGCGAGCCCGTCCGCGAGCCCGTCCGCGAGCCCGTCCGCGAGCCCGTCGCCGACGCCGTCGGTCAGCCCCTCCGGCATCACGCCGCCGGCCAACCCCGTGGGCAGCGTGCTCACCGTGGCCGCCGGCTCACCGTTCCGGCCGGTCACGCACGTCGCCACCGGCGGTCTGTACGGCCTGGCGGAGAACAGCAAGCCGGCCGACTCGACCCTGTTGCCGCTGAAGGTCAACTCGCTGACGCAGCCCGCTCCGGGGGTGGGGCAGCGGCCCAACGGTCAGCCGCCGGGCGGTGATTCGCTGCTGGTGTCGCCGCAGGCCACCCGGGTCGGGGCGGGGGAGTACATCCGGATGCCGGACATCTACCCCAATTTCCCCTACAAGTGGGTGAGCTGGAACGACTGGCTGGCCAAGGTGGACACGATGGTCCGGGCCCGGCTGAACGCGACCTCGGCGACCAACATCGTCGGCTGGGAGCTGTGGAACGAGCCGGACTGGACGTGGAACACCTCCGCCGCCGGGGCCTTCAGCGACGGCTGGACGCGCACCTTCCGGGCGGTGCGGGCGCTGGACGCCGCGACGCCGATCGTGGGGCCGAGCATCTCGTACTACAACCGGTCGTGGATGTCGTCGTTCCTGACCGCGGCCAAGGCCGCGAACACGCTGCCGGACATCATCTGCTGGCACGAACTGGGCAGTCCCAACAACATCGCCGCCGACATCGCCGACTACCGGGCGCTGGAGTCGTCGCTGGGGATCAGCCCGCGCCGGATCTCGATCAACGAGTACGCGGCCACCAGTGAGGTGGACGTGCCCGGCCGGATCGCCAGTTATGTGGCGAAGTTCGAGCGGGGCGGGGTGGAGACGGCGCATCGGGCGTTCTGGTACGAGTACGGCACGATGAACGGCCTGGTGGTCAACAACAACCAGCCGACCGGTACGTGGTGGCTGTACAAGTGGTACGGCGACATGGCGGGCCGGATGGTCACCACGACCCCGCCCAACCAGACCGGGCTGGACGGCTTCGCCTCCTACGACAGCACCCGCAAAATCGTCAACGTGGTCCTCGGCAACATCTCCGGCACCAACACGGTCCGGCTGACCGGCATCGGCGGGCTCGGCCCGTCCGTCCAGGTGACGCTGGAGTCCACGCACACCCAGAGCCGCTTCACCTCGGCCCCGGCGGCCACCTCCATCTCCAACGTCGTCTACCGGGTGACCGGCGATCAGCTCCTGGTGATCGTGCCCAACATGGCCGCCTCGGACGCGTACCACGTGGTCGTCCAGCCGGCCAGCGGGGTGCCCTCCTACCAGGAGAGATACGAGGCGGAGGACGGGTCGGTCTTCCGCGCGCAGCGGCTGACCACCTCCGGCGCGTCCGAGGGCGGCTACGTCGGCCGCATCGACAACAACACGAGCGCGCACAACACCGACAGCTACGTCGACTTCGTGGTTAACGTGCCGACCGCCCGGACGTACACGATGGCGATCGGCTACGCGAACGGCGGCGGCGCCACCGCCACCCAGGGCCTGGCCGTGAACGGCGGGTCGTGGAGCACCGTCAGCTACCCGGCCACCTCCGGCTGGGGCCAGTTCGGCGCCACTGTGAGCACCAGTGTCAGTCTCAAGGCCGGATACAACGTGATCCGCCTGGCCAAGGGATCCCCCGGCTTCTCCGGCGGCACCGGCAACGCCGAGCTGGACTACATCCAGCTCACCTGACCCACACCGCCGTACCCGTCCGCCCGCGCCCGCACCATGGGCGCGGGCGTCGGGGCACCACCATCACCTACGACGGCCCGAACCATCACTTACGACGGCCCGGCCAGACGGCCGGAACAGACCTTTTCTTCCTCGCGGAAAAGCCCCCAGGAGTACGGATGAAGATTCCTCGCCTACGGCTCTGGCTCGCCGCCGGGGTCGCCGCGGTGGCCGGCCTCACCGGCACGCTGACCACGACCGCCGCCCAGGCCGCGGCCGGATGCCGGGTCGACTACACGGTGAACAACTCCTGGCCAGGCGGCTTCGGCGCCAACGTCACCATCACCAACCTCGGCGACCCCGTCAACGGCTGGCGGCTGACCTGGTCGTTCACCGCCGGACAGACCATCACCCAGCTGTGGAACGGCACCGTCTCCCAGTCCGGGTCACAGGTCACCGTCACCGACGCCGGATACAACGCCAGCATCGGCACCGGCGGAAACACGTCCTTCGGCTTCAACGGCTCCTGGAACGGCACCAACCCCGTCCCGGCGAGCTTCGCCCTCAACGGCACGACCTGCACCGGCGGCGTCACCACCTCACCGTCGTCCTCGCCCTCGGCTTCGCCGTCGTCCTCCCCGTCGGTTTCGCCTTCGGCCAGCCCCTCGCCCTCGCCGTCCGTCTCGCCGTCGGCGTCCCCGTCGAACCTGCCGTGTGACATCTACGCCGCCGGCGGCACGCCCTGTGTCGCGGCCCACAGCACGACGCGGGCGCTGTTCCGCTCCTACAGCGGGAACCTCTACCAGGTGCGGCGTTCGTCGGACAACACGACCAGGAACATCGGCGTGCTGACCACGGGCGGCACCGCCAACGCCGCGACCCAGGACTCCTTCTGCGCCGGCACCTCCTGCGTCATCACCGTGCTGTACGACCAGTCCGGACACGGCAACGACCTGTGGTACCAGGGATCGAGCGTCGTTCCCGGCTCGCCGCAGAGCAAGCCCGCCACCGCCACCACCGAATCGCTCACCGTCGGCGGCAACAAGGCCTACTCCCTGTACATCAACCCCAGCAACAGCTACTGGCGCGACGGCCACACCACCGGCGTCCCCACCGGAACCGCGCCCGAGGGCATGTACATGGTCACCAGCGGCACCCACGTCAACAGCGGCTGCTGCTTCGACTACGGCAACAGCGAGACCACCCGCAAGGCCGACGCCGCAGGCGCGATGGACGCCATCAACTTCAGCAAGCAGTGCTGGTTCGGCGGCTGCTCCGGCTCCGGCCCCTGGGTGCAGGCCGACCTCGAATGGGGCCTGTTCCCCGGCGGCAGCCAGTCGTGGAACCCCAACCAGCGGGCGTTCACCAGCAAGTTCGTCACCGCGATGCTGAAGAACAACGGCACCACCCGCTTCGCCCTCAAGGGCGCCAATGCCCAGTCAGGCGGCATGACCACCCTGTGGGACGGCGCACTGCCCAACGGCTACAACCCGATGAAGAAGCAGGGCGCCATCATCTTGGGCAGCGGCGGCGACTGCTGCAAGCCCGACGGCGGCGCCAACCTCAGCGCCGGCACCTTCTACGAGGGCGCCATGGTCGCCGGCTATCCCTCCGACGCGACCGAGAACGCCGTCCAGGCGAACATCACCGCCGCCGGCTACCGCTGAGACCGGCCCGGCCGGACGGCGCCCCGCCGTCCGGCCGGGCATCACACGCCGCCGCGAACGGCACCGCCGCCACGCCCACGCTCACCCGGACCAGTCCCTGACGAGGCGTTCGGCGGCGGTCGCGGCGCCGTCGGCGCGGATCCGCGGGGCCAGGTCCCGTGCACGTGCCGCCACCTCGGGGTGCAGTGCGTGACCGAGCGCCGCGGACAGCGAGCCGGCGGTCGGTACGGCGGGAGGGTGCGCGGCTCCGACGCCGAGCAGCCGGACGCGCTCCGCCCAGTAGTGCTGGTCGTAGTGCTGGGGCAGGACGACCTGGGGCGCGCCCGCCCGCGCCGCGGCCGTCGTGGTGCCCGCGCCGCCGTGGTGGACGACGGCGGCCACCCGGGTGAAGAGCTCCTGCTGGTTGACGTCGTCGACGGCCAGGCAGTCGGGCAGGTCGTCCACCGGCGACAGATCGGCCCATCCACGCGACACGATCACACGTCGGCCGAGGCCGCGGGCCGATTCGATCATTACCTGGGCGATGCCGAGCGGCGCGCGAATGCTGCCGAAGCCGAAGTAGACGGGAGGCTCGCCCTTCCCGAGGAAGGCCTCCAGCGAGGGAGAGAGCGGACGCCGATCCGGCAGGATCCACGCGCCCGTCTGCACGACGTACGGGTCCCCCGGCTCGGGCCAGGGCCCGAGCACCGGATCGGCGGCCAGCCAGGGCCGGTCGGTGAAGATGTGGTCGCGCACGCCGTCGACCGGGGGAAGACCGGCCGACGCCCGGTGGGAGTTGAGCGACGCGCCCCACGTCGCGTCCCAGCGCCGCGCGTCCTCGGCCCAGAGGGCGCGGTCGTCGGCTCCCGGCGTCGGTTTCCACGTCGGCAGCGGAGGCGGCGCGTGGTGCGGGGACGGCAGGGTCACCGCGCAGAAACCCGCGTAGACGTAGCCGATCCCCATCCGCTCGGCGATCGAGCGGGCGGCGATCTGCAGGGCGCCGCATGCCACGATGACGTCGCAGCCCTCGGCCGCCGCCGTGATCGTGGCGAACTGGGCGCCGACCGTGCCGTCCACCAGCTCGCGCAGCCGCTCCGGAGTGGGCGGCGCCTGAGTGCCCGACGCGGTGCGGCGCAGCTCCGGTCCGATGGGCACGACCGGGATCCCGAGACCGTCGATCCAGTCGCGGAAGTCGGGAGGCACGCACACACGGACGTCCTGGCCGAGCGCGCGCAGCTCCGACGCCAGCGCGACCACCGGCTGCACCTCACCCCGCGTGCCGATGGCGGACAGCAGAACGCGCATGGAATCCTCCTGTGACAGCGTGGCCACGTCGACGGACGTGCCGGGGAAACGCGAGCCACGCGGACATCCGGCCCTGGTCAGCCGAGCCCTGGTCAAGAGCCCGGATCGGCTCACGGCCCCCGATTCTGCGCCCACACCCGGGTCTTGCCGCAAGCCCCCCTCTGCTCTATACGTTGAAAGTGGCGAGGGGTGTCAGGCCGGGTAGGCGTGGGTCTCCGTGGCCTTCACCGCCGCCCAGATCTCCTGCCCGGGGATGAGGTCGAGGTCGGTGGCCGCGGCCGGGGTGACGTCGGCCGCGAGCGGAAGCGGACCGCGCAGGTGGACGCGGATGTGATCGCCGTGCCGTTCCACTCCGTCGATGTGCAGTTTCCACAGGTTGCGGGGGCTTCCGTCGGGGCGGGTGCGGTAGAGGGCGACCGCGGACGGAGGGAAGGCGACGAAGGCGGGGCCGGTCACCCGCTCCGCCGTGCTGAAGCGCACGTCTCCTACGACGACCTGGTCGCCCCCGGCCTCGCCACGGTAGAGGTTGAGACCGACGAGGCGGGCGACGTAGTCCGTACGCGGATGACGGGCGATCTCCCCCGGGGTGCCGGACTGGACGACGCCGCCGTTCTCGATGACCACGAGCCGGTCGGCCAGCACCATCGCGTCAAGTGGATCGTGGGTGACCAGCACCGTCGCGCCGTCGAAACCGGCCAGGTGGCGGCGTAGTTCCGCGCGGATCTCCAGCCGGGTGTGCGCGTCGAGCGCGGCGAGCGGCTCGTCCAGCAGCAGCAACCGGGGCCGTACGGCCAGGGCGCGGGCCAGCGCGACCCGCTGCGCCTGCCCGCCGGACAGCCGCCCGGGGCGGACGCCGGAGAAGCCGGTGAGGCCGACGCGGTCGAGCAGGTCGGCGGCGATCCGGCGGGCCGCGGCCCGGCCGGCTCCCTGACACCGCGGCCCGAAGGCGACGTTGTCGAGTGCTGACATATGCGGAAACAGCAGGTAGTCCTGGAAGACGACGCCGATCGGGCGGCGCTCGGGCGGCAGGCGGTGCAACTCGACGCCCTCCAGCTCGACGGTCCCGCCGGCCAGCGGGGTGAGCCCGGCCAGGCCGCGCAGCGCGGTCGTCTTGCCCGCGCCGTTGGGGCCGAGCAGCGCCACCACCTCGCCGGCCGCCACGTCGAGCTCGACGTCGAGGCGGAACGGCGGGCGCTCGACCACCAGGTGGGCGCGCAGGCTCACGCGGAACCCACCCATCGGTCGCGCAGCCCGGCCAGCACGATCACCGAGACCGCGAGCAGCACCAGGCTGAGCACGATCGCGGCGTCGGGCTCGGTCTCCAGCGCCAGGTAGACGGCGAGCGGCATCGTCTGAGTGCGGCCGGGGAAGTTGCCGGCGAAGGTGATGGTCGCGCCGAACTCGCCGAGCGCCCTGGCCCAGCACAGCACGGCCCCGGCGAGCACGCCGGGCGCGACCATCGGCAGGGTGACCCGCCGGAAGACCGTCCAGCGGGACGCCCCCAGGGTCGCGGCGGCCTCCTCATATCGCTGGTCGCTGCCCCGCAGCGCCCCTTCCACGGCGATGACCAGGAACGGCATCGCCACGAACGCCTCGGCGACGACGACGCCCGCGGTGGTGAAGGGCAGGGAGACGCCGAACGTGTCGTACAGCCACTGCCCGGCGAGCCCGCGACGGCCGAGCACCAGGAGCAGCGCGACGCCGCCGACGACCGGCGGGAGCACGAGCGGCACGGTGACCAGCGCGCGCAGCAGCCGCCGCCCGGGCAGCGCCGTGCGGGCCAGCAGCCAGGCCAGCGGCACGCCGAGCAGCAGGCAGACCGCTGTCGCGATGGTCGCGGTCACAAGGGAGAGCCGCAGTGCCTCCAGCACCTGCGGCTCGGCCAGCTGACGCGGCAGGGTGGACCAGGGGGCGCGGACCAGCAGCCCGGCCAGCGGGAGGACCAGGAAGGCCAGGCCCGCGAGCGCGGGTACGACGAGCGGCCACGGGGTGCGGCCCGTGACGGCCCTGGTTCGCGCCCGCACGGTCACGGCGCCTGGAAACCGGCCTTGGTCAGCACGTCCGCGCCCTGCGGCGAGAGGACGAGATCGACGAACCCCTTGGCCAGGTCGAGTGCGGGAGCCTTGGTGAGCACGGCGACAGGGTAGTCGTTGACCGCCTGGGCGGCCTCGGGGAAGTCGATGCCCTTGACCTTGCCGGCGGCGGCGATCACGTCGGTCCGGTAGACCAGCGCGGCGTCGACCTCGCCGAGCTCGACCTTGGTGAGGGTCGCCTTGACGTCCTGTTCCAGGGTGACCGGCGTGACCTTCAGCCCGGCGGCGTCCAGTGCCTTGATCGCGGCGGCGCCGCAGGGCACCTGCTCGGCGCACAGGGCGACCTTCACCTTCGGGTCGGTGAGGTCCTTGAGCGACTCGACCTTGGCCGGGTTGTCGGCCGGGACGGCGATCTGCAGCGTGTTCTTGACGAACACGGTGGGCGACGCGGCCAGCCCGGCGTCGGTCACCGTGTTCATCGTGGCCGGGCTCGCCGCGGCGAAGACGTCGGCGGGCGCGCCCTGGGTGATCTGCTGGGCCAGGGTCGCGCTCGAACCGAAGTTGAAGGTCACCTTCGTTCCCGGATGGGCACTCTCGAACCGCCTGCCCAGCTCGGTGAACGACTCGGTCAGCGACGCCGCCGCGAACACCGTCACGGACGAGGCGCCGGCCGCCGCTCCCGAGGCCGGAGCCCCGGACCCCGGATCGGCCGTGCCGGAGGAGGAACCGCACGCCGTGAGGCTCACCGCTGTAACGCTCACCACCGAGGCGAGAACGGCGACCAGGGAGAGACGCTTGAGCACCACAGTTCCTTCCGCTGCCTCCCGACGCGGGCGCGACCGGGGATCCCTACGACGCCGCGATCGACGGCGGCACACCACCGCCCCCATCACCCTACGTCGCAGTTGCAGGTCGATTATGACCATTCGAAAGGCATAGCGGAATCCCCAGCCTCGATCACCTCGCATCTGCGAGGTATCCATACGTCGACCGACCGGCCGTTCAGCGTCGCGCGCCGGTGACGGCGACGGTGGCGTAGCGCATCACGAACGCGCCCCCCATCGCGTCGACGGCCGCCCCGACGGCGTCGAGCACCTCCGCCTGCCGGTCGGCCGGGACCCGGGTGAGAGAGCCCAGCGTGGGCATCTGGTCGAGCCACGCGTCCCGCGTGTAGGTGTGCTCCCAGTCGAACCGCCACTGCTCCGGCCCGCCGAAACCGCCCGCCTCCCGCATCCCGCCGGCGGCCTTGTCCATCATCGCCTGGTAGGCGTCCAGGGGGCTCGCCGCCGCCCCGAGGTCGAACGGCGAGTCGGGCACCGCCCGCTGATAGGCGGTGACCAAGGCGTCCGCCACCTCGGCCGGAGGCTGGGCGACGTGCCAGAACGCGGCCAGCAGGCCCCCGGGACGCAGCACCTGGGCCGCCTTGGCCGCACCCGCGACCGGGTCGACCCAGTGCCAGGACGTGCCGGCGACGACCGCGTCGAACGTCCGGCCGGCGGCGTCCCAGGCTTCGAACGTGGCCACCTCGACCTCGATCCCCGTACGGCGGGCGAAGGCGGCCATCCGCGCGTCCGGCTCGACGCCGAGCACCCGGCAGCCGGCGTCGCGGAGCTGCCGGGCCTCGATGCCGGTGCCGCAGCCGACGTCGAGGACGTCGCGGCCGGGGCTCGCGGCGACAAGCCGGTCCACCAGGGCGCCGGGATAGGCGGGCCTGGCCCGGTCGTAGCGTTCGGCGTCGACGCCGAACGACTCCGCTATCTCTCGGGCATGATGAGTCTCACGAGACGCGGTCGCAGAGGAGCGCGCCTCCCCAGGGGGCAGAGTGGGCATGTGCCCACCCTAGTGGGCACATGCCCACTCGGGCAACGGGTGAGACGGAGGATGACGCACGGTGCCTACGGGAGTAGCCATCCGCGACGTGCGCGAGCAGCTCTTCGACGCCGCCGACCGCATCCTGCTCAGGGACGGGCCGAGCGCGCTGACCAGCCGGGCCGTGACCACCGAGGCGGGCTGCGCCAAGGGCGTCCTCCACCGGCACTTCGACGACTTCGACGCGTTCCTCGCCGAGTTCGTGCTGGACCGGGTCGAGCGGATGAGCCCCCAGGCCGCCGCTCTGCGCGAGTCCGCCGGGGCCGGCACCGTCGTCGGCAACCTCGCGGACGCGCTGACGGCCCTGTTCGGGTCGGTCGCGGTGGCGGTCGTCGCCCTGGTCACGTTCCGGGACGAGCTTCGCGCCCGGCTGCGCCGGACCTGGCCGGCCGGCGTCCCGGTGCTGACGGAGGCGTGCGACATGATCGCCGCCTATCTCGCCGCGGAGCGCGATCTCGGCCGTATCGCGGCGGAGGTTGACATCGACGGCCTCGCGCCCGCCCTGATCGGTTCCGCGCACCTGCTCTTCGCCGACCGGACCGGCACCCCGCCGGACGCCGAGGCCGTTCGCAAGGTCGTGACGACGGTCGTCGGCGGCGTCGTACGCGCGTGATCGGAGCCTGACGGGAGCGCCCGCCGCGGACTCCGCGTGGCCGTCTGACAACGCCGGTGATGAGCTTGTAACAGTGGGGCGCGGCACTTTGTGACGCGCGCGTAACGTCTTTTTCTTACTTTTCCGTCGTTGGATCCAGATCCGCCCGCTGCGGCCGTGGCACCTCCCCGCTACTCGGTGGACGCCGCCGTGCCCCCGCTCAGGAGAAGGGCCGATGACGACGTCAGACCCGAAGTCCGCCACACGTGTGAAAACCGTCTGCTCCTACTGCGGCGTCGGCTGCGGAATCGTCCTCGATGTGGCGGACGACGCGAACGGACGGCGCAGGGTCGTCAAGGCGTCCGGAGACAAGAGCCACCCCGCCAACGCCGGGCGACTGTGCACCAAGGGCGCCACCGGCGCCGACATGCTCGCCGCGCCCGGCCGGCTGGAGACCGCGCTCGTCAGGGCCGCCCGCGGCGCCGAACCCGCCCCCGCGGACGTCGACGAGGCGATCACGGCGACCGCCCGGACCCTGCGCCGGATCCTCGACGAGCACGGGCCCGACGCGCTGTCGTTCTACGTGTCGGGGCAGATGACGCTGGAGGCGCAGTATCTGGCCAACAAGCTCGCGAAGGGCTTCGTCGGCACCAACCAGATCGAGTCGAACTCCCGGCTGTGCATGGCCAGCGCGGGCAGCGGCTACAAGACGTCGCTCGGGTCCGACGGGCCGCCCGGCTCCTACGAAGACTTCGACCACGCCGACCTGTTCTTCGTCATCGGCTCGAACATGGCCGACTGTCACCCCATCCTGTTCCTGCGGCTGATGGACCGGGTGAAGGCCGGCGCGAAGCTCATCGTCGTCGACCCCCGCCGCACCGCCACGGCCGACAAGGCCGACCTGTTCCTGCGGATCAATCCCGGTACGGACCTGGCCCTGCTCAACGGGTTACTCCACCTGCTGGTCGAGGGCGGTCACATCGACCACGAGTTCATCGCCCGGCACACCGATGGCTGGGACGCCATGCCGGACTTCCTGCGGGACTACCCGCCGGACAAGGTGGCCGCCATCACCGGCATCCCCGAGGCCGACCTGCGCACGGCCGCGCGGTGGATCGGCGAGGCCGGGGAGTGGATGAGCTGCTGGACGATGGGGCTCAACCAGAGCACCCACGGCACCTGGAACACCAACGCGCTGTGCAACCTGCACCTGGCCACCGGCGCGATCTGCCGGCCCGGCAGCGGCCCCTTCTCCCTCACCGGCCAGCCCAACGCCATGGGCGGGCGCGAGATGGGCTACATGGGTCCCGGTTTGCCCGGACAGCGCTCGGTGCTCGTGGAGGACGACCGCCGCTTCGTCGAGGACCTGTGGCGGATCCCGCCCGGCACGCTGCGCGCCGAGGCCGGCCAGGGCACCGTCGACATGTTCTCCCGGATGGCCGAGGGCCACATCAAGGCGTGCTGGATCATCTGCACCAACCCCGTGGCCAGCGTCGGCAACCGCAGGACCGTCATCGAGGGCCTGGAGGCCGCCGAGTTCGTCGTCACCCAGGACGCCTACGCCGCCACCGAGACCAACGCGTACGCCGACGTGGTCCTGCCCGCCGCCATGTGGGCCGAGACCGAGGGCGTGATGATCAACTCCGAGCGGAACCTGACCCTGCTCCGGCAGGCCGTCGAGCCCGCAGGACAGGCCCTGCCGGACTGGCTGATCATCGCCCGGGTCGCCCGCGAGATGGGATTCGCCGACGCCTTCTCCTACGAGAGCGCCGAGGAGGTGTTCGAGGAGATCAAGCAGGCGTGGAACCCGGCGACCGGATACGACCTGCGCGGCGTGACCTACGACCGGCTGCGCGAGACACCCGTCCAGTGGCCGAGCGCGCCGGGCGGTGGCGAGCGCAACCCGATCCGCTACCTCAACGACGGCGGCAGCCAGACGCCCCGCACCCTGCCGGACGGCAGCCGCCCGCGCCTGTCCTTCGCCACCCCGAGCGGACGGGCCGTCTTCTTCCCCCGGCCGCACCTGCCCGCCGCGGAACTGCCCGACGACGCCTTCCCGTACGTCCTCAACACCGGCCGCCTCCAGCACCAGTGGCACACGCTGACCAAGACCGGCAAGGTCGCGAAGCTCAACAAGCTCAACCCCGGGCCGTTCATCGAGATCCACCCCGGGGACGCCGCGGGGCTCGGGATCGCCGAGGGCGACCTGGTGGCCGTCTCCTCCCGCCGCGGCCGGGCCGTGCTCCCCGCGGTCCTCACCGACCGCGTCATGCCCGGCAACTGCTTCGCGCCGTTCCACTGGAACGACCTGTTCGGCGAGTACCTCAGCGTCAACGCCGTGACCAGCGACGCCGTGGATCCCATCTCGTTCCAGCCGGAGCTCAAGGTGTGCGCGGTCTCCCTCGCGAGGATCGCCCCCGAGCCGTCCGCCGCCGTCGCGCCGCCGACCGCCGTCACCGAGACCGGGCCCGGTCCTGACCCCCGTGGGGAGACCGGTGGGGAGTCCGCCGTACCGGTGCGCTCCGGCCCCCTCTCCGGGCCTGCCGGGCCCGTCGCCGCGCTGGCGGGTCTGCTCGGCCTCACGGATCTCGCCCCGCCGGTGCTCGCCGACCACGAGCGCCGTTACCTGTCCGGCTTTCTGTCCGCCCTCGGCGGCACGGCGTCCGCGGGCACGGCCGTACCGGTCCTGCCGGAGCAGACCCCGCTCGACCCCGCCCACGCGCTGTGGATCAACGGAGCGCTGGCCGGGGCGTTCTCCCGCCTCGCCGCCCCCCTGTCGCCGCCGCCCGGGCCGGCGAACAGACCGGCGGACGCGCCGGGCTCCGCGGACGAGGCCGCGGTGGAGGTACGGGAGATCGTCGTCCTGTGGGCCTCCCAGACCGGGAACGCCGAGGACTTCGCCTCCGTCGCCGCCCGCCGCCTCACGGAGACGGGCCGCAACGCCCGGCTGGTGAGCATGGACGACTGCACCCCGGCCGCCCTCCCCCGCGACGCCGACCTGCTCGTCATCTCCAGCACCTTCGGCGACGGGGAGGCACCCGACAACGGCACCGCGTTCTGGGACGCGCTCGCCGATCCGGAGGCGCCGCGCCTCGACGGGGTGCGTTACGCCGTGCTCGCCTTCGGCGACTCCAGCTACGACGATTTCTGCGGTCACGGGCGCAGGCTCGATGCGCGCCTGGAGGAGCTCGGCGCCCTGCGGATGAGCCCACGCGTCGACTGCGAGCCCGACGATCAGCAGGCGGCGCTGAGCTGGCTGGACGGGATGCTGACCACGCTCGGCGACACGGCCCCCGCCTCGGCGCCTGGACCGGACGGGCCCGTCGGGGGCACGTACGGCGTGGACCCGGGCAGCGGAGGCACGAGCAGCGGCGACTTGACCGCTGAGGGTACGACCGCCGGGGGCGCGTCCGGCGAACTCGCGGTCACCGGTGAGCTGACGGCGTCCCCCGGCTCCGGCAAGGACTCTCCCTTCACCGCCACGTTGACCGGCAACCGGCTGCTCAGCCTGCCCGGCTCGGCCAAGGAGGTGCGGCAGTTCACGTTCGACACCGCCGGAGAACTCACCTACCGGGCCGGGGACGCGCTGGGCGTGCTGCCGGTGAACGACCCCGGGCTGGTCGCCGAGTGGCTGGCGGTGACCGGGCTCGATCCGGCGGACGAGGTGGAGATCGCCGGGCTCGGCGCCCTTCCGTTCGGCGTGGCCCTGCACCGCCATCTCGACATCACCAAGATCACGCCGGGCCTGCTGCGCTTCGTCGCGGAACGCACCCGCGACCGCGACCTCACCCGCTTCCTCCGTCCCGGCAACAAGGGTGAGCTGGAGAAATGGACGTGGGGCCGCCAAGCCGTGGACGTCGTCGGCGAGCTCGCCGTCCGGGCCACCGCCCAGGAGTGGGCCGGCGTCCTGAAGCGCCTGCAAGCCCGGCTCTACTCCATCTCCTCCAGCCCTCTGGTCAGCCCCCACGAGGTGCGTCTCACGGTGTCCGTCGTCCGGTTCCCCAACCCTCGCGGGACCGTGCGGAAGGGAACGTGCTCCACCTATCTGGCCGACGGCGCCGGGGACGTGGGGGTGCCGGTGTTCGTCCAGCGCACGAGCCATTTCCGTCCTCCGGCCGACCCGGCGACCCCGATGGTGATGATCGGGCCGGGCACCGGGATCGCGCCCTTCCTGGGCTTCCTCGACGAGCGCAGGGCGCTCGGACACCGGGGCCGCAACTGGCTGTTCTTCGGCGAGCAACGGCGGGCGACGGACTTCTACTACCGCGACGAACTGGAGACCATGCGGCGCGACGGCATGCTGACCCGCCTCGATGTGGCCTTCTCCCGCGACCAGCGCTCGAAGGTCTACGTGCAGGACCGCATGCGGGAACACGGCGTCAAGCTGTGGGCGTGGTTGCAGGACGGCGCCCATCTCTACGTCTGCGGCGACGCGAGCCGGATGGCCAAGGACGTCGACCAGGCCCTCCAGGAGATCGCCGTCACCCACGGCGGCCTGAAGCCCGAGGGGGCCGCCGAGTACGTCAAGAGCCTGGCCGCGGCCAAACGTTATGTCCGCGACGTCTACTGAGTGACCCCCGCCTGGGGGTGGCGTCCATCGAGGCGTCCGTCTACTGAGGCGGCTCCGGCGCCCGCGGCAGGCTGATGCGGTCGAGCAGTTCCTCCAGCAGGCACAGCTCACCGCGGCTGAAGCGATCGGCGACGTCCGGGAGGACGGCCCTGAGCGCCACGGCGCGCGCGGCTGCCGTGCTCGCGCCGTGGGCGGCCGGAGCGTGTTCGACGGGGCCTATCGTGATCGCGTCGAGGACGGCGTCGCGGACGCCGATGGACATCACCGAGCGCGAGGCGGTCGCGGGGTCGGCTCCCGCGGCGATGAGGGCGAGCACCACGCCCGACCCGGCGGAGTGGACCATCTCTGCGGCGGCGTCGACGCTCATGCACAGCCGACCGGCCCCCGCGACGCGGCGGACGGTCCTCCGCAGGGCCTCGTGCACGTCTCCGGCCACGGCCCAGGCGCCTCCCGGCCGCGGGTTTCCGTACATGAGCGCGTACATCGCCTGGTGGGCCATGCCGAAGTCGACGTTACGGTCCCAGCCGACACGGAGCTCCTCGACCGGGTCGTCCATCGGCTCGCGGGCGGTCTTCTCGGCGAGGTAGTCGGCGAAGCCCCGGCGCACCACAGCGTCGAGCAGCCCCTGCATGTCGCCGAACTGCCGGTAGATGGTCTGCGCCTGCACTCCGGCCGCCGCGCTCACCGCCCGGGTCGACACCGCGTCTCTGCCCTGCTCGTCGAGGAGCGCCATCGCGGCGCGGAGGATGCGCTCCCGCGGGCTCTCCACGGCCTTGTCATCCATGGTCTTGTGATCCATGGCCTTGTCGTCCACGTGAGCAACGATAACGGATATCCGTGATCGATGTTGCGTTATCAGTGATGCTGTGGTTCAGTGGTCATCGATCACATCGCCTCCCGGTGGGAGCGCCGGCCGGTTCCGCCGCGCCCATGCCCCCGTCGGCCGGAGTCAGCAGGCAAGGAGAACGCGTGGCCACCATCCCCACCCGCAAGCTCGGCACCGACGGCCCCGAGGTCTCGGCCATCGGCCTCGGCGCCATGGGCATGTCCGACCTCTACGGTCCCGCCGACGAGCAGGAGAGCGTCGCGACGCTGCACGCCGCCATCGACGCGGGCGTCAACCTCATCGACACCGGCGACTTCTACGGCTCCGGCCACAACGAGATGCTGATCGGGCGGGCGCTCAGGGAGCGCCGCCGCGAGGACGTCGTGATCAGCGTGAAGTTCGGGTCGCGGCGCACGCCCGACGGCGCGTTCCAGCCGGTCCCCTATGACGTGTCGCCCGCGGCGGTGAAGGACCGGCTGGCGTACTCGCTGCGCCGCCTCGGCACCGACTACATCGACATCTACCGTCCCGCGCGGCTGAACCGGGAGATCCCGATCGAGGAGACGGTGGGCGCGCTGCTGGAGATGCGGCAGGCCGGATACATCCGGCACATCGGCCTGTCGGAGGTCGGGCCGGAAACGCTGCGCCGGGCGGCCGCGGTGGCGCCGATCAGCGACCTGCAGATCGAGTACTCCCTGGTCTCCCGCGGCCCCGAGAACGCCATCATCCCGGCCCTGCGCGAGCTCGGCATCGGTCTCACCGCGTACGGCGTGCTCTCCCGCGGTCTGCTCAGCGGCCACTGGACGCCCGAGAGAGAGCTGGCCGCCGGCGACTTCCGCGCCAACAGCCCCCGCTTCCAGGGCGAGAACCTGGAGGCGAACCTGCGTCTGGTCGGCGCCCTCTCCAGGATCGCCGAGCGGATCGGCGCGACCACGAGCCAGGTCGCCATCGCGTGGGTCGCGGCGCGGGGCGACGACATCGTCCCGCTGGTGGGCGCCCGCCGCCGCGACCGGCTGACGGAGTCACTCGCGGCGGTGGCCCTCACCCTCGACGAGGACGTCGTCGCCGAGATCGAGGCCGCCGTTCCGGCGGGAGCCGCGGCCGGTTCGCGGTACGCCGCCCCGCTCATGGCCACGCTCGACAGCGAGAACTGATCGGACGTCGGCCGGGGGCCCGCGCGTGCGGGCCCCCGGCCCGATGTCACCTCCGCCTCGTCCGATAGGTCAGGGGCTGGTGCAGGTGGCGGTGGGGGTCGCCGCGGTGCCGCTGGCGGTGAAGCCGAACGTCGTCGACCCGCCCGCCGCGATCGACCCGTTGTAGTCGGCGTTGCGGACCGTCACCGACGAACCGGACACGCTCTGCGTGCCGTTCCACAGACTGCTGATCGTCTGACCGCTTGGCCACGTCCACTTCACCGTCCAGCCGTTGACCGCCGAACCGCCCGCCCGGACCGTCACATTCGACTGGAACCCACCCGGCCATGAGTTCGTCGTCTCAATCGTCGCCGAACACGCACCCGTCACCGGAACCGACGGAGACACCGACGGAGACACCGACGGAGACACCGACGGCGAAGCCGACGGGGACGATGACGGAGACACACTCGGGCTCGCGCTCGGCGACGGCGTGCCGGTCGAACCGATCTGGCCGTTGAAGGTGAGCTTCACGACGTAGGCGAGGGCGGAGTAGGGCTGGTTGGGCAGCGTGATGTGCAGGCCGCTCCCGTCCTGGTTGCGGTTGGGCAGGTTGATGTAGGTGCCGGCGGTGTTGCCGATCATCTCGACCCTGCTCAGGTTGGACAGGTTGACCTTCCCGTTGGCCAGCGAGGCGAGGTTGAGGCTCGCCCCGTTGCCGGGCCAGCCGAGCACCGTCGCGTACAGCACGGTGTTGTCCTTGCTGCGGGTGTAGCGGATGTCCTGGGCGGTACCGGCCCGCGGCGTGGTGAACGACCCGCCGCCCATCTTCGTCGGGCCCTCCCCGTACGTGCTCCAGGCGCGCGTGGAGTAGATCGACTCACCGTTGCGCTTGAGGTAGGTGCCGATGGCGTTCAGCACGTCCTTCTGACCCTGCGGGATGGTCCCGTCGATCATCGGGGAGATGTTCAGCAGCATGTTGCCGTTCTTGCTCACCCGGTCGATCAGCGCGTGCAGCATGGCGGGCGCGCTGTAGTAGGAGATCCCGTTGGTGTAGGACCAGCTGGAGGCGCTGATGGCGTCGTCGGTCAGCCAGTACGGGTACTGGATGCCGGCCGGGCCGCCGCGCTCGTAGTCGTACACCTCTCCCTTGTTGTCGAAGCCGTCCTTGTAGGTGGCCACGACCTCCTTGCCCCAGGAATTGGCCTGGTTGTAGTAGTACGACAGGAAGTTCAGCCGCTTCGACTCGCTGATGCGGCTGAGGTTGAAGTCCTGCCAGAGGATGTCGGGCTGGACCTTGTCCACGACCTCCTTCAGCTTGTCGTACCAGAGCTGCTCTTCGGCTGTCGTCCCCAGCTGCCCGTACAGCTTCTTCAAGGAGTTGGACGACTGGGTGGGCACATGATCGTAGTAACCGGTGAAGTTGTAGGCGTGGTGCATCGACACCAGCAGCTTCAGGTTCTTGGCCCGGATGGCGTCGGCGAACAGTTGCAGCAGGTCGAGTTTCGGCCCCTTGGCGGCCGAGTTCCACTCGTTCACCGAGCTGTTCCACATCGAGAACCCGTCGTGGTGCTCGGCCACCGGCCCGGCGAATTTCGCGCCGGAGTCGGCGAACAACTGCGCCCACTCGTTCGGGTCGAAGTTGCCACCGGCCGACTTCAGCTTCGGCGCGAACTGCACCCAGTTGCCGGCCTTGTCCCGGGCCCCGTCGATGAAGTTGTTGTACGGCCACACAGACGGGTCGCCGTAGACGCTCTTGTGGTGATTGTTCTCGTTGGAGCCGCCGACGTACATGTTCCGCGGGTACCACTCGCTGCCGTAGGCCGCTGTGGCGAAGGCGCCCCAGTGGAAGTAGATGCCGAACTTGGCGTCCTGGAACCACTCCGGCGCGGCCGGATGCTGGTCCACCGACGCCCAGGTCGGCTGGTAGGTCGTGGGAGCCGCGGAGGCGGAGCCGGTCAGGCTCGGAATCGTGAGAAGGGCTCCGGTGAGTAAGGCACTACCGGCGAGCGCGGTGCGTCTGCGAAATGCCGACGCCATGGTGGGGGGCACGCTGTCTCCCGAAGAGTATCGATGACGACCATGACAGTCCGACGCGTCAGAGATCCGACGTTAGAGCCGGTTTGCCCCCTGTCAAAGCCGTAAATAAGCCCACCAATCAACGTAGACATAGGATTAATTCGTGCGCGGACTTCCCTTCGGCGCCCCTCACCAGGGATTCGGCCGACCACGACACCCGTGCACGGACCTCTCCCGAGGACAGAAGCGATATAGCACGGAGGCTTCTGAAGTGAAACGTTCAGGTCACCGGCGGGATCGATTTCAATCCGCCGAATAGCGGGGAAACCGCACCGTCACGGTGAGACCGCCGCCATTCCGGGGGGCGGCCTCGGCACTCCCGCCGTGGGCGCGGGCGACGGCCCGCACGATGGACAATCCGAGTCCCGCTCCGGCCATCGAGCCGGTGCGGTCGGCGTCCAGGCGGCGGAACGGCTCGAACAGGCCCTCCACCAGCGCGGGCGCGATCTCCAGGCCGGTGTTCTCCACCGTGATGAACGATCCGCCGGGATCCGTCCCGGTGCGTACGGAGACCGTCGCGCGCTCGTCGTTGTACTTGAACGCGTTGTCCACGAGATTCGTGATCACATGCTCCATCAGCACAGCGTCGCCCACGGCGAAGGCGGGGCGGAGATCGGCCTCCGTCGCCGGGTAGCGGGCGAGCGTGGCGCGGACGAGCGCGGCCAGGTCCGCCCGGTCGCGTTCGGTCAGCTCACGCTCGGTCCTGGCCAGCGTGAGGAGGCCCTCGATGAGGCGCTCCTGACGGACGTTCCCGGCCAGCAACTCGTCGCGCACCGGCCGTAGCGGCGCCGGAAGCGCGTCGTCGGCGAACGCCACCTGGAGCAGCGCGCGGTTGATCGCGAGAGGGGTCTTGAGCTCGTGCGAAGCGTTGGCGACGAACCGGCGCTGCCCGTCGAAGGCACGGTCGAGTCGTTCGAGCATGGAGTCGAAGGTGTCGGCGAGCTCCTTGATCTCGTCCTGCGGTCCCTCCATCCAGATCCTGCGGTGGAGCGTGCTGTCGGACAGCCTGCGCGCGGTCTCGGTGACCCGCTGGAGGGGCGCCAGAGCCCGCCGCGCGACGACCCAGCCCACGGCCAGACCGGCCAGACCGACGATCACGGCTGCCAGAATCGACCACGACAGGGTCGAGGTGATCACACTCTGCCGGTAGGCGTCCACCTGGGCGGCGAACTGGTGGGAGAGTACGCGTCGCACCGCCTCGGCGGACATGCCGCCGACGTCGAACCGGCCCTGCTCGGCGAGGGACTCGGTGAAGGACTGGTTGACGATCCCGGAGACGACGAAGAAGTTGACCACCAGGAGGAGCCCGGCGGCGAGGAAGCACAGGCTGCCGTACACCGCGGTCAGCCGCCATCTGACCGGCAGGCGCCCGCCGCTCAGAGCCGATAGCCGGCTCCGGTGACCGTCTCGATCACCGGAGGGTGTCCGAGCTTCCGCCGCAGCGTCCCCACGGTCACCCGGACCGAGTTGGTGAAGTAGTTGATGTTCTCGTCCCATGCCTTCTCCAGCAGATTCTCGGCGCTGACCACGGCGCCCTCCGCGCGCATCAGGACCTCCAGCACGGCGAACTCCTTGGGACTGAGCGCGACGTAGCGCCCGTCCCGGAAGACCTGGTGCCGCGCGGGGTCGAGCGTGATCCCCGCACGGTTCAGGACGGGGGGCGTCCGGGTCGGCACCCGGCGCGCCAGCGCCCGTAGCCGGGCGACCAGTTCCGGGAAGTCGAACGGCTTGGCCAGGTAGTCGTCGGCGCCGATCGACAGCCCCTCCACCTTCGAGCGCAGATCCCCGGCCGCGGTGAGCATGATGATCCGCGCCGGAAGCCGCTCCTCGGCGAGCAACCGGCACACCTCGTCTCCGTGGATCTTCGGCAGGTCCCGGTCGAGCACGATCACGTCGTAGTCGTTGGCCATCGCCCGTTCCAGCGCCGCGTCGCCGTCGTAGACGACGTCCACCGCCATCTTCTCCTTGCGGAGTCCGGTCGCCACGATGTCGGCCAGGACCCGCTCATCCTCCGCAACCAGCACACGCATGGCCCAATGCTCCCAAGAAACCCAACGTACGGACGCTTACGTCGTGGACAGAGCCGCCGTGGGCGGCATCCGAGCCGCTCGCGCGGCCGGGTAGATGCCGGCGACCACGCCGACCGCAAGCGCCGCCGCGAGTCCGCCGCCGAGCACCCACAGTGGCACCACCGACGGCAGGTCCCGCCAGAGGGCGTAGCCGTACGTGGCGAGCGCGCCGAGCAGCCCTCCGCCGATCCCGCCCATCCCGGTGAGGAGCAGTGACTCCGCCAGGAACTGGATCCGGATCTGGCCGCGAGTGGCACCGAGAGAGCGGCGCAGGCCGATCTCGTGCCGCCGTTCCAGCACCGAGATGACCATGGTGTTGGCCACGCCGACGCCGCCCACGAGCAGCGCGACCCCACCGACGCCGAGCAGCAGATTGGTGAAGGCCCCCGCGACGGCGGTCCTCGCCGCGAGCACGTCGGACGGGCGGCTCACGGTCACCTCCTCCGGATGCTCCGGGTTGGCGGTGCGGGGAAGCACCCCGCGGATGTCGGCGACGTACGCGTCCACGCATCTGACATAGATCGTCGTGGGGAACCCGTCGAAGCCGAGGAACGCGCCGGCGGCGGGGAAGCCGACGAGGGCCGACACGTCGATCTCCTCGGCGAGCGGCGATTCGCGCAGCACACCCACCACCGTCCACCACTGACCGTCGATCCACACCGCGTCCCCGGCCGTTACGCCGAGACGCTCCGCCGCCGTCGCGCCCAGCACCACCGCCCGCTGCCCGGCGGTGAACTCGTTCAGCCAGGCTCCGGCCCGGATGGTGGTCTGCAGGGTGCGCGGCAGGTCCAGGGAGGCGGCGCGCACCTGGAGACCGCCCGTGTGGGTGCTGGGAATCCGATCGTTGCGGAAGATCGGAACACCGGTGTCCCCGGTCTGACCGGCCATCTGGATCGGGTCCATCGCGCGGATCATCGTCATCGCCCGCTTCGGCAACTTGGACTCCCCACCCAAGATCTGCTGACCGGCGCCGACGGTCAGCATGTTGGTGCCGAGCCGGTCGAGCTCCCCCAGCAGCCGGGCCTGACTGGAGGACGACACGCCCAGCACGGCGACCATGGTCGCGATGCCGATCGCGATCCCCAGCGCGGAAAGGATCACCCGGGTGGAGCGGGTGCGCAGGCCCTGCGCACCCAGCCGCGCCACGTCGCCCGTGCTCAACCGCGCCGGCGTGAGCCGTTCTCGCCCGCCCGCGTCACGACCCCGCCGTCCCCTCTCGTACGGCACGGCGGCCCGGTCACTCATCGCCGCCCGCCCTTCCGCCGCCCGGCCGTACGCGCCCCGCGAGGTCGTGGCCGGACGACTCGTCGGCGACCACGCGGCCGTCGCGTAGCCGGATCCGGCGGGGAGCCGCGTCCGCCACATCGCCGTCATGCGTGATGATCGCCACGGTGGTGCCCGTCGCGTTGAGATCCCGCAGGATCGACAGCACCTCGTTTCCCGAGGCGGTGTCGAGGTTGCCGGTGGGCTCGTCGGCCAGCAGCAGCGACGGATCGCCCACCACGGCGCGGGCCACCGCCACCCGCTGCCGCTCTCCGCCGGACAGCTCGTTCGGCCGATGGCCGAGCCGATGTTCGAGGCCCACCCGAGTGAGCGCCAGGCCGGCTCGTTCCCGGCGTTCCCGGCGGGACACCCCGGCGTAGAGCAGCCCGTCGGCCACGTTGTCCAGCGCCGACACCCCCTCGGCCAGGTGGAACCGCTGGAACACGAACCCGATCCGGCGAGCGCGCAGCGCCGACAGCTCGCGGTCGCCCAGTGCCGCCACGTCGTGGCCCGCGATGCGGACCACGCCGCCCGTCGGGTGGTCGAGCGTGCCGATCAGGTGCAGCAGGGTGGACTTGCCCGACCCCGACGGACCGACGATCGCGATCATCTCGCCGGCCGCCACTCGCAGGCCGACGCCGCGCAGCGCGCTCACGCCCCCGGGATATTCCTTGGTAACGGCGGTCAACTCGATCACCAGATCCGTGTTCATCCCTCGGGCACCTCGACTCTCATGCCCTCGCCGAGGCCGGGGCCGGATATCTCGACCCGGCTCAGCGCGTACAGGCCGGTCTTCACGGAGACCACCCGGGTCGTCGTGCCGTTCACGACGCGCACGCCGTATCCCCCCTCCCGGAGCGCGAGCAGCGCCTCGATCGGCACGGAGAGCACGTTCCTGTGCCGTTCTGTCCGCAGGAGGACCGACACCGGCGCCTGGTCGAGCCGGCCCAGCCGGCCCGTCACGACCGCCTCGACGTCGATCGTCGCCTGAGCGTCCTTGCCGGCCGCGACGGTGGCGGTCGCGCCGACCGCCGAGATCCGGCCCTTCACCGTGCGGCCGTCCGGCAGTTCCACGGTCACCGCCGCCCCCTTGCGGGCGAACTGCTGGTACGACGCCGGGAGCTCTATGTGGACGGTCCGCCGGGTGCCCGTGGTCGTGATCACGGACCGGCCCGCGACGTCGCCCTTCACCGCGGTGTCGGCTGCGATCCGGAGCGCGGCCGAGGCGACGACGATCTGCGCCGAGTCCACGGCGCCCGTCGCGCTCAACCGGTTGTCGTCCTGCCACTTCCGCACGGCTCTCGCCGTGCGCCACGTGTAGTCGGGATCCACCGGGCCGGGGTCGTAGCCGAGCGCTCTGAGGTTGCGTTCGAGCTGCTCGACGTCCGCTCCGCGGGTGCCGGGCAGGAGGCGCCGGTACATCGGGATCGATCCGTACATGAGGATGACGGGACGCCGCTCGACCTCGTACAGCCACTGTCCCCTGTGGACGACCGATCCTTCGGCCCGCGTCCTCGTCACGATGCCCGTGGCGAAGTTGGGCAGAACCCGCCGCCCCGGATAGCCGAGTGTGCCGCCGACCTGCCTGCTGTCCACCAGGTCGGAGCGGGTGATCTCCGCGGTCGCGGGTGGACGCCGGTTCGCGTCCGCCGGGACCTCCGCCTGCCGGTTCGCGACGATCGCCGTGACCCCGCCGCCGACCACGACCGTGGTGACAGCCACCGCCGAGACCACCGTGGCGACGGCCGGCAGGGCCCTGGCCCGGCGGCTCACCGCTGATCCGGGGCGAGAAGGGCCTGACACGCCTTCTGCGCCGCCTGAAACGCCGGCGAATCCTTGCCCACGCCGTCCGGTGCCGTGATCCTCACTCCGCCCCTGGAGTCCAGCTGCGGGTCGGGCATGTCCATCCCGTGCTTGCGCACGCAGGCGGCGTACCGGAGGGCCCGATCGAGCATCTTCTTCTTTTCGTCCGCGGAAAGACCGGGCAGGACCGGCGCGTACCGCTTGCACGCCTCCTCCGCTTTCCGGCCGGTCTCCGGGTCGGATCCCCGTACGCTCAGCTCGTTGTCGTTCTGCACGACGGTGAGCCCGTGGTCACGCAGGCACGAGGCGTATTTGGCGGGATCGCCCGACGCGGCCGCGCCTCCTCCGGGGGAGGCGACAGCGGGGCCGCCCGCACGGCCACCGCACGCCGCGAGCAGAAATGGGGTCGCCGCGAGCGCGACGACGAGAGCGCGCTTTTTCTTCATGGCATATTGCTAAACCGGCGGCACTAAAAACCCGTTAAGCGAATTTGCTTAACCCTTCTTTATCCGGTTTCCGGGACCGCCTCCGCCGGCCGGCGTCCCGGTGTGGCTACCCGCTTCGGACGACGACCCCGGGGCCGGGGCTCGTCCGGCGAGCGGGACCTGAAGTAGCATGACGCCGCGTCCGCGACGATCACGCGACGCACGGCCGGCGGCTCCCCCGGGCCCGGCCTCTCGGGACCAGACCGCGAGGCCGCTCGAACCTCGGGAGGTCGCGTGTCCGCTCTCCGGCACCGGTCGTGGGCGCCTGTCGCCCTCGCGTACGCCGCGTTCGTCCTCGTCGGGTTGAACGCCGGGGTGGGCGGCGTGCTGCTCCCCGCGCAGATCCGCGACTACGGCCTCGACAAGGCCACGGTCGGGACCACCTTCTTCGCCTTCTCCGCCGGATTCATGCTGGCCGGTTCGACCGCGGGACCGCTGATCGAGCGCTTGGGCCTCCGGACGACCATGTCCGTGGGCGGAGGCGCGTTCGTCGTGGCCGGACTCGTCACCGCCGGCCGGCCGCCGTTCCTGGCCCTGGTGGCGATCCAGGTGGCCGCCGGATATGGCACGGGCATCCTCGAATCGGCGCTCAACGTCTATCTGACCGACCTGCCGGGCGCGACGACCCTGCTCAACCGGCTGCACGCGTTCTTCGGCGTGGGCGCTCTCCTCGGACCGGTGCTGGCCGCCTGGATCCTCGAGCACCAGCCGTGGACGGTGGTGTGGCTGGTCCTGGCCCTGACCTGCCTGCCGCTCACGGCCGGATTCCACCTGCTGCTCCCGGCGCGGGAGAGCCGGGCCGCGCGGGCCGCCCGGGAGCCCGGCCCCGGTCTGCTGGCCACGGCGTCGCGGGAACCGGCCGTGCTGCTTGGCGCGGTGTTCCTCGCCGTCTACGTCGGCCTGGAGATCAGCGTGGGCAACTGGGGGTTCAGCTTCCTGGTGGACGAGCGCGGACACGGAGACCTGCTGGCCGGATACACCGTGTCCGGCTACTGGCTCGGGCTGGCTCTCGGCCGTCTGGTGATCAGCCCCTTGGCGGCCCGTCTCGGCCTGACCGACACGGGCATGACGTTCGCCTGCCTGACCGGGATCACCGTGTGCGGCCTGCTGGTCTGGGCCGTGCCCGCTCCCGCCGCCGCCACCGTGACCTTCGCGCTCCTCGGCTTCTGCCTGGGCCCGATCTTCCCGACCACGATGGCCGTGGCGCCGCGGCTGACCACCGCCCGGCTGGTCCCCACCGCGATCGGGCTCCTGAACGGCGTGTCCGTGGTCGGCGGCGCCGTGTTCCCGTGGCTGGCCGGGGCGATCGCGCAGGGCGTCGGGGCATGGACGCTGCCGCCCTTCGCGGTGGCGCTGGCTCTGTTACAACTGGTGCTGTGGTGGCTCGTGACAACGCGCATGGTGCGCACCTCACTGCCCACTCGTCCCACATAACGCAAGAATCATCGACTTTCCATTTCTTTTGCCGTTTTTTTCCGTAAATCAGGAAAAGGATGGCGAAACGTCATGGCAGCCTGAACCGCATGTTCAGCAGGAAACACTTCTCGGCAATGCTCATTGCCGCCTTTGCCCTGCTCATTGGGATTTCCACACCCGCCCTCGCCGAGCCGGTCGCCTTCGCGGCCGCGCCCGCACGCGTGGTGGCGGCGCCACCGGTCTACGGAAACGCCGACTACCTGCTCGACGCGACGAGCGGGAAGGAGCTCCTGGCCAAGAACGCGGGTGAGCGCATGCCGATCGCAAGCATCACCAAGGTCATGACGGCGTACATCGTGCTGAAGGAAGCGAAGCTGACCGACAAGGTCACCGTCAAGGCGCAGGACGTGCAGTACGCGAACGACGGCGGCGGCACGACCGCGGACCTCCGGGGAGGCGACCGCGTCCCGGTCGGCGACCTCCTCTACGGCCTGATGCTTCCCTCAGGCGCGGACGCCGCCCACGCCCTGGCCCGCACGTACGGCCCCGGAGTGGACGCCTTCGTCGCGAAGATGAACGCGACCGCCAAGCAGCTCGGCCTGAACGACACTCACTACGTCAACCCCGACGGCCTGCCCACACCCCACGGTGACGGCTACTCCACGGCGCGGGACCAGGCGCGGCTCGCGGCGGCGGCGCTGAGCGACCCGACGTTCCGCAAGGTCACCTCGACCCGGCACTACACGGCGCCGGCCACCGGGGACCACCCGGAGTACAACTGGACCAACACCAACGAGATGCTCGGCCAGCCGGGGGCGATCGGCGTGAAGACCGGGTTCACCCAGGCCGCGGGCTTCTGCCTGACCTTCGCCGCGGACCGGGACGGGCACAGGTTCATCGGCGTGATCCTCGGTGAGGAGAACTCCGGCCGCCGGTTCGACACCGCGGAGACGCTGCTCGACTGGGCCGGCGACGCCCGGGCCAGGTAATCAGAACGCCCCCAACCTCAATTCGGACATCGTCACAGCGTCAGTCGTCCCAGCGTTGGGCGTTGCTGTCGTTCAGAGAGCCCGGAGGTTGGGGGATGACGCAGAAGGGCAGCCCGGCGGGGTCCTCCATGACGTACCAGTGGTCGTTCACCAGCGGCAGCCGCCGGGCGCCGAGGGCCTCCAGCCGGGCGACCTCCGCTTCCAGGTCGTCGGTGTGGATGTCGAGGTGGACGCGCGCGGAGCCTGTGCCGAGCCGCTGGACGAGCATGGCGAAGACGTCATCGTGCAGGACGGCGCCGTGATACTCCGGGTACCGCTCGAGGGGAATCATCGTCTGACCGGTCGCCTGCTGCCAGAACATCAGTTCCTTGTCGTGATCGCCCTCCGGCACATCGATCACGACCTTGTAGAGCCTGCTGTAGTGCGCCATATCCCTATCCTCCCGGAGTATCCGAGTGCGCCGATCATCGGCGTCGCCGACACCGGGCCGGGCGCATGCCGTCTTTGGGACAGTGCAACGGAACATCACGCATGGATAGCCGTCAAAGGTTGACATAGCGGATTTACCACCAGCACTCTTGCACCTGTCAGTTCCCGGCGCCGATCACGAAGAGGTCGCCTTGCGGTTCCCGCGAGTGAAAGCCGAGCACCGCCCCCACAAGTTCGGAGACGACAGGATCCGCATCGGCGGGTCCATCTACGGCGTCGCCGGGGAGATCACCGACCCGGACGGCTACGCCTGGGCGGCTCTCGGGGCGATGGACGGCACCAGGACGCCGGGAGAGATCGCCGCCCGGCTGCGCCGCCTGTTCCCGAGGCTGACGGAGGCGGACGCCGACGGGGTGGTCGACCTCCTGATCAAATCCGGATACGTCGAGGACGCCGACGACCAGCCGCCCGAGGAGCTGAGCCAGGCCGAGCAGGACAGATACTCGCGAAACCACGCGTTCTTCCGGCGTACCGACCTCACCCCGCGCGCCCGCAGCTGGGACGCGCAGCTGCGGCTGAAGCGGTCGCGCGTGCTGGTCCTCGGGCTGGGCGGTACCGGGAGCCACACGGCCTGGGCCCTGGCCGCCTGCGGCGTCGGCGAGATCCACTGCGTCGACCGCGACACGGTGGAGCTGTCGAACCTCACCCGGCAGGCGCTCTACCGGGAGTCCGACATCGGCAGACCCAAGGTGGAGGTGGCCGTCGCCCGGCTCGGCGAGGTCAACTCCGGGGTGCGGATCACCGGCGAGAGCCGGGCGATCGAGCGCGATCAGGACATGGTGGAACTCGTACGCGGCTTCGACGCCGTCGCCATGTGCGCCGACGAACCCGGCGGCCGTGGCGGAATCCGGCTGTGGGCCAACCGCGCCTGCTTGGCCGCCCGCGTCCCCTGGGCGCTCGGGGGGTACAGCGGCCCGCTGGTGAGCGTGGCCGCCTTCGACGCAGGCGGCCCCTGCTACGAGTGCCTCACCGCCAACATCGACGCCTCTCTGGCGCCCGGCATCCCGGTCGACCTGGGCGGCCCCGGGGTCATCGCGCCGTCCGCCGGCGTGTCCGGCCACCTCACCGCCCAGGCCGTCATCTCGTTCCTGACGAAGATCCCTGAGAATCCCGGGTCGTACGTGACAGGGGTGAACCTGATCGCCCCGGACCAGCATGTCTACACGCGGCCTCTGGCCGCACCCGACTGTCCCGCCTGCTCCCGGGGCGCGCCGAACGCCGCGCCCGCGGGAACGATCTCATCGTGACGACGAAACCGCGCGCGAGAGAAGGGAAGTGGATGGAACCTGTCGAATCCCTGACCCAGAACGAAGACGTCGCTACGGAGCAGCAGGCCGCCGTCAAGATCACCATCCGGCTGCTGGGTAAGGCCGAGAGTCCGCACATCTACAGCGGCAATTCCAACAGCTGAAGTCCGGGCCGGGCGGCGTCCACGCCGTCCGGCCCGATCCGTCTCCGGGCACGGCCGTCGAGACGGGCACGTCTCGGCCGGAACGCCGCGAACAGAGTGCGGGGAAGGGATCAGCGCCGGGCGAGCGGCAGCCGGAGAACGAAACAGGCGCCCAAAGGGGAGTCTTCGATCACGAGCGTCCCGCCGTGGGTCTCCGCGATCTCCCGGGAGATGGCCAGGCCGAGACCACTGCCGCCGGGATCCTTGCGGCGGCCCTCGTCAAGCCGGACGAATCTGACGAAGACCCGCTCGCGGTCCTCGGGGGCGATGCCGTTCCCGTCGTCGGTCACCCGCAGCACCGCCCGTTCCCCTCCCGCGCAGATGCTCACCGCCACGGCCGTGGCGGCGTGCCGCTGGGCGTTGACGAGCAGGTTCTCCACGAGCCGCTGCAGTTGGATGCGCGAGCCCCGCACCTTCACATCGGGCCGGCAGACGACGGTGATGGGCGGACGGCGGGCCCGCGCCCCGGCCACCTCGCCCACGAGGACGCTGAGGTCGATCACTTCGGGCGGCTTGGGGTCGCTGGCGCGCAGACGGGCGAGCACGAGCAGGTCGTTGATGATCGCCTCAAGCCGGTCGGTCGTCACCAGCGCGGACCTGATCGCCTTGTGCGAGTCGACCTCCCGCGGGTACAGCAGCGCCTCCTCCAGGCCGGCGCGCAGGCCGGCGATGGGCGTGCGCAACTCGTGAGAGGCGTCGGAGGCGAATCTCCGCTGCTGCTTCACGGCTGCCTCGAGCCGGGCGAGCGTCTCGTTGGCGGTGCTGGCCAGCATGGAGATCTCGTCCCTGCCGGGTGGCATGGGCACGCGGAGGCTGAGGTCGCTCACGGTGATCTCGGATATCCGGGACCGGATGTCCTCCACCGGCCGCAGCGTGCGGCCCACCAGGCTCCAGGTCATCCAGATGACGAGTCCCAGCACGGGCAGGGCGCAGGCCGCGATCCCGACTTCGAGCAGGTGGCCTGCGAGCAGGGCGGGTTCGTACAGGGCGGCGTAGATGTACGGCGAGTGCACGTCAGGAGTCACCCGGATCGCCATCACCATGATGCAGCGCCCGTTCGTCTGGCACTCGCGGCGGCTCTTGAACCGGTCGTCAGGAGGCGGGCGCACGTGGGTCAGCGGTTGCATGCCCCGGACGGCCTTGCTCGCGGCGATCACCCTGCCCTCGGCGTCGGTCTCCTGGATGAGCTCGACCCGGGAGTTCACGGGGATCGTCCGCGGCACCGTCCCCGCCCGCGCCGCGGCGCTCCACTGCGTCGCGATGTGCTCGGTGTCCCGATAGGCGTCGGTCTCGGCCTTGTAGCGGGTCACCACGTCGAGATACGCACCCACCACACCCAGGAAGACCAGCGAGAGCGCCGCGGCGACCAGCGTGTATCGGGCCCGGATCGACCGCGGGCGCGGCAGGCGCGCGAACATCTTGCCGACCTGGCCGTAATGCCGGTCCGCGATGGCACCGCTCACCACTAAAGGTGCCGGCGTCCAACCGACGCCACAGCCCGGCGGACGTCGGCCATGACGTCCGCTCGTTCGGCCTCCACCTGGGCCGCGAGCAGAGCGAACGCCCTCTCGGACGGGCTTCCGGGCTCCGCCTGGAAGATGACGAGCTGCTGCCCCGGAGCGTTGTCCACGGTGAACGACTCGTAGGAGACGATCATTTCGCCCACGTCGCGGTGGTGGAACCGCTTCGGCTCGTCCCTGCGAGGGGACACGTCGTGCCGGGCCCACATGCGGTCGAACTCCTCGCTGCGGCCGCACAGCTCGTCGACCAGCTCGGGCAGTACGGGATCGTCCGGGTCGCGCCCCGCGGTGGCCCGCAGCAGCGCCACCTTGAGCTGCGCCGACTTCTCCCAGTCCGGATAGAACTGCTTGGCCTGGGGGTCGAGGAAGAGCAGCCTCAGGAAGTTGTCCCGGTGATCGAGCCCGGCGTAGAGGACGTCCGCCATCGCGTTCGTGGCCAGCACATTGAGCCAGCGGTCGCTGATGAACGCCGGCGTGTGCCGCCATCCGTCCAGCAGCCGCGCCAGGCCGGGGCTCACCTGCTCGACGCGGTACGCTTGCCGGCGCGGGCGCGGGCGGGCCAGCTCATACAGGTGTTCCGTGGCGGGGGCGTCCAATTCGAGCGCGCGGGACAGGGCGTCGAGCACCTGCTCGGACGGGCGTCGCTCTCTCCCCTGTTCCAGTCGGATGTAGTAGTCGGTGCTGACCCCGGCCAGCATCGCCACCTCTTCCCGGCGGAGGCCCGGAGTCCGGCGCTGGCCGGTCCTCGGTAGCCCCACATCCTCAAGGCTTGTGGCCTCTCGGCGGGCGCGGAGGAAGTCGCCCAGTAGTCGATTGCTGTCCATTACGACACCATATGCCGGGTTTCTACCTGTTTGGGTAGCAGTATCACACCTAGGAAGGCCGCAGCCTCACGCTCCGGCGGCCTCTCGGTCCACCATTGTCGTACGCCACCGGTGGAAGCCGTCCGCCCGGCCGTTCGGACCGCCGCCCGGAGAGAAGATGAGGCGCTCATGATTACAAACGACCTCGACCTGGGCACCGCCGAACTGCTCCTGCCCACGCTCGGCGGCGTCCTGCTGTGGGTGGCGATCCTGGCCGTTGCCCTGCTCCCAAGCGACGCCCGCGACCGGCGCGCCGCGCGAGAGGGGAGCGTGACCGCCCCGGCCGCCCTGCAGGACGAGCAGGACAAGGCCGGCCGCCTCCTGCGGGACGACACCGACCTGACGACTCCAGAGCCGGTGCCCTGCCCGTGTCGCTGAACCGCCCGCGACTCCCGAACCGTCCGCGCCACACCGCACAGCCGGCCCGACATGCGTGACCACACCCCGGGCGGGCCCGCTCCACCGGTCCGGAGACGCCTTGGTCCGAAGTCGATCCGAGGCCGGATAACCGCCCTGGTCACGCTCCTGGCGGTGTTCCTCCTCGTCCCGAGCGGGATCGCGGCGGCCACGATCTCACGGGCGAGATTGACCGGCATGGAATGGCGGCACGCCCGCAAGCAGGCCGCCCTGACGGCCGCCGACGTACGCACGGGCCTGAGCATCAACCCGATCATCCCGAAGGTGCCCGGCATCGCCCTCGTCCAGGTGGTCGCGATCGACGGCCATGTGCTCGCGGCGTCGCCGTCCGCGCGCACGCTGCCCGTGCTGAGCACTCTTCGCCCGACTCCCGAGCGACCTCAGCTGGACGTCCAGGCGTGCCATCCGGATCCGACGGGGTGCCTACGGCTGTCCGCGGTGCTGGCGGGCCCGAGCCGCGGCTCACCGGTCGTGTACGCCGCCGGGCGGGCTCCCGGGCTCGTCTCCACCGGCTTCTTCGACACGTTCTTCGCCGTCCAGGTGGCCATCCTGATCGCCCTCACGGCGTGGACGACGTGGCAGGTCACCGGCCGCACGCTGCGGCCGGTCGAGTCGATCAGCAGGGAGCTCGGGGAGATCAACATCGGTGACCTGAGCAGCCGGGTCTCTGAGCCGCCCGGTGACGACGAGATCGCCCGGCTGGCCCGTACGGTCAACGCCACCCTCGACCGGCTCGCCGTGTCTCGCGGCAGCCTGGAACGGATGCTCGACCGCCAGCGCCGGTTCGCCTCGGACGCCTCGCACGAGCTGAGGACCCCGCTCGCCGGCCTGCGCGCCCAGTTGGAGGAGGCTCAGCTCCACCCCGCGGAGTCGGACGTACCAGCCGTCCTCAAGAGCGCTCTCTCCGATGTGGACCGCCTGCAGTCCATATCGACTGACCTGCTGCTGCTCGCCCGCCTCGGGGCGGCCACCTCCGAGGAACTCCTCCTGATCGATCTGGCGGAGCTGGTGCGCGCGGAGGTCACGCGCGGCGCCTCCGCCTGCCGACGTACCTATCTGAACCTGGAGCCCGGAGTGCGGGTCCGCGCCCTGCCCGCCCACCTGCACCGGGTGCTCGGCAACCTGCTCGACAACGCCCGGCGGCACGCCCGGACCGGCGTGTGGATCGACGTCAGACTCCTGGGCCACCTCGCGGAACTGGTCGTCACCGACGACGGAGACGGCATCCCACCCGACCACCGCGACCTGGTCTTCAACCGGTTCACCCGGCTCGACACCGCCCGCAGCCGCACGCACGGGGGCACCGGCCTCGGGCTGGCGATCGCCAGTGAGATCGCCCAGGTGTACGGAGGGACGTTGTGCGTGGCCGACTCGCCCGCGGGCGGAGCCCGCTTCGTCCTCCGCCTCCCGGCGGCATGCGACTAGGGCAACACGGGTAACGGCCCGCGCCTCAGCGCAGCGGGATCTCCACCCCGTGCTCCTCCGGCGGGCGCGGCCCGCGGATGCGACGGTCGGCCTCGTCGATCGGCACGTCGTTGATGCTCGCCTCACGCCGGCTCATCAGGCCCTCGTCGGTGAACTCCCACAGCTCGTTGCCGTAACTGCGCCACGAGCGGCCGTCGGCGTCGCGCCACTCGTACTGGAACCGCACCGCGATCTGGTTTCCGTCGAACGCCCACAGGTCCTTGCGGAGCGCGTAGTCGGACTCCTTCTCCCACTTCGCCCGCAGGAACTCGATGATCTCCTGCCTCCCGGCCACGAACCGGTCCCGGTTGCGCCACACCGAGTCTTCGGTGTAGCCCAGGGCGACCCGCTCGGGATCCCTGCTGTTCCAGGCGTCCTCGGCCGCCTGCACCTTCTGCCGCGCGGTCTCCTCGGTGAACGGGGGCAACGGCGGGCGGACAGTCATGGGGCCGCCTCCTCGATTTCGGAGAACGTTACTTCTCCACCAGTATCGGGAGCGGCGCGACCTGGGCTGGACCGCGACCCTGCCGGCCGCCTCGCCTGACCGGCGGACCAGGCGAGTCAGCCGGAGATCAGCCCATGGCCACCGTGAACGGCGCGACCAGCCGGGATCTGTCGGCGTGGAGCGGCCCGCCGTACACCATGAACTCGGTCGTGTGCGCCTGCGGGACGCCCCGGTCCGCCAGCCAGGAGATCAGCTCGGGACGGCGTTCCTGATCGAGATCGAGGCGGATCGGGCCGTCCTCCTCGCGGGCGAGATCCTCGATCAGCGCCTTCGCCACGGCGTCGTCGTCCGCCACCACCGGCCCGACGACCACGGTCTCGCCGTTCCGCCAGGCCGCGGCGTATCCCCTGATCCGTCCGCCGTCCTCGATCACCCGCACCCGCTCGGCGAAGGCGAACAGGCGGGCCACCACGCCCGACCGGTCCGCGCCGAACACCTCGGCGTCGAGGGTGAGCAGGGCGGCCAGGTCACGCTCGCGGTCGGCCGGACGCGACGCCCCTACTCGGGGCCCGGCACTGAACCGGCCCACCCTGGCCTCGTAGGTCCCGGCGGCCTCGAAACCGAGCTTCTCGTACAGCGGGCGGCCGAACTTGGTGGCCCACAGGAAGACGGCGGCGTCGCCGGCCCGCGTCAGCGCGTGGCCCATCAGCCTGCGGCCCAGCCCCCGGCCGCCGAACCGGGATGCCACCAGCATCATGCCGATCGCGGCCGCGGTGGTCCCGTACCTGGTGAGGACGACGGTGCCCGCGAGACCTCCGGAGGGGTCGTCGACGCCGTAGCCCTCGCCTATCTCAAGCAGGAGCAGCCACTTGCGCTCCTCCCTGCTCCACCCGCGGTCGTCGGCCAGGGCGAGACAGGCCGGAACGTCCTCCGGGCCGAGACGGCGTACGGGGACCCGCTCGGCCGGGACACCCCAGGGATCCACTGTCGTCATCGCCCGCCCTTCCAGGAGGTGGCCCACGCTAGCCGCCACCCCGCCGGGGCGAAACCGAATTATCGGCGGCCGGAAGGGCGGATACGGTCAGGCCAGGCGCGGCGGGAAGCCTCCGGTGGCGATCGGGCTCCACCGGACCGGCGTGACGCGGACCAGGGACTTGCCCTGGCGGAGCATGGCGGCCCGGTATTCGTCCCAGTCCGGATGCTCGCCCGAGATCGACCGGTAGTAATCCACCAGCGGCTCCAGGGCCTCGGGCAGGTCGAGGACCTCCGCCGTCCCGTCCACCTGCACCCACGGGCCGTCGAAGTCGTCGGAGAGCACGAGCACGCTCACCCGCTCGTCCCTGCGGGCGTTGCGGGTCTTCGCCCGCTCGGGATAGGTGGACACCACGATCCGGCCCTCGGCGTCGAGTCCACAGGTCACCGGCGAGGCCTGCGGACCGCCGTCCCGCCGGGTGGTGATGAGGACGGCGTGGTGGCGCTCGCGGACGAAGTCGAGCAGCTGCTCGCGTGACACGGTCTCGGCGGTGGCGATCCTGGGGCTCATGGGGGCCACTCTAGTGACCACCCGGACACCGGCCCCACAGATGTCGGGGAGCATGACAACCCGGCAGATGGTCTGTTTCATGCCAAGTGGCCAATCGGTCCGCATTGTTGGCCATTCCACGACCAAGCACCCCGAAGGATCTACCTCTACCCCGCCCAGCTTGTCCCCCCACTACCTACGTAGGGCGGAATGGGTACTGATACGGGGATTTTCCCCGTCCTCCTCCGGGGCTCTGGGACCGCATGCTGAAAACGTCGTCAAGAAGGCCCCAAGGGACCTGAGCCAGAACCAAGGGGAACCAATCATGTGCCAGCACCAGCCTCAGTGCCCTCCGGCGAACGCTCCCGACCGGGAGGCGGCCTGCCTGGTCGCCTTCCACCCCGAGCAGGGCTGGGGACTCCTCTGCAACGGCGTCGTCCTGTTCGACGACTCCGGCGAGCTCCTCCCGGACGGCCGGAGCATCCCCGCGCAGCACCACTACCCTCACCAGGAAGCGTTGGGACGGGCCGCATGAGCAGCGCGACATTCCTGATGTTCGCGGCCGGGCCGGCCGGGCGGTTCACGGCGGTGCCGGGCTCCGACGAGATCGGAGAGCGGGCCGCGGCCGTCCTGGACAGATGGAGAAACCTGCGGCGGAAGCTCGGCGACCGCGCCGTCGATCTGGTCGAGGAACCACACATGCGGATGGTGTCGTGGCGGCTGCCCACCGGCAGCAGAGCGCCCGCGCGCGCCCGCCGGCTCACCCGGGCCCGCCTGGCGGCGTGGGGCATGGAGGACCGGTGTGACGTCGCCGAACTACTGGTGAGCGAGCTGGTCACCAACGCCGTACGGCACGGTCGCGGGCCGGTGCAGCTCACCCTCTCGGCCGTCGACGATCTGCTGCGCTGCGAGGTCGCGGACGCCGACACCGCCCTGCCCCAGAAGGCCGACGCCTCCGACGACGACGAGAACGGCCGCGGACTCCAGTTGCTCGACCAGCTGGCCTGCTGCTGGGGTGGCTCCCCGGTGCCCGGCGGCAAGGTCGTGTGGTTCGAGCTGCCCGGCCGGTGGGAGCCCCGCTCCTGCGCCTGACCCACCCGCTCGCGCCGCACCCCACGCGACCACCACGGCGACACGTCCGATGCCGCGTCCCGACCGCGGCGAGGATCGGTGCCCGGCCCCGGTTCCCCGCCGGTCACCGATCCTCGCCGCGCCTCCTCTCGCTCAGCCAGGCCGCGATCTGGGTCCGGGAGTTGAAGCCGAGCTTGTTCAGGATGTGCTCGATGTGGCCCTCCGCCGTCCGCTGGGAGATCACCAGAGAGCTCGCGATGTCGCGGTTGCTCAGCCCCTGGGCCACCAGCTCGGCGATCTCCGTCTCGCGCCGGGTGAGCGGCGCCGTCGGGCCTCCGGCCGGCTCCCGCTCGGCCTTCGGCCTCTCCTCCTGCAGCGCGTAGACGATCGCCTCGTCGAAGGTGAGGCCGGCGCCGTTCCTGGCCTCGGCCCGGAACGCGGGCTCCCCGAGCGCCTCCACGGTGCGGGCGCGGCACTCGTCGTGATATTTGGCCAGGTGCAGGAAGCTGGACATCGCCGTACCGAGTGCCTGCCAGATCCGCTCCAGGAACCCCAGCAGCCGAGCCGACCGCTGGAACCGTCCCTCGTCGGCCGCGATCCAGGCCAGCACCTCCATGTTCATCCCGCTGCCGAACACGTCCCGGACCGCGCGGTTGATCCGCAGGCCGTCCTTCTCCAGATCCGCCGCCCGGCGCAGCGCGCCCTGCCGCCTCAGCTCGACGCCGAGCGCCATCAGCGCGTACGCCCGGTGCCAGCCCTCCTGGTACGCCTCGCAGACGGCCACCGCCTCCTCGGCGTAGGACACCGCCCGCTTCGCCTCCCCGCGCGCGGAGTAGGCGAGGGAGAGCCAGATCAGTGCGGTCACCAGGCCCTCCGGATCGCCCAGGGCGCGCTGTGCCTCGACGGCCTCCGCGCTGAACTTGACCGCGGTCTCGGAGTCGTCCTCCGCCAGGGCGAGCTGGCCGGAGAAGTGCGCGATGTAGGCCAGGTCGCCCCGCAGGCCGAACCGCTCGGCGATCCGCCGGCCCTCCTCCAGCATCGCGGCGGCAGGGGCCAGATCGTTCTGGATGACGGCCAGCCAGGCCCCCGTCCACAGGGCCCGCGCGCGCTGCGGCGTGGGCTCCGGGCCGGTGGCGAGCAACTGGTCCAGCCAGTGACGCCCCTCCCCGATCCGGCTGCTGGTGATCCAGTGATAGAGGAGGTCGGAGGCCATCTCCAGGCCGGCCAGGGCCTCGCCCGGCTCGTCGAGGCACCACTCGAGCGCGGTGCGGAGATTGGCGTGCTCCCGGTCGAGGCGGCTGATCCACGCCAGGTAGCCGGGGCCGAAGCGCTCACACCGGGCCCGCTCGGCCAGGCTCCGGTAGTGGTCGCGGTGCCGCCGCCGCAGGCCGGTCTCCTGCCCCGACGCGGCCAGCCGTTCCCTCCCGTACTGCCGGATCGTGTCGAGCAGCCGGTAGCGCACGCTTCCGCCCTGCTCCTCGCGGATCAGCACGGACTTCTCCACCAGGCCGCTGACCAGGTCGACCACGTCCGTACGGGAGATGCCGTCCCCGGAGCACACCTCCTCAGCGGCCCCCAGGTCGAGGCCGCCGAGGAACACCGAGGTCCGCTGCCAGAGCAGCCGCTCCTGCTCGTCGCACAGCTCGTAGCTCCAGTCGATCAGCGCCCGGAGCGTCCGTTGCCGGTGCGGCCCCGCCCGCGAGCCGGCCGTCAGCAGGCGGAACCGGTCGTCGAGCCGTTCGAGCACCTGGTCGACCGACAGCGCGCGCAGCCGTACGGCCGCAAGCTCGATGGCCAGCGGCAGCCCGTCCAGCTTGCGGCAGATCTCGGCCACCGCGTCGCGGTTGGCCTCCGTCACCGCGAAGTCCGGCAGCACGGCCGCGGCCCGTTCCTCGAACAGCCGGACGGCGTCCCCCTCGGACGGCTGCTCCGCGGCCGGGGTGCCGCCCTCACCCGGCAGGGGCAGCGGCGCCACATCGAGCGTCTGCTCGCCCGCGATGCCCAGCGGCTGCCGCGTCGTGGTGAGGATCCGCAACTGCGGCAGCGCGTGGACGAGCCGGTCCGCAAGCACGGCGCAGGCGGTGAGGAGATGCTCGCAGTTGTCGAGCACGATCAGCGCCTGGCGGCCCGTGAGGCCCTCAACCAGCGTCTCCACCCCGGGCCTGGCCGAATGGTCCTGGATCCCGACCACCTTGGCCACCGCCTCCACGACGAGCTCCGGGTTCTCCAGGTCGGCCAGCTCGGCCAGCCACACACCGCCAGGGAACGCCCGGCGCATGTCGACGGCGGCCCGCAGCGCGAGCCTGGACTTGCCGACCCCGCCCACACCCGTGAGGGTGATCACGTGCGCCGTGGTCAGCAACCGTTTGATCTCAGCCAGCTCGTGGCGACGCCCCACGAATCCCGTTACCTCGGCGGGCAGGCCGTTCGCCCCCCGCCCGGATCCTTTCGGTAGCAGTGCGGTCATGACGCCTCACGCCGCCCCCGTCCTCCCGCCGCGCCCCCGTTTTCCCCCGCGCGACCCCGCTACCAGCGTACCCAGGCATCTCATGAGCCCTGGCCCGGGTTCGCCGGCGCCCTCCCACGGCGAGCGCGGAGAGCGCGGGCGAGCCCCGGGACATCCCGTCAGGCCGCGCCGAGACGCTGCAGAATCTGCTGGCGCCTGGTTTCCAGATCGTCGATCAGCGCCTCCTGCTGCTCGACGTTGGTCAGCAGGCTCGACTGCTCGGCCTGGTCGGTCGGGCCGTCCCAGCCCTGCCCGATCTCCTCGCGCAGCTGCGCCACGTCGCGGCGCATCCGCTCGATCTGGCCGTTGACCTCGTCGAGTTGCTCCCGCAGCTCGGACTCGTCCATCGTGACACCGTCCTGTTCCTTCTCGGCAATCTGTTCCCGACATTCCACGAGGACGGCAGCCTAATCAGCGGATGGCCGGAACCCGTCCGGCGGATCAGGCCGGTGGGCCGAGATAGCGCGTCGTCCGGGCCGCCCTGGCCTGCTGGGCCGTGACCAGCCGGACGACCAGGTGCGGCGGCATGAGGGACGCCGCCTCGTCGGCCGTGAAGAACCCGAATCCCTCCAGCTCCTCGGCCTGCAGCGCCACTCCGGAGCCGTCGGTGACCGTGCCGCAGTCGAACAGGAAGTTGACCAGCGGCACGGGCCGGTCGTCGAGCGGCGGCACCCACTGGACCACGAGCAGCCGGCCGACGTCCGGGCGGAGCGCCAGCTCCTCCAGAACCTCCCGGCGGCAGGCCTCCTCTGGAGCCTCCCCCTCGTCGACGTGGCCGCCCGGCCAGCCCCAGTGGTCGCGGTAGGTCGGCTTCACCAGCAGCACCCGGCCGGACAGCTCGGTGATGAACGCCGCCGCGGCCGCGACCACCTTCGGCAACCCGGCGTAGAACGCGTCGGCGGGGATCACGGCACCTCCGCCCCTGAGCAGGAACCCATGGCCACGAGCGTAGTCCGGGATTTCCCCTAGGGAAGGGCGAGGGATATCCCCTACGCCTCCGGAAGGAGTCCGTACACCGTGAGCAGTACCGCCGAATTGGTCTGCTCGTCCGATGTCCCGGCGCCGACCGCTCCCTACCGTTAAAGGCAAAGTAAAAGGGAGACGTTATGGATCGCCGGAAGAACATCGCCGCCTCCATCGGCGGCTGGAGCGCACGTCATCGATGGTGGGCACTGCTGATCTGGGTGGCCTTCGTGGCCGCCGCGACATTCGCCGGCAACGCCGTCGGCACCGCCGAGATGAAAAGTTACGAGAACGAAACCGGCGATTCACGAATGGCCGCGGAAATCGTCGACAAGGCGAATTTCAAGGATGTCGCCAGTGAGGTCGTCCTCGTGCAGGCCCGCACTACGCTCACCGTGCGCGACGCCGAGTTCCGCCAGACCGTCATGGACGTGAAGAAGGCCGTGGAGTCCACGGGCCAGGTCGAGCACGTACGGACGCCGTACGACACCGAGCCGTCGCCGATCACGAAGGACCAGAGGACGACCCTGGTCCAGTTCGACATGAAGGGCGTGGGCGACACCGCGGAGGACCGTGTCCAGCCGGTGCTCGACGCGGTGGCGAAGGTGCAGAGCGCCCATCCCGGCCTGCGGGTGGAGGAGGCCGGTGGGGCCAGCGCGAGCAAGCTCATCGGCGAGGCGATCGACAAGGACTTCGTGCGGGCCGAGCAGCTCTCGCTGCCCATCACGCTCGGCATCCTGCTGGCGGCCTTCGGCGCCCTGCTCGCCGCGCTCGTGCCCGTCGCCCTGGCCATGACCGCGATCTTCTCGGCGACCGGGCTGCTCGCCCTCACCAGCCAGCTCCTCCACGTCGACGCGGCGACCAGCAACGTGATGCTGCTGATCGGCCTGGCCGTCGGGGTGGACTATTCGCTGTTCTACATCATGAGAGAACGCGAGGAGCGCGCGAAGGGCCGCGACAAGCGGCGCGCCATCGAGATCGCCGCGGCGACCTCCGGCCGGGCCGTGCTGATCTCCGGCATCACCGTCATCGTGGCGATGGCCGGCATGTTCCTCACCGGCAACGGCACGTTCATGGGCTTCGCCGAAGGCACCATCCTCGTGGTCCTGACGGCCGTCGTCGGCTCCCTGACCGTGCTCCCCGCGCTTCTCTCGCTGATCGGCGACAAGATCGACGCCCGGGTGATCCACGGCACGACGCGGCTCGTCACCGGCGGCCGGGTGACCTGGCGCCGGATCCTCGGCGTCCGCGGCGGCCAGAGCCGGGTCTGGGCGGCCGTCATGCGCCCGGTGCTGCGCCACCCGCTCATCTCCGTGCTGCTCGCCGGCGGTCTGCTGGTGGGCCTCGCCATCCCCGGGCTCGGCCTCAAAACCGGCACCCAGGGCATCGACGACCTGCAGGGCGACTACGCCATCGCCGAGACGTTCAAGCGGATCGACGCCGCCTTCCCCGGCGGCAACGGGCCCGCGGTCGTCGTGGTCAAGGCTCCCGACGTGACGACGCCGGCGTTCCAGGCGTCCATCCAGGACTTCAAGCGCCAGGCCCTGGCGACCGGCGAGGCCAACGAGCCCTTCCAGGTCACGGTCAACCCGGACAAGACCGTGGCGCAGATCAGCATCGGCATCAAGGGCACCGGCACCGACGCCGTCTCCGAGCACGCCGTCAGGACCCTGCGCGAGAAGGTCATCCCCGCCACACTCCCCGGCGCCCACGTGACCGGCGAGACCGCCGGCTCCATGGACTTCAACGACCAGCTCAGCCGCCGCCTGCCGTTCGTCTTCGGGTTCGTGCTGCTGCTCGCGTTCGTGCTCCTGCTGGTCTCGTTCCGCTCACTGGTGGTCGCGGTCAAGGCCATCGTGCTGAACCTCCTGTCCGTCGCGGCGGCGTACGGCGTGCTCGTGCTGATCTTCCAGAAGGGGTACGGCGAGAGCGTGCTGGGCTTCCACTCCACCGGGAGCATCACCAACTGGCTGCCGCTCTTCCTGTTCGTGATCCTGTTCGGCCTGTCAATGGACTACCACGTCTTCATCCTCAGCCGGATCAGGGAGGCGTACGACAAGGGCATGAAAACCGAGGACGCGGTCGCCTTCGGCATCACGAGCACGGCGGCCGTGGTGACGAGCGCCGCGTTCATCATGGTCGCCGTCTTCGCCACCTTCGCCACGCTGTCGCTGCTGACGTTCATGGAGATGGGCATCGGCCTGGCCGCCGCCATCCTGATCGACGCCACGGTCGTCCGGGCGGTGCTGCTGCCCGCGACCATGAAACTGCTCGGCGACTGGAACTGGTACCTCCCGCGCTGGCTTGGCTGGCTGCCGCGGCTCTCCCACGGTGACGACGAGCCCGAGGAACTGCCCGAGCAGCGGGTCCCCGCCATGATCGGCTGACCCCTTCGTCCCGTACGGCTCCGCGTCCACGGGGGCGCGCGGAGCCGTACGTCCGCGTCTCCGGGCGTCCGGCACGGCGACCCCCGGCGTCCCTCGCGCGCTCACCGGGGATGATGGACCGGTGCTCGCCGACGTCATCGACCACCTCGCCTGCCCGGTCTGCCGCGCGGGTCTCCGCCTCGACGGCGGATCCGTCCGGTGCGAGCGCGGGCACGGCTTCGACGTGGCGCGGCAGGGCTACGTCAACCTGCTGACCGGCTCGGCGGCCCCGGGGACGGCCGACACCCCGGCGATGGTGGCGGCCCGCGCCGAGTTCCTGGACGCCGGTCACTACGACCCCCTCGTCGTACGGCTCCGGGAGCTGTGCGCGGGAGCGGCACTGGTCGTGGACGCGGGCGCGGGCACCGGCCACTACCTGGCGGGCGCGCTCGGACCGGACGCGGCGGGCGTCGCGCTCGACGTCTCCAAGCACGCGCTCAGGCGGGCGGCCAGGGCCCATCCCCGGATCGGGGCCGTGGTGGCCGACGTGTGGCGGCCGCTGCCGCTCCGCGACGGCCGCGCCGACGTGCTCCTCAACGTGTTCGCGCCCCGCAACGCCGCCGAGTTCGCCCGGGTGCTGCGGCCGGGCGGGCTGCTGGTTGTGGTCACCCCCGCCCCCGGTCACCTGCGCCCGCTGGTCGAGCGGCTGGGCCTGCTGAAGGTCGACGAGGACAAGGACCGCCGCCTCGGCGAGACCCTGGGCGACCACTTCGTCCGGACCCGGCAGGAGATCGAGGAGATCGGGCTGACCCTCGGCCATCGGGAGGCCGAGGCGGTCGTCGCCATGGGGCCGAGCGCGTGGCACACCAGCCCGGAGCGCCTCGCCGCCGCCGTCCACGATCTGCCCGATCCGGTACGGGTGACCGCGTCGTTCCAGATCAGCACCTGGCGGGCCGGAGACGGCTGAAGATTGTCGGGGAATTTCTACGGAAGATCCCCGATTTGTCGGTCATGCCGTGTCTCGGCGGGACATACTTGACGGCGACCCCCGCGGCAGGGAAACCGGGAGGCCGAATGAAGGCCGAGGAACGCTGGCAGGCCAGGTTCCGCGCACCTCGGGTGACCTTGCCTGCCTGGGCACGCCTCGCACCCCATCGCGCGGTCTACCGCGGCAACGCCTCCGGCGCCTGGGAGATCTACGCCTGGGACAGGTTCAGCGGCCACACCCGCCAGGTGACCGACCGGCCCCGGGGCACCCGGCGCGGCGCGGTCGACCCGAGAGGCCGGTGGATCTGGTGGTTCGCCGACACGGACGGCGACGAACACGGCACCTGGATGCGGCAGCCGTTCCAGGGCGGCCCAGACGTGCCCGTGGCCGTCCCGCCCGGCCATCCCTGCGGGCTCGGCCTCGCCGCCGACGGGACCGCGGCCGTGGGCCGGTCGTGCCGGGACGGCTTCGAGGTACTGATCGCCCGCCCCGACGCGGAGCCGGTGACCCTCTACCGCAGTGACGAATACACGGCCGTCACGGACATGTCCCTCGACGGGTCGCTGGTCGCGATCGTCCACGGCGAGCACGGCGACGCGGTGCACCCCGCCCTGCGAGTCCTCCGCGCCGACGGCAGACCGGTCGGCGACCTCCACGACGGCCCGGGGAAGGGCATCACCAGCGCCCGGTTCGCCCCCGTCCAGGGAGACCGGCGGCTCCTGATCCTGCACGAGCGCCGAGGCCGCCGCGAGCCGCTGGTGTGGGACCCCACCACCGGGGAGCAGCGGGAGATCTGGCTGCCGGTGCCCGGCGAGATCAGCGCGGACTGGTACGGCGACGGCCGGGCGCTGCTCATCATGCACAGTCATCGGGGCCGCAGCCATCTGCTCAGGTACGACCTCGCGGGCGGCGACCTCACCCCCATCGAGAGCCCCCACGGAGTGATCCACGCGGCCGTCCCCCGCCCGGACGGAACGATCGAATACTCCTGGTCCAGCGCGTCCCACCCGCCCGTGATCAGGTCGAGCAACGGCCAGGTGGTGATGAGCCCCGGCCGGGCCGCGCCCCCGTCCGTGCCGATCGAGGACCTCGACGTGGACGGCCCCGGCGGCCGCATCCACGTCCTGGTCTCCCGGCCCGAGCGGGTGGCCCCGCCGTACCCGGCCCTGTTCCTGCTGCACGCCGGGCCGGACGAGCAGGACGACGACTCGTTCCAGCCCCACGTCGCCGCCTGGGTGGACAGCGGCTTCGCCGTCATCCAGGTCAACCACCGAGGGTCGTCCGGCTACGGCTCGGCCTGGCGCGACGCGATCATCGGCGACGTCGGCCACGTCGAGCTCGCCGACGTGGCGGCCGTACGCGACAGCCTGGTCGAGCGCGGCATCGCCGACCCCGACCGGCTGGTGGTGGCCGGCGCCTCCTGGGGCGGCTATCTCACTCTGCTCGCCCTCGGCAGCCAGCCGAAGGCCTGGGCCGCCGGCATCGCCGCCCTGCCGATCGCCGACCACGCGGCGGCGTACGAGGACGAGGCCGAGACGCCGCGCGCCCTGCACCGCGCGCTGCTGGGCGGCTCACCCGCGGAGGTGCCCGAACGTTACGCCGTGGCGTCGCCGATCAGCTACGCCGGCATGGTGGAGGCACCCGTGATGATCATCGCGGGAGGCGAGAATTCCGGCTCCCCCGGGCGGCAGGTGGACGGCTACGTCCAGGCGCTGGCCGATCAGGGCCGTGACGTGACGCTCCACCGGTGCGACCGCGGCCACGGGACGCGGGTCGTCGAGGAGCGCATCCAGGTGATGTCGGCCTCGATCGACTTCGCCGTACGGGCGATCTCCGGCCGGGCCTGAGCGGCCGCCCGGGGCCTGCACACGCCGAGGGTCAGGGCGCGCGCAGGACCAGGATGGCCAGGTCGTCGGCGCTCGGTTCCGGCGCGAAGTCCTGCACGGCCCGGCGGATCCGCTCGGCCACCGCCCGCGCGGACAGGTCCGCGCACTCGGCGAGCAGCTCGGCCAGCCCGCCGTCGTCGTCGAGCAGCCGGCCGCCGCACCGCCGCTCGGTCACCCCGTCGGTGACGCCCAGCAGCACGTCGCCGGTGGACAGGCGGACGCGATCCTCGTGGAAGTCGACCTCGGTGAAGACTCCCAGAAGCGGCTGGGGCGTGGCGACCACGTCGACCGCTCCGCTGGCCCGCAGCCGCAGCGGCTCCGGATGCCCGGCGGAGACGAGGCTGATGTCGAGACCGTCGTCCACGGCCCTGATCTCGCCGTGCAGCAGCGTCAGAAAGCGGGAGCGCTCGCCCTCCTCCAGGATTGCCTGGTTGAGCCGGGCCACGACGGCGGCCACACCGTAACCCTCCCGGCCGAGCAGCCGCAGCGCGTGGCGGGCCAGGCCGGTGACGGCCGCCGCCTCGGGGCCGGTGCCGCAGACGTCGCCGATCGCGAACCGCCACACCCCCTCGCCCACGGGGAAGAGGTCGTAGAAGTCGCCGCCGACCTCGTTGGTCTCGCCGGCCGGCTCGTAGATGACGTGGAAGTCGAGACCCGGCGTCGTCGGCTCGTCGGGCGGCAGCAGGCTCCGCTGGAGCGCGCGGTTGGCCGCCGCCTGCTGGTCGTAGAGCCGGGCGTTGTCCAGCGCGAGCGCCGCCCGCCTGCTGAGGTCCTCGGCGATCTGCAGCGCCTCGTCGGGGAACCGGTCGCGGCGGCCCAGGCACATGACGCCCAGCCGGCGCCCCCGCGCGGTCAGGGGGAACGCGAGAGACTGCCACTCGCCCACGTGCAGCACGGCGGGGCCGTCCGGCGGGATCTGGATGTCGGCGAGCCGCTCGCGCAACGCGTCGATCTGCGTCTCGTCGGCGTGCCACAGATAGGCCGGCCGCAGCCCCGAGTCCTGGTGATCGGTGGTGTAGACGGCGCACCAGCTCGCCAGCCGCGGCACCACGATCTGCGCGATGATCGCGGGAACCATCGCGGAGTCGAGCGTGCCCGCCAGCAGATCGCTCGCGTCGGCGAGGAAGCCGAGCCAGCCGGGGCCGTTCGCCGCCTCGATGAGCCACTCGTCACTGGGGACGGGCTCGCCGCCGGGAAGGTCGATCCGCGCCCATCGGGTGCGCGTGTCCGCGCTGAGCGTGACCCCCCAGGTGCCGGCGTCGGCCGGGCCGGTCGTGCCCTCCCCCTCGATCTTCTCCCTGACCTCTACCTGGACGGACTCGCCGTTGTGGATCCACACCACTTCGAAGGGCTCGCCGGACACCTGCTCGGCGAGCTCTCCCGCCAGCCGCTCGGCGGCGTCGATCGCGGACACGGCGGCCCACGCGGTCATCACCTCACGCGTGAACCGCTTCGCTTCGGGTACGGCCGTACCGCCCGGCGTGAAGGACGCCGCGAGTACGGCCCGAGGGGTACTAGTCACCGTCATTGTGCTTACCACACTTCAGACTGACACAGGGTCAAACAAGGGGGCCCCGCACTCCACGGAACGTGACAGACTGACATGGAGTCCAACGGCTGGACGGGCCGTCCTGCCTTGGGTCGCGTCACCCCGGAGGGGTAAAGGAGGCAAGAGGCTAAATGTCGCCCGCCAACGTCGAGCTGGCCGGGACGGAACAGGTCTACACCGAATCCGACTTGGCTCCCTTCCTTGAGACGCTCATCACCTGGCGGGAGGGCGACTTCCGCCGCCGTGTGTCACACGCGCCGCCCGGTGTGCTCAGTGAGATCAGGTTACTGCTGAACGAGGTGGCCGACCGGCGCGAACACCTCGCCAACGAGCTCGGGCGGGTGCGCCGGGAGATCGCCAAGGAAGGACGTTTCGACGAGCGGCTCAGCCCCGGCCCCGGTGTGGGCGCGTGGGCCGAGAGCGTGGGCTCGGTGAACGACCTCATCGACGCGCTGGTCACCCCGGTCAGCGGAGCGGCCGACGTGATCGACGCCGTGGCCAAGGGCGACCTGTCCCGGAAGATCGACGTGGACCGCGGCTCAAGGGGCGAGGTCCGCCGTCTCGGGAAGGCCATCAACGGGATGGTCGACCAGCTCTCCCTGTTCAGCTCCGAGGTCACCCGGGTGACGCGCGACCTCGGCACGGAGGGCAAGCTGGGCGGCCGGGCCAACCTGCGCGGCATGTCGGGCAGCTGGCGCGACCTCACCGAGGCCGTCAACACCATGTCCGACCGCGTCTCCGCGCAGGTGCGCGACATCGCCGAGGTGACCACCTCCGTGGCGAAGGGCGACCTCAGCCGTAAGGTCACGGTCGACGCGGTCGGCGAGATGCTGGAGCTGAAGAACACCGTCAACACCATGGTCGACCAGCTCTCCGCGTTCGCGGAGGAGGTCACCCGTGTCGCCCGCGAGGTCGGCACCGAGGGGCAGCTGGGCGGGCAGGCGCAGGTCCGCGGCGTGTCCGGGGTCTGGAAGGACCTCACCGACAACGTCAACTTCATGGCCAACAACCTCACCTCCCAGGTCCGCCAGATCGCCGCCGTCTCCACCGCCGTCGCCCAGGGCAACCTCACCAAGAAGATCACCGTCGACGCCCAGGGCGAGATCCTCGAACTCAAGGACACCCTCAACACGATGGTGGACCAGCTCTCCGCCTTCGCCGACGAGGTCACCCGCGTCGCCCGCGAGGTCGGCACCGAGGGCCGCCTCGGCGGACGAGCCGAGGTCAAGGGTGTGTCGGGGGTCTGGAAGGACCTCACCGACAACGTCAACTTCATGGCCAACAACCTGACCTACCAGGTGCGGAACATCGCCCAGGTGACCACCGCGGTGGCCAACGGCGACCTCACCCGGAAGATCGACGTCGACGCCCAGGGCGAGATCCTCGAACTGAAGAGCACCATGAACACGATGGTGGACCAGCTCTCCGCCTTCGCGTCCGAGGTCACCCGTGTCGCCCGCGAGGTCGGCACCGAGGGCCGCCTGGGCGGCCAGGCGCAGGTCCGCGGCGTGTCCGGGGTCTGGAAGGACCTCACCGACAACGTCAACTTCATGGCCAACAACCTCACCTCCCAGGTCCGCCAGATCGCCGCCGTCTCCACCGCCGTCGCCCAGGGCA
>NZ_JAFCNB010000001.1 GCF_017896165.1 Microbispora oryzae
TTGACTACGGTAAGCATGGGCGTGCCCTCCCAGCCGACGCGCCAACGTCGGCCTACTCAGTGACCTTCGAATCGATCACTCGGGAGGGTACGCCCCCGAGCCGATCCACAGGTTCTGAGCATTGCTCTGTCGGTGGGCTCGGACCTGAATGTACGAAGGGCGTAGGCAAGACGCACAAGATCAAAGCATGAAGTATGGCCCCACTCTCAGCAAGGGCATGTACGGGCACCGAAATCTGGCGAGGCAGCGCCACACCCGCACTTGTCAGAGGAAACGGCCGGACGTTCGCACACTATGCGCTCGATCCGCACCCTTTGGTCTGCGGCTGGTCCAGGAGAACCCGGCGTGGTTACTGGCCCGCGCACAAGCGCCACGCTCGGCAATAACATCAGGGCTCTCAGCACCCTGTTGCCGGTCGTCGAGCCACGGTTGGCCTGAACTCGCTTCATCCACCGCTCCAGGCTGTTACCGGTGAGCCGCATCATCATCTGGGCGAAGGCGCGGACGTGCTCGCGGAGCGCGGCCAGGGCCCGGGCAGGCCGCGGTCAACGTGCGCAGGTGCTGGTGTTCGTCGGTGTCGAGGGTCTCGGGATCGCTCGCGCGGGCGAAGCGGCGGACAGTGTTGCGGGCCAAGTTCAGCTGGCGGGCGATCGCGCGCGGGTCGCGACCTTGCGCGAGCAACTCGTGGACCAGGGTGTGCCGGTGGCGGGTCCGCTCGGCCAGACGCCCGGACCGCCGCTCCGGACGGGCTGCCGGGCTCCGGTTCGCCCAGGAAGACGCAGGGGTCAGGAGCGCTGTCGAAGCGCACCGTCTCATGTCGGAGGGTCATCTCGCCGACCTCGGGGTGACGCAGGTGGACGAACTCCTGGTTTCTGGCGCGTACGTCGTGGCGAGCCCACAGCCGGCCGAAGTCCTCGCTTTCCGTGGACAGCTCTTCGACCATCTCCATCAGGAAAGGGTCACCGCCGAGCGATCCCGCCTCGGCGTGCAGATGGGCCACATCAGACATGGCCTCCTGCTCCCACCTCGGGTAACGCGCCTCGGGGTTGAGGAAGGTGAGGCGGACGAGGTTATCGTGGTGCGGAAGCCACTCGAAGAGAGCGGTGGTCACCTGGTTCATGGCAAGGATGTCCAGCCGGCGGTTCACCACGAAGGCCGGAACGTGCGACGGCGGCCGACCGGCGGCAACCGACCCGTTCGGGAGTCGTGACGTGACGGTGGGCGCGGAAGCGGTACGGCCCGCCGCTGCTGGGCCACGGAGCATGACCGGTCGGCCATCCGTGGGCCGGATGAGGACACGCCGCGGAGAAGACCAATCTCGTTGCGCGCGGTGCCTGATCGGACACGGGTGAGTCGCACGGCGTTCTCCGGAGCACCGGCTGGCCGTCAGTGGGGACTACCGACGGGACGGGTTACGCGATCAAAGGCGAGACCTTCCAGGACACCGTGGTGCGAGAAGCCTGCGGGTGGAGGTGGTCTATGAGGCCGAACTCATCGGCGACACCACCAAGATCGACCCATTCGCAGCCACAGCATGGCCTTCTCCGCCCTTGGCACCGGCTATTTCGACAGCTCCGCATCGCGTGTAGGACCGCTGGCCCGTTCAGGAGTGGCGGCCAGAAGATGATCGCTGATGATTTGATGCCTGAACTGGTAGTACGGGCCGGATCGGCGCAAAATGCCAAGGTCGTAGGCGTACTCCAGAAAGGGCATGAGGCGCAGAGGGGCGCGGCCACGAAAGGCGAACCACAGGCGGGCGGACGCGAAGCGGGCGGATGCGCTGGACGCCTGGGACATCAGGCCAAGGCCGCCACCGGCCGCCAGGGCGCTGACGAAGGCACCAAGCATGGCCTGCTGCCAGGTTGGGAGGCCGAGGCCCCACGCCTGATGGGTCTGGAGTGCCTCCTTCAGGCTGTGGGACAACCTGGTGCCCAGGAACGCGCCGTCGATCCCGCCCACGAGGGCTCCCGCCAGCGCTCCGAGCCCCCAACTGTAGGCCGTCGCCTTCCGGTCGTTGTTGAGAAAACCCTCTGGGGTGCCGGCTTCCTTGGGAATGGCCTCCTCGTGCAGTGAACGGGCTATACCGAAGGTCAGTCCGAAGATGAGAGCGTGGGCCACGACGTACGACATGCCGTCGAACAAGAGGGCGCTGTCGATTCCGCCCATGACGGCGCCGACCAAGCCGAAACCGATACTGCGATAGAGCGCGCGCCGGGGATTCTTCTTGTCGCGGATGCTCGGGGCCGACTGACGTGGGGCGTCGGGGCCGAGGAGAGTAAGCACGAGTCCGGCCGTTGATCCTACGGCGAACCCGAGCGCGAGCCCGACCTGGAGCAGACCGAACAGCCCGAACAAGATCGCACCCAGGACCGCAGAGCCCACACCCCCGCCGATGACGCGAACGATCGGGAAGAAGGCGCGCGTGCGGACAGCGCGGTGCATCTCCCACCACGCCAGATCACCGGAGCCCGAGTTGCGGAGGTACTCGCTGAGGAATCGCAGCGTGGTCTGCGCGACGGCCGGTCTCCACGTAGACGGGTCCGCCCCTGGACCGGTCAGCACGGCGGGGATGAACGCGCTGACCAGGTGGCGCTCGATGCGGAGGCGGCTACCGTCGGCGAGTAGGTCGGCAGGTAGCGGGTGGTTGTTCCGGTACTGCGTGAGAGTCAGAAAAAGCATGAGCGGGGTGCTGAGCGCGGCGGCCACCTCTCCGTCGGGACGGGTGGTCAGCTCGGCGAGAAGCGGTGCGAGGGCCTCGCCTCCGTCGCGGTCGATCAGGTAGCGGGCGGCCGCGTTGGCGTCCAGCGGCTGCAGCGTGGTGACCAACGCCCCATCTATGAGGCGTGCCAGGTCCGGGGTGAACTGCCCGATCCGGCTGGTGATGACGAACGAACGGCTCCACAGGTCGGAGTTCAGGGTCGCCAGGACGGGCGCCCGGCGCTCTTCCGCGAGTTCGTCGAGGCCATCGAAGATCGGAAGCAGCAGGCCACGCTCGAACAGCTCGATCACCGTCGGCGACGGCCCGCCTCGGGAGCCGTTCCCGCCGTCGTCGAGAAAGCCGTAGTCCAGCAGAAGACGGCGGTTGATCCACGCGTGCAGGGTCTCCTCCGGCAACCACGAGGAAAGCGGTAGCGTGACCGGCACCGGCACCGCTGCCGCCGGCTCGGTCATCACGAGTGTGAGAAGCAGCGCGAAGCCGGTTTTCCCCGATCCTGGTTCTCCCGTGACCACCAGTCGTTTGGGCACGCGGCTGCGTGTGAAGCCGGTAATGAGCTCGCCGGAGTCACCCGCGGCGGGTAGCTCGACGGCCAGGCCACCGGCGGCCCGGAGACCGGTCGCCCGCCAGCGGATCACCATGGGCTGGCCTTCCCAGATGCCGCGCGTGGCCGATTCACGGGTCGCCTGCGCACGCACTTTGACGCGTAGCTTCTCGGCACGTTCGGCTGCGCTCCCCCGGGCCGGGCTGGGAGTACGCAGAGAGACCAGCAGCGCGATGGCCGAAACGGCAGCTGAGACCAGTGCCACGGCGGGCTCGACGTCCTTGCCGAGCAGCAGAGCGACGGCGCCCACAACGACGCCGGCGGCGAGCAGGAGCCATAAAAGGGTGATGATCAATCGGCGCACCGGGGACCCGATTCGTGGGGAGAAAGGTTGATGACCCCGTTTCCGCGCCGGGCGAAGACCAGCAGCGGCGTCCGGGCCGATGACCTGCGTGCCGGGCGCCTCGGGTGAGGCAACCGGGAGAGGTAGGCCCAGGCCAGCATGGCGTATAGCGCGCCGGTGTAGGGCCGGCTACCCGGCCGGCTGTACAGGTCGTGCAGTGCCGCACGGGTGGTGCGAAGACGGCGGCGCACGTCCGGAAGGCGTGACCCTCCCCGGGTCGCGGGGGTCGTGATTCCGGCGGCGCGGTCGATGTCGCGGTCGAAGTAGTCGTCGAGCACCTGCAGGGTCACACCGAGATCCTTGAGGACGTCCTGTTCGCGGGCAGTCATATACGGATGCACCAACGCGTGCAGGAGCAGATTGGCCGTAGCGCCCTTTCCACGGGTGATCTCCCAAAGCAGGCCCTCGCGGATAGCGGGGTCCTTCTGTTGGTGAGACGACTTCTGGTAGCCGTGCAGCGCTCTGAGCGTCACGTGCGGCAGAGCGTCCTCGGGCAGGTCGAGGCGTAGAGCCAGTGATTGGTGAAGCTCGTGGAGCAGGACATCGAACTCGGTCAGGGGAGTGAAGGGGCCTCCGCTGAAGAGCGCATCGAGTCCGCCATCGAGGTCGGGCCGGTCGGAATGGTCCATGAGGTCGTCGTAGAGCCGCGCGATGGCGCCGCCGAGGACGAAGAGATCGGGGCGGCCCGGTTTCCTGACCATCATGGCGTACATCGACAGGAGAAAACCGACCTTGAGCGACGTGGCCCGCAGCGCTTCGCGGACATGTTGTCGCTCGCCAGGGTTGACGGCCTTGTCCACGAGCGGCGCGACCACCTCATCGAAGGTCCGGGTGAAGACCTTCAGGTCGCGAAAAACGAACGTGATAACCGAAGTCAGCGCCAGAAAGAGAGCGCCCAACTTCAGTCCATGTCACAAAGGGCGGGGGCCGCGCTTCCTGTCACCATGGCCAGCACGTCGCCCAGCTTAGGTCTCGAGCGTGGCGATCAGCCAGACGATGAACCGGAGCAATCGTCAAGACCTGTGGAGCACGAGTGTGCGAGCAGCTGCCGGTGAGGGCTGATCGTCTGGCGTTCGACGAGTTCGCCGTCGATGCACGTAGCCCCGGCGCGGACCAGGACGACGAGGTGGGTGCGTTGACCGACCTTGGCCACCGCCTTGCCGTGCTTGGCGCCGTAGGCGGCTTGGCCATCCGCCAGGCGTCACGCCTGGCGGCGCATCTCTGTGGAGATGACGCCGCCACACGTCATACGGCCGAGTCCGGCGAACGGGCCGCCTCGTGGAGTGCGGCCCCGCCCCTGCCGGCACGGTCAGTGGCGACCCCCGCCCGGGCCGGGCCGGTGCGGCGCGCCCGCGGCGAGTGCCAGGTCCTGCTGGAGCACGTAGTACTGCGACTTGGGCTGCAGGTTCCCGTCATACAGCAGGGCCGCGCCCTCCTGCGGGTCGTCGAACCATCCGGGGATCCAGGAGTAGGTGTCGCCGAACCCCCACGGGGTGAACGAGATGCACTCGCGCACCGCCAGGCATGCCTTCATGGCGCGGGACCAGTAGCTCTCCTGGGCGTAGGAGGCCAGCGGGTCGGTCGGGGTGTTCACGTTCGGCGCGGCCTCGGTGAACGTGCGGACGTCCACCTCGGTCTCGGCCACCTTAAGGCCGAGGTCCGCGAAGCGCTGCAGGTTGTTCTGCAGGTCCGGGAAGCCGTACTGGGTGTCCAGGTGGCCCTGGAAGCCGACGCCGTCGATGGGCACGCGCTGGGCCTTAAGAGTCTTGACGAAGTCGTACACCGCGTTGCTCTTCGGCCCGGTGAACTCGAGGTTGTAGTCGTTGTAGAACAGCAGGGCCTTGGGGTCGGCCTCGTGCGCCCACCGGAAGGCGTCGGCGATGTAGCCGAGGCCGCCCCACGCCTTGTACCAGACGGTCTCGCGGGGCTTCCCGTCGTCGTCGAACGCCTCGTTGACCACGTCCCACTGCCAGATGTCGCCCTTGAAGTGCTTCACCTGGTCCTGGATGTGCTTCTTGAGCAGGGCCTTCAGCTCGTCGTTCGACAGCGTGGTGGTGTAGCCGTCGGAGGAGAGCCAGGTGGGCAGCTGGCTGTGCCACACCAGTGTGTGCCCGCGGACCAGCTGCTTGTTCTTCTTCGCGAATTCGACCAGCCGGTCGGCGGCAGCCCAGTCGTACGTGCCGCGGGTGGGCTCCACCAGCTGCCACTTCATGACGTTCTCGGGAGTGACGCTGGAGAACTGTTCGGCGGTGATCCGCGTGTAGTCGGCGTTGCTGCCGAGTTCGTCCATGTTCACAGCGGTGCCGATACGCAGTCCGACCCGGTCGCCGAGGGCGCGCAGCGAGTCCGCGGCGGGCCGGTCCTGGGGCGGTGCGGGGACGGGTCCGGCCTGGGCCGGTGTGGCGGCGGGACCGGCTTCGGCCGAGGCCGAGCCGACGAGAGCCACCCCGCTCAGCAGGGCCACGCTCACGAGGCCGATGGCCAGTTTGGGACGATGCAAGGGAAACTCCTCGGGTTGGGGGAACCGGGGTGACCGGTGGTGCGATCAGGCACGTCCGAAAGTTTCTGTGACATTACGAAAGTAATGCGACCATAGAAACGCGCCTGTGGTACGTCAAGGGGTCAGAACCCGCTCGTAAGTTCACGGGAAGCTCGGCACCAGAGGCATTGGACGCGAGAGCCGCCTTCCTTACCACCCAAAATCAACCAACAGAGTTTCCGAAACTTTTCGACCATCGGAGCGGGCGATCACTGGAGGTGGCCTGCGACGGGACCACCGCATCGTCGTGCCGGGCCGGGTGACCGGTCTCGTTGGCCCGAGGCCCGCGTCCACCAGTGGGGACTGGCGCGGCACCCGGCGACGGTTTCGGTCAGGCCTCGGCCGAAGTCGGCGGTCGGCTCAAATCCGAGCGTTTGGCGGATCCCGCCGTCCTCCGGTGCGTGGCGGCCCCGGCTCTCGACACCCGCGCCGACCATCGCGTCACCTGGCGACCGCCCGTGGACACGCCACTGATGTATTCGGGAATCGTTTTCGACCAGTTTCTCGACGGCCGTCCGCGTGGTGCGAGCGCCGCATAGGCGGTGGAACGGCCGATCTTGGCCGCCCATCCCACTTCCCCAGGTCGGGATGTTGCAACGGCCGCTACGGTCTCCAAAGCCGTCCGGACGGGTGCCGGAAGACCGGCGGAGAACAGCGCCGCTGAGGTGGGTGACGAGAGAACTCCTCACCCATTCGATGCGGCATGTCCGTTCAGTCCGGGCGTGCCCGGCGGTCTCGCCCCTCCACCACTGGGCGCCCGAGCAGCTTGTCGATGCTACGGCGCTCGCGTTTGGTGGGACGTCCCGCGCCACGAGCCCGAACGGCCACCATCACGGCCTCCTCGCGCGGAGGGGGCGGAGGGCTCTTGTCTACGTAGCACTCGGCGGCCACGGCGCCGCCGACGCGCTTGGTGATGACGCGGGAGACGACCACGATGCGTTCGCGCCCCTCGTGCCGCAGACGGACCTCATCACCGACCCGGACGACGTGGGCGGGCTTGACCCGCACGCCGTTGACCCGGACGTGACCGCCCCGGCAGGCGTCGGACGCGACCGAACGAGTCCTGGTCAGCCGTACCGACCAGATCCAGACGTCCACCCGCGCGCTCACCTGCTCACCCGACACCCCGCCACTGTACTGAGAGCGGCGCTGCTGGCGGGCAAGCCCGACTGGCGAAGGGCCGGCGACGTGCCGACGACCTCAACACGGACGGCCGCGGGATGAGCGAGGGACCTCGTCATGACGTGCTTCCTTCGTTTTGACCCGGCCCAAGCTAGCGGTGTTCAGCGAAATCGCGCTGGATAGACGGGTCTTTCGCTAACGTCGAGCGAGTGTTCGCCGCCGCTCGTTCACCGGAGTCCGCCGATCGCCTGCGTGCCGACCTGGTCACCGCGCTGAAGGAGCGGGGCTCGATCCGCTCTCCCGAGGTCGCCGAGGCTGTCGCGAAGGTCCCCAGGGAAAGGTTCGCGCCCGAGGCACCGCTCGACGCCGCCTACTCCGTCTGGGATGTCGTCGTCACCAAACGCGACGCCGACGGCAAGGCGACCAGTTCCATCAGCGCGCCCTGGCTGCAAGCCGAGATGCTGGAGGGTGCCCGGCTGACCCGCGGGGCACGGGTCCTGGAGATCGGCTCTGGCGGCTACAACGCCGCGCTCATCGCCGAAATCGTCGGGCCAGACGCCGGTTCCGGGGCCTGGACCCCACGGTGTGCGGGTTCATCCCCATGCAGGGGGCCGGGGCGTACGAGGACCAGGAAGCCGTCCTCGCCGGCGGAGCGGTCAAGCTGACGACCGAAGACAGCCCCGGACTCGACGCCGACGCGCTCGGCCGGGCACTGGTCGAACCTCGCACCGAGCTGTGGACCGGCGTCGAGGTCGGCAGACGGGAGCCGTTCGACACCCTCAACCTCTGGCTGGCCACGGTCGAGGACAGGTTCGGCATGATCTGGCAGGACCCGGACCGCGACCGCGATCTCGTCCAGACCGCCCTGCGCTGGCACTGCCCGGCTCTCATCACCCGCGACAGCTTCGCCTACCTCACCCTGCGCGACGCCCAGCCACATGCGACCGCGGCGGAGCACAACGAGCTCGGGGTACACGGACACGGCCCCGACGGCGCGAAGCTTGCTCGCCGGCTCCGCGAGCAGATCGAGGTCTGGGATCGCGACTGGCGCCACCACCCCGGGCCGGCCTTCAGCCTCTACCCCGTCGGCGTCACGGTGCCGAACCCTACTGCTGGCCGGATATTCCGGAAGCGGCACACCCAACTGGTCATGGCCTGGGCGTTAGCCCCCGCATCCCGCACTATTCGCAGGAGTTGCACATCGGGCCGCAACGCCACGGATGAGGATCCGCTTGTTGAGAAGATGCTTCTGGCACGGGGCCCGTTAGACGAGCAGCAGGGTCTTCCCTACGGCGGTGCGATTCTCGATCGCGGCGTGCGCCTCGGCAGCGCGTTCCAACGGGAAGGTCTGCCCGATCACCGGCCGGACGAGCCCGGCGGCGGCCTTCGACATCATCTGCTCCGCCCACCGCGCCACGTTCGGCCCAAAATCGAAGAGCTGCTCGATGCCGATCACCTCCACCCCCTTGGATCGGGCTTCCGCAGAGTCGATGAGCGTGACCTCGCCGCTGGAGGCTCCGTGCACCGAGAACCGGCCACCGCGAGCTGTCACCTCGAATGCGGCCCGCCCTATCTGTCCGCCGACGCCGTCGAACACCACGTCCGGTCCCGCACCATCGGTCGCTTCGAGTACCCGCCTGGTCCAGGTCGGCTCCGAGTAGTCCACCACGGCATCGGCGCCCAGTTCCCGGAGCAGGTCGAGCTTGCGCGTTCCGCGGGCAGCTCCCACGACCCGAGCGCCGACCGAACGGGCGAGCTGCACCAGCAGGCTGCCGACGCCGCCGGCCGCCGCTTCGACCAGCACCCAATCACCGGGGCCGATGCCCGCTCTCTCGGTGAGGCCCTGCGCGGTGCTGCCGTCGCTGTGCAGGGCGATGGCCTCCGGCAGGCCCAGTCCGTCCGGCACCGGAAACAGTTCCTCGACCTTGGCTACGGCACGCTCGGCGAACCCGCCGGTCTCTCCAGTCCCGGCGATGACCCGGCGCCCAATCCAAGCCGGATCCACCCGCGCCCCGACCGAGCTCACACGACCGGCCACCAGACCGCCCGGCACGTATGGCAACGACGGCCTGGCATGCCACTTGTCGACGCCACGCCGGATCTGCGTCTCGACGAACGTCATGCCCGCGACCGCCACATCGACCACGACCTGGCCCGCCCCAGCCACCGGATCCGGCGCCTCACCGGGCACCAGCACCTCCGGATCCCCGAACCTCAGCGCCTGAACCACCCGCACACCGACCACCCCTAACCGTTCACTGACAGGGAATCCAAGCATGCAACCTCAACCACACTTGAGATCAAGGTGCAGCCCGACCAGGCAGCAGAGCAATCGTCAAGACCTGTGGATCAATAGTTCCTAAGAGGGCGTTTGATCCCATAGGTTCCGTTTGCTTCGGATTATGCGCCCCGCCAGGTGGGGGTGGATTCGTCGGTGAGTCGGCGGGCCATGAGGTCGATCATGGCGAGGTGGACCATGGCTTCGGAGCGGGTGGGCAGGGCTTCGTAGTCGCGGACCAGGCGGCGGTGGAGCATCAGCCAGCCGAAGGTGCGCTCTACCGTCCAGCGGCGTGGCAGAGGAGTGAATCCCCTGGTGGCGGGGTCTTTGCGGACGACTTCCAGGTCGATGCCGAGGGTGGCGCTGTGTTCGATGACGCTGGTGCTGTAGGCGCTGTCGGCCCAGGTCTTGGTGATCGTGGGGTGGGCGGCGGCGACCTGGGCGAGCAGGGTGCGGCCGGCGGCGCCGTCGGAGACGCTGGCTGCGGTGACCAGTACCGCGAGCAGCAGGCCGAGGGTGTCGGTGACGATGCTGCGCTTGCGTCCGACGATCTTCTTGCCCGCGTCGATGCCCTGGGTGGCGGCGGGGACGTTGGTCGAGGTCTTGACGCTCTGGGCGTCGATGACGCAGGCGGTCGGCTCGGGGTCACGGCCTTTGGCCGTGCTGACTAATCGTCGTAGCATGCCGCTGAGCTGGGTGAATACGCCGTCTTTCTGCCAGTGGGCGAAGTAGCTGTACACGGTGGCCCAGGGCGGGTAGTCGTGCGGGAGGTAGCGCCAGGGGATGCCGGTGCGGTCGACGTACAGGATGGCGTTGAAGATGGCGCGCAGGTCGTGCTGGGGAGGGCGACCGATGTCCAGGCCCCTGCCCCGGCGTTCGGCGTGCCAGGCGGTCAGTACGGGTTCGACTAGCTTCCAGCGGGCGTCGGACAGGTCGCTGGGGTACGGTCGCTGTTCGGTCGTGCCTTGGGCGTATCGCGTGAGATGACGACCGCCCAGACCTGTGCGGTGTCCGTCACCAGCAGGTAAGCCACAGACCGCCACATCTTGGGATGAGACAGGATTTTCTGCCACAGAACGGCCCCTGATCGCCCAGGTGATTGCCCCCGACGGCCAGCAGATCGCGTGAAACCCGCCAAAAGCGACATTCGATCAACCAGTCGAATCGGGAGAAACCTGGATTGAACAGGATCAAACGCTCTCTCAGACATTCCTGCGCCTCACTACTCCTGGATCAAGGCGTCGACCTGATCGTCATCAAAGAACTCCTCGGCCATGCTCACATCTCCATCACCGCCGACATCTACACCCACGTCAGGCTCCGCCTCCAACGCGACGCCATCGACCGCATAAATACCGCCCTCGACGACACCAACCCATAGCCGTCAGGAAGAAGACCGCACAGCGCGTAGCCGTCAACGTAGCCGTCAACCACGTCCCGAGATAACGATCAACCATAGATCAGATAAAGCTTCACCAAAACGAGAAGCTCGCGCGACGGCTATCTGATCCCGCTATAGAGAATGACCTCATCGCGCGCCGGACCCACCGATGGAATTCGCTTCCACCACCATTCGCGCCGACGATCCGGGCGGGCGTCGATCTTTTCGACCCGAAGAAGATCATCAGGCTCTGTATAAGAGATGAATTTATTATCAATCTCCGCGAGCACTGCTTCTACCCTTGCCCTTACGTGAGCATCCAGACCATCTAATCCTTCGCTAATGTGATCGCGAAGAATCAGGGCAGCGATCAGATCGTATGCACCCCATGCGGATCGGTCAGACTTAGGCAGAGACAAATCAGCCTCAAATTTATGCACGTGCGCCTGCCAAGAAAACAGCAGTTCAAGAAGGCTGATGCTTTGCTGGTCAGAGAGTTGAGCAACCACAGCTCCCATGGCGCGCAGATCATCAGGCGAAAGACGCTGAGAAATCCAGGAGTCTTCGGGAGAAGTCAAAACAACCCCTACCTTCCAAGCGATCCAGGAAAGTACGAAGTACTCTTCCATGGTAGATCATAATTGATGATGACCCTAACGCCATTGTGGTCGAACTGCGCGGCATTTTGCTCACCGATTCGAACTGGGCCGGCCTGACGCAAGGCGGTTTCGATCTGAGCCCTAGATGGGCGTCCCATGGCCGGATTCCCGTCACCCGTGTGCCCGTTCACGAATTCCACCATCTCGTCAAGCGTGTATTCCTGACCGTGGAAATCCTGCGCACCGAGCTCGTCACCGTTTCTTCCACCAATTGGCCTGCCACAGAATGGCCCACTGTTATGGACCAGGATCGGCGTACTGCCTGCGAGCACATAGTACGTGTGATAGTCGGCGATTGTGAGGTCGTAGACAGTTGGGTGTCCGGCGTGGGAGGTGATTGTGCGGATGTGGGTGGTTGTGCCGTTGGGACGACGGAGGGCGTTGGCGGTGGTGAGTTGGTCAGCGCGGAGCCACGTGTGGTGGGTAGCGTCCCAGAAGAGGTGATGTTCGGTGGCGGTGATGGTGGCGCCGGAGGCGGTGCGCCGGTGTTTGCCGCTGGTTTGCTGTTTGTTGCTGGTGTCGGTGTGGAGCGTGATTTGGATGAGGTTCGTGTAGTTGGTGCCGGATTTCGTTGCTTCGACGGTTTCGGGGGTGGTTGTGCCTGTTGTGGGGTCGGTGGCGAGGACGTGGTCTCCGGGGTGGATGTTTTCGATGGCTTTGTGGGAGTGGTCGGCCATCAGTACGGGAGTGCCGGCGGTGAAGCTGTTGGCGCAGCCTTCGGTTGCCGCGCCAGGACCGCCGATGAAGAACGCCCCTACGTTGGCGCTGGTATCTGCCCCTATGCTCCAGGCGGAGGAGCCTCCGGGGGGATGGTTGATAGCCGGGTCGGATGTGCTCAGGACTGGGGAGAGCGCTCCTCCGGTGGGGGTTTGCCACTGGCACCATTTCCCGTCCCAGCAGGCGATGTTCGGTGTGCCGTTGAACCCGGCGAAGAAGCCGCCGAAGTAGTCCACGGCCGGTGGCAGGGCGGGCGGTGGTGTGTAGGGCTTGGGCTGCGGTCCGTACCGGTTTTTCGCAGCCGCCTTCTTCGCTTCGGCTAACGCTTTTTCCTGGTCCTGCCGCTTCTTGACGTTCTGCTTACAGGTGGCGTTGCAGTAGCCGAATTCGTGACCCTGGACGGCAGGCGGATGATTGTCGTGTTGCTTGATGTGGCGGTGGTGTTTGGCGGCTTGTTTGTCTTCTTCCCATCCGGCTCGGCCGCCGTTTTGGCTGTACGCGTAGTCCTCGGGGATCATGCCGGTGGGGTCGGACATCCCGATGGGGTTGTCGGCGGCGTAGCTGTAGGGGTTGGCCAGTTGCGGGTCGCTCAGGACGAGCAGCGGGTCGGTGGAGACGAACCTGGCGATGGACGGGTCGTAGTAGCGGGCGCCGAGAGAGTCCAGGCCGGTGGAGTCGTCTTCGGTCTTGCCGAGGAAGCCGCGGTCGGTGAAGGGCAGCGCGTCGGTGCCGCGACGCTGACCATAGGGCAGGTACCGCTGGCGGCTGACCTGCCCGGTCGCGTCGTTGACGGCCAGTTGCTGTGACCCCTGCAGGGCGGAGGCGAGCCAGGTGAGCCCGCTCGGGGTTCGCATGGCGACGGTGGCGCCGCCGGCGTCGGTGTAGTAGCGGGTGGCCGTTACCGTGCCGCCGGACAGTTTCAGCTCCATCGAGCCGAGGTAGAGCACCGTCCCGGCCGGATCGCGGCGGATCAGGCGGTCGCCGTCGGCGTCGTAGACCATGGTGGTGCCGGCGCCGCCCACGGTGGCCTGTTCCAGTTGGCCGAGTTCATTCCACTGCAGGTCGCCGCTCGTGCCTCCGGCCTGCCGGGCGGTCAGCTGGCCCGCATCGTCGTAGGAGTAGGTGTCGGTGAGGGCGGGACGGGTGATCGAGGTGACCGCGTCCGGACGCGTCGCATTGCTCCCGGGGGCGGGATAGGTGTAGGTCGCGGTCTGCCCGTGATCGGACAGCGAGGTCAGGCTACCCACCGCGTCATAGGAGTAAGACTGGGCGTAAGGGGTGACACCCTGCTGATCGGCCGACCCCATGTCCGTTCCGCAGGCCGACGCAGTGGTCGTCCACGCCTGCGACAGCCGATGCAGACCGTCGTAGACGAAACACTCCGACTGCCCAGGACTGCTCCCACCCGCCGATACCGCGTCCAGGATCCCCGTGATCTCCCCGGAGATGTCATAGGAATACCAGTCATCCTGGCTCACCACGGGAGCAGCGGTATCAGCCCTGGTCGTCGTGGTGACATTGGTCAGATACCCCCTGGTGTCATCCCAGCCCAGCGTCCGCTTGATTGAGCCCGCGCCGCCGTAGGAACGCTGCGCCAGCTCGCCCGTTCCCCGGTAGCCTGTGGACCCGACGTAAACGAACCCCCCGCCGAGATCAGACGACATCGACTGAGGCAGGCCCAGATCGGTGTAGGCGAAGCTGAGCGTCTCCGCCGGAAAGCCACCCGCAGCCGGCATGCTCGTGCTGGCCACCGCACCGGAAACGGCGTAACCCGTAGTGAAGGTATAGGTGCCGGCCAGCGCCCCCTCCGCGGAGGGAATGGTCAGCATCGAACCGGTCGGGCGGTTCATCGCGTCATAGCCGGTCACCGTCTCGGTGTAGGCGTTGCCTCCGGAGAATCGGGTCGCCGAGGTCAGCTGCCCCTTGGCCACCGTGTCGTAGGCCCATTCAGCGAGCTTGGTGCCGGTCCCGGCCTCTCCGGACCACACGGCGGTCTTCCTGCCGAGGTCGTCGTAGGCGTAGGAGACCTTCTGGCCCTTGCCGTTAGTTGACCACTGGAGTCGGCCGGCGCTGTCGTACGCCTGCTGTGAATCACCCGCGTCAGGGTCATGGGAGGCGATGCGGCGGCCGAGCAGGTCGTAGGTGAAGGTGCGGACGTTGCCGTTGGCGTCGGTCTGCTTGACCAGCTGTCCCTTGGGGTCGTACTCGTAGGTCGTGTCGTAGTGCTGGGCGCTGCTGACCGTGAGGTACTGCCAGGACGCCCAGTCGGAGACGGTGGCGCCGGCGACGGCGCGGGCACGCCAGCGGATCTTCCATCCGTCGGTGAGGGAAGCGGGCGGGACGGTGACGGCGGCCGGGTCGCCGGAGGCGACGCCGTTGACCGAGGTCGTCCAGATGCTCCCGGTGCCGTGTGCGGTGTCGGCGGGATCGTGTTCGACCTGGAACTCCGCCCCGAGCCGGCCGCCTTGGTCCGAGCGCACGGTGGCGATCAGCGCCGGGGTCAGCGACGTGGTCGTGCCGCCGGACGACGGCTGAGCGCGCAGGGCGCCGAAGACGGGCACCTGGGAGCCGTCGGTGACCGTGAGTGGCTGCCATGCCGACCACGGCGACGTCCCGGCGGGAGTGACGGCCCTGACGCGCCAGCGCACCTGCCAGCCGTCGCCGAGCTTGCCGTCGGGGACGGCGGCAGCTGCCTGGGTGCCTGATGTGACGTTGTCGATTCCGGTGGTCCAGATCTGGCCGGTGCCGTGTGCGGTGTCGGCCGGGTCGTGCTCCAGCTCGAACTCCGCCCGCAGGTTGCCCCCGGCAGGGTCGGTGACCTGCGCGAGCAGTTGCGGCCTCAGCGAAGGCGTCACGGTGGTCCCGTCGATGACCTGAGAAGGGGTCACCTGCAGAGAGCCGACAGCCGGATCGGGAGCGATGTTCCCGGTGTCCACGGTCGCGTCCTGCCAGTCCGACCACGCCGAGGTGACCTGGGTGGCGGCGTTGACCGCACGAGCGCGCCAGCGGATACCCCAGCCACTGGTCAGCTTGCCCGAGGGCACGGTGACTGCCACCTGAGTGCCCGAGGCCATATCGTCGACCGCGCCGGCCCAGATCTGGCCGGTGCCGTGTGCGGTGTCGGCAGGATCGTGCTCGACTTCGAACTCCGCCCGCAGGGGGGCGCCGTAGGCGTCGGTCACCACGGCCAGAAGCTGCGGCGTCAGGGATGAGACCACCGTCTGCTGACCGGCCGTATGGGCAGGAGTGATCTGTAGCTGACCGACCGTCGCGGCCGGCAGAGTGACGGCCAACGACTGCCAGGCCGTCCAGGCCGACGTGTTGGATCCCGTACCGACCGAACGGGCCCGCCACTGCACCTTCCATCCGTCGGCCAGCTTGCCCGCCGGAACGGTCACTGTCGTCTGACTTCCGGAGGCGACATCGTCCACGCCGGTGGTCCAGATCGTTCCCGTGCCGTGCGCGGTGTCGGCCGGGTCGTGCTGGACCTCGAACTCGACCCGAGACGCGGCGCCGTCCACAGTGGTCGCCCTCGCCGCCAGGACAGGGGTGAGTGAGGAGGTGGTCTTCGCCCCGCCCACGTCCTGGGACGGGGTGACCTGCAACTGGTCCACCACCGGATCCGGCACCGTGATCGTCACGGTCTGCCAGGCAGACCACGCCGACGACGTCGCCGCTCCGGTGTTGGTCGCCCGCGCGTGCCAGCGGATGTGCCAGCCGTCGGACAGCTTGCCCGACGGGACCGTCGCGGTCGCGTCGGCGCCGGAGGCGACCGTGGCCGAGCTGCCGGTCCAGATTGACCCGCTGCCCTCGCCCGGATAGGCGGGGTCGTGTTCCACCTCGTAGTCGGCGCGCAGGCTGCCGCCCGCCGGGTCGGACACGCCGGCATGCAGAGTCGGCGTGAGAGACGACACATCCGTCCCCGACACCGGTGTGACCGACAGGGCTCCGACGGCGGGAGCGGAAGCGGAACCGCTGGTGCTGGTCACCGTGAGCTTCGGCGGGCTGTTGAACTGATCCGTCTCCTCCGAGGAGGCGAACACCCGGTAGTTGTTGGTGTTGGTTTCCGATGGCGACTGCAATGCCACGCCGTAGTTGGCCGCGCCGGCGGCCCAGTCGGCCACGATTCCCGTGACGGTCCAGTCCAGATACCCCGCCCCGGTGCCGCAGCCGTCTTGGAACGCCTTGGTCGTGGTGACCGCGTCCTCGGTGGTGTCGGTGGGCTTTCCTGCCCAAGTCAGCGTTGACGCGTCCCAGTTGCCGGTCAGTCGGCGCACCTGGATACCGGCCCCCACCGACGTGCCACACGTGGGCGCGTCGATGTTCATCACTTCGAGCTTGGCGCTGCTGATCGTCGCACCCGCCAGTGACGAGGTGCCGAAGCGCAGATACACGCGGGAGCTACCGCTGCCGACCTGGGTGCCCGCCAGCATGAAGGGACTGGCCGGGTCATCCGCGCCGAACACACTGGACAGGTCCACGTCCTGATTGAGTGGAAGGGTGGTCGTGGGGTCGACGCGGAGCGGGTAGACGGTGGACGGGTCGGACAGGAACGCGGGATCGGGCCGCAGCACCAGCACCTGCCGGCCTTTCTCCGTGACGACGCTGGTGTCGATCTTCCCGCGTCTGCCCGCGACCGGCACCCGGCCCTTGTCCGCCTCGGCGTCCAGCATCACTGGCGCAGGCGCGGATGCGGCGACCCTGCCCTTGGTGTCCTTCAGCGTCAGGCCGGTCTTGCTCGCCGTCGCGGACAGCCCGGTGGTGACCAGCGGCAGGCGGAATTCCACCGGCTTCGTCGGACGCTGCCGCATGATCACATCGTGGCGGAATCCTGTCGGTACAGCGGTTACCACCAGCTCGGTGCCGTTTCCCAACTCGTAGGTCGCGGTGTTGCCCTTTACACTGGGCCGGGGCAGAGCCGTTGGCCACTGCACCCCGAAGACCGTGCCGTCGCTTCTCGTCATTGTGGCGAACGCGCTCGTGCCACCGGTGGAGAAACGGACATCCGCAGCCGCCGCCTTCGGGTGCAGCACCCCGCCGTCCTCCACCAGCGTGGTGTCGATCGGCACCCAGGTGTCGCCCTGTTTCACCCGGACCGGTCCGGCGGTGAACTCCGTGGTGAATGTCTTCCCGTCCGGGTTGGCGAACATCACGCTGGACTCGGTCGTCGCCTCGTCGACCTGCACCCGCTTGCCCTGCTCCGCAGCGGTCTTGAGCGCCGCCTTCGCCGCCTTGGCCACCGCGGCATCTACGGCACCGCCGTCAGCCGCGGCACCGGTGGTCGTACTCTGGTCTGGGCCCGTGGCCTTGGCGGCAGCCGTGGACGCCGAAAGCGTGTTCCCCGGCGCCGCCGGCCCCGCGGCCCCCAGCAGGGACTGCGGGGAGACTCCCGAACCCAGCCACTCCTCGATCTTGATGACCTGATCGTCGATGTCGGAGTAGTACACGGTCTTGCCGCCAAGAGGTGGGATCACCTCGCGCTTGTCCGCCCCCAGGTAGTTGGTCGTCGTACGCCGCCGCTCGCTCGCCCCCGACATGTCCACCTGAGCGGTGGCCCGACCCAGACCGTCGTACACGGGTTTCGACCACCGCGGCAGCGTCGTCAGCACAGGGTTCAGCAGCCCCGACCCCGGTGCCGCGGAGTTGTACACCGGCGCCGAGGCGGCCGCGGTGAACCCGCGTGGATCATAGGTGGTCACCTGAACGACGCGACCTCCGGCGGGCGATGCCGCCTGTTGCTCGCGGACACGACCGAGCCCGTCGGAGTAGGAATACGTCGTCACCCACTTCGCCGTCGTGCCGTGACCCGACTGCAAATGGGATGTCGCCGTCCTCGGCGGACCGGTTACCTCCCCGTCCTGACCGGAGGGGATGATGTACGCGGCCTTGGCAGCCGGCGTTCCGCCAGACTTGGGCGCGACGGGCGTCCACGTCTGTAGTGTCCGGCCCAGGACGTCGTAGTCGATGTTGACTTCGTGCCCGTTGGCGTCGCGGACACCCACGGGCTGACCACCGTACGGCGAGGACCACGTGGTCGTGGTCTGGCTGAGAGGATTGGTGACCGACACGCCGCCCGAAGGCCAGCCGGCGGCCGGCGAATACGACGTGGTGGTGGTCTTCCCCGCGGGATCGGTCGAGGTGAGAGGCCGGCCGTACCCGTCGAACGTCGTCTTGGTGGTGGTGTACGTGGTGGAGGTGTCGTAGTCTCTCGACTCGGTGACGTTGCCGCGGGTGGGGAGATTGTTCGAGGTACTTGTGGCGCCGTCGTACAACGTGACCGAGCGGCTCAGCAGCCGACCGGCGGTGCAGTCGTCACCCGCGTGGGTCTCCTCTGAGTCGACGGCGTCGAGCATCCACGTGGCAGTGTTACGCGCGTAGGAGGTGGCGAGGCAGGTGTTGTCGGCGGACGTACTCCTGTCTCCGTAATCGTTCACCTTGGTCGGCAAGCCGTCGGAGTTGTACGCGCTCTTGACCTCGCTGTAGCGCCAACCGGAGGTCGTCTTCTCCCGGGTCACCTCGCGGACCTGCTTGACCATGTGGGGATTGACCGGGCCAGGGCCGGTGGCTGTGTCGGTGACCTCGTATTCGTAGCGGGTGGCGTCATTCTCGGTCAGTCCACCGGGCATCGGCAGGTCGGGCGGGCAGGGGCCCAGGTCCAGCCAGCCGCTCGACCCCGCCGATCCGGGCGCGCCGTTGCCCGTCTCGTAGATGACCTCCCAGTTGCGGTTCCCGTATGAGACATGGTCGCCTCGGATGTAGGTTCCGCCGGCCAACCACTGGCGGTACTCACAGGCATACTGGGCCGTCACCGTCGTGGCCTGCCACGTCTGCTCCTGCAGAGTCTGGCCCTCCATGGTCTTCGTGTCGCTGAACCGGCCGCCGTCGAAGTCGGTGACCGTGTCCCCTGCGATGCCGCGGAAGAACTTGGCCGAGGTGATGCTGTATGTGTCGGGGGTACTGCCGCTCCCTACGATCGTCCGCACCTCGCCGTATCCACGGAACTCGGTGTAGTCGTCCCGCGTCCTCCAGTTGTGCAGGACGAAGGGGTTGTCGGGTATCGCCCAGCGAGGACTGCCCACGTACTGGTATCGGGTGACCTTGTCGGGTGATCCGCTGACCAGGTCCATGTCGGTCACCCGCATGACCAGCAGCTTGCCGTACACCTCGCCGGTGTAATGAAGCTGGTCGTCGTCACCTATGTAGCTGCCTGTGGTGACGAAGTAGCAGTCGTACGGATCCTCGTCCCAGCCCGTGGTAGGCGGCGAGACCCACGGGGTCGGACACGGATTGGCCTGACCGTAGCTGACCTCCGTACGGCCGCCGATCCCGTTGTTGACCGCACCGATCCGGGGAAATTCGACCGGGAAACCGCCGTCCGTGGAGTTGTCGGCCGCGTATCCGTCGAAGGTCGTCGGCGGCAGCGTGATCGAAGCGCCACCACCCGCCATGCCGGTCCTCTGGATGGAGTTCAGCCACAGCATCGGGTATTCACCCAGGAAGTCCGACATCCACTGGTAGGACAGATCCCATTGGGAGACGTCCTCCCAACTGGACGCCCCGGCGTCCCCCGTCTGGGTTCGGATCGAGGTCAGCTTGACGCCGGTGTAGAACGTCGGTCCGGTGTTGAACCAGCACTCGGAAGGGTCCCTGTCGCACACGGGCGCGTCGTTCGGGTCTCCCTCCGCCTCCGCTCGCGGAGCGGTGTCGAACACGATCCGGTCCGTCGCCGTCGATCCGGGGACGTTCACGTTGGAGCCGTAGGTGACCGTCGCCAGGTTGCCGGCGCGGTCGTACTCGGGGTTGCAACTGTCGTCGTACGGCAGGGCGAGCGTGCAGTAGAAATCGTTCTCGACGTTGTAGGAGTAGTCGATCACGTTGCCCTTGGGGTCGATCTCCTCGTCCAGTTCCCAGCGCCAGGGCGCGACACACAGAGCCGTTACTGCGTCGTCGCTGCTCGACGTCGGGTACTTGTCGTGGCACGGCTCGCCGGCGTTGTCACCGATATAGGGCACCTGCCAGGAAGAGTCCCGGTGATAGCCGAACCGGTAGACGGTCCCGCTCTGCGTCGTGATGCGCCACCAGGGCTGACCGGCCTGACCCCCGGAGGAAATCTTCTCGATCTTCCAGCCGAAGTCGTCGACCGTCCGCCACGTTCCTGTCGAATCCTTCACGATGTCGGAGGACCGCCCGCCCACGGACAGTGTCAGCTTCGAGGCGGAGGGATCGGAATACGGAGACTCCCAGCATCGGTCGTCCCAGCCCCGCTGGTAGGGATTGCCGCCGCCGAGACCCTCGTTCGCGTACTCCTCGCATGACACGAACGACTGCTCGATGAATCCCGGATTGATGTCCCAACCCATGCCGGCCACACCGGACTGGTTGTTCGTCACCGCGGTCAGCGCGTCTACCGTGGCCGATGAATACTCCAGCGCGAGATCCGGCCCGGGACCAGACGGCGCCGGCGGCGCAATGATCGGATACCTGTAAGTGAAGGCACCACCCGACGCCCCCACCTGCCAACTGCCCGACGGGCTCAGACTCGAGGCGGAGAAGTCACCGACGGCGGAGCCCGCCGCGGTTGCGGCGGCCGAGGCGGCCACCATGTAGACGAAGCCCTCGGGCACCGTGGTCCCGCTGACCGCGGACGGCACCGCACCAGTAGCCGAAGGGGACGTCACCTCGACTTCCGCCGTCAAACGGTTGTTCTTCACGTCGTTTACGACAGGAAGCTGGGCTCGCTGCGCGGCCCTTTCCCTGGCACACCGCGGTGTGAGCGGAAGCGTGAGCGCACACGCGGGGAGCTTTAGACTCCCACCGCCAAATCCCGGCAAAACGGACAGCTTCCTGGGACGGCGAGGAAGTTCATTTGAACACAGCCACCAGGAGTACTCTCGTTGACCGTGGATCCGCTGGTCAGCTCCGGTATTGAGGGGCACCGGTCGGGAGCGGTCGGCACGTTCAGCTTCACGGTCAAACGACGGTCAGACAACAAAAAAGCCTGATCACTTGGAGAGTGATCAGGCCTCTGACCTGCTAGAACAGTGTCGGGACGGCGGGATTTGAACCCACGACCCCTTGACCCCCAGTCAAGTGCGCTGCCAAACTGCGCTACGTCCCGGTGCCAGGTCTCCCTGGCGACTCCCCAACCTTAGCGCAGTTTCCGGCCACGTGCGTACAGCAGGGACCTGCCGCGGCCTAGGCTTTGGATCATGGGTAGGAAGCCTCGCATCGACCACGAAGAGCTCGGCCGTCTCGTCGCCGAGGGGTGGTCGAACGCCCGGCTCGCCGAGCACTTCGGCGTGACGGAGTCTGGAGTGCTCCAGGCCAAGCGGGCGGCCGGTCTGTCCAAGCCCATGACCGACCACAGCGGCGCCCTGCCCTGGAAGATCAGGCGCGAACACAACCAGAGCGGGCCGGCCACCAACCTCCGCAACCTCTCGTCCGTCGCCCAGGGCAGGTCCGTACCCAAGGAGAAGGTGAACACGGCCCTGCGCTGGGCGTCCCGGCTGGTCGACAACGATCTCGACATCGCCTACGACCCCGAGCACGGCTTCCGGGAGGTCCCCGCCGGGGAACGGTCACACGTCGCGGCGATGCTCGCGGCGGCCCGTACGGCGATTGATGAGGAAGCCGGCGTAACCGGAAGCCCGCCGGAGGCCACTACCCAGATGTGAACCCCACAGACGGCGAGCTGGTCACTCGCGCCCGGTCCGGCGACGCGGCCGCGTTCCACGAGCTCGTACGCAGGCACCGGCCGATGGCCCGTCCCGGTCCTGGGACCTGCGCGGCAGCTTCCTCCACGACACGAGCGGGGCACACTGGCACGACTACGCGTGCGGAGCCGGGAGCGGCCGGGCCTGGCGGGCGGCACATCCGACCGCCGGCTCCCGGAGGGGAATGGGAGCCGGCGGAGATCGAGGCCGACGTGCCGGACGACGCGGTGTTCCTCCTGTTCGGGGCCACGCTGCGCGGTCCGGGGCCGGTCGAGATGCGGGATGTCAGGCTCGACGCGCTGTGACCGTCACATCGGGGGCCTATACGCCGTCGCGGTGCTGCGACGTGGTCTCCTCCGTGACCCGCACGTGGCGCTCGCCCGGGTGGACGACGGTGTGCGGCTCGGCCCCCGGGGTGTGGACGTGCGTCTCGGCCGCCGGGTCGACGGTGAACAGGGTGTCCGGCTCGACGGTCTCGACGGTTTCGACGACGTCCTCGGCGTGCGGGCGACGGGTGTAGAGCCCGGTGAGCAGCGCCCCCGCGACGCCGACGCCCATGAGGATCCAGCCGATCATCTGCAGGTCGATGCCCGGCACGTCCCATTTGACGGCGAAGGCCAGAACGGCGCCCACCGCCAGGAAGGCGAGGCTGGCTCCGAAGCCCATGGCGTACCTCCTCTGCTGGTAGGCCCGCCTCTACCCGGGAAATCGCCGATTACGCAAGGCGTGAAGGCCGCTTTCCCGGGCAGTGCGGAGCTACAACGCACACACCCTGGAGGCAGAGATGAGCACTGTTGCATGGGTGGCCGTCGTCATAATCGCGGTACTGGCGATCCTGGCTGTCGGTTTCCTCATGTCCCAGCAGAACCGGCGCCGCCGTCTGCGCGACCGCTTCGGCCCGGAGTACGACCGCACGGTGCGGGAGAGCGACAGCCGCAAGGAGGCCGAGCAGGAGTTGCTCGCCCGGGAGCAGCGGCACGCCCGGCTGGACATCCGGCCGCTGAACCGTGAGACGCGGGACTCGTACGCGCGGAAGTGGGCCGAAGTGCAGGAGCGCTTCGTCGACGCCCCCGGGTTCGCCGTGACGGAGGCTGACGCGCTGGTCACAGCCGTGATGACCGAACGCGGATATCCGACAGACGACTTCGAGCAGCGGCTGAACGACCTCTCGGTGGCGCACGCCGCCACCCTGGACCGTTACCGCGCCGCCCACGACATCAGCGGCCGCGCCGCCCGGCAGGAGGCGACCACCGAGGAGCTCCGCCAGGCCATGGTCCACTATCGCGCGCTGTTCCAGGAGCTTCTCGGCGCCGACAACTACCAGGACGACGGTACGGACAGTCACGACGTCAACAGCGGCCACCGCCGCGGCGACCTGACTGACAGCCCGGCGAACGGCCGCGACGCCGCTCGCCCCTATGTTCGGGAGGCCAGACGATGATCGAGTTCAACCAGCGGAACGGGCGGACCGAGCAGCCCACCCCCGAGAACCCCGAGCCCCTCGTGGAGGAGGCGCGCCGGGAGGAGGCCCTGGAGGCCGGCCGCACAGAAACCGAGACCCCTGACGGCACCACGAGCGCCGGCTACGCGGAGACGCTCGACGGCACGCGCGCGGCTGACGTCGACGCCGCCGACCGGGATGCGGACGAGCGGCACGACCCGCACCAGGGACCGGGACCCGTCTTCTCCCCCGCCGTCGCCCGAGAAGTGGACACCCGGGAAGAGGACGCCGACCCGGCGCCGGTGTCCGAGCCGGTTTCCGAGGCGCTGGACGCCGACCGGCGCTGGCACGAGATCAAGGCCGGGTTCGTCGACGACCCGCGACGGTCCGTGGAAAGGGCCGACGAGCTCGTGGACGAGGCCCTCTCGGCCGTCGCCACGCGCCGCCGGTCGCTGCTCGACCACTGGAAGGACGGCGGCACCGGGGACGCCACCGCGGACACGGAGGCGCTGCGGGTCGCGCTCCACGAGTATCACGCCCTGCTGGTTCAGCTGACCGGAAAGTGAGAGGCCCATGCTCGCCATCGTCGCCGCGATCGTCTTCGGGATCGCCTTCCTTCTCGACCTGCTGAACGCGAGCATCGGCATCGGCCTGACGGCGCTGCTCGCCCTGGGCCTGTGCCTGCTCGCGCTGCACCAGGGAGGCGTGGGCACGGCCGGGGCCGGCTCCTGGCGCGGCGGCTGGCGCCGGGCCCGGCGTTGACCCTGCCCGTCGTCCCCACCACGTCGACCTCCCACCGCCGGCACGGCCGGGGCCGTCCACACGGCGCCCGCCGTGCCGGCGCCGTCCCGGCCGGATCGGAACGGGGATCAGGTGCGGGCGGCGAGGGTGAACTCCTCGCGCGGATGCTGGATGGCGCCGAGCGAGATGATCTCCCTGGGGAAGAACAGCCCGAGCGTCCAGTCCATCAGGATGCGGGTCCGCTTGTTGATCGTGGGCATGCGGCTGAGGTGATAGGTGCGGTGCATGAACCAGGCCGGATAGCCGCGGATCTCGTGGCCGTAGATCTGCGCGACGCCCTGGTAGAGGCCGAGGCTCGCCACCGACCCCGCGTCCTTGTGCACGTACGGCCGGCACCGCCCGCCCCTGAGGGTGGCCACGATGTTGTCGGCCAGCCGCCGGGCCTGCCGTACGGCGTGCTGGGCGTTGGGCGGGCACATCTGGCCGGGACGGGTGAGGTCGGGCACGGCGGCCGAGTCGCCGGCGGCGAAGGCGAAGGCGGTGCCCCGCACGCGCAGGAACTCGTCGGCCCGCACCCGTCCCCGCTCGTCGACCGGCAGGTCACCGGCGCCGATGAGCGGGTTGGGCTTGACCCCCGCCGTCCAGACGAGGGTGTCGGCGTCGAACTCGTCGCCGTCGTCGAGGACGATGTGACCGTCCTCGGCGGACTTCAGCAGCGTGCGGGTGCGGATGTCGACCCCCCGGCGGCGCAGCTGGTCCACGGTCCAGCGGCCCATGTCGGGCCCGACCTCGGGCAGGATGCGGTCGGTCGCCTCGACGAGGATCCATCGCATGTCGCCGCGGCGCAGCCCCTCGAAGTAGCGGCAGGCGTCGCTCGCCATGTCCTCCAGCTCGGCCAGGGCCTCGACCCCGGCGTACCCGCCGCCGACGAAGACGAAGGTGAGCGCCCGCCTGCGGATCTCCTCGTCCGGTGTCGAGGCGGCGATGTCCATCCGTCCGAGGACGTGGTTGCGCAGGTGGATGGCCTCTTCGACGGTCTTGAAGCCGATGCCGTGCCGGGCGAGCCCGGGGATCGGCAGCAGCCGTGATATGGAGCCTGGGGCGATCACCACGTAGTCGTAGTCGAGCGTGAGGTCCGGCCCCTCGTGCGGGCTGAACTCGGCCGTGCGGTCCGCGAGCCGGACCGACGTGATCCGGCCGCTCAGGATCCGGCAGGACGGCAGCACCCGGCGGAGGGGCACGACGACGTGCCGCGGCTCGATGCTGCCGGCCGCGGCCTCGGGCAGGAAGGGCTGGTAGGTCATGTAGGAGTCGAGGTCGGCCACGGTGACGCGCGCCTCACCCTGGCGGAGCCTGCGCTGCAGGCGGAGGGCCGTGTACATGCCGACGTATCCGCCGCCGACGATCAGAATTCGTGGGACAGCCATGCGGGTCCCCTACCCGGCGCTACAGGAGGAAACGCATCGTCACGTTCGTCCCGTCCTGCCCGGTTGTCACCCGGATATCCGCGGCGAGCAGGCGGGCGACCCACAGCCCCATGCCGCTGGTCGCGTTGTGCGGCGGCGGCGTCACGCCGGGCTCGGTGTCCGGCCGCCAGTCACGGCCGTCGTCGTGCACCGTGACCACGAGCTGCCCCCCGTCCACGCGCATGCGCAGCCGGGCCTTGGTGGAGCCGTGGGTGACGGCGTTGGTCGCGACCTCGTTCAGCGCGACCAGGAAGTCGTCGAGCGCCCCCTCCGCCATCCCCCGGCGGCGTGCCTCGGCCGCGGCGAACTCCCGCACGTCGGGGAGGTCCGCCAGGGAGAAGGTCCGTTCCCTGATCCTCCCTGTGACGTGCGCCGGGGCACCGTCGTCGTTCACCCGGTACACGCCTCCCCCCCCGGATGCAATCCGGTCGAACCCGGCCGTGGCAGGGACGAAGATACCCTGGGACGCCGCCCGGTCGCAGGCGGCGTCCGAGGGCGTCCCCCCGGCCGTCATCCAGCGACGAGTTCCAGACGGAGCTGGTCGAGCGTCTTGCGGAGGATCCGCGAGACGTGCATCTGGGAGATCCCGAACTCCGCGGCGATCTCGGCCTGGGTCATGTTGCCGTAGAAGCGCAGCAGGAGGATCTTCTTCTCCCGCTCGGGGAGCAGGTCGACGAGAGGCTTGAGCGCCTCCCGGTCCACCAGGGTGTCGAGGCTGTCGTCCTCCTGGGGGATCACGTCGCCCAGCGCGGCGGCGTCGTCGTCCGCGCCGATCGGCGCGTCCAGGGAGAGGGTGCTGTACGCCGCGGAGGCGTCCATCGTGAGAAGCATGTCCTCTTCGGAGATGCCCATCTTCTCCGCCAGCTCGGCGACGGTGGGGAACCTGCCGAGCTCCTGGGTCATGTCGGCGACGTGCCGGTTCAGCTCGGCGCGCCGTTCCTGGTAGAGGCGCGGCACGCGGACGGCCCAGGTGCGGTCGCGGAAGTGGCGCTTGACCTCGCCGGTCATCGTGACCATGGCGTAGCCCCGGAAGCTGTGGCCGAGGCTGGGGTCGAAGCCGTTGATGGCCTTCATGAGGCCGACGTAGGCCGCCTGGAGGAGGTCCTCCAGCGGCTCGCCGCGGTTCAGGTACCGCCGGGCGATGTCCCTCGCCATCGAACGGTGCATCTCGACGATCTTCTCACGGAGGCGTTCCCGCCGCTCCTGGCTCAGCCCCTCCCGGGCCAGCTCGGCCAGAAGCTCCTCGGCGGTCGGATTGCTGACGGTCTCCACTCGGACCTCGGCAGCCATCTGCGTAGTCCCCTCGTATGGTTTACCGCGAGGGCGCCGACGCCGGGGATCACCGCGCAGAAGGCACGCCTCACTACAGAATCGAGACGAGGCCCTCTGCTGGACCTCTGGTGAAGTATATTGCCGCAAATTCGGGAGTATCACCACCCCTTGGGCGCCAGTAATGTTGCCGCAGAGGAGGCGCGAGGTGTCTAACAACGGGCTACTGTCCCTGTCTTCGACCATGGCGGGGGACATCGTGGTGATCCATGTGAACGGCGTCCTCGACGCCACCACCCGGGAGCAGTTCTCCGACTACCTGGACGCCGCGGCGGACGACCACGGTCCCCACATGGTCCTCGACCTGGGCGGGGTGACCTTCATGGACTCGCGGGCGCTGGGGCTGATCGTGCACCACTGGCAGCGGTCCACCACGGCGGGCGGCCACTTCGCCCTGGTGGCGGTGCAGTACCCCAACTCCAAGGTCATGTGGGTCACCGGTCTCTCGGAGCGGCTGCCCCTGTTCGACACGCTGGACGACGCCCTGGCCGCCTTCGCCGCCTGACACCCGTCCCGGCAACCCGTCCCGGCGATCCCCGCCCGGCGAGCCGGCCCTCAGGGGACCGCTCCTCCGTGCTTGCGCTGGTGCTCGGTGACCAGCAGCTTGGCCAGGTCGGCGACCTTGACCTGATGGTGCTGCGACACCCGCCGCAGTTCCTCGAACGCCTCCTCGGCCGAGCAGCCGCTCTTCGACATGATGATGCCCTTGGCCTGGTCGATCACCGACCGGCCCGCCAGCGCCTCCTGCATCTGGGCCGCGCCGGTGAGCACGTCGTCGAACTGCCAGATGTTGGCCAGCGCCACGGTCACCTGTTCGCGCAGCAGCGGCAGGAGCGCGCCGCCGTCCCCGGCGAGGGCGCCGGGACGCACGCCGTAGAGGCCGACGATCACGACCGCGCCGTCGGCCTTCACCGGCAGCACGAGCACGGAGCGGACGCCGTGCCGGACGGCGGTGGCGGCGTAGCGGGGCCAGCGGGGCTCGCGCATCACGTCGGCGACGGCGACCGGGCGGCCGGTCGACAGCGCCTCCCTGGACGGCCCTTCGCGCAGCTCGCGCTCCCGGTCGATGAGGGCGGTGAGCTCGCTGTGGGACGCGGCCAGCAGGACCCGCCCCTCCGTCCACAGCTCGGCGGTGCCGCCGGCGCAGCCGGGAACGCCGTGCGCGACCGCCTCGGTGATTCCTCGAAGGACGCTTTCGCACGACGCGCCCTCGGTCACCCGCCCGATGGCGGCCAGGTCACGCGCGAGGATGGACGTCGTCTCCATGGTAAAAAGACCATTCCCCTGGGTCGCGGGTTAATCCGGGCCGGATCGATTAGATCGGGCCTTTGGCGTAGCGTCTACATCGAGAGAGGGGGCAGCTTGCCCGACATCGCCGAGCTCGAGCGCGCACTGAACGGGCTCTCCGAGCGTATCGCCACTCTGCGGGACGATCCCGAGACGGGTGCCGCACTTCGCGAGCTGGACACCGCGGAGGAGCTGGTCCGGACGGCGCTGGCCGAGCTGTCCCGCCTCCGCAGGCGCCGGGACGGCGGCAGCCAGCGTGAGCAGAAGCTGCTGCGTCAGGTCTTCCGCGCCCTGCCCGTACCGGTGATCATCATGGACACCGGCGGCACGGTGCGCCGGATCAACAACGAGACCACGCGGCTGCTCGGCAGCCCCTCCGGCTACCTGATCGGGCGGCCGTTCCCGCTGCTGGTCGACGTCACCGGCCGCGCGGCGTTCCGTTCGCACTACGCCGCGGTGTTACGCGGCGAGGAGAGCGTGTCGTTCATGACGCGGCTCGCCCACCAGGGACGCGCCCACAACGTCCGGCTGGTGCTGAGCAGACTCCACATGCCGGGCGAACCGCAGGAGATGATCGCGGCCGTCGTGCTGCCCACCGAGGTGCGGCTCGCCGAGCCCTCGGGGCCCGCCGAGCCGTCCGGGCCGGAGAACGACCCGGAGGACAGCGCGATCATGGCCGCCGCCCGGCGGCACGAACTGCTGTCGCGGCTCACCCGGCTGCTGCTCGATGAGGAGAGCCTCCGCGAGCCGGTGGCGCTGCTGCGCACCGCCCGCCTGCTGGCCGCCGAGACGGCCGACTGGATCGTCGCCGACGTGATCAGAGACGGGGAGCCGCGGCGGTCCGCCGTCGTCGGGCCGAGCGACGAGCCGGTCGGCCGGCTCCAGCGGACCGTGGAGGAGACCTCACCCGTCCTGGCCCCGATCGTCGATCAGGTGCTGACCACGCAGAGCGGCATCGTCCACGAGATGCTGACCGACGAGTCGCTGCTCGGCGGCGACCTCCTGCAGCGGATGGGGGCGGGTTCGCTGCTGAGCGTGCCGATCAGGACCGACGACGAGGTCAGGGGCGTGCTCACGCTGGTGCGGCTGCGCGACCGCCCGCCGTTCGAGCTGTCCGACCTCGGCCTCCTTGAGGAGGCCGGGCTCCACCTGGGCCTGGCGATGCGGGCGCAGGACGGCTTCCAGCGGCGCGCTCAGGCGGCCGACGCGCTGCAGACCGGCGTGCTGCCGCGCACGCTGCCCGATGTGCCCGGCTTCGAACTCGGCGCGGTCTACCATCCCGGGTCGGGGCCGCGGGCCATCGGCGGCGAGTTCTACGACGTCTTCCCGGTGCGGAACGGCTGGGGCTTCGTGATCGGCAGCACGGCCGGCCGCGGCGAGGAGGCCGCGTCCGTCACCGCGATCGTGCGCAACGGCCTGCGGGTGCTGAGCGTGTGGGAGGACGACCCGGGCGAGGCCCTGCGCAAGGTCAACGACGCGCTGGTCGCCCAGCGCACCGGCCTGTTCGTGATGGCCGCCGCGGGCTTCGTCCGGGGCCGCAAGGTGCGGCTGGCGTCCGCCGGGCATCATCCCGCGGCGCTGGTGCAGGCAGGTGGCGGGGTGCGCTTCTCGGACGGCGGCGGTGTCCCGCTCGGCTTCGAGGAGGGCGCGGTCCCGGCCACCGAGGAGCTGACCCTGACGACGGGCGAGGCGCTGGTGCTCTACTCCGACGGCCTGGTCGGCTCCCAGAGCGCCGCCGGCGAGACCTACGGGGAGGGGCGCCTGACCGAGGTGCTCGCCCGGTGCGGGGGCCAGCCGCCGGCGGCCCTCGTGAAGGCGATCGAGGAGGACCACCAGGCGTTCTGCGGAACCCATCCCGTCGACGAGGTCACCGTCCTCACGCTGCGCAGATCTCGTTGAACGGGGATTTGCCCCTCGTACGCCCGAGTGGTGGACTTGACACTGTGCGTATCCAGCCGGGAGATCACCACGTCCTGGCGTTCTCCGACGAGGCCGACCTCGAGCCCGTGCTCGCTCCCTTCATCTCCGAGGGGCTCGCGGGCGCGGACAAGGTCGTCTACCTGACGGACGTCACCCATCCGGCGGTCGTCACCGGGCTGCTGCGCGGATGGGGCGTCCCCACCGGCGAGCACCTCGCCGCCGGCAGGCTCGACATCCGGCGGCTGGAGACGCGCGACCCGGAACAGGTGATCACGCAGCTCGCCGACGCGGCACGACTGGCCCTTGGCGAGGGCTATCGCGCGCTGCGCGTCACCGCGGAGATGAGCTGGGGACTGCACGAGGACGCCGACCGGCTCGCCGCGTTCGAGACCAGGGCGAGCGACCTGTTCGCGTCCGGCTCCGCGATGGCGATCTGCCAGTACGACAGGCGGCTGTTCGATCCGGCCGTTCTCGGGCAGATGCAGCGGATACACCACGAGCAGGACACCGACCTGGAGTACGAGGGGGCGCTGCTGCGGATCCGCCGCACCGGCGAGCCTCCCGGGGTCCGGGTGGAGGGCGAGGTGGACGCGAACACGCTGCACGAGCTGACGCGGTCGCTGCGCGCCGCCGCCGGGCGTACCGCCGGCGACGTCCACGCCGACCTCGCCGGCGTCTCCTTCATCGACCTGGCGGCACTGCGGGCCCTGATGGAGTCGGCCCGCACGATCGGCCGGGGGCGCTTCCTGGTGCTCGACGAGGTTCCCGAGCACGTACGGAACCTGATCGAGCTCATCGGCTGGGCCGGCACGCCCGGCCTGCGGCTGCGCGGGCGGGAACGCGCCTGAGCCGGGTGGCAGTTCTGCTCGGAGACCCGCCCGGTGGGCGGCCGATTTTTCCCGATTTGGCGTTTAGCGGGACTCGGGTAAGGTAAACAACATCTCATCGATCGTGCCTAGGACGCAGGCACACCTTTTCAAGTGCCTTCCTGTCTTGAGGTGTGCCATGGATATCGCGATCGTCTCCGCTCACGAGCTCACTCCCGACACTCCGGCCATCGCCCGCGAGCTGGGCCGGGGCCACCGGGTGACGGTCTACACGCGTTCGAAGGCCAAGGGAGCCGGCGTCGAGCACGTCCCGGCCGGTCCCGACGTGGAGCTGTCGGAGAACGACCTGCTGCCGTACATCTCCGACTTCAGCGCGGGGCTGCGCCTCCGCTGGCGGGAGCACCGCCCGGACATCATCCACGCCTACTCCTGGTCGAGCGGCCTGGCCGCCATCGCCGGGTCGGAGGGGCTCGGTGTGCCCGTGACCCAGACCTTCCAGGTGCACGGCGACGCCGGCGCGCCCGTACGGCGGCTGGAGTGCGCGATCGGCCGCCGCGCGCGGGCGGTCATCGCGGCCTGCGCCGACGAGGAGTCGGAGCTCATCCGCATGGGGGTGCCGCGCCGGAACATCTCCGTCGTCCCGCACGGGGTCGACGTCGAGCGCTTCCGCCGACAGGGACCGGCGTTCCCCAGGGGCGAGCGGCCGCGCCTGCTGCACGTCGGCCTCCCGGGGGCCGCGAGTGCGGTGAACGCGCTCCACGCGGTGCCCGAGGCCGAGCTGGTGATCGCGGGTGGCGACGACCCGGGCATCGAGCGGCTGCGGGCCCTGGCCGAGGACCGCGGCGTGGCCGACCGGGTGGAGACGCTCGGCCTGATTCCGCACACCGCGATGCCGAAGCTCATGCGCAGCGCCGACCTGGTCCTCTCGCTGCCGGCGTCGGTGCCGTACGGCACGGTCGCCCTGGAGGCCATGGCGTGCGGGATCCCGGTCATCGCGTCCGCCGCCGGGGCGCACCTCGACGCCGTCGTGGACGGCGTGACCGGTTTCCTGATCCGCCCGGAGCGCCCGCTGGAGATCGCGTCGCGGATCCGCCGGCTACTCGACGACACCACGCTGCGCACGGCCATCGGATACGCCGCCGCGGACCGGGCCCGCTCCCGCTACTCCGTCGAGCGGATCAGCATGGAGCTCCTGCGCGTCTATGAGAAGACGTGCGCCTGAGCCGATTGCGTATTCGACTTCTTTCCGTTGTGAACCAGAAACCGTGTGATTAGATGTAAATATGACGGTCAATGGACCTGGTTTAGCGGTGGCGGCGGCGATACTCATCGCCGCCGCCGCGTGTTCCAGCCCAGACTCCACCAAGGTGTTCACCGTCGCCGGCGAGGCCGCCGCACAGGCGCCCACCGGCTCCTCCCCCGGCACCGGGGCGGGCGCGGCCGCCGCCGTCGCGGAGGACAGGCCGGCCGGCGCGGGCGCGAAGTCGGCCCGCGCGACCCCCGGCTCCGCGAGCGGTCGCAATACCGCCGGTACGGCGGGAACCGGCCATGAGGGCACACGTTCGGACGGCCGCACGGACGGCTTCGAGCGGGCGGACGGCGACGCCGCGGCGCGCATCGCCGACGCGGTGGCGACCGTCGTCCCGGTCACCCCGAGCCCCTCTGCCACCCCGAACCCCGCAGCCTCTCCCCCTGCGTCCGAGCCGCCGGTGGCTGAGGCGCCCGTGGCTGAGGCGCCCGTGGCTGAGGCGCCCGCGTCCGAACCGCCGATGGTCCTGGCCGCCCCGGCCGGCACCTCGGCCCCCCGCCGCGTCGTCGAGCCGGAGGCGGCGCCCAGCGCCACGCCTGCATCCGGCGGACGGCCCGCCGACGGGATCGAGGTGGTGCCCGTCCCGTCGGGCGCCACGGCCCAGCCGGCGACCCGGCCCGGCTCGACGGCTCAGCCCCAGGCCCAGGGCGGCTCCGCGTCCGCTCCGGTCACGGGGCCGGTCACGGGGTGGGGCCGGCCCGTCCTGACCGAGGACTTCCCGGGGAGCGCGGTCGGTTCCACGTGGACCGCCCTCGGCGGCACCGGGAGCGGCCCGGCCGCCTCGGTGAGCGGAGGCGTGCTCCACCTCGCGGGCGATCTGGCGAGCCCGGTCGCCCAGGTGTACGGCCGGTGGGAGGTGCGGCTGCGCGCCGCCCCGGGCTCCGGGTCGCCCGCCGCGCTGCTGCTGCTCGACCCGCCCGGCCGTAACCCGTCAGGCGATCCGTCCGTACGGCGGCACGACGCGGGGGCCGGGGACGGCTCCTACACCGGACGGCAGGACGGCGCCGCCGACGCGGAGATCGCGCTGGCGCGCATGGACGACCCCGGCAGGCGCAGCGCGACCGTCTCCGTCCTGGACGGGTATTCGGGCGGGGACGTCCACCGGGTGCGGGCCGACTTCACCGGATGGCACACGGTCGCGGTCGACCGGCTCCCCACGGGGACGACGTTCTGGCTGGACGGGCGGCGGGTGTGGAGCTCCCGTGAGGTGGGCTCGGCGGGCCGGTCGATGCGGCTCGTCCTGCGCGGCGACGCCGGGTGCGGCGCCGGGACCTGCGACGGGGCCGTCACCCTGGACGTCGACTGGGTCCGGATCTACCGGGCTCCCCGGTAGCCGCCGCGGCGGTGAGGGCCGCCGCCTTGAGGGAGAGGTGGAGCAGCAGCCGGTCGTCGCCGTCGCCGAGGTCGAGGCCGGTGAGGCGCTCCGCCTTCTCCAGCCGGTAGTAGAGCGTCTGCCGGTGCACGCCCAGGGCCGCGGCGGTCCGCTGGACGTGTCCCGCGCGGTCCAGGTACGCCTCCACGGTGCCGGCCAGGGACGGCCCGGCCGCCGACAGCGCCGCCGACTCGGCCGCAAGATCGGCCAGCTCGCGGGGCGACAGCCGGGCCAGCAGCCGGTAGACGCCGAGGTCAGGCCAGCTCGCGACCGGCGCGTGCCGCTCGACGTGCTCGGCCACCGATAGTGCGAGCAGCGCCTCGCGCCAGCTCTGCCACGCCTCATCGGGGTCCTCCCGCGGCCCCCCGACGCCCGCCGCCGCGCCGTACACGCCGGACAGGCGGCGGGCGACCTCGCCCGCCTGGGCCGCGGGGGCCAGCACCGCGACCAGCGGCTCGTCCAGCCCGGGGTCGGTCAGCACGCCGCGCGGCAGTGACCAGGGCGCGCCGGCGCGGCCCGATCCCCGGCCGGCCGGCGGACCGGACGGCTCGCCGGGCCGTTCCGGCGGGGTCCGCACGGCCACGGCGGTGACCGGGCCGTCGACGTCCACTCCGGCGGCGGCCCGGGTGGACGGGTCCGCGGAGAAGAACTCGCGCAGCGGGGCGTGCCTGGCGCGGGCCTCCATCGCGAGCAGGGCCGCCGCGCGGGACACGAGCGGCGCCACGGAGGCCAGCCGCTCGTCCGTCAGGGCGCCCGAGTCGATCAGCCACAGGTAGCCGTAGGTCACGCCGCCGTGCCGCAGCGGCACGCAGACCCGGCCCAGCATGCCGGGCAGTCCGGGGATCCGGACGGGGCCGGTGGCCGCGGCGATGCCGTACGCCTCGAAATGGGCGCGGACGTCGGCGGAGGCCCGTCTGCGGAGGATGGACTCCTGCCGGACCCGGTCGACGTCGCCGATCTGCGCGCCGTACGCCAGGAGGGTGAACGAGCGGTCCTCCAGCGTCACCGAGGCGTCGAGCACCCGGGAGATCTCATCGACGATGTCCTGCACGTCAGCCATTCTTGTGCATTTGTCGGAAAACCCTGTGGCGGATGTCCGTGGACCCGCCGTGACGTGCCGATTTAGCCTGAGGCCATGCTCGGTTCCCTGCTCCTCGCGGGCTCCCGGAGCCCGCTGGCCCGCCGGGCCGTGTCGGGTTTCCCCGTCACCCGGAAGGTGGTCGACCGCTTCGTCTCCGGGGTGGATCCCGGCGACGCGGTCGAGACGACTCGCCGCCTGACCGGCGCGGGGCTCGCGGTCACGATCGACCACCTCGGCGAGGAGGTGCGGGACGTCGAGACCGCGGTCGGCGCGGCCAAGGCGTACGTCTCCCTGCTGGAGGCGCTCGCTCCGCTGGAGCTCGGCGGGCGAGCCGAGGTCTCGGTGAAGCTGTCGGCCGTCGGCCAGGCCCTCGACGAGTCGATGGCGCTCGACCACGCGCGGCGGATCTGCGCCGCCGCCCGCGACTGCGGCTCCACCGTCACGCTCGACATGGAGGACCACACCACCGTCGACTCCACGCTCGGCGTGCTGCGCGCCCTGCGGGAGGACTTCCCGGACACCGGCGTCGCCGTCCAGGCCTACCTGTACCGCAGCGAGGCCGACTGCCGCGACCTGGCCGGATCCCGGGTGCGCCTGGTGAAGGGCGCCTACCGCGAGCCCGCGTCGGTGGCGTACCAGAGCAGGCACGAGGTCGACCTGGCGTACGTCAGGTGCCTGCGGGTGCTCATGGCGGGCACGGGCTACCCGATGGTGGCCACGCACGACGACCGGCTCATCGCCATCGCGGAGCTGCTGGCCGACCAGCAGGGCCGCGACCGCGACCGGTACGAGTTCCAGATGCTGTACGGCGTGCGCGCCGACCGGCAGCTGGCGCTGGCCGAGGCCGGATCCCGGGTGCGGGTCTACGTTCCCTACGGCGACGACTGGTACGGATACTTCATGCGCCGCCTCGCCGAGCGCCCGGCCAACGTCGCCTTCTTCCTGCGCGCTCTGAGGGGTAAGTGATGGATGCGATCAGCGACGTCCCGGTGCCGGTCAACGAGCCGGTGCACGGCTACGCGCCCGGCAGCGCCGAGCGCGCCGCCCTGGAGAGCCGGATCAAGGAGCTCGCCGGGGCCCGGGCGGACCTCACGATGACGATCGGCGGCGACCGGCGCATGGCGGGCGGCGACCCGATCGACGTGGTCCAGCCCCACCACCACGCGTCCGTGCTCGGCCGCACCGCTGAGGCGACGGCTGCCGACGTCCGGGCCGCCGTCGACGCCGCCCTGGCCGCCGCCCGGCAGTGGCGCGAGCTGTCGTTCGAGGACCGCGCCGCGATCTTCCTGCGCGCCGCCGACCTGCTCAGCGGGCCGTGGCGGGCGACGCTCAACGCGGCGACCATGCTCGGCCAGTCGAAGTCGGCGCAGCAGGCGGAGATCGACGCCGCCTGCGAGCTGATCGACTTCTTCCGGTTCAACGTGTCGTACGCGCGCCGGCTGCTGGCCGAGCAGCCGCAGTCGTCGCCCGGCGCGTGGAACCGGATGGACTATCGGCCGCTGGAGGGCTTCGTCCTCGCGGTGACGCCGTTCAACTTCACCTCGATCGCGGCCAACCTGCCGTGCGCGCCCGCGCTCATGGGCAACGTCGTGGTGTGGAAGCCGTCGCCGACCCAGCAGTTCGCGGCCCACTTCACCATGCGGCTGCTGGAGGCCGCCGGGCTGCCGCCCGGCGTGATCAACATGGTGACGGGCAACGGGCGGGGCGTCTCCGAGGTCGCCCTCCCCCACCCCGAGCTGGCCGGCATCCACTTCACCGGCTCGACGGCGACCTTCCAGCACCTGTGGCGGACCATCGGCGAGAACATCGCGGGCTACCGGGGCTACCCGAGGCTCGTCGGCGAGACGGGCGGGAAGGACTTCGTCCTCGCCCACCCGTCGGCCTCCCCCGATGTCCTGTCGACCGCTCTGCTCAGGGGCGCGTTCGAGTACCAGGGTCAGAAGTGCTCGGCCGCCTCCCGGGCGTACGTGCCGCGGTCGCTGTGGTCGCGGATGCGGGACGACCTCGTCTCCGCCGCCGAGTCGCTCACGGTCGGGGACGTCTCGGCCGACCTGTCCACGTTCATGGGCGCCGTCATCGACGGCCGGGCCTTCGCCAAGCACAAGGAGGCGATCGACCGGGCCCGGGCGTCCGGCCACATCGACCTGCTGACCGGCTCGTACGACGACACGACCGGATATTTCGTGAAACCGACCGTGCTGGAGTGCTCCGACCCCACCGATGAGGTGTTCGTGAAGGAGTACTTCGGCCCCATCCTGGCCGTCCACGTGTACGACGACGCGTCGTACGACACGGTCGTCGACCAGATGGAGAGCGTGACGCCGTACGCGCTGACCGGGTCGATCATCGCCCGGGACAGGTACGCCGTCGCGGCGGCGACCGAGCGCCTCAGGTTCGCGGCCGGCAACTTCTACGTCAACGACAAGCCGACCGGGGCCGTGGTGGGCCAGCAGCCGTTCGGCGGTGCCCGCGCCTCCGGCACCAACGACAAGGCCGGATCGATCTTCAACCTGATCCGCTGGGTCAACGTCCGCACGATCAAGGAGACCTTCGTGCCGCCGGTGGTCCAGCCGCCCTACCGGGGCGACATCCCGCAGTCCGGCTGGGCGCAGCCCGGCCTGGAGGATCTCGGTTACTGACCGTTCCCGTCCGGGCGGATCACGCTCGTTCGGGGGCCACGGCCGGGCCCGCTCCCGCGGCCCGGCCGTATCGGTGTGCCCCGGATCAGCCGGTCACTTCTCCGCCGGCTGGTAGATGAGGGAGAGCACACCCGTCTCGAAGGTCTCCGAGGAGACGAGCTTCAGCGGGAGCTGGTCGAAGCCCTCGAACAGCCGGGCCCCACTGCCCACGACGATGGGGTGGACCAGCAGCCGGAGCTCGTCGATCAGACCCTGCTTCAGCAGCGAACGGGCGAGCGTCGTGCTGCCGCTCATGCAGATGCCCTTGCCGGGCTGCGCCTTCAGCTTGGCCATCTCCTCGGCGAGGTCGCCGCGGATCAGCGTGCTGTTCTGCCACTCGGCCTTCTCCAGCGTGGTCGAGACGACGTACTTCGGGATGGCGTTGATGTGCTCGGCGAACGGGTCCTCGCTGGTGGGCCAGTAGGCGGCCCACTGCTCGTAGTTGGTCCGGCCCATCAGCAGCGAGTCCGAGTCTGTGGTCATCAGCGCGCTGACGGCGGCGCCCATCTCGTCGTTGAAGTACGGCAGGTGCCAGTCGGCCGGCGACTCGACGACGCCGTCCAGCGAAATGAAGAATCCAGCGATGATCTTGCGCATGTCCCTCTCCTCTGTCTCTGGCCCCTACGATCGCACGGACAAGATCTTTTGTCAAGACGATTTCAGTTTTCGGTGCTCGTAACGGCCGGCCCCGCTTCGTCCAAGTAGGGGTGTTTTCCGACCCACGACAAAGGAGCGCTGGTGCGCCGTGAACAGAAAGGGCTGGCGGACACCGTCCGCGATCCCGTGGCATTCGAGGCCTTCTACCGCCGTCATGTCGGCGACGTGACCCGCTTCCTGGCGCGGCGGGTGACCGACCCGCACACGGTGGCCGATCTGACGGCCGAGGTCTTCCTCGCCGTGCTGGACTCCGCGCACACCTACCGGCCGGGCCGGGGAAGCGAGACCGCCTGGCTGTACGGCGTGGCGCGCAACACCCTGCACGCCGAGTGGCGGCGCGCCACCAGGCTGGCGCACGCCACGAGCCGGCTGGCCGGGCGGCGCCTGCTCGAGCCCGACGACGTGACCCGCCTGGAGGACCGGATCGACGCCGAGGCCCCGGCCCGCCGCGCGCTCGCGGCGATGGCGGGGCTGCCCGAGGGCGAACGGGCGCTGCTCGAGCTGGTGGCCGTCGACGGCCTCAGCCCGGCGGAGGCCGCCGCCGCGCTGGGCATCCGGCAGGGCACCGCGCGGGTGCGGCTGCACCGGGCCCGGCGCTCGATCCAGCAGGCCCCAGGCGTCGTGCCCGCGATGAGAGGAGCGAAGTGAACGAGACCTTCGAAGACCGGCTGCTCGCCCAGCTCAAGGCCGAGATCGCCGAGCGGGCGGCGCGCAAGCGCGCCCTGCCCTCGCGGCGGTTCACCGGGCGGCGGCTCCTGGCCTGCGCCGCGGTCGTCGGCGTCGTGGCGGCGGCCGCCGCGGCGGTTCCGCTGGTCGTCGAGTCGCGGCATCCGGCCTACGCCCTGACCAGGCATCCGGACGGCTCGATCACCCTGCGGATCTCCGAGTTCAGGGACCCAGGAAAGGTGGAGGACGACCTCGCCCGGATGGGGGTGCGCGCCGACATCACCTACCTTCCGCTGGGCAAGCAGTGCGCGTTCGGGCGTGCCCCGGCCGTGGCGGGCGACCACGTCAGCACGACCGCCGAAGAGGCGCGGAGCGACGATCCGGCCGTCCAGGCCCGCCTCCTGAAGAGGGCCGAGAACACCGCCTCGGCCAGAGCCATCCGCCCACGGAACGGCATCACGATCTATCCCCGGTACATCGAGCCGGGGCAGATCGTCCTGATCGAGATCAATGAGAATCCGGCCGAGGTGTCCGCGCGGCACCCCGGGGTCGCCTACCAGTTCAGCGGGCGTCTCACGGACGGGCCGGTGCGGCCGTGCCGGGTCGTCGACGATCCGTCGGCCTTCGACATCGGGGACGGCACCCCGCCTCCCGGAAGCTGACAGGCCTCCGGAAGCCGGCGGAACCGCCCCGCTCCCGGGCCGGCGTCCGGCCCGGGAGCGGCGGACGTCACCCGCGCCCGGGTACGGCCATCTCGCCCAGCTCGGACCAGTCGTCCTGATCGATCACGGCGTTCACGATGCGCGGCGTCTCGGCAAGGTGGGGCGGCAGCGTCCGCTGCGCCTGCTTGAAGTGGTCAGAACCGACGTGGGCGGCCCCCGCGTCGCCGTCCCTGAACGCCTCCACCAGGACGTACTCGGCCGGGTCGGCCACGCTGCGGGACCAGTCGAACCACAGGCAGCCCGGCTCCGCCCGGGTCGCCTGGGTGAACTCCTCGGTGATCCGCGGCCACTCGTCCGCGTACTGCGGCAGCACCCGGAACTTCGCGGTAATGAAGATCATGCTCTCCCCTTCGGCGTCGCGGCGCCGCCCGCGCGTTCCCGCGGTCGCGGCGCCGATCACGACATTAGCGCCGGTCCGGCGGGAGACGCCGCCCGCTCCGGTGATCACGTGGGCGCGGTAGGGGCGTCGTGATCCGGGGTACGACCTGGCGCACGGGAGGGTGCGGGACGAGCGAGTCGAGGTCGGCATGCGCGCAAGCCTCACAGCACGTAATCTCACAGCACGTAATCTCACGGCACTTAACCTCACAGCGCTCAATATCACGGCGCTGATCCTCGCCGGCGTGGTCGCGGCGGCCGGGTGCACGTCGCAGCCGCGCATGAAGTGGGACAGCCCGGGGATGGCCACCAACGACGGCGGCAACGCGGGCGTGGCGGGGATCCTGCTCCGGAACGCCTTCCTGATCGGCGAGCCCGCGGGCCGGCCGATGGAAGCCGGGGCGGGGATGCCGCTCTACCTGGTCCTGATCAACCAGAGCGGCGTCGCGGACCGGCTTATATCGGTGTCCGCGCCGGGAGTGTTCGAGGGGTCGCGACTGCCCGAGGGCGGCCTGGAGATCCCCGCCGGGGGATCCGCCGGCGGGACGGCCACCCCGCAGGCGCAGCTGACCGGGCTGATCCGCCCGTTCCGCAGCGGCGGCACCATCCCGGTGACGTTCCACTTCGAGCACGCCGGGGCGGTCGTCGTCCCGGTGCCCGTGCTGCCGCCCGATCAGTGGCGCACGACGTACTCGCCCTGGCCGTCGCCCGCGCCGTCTCCGGTCGTGCCGTTCTCCGCGGCGCCTTCCGCGACACGGTCCCCGGCGAGCGTCAGTGGCCGCGGAACGCCTCCTCCAGCCACCACGCGGGGGCATCGGACGTGACCTTGGCGTGGACGACGATCGGCCGGTCCCGGGGCCCCTTCAGCCACTCGGCCACCGCGCCCATGTCCTGCCTGCGCCGCACCGTGACCGCCTCGCAGCCGAAGCCGCGGGCGACCGCCGCGATGTCCACCGGCGGGAAGCGCACGGTGTCGAGGGGGAACCCGTGCGGGCCGAAGTGGTGCACCTCCGCGCCGTAGGCCTCGTCGTCGTAGACGACGACCACCATCGGCAGGCCGAGCCGGACGACCGTCTCGAGCTCGGCGACGCTCATGAGCGCTCCCCCGTCGCCGAGCGCCGCCACGGGCAACCGGTCGGGCTGGGCCAGCGCCGTCCCGATCGCGGTGGCGAGGCCGAGGCCGATCGACTGGAACGCCTGGGTGAAGCAGAACGCGCTCCCGTCCGGCACCGACAGGAACATCGCGGGATAGCCCATGAAGTTGCCGGAGTCGACGGCCACGACACGTTCTTCGGGCAGCAGGTCGTCCAGTTCGATCGTCAGGGTCCGCGGGTCGATCCGCCCGTTCACGCCGGTGTCCCGGTACGGCACGTCACGCCAGCGCCCCTCGCGGGCGATACGCCGGGCCAGTTCGGGGCTCCGGTAGCCGATCCGCTCCTCCGTGCCGCCCCGGCCCGCCGGCCGGAGGTCCTCGACGAGGGCGAGCACCCCGCGGGCCGTCTCGCGGACGTCCCCCACCACGCCGAGGTCGACGGCGCGGTTGACGCCCAGGGCGTCGGAGTCGAGGTCGACCTGGACGACCGTCGTGTCCGGCGCGATCAGCGTGCCGTGCGCGGTGGTCCACATCGACAGGGTGCATCCCCAGGCGACGACCAGGTCGGCGCCGCGGATCAGCTCGGCCGCGAGGGGGGACGCGAAGCCGCCGCTGACGTCGAGATCCCAGGGGCTGCCGTGGAAGTGTCCCTTCGCCACGGCGGAGGTGGCGTAGAGCGCGCCCACCCGCTCGCCCAGCGCCTCCAGCTCGGGCCTGGAACCGCGCGCGCCGCGCCCGGCGATGAAGACCGGCCGCTCCGCCCGCGCGAGCAGTTCCGCGAGCCGGCCGACGGCGACGGCCGCGCCGGAGGCGTCCGGCTCCCGCTCGCCGGGACCCTGCAGGGCGGGGAAGGTGAGCCCCCACGGCCCGGCGACCCGGCTGGCCGCGTCCTGATGGGGGCCGCCGCGGCCCGCCCGCAGCTCCTCCACCGCGTGCGCGACCTCGTCGGGCAGCGTCTGGGTCTGCACGTCGAGCGGCAGGTTGAGCAGCACGGTGCGGCGGCCGAGCAGCGCGGCGAGGTAGGCCATCACGGTGTCGTCGACCACCGTCTCCGCCGAGGAGACCCGGGCGCCGTGCGCGCCCACGGCGTTCGCGAGGCCGGCCTGGTCGACCCGGAAGTTGGACCTCGGCGAGGTGGCCTCGGGAGCCAGCACGAGCAGCGGCGTCCGGCTCTTGGCGGCCTCCGTGATGCCGGTCAGCGCGTTGGTGACGCCCGGCCCCTGGTGGACCGTGAGGACGGCGACGGTGCCGCTCATCCGGGCGTACGCGTCGGCCATGGTGGCGGCCCCGCCCTCGTGGCGGGCCGCGACGTAGCGCACTCCGTGCTCGACGAGCGCGTTGGTGACGTGGAAGTTGCCGCTGCCGACGACCCCGAACGCGATGCGGACCCCGAGGGAGGCGAGTACGGCGCCGACCGCCTCGGAGACGTTCACCGCTCCACCAGGGCGAGGACGCGGACGGGGCTGCCGGAGCCGCCGACGATCGGGAGGGGGCCCGCGACGATCACGGCTCCCGTGGGTGGCAGCCGGTCGAGGTTGCGCAACTGGGTGAGGCCGTACTTCCCGGCGCCGAGGAGGAAGGAGTGGCAGGGGAAGGCGGGGTCGAACGAGTGCGCCGCTCCGGCGTCGGTGCCCACGGTCTCCACGCCCAGGCCGGCGATCGGAGTCCCCTCGGCGAGATGACGGGCGCACTCAACCGAGATGCCCGGAGTGTGCGGCCCGGTCTCGTCGGCGTTGAGGAACCGGGCCTGGTCGTGCGCCCGCGCGTCCCATCCGGTGCGGTAGAGGAGCCAGCCGCCGTCGGGGAGGGGGCCGTGCTCGGCCTCCCACTCCTTGACGTGGTCGATTTCCAGGAGGAAGTCGGGGTCGTCCGCCGACCGGGCGCTGAAGTCGAGCACCACGGCGGGGGCGAGGAGGCGGGCCGGGGGCACCTGCGACACGTCCTCGCCGTCCCTGGCCGTGACCCAGTGGACGGGGGCGTCGAAGTGCGTCCCGGTGTGTTCACCGGTCGTGAAGTTGTTCCAGTACCAGGCGGGACCGCGGTCGTCGTACCGGCTGATCTCCCGCAGCGTGAACGGCTCGGTCTGCCCGAACGGCTCGGGCAGCGACAGGATCGGCGTGGTCTCGCTCAGAGGGGCGGTGAGGTCGATCACCTCGATGCTCCCGCCGCGGATGCCCTCCACCAGATCCCGTAACACCGACATGCCGCCTCCCAATCGTCCAGGACCCCTGAGATCTTCCTACACCGCGCGTCGCCGCGCCATAAGAAAGGCCACAGGACGGGGCCGTGAGCAGGCGTGCCCCGGCCGCCGGCCCTTGACGGGACCGGCGCACGGACTTAATTTCGATGAAATCTGTTCGACATCGTCGAACGATGTTCAAGCGACGGCGCGGGGCAGGACGCGAACGGCACGTCACAGTGAGGACGGCACCATGAAGAAGCTCATCAACAGTGTCGACACGGTCGTCACGGACGCGCTGCGCGGCCTGGCCGCGGCGCACCCCTCGCTCCGGGTGAACGTCGCCGACAAGGTGGTCTTCCGCGCGGACGCGCCGCGCCCGGGCAAGGTCGGCCTGGTCTCCGGAGGCGGCTCGGGACACGAGCCTTTGCACGCCGGATTCGTCGGATACGGCATGCTCGACGCCGCCTGCCCCGGCGAGGTCTTCACCTCCCCGGTGCCGGACCAGCTCATCGAGGCCACCAACGGCGTGGACGGCGGCGCGGGCGTGCTCCACATCGTCAAGAACTACACCGGCGACGTGCTGAACTTCCAGATGGCCGCCGAACTCAGCGGCGACGAGGGCGTCGAGGTGGCCACCGTGCTGGTCAACGACGACGTCGCCGTTCAGGACTCCCTCTACACCGCTGGCCGCCGCGGCACCGGAGCGACGCTGTTCGTCGAGAAGATCGCCGGGGCCCTCGCCGAGACCGGCGCGCCGCTGGCCGACGTGGCCCGGGTCGCGCGGGAGGTCAACGACCGCAGCCGGTCCTTCGGCGTCGCCCTCAGCTCCGTCACCGTCCCCGCCGCGGGCAAGCCCACCTTCGAGCTGGGCGAGGGCGAGATCGAGCTCGGCATCGGCATCCACGGCGAGCCCGGCCGCACCCGCGCGCCGCTCCGGGAGGCCAGGGAGATCGTCCGGACCGCCATGGACGCCGTGAACGACGACCTGCCCCTGTCGGGCGACACGCTCGTGCTGGTCAACGGCATGGGCGGCACCCCGCTGCTGGAGCTCTACATCGTCTTCGCGGAGGTGGCCGCGTACCTGGAGGAGAAGGGCGCCACGCTCTCCCGGCGCCTGGTCGGCAACTACGTGACGAGCCTGGACATGCAAGGCTTCTCGGTGACGACCTGCTCGCTCACGGACGAGCTGACCAGGCTCTGGGACGCCCCGGTGGAGACGCCCGCGCTGCGCTGGGGCCGCTGAACCGCTACCGAACGTCTGGAGTGCCCTGGTGAACACCCAGTTCTTCGCCGCCTGGATAGAGGAGATCGCCGCCGTGGTCAGCGCGCAGCGCGATCACCTCACCCAGCTCGACGCCGCCATCGGCGACGCCGACCACGGAGCCAACCTCGACCGGGGGTTCGCGGCGGCCCGCGAGGCGCTGGCCGCCGCGAGCCCGGCGACGCCGGGCGCGCTCCTCGTCCTGGTCGGTTCCACGCTGATCCGCAAGGTCGGCGGCGCGTCCGGCCCCCTCTACGGCACGGCCTTCCGGGAGATGGGCAAGCAGTTCGGCGACCGGCCGGAGGTGGACCTCGCCGAGCTCGGCACCGCCCTCGACGCGGCGCTCGCGGGCGTACGGCGGCTGGGGGCGGCCGCCGAGGGCGACAAGACCATGGTCGACGCGCTAGCGCCGGCGGCCCGGGCGCTGGCCCAGGCCGTGCGGGACGGGCTGGCGGCCGGGGAGGCGCTCGGGGCGGCCGCCGCCGCGGCCGAGGAGGGCGCCAAGGCGACGGTCCCGCTGCAGGCGCGCAAGGGCAGAGCCAGCTACCTCGGCCCGCGCAGTGTGGGCCATGAGGATCCGGGCGCCGCGTCGTCGGCGCTCATCATCGGCGCGCTGAAGGCCGCCGGGTCCCGATGACCCGCCGAGCGGGGCGCGCCCAGGTCGCGCGAGACGGCGCGGGCGGTCTCCCGCACGGCCCGCGCGACGTCTTCGCGCCGTTCGCGGTCCAGCAGCCGTTCGGCCGGACCGATCGCCCCGACAGCGCCCGCGACCGACCCGTCCCGGCCGAAGACGGGCGCGGCGATCCCCGCGTCGCCGAGCGCGGCCTCCTGGTCCTCGATCGCGTATCCGTCCTCCCTCACCGCGGCGAGGGCCCGTTCGAGGTCGGGGCGAGAGGTCCTGGTGAGCCCGGTGAGCGGGACGAGCTCCCCGGCCAGCAGTTCCTCCCGGCGTGGGTCGTGCGCCACGATGGCGTGCCCGAGCGCGCAGGCGTGCCACGGGATCGCCGCACCCACCTCCAGGATCTGGACGACGTCGTCGGGCCGGAACACGTGGTGCAGGACGATCACCCGGCTGCCGGAGAGCGTGCCGACCCAGACCGCCTCGTTGACGCGCTCGGCGAGCGACCCGGCCCACAGCAGGCTTCTCGCGCGCAGCTCGGACCCGTCGAGGTAGGCGTTGCCGAGCTGCAGCACGGCAGGGCCGAGCGCGTACTTACCGGTGTCGGCGTCCTGAACCACCAGTTCACAGGCGGCGAGCGTGCGCAGCAGCCCGTGCACGGTGGGCTTGGCGAGCCCGACCCGCTCGGCGATCTCGGTGACGCCGAGCCGGGGGGCGCCTGACCCGAGGGCCCGCAGGATGAGCGCGGCGCGCTCCACCGACTGGATCACTATTCGATTATGCCGAACGAGCTTCAGGAAGACCGAATGGTTGGGATCGTACTCATCTCACACAGTGCCGGGCTCGCCGCCGAGGCGGCGGCACTGGCCCGGCAGATCGGCGGCGCCCAGGTGCCGCTCGCGGCGGCGGGCGGCACCGACGACGGCGGCCTCGGCACCAGCTCCGACCGCATCGCGGCGGCCATCAAGGAGGTGGACCGTGGCGACGGCGTCGTGCTCATCCCGGATCTCGGCAGCTCGGTGCTGACCGCCCGGCTGATGGAGACGCCGGGGTCGGTGGTGATCGCGGATGTGCCGTTCCTCGAAGGCGCCATCTCGGCCGTGGTCGCGGCGGGCGGCGGCGCCTCGCTCGACGGCGTGATCGCGGCGGCCGAGGAGGCCCGCGGCTACCGCAAGCTCTGAGCGGTCTTCATCCCGCCGTCCCGCTCACGGCGACGGGCGCTCGATTCCGGAAACGGCTGCTATTTCGCCGATATTTCACGGAGGCGGCTCCCAGCAGCACTAACAAAGGGATATGCGGAAGGAAAAACGCGTCGATCGCCGCTTGTCGCACCGGCTGGCGAAAGCAACCCCCGGAAGGATGAACCGCCGGACGTTCTCGTACGGCACTCACTCGATTCCGCCGAATGGCGCGATTTCGGGACAGCGGTGCATTCCATGGGGGAGAAAATGGCCAAACGCCCTATTGTTGTCGGGTTCGTCGCGCTCAGCGCCGCGCTGACCGGTGGTGCCATACCCGTGGAGACCCCCGCCGTCGCCGCGTCCGCCGGAGACGCCGTGGTGACCGGCCACGGCGGCGATCACCCGGGCCGTCGGCATCACGCCGGGCACCGCGGCAGGCACCGCGCCGGGCAGCGGGAGCTGGCTCGTGAGCGGCAGCGCGAACTTCAGCACCTGCTGCGCAACGTCACGCTTGTCCTCACGCCGGGGCAGAAGGGCGGAACGGATTCACGCGCCCTGCCGTACGACTCGCAGCAGACGAGCGCGACCGCGAATCCCCACAACGATCAGAGCGCCCTGACGCGGACGAAGGCCGATCCGCACAGTCACCAGGGCCTGCCGCCGGGGCGGCGCGATCAGATCTCCGCGGCGATGCGGGCGTACCTCCAGGACCTGGCCGCGAAGAACAAGTTCACCGGCTCGGTGCTGGCCGTACGCGACGGTGAGGTGCTGGTGCGTTTCGCCGCCGGCGAGGCCGACGAGGCGAGGCACATCCCCAACCGGCCCGGCACGGTCTACCGGCTCGCCTCGGTCACCAAACAGTTCACCTCCATGCTCGTGCTCAAACTGCGCGACCGGGGGCTGCTCGAACTGGACGACCCGATCTGCCCTTACCTCGTCCCGGAATACATCTCCAGTTGCCCGGCCGACTGGGAGCCCATCACGATCCGGGAGATCGTCAACCACACCTCCGGCATCCCCGATATCCAGGGATTTCCGGATTTCTACGCCAGGCTCTCGGAACCGACCACCACTCGGAGGCTCATCGCGCGATTCGTGGACAAGCCGCTGGACTTCCCGCCCGGCACCAGCTGGAAATACAGCAACTCGGGCTACATCCTGGCCGGGGCGATCATCCAGTCCGTGACGGACGACCCGTACGGCACCGTGCTGTGCGACCTGATCACCTGCCCGCTGGGCCTCGAGGACACCGGCTACAGCAGGTGGTATCCGCCCAAGGGGTACGCGAAGGGCTATTTCAAGGTCGGATCGCCGGCCCCGCCGTTCGTCGGATCCGAGGCGTTCTCCGCGACCGGCATCTACTCCACCACCGACGACCTCGTCACCTGGGACCAGGCGTTCGGCGACTTCGACGTCGCGCCGCCGGCCACCGTCAAGCAGGCGTTCACACCGCAGGCGCCGTGCCCGCCCAAGGGCTGCCTCAACCTGCCGTCCAGCGCGTACTCCTTCGGCTGGCTCGACGACCGGCTCCAGGGACACCTGCTCCGGTATCACCCCGGTCTTCTCCCGGGCTACGCGGCCAGCAACATGTACCTGCCCCACGACGACATCCAGGTGGTCGTGCTCAGCAACGTGGAGGCCACCGACACCAACGCCATCGCCCGCCACCTCGCCACGATGGCGCTCGATCTCTAGGAGGCGATCAGCCGCGGTGGCTATACGGGCGCCGGATCGTCCCTTGACAGGTGCAGGCCGAGCTGGGTGTACAACTCCAGCTGGTCGAAGTACTCCCGGTGCGTGGCGATCTTTCCGTTCTCGACGAACGAGGCGCAGGTGCCGCGCAGAGCGATGCGGCGGCCGGTCGCCTCCAACACCTGGCCGTCGGGCAGGAGGAACGGCCCGGTGTGCGTACCGGTGCCCGTCCATTCGACCACCAGGGGATTGTCGGTGCCGGTGGCCTCGTACCACACCGTCAGGCGGAGGTCCGGAAATCCCTTGAAGAACTGCTCAAAGATCCACACGATCTCGTCGCGCCCCTCCGCCAGTCCCACGGGAGAGACGAAGACGGCGTTCTCGGTAAAGAGATCGAGCATCCGATGCACGTCGTGGTCGTTGATCGCGTCGGCCAGCTCGCGCTTGACTTCCCAATTGTCGACCATGGCCGCGGCCCCTCCGTGGTCGAGACATCAACCCTTAGGTCACACTACCCAGGCCTAGGTCGATCACGGACCATGAGATCGTCGCGGACACGGCAGGGAAACGTCGATAAATCCCGCAACGGGGTAAATGCGGTAGACGATCGCCGGACCGGCCCTGGCCCGGCGGGCCGCCGAGCCGGCCCCGATCTGATGAGAGCTTCACAACTCCCAGCCCCGACCAGCCACCTAAACACCACTTTTCAGACACCCTCTATTCCAAATAGGGAGCCTGAATCCACAGGATCGATTCGAGAAGGTTGACGGGCCGCAAACCGCCGCGGATCCTGTTCTCTCCACCATCATCGACGCGTGCGTTCACCGAATCGGACGGATCGAACCCCACGCGGGGATCGGCATAGAAGCCGATGGACGAGATCGGGAAGTATCGGACATGATCTCGATGGAAGAATTCCCGTATCGCCAGCGCCAGGAGTTCTCCGCCATGATCGCGCGACCGTTGACACAGCTCGTTGAAGTAGTTCTCCGCCGCCTTCGGAGACATCGATTCGGGGACTTGCCCAAGACGTGGCCGCGGCACGAGGTATCCCCCTTGAACCGCGATATCGAACAATGACTGGTCGTCGAAGATGCTGACGCATACGGACAGCCGATGCGGCAGCTTTCCGCGCTTTCCCGTGCGCACCTGTAGTTCCCTGAGTGGGTGTTTGAGAACGGCTAATTCGCCGGCTGGGCCGATGACATACCGCTGTCGGCGCCCTTAACGCTCTGGGAGCCGGTGATCCCCATGGCTTCCCGGCTCGCCCCCGCGCCACCCGGAGACGGCGCCGCAGCGCGGTGAGCATCTGCTCGGTTACTTCGGCTTCTTCCCAGCGGACGAAGTACCAGTACATGGTCTGCCAGGGCGGGAAGTGGAACGGCAGTTGCCACCAGGCACAGCCCGTCCGCGCCACGTACAAGATGGCGTCCACGATGTCCCGGCGCGCATGCTTCTCCGGCCGTCCTCCCGTGTTCGGTGCGGGGAGCAGCGGCTCGACCAGCGCCCATTGGGCGTCGGTCAGGTCGGAGGGATAGCGGCGTTCGCGGGGCACCCAGTCATGATCGCGACCTGACGGTGGTCACGGCGGCGAGATGCGCAGACCGATATCGACCCTTCTCGAACACACTCTTACTTCCACTGGAAGTAGACGAACAGGCGGCCGTGGTTCTTGGCGTCCTTGTCGATCCGGTGGTAGAGCGCTTTGATCTCCTTCTGCTCCAGGAAGCGCAGCACCTTCTTCTTGAGCTGGCCGGAGCCCTTGCCGGGGATGATCTCAACCTGGGTCGCCTTGACGCGTACGGCCTCCTTGATGATGCCGTGCAGCGCCCGGTCGATCTCGCTGCCCTTGTTGTAGATGTCGTGGAGATCCAGCTTGAGCTTCACGCCACCGAGTCTAGGACGGCCCCGGCCGCCTGTCGCGGGTCATCCGTGCAGGTAGCCGACCAGGGCCTCCTTCTCGGTCTCGAGCTCCTCGATGGTGCTCTTCACCACGTCGCCGATGCTGACGATGCCGGCCAGGTGGCCGTCGCGCATGACGGGGACGTGCCGCACCCGGTGGTTGGTCATCGTCCGGCGCAGCTCCTCCACGTTCGCGTCCGTGGTGCAGGTCCGCACATCCGAGGTCATGATGGAGGAAACGGGCTCGGTGAGGATTCCGGCCCCTCGCACGTGCAGACTCCGCACGACGTCGCGTTCCGACACGATGCCGGCGATGGTCAGCCCGTCGTCCGACACCACCACCGCGCCGATGTTGAGCTCGGCGAGCCGGGCGAGCAGTTCCGCGACCGTCGCCTGGGGCGGAACGGTCGCCACGGCCGTTCCCTTACTCTGCAAGATCGTCCCTATCAGCATGGACACCGCCTTCCAGGGGCTTCCGGCTTGGAGGTCCCGTCTTCCACCCGGCCCTGACCGGCCGGGCGCGAAGCCTGTTTCCCCAGGCAACAGCGGTCGTGACACGTCGTCAAGGGTTCTCATGCCATCGATGGGATTTCCGTGCCGACTTTCGTCCGGCCTTCGCCCCGCGTGGAACGATCCTCCCGCGCGACGACCGGCGACCCCCAGTTCACTTGATCGTCACATCGGTCTCCTAGAGTCGGGGGCGTGCGCCCCCCACTGGCCGTGGCCGGCTACACCGACGAGGTGCTCGACGTGGTCGGCGGCACGCTGACGGCGGAGGAGCGGGAGCGCGCCGGCCGCTTCACCCGGGACCTCGACCGGCTCGACTTCGTGGCGGCGCACCTGCTCGTCCGGCACTGCGCCGCCGAACTGCTCGGTGCCGACGCCCGGGACCTGACCGTCGTGCAGCGCTGCGGCCAGTGCGGCGGGGCCCACGGGCGGCCCCGGCTCGCCGAGGTGCCCGGCCTGTCGATCAGCCTGGCCCACACGTCGGGGTACGTGTGCGCGGTCGCGGGCGAGGGACGGGTGGGGGTGGACGCCGAGCACGCCACCGGCGGACCGGCTGACAGGCACCTGATGACGCTCTCGCTGACCAGCGCGGAGGCGGAGATCGTGGGCCGCGACAACCGCGGGCTCATCCGGCAGTGGGTACGCAAGGAGGCACTGGTCAAGCGGGGAGAGCTGTCGCTGGACCGGCTGCGCGAGGTGGACCTGTCCGAGCTGCCGCTCGACCAGGCGGGCCCGCTCGAATGGAAGGGGCGTCACCTCACCGAGTGGGCCACCGGGACGGTCGTCGGCACGGCCATCACCGACGAGCCGGCCAAGCTACACCTCCTTGGCGGCTGACCGGCCGGGGGTGGGGTCGAGGAACACCTGGGTGATCTCAGGGAAGCGCTCGGTCAGGCGGCGCTCGACCTGGTCGGACGCGATCTCCAGCCGCTCCCCGGTGGTCTCGTCGAGAAAATCGATCTTCGCGGCGACCATGATCTGCCCCGGTCCCATCAGGACGGTGACGAGGTCGACCACTCCCTCGACCTCCGGCTGATCGTTCAGCTCCGCCAGGATCGCCTCCTCCATCGCCGCGGGCGCCGACTGGCCGATCAGCAGGGAGGCGTTCGTACGGATCAGGGTGAGCGCCACCCAGAGCAGCAGCAGCCCGATCACGATGGAGGCCGCGCCGTCCCAGACGGCCGTACCGGTGAGCTCGGACAGGGCGAGCCCGGCGCCCGCCGTCACGATGCCGGCCAGGGCCGCCACATCCTCCATCACCACGGCCTTCAGCATGGTGTCCGAGGTGCGGGCCAGCATGCGGTGCGGGCTGACGTCCCAGCGCCGCGCCTCCTGGCGTAACTGTGTCAGGCCCCGCCACAGGGAGACCGACTCGATCGCGAAGGACACCCCGAGGACGACGTACGACACGAGGACGTCGCCCAGCTCCTCGCCGTGCGCGATGGTCTGCCAGCCGTGGGTGAGCGAGAAGCCGGCGCCCACGACGAGGGTGCAGCAGGCCGCGACGATGGCCCACAGGTAGCTGGCCCGCCCGTGGCCCAGGGGATGGCGCCGGTCGGCCGGCCGCTCACCGTGCCGGATCGCGGTGAACAGCAGCACCTCGGTGACGGTGTCGGCGGCCGAGTGCGCGGCCTCCGACAGCATCGACGACGACGAGCTCAGGAGGCCGGCGACCAGCTTGGCCAGCGCGATCAGCAGGTTCGCCGCACCGGCGACGACGACGGTGCCGAGGCTCTCTCCCCCGTTCCCGCCGTTCCCGCCGTTCCGGTCGCCTCCGCTACCGTCCATCACCGCTCCCGTTCGCTCCGCGCAGCCAGTGCGATCTTATGCTGGTCACCATGGACGACCCCCGCTGGCTGAGCCCGCAGGAGCAGCGTGCCTGGCGAGCGCATCTCGCCGCGCACCGGCTGCTCTCCCACCAACTCGATCGCGACCTGCAGGATTCCGGGCTGTCGCTGAACGACTACGAGATCCTGGTCAATCTCTCCGAGAGCCCCGACCATCGCATGCGGATGAGCGAGCTGGCCGACGCCACCATCCAGTCCCGCAGCAGGCTGTCCCACCAGATCTCCCGCATGGAGGCCGCGGGCCTGGTGACCAGGATGAACTGCGAGGACGACAGGCGTGGGACGTTCGCCGTGCTCACCGACCACGGGTGGACGACGATACAGAAGGTGGCGCCCGGTCACGTTTTCAGCGTGCGCAGTCACTTCATCGAGCTGATGACCCCCGAGCAGGTGACGGCGCTGGAGGAGATCTACAAGCCGATCATCGCGCACCTCCAGGCCATCCGCCCCGCCCGGTAGGCACGCCCCGCCTGGGAGTGCCGGGCAACGCGGATTCGCCCGGTTCCGCCTGCGCCGGCGGCCCCCTCGCTACGATCCGGCTGTGAAGACATTCGCCTGGCTGGTCACGGCCGCCCTGCTGCTCGTGACGGCGTGCGGCTCGACCGGCGGGGACCTGCCCGCGGGTCCCGACCTGCTGAGGAAATCCGCCGAGGCGATGCGGACGGTCAAGACCGTCGCCTTCACCCTCGACGCGAAGGACCGCCCGGCCGTCCCGGTGCGGCACGCCGAGGGGAGCCTGACCCGGCAGGGCGACGCCAAGGGAAGGCTCCAGGTGGAGCTGATGGGCCTTCAGGAGTTCGAGTTCGTCGTCGTCGGCGACACGGTGCGCTTCAAGGGCCCGACCGGCGGCTTCCAGACCATGAGCCGGGCGCAGCTCACCGCGCTCTACGACCCGTCCGCCGTGCTCACCGGAGTGCCCGGGCTGCTGTCGGCCGCCCAGGACGCCCGTACGGAGGCGGTGGAGCAGGTGGGCGGCGGCGACGCGTACCGGGTCGCGGTGACCCTGCCCCAGCGCTCGCTGGCCACGCTCGTTCCGGGCGTCGGGCAGAGCGTGCGGGGCACTGTCTGGATCGACCGGGCCACCGCCCGCGTGGCCCGCATCGACCTGCCGCTCACCGGAGGCTCGGTCCTGGCGAACCTGCGCGACTACGACGCGCCCGTGACGATCACTCCTCCGGCCTCGTGACCGGGACGCCCGCGAGGAGGGTGGCGCTGGGCGTCGGCGGCGCCGCCGTCCTGCTCGCCGCGCTCGACGCGTACGTCGTCGTGACCGTGCTCGTGGATGTGGCCCGTGACGTGGCGGTGCCGGTCAACCATCTGGAGCGCGCGACGCCCGTCGTCACCGGGTTCCTGCTCGGCTACGTCGCGGCCATGCCGCTGCTCGGCCGGCTGTCCGACCGGTACGGCCGGAGGGCGCTGATCCTGGCCTGCCTGGCCGGCTTCGCCGCGGGCTCGCTCGTCACCGCGCTGGCCGGGGACGTGCCCACGCTGGTCGCCGGGCGGGCCCTGCAGGGAGTGGCGGGCGGCGCGCTGCTGCCCGTCACGATGGCCCTCGTGGGCGACCTGTGGGACGAGCGGGCCCGGCCGGTGGCGCTGGGGGCGGTGGGCGCCGCCCAGGAGCTCGGCAGCGTGCTCGGCCCCCTGTACGGCGCGGGGGTGGCGGCCCTGGCGGGATGGCGGTGGATCTTCTGGATCAATCTCCCGCTCGCGCTCGCCGCGGCGGTGGCCGTCCGGCTCGCGGTCCCCGGCGGGCGGCCGGAAGCTGCGGCCCGGGACGGTGCGCCAGGCACGCCGGGCGGGACGGACACCGCGCGCGAAACGGGCGAGACGGCTGAGCGTGCCGGGATCGACGTCGCGGGCGGGGCGCTGCTCGCGGTGACCCTCGGCCTGCTGGTGGCCGGACTGTACAACCCGGCGCCCGACCGGTCGGTGCTCCCGCCGTGGGGGCCGCCGTGCCTGATCGCGGGAGTGGCGGCCGGCGTGCTGTTCACCGTCCGGGAGATCCGCTCCCCCGTGCGGCTGCTCGACCTGACCGGTGTGGCCCGGCGGCCGTTGCTGGCCGCGCTGGCGGTCAGCCTGCTCGCCGGGACGGCCCTGCTGGTCACGCTGGTCGACGTGCAGCTCCTCGCGCAGACGCTGATGGGCAGGGACGCCCTGGGCGGCGCGCTGGTCCTCACCCGGTTCCTCGCGGCGCTGGCCGTGGCGGCGTTCGCCGGCGGAGTGGCGGCCCGCCGGTTCGGCGATCGGCCGGTGGCGGTGGGGGGCATGGCCGTCGCCGCCGTGGGCTACCTGGTGATCTCGCGGTTGCCCGCCGACCCGGCGGGCCCTCTCATGGACGCCGGTCTGGTGACGGCCGGGCTCGGCCTGGGCGCGGTGATCGCCCCCGTCTCGTCGGCCGCCCTGCGCGTGGTGCCGCCCGGCCGGCACGGAGTGGTGTCGGCGTCGGTCGTGGTGACCCGGACGATGGGCATGCTGCTCGGCGTGGCGGCGCTGTCCGCCTGGGGCTTCCACCGGTTCCAGTCGCTCACCGCGACCCTCGACACTCCCCTGCCGTTCGGCGTGGACGCCGTGGAGTACGCGCGCAGGCTGGCGGCGTACGCCGGCCGGGTCACCGAGGCGCTGCACACCGAGTACAGCGAGATCTTCCTGATCACGGCGGGGCTGTGCCTGCTGGGCGCCGCCGCGGCCGCCGCCCTGCCCGGCGCCTCCCGGACCTCCGGCGCGGCGGCCCCCGCCGCGCGTCCCGCCCGGGTTCAGGAGCGCAGGTAGGCCAGTACGGCGAGCACCCTGCGGTGCTGGTCGGCGTCGTCGGCGTAGAGCCCCAGCTTGGCGAAGATGGCGCGGATGTGCTTTTCCACCGCGCCCTCCGTGACGACGAGGCGGCGGCCGATGGCGGGGTTGGACTTCCCCTCGGCCATCAGCGCGAGCACCTCCCGCTCCCTCGGCGTCAGCGACGCGAGGGGGTCGTCGCGGCGGCGGCGCACCATGAGCTGCGCGACGACCTGGGGGTCGAAGACGGTCCCCCCGGCCCGCACCCGGCGCAGGCCGTCCATGAACTCCTCGACGTCCACCACGCGGTCCTTCAGCAGGTAGCCGACCGCGCCCCGGGCGTCGGCCAGCAGGTCGTCGGCGTAGGAGACCTCGACGTACTGCGAGAGGATCATCACTGGCGCGCCGGGGACCCGGCGCCTGATTTCCACCGCCGCCCGCAGTCCCTCGTCGGTGAAGCTGGGCGGCATGCGCACGTCGACGACGGACACGTCGGGCCGGTGGGCGAGGACGGCCTCCACCAGCTCCTCTCCGGTACCGGCCGTCGCCACCACCTCGCAGCCGAACTCCTCCAGGAGGCGGACCAGGCCCTCCCTGATCAGGACGGCGTCGTCGGCCACCACTACCCGCACGGAACCTCCGCTGTGATCATCGTGGGGCCTCCGGCGGGCGAGCTCACCGTCAGCTCCCCCTCGACGACCCTCAGCCGGTCGGCCAGGCCGGACAGGCCGTGTCCCTTGGCGACGTGCGCGCCGCCGACCCCGTCGTCGCCGATCATCAGGAGCAGCGTGTCGCCGATCCTGGTGAGCGTGACCCGGCACGAGGTGGCCCTGCTGTGCTTGGCCACGTTGGTCAGCGCCTCCGCCGTGACGAAGTACACCGTGTTCTCGACCAGGGCGGGGTAGCGCTCGAGGGTCTGCACGTCGAGCTCCACCGGGACGGTGCAGCGGCTCACGAGCGCGGCCAGCGCGGACGGGAGGCCGCGGTCGGCCAGGATGGGCGGGGCGATGCCGCGCGACAGCGCCCGCAGCTCGTCGAGCGTCTCCCGGGTGGCGGTGATGGCCTGTCCGATCGTCTCGCGCGCCGCCGCGGCGTCGCGGCCCAGCTCGCGCTGGGCCCGGGACAGCTCCATCGCGAGGTGCACCAGCCGCTGCTGCGGCCCGTCGTGGATGTCGCGCTCAAGCCGGCGCAGGGCGTTCGCCTCGGCGTGGGCGGCGGCGTCGCGGCCCTCGGTGAGGTCGTCGATCCGCTCCTGGAGCTGGGCGACGCCGGTCAGCAGAGCCCTGGCCAGGGACGCCTGCAGCACCGCGCAGGCCCGTACGGCCGGGTAGAGCGTCAGCGCGGCCACCGCGCCAAGCAGGACGTAGAAGACGCTGTCGATCGCGTATCCCCGGCCGAGCCCCAGCAGTTCCGGCAGCCCGTGGTTGTCCGGTATCTCGGAGAAGAACCACCCGTACACGGGGTAGGTCAGGCCGGAGATCGCGACGGCCCACCAGACGAGGCTCAGGCAGAAGGTGGCGGTCGCGACCGGGAAGGCGACCAGGGCGTGCAGGGTGTCCAGCCACGGCTGCCCGCCGGCCAGCGGGGTCAGCATGCGGCGGAACCAGCCCGCGCCGGACGGCGACCGGGGGTAGCGCGGCCGCACAAGGTCGACGCCGAGGACGCCGCGGAGGCGGGCCCGCTCGACGTCGCCCATGCCGCGGGCCACGAGCACGGTGAGCGCGAGGACGGGCACCCCCACCCAGACGACCAGAAGCCCGGCACCGGCCGACAGGCCCGTCACGACGAGGCAGAACGCGATGACGGCCAGGGGGAACCCGACGAGCAGGTAGACCGTGTCGCCGGTCAGTCGCCGGAGGATGCGTCTCATGGCGTCCACGCTATTGAGCGGCCCTTCGCCGATCGATCCCGTGACCGGCAGTCTCCATGGTAGGGCGGGCCCTACCACGGAGCCTCCGGCCGCGCGTCCCCGAGCCCCCGGCTACTTCTTCTTCCGCTTCTCCCGGATCTTCATGGTGACCTCGATCGGCGACCCGGCGAAGCCGAACTCCTCGCGGATCCGCCGCTCCAGGAAGCGCCGGTAGGTCTCCTCCAGGAAGCCGGAGGTGAACAGCACGAACTTCGGCGGCTCGGTCGACGCCTGCGTGGCGAAAAGGATCTTCGGCTGCTTGCCGCCGCGCACCGGCGGCGGGGTGGCGTGCACCAGATCGGTGAGGAACTGGTTGAGCCGCGCCGTCGGCACCCGGGTGCCCCACGACTCCAGGGCCCGCTCGATGGCGGGGGTCAGCTTCTCGACGTGCCGCCCGGTCTTGGCCGAGATGTTCACCCGCAGGGCCCACGGCGTGCGGACGAGCTGCCGGTCGATCTCCTTCTCCAGGTAGTAGCGCCGGTCCTCGTCGACCATGTCCCACTTGTTGAACGCGACGACCATGGCCCGGCCCGACTCGATGACCAGCCCGATGATCCGCAGGTCCTGCTCGGTCAGCACCTCGGAGGCGTCGATCAGCACGACCGCCACCTCCGAGCGCTCCAGGGCGGCCCGGGTGCGCATGGCCGCGTAGAAGTCTGCGCCCTTGAGCTCGCGGTCCCGCCTGCGGATGCCGGCCGTGTCGATGAAGCGGTAGGTGCGCCCGCCCAGCTCGACCAGCTCGTCGACCGGGTCGCGGGTGGTGCCCGCCATCGGGTCGACGAGCACCCGCTCCTCGCCCGCCACGCGGTTGAGCAGCGACGACTTGCCGACGTTGGGCCTGCCGAGAAGGGCGACCCGGCGCGGGCCGCCCTGCCCCCCGAACGTCTGCGGCGGCGTCGAGGGCAGCGCGTCCAGCACGATGTCGAGCAGGTCGCCGCTCGCCCGGCCGTGCAGGGCCGAGACAGGGTAGGGCTCACCGAGGCCGAGCGACCAGAGCCCGGCGGCCTCCAGCTCCATCTGCTGGTTGTCGACCTTGTTGGCGGCGAGCACGACCGGCTTGCCCGAGCGCCGCAGGACCGCGCCGACCGCCTCGTCGGAGTCGGTCACGCCGACGCTCGCGTCCACCACGAAGAGGATCACGTCGGCCAGCTCTGCGGCGATCTGCGCCTGCTCGGCGATGCGCAGCGCCATCCCGCTCGCGTCCGGATCCCATCCGCCGGTGTCGACCAGCGTGAACCTGCGGCCCCGCCAGGTCGCCTCGTAGGTGACCCGGTCGCGGGTGACGCCCGGAACGTCCTCGACGACCGCCTCGCGGCGGCCGATGATCCGGTTGACCAGCGTCGACTTGCCGACGTTGGGGCGGCCGACCACCGCGACGACCGGCAGCGGCCCGGAATCCGGCCCCTCGCCGGGCTCCGCCTCGGCCCCCTCACCGGTCAGCCCGGAGAGCTCGGCCTCGATCCAGCCGTCGTCGTCCGCGTAGTCGTCGTACTCCCCCGCCACGTCCATACCCTGCCTCATCGGCTACTTCCTCTTTCCCGGTCCCGGCGGACCGGGCTCGAACCGTGCCGGCCACCCCGGGGCCGGAGAACGGGACGCGGAGGCCGCGTCAGCTCCGCTCCTTGACGAGCCGCAGCACCTCGGCGATCACCTCGTCGAGGTCCAGTGGCGTGGTGTCCAGCTCCACCGCGTCCGCGGCCTTCGCCAGCGGGTCGGTCGCCCGGGTGGAGTCGAGCGTGTCACGCCGGGCCATCGCCGCCCGCTGCGCCTCCACGCTCGTCCCGGTCAGCTCCGCCGTACGGCGGTGGGCCCGGGCCTCCGCGCTCGCGGTGAGGAAGACCTTGACCGGGGCGTCCGGAGCCACCACCGTGCCGATGTCGCGGCCCTCGACCACGATGCCGCCGCCGGGGAGGGACTCGGCGATGATCTGCCGCTGCAGGTCGACCAGGCGCGTGCGGACCTCGGGGACCGCGCTGACCGCGGAGACGGAGCCGGTGACCTCGGCGCCCCTGATGGGCCCCGACACGTCCACGCCGTCCACGGTGATCCCGGGGGCGTCGGGGTCGGTGCTCAGGGCCAGCACGGGCTCGCCCGCCAGGGCCGCGACGGCGGCCGCGTCGGCGACGTCGACGTCCCGCCGCAGCATCCACCAGGTCACCGCGCGGTACATGGCACCGGTGTCGAGGTATCGCAGGCCGAGCGCGCGGGCGACGCCGCGAGAGGCGCTCGACTTGCCCGACCCCGAAGGACCGTCCATGGCGACGACCAGACCTGACACCGATGTCTCCTTTGCCCGCGACCCCGTCTTCATGTTGTCGTCCACGAGGCTACCGGGAGTCGGTGCGCGGACGCGCATCGGAACGAGCCGCGAACGGGCCTTCCTGACCGGCCCGCCACGCGCGGGGGCCGCGTGGGGCCGCTCAGAAGGCTCCGAACACGCGGGTGGCCTCGGCCTCCTCGGCCAGCAGCCGCAGCGAGGCCAGGACCGTCTCCCCCAGCGCCGTCCACACGACCAGGCCCTCCAGCACGCCCTCCAGATCGCCGCGGCGCATCAGCAGCTTCACCTCGTCGGCGGCGAGGCGCTCGGCCGCCTCCGCGTACGGCCCGAGGATCTCGAAGAAGTCGTCGTGGCCGAGCCGGCGCAGCGTGGCCAGCGCGTCGATCAGCGTGCCACGGGCGGGATTGGACTCCCGCACCTGCCAGCCGCGCTCGCTGACGATCGCGTCCACCTCGGCCGCGGCCCGCCGCCACGTCTCGTCCTCGGTGCGCTCCTTGCGCGGCGTCAGGGCGTACTGCGCCTTGCCCAGGGTCTCCAGCGTGGACAGGCCGGGCCCGGACATCAGCGTGAGCACCTCCCGGGCCGAGGCGATCGACAGCCCGCCGACCTCGACGAGGGCCCGCGCGAGCTTCAGCCGACGCACGTGCGTCTCGTCGTACCGCGCCTGGTTGGGACCGGTCCGCTCGCCGGGCGGGACCAGGCCCTCGCGCGTGTAGTACTTGATCGTCGGGATCGGCACGCCCGTACGCCTGCTCAGCTCCGCGATCCGCATCGTGCCTCTCCCTGTCGCCCCGTTCAAGGATAGATCCCCCTCCCCGCCCGGGCCCTTGCCCCCTACTCCCATCTATAGATAGCATCACTGTCCACTTATAGATAGCAGCACTTTCCACTATCGGAGGATCCGATGTTCCGCACCCTCGGCGACCTCGCCATCCGCGGCGGCCGCTGGATCCTGCTGGGAACCGCCCTGTTCGCCGTGGCCGCCGCCCTGTGGGGCACGGGCGTGTTCGGCCGGCTCGGCGGCGGCGCCGGGTTCGACGACCCCGGCAGCACCTCGGCCCACGCCGACCGCGTCCTCGCCGGTCCCCTCGGCCGGTACGCCAACGACGTCGTGGTCCTCTACGAGAGCGATCGCCTGACCGTGGACGACCCCGCCTTCGCCGGCCCCGTACGGCGGACCCTGGAGGCCGTGCCCCGCGCGAACGTCACGCGGCTGGAGTCGTACTGGTCCACCGGCTCGGCCGCGTTCGTGTCCCGCGACCGGCACGCCACCTATGTCGCGATCCAGCTCGCGTCCTCCGACGACCAGGAACGGGTCCGGCAGCTCCGGGAGATCCAGGACGCCTTCCCCGTCCAGGGGCTGACCTTGAGATTCGGCGGCACCACGGCCATGACCGACCAGGTGAACCGGCTGACGGTGCGCGACCTCGCCGTCGCCGAGGCCGTGTCGATCCCCGTCCTCCTCGTCCTGCTCGTCGTGGTGTTCCGCAGCGTCCTGGCCGCCACGCTGCCGCTGATCGTGGGCTTCACGGCCGCGCTCGGATCCCTCGCGCTGCTCCGCCTCGTCACCCTCTTCGCCGACGTGTCGACGTTCGCGATCCAGGTGATCACCATCCTGGGTCTGGGCCTCGCGATCGACTACGCCCTGCTCGCCCTCACCCGCTTCCGCGAGGAGCTGGCGTCGGGGGCCGGAGTCGACGACGCGGTCCGGCGGACGACGGCCACGGCGGGACGCACGATCCTGTTCTCCGGCGTCGTCGTCGCCCTGTCGTTCGCGGGCCTGACGCTGTTCCCCTCGCGCTTCCTGCTCTCCATGGGATACGCGGGCGCGGGGACGGTCGTCGTCGCCGTGGCGGCCTCCCTGACCGTCCTCCCGGCGCTGCTGAAGGTCATGGGGACGCGGCTCGCCCCGGCGCGCGTGAAGACGGCCGATCCCACCACCGGCTGGTGGTACCGCGTCGCCCACGCCGTCATGCGCCGCCCGCTCGCGAGCACCGCCGGCATCGTCGTCGTCCTGGTCGCCCTCGGCCTGCCGTTCCTCGGCGTGAACTGGGCCCGGCCCGGCGACTGGGTGCTCCCGGCGGACGCCGACGCACGGGTCGTCACCCAGGAGACGGGCCGCCGGTTCGCCGCCGACCCCGGCAAGCTGCTCACCGCCGTGGTCGAGCCGTCCAGGCCCCCCGGCGGCGGCCCTCTCGGCACCGGCGCCCTGAACGCCTACGCCGCGCGGCTCGGCGCCGTCCCGGGGGTGAACGGCGCCAGGGTCACCGGCGTCGACGGAGACCGGGCCCGCGTCACCCTGGCGTACGCCATGGACCCCATGTCCCGCGACGCCCGGCGCATGGTGGAGGAACTGCGCGCCGTCCCGCCGCCCGCCGGCACCACGAGCGCGCTCACCGGCATGCCCGCCTCGCGGGTCGACATCGTCGACATGGTGACCTCACGGTTGCCGTGGATGGCGCTCTTCGTCGCCGTCGTGTCGTTCGCCGTGCTGTTCGTGGCCTTCGGCTCGGTCGTGCTGCCGCTGAAGTCGGTGCTGCTCAACCTGCTGTCGCTGTCGGCGTCCTTCGGCGCGATCAAACTGATCTTCCAGGACGGCCACCTCGACGGCCTGCTCGGCTTCGTGCCGGTCGGCGCGGTCGACGTCAACTTCCCCGTGCTGATCGTGGCGATCGCCTTCGGCCTGGCCATGGACTACGAGGTGTTCCTGTTGTCGCGGGTCCGCGAGGAGTACGCGCGCACCGGCGACGTCGCCGAGTCCGTGGCCGTCGGCCTGCAGCGGACCGCCCGCGTCATCACGAGCGCGGCCCTGCTGGTGGCCGTGGTCGTCGGCGGTTTCATCCTGTCGGGGATCACGTTCATGAAGATGGCCGGCGTCGGCCTGGTGATCGCGGTCGCGGTGGACGCCACCGTCGTGCGCGGCCTGCTCGTGCCGGCGACGATGCGCCTGCTCGGGCGGTGGGCCTGGTGGGCCCCGCCGCCGCTGGCGCGGTGGTGGCGCCGCCGCGATCAGGGCGTGGACACCTGCCAGCCGCGCTCGCGCAGGCCCTCGGTGAGCGCGGCGGACGCCTCCGGCTTGACGTAGAGCTCGGCCACGCCGAGGGGCAGGCCGGGGGCGTGCTCCAGCCTGATGTCCTCGATGTTGACCCCGGTCTCGCCGGCCGCCTGGATGAGACGGGCGAGCTCGCCGGGGCGGTCGCCGATGACCACCTGCACCACGGCGTAGGTGCGGGCCGGGCCGCCGTGCTTGCCGGGGATCCGGCCGGTCCCGACGACGCCTCGGGACAGCAGGCCGGTGACGTCGTCGAGCGCGGCGGGGTCGCCCGCGAGGGCGCGCAGCGCCCCGGCGACCGCGGACAGGTCGGCCACGAGCGCCTCCAGCACGTCGGCGACCGGTCCGGCGTTGCCCGACAGGATTCCCGTCCACAGCGCCGGATCGCTCGCCGCGATGCGCGTCACGTCGCGCACGCCCTGCCCGGAGAGCCCGAGCGCCGTGTCGGACGCGTCCGCCAGCCGCGCCGCGACGGCGGCGGCGGTCACGTGAGGCGCGTGCGAGACCACCGCGACCGCCCGGTCGTGCTCGGCGGGATCCACCTGGACGGCGTTGCCCCCGCACAGGCCGATCAGCTCCCGGATCACCGCCACGGCGTGACCGGCGGCCTCGGGGGCCGGGCAGTACGCCCAGGGGCGGCCGAGGAACAGGTCCGCCCGGGCGGCCGCCGGGCCGGACCGCTCACGGCCGGCCAGCGGATGCCCCGCGACATACCTCGACAGGTCGCAGCCGAGCTCCGCCGCCTGCCGCAGGGGCTGCACCTTGACGCTCGCGACATCGGTGTAGACCGCGGCCGCCTCGCCCTTCTGCAGGTCGAGCAGCTGCTGCGCCACGAACTGCGGCGGCACCGCGATGACCGCGACGTCCACCGGCCCGCCGCCCGTCCAGTCCTCCCCCGCGCCCAGCTCCCGGGCGAGCCGCACGGCGGCGGGGTCGCGGTCGGCCAGGAAGACGCGGACGCCGTGCTCCCGCAGGGCCAGCGCGACGGAGGTGCCTATCAGGCCCGTTCCCACAACGAGCGCGCTGCCGATGGCGGACCTCTCGACGGGAGTCATCGTGATCTTCCTACCGTGCCGTCTCTCGTCCCGTCCGGCCGGGACGCCGGGCGGGTCATGCTGGTGATCGCGCTGCCGACCGTATCGCGGCCCGATGTCGCGTGCGATATCCCGCCGTCCGGCGCGCTACTGGGCGATGTCGACGCGGAGCGCCGTGGCGCCCCGCAGGTAGACGTGCTGGATCTCCTGCCGGGGCCGGTCCGTCGCGACGTGGGCCATCAGACGGACCACGCGCGGCAGCGCTCCCGGCACATCGATCTCGGACGCGCACAGCAGCGGGACGTCGTGGAAGCCCAGCTTGCGCGCCGCCAGAGCGGGGAACTCGGCGGTGAGGTCCGGCGTGGCCGTGAAGATGACGCTGATGACGTCGTCGGTGGTGAGGTTGTTCCGCTCCATCACCTCGCTCATCAGCTCGGTCGTACCGGCGAGGACCGCGTCTCGATCGTTGCCGTCGACCTGGATCGCCCCACGAATCGCCCTCACCATGTCGCTCTCCTTACTTCCCGTACGAGGGGCGGGCGGCCGTTATGCCCACCTCTGTGGCATTTCAGCCAGTATGCCCGACCCTCATACTTTACGTGGATCAAGGTCAGAGACCGACCGCGGCGTACAGCTCCCCGACCTCCTGCACCGTGAGCGTGCGCGCCGTGCCCGGCTTGAGCCTGCCGAGCTTGACCGGTCCGAACTCGATCCGGGCCAGGTCGATCACCCGGTGGCCGACGGCCTCCATCAGCCGCCTGACGATGTGCTTGCGCCCCTCGTGCAGCACGATCTCGACCAGCGCCTGCTGGCCGTGCTCCTGGACGACGCGGAACTCGTCGACCTTGGCCAGGCCGTCCTCCAGCTCGATCCCCTTGCGCAGCACCCGGTGCAGGTCGCGCGGGATCGGTCCGGGCACCTTGGCCCAGTATTTCTTCTGGACGCCGTAGCTCGGGTGGGTCAGCCGGTGGGCCAGCTCGCCGTCGTTGGTGAACAGCAGGAGTCCCTCGGTCTCGGTGTCCAGCCGTCCGACGTGGAACAGCCGCGGCGCGAGATCCTGGACGTAGTCGTGCAGGGAGGGACGGCCCTCCGGGTCGTCCATCGTGCTCACCACGCCGATCGGCTTGTTCAGCGCGAAGTAAACGGTCTCCGGCGACGTCGGGATCCGCCGGTCGTCCACCCGGATGACCTGCTTGACCGGGTCGACCCGGGCCCCGAACCGGCGGACCACCTGGCCGTCGACGCTGACGCGGCCGGCGCCGATCATCTCCTCGCAGGCCCGGCGGCTGGCGATGCCCGCGTGCGCGAGGACCTTCTGCAGCCGCTCGCCGTCCGGCACCTCGGTGGTGTCGCGCTCGTCGGTGTAGTTCTCGTCGTAGAAGTCCGGGTCGCGGAGGGGCTGGCGGGACGTCTTGAACGGGTTCTCCGCCGGGGCGCCCGAGTCGCGCCGGGGGCCGGAGTCGCGGGCCACCGGAGCGCGCCGCGCGCCGGTGTCGCGGGCACCCGCCGCGCCGCCGGGCCCGCGCCGCGCGCCGTCCCGGCCGAAGCGGGACCGGGCGCCGCCGCGCTCAGCGCGCATACCGCCGCGCTCCGGGTAGTCGCGGTCGCCGCCGCCGATGCGGCCGATCGTGCGCACCTCGTCGCGGCCGTCTCCCTGCCTCGCGCCGCCGCGAGCTCCGCCGCCGTAGCCGCCGGGAGAGCGGCGGTCGCCGCGGTCCGCCCGGTAGTCGCGCCGGTCGCCGTCACGGCCGGAGTCGCGCCCGAAGCCACGGCCGGAGTCACGACCCGAGTCGCGGCCGGAATCACGGTCACGGCTGGGGCCCCGGCCGAAGTCACGGCTGGAGTCACGGCCGGCGCCACGGCCGGAATCACGGCCGAAATCACGGTCCCGGCCGGGCTCGCCCCCGCGACCGGAGTCGCGTGCGGCGTCTCGGCCGGACGCGCGGCTCTCCTCGGGCCGCCCGTATCGGCCGCGGGAACCCGCGCGATCGGCCCGGAAGGCGGCGCGGTCGTCGTCGCGCCCGAAGGAACCGAAGCCGCGCCCGGAACCGGAGCCGGGCCGCGAGCCCGAGTCGCGCCGGGGACCGGAGTCGCGGCCGGAGCCGAAGTCACGCCGGGGACCGGAGTCGCGGCCGAACGAGCCGGCGGAGCCACGGGACGGCCGTTCGTCGCCGCCGCGGCGCGCGGGGCCCCGGTCGGCGTCGCGGCCGCGGTCGCGACTGCGGTCGGGACCGCGCTCAGGACCCCTGTCGGGGCCACGGTCGGGCCCGCGGTCACGGCCGCGGGGGGCCGCGCCGTCATCGTCCCGGTATCCCCGGGACGGCCGTGAGTCGGCCCGGAAGGACCTGCCCTCTCCGTACCCGGACCGGGATCCCGCATCGCGGGAGCCGTCCCGCCGGTCGCTCTGGAAACGCCGGCCGCCGCCCGATCCCCCACGGGATCCTCGGGGGCCCGCGCCCTGCTGACCGGTGCTCCGGCTCCGACCGCGTCCCTCACCGGACGGGGTGCCACGCCTGCTGTTCACTGCTTCTCCTCAAGGTTTTCCACGTCATCCGGGAGGAAGGGGGCGAGCTCGGGGAGCTCGTCTACGCTCCGCAGCCCCAGTCTCTCCAGGAAGTAACTCGTCGTCCGGTAGAGCAACGCCTGGCTCTCCGGGTCGGTGCCGGCCTCCTCGACCAGCCCTCGCGCGAGCAGCGTCCGCATGACGCCGTCGCTGTTCACTCCACGTACCGCCGCCACCCGGGCCCGGCTGACCGGCTGCCGGTAGGCGACCACCGCCAGGGTCTCCAGCGCGGCCTGGGTGAGCCGTGCCTGCTGGCCGTCCCGGACGAAACGCTCCACGAGTGGAGCGCACTCCGCCCTGGTGTAGAAACGCCAGCCACCTGCCACCTCTCGCAGGTCGAAACCCCGCCCCGCGAGGGTGTATTCCTGCGCCAGCTCGCGGAGGACGGCCGCGACCTCCGCCGTGGGCCGTTCCAGGACCTGGGCGAGAGTGATCTCGGCCACCGGTTCGTCCACGATCATCAAAATGGCCTCGATCGCGGCGGAGAGCGACGGCGACGCCTCCTCCGGCCCGGCGTCCTCCAGCACAGGAGGCTCCGGCACGCGGGCTTCCGGCACAGAGGTCTCCGGCCCGAGGGTCTCGGGCACAGGGGTCTTCAGCACAGGGGTCTTCAGCACAGGGCTCTCCGGCACGCGGGGTTCCGGCACGGCCATGTCCGGCCCGTCGCTGCGTTCCATCGCTCCTCGCTCGTCCTGTCGGCCGTCCGGCTCCCGGCGGGACGACGTCAGCCGGCGGTCCCGGCCACGCGCCCGGTCGTTCCGGTGCCGCCGCCGTCATCGGGCCCGGTGCCGCCGGTGCCGTCCCTGGGTGCCCGGCTCTCCGCCGCGCCGGCGTCGTAGTCGTCTCCAACGTTCACGTCGCCGTCCGCCGCGCCCGTCCAGGTGACGTACAGGTCGCCCAGCGGCTCGATCTGCTCGAAGGTGACCGCGGACTCCCGGAACAGCTCCAGAACGGCCAGGAACCGGGCCACGATCTCGAACGTGCCCGCGCAGTCGGCGGTCAGCGTCCGGAAGGTCGCCGTGTGAAGCCGCCTCAGCCGCTCCACAAGGATAGCGGCTTGCTCGCGGACGCTGGCGAGCGGTTGATAGATGTGGGAGACCGAGACGGACGGCGGCGCCTTGGGAGTGAAGGCCCTGGCGGCGATCTTCGCGAGCTGCTCGGGGCCGATGCCGAGCACCAGCTCGGGCAGCAGGTCCGCGAACCGCTTCTCCATCGGCACCGATCGGGGGAAACGCCGGGCCTCCTCGGCCATCCGCCCGGAGAAGATCTTCGCGACCTCCTTGTACGCCCGATACTGGAGCAACCGGGCGAAGAGCAGATCACGCGCCTCCAGGAGGGCCAGATCCTCCTCGTCCTCCACCTCGCCGGTCGGCAGCAGCCGGGCCGCCTTGAGGTCGAGCAGCGTCGCCGCGACCAGCAGGAAGTGGCTCGTCTGGTCGAGGTCCCACTCCGGGCCGCGGGCGCGGATGTAGGCGATGAACTCGTCGGTGACCTTGTGCAGGGACACCTCGGTGATGTCCAGCTTGTGCTTGGAGATCAGACCGAGGAGCAGGTCGAAGGGGCCCTCGAAGACGTCCAGGTGGACCTGGAAGCCGCCCCGGGCGCCCTGATCCTGCTCGGCCGTCTGCTCCGTCACGCCTGCCATTGTCCTCCACCCGCGGGCACGCCGCCCGGCCCGCGACAAACGCGGGGCATATCGGTCAGACCCGGGAAGGCCACCTGGCGAGCAGTTCGCGCGCCAGCTCGCGGTAGGCGGTGGCGCCCATCGAAGCCGGGTCGAACTGAGTGATCGGCTCTCCGGCGAGCGTGGCGTCGGGGAAACGCACGGTCCGGTTGATGACGGTGTGGAAGACCTTGTCGCCGAAGCCCTGCATGATCGTCTGGAGCACTTCCCGGGCGTGCAGCGTGCGTGGGTCGTACATCGTGGCGAGCAGCCCGTCGATCTCCAGGCCCTTGTTGAGCCGCTCCTGGACCTTGCCGATCGACTCCATGAGCAGCGCCACGCCGCGCAGCGCGAAGAACTCGCACTCCAGCGGGATGATCACGCTCTCCGCGCAGGTCAGCGCGTTGACCGTGAGCAGGCCGAGCGACGGCTGGCAGTCGATCAGGCAGATGTCGTAGTGCGGCAGCAGGGGCTCAAGCGCCCGCTGCAGCGCGTACTCCCTGGCCACCTCGTTGACGAGCCTGATCTCCGCACCGGACAGGAAGATGTTGCTCGGCAGCAGGTCCATGCCCTCGACGGTGGTGTCGAGCAGGACGTCCTCGACGGTGACGTCGGGCTCCTCCATGAGAAGCTCGTAGACGGTGGACTCAAGCGGCCGGGGGTCGATGCCGAGGCCGACGGACAGCGCACCTTGAGGGTCGAAGTCGACGAGCAGGACCTTCTGCCCCACCTCGGCCAGCGCCGCGCCCAGGTTGATCGTGGTCGTCGTCTTGCCGACGCCGCCCTTCTGGTTGACCATGGCGACGACGCGGGCGGGCCCGTGCGTCGAGGGTGGCGTGGGCTCGGGGAACACCGGACGGGGACGGCCCGTGGGCCCGATCGCACCGGCGGGGGTGCCCCCGGTCCACGTCGTCCCCTCTGTGGTGGCAGTCACCTTGTTGGTCCTCCCTGACGCCTCGAACCTGATCGAATGTAAAGGTTAGGCACCTGTGCGGCAAGGCGGCACGCCCAAACCCCACGAGTTCCGGCCTCCCGGGAGTGGGCGCGGGGGGCCGTCGCCACCCCCGGGGCGGGTCTCTCGGCGTCCCCGTCAGTGGAGGGCACGGGGATGGGCCGCCGCGTAGACCTCGCGGAGCCTGTCGACCGTCACCAGGGTGTACACCTGCGTGGTGGTCACCGAGGCATGGCCGAGCAACTCCTGGACAACCCTAACGTCGGCGCCTCCGTCCAGGAGGTGGGTTGCGAACGAATGCCGCAACATATGCGGTGAAACACCGGAAAGTCCGGCGCGTTCCGCGGCGGCCTGCAGGACCTCCCACGCGCCCTGACGGGTCAGCCGGCCGCCCCTGGCGTTGAGGAACAGCGCGGGCGTCCCGCGTCCGTGCGCGGCGAGCTGTGGCCTCGCCCGGACGAGGTACGCGTCGAGGGCGTCGTGGGCGAACCGGCCGAGCGGGACGACGCGGGTCCGGCCGCCCTTGCCGCGTAGCCGTACCTGGTCGTGGGCCGGTCCGGGACCGTGTCCGAGCCCCTGACCGTGATTAGGACTGGAACCGGGCTCGTGACCGTGACCGGGCCCGGCGGACGACGCGCCGGTGGGGACGTCGTCGACGGCCAGCCCGACGGCCTCCGAGATGCGGGCCCCCGTGCCGTAGAGGACCTCGAGCAGCGCCCGGTTACGCAGGGCGAGCGGGGAGTCCTCAGGCCCGCAGGCGGCGATCAGCCGTTCCACCTCGGCGACGGTGATCGCCTTGGGCAGCCGCCGCAGGTGGCGCGGCGGCCGGACCTCGTGGGCCGGGTCGTGCCCGGCGACGCCCTCACGCAGGGCGAACCGGTGCAGCCCGCGGACGGCCGACACGGCCCGCGCGGCCGAGCTCGCGACCAGCGCCGGGTGCTCCTCGTCGCCCTCACGCAGGGCGGCCAGGAAGGCGACGACGTCCGACTCCCCCACCTGCGCGAGCGTGCTGAGACCACGCCCGCGCAGATGCTGCATGTATCGGCGCAGGTCACGCCGGTAGGAGGCGAGCGTGTTGGCAGACAGCCCCCGCTCCACCGCCAGATGGGCGAGGTAGCTGGACAGCACCGCCTCGGGCTCGCTCAGGACGTCCCCCTACGGAATCATGCCTCCGGCGCTCCGGCGGGGCGCAGGCCCTTGAAACCGTCGGCGGAAGCGGCGTACGCGGCGAGGATACCGGCGACGGCCGGAGAATTGTGGATCATTCCGCTCAGCACCCTGTCGACCGCGTCCGCGAGGGGAATCCAGACAACCGGCATGTCGGCCTCCTCATGGTGGCGGACGTAACCGTTCTCCTCGTCCGGGATGGGCTCCACGTCGCGGGCCAGGAAGATCCTGATCCGTTCGTCGGACATGCCGGGAGAGGTGTAGACGTCCAGCAGGGTGTGCCAGGTGCGGGCCCGGTAGGCCGCCTCCTCGGCCAGCTCGCGGGCGGCGCAGTCGACGAGCGGCTCCTCCGGCACGTCGCGGAGGCCGGCGGGGAGCTCCCACAGCAGCCGCCGCACCGGGTGGCGGTACTGCCGCAGCAGCAGCACCTTGTCGTCCTCGCTCAGCGCGAGAACGGCCACCGAGCCGGGGTGGATCACATAGTCGCGGTCGGCCGTCTCACCGTCCGGCATCCGGACGGTGTCGGTCCGCGCGGAGATGACCCGCGCGGAGAACCGCTCCGCTGACGCGTCGACCGGCCAGCTCGCCGCCACGTCCACGACGTCCAGGTCCGGAGTCGCCGCGGAATCCGTCGCCGAACCTGTCGCGGAACCTGCCACTGAATCTGTCACTGGGTGCGTGTCTCCCGTCGGGTGTGGGTCGCCGGAGTGGTCACCGGCCCTGCCGGTCGTGCTGCCGGCGGTGCTGCCGGCGGTGCTGTCGCCTGTGCCGGCGGCCGGCCCGGCGGTGCCACCCCGGGCCGGCCGCCGCACGGTCACTGGGTGCGGCCCGCCTTCGCCGCGGCCTCACGCTCGCCGGCGTAGACGAGGGCCGCCTGAACCAGCCCCTTGAAAAGCGGGTGGGACCGGGTCGGGCGGGAGCGGAACTCGGGGTGCGCCTGGGTGCCGATGAAGAACGGGTGCAGGTCGGCGGCCAGCTCGGCGTACTCCACCAGGCGGCCGTCCGGCGACAGACCGGAGAACACCATGCCCGCCTTCTCCAGCCGCTCCCGGTAGGTGTTGTTCACCTCGTAGCGGTGGCGGTGCCGCTCGTCGATCCTGGCCTTCCCGTACAGCTGGCGGGCGAGGGTGCCCTCGCCCAGCTTGGCCGGGTAGAGGCCCAGCCGCATGGTGCCGCCCATGTCGCGCTCGCCCGCGACGACGTCCTCCTGGTCGGCCATCGTCGAGATGACCGGGTGCGCGGTCTCCGGGTCGAACTCGGTGCTGTCCGCGTCGGGAATGCCGGCGAGGTCGCGGGCGGCCTCGATCACCATGCACTGCATGCCGAGGCAGATGCCGAGCAGCGGGACCTTCTGCTCCCGGGCGTGCCGGATCGCGCCGAGCTTGCCCTCGATGCCCCGCACGCCGAAGCCGCCGGGGATCAGCACGCCGTCGACGCCGTCCAGCTCGCGGGCCGCGCCCTCGGCCGTCTCGCAGTCGTCGCTCTTGACCCAGCGGATGTTGACCCGCGCGTCGTTGGCGAAGCCGCCCGCGCGCAGCGCCTCGGTGACCGACAGGTAGGCGTCGGGCAGGTCGATGTACTTTCCGACCAGCGCGATCGTCACCTCCCTGGCGGGGCGGTGCACCCGGCGCAGGAGCTGCTCCCACTCGGTCCAGTCGACGTCGCGGAACGGCAGGCCGAGCCTCCTGACCACGTACGCGTCGAGGCCCTCGGCGTGCAGCACCTTCGGGATGTCGTAGATCGACGCGGCGTCCACGGCGGACACGACGGCGTCCTCGTCCACGTCGCACATCAGGCTGACCTTGCGCTTGAGCGAGGTGGTGATCGGCCGGTCGGACCTGCAGACGATCGCGTCGGGCTGGATGCCGATGCTGCGCAGCGCGGCCACGGAGTGCTGGGTCGGCTTGGTCTTCAGCTCGCCGCTCGGCCCGATGTAGGGAAGCAGCGACACGTGCAGGAAGAACACGTTGTCGCGGCCCACCTCGTGGCGGACCTGCCGCACGGCCTCCAGGAACGGCAGCGACTCGATGTCGCCCACGGTGCCGCCGACCTCGGTGATGACCACGTCGACGTCCGGGCCGGCCATGCCGCGGATGCGGTCCTTGATCTCGTTGGTGATGTGCGGGATCACCTGCACGGTGTCGCCCAGGTACTCCCCGCGGCGCTCCTTGGCGATCACGTTGGAGTAGACCTGGCCGGTGGTGACGTTCGCCGAGCCGTGCAGCTCGGTGTCGAGGAAGCGCTCGTAGTGGCCCACGTCGAGGTCGGTCTCCGCGCCGTCGTCGGTGACGAACACCTCGCCATGCTGGAACGGGTTCATCGTCCCCGGGTCGACATTGAGGTAGGGGTCGAGCTTCTGCATCGTGACCCGCAGGCCCCTGAGCTTGAGGAGCCGCCCAAGGCTGGAGGCCGTGAGCCCCTTGCCCAGACTGGAGGCGACGCCGCCGGTGACGAACAGATGCTTGGTTTGAGCGGCGCTGCGCAAGAAAGGCTCCCGTGGTCGTCGCTGATCCGGCCGCCCCGGATCGGGGGCCGCATGTCCACGGGCTCTCAGAATATCAAAGGATAGGCAACATCGGGCCCCCCACGTGCGCGAACCTGCCATGGCGGGCAAGCCGACCGCGGAGTAACTTGTCCCGGTATGTCAATTGTGAAGCGGGCCGTGGGCCGCCTGGTCCACCGCGCGTGGGCCCACCTCAGGGATGCGGCCGCGATCAGCCCCGGCTCGACCGGCGGCTACCGCTTCCGCGGCCTCGGCGAGGGCGCGTGCATCGCCTTCCCGCCGGGGGCCATCTTCGGCGAGGCGTGGATCGAGATCGGCCCCTACACGCTGATCGGCGAGCGGGTCTCCCTCTCCGCCGGCATGGGCCCAGGCGTCGACCTCGGGCCCAACTCGATCGTCCGCATCGGCCGCGGCTGCGCCATCGGCCGGGGCAGCCACATCGTCGGCCACCAGTCGATCGACATCGGCGACGACGTCTTCACCGGCCCCTACGTGTACATCACCGACCAGAACCACGTCTACGACGACCCGGAGACGCCGATCGGCCGGCAGTGGCCGCGCAATCTGCCCGTGTCCATCGGGGCCGGCTCGTGGATCGGCACCGGGGCGATCATCCTGCCGGGCACGCGGATCGGCCGTCAGTCGGTCGTCGCGGGCGGAGCCGTCGTACGGGGCGAGTTCCCCGACCACAGCGTCATCGCCGGTGTGCCGGCGCAGGTCGTCCGGCGCCACTCCCCCGACCTCGGCTGGCACCGCCCCTCCGGCATCCGCCGCACCGCCCCCCTGCCCACCGAACCCCTGCCCACCGAAAACCTGCGCACCGAGTCCCTGGCGCGCACCGAACGCGGGTCGCGTACGGCTTAGCGGTCGCGGTCGTGAGTTCCTCGGGGACTCGCGCCGCTCCATCCAGTGGGACCGGCTTCGATCGCGATCAGGGTGCCGACGGAGGTTGGGTGCATGGCGTCGCGGAGGGCAGGCGGCCCGCCCGGTAGGCGGCCGGCGATACTCCCATGAGCGTGTGGAAGTCGGCCGTCATGTGGGATTGGTCGTAGTAGCCGGCTTCCGAGGCGACTTCCGCCCATTTCGCGGTGCCCGCCCCGGCCAGCACGGTGCGAACGCGCTGGATGCGGGCGAAGTGCTTGGGCGGCAGGCCGACCCGGTCGGTGAACACGTCCCGGAGGTGGCGTTCGCTGACCGACAATCGTCTGGCGAGCGTGGCGACCCGTTCGCCGGTGGTGGACATCAGCTCGACGGCCTGGCGGAGCAGCAGGTCGCGTGCGTCCGCGCCGTCACGCAGGCTTTCGAGCAGCACGTCCTCGATGCCGTGAAGGATCCGGTCGGGTCTGGTCAGCTCGCCCAGCCGGTGTTCGAGGCGGGCGGCGCGATCGCCCCACAGGTCGGTGAGTGGGACGGCTTGGTCCCGCAGCTCGCTGACCGGGATCCCGAACACCGGCCTGGCCGCACCGGGACGCAGCCGGACCCTGATGCACATCCGCAGTTCCTTGCCGGGATGGTAGGAGGCACGGCTACGCGGGCCAACCACGCGTAGGTCGCCGTTCCTCGTCCCGGTCCTGCGATAGACCAGTGCCGTGGCGGCGTCGGGCAGGCGCACCAGTGGCAGAGCGCTGTCGGGCCGCATCAGCGTCACATCCGCGACCCACGGCCGGAGAGCGGGCATCGGGATCACCGCGTCCACGCCGTCACTCTACGAGCTTGCCGGTTTTTCCTATATCCGCAGGGCAGCGGGGTAGCAGAGTGCTCGGCATGATTCTTGTCACTGGTGCGACAGGCACCGTCGGCACTGAAGTGGTCCGGTTGCTGGCCAGGCGCGGTGAGCGGGTCAGGGCGATGACGCGCAACCCGCGAGGCGTGAGTCTGCCCGCGGAGGTCGTACGGGGAGATTTCGACGACCGTGAGTCTCTCGACAGCGCGGTGGCCGGGGTCGGCGCCGTCTTCCTGCTGGACGCGCCGGGCCCCTGGCTCGAGCGGCACGACCTGGCGATGCTCGACGCCGTGCGGTCCCACGGTGTCGGGAAGGTGGTGAAGTTGTCCGCCATCGGCACCGGCGAGGAGACCGAGCCGAGGGTCGGCGGCTGGCACCTCCCCGGCGAGCGAGCGCTGCGCGCGGGCAAGGCGGCCTGGACGATCCTGCGGCCCAGCAGCTTTGCCACCAACACCCTGCACTGGGCCTCCAGGATCAAGGCGGGGCAGCCGATCTCCAACCTGACCGGGAACGGCGCCCAAGGCGTGATCGATCCACGCGACGTCGCCGAGGTCGCAGTCGTGGCGCTGACCACGCCGGACCACGCGGGCAGGACCTACACGCTGACCGGTCCCGAACTGCTGAGCACACCCGACCAGGTGGAGATCCTGCGGAATGTGCTCGGCCGGTCCATCGAGATCACCGACGTGCCGCTGGAGGTGGCGAGGAAACAGATGATCGCTGCCGGCCGGGACCCGGACTTCGCCGACGGAGCGATGCGCGGCCAGCGGTTCATCGCCGAGGGGGGAAACGCCCGGCTGACCGACGACGTGGCACGCGTGCTCGGACGTACGGCGCGCACCTACGCGACCTGGGCCGACGACCACCGGGCCGCATTCGACTAGGTGGTCGAATGCCTGGTTTGGCACGGCCGAGCAGCTCCGCATGGTGGACGTCGTACGCGGCCGGATAGGCAAGGCCACCGCCGCGACCGTAGGCGAAGCGCCTCGCGACCTACGTCGGCTTCGACGTGGACATCGACCTGGACCCGAGCCGGTTCATCGGCTGAGCCGCACCATCGCCGATTCGGGAACGCAGACCGCGGGCACCTGGGAGCGAGGCGGTCCGTTGTCGTCTGGTGGGGCGCCCGTCGTGCCCCGCTTCCGAGGAGGGGTGCTCATGTTCGCGGCGCTGACCGGGCTCGGCCTGTCCACCGCGGCCGGGCTCAACGCGTACATCCCGCTGATGGTCGTGGGGCTGCTGGCCCGCTTCACCGACGCGGTGCGGCTGCCGGACGGCTACGCGTGGCTGACGAACGGATGGGTGCTGGCGATCGTCGCGATGCTCCTGGCCGCCGAGTTCGTGCTCGACAAGGTGCCCGTGGTCGACCACGTCAACGACATGATCCAGACCGCCGTACGGCCCGCCGCCGGCGGCGTGGTCTTCAGCGCGACGGCCGCGGCGGCCAAACTCGACAACTCGGCCTGGATGGCGGAGCACCCGGCGGTGGGATGGGTCCTGGGCATCGTCGTGGCGCTGATCGTGCATCTGGTCAAGGCGAGCGCGCGGCCGGTGGTGAACACGGCCACAGTGGGCGCCGGGGCGCCGGTCGTCAGCACGATCGAGGACGCGAGCTCGCTCGGCATGAGCCTGATCGCCGTCTTCCTGCCGGCGCTCGTCGTCGTCGCGCTCGCCCTGCTCGGCTTCGTCGCCTGGCGCCTCGTCCGCCGCATCCGGCGCCACCGCCAGGCACGCCGGGCCCGCGCCGCGGCCGCCCCGCCGGACCGGAGGAACGAGCCGTGGTAGCCCCGCGTCCGGCGGCGGCCTCACTGCCCGGGCTTTACTTCACGGGGCTCACTTCACCCCGGCCTCCCGCATGTCGCGGACCTCGCGCTTCAGCTCCTTGATCTCGTCGCGCAGCCGGGCGGCCACCTCGAACTGCAGCTCGGCGGCGGCGGTGTGCATCTGCTCGGTGAGCGACTCGATCAGCGACTCCAGCTGGGCCCGCGGCATCTCCCCCGCGATGGTCTTGGCGTGCTGACCGGCCGTGCGGGACGCGACGCCCGGCACGGGCGCCTTACCCCGGGACTGCTGCCGCCCGGCCCCGCCGAGGAGCTGAGCCGTGTCGGCGTCCTCCCTGGCGAGGCTGTCGAGGATGTCGGCGATCCGCTTGCGCAGCGGCTGCGGGTCGATGCCGTTGGCCTCGTTGTAGGCCATCTGCTTGGCCCGGCGCCGGTTGGTCTCCTCGATCGCCCGCTCCATGCTCGGGGTGATCTTGTCGGCGTACATGTGCACCTGGCCCGACACGTTGCGGGCGGCACGGCCGATGGTCTGGATGAGTGAGGTCTCCGAGCGGAGGAAGCCCTCCTTGTCGGCGTCGAGGATCGACACCAGCGACACCTCGGGGAGGTCGAGGCCCTCCCGGAGGAGGTTGATGCCGACCAGCACGTCGAACTCGCCCATCCGCAGCTCGCGCAGCAGCTCGATGCGGCGCAGCGTGTCGACCTCGCTGTGCAGGTAGCGGACCCGGATGCCGTTCTCCAGCAGATAGTCGGTGAGATCCTCGGCCATCTTCTTGGTCAGGGTGGTGACCAGGACCCGCTCGTCCCGCTCGGCCCGCGCGCGGATCTCCTCCATGAGGTCGTCGATCTGCCCCTTGGTGGGCTTGACCACGACCTCGGGGTCGATCAGGCCGGTGGGGCGGATGACCTGCTCGACCACGTCTCCCTTGGCGCGGCCCAGCTCGTACGGCCCGGGCGTCGCCGACAGGTAGACGGTCTGGCCGATCCGCTCCAGGAACTCCTCCCACTTCAGCGGACGGTTGTCCATCGCCGACGGCAGCCGGAAGCCGTGCTCGACCAGGGTGCGCTTGCGGGACGCGTCGCCCTCGTACATGGCGCCGATCTGCGGCACGGTCTGGTGTGACTCGTCCAGGACGAGCAGGAAGTCGTCCGGGAAGAAGTCGAGCAGCGTGTGCGGCGCGGTGCCCGGCTCGCGGCCGTCGATGTGGCGCGAGTAGTTCTCGATGCCGGCGCAGGTGCCGATCTGCCGCATCATCTCGATGTCGTAGGTCGTGCGCATCCGCAGCCGCTGGGCCTCCAGCAGCTTGCCCTGCCGCTCCAGCTCGGCCAGCCGGTCGGCGAGCTCGGCCTCGATGCCGCTGATCGCCCGCTCCATCCGCTCCGGGCCGGCGACGTAGTGGGACGCGGGGAAGATGTGCAGCTCGTCGTCCTCGCCGACGACCTCGCCGGTCAGCGGGTGGAGGGTGGCCAGCTTCTCGATCTCGTCGCCGAACATCTCGATCCGCACGGCGAGCTCCTGGTAGACCGGGATGACCTCGATCGTGTCGCCGCGCACCCGGAAGGTGCCCCGGGTGAAGGCCAGGTCGTTGCGGGTGTACTGCATGTCGACCAGACGGCGCAGGAGCTGGTCGCGCTCGATCTGCTGGCCCACCTTCAGCCCGACCATCCGGTCGACGTACTCCTGCGGGGTGCCCAGGCCGTAGATGCAGGAGACCGAGGCGACCACGACGACGTCGCGCCGCGAGACGAGCGACCAGGTCGCCGAGTGGCGCAGCCGCTCGACCTCCTCGTTGATCGAGGAGTCCTTCTCGATGTAGGTGTCGCTCTGCGGGACGTACGCCTCGGGCTGGTAGTAGTCGTAGTAGGACACGAAGTACTCGACGGCGTTGTTGGGCAGCATCTCGCGCAGCTCGTTGGCGAACTGCGCGGCCAGGGTCTTGTTGGGCTGCATGACCAGGGTCGGCCGCTGCACCCGCTCGATCAGCCACGCCACGGACGCCGTCTTGCCGGTGCCGGTAGCGCCCAGCAGGACCGTGTCCTTCTGGCCGTCCTTGACCCGGCGCTCCAGCTCCGCGATGGCGGCCGGCTGGTCACCTGAGGGCCTCATCTCGGTGACGACCTCGAACGGCGCCACCCTGCGCTGCAAATCGGCGATCGATGTCATCGGCCCCTCACCACTCCTCGCTCGTTCCGCGGACGCCGCCCCCGGTGGGCCCAGCCGCCGCCCCGCCGCCGCCGCGCCCGGGCCGCTCCACCCGCGACACTGTCCAACCTATGCGTACCCACCGACATTTCCGGTCGCGTCCGGCCGCCTCCAGCGGCATGCGGCCGCCACGGTGCCGCCACGGTGCCGCCACGGTGCCGCCACTGTGCCGCCACTGTGCCGCCACTGTGCCGCCACTGTGCCGCCACTGTGCCGCCACTGTGCCGGTGCGGCTCAGTCGTCGAGGCCGCGGGCCGCGAGCGCCTCGCCCAGCGCGTCCGCGTGCCGCAGGGCGCTCACCACGAGCGGCACGGCGAAGGCCCGCGGGCTCCGCTCGACGCCCCTGGCCAGCTGGGCCTCCCGGACCCGGGTGACGAGCCCGGCGACGACAGGCACGCTGCGCAGCGTGAGGGAGAGCAGCAGCGCCAGGCGGAACGGGTCGAGGCCCACCAGCGCCGCCGGGGCGAGACAACGTTCCAGGCAGGCCATCAGGTCGGCCGTACGGGTGGTCAGGGTGACGAGGCCGGCCAGGGCGACGGCGAGCACGACGCGCAGCGACGAGGAGACCGCGCCGGCCGCGTCCGCCAGCAGCAGCTGCAGGAGGAAAAGGGACACGACGAACCAGCGGACCGGCCGGATCTGCGCCCAGGCGGCCGCCGCGCCCACCCCGGAGATCGCGTACAGCGCCGCCACGACGGCCGCGGCGCCCGCGAGGCTCGCGGGCGACCGCAGCAGCACGAGCGCCGTGCACGACGCGGCGAGCCCCGCGAGCTTGGCCCCGGCGGGGAGCCGGTGCAGCGGTGATCCGCCCCGGACGTAGGCGCCGGTGAGCCCGTTCACGACATCATCGCCTCGTAGTGGGCGAGGGCGGTCCGGGGGTCGGCGTCGGCGACGACGCGCCCCTGGTCGATCACCAGCACGCGGTCGAAGTCCCGCAGCAGCGCCAGGTCGTGGGTGACCACGACGACCTGCTGCGGAAGACCGCGCAGCACGGCGGCCACCTGCCGGGAGTGGCGCAGGTCGAGCAGGGTCGTCGGCTCGTCCATGACCAGGACGTCGGGCTCGAGCACCAGGACCGAGCACAGGGCGAGCAGCTGCTTCTGGCCACCGGACAGATGGTGCGCCGGGTGATCTCCGTACTCGGCGAGGCCGTGCCCGGCCAGCACCTCGCGCACCCGGCGCTCGACCTCCGCCCGCGGCAGCCCCTTGCGCCGCAGCGAGAAGGCCACGTCCTCGGCGACCGTCGGCATCACGATCTGTGCGTCGGGGTCGGTGAACAGGAACCCCACGCGGCGTCTGATCCGCGCCGCCTGGCGGCGGGTGTCGAGCCCGTGCACGGTGACGCTGCCCGAGGTCGGCAGCACCAGGCCGTTGAGGAGGCGGGCGAGCGTGCTCTTGCCGGAGCCGTTGGCCCCCACCACGCCGACGCGGCGCTCGGCGAGCGTGGCGGTCACGCCGCGCAGCACGTCCCGCTGCCCGAGCCGTACGTGGACGTCGGTCAGCTCGATCACTCAGACCACCTCGGCACTCAGACCACCTCGAAGAGGGCCGCGAGCCCCTGGCCGCCGCCGACCGCGACCGCCGCGAGGCCCAGTGTCCCCGGCGGCGCCCCCGCGGCGGCCAGCCGGCCGAACAGCCGGGCGACGACCACCGCCCCACTGGCGCCCCAGGGATGACCGAGGGCGAGCGCGCCGCCGTCGGCGCACACCCGGTCGGCGTCGGCGCCCAGGGGGTCGAGCCCCAGCTCGTCGGTCACCGCGAGCACCTGCGCCGCGAACGCCTCCACGATCTCCACCGCCGCCACTCGATCCAGTTCCACTCCGGCCCGCCGCAGGACGCGCCGGACGGCGGGCACCGGCCCCCACCCGGGAAGCGCCGGGTCGCAGCCGACGACGGCCCCCGCCACGAGCCGCAGCCCGGGCAGGCCGGCCCGCAGCCGTCCGGGGACGACGGCGACGGCCGCCGCTCCGTCGCTCACCGGGGAGGAGTTGCCCGCCGTCACCGTACCGCCGGGGACGAACGCCGCAGGCAGGCGGGCCAGCGATGCCGCCCGCAGGGAACGCGGGCGCTGGTCGGCCGTCCGGCCCTCGATCGGCACGATCTCCCGGTCGAAGCGGCCCGCGTCCCTGGCCGCGAGCGCCCGGGTGTGGCTGCGGAGCGCGTAAGCGTCCTGCCGCTCCCGGGTCACGCCGCGCGCGGCGGCCAGCGCCTCGGCGGCCGGGCCCATGTCCGGGTCCGGGTATCCCTCCGGCGCGAAGGGCGCCCGGTCGTACGGCACCGCCTCGCCTCCCGGACGGCGGTGCGCCCTGGCGGGCGCCGTGGAGGCGCTCTCCACGCCTCCGGCGATGACAAGGGCCGCCTCCCCCGCCCGGACGGCCTGCGCGGCCAGCAGGACCGCGGCGAGCCCGCTGCCGCACTGGCGGTCGACGGTCACGCCCGGGACGTCGTGGCCGAGGCCCGCGGCGAGCGCGGCGATCCGGGCGACGTCTCCCCCGGGCCCGGTGCAGTTGCCCAGCACCACGTCGTCGACGGGCAGGCCCAGGTCCGCGACGTCGCGGGCGACCGCCGCGACGACCGGCGCGGCCAGCCCGTCGACCGGCACCGCGCGGAAGGCGTGACCGGCCGTGCCGATGGGGGTACGGCGGGCCGCCACGATGATCGGTTCGTCCCTCATGTCAGGAGAGCCGTGGGAATCGCGCGTCCCCGTCGGCCAGCCGGGCCGCGATGAGGCCCCTGGCCGGCTTCCCTGCGGGCGTGCGGGGCAGGCTGCGGACCGCGTACCAGCGCCGGGGCCGCTGCGCCACGTCGAGCTCGCCGCGCGCCGCCGACTCCAGCGCCGCCCGCGACGCGTCCCCCTCGACGACCGCGGTGACCACCGCGCCCAGGTAGGCGTGCGGTGAGCCGACCACGACCACGTCGCCCACTCCCGGCACCCTCCTGAGCACCTCTTCGACGTCCTCGGGGACGACGGTGGCGCCGCCCGTCTGGATCGCGCCGTCTCCGCGGCCGCGCAGCCGCAGCACCTCGCCGGGCCGGTACGGCTCCGCGAGGTCGCCGACGGTGAACCAGCCGCCGTCCCGGCGCAGCGGGCCCGTCGCGTCGCCCAGGTAGCCCTCCGCCGTCCACGGAGAGCGCACCCAGACCTCGCCGAGCTCCTGCCCGGGCACCTCCCTGACGTCGATCTCGACGCCGGGGAACGGCCGCAGGCCCGCGCCGTCGGCGTCCAGGGCGACGAACGACAGCTCGGTGGCGCCGTAGTAGGACACGACGCGCACCCCGGCCCGCGCCGCCAGGTCACGGGTCTCGGGGGGCAGCGACGCCCCGCCGACCACGGCCGTCCGCAACGGTCCTCCCGTCTCGCGCAGGGCGTCGAGCACGGCGGGGAGCCGGTGCGGCACCACGTGGACGGCGGTGGCCCGGCGCAGGTACGGGGCCGGTGACCCGGCCGGCCACCGGCCGGGGACGACCGCCGTCGCTCCGGCCGAAAGGGTGTGCGCCGCCGCGAAGCCGTACAGGGAGGAGACGAGCGGGCCGGGGATCAGCACGACGTCGTCCTGGCCGATCCCGGTCAGCTCGTCGACGTGCGGGAACGACGCGGTCCACGACGCGCGGGTCCGCACCACCGCGCGCGGCCTGCCGGTGCTGCCGGAGCTGAAGCAGGCCCAGGTGAGGTCGCCCGGCGCGGGACGGTGATCCGGGAGCGCCGCCTCCGTCACAGCCGCCGTGGACGGCCCTCCGGCGGGCGCGGGCGGCGTGTCGAGCAGGGCGTCGGCGGGCACGGCCCGCATGACCCGGGCCCGCCGGTCCCGGTCCCACCCGGGGTCGCACAGCAGGGGTGTGACCCCGGCCAGGTCGGCGGCGAGCACGGTGACGAGGAGATCGGCGGGGTCGGCCAGGCTGACGGCGGCCGACGTGCCGGGGCCGAGCCCGCGGCCGAGCAGGCCGCGGGCGGCGCCGCGGACCATCTCGGCGAGCGCGGCGTAGGTGAGGTCTCCTCCCGGGCCGCTCACCGCGACGCGGTCAGGGCGTTCGGAGGCGTGCCGGAGGACGAGCGCGGCGACGGGCACGGGATCATCGCCCCCCGGCGCGGAGTCGCTCCCTGTGGACGGCGGGGACCGCGTCGGGGTAGGCCCGTTGCGTGCCCCGCGCCACGACGGACGTGAGGATCGCCTTCGCCACGTCGCCGGGCAGGAAGGCCGCGCTCAGGAGCGCGGTCTTGCCCAGGGAGAGGCCGGTGACCGCGGCCTGCACCGGGACGCCGAGGAGGTAGACGACGCCCACGCCGCCCAGCAGGCAGGCGACCAGCAGCCGGACGGTGCCCGGCGCGCGGCCGCCGCGTTCCACGATCCATCCCGTCACGGCCGCGCCGGGGAGCCATCCGATCAGGAAGCCCGCGGACGGGCCGGTGAACACGCCGAGCCCACCCCGGCCGCCCGCGAGCAGGGGCAGCCCTGCGGCGACGAGCACGAGCAGCACCGCGACGGCGAGCGCGCCGCGCCAGGTGCCGAGGATCGCCCCGGTGAGCATGACCCCCAGCGTCTGCAGGGTGATCGGCACGGCGTCGCCGAAGACGTTCAGTGTGCCCGGCAGCCCGAGCACGGCGATCAGCGCGGCGAAGACGGCGACCCTCGCCAGGTCTCCGGCCGGGAACCGGCGCCCCGCGGGGACGGCCGCCTCTTCCTCGGATCCCGTCGATGCCTTGCCTTCATCTGTCATGGGTCGATCCCATACCCCGGCATTCCAGTCGGCGCATGCGGGTTCCCACAACGTTTCCGCCTCATGTTCTGGTCGGCGTCTACATACGGGAGCGGTCAGGCCCGCAACAGGGTCTCGGCGTACCCGCGCACCGACCGCCTGAGCCGATCCACTCCGCCCGCTTCCACGACGTGGCGTACCAGGTCGCCGTCGAAGAGCGCGAGCAGGGCGTGGGCGGCGAACTCCGGATCGGTTCCCGGGGGGAGCAGCTCGATGAGCAGCCCGGTCAGGTGCCGGTGCCAGCGGACGTACGTGGGATCGGCGTAGCGGTCCTGGGCGCACACCCGTTCGTGCGCCGTGAACAGGGCCACGTTGCGTCCCGCGAGGTCGCTCAGCTCGTCGAGGAACCCGAGCAGCCGCCGTCGCGGCGGCGCCCCCGGGCCGAGCTCCGTGCCCGGCGAGGCGACCGCCTCCGCGAGCCGGGCCGCCCTCTCGGCGAGCAGCGCCTGGAACAGCCCGCTCCTGTTCCCGAACCGGCGGAACACCGTGCCCTTGCCCACCCCGGCCCTGGCCGCCACCTGATCGAGCGAGAACAGCTCGGGACCACTCTGCGCGAGCAGTTCTTCGGTCGCCCGCAGCACGGCCAGGCGGTTGCGGGCGGCGTCCGCGCGCTCCCCGGACAATCGACCCCCTTGAAAGCGGACCACTGGTCCCGCTATTCTCGCACCCATCAAAGCGGACCGATGGTCCGGATCTCGGCACGAAAGGAGCGACGATGCGCGCCTTGATCGCGACAGCGGAGGGGCCCAGGATGTCGGCCGTCGCCGATCCGGTACCCGGACCGGATGCGGCCCTCGTGGAGGTGCGGCACGCCTCGGCGAACCACGGCGAGGTCAGGCACACTGCGGTCCTGCCCGCAGGTTCGGTCATGGGCTACGACGCGGCCGGCGTGGTGGTCGGGCAGGCGGCCGACGGCAGTGGCCCTCCGGTGGGCACACGGGTGGTCGCGTTCGGCATGGGCGCGTGGGCCGAGCGGGCCGCCTTCCCCACCGGCTCGCTGGCCGCCGTCCCGCCCGGGGCCGACCTGGCCGAGGCCGCGACGCTGCCCCTGGCGGGGCTCACCGCGCTGCGAACGGTCCGCGCCGCCGGGCCGCTCCTCGGCAGGCGGCTGCTGATCACCGGCGCGTCCGGCGGAGTCGGGCACTTCGCCGTACAGCTGGCGCGTCGCGCGGGAGCGTACGTGATCGCCTCGGTGGGCGCGCCGGGACGCGCCGAAGGGCTGCGCGAACTGGGTGCCGACGAGGTCGTGGTCGGCCTGGACGGCGTCCGGCCGGTCGACGCGGTGCTCGAACTCGTCGGAGGGCCCCATCTCGTCCGCTGCTGGGAACTGCTGCGGCCGGGAGGGGGCCTGCAGAGCATCGGATGGGCCTCCGGCGAGCCCGCCGTCCTCTCTCCCGGCTGGAGCTTCTCGCTGGGGCCCGCCCGGTCGCTGCATTCGTTCGGCAACGTCTCCACGCCCGGCCCGGACCTGGAGCTCCTCGTGGGGATGCTCGTGGCCGGGACGCTGTCCACGCGAGTGGCGTGGCGGGGATCGTGGGAGCGGATCGGCGAGGCCGCGGACGCCCTCCTCGGCCGCCGCCTCTCCGGGAAGATCGTGATGGACATCGTGCCGGACGTGGACGGCGACGCCCCGTCACGCTGACCGGCGGTTCCCGCCGCCTCCCGATCAGCAGCGACAGCAGGCGCGTGTGGCCGGTCGCCGGGATCACCTGCTCGTTGGAGACCGGCAGCAGCAGGCTGGCGGTGCTGGCCAGCCAGACCGTCGTCATCGCGAGCGGCAGCGGCGCGATCTTGGCGCGGGGGGCGAGGACCAGCATGACCGGGGGTCAGCAGGCCGTGGTGTCGAGGTTCAGCAGCAGGGGCGCGATGCGGCCGAGGCTCTCCCGCGCGGTGTCCTCCGGCAGAAGTCCGGTCAGCACGAAGACGATCCCCGCGCCGAACAGGCCGATCCGGACCCAGTCGAGTGCGCTCAGCCGCCGCAGCACGCCTGCACCTACTCTTGCACCTGCTCCTCGGCATGTGCCTGCGCCGGAAGACGGGAGAGCAGGGTCTCCCACACCTCGCCCACCCGGGCGTCCAGGTCGCCGATGGAGCCCTCGTTGGCGATGACGATGTCCGCGATCCGCAGCCGGTCCTCCCGGGACGCCTGGGCGGCGATCCTGGCCCTGGCGTCGCGCTCCGTCATCCCCCGGGACTCCGTGAGCCGCCGGACGCGCACCTCGCCGGGGGCGTCCACCACGATCACCAGGTCGTACCGGGGTGCGAGGCCGTTCTCCGCGAGCAACGGCACGTCGTGGACGACGACGGCGTCCCGCGGCGCCGATCGCTCGAGCTCCGCCGCTCGCGCCCCGACCTTGGGGTGGACGATGGCGTTGAGAGTCTCGCGCCGCTCCGGGTCGGCGAACACGATGGAGCCGAGCGTCTCGCGGTCGAGCCGGCCGTCGGGGCGCAGCACCCCGTCGCCGAAGGCGGTGACGATCTCCGCCAGCCCGGGGGTGCCCGGCTCCACGACTTCGCGGGCGATCGCGTCGGCGTCGATGACGACGGCGCCACGAGCCGCGAGCCGCCGCGACACCTCGCTCTTGCCGGACCCTATGCCGCCCGTGAGACCTACCCTCAGCACGCCCGCAGCCTACTCGGGGCCGCGGCGGAGGTGAACGAGGGTCAGGTGGTCCTGCAGCCGCTCCCGGTGGGTCTCCCGGTAGCCGAGCCGCCGGTAGAGCCGCAGGTTGCCGCCGGACAAGTGGCCGGTGAACAGGTCGAACGCGACGGCGTCGGGCAACGACTCGTGCAGGGCGGCGAGCAGCGCGGTCCCGATGCCCTGGCCCTGCCGGTCGGGGGCGACCACCAGACGGCCGACCAGGCAGGTCGAGCCGGACATCCGTCCCCGCACCGCGCCGACGACGCGCGGGCCGTCCATCGCCTTGAGCACGGTGCCTGTCTCCACCGCCGCGACGACCTGGTCGAACGACTCGACGAGCGGCGGGATGAACGGGTCGCCGTAGAGCTGGGCCTCCGACACGTACGCGGCCCGCTGGAGGGTCAGGATCTCCCCGGCGTCCTCGGGCCGTGCCCGCGCGATGTCCACCACGCGATCACCCTATCGGCGGGCCGCCGCCGGAGGTCCGGCCCGGCGGAACCTGTGGACGGCGACGGCCCGCAACGAGGAAAGGCCCCGCCGTAGCGGGGCCTTTCTCCGGTACTCAGAAGAGCGGTGATCAGCTCTGGCCGCCGGCCAGCTTCTCCCGCAGCGCGGCCAGGGCCTCGTCGGAGGCGAGGGCACCGCCACCGCCGCTCTGCTGGGTGGTGGACTCACCGCTGTAGGACGAGGGAGCGGCCTCGCTGGCCGCCGCCTCCTCCTGGCGGGCCTTCTCGATCTGCGACCGGTGCGCCTCGAAGCGGGCCTGGGCCTCGGCGTACTGCCGCTCCCACTCCTCGCGCTGCTTGTCGAAGCCCTCGAGCCACTCGCCGGTCTCGGCGTCGAAGCCCTCGGGGTAGATGTAGTTGCCCGCGTCGTCGTAGGTGGCCGCCATGCCGTACAGCGTGGGGTCGAACTCGACCTCGGCGCCGACGCCCTCGTTGGCCTGCTTCAGCGACAGCGAGATCCGGCGGCGGTCCAGGTCGATGTCGATGATCTTCACGAAGATCTCGTCGCCCACCTGCACGACCTGCTCCGGGATCTCCACGTGGCGCTCGGCCAGCTCGGAGATGTGGACCAGGCCCTCGATGCCCTCCTCGACCCGGACGAACGCACCGAACGGCACCAGCTTGGTGACCCGGCCGGGGACGACCTGGCCGATCTGGTGGGTCCGCGCGAACTGCTGCCACGGGTCCTCCTGCGTCGCCTTGAGCGACAGCGAGACCCGCTCGCGCTCCATGTCGACGTCGAGAACCTCGACCGTGACCTCCTGGCCGACCTCGACGACCTCGGAGGGGTGATCGATGTGCTTCCAGGACAGCTCGGAGACGTGCACCAGTCCGTCGACGCCGCCGAGGTCCACGAACGCGCCGAAGTTGACGATCGAGGAGACGACGCCCTTGCGGACCTGACCCTTCTGCAGGGTGTTGAGGAACGTCTGACGCACCTCGGACTGGGTCTGCTCAAGCCAGGCGCGGCGGGACAGGACCACGTTGTTACGGTTCTTGTCCAGCTCTATGATCTTGGCCTCGAGCTCACGGCCGACGTACGGCTGGAGGTCGCGGACGCGGCGCATCTCGACCAGGGACGCCGGAAGGAAGCCGCGGAGACCGATGTCGAGGATCAGGCCGCCCTTGACGACCTCGATGACGGTGCCGGTGACGATGCCGTCCTCGTCCTTGATCTTCTCGATCGTGCCCCAGGCGCGCTCGTACTGCGCGCGCTTCTTGGAGAGGATCAGACGCCCCTCCTTGTCCTCCTTCTGGAGGACCAGGGCCTCGACGTGCTCTCCGACCTCGACGACCTCGGCCGGGTCGACATCGTGCTTGATAGACAGCTCACGCGAGGGGATGACGCCCTCGGTCTTGTAGCCGATGTCGAGCAAGACCTCGTCTCGATCGACCTTGACAACGGTGCCTTCAACGATGTCGCCGTCGTTGAAGTACTTGATGGTCTCGTCGATCGCGGCGAGGAAGGCCTCCTCGGAACCGATGTCGTTGACCGCTACCTGCGGGGTGCTCGAGGTGGCCTCAGTGCTGCTCGTCATGTGTGGAATTGCTCCGAACCGGACAGATGTCGTTGTGACCGAAGCGCGGCGGGCCTATTTCGTTCACCGGCGGCTACATCATTTCCGAGAGCGACGGATGACCGAGCGCGAGCCGCTCCGTCCGAGACGCGCGCGAGCCCACAACGCAGCGATCAGCATATGAGACCAGACGTGCGGGGTCAATCCGGTAGGACCACCGTGAGCCACTGGCGTTCCGTCAGTAGGCGATGACCGCTTTGGCCTTGCTTGGCGCCACCCTGCCCTTCAGTTTCCCGGGAACGGACACATGGGCGGGGTCACCATCGGACGTATACCTCTCTTGGGGGTGTTCGTCCAGCCAGTCGAGCCAGTACGTCGTGCACCAGCGCCGGCATTCGCCGTGTTTTCCGTTGGACTGGATCCTCGGGATCGCGTATCGCGGGAAATTTTTCGCGTTGGGCGAAACGGTCGGCTCGGCTCCGGCGAGGAAAACCCCACGGAAACGATAACCGGTCCCGTCCCAGCTACCCTCCCGGGCCGTCTTCGCCTTCCTGGGCCGGGAGCCGTACGGCAGCGCGAAGGTGGTCGAGGAGGTCACCCCGAGCTTCTTGAGCAGCCGCTCCTGCCGGACGATCTCCTCCCGGGCCCGCTTCGGCGGCAGGCGGCGCAGGTCGGGATGCGTGTAGGTGTGGTTGGCCACCTCGAACCCGTGATCCCGCAGCCAGCCGACCGCCGCCTTCTGCCGGGCCTGGTCCGTGAGGCCGAAGGGCCGCCGGTTGATCCAGAACGTGGCCACCGGCCGGAAACCCGGGTGGCGGGAGGCGACGTCGTAGAGGACTCCCACGGCCGTGTCGGCGCGGGGCCGGCCAGCGGCGTCCGTCGCGAAGTGGGACGGATGCCCGTCGTCGAACGTCAGCACCACCGGGTGAGTGCCCGCGGGGATGTCGATCCGCCCGGCCACGAAGTCGGCCGCCGTGACGGGCACGTAGTGGTCCTTGGCCAGCCGCTCCAATTCACGGCGCAGCTGGGCGGGGGTCCGGTCGATCGAGGCGGACCGGTGGCGCAGCACCCTGTGGTACATGATCACCGGAACGAGGCCGACCTCGTTGGCCTTCACCTTCCTGGCCGACTCCACGGTGGCCGTGGCGGGGGGCGGCGTCCGGACGACGGGCGGCGCGACCTGGTGGCGGGGCACCACCTGGGTGCGCGCCGCCCGGTGGGGCGTGGGCAGCAGAACCAGCGCCGTCAGGCCCACCGTGACGACGAAGACATTCGCGACGGCAGTCATCCGGGCAAGGCTCCGCACAGTCATTTGACCTTAGTGCCCTCACCTATCCCGATTCACGTGTGTTGCAATTCTTGTGTGGACTGGAGTCTGCGGGCCTGCGGGCGGCGGGGACACGTGACGTACGCGCCGGACGAGGAGGCGCTGCGCTCCCGCCTGCGCGTGCGGACCCCGGCCGGGGAGGCGTGGCGCTGCCTGCGCTGCGGAGACTTCGCCGTCGGCCCGCCACGGGCGTCGGGGCCCGCCGCGGACGCCCCGGTGGTACTGCGCGGGGAGGCGCTCCGCGACGCCACGGTCCTGCGGGCGATCGCGGTGCTGCGCTGGCTCAAGGCCGTGCTCGTGTTCGCCGGCGCGTACGGCGTGTGGCGGTTCCGGGCCGAGCACGACGCGGTGCGGCGGGCCTTCGACCAGGACCTGCCCCTGATCAGGCCGCTGACCGAGAAGCTCGGCTGGAACGTCGACGAGTCGGGGGTGGTGCACACGCTGCGGACCGTGCTGGCCACCCGGAGCGGCACCCTCGCGTGGATCTGCCTGGCCCTGCTGGGCCTGGGCGCGCTGCTGACCGTCGAGGGCGCGGGCCTGTGGCTGCTGCGGCGGTGGGGCGAGTACTTCTCGGTGATCGTCACCTCAGCCTTCGTCCCAATCGAGATCCACGAGCTGACCGTGAAGATCACCGGCCTGCGGATCGCCCTCCTCCTGATCAACATCGCCGCGGTCCTCTACATCGCACTGAGCAAGCGCCTGTTCGGGCTGCGGGGCGGGCGCGCCGCCGCCGAGTCGGCGCGGCACGCCGCGAGCCTCCTGGAGGTGGAGGCCGCCGCCGCGGACCTCTCCCCCACCTGTCCCGGCCCCGCGCCCGGAAGCCGCGCGGAGAGCCGTTCAGGGGGCCGTACGAGGGGCGCGGCGGGCGGTCAGTGACCGGCGTCCTCCCATGTGGCGCCGACCCCGACGCTCACCTCAAGAGGCACCCTCAGCTCGTAGGCGTCGCACATCTGCTGCCGCACCACCCGGGTGAGCTCGTCCAGCTCGCCCGGCGCCACCTCGAACACGAGCTCGTCGTGGACCTGGAGCAGCATCCGGGACCCCATCGGCTCGACGGCCTTCTGGACGTTGAGCATGGCGACCTTGATGATGTCGGCCGCCGAACCCTGGATCGGGGCGTTGAGGGCCATCCGTTCGGCCATCTCGCGCCGCTGCCGGTTGTCGCTGGTGAGGTCGGGCAGGTAGCGGCGGCGGCCGAGGATGGTCTCGGTGTACCCGTCCGTGCGGGCCTGCGCGACGATCGCGTCGAGGTAGTCGCGGACGCCGCCGAACTCCTCGAAGTACTCCTCCTTGAGCGCCCGCGCCTCGGCCACCGAGATGTTGAGCTGGCCGGAGAGCCCGAAGTCGGACAGCCCGTAGGCGAGACCGTAGTTCATCGCCTTGATCCGGGCCCGCAGCTCGCCGTCCACCTGCTCCGGCGGCAGGTCGAACACCCGTGACGCGGTGGCCTTGTGGAAGTCGTGGCCGGACTCGAACGCGGCGATGAGCGACGCGTCCTGCGAGAGGTGCGCCATGATCCGCAGCTCGATCTGGCTGTAGTCGGCCGTGAGCAGCGTCTCGTAGCCCTCCCCCACGACGAAGCCCTTCCGGATGCGGCGGCCCTCGACGGTGCGGATCGGGATGTTCTGCAGGTTCGGCTTCTCACTCGACAGCCGGCCGGTCGCGGCGACGATCTGGTTGAACGTGGTGTGGATGCGCCCGTCGTCGCCGACCTCCTTGATCAGGCCCTCGACCGTCGTCCGGAGCTTGGTCTGATCGCGGTGCCGCAGGAGGATCGTCGGCAGCTCGTGCTCGGTCTGCTGGGCCAGCCAGGCCAGGGCGTCGGCGTCGGTCGTGTAGCCCGTCTTGATCTTCTTCGTCTTGGGCAGGGCCAGCTTGACGAACAGGATCTCCTGAAGCTGCTTGGGCGAGCCGAGGTTGAACTGGTCTCCCACCGCCTGGTGGGCCGCCTCCACCGCCTGTTTGACGGACGCGCCGAACTCGGCCTCCAAGGCCGCGAAGTATTGCCGGTCGGCGCCGATGCCGGCCCGCTCCATCTCGGCGAGCACCCGCACCAGCGGCAGCTCGACGTCGGTGACCAGGCGGGTGCCGCCGCGCTTGGACAGGTGCTCCTCCAGCGCGTCGGCCAGGTCGCGGACCGCCTGCGCGCGCAGAGCCAGGTCGCGGGCGGCCGTGGCGTCGCCGTCGTCGAACAGTGAGGCCTGGCCGTTCGGCTCGGCCTCGGCCCGCAGCTCCCGGTGCAGGTAACGCAGCACGAGGTCGTCGAGCGGGAACGACCGCTGCCCCGGCATGGCGAGATAGGCGGCCAGCGCGGTGTCGCAGGTCAGCCCGCGCAGGTCGTGCCCGTGGGCCCACAGGGCGAGCAGCGGCCCCTTGGCGTCGTGGACGGCCTTCGGCCGGGTCTCGTCGGCCAGCCACGCCGCCAGGGCGGCCTCGTCCTCCTGGGTGAGCCTGGCCGGGTCGAGGTGCGCGGCGCCGGCCGGCCCGGCGATGGCGATCCCGTCGAGCCGGCCGGTGCCGCTGCCGTACACCCCCTGGAACGCCAGCCCCGCCCTGTCTTCGGGCAGAGTGGCGAGCCAGCCGGCGACCTGGCCCGGCTCCAGCACGGTGACCTCGATGTCGAAGCCCGACTCCGCCTCGGGCTCGGTGGTGCCGAGGGTCTTGAAGAGACGCTCGCGCAGCTCGCCGCGGATCTGCAGTGAGTCGAGGAGCTTGTTGACCTCCTCGCGGTCCCACTGGCCCATGTGGAGGGCGTCGATGTCGGCGTCGACCGCGACGTCCCGCCTGAGCTCCGTGAGCATGCGGTTGTGGATCACCTGGCCGAGGTGCTCGCGCAGCTTGTCGCCGACCTTGCCCTTGACCTCGTCGGCCCGCCGCACCAGCTCGTCGAGCGAGCCGTACTCGGAGATCCACTTGGTGGCGGTCTTCTCGCCCACGCTCGGGATGCCGGGCAGGTTGTCGCTGGGGTCGCCGCGCAGGGCCGCGAAATCGGGATACTGCGCGGGCGTCAGCCCGTACTTCTCCGCCACGGCCTCCGGGGTGAACCGCGTCATGTCGCTGATGCCGCGGCGGGTCATGAGGACGGTGATCCGCTCGTCGACGAGCTGGAGGGCGTCGCGGTCGCCGGTGACGATCAGGACGCTCATGTCATCGCCCGCGGCCCGCGTTGCCAGCGTCGCGATCAGGTCGTCGGCCTCGAAGCCCGCCAGCGACAGCCGGGGGACGCGCAGCGCGTCGAGCAGCTCGAAGATCAGCTGCATCTGGCCACGGAAGTCCTCCGGGGTCTCCGACCTGTTCGCCTTGTAGCCGTCGAACGCCTCGTGCCTGAAGGTCGGCTCACTGCGGTCGAAGCAGACCGCGATGTGGCTCGGCTGCTCGTCCCTCAGGATGTTGGTCAACATCGAGGTGAAGCCGTAGACCGCCTCGGTGTGCTGCCCGTCGGTCGTCATCAGGTTCGCGTCCTTCAGGGCGTAGAAGGCGCGGTAGGCAAGGGAATGCCCGTCCAGCAGGAGCAGACACGGACGGGTGGGGGTCGCTTCGCTCTTCGGCACACTCGCAGCCTAGTCTCCCCCTACGACATGAATCCGAGGCTCTTCCCACTGGAGGCGTCCCCTTGACCTTGACGAACCCCGACGACGTCGTGGCCCTCATGAACGACTCCGCGCGGGGCCACCTGCCGGAGCGCATGGGGATCGAGATAGTGGAGGCGACCGCGGAACGCGTCGTCGCCCGGATGCCCGTAGAGGGCAACACCCAGCCGTACGGCCTGCTCCACGGCGGGGCCTCGTGTGTGCTCGCGGAGACGGCCGGGTCGATGGGCGCGACCCTGCACGCCGGCCCCGGCCGGATCGCGGTCGGCATCGAGATCAACGCGACGCACCACCGGTCGGCCACGGCCGGAGACGTCACAGCCGTGGCGACCCGCGTCCACGGCGGCCGCACCCTGGCGACGTACGCCATCGAGATCACGGACGGGAGCGACCGGACGATCTGCACCGCCCGGCTGACCTGCATGATCAGGGACGCGGGCTGACCGAGGCACCGCCAAATCGGCTAAAACCCACCTCCGATTACATTCACCCATATATCGGAACGGCTTACGACTCTCTTTGCACGACGGCCGCAACGCTCGCTACCGTTGTGGCTCCAGAGTCCGTGGGGGACCGAGTAGACAACGTGCGGAGCCGGGGAAGCTGTGTACGGTCCCAAAGGTCCTCCACGGGCTCCCGCGGACTCTGCCCGCCTGCCGCCCGGCCTGGTCACCGGAGAGAGCCGGATCACCGGAAAGATACGAACGCGCAACACCTGACCCGGCCCTCACGACGACCCCGCGGCTCGGGCTTAGAGTTCGGACGTGCGTGGGACGACTGTTCTGCTCCTCGGTCTGGTGTCCGCCTCCTGTCTGATCGGCTGCTCCGGCGACCCCGGGAAGGCGGCCCCGAGCCCCTCGCCGACCCCATCGCGGACGTACGTGATCCCCCCGGAGGCCGCGCGGGCGGACGAGACCGTGGTCACGGCGGAGCCGGTGATCGACGGTCAGATGCGGTTCCGCGTCCTGGGTTACAGCCACGGCATGCCGAGCCTCTTCGGCAGCCACGCGGAGTGGAACGCCAAGGGCGCCTACGCCCGGGTCCGGGTGCTGATCGAGAGCACCGACCGGACCAGCCAGAAGTTCGACGCCAAGCAGCAGCTCCTGACGGCCTCCGACGGGCGCACCTTCTCCATCGACTTCCAGGCGCAGACCATCAAGCGGCAGCCCTTCGAGCTGTTCGTCGGCAGCTTCGTGCGGATGGAGTTCGATCTCTGGTACGACGTGCCGAAGGACGCGAAGATAACGGGCATCCGGTTCTTCGCCGATCCGCCCCTCGGCGCCATCGGCCCCTCCAAGGGCGTGCCCGTCCCACTGCCGTGACGTGGGCCCGGGTGCCGGGCCGGGACCGCTCGGCGGCCCGGCCCGGTGTTCGGCTCAGCGCTCGGTTCTGCGTTCGCCTCGGTTCTGCGTTCGCCTCGGTGGCGGCGCCGGCGCTCAGTGCGCGCCGAGCTCCCCGCCGAGATAGGCCGCCCGCACCTGCGGGTCGTCCAGCAGGTCGGCCGCGGGAGCCGACTTGACCACCCGGCCCGTCTCCAGGACGTACGCCCTGTGCGCCAGCTGGAGCGCCTGCTGGGCGTTCTGCTCGACCAGCAGGACGGTGGTGCCGCGGTTGTTGATCTCCTTGATGATCGTGAAGATCTGGGCCACCAGCATCGGGGCGAGACCCATCGACGGCTCGTCGAGCAGCAGCACCTTCGGCTTGCTCATCAGGGCCCGGCCGATGGCCACCATCTGCTGCTCGCCGCCGGACATGGTGCCGCCCGCCTGGTTGCGCCGCTCGGCGAGCCGCGGGAAAAGCTCGAAGACCTCGTCGAGGTCCTTGCTGAGATCTCCCTTGCGCGTGTAGGCGCCCATCATGAGGTTCTCGGTCACGGTCATGCCGGGGAACACCCCGCGGCCCTCGGGAGACTGCCCGATGCCCACCATCACCCGCCGGTGCCCCGCGAGGCGGCTGATGTCCTGGCCGTCGAACCGGACACGGCCGGACGTCAGCGGCCGCAGCCCCGAGATCGTCTTCAGCGTCGTGGTCTTGCCCGCGCCGTTCGCGCCGATGAGAGTGACGATCTCACCGGCGTCGACCTGGAGCGACACGCCCTTGATGGCCTCGATCTTGCCGTAGTGGACGTGGATGTCGTCGACTTCAAGAAGCATCTGCCGGAGCCCCCAGGTACGCCTCGATGACCCTCGGGTCGCTCTGGACCTCGGCGGGCAGGCCGTCTGCGATCTTCTGCCCGAAGTCCAGGACGGCCACGCGGTCGCTGATGCCCATCACCAGCGCCATGTCGTGCTCGATCAGCAACACCGTGCGGCCCGCGTCCCTGATCTTGCGGATGAGCCCCTGGAGCGACTCCTTCTCCGCGGGGTTCATGCCGGCGGCGGGCTCGTCCAGGAGCAGCAGCTTGGGCTCGGTGGCGAGCGCGCGGGCGATCTCCAGGCGCCGCTGGTCTCCGTACGGCAGGTTCCTCGCCGTCTCCTCGGCACGGTGGCCGATGCCGACGAACTCCAGCAACTCCTGGGCGAGCGCCCGGCCCTCGCGCTCCTCGCGCCGGTGGCGGGGCAGGCCGAGCGCCACGCTCACCATGCCCGCCCGGTGGTGCGCGTCCGCGCCGACCATCACGTTCTCCAGCGCCGACATGTTGTGGAACAGCCGGATGTTCTGGAACGTGCGGGCGATGCCGCGCTTGGTCACCTTGAACCGCTTGAGGCCGCTGATGCGGTCGCCGTCGAACAGGACCTGCCCGGAGGTGGGCCGGTAGACGCCGGTCACCACGTTGAAGACCGTCGTCTTGCCGGCGCCGTTCGGCCCGATGAGCGCGAAGATCTCGCCCTCGTTGATCGTCAGCTCGACCTCGCGCAGCGCGACGACACCGCCGAACTGCATGACGATCTTGTCCAGCCGCAGCAGCGGGCGCTTGTCGCTCACTTGGATGCCCCCTCGGATACGGGCTGGGCCTCGGTGCCGGGCACCTCTGCGCCCATGCTGCCCATACCGCCGGTCCCCTCCTCCAGCTCCGCCTTCCGTCGCCGGGACGGCAGGATGCCCTCCGGCCGGAAGATCATCAGCACCACGAGCGCCGCGCCGAAGGCCAGGATCCGGTAGTCGGACAGGCCGCGGAACCGCTCCGGCAGCCATGCGACGAGGAACGCGCCCAGGATCACGCCCGGGATGTTGCCCGAGCCGCCGAGCACGACCGCCGCGAGGATGGTCGCGGACAGCATGAAGAGGAAGTCGTTCGGGTTGATGGAGATCGTCTTGCCGGCCCAGACGACGCCCATGGCGCCGCCGATGGACGCGCCGATGGCGAAGGCCAGCAACTTGAACTTGAACGTCGGCACGCCCATGACCTCGGCCGCGTCCTCGTCCTCGCGGATCGCCGCCCAGGCCCGGCCCACCCTGCTCTTCTCCCACCGCTTCACCAGGATGATGATCGCGGTGGCGACGACGACCAGGAGGTAGTAGTACGGCCGGGGGTCGAGCACGCCGTAGTGGAAGATCTGGACGCCGAAGATCTCGACGCCGTCGATGCTCGGCGGGTGGGGGATGCCGGCGATGCCGCGGGGCCCGCCGATCGCGTCGGTGTTCTCGGCCGTCTGCCGCACGATCTCACCGAAACCGAGGGTGACGATCGCGAGGTAGTCGCCGCGTAGCCGCAGCGTCGGTGCGCCCAGCACGACACCCGAGACCGCCGACAGGATGACGCCGGCGATCAGGATCTCCCAGAAGTTCAGGCCGAGCTTCGTGCCGAGGAGCGCCATCGAGTATCCGCCGATTGCGAAGAACGCGACGTACCCGAGGTCGAGCAGGCCGGCCTGCCCGACGACGACGTTGAGGCCGATCGCGAGCACCACGAAGGTGCCGATGGGGAAGAACAGGACGCTGGCCCAGTCGCTGTAGGGCGACATGATCGGGGCGAGCGAGTCGGACGGCAGCAGCAGCGCCAGGACGAACAGCACCGCGTAGACGATCCACCGCTGCCAGCCGGGGGCCGCCGCCCACCGGTCGCGGACGCCGCTCGTCGCGGCCCGCAGGGGGTTCCTACCTTTGATCATCGAGGTCGTCTCACTCATGCGCGCGCCTGCTGGAGGGATTCGCCGAGGATGCCGGTCGGCCGGAACATCAGAACAAGGACGAGGACGGTGAAGGCGATGACGTCCTTCCACCCGGAGCCGAAGATCCCGGCGCCGTAGTTCTCGATCAGGCCGAGGAACATGCCGCCGACCAGCGCTCCCCGGATGTTGCCGATCCCGCCGAGCACCGCGGCCGTGAACGCCTTGATGCCCAGGAGGAATCCGATGGAGAACTTGGTGACCTCGAACTGGAGCACGAACAGGGCGCCCGCGACGCCGGCCATGAGGCCGCCGATGAGGAACGTCGCGCGGACGACCTTGTCGATGTCCACGCCCATCAGCACCGCGGTCTCCGGGTCCTGCGAGGTGGCCCGGATGGCCCGGCCGATTTTGGTGCGGTTCACCAGGAGGTCGAGCAGGATCATCATCAGGATGGACGCCGCGAAGATGATGACCTGGTCGATCCTGATCTGCGCGCCGCCGATCGTGAACAGCACGTCCTTCTGCATGATGCGGGCCACACCCATCTGGTTGCGGCCCTGCTGCGGGCGGTTGAAGACGTGCGGGATGATCACCAGGGCGAACAGTTCCTGGAGGAACAGGGACGCGCCGATCGCCGAGATGAGGGCCGCGAGGCGGGACGCTCCCCGCTTGCGCAGCGGCCGATAGGCGATGCGTTCCAGGAGCGCCGCGGAGCCCGCGGAGGCCAGGCCCCCGGCGAGCACCATGAGCAGCAGGCCGCCCACCAGGGCGAACCCGGTCAGCGGCTGGGTGATCCCCATCGTCATCACGACGAAGGCCGCCGCCATGGTTCCGATCATGAAGACTTCGGAGTGGGCGAAGTTGATCAGGCGGAGAACGCCGTAGACCATCGTGTAGCCCAGGGCGACGAGGCCGTAGATCGCGCCCAGGATGAGGCCGTCAATCGTGTACGGCCAGAACGAGCCGAGAAGGTTATCGAACACGCGCTCTGCTTTCCGGGTGACTTACACGCGACGAAGGGGGCGGAGGCCCTGTGACGTGTCCCCGCCCCCTACTGACTGCTCTTGGCGCTGGTCCTTCCGTCAGCCCAGCTTCGCCGTCATCGTGTCACCCAGCAGGCCGATCTGACCGGCCTTCACCTGGTAGATGTAGATCGACTTGGCGGCCGGCTCACCGTTGGGGTCGAACTTGATGTGCTTGGAGATGCCGTCGAAGTCCGACTTGCCGACCGCCTCGTTGATCGCGTCCGAGGTGGTCGCGCCGCTCTGGATCGCCTTGAGGAAGGCCGTCATGGCGTCGTAGCCCTCGGTGGCGTAGATCAGCGGGTCGGCGCCGAACTTGGCCTTGTAGTCGTCGGCGAACTTCTTGACGTTCGCGTCGGTCTCGCCGGCGGTCGGGATGCGGCACGGGCAGCCGATGAGGGCGCCCTCGGCCTGCTGCTCGCCCGCGCCCTCGATGAGGCCCTTGTCCAGCGAGCCGTCCGCCGAGAAGAACTTCGCGGTGACGCCCTTGTCGCGGAGCTGCTTGAGCAGCTTGCCGGCCGCGGCGTAGTAACCGCCGAAGAAGAGCGCGTCCGGCTTCGCGGCGGCGACCTTGTTGACCGTCGAGGAGTAGTCGGTGGCGTTGGGGTCGAGCGAGTCGTCGGTGACGGTGGCACCCTTCGTCTTCAGCTCGCCGCGGACGGCGTCACCGAGACCCTTGCCGTACTCGGACTTGTCGTCGACCACGAAGACGTTCTTCGCCGCGGCGGCGCCCACGATGAAGTCGGCGATGGCCGGGCCCTGCACGCCGTCGTTCGGAACCACGCGGTGCCAGTACTTCCAGCCGTTCTTCGCCAGATCGACGTTGGTCGCGGAGGCGGAGATGTTCGGGATCTTCGCCTCCTCCAGGACCGGAACGGCCTGCTTCGACTCACCCGAGAAGGCGGGACCCACCAAAGCGACGATCTTGTCCGTCTTGATCGCCTGCTGCGCAAGAGAGACGGCGGTGGTCGCGTCGGCCCGGCTGTCGTAGGGAATCAGCTCGACCTTCACCTTGGGATTGGTGGCGTTGTACTGGTCGACGGCAAGCTGGGCACCGTTCCTCGGCGGAATGACAATGCCGGAGTTCTCTCCGGAGAGGTCACCCATGAACCCGATCTTCAAAGTGGTCGGGGCGGCGGATGTGTCGCCGTCGGAGGACGAACCAGAACCACCACAGGCCGTCAGGGCGAGTCCGGCCGCCGCGACGACGGCCAGCGCGCGCCCAAGGGGGGCAAAGCGGATCACGAGCTATCTCCTTCATCCAGACCCGGGAACGGCGGGGTCGCCGGCCGGTCCCGATCGATTGGCGCAAAGGTACATAGCCGATGTGGCCTACGACCAGGCATGCATCAGAACTGTCCACACTTGGATGCGGAGTCGTAATAACTCCTCAACACACCCGGCCACCCGTCCTGACCAGCGCATCTCAGGTCTCACGGCTTCACCGCGAGCCCGTGCGGGGAGCTTCCGGAAATCTTGGACGGGGTGGCCGGGAGGCCGGCCGGCGTCACGCGGGGGGCCGCGCCTCGCCGGTGCTCTCGTTGACCACGATCTGGGCCACCTGCCGCATGCTCATCCGCCGGTCCATCGACGCCTTCTGGATCCACCGGAACGCCTGCGGCTCGGTCCAGCCGTGCTGGGTCATGAGCAGGCCCTTGGCCCGCTCGACGAGCTTGCGGGTCTCCAGCCGCTCGGAGAGGGTGGAGACCTCCTTCTCCAGGGCCGCGATCTCCTCGTGCCGGCTCACGGCCATCTCGATGGCCGGGACCAGGTCGCCCTTCGTGAAGGGCTTGACGAGATAGGCCATCGCCCCGGCGTCCCTGGCCCGCTCGACCAGGTCGCGTTGCGAGAACGCGGTGAGGATGAGACAGGGCGCGATCCGCTCCGAGACGATGCGCTCGGCCGCGGAGATGCCGTCGAGCACGGGCATCTTCACGTCCAGAATCACCAGATCCGGCCGGAGCTCGGCGGCCATCTTCACCGCGGTCTCCCCGTCGCCGGCCTCGCCCACCACGGCGTAGCCGTCCTCTTCGAGCATCTCCTTCAGGTCGAGGCGGATCAGTGCCTCGTCTTCCGCGATCACCACTCGCCGCTGAGTACTCACGCACAAGAGGTTACCGACGTCCGCTACATTGGAACCACGCCAGGGCGGCCAAAGTGATCTCCGGAATCCATGGCGACGCTACAATGGGGATATATCCCCAAAAGCCCCGATAGACCAATCGGCAGAGTCGATGGCCTCAAAATCCATTCAGTGTGGGTTCGAATCCCACTCGGGGCACTTCGCGGCGGCCCGGCTCTCCGCACCGCTCACCCGGCGGGCGTGAGACTCCGATGGAGGAAGGCGGCCGTCTCCTCGCAGGCCCGGCCGACGTACGGCTCCACGTCGTAGAGGTCGATGTGTTCCCGGCAGTCCAGCCAGACCGCCCGCTTCGGCCCGGGCGTCCGGTCGACGAGCGCGGCGGCCAGTTCGGGCGAGCAGTAGGCGTCGGTCTTCCCGTGCACCACCAGCAGGGGTGTGCGGCCGAGCAGCGGCGCGGCCCCGAGCGCGTCGAAGGTCATCAGGCTGTGCAGCGATCCCCGGGTCACCCGGTTCTCCCAGTTGGGGGCGGCGGAGCGGAACGTGCCGTAGTAGGCGTACGGCTCCTCCCCCGGCATCGCCGCCTCGCCGCCGGCGGGGGCCACGGCCGGCACCTCCTCGTCGTACCGGTCGGCGAATCCCGCCAGCGCCGCGCGGTAGGCGTCGATGCCCATCCCCTCGGCGAAGCGCGCCGGGCTGTTGTACGCTCCGGCGATCCCGGCGACCGCCCGCACCCGGGGGTCGGCCGCCGCCGCCCGCACCGCGTAGCCACCGCCGAGACAGATCCCGACCAGGCCGATCGCCCCGGGGTCGACGCCCGGCAGGCGCGTGAGCAGGGTGACGGCGGCCCGCAGGTCGTCGAGCTTGCCCTGGCTGTCCTCGTGTCCCCGGCGGCCGCCGCTCTCGCCGAAGCCACGGTGGTCGAAGGCCAGCGTGGCCAGGCCGGCCTCGGCGAGCCGCTCGGCGTACCGGCCCGTGACCTGTTCCTTCACCCCGGTGAACGGCCCCGTCAGGGCGACGGCGGGGACCGGTCCGGACGCCCGCGGCAGCCGGAGCACGCCCACCAGTTCGATCTCTCCGGCGGAGAAGACCACCCGCTCCGTTCGCGTCTCCTCCCGCCTACCCTCCCGCTCAGCCCCCGGGCCGGCATCCGTGACCGGCGACCGGTCTCCGGTCCGCACCCCTGTGTGAATGGTCGAATCTCCCATGAGTGAGACCCCTGTCCCCTGCGTCGTGTCTAGTGTCGGATCTGTCGATATGCCGATCATGCGGCCGAGCACGAGGCTAGGCGCGCCGTGCCGCCCCGGCCAGAAGGCACTTTCCGGTGCCCTCCGGGCGGGACCGGGAAGGGAGGCCCGATGGACCCGGTGATCCCGGACGTGCTGGAAGAGACCTGCGCGACCCGGCAGGCGCTGGAGCGGTTCGCGGCCAAGTGGCGGGTGCTGCTTCTCTACGCGCTGCTGGCCGGTCCGCAGCGCCACGCGGAGCTGCGCCGCCGCCTGCCGGGGATCACGCAGAAGGTGCTGACCGAGACGCTCCGGGGGATGGAGGCGGACGGCATGGTCGAGCGGCGGGTGGTGAAGGACTCGCCGCCCCGTCACGTCGAGTACGCCCTGACCGACCTCGGCCGCACGCTGCGAGAGCCGCTGGCGGCCATCTGCGCCTGGGCGGCGCGGTCAGGCCAGGCTCTCCATCCAGGCGCGGTGCAGCCGGGCGAACCGCCCGGAGAGTGACAGGAGGCGATCCGGCGGGCCGTCCTCGACGATGCGCCCCGCGTCCATGACGAGCACCCGGTCGGCGATCTCCACGGTCGACAGGCGGTGCGCGATGATCAGCGCCGTGCGGTCGGCCAGGACGGTACGCAGCGCCCGCTGGACGAGGCGCTCGGTCGGCACGTCGAGGCTGGAGGTGGCCTCGTCCAGGATCAGCACGGCCGGGTCGGCGAGGAACGCGCGGGCGAAGGCGACGAGCTGCCGCTGCCCCGCCGACATGCGGCCACCGCGTTTGCCCACCTCCGTCCGGTAACCGGCCGGCAGGCTGGAGATGTACCCGTGGGCGCCGATGGCCTGGGCGGCCTCCACGACGGCCTCCATCGGCGCGTCGGGCCGGCCGAACCGCACGTTGTCCTCGATCGTCCCGCTGAACAGGAAGTTCTCCTGGGTGACCATGACCACGTGGCGGCGCAGGGTGGCCTCGTCGAGCTCACGAAGGTCGACGCCGTCGAGCAGGACGCGGCCGGCCACCGGGTCGTAGAACCGGGCGATCAGCTTGGCCAGGGTCGTCTTGCCCGCGCCCGTGGCGCCGACGACGGCGACGGTCTGCCCGGGCGGTATCTCCAGGTCCAGCATCGGCAGCACCGGCGGCCCGCCGTCGTAGGCGAACTCGACGGCGTCGAACCGCACGCGGCCCGCTGCCCGTGGAAGAGGGGCGGGACGCGACGGCTCGGGGACGTCGGGTGTCTCCTCCAGCACCCCCGACAGCTTCTCCAGCGCCGCGCCGGCCGACTGCAGCGTGTTGTAGAACTGGCTGATCTCCTGCATGGGCTCGTAGAACTGGCGCAGGTAGAGCAGGAACGCGGCCAGCACCCCGACCGTGACCCTGCCGTCGAGGGCGAGCCATCCGCCGTACAGCAGGACGGCGGCCACCGTGACGTTGCCGATCAGCTTGATGCCGGGCATGAACACGGCGACCAGACGCCACCCGCGGGAGTTGGCCTCCAGATAGTCGGCGTTGAGCCGCTCGAAGATCTCCTGGTTGCGCGGCTCCCGGCGGAACGCCTGCACGGCCCTGATCCCCGTCATCGACTCCACGAAGTGGACGATGACCAAGGCCACGGCCTCCCTGGTCCGCCGGTAGGCGGCGCCCGACCGGCGCCGGAACCAGCGGGTGAACAGCATGAGCACCGGCAGCGGCACCAGCGCGACCAGCCCGAGGTGGACGTCGAGCACCAGCAGCATGACCGCGGTGCCGCCCATGGTGAGCACCGCGGTCACCAGACCGTCGAAGCCCGCTTCCAGCAGTTCTGAGATCGCCTCGACGTCCGAGGTGAGCCGGGATATCACCCGCCCCGAGGTGTATCTCTCGTGGAACGACAGCGACAGCCGCTGGAAATGGCCGAAGACCCGGCGGCGCAGTTCGAGCAGGACGTCCTGGCCGATCCGGCCGGACATCCGCAGGAACGCCTGCCGGGTGACCGCCTGGGTCAGCGCCGCCAGCAGGACCAGGGCGACGACGGCGATCAGCGTGCCCGGCCCGCCGCCGCGCGTCAGCGGCGGGATGCCGCTGTCGATACCCGTTTTCACCAGGTACGGCAGGGCGAGCTGGGCGCCGTTGGAGATCACGATGACGACGGTCAGCACGGCGATCGCCCGCCGGTGCGGCCGGAGCAGATCGCCGAGCAGGCGCCGGGAGCGGGCCCGCAGCAGCAGTGAGACGCTCTCCGTGATGTCGTCGCGGTTCTCCGCGGCCACGCCCCGCCAGTCGCCGCTCACCGCAGCGCCTCCTCGGGATCGAGGTCGGCGTCCTGGGCGAGCAGGGCCCGATACTCGGGCACCGAGGCCAGCAGCTCCGTGTGCCGCCCGACGTGGGCGATCGTGCCGTCCCGCAGCATCGCCACCCGGTCGGCGAGCAGCACCGTCGAGGCCCGGTGGGCCACCACCAGCCCGGTCGCGTCGGCCAGCACCGCCCGCAGCGCCTCCTCCACCAGCGCCTCGGTCTCGACGTCGAGGGCCGACAGGGTGTCGTCGAGCACGAGGACGCGCGGCCGGCCGAGGATCGCGCGGGCGAGCGCGAGCCGCTGCCGCTGGCCGCCGGACAGCGACATGCCCTGCTCTCCGATGCGGGTGTCGAGCCCCCATGGCAGGTCGTACGCGAAGGTCGCCTGAGCGATCTCCAGGGCCTCCCGCACGTCCTGGTCGGTGGCGTCGTGGTGGCCGAGGGTGACGTTCTCCCTGACGCTCATGGAGAACAGCGTGGGCTCCTCGAACGCCGTGGCCACGACGGACCGCAGCGACTCCAGCGACAGGTCGCGCACGTCGTGCCCGTCGATCGTGACCCGGCCACCGGTGGCGTCGCACAGCCGCGGCACCAGGGCGGCCAGCGTCGTCTTGCCGGATCCGGTCGCCCCGACGAGGGCCACCGTCTCCCCCGGCCGGATGTCGAGCCAGACGTCGCGCAGGACCGGGCGGTCCGTCCCGGGAAAGCGGAACTCCACTCCCTCGAAGCGGACGTGGCCGCGGGGCCGCTCGACGATCTCGGGGCCGCCGACGATCTCCGGTGTGGTGTCGAGCACCTCGACCACCCGGTCGGCCGCGGTCATCGCCTCCTGGCCCATCGCCAGGATGTAGCCCAGTGAGGCGACCGGCCAGACGAGCTGCAGGACGAGCGTGGTGAACGCGACGAGCATGCCGACGGTGAGCGCGCCCGCGCCGACCGCCGCGGCGCCGAGCAGCAGCACCAGGGCGAGGGTGATGTTGGGCACGACCTCGAGAAAGGTGAAGAACCGGGAGGAGAGCAGCACCTTCCGCAGGGAGGTCGCGTGGACGCGGGTCGCGCCCCGGTCGAACCCGGCGTACACATGCGCGCTCCGCCCGAACGCCTTGACGGTGCGGACGCCGACCGCCGCCTCCTCCACGAGCGTCGCGAGATCGCCCTGCTGGTCCTGGACCTGCCGGGAGATGAGGATGTAGCGCCGCTCGAACCGCAGCGACAGGAGCACGACCGGCACGGAGGAGCCCGCGACGAGCAGCCCGAGCGGCCAGTACATCCGCAGGAGCACCACGGTCACGGCGGAGAGCTGCAGGATGTTCATTATCAGGAACAGCACGCCGAACCCGAGGAACCGCCGGATCGCCGACAGGTCGGTGGTCACGCGGGACAGGAGCTGGCCCGACTGCCACTCCCCGTGGAAGCTCATGGGCAGCCGTTGCAGGTGGCGGTAGAGATCGTCGCGGATCGCGGCCTCCAGCCCGAGCACCGGCCCCGCCTGCGCCCACCGGCGCACGAAGGTCAGCAGGGCCTCCGCGACGCCGAGGCCGAGGGCGAGCAGGCCGAGCGGCAGCAGCGCGGCCCGGTCGCCGTGGGTCACCGGGCCGTCGATGATGTCCTTGCCGACCAGCGGGAGGACGGTGCCCGCCGCGATGCCGAGCAGCGCGGCCGACCAGGAGACGACCATGTGCGGGACGTAGGCCCGCAGGTAGGACCTCAGCCGCCACAACGAGCGCCACGAGGACGCGCCGGGAACGGTGCCGGGGCCGTCGCCGGAGGGCCCTGAGGACACCGTGTCAGCGGGCATGGTCGGGGAGCACTCCTCGCCGGGCGTCGGACAGAATCGGACGACTCGCTGATGTCATGCTCTGTCAGACCTGGCGCCGTGGGCAACCCGTTTTCCGCCGCCGCCGGGTGCCCCAGGCTCGCCGGAGGCGACCCGGCCGGGCTCGCCCCGCTTCCCGGTACGGGACCGCCGGAGGCCTGTCACGCGGACGGCCCGCACGGCCGGCGGGGACGCCGGGCCGTACGGGCCGGGAAAGCGGGAACAGCCGGAGAAGGGGCGGTCAGCCCGAATGCGCCACCGCTGAGCCGATGGTGTGGACCCGCAGCGCGTTGGTCGACCCCATGTTCCCGGGCGGGGAGCCCGCGACGATGACGACCTTGTCGCCCTTCTCGCACACGCCGAGCGACAGCAGCGAGGCCTCCACCTGGCGGACCATGTCGTCGGTGTGGTGCACGAAGGGCACCTCGAACGTCTCGACGCCCCAGGTGAGCGCGAGCTGGCCGCGGACCTTGGGGTTGGAGGTGAAGGCCAGCAGCGGGATCGGCGAACGGTAGCGGGCCAGCCGGCGGGCGGTCTCCCCCGACATGGTGAACGCGATCAGGGCCTTGGCCTTGACGATGGCGCCGACCTCGGCGGCGGCGCGGGCGATCGCGCCGCCCGTCGTCTCCGGCAGGCGGTCGAGGTTGTGCTTCGCCCGCAGGGTGTCGCCTTCGGCGGCGACGGCGATGCGGTGCATCGTGGACACCGACTCGATGGGGTAGTCGCCCACCGACGTCTCGCCCGACAGCATCACCGCGTCGGCGCCGTCCATGACGGCGTAGGCGACGTCAGAGGCCTCTGCCCGGGTGGGCCGGGGGGCGCTCATCATCGAGTCGAGCATCTGGGTGGCCACGATCACCGGGTGCGCCTTCTCGCGGCACAGCTCGATGATCCGCCGCTGGACGATCGGGACCTGCTCCAGCGGGAGCTCCACGCCCAGGTCGCCGCGGGCGACCATGACGCCGTCGAAGGCGTCGACGATCTCCTCGAGGCAGTCGACCGCCTGCGGCTTCTCGATCTTCGCGAGGAGCGGCAGGTGGACGCCCTCCTCGTCCATGATGGCGCGGACGATGCCGGCGTCCTCCGCCGAGCGCACGAACGACAGGGCGATCATGTCGAAGCCGGTGCGCAGGGCCCAGCGGAGGTCGGCCTCGTCCTTGTCGGTGAGCGCGGGGGCGCTGACGGCGACACCGGGCAGGTTCAGGCCCTTGTTGTCGGAGATCATGCCGCCGATGACGACGCGGGTGACGACCCGGGGGCCCTCGACGGCGGTCACCTCGAGGTTGAGGCGGCCGTCGTCGACCAGGATGGTGTCGCCCGGCTTCACGTCTCCGGGGAGGCCCGCGTACGTCGTGGAGACGAGGTCGCGGTCTCCGGGGGCGTCCTCGGTGGTGATCGTGAAGACGTCACCGAAGGCCAGCCGGACCGGCCCGGACGCGAAACGGCCGACGCGGATCTTCGGGCCCTGCAGGTCGGCGAGGACGCCGACGGCGGCGCCCAGTTCGTCGGCGGCGGCCCTGACCCGGTCGAGGATCTCCTTGTGGAGCTCGTGGCTACCGTGCGAGAGGTTGAAGCGGGCCACGTTCATCCCGGCCCCGATCAACTCGCGGAGACGCTCCGGCGAGGATGTGGCGGGTCCGAGGGTACAGACGATCTTTGCTCGACGACTCACATGCCCTACCCTAATTGGTACAGACCACTTCGTGTGACGGCGCACACAGCTGTCGCTGAATGTTCAGACTTCTCACGCCTTCCGGGGCTCCGGCCGTACCGGCCGGAACGCGCGCCCGGGGTCGGGGCGCCGGCGGCCCGAGGGCGAACGACGACGCTGATCGGCGGCCGGACGCATCCGTAAGGTTACCAACCTCTGAGCCCCCGGGTCGGCCCGCGTCCCCGATCGTGCGATCGTCCGATCGCCAGGCTGCCCGCCGTGCCACCCGCCGTGCCACCCACCGCGCCGACCATCCCGCTGCCGCCCCGCCGCCGCCCCGCCGCCGCCCGCGCAGCGCGTCCCGCCGCTAACCGCGCCGGGACGGGCCGGGACGGGCCGGGGAGGCGGCCCGCGGCGGAGAACGGCGCCGCACTATCCTTGCCACCATCCTTGCCAACCAAAAGGTCAAATATCAGGAATCGGTCGTGCGAGATCTGGAAGGGTGATCGCATGGTCACGGGGTGCCCCCATCGGACGCCGCCCGGTCGGCCATCGGCACACCCTGCCCAGGCCGTGCGGACCGCGCGGTGAGATTCCAGGTCATCGGCGCGGTCTCGATCAGCGACGGGGACGTGGCGGTGCCGCTGACCTCGCCCCGGCAGGAGCAGCTGCTGTGCCTGCTCGTCTGCTCACGCGGCCGGACCATGCCCGCCGAGGCGCTGACCGACGCCCTGTGGGGCGGCAGGCGCGCGGGGCGGCCCGGTAAGAATCTTCAGGTCCTGGTGCACCGGCTGCGCCGGACCCTCGGCGACCCCGGCCGGATCAGGCACGACCGCTCCGGATACTCCCTCGTGGCCACGGCCGACGAGGTGGACGCCTGGCTGTTCGACGACCTGGCCGAGCGGGGACGGCGCGCGCTGGACCGGGGCGACCTGGAGGTCGCCGCCACACTGCTCGCCGAGGCGCTGGCCCTCGGCGACGGCCCCGCATACCCGGGTCTGCACGACATCCCGCAGCTCGCGCACGCGGCCGAGCGCATCGAACAGGAGCGGCGGCAGGTGCTCGCCGCCCGGCTCGACGCCGAGCTCGCTCTGGGCCGGCACATCCAGATGATCCCCGAGCTGGTCGCGCTGCTCGCCGCGGATCCGCTGGTGGAGTCGTCGGCGGCCCGCCTGATGACAGCCCTGCACCGGGCCGGGCGCCGTGCGGAGGCGCTCGACGTCTATCAGCGCACCCGCGCCGTCCTCGCCGGCGAGCTGGGCGTGGAGCCGGGCCCGTCGCTGCGGGCGCTGCACGCGGCCCTGCTGCGGGGCGAGGAGATCCCGTCCCCCGCCGCGGCGTCCCCCGGCGGCGAGCCCGCGGAGGCCGGAGAGGTCCCGGAGGCCGGGAAGGCGCGGGAGGCTGAGCGAGAGGCTGGGAACGCCGGGGAGGCGAGGCCCACCGACGATCGGGCGCCGGAGGAACCGGCCCAGGCCCCCGCCCTCCTCCCCCCGCCGATCGGCGACATGACCGGGCGGGACGCCGAGCTCGGCGAGGTGATCGCGGCGCTGGCCCGGCCGCCCGTCGTGTGCGTGCTCTCCGGCATGGCGGGCGTCGGCAAGACGGCCCTCGCCGTCCAGGCGGCGCACGCGCTGCGCGACTCCTTCCCCGGCGGGCAGCTCTTCGTGAACCTCCAGGGCGCGGGAGGGGAGCCGGTGACGCCGCACCAGGCGCTCGGGCGCTTCCTGCGGGCGCTCGGCGTGGCCGGCCCGGCCGTGCCCGAGGGCGTGGACGAGCGGGCCGAGGTCTTCCGGGGCCTGCTGTCCCACCGGCGCGTGCTCGTCGTGCTCGACGACGCCGCCGACGAGGAGCAGGTCCAGCCGCTGCTGCCGGCGGGCGACGGCTGCGCCGTACTGATCACCAGCCGCGGCAGACTCACGGCGCTCCCCGCCGCGCGCGGCGTCCCGCTCGGCCTGCTCGACTCCGGCGCGGCGGTCGAGCTGCTGCGCGCCGTGAGCGGCCGGGCGGAGTTCCGGCGGGGGCACCCGCCCGCCGAGGAGCTGGCCGCGCTGTGCGGGCGGCTCCCGCTGGCGCTGCGCATCGCGGGGGCCCGGCTCGCGGCCCGGCCGCACTGGAGCGTGCCGCGTCTGGTCTCCCGGCTGGCCGCGGAACACGACCGGCTGGACGAGCTGACGCACGGCCCGCTGTCCGTACGGGCCGGTCTCGCCCTGGGCTACTCCGGGCTGGCCGAGGTCCCGCGGACGCTGTTCCGGCGGCTTGGGCTGATCGAGACCCCCGACTTCGCCGGCTGGGTCGCCGCCGCTCTGCTCGACAGCGGCACGCGCCCGGCCGAGGACGCGCTGGAGAGCCTGGTCGAGGCGCAGCTCGTGGGCTACGCGGGCGTCGACGGCGTCGGCGAGCCGCGCTACCGCATGCACGACCTGGTGCGGCTGCACGCCAAGGAGCGGGCCGCGGCCGACGACCCGCCCGGCGCGGCGGAGGCGGCGCTGGGCCGGCTGGCGGGGGCCTACCTGGCCCTGGCCGAGGAGGCCCACCGCCGGGAGTACGGCGGCGACTACACCGTCCTGCACGGTCCCGGCCGCCGCTGGCGGCCCGACCCCGCCACCGCCGACCGCCTGCTCGCCGACCCCGGGGGCTGGCTGCGCGGCGAACGGCTCGGCCTGGTCGCGGCGGTCGGCCAGGCGGCGGCCGCCGGCCTGCACGAGGTGGCCTGGGATCTCGCGATGTCGGCGGTGACGCTGTTCGAGGCCCAGGGGCACTTCGACGACTGGGCGCGCACCGCCAGGACCGCGCTCGACGCGGCCAGGCGGGCGGGCGACCTGAGGGGGGTGGCCGCGATGCGCTACTCGCAGGGCACCCTGGAGATCTTCCGGCAGCGCTACGCCGCGGCCCGGCCGCACTTCGAGGCGGCGCTGCAGGGGTTCACGTCCGTGGGCGACCGGCACGGCCAGGCGCTCACCCTGCGCAACTCCGCACTGATCGAACGGGTGGAGGGACGGCTGGAGAGCGCGCTCGCCGCCTACCGCCGCGCCCTCGGCATGCTCCGCGAGGTGGGCGACCGGCACGCCGAGGCCCACGTGCTGGGCAGCATCGCCCAGATCCACGTCGAGAGGGGCGACGGCGGCGAGGCAGAGCCGCTGTTGCGGACCGCGCTGCGCGTCTACCGCGAGCTCGGCGACCCGCGCGGCACGGCGCAGATCCTCAACCGGCTCGGCGGGCTGCATCTGGCGGAGGGCAGGCCCGCGGACGCCGGGCGGGCCTTTCAGGAGGTCCTCACCACGGCCAGGGCGGTCGGCGACCGCATCGGCGAGGCGTACGGGCTGCTCGGGCTGGGCGAGGCGGCCCTTCTCGACGGCGGGCTCGACCAGGCGGCCGCCCACCTCGACGCGGCGACGGCGCTGGCCGTCGGGCTCGGGGAGCCGTTCGTGGCCGCGCGGGCGTGCCTGGCGCGCGGCCGGCTCGCGGCCGAAAGCGGCGAGCACGAGCGGGCGGCGGCCCTGCTCGGCCAGGCCGCCGCCCGGTTCGACGAGATCGGCCTCCCGGCCTGGCACGCGAGGGCGGTCGAGGCCAGGCGGGCGGCCGAGGGCCTGGCCTCCCGGCCGTAGGAAGCGGCCCGCGACCAGCGCCGGGGAACAGGCCGATCCCAAGCCGATCTCGCTCGAGGCCCGGTCAGTCCTCGCCCGGGTCCATCCAGTGGCTGTCACAGTCGGGCTGAGAAGTGCCGGGGAGATCCGCCGCCGCTGTGCCGCACGGCGCCTCCACCCCGGACGCTGGCTGCGCGGCGGCCGGCTGCGTGGCCACTCCCGCCACGCCCCCCACGACACCCGCCACGACCAGCGTGATCAGCGCCGATCTCAGCTTGCCCATCCGTCCTCCCGTCCCTGTCGCCCTGTCCCCTGTCTTTCTGTACTCGCTCGTGCTGTAGCCCTGTGGTTCTGTAGCCCTGTGGTTCTGTAGCCCTGTCGCTCTGGGCCTGTGGCGCCGTCGGACGCGCGTCCCGTCGCGGGGCGCGCGTCCTCCTGGATCGGCCCCCGTGCCACCCAGGACGGCGCGAGCCGGCGCAACGCTCCCGGACGCGTCCATGGAACGACCCAGAGACACAGACCCCGAGACACAGACCCACAGACGCATCGGGAAACGACGCCGACCTGACAGCACCCTAGGTGGGAGCGGTTTCACACTGGTTTCACCCGGGCCGGCGACCGCCGGGGCCGGCGGACCCAGCGGTGGAGCCCAGAGGTGGAGGCCAGAGGTGGAGGCCAGAGGCGGCCGTCAGGGAGCGACGGTCGCCGCGCGGGCCGCGTTCACGACGCCGTGGCCGTAGAAGCCGTTCTTGGCCGTGCCGCCCTCGCAGAGGTGCCCGGCGTCCCCGCCGCCGTACTTGTACAGCCGGGGGTTCGGGCAGGCCTTCTCCACGGCCGTGCCGTACAGGAGCTGCTCGACCCGGGCGGGATCCATGTAGAGGCCGCCCTTCCCCGGCTTGCCGAACCGGCCGATGATGATCGCCGCGACGCCGGTGACGTGCGGAGCCGCCATCGACGTGCCCTCCATGTACTGGTAGTAGGCGCAGCGGCCGCCGTGGCAGTCGCGTACGACGGACGCGGTCTTCGGCTTGCCGTCCCGGTCGAGCAGCCCCTGGGCCCGCAGGGCGCCAGCGGGGGCGGCGGCCAGCACCTCACGGCCGTCGTCCTTCAGGGAACTGCCGGTGTCGAACACGTCGCCTCCGGGCGCCGCGATGTCGGTCTGCTCGACGCCGTAGTCGGAGTAGACGGCCTTGCGCCCGCTGGGCCCCACCGAGGAGACCGAGATGACGCCGGGGAGCTCGGCGGGCACGTTCAGGCAGGTGTTGTCGATGGCCCGGCTCCGCTCGGCGCCCACGGGATAGTCGGGGCTCGCCGTGTCCTTCTTCGGCTTGCCGAGGTCGTTGCCGCTGTTGCCGATCGCCGTGATCATCGTGACGCCGCGCTTGTGCGCGTAGCCGACCGCCCTGCGCATGCCTTCGAGGATGCCCCGCTGCTCAAGGCGGGCCGCCGCGGAGTCGTGCGGGTTATTCGGGCAGTTGTACGTCCACGGATCGACGTAGAAGCTCATGTTCACCACGTCGATCCCCACGTCCGCCGCGTACGCCAGGGCGTCCATGGTGGGCTTGAGGAAGAAGAAGCCGGAGTCGGTGCCCGCCCGGAGGTTGACCAGGGACACGTCGGGCGCCACACCGGCGATCCCGAGGCCGTTGATCGGAGATCCGATGGTGCTGGCGACGTGGGTGCCGTGACCGTCGTCGTCCTCGTCGACGGGGTCCTTGCAGCCGCGGTGCTCGCACGGGCCGTCGAACTTCTTGCCGTTCGAGTCCTTGGGCAGGTCGGTGACGAAGTTGCGGCTCAGGGCGCGGTTGAAGTTGGGCGCGATGTCCGGGTGGTCGCCGTCGACGCCGGTGTCGATGATGCCCACCAGCACCTTGTGGCTGCCCCGCGCCTTCGCGTACGAGCCGCCGGGGGTGGCGCCGATCATCTTCATGTCCCACTGGCGGCCGGAGAGCGGCTCACCCGGAGAGGCGGCCCGCACGCCGGCCAGGTCGGCCGACGGCGCCCCGGCGCGGGCGGGCGCGGCACGATCGGCCGAACCACGGCCGAGCGAACCACGGCCGAGCGAGACACGGGCGGGCGCCGCGGGTACGGCCGGCACGTCGAGGGCGCGGCCGATCTCCTGGTCGGGCGTCACCCCCACCACGGCCCGGTCGGTCCCGAGACGCTCCGCCGAGGATGCCCGGACGATCAGGTAGCCGAGCCGGTCGTCGCGCCCCCGCACGACGCCGCCGGCCGCCGTCACCGCGCGCAGCGCGGCCTCACGCGCCCCGTCGGCGTAGAAGACCAGGTAGTCGCGGGCCGGACCGCGCTCCTGCTGTACTCCGGTCGCCGCGGCGCCCATGCTGCCCACCAGCGCCGTCGTCATGAATACGGCCATGGCCGCGGTCATGAATCCCCCGGCAAGCCGCCCCCGTGTGTTCAAGAATTCCTCCTCGGTCCGGCCCCAGCATCTTTCAGGGCGGCCGGACGCTCACGCAACCCTGCCCCCCAAGCTGGCATATTCCCGATTTATGCCGCTATTGGCCGATACAGGGTCCCCCTTCCGTATCGACCTCGGCACAGGGCGCCGGAGGCTCCCCTCGCCCCCGGCGCGCCCTGTTCACGCGCTGTCCCGCGCGTCCTCGCGCTCCGCGCTCTCGGCGCGGCGTCCCGCGGAGTTCCCAGGCTCCGCGGGACGACGCGCCCGCGAATCAGACCAGCGGCCGCGCGGTGGGCGGAATCGGCACCGGCAGTGCCGTCCGCCCGGACAGGTAGCGGTCCACCGCCGCCGCGGCCGAACGGCCCTCGGCGATGGCCCAGACGATCAGCGACTGGCCGCGGCCCATGTCGCCCGCGGCGAAGACACCGTCGACCGCCGTCTCGTACGAGGCGCCGCGGGCCACGTTGCCCCGGGCGTCGAAGAACGCCCCGGGGTCGTCGGCCAGCGCCGCCAGGTCCCGCAGCAGCGGGCCCTTCTCCGGGCCCAGGAAGCCCATGGCGAGAGTGACGAGCTCCGCGGGGATCTCGCGCTCGGTGCCGGGGATCGGCCGGAAGCCGGTGGCCGGTCCCTCCACCTGAACCAGGCGCAGCGCCCTCACGTTGCCGTTCTCGTCACCGGCGAACTCGGTGGTGTTGACCGCGTAGACGCGGTCGCCGGCCCCGGCCTCCAGCTCCTCGTGGGCGCTCTCCATCTTGAACAGCATGGGATACGTCGGCCACGGCTGGACGTCCGGCCGCTCGGCCGGGGGCCGCGGCATGATCTCCAGCTGGGTGACCGACAGCGCGCCCTGACGGATCGCCGTCCCGATGCAGTCGGCGCCGGTGTCGCCGCCGCCGATCACGACGACGTGCTTGCCCTTCGCCGACACGGGCGACTCCGCGTAGTCGCCCTCCTGCACCTTGTTGGCCGGAGGGAGATACTCCATGGCCTGGTAGACACCCTTGAGCTCGCGTCCGGGCACCGGAAGGTCACGCCAGGCGGTGGCGCCGCCCGCGAGCACCACGGCGTCGAACTCCTCGCGCAGCTGGGCGGCCGTGACATCCACGCCCACGTCGACCGAGACGCGGAACTCGGTGCCCTCGGCCTCCATCTGCGCGATGCGGCGGTCGACGTGCCGCTTCTCCATCTTGAACTCGGGGATGCCGTACCGCAGCAGACCGCCGATCCGGTCGGCTCGCTCGAACACGACCACGTCGTGCCCGGCCCGGGTGAGCTGCTGGGCGGCGGCGAGACCGGCCGGTCCCGAGCCGACGACGGCGACCCGGCGGCCCGTCCTGACGGCCGGCGGCCGGGGCTCGACCCAGCCCTCGGCGAAGGCCCGGTCGATGATCTCGACCTCGACCCGCTTGATCGCGACGGGGTCGGAGTTGATGCCGAGCACGCAGGCCGACTCGCACGGCGCGGGGCAGAGGCGGCCGGTGAACTCGGGGAAGTTGTTCGTGGCGTGCAGCCGCTCGATCGCCTCGCGCCAGTCGTCCCGGTAGACGAGGTCGTTCCACTCGGGGATGAGGTTCCCGAGCGGGCAGCCGTTGTGGCAGAACGGGATGCCGCAGTCCATGCAGCGGGCCGCCTGCTTGGTCAGGGCCGGCCGCGGGAAGTCCTCGTAGACCTCCCGCCAGTCGCTGATGCGCACGTCGACCGGGCGGCGCGCCGGCAGCTCACGCCCGTGTGTCAGAAAACCCTTCGGGTCAGCCATCGGTGTACCCCCCTCTTAGCCCTGCGCGGAGACAACGGAGACAACGGAAACGGTGATGCCGGCGGCACGGGCGCCGGTGACCTGCTGTGCGGTCATCGGCGTCACCCGTGCGAGGCGGCCATGACGGCCTCGTCGATGTCACGGCCCTCCGCCTCGGCGGCGGCGCGGGCCAGCAGGACCCGCTTGTAGTCCTTCGGCATGACCTTGGCGATCCTGGTCAGGGCGGAGTCCCAGTCGGCGAGCAGCGTCTTGGCCACCGTGGAGCCGGTCTCGGTCAGGTGCCGGTCGACGATCTCCCGGAGGAACTCGGTGTCCTCCTCGGTGAGCGCCTCGACCTCGACCATCTCGCGGTTCACCCGCTCGCTCCTCAGGTCGAGCACGTACGCGACGCCGCCGGACATGCCGGCCGCGAAGTTGCGGCCGGTGGGGCCGAGCACCACGGCCCGCCCGCCGGTCATGTATTCGCAGCCGTGGTCGCCCACGCCCTCGACGACCGCCGTGGCGCCGGAGTTGCGGACGCAGAACCGCTCACCCACGACGCCCCGGACGAACACCTCGCCGGAGGTCGCGCCGTACAGGCCGACGTTGCCGGAGATCACCTGCGTCTCCGCGGCGAACGGCGCGTCGGGGTGCGGGCGGACGACCAGCCGGCCGCCGGACAGGCCCTTGCCGAGGTAGTCGTTGGCGTCGCCGGTCAGCCGCAGGGTGATCCCGCGAGGCACGAACGCGCCGAACGAGTTGCCCGCCGATCCGGTGAACGACACGTCGATGGTGTCGTCGGGGAGCCCGGCCCCGCCGTACCGCTTGGTCACCTCGTGGCCGAGCATGGTGCCGACCGTGCGGTTGACGTTGCGGATCGGCAGCTCCAGCGTCACCGGCTCGCCGAGCGCCAGCGCCCCCTCCGCGAGCTGGATGAGGGTGTTGTCCAGGGCCTTGTCGAGCCCGTGGTCCTGCTCGACGACCCGGTGGCGCGGGGTGCCCTCGGGCAGCTCCGGCTGGTACAGGATCGGCGACAGGTCGAGCCCGGCCGCCTTCCAGTGGTCGACCGCACGGGAGGTGTCGAGCAGGTCGGCGCGGCCGATGATCTCGTCGAGCGACCGGTAGCCGAGCTCGGCCAGATACTCGCGGACCTCCTGCGCGACGAACTCGAAGAAGTTCACCACGAACTCGGGCTTGCCGCTGAAGCGCCTGCGCAGCTCGGGGTTCTGGGTGGCCACGCCGACCGGGCAGGTGTCGAGGTGACACACGCGCATCATGACGCACCCCGACACCACCAGCGGGGCGGTCGCGAAGCCGTACTCCTCGGCGCCGAGCAGGGCGGCGACGACGACGTCGCGGCCGGTCTTGAGCTGGCCGTCGGCCTGCACCACGATGCGGTCGCGCAGGCCGTTGAGCAGCAGCGTCTGCTGGGTCTCGGCGAGGCCGAGCTCCCACGGAGCGCCGGCGTGCTTGACCGACGTCAGCGGCGAGGCGCCGGTGCCGCCGTCGTGCCCGGAGATCAGCACGACGTCGGCGTGGGCCTTGCTGACGCCCGCGGCCACGGTCCCGACGCCCACCTCGGCCACCAGCTTCACGTGGACGCGGGCGCTCGGGTTGGCGTTCTTCAGGTCGTGGATGAGCTGGGCCAGGTCCTCGATCGAGTAGATGTCGTGGTGCGGCGGCGGCGAGATGAGGCCGACGCCGGGCGTGGAGTGCCGGGTCCTGGCGATCCACGGGTAGACCTTGTGGCCGGGCAGCTGGCCGCCCTCACCGGGCTTGGCCCCCTGCGCCATCTTGATCTGCAGGTCGTCGGCGTTGACCAGGTACTCGCTGGTCACCCCGAACCGGCCGGAGGCCACCTGCTTGATCGCGCTGCGCCGCTCGGGGTCGTAGAGCCGCTCGGGGTCCTCGCCGCCCTCACCGGTGTTCGACTTGCCGCCGAGCCGGTTCATGGCGATGGCCAGGGTCTGGTGCGCCTCCATCGAGATGGAGCCGTACGACATGGCGCCGGTGGAGAAGCGCTTCACGATCGACTCGACCGGCTCGACCTCGTCGATCGGCACCGGCGGGCCGCCCGGCCGCAGCCCGAACAGTCCGCGCAGCGTCATGAGCTGCTCGGACTGCCCGTCCACGAGCGAGGTGTACTCCTTGAAGATCTCGTACCGGCGGGTGCGGGTCGAGTGCTGCAGCTTGAAGACCGTCACCGGGTTGAACAGGTGCGGCTCGCCCTCGCGGCGCCACTGGTACTCGCCGCCGACCTCCAGCCGGCGGTGCGCGTTCTCGGCCCGCGGGTAGGCCAGCCGGTGCCGCTCGATCGCCTCGCGGGCCAGCACGTCGAAGCCGACGCCGCCGAGCCGCGAGGTGGTGCCGGCGAAGCACTGGTCGATGACCTCGGCGCCCAGGCCGAGCGCCTCGAAGATCTGCGCACCGGTGTAGGAGGCGACCGTGGACACGCCCATCTTGGACATGACCTTCAGCACGCCCTTGCCGTACGCCTTGATGAGGTTGCGCACGGCCTTGCGCGGCTCCAGGTCGAGCGCGCCCGTGGCGATCATGTCCTCGGCCGTCTCCAGCGCGAGGTACGGGTTGATCGCGGAGGCGCCGTAGCCGATGAGCAGCGCCATGTGGTGACACTCGCGGGCCTCGCCGGTCTCCAGCACGAGCCCGACCCGCGTGCGGGTCTTCTCCCGGATCAGGTGGTGGTGGACCGCACCGGTGAGCAGCAGCGAGGGGATCGGCGCCCGGTCGCGGGAGGACCCGCGGTCGGACAACACGATGATCCGCGCGCCTCCGGCGATCGCCCGGGAGACCTCCTGGCGGATCTCCTCCAGCCGCCGCACCAGCGCGTCGCCGCCGCCCGCCACGTCGAACAGACCGGACACGACGTACGGCTGGAAGCCGGGCAGCGCGCCCTCGTCGTTGATGTGGATAATCTTCGCCAGCTCGTCGTTGTCGATCACCGGGTAGGGCAGCACGAGGCGGCGGCAGGAGGCCGGGCCGGGCTCGAGCAGGTTGCCCTCGGGGCCGATCGTCGACTGCAGGGAGGTGACGAGCTCCTCCCGGATGGCGTCCAGCGGGGGGTTGGTGACCTGGGCGAACAGCTGGCTGAAGTAGTCGAAGAGCAGCCGCGGCCGGTCGCTCAGCACCGCCACGGGCGTGTCGGTGCCCATCGAGCCGATCGGCTCAGCGCCGGTCTTCGCCATCGGCGCCAGGATGATCCGGAGCTCCTCCTCCGTGTACCCGAAGGACTGCTGCCGCTTGACCAGGGCCTCATGGGTGGGGTGCTCGTGCTCGCGCTCGGGCAGCTCCTCGAACCGGACCAGGCCCGCGTGGAGCCAGTCGCCGTACGGGTGCTCGGCGGCGAGCTCGGCCTTGATCTCGTCGTCCTCGATGATCTTGCCGCGGGAGGTGTCGACGAGGAACATCCGGCCCGGCTGGAGACGGCCCTTGCGGACGACCCTCTCCTGCGGGATGTCGGAGAGCACGCCCGCCTCGGAGGCGAGCACGACCAGGCCGTCGTCGGTGACCCAGAAGCGGCCCGGCCGCAGGCCGTTGCGGTCCAGAACGGCGCCGACCAGGGTGCCGTCGGAGAACGTGATCGACGCGGGGCCGTCCCACGCCTCCATCAGCGTCGAGTGGAACTCGTAGAACGCCCGCCGGGACGGGTCCATCTCGGTGTGGTTCTCCCACGCCTCAGGGATCATCATCAGCACGGCGTGCGGGAGCGAACGGCCGCCCAGATGGAGCAGCTCCAGCGTCTCGTCGAACGACGCGGTGTCCGAGCCGTCCGGGTCGCAGATCGGGAACAGCCGCTCCAGGTCTCCGGGGATGAGACCGGTGGCGAGCATGGCCTCGCGGGCCCGCATCCAGTTGCGGTTGCCCCGGACCGTGTTGATCTCGCCGTTGTGCGCGACGTACCGGTACGGATGGGCCAGCGGCCACGAGGGGAAGGTGTTGGTCGAGAAGCGCGAGTGCACCAGGGCGATCGCGCTGACGTACCGCTCGTCGGACAGGTCGGCGAAGAACGGCTCGACCTGGAGGGACGTCAGCATGCCCTTGTAGACGATCGTCCGCGACGACAACGAGGCGAAGTAGACGTCGGCCTCGTGCTCGGCGCGCTTGCGGAAGGCGTACACGACCCGGTCGAGGTCGATCCCCGACTGGCCGCCCGGCGAGGAGACGAACAGCTGCCGGAAGGACGGCATCACCGCGCGGGCGCTGGCCCCGGGCAGGCCGCGGTCGACGGGGGTGTCGCGCCAGCCGAGGACGGTCACGCCCTCCTCCGCGGCGATCTCCTCGATCAGCCGGACCGAGACCGCCGCGGCTTCCTCGTCGAGGGGCAGGAACGCCATGCCCGCCGCGTACGCGCCCTCGGGCGGCAGCGGGAAGTCGACCACGGCCCGGAAGAAGGCGTCGGGGATCTGGGTGAGGATGCCCGCGCCGTCTCCGGTGTCGGGCTCGCTTCCGCTGGCTCCGCGGTGGTCGAGGTTGCGAAGAGCCGTCAGCGCCTTGGCGACGATGTCGTAGCTGCGGCGGCCGGCGACGTCGGCCACCATGGCCACGCCGCAGGCGTCGTGCTCGTTGGAGGGGTGGTAGAGCCCCTGAGGCCCGGGAAGACCTCCGGGAAGGCCAAGGCGGGCAGCAGGCATGTAGTCACTCCCGTCGTCATCGTCTGCGCGTAACAGAGGGACGACGTTGGCCCTACTGCGGTTGTGGTGAGTAGAGATTACCGCACCCTGCCGGAATGGTGCCCCCCCGGCCCGCTTCGCGAACCTTCACGGGTTAACGTCACGGATACAGTTGCCGCATGGCCGCTGACGAGACGATCGACGAACTGCTCGCGAACGCGGGCGTGGACGCGCTCCGCCTGCGCGCGGCCCTCACCCTTATCACCGGCGACCGCTGGTGGACCCTGGCCGAACTGGTCCGGGAGACCGCCACGTCGCGGCGCACGGTCGAGGCCCTGCTGCGCGCGCTCCCCGTTGAGCGCAGCGGCGATCGCGTCCGACTCCCGGCCGCAGGATTCAACGAGCCGGTGCCGCCGGATATTTCGGATCTGGGAAATCCCGTGGCCGGCCTGGTCCACCGGTACGCCGACGTGCTCGCCCGCCTGGAAGAGCTGATCGCCGCCGCGCCCCGCGCGCGCTCCTCGCTCGACCACGTCTCCGCCACCGCCGAGACCGTCCTGCGACGGGCCCTGCTGCTCGGGCGGCGGTTCTGGCTGCCGGGCGCCCGCCTGCTCTGCGTGGGCGATCACGACCTCACCTCCCTGGCCGTACGGATGATCCACCCGGAGGTCGAGGTGGCGGTGGCCGACATCGACGACCGGATCCTCGCGCACATCGACGCCCAGGACCTCGGCGTGCACACCCGGTGGGCGGACCTGCGGCTCGGCCTGCCCGCGTCGCTGCGCGGCTGGGCCGACCTGGCCATCACCGACCCGCCGTACACACCGGACGGCGTCGGACTTTTCACCGCCCGCGCCGCGGAGGGCCTGCGCGACCGCGACCAGGGCCGCATCCTGCTCGCCTACGGCGCCTCCGAGCGGACGCCGATGCTCGCCCTGAAGGTGCAGAAGGCCCTGTCGGACCTCAACCTGCTCAGCGAGGCGATCTTCCCCGACTTCAACCGTTACCACGGCGCCGAGGCCATCGGCAGCGCCGCCGACCTGTACATCCTGCGGCCCACCACCAAGACGTGGCCGGCCGTCGCCGCCCGGGTCGACCGGCTCGCCACGGCCATCTACACCCAGGGTCCCCAGGCCGTGGAGTCCGCCGTGCGGCCGGCCCCGAAGTCCGGGGCTGAGTCTGGAGCGGGGTCGGGAGCGGAGTCCGGGGCTGCGCGTTCGGAGGACCTCGCGGAAGGCAGGGCAAAGGAGAGGGCGGAGGACGAGGCGGCGGACACAGCGGAGGGCCTGGCGGCGTTCGGCCCCGGCCTCCTGGTCGGCGACTGGCCGCGTGAGGTGCTGCCGTCCGTCCCGCGGATGCGGCTCTCCACCTGGCTGGCCAGGCCCCACGCGGCGGACCCGGAACGGGTCGCGGTGGCCGTACCGGCCGGGCTGGAAGGAGCGCTGCCCCGGCTGCTGCTGGCCACGCGGGCGCGGCACGTCCGCGCCGTGCTGGCCGCGCCCGCCAAAGAGCCGTCCTCCGTCGTCCCCGCCGCGGTCTCCCCCGGGCTCTCGTCAGTGCTCTCGTCCGTGCTTTCGTCCGTGCTCTCGTCCGTGTACGAGCTCGGCGGGCGCGGCCGGGTGATCGACGCCGTACGGCTCCCGCCGCCGGACGACCCGGCCGGCCGGGTGCTGCGGCGGATCATGGACAGCGCCCACGGCAAGGTGGCCAACGCCTGGCGGGAGGGCCTCACCGACGTCAGCGGGCTCACCCGGAAGCAGGCCAGGGCGGCCGTCACGGAAGCCGCCCCGTGGGCCGGCGACGTGTCGCTCCTCGAACTGCCCCTGCACCGGCTGGGCGAGATCGGCGCCGCCGTCCGCCGCACACTCGACATGGCCGCCGCCGTCTGAGGCACGTCGCTGCCTGGAGTCGCTGCCTGGAGTCGCTGCCTGGAGTCGCTGCCTGGGGTCGCTGCCAGGGTTACTGCGGGGGCTCGCTCGGGGTGGCCGCAGCCGTTCCGGTGCCTGTGCCTGTGCCGGGACTGCCGGTGGTCGTGCCCGTCGTCGTACCCGGAGTCGTGCTTGTGGTCGTTCCGGGGTCGGTGGGGGCGGCCTCCGACGGCTGGGCGGTGTCACCCGGGCCGGGCGCGGCGGTCACGTCGGGCAGACCGGCCACCTTCACCACGCGGCGGAACAGGGCCTTCTCCGCGCTTCGGACGGCGAGCCCGAGCATGACGAAGTCGTCCTTCTCCCCCGGCTCGGCGCCGTCGGACCTGCCGATCCAGATCACTCCGGCGTAATGCCCCATCGCCTGGGCGCTGCCCTCGCTGTAGGCGCCGAACGCCGCCTTCTGCGACTCCAGCGGCCGCACCCAGCCACCCCGGTAGAGGGTGTCCAGGCTCTGGACGAACTCATTCGCCGCCTGCTCGTCGGCCAGGTTGAACATCGTGTACTGCGCCACGTAGACGCCGTTCGCCGTGGCGTACAGGCCGCGGACCGCCTGGGTGCAACCGGCGGACGACAGCGCACCGGCCAGGGCCTCCCCCCACACAACTGAGGCGCAGCCGGGGTCGAGGCGACCGGCGATCCGCCGCAGGGTGACCTTGCCCGACGACAGTGTCCGGGCGCCGAAGAGCTCCTGGACGGTGAGGGGCGAGCCGTCGGCCTTCCGGTCGGCGATGGGCGCGAACTCCTTGACCTGCGGCCATGCCTGGAAGGCGGAGGGCCGTGCCTGCCCCAGCGCGCTGTCGGGCTGCGCCGGCGAGGCGGCGGTCTGCCCGCCCGCGAAGGCGTTCACCGTCAGCGTGAGGACGAGGGCGAGGGCGATGAGCCCGACCACCGACCCGCCCCACCTCAGGACCTTCTGCTGCCCCTCGCTCAGCCCGAACTCCGACAGCGCAGAGCCGGTCCAGCGCTCCGCCGGCGCTGTCGGCCGGCGCTTGCGCTTGGTCATAGGCCGCCGGACCCGATGAGCGAGCCGAGTCCCCACGTGAGAGCGGCGGCGACCGTGCCCACGGCGAGCTGACGCAGGCCGCTGAACCACCAGCTGCGCGCGGTGACCCGGGAGACCACCGCACCGGCCGCGAACAGCGCGATCAGCGACGCGATCGCGGAGATCCACAGGCCGCGCACGCCGAAGAGGTAGGGCATCAGCGGAATCAGCGCGCCGACGCTGAACGACAGGAAGGAGGAGACGGCGGCCAGCACGGGCGAGGGCAGGTCATACGGGTCCACGCCCAGTTCGGCCTCGGCGTGGGCCCGCAGCGCGTGCTCGGGATTACGGGAGATCTGCCGCGCGACGTCCCTGGCGGTCGACGGGTCGACGCCGCGCCGCATGTAGAGCTGGGCGAGCTCCTCCTGCTCGGCCTCGGGGTGCCGCTCGATCTCCCGGCGTTCCACGTCGATCTCCGCCTGGGCCAGCTCGCGCTGGCTGGCGACCGAGACGTACTCCCCGCCCGCCATGGAGAAGGCACCCGCCGCGAGCCCCGCGATTCCGGCGAGAGCGATGATCTTCGTCTCGGCCGTGCCGCCCGCCACGCCCGCGATCAGCGCGAAATTGGACACGAGCCCGTCCATCGCACCGAACACAGCGGGCCGTAACCAGCCGCCGTTGACATCCCGGTGCTGGTGGTGGATCTCGGCGCGGGTGCCCGTGCCGGTGTCGGTCATCGCTGACCGGCCTCCCGCTCCGCCGCCACGTCGGCCGTGGCGGGCCGGTCCGTCTCCGGCCCGTTCTCGGGCAGCCCACTTTCGGGCAGCCCGGTCTCCCGCAGCTCTTCCTCGTCCGCCTGGTCCCGCTGGTGGGCGGGGTCCGTGTCTCCGCCGAGGTCGCCGCCGGCATCGCTGAGCAGGACGGCATCGTGTTCAGCGCCGGGGCCAGTGTCGGCGTCGCTGCCGGAGCCACTGCCGGAGTCACTGCCGGAGTCACCGGCCGGCTCACCATCGCGGCCCTCGGCGGGCGCACCGTCACCGGCGTGCTCGCCGCCGGGGCCGGCGACGTCGCGCGGCTCACCCAGCGGCTCCGGGCCGGTCCGGCCGCGGGCCAGCCAGAAGTACGCCAGGGCGGCGACGAACAGCACGAGTGCGGTCCACTCGTTGAGCCGCAATCCCAGGATGTGGTGAGCCGGGTCCACCCGGAGGTATTCCACCCAGAACCGGCCGAAGGTGTACCCCGCCACGTAAAGGGCGAACACCCGGCCGTGCCGCAGCGAGAACCGCTTGGCCAGCACCACGAGGACACCGGCGAGCAGGAGGTTCCACAGCGACTCGTAGAGGAAGGTCGGGTGGTAGGTCGTGACGCCGGGTATCGTGCCCGGGCGGCCCGGGTCGATCTCCAGGCCCCACGGCAGGTCGGTGGGACCGCCGAACAGCTCCTGGTTGAAGTAGTTGCCCCAGCGGCCGATCGCCTGAGCGACCGCGACGCCGGGGGCGAGGGTGTCGGCGATCGCCGTGAAGGAGATGCCGCGGCGGCGGCAGCCGAGCCACACGCCCAGGGCGCCCAGGGCGATGGCGCCCCAGATGCCGAGACCGCCTTCCCAGATGAACAGCGCGTCTATCGGCCGCTTCGGCGCGTTGGAGCCGAAGTAGATCTGCCAGTCGGTGATGACGTGGTAGAGCCGGCCGCCGACGAGGCCGAACGGCACGGCCCAGACGGCGAGGTCCGTGATCGTGCCGGCCGCGCCGCCACGGGCGCGCCAGCGGCGCTCACCGATCCAGACGGCGACGACGACGCCGACCACGATGCACAGCGCATAGGCCCGGATCGGGATCGGTCCGAGATTCCAGACCCCCTGTGACGGGCTGGGAATCGAGGCGAGGAGGGGCATGTCACGTGACGTTACCGCAAGAGCGGGCACCATCGGTGCCGACCGCCGACGAACGCGCCCCGCTCGTCGTTCCCGGCCCGCTCCCCCACATGCCGGAGGGAGCGCGCCGAGGCTACTTGCCGGCCTTGATCACCGCGTCGCGGAGGTCGCTCGGCACGAACACGACGCTCGTGTCGAGTGGCTTGCCGTCGAGCATGACGGTCGGCGTTCCGGTGATCTTTCCGGTAGCCATGATCTTGCTGGTGAACTGCTCCTGGGCGGCGACCTTGCTCTGCCCCCGCACACAGGACTCGAACCCGGAGGAGGTGACGCCTGCCTCCTTGCCCCACTTCAGCAGGTCGTCGACGCTGAACCCGGTCTGGGTCTCGGACGGCTGCCGGCTGTAGAGCAGGTCGTGGAACTTCATGTACTCCGAGCCGTCGGTGACACATCGCGCGGCGTTGGCGGCACGCAGCGAGTTCGACCTGGTGGGCTCCTGCTGGAAGATCGTGATCACGTGGTAGACGACCTTGGCCTTGCCCTCGGCCGCCAGGTTCTTGATGGTGGAGCCGCTGGTCTCCTCCATCTGCTTGCACGCCGGGCACTGGTAGTCCTCGTAGACGTCGAGTACGGGGGCGGTCACCCCCGGCCGCGCCATGACGACCGTGCCGTCCGACTCCAGCGTCACGGGGGCGAGGTTGCCGGTGACCTTCTCCGCCGTGCCCTGAGCGACCGACCACCAGCCCGCCGCGACCGCGACGATGCCGATCACCACGACAGTGACGATCATTGTGATCCGCTTGCGGCGCTCCTGCTTGCGCAGGGCCTCCCGTTGGGCCGCGATGCGGGCACGCGCCGCCTCGCTCGTCCTCTTACTCACCGAGCCTCCCCCCTGGCCGCGCCTTCTCGTGGTTTCCCGCAGCCCCCTGTTGCGCTCCGTACTCAGCGGTGTGTTCCGCGACCGCAGCGTGTCCCGCGCCGTATCCCGATCACACGCGCCGAGTCACACACGTCACGGTCACGTGTGATCGCTCCGCGGTTCGTCGACGGGCTCGGCCTCCTCGTCGCCCGCCGAGCCGGTCAGGCCCAGCGCCGAATCCATCGCGAGACGGCCGGGCGGCCTGATCGCGATCCACGCCGCGCAGGCGAGCAGCCCCACGTCACGGAGCAGCTCCCAGAAGTAGGTCGGCTCCTGGCCCGCGGCCAGCTGGCCGCCGCCGCCGAAGCAGCCGCAGTCGATCCGCAGGCCACGCGCCCAGGCGGAGCCGATACCGATCATGAAGGCGATCATCAGGAGGCCGGAGATGACGGCCACCGGGCGGGTCAAGAGTCCGATGACCAGCAGCACACCAAGGATGATCTCCAGCACCGGCAGTCCGTAGCCGAACGCCTGGGCGAGGGAGTCGGGCAGCAGTTGATACGCGCGCACCGCCTGCACGGAGATCGCGGGCGTACCGATCTTCAACGCCCCCGCCACCGCGAGGAAACCGGCGAGCACGAGCCGCGCCGCCGTGGCGACCCAGGGGAGAACCGAATTCGTGGGCTGCTGTAACTTCCCCGACACCGATGTGCCGGACGCCAACTGAACCATAGTCTCCTCGCCCGGTAGGCAACACCGACTGAACAGTACCGGGATCCAACCTCACCATGTGTTGGATAAGAGCATGGTAAGCCGTGCCGTTTCAGCCGGCAGCGGCGCCACTGCCAGGAGAAATACCCCCGAAGGCCTCAGCGCCGGACACCCCGGGCGAGCTCCGCGGCGAGCTCCCGCACCGACCTCAGCCCCGTCGCCTCATCCGGCGCGTCGAGCAGCCGCCGGATGAACGCCGACCCGACGATGACACCGTCGGCGTACCCGGCCACCTCGGCGGCCTGCGCGCCCGTGCCGACGCCGAGACCGACGCAGACGGGCAGGTCGGTGTGCGATTTGGTCCGCTTGACCAGTCCCTCTGCGGCAACGCTGACACTCTCCCGCGCGCCGGTCACGCCCATCAGGGACGCTGCGTAGACGAACCCGGTGCAGCACTCGGCGACGCGGGCGATCCGGTCGTCCGTGGAGCTGGGCGCGACGAGGAAGACCGTGCCGAGGCCCGCCTCCTCACTCGCCGTCAGCCAGGGCCCCGCCTCCTCCGGCGTCAGGTCGGGAGTGATGGTCCCCACTCCGCCCGCCGACGCGAGGTCGCGCGCGAAGCGCTCGGCGCCGTACCTGTCGATCGGGTTCCAGTACGTCATGACCAGCGTGGCGGCGCCCGAACGGGCGACGCCCTCGACGGTGCGCAGCACGTCGGCGATCCGGGTGCCGTTGGTGAGCGACCGATGCACCGCGTCCTGGATCGTCGGGCCGTCCATGAGCGGATCGGAGTACGGCAGGCCGATCTCGATCACGTCGCAGCCCGCCTCCACCATGGCGGTCGCGGCGGCGACTGCGCCCTCCTTGGTCGGGAACCCGGCGGGCAGGTAGCCGACCAGGGCCGCCCTGTCCTCGGCTCGCGCCTTCTCGAAGACCGCTTGCAGTGTCGTCATCGGATGCCTTATCGGTACGAGCCGGCGGCTCAGAGGTTGAAGTACTTCATCGCGGTGCCCATGTCCTTGTCACCGCGCCCCGACAGGTTGACCAGGATGGTGGCCTCGGGACCGAGCTCGCGCCCGAGCCGCAGCGCGCCCGCGAGCGCGTGTGACGACTCGATGGCCGGGATGATGCCCTCGGTCCGGGCGAGCAGCGCGAACGCCTGCATGGCCTCGTCGTCCGTGACGCCCTGGTAGGTGGCCCGGCCGGAGTCCTTCAGCCAGGCGTGCTCCGGGCCGACGCCCGGGTAGTCGAGGCCGGCCGAGATGGAGTGGGACTCGATGGTCTGGCCCTCGTCGTCCTGCAGGACGTAGGTGCGGGACCCGTGCAGGACTCCGATGCTGCCCTGCGTCAGGGTCAGCGCGTGCTCGCCGCTCTCGACGCCCCTGCCGCCCGCCTCGAAGCCGTAGAGCCGCACGCCAGGGTCGTTGATGAACGCGTGGAAGATGCCGATCGCGTTCGAGCCGCCGCCGACGGCCGCGGCGACCGCGTCGGGCAGGCGGCAGGTGAGCTCCTGGATCTGGCGGCGGGCCTCCACCCCGATGATCCGGGCGAAGTCGCGGACGATCTCCGGGAACGGGTGCGGGCCCGCGACGGTGCCGAACAGGTAATGGGTGTGGTCGACGTTGGTGACCCAGTCGCGGAAGGCCTCGTTGATGGCGTCCTTGAGCGTCTGGCTGCCGTTGCTGACCGGCACGACCGTGGCGCCGAGCAGCTTCATCCGGGCGACGTTGAGCGCCTGGCGCTCGCAGTCGACAGCGCCCATGTAGATGACGCACTCCAGGCCCATCAGCGCGGCGGCGGTGGCGGTGGCCACGCCGTGCTGGCCGGCCCCGGTCTCGGCGATCACCCGGGTCTTGCCGAGACGCTTGGTCAGCAGCGCCTGACCCAGGACATTATTGATCTTGTGCGCGCCGGTGTGGGTCAGGTCCTCGCGCTTGAGAACGATGCGCGCGCCGCCCGCGTGCTCCGCGAAGCGCGGCACCTCGGTCAGCGTGGTCGGACGGCCGGCGTAGGTCCGCAGCAGGTGATCGAACTCGCGCAGGAACTCCAGGTCGTTCTTGGCCTTCTCGTACTCGGCCGCCACCTCGTCGAGGGCCGGGATCAGCGCCTCAGGGACATAACGGCCGCCGAAGACGCCGAACTTGCCGAGGACGTCCGGGTCGTCCCCGTACACTCGGCCGCCGTCCAGATCGGCGGGGGTGAGCGGGATGCCTTCCGTCGCCGTCACGCGGCCTCCTTCGCTAGCGCTGTCGTTCACGACTGGTTACTGCTGTTTACTTCTCTTACTTCTCCGACCCGCTGTCCTGCCGCGAGGCGGGGTGGGCGCCGGCCGTCACCAGATCGTTGACGGCGGCCTTCGGGTCCTTGCCCGTCACCAGGCTCTCGCCCACGAGCACGGCGTCGGCGCCCGCCCGCGCGTACGCCAGCAGGTCGTGCGGGCCGCGGACGCCCGACTCGGCGATCTTGAGGATGCCGTCCGGCACCTTCGGCGAGAGCGTGGCGAACACCTCCCGATCGACCTGCAGGGTCTTCAGGTCGCGGGCGTTCACCCCGATGATGCGGGCTCCCGCGTCGACCGCCCGGAGCAGCTCCTCCTCGGTGTGCACCTCGACCAGCGGAGCGAGCCCGATCGACTCCGCCCGCTCGATCAGCGACACGAGCGCCTGCTGCTCCAGCGCCGCCACGATCAGCAGGGCGAGGTCGGCGCCGTACGCGCGGGCCTCCCACAACTGGTAGGAGGTGACGATGAAGTCCTTGCGCAGGATCGGGATGTCCACCGCGGTCCGCACAGCGGCGAGGTCGTCCAGCGTGCCGCCGAACCGGCGCCGCTCCGTCAGCACACTGATGACGTGGGCGCCGCCCGCCTCGTAGTCGGCGGCGAGGGACGCGGGATCGGCGATGGCGGCCAGCGCGCCCTTCGAAGGGCTGGACCGCTTGACCTCGGCGATCACCGAGACCCGGTCACCGCCCAGCGCGGCGTACGCGTCGCGCGGCTCCGGCGCACGGGAGGCCCGGCGCTTGAGTTCCTCGATCGACACGGTCCGCTGCCGCTCTTCGAGATCCTCGCGCACGCCCACGATGATGTCGTCGAGAACACTCACGCGGCCTCCTCGCCTTCGGCTCGGAGCTTGCGCCACTTACCCGCCCGCTCGCTCACGCGTAAGGGTCCCTCCGGTCGGCTGCTGTCTCGCTGTCTGCCCTGCGATGGTATCGGCCCGTCTCGCGTCGTTCCGCCACCGGGGGCGTCTCACGGTGCGAGAAAAAGCCCGAACGGCGTGTTCCGCACCACGCCGAAAACGATCGCGACAGCGAGGAATCCCCACGTCACGGCGGCGTGCCCCGGAATCGGGCGGACGGGCCGTCCCTGCCATGATCGTAACGCCCAGATAGCCCAACCGGCGATAACGACGGGAACGCAAACGACAAAGAGCGGGTTCATTCCAAGTGCCCCTGACAGGTCGCCGTGGGCGAGGTCGTGCACCGCCCGCAGCGCTCCACAGGCGGGGCAGTACAGGCCGGTCAGGGCGTAGAGCGGGCATATCGGGTAGTGCCCGGGACGGTTCGGGTCGACCACGGCCAGGCAGGCCACGGCGCCCGCGAGGAGCGCGGCGGCCGCCAGCGGCGCCCGGACGGATCGTACCCGATCGCCCAGCCGCCGCCCGGACCCACGGGTTACGGCGGTACCCGCTTCCGTGCCCCATCCCATGTCCGGTTTCATGTCCGGTCCCATGTCCGCTTCCCTACCCGCCCCTGTGCCCGCTGCTGTGGCCCGCCGGTGCACTGCCCGTGCCCTGCCGGTGCACTGCCCGTGCCCTGCCGGTGCACGGCTCGCGCCCTGCGGGTGCGCAGCCGGTGCGCTGCCGTGCACGTACCCATGCCGGTTGGTCTGACCACTCAGGCCCGGACCACCACGGAACCCGCGATCTTGTCGGCGAACGTCTGCTTCTTCTCGTCCCAGATCGGCCACAGGAAGCCGATGTAGCAGGGCAGGGCGTCCACGAAGTGCGCCAGGCCGCGGACGAAGGCCATGCCGAAGCCCAGGTATTCGCCCGTTTCTTCCTTGACCACCTTGATGCCGACGACCTTCTTGCCGATCGTCTGGCCGGTCGTGCCCTCACGGAACCGCAGCCACACGGCCAGTCCGACCGAGAGCGCCATGCCGATCAGGTAGAGGATGACGCTCACGCCGAGACCCGCCGACGGCCGGAGCGCGCCGGTCTCGGGGTCGATGTCGGCGGAGCCGGCCAAGACGCCCGCGGCCACGATGTAGAGGATGAAGGCGGGGACGGCGGTGATGAGGCCGTCGATCAGGGTCGCCCCGAACCGCTGCCCCCAGCCGGCGTACTCGCCGCGCGGGTAGCCGCCGTACTGGCCGTACTGGCCGTACGGGTCTTGCTGACCGTACTGACCGTACTGACCGTACTGACCATGCTGACCATACGGATCTTGCTGACCGTACGGACCCTGCGGCGCGTAGGGGTCGTACGGCGCGGGACCGCCGGGCTGGGGGTAACCGCCCTGCTGGCCCGGCTGCTGGCCCGGCTGCTGGTAGGGCGAGGGGTGGCCCTGCTGTCCCGGCTGCGGGTACCCCGGCTGGGGAGCCTGCGGAGGCTGGGGCGGGTAGCCCGGCTGGGAGGGCTGCGGTGGATAGCCGCCGTACGGACCGGGCGGCGGGTACCCGCCGGATTCGCCCGGACGGCCCTGATCGCTGCCGTAGGTCATGATGCGCTCCTGCTCAGGAGAAGATCGGGAGATGTCTCACCCGCCCGGGGCGGCGCGCCTCCGGCCACGAGACCGGCCCAGACCGCCGCCAGGGGGAAGAGCGTGAGATCGTCAGGTCGGCCGGAAGCTTAGCGGCACCGTATGTCGCGTTCGGGCAGAAGATTGCTTTGTGTGGAATTCGTGACCTCGGGGGTTATGTCCGGTCAGGAGTGCTCTCCGACGGCCCACGCCCCGTATGATTCCGCGGGATCGTACGGCCGGTTCACGGAGCCAGCCAGCCGGTGGGCAGAGCCGGGCGGCCGGTGCACAGAGCCGTGCGGCCGCTTTGTCACGGTGGAGCCGGGCTCAGGGCCGGGGCTCGGCCGTCGGGTCCTCGCCCTCGTCGATGGCGTCCCAAAGCGCCCGCTCGCTGCCGACCTGACGGCGCGGCCGTCTGGCCGCGGCGCCGTCGCCGTCACGGTCCGCCTCCCGGGCGCCGCTTCCGGTGCCGGGCCGGTCGTAGCGGCCGGACATTCCGGGCCAACGGCCCCCCACGACGGCGGCCACCGCTCCGGCGGCCACCAGAACCAGGCCGCCAAGCGCCGTGGCCAGCGGCCACACCCAGGTCATCGCCTGCTCGGCGGCACCCGTCGCCGGGACCATGGCGGTGGCGGCGTGCTCCCGTGCCGCGGCGACGACGGCTGCCGGGCGGGTACCCCGCCACACCCCGGACAGGACGACGACGCCGCACAGCGAGATCACCGTCGCGACGATCCGCCGTGCGAGGCCGCGCGTCGCGAGTACGGCAGCCCCGGCGGCGAGCGCCGCCAGCACTGCGGGGGTGAGGACGGCGGCCAGATCGCCGCCGGTCAGCGACACGTGTCCGGCGGACAACGGGCCGGCCTGCGCGTCGAAGGTCACCGTGGCCCAAATCCGGCCTGCCGCGAGCAGCGCCAGCGCACCGGCTGCGGCGCAGGTGGCCAACCACGCCACCAGCGCCCGTCGAGCTGTGTCCGGCCTCTCGGCGACGGCCGCGGATCTCCCCGGACCGCCCGATTCACTCGAACTGCCAGCACCGCCCGACCCACCCGGATGGCGCGACCCACCCGGACCGCCCGACCCAACTGGACCGCCAGGCCCGCCCGGACTACCAGCGCCGCCAGGAGCGCCGGGAACGCCCCCGTCTGAGCCCCCGCGGGTCAGGCCGGTCATGCGCCGGCGCCCACGCCGGTCACGTCGAGCACGTGCGCGTCGAAGCAGGTGCGGTCGCCCGTGTGGCACGCCGCGCCCACCTGCTCGACCTTCAGCAGGATGGTGTCGCCGTCACAGTCGAGCGCCACGTGCCTGACCCACTGGACGTGTCCTGAGGTGTCGCCCTTCACCCAGTATTCGCCCCTGCTACGGGACCAGTAGGTGGCACGGCCCGTCGTCAGCGTCCGGTGGAGGGCCTCGTCGTCCATCCAGGCGAGCATGAGGACCTCACCCGTGTCGTGCTGCTGCACGATGGCGGGCACCAGCCCGTCGGGGGTGCGCTTGAGGCGTTCGGCGATCTTCGGGTCGAGGGCCATGCCCTAATTCTGCCGCAGCCGCCCCGCGCTCCCGGCCTGGGCCGGGCCGTTCCCCGGCCGACCGGCGATCACGCCGCCAGAGACTTGATGCCGATTCCGGACGGCTGCGTCCGACTCGTGCCTGACGTCGGCCTCCTGCGTTCGGCCCGCCATGGCTCGTATCCCCGCGCCTCGTATCCCCGCGCCTCGTATCGCCGCGCCTCGTATCCCCGCGCTTCGTATCCCCGAAGGAGGCTCCCAACCGACAGCGCGGGCATGCCGGTCTTCCGGGCGCGCCTCAGCGGGACGCGTTTCAGCGGGACGCGAGGTCAGCAAGGCATAGTTCAGTGAGCCGCGAGGCCAGCATGGTTAGCGTTCTTCGCGGCCCGGCGTCGCACCCTGTCCTATGCCGACGGGCCGCTCCTGGGCTTTTTATCCCGGGGGTGGTTGTGTCGGGGGTGGGTGGGATGGCTGTGTCGGGGGCCGGCGGGTGAGGCGTTCTTTGGGGTTGTAGAGCAGGGTCCAGGTGCCGTCGGGGTTGCGGCGAGCCGTGTAGCGGTCGGGGTGAGTGAATTTGTCGCGGTTGTGGAAGGTGCAGGCGGGGGCCAGCACGTCGAGGTTGGTGACGCCATCGTCGATCCAGCCGTAGACGTGGTCGACTTCGGCCATGTCGGCGGGGATCGGGCAGCCCTGGCAGTAGCAGGTGGCGTACTGCGCCAGCAGGGCTTTGCGCTGGGCCGGGGTCGCCAGGCGGACGGAGCGGCCCATGTCCAGCACCTGGCCCTTGGCGTCCATCACTAGCCGGGTCAGGCGTGAGGTGCGGGCCAGCCGGTGGACGTCGCTGACGGGCAGCAGGTGGCCGGTGGCGACCAGCAGCCCGGGAGCCAACCGGTCCGGAGCATGCCCACACGTCCGGCACGCGTCAGCGCGCGCCGCATCACCGCCGGACCCGGCGGCGTGGCCGGAACCTGCGCCATCAGGTTTGGCATCGTCAGGATCGGCATCGTCAGGATCGGCATCGTCAGGATCGGCATCGTCAGGATGGGCGTCATCGTTTGGGCGGTCTCGCCCTGCACCGACGGTGGGCGCGCCGGCCGTGGGCGGTGCCCCGGCGCCGCCGGGCACCCGCGCCACACTGGCGCTCCTGCTTCCACCGACTCCGCCTTTCCCGCCGTCCGTACTGCCCGTGCTTGCGGAGCTTTGCGCACCGGTCATCCGGTCGGGGTCCGGGTCGGGGTCCGTGCCGGCCGGGGAAGTCTCCTGTGTGCCGGTGCGGGCGAGGATGTCGTCGGGCAGGGATTCGACGCGGACCATGACGAGGAGTTCGGTGGAGACCTTCTCACTCAACAGCGCGGCGAACGCGTCGGCCTGACGGACCCGTAGCGGCCGGTCATCGTCCCTTGCCTTCGGCCGGGCGTAGGCCGCCATGAACTCCCGCAACCGGGCGGCCGCCTCCCTGGGCAGGCGGAACTCACCTTCCACCCCGCCGGTGCTGGACGGGCGGAGCAGCAGGAACCGGGACGCGTAGTCGTCCTCACACTCCTCGACGAGGGTGCCGGGATCCAGGATCTCCCGGATGTACCGGCCCGCCTTGGCCACCTCCGCACACGACGCACTGTCGGCCAACTCCACCAGAATCGGCTCGGCCTCCGTCACCTGCGTGTCGGTCAGCTTCGCCGTCACCGTCGTGATCGCATCCACCGCCCCGCCGGACAGGGAACCATCCCGGTAGCGGGCCTTCACCTCCGGCAGGCGGGCCACCTCACCGGAGATCCGCAACCACCGCGACGCCTGCGCACCCGTCATCCCCGGACCACGCCGCACCACCACCGGCACACCAGGCCCTCCCTGTGCCTCCGATGACCCGGCACCAGGCTCCGCGCTGCCCGACGCGGTTGCCAGCGGTGCAGTCGTGTCCCTTGGGGGCGTGCTCAGGCCGGGGGTGTTCAGGCCGGGGGTGTTCAGGCCGGGGGTGTTCAGGCCGGGGGTGCTCGGTCTGTCCGAGCGGAGCCATGAAGCGGTGGAGGCATGCCCGAACGCCTTGGCTTCACCGGTGACATGCGCCCGATGCAGCACCGCCACCATCGCCGAATTCAGCAGGTCCACCGCCTGGATCAACGTCTCGGCCCGCTGAAGACACATCGCCGAACTGTCCGGCACCTCCGCGGCGGCCCACCTGGCCGCCAACCCCAGCAACTCCGTCTCCGACAGGCACGGCCCCGGGTCTGGGGCGGTGTCGCTGGTCAGACCGGGGTCCGTCGGCTCACCGGCGCCCGAGTCCGAACCCGCATCGCCGGGATCCTCACCGCCGGGAGCGACGTCGCCGGGCCACATCGGAGGGATGGTAGGAGAACCCCCACCCCCGCCAGAGCCCGGATCTGAATTCGCATGAGGATTGACGCGGGAGTCCACGTGCGGGTCCAGACATGTGCCCTCAAGGGCAGGCGGCACCGAACCCGCCGACTGTGCCGACGGTGCTGATCGCGCAGAGACGTCTCCGGTGGAACCTGGGGGGACAGCGCCCGGGCGCGCGCCTCGAACACGACCACGGGACCAGGGAAGACCAGACTTGGGACCGCCTGATCGGGAATCACCCGACCTGCGGACGTCCGACCCGAAACCACCTGACCCGAAACCACCTGACCCGAAACCACCTGACCCGAAACCATCTGACCCGAAACCATCTGACCCGGAACCGCCCGGTCGGAGACCCCGGTCGGCAGCCGACCGACCAGAGCCCGACTGGGCCGAGCTGGACTGGTCAGGGTCTGACGGGGCCGACGCCAGCCGGGCCGAGGCTGGGCGATCACCGTAGGCGGCGGCACCACAGCCGTCGACGACAGGGTCATGGAACACCGGCACCTAGACACCCCCTCCCCACCATCAACCCGCCACGTAACTGCAACGCTACAGAACGCGACCAGCAAACCGCAAGCCTGTTCGAAATCGAGAAGAGGCTGGGAGACCATCCAACGCCTTCGACATCACCGGAAGCGGGTGGTGCCGGAGTCGCGAACCGCCGACGCGGAGACGCCCTCAGCGCACTCACGCGTTCGATGCGCTACAGACCGCGACCGAGATACCGGGACGACCACCCGATCAGGCCGGCACTCCACCCGGCCTGATCGGGCACTCGCGGCCGCGGAAAGGCGGAACGCGAGGCTCAGGACCCTCTATCGGGGCCTGCCCTACGAAGTGACGCCGGCCGTCCACGAGGCGTACAGGTCGGCGTACACCCCCGGCTCCGCCACGAGGACGGAGTGCGGGCCACGCTGGACGATGCGGCCGTGCTGGAAGACGAGGACCTCGTCGGCCGCCTGGGCGGTGGACAGGCGGTGGGCGATCGACACGGCCGTACGGCCGCGGGTCACGCCTTCGAGCGCCCGCGCGAGCCTGACCTCGGTGGCCGGGTCGACGGCGGAGGTCGCCTCGTCGAGCAGGAGCAGGTCGGGGTCGGCGAGGTAGGCGCGGGCGAGGGCGACGAGCTGCCGCTCCCCCGCCGACAACGACTCGCCGCGCTGGCCGACGGGCGTGTCCAGGCCGGCGGGCAGACCCTCCAGCCAGTCCGCGAGCCCCAGCTCGGTCAGCGCCCGCTCCACGTCGGCGCGGGTGGCCGACGGCCGGCCGAACCGGACGTTGTCCTCAAGCGACGCGTCGAAGAGGAATCCGTCCTGGGGCACCATGACGACGCGCTCCCGCAGGGAGGAGAACCGCACCCGGCGCAGGTCGACGCCGTCCACCAGGATGCGGCCCGAGCTCGGGTCCATGAGGCGGGTCAGCAGCTTCGCGAACGTCGTCTTGCCCGACCCGGTCTCCCCCACCACGGCCACCCGCGTCCGCGGCGGGATGTCGACGGACACCTCGCGCAGGACCGGAGGACCGCCCGGATAGGCGAACCCGACGTCCTCGAACGTGACCGAGATCGGGCCGCGCGGCAGCGTGGAGCCGTCCACCGGGTCGGCGACGTCGGCCGGCGTGTCGAGCACTCCGAGGATGCGCCGCCAGCCCGCGATGGCGTTCTGCGCCTCGTTGAGCACCTCGGTGGCCGTCTGCAGCGGGCTGATGAAAAGCGTGATCAGGAAGAGGAACGCGATGAGCCGCCCGGCGCTGATCGACCCGCCGACGCCGAGCACGACCCCGGCCACCACGACCAGGGCGATGGCGACGGCGGCGACCAGTTCGGTGATGGGGAACGTGAACCCGACGATCTTCTGTGCCCGGGTCTGCGCCGCCCGCTGCGCGTCGACCGCCCGGTCGATCCGCTCGGCCGTGCGGTCCTCCGTCGCGTGGGCGCGGATCACCGCGCTGCCGACGACCGACTCGCTGACCGCGGCGAGCATCTCGCCGGCCCGCTCGCGGACCCTGATGTACGCCCCGGCCACGAGCTTCTGGAAGCGGGGCAGGGCGATGATCACCGGCAGGAAGCAGCCCCAGACGATCAGTGTGAGCTGCCACGAGTAGACGGCCATCAGGGTGGTGGCGACCAGGAGCTGGCCGCAGGCGACGATGACGACCATGCCGCCCCACTGCATGAAGGCGCTGATCTGGTCGACGTCGCCGGTGACGCGCGAGACGAGCGCGCCGCGCCGCTCGCTGTTCTGGCTCAGCACCGACAGGTCGTGCACGTGCCGGAATCCCTTGCCGCGCAGCGTGGCCAGGCCCGACTCCGTCGACCGGTACAGCCGGACGTTCATCAGGTAGCCGCACAGCGCGGTGAGCAGCACGGCGAGGGCGCACAGCACGACGGCGTTCCGGATGAACGGAATGTCCGGGACGTCGCCGCGCAGCCCCCGGTCGATCACCTGTTGCACCGCGACCGGCACGATGACCTTGCCGAGCGTCGCCAGCACGGCCAGGACCAGCGTGCCGGCGAGCCCCCGGCGGAACTCCGGTGAAAGGCGCACCCCGTGCCTGAACGTCTCCAGGGCGGTGCGCTCGGCCGCCCTCAGCCCGGGGGCGGTGCGATCGGCCGCCGTCTCCGTCGTGTCCGTTTCCTCTGTTGCGGCGGTCACGCCACGATCTCCTCGTCCTCGTCCTCGTCCTCGTCCGCCTCGAGCGCGGCCCGCTCGGCCTCCTCCCGCTCGTAGGCGGTCACCAGGTCCCGGTAGCCCCGGCAGCGGTCCAGCAACCGCTCGTGCGGGCCGTGGTCGGCGACCACGCCCTGCTCCAGGTAGACGACCTCGTCGGCCAGCGCGATCGTCGCCATCCGGTACGCGACGACGATCACGGTCGAGTCCCCGGCGCCGTCGCGCAGACCGTGCAGGATCCGCTTCTCCACCTGCGCGTCGACGCTGGAGGTGGCGTCGTCGAGGATGAGCAGGCGGGGCCGGCGGACGAGGGCGCGGGCGAGCGCGATCCGCTGCCGCTGGCCGCCCGACAGGGTGGCTCCGCGTTCGCCGACGTGGGTGTCGAGCCCGGCCTGCAGCCCGCTGACGAAGCCGTCCGCCTGCGCCAGCCGCAGGGCCTCCCAGATCCGCTCGTCCGGCACGTCGAGCCCGAGCGCGATGTTGTCCCGGACGCTGTCGTCGAACAGGAACGTCTGCTGCGGGACGAGAGCCACCGAGGCGCTGACGGCGCCCTTCGCGAGGGTTCGCATGTCGGCCCCGTCGAGCCGGACCACTCCGGTGTCGGGGTCGATCAGCCGGGCCAGCAGCTGGGTGAGCGTCGACTTGCCCGAGCCGGTCTGCCCCACGATCGCGACCGTCCGGCCGGGGGCGATCGTGAACGTGACGTCCCGCAGCACCGGAGCTCCGGGAACGTATCCGTACCCGGCGCCCTCGACGTCGATCCTCGCGGGTCCCGTTCCCTCCGGATTGCGGGAGCCGTACTCCATCGACCCGGTCGCGGACAGCACGTCCTGCACCCGCGTCCAGCCGACGACGCTGCGCGGCAGTTCGGCCAGCACCCAGCCGAGCGCGCGGATGGGGAACGAGAGCAGCGTGAACAGGTACGCGACCTGGATCAGATCACCGGCCGCGACGCCGCCCGACTCCAGGCGCACCGAGCCGACCAGCAGCACCGCGAGCACGCCGAGCGTCGGCAGCGCCTCCAGCAGGGGATCGAACAGCCCGCGCACCCGGCCGACCGCGATGTTGGCGTCGCGCAACGCGTCCGCGCGCGCCTGGAAGCGGGCGGCCTCGGCGTCCTCCCGGCCCAGCGTCTTGATCACCAGCGCGCCGTCGAAGCTCTCGTGCGCGATCTCGCTGACCTCGGCGCGCAGTTGCTGCGCGCGCATGGCCAGGGGCGACAGCCGGCGTTGGTAGACCAGGTTGAGCACGGCCACGGCGGGGAAGATCAGGAAGCCGACCACGGCGAGGATCGGATCGACCAGGACGATCGCCACCGCGGCCGTCACCAGCATCACGATCACGCCCACGGCCATGGGGAGCGGCGCGAGCGGGGCCCAGGCGGCCTCCACGTCGGAGTTGGCGTTCGAGAGCAGCTGCCCGGTGGGGTGGCGGTGGTGCCACGCGAGGGGCAGCCGGAGGTACTGCCGGGTGACCGCGCGGCGGGAATGGGCCTGCATCCGGTACTGCAGGATGCCCGCGAGGATGCGCCGTCCCATGATCCCGGCCGCCTTCAGGACGGCGGTGCCGACGATGAGCAGGGCCGCGGCGGTCAGGGTGCCCGCGGCCGTCCGCCCGTCGCGGAACGCGGGCAGCAGGGCGTTGTCGGTCGCCCAGCCCAGCGCCCAGGACGCCCCGACGGTCATCCCTCCGTAGAGCGCGCTGGCGAGTACGGCGGCGGTGAAGATCCACGGTTCCGATCTGATCGCCACGCCGATGACCTGAAAACCCCGGACCATGACCGAACGGCTGTCCCCGGCGGGAGACTCCTGGGCTGGCACGCGCGGCGTTCCTCTCGTCATGGGGATGTTCCGATGGACGTTACCCGGCGGGGCGGGGCCGGCGGATCGGCCGGGGGGTCCAGAGGGAACCCCGCCTTTAGTCCTAGTCATTGCCTATCATTTCGATCAACCGTTTTATTCCGGCGACGGGCCGTCCCCGGCCGGGACCGCGGCGCCGTCCGGGTGCCGGTCGGCATAGGCTGATCACGTGACGTATGCCCGCGCCGAGCGCGCCGCGCTCTGCGACCTGCTGGACAACCTCGGCCCCGGAGCGCCGACGCTCTGTGAGGGCTGGGCGACCGAGGATCTCGCCGCCCACCTCGTCCTGCGCGAGCGCCGCCTCACGGCCGCCGCGGGGATCGCGCTCCCGTTGCTGGCCGGTCACACGCGAACGGTCCAGGAGCAGCTCAAGCGCGACCACTCCTACCCCGAGCTGGTCCGCCTGGTCCGGCAGGGCCCCCCGCGATGGACCCCGTACGGCCTCATCCCCGGCGTCGACGCGGCGGTCAACACGATCGAACTGTTCGTCCACCACGAGGACGTCCGGCGCGCCCAGCCCGACTGGGAGCCCCGGCCCCTTCCGGAGGGCCTGGAGGAGCTGTTCTGGCGGCGGCTGCGCCGCGGCGCCCCTCTCTTCCTGCGCCGCTCCCCCGTCGGCGTGGTGTTGCGCCACACCGGCGGCGCGAAGGCCGCGGGCAAGAAGGCCGAACCCGCCGTGGTGGTGACCGGGACGCCCTCCGAGCTGCTGCTGTTCTCGTTCGGCCGTCAGGAGCACGCCCGCGTCGGCTACGACGGCGACGAGGAGTCGGTCGAGCGCCTGCGGGAGGCTCACCTGGGCGTGTGATCGGCCCGTGGTGATCACCTTGTCGATCGCGTGATGTGGCGTGGCGTCCCGGTGTTACGGACGGCCCCGTTCCTGTCTTCTCGATCTCCCGGAAATGCCCCATAACGATCGCGTCATGGGGCAGCATGGGGACAGCATCACAGGTTTGGAGCCCCCGATGAACGCCAAAAAGGTGCTGACCTATGTGGCCGTCGCGTTCGTGATCTTCTATCTTTTCACGCAGCCGACGAACGCCGCGGCGGCCGTTCGGAACGTGTTCGGCGGCATCACGACCGGCGCGGAACGCCTGTCCGCCTTCTTCACCTCGCTCGTCTCCAACTGAGGGCCCGCCGGGAGAGATCGGAAGGGCCGGGACACGCCGCGGACACCTGAGGGGTGGAACGGGCTCATGGCCTTGCGGCTAGTTATGATCATTCCTGTCGCCGGGTACAAACAACCGGGAAACCGACCGCAGGAGGCCCCCCAATGCAGGTCAAGAAGGTTCTAACGTACGCGGCCATCGCGTTCGTGATCTTCTACCTCTACAACCAGCCGCAGGCTGCCGCCGGCGCTGTGAAGGGCGTGTTCGACACGGTCAACACGGGAGCCAGCCGGTTGGCCACGTTCTTCACCTCAGTACTGAGGTGAGGTGACGGCAGTTACCTTCCGAAGGCGCCCCGCCGCCCGGAGCCTCTCCCCCGGGATCGCGGCGCCTGATCGGCCGCCCACCCCGCCGTCGCGGTGGGCCGGCCGTTAGTCCGCCGGGCTTCCCGGCGGGCCCTCCGCCGGGTCTCTCCGGCGGTACCCCGGCCTCCGGCCGACAGGTGCGTGGCAGACGACTCCCCGAACCGGGGCGTCTCCCACAAACGCCACGTCTCCCCCAATCGTCGCCTCCTCCCCCCGACCGGCGTCCGCCAACAGCGAGTCGGGCCCGCCGTCGGGCCACCCCCGCGTGACACCTGCGGCAGCCCTCGGATTTAATCCATGTCGTGACCACGGTCAGCATCAGAGAAGTCGCGACACGTGCGGGCGTGTCGCCCGGCACGGTCTCGAACGTGCTGAACCGTCCCGAGAAGGTCGCCGCGGCGACCAGGGAGCGGGTCGAACGCGCGGTGCGGGAGCTGGGTTTCGTCCGGCACGGCTCCGCCTCGTCCCTGCGCGCGGGACACAGCCGGACCATCGGGCTGTCCGTGATCGACATCGGCAACCCCTTCTTCACCGACGTCGCGGCCGGCGTCGAGGAGGTCGCGAGTGACTCCGGATACGCGGTCCTGTTCGGCAACTCAGCGGGAGACCCGGCCAAGGAGGAACGCAACCTCCTGGTGCTGGCGGAGCAACGGGTGCGCGGCCTGCTGATCACTCCGTCCGGCACGCACCCCGAGCCGCTCGACCGGATCCGCGCCCGCGGCATCCACGTCGTCCTCGTCGATCACCCGGCGCACCTGCCCGACCGATGCTCCGTCGCGGTCGACGACGTGGCCGGAGGCACGATCGCGGCCGATCATCTGCTGGCGGGCGGGGCACGCACGATCGCGTACGTGGGCGGGCCTTCGTCCATCCGGCAGTGCGCGGAGCGGCTGCAGGGCACCCGCCGCGCGATGCGGCAGGCGGGCCTCGACCCCGAGACGGCGCTGCGCGTGCTGACGATGCCCATGATGAACGCGCGCTGCGGCCAGCGGGCGGCCGAGGAGATCCTCGCGGCGGGACCGCTTCCCGAGGCCGTGTTCTGCGCGAACGACCTGCTGGCGCTCGGCCTGCTGCGCGGCCTGCTGCGGGTCGGCGTGCGGGTGCCGGACGACGTGGCGGTCGTCGGCTACGACGACATCGACTTCGCCGCCGCCTCCGCCGTGACGATCACCTCGGTGCGCCAGCCCACCCATCAGCTCGGCCGGCTCGCCGCCCGGCTGCTGCTCGACGAATGCGACAACCCGGGCCGGCATGTCCATCAGCAGATCATGTTCCAGCCCGAACTGGTGATCAGGGAGTCGAGCCGCCGCTGATCAACCGGCCGGTCAGGACGTGCCGTCCCCGGCCCCGTTCTCGGCCCCGTCCTCGTTCTCGGCCCCGTCCTCGTTCTCGGCCCCGTCCTCGTTCTCGGCCCCGGCCCCGTTCTCGGCCCCGTCCCCGTCCTCGTTCTCGGCCCCGGTCCGGCGGTGCTCGGCGAGCTCGAACTCGACGAACGCTCCGATCATGGCCCGCCACACCGCCTCCGCCACGGCGGGAGACAGCCCGGCGCCGGCGGCCCGCTCCCGGGCCGCGGCCACGACCCGCTCCACCCGTGCGGGCGCCCGTACGGCGTCCTCGTCCTTCTTGAAGGCCGCGGCGGCCCGCACGAGCCGCTGCCGGTCGGCGAGTAGCGCGGTGAGCCCCGCGTCGATCGCGTCGATGCGCTCCCGGACCTCCTCCAGGGACGTCGGTTCCGTCTCGTCGAACGGAGCGTCGGACGGAGTGGCGTGCGGCACTGCGCCTCCTCGGGGGGTGAATGCGATCATCGCCCACCCTAGCGAGCCGCGGATCCGATCCCGTTGGTATGGCGGCGGTATGCGCGGGGGCAGCGGCCGCCCTCGCCGTAGGGTCCACCGGCAAGACCACCGAATCCGAGGGAATCGAATCGCGAGCCACTGCGCCCGCATCTGGTCGATCCGGCTGGACGGCCGGGAAAGGGGCGCACGAGCATGGAAAGGCCAATCCCGATCGCCGCGGACTCGCGGCCACGGATCGGATAGGAGACACCTATGCCCGCGAAGCGCGTTCCGAGCATGCTGGGCCTCGCCGTCGTCACCGCCTTCGGCCTGATGGCCGTCCAATCGGGCCAGGGCCAGTCAAGCACCCCGCGTCCTCGCCCGTACACCGCCAACCTCTCGGCGGCGGTCCAGCCCATGGACGACGTCTACCAGGCCGAAGAGAGCGAGGCCCCCGAGAGCGAAAGCACGGAGAGCGAGGGCACCGAGAGCCCGGGCACGGAGAGCCCGGAGTGGAGCCACGAGGACGGCCAGAGCCAGAGCCAGTCCGGCGGCACCTCGCAGGAGAGCAGCGCGGAAAGCTCGTCCGACTGATCTCCCTTCTCATCCGTCGATCGATCGGATGAGCGCGGGCGGCCGGTGGCCGGTCAACGGACCGGGTGACCGGCCGCCCGCAGGGTCTCCTTCACTTCGGGGATCGTGAGCTGGCCGAAGTGGAACACCGACGCCGCCAGGACGGCATCGGCGCCGGCCTCCACCGCCGGTGGGAAGTCCTCCAGCCGGCCGGCGCCGCCCGAGGCGATCACCGGGACGGTCACGGCCGCCCGGACGGCCCGGAGCATCTCCAGGTCGTAGCCCGATTTGGTGCCGTCGCCGTCCATCGAGTTCAGCAGGATCTCGCCGACGCCGAGCTCCTCGCCGCGGCGGGCCCACTCGACGGCGTCGATCCCCGTGCCGCGCCGCCCGCCGTGCGTGGTGACCTCGAACCCGGACGGCGTGGGCGGCCCGTCGGCCACCCGCCGCGCGTCCACCGACAGCACGACGCACTGGGAGCCGAACCTGCGGGCGGCCTCGGTGAGGAACTCCGGCCGGGCGATGGCGGCGGTGTTGACCCCGACCTTGTCGGCGCCCGCGCGCAGCAGCCGGTCCACGTCGTCGACGGTCCGTACTCCCCCGCCGACCGTCAGCGGGATGAAGACCTGCTCGGCCGTCCGGCGGACCACGTCGAGCATGGTCTCCCGCTCGCCCGACGAGGCCGTGATGTCGAGGAACGTCAGCTCGTCCGCGCCCTCGGCGTCGTAGCGCCGGGCCAGCTCGACCGGGTCGCCGGCGTCGCGGAGGTTCTCGAAGTTGACCCCCTTGACCACCCGCCCGGCGTCGACGTCCAGGCAGGGGATCACCCGTACCGCGACCGTCATCGTGTCACCTCCCTCGCGCGGGCCGCACGGGCCGCACGGGCCGCGCGGCCCCGGTCAGCTGCCCGCATCGGCGGTACCTCCCGGCCGGTACGCCTCGACCTCCACCTCGACCAGCATGCGCTCGTCGATGAGGCCGGCGACCTGAATGCTCGTGCAGGCGGGCCGCACCCGGCCGAAGAACTCGCCGTGCGCGCGCCCGACCGCGTCGAAGTCGTCGGCGTTCACCACGTAGAGCCGGGTGCGCACGACGTCGGAGATCGTGCCGCCGGCCTTCTCCACGGCGTCCATCGCGATGGAGAACGCGGTCAGCGTCTGGTTGTAGGCGTCCCCCACGTGCTGGACCTCACCCCCGACGGTGGCGGTGCAGCCGGACACGAGGACGTGCGGCCCGGCCACCACGGCGCGGGCGTAGCCGTAGCGGTCCTCCCAGGGGCCTCCGGACGAGATGCGGCCCGCCGGCATGTCGCCGCCGCTCATCCGCGGCTCACCGCCGTGAGAGCCTCCTGGAGCGTGAACGCCTGGGCGTACAGCGCCTTGCCGACGATGGCCCCCTCGACTCCCTCGGGGACCAGCGTCGCCAGGGCCCGCAGGTCGTCCAGCGAGGAGACGCCGCCGCTGGCGACGACCGGCCGGTCGGTCCTGGCGCAGACCTGGCGGAGCAAATCGAGGTTGGGCCCGCGGAGCGTGCCGTCCTTGGTCACGTCGGTCACCACGTAGCGCGGGCAGCCCTCCGACTCCAGCCGGTCGAGCACCTCCCACAGGTCGCCGCCGTCCTTGGTCCAGCCGCGGGCGGCCAGCGTGGTGCCCCGTACGTCGAGGCCGACGGCGATGCGGTCGCCGTACTCGGCGATGGCCTTGGCGCACCAGGCGGGATCCTCCAGCGCGGCCGTGCCGATGTTGACCCGGCGGCAGCCGGTGGCCAGGGCGGCCTCCAGGGACGCGTCGTCCCGGATGCCGCCGGACAGCTCGACCTGCACGTCGAGGGCGGCGACGACGGAGGCCAGCAGTTCACGGTTGCCGCCCCGGCCGAAGGCGGCGTCGAGGTCGACCAGGTGGATCCATTCCGCGCCGGCCTCCTGCCAGGCGAGCGCCGCGGCGAGCGGGTCCCCGTACGACGTCTCCGTCCCCGCCTCTCCTTGCACGAGACGGACCGCCTGCCCGTCCGCGACATCGACGGCCGGGAGCAAAACGAGCGACATTTGGTCAGGACCTCCGGTCAAAAAGGATGGTGACGAGCACCGGGACGAGCAGGATCGACACAAGGAAGACGCCCAGCCGGGCGATCCAGGAGCCGAGCAGGATCCAGGCGAGCACCTGGACGAGGAACCACAGCACGGCGAGGACGGCGTTCTCCGTCCGGCGCCGGCGGGCGAGGACGCCGCGCTGGCGGGCGACCCGGATCGGACGCGGCAGCACGGCGGTCACCGTGCCGGCGACCCGGCCGCGCAGCTCACGCCGCCGCGCCGCCCTGGCCTCACGCTCGGCCCTGGCCGCCGCCTGGCGCGCGCGCTCCGCCTCGCGTTCGGCCCGCCGTCGCGCCCGTTCCTTGCTCATCCGGCCTCCCGGCCCGCCCGCATGGTCACAGGGTGCTCAACCAGTTGGACAGCAGGACGGCGCCCGCGTCGCCGGACTTCTCCGGGTGGAACTGGGTGGCGGCCAGCGGCCCGTTCTCGGCCGCGGCCACGAACGGCACACCGTGTTCGGCCCAGGTCACGAGCGGCTCGGCGAAGCCGGGGCCCGCCTCGAGCGCCCAGTGGCGTACGCCGTAGGAGTGGACGAAGTAGAAGCGGGTGCCGGGGTCGAGGTCGTGGAACAGCACGCTGCCCTCGGCCGCCCGGACCGTGTTCCACCCCATGTGGGGCAGGACCGGGGCGTCGAGCCGCTCGACCGTTCCCGGCCACTCGGCGCAGCCCTGGGTGTGCACGCCGTGCTCCACGCCCTTGTCGAAAAGGATCTGCATGCCGACGCAGATGCCGAGCACCGGGCGCCCGCCGGACAGCCGCCGGCCGATGATCTGGTCGCCGCGCACGCTCCGCAGGCCCGCCATGCACGCGGCGAACGCGCCCACGCCTGGCACCACCAGGCCCTCGGCGTCGAGGGCGGCGTCGAAGTCGGCGGTCACGGTCACGTCGGCGCCCACGCGGGCCAGCGCGCGCTCGGCCGAGCGCAGGTTGCCCGAGCCGTAGTCGAGGATGACGACCCGCCTGCCTACTGCCACCACATCACCCCCGCGGTGATCGCCAGTGCCGCCCCGACCCCGGCCAGCGCGGCCATGAGCCGCAGCCCCTGCCGGATGCCGGAGATCACCCCGCCGATCAGGAACAGACCAATGAAGATCATTCCACCCGAGGCGAGCGTCATCACAGTACGCCCTTGGTGCTGGGCACGCCGCTCGCCCGGGGATCGCGTTCGCTCGCCTCGCGCAGCGCCCTCGCCAACGCCTTGAACTGCGCCTCGACGATGTGGTGGGCGTTGCGCCCGTACGGCACGTGCACGTGCAGGCAGACGGCCGCCTGCGCGACGAACGACTCCAGGATGTGCCTGGTCATGGTCGTGTCGTAGTCGGGCCCGATCATCGGGGCCATGCCCTCGGGCTCGGTGTGCACCAGGTAGGGCCGGCCGGACAGGTCGACCGTGACCTGGGCCAGGGCCTCGTCGAGCGGGCAGGACGCGCTGCCGAACCGCCTGATGCCCGACTTGTCGCCCAGGGCCTCGCGGAACGCGGCGCCCAGGGCGATCGAGGTGTCCTCGATCGTGTGGTGGGCGTCGATGTGCAGGTCGCCCTCGGTCTTCACCGTCAGGTCGAACAGCCCGTGCTTGCCGAGCTGGTTCAGCATGTGGTCGTAGAACCCGACGCCGGTCGAGACGTCGACCACGCCGGTGCCGTCGAGGCCGACCTCGACCAGCACCGACGTCTCCTTCGTGGTCCGCTCGACGCGGCCGCGGCGGGCCGCGGGCTGCGTGTCGGTCATCCGAGGACCCCTTCCAGGGCGGCGCGGAAGGCCGCCATCTCGTCCGGTGTGCCGATCGACACGCGGAGCCACCCCGCGGGACCGGTCTCCCTGATCAGTACGCCGCGCTCCAGCAGGCCGTCCCACACCGCGCGCCGATCCGGAAAGCTACCGAATAGCACGAAGTTGGCGTCGGAGTCAGCGGCCGACAGGCCACGTTGCCGTAGCCATGTCACCGTCGCGTCACGCTCGGCGCGCAGCGCGTCCACCGTGCCGAGCAGTTCCTCGCGGTGCGCGAGCGCGACCCGGGCCGCGGCCTGGGTCAGCGTCGACAGATGGTACGGCAGGCGGACCAGCAGCATCGCGTCCACGACGGCCGGGTCGGCGGCGAGGTAGCCGAGCCGGGTCCCGGCCATGGCGAAGGCCTTCGACATGGTGCGGGTGACGATCAGCCGGGGGTTGCCGGGCAGCAGGCTCAGCGCCGAGGGCGTGCCCGTCCGGGCGAACTCGGCGTACGCCTCGTCGACCACGACCATGCCGGGGGCGGCCGCGACGATCCGCTCGATGACCTCCAGCGGCAGGGCGGTGCCGGTCGGGTTGTTCGGCGAGGTCAGGAACACCACGTCGGGCCGGTGCTCCTCGATCGTCCGGACGGCCGCGGCGACGTCGATCGCGAAGTTCTCATCGCGGGCGCCGGAGATCCAGCGGGTGTTCGTGCCCCCCGCGATGATCGGGTGCATCGAGTACGACGGCTCGAACCCGAGGGCCGAACGATCCGGGCCGCCGAACGCTTGGAGGATCTGCTGGATGATCTCGTTGGAGCCGTTGGCCGCCCACAGCTGGCGGCCGGTCAGGCCGTGGCCGAGATAGTCGGCGAGGTCCTTGCGCAGGTCGACCGCGTCCCTGTCGGGGTAGCGGTTGAGCGTCGCGGCGCCGTGCCGCACGGCCCGGGCGAGGTCGTCGATCAGCGCGTCCGACGGCGGGTAGGGGTTCTCGTTGGTGTTGAGCTGCACGGGCACGTTCAGCTGCGGCGCGCCGTACGGCTGCTTGCCGCGCAGGCCGTCGCGGATCGGCAGGTCGTCGAGCGTCGTCATGCGGGCACTTCCCAATCGAACCGGGCGCGGACGGCGGCGCCGTGGGCGGGCAGGTCCTCGGCGTCGGCGAGGGCGCAGACCAGGGGCGCGGCCTCGGCCAGCGCCTCCCTGCTGTAGTCGACCACGTGGATGCCGCGCAGGAACGTCTGCACGGACAGTCCGGAGGAGTGACAGGCACACCCGCCGGTCGGCAGCACGTGGTTGGAACCGGCCATGTAGTCGCCCAGCGAGACCGGCGCGTACGGCCCCACGAAGATCGCCCCGGCGTTGCGGACCCGGGCGGCCACGGCGTGGGCGTCGGCCGTCTGGATCTCCAGGTGCTCGGCCGCGTACGCGTCCACCACGCGCAGCCCGTCGTCCAGCGAGGAGACGAGCACGATGCCGGACTGCCGGCCGCCGAGGGCCTGGGTGATCCGCTCCGAGTGGCGGGTGGCGGCGACCTGACCGGGCAGCTCCTTCTCGACCGCGTCGGCCAGCTCGGGGCTGGTGGTGACGAGCACGGCGGCCGCGATCACGTCGTGCTCCGCCTGGCTGATCAGGTCGGCGGCGACGTGGGAGGGCTCAGCGGTCTCGTCCGCGAGGATCGCGATCTCGGTCGGGCCGGCCTCGGAGTCGATGCCGATGAGGCCCTTGAGCAGGCGCTTCGCCGCGGCGACCCAGATGTTGCCGGGGCCCGTCACCATCGTCGCCCGGGGGCACTCCTCGGTGCCGTAGGCGAACATGGCCACGGCCTGGGCGCCTCCCACGGCGTAGACCTCGTGCACGCCGAGGAGCGCGCAGGCGGCGAGGATCGTCGGGTGCGGCAGCCCGCCGAACTCCTTCTGCGCGGGCGAGGTGACCGCCAGCGACGGCACGCCCGCCTCCTGGGCCGGGACGACGTTCATGACCACGCTGGAGGGATAGACGGCGCGGCCGCCCGGCACGTAGAGCCCGACCCGGTCGACCGGCACCCAGCGCTCGGTGACCGTGCCGCCGGGCACGACCCGGGTCGTGGTGTCGGTGCGCCGCTGGTCGCGGTGGACCAGCCGGGCCCGCCGGATCGACTCCTCCAGGGCCGCCCGCACGGCGGGGTCGAGCGTGCCGAGCGCCCGCTCGATCGCGTCCGCGGGCACCCGGGAGGTCTCCAGCTCGACGCCGTCGAACCGCGCCGTCAGCTCCCGTACGGCCGCGGCGCCGCGATGGCGGACCTCCGCGCAGATCGGCCGCACCCTCTCCAGGGCGGCCTCGACGTCGAGCTCGGCGCGGGGCAGCACGTCGCGCAGGTCCTCCGGAAGGGACCCGCGCAGGTCGATACGGGAAATCACCGTCCCAGTCTACGGACGGCCGGGGGCCCGCACCGTGCGTCCGCCGCCCGTGACTCCCGGCCCGCCCGCGCCGCCCGGCGCTCCGACGTGCGCGATCGTCTCCGGCCGCATCGCGTGTCGCCCCAGCTTGACAGGATTCCGGTCACTGATCCACGCTCTCGGGCGTCATCGGTCACACTCGGTCGGAGGAAGTCGCCGTGCTCCCAGCCCAGCGCCAGCAGCGGATCCTCGAAGCGCTGTCACGGTCCGGCACGGTCCGCACCGACGACCTCGCGCGCCGGCTCGGCGTGTCGCGGGAGACCGCGCGCCGGGACCTGGCCCTGCTGGAACGGCGCGCGCTCGTCGTCCGGGTGCACGGCGGCGCCGTCGCGGCCCCCTCCGGCACCGGGCAGGAGTCGTCCTATCTGGAGCGCTCGACCGCGCAGACCGACGCCAAGTCGGTCATCGCCGCGCTCGCCGCGGGGCTGGTGCGGCCCGGCCAGACCGTCGTGATCGACGTCGGGACGACGGCGGTGCACGCCGCCCGCGCCCTGCCCGCGGCGTTCCGGGGGGTGGTGGCGACGTGCTCACTGCTGGTGGCCGCCGAGCTCGCCGGCCGCGCGGGGGTGGAGGTGCTCGTGGCGGGCGGCCGCGTGCGACGGGGCGACCTCGCCGTCTCCAACGCCTGCACGCTGGGCTTCTTCACTGACCTGCGGGCCGACGTCGCGTTCCTAGGATCCGGCGGGGTGGACGCGCGCGCCGGGTTCACCGATCATTTCCTCGACGAGGTCGCGACCAAGCGGGTGATCATCGCCAACACGGAGCGGACGTACGTCCTCGCGGACGCGACCAAGCACGGCCGGGTCGCCGCCCACCGGGTGTGCGGCCTGGACGGCGTGGCCGGGCTGATCACCGATGCCGCTCCCCCGCCCCCGCTCGCCACCGCGCTGGCCGAGGCCGGGGCCGAGGTCGTCTCCCCCTGAGGCTCTTCTGGAGGGCCTTACTGAGGGTTGCTCCTGAAAAGCGCGCGGGTTCAGCACCGGGCCGGGCTGATCCCGATGTCGGGTCCGGCCGCCGCGCCCGCCGGGCGGGGCGCGACGCGCGGGAGCGTCCTGATCAGGAGCAGCCCGAATCCGAGCTGGAACGTGACCTCGCCCTGGATCAGCAGCCCGTTGGCCTGCAGCACGTAGACGGCCGCGAGCACGCCCCCGCCGAGCTGCACCAGCAGGAGCACGACGGAGAGCGGATCTCCGTGCGCCCACGCCACGAGGCGGGCGCCCAGCAGCAGCTGCAGCACGAACAGGGCGGCCCCGAGCCCCCGATGAGCCCAGTCGACGGCGCCGCCCAGCGTGTACGGCGTGAGGACGATCCCGGCGAGCAGCACCACGAACCAGTCGGCCAGGCGCCGCACCAGCACCGGGCCCGGCGTTCCCCGGGCGGTGCGGCGCAGCGCCCGGTGCATGAACAGCGCGGCCCCGGTGAGGCCCGCCGCGTAGGGCGCGACCGTCTCCCAGTGCACCCCGTAGTAACTCATGCCGTTGTTGGCGCTCAGCCCCTCGGGCCTGAACGCGACACACGCCACCAGTCCGGCGAACAGGCTGGCCTGTCCCCTGGCGACGTCCCCCACCGCCCTCATCGACAGCCCTTTCCTCCGGCCCCATGATCGATAAAGACCGGATAAAACCCTATTGTCCTCTTTTGGGAGTTCAGGAAAAGGCGGGGGGCGACTTTTACCTCTCCGTGACCGGCCGGAACGGCCGCACCGGCGCCGTTAGGCTGAGCGGCGTGAGCAAGACCAAGAGCAAGGGCGGGCAGGGCACCCCGGCGACGGTCGCCCTCGCCCAGGCGAAGGCGGAGTTCGCCCTCCACCCCTACGACCACGACCCCAACTCCCAGGCGTACGGCGAGGAGGCGGCCGACGCCCTCGGCGTGCCGTACGAGCGGATCTTCAAGACGCTCGTCGCGGAGACCGAGACGGGCCTCGCGGTCGCGGTGGTGCCGGTCGCGGGCAAGCTCGACCTGAAGGCGTTCGCCGCCGCGCTGAAGGGCAAGCGGGCCGCGATGGCCGACGCCGCCAAGGTCGAGCGCGTCACCGGCTACGTGGTGGGGGGCATCAGCCCGCTGGGGCAGCGCAAGCGGCTGCCCACGGTGGTGGACGAGTCGGCCCTCGGCTTCGAGACGGTCTACTTCTCGGCCGGCCGCCGCGGGCTGCAGATCGAGACCGCGCCGGACGTCCTGATCCGGCTCACCCAGGCGGCGACGGCCCCCATCGCCAGGGTCTGAGCCTGTCGACATTCGCCGTCGCCCGTGAGGCGCGCGCGGCCGAGACTCGGATCGGGAGCGGCGACCGAGGAGGGGACGTTAGGGATGAGCGACGAACTGGCCGACCTCACCGCCACCGAGATGTCGGTCCTGCTGCGGGCCCGCGAGGTGAGCGCTGTTGAGCTGACCGAGTCGTGCCTGCGGCGGATCGAGGACGCGAACGGCCGGGTCAACGCGATCGTGACGCTGGTGCCCGACCTGGCGCTCGACGAGGCGAGACGGGCCGACGCCGACCTGGCGCGCGGCCGGTGGCGCGGCCCGCTGCACGGCCTGCCGGTGGCCCACAAGGACCTGGTCGACACGGCCGGCATCCGCACGACGTACGGCTCGGCGCAGTACGCGGACCACGTCCCCGAGGACGACGACGTCCTCGTGCAGCGGATCAGGGAGGCCGGCGGCATCACCGTCGGCAAGACCAACACCCCCGAGTTCGGCACCGGATCCCACACGGTCAACGAGGTGTTCGGGGCCACCCGCAACCCCTACGACCTGTCGCGGAGCGCCGGCGGCAGCAGCGGCGGGGCCGCGGCGGCGCTCGCGACCCGGATGGTGCCGCTGGCCGGCGGGTCCGACATGGGCGGCTCCCTGCGCAATCCCGCGTCGTTCTGCAACGTGGCGGGGCTGCGGCCCACCCCGGGGCGGGTGCCGTCCGAGACGATCGAGACGGCCTGGTTCACCATGCCGGTGCCGGGGCCGATGGCCCGCACGTCGGCCGATCTGGCCCTCTTCATGTCCGCGATCTCCGGGTTCCATCCGGGCTCGCCGTACTCGATCAGGGAGGACGGATCGGCCTTCGCCGCGCCCCTCCACCTCGACCTGTCCGAGGTGCGGATCGGGTTCAGCCCCAGCCTCGGCGGGCTGCCGGTCGACCCGGAGACCGCCCGGCTCACCGCGGAGGCGGCGCGCGTCCTGGCCGGTCTCGGCGCCAAGGTCGAGGAGACCGACCTGAACCTGTCGGCGGCCGAGGACGCCTTCCGGATCTACCGCGCGTGGTACTACGCGCTCCGCTTCGGCGCCGAGCGCGGGACCGGCCCCAACGTCACCTGGAACGTGGCGGAGGGGCGGAAGGTCACCGGCGCCGACCTGGCGCGGGCCGAGCGGATCCGCTCGTGGCTCTTCCACCTGATGCGCGCCTTCTTCCTGGAGCACGACTTCCTGCTCGCCCCGGTCAGCCAGGTGCCGCCGTTCCCGGTCGAGCAGCCGTACGTCACCGAGGTGGCGGGGGTGCCGATGCCCGACTACCTCGCCTGGATGCGCTCGTGCTACTGGCTGACCGTGACCCACTCCCCCGCCATGTCGGTGCCCTGCGGCTTCACCTCCGCCGGGCTGCCGGTGGGAGTGCAGATCGTCGGCCGCCCCTGGGCCGATATGGACGTCCTGCGGCTCGGGCACGCCTTCGAGCAGGCCACCGGCTTCTGGCGGACGAAACCGGCCTGATCAGGCCGCCGGGTCGGCGCGCCGCTGGTAGGTCACGAGGAACTCGATCAGCCAGAAGAGGGCGGTCGCCAGCAGCGGCCAGGCCAGCAGCACACCGTGGGCGGTCACGCCGAGCGACGTCGTCGTGGTCAGCCCGCCCGGCGCGGACGCCCGTACGACGCCCTTGACCGTGCCGCCGACCAGAAGGGCGACGTACGCGGCGAGCAGGCCGCCGGCGGTCAGGCCGGTCAGGGCCTCCACGGGACGGCGGCGCGCGAGCAGGTAGGCCACCGCGGCGCAGAGCAGGCCGGCGGCCCCGGTGACGACGGCGAACCAGCCGTCGGCCGCGATGAGCGTCTGCGTCTCGGGGTCGGCAGGCTGCGGGCCCCCGTCCACGAGCACGTACCGCGTGGCGGGCGCCAGCGCGGCCCAGACGAAACCGGCCACCACTCCCAGCAGGGCGGAGGCGAGAACGGTCAGGGCGATCGTCGCCGGATTGACCCTCAAGTGCCGCACCGTCCCGATGGTACCCACACGGTGATCAGGCCCCGCACCGTTACTCTTGCTCCCACGAGCCGCTGTCAGGGAGAAAGCGTGACTGAAGAGGTATGGCAGATCGACCCGTCGGGCCCGCTGCGGGGGGACGTCGAGGTCCGGGGATCGAAGAACGCGGTGTCGAAGCACATGGTCGCGGCCATGCTCGGCACCGGGCCCAGCACGCTGCACAACGCGCCCGAGGTGGGTGAGGTCGGCATCACGGCGGCCATGCTGGAGGCCCTCGGCATCCACGTGGAGATCACTCCGGGTGAGATCACCGTCGAGCGCGGATCGGAGATCAGGCCGCGCGTCCCGGAGGAGTACACCGGGCTCAACCGGATCCCGATCCTCATGCTCGGCCCGCTGCTCCACCTGGCGGGCGAGGCGTTCGTGCCGCTGGTCGGCGGCGACCCCATCGGACGGCGGCCGGTCAACTTCCACGTGGAGGCGCTGCGGTCGATGGGCGCCGAGATCGAGGTCGGCGACAACGGCATCACCGCCAAGGCGAGCCGGCTGCGCGGTAGCCGCATCACGCTGCCCTACCCCAGCGTCGGCGCCACCGAGACCATCCTGATGACGGCCGTCCTCGCGGAGGGCAAGACCGTCATCAAGGGCGCCGCGATGGAGCCCGAGGTCGTCGAGCTCGCCCTGTTCCTCCAGCGGATGGGCGCGATGATCGAGCTCAGCCCGGACCGGCGCATCGTCATCGAGGGCGTGGAGCGCCTGCACGGGGCGTCGACGTGGCTGGCGGGCGACCGCATCGAGGCGTTCTCCTACCTCGTCGCGGGCCTGGTGACGGGCGGCGAGGTGCGGGTGCACGGCTGCCCGCAGGACCGGCTGGTCACCGCGATCACCACCCTGGCCAGGATGGGCGCGCGGTTCGAGATCACCGACGACTGGCTGACCGCCTCGGCCCCCGACGGCCTGCGGGCCGCCGCCGTGCAGACCGACACCCACCCCGGGTTCATGACCGACTGGCAGACGCCGCTCATGGTGCTGTTCACCCGGGCGGAGGGCATGTCGGTGCTGCACGAGACGGTCTTCGAGAACCGGCTGGTCTACGTGCCGGCGCTGCAGAAGATGGGCTGCGAGATCGAGGTCTTCGCCCAGTGCCTGGGCGGGCCGGCCTGCCGCTACCACGACACCAACGCCAAGCACTCGGCGGTCGTGCGGGGCGTGTCGAACCTGCGCGGCGCGGACGTCACCCTCCCGGACATCCGGGCGGGCTTCTCCGCCGTGCTGGCCGCGGCCGTGGCCGAGGGCACCTCGACCCTGCGCGGGGTCAACCACATCGAGCGCGGATACCACCGTCCGTACGAGCAGTTCACCTCGCTCGGCCTTAAGATCAACAGGCTAACGTAAAGCTTTCGGGGCTGTGCGTTTGGAAACGCCCCAGGGGTCGCACTGATAACTCCGTGACCTCTCGTCTCCTCAGCGCCGCCGCCGCGCTGTGCGTGTGCGGCGCCGCCGGAGGGCTGCTGGTCGCCGGCCTGGCCCTGCCCGTCGTGAGTGGGGCCGGCCTGGCCGCGAAAGGGGCGGCCGCGACGTTCACCCACCTGCCGCCGCCGCCCCGCGACGACCAGCTCCCCGAGATGACCCGGCTGCTCGACCGCGACGGCAGGCAGATCGCCAGGTTCTACTACCAGAACCGGCAGTCCGTGCCGCTGGGCGAGGTGGCCCCGGTCATGCGGCAGGCCATCGTCGCGATCGAGGACTCCCGGTTCTACGAGCACGGCGGCATCGACCTCCGGGGCACGCTGCGGGCGCTGATCGAGAACACCCGGGCGGGCGGGATCCGCCAGGGCGGCTCGTCCATCAGCCAGCAGCTCGTCAAGAACATCATGGTCACCCAGGCGGAGTCGGACCAGGAGCGGGCGCGGGCGCGGGTCCGCAGCATGCGCCGCAAACTCGACGAGTTGCGCTACGCGCTGGCGCTGGAGAAGAAGTACACCAAGGACCAGATCCTGGAGCGCTACCTCAACATCGCCTACTTCGGGGCGGGCGCCTTCGGCGTCCAGTCGGCGGCCCAGCGGTTCTTCGGCGTCGACGCGGCCGACCTCGATCTCGTCCAGTCGGCCACCCTGGCCGGAGCGGTGCGCACGCCGTACGAGACCGATCCCTCGATCGGCGCGCCGCAGCGCGACCGGTTGCTGGCCCGCCGCAACCTGGTGCTCGACCGGATGGCCCAGCTCAAACTGATCGACCAGGGCGAGGCGCGGGACGGGGCCAAGCGGCCCCTGGGGCTTCGGATGAAGGCGGAGCCGGGCGGCTGCGGCGACAGCGCCTACCCCTTCTTCTGCTCGTACGTCGAGCACGAGGTGCTGACCAACCCGGCCTTCGGATACACCGCGGCCGCCCGCCAGCGCCGCCTGCAGCGCGGCGGCCTCACGATCTGGACCACCGTGGATCTGGCCGACCAGCGGGCGGCCGAGCGGGCGATCGCGGCGCGGGTGAGCCCCCGCGATCATCAGGTGGCCGCCGAGACCATGATCGAACCGGGTACGGGACGCATCAGGGCCATGGCCGCCAGCAAGCACTACGGCCGCAATCCGCACAACCGGGCCAACGGGCCGAACACCACCTACAACCTGCCGGCCGACCAGGCGCACGGCGGCGGTCTCGGCCTGCAGGCCGGGTCGACGTTCAAGGCGTTCACGCTCGCGACCGCCCTCGCGCAGGGCATGCGCTTCGGCGACGGCTTCCGGATCCCCGGCGTGTTCGTGCCGTCGAGCGGCTTCCGCGACTGTTCCGGCACCCCCGTCAACGACCCCGGCACCCGGATCCGCAACGCCGGAGGCGAGGGCGGCGGCGGGCCGTACAGCCTGGAACTCGGCACCTGGAAGTCGGTCAACATCTTCTTCATGCAACTGGAGCGGCAGGTCGGGCTCTGCAACGTGGTGAAGACGGCCAAGGCGCTCGGCATCCGGCGGGCGGACGGCACACCGCTGCGGGTGGTGCCCACGTTCACGCTCGGCGCCAACGAGATGGACCCGACCACCGTGGCCGCGGCGTTCGCGGCGTTCGCCGCCCGCGGCCGGTACTGCCGGCCCATGGCCATCACGGCGATCGTCGAGCGGGACGGCACCCGCACCGAGGTGCCCCCCGTCTGCGCGGAGGCGATCGAGCCCGCCGTCGCCGACGCGGTGAGCCACGTGCTGTCCGGCGTGTTCACCAAGGGCACGATGCGAGGGCAGTCGATAGGGCGGCCGGCGGCCGGCAAGACCGGCACGAACAACGGCTACACCTCGGCCTGGTTCGCCGGGTACACGCCCGCTCTGGCCGCCGCCGTCAGCCTCGGCGACATCCGCGGCTCCTACCGCTACCCGCTGACCGGCGTGACCATCGGCGGCCGCTACTACGGGGCCGTGCAGGGCGCGTCGCTGCCAGGCCCGATCTGGGTGGACTCGATGCGGGCCGCCCTGCGGCGCGTCCCGGCGTACGGCTTCGTCCCGCCCGACATGGCGCGGTTCGGCGGCGGCTTCACTCCGGGCCTGAAGGAGGCCCTGGAGAAGGAGAAGAAGAAGCGGGAGAAGGAGAAACAGGACCGGAAAAGGAAGGCGAGCGGGGACCAGGCGGGCGGGGCCCAGACAGACGGGGAGCACACGGACCAGACCTCCCAGACAAACACGGCCCAGACAGACACGGCCCACACAAACACGGCCCACACAAACACGGCCCGAACAAACACGGCCCGAACAGCCACGGCCGGCACGAGTCCGGCTCGCGCGAACACGGCGCACTCGAACACCGCGCACTCGAACGCCGGCCATGCGAACACAGCTCACACGGCCGCCACCCGCACGAACACAGCCAGCCACGCCACCCACGCCACCCACACCGTGCGCGCCGCGCCTGTGGTGCACGCCGCCGCCGCGCGCCACCACAGCGGCGGACCCCGCCGTCACCGGCAGGGAAATCCCTGAGATCGGCGGAGGGCTGGCCAGGATGTGGCAGGCGGGCCCTCCGGCGCATCGTGGATCCATCGAAAACGACGAAGGAGACCACGATGACTCTCAGCAAGCCCCGCACCGAGCCCCGCACCGAGCCCCGCACCAAGTCCCACAGCAAGTCCCGCACCGCCGGCGCCCTCGTCCTCGGCGCGGCCGCCCTCGCCGCCCTCCTCCCGGCCGCCTCGCCGGCGCAGGCCGCCACGTGCTCCATCAAGCCGTACGGCCTGATCGGCGACTACTGGACCACCATGGGCGGCGCGAACGGCGTCTTCGGCTGCCCCACCGCCGCCGAGTACAGCCTGCCGAACGCGAACGGGCGCAAGCAGCGCTTCGCCAACGGCCAGATCGCCTGGTCCCCCGACCAGGGGACCAGGATGATCGTCGCCGCGTACGCGGCCAACGGCAAGGCGGTGTTCCGCTGGGGCCCCACCAACCCGTTCAACTACGACTACTGGCGGGTCTACTGGACCGCGAACCCCACCCAGAACATGCCGTCCTCCATGGCCCTCATGTATCCCACGTACACGGTCAAGGCCGGCTCGCGCACCAGTGGGAAGGTGACCCACCTCCCGCCGCGTGGGGTGACCAACAGCAACGGCTACGCCTCGACCTACACGTTCTGGGTCAAGGGATGCGACAGCAAGGTGCTCGGCGACACCTGCCGCCAGGGCTACACGCTGCCCGTCTCGGTGAACGTCTGACGGGCCCGGCCGCCCGCCGCGGAGGCCGGGACCGATACCCGCCGGCCGTGCCACACTGGCTCCCATGCGCGTGGTGATCTGCGACGACTCGGCCCTGTTCCGCAAGGGGCTGGCCCTCCTGCTCGGCCACGTCGGCGTCACCGTCGTGGCGCAGGCCGCCGACACCGCGGAACTGGCGTCCGTCCTGGAGTCGCAGCCGGCGGACGCCGCCGTCCTCGACGTCCGGATGCCGCCCACCTTCACCGACGAGGGGCTGGTGGCGGCCGTGGAACTGAAGAAGCGGTACCCCGCCCTCGGCGTGCTCGTCCTGTCGACGTACGCCGAGGGCGCTTTCGCGGCGCGGCTGCTCGAAGCGAGCCCGCGCGGCGTCGGCTATCTGCTGAAGGACCGCGTCGACGACGCGGCCGCGCTGCGCGACGCGCTGGAGCGGGTGGCGGCCGGCGGCGTCGCGGTCGACCCCGAGATCGTGGGGCAGCTGTTCGAGCTGCGCCGGGCCGAGACGCGCGCCGGCCGTCTCACCCCGCGCGAGCGCGACGTGCTGCGCCTGATGGCCGAGGGCAGGTCCAACGCGGCGATCGCGCGGACACTGTTCCTCGGCGCGAAGACGGTCGAGGCGCACATCGCGGCGGTGCTGAACAAGCTGGACCTGGGCCAGACCCCCGACGACAACCGCCGCGTCCTCGCGGTGCTCACGTGGCTGCGCATGGAGGGGACCGGTGCCCATCAGAATCGTGATCGCTGAGGACTCGATGCTCGTGCGCGAGGGCGTGCGGCGGGTCCTCGACCTGCAGCCCGACCTGCGGGTGGTCGCGACCTGCGCCGATCTCCCCCAGCTCATGGCGGCGGTGGACGAGCACGACCCCGACGTGGTGGTGACCGACATCAGGATGCCGCCGCTGTCGTCCGACGAGGGGATCAGGGCGGCGACCGCGCTGCGCGCGTCGCGGCCGCGGGTCGGCGTCGTCGTCCTGTCCCAGTACGCCGAGCCCGCGTACGCGACGCCGCTGCTGGCCGGTGGGAGCAGCGGCCGGGCGTACCTGCTGAAGGAGCGGATGAGCGACCCGCACCAGCTGATCGAGGCGGTGCGGACGGTGGCGCGGGGCGGCTCCGTGATCGACCCTGCCGTGGTAGAGGCCCTGGTGGCCGACACCGCGCACGCCCGGTCGTCGCCGCTGGCCCGGCTGACCACACGCGAACGCGAGGTGCTGGGGCAGATCGCGCAGGGAAAGAGCAACGCCGCCGTGGGGTCGGCGCTCTTCCTCACCGAGCGGGCCGTGGAGAAGCACATCAACACGCTGTTCGCCAAGCTCGGGCTGGGCACGGAACCGGACGTTAACCGGCGGGTGATGGCGGTGCTGATGTACCTGTCCGACCACGGTGGTGCTAGCACGCCGTGACCGTGGTGGTCGCGCCCTTGGACGGGACGCGGCGTTCGGGCAGCCTGGAGGTATGACAGGGGTCGAGGTGCTCATCGTGGACGACCAGGCGCCGTTCCGGTCGGTCGCCCGCGCGCTGATCCGGCTGCTGCCGGGGTGGCGGGTGGTGGGCGAGGCGGTGACCGGTGAGGACGCCCTGGCTCAGGCCCTCGGCGACCGGCCGTCGATGATCCTGATGGACATCAACCTGCCCGGCATGAGCGGCATCGAGGCGACGCGCCGCATCCTGGCCGAGGCACCCGACGTGAAGATCGTGCTGGTGTCCACGTACGCCGCGGAGGATTTGCCGCCCGACGCGGCCAGTTGCGGGGCGCTCGCCTACATCCGCAAGGACGACCTCACCCCCGCGCTGCTGCGCGGGCTTCCCGTCTGAGGGCCAGCCGGGCGGCCTGCCACCCGCCCATGCCGTGCACGCCGGGGCCGGGCGGGGTGCTCGCCGAGCAGATGTACAGGCCGCGCACCGGGGTGGCCCACGGGTGCGCGGAGAGGACGGGACGGCCGAGGAACTGGCCCAGGTCGCCCGACCCGCCGCCGATGTCGCCGCCCACCAGGTTCGCGTTGCGGGCCTCAAGGGCCGCGGTGTCCGTGGCGCGGCGGGCCAGGACGAGGTCGCGGAAGCCGGGGGCGAACCGCTCGATCTGCGCCTCGACCGCCTCGGTCATGTCCACCGCCGAGCCGTTGGGCACGTGGCAGTAGGCCCACAGGACGTGCCGTCCGGCGGGCGCCCGTGAGGGGTCGGCCACACACGGCTGCACGACGAGCACGTAGGGCCGTTCCGGGTGGCGGCCACGGACGACCTCGGCCTCGCCGTGCGCGATCTCCTCCAGGCGGCCGCCGAGGTGCACCGTCGCGGCGTCGCCCACCGCCGGGTCGGTCCACGGCACCGGGCCCGACAGCGCCCAGTCGAGCTTGAACACCCCGGGGCCGTAGCGGAACCGGTCCAGCCGCCTCCGGTAGGCCGGGGGCAGCCTGTCGCCGGCCACGTCGAGGACCTGGCGCGGTGTGAGGTCCAGCAGGACCGACCGGGCCCGGGGCACCTCGCCCAGATCGCGGACGCGGTGACCGGTCACGGCCTCGCCGCCGAGCTCCCTGAGCCGCCCGACGAGGGCGTCGGCGAGCCGCTGGGAGCCGCCCCGCACCACCGGCCACCCCACGTGGTGGGCGAGCGCGGCCAGCAGCACGCCGTAGCCCCCGGTGATCGGGGCGCGCAGGTCGAGCATGGAGTGCGCGGCCATCCCCGCGAGCGCGGCCCGCGCGCCGGCCGTGCGGAACGCCGTACGGGCGAGCACGGTCGCGGGCAGGACCCCGAACGCGCCGAACCGGGCCGCCCGCAGCGGGGCGCGGGGCACCGACAGCGGGGCGAGCAGCGTGTCGACCAGCGGGTCTCCCGCGCGCGCGGTCGCGCCCACGGTGGCACGCCAGGCGGCGGCGTCCCGGCCGAGCCCCAGCGCGGTCTCCTCCGCCGAGCGGTGGACCAGCACCGCCGGCCGTTTGTCGAGCGGATGCGCGGCCGGCACGCGCGGGTGGGCCCACGTGACGCCCAGCTCCCCGATGATCCGCCGGAACGCGGGCGAGGCCACGGTGAGCGGCAGCACGGTCGCGCAGACGTCGTGCCGGAATCCGGGCAGCGTCAGCTCGTCGGTGCGCAGGCCGCCGCCGAACGCGCCGGCCGCTTCAAGCAGCAGCACGCGCCGGCCGGCCTCGGCCATCGTGACCGCCGCCACCAGCCCGTTCGGTCCCGAGCCGACCACAACCGCGTCGAAGCCGTCAGCCATCGACCGGCACCTCTCCTCTGATGGTCGTGCCGGCGCCGGGCGCCGACTCGACGAACAGCCGTCCGCCGAGCGCGCCGAGCCGGTCGGTCATGTTGACGAAGCCGTGCCCCTGCCCGCCGCCCGGGTCGAAGCCCGCGCCGTCGTCGGCGACGCTGAAACGCAGCACGCCGTCCTCCGCGGTGACGCGGACCTCCACGGACGCGCCCGGCCCCGCGTGCTTGCCCGCGTTCTGGATGGCCTCCAGGCAGCAGAAATAGACCGCGGCCTCGACCTGCTCCGGGTAGCGCCGGGTCAGGCCCACCTCCACACTGTAGGGGAGCGCGACGCGCCGGGTCACCGAGCGCAGCGCCTCACCGAGGCCGTGATTGCGCAGCAGCGGCGGGTAGATGCCGTGGGCCAGCTCGCGGAACGCGGCGTTGGCCTGCTGCACGTCGGTGCGCAGCTCCTCCATGAGTTCGGCGGCCATGGCCGCGTCCTCCTTGAGGATCTCCCGGGCGAGGCCGAGCTTGACCGAGAGTGCGACGAGATGCTGCTGGGCGCCGTCGTGCAGGTCGCGCTCGATCGCCCGGCGCGAGGCGTCGGCGGCCGTGACGATGCGCAGCCGGGAGGCCTGCAGTTCCTCGTTGCGCTGCCGCAGCTCCTCCAGGGACGCCTGCAGGGCGGAGTCGAGCCGCATGTTGTGCAAGGCGAGGCCGACCTGGCGGGCCAGCTCGATGAGCACGCGGTCGTCCTCCTCGGAGAACTCGACGCCCTCGCGCGGCCGCCGTACGACCAGCAGGCCGAGCAGGTCGCCCAGGTGAGCGGCGGGCGCCACCCGGATGGGGGCCTCCCGGTCCTCGACGAGGGCGGGCAGCCACACCGACAGCCAGGCGGCGCCGCCGATGCGGGTGCGCCCGACGACCAGACGCTCCTTGGCCGTGAGAGTGATCACGTCGGCGGGGCGCTCGGGCACACTGACCTGGCGGTGGAGCACGCCGTCGGTGCCGGCCCACACCTCGGCGCCCGCCTGCCCGAGCGCCGCCCGCAGCGACTCCACCAGTTGGAGCAGCAGCTCGTCGAACGGCACCGCGCGGCTCATCCGCGCGCCGAACGACGCGAGCGCCTCCTCCGGCGACTGCCCGCGCCGGCCGAGCAGCGAAACGCCGAGCGACACGAGCCGGAAACGCACGGGCAGGGCGAGGACCACCGCGGTGAGAGCGGCGACCACGCTGGCCAGCAGCACCTCGCGCTCGGTCCCGACGGGCTCGCGGGCCAGACCGACGACCACGACCAGGTAGACGGCCACCACCAGCAGCGCGAGGCCCGCCATGACCACGGCCTCGACGAGCGCCCGCTCGGCCAGCCGGGCCGTCACGGGCGCCTGCGCCAGGGCGATGCCCGCCGGGAGCACCGCCATGGCGAGCAGCGCCCACGGGAGCACGTCGCCGGGGATGCCGAGAAGCACGTGCGCGGCGCCGATCACCACGTGGGCGGCGGCGGTGACGACCCCGGCCGCGGCGATCCACTGAAGTGTGCGGCGGCGCGGCGCCGGCGCGCTCGGGCAGCGCGCGAGTGTCGCCGCCAGCGCGATCAGCGCACCCGCGGCGGTGGCGATGACCACCGCGGGCGGCGTCACCGGCAGCCGGGCCGCCCAGGCGGCCGCCCCCGCCCAGGCCAGGCCCGCGATCACGCGCCGCGACGGCGTGCGTAACACGCCGTCCGGAAGTGAGAGGCCACAGGTCAGCCAGGCGGCGACGGCGAGCGGCGCGAGGACGGGCCACCAGGTCGCCGCCGCCTGCGCGAGCGCGACGAGCCCCGCGGTGCGGGCGAGGCCGGCCCTGCCGGCGAGCAGCGCCGTCACCGCCGCGAGGACCCAGGCGGCGGCGACGGCGGCGGACGCGGCGATCACGGTCACTCCGCCCGCAGCACGTGGGCGATCCGCAGCCGCGCGGCCACCGTTCCCGGCCAGGCCGCCAGCGCGTTGGCGATCGCGAGGGTCAGCGGCCACACGAGCAGCACGGCGCCGGCGGCGAGCGGCGCGAGGTACTGCAGCGGCCACATGTCGGCGAGGAGCCGCCACAGGGTCCGCCCGAGCGCCACCCCGAGCGGGACGCCGAACAGCAGCCCGATGCCCGCGACCAGGGTGGCCTGCGTGACCACGGTCCAGCGTGACTGCCACCGGGTCATGCCGAGCGCGCGCAGCACGGCCACCTCGTGCCGGCGCCGGCGGACGGCCGTGGCCAGCGCGTGCCCGAGGGCCCCGGTGGCGAGCAGCCCGAGGAAGACGGCCAGCAGCAGCGGCAGCTCCTCCACGTCGCGGATCTGCGGTATCTCCCCCAGTGGATCCGGCTCCCGGAACGTCACGTACTCGCCTCCGGCGGCCTTCACGGCCGCGTTCAGCCGCCCGGCGACCGCCGCCGGATCCGTGCCCGGCCGCAGGGCGACGAGGGCGCCGTGGAACTTGAAGGCGATGTTCGCGCCCGCGTAGAGGGTTTTGTCGCCCGCCGCGGTGATCCAGCCGCCGTCGGTGCGGTCGTTGTGCGGGCCGGCCGGCACGAAGCCGATCCCGGTGACGGTCATCCGCGTGGGCTTGGCGCCGCCCTTGAGGCTGATCCGGTCACCGACCCCCACCTGGAGGTCCCGGGCGCTGAACGGCGCCAGCACGATCTCGTCCGCCCTCGCCGGGAGCCGGCCCTCGGTGAGCACGGCCGGGAAGGCCCTGCCGCCCACGGGCGCGTACGTGTAGGTGGTGACGGAGACCGCCTTGCGTCCGGGTGTACGGCCGGCGGACTCGGCCACCCCGCTCCTGGCGTCCTCGACGGACTGGACGGCCGGGTCGCCGGCCACCGCCGCGAACACCGCGGAGAGCACCGCGGGGGCGGGCACGAAGTCCTCGCCGTTGAAACCCAGGTACGCCTCCAGCTGGTGGGTCCGGCCGAACCTGACCGGGTTGGCGGCCGCGTCCTTGACCCCGGCCGAGAACGTGAAGGCCGCCAGGACGCCGAGCACGCCCGCGACCGCGCCGACCAGCGCGGGCCGCACCGGCACCGCGGCGCGCCCGCTACCCGGTTCCAGGGCGAACCGCGCCCCCACCACCATCGGGACGGGCAGGCCCATCCGGGACGCGAGCAGGGCGACCGCCGACCTGCGGCCCGCGGTGGCTCCCGCGGACAGGAAGAGCGCGGCCGCGGCGGCCGACCCCGCGAGCACGAGAGCCGAGGTCAGGAGCCAGCCCGTGCCGAGCACGAGCCAGTCGAGGTCGAGCCCGGGATCGGGCTCGCGCAGCGCCGCCGCCCCGATCGGCATCCACATCGAGGCCGCCGCCGCCCCCGCGACGCCGGCGGTGGCACCCACGACGGCGGCCAGGAACGGCCCGGCCGCCGCCGAGGCCAGCGCCTGGCGGGGTGAGAGGCCGACCGCGCGCAGCACGCGCAGATCGCTCACCGTCGCCGCGGTGTACCTGGCGACCGACTGGCCGACCAGCACGATCGCGGCGGCGAGCGCGGCCAGCCCGAACGCGAGCAGGCACGCGGCCTCGAAGGTGGTCGCCCGCAGCGCGTTCCCGCCGAACTTCTCGTAGTTGTTCCACACGTCGATGTTGTTGCGCCCGGTGACGCGAGCCAGGTCCGCGCGGAACCGGGCCTCGTCGGCCACGCCGTTCTTCAGCCGGACGAGGGCGTTGATGTACCCCTTGTCCGGGTCGACGAAGTTCGTCGGGTACGTGCGGTAGAGGGCAGGGCTGGACAGGACGCCCGGTGACTGGCCGACGTCCTCGGAGTACCACGCCGACCTGATCACGCCCACTATGGTGACCGTGATCCGGGGCCCGGCGGGCTCCTCCGCCGAGGAGTCGTAGTCTTCCCGTGCCGCCTGCTCGGGCGTCATCAGCATGAGGACCAGCCGGTCGCCGACCCCCTTGCCGTACCGCTGGCGGTACTGGGAGCCGACCACGACCTCGTCGGCCCGGCGGGGGTCGGGGAGCCGCCCCTCCAGGACCCTGGGCACCTCGATGGTGCGCAGGCCCTCGTCGTCGCCGGGAGGGAAGGAACCTGCGCTGTCGGCCGGCGGGACACCCTGGACGCCGAAGCCGGACACGGGGAAGGTCGTCAGCGCGGCGACCTCGGGGAGCGCGCGGATCCTGGCCCAGTCGAAGTGCGGCTGGTTGGGCAGGACCGTGAGCGTCGCGGGCAGCGTCTCGGCGTACAGGCGGTCGACGGCCGTCGCGCCTCGGCGGGCGCCGGCGACGGAGGCCAGGACGGTCGCGGTGGCGAACGCCACGAGCAGCGCCAGCGCCGCGAGCGACCGCCATCGCCGGCGCAGCTCCAGGCGGAGCCAGGTCAGCACCACGCCCATGCTGTCTCCTCATCTCGGGGCCCGCGGCCACGCGAACGGGACATCGGCTCGCTCATACCGGCTCGACCTTCCCGTCCCGCATGCGCACGGCGCGGTCCGCGCCCGCGGCGACGTCGGGCGAGTGGGTCACCATGATGATCGTCTGGCCGTCGTCGTGCAGCCTGCGGAACAGTTCGAGCACTTCCAGGCCCCCCTCGCTGTCGAGCGCGCCGGTGGGCTCGTCGGCCAGCAACAGCGTCGGCTCGTTCACCAGCCCGCGGGCGATGGCCAGCCGTTGCCGCTGGCCGCCGGACAGCACGGCCGGCACCTGGTTGGCGCGGTCGGCCAGGCCGAGCAGGTCGAGCAGGTCGCGCGCGCGGGACTCGGCGGCACGCCGCTTCATGCCGCCCAGCACGCCCGGCATGACCAGGTTGTCCAGCGCGGACACCCCGTCGAGGAGATTGAAGAACTGGAACACGAAGCCGATGTGGTGCCTGCGGAACCGGGCCAGCCAGTCCTCGTCCCGGCCGTCCACCCGCTCCCCCGCCACCTCGACGCTGCCCTCGTCCACCGGCTCCAGCCCGGCGATCACGTTGAGCAGGGTCGACTTGCCGCACCCGGACGGCCCCATGACGGCGACGAACTCGCCGCGCCGCACGTCGAGGTCCACCCCCCGCAGCGCGCGCACGGGGGCGAGCTCCGCGGTGAACGTCCGCCTGGCCCCTCTGACCTGGACCGCGACGGTCGTCGTCACATCTGTGGCGGGCATTTCACATCACCTCGAGGTGGTAGGCGGTCACGGGGGTCGCACGGCCCTTGACCAGGCGCGGGCCGAGCGGGCGCCAGGCCCACCCGCCGCCCGCCGCCCGGACCGTCGCGTCGGAGGCCACGACGCCGGTCGGCCGGGCCAGGTCCTGCATGCGCTGCGCGAGGTTCACGGTGTCTCCGACGAGGGTGTACTCCACTCGTTCATCGCTGCCGAGCAGGGCCGCCGCTACCTCACCTGTGGACAGTCCGATGCCGAGCGTGAAGGGCGAGCGTCCCTGTCCCCTCCACTCGGCGTCGAGGCGGCGCTGGCGCACGTGCATCTCGCGGGCCGCGTGGACGGCCCTGGCGGCGTGGTCGGGGGCGGGGTCGGGTGCGCCGAAGACCGCCATCACCGCGTCGCCCACGTACTGCATGACTGTGCCGCCGGAGGTGAGGATCGCGGCGTTCATGGCCCGCCGGTGGGCGTTGAGCTGCCCGGCGAGCACGGCCGGGTCCGTGGCCTCCGCGATGGCCGAGTAGCCCCGCACGTCGGACATGAGCACGGTCACGACCAGCCGGTCGGTGCGGTCGACGGCCCCGCGGTCGCGCAGCAGCTTGTCGGCGAGGCCGCCGGGAAGCAGCCGCGACAACGTCTCGCCCTGCTCGTCGCGGCGCAGGATCGCCGTGTGGAGCATCCGCAGGCGGCGCAGCGCGCCCCTCCGTCCCGCGCTGGCCCCCTTCGCGAGCGACAGGAACAATTGCTCGATCGCGGCGTTGACGGCCTCGGGCGGCTCCCCCCGGGACGCGGCGATCGCCTTCACGGTACGGCCCGCCGCCACCTGGCCGAGCAGGTCCTCCTCGCCGGGCGACAGCTGGCCCTCGTCCCGGGCCGGCGCCACCAGCTCCCGCACGATCAGAGGATCGATGAGCGAGCCGCCGGTGGCGACCTCGCGGATCGCCGTGCCGAGCAGGCCGGCGTCCGCCACGCGATCCTTGAGGAGGTACGCGTATCCGGCGGCGCCCTCGCCCAGCAGCCGGATCGCGTAGTCGGGGTCGTCGTACTGGCTCAGCACCACCACGCCGGTGCCGGGCAGGCGCTTGCGGACCTCGCGCGCCGCCTCGATCCCCTCGTCCTGGTAGGTCGGGGGCATCCTGATGTCGGTGACCACGACCTGCGGGCGCAGCCGCGTGGCGCCTGCCACCAGCTCGGAGTAGTCCGCGGCGAGCCCCACGATCTCCAGAGCGGGGTCGCGGCCGAGCAGCGCGCGCACACCTTCGCGGACGATCAGGTTGTCGTCCGCGAGCACCACCGTGATGCGTTCCACGACCCGCATTACACAGTGACCGGAAGCCTCCGGAAAGGGTGCCAGGACGACGGGCCGGGGGGTGCTGGCACCACGGCCGGTCCGCAGGGTGGCGCCCTGGCCCGCCGGGGCGGGAATTCCTACGTTCGGGGACATGCGAGTCGAATCGACGATCACCTCGATCTCCTGGATCCCGTCCGAGGCCGTGGCGGGGTACACGAAGCCCGCCTTCTCGGTGGGACTGACGCACTACGACGATCCGCCGCCCGACGCGATAGCCGATCTGGACGCGCTGCGCGACTCCGACCGGTTCCGGTTCGCCAACCGGCTCACGGTGTGGGCCGAGTTCGACGGCGACCGGGTGTCCGGCCACGGCGCCGCCGGGGGTCTGGTCATGGGCGCCACGACCGTGCGGCTGGGCCCGCTGGGCGTGACGTTCGCCGCGGTCGGCCTGCCCGACCTGCGGCCGGAGCCCCGGATGGGCGACGGGTGGATCAGGTTCACGCAGACCGCCGGAGGCCGGACGGCGCTGCCGTTCCCGCGCCGCGTCGCCCGGCCGCCGTACCTGCGGCTGCAGTCACCGCTGGTGTGGACGACGCTCTCGGTGACGCTGTACTCCGACGGCCGGGCGGAGGCCATGCTGGAGGGCGCCAGCCCGTTCCCCCGGCACTGGGTCTACGGCCCGGACCACCGGCTGACGATGAAGGCCGGGCTCACCGACTTCGCGGCGTGGGCGACCCAGGATGGGCCCGAACGGACGCCCTGGGGCGACGAGGACTCCCCCGTGCTGGTCACCGCCGCCGAGACCGCACTGGAGCGGGAGCTGTCGCTGCTCATCATGCGCGGCGGCGTCCGGCCCCAGATTCGTTCGCTGCCCGCCGGCTCCCAGCTGGTGCGGCAGGGCGAGCCGGGCTCCTCGCTGTTCCTGCTGCTCGACGGGGTGCTCGGCGTGGACGTGGACGGCCGCGCGCTGCCGGAGCTCGGCCCGGGCGCGATCCTGGGCGAGCGGGCCGTGCTGGAGGGCGGCACCCGCACCGCGACTCTGACCGCGCTCACGCCGATCAGGGTGGCCGAGGCCCCGGCGGAGTCGGTCGACCGGGGAGCGCTGGCCCGGCTCGCCGAGGGGCACCGCAGAGAGGACCAGCTCACGTGAGGCTCGCGATGCTCGGCGTCCGCGGATCCACCCCGGCGCCGGGCCCCGCCTTCACGCGGTACGGCGGCAACACCAGCTGCGTCGCGGTTCTTCCAGACGGGGTTCCGGGCGGGCTGCCAGGTGAACTGCCCGGCGACGGCGACGTCCCCGCCCTCGTTCTCGACGCGGGCACCGGCCTGCGGGGGCTCGGCCGGCTGCTCGGCGACGCGGCGTTCCGCGGCTCGATCGTGCTAACCCATCTGCACTGGGACCACATGCAGGGCCTGCCGTTCTGCCCGGCGCTCGACCGCCCGGACGCCCGGGTCGACCTCTACCTGCCGTCGCCGCGGCCGCTGGAGACGCTGACCCGGGTCATGTCCCCGCCGCACTTCCCGATCACGCCGGACGGCCTGGGCGGCGCGTGGCGGTTCCTGACGTCCGCCTCCCGCCCGATCGAGGGGTTCGACGTCACGGTCGCCGAGATCTCCCACAAGGGCGGCACCACTCTCGGCGTCCGCGTCGAGCGCGACGGCCGGTCGATCGCGTACCTGCCCGACCACTGCCCGCAGGCGGGGTGCGAGGCCGCGGCCGAGCTGGCGGCGGGCGTGGACCTGCTGCTTCACGACGGCCAGTTCCTGCCGGGCGAGCGGGCCCTGGCCGACGCCTACGGCCACGCCACGACGGCGGACGCCGCCGCCTTCGCCGCGCGCTGCGGCGCCCGGCGGCTCGTCCTCACCCACCACGCCCCGACGCGGACGGATGACGCGCTCGACGTGCTGGCCAAGGAGTTCGAGGTCGCCCGCGAGGGCGACGTCCTCGTCGTCTGACCTCCCGGAGCCAGGTCGCCGGAAACCGCGCGCCCTGTCGGAAGAACCTACGCGTGATCACGAACCCATGAGATCAGGCGAGTCAGATCCTATCCGGCCCCCGTGGGAAACCGACACCGGCCAGGTCAGAGGCGTCCGCCACGGGCCGTCCACCCGGTCACACCAATCCGCAAGATATCTCCCAAATCCCGAAATAAGGGACGATGGGTCGGCGCGGTCAGGTTGATCCCTTTGCCATCCGTGGGACCATTCATGGGTCCAGGAAGGGGTTCGATGTCGCGTGCGGAAGGCCGGCTCGTCGGAGGCCGGTACCAGTTGATGGAGCCGATCGGCCGGGGCGGCATGGGCGTCGTTTGGCGCGCGCATGACCAGCTCCTCGACCGACCCGTGGCGGTCAAAGAGGTCCGCTACGACAGCGCGATGGGCGACGAGCTCAGCGACCTGAACCGCCGCACCATGCGCGAGGCCCGCGCCGCCGGGCGGCTCACCCACCCCAACGTGGTGGTGGTCCACGACGTGATCGAGGAGGACGAGCGCCCCTGGATCATCATGCAGCTCGTCCAGTCGCGGTCGCTCGGCCAGGTCATCCGGGAGGACGGGCCGCTGCCGCCCGAGCGCACCGCGGAGATCGGCCTGCAGATCCTGGACGCCCTGCGCGCCGCCCACCGGCAGGGAGTGCTGCACCGCGACGTCAAGCCGGAGAACGTGCTGCTCACCGAGGACGGACGGGTCGTCCTCACCGACTTCGGCATCGCCCGCCTGGAGGCCGACTCGACCATGACCCGCACGGGGCTGGTCGGCACCCCGGCCTTCATCGCCCCGGAACGGCTCCGCGGCGCTCCGGCGCAGCGGGAGTCCGACCTGTGGTCGCTCGGCGCCACGCTCTACACCGCCGTGGAGGGCAAGCCGCCACACGACCGGGGCATGGCGATGGCCACCATGCACGCCGTGCTCAACGAGGATCCGGCCCCCGCCGCCCGGGCGGGCGATCTCGGGCCGGTGCTGGGGCGCGTGCTCGCCAAGGAGCCGGCCGACCGGCCGGGGTACGACGAGCTGACCCGCCTGCTGAAGCAGGCCATGCGCCCGGCCCCGCCGCGGACCAAGGTGATGCCCGTCATCCCCGGCGACGAGCCGGCCGCCTCCCCGTCACCCGCGGCGTCCCCCTCAGCGTCCCCCGCCCCCCGCCCCGCCCCGTCACGTCCGCCCGCGCCGCAGGCACGGGGGCAGCGCGGCGGCTCTCCGGGCAGGCAGCCCTACTCCGGCGGCCCGGCCGGTGGCTCCGCCAGTGGTTCTGCCGGTGGTTCTGCCGGTGGCGCGGCTCGTGGCCCGGTGGGTGGCCAGGCGGATGGCCGGCGGGACGACTCCGCACGTGACGCGGCCCGGAAGAACGCCCCGGCACCGGGACCGGTCGCCGAGACCGGCGCCAGGATCAGCACGGGGGCCGGTTCGCCCGGCACCCGTGATGCGGCCGCCCGTGAGGCCGATGCCCGTAATGACGCGGGTGCCCGTGATGCGCAGGGCGACGCGACTTCCGAGCCTGCCGTCAAGGGCGGGAAGAGCGGGACGGGCGCGGCCTCCGCCAAGGACGGAACGGGAGACGCCGCGAAGTCCGCGAGCGCCCCGGCGGCGCGGAACCGGGCCGAGGACGCCCGCGAAGACCGCCGCGTAGACCCCGCCGAGGACCCCCGCCAGGGCCCGCACAGGGACACCGGCGCCGACACAGGCGACGGCACAGGCGAGGACATCGGCGACATCGGCGACACCGGCGAGAACGCGCCGGAGAGTTCCGCGGCCGGCGACCCGCCCGCAGCGACGCCCACAGCGGCACCCAGAGCGGCACCCAGAGCGGCATCGGCCGGCGCGGGCGTCACCGGTGACGACGCGGAGCCCCGTGCCGCGGATGAGACCGGCTCCGCCGCGCCGGACGACGTGGAGGCCGGCACGCGTGCCGTCAGGAGGGCCGGCAGCGACCCGTCCGTCGCCGCGGAGGGGATGGCCAGGGACACGGGCAAGAGCACTGGCACTGGCACTGGCAAGGTCACAGACAGAGGCTCGGGAGGAGTCCCCCGCCGGGATTCGGGACACACCAGACACACCCGGGACGGCCTGGACAGCCCGGCCCGGCAGTACGTGCGCGACAGGATGACCGCGCCCGCGCCCGCGGGTTTCGCGGAGGTCCCCACCCGGCCGCGCACACCCGAGCCCGGGGCGGGGATCCCCCCGCGGCCGAGCCCCGACTGGGGCACTCCGACGGTGCCTCCCCTTCCTCCCCGGGAGCGGCGGGGGCTGAGCCCCGCCGCGAAGGTGGCGCTCGTCATCGCGCCCGCGCTGGTCGCCATCGCCGGGGTGGGCGGCTACCTGGGTATCCGCGCCGGTCAGGAGCCGGAAAACGACGGCGCGATCTCGGCCACGACGAGCGGCGGCGGTTCCGCGAAGCCGCCGTCTCCGGGTTCAGGGGCGGCCGGCGCGGCGCCCGGGACCGGCCCGGGGTCGGCCACCCCCTCGCCGTACGACGACGAGAAAGACACACCCTCGCCCACGCCGACGTCGTCGGAGCCCTCCGACGTCCCCGACGGCTGGCACCGCTACAAGGACCCGACCGGTTTCTCGGTCGCGCTGCCCAAGGGCTGGAAGCCCACCTCGCACACCGGTAGCGGCGTCTGGTTCTCCGGTCCCGGCACCCCGGGCTCGTTGCTGATCGACCAGACCCACACGCCGAAGGCCGACGCGGAGAAGGACTGGAAGGAGCAGGAGCCGTACCAGAAGGGCAACTTCCCCGGCTACAAGCGCGTCAAGATCAAGGCGGTGGACTACTGGAAGACGGCCGCCGACTGGGAGTTCACCTACGCCTCCGGCTCGGGACGGACACACGTGGTCAACCGGGGGTTCGTCACCAGCAAGCGGCACGGCTACGCCATCTACTGGCGGACCCCCGACAGCCGCTGGGACAAGGACTACCACTACTTCGAGACGTTCACCGCGACCTTCAAACCCGCCAAGTGAGACCGGGCCGCCACGGAGCTACGACCTCGGCGACGCCGCGACCCACGCACGGCACAGGGCGAGGCCGCCGGCCCTGACGGGAGTTCCGTCGATCCGGCCGCCTCGCCCGCGGGCCCGGTCAGGGCTGGCCGACGAAGTCGACCTTCACGGCGGTGGCCCGCGCGGTGGCGCTGGTGGGCACGGGCGTGAACGTCAGCTCGCCCGTGCCGTAGCAGGGCAGCGTCATCGTGGTGGGGATCTCCGCGGCCACCGCGTAGGTGTGGAGCACGATCGGCCGGGACGCCGTCGAAGCCAGGGGGCCGGTGACCGCGACGCCGTCGGCGGCGGTGCCGGTGTAGCCGAGAGCCCACGCCGAGTAGGACGGGGCAGGCAGCACCTTCACCGTCTGCCCGGCCATCGGATGGCCGGTCTGCCCTTCGTAGACCGGGCCGAAGCACGCCATCTTGATGACGGCGTGACCGGTCTGCCCGTTGACGACGCCGTAGAAGAGCTGACCGGGGCCGATGGGCGCGGGGTCGACGATCTCGGCCGAGGCGGGCAGCGCGGCGACCGCCACCAGGGCGGCGGCGGCCAGCGGGACGAGACGCATCACGGGAGAAAGAGACACGGTGGCTCCGGCTGACGAGACGGGAAGCGGCAGACCGGGACGCTAAACGCGTCCCTCCGGCGGGTCAACGTCCCGTCGCACGTCCGGCCGGACGTCCCAGGCGGCGCGGGGCGAACGGTTGAACGGTTCACTCCCGCGCCGGGGCGTACGGGCCTACCAGGTGGCAGGCTTGCCCTTCTGGTAGAGCCAGACGTCGAAGAACCGCGTCAGGTCCTGGCCCGAGGCCTGCTGCGCCGCCGCGACGAAGTCGGCGGTGCGGCCGTTGCCGTGCCTGTGGGTCGTGGCCCAGTCCTTGATCAGTTTGAAGAACACCGCGTCGCCGATCTTGCCGCGCAGCGCGTGCAGCGTCATCGCGCCCCGGTTGTACGGGACGTTGCCGAACATGTCCTCGGGGCCGGGGTCGGCCGTGACGGTCTGCCAGAACGACGAGGTCGCGGCCCTGCCGTAGTTGCCGGCGCTGTCGAACGTCTGCTGTGCGGTGGCGCCGCCGGTGTGCTCGGTCCACAGCCACGACGCGTACGTGGCGAAGCCCTCGTTGAGCCAGATGTCCGACCAGCGCCCGACGCTGACGCTGTCCCCGTACCACTGGTGGGCCAGCTCGTGGGCCATCGTGCCCACGCTGGGCGCGCTGGAGAAGATCGGCTTGGTCTGGCTCTCCAGGGCGTACCCGACGTCGGGGGCCTGGTCGACGATGGCGCCCACGGAGCTGAACGGGTACGGGCCGAAGATCGTGGAGAAGTACTCGACGATGTCGGGGATCTTGGAGACGGCCGCGGCGGACCTGTCGGCGAGACGGGGGTCGACGGCCGTGTAGACCGGGATGCCGCTCGGCGTCGCCGACTGGGCGACCGTGAAGTTCCCGAGCGTGACCGTGGCGAGGTAGGTCGCCATCGGCTCCTTCTCGTCCCAGACGAACGTGGTGTGACCGCCCGCGGCCGTCTTCGACACGAGCTTCCCGTTGCCGACGGCCGTGACGCCCTCGGGGACGGTCGCGTGGAAGGTGAACGTGGCCTTGTCCGTGGGGTGGTCGTCGCCGGGGAACCAGGCGGGGGCGCCCTGGGGCTCACCCGGCACGAAGGCGCCGTCGTCGGTGGGCACCCAGCCCTCGATGGAGCCGTCGGGGTCGGTGACGACCGGCGGCGTCCCGGCGTACTTCACCACCACGGTGAAGTCCTTGCCCGACTTGAGCTTCGGCCGGGGGGTGACGATGAGCTCCTGGCCGGACCGTTCGAACGACGCCTTGTGGCCGTCGACGGTCAGCGAGGTGATCTGCGGGCCGCGGAAGTCGAGGTCGAAGCGGTCCATGTCCTGGGTCGCCACCGCCTCGACGGTGGTGGTGGCGTCCATGTGCTTGGTGGACGGGTCGTAGGCGAACGCGATGTCGTAGTGCCGCACGTCGTAGCCGCCGTTGCCCTGGTCGGGGAAGTACGGGTCTCCGACGTCGGCCGCTCCCGGGCTGTAACGAGGCTCACCGGGCGCGCCGGGGGCGGCGAGGGCGTGGTCCGGCACGCCCACGAGGGCGCACAGGACGGCTGCGAGTGCGGTGCCGGCGGCACGACGCGGTTTCATCTGGTTCCTTTCGAGTGGCACCGGCCGGGGTGAGACCCCGGCCGGGCCGCCGGTGTTACTTCGCGGGGACGTGGATCAGGCGACGAGCGAGCGCAGCGGGATGCCCGCCGCGCGCAGCTCGGCCACCAGATCGCGGAGGTAGGGGTGCTCGTCGGCCGCGAGCCCCTCCGGGTTGGGGATGGTCAGGTAGGCCGATCCTCCGGCGCTCGCCACCTGGGCGTCGCCGGTGTGCCTGGCGACGACGGCCCGCGCCCGCGCGAGGTCGGCGCCGGCGACCTGGAGGGTGATGGGCCGCCACTGCCCGCCGAGGGCGGCCGGCTCGGGGGCCCGCGCCGCCGCCTCCCGCAGGGACTCCGCATCCGCGGCCGGGGTCGCCGCCCGTGCTCGCGGCGCCGCCGCCCCGGGCGGGGACAGCAGGGCGTTGGCCACGAGGTGGATGCCGTTCTCGTTGTACGCCCGGAACAGCGGGTTGTAGGCGAACAGGACGGCGTGGCCCGAGCCGACCGGCTCGTCGACGAGCGCGGCCGTGCCCTTCAGGGCGTCGGCGCCGACCGTGTAGCCGTTGGACCAGAACGTCCCGTCCGACGGATACATGAGGACGTTCGTGCCGGTCTGGCTCGGGGTGAGGATCGGGTCGCCGTTGTTGAACTCAAAGTCCTCGGCCGGGCGACCCAGCGCGATCGGGCTGCTGGGGGCCACGTCGACCCGGAAGTGGGAACCGATGACCTGGTAGCCGGTCGGCTTGGCCTTCTCCGTCGTGGAGGTGAGACCGGCCGACCGGGCGACCCGGGTGCCCTCGTTGCGCAGCCCGACGTACGTGCCGCCCGCCGCCACCCATGCCTTGAGGTTGGCCATGCCCTGCGCGTCGAGGCCGCCGGTCGCGCTGCTGCCGTCCGGCACGACGAGCACCCTGCGGCCGGTGAACGCGGGGGTGTTGCCGTTGACGTCGGCCGCGGTGACGGGCGTGAGGGTCAGCCCCCAGCGGGCGCCGAGCACGTAGCGCGCCTCGCCGTACGAGCCGGAGGTGGTCGAGATGCCCGTCCCGCCGAACAGGCCGACGTCCGGCGGGCTCAGCCGCGTGCCGGAGGCCGGCGCCCGGCCGCCCTCGACCGTCACTCCGTACGACCGGGACAGCTTGTCCAGCTCTCCCCTGGAGATCCCCCCGGCGGGCACGCCGGCCCCACCGGTGGTCTGGTCGCGGAAGACGGGCACGCCCGCGCCGAGCAGGCGGAACGTGAGCTCGGACGCCGCGGCCGAGTCCATCGGGTACGTGTACGAGCCGCCGCCTGGCGCCGGCCCGGTCACACCGCCGTCGACGCCACGCACCAGATCGGCCTTCGGCCTGAGCGCGTCACCGGTGTAGACGGTGCCGACGCCCATGAGCAGCGGGTTGCTCCATGAGGACACGTCGTAGAAGTAGGGGAAGGGCACATACGGGTCCTCGCCCATCAGCGCCTGGATCCAGTGCTTCTGCGGCTGGTCCATCGGGATCCAGTACGCCCCGGCGGGAACGGTGAGATTCTTCGCCGACCGCCCGCCGAAGATCCGGGCGTTCGGCACGGTGATCGGCCTGTCCAGGCGGTAGACCTCGACGTCCATGCCGCGCAGCCGCTCGACCAGCCGCCGCGCGTCGCCGAGCTGCCGGTCCGGCAGCAGGAAGTACGACCGGATCTTCACGTCCGGCACGGGGAACTGGACGGTGTTCGAGGGCTGCACGACCTCGTTGGGCTCCAGTTCGCCCCTGGCGCCCTCGTCGAGCGCGGTCCGCCAGATCGTGTAGTAGCCGTCGAGGACCTCGCGCCTGTTGGCCGCGGCCCAGCCCGTGGTCGCCCACTGGGTGGTGAACTGCTGCTGCACGCGGTCCTCGTCGGTGGAGGCGCTGCCCTTCTCGAACGTCATGCCGGCCGCGCCGAAGCCGGTCGACGGGACGGTGTCGCCGTACCCCATGTAGAACAGGTCGTAGGTGTCGTAGTTGAAGTAGCACTCCGTGGTCACCGTGGCGGTGCACGCGCCGTTGTAGCCGAAGGCCGCCTTGTTGGCCTCACCGATCCGGTTGATCCAGTCCACCGGCTGGTCGGCGATCTCGTGATGGATCGGGTCGGCGTTCGGCGGGAAGAAGTAGCGCTTGCCGCCCATCTCGTGGGCGTCGACGAAGACCTGCGGCGGGTAGTCGCGGAGCATCGCGATCTTGCCGTCGGTCTCCGGCTGGGTGCGGGCGAACCAGTCCCGGTTGAGGTCGAAGCCGTAGTCGTTCTGCCGTCTGCCGGCGTCGCGGCCGTCCGGGTTCTGGGTGGGCACGATGACCGTGACGAGGTTGTCGTTGCGCCGGGCCACCTCGCAGGAGAGCCCGCCGGCGAGCGTGTACAGCGTCTTGAGGGCGGCGTCGGCGCCGCTCTTCTCGCCGCCGTGCACGTTGCCCGCGATCCAGACGATGGCGGGGGTGTCGTCGGCGATGCGGGCGGCCTTGTCCGGCCGCAGCGTCCGCGGGTCGCGCAGCGACCTGATCCGGCCGGCGATCTCACGCAGCCGCCCGGGGGTCATGTTGCGCTCGCTCGACACGATCGCGTACGGCAGTTCCTGCCCCGACACACTCCGCGCCACCGTCCCGGTGACGACCCGGCGGGACGATCGGCCCACGGCGTCGACGTACTTCACGATCTCGTCTGTGGTGACCACGCGCGGCTGGCCCTTCCCGAGGGGGAAGCCGAGGACCGACTCGGGGCTCGGCACCGAGGCCAGGTGGGCGTCCGGATCAGCGGAGCAGGCGGGCCCGCCCGGGGCGGCCTGCGCCGGTGAGCCACCAGGCGAGACGAGCGGGGAGACGAGCGCGGCGAACGCCACGACCGCGACGGTCAGGGCCTTTCCGTAGGGAGTTCTGCACATGATCGTGCCTGGCAGCATCCTGCCTCCTGTCGGACGGGGGAAACGACACGGCGAAGCGCCAGAAAGCCGAACGAATCGTATAAGTCATGAATAAAGCGGGCAAGAGCATTAATAGGTAACTTATCGCCAGCCGAATATGTGAGCGATCGATCATCTCGGGGCCTGGTTCGCGGCGGACGCGCTCGTCAGGCACGGCGGGCGCGAGCATGTTGCGCAGCTGTTTCGCCGTTGTTTTTCCGCCTGTTTCACCCGTTTCGCCAGGCCGTCGTGCCCCAGGCGACGGCCCGCCTTCCGGAGAAATCCCGCGAGCCGGCCGGACGACCGGACATCGGGGCAGGGGGGAATTCCTCCCGGGCGCCGCGTTCCCTGACGGCCAGCCTCGGCTCCCCGCGGACTGTGGGACGATTGCGGGGTTTCGAGGAGGGAGCGGAGTGGAGCACGGGCGTCGCGTCGCCGGCAGATACCACCTGATCGAGCCCATCGGGCGAGGCGGCATGGGCGTCGTCTGGCGTGCCCACGACGACCTGCTGGACCGCCCGGTGGCCGTCAAGGAGGTCCTCCACCTGCCGGCGAGCGAGGATGACCGCGCGATCTTCATCCGCCGCACCATGCGCGAGGCTCGGGCGGCGGGGCGGGTGTCCCACCCCAACGTGATCGTCGTCCACGACGTCATCGAGGAGGACGGGCACCCCTGGATCGTCATGCAGCTCGTCCAGGCGCGCTCGCTCGGCGAGATCCTCCGCGACCACGGCCCGCTCGTGCCCGACCGCGTCGCGTCGATCGGCCTGCAGGTGCTCGACGCCCTGTGCACGGCCCACGCGGCGGGGGTGCTCCACCGCGACGTCAAGCCGGAGAACGTCCTCATCGGCCCGGACAACCGCGTCGTGCTCACCGACTTCGGCATCGCCACGATGCCGGAGGAGAGCACGAGCACGATGACGGGCTCCATCACCGGCACCCCGGCGTTCCTGCCGCCGGAGCGCCTCAACGGACGGCCCGCCACCCCGGAGTCCGATCTGTGGTCGCTGGGCGCGACCCTCTACGCGGCGGTCGAGGGCAGGCCGCCGTTCGAACGCTCCTCCCCCGTCGCGACGATGGCCGCCATCCTGAACGACGAGCCCGCGCCGCCCCGGCGGGCCGGTGAGCTCACCCCGGTGCTCCACGGCCTGCTGCGCAAGGACCCCCTTCTCCGGATGGACGCCGCCGAGGCGGCCGACCTGCTCCGCGCGGCGATGCCCGGGCGGTCGCCCGCGCCCGGCGGGACCACCGGCCCCTCCCCCGCCCGCTCCACCGCGCCGGACGGCACCACCCGGCTGCCCTCGAACGAGGCGCCGGCCCCTCCGGGCGGCTCGGGGTCGTCCTCCCGCGCCCGGCTGCTCACGATCGTCCTGGTCCCGCTGCTGGTCGCCGCGGCCGCGTTCGGCGGCTGGTACGGCTACCACTCGCTGGCCGCGGGCGACTCGGCCACGGGCTCGACCGGCGGGACGACCACCGGGCAACCGGCGTCCGAGCCGATCGCGTCGCCCTCGCAGAGCCCATCCCCGAGCCCATCCCCGAGCCCGTCACAGAGCCCGTCGGAGACTCCCGCCCAGTCTCCCCCGCCGTCCCCGTCGCCGCCTCCCTCCTCAGCCGGACCGGACGACGACGTGCCCGCGGGATGGAGCAGGCACGACGACCCGCTGGGCTTCTCGGTGGCGCTGCCCGACGGATGGACCGCCTACGACCGGAAGGGGAGACGGGTCTGGTTCCGCAAGCCCGGCAGCCGCGACTACCTCCTGATCGACCTCACCCCCTGGACCGACGCGGACCCGGTGGCCGCGATGCGGACGGTCGAGCGGACGTCCACGCGACTGGGCCTGCTGAAGGGGTACGCCCGGATCCGCCTCGACGCGGGTACCTACCTCGGCGTCCCGTCGGCGGACTGGGAGTTCACCCATACGCCGCCCACCGGCCGGGTCCGGGTCCTCGACCGGGCGTTCCGGCTCCCGGACGGCCGGTGCTTCGCCATCTACTGGCAGGTGGCCGACGCCCGCTGGACGACCGGCCTGCCGTACTTCCAGACGTTCGCCGACACCTTCCGTCCCTGACCGCCGGACGGGGCACGGCGGCCGGGACAGCGGACGGGACACAGCGCACGGGACACGGGCGCCGAGCACAGCAGCCGGGGGCTGCTACCGCCCGTCGTCGGCCACGATCTCCAGGGCCTTCGCCAGGTCGTCCGGATAGGGGCTGCTGAACGACACCCATTCCCCGGTGGCCGGATGCTCGAAGGCGAGCGAGACGGCGTGCAGCCACTGCCGGGTCAGGCCGAGCCGGGCGGCCAGGGTGGGATCGGCGCCGTACAGGAGGTCACCGGCGCACGGGTGCCGCAGGGCGGACATGTGCACCCGGATCTGGTGGGTGCGGCCCGTCTCCAGCTTGATGTCGAGCAGCGACGCGGACCGGAACGCCTCGAGGGTGTCGTAGTGGGTCACCGAGTCGCGGCCGCCCGCCACCACGGCGAACCGCCCGTCACCGGACGGGTGCCGGTCGATCGGGGCGTCGACGGTGCCGCGCAGCGGGTCCATGTGGCCCTGGACCAGCGCGTGGTAGCGCTTGTCGACCGTGCGCTCCTTGAACGCCCGCTTCAGCAGCGTGTACGCGCGTTCGCTCTTGGCCACGACCATGGCGCCCGTGGTGTTGGCGTCGAGCCGGTGGACGATGCCCTGCCGCTCGGCGGCGCCGCTGGTGGACACCCGCCGTCCGGTGCCGAGCAGGCCACCGATCACCGTCGGGCCGGTCCAGCCGACCGTGGGGTGGGCCGCCACGCCGATCGGCTTGTCGACCACCACGATGTCGTCGTCCTCGTACAGGATCGACATGCCGGGCACCGGCTCGGCGACGGGCGCGGGGGCGGCCGGCGGCGGCGGGATCGTCACGTCCAGCCAGGCGCCGGCGTGCACCCGGTCGGACTTGGCGGCCACGGAGCCGTCGAGCAGCACGTCGCCCTCGGCGATCAGTTCGGCCGCCCGGGACCGGGAGAACCCGAACAGCCGGGCGAGCGCGGCGTCGAGGCGCTCGCCCTCGAGCCCGTCCGGAACGGGCAGGGTGCGGCGGTCAGTCATCGGCCTGCTCCTCGGTCTGCCGGCTTCCGTCGATCTGGTAGCCGCGCCAGGCGAGGAACACCGCGAGCACGCCGCCACAGACGATCGACGAGTCGGCGAGGTTGAACACCGGGAAGTGGGTCACCGGGAAGGCCTGCAGGAAGTCGACCACGTGGCCCTGCAGGGGGGCCGGGGACCGGAAGATCCGGTCGGTCAGGTTGCCGAGGGCGCCGCCGAGGAGCAGCCCGAGCGTGATCGCCCAGGGCAGGCTGCGCAACTGCCGCGCCGTACGGATGATCGCCACGACGACCGCGCCGGCGATCAGCGTGAAGACGATCGTCATCCCGGTGCCGATGCTGAACGCCGCCCCCGGGTTGCGGATGACGTTCAGCACCAGGACGCCGGGCACGACGGTGAGGGGTTCCTGGTGCTCCAGGAACCGCACGACGAGGAACTTGCTCACCACGTCGAGCGCGTAGGCGACCGCCGCCACGGTGACGAGAAGGCCGATTCTCCTGGCGCGAGGAGCCGGGGGGGTGTCCTCTCCGCTCAGCGGCGCTCCTCCCGCTGCTTGCACGCTACGCACAGCGTCGCCCTCGGGAAGGCCCGCAGGCGCTCCTTGCCGATCGGCTTGTGGCACGATTCGCACTCTCCGTAAGTCCCTGCCTCGACGCGGGCGATCGCCCGCTCGTTCTGCGCGAGCAGGTCGCGCGCATTCAGGGTAAGGGCGATCTCACGCTCACGCTCATAGGTCTTCGCCCCGGCGTCGGCCGGATCGTCGCCGGCGCCCTGACTGACGTCACCGGACGCCAGTTGTTCCTCGGCACGGGCGATGTCGGCGCGGAGCTCCTCGATCTCCCGCCGCAACCTCTCACCGACCTCGGCGAGCTCCTCGTCGGACCAGATGTCGTCGCTGGTTGCGGTTCTCGCCGCGCGCGTGGCCATTGCGGGCCTCCCCTTGGGTCGGGACCGGTGATCAAGCTCTTGAGCCAGGTCCGGGCAGCTTAGGCCGGGCATCCCGGGCGGACAACGAACCCGCCAGGGGTTTTACCCCACCCGTAACCTATTGGCACGTTCGGCCGGATCCTCCTCGTCACCCTTTATTTATGACCTTGTCGCGGCTTGTCGTTATCGTGACGATCCCCGTGACAAGAAGAACAACCCCCCGCCGTACGCCGAAGCGACGGGGCCGGCACGCGGGGCCGCCTCCGTCGCGCCTTCGCCGGCCGCGAGGGCACTCACCCCCACAACGATGACGGCGTCCCCGTATGTTCCTCCGACGTATTCCCACCCGGCACCAGGTCTCACCCTGATCGTCACCCGCATATCGGGAAGCCCTTCCGGCCGGTCTGCGTTATCGTCGTAGTCTGCAAGGCGTTGATGGGGACGAGTACCTCCGCACCCACTCGCGTGAGCGACCCGGGGACGGTGCGAGCCCGGGGCGAGCGGCGGAGGGAAGATCACCCCGGAGCCGCCGGAAGAAAGGCCAGTGGCCGAGTAGACCCGGTAGCGGAAACAGAACGAGTGGGCGCCCCTGCCGGGACGTCAAGAAGGGTGGTACCGCGGAGCCGCGCGACGGCTTCGTCCCTTCACGCCATGACCGACCATTGCGTGGAGGGCTCGCCCGACGATGTCATCTCACTACTTCCGCTCGCTTCCGGCTCAGGTCGACCTGCCGGCCGCCGAACGCGAGGTGCTCGATCGCTGGCGAGACGGCAAGGTGTTCGAGCGCTCGCTGGAGCAGAACGCCGACGGCCCCTCCTGGATCTTCTACGAGGGCCCGCCCACCGCGAACGGCATGCCGGGCGTCCACCACGTCGAGGCCCGGGTGTTCAAGGATGTCTTCCCCCGCTACAAGTCGATGCGCGGCTACCACGTCCCCCGCAAGGCGGGCTGGGACTGTCACGGGCTGCCCGTCGAGGTCGCCGTGGAGAAGGAGCTCGGCCTCTCCGGCAAGCCCGAGATCGAGGCGTACGGCATCGCGGAGTTCAACGCCCGCTGCCGCGAGTCGGTGCTGCGGCACGTCGACGCGTTCGAGGAGATGACCGAGCGGATGGGCTACTGGGTCGACATGTCCCAGGCCTACCGCACGATGGACCCCCAGTACGTCGAGGCCGTGTGGTGGTCGCTCAAGGTCATCTGGGACAAGGGCCTGCTGTTCCGCGACTTCCGGATCACGCCGTACTGCCCGCGCTGCGGCACCGGCCTGTCCGACCACGAGCTGGGCCAGCCCGGCGGGTACGAGATCGTCTCCAGCCCCTCGGTGTACGTCCGCATGCCCGCCACGTCCGGCCCGCTGGCCGAGCTCGGCGCGTCGCTGCTGATCTGGACGACCACCCCGTGGACGCTGGTGTCCAACACGGCCGTCGCCGTCCACCCCGACGTGACCTACGTGGCCGCCCGCCACGGCGACGAGGTGCTGGTGGTGGCCGAGCCGCTGCTGGCCTCGGTCCTCGGCGAGGACGCCGAGGTGCTGGCCTCGTTCCGCGGCGCGGAGCTGGAGCACACCACGTACACCCGGCCGTTCGACCTCATCGACATCCCGGGCGCGCACTACGTCGTGCTCGGCACGTACGTCACGGTCGAGGACGGCACCGGCCTGGTCCACCAGGCGCCGGCGTTCGGCGCCGACGACATGACGGTCTGCAAGCGCTACGGCCTGCCGGTGGTCAACCCGATCGGCCCCAACGGCCGGTTCCTGGCGGACGTGCCGCTGGTGGGCGGCATGTTCTTCAAGGACGCCGACGAGCCGCTGACCGAGGACCTGCGCGAGCGCGGCCTGCTGTTCCGCGGCGGTCACTTCGACCACAACTACCCGCACTGCTGGCGCTGCCACACCCCGCTCCTCTACTACGCGCTCCCGTCCTGGTACATCAGGACCACGGAGATCAAGGACCGGCTCCTCGCGGAGAACGAGCGGACCAACTGGTTCCCCGAGACGATCAAGAACGGCCGGTACGGCGAGTGGCTGAGGAACAACGTCGACTGGGCGCTGTCGCGGTCGCGCTACTGGGGAACTCCCCTGCCGCTGTGGGTGTGCTCTGAGGACGAGTCCCATGTGACGTGCGTCGGCTCCCTCAAGGAGCTGGGCGAGCGGGCCGGGCGCGACCTCACGGCACTCGACCCGCACCGGCCGTACGTGGACGACGTGGTCCTCCCCTGCGCGGACTGCGGCGCGGAGGCCCGCCGGGTGCCCGACGTGATCGACGTCTGGTACGACTCGGGCGCCATGCCGTTCGCCCAGTGGGGGGCGCCGCACGTCAACGAGGACGTGTTCGAGAGCTCCTACCCCGGCCAGTTCATCTGCGAGGCGATCGACCAGACGCGCGGCTGGTTCTACTCGATGATGACCGTCGGCACGCTGGTCTTCGACCGGTCGTCGTACGAGAACGTGCTGTGCCTCGGCCTGATCCTCGCCGAGGACGGGCGGAAGATGAGCAAGCACCTCGGCAACGTGCTGCGGCCCATGCCGCTGATGGAGCAGCACGGCGCCGACTCGCTGCGGTGGTACATGGCCACCTCGGGCTCCCCGTGGTCTCCCCGCCGGATCGGCCACGCCGCCCTGGAGGAGATCGTCCGGAAGGTCCTGCTGACCTACTGGAACACCGCGTCGTTCTTCACCCTCTACGCGAACGCCGAGTCGTGGTCGCCGGCCCGCCGGCACGAGGCTCCGGCGCCCGCCGACCGGCCGCTCATCGACCGGTGGGCGCTGGCCGAGCTGCACCGCACGGTGGCCGAGGTCACCGCGTCGCTGGAGGAGTTCGACACGGCCCGGGCCGGCCGCCGGATCACCGAGTTCCTCGACGACCTGTCCAACTGGTACGTCCGCCGCTCGCGCCGCCGCTTCTGGTCGGGTGAGGCCGCCGCGTTCGCCACCCTGTACGAGTGCCTGGAGACGGTCACCCGGTTGATGGCGCCGCTGGTGCCGTTCGTCACCGACTACGTGTGGGACGTGCTCCGCGACGCCGACGAGCCGGTCTCGGTCCACCTGGCCTCCTGGCCCGAGGTGGACGAGGGGCTGCTCGACCCGGCGCTGTCGGAGCGGATGGCCCTGGTCCGCCGCCTGGTGGAGCTTGGCCGGTCCGCCCGCGCGTCGTCATCGGTCAAGACCCGCCAGCCGCTCGGCCGGGCCCTGGTCGGCGCCCCGGGATGGGCATCGCTGCCCGACGGGCTGCGCGAGCTGATCGCCGACGAGCTGAACGTGCAGCGGCTGGAGGACCTGTCGGGCTTCTCCGCCGATCTGGTGACGTTCACCGTCAAGCCCAACTTCCGGGCGCTGGGCAAGCGGTTCGGATCGCAGACCAAGGTCGCCGCCGCCGCGATCGCCGCCGCCGACCCCGCCGCGCTGGCCCGGGCCCTGCGGTCCGGCGCCACGGCGACGGTGGAGGCGGGCGAGCTCGGCACGGTGGAGCTGGGCCCGGACGACGTGATCGTCACCGAGCAGCCGCGGTCGGGCTGGGCGGTGGAGACCGGGGCGGTCGACACGGGCACCGGGGAGACCGTCGCGCTCGACCTGGCGATCACCGACGAGCTGCGCCGGGCCGGTCTGGTCCGCGAGGTGATCCGCCTCGTGCAGGAGGCCAGGAAGGCGAGCGGCCTGTCCATCAGCGACCGGATCGACCTGTGGTGGTCGGCGGAGGGCGAGCCCGCCGAGGCGCTGCGCGACGGCGGCCACCTGGTGGCCGACGAGGTGCTCGCGGCGAGCTTCACCGAGGGCGCCCCGCCGGAGGGCCTGCCCGCCCACGAGGACGCCGACCTCGGTCTTGTCTTCTGGCTCCGTAAGGCCTGATCCGCGGCCTGACCCGCGGCCCGACCTGCTGTCTGACCTGCTGTCTGACCGCTTCTACCGGCGAGATGCCCGGACGGCCCCTGGCCGCCCGGGCATCCGCCGTCATACCGGGATCGCCGGCCCCGGCCCCGGTCCCGGCTGCGGCCGCGTCCTCACGAGGAGACGCGGACGACCGACTTGCCGGGCGGCGGCGAGCCCTGCCCGCTGATCATGGCGGGCACGTCGTCGAACGAGAAGACGGTGCCCACGGAGGTGGTGATCGCCTTCTGCTCCGCCAGCTCGGACAGGCGGCCCCACGCCGCGGCGTCCTCCTCCGGCGTGTGACCGCCCGCGAACACACCGACCGCGCTGTAGTTGCGCAGCAGGAGATCGAGCGAGTCGATCGGGACGGTCGTCCCGGCCGCCAGCCCGACGACGGCGATCCTGCCGTAGCGCGCCAGCGTACTGATCGCCCGCGCCGCGGTGTCCCCGCCGACCGGGTCAAAGATCACGTCGACCCCGCGCCCGTCCGTGATCTTGCCGACCTCCTCGACGAGGTCGGCCGTCCGGTAGTTGACCACGTGATCGGCGCCGTGCCGGGCGCAGAAGCCCACCTTGTCGTCGCTCCCCGCGACCGCGATCACCGTGGCGCCCAGCGCCTTGCCGAGCTGCGTCGCGGCGACCCCTGAGCTGCCCGCGCCGCCCAGGACGAGCAGGGTCTGGCCCGCCTCGACCGGGGCCCGCTCGACCAGCGCCGCGTAGGCCGTCCGGAAGCCGATCGGGAACCCGCCGGCCTGCTCGTCGGTCATTCCCACGGGAATGCGGATCGCCGACTGTTCGAGCACGTACGCGTAGTCGGCGTAGCCACCCCAGCCGGCGAAGAACGGCGTGATGCCCATGATCTGGTCGCCCACGGCGAACGGCGATCCCGGCGCGACCGCCACGACCTCACCGGCGACCTCCTCCCCCAGTCCGAACGGCGGCGTGTCCAGCCCCGGGAAGTGACCGCTCGCCATGAACAGGTCGGGGAACCCCGCCCCCGCCGTCCGGACGCGTACCAGCGCCTGTCCCGGCTCCGGTTCCGGCCACCGCGTCTCCTCCAGCCGGACCCCCTTCATCGGATCACCGAAACTCACCACGCGCCACGCACGGCCCTCGAACACCATTTCGTCCCCCCCTGTCGGTCGTCGATCAGTCTGCTTCTGCCTGCGCATGCCGGCATCTGCCGGGCTCTAGCTGTCTCTGCCACGCTCTGCCAGGCTCTGCCAGGCTTTGCCGGGCTCCGGCGGGCGAGACCCTCGGCAGACTCCGCGCCAAGGTCGCATAAGGTATGAAACCCCCGCCAGCCCCCGCGTCCTACGCTAGGCACGCCCACGGGGCCGGACCATACGTGATCCACCACATGACCTGCTCGATCCTCCAAGGAAGCGAATGGATCCCCTCTCCGACGTGATCGCGTCGCTCGACGGCCGCCACAGCCTGTTCTCCCGGCTGGAGACCGGCGGCGACTGGGCCATCGACTTCGAGGGCTACCGGCACGCCAAGTTCGGCGCCGTCCTGCGCGGCTCGTGCTGGGTGACCGCCGAGGGAGCCGGCGAGCCCGTGCGGCTCGCCGAGCACGACTGCTTCCTGGTCGGCATCGGACGGTCGTACCGCCTGGCCAGTTCACCGGACGTCCCGGCGGTGCCGGCGGCCGAGGTCTACGGTCAGCCGGGCGGCCCGCCGACCCGATGGGGCACTGGGAGCGAGACGGTCCTCGTCGGCGGGCGGATCAACCTGGAGGAGATGGACACCGACGCGCTCTCCGGCATCCTGCCGCCTCTCGTGCACGTCTCCGCGACCAGCGACGCCGCGGACACCCTCCACGCCCTGCTGCCGGTGCTGGAGCGCGAGACCACCGTCCACCGCTTCGGCTCAGCACTCGTCATCGAACGGCTCGCGCACGTCGCCTTCGTCGAGCTGCTACGGGCACACGCCGCCCGGGACCGGGACGTGTGGGGGCCCATACCCGCCGCCCTCAGCGACCCCCAGATCGGCGCCGCACTCGGCCTCATGCACGCCGAACCCGGCCGTCGCTGGACGGTGGACGACCTCGCCTCGGCCGTCCACATGTCGCGGTCGGGCTTCGCCGGGCGCTTCACCGAGCTCGTCGGCAGCCCGCCGCACGACTATCTGCTCTCGTGGCGCATGCGCATCGCGGCGAAGAAGCTGCGGGCGACGGACACGAGCGTCGCGGCCATCGCCGCCGAGCTCGGCTACCAGTCGGAGAGCGCCTTCAGCAACGCCTTCAAGCGCGTCACGGGACGTTCTCCCCGCCACTACCGCCAGGCCCTGTCGGTCTGACGGCAGGGACCGCCGGCCCGCTCTAGTCCTGCTGGCAGACCGAGCAGTGGGTGAGACCGGCCTCCTCGGCCTCCCGCCGCGTCATGATCTCGACGCCGGCGTCGTCCAGGCCGCTGATCAGGGGACAGTCGGAGCTGTGGTAGCGACGGGTGCCGACCATCACCTTCACCGTCGCACCGCCGTCTCCGGAGGCAGCCGGGTCGGCGTCCCGGGCAGTGTCCGGGTCAGCCTCAGGGTCGGTTTCTGGGGCAGCGTCCGGATCAGTGTCCGGATCAGTGTCTGGGTCGATGTCCGCGTCGGCCTCCGGCGTGGTGCCGCCGCCCTCCGTGCCGCCCTCCGTGCCGCTCCCCGTACCGGTGCCGGCCGGCTCCGCGTGCTCCTCACCTTCGTCGCCGTCCCGTACGCCTCCGCGGTCCTCGGCGGCCCGCGGCGCCGACGGTCCGGTGGCGGCCAGGAGCGCGGCGACTTCCCGGGTCACGTCCCTGGTGTCTTCGGAGTAGTCATCGGAGTCGTCGCCGAGCTCGCGGTCGGCCTCGATGAATTCGGCGGCGGAGTCGTCCGGTTCACCGGTCTTCGGGATGGCGGCGGTTCTGGTGATCTCGGCGGTGGCGCCGGTGGCGGAGCCGGAGGAAGCCACGGACCCGGCGCGCCCGGGTCCCTTGGCCTCTACCGGCTCCACCGGCTCATCACCGGATCGGCCGTTCTGCCCGTCTGGTCCGTCCTGCCCACGGCCCGGCTCAGCGGCGCCCTCTGCCGCCTCCTCGGCTCCGTCGAGGTCTGGGGCGGGTCGCCTGAACCAGTCGAGTGCGGTGCCGCCGGAGGAGGTCTCCGGGTCGGCGGGGGAAGCCGGGGAAGGGGTGACCGCGCGACCGAACCAGTCCACCCTGGACGTCTCAGCCCCGGATGTCACAGCCTTGGATGTCTCAGCCTTGGATGTCTCAGCCTTGGATGTCTCAGCCTTGGATGTCTCAGCCCCGGCGTCTGTCACGTCCCCCGCCGCGGCCTCGACGGAGCTCTCCGGGCGAGCCCCCGTGTGGAGCTCTGTGCGTGGCTCTGTGTGAGTGTCCCAGTGGGTGTCCGCGTGAGGCTCCGCGGGGGCCTCGGGTGAGGCTCCCGGGAGTGTTCCGGCGGCGGGCTCATCGGCCGTCGCGTCGCCGGAGTCTGGCCTGTCTGCTTCGGGGGCGTCTTTCCGCTCTCCGGCCACTGGGCCACCGGTGCCGGCTTCAGCGGCGAGCTCGGTGGAAACGTGGTCGGTGGAGGCGGGATCGGTGGATGACGCTCCACCCGTAGCTGAAGTCTCGGGGGCGCCTGACGCGGCGGCCGGCGCGGACAGGCCCGTCGTGACGGCCGATGCGGCGGACGGCGTGGCAGCCGACGTGGTGCCCGGTGTGACAGCGGGTGTGACGGCGGGTGTCACGGCAGCGGCGCCGGAGCCCGCGGTCCCGGTTCGCCCGCTCTCGCGGAGCGGCCCAGCGAGGGGCGTCGTACCCTCGGGCTCCGCCGTGGGCCGCGAGGTCAGATCCGGGAGGCAGGTGGTGCACGGGGTGAAGCCCTCGTCGCGGGCCTCTTCGTAGGTGAGCTCCTCCACCTCTCGTCCCGCCAGCTGCCGGCAGGTCGCCAGGTGGAAGCGTTTCCTGCCGGGGATGACCAGGACGATGGTGTCCGGGTCGAGACCGCCACCGGGCGTGGCCGGCGGACGACTGAGCCGCGCCGTCGGCTGGAGGCGCGGGGGGAAGGACTGAGGCGGCACCGGATGATGCGCGACGGGTGGAGCCGCCACCATCGGGCTCGCCACCGGATGCGCCGACGCCCCCGCCAACGTCCCGCCGTATGCCCCGGTGACGGCGCCGGCGAGCTGGGGGACGGGCGAACCCGGGGGGGTGGGAGCCGTCCCGTCGGCGGCACGCCCGCCGGCGGGGAACAGCTCGTGGCGCCTCAGCAGTGCCCCGATAGTGAGGCAGACAGCGGACAGCAGGCTGACCACCATCGACCACATCACGAGGGACGGCGTGGCCAGCAGGACGCCTGCGATGAGCAGGACGAGAGCGGCCAAGACCAGGGCGGCACTGATGAGGATCACGGGGGGTTCTCCGAGATACCGGGCCCGGGTGGACCCGTCTGACACTTACCGGCGGTCGTTGTGCGGGCCGTCGGGACCGGGGAACGCACCGGTGTGCTGGGGGACTTCCGGAGCGAAGGGGTTGGGAGCGGCCGACATCGGCTGCGCACCGGGGGCGACGGCGTGCGCCATCGCGGGCGCGGCGCCGACGATGGGGAACCCGCCACTGCCCTCGGCTGAGACGTTCAGCTCGGCCAGCTGGTTCTCCAAATACAGCTTCAGGCGGCTCCGGTACTCCCTCTCGAAGCTGCGCAGCTCCTCGACCTTGCGCTCAAGCTCGTCTCGGGTCTGCACCAGCGTGCCCATGGCCTGGCGGTGCCGTTCCTGGGCGTCGCGCTCCAGGGTCTCGGCGCGGGCGCGAGCGTCACCGATGATCTGCTCGGCCTGGCGCCGCGCCTTGCCGAGGATGTCGTCCGCCTCGCGGCGGGCACGGGTGACCGTCTCGTCGGCCTCACGGCGGGCGTCCGCGATGGCCTGGTCGGCCGTCTGCTGGGCGAGCGCCAGCACGCGGGCCGCGGTGTCCATGTTGTCCTCGGCCGGGGGCATACCCATTCCGACGGGGACGGGCTCGGGGCGGACCGGCTCCGGGGGCTTGATCGGCTCAGGCTGGGGGGCCATCATCTCCGGCTTGGGCTCGGCCACCGGAGCGGGGGCCATCTGCATCGGGCCACCCACGCCCATGCCGCCGGGGACCTTGCCCCTCAGGCACTCGCCCAGCTTCGCGCGGAGCTCCTCGTTCTCCTGGATCAGGCGGTCGAGCTCCGCCTCGACCTCGTCGAGGAAGGCATCGACCTCCTCCTCGTCGTAACCTGGCCTGAGCCGGGTGGTACTGAACTGCTTGTTCCGCACATCAGCGGGCGTCAACGGCATTTGGGTCTCCTTGGCGCGCTTGGAGTCTGTCCGGCGGGGACGCTGCCCGAATCAAGGAAGCGCGTTCACCACTTCGATCAAGAGCAAAACCACAATGAACAGCACTGTGAAGCTCAGGTCAAAGGCCACCGTACCCAACCTGAGGGGCGGAATGAAACGGCGGAGGAACTTGAGAGGGGGGTCGGTCACCGTGTAGATGACCTCTGCCAGCACCAGGACGACCCCGGAGGGCATCCAGGAGCGGGCGAACGCCTGCACCGTATCTATGATCATTCTGCCTATCAGCAGGATCAAAAAGATGAAGAGGAGGAAGACCAAGATCTCACTAATGATCCCCACGGTCGAGCCCCGCCTCCATCTGCTGATCCCGCCGACCGCGGCGCCTCGCGGCGCCGCTCAGCCGGTCACTGTCCATGATGGAACTCTAGCTCTGGTTGAAGAAGCCGCGTTCCGCGATTCGAGCCTTGTCCTCGGCGGTCACCTCAACGTTGGCGGGGGACAACAGGAACACCTTGTTCGTAACACGTTCGATGCTTCCGTGTAGCCCAAAGACGAGACCTGCCGCGAAATCGACAAGCCGCTTGGCGTCGCTGTCGACCATTTCAGTCAGATTCATGATGACCGGCGTCCCCTCGCGGAAGTGCTCGCCGATCGTCCGGGCTTCGTTGTACGTGCGGGGATGGAGGGTCGTGATACGCGCCAGATCGGTCGTACGGCGCTCCAGCACCGCGGCCGGGGACCTGGGTGCCGGGACGGGCGTCTCCCCGTCCTCGTCGCGCTCGTGGAACGCCGTGTTCGGGACCGCCGCGCCGGCGAAGCCGCGACGGGACTCGTAGTCGGCGTCGGTGTACTCCTCGTCGCCGTACTCGGCCGCGTACCTCTCGTCGTAGCGGTCGTCCTCAACGAGACCGAGGTAGACCGCCATCTTGCGCATCGCGCCGGCCATCGCTCGTCGTCCTCCGCGTCGCTGGTTCCTTCAAGGTCCCTTCGGAAGGCCAGGGCGGTAGCCTTACCCCCCTTGGAGCTCACCGCTGATCGACCTCTACCTGGTGGGCGGACCCAAGGTCCACTTGGGGGACATTACCTGACGAAGGGCGTCCGGCGGCCGAGCAACGCCGTACCGATCCGCAGGTGTGTCGCGCCGTTCGCCACAGCCTGCGCCAGATCGCCGCTCATTCCCGCCGAAATCACCTCGGCGGCGGGGTGCTCCTTGCGCAGGGACTGGGAGACGGCCCACAGCCGGGCGAAGGCCGCGTCCGGGTCCTCCCCCCGGGGGGCGACCGCCATGACCCCGCGCAGCCGCAGACCCGGTGATGACGCGATCACGTCGGCGAGGGCCGGCACCTCGTCGGGGCGGGCCCCGCCGCGGGCCCCGATCTCTCCCGCCTCCGCCGGGCCCAGCGCCACCTGGATGAGGCACCCGACCTCGCGCCCGGCTCGTACGGCCTCCCGGCTCAGCGCCTCGGCCAGCCGCGGCCGGTCCACGGAGTGGACCAGATGGGCGTAGGAGGCCACCGACCGCGCCTTGTTGGTCTGTAACTGACCGATGAAGTGCCAGGTCAGATCGAGATCGGCGCAGTCGGCGGCCTTGGCGGCCGCCTCCTGGTCGCGGTTCTCCCCCATGTCGGCGACGCCGAGCCCGGCGAGCAGGCGCACATCGGAGGACGGGTAGGTCTTGGTCACCGCGATGAGGGTGACCTCGGACCGGGACCGGCCGGCGGCCCGGCAGGCCGCCTCGACGCGGGCCTCGACCTCGGCGAGGCCCGCGGCCAGTTCCTCCCGTCGCGGGTCAGACACGTGCGGCCGTGTCCACGCCGACGCTCACACCGATACCCATGCCGGAGCTCACTTGAGGAAGTCCGGCACGTCGAGCTCCTCCTCCTGCTCCTCGAACACCACCGGACGGCGCGGACCCGGCTGGCTCACGCGCGAGGTGATCGGAGTGGGCGGCTCGGGCGTGGGCCGCGGGATCGACAGCGGACCGGTGCCGGCCCCCTGGTCGCCCCGGGCCCCGTCGGCCGAAGGCTCACGGTTGAACGCCGTGACCGGCTCGGCCTGTGCGGGCTGCGCCGGCGCGGCCTGCGGGGCGGCCGGCTGGTTCACCGGCTGCGGCGCGGGCTGGGCCGGCTGCTGGGGCGCCGCCTGTGCCACCGGCTGCGGCAGCGACTGCGGCGCCGCGGAGACCGCCGGGGCCGCCTGGGGCTGGGCCGGGGCGGCGGACAGGCCGCCGGTCCGCGCGGCCGGCCCCTGCTCGGCCCTCGGCTCCGGCTTCGCGGGCGCCGGCGTGGCCGCCGGGCGGGACGCCGCGGCGGGACGCGTCTGCTGCGGACGGGAGACCGGCGCGGCGACCGGCTTCGCCGGGGCCGGCTCGTCGAACCCGGCCGCGATCACCGTCACCCGCACCTCGTCGCCGAGCGCGTCGTCGATGACCGTGCCGAAGATGATGTTGGCGTCCGGCGCGGCGGCGTTGGACACCAGCTGGGCGGCCTCGTTGATCTCGAAGAGGCCCAGGTCGGAGCCGCCCGCGATGGACAGCAGCACGCCGTGGGCGCCGTCGATGCTCGCCTCGAGCAGCGGGCTCGACACCGCCATCTCGGCGGCCGCGACCGAACGGTCGTCGCCCCTGGCGTTGCCGATGCCCATGAGCGCGGAACCCGCCCCGGACATGACCGACTTGACGTCGGCGAAGTCGAGGTTGATCAGACCCGGCGTGGTGATCAGGTCGGTGATGCCCTGGACACCCGAGAGCAGCACCTGGTCGGCCGCCTTGAAGGCGTCGAGCACGCTCACCTGCCGGTCGGAGATCGACAGCAGCCGGTCGTTCGGAATGACGATCAGCGTGTCCACCTCCTCGCGGAGGGTCTCGATGCCCGCCTCGGCCTGCATGGCCCGGCGCCTGCCCTCGAAGCTGAACGGCCGGGTGACTACGCCTATCGTGAGCGCGCCGAGCGACCGGGCGATGCTGGCCACGACCGGCGCGCCGCCGGTGCCGGTGCCGCCGCCCTCGCCGGCCGTCACGAAGACCATGTCGGCGCCCTTGAGGACCTCCTCGATCTCCTCCCGGTGGTCTTCGGCGGCCTTGCGGCCCACCTCCGGGTTGGCGCCCGCTCCGAGGCCCCGGGTCAGCTCGCGCCCCACGTCGAGCTTCACGTCGGCGTCACTCATCAGCAGCGCCTGGGCGTCAGTGTTGATGGCGATGAACTCGACGCCCTTGAGTCCCTCCTCGATCATCCGGTTGACGGCGTTCACTCCGCCGCCGCCGATGCCGACCACCTTGATGACCGCGAGGTAGTTCTGCGGTGCTGCCACGACGAGGGGCCTTTCCGCTCGTTTGCGTTTCCGTGCGGGCGACGCCCGCTGACTGTTGAACTCTCACCCTCAAGTTGAGATTTAGAGTTATGTCAACCTGAGGATTGATACGGACAGTAGGGTTGCCTGTCCCCCAGGGTCAACTAACCGCGCCGCAAGGCCGCCCGGCGTGTCGCGCCCTGTCCCATTCGCACGACGCCCGTGCCCGCCGTACGGCGGGCCGCTCACTTCACCGTCACCACCTGGGGCGAGCTCACGTCGTACGTGTGCCCGGGCTTGGCCAGAACGGCGAGCAGCACGCGCGCCTTGTCCGGCCCGTGCCGGCTGTCTCCCCAGACGACCGCGCGGCCGTCGGACAGCCGCAGTGTGACGTTCCCGGGCGACGGCGCCCGCACCTCGCTGACCCGGTCGCGCACCTCGGGCGGCAGCGTCCGCAGGACGGCCAGGGCCGCGCGGGTCGCCAGGTCGTCGATGCCGGCCCGCTGAACCCGCAGCACGGGCAGCCCGGGCGGCGCCACCGCGACCTGCTGGAGCACGACGCCGTAGCGGTCGACCACCGCCGTCGTCGCGCCCTGGGGCACGGCCGCGACCGGGGTGCGCTCCACCACGGTCACCCGCAGCGTCCCCGGCCAGTTGCGCTCCACGCGGGCCGACTCGACCGCCCGCACGGCGCCGACACGCCGTTCGACCTCGCCGAGGTCCACGGTCGCGAGCGGGGTGCCCGCGCGCACCCCGGCCGCCTGGCGCAGCTGCTCCGCGGGGATCCGGCTGTTGCCGGCGATCGCGACCTCCCGGACGCCGAGCACCGGCGAGAAGAACATCACCCAGGTCGCCACGCCGACGACGCCGCCGGTGAGCAGGACCGCCAGGGCCGTGCGCCGGACCGTTCGCCTCACCCGCGCCTCACCCGCGCCTCACCCGCGCCCGCCCTGCGGCCTCGGCCGCGTCGTCGGCTGGGTCGGCGGCGGGCTCGTCGGCTGGGTCGTCGGCTGGGTCGGCGGCGGCCTCATCGGGCGGACAGCTCCGCGACGATCCGGGGGCCGAGCTCGGTCACGTCTCCGGCGCCCATCGTGAGCACGATGTCGCCCGGCCGGGCGCGCCCGGCCACCAGCCCGGGCACCGACGCGCGGTCCGGGGCGTACGCCACCCGCTCGGCGGGCAGCGGCACCTTCCCGGCGACCAGCGCGCCGGACACGCCGGGCTCGGGATCCTCCCGCGCGCCGTACACGTCCAGCACGATCACCTCGTCGGCGAGCCCGAGGGCCGTGCCGAACTCGTCGGCGAAGAACCGGGTGCGCGAGTAGAGATGCGGCTGGAAGACGGCGATCACACGGCCGCCGCCGGACACGACGTCGCGGGCCGCGCGCAGGTCGGCGCTCAGCTCGGTCGGGTGGTGGGCGTAGCTGTCGAAGACGCAGACCCCCGCCGCCTCGCCCTTCGCCTCGAACCGTCGCTTGGCCCCGCTGAAGGCCCCCAGACCCTCCCTGATCTCGGCGAACGGCAGGCCGAGCTCCAGCGCCACGGCGATCACGGCGGTGGCGTTCAGCGCGTTGTGCCGTCCGGGGACGACCAGGCGCGCCTCGCCGTGGCCCGCCACGGCGAACTCGACCCCGAGCCCCCGCGGCACCACGTCGACCGTACGCACGTCGGCGTCCGGAGACTCGCCGTACGTCACGACCCGCAGGCCCCTGGCCCTGGCGATGGGCGCGAGAGCCGCGGCGCCGGGGTCGTCCGCGCACACCACGAGCAGCTCCTGGACCCGCTCGACGAAGCGGGCGAAGCTGTCGTACACGGCCTGGGGGTCGCCGTAGTTGTCCAGGTGGTCGGCCTCGACGTTGGTGACGACGGCGATGCGCGGCGCGAGCATGAGGAAGGACCCGTCGCTCTCGTCGGCCTCGGCCACGAAGACCTCGCCCGTTCCGTCGTCGGCCCCGAGGCCGGTGGTGACGAGCTGCCCGCCCACGCAGTACGACGGGTCCTCGCCGCACTTCTGCAGGGCGACGGTCAGCATCGAGGTGGTGGTGGTCTTGCCGTGGGTGCCGGCGACCGCGATGCCGTTGCGGCCCGCCATCACCGATGCGAGCGCGGCGGCCCTCGGGATGACCCGCAGGTTCTGCCGCAGGGCCTCCCCCAGCTCGGGGTTGGAGTCGCGGATCGCCGTGGAGACCACGACCGTGTCGACGTCTCTGATGTGCGAGGCGGCGTGGCCCACGTGGATGACGGCGCCGAGCTCCCGCAGCTCGATCAGCATGTCGGACGGCCGGGCGTCGCTGCCGGAGACCGGCACCCCGCGCTTCAGCAGGATCCGGGCGATGCCCGACATGCCGGCGCCGCCGATGCCGATGAAGTGGACCCGCCCCAGGTCGGCCGCCGGGACGGGCTCAACGAGCTTGACGAGACTCATCGGGAAACGATCTCCAGGACCTTGCGGGCGAGCGTCCGGTCGGCGTCCTTGCGGCCCATCCGGGATGCGGCCTCCGACATGGCGACCACATGCTCGGGGTTGTTGAGGATCGGCAGCAGCGTCTCCACGATCCACGCGGCCGACAGGTCCGCGTCGTCGACCATGATCCCACCCCCGGCCCTGACGATGGGCTCGGCGTTGAGACGCTGCTCGCCGTTGCCGTGCGGCAGCGGCACGTACGCCGCGGGCAGGCCCACGGCGGTCAGCTCGGCGCAGGTCATCGCGCCACTGCGGCACAGCACGAGGTCGGCGGCGGCGTAGGCCAGATCCATGCGGTCCACGTAAGGAAGGATCACGTACTGCGGGTCGCCCGGCGGGGGCTCCACCTCGACCGTGTTCTTCGGCCCGATCACGTGCAGCACCTGGACGCCGGCGGCCCGCAGGTAGGGCGCGGCGTCGAGGGCGGCCTGGTTGATCGAGCGCGCGCCCTGGGAGCCGCCGAACACCAGCAGCGTCACCCGGTCGGACTCCAGCCCGAAGTACGACCTGGCCTTGTCGCCGAGCGACAGGCGGTCCATCTGGGAGATCTCCCGGCGCAGCGGGATGCCCACGTACTCCGCGCCCGGCAGCGACGCGTCAGGGTGCCCGGTGAAGACATGGCTGGTCAGCCGGGCGCCGAGCCGGTTGGCCAGCCCCGGGCGGGGGTTGGCCTCGTGGACGACGATCGGGACGCCGCGCCGCCGGGCGGCCAGGTAGCCGGGGGTCGCGACGTAACCGCCGAAGCCCACCAGCACGTCGGCCCGCTCCCGGTCGAGGATCCCGGCGGCCGCGTTGAGCGCTCCGGCGAGCCTGCCGGGCACGGTGAGCAGCTGGGGCGTGATCGAGCGGGGCAGCGGCACCGCGGGCACCAGCGCGAGCTCGTAGCCGCGGGCGGGAACCAGCCGGGTCTCCAGGCCGCGCTCGGTGCCCAGGCAGGTGATGCCGATCGCCGGGTCGTACTCGCGAAGCGCGTCGGCCAGCGCCAGCGCCGGCTCGATATGGCCGGCCGTCCCGCCGCCGGCGAGGACCACCCTCATGTCACTCCCTGTTCCCGCTTCTTTCCGTCCTTGCGCGTTGCGGCGCGCCGCTCCCCCGTTGTCGGCCTGGCGCGGCCACCCAGGCCAAGCCAGCTTAGAGCCCGCGCGGCCGGTCCGGGGCCACGGGCGGCCAGGGCCTCGGCCGCCCCGGGTTCGCGCCGGGCGAACGACAGCAGCATGCCGACGGCGGCGAGGGTGGGGAGCAGTGCCGACCCGCCGTACGAGACGAGCGGCAGCGGGATGCCGGTGATCGGGAACAGGCCGATGACGGCGCCGATGTTCACGATCGCCTGCCCGCTGATCCAGGCCGCGGCGGCCGCGGCGGTCAGCCGGACGAACGGGTCGGCCGTGCGGGCCGCGATCCGCAGCCCGGCGTATCCGAGCAGGCCGAACAGGGCCACCACCACGAGCGTGCCCATCAGCCCGAGCTCCTCGCCCAGGATGGAGAAGATGAAGTCGCTCTCGGCGTGCGGCACCCAGCCCCACTTGGCGTGGCTGCTGCCCAGGCCGAGGCCGAACCAGCCGCCCGATCCGATGGCCATCAGCCCCTGCACGGCCTGGAACCCCTCGTTCTGCGAGTAGTCCCAGGGCCGCAGGAAGGTCGTCAGGCGCGCCAGCCGGTACGGCTCCACTATGATCATCACGACGGTGGCCAGCACGAGCAACGCGAGAATGCCGCCGAACAGGCGGATCGGCGCGCCCACGACCCACAGCAGCGCCAGGAAGATCAGCATCAGCACGATGGTGGTGCCGAGATCGCGGCCGAGCATGACCAGCACGGCGATGATGGCGGTGCCCGGCATGAGCGGGATCAGCAGCTGCCGCCACTCGATCCGGCCGCCGCGGGCCCTGCGGGCGAGCAGGTCGGCTCCCCACAGCACCAGGCCGAGCTTGGCGGGTTCGGACGGCTGCACCGACAGGGGCCCCACCTGGATCCACCGCTGGGCGCCGAGCACCTCCTGCCCGACGAAGATCACAACGAGCAGGCCGATGATCGAGATCGCCATCAGCGGGTAGCCGGCCAGCCGGAAGAACCGCTGCGGCAGCCGCGAGCAGGCCCACATCAGCGGGAGGCCGAAGGCGACCGACATCGACTGCTTGAGGAACCAGTAGAACGGGTCGCCGATCTCCTGGATCGCCTCGATGCTGGAGGCCGACAGCACCATCATCAGCCCGAGCGCGAGCAGCAGGGCGCTGCAGCCCAGGACCAGGTAGTAGGACGTCAGGGGGCGGTTGAGCAGCTCGCGGAGGGCGGCGACCTGCGTCCGGCTCCAGCTCGCGTGCTCCGCCTGCCGCCCCGCGCGCTCCGCCTGCTGCGCCGTCACCGATCCGTCACCGATCCGCCAGGCGCCGCACGGCGGCGGCGAACGCCTCCCCGCGCGCCCCGTATCCGTCGAACATGTCCAGGGAGGCCGCGGCGGGGGCGAGCAGCACGGTGTCACCCGGCGCGGCGAGGCGGGCGGCTTCGGCGACGACACGGTCCATGACCCCAGTGTCTTGCCCCGGCACCTCCACGACGGGGACATTCGCGGCGTGTCGCGCCAGCGCCCGCCGGATCGGCTCCCGGTCGGTGCCCAGCAGCACCGCCCCCCGCAGGCGCGGTGCCGCGCGCCGCACCAGGTCGTCGACGTCCGCGCCCTTCAACTGGCCGCCCGCGATCCACACCACGGACGGATAGGCCGCCAGGGAGGCCGCCGCCGCGTGCGGGTTGGTGGCCTTGGAGTCGTCCACATAGTCGACGCCCCCGACGGCCGCCACGTGGGCGATCCGGTGCGGGTCGGGCACGAACGCGGCCAGGCCCCGCCGTACGGCGTCGGGGGGCACCCCGTACGCCCGGGCCAGCGCGGCGGCGGCCAGCGCGTTGGCGACGTTGTGCGGGGCGAACGGCCGGACGTCGGCCAGGCAGGCCAGCTCCTCCGCCTGCGCGCGGGGGTCGGGCACGAAGGCGCGGTCGACGAGGAGGTCCTCCACGACGCCGAGCTGCCCCGGGCGGGGCACCCCCAGCGTGAAGCCGACCCGTGCCTCGTACGGCCCGGCCAGCCGGGTGGACCACTCGTCGTCGGCGTTGTGGATCACCACTCCCGCGTGCGCGAAGATCCGGCTCTTGGCCGCGGCGTACTCTTCCATGGAGCCGTGCCAGTCGATGTGGTCGGGCGCCACGTTCAGCACGGCGGCGGCCAGCGGCGCCGGGCTCGGCGACCAGTGCAGCTGGAAGCTCGACAGCTCCACCGCCAGCACGTCGTAGGGCCCGCCGACCGCCTCGACGATGGGCACCCCGACGTTGCCGACGGCCGCGGCGCGGTGTCCGGCGGCGGACAGGATGGAGGTCAGCATCCGGACGGCGGTGGTCTTGCCGTTCGTGCCGGTGAGCGCCAGCCAGGGCGCGGCGGACCCGTCCCGCAGGCGCCAGGCCAGCTCGACCTCGCCGACCACCTCCACGCCCCGGCTCGCCGCGTCGGTCAGCAGGGGGTGGCCGGGACGCCAGCCGGGCGAGGTGACCACCATCGTGGTGTCCCCGGGCAGGGCCGGCTCGCCGAACCGCACCTCGACCCCCAGGGGCTCCAGCTCGCCGGCGGCGGCCCGCTGGCGCTCCCCGTCCGCGGACTCCAGGACGACGACGCGCTCGCCCGCCGCCGCGAGGGCGCGGGCGGCGGCCCGCCCGGAGACGCCGAGGCCGGCGACGACGACGCTCACTGCTTGGGCATCCATTCCAGGTAGAACAGGCCGAGCCCGGCGGCCACGCAGAGCGCGGCGATCAGCCAGAACCGGACCACGATCGTGGTCTCCGCCCAGCCGGACAGCTCGAAGTGGTGCTGGAGGGGCGCCATGCGGAAGACACGCTTGCGGGTCATCTTGAAGAAGCCGACCTGGATGATCACCGACATCGTGATGATCGCGAACAGGCCGCCGAGGATGACGAGCAGCAGCTGGGTGCGGGTGGTGAAGGCGAGCCCGGCGATCACGCCGCCGAGGGCGAGGGAGCCGGTGTCGCCCATGAAGATCTTCGCGGGCGGGGCGTTCCACCACAGGAAGCCGAAACAGGCGCCGAGCACCGCCGCGGCGACCACGGCCAGGTCAAGCGGGTCGCGTACCGAGTAACAGTTGGGGCCGAGCAGCAGCGTGCAGCTGTTGCGCAGCTGCCAGTTGCCGATCAGCACGTACGCCGCGAGCACGAGGCAGGTGGCCCCCGACGCCAGGCCGTCGAGGCCGTCGGTCAGATTCACGGCGTTGGAGAAGCCGACGATGTAGAACAGCACCCAGACGGTGAAGCCGAGCAGCCCGATCGACGGGCCGAAGTCCCGCAGGAACGACAGCTTCGTCTCGGCCGGCGTGATGTCGTAGCCGTTGGGGAACCGCACGACGAGCACGGCGAAGATCGCCCCGACCACCAGCTGCCCGGCCGCCTTGGCGCCGCTCCGCAGCCCCAGGCTGCGCTGTTTGTAGATCTTGATGAAGTCGTCCAGGAAGCCCACCGCGGCCAGGCCGGTCATCAGGAACAGCACCAGCAGTCCCGACGCGGTCGGCGGGTCGGTGACCGCGGAGAACAGGGTCGTCAGGTGGGCCGTGAAGTATCCGATCAGCGACGCGATGACGATCACCGTGCCGCCCATCGTCGGGGTGCCCTTCTTGTCGTAGTGCCCCGACGGCCCCTCCTCCCGGATGTTCTGGCCGTAGCCGCGACGGCCGAACAGCCGGATCGCGAGGGGGGTGCCGACCATGGACAGCAGCAGCGATACCGCCGCCGCGATGAGGATGTTCCTCACCGGGCGTCACCTCCGAGGATCGCCTCGGCGACCCGCTCGAGCCCGGCCGCACGCGGCCCCTTGACTAGCACGACGTCGCCCGGCGCCAGCCGGCCGGACAGTTCCGCCACGGCCGCCTCGACGTCCGGCACATGAACGGCGCCCGGGGCGCCGGCCAGGATCGGACCGGCGTCCGGTCCCACCACGATCAGCGCCTCCAGCCCCTCGCCCGCGGCGAGCCGCCCGACGCCCTCGTTGAGCGCGGCCGACTCCTCGCCCAGCTCGCGGAGCGCGGCGATCACGGCGAACCTGCGCCGTCCCGCGCCGATCGCGGCCAGGCTGCGGAAGGCCGCCCGCATCGAGTCCGGGTTCGCGTTGTACGCGTCGTTGATCACCATCACCCCGTCGGGGCGGTCGCCGACCTCCATGCGCCATCGGCTGCGCGGCTCGGCACCCGACAGCTCCTCGGCGATCGTCGTCACGGGGAGCCCCAGCTCGTACGCCGCGGCGGCGGCCGCCAGCGCGTTCTCGACGGCGTGGGCGCCGTGCAGGCGAAGCCGTACCGGCGCGGAACCCGAGGGAGTGCGCAGCGTGAACGACGCGCGGCCACGCTCGTCCAGGGACTCGGCCTCCGCCCGGATGTGCGCCCCGGCCGAGCGGCCGAAGGTGGTCACCCGGGCCGCGGTGCGCTCGGACATCGCCGACACGAGGGGGTCGTCCGCGTTGAGCACGGCCACCCCGTCCGCGGGCAGCGCCTCGACCAGTTCGCCCTTCGCCCGGGCGATGGCCTCCTTGCCGCCGAAGACGCCGAGGTGCGCGGTGCCCACGTTGAGCACCACCCCGATCCGCGGCGGCGCTATCCCGGCGAGGTAGGCGATGTGGCCGATGTTGCGGGCGCTCAGCTCCAGGACCAGGTAGCGGGTCGCCGCATCGGCCCTGAGCACGGTCAGCGGGTGGCCGATCTCGTTGTTGTACGACCCGACGGGGGCGACGGTGGGGCCGATCCTGGCCGCGAGACCGGCCAGCAGGTCCTTCGTCGTGGTCTTGCCCGCCGAGCCGGTGACGCCGACGACGGTGACGTCCGGCAGGTCGGCGACCACGGCCGCGGCGAGGCTCGCCAGCGCCGCCTGAGCGTCGCTCACGATCACGGCGGGCGCCTCCACCGGGCGGGTGGCCAGCACGGCGGCGGCGCCGGCCGCGCAGGCCCGCGCCGCAAAGTCGTGCCCGTCCACCCGCTCTCCCTTGATCGCGACGAAGAGCGACCCCGGCCCGGCCCGCCGGGAGTCGATCACGACGGGGCCGCGGATCACGGTCGCGGGGTCGGCCATGCCCGTCAGGGCGCCGGAGGTGATCTCGGCGACCCGGGACAACGGCAACGGGATCATCGGTCTGTCCTGCTCTCTATCGCGCTGGTCGGTCGGCCGCGGGGCGCCGGGGGCGGCTCAGACATCGGGGAACCCCTCGCCGGCGAGCGCCGCCCGCGCGCGCCTCTCCACGGCACGGGCGGCGACGTCGCGGTCGTCGAAGGGGATTACCTCGTCCCCGACGTACTGCCCCTGCTCGTGTCCCTTGCCGGCCACGATTACCACATCTCCGGGCGTGGCGCCGGAAATCGCCAGATCGATGGCGGCCGCCCGGTCCGGCTGCACCACCACGTGGGCCCGCTCGGAGGGGGGCACCTCCAGAGCGCCGTCCAGCATCGCGGCGAGGATCGCGAGCGGGTCCTCGGTGCGGGGGTTGTCGCTGGTGAACACGGCGATGTCGGCGAGCCGCGCCGCGGCCTCCCCCATCAGCGGCCGCTTGCCCCGGTCGCGGTCGCCGCCGCAGCCGAGCACGACGACGAGACGGCCTCCGGGGCTGTCGTCGAGCACGGCGCGCAGCGAGCGCAGCACGGACTCGACCGCTCCCGGCTTGTGCGCGTAGTCGACGATGACCTGGACATCCGCCGAGCCGGGCACCCGTTCCATCCGGCCGGGCACCCCGGCGAACGACGCGACGCCGTGCACGGCCGTCTGCAGCGGGACGCCGGCCTCCACCAGCGCGACGAGCACCCCGAGCGTGTTGGCCACGTTGAACGGGCCGGGCAGGCCGACCGTGGCGTCGGCCTCGACGCCCCCGGGTCCCACCACCCGGAACGCGCTGCCGTCGCCGCCGAGCCGCACCTGCTCGGCCCGCCAGTCGGCCTCGGGCGCCCCCTCGGCGGAGAACGTCGTGATGGGGATCTTGGCCAGCGCCGCGAGCTCGCGGCCGTGCGCGTCGTCGGCGTTCACCACACCCAGGCGGGTGAACTCCGGGGTGAACAGGCGCCGCTTGGCCGCGAAGTAGTCGTCGAGGTCGCGGTGGAAGTCGAGGTGGTCCTGCGACAGGTTGGTGAAGATCGAGACATCGTAGAAGAGGCCGTCGACGCGGCCGAGGGCGAGGGCGTGACTGGAGACCTCCATCGCGGCGGCCGTCACCCCCTGCTCCCGCATCAGGGCGAAAAGCCCCTGCAGGTCGGTCGCCTCGGGGGTGGTGAGCACGGCCGGGAAGCACAGGTCGCCCGCCCGGATCTCCACGCCTCCCACCAGGCCGGTGCGGTGGCCCGCCGCGCGCAGCCCCGCTTCGAGGAGGAACGACGAGGTGGACTTGCCGCTCGTGCCGGTGACGCCGATCAGCGTCAGACCGGCCGCGGGCCTGCCGTACACCCAGGCGGCGACCTCGCCGAGCACGGCCCGCGGGTCGTCGACCACGACCACGGGCAGGCCGGTGGCCGCGGCCAGGTCGCGGCCCTGACCGTCGGTGAGGATCGCGGCCGCGCCCGCCGCCAGCGCGTCGCGGGCGAATTCGGCGCCGTGCGCGCGGGCGCCGGGCATGGCCACGTAGAGATCGCCGCGCCGCACCTGGCGGGAGTCGATGGTGACGCCGGTGACGGCTCCCCTGACCACCCGGGCGCCGGGTGAGGGGACGGACGAGGCCGCGCCGAGCAGCGCCGTGAGCCCGGACAGCGGGCGCGCGGGGACGGCGGCGGGTCGCATGGAGGACGGGGGACGCACGGCGGAGAGCGTACCTTTCCCCGTCACCCTCGGGTGCGAAGGTCGACCCGGGGCGCCTTCGTACCCGTAGGCGGGATCTTCCTGCTCTTCAACGCGAATGTCATGACGTCCTTGAACACCGGGGCGGCGACCATGCCGCCGAAGTGGCCTTTCTTGGGATCCTGGATCACGGCCAGCACCACCAGCCGGGGCGCGTCCGCCGGCGTGAAGCCGACGAACGTGGCCGTGTATCCGCAGTATCCCCCGCACTTCTCGTCGTACCGCATGGCGGTGCCGGTCTTTCCGGCGACCCGGTAGCCCGAGATGGATGCGGCCGTGCCGGTTCCGTCGTTGCCGACGGCGGCCTCCAGCATCTGCGCGATCCTCCGCGCCGTCAGCTCGCTGATCACCCGCGTCTTCCCGGGCGCCGGCGACGGCACGAGCCTGCCGTGCTCGTCGGTGGTGCCCGCGACGATCGTGGGGGTCACCCGCACTCCTCCGTTGGCGATCGTCTGGTAGACGCTGGCCATCTGCAGGGCGGTGACCGAGATGCCCTGGCCGTAGGCGATCGTACAGCGCTGGCTGCCCGACCAGTCCTGCCACGCGGGGAGCAGGCCGTCCTGTTCTCCGGGAAGCCCGGAGCCGCTGCCCGAACCGAAGCCGAAGGCCCGGAACATGTCGTACAGCCGCTGGCTCGGCAGGCTCTGCGCCGCCATGATCGTACCGACGTTGCTCGACTCCGCGATCACGCCGGTGAAGGTCAGCGACTCCACCTTGTGCGGCTCGGCGTCCTTGATGGTCCGGTCGGCGCACTGGATGTGGTCGGGCACCCGCAGCACGGTCGTCGGGGTCACGGCGCCGGCCTCCATCGCCGCGGCGGCGGTGATGACCTTGTTCGTGCTGCCCGGCTCGAAGATCTCGGAGACGGCCCGGTTGGCGCGGTCCTCGACCGGCGCGTCCTGCCACTCGTTGAGGTCGATCTGGGGCGCGTTGGCCATCGCGACGATCTGCCCCGTGCGCACGTCCAGGACGATCACGCTGCCGCTGCGCGCCCTGGTCGCCTGCACCTGCCTGGCGATGGCCTGCTCGGCCGCCCACTGGACGTCCCGGTTGATCGTCAGGCGCACGTCACGTCCCGGCACCGGGGTCTCGCGCGTGCTGCGGGTCATCGGGATGCGCTGGCCCTCCCTGCCGATCTCGATGCTCTGCTTGCCGTCGCGGCCCGCGAGGACCTTGTTGTACGCGCTCTCCAGGCCCTCGAGCCCGTTGCCGTCCACCCCGACGAAGCCGAGCAGGTTGCCCCCCAGCGTCCCTCCGGGGTACAGCCGCCGGTAGGTCTGCTTGGCGCCCACACCCTTGAACCCGAAGCTCATGATGTGCTTGGCGCGCAACGGGTCGACGTCCCGGGAGATCGGGACGTACCGCAGGTTCGTCTTGGCCAGCGTGGCGTCGATCTCCTGCCTGGGCTTGTTCAGCTGCTCCGTCAGCATCGCCGCGACCTGCGACCGCTTGGCCGGGTCGACGTCCTTGGGGTCGAGGTAGATCTCCCGGGCGTCGACCGTCACGGCCAGCTCGTGCCCGCCTATGTCGGTGATCGAGCCGCGCCTGGCCGGCAGCACCTCCGGCTGCACGCGATATTTGGCCGCGCGCGCCTGGAGCACCTTCGAATCGAGCCCCTGGAGCTGCACGAGCCGCCCGGCGAACAGTGACAGCACGAAGGCCATGGCGATCAGCGCGGCGTTCAGCCGCCGCGCCGGATTACCCAGCCGCAGGACGGCGGGCGGCCGCGGCGGAACCGCGGGCCGGGCGGGCCGCCGGGGATCGCGGGGATCGCGGGGATCGCGGGGATCGCGGGGATCGCGGGGCCCTCCCGGACCCCCCGCGTTCTTCGGACCTCCCGCCCCCTTGGGGCCTCCCGTGCCCTTCGGCCCTCCTGTGCCCGCCGCGCCCTTCGGCCGGCCTGGAACGCGCTCAGCCCGGCCACGTTCGGCAGCGCCACGTTCGGCAGCGCCACGTTCAGCAGGTCCACCGGGCCGCCTGGCCTTCGGCGCGGCCCCATTGCCGGCTTTGGAGCCGGCGCCCTTGGACCCCGCGGCCTTCGACCCCCCTGCCGCAGAGCCCGTGCCCTTGGAACCGGCTCCCCTGGACCCGGTGGGCTGTGAACCGTCGGTGCCGGACCCTCGCGCCTGTGACCCGCCTGCCTGAGACCCGCCCGCCGGTCGCGGCCTGCCCGCGGACGGGAACGGCGGGGTGTCGCGTCCGCGCCCGGCCTCGTCGCGGCCCGGCGGGACAGGACGATCGGGCGGGAGGGGGCGGTCGGGCCGCCCAGGCCGCGGCGGCCCGTCCTGCCGGGCGGACCTGCCCGGCGATCCCGGGCTCCGCTTGCCGCCGCCCGGACCCTGGCCGCCTCGACCGACGGGACCGCCGCGGCCGGGACCTGGGTTCCGGCCGCCGTCCCTCACCGGACCGTGCCCTCGCCGCCCTCGCCGCCCTGGCCGCTCTCGCCGCCGGTGGGACCGGTCGTGACGAACTCGGGCGCCGAGGTGTCCGCCCTGAGCTGGTACTGCCTGGCCGCCTCGTCGAGCGCGCCGGGCTGGTTCCACACCCGCAGCTGATTCTCCTGAGCGGCAGCCTGCTGGTGCAGCTCGTCGATGCTCGACCGGAGGTCGCTCAGCTTGAAGGAGTCCTTGGCCAGGACGGTGTTGAGCAGCAGCAGCGTGACCAGACCACCGCACATCAGGCCCACGACGACCAGCACGAACGGAGCGCGCGCCGGCCGGTGGAACGAACGCAGGGGCCGCCGGGCCGCCGCCACCCGCGCCGCCGTGGCGGCCACCGGGCCGGCACCAGCACCGGAGCCGGGCGGGACGACCGGCCGGGCGGGTCTCCTCGGCCGCGCCGGGGCCGGACGGGCCGGAGCAGGCTGCGCCGGGGCCGATTGGGCTGTAGCCGACCGCGCCGGGGCCGACTGGGCCGTCGCCTGCCGTGCCGCGGCCGGTTTGGCCGTAGCCGGTTTGGCCGTAATTGATTGGGCCGTAGTTGATTGGGCCGAGGCGGAGCGCGCCGAGACCGGCGTACGCGGGACGCCGGCCGTGCCCGCGCCCCCGCGGGTGGCCGTCCTCCTGCTCTCCTGTTCTGTCCTCATCCCTTGCGGATCCTCTCTGCTGCCCGCAACCGGGCCGAGGCGGCTCGCGGGTTGCGGGCCACCTCCTCGTCGTCCGGGAGCTCTGCTCCCCTCGTCAGTAGGCGGAACCGGGGCTGGTGGGCCTCCAGAGGGACGGGGAGCCCGGGGGGGCTCGTGTCCCTGGTCCGCGCGACGAGGACCTGCTTGGTGAGCCGGTCCTCCAGTGAGTGATAGGCGAGCACGACCACGCGGCCGCCGACGGCGAGCGCGTCGAGGGCCGCGGGCAGCGCGCGCTCCAGCGCGGTCAGCTCGCCGTTCACCTCGATGCGCAGGGCCTGGAACGTTCTCTTGGCCGGGTTGCCGCCGGTGCGTCTGGTGGCGGCGGGGATTGCCGCCCGCACGAGCTCGGCGAGCCGTTTGGTCGTGGTGATGGGGTCCGTGGCGCGCTCACGGGCGATGAAGCTCGCGATCCGCGCAGCGAATCGCTCCTCGCCGTAGTCGCGCAGGACGCGGGCGATCTCCGCGACCGAGTAGGTGTTCACCACGTGTTCGGCGGTGAGCTCCTGGTCGCGGTCCATCCGCATGTCGAGGGGGGCGTCGTAGGAGTACGCGAAGCCGCGTTCGGCCTCGTCGAGCTGGGGAGAGGAAACGCCGAGGTCGAACAGGGCGGCGTCGATCGTGGGGTGGCCGGCCCGGTCGAGAACGTCGGCGAGCTCGTCGGAGACCGCCCGCACGAGGGTCACCCTGTCCGCGTACGGCGCGAGACGGCGGGTGGACCGCTCGATGGCGGTGGGGTCACGGTCGATTCCGACGAGATGCAGGGTGGGGTGAGCCGCGAGGAGAGCCTCGGCGTGCCCGCCGAGACCGAGGTTGGCGTCGACCACGACCGGGCTCGGCCCCGTCAGCGCCGGAGCGAGCAGCTCCAGCACACGGCCGAGCATGACCGGGACGTGACCGCCCGACTGCGCGGGATCATGCGACAACGCTTCCAACCCCCATATCGCCGCTTCTGTGCTCGCGGATGCGCGGCTGCCGACGGTGACTATCTAACGGGTCCCCACCCAATGCCGGCCCCTCGGGGGGCCGACCCGCCCGGCCAGGTCCCCATCCGCGTCGCCTGGCCGTGGCGTCTGACACCGGGGAAGGTGCATCAGCTGCCACATGGGAGCGGGTGGAGACCTCGCCGAACGTCACCGACGGGTCATTCGAATCAGAATGGATGAACGGTCTACAGGATCCCGGGCAGCACCTCCTCCGACAGGTCGGAGAACGCCTGCTCCTGATCCGCCAGGTAGGCGTCCCAGGACTGCGCGTCCCATATCTCAAGGCGGCTGTTGGCGCCGATGACGACGCAGTCACGTTCCAGGCCCGCGTAGCGTCTGAGGCTCTGGGGAATCGTGATACGCCCCTGTTTGTCCGGCGACTCGTCGGAGGCGCCGGCGAACAGGACGCGACTGTAATCGCGGACCGCCTTGGCCGTGACCGGGGCGGTGCGCAGGGCTTCGGTGATGCGCTGGAACTCCTCTACGGGGAAGACGTAGAGGCAGCGCTCCTGGCCTTTGGTGATCACCAGACCCTCCGCCAGCTCCTCGCGATACTTCGCCGGCAGGAACAGCCGTCCTTTGTCGTCCAGGCGTGGATGGTGGGTGCCGAGGAACAGCTGACCCACCTCCCGTGCCTTGCGGAGCGCTCAGCTCTGTAGCCCCTGCCCTCCACTGCGCACCACCATACTCCACTTCTCTCCACCGTCAACCGATTCTGACCGTGTCGGCATCGCATTTTCCGCGCGTTTCCGCAGGTGAATTGGGGTGGTGCGGAGTGGGGGGCGCCGGGGGGCGCCCCCGGGGGCACGGGCGTGTCGGCACCCAAGGGGACAACGGCAATGGGATCCGGTAAGCCATTTGCGGGACCGCGCGGAGCGCGGTGGAGGAAAGTGGACCGTGCGTTTGTCACGGGATTCCCACGAACGGGCGACGTGACGGAGAACACATCGCACAACACTGTGGGCAGCTCGTCTGTTTACTGGCCAAACTCGCCCGGAGAACCCAAGGAGACATAGGGTCGTCACACCGAATGGAAATAACACCGTATAACGCCCCATTCTCGGGGGCGCACCCTCATGGAGGCCTGGTGGCAGCAACCCCCGACGTCACCGATACGGAACCCCGTCTCGAAGATCTGGTCGACACGGCACACCGGATCCGCGCCGCGATCGAATCTGTGATCGAGGGCAAGGGCGAGGTCGTCCGGCTGACCCTCACCGTCCTCCTCGCCGAGGGACACCTTCTCATCGAGGACGTGCCGGGCGTGGGCAAGACCATGCTGGCCAAGGCGCTCGCCCGCTCGATCGACTGCCCGGTCAAGCGCGTCCAGTTCACTCCCGACCTGCTGCCCAGCGACGTGACCGGGGTGAGTGCGTACAACCAGCAGACCAGGGAGTTCGAGTTCAAGCCCGGGCCGATCTTCGCGAACATCGTGGTCGGCGATGAGATCAACCGGGCCTCCCCGAAGACCCAGTCGGCGCTGCTGGAGTGCATGGAGGAGCACCAGGTGACGGTGGACGGCCTCACCTACCCGCTCGACACGCCGTTCATGGTCATCGCCACCCAGAACCCGATCGAGATGGAGGGCACCTATCCCCTCCCCGAGGCGCAGCGCGACCGTTTCACCGCGCGGATCGCCATGGGCTACCCCGAGCCCGCCGCCGAGCTGGAGATGCTCGACGTGCACGGCGCCTCCCAGCCGCTGCTCAAGCTGGAGCCCGTGGCGACCACCGCCGAGGTGCGCGCCCTCATCCAGGCCGTCCGGACCGTCTACGTGTCGCAGCCGGTGAAGCGCTACGCCGTCGACCTGGTCGCGGCCACCCGGCACAATCCCGACCTGCGGCTCGGCGCGTCCCCCCGGGCGACCCTGCACCTCGTGCGGAGCGCCCGCGCCCACGCCGCGCTGTCCGGCCGCGACTACGTGATCCCCGACGACCTGCAGGAGATGGCCCTCCCCGTCCTCGCGCACCGGCTGCTGCCCAGCCTTGAGGCGCAGGGACAGCGGCGCCATCCGGAACAGGTCGTCACCGAGCTGGTGGGCCGCGTCCCGGTCCCGGAAGCCAGGTGACGGAGGACCCATGACGGGGTTCAAGGCGCTGACCGCCCGGGGCCGCTCGTTCGTCGCGTCCGGGGTGGCCGCGCTGCTGTGCGCCGTTCTCCTCGGCGAGAGCGACCTGCTGCGGGTGGCGGTGCTGATCATCGCCCTGCCGGTCATCGCGTCGGTCGTCGTCGCCAGGACGCGCTACCGGCTGAGCTGCGCCCGGCGGCTCGACCCGGCGAGGGTGGAGGTCGGCGACGAGAGCACGGTGACACTCCGGCTGGAGAACATCACCCGCCTGCCCACCGGGCTGCTGCTGGTCGAGGACACCATGCGGTACACGCTGGGCGCGCGGCCCCGGTTCGTCCTCGACTCGGTCGAGGCGCGCGGCGTCCGGGAGATCGACTACACGGTGCGCTCGGAGCTGCGCGGCCGCTTCCCCATCGGGCCGCTCTCGGTGCGGATCGCCGACCCCTTCGGCCTGGTCGAACTGACCAGGTCGTTCACGATCACCGACACTCTCGTGGTCGTCCCCGAGGTGGTGCCGCTGCCTCCGGTACGGCTGTCCGGGGAGTGGGCGGGCGGCGGCGAGAGCCGTACGCGGTCGGTGGCCGCGGCGGGCGACGACGACGTGGCGCCGCGCGAGTACCGGCAGGGAGACGACCTGCGCCGGGTGCACTGGCGGTCCACCGCCAGGCACGGCGAGCTGATGGTGCGCCGCGAGGAGCAGCAGTGGCAGAGCCGGGGGGCGCTCCTGCTGGACACCCGCGCGCACGCCCATCGCGGCACGGGCCCGCGCTCGTCGTTCGAGGTCGCGGTGTCCGCGGCGGCATCCATCGGCGTCCACCTGGCCCACGAGGGGCTGGGGCTCCGCCTGGTCACCGACCAGGGCCCGCGGCACCTGTCCGACGACGGGCAGACCTGGTCACTGCTCGACACCCTCGCCGTCGTACGGCAGAGCGGGGCCCGGTCGCTGGATCACGGCGTCGCGGCCCTGCGTCAGGGCGGTGGCGAGGGGCTGGTCATCGCGGTCCTCGGGGCGCTTGACGCGGCGGACGCGCAGGCGCTGGCCCAGCTGAGGCGGACGGGCGTGAACGGCGTCGCCGTGCTGCTCGACGTGGCCGGCTGGGACGGTTTCCCCGACGACTCGGCCGAGGCTGCTCGGACGGCCCTGACCGGGAGCGGCTGGCGGGTGCTCTCGCTCTCCCCCGGCGTCTCGCTGGCGAGCGTGTGGCCGGAGGCCGCGTACCGGAGGACGGCGGCATGAGCGGCCCGCGCCCGGGGCGTCCCCCGGCCGCGCGGGCCGGACGCCGAGACGCCGACGAGACGCCGACGAGGCGCGGCGTGAGGGAACGAGGAATGCGATGAGACTGCCGGTTGCCGCGGGGCTCGCCACCGCGGCGGTCACGACGACGCTCTACCCCCTCTTCGACGGGGGCGCCTGGTTGTGGGCGAGCATGGGCGCGATCCTGGTGACCACCCTGGTGGGGACGGCGGCGACTCGCCTGGCCGCGCCGGCCTGGGTGGCGACCGTCGTCATGCCGTTCGCGCTGCTGGCCTACGTGACGGCCGCCTTCGCCGCGTCGGACGCGTGGCTGTGGTTCATCCCCACGCCGGGCTCCGTCGCCCGGCTGGCCGCCCTGATCGGCAGCGGTTTCGACGACATCCAGCGGTACGCCGCGCCCGTTCCCACGCACGACGGGATCGTGCTCCTGACGGTGATCGGCGTCGGGCTGATCGCCCTGCTCGCCGACCTGTGCGCGGTACGGCTGCGGCGCGCCGCGCTCGCCGGTCTCCCGCTGCTGGCGCTGTTCACCGTGCCGGCGGCCGTGCTGACCGAGGCGATCGGCTGGATCGCGTTCGTGCTCGCGGCGTCCGGTTACACCGGGCTGCTGGTGGCCGACGGCCGTGAGCGGCTGAGCCGCTGGGGCAGCGCCGTCGTGGTGCGGCGGTCCAGGAGCACGGGGAAAACGGCGCCGAGGCCCGACACCGGGCGGCTCGCCCTGTCGGGCAAGCGCATAGGGGTGGGCGCGATCGCCCTGGCCATCCTGGTGCCCGCCCTGCTGCCCGCGCTGTCGCCCGCACCTCTCTTCCAGTTCGGCGTCGGCAACGGCCTGGGCGGCGGTAGCCGCAACATCGGCATCCCGGACGCCATCGCCAAGCTGAGCGGGGAGCTGAGCCAGCAGAGCAACGCCACGGTGCTCACCTACTCCTCGAGCGACGATCAGCCCCGCTACCTGCGGATCTACTCGCTGGACGTCTTCGACGGGGTGAAGTGGACGTCGAGCGGCCTGCGCGGCCGTCCTCAGGACCGCGTGTCCGAGGGGCCGCTGCCACCGCCGCCGGGCCTGTCCGTCTCGGCCCCGGCCGGCTGGGCCCAGACCACGATCAGCATCAGCGACGACGTCGGGCCGCTCCGCTTCCTGCCGTTGCCGTATCCGCCCGAGCGCATCCAGGTGGACGGCGACTGGCGGGCGGACCAGTCGACCCTGGTGGTCTTCTCCACCCAGGACGAGGCGGCCGGGCTCGAATACCGGGTCGTCACGAAGGAACCGCGGCTCACGCCGGAGCAGCTCACCGCGTCGCCGCCCCGGCCGGACGGCGAGCGGCGCTTCCTCGATCTGCCCGACGCGCTCGACCCCCGGGTCGAGGCCCTCGCGCGGCGGGTCGCCGAAGGAGCCTCCTCACCGTACGAGAAGGCGGTGAAGCTGCAGGAGTGGTTCACCAAGACGGGCGGCTTCACCTACAGCCTGGACGCGTCGGGGTCCGGCGCCCGGGCGCTGGCGCGTTTCGTGCTCCAGACCCGCAGCGGTTACTGCGAGCAGTTCGCCAGCGCGATGGCCGCGATGGCCCGGATGCTCGGGATCCCGGCCCGGGTGGCCATCGGCTACACCGGCGGCACCAAGATCGGCGATGTCTGGACGGTGCGCACCCACGACGCCCACGCCTGGCCCGAGCTGTACTTCGAGGGGGTGGGGTGGCTGCGGTTCGAGCCGACCCCCTCCGGCGCGGCGGGCCAGGGCACGGCCCAGGCGCCGGCCTACTCCCTGCCCGTCGTGCGGACGGCCTCCCCCACCGCGGGCCCGACGCCGGAGGCCACGTCCACGTCGGACGATTCGGCCGACGCGGCCCGGTCGGCCAGGCGTGACTCCCGCGCGTTCGACCGTGATCTCGGCGCGGTGCCCGTCGTCGCCGACCCCGGGCTGACGGTCGCCGCCAAGGTGGGCATCGGGGCGGCCGCCGTTCTACTGCTGGCCCTGGTGCCCGGCGTGGCGCGGCTGCTGACCAGGGTGCGGCGGCGCCGCCTGGTGAGCCGGGGCTCCTCCGGCACGGAGGCGGCGTGGCGGGAACTGTGCGACACGCTCACCGACTTCGGGATGGCTCGCCGCCCAGAGGAGAGCCCCCGGGCGCTGGGGCGGCGCCTCACGGAGCGTTACGAGCTCGACGCGCGGACGGCGGCCTCGCTGACGCGGATCGTCACGGCGGAGGAGCGGCTCAGGTACGCCGCGTCGCCGGCGGCCGACGGCCCGGTCCCGGCCGATCTCGCCGGGGTCAGGCGCGGGCTCGCGGCAGGCGTGTCGCGGGCACGCCGGATCGGCGCGGTGATCGCCCCGATGTCGACGCTGCTGCGGATCGGGGCCGCGGGGGAACGGGGGCTCGATCTCTTCGACCGGCTGGAGGGTCTTCGCCTGTGGCCGGCCCGCCGGTCCGCCGCCGGCGGGCCCGCCCTGAATCGATCTGCGCTGGATGGATCTGCGCTGGATGGATCTGCTCGCAACGGATCTGCTCTGACCGGATCCACTGTGAACAACGCGGGGAACACATCCACCGTGGAGGGGCCCGCCGGACGGACGGAAGGTGCTCGGAGGTGAGGATGCGGGTGTCGTCCGGCCCGCGCCGCTGAGCCGCTGGCCGCCGGAGGGGGCGGCCGCGCGGTCAGCGCTCGTCGTGCCTACGGCGCCAGCGCTCCTCCATCCGCTCCATGAACGTCTGACGCTGCGGGCGGCGGCCCCGGGCGGCGGCGGGTCGCGCGGACGACTCGCCGAATCCGTTCATTCTCTTCCAGCTCGACAGGCCCCACAGGCAGGTGACCAGCATGACCACGAATCCGGCGACACCGAGGACCGGGTTCGTGATGACGCCCACCATCAGCAGGATCACGCCGAGGGCGAAGCCGATGGAGGCCTTCACCAGACGGCGTTTGTAGTGGCTGCGCGGGTTGCTGATCCGGACGGTATTGGCCCACTTCGGGTCCTCGGCGTAGAGGGCCTGCTCGATCTGGTCGAGCAAGCGCTGCTCGTGCTCAGAGAGCGGCACGGCGCCTCCCAAGGACGGCCCCATTGAGGGGAAGACGGCAACGGACGACACGGGATGTCCGAACCTCGCGGTCGGTTATCCCCAGAATACGAGGCTGTAGACGTAGGCGAAAGAAAACGTCCAACGCGGTCCAAACCGGAGGTGACGTCATGGATCCATTGGACCAAACGGACGCCGAACGAGCGAGCCCGGTACCACAGCGTCCGGGCCGAACCTCCGGACCGCCCGGTCCATGGCCTGCTCGGCCTCCCGCCAGCCCGTTTCCCGATCGCCGAGACCGAGTTGCCGGGTGGCGGTGGCCGCCGGGCTGAGATTTTCCACGCGGACGCCGACCAACCGGAGGCGCACCCGGTCGAGACCGGCCGCCTCGAACAGCTCGCGAGATGTGTCGTAAATCTCCTTCGCGACGTCGGTCGCCTCGCGCAGCGTCCTCGACCGGGTGATCGTGGTGAAGTCGGAGCGGCGCAGCTTCACGCTGACGGTCCGGCCGACATGGCCGGCGGCCCTGAGCCGGGCGGCGACCCGCTCGGACAGCCGGAGCAGCTCACGTGTGATCGTCTCGGGGTCGTCGACGTCGTGGGGGAACGTCTCCTCGTTGCCGATGCTCTTGTCGGGGGTGTGCGGGACCACGCGGCGCTCGTCGCGGCCCCACGCCAGGGCGGCCAGGTGGGCGCCCACCGCGCCGAACTCCCGCTGGAGCGTCGCCACCGGTACGTGGGCGAGATCACCCACGGTGCGGATGCCGAGCCGGACGAGCGCCTGCTCGGTCCGCTCGCCCACTCCCCACAGGGCGGCGACCGGCAGCGGGTGGAGAAACTCCACGACCCGGTCGGCCGGGACGACCAGCAACCCGTCGGGCTTGCACTCGCGGGAGGCCAGCTTGGCGACGAACTTGCTGCTCGCCACCCCCACCGAGCAGGTGATGCCGAATCGGTCGGCCACCTGGTCGCGGATGGACCGCGCGATCGCCACCGGGCTGCCGAGCCGCCGCCGCGCCCCGCCGACGTCGAGGAACGCCTCGTCGGACGCGATCGGCTCGACCTCCGGCGTGATCGACTTGAAGATCTCCATGACGCCCCTCGACACCTCGGCGTAGGCGTCGTGGCGGGGCGGGATGACGGTCGCCTGAGGGCAGAGGCGCCGGGCCCGGGTCATCGGCATGGCCGAGTGGACGCCGAACCTCCTGGCCTCGTAGGTGGCGCTCAGGACGACGCCGCGGGCGCCGGTGGCGCCGACGATCACCGGGGTGCCGCGCAGCCCGGGCCGGTCGATCAGCTCCACGCTCGCGTAGAAGGCGTCCATGTCGACGTGGAGGATCGGGCAGCCGCTGTCGTCCGCGGGCCCGCGAGGCGACGGGTCCCGGGGCAGCAGCTGGTTCCGCGACACATCGCCACCCTACCCGAACACGGTTTCTATTCGCAGGTTCTATTCGCAGGCTCCGGCCTGGTCAGCGGTGAGCGATGACGTGGATCTGGGTGGCGATGTCCCGAAGGACCGGATGCGCGGCCGCCGCCTGCTCCAGCGCGGCCAGCCCCTCCGGGTCGCTCTCGGCGAGCATGCCGGGGACGAGGCCGGCGAAGATGCGCACGCCGTGCACCTCGCCGGGAGTGAAGCCCTCCCGGGACAGCAGCGCCGTCAGCGTCTCCCGCGAGAACCTGCGGGGCGTGGGGTCGCGGTCGCCCCAGCGCCCGGCCGGGTCACTCAACACCCGGCCCGCCTCGTCGAACCGGCCGGCCAGCGAACGGTGCACGGCCACGGCGACCGAGTTGGCCGCGAGCACGCTCACCGCCCCGCCGGGACGGAGAATGCCGGCGACGGCGCCGAGCGCGCCCGCCGGGTCCTCCACGTACTCAAGCACGCTGTGGCACAGGACCAGGTCGGCGCTGCCGGGCGGGAGCAGGCGGGCCAGGTCGGCCGCGTCGCCCTGCAGCCCCTTGACACCCACGCCGGTCTCGGCGGCGCGGCGTTCGAGCGCGGCCAGCGAGTCGGGCGTCGGGTCGACGACCGTCACGGCGTGACCCAGCTTGGCGAGCGGCACGGCGAACCCGCCCGTGCCGCCGCCCGCGTCGACGATGTCGAGCGACACGCGTCCGGTGACGGCGGACCGCCCGGCCAGGGCCGCGCGCAACGCCGCCCAGACCACGGCCTGCCGCGTGGCGTCACCCACCTCAGGCCTCCTTCGGCGTCACAGCGACAGGGAGGGCTTGAGCTGCTTGAACCGGGCGAGCAGGCCGTTCACGAACTGCGGCGACTCGTCGGTCGACAGCTCGGCCGCGAGATGGACCCACTCGCTGATGACGACGCCCTCGGGCACCTCGTCGGACCAGAGCATCTCGTAGGTGCCGCCCCGCAGGACGTTGCGGTCCACGGCCGGCATCCGTTCGAGCGTCCATCCCTCCGAGTACGTCGAGATCAGCTCGTCGATCCGGTCGATGTGCCGGACGGCGCCCTCGACCAGGAAGGAGGTGTACTCGTTGACAGGCGGGTCGGCGCGCTCCACCCGCTCGGCCAGGACGTCCAGCGGACTGAGTCTCCTGGCCTCGGCCTCGAAGAGGATGTCCAGGGCGCGGCGGCGGGCCTTCCCCCGGGCAGACACGTCAGGCCCGACCGAGGTACTCGCCGCTGCGGGTGTCGACCTTGACCTTCTCGCCGGTCGTGATGAAGAGCGGCACCTTGATCTCAGCGCCGGTCTCCAGGGTGGCGGGCTTGGTGCCGCCGGTGGACCGGTCGCCCTGCAGCCCAGGGTCGGTCTGCGCGATCGTCAGCTCGACGGCGGCCGGCAGGTCCACGTAGAGCGGGCTGCCCTCGTTGAACGCCACGGTCGCGACCGTGTTCTCCAGCATGTAGTTGGCGGCCTCGCCCACGGTCGACCGCGGGATGTTGACCATGTCGTACGTCTCCGTGTCCATGAACACGAAGTCGTCGCCGTCGAGGTAGGAGTACTGCATGTCGCGCTTGTCGACGTTCGCCACGTCGACCTTCACACCGGCGTTGAAGGTCTTGTCGACGACCTTCCCCGACAGGATGTTCTTCAGCTTGGTGCGGACGAACGCGCCGCCCTTGCCGGGCTTGACGTGCTGGAACTCCACGACGGCCCACAGCTCACCGCCGTCGAGCTTCAGCACCAGTCCGTTCTTCAGGTCGTTCGTCGTCGCCACGTGAGTCTCCCGTGTCAGCCGCCCTACAAGACGAGCAGCTCCTTCGTCGAAAGGGTAAGGAGCTCCGGCCCTTCGTCACGCGTCACCAGCGTGTCCTCGATGCGCACACCGCCCATGCCCGGAAGGTAAACCCCGGGCTCGACGGTGATCGGAACTCGATCCTCTAGTCTACCGGTCCTGTTGGGGCCGAGGAACGGCAGCTCGTGGATCTCCAGGCCCACGCCGTGCCCCAGGCCGTGCCCGAAGTGCTCTCCGTGGCCGGCCGCGGCGATCAGATCGCGGGCCGCGGCGTCGACCTCCCCGGCCGTCGCGCCCGGTCGTACGGCGTGGCGGCCCGCCCGCTGGGCCTCCCGGACCAGGTCGTAGAGGTCGCGCTGCCAGGCGGCGGGGCGGCCGACGGCGACGGTACGCGTCATGTCGGCGTGGTAGCCGTCGTGGAGGGCGCCGAAGTCCATGGTGACGAGGTCTCCCGGCTCGATCGGGCGGCCCGACGGGCTGTGGTGCGGGATGGAACCGTTCGGCCCGGCGGCCACGATCGTGTCGAAGGCCGGTTTGTCCGCGCCCAGCTCCACCATGGCGGCCTCCAGCCGCCGGGCGAGCTCACTCTCGGTCATGCCGGGCGCGATCCGCTCGACGACCCGGGAGAACGCCTCGTCGGTGATCGCGCAGGCCCGGCGCAGCGCCTCGATCTCCCCTTCGTCCTTGACGGCCCTGACCGTCTCGACCAGGTCGGCGACCGGGACGAGAACGTGCCCGCCCCCGTGTTCCCCCGCGTACTCTCCCGCGTGTTGTCCCGAAAGGGCGTGGAACGCGCCGACGGACATGTGGGTGGCCTCGACAGCGATCCGGCCCGGCCCGCCCGACTCCCGGGCGCGCCGCAGCAGCGCCCCGGCCACGTCGCGATCCTCGATCACCTCGACGCCCTCGCACACCCGCCTGGCCGTCTCGACGTACCGGGCGTCGGTGGCCAGCAGGGCCTCGCCCGCGCCGGTGACCAGCACCGCGGCGTTCGAGCTGGCCAGGCCGCTGAGGTAGCGCACGTTCACGGGCCAGGTGACGAGCACGGCCGTGACGCCGTGCTCGGAGAGTGCCGCGGCGAGCCTCGCGCGGCGGGGAGCGTGGTTCACGGACGGGACTCTACGCCGTGCCGCGCGGGCCGGCCGGACAGCCCCGATCCCGGCCCGCCCGGCCCTCCCGGGCGGGCGGCGGCGGAGGCGGGACCGGGATCAGGCGGCCAGCTCCCGGACCCTCTCGACGAGCCGGACGCGCTCCTCGTGGGTGCGGGCGAACGGCGCGACGTTGAGCGTGGTGACCCCGGCCTCCCGGAGGGCGGCGATCCGCTCCCTGACGTGACCCTCCGGGCCGACGAGCGACATCCGCTCCAGGAGCTCCCTGGGCACCAGCGCGGCGGCCTCGTCCTTCTTGCCGTCGAGGTAGAGGTCCTGGATCAGGGCCGCCTCCTTCTCGTAGCCGTACCGCCGGGCGAGGTCGTTGTAGAAGTTCCTCCCCCTGGCGCCCATGCCGCCGATGTAGAGGGCCGCCATCGGACGGCCGAGCTCCAGCACGTCGTCGAGGTCGTCGCCGATGGCGAGCACGGCCTGGGCGATCACGTCGAGCTCGCCCAGCGCGGGGTCCCTGCGGGCCTTCCCGGCGGCGAGCGAGGGTCCCCACACGTCGGCCGCCTTCTCGGGCATGAAGAAGATGGGCTCCCAGCCCTCCGCCAGCTCGGCCGTGAGCTCGACGTTCTTGGGCCCGATGGCCGCGATCACGATCGGGATGCGCTCCCGCACCGGGTGGTTGATCAGCTTGAGCGGCTTGCCGAGGCCGGTGCCGCCCTCCAGGGGCAGCGTGTGATGGCGGCCCCGATACTCCAGGGGCTCGCGCCGCCACACCTTCCGGCAGATCTCGACGACCTCACGGGTCCGGCCCAGCGGGGCGGTGTACGGCAGGCCGTGGAAGCCCTCGATCACCTGCGGGCCGGAGGCCCCGATGCCCAGGGTGAAGCGCCCGTCCGAGACGTAGTCGAGCCCGGCGGCGGTCATCGCGAGCAGGGCCGGAGTGCGGGTGTAGATCGGCAGGATGCCCGAGGCGATCTCCAGGCGCTCGGTGCGCGCCGCGATGTAACCCAGCTGGCTGACCGCGTCGAAACTGTAGGCCTCGGCCACGAACACGATGTCGAGCCCGGCCTTCTCATAGTCGGCCAGCTCGGCCACGGTCTCCTTGAAACCCCCCGAGTAGCTGAGGGCCATGCCGATCCGCATCCGCTCGTCCTTCCGCCCGCCATGGTCCGTACCCGCCATTAACCGAATGTTGTTCTGTCTCTGGCTTAACCAAGAGTAACGATCGGACGAGGCGGGGACCAACCCCGGACGTGGGTCAGGAACAGACCCCGACGCCGCCGAGCACCGGCAGGAACGCGCCGCGCAACGGCGGCGCGTCCGGGTCGGGACGCCACTCGTTCAGCGGCACCAGGCCCGGCTCCACCATGTCCAGGCCCTCGAAGAACCGGGCGATCTCCTCGCGCCGGCGCGCCTCGAACGGGGCGTTGGCATGGTTGTACACGCCGCCGGCCGCCGCCATCGCGCCCGGCACGGGGTCGGAGCTGACGTGGCTGATCACGATGTGGCTGCCGGGGGGCAGGAGGTCGCGATACCGCGCGACGATCCCCGCCGGGTCCTCCTCGTCCGGGACGAAGTGCAGGCACGCCACCATCAGCACGCCGACCGGCCGGTCCAGGGGGAACGCCTCGCGCTCGACCAGGGCGACGATGTCCGCCGGGCGACGCAGATCGGCCTCCAGGAACCGCACCCGCGGATCACCCGCCAGCAGGGCGCGCCCGTGCGAGGCCACCACGCGGTCGTTGTCGACGTAGGCGACCAGCGCGTCCGGGGCGGTCTCCAGCGCGATCTCGTGGACGTTCCCCTGGGTGGGCAGGCCGGCGCCGAGGTCGAGGAAGCGCCGGATGCCCCGTTCGCGGGCCAGGTGGCGGACGGCCCTGGCCAGGAACGCCCGGTTCTCCAGGACGGCCTCCCTGACGTGTCCCTTGGACAGCTCGATGACCTTGTCGGCGGCGGCGCGGTCGGCCGGGAAGTGGTTCTTGCCGCCCAGGTAGTAGTCGTACATCCGGGCCACGTTGGGCCGGTTGAAGTCGGATCCCCCAGGCAACTGGTCCAGATCTGCCACCACACGCTCCCGCTCGGCCGGATTTTCCCCGTTGATCATAATGGGCGGGCATCGGGCGCGACAGAAGCGTCCCGAGGGGTCCCAAGGCGTCCCGGAGCGTCCCCGGCCCTCGGGACCGGCTCTCGGGACCGGCTCTCGGGACCGGCTCAGGGCGGGCCGAGTCTCCGGAGGTCCTCGGGGGTGTCGACGTCCGCCGGGTCGGCCACGTCGTCGCACGGCACCGGGGTCAGCAGTTCGGGACGGGCTCGCAGGAACGCCCGCGCCCCCACGTCTCCCTCGGCCAGGGCGGCGACCTCAGCGAAGTGCTCGCGGGCGAGCAGCACCGGGTTGCGCGGCGCCCCGCCGTACGTGGCGACCGCCACGGTGGCGCCGGACGCGAACGCCTCGATCAGCCGCCGTACGGCGGGGGGCCGGACGAGCGGCTGGTCGGCGAGGGCCACGACCACGGCGCGGGCCGAACCGGGCAGCGCGCGCAGTCCCGCGCGCAGCGACGAGCCCATGCCGGCCGCCCAGCCCGGGTTCGCCACCACGACGGCCCCCTCGACCGGGACCATCGCCGCACCCAGCACGACCACGACGGGGGCGCAGCCGCCGGACGCGAGCAGCCGGACGCCGCGGTCGACCAGCCGCTCGCCCGCCAGCTCGGCGACGGCCTTGGGGCCGCCGAAGCGGCTGCCGCCGCCCGCCGCGAGCAGCAGCCCGGCGACTCCGCCGCCGGGGCCGGTCACCGGGGCTCCGCGGCCGGCCGGTCGCCGTGGATACGGCCGGCCGTCTCGGTCAGCGGCCGGCCGCTGCCGCCCCAGCGCAGCTTGATCAGCTCGGCCGCGATCGACACCGCGGTCTCCTCCGGCGTACGCGCGCCGAGGTCGAGCCCGATCGGGGAGCGCAGCCGGGCGAGTGTCTCCTCCGGCAGCCCGGCCTCGCGCAGCCGGGCCAGCCGGTCCTCGTGCGTGCGCCGCGACCCCATCGCCCCCACGTACGCCGCGGGGGTGCGCAGGGCCACCTCAAGCAGCGGCACGTCGAACTTCGGGTCGTGGGTGAGCACGCAGATCACGGTCCGCGCGTCGACCCGCGCCTCCGACAGGTAGTCGTGCGGCCACCGCACCACCACCTCGTCGGCCTCGGGGAAGCGCCTGGACGTGGCGAACACCGGCCGGGCGTCGCAGACGACCACATGGTAGCCCAGGAACTTGCCGATCCGGGCGACCGCCGCGGCGAAGTCGATGGCGCCGAAGACGAGCATGCGCGGGGACGGCGCGAAGGATTGGACGAAGACCCGCAGGTCGTCGAGCCGCCTCTCGCCCTCGGGGCCGTACCTGAGGACGCCGGTCGTCCCCTGGGCGAGCATCCCGCGGGCGTCGTCGTCCACCGCGTCGTCGAGCCGCGCCGGGCCGAGCGAACCGGTCGCGCGACCGGCCCAGATCACCCGGCGGGCCCCGGCGCGTCCCGGACCGGCCAGGATCGTCGCCACCGCGACCGGTTCCCGGCGGGCGACGGAGGCCGCGATCTCGCCCAGCTCGGGGTAGCTCTCCCGCGAGACCGGCTCGACGAAGACGTCGATGATCCCGCCGCAGGTCAGACCGACGGAGAACGCCTCGTCGTCGCTCACGCCGTACCGCTGGAGCACCGGCTCGCCCGCCGCCACAACCTCCTGGGCGAGGTCGTAGACGGCGCCCTCGACGCACCCGCCGGAGACGCTGCCCACGGCCTCGTCCCCGAGCACGGCCATCGACGCGCCCGGTGGCCGGGGCGCGCTGCTGAACGTGGCGACCACGGTGGCGAGCCCGAACCGCTCCCCCGACTCCCACCAGCGCGTGATCTGTCCCAGGACGTCACGCATGGGCCTGCCCTCCCCCCGTCGTTCGCCGCTCCGGCCGGCGCTCCGACAGCAGGACCGCCAGTTCTTCGAGCGCCGCCAGGCTGTGCCCGGCGACGAAGTCGTCGACGTACGGCAGCGCCGCCCGGATCCCCGCCGTCAGCGGGCGGTACGCGGGGTCGCCCTTGTGCGGGTTCGCCCAGACGATCCGATGGGCGATCCGCGACAGACGCGCCATCTGTACGCCCAGCGGTTCGGCCGGCCCCCGTTCCCAGCCGTCCGAGGCGATCACCACCACCGCGCCGCGCGGGTCGGGCAGCCGAAGCAGTTCTCGCAGCTCCTCCCCCAGCCGGGTGCCGCCGCTCCAGTCCGGGATCACGGCCGAGCAGGCCCTCATGGCCTCGTCCGGGTCGCGGTGGCGCAGCTCCGCGGTGATCCGGGTGAGGCGGGTGCCCGCGCTGAACACCTCGGTCGCCCTCGGCTCGGCCCGCGCCAGCGCGTGGGCGAAGCGCAGCATCACGTCCGCGTAGGCGGCCATCGACCCGCTCACGTCCACCACCATCACCACCCGGCGCGGCCGGTCGCGGTGCGCCCGCAGCCGCAGCCGCGCGGGCTCCCCGCCGTGCCGCACGGCCTCGCGCACCGTGCGGCGCCCGTCGAGCGTTCCCCGCGTGGACGGGCGGTGACGCCGCGACCGGCGGCGCTCCCGCGTCCCTTCGAGCATCGCCAGCAACCGGCCCACCTCCCGGCGTTCCGCCTCGCTCATCCGGGCGACGTCGCGGTGGCGCAGTATCTCCACCCGGCTCGCGGTCGCCGGCGGCGCGCTCCCGTCGGCTGTCCCCTCTCCGTCGCGGGAGCCGTACGGCGCTCCGGTGTGCCATGTCACGACGGCACTCGCGCTCCTGCGGCGCGACCCGTACGGCTCCCCGGAGAAGTAGGCGGCGAAGCACCGGTCATAGCGTGCGATGTCGTCAGGCCCGGCGCACAGCGTGAGGCGGCCCGCCCAGTAGACGTCCCGGCGCACGGCCGGGTCGAGCAGGCCGAGCGCGGTCAGGAAGCTCTGCGCGCGCTGGTGACCGGCGTTCACCCCGGCCGCCCGGAGCGTCCGGACGAACCCCGTCATGACCGCCGTGGCGTCGCGCCGGTCAGCCGCGTGTCCCTCCGCCGTGTTCCCCTCCGCCGTGTTCCCCTCAGCCGGGTGGCCGTCCGCCGCCGGGGGCGCGCCCATGGCGCCGGGAGGCTCAGGCATGGCGCGTGCCCCCGGGCGCGGGGTCTGCCGTGGACCCTGCCGTGGACCCTGGCGTGGGCCCGCCCGTAGACCCGGGCGCGGCGCCGAGCAGGGTCCGCAGGCCCTGGGTCCGTACGGCGTCCTGGTCCTCGCGATACTTCAACACCGCTCCGAGCGTGACGGCGGCCAGCTCGGGGTCCAGCCGTACGGCGCCCAGCGTGGTCAGCGCCCGGGCCCAGTCGAGCGTCTCGGCGACGCCCGGCGGCTTGACCAGGCCGGCCGCCCGCAACCGGGCCGCCGCCCCCGCCACCTCGGCGGCGAGCCGCTCGGCACAGCCCGGAAGGCGCCTGAGCAGGATGGCCACCTCCCGGTCGAAATCCGGATGTTCCAGCCAGTGGTAGATGCAGCGGCGCTTGAGCGCGTCGTGCACCTCCCTGGTCCGGTTGCTGGTGACGACCACGACGGGAGGCGACTCGGCGCGGATCGTCCCCAGCTCGGGGATGGAGATCGTGAAGTCCGACAGAACCTCCAGGAGGAACGCCTCGAACTCGTCGTCCGCCCGGTCGATCTCGTCCACCAGCAGCACGCTCGGCTGTGTCTCCACGGCCTTCAGCAGCGGCCGGGCGATCAGGAACCGCCGGTCGTAGATCTCACCTTCGAGGGCCCTGGCGTCGGTCGCGCCCGTCGCCTCGGCGGCCTTCAGATGGAGGAGTTGCCGGGCGAAGTCCCAGTCGTACAGCGCCTGGGCCGCGTCGAGCCCCTCGTAGCACTGCAGCCGGATCAGCGGAGCGCCGAGGATGGCCGACAGAGTCTTGGCCAGCTCGGTCTTTCCCACACCCGCCTCGCCCTCCAGGAAGAGCGGGCGGCCCATCCGCACGGCGAGGAACGCGGCCGTCGCCAGCCCGTCGTCGGTCAGGTAGTCGTGGTGGTCGAGCAGCTCAGCCAGCGTTCCCGGCGAGTCGAGACCGGCCACCGTGGTCGTCCGCCGCAGCACAGGGCCAGGCTACTGCTGGCGTCGGCGTGCCGCTCTGGCCGATCACACCAAACCGCCGCCGGTCAGGGGACGCACGTTGCCACGATCCGACAGCGGCGATCGTGTCGCGGTCAGGGAGTGGTGAGACGGGCGCGGATGGCGGCGGCGCCGGATTCGGCGAGCCAGTCCGCGAGGGTGCGCATACCCGGGTGGATGACGCGCAGCGCCTCGATGTCGGCGTGCCAGCGGTCCCCGGCCGCCCAGCGCCTCTTGATCTCGGCGATATCCGGGCCGAGGGCGGCGACCTCGTCGTCGGTGAGTTGCTCGTACCGGATCGGGATGCCGGTCGCCTCGCTGATCGCGGCGGCCGCCTCGACCGGGGTCGGTTGGTCACCGGCCAGTTCCAGGGTGCGTCCGGCGAACCGGGCCGGGTCCGCGAACGCGAGCACGGCGAACTCCGCGATGTCCTCCAGCGCGATGATCTGCATGGGCGCGTGCGGATGGAACAGGTGCCGATGGACGCCGTCGGAGATGCCGTCGATGCCGATCGCTCCGACGGCGAGATAGTTGGTCATGAACCGCACCGGGCGAAGCACGGTGGGAAGGGCGATGTGGTCGAACAGATACCTCTCGATCAGTACCTTTCCCTCTGAACCCTTTGACGCGGTCGATGCCGAGGCCACGGTGCTGAACACGACCTGCTCGATGCCCGCCGCGGCCGCGGCGTCGATCAGCACCCGGCCGCGGGCCGCTTCGAGTTCCGTTTCGGGTCCGGCCGGCCCGTAGGCCACGGGCGGTATGCCGAACACGGCGGCGGCGCCGTCAAGCGCGGGCGGCAGGCTCGCCGGATCGTCGAAGTCTCCCCGCACGAGCTGGGCGCCCGCGGCCGCCAGCGCGACGGCGGCGGGCGCGGCCGGGTCACGCACCAGAACGCGCACCGGCCGGCCCTCGGCGAGCAACCGCCGGGCGGTGACGCCGCCCTGCTTGCCGGTGGCGCCGGTCACGAGGATCGGGGAGTCAGGATTGTTGGATATCGCGGTGGCCATGGTGCCCTCTCCGTAAATAGTGGAGGATGCGGATGCAATCCGGAATGCTCCACCCGCTTCGCCACCGTGGACAAGGATTACGTGACATGGAAGCAGCACCGAGCGCGACACCCGCTGGGCGCGCCGACGCCCGCCGTAACCGAGATGTCGTGCTACGCACAGCGATGCGTGTGTTCGCCGAGGAAGGGCCGGAGGTGTCGCTCAGCCGGATCGCGCAGCGGGCGGGAGTCGGCGCGGGGACCGTCTACCGGCACTTCCCGACCAAGGAGATCCTGATCGAGGCCGTGCTGGCCAAACACGTCGAAGGGCTGGTGTCCGCCGCCGACCGGTGGACCGCCCAGGCCACCCCCGGTGACGCGCTGTTCGGGTTCCTGCTCGAAGCGATCGAGACATCGGCGGGGCGCCGGCACTTCTGCGACCTGCTCCCAACCGGCCAGGGCTGGCCGCTCGCCGTACTGACCGCCGCGGCGCGGCGGTTCAACGAAGCGCTGGAACGCCTGCTCCGCGACGCGCAGGAGGCCGGTGCCGTACGCGCCGACATACGTACCGACGACCTGACCGCGCTGACCGTCGGCGGCATGGCACTGCGTTCGGCGCACCGGGACCGGGCACGCGGCACACGGCTCGTACGACTGCTGCTGGACGGGCTGCGCCCCCCCTGCCGTCGCCGGGATTACTGGGGCGGTCATCCCCGTCACCGCCGTCACGAAATCCTGCACGCAAGCCGAAGCGTTCCGTGACGCCGTCCCTCCCTCCCCGTCGCGTCACGAAACCAGCGCCCCGAGGCACTGCGCGGAATGCGGCGCGCGACTGCGCGTCCGGGCCACCGGGCGGCCGGCCCGCTACTGCGGTCCGACCTGCCGCCAGCGCGCCCACCGGCGTCGTCCCGTCGTATAGCCGTCTCGCCGTGTAAGCGTCTCGCCGTTCAGCCATCTCGCCGGCGGCTTGGCCCAGGTGAGCGGAATCCGCCGGAGGGACCCTAGTGTCGAGGCATGACCAGCCGCCGCCCTGCCGCCGAGCCACCAGCCGAGACCCGGCACCCAAGGGAGAGCCGAACGTCACGTGCCCCCGGTCCGCCTCCGTACGGCTCCGAACAGATGTGGGGGCGGCCGGTCACGCTGCCCGCGCCGCCCGTCCTGTCCGGCTCCCCCGCCGGGCGAGCGCTGACGGCTGAGCTCGCGGCCCGCTGGGCCGAGCCGCACCGCCGCTATCACACCCCCGCCCACCTGCGGACGGTGCTCCACGCCATCGACTCACTCGCCGGCCACGCCCACGACGCCGACGCCGTACGTCTGGCCGCCTGGTTTCACGACGCCTTTTATGAGGGGCGTCCCGGCTGGGACGAGGAGCGCAGCGCCCAGCTCGCCGAGGCGAGGCTACCCGCCTGCGGACTGGCTCCCGGCCGCGTACGCCTCGTGGCCCGGCTCGTACGGGTGACCGCCGTTCACGCCTACGGAGAGGGGGACGCCGACGCGGCCGTCCTGTGCGACGCCGACCTCGCCGTCCTGGGCGGCACTCCCGAGGAGTACGACGCGTACGCGCACGCCGTGAGGCAGGAGTATCGGCACGTCCCCGACGACGCGTTCCGGACCGGCCGCTCCGCGGTTCTTACACGTCTGCTCGCCGGTTCATACCTGTACGGGACGGAGACCGGCCGCGATCTCTGGGAACGGCGGGCGAGGGAGAACATGACCCGCGAGCTCGGGACGCTTTCGTCACCTCCCGGTTCCTTTACAACGTAGATCTTCCGATTCGAGGGCCCCGATCAGACTTCTCGGCTCCGTACTTGTTGTCCACAGGTGGAGGCACTCACCGAATTTCTTCGGTGGCTGTATGTAGCGTGCCGGTTGCGCGGCCACTTTGGCGTTTGGGTAGGCGTTTCAGTCGCCGGCGGTTTCGCGACTCCGGCGCCGCCTCTCCCGGCGTTGCCGAAGGCGTTGAACGACCCTCACCCTCTTTTCGAACTGGCTTGCGGTTTACTGGTTACGTTTTGTAGTGTTGCAGTTACGTGGAGGGCTGATGGTGGGGGGTGTCTCGGTGCCGGTGTTCCCTGATCCTGTTGTCGACGGCTGCGACGATCGTCTGGCCCGGAGCCAGTCAACCTCGGGCCAGTCAACCTCGGGCCAGTCAACCTCGGGCCAGTCAACCTCGGCGCAGTCGATCTCGTCGCGGTCGTCGCGGTCGGCACGGTCATCGCAGCCGGCGGGGTCGGTGCCGCCGGTGCTTGAGGGCACGTGCCTGGACCCGTACGTGGACTCCCGCGCGGGTTCTCGTACGGGTTCTCGTGCGGAGCCCGGTGAAGGTGATGGAGAGCATGGCCAGGCAGCGAGCCGAGGATCGGGCTCCGGCGAACCGGGGGATCCTCCCGGTGCGCACGAGGACGCTGCGCCAGGTCCGGGGCCGTGCTTGTCGGAGGTGGAGTTGCTGCGGGTGGCGGCCCGGTGGGCGGCCGCGGAGGTGCCGGACAGTTCGGCGGTGTGTCTCCAGCGGGCCGAGACGCTGATTCAGGCGGTGGATCTGCTCTATTCGGCGATGGTGGCGCTGCTGCATCGGGTGGATGTCACCGGCGAGGCCAAGGCGTATGGGCATGCCTCCACCGCTTCATGGCTGCGCTCGGACAGACCGAGCACCCCCGATCCGACCACCCCCGCACCGAGCACTTCTGCGCCGAGCACTTCTGCGCCAGCCGCGTCTACGTCAGACGCGGCAGAGATCGGTGCGGAGATGCCAGTAGCGCCGGGGGTGGCGGAAACCGGCGCGGAGGCGCCCGGAACGCCTGGCGTGCATGGGCCGCCGATGGTGGCGCGGCGTGGCCCGGGGATGACGGGTGCGCAGGCGGCCCGGTGGCTGCGGATCTCCGGCGAGGTGGCCCGCCTGCCGGAGGTGAAGGCCCGCTACCGGGCCGGATCCCTGTCCGGCGGAGCGGTGGACGCCATCACCACGGTGACGACCAAACTGACCGACACGCAGGCGACAGAAGCCGAACCGATCCTGCTGCAGCTGTCCGACAACGCGTCGTGCGCGGAGGTGGCCAAAGCCGGCCGCTACATCCGGGAGATCCTCGACCCCGGCACCCTCGTCCAAGAGTGCGAGGACGACTACGCCTCCCGGTTCCTGCTGGTCCGCCCCTCCAGCACCGGCGGCGTGGAAGGCGAGTTCCGCCTACCGCGGGAGGCGGCGGCGCGGTTGCGGGCGTTCCTGACCTCCTACGCCCGCCCCAAGGACAAGGACGACGACCGGCCGCTACGCGTGCGCCAGGCCGACGCCTTCTCGGCCCTGCTGAGCGAGAAGGTCTCCACCGAACTCGTCGTCATGGTCCGGGCCGAGTCCCTGCCCGACGACATCCTCGCCCCCACCGGCGCACCGAAGGCCCCGCCGGCCGGAGCGCAGGACGCCACCCCGACCGTCACCGACTCCGACACGACGGTCGGCGCAACCGATCCCACGACTCAGAACACGTCGCCGGGCGCCAGCCGGGCAACGGGCGCACGCAGCACCGCCGGTGCGGCGGGTGCGCGCGGCGATGACGAGGCACCTTCCACAGCCAGAGCGGGCCGAGACGGTCCAAACGACGAGGCCGCTCCCCCCGAGGACGGTCCTCCCGGGGATGGTCGTCCCGAGGACGGTTCTCCCGAGGACGCTCCCGAGGAGGCTGGTCGTGGCGACGCCCGTCCCGACCATGCCGCAGAGCCCGACCATAGTGCGGGTTCTGACGATGCCGCGTGGCCTGACGACCGCCTACGCTCCGGCAACCGGGGTGATGGCATGCCCGCTGCCACTGCCACTGCCACAGACGCAGACGCACACCCACACGCAGGCGCAGGCGCGGATGGGCGGGCGCAGGGGCGGCCACAGTCCAGCGGCGGAACGCGCGCTGACGCCTGCCGCACCTGCGGTCACGCCCCCAACCGGCTCGCCCCCGGGCTGCTGGTCTCCACCGGGCACCTGCTGCCCGTCAGCGACGTCCACCGCCTGGCCCGCACCTCACGCCTGACCCGGATGGTGATGGACGCCAAAGGCCAGGTTCTGGACATGGGCCGCTCGGTCCGCCTGGCCACCCCCGCCCAGCGCAAAGCCCTGCTCGCGCAGTACGCCACCTGCTACTGCCAAGGCTGCCCCATCCCCGCCACCATGACCGAAGTCGACCACGTCCACGGCTGGATCGACGACGGCGTCACCAACCTCGACCTCCTCGCCCCCGCCTGCACCTTCCACAACCGCGACAAATTCACCCACCCCCACCGCTACACCACCCACCGCAACCCCAACGGCACCTGGACCCTCACCCACCACCCCAACCGCCGAAGATACGAACGCAGCACCCGCCAACGCCCGGGGTGAACACCCCGAACAGAACACCGGGCCAGGCACCCCGGACAGACCGCCGAGGGCAGAACGCCGAGGGGAGACGCCGGGGATAAGACACCCGGAATAGACGGACGCCCTGGCACACACCGGGCGCGACACCGGGCCGCGAAGGACGCTGACCACGCCGACCTCGCGGCCCAACCGAAACACGTCCCTATAGACACAGGGGCCATCAACACAGGGGCCATCAACACAGGGGCCATCAACACAGGGGCCATCAACACAGGGGCCAGGGAAAGAGGGCCCGTCCACACAGGGACCGGCGAAAGAGAAACCGGCGAAAGGGGGACCGGCGAAGCCGGGCGAAACAAGAAACGATGCGCCCCGGGGACACCCGCGCTCCGGCTACCGGCTACTTGACGGCCGACTCACCTTGGGCCGGCTCACCTTGGGCCGACGCAGGCCGGACGCGCGGAGGCGGCGCACCAGCTCCGCGCTGGAGACCGCCTCCGCTCCAAGGGCGACCGCCTTCTCGTAGACCGTCTCGGGCACGTCGTAGTGGTCCCGGTCGAACGCGCGAGCGGGGACGCCGAGCAGCCGGGCGAAATCGTGTAGTTCCTCATACGAGACGTCGCTGACCAGGTGGCTCCAGAGCAGGGCCCGAGGGCCGGGCCAGTTGGGCCTGTCGATGAGCACCGCCACGTGTCCTCCGTCGGTTCCGGTCCACCGAGCCTAATAGCCAATTGACTTGGTAGGAAATATGGACAATCCTGGTCCATGAATCTCCCATCGCCCCTGTGAGGTGGTCCATGTCCGTTCTGGAACTGGGAACCGCGGCCCGGGCTCAGGCCCGCGCCCGGCCACATACCCGGAACCGGTGGCGGCCCGGCGCGTCATGGCGACGCTGGATCAGCCCGCTGGTCCTGGTCGTCGCCTGGCAGGTCGCCAGTGCCGCCGGCCTGCTGCCCGCCCGTCTGCTCGCCGCCCCGTCGGCGATCGCGGAGACGGCGGTCGACCTGGTACGGACGGGAGTCCTGCCGACGGCCGTCGCCGTGTCCTTACAGCGTGTGCTCCTCGGCTTCGCCGCCGGCGCGATCGCAGGCGTGGGCCTGGCGCTCGTCGCAGGCTTGAGCCGTCCCGGCGAGAACGCGGTGGATCCGATCATGCAGATGCTCCGCGCGCTGCCGTTCTTCGGCCTGATCCCGCTGTTCATCCTGTGGTTCGGCATCGGCGAGGCGCCCAAGGTGCTGCTCATCGCCCTGGCCGTGTCCTTCCCGCTATACCTGAATACGTTCGCCGGGATCCGCGGGGTGGACGGCAGGCTCGCCGAGGTGGCGAAGACGCTGAAATTGACCAGGGCCCAACTCATCGGGCACATCGTGCTGCCGGGCGCACTCCCCCAGACGCTCGTGGGACTGCGGCAGAGCCTGGGGGTGGCCTGGCTGGCCCTGATCGTGGCCGAGCAGGTCAACGCCAGCGCAGGTCTCGGATACATGATCAACGACGCGCGTGAGTTCCTCCGGACCGATGTGATCGTGGTGGGCCTGCTCGTCTACAGCGCCTTGGGACTGCTGACCGACGGCATCGTCCGGCTGCTGGAGAGGAGGGCGCTCTCATGGCGGCGCGAGTTCCTGGCGGGCTGACCGGCGAACTGGCCGGTGAGTTGGCCGACGAGCTGAACGGCGGGCCGAGCAGCGAACCAAGCCGCGGACTGAGCAGCGAACCAGGCGACAGGCCGAGCGACAGGCTGAGCCACAGGCCGGCAGCGGCCGTACGGCAGCTCACCCGGCGGTTCGGTGACCGGACGGTGCTCGACCGGCTGGACCTGGAGATCGCCGGGGGCGAGTTCGTGGCGCTCCTCGGGCGCAGCGGATCGGGTAAGTCGACGCTCCTGCGCGCGCTCGCGGGTCTCGACCAGGAGATCGACGGGAGCCTGACCGTCGCCGGATCGGTGGCGGTGGCGTTCCAGGAACCCCGGCTGGTGCCGTGGAAGCGGGTCCGGGCCAACGTCGCCCTCGGCCTCGGCGGGCCCGATCCCCTCGACAGGGCGGACACGGCGCTGGCGGAAGTGGGCCTGGCGGAGCGGTCCGGTGCCTGGCCGCTCACCCTGTCGGGTGGGGAGGCACAGCGGGCGAGCCTCGCCCGCGCACTGGTCAGGGAGCCGAGCCTGCTGCTGCTCGACGAGCCGTTCAGCGCCCTCGACGCACTGACCAGGATCACCATGCACGGTCTCGTGCTGGAGCTGTGGGCGGCTCACCGGCCCGCCGTGCTCCTCGTGACCCACGACGTGGACGAGGCGCTGCTGCTGGCCGACCGGGTTCTGGTGCTGGACGCGGGGCGCGTCGCCCACGAAACGGTCATCACGACCCCCCGGCCCCGCCACCGTGATCATCCGGATCTCATCGCACTCCGCGCGACCCTGCTGGCCGCGCTCGGTGTCTCTCCCGAAGGAACAACGTGAAACGGACCCTACTCGTCGCCCTCCTCCTCGCGGCCTCCGCCGCCGGGGCCTGCTCGACGGACGGCCGGAACGACGGCGTGAAGGACTCCTCAGGACCGGTGACGCTCCACGTCGGCGATCAGAAGGCCGGCTCGCAGGCGCTGCTCAAGGCCGCGGGCCTGCTCGACGGCACCCCGTACACGATCACGTGGTCGCAGTTCACCTCAGGCCCGCCGCTGCTGGAGGCGGTGAACGCGGGAGCAGTGGACATCGGGGGCGTCGGCAACACGCCGCCCGTCTTCGCCGCCGCGTCGGGGTCGAAGATCAAGGTCGTCGCGGCCTACCGGCAGAAGCCCAACGGAGCCGCCATCATCGTCCCGGCCGGCTCCTCCATCACCTCACCGGCGCAGCTCAAGGGCAAGAAGATCGCCGTGGCGAAGGGCAGTTCGGCGCACTACCACCTGCTCGCCGTTCTGAAGAAGGACGGGCTGTCCTTCGCGGACATCCAGCCGCAGTATCTCCAGCCGGCGGACGCCCTGGCGGCGTTCTCCTCGGGCACGGTCGACGCCTGGGCCATCTGGGATCCGTTCACCTCCCAGGCCGAGATCCAGAACAAGGCCAGGCCGCTGGTCGACGGCAACGGGTACGTGAACGGCCTGAACTTCCAGGTGGCGGCGCCGGCCGCGCTGGCCGACCCGGGCAGACGGGCGGCGATCGGCGACTTCCTGGCCCGGCTGGCCAAGGCCCGCGAATGGTCGGTCTCGCACCAGTCGGAATGGGCCAAAGTGTGGGCGCAGGAGACCGGGCTGCCGCCCGAGGTGGCTGACGCCGCCGTGGCGAACGCGGTGGCCGTCCCGATCGCCATCGACGACTCGGTGGTGTCGTCCGAGCAGGAGATCGCCGACGCCTTCTCCGCCGAGGGCCTGATCCCCGGCAGGCTCACGTTCTCCGATTTCGTGGACAAGCGGTTCAACGACGTCGTCGCGAAGGCACAGCAATGAGATTCCACTGGTTCCTGCCCACCACGGGCGACAGCAGGGCGATCGTCGGCGGCGGCCACGGCCTCCACCGGGCGCACGGCCACCCCTCGGCCTCCGCGGTCTACCGGCCGCCGTCCGTCGACTATCTCGGGCAGATCGCCCGCGCGGCCGAGCAGCTCGGCTTCGAGGCGGTGCTCACCCCCACGGGCACGTTCTGCGAGGACGCCTGGCTGGTCACGGCCGCTCTGACGCAGGTGACGACACGGCTGAAGTTCCTGGTCGCGTTCCGGCCCGGCCTGCTGACGCCGACACTGGCCGCCCAGATGGCCGCCACCTACCAGCGGATCTCGGGCGGGCGGCTGCTGCTCAACATCGTCACCGGCGGCGAGGCCGCCGAGCAGAAGCGCTTCGGCGACCATCTGTCGAAGGACGAGCGCTACGCCAGGACCGACGAGTTCCTGTCGATCGTGCGCGGCGCCTGGGATGGCCCGTTCGACTTCACGGGCCGCTACTACCAGGTAGAGGGGGCGATGGTCGCCGAGCGGCCGGACCCGGTGCCCGAGCTCTACTTCGGCGGCTCCTCGGCCGCGGCGGGGCCCGTCGCCGCCCGGCACGTGAACGTCTACCTGACCTGGGGCGAGCCGCCGGCCCAGGTCGCGGCCAAGCTCGACTGGATCCGCGAGCTCGCCGCGGCGCAGGGGCGCACGCTGCGGTTCGGCATCCGCCTGCACGTCATCACCCGTGACACCTCCGACGAGGCCTGGGCCGAGGCGGGCCGGCTGCTCGACCGGATCGCCCCCGAGGACATCGACTCGGCCCGGTCGATCCTGGCTCGCAGCGAGTCGGTCGGACAGCAGCGGATGCTCGCCCTGCACGAGGGTTTCCGCAGCGGGCGGGCCCGCGACCTGGAGATTCACCCGAATCTCTGGGCGGGTGTCGGGCTGGTCCGCGGCGGCGCGGGAACCGCGCTCGTGGGGAGCCATAGTGAGGTCGCCGACCTCATCGAGGAGTACGCGTCGCTCGGGATCGAGGAGTTCGTCCTGTCCGGCTATCCCCACCTGGAGGAGGCGTACTGGTTCGGGGAGGGTGTCCTGCCCGAGCTGCGCCGCCGGGGCCTGACCGGCGCCGCCCCACCCGTACGGCTCAGCGCCTGACGGGCCGATCGGGCCCCGGACCCGCGCCGCGTGGCGCTATGAACCGCGCCGTGTGGCGCTATGAGCGGTCCGGGGCCTCGCCGCGCTCGTGGATGAGGGCGCTCAGCTCTGACACGGCCTGGCGGGAACGCCGGCGCTCGGTGCTCTGGATGCCCATCGCGCCGAGGCTCAGCCCGTTGGCCAGGTCGAGTTTCGGCCACGGGTCGCCCTCGACCATCGTCACGTCGAGCACCTCGGGCCACTCGAAGCGGTGGACGCGCAGCGGGTTCACCACCGTGATCCCCCGCTCGTCGGCGCTGACCCTGAGCCGGCCGAGCAGGTGCAGCACCCCCGCCACCAGCAGGCCGAACACCACGATCGCCACCCGGTCGGCCACGCCGAACATGGGCGGCAGGACGACCGCGAGCACGACCCCGCCGACCACCATGACCGCCGCCATGCCGTACGCGATGATCGAGGCTCGCAGGGGACGCCAGGTCACCGGCAGCGGGGGTGGCTTCGTCTCAGGCATGGCGGCTGGTTCCCAGGGTCTGCGTGTGGTCCATGGACACGGTCCGGGCTGTTGGGCTTTGTCGGACTGTCAGATGTCAGGCTGTCACGCGGACAGGCCGCGCAGGACGAGGGCGGTCTCCAGTGCGGCGACCGTCGCCTCGTAGCCCTTGTCCTCTTTGCTGCCCGGCACGCCGGACCGCTCAACCGCCTGATCAAGGGTGTCACAGGTGAGCACCCCGTTGCCCACCGGGGTGGACTCGTCGAGGGCGACCCTGGTCAGGCCCGCCGTCACCGAATCGCAGACGTAGTCGAAGTGCGCGGTGTCACCGCGGATCACCACGCCGAGCGCGACGACGGCGTCGCATCTGCGGGCCAGCGCCTGCGCCACGACGGGGATCTCCAGCGACCCCGCCACCCGGACGGCGACCACGTCGGCCCCGCTGTCGCGCGCCGCCTGGACGGCCCGGTCGAGCAACTGGTCGGTGATCTTCTCGTGCCACCGCGCCGCAACCACGCCGACGGTCAGCCCCGCCGCGTCCACCGCGGCCGCGTCCGGCCGTCCCTCGCCGCTCATCTGTCCGCCTCCGTGGGAATGTCAGTGGGAATGTCAGTGGGAACGCCCGTGGGAACGCCCGTGGGAACGCCCGTGGGAACGCCCGTGGAACTGCCCGTGGGGATCTCGTGGTCTGTGGGGATGTCGTGGCCGAGCCGGTCGCGCTTGGCCGTCAGGTATCGCTCGTTGTACGGGTTCATGGCCACAGGCATGGGCTCGCGCCCGAGGACCTTGATACCGTAGCCGTCCATCCCGCGCACCTTGGCCGGGTTGTTGGTGAGCAGGCGGACGGACTTCACGCCGAGATCGGCGAGCATCTGCCCGGCGTTGGAGAACTCCCTGGCGTCGACCGGCAGCCCCAGCTCCAGGTTGGCGTCGACGGTGTCGCTTCCGTTGTCCTGCAGGCTGTAGGCCCGCAGCTTGGCCAGCAGGCCGATGCCGCGGCCCTCGTGACCGCGCAGGTACACGATCACGCCCCGGCCCCGCTCGGCGATCGCCTCCATGGCCGCGTCGAGCTGCACCCCGCAGTCGCACCGCAGCGAGCCGAACACGTCGCCGGTGAGGCACTCGGAGTGGGCCCGCACCAGGACGTTCTCGCCGTCGGACAGATCGCCGTAGACAAGCGCGACGTGCTCGCCGCCGTCCAGGGCGCTTGAGTAGCCGTACGCGCGCCAGACGCCGTACCGGTTGGGGATCGTGGTCGTGGCCACGCGGGTGACCATCCGCTCGGACCTGCGGCGGTATTCGGCGATCTGCTCGATCGACACGAGCGCGAGGTCGTGTTCGTCGGCGAACTCCCGCAGCCGCGGCAGCCGGGCCATCGTGCCGTCGTCGTTGACGATCTCCGCCAGCGTGCCCGCCGACTGGAGACCGGCCAGCCGGGCGAGGTCGACGGACGCCTCGGTGTGGCCGGGCCGGACGAGCACACCTCCCTCGCGGTAGCGGAGCGGGAAGATGTGGCCGGGCCGGACCAGCTCGTACGGCTCGGTGGCCGAGTCGCACAGGGTGCGGATCGTCCTGGCCCGGTCGGCGGCCGAGATGCCCGTGGTCACGCCGTCCCTGGCGTCGACGCTGATCGTGTAGGCCGTCCGCATGCCTTCGCGGTTGTCGTACACCATGAGCGGCAGGCCGAGCCGGTCGAGCTCGGCGCCCTCCATCGCCACACAGATCACGCCGCTTGTGTGCCGGATCATGAAGGCGACCAGCTCGGGGGTGGCCTTGCCGGCCGCGAAGACGAGGTCGCCCTCGTTCTCCCGGTTCTCGTTGTCCACCACGACGACCGCCCGGCCCTCGCGGATGTCGGCTATCGCCCGCTCGACCGGGTCGAACCGTATCTCACCCATCTCACTCACACCGCTCACACCATTCACGCCGCTCATACCGCTCGTCTCACTGACACCGCTCACACCCTCACCGCCTGGGCCGCCTGGACCCGCGTCCGCGACTGGCTGAGCCAGTTGCGGAAGCCGGCGATCACCATCAGGAGGAACAATCCGTAAACCAGCCCGGAGACCACGAGGTGCGACGCGAACGTCAGCGGAACCCCGACGACGTCCACGGCCACCCAGATCACCCAGAAGTCGACCAGCGCCCTGCCCTGCGCCCAGGTCGCCGCCGCACTGCCGACGAAGATGTACGCGTCGGGCCAGGGCGCCCAGGAGATGTTCAGCCCCCGGGCGTTCAGGAGCTGGAACAGCAGCGCGACCGCGACGGTGCCGGCGGCCGTCACGGCGACCAGGACGGCGCGCTCGCGGGCCGTGGCGGTCCGGATGGGCAGGCCGCCCTCGTCGCGGGCGCCGCGTGACCACCGGTACCAGCCCCACACGGCGAGCAGGCCGAACAGGGCCTGCTTGAGCGCGTTGCCGGTGACGTGGGCGCCGACCGACGCCGTGAACAGCAGCACGGAGCCGAACAGTTGCACCGGCCACGTCCAGATCGTCTTCCGCATGGCCAGCCAGACTGTGCCGAGCGCGGCGGCGTTGCCCACCAGGTCGGTCCACAGGACGCGCTGGCCGAGCACGTCGAACCCGGCCTTCACCCAGCTCATGGCCGGGCCCCGGCGGTCAGCTTCTCGACGTACTTGGCGATCACGTCCACCTCCAGGTTGACCGGCTCCCCCGGCCGCTTGTGTCCGAGCGTGGTGAGCCCGAGGGTGGTCGGGATCAGGCTCACCGTGAATCCCTCGCCGTCCACGGCGACCACGGTCAGGCTCACGCCGTCGACGGCGACCGAGCCCTTCTCGACGATGTACCTGTCCAGGCCGGGCGGCAGCGAGATCCGCACGATCTCCCAGTGCTCGGCGGGCTCGCGGGAGACCACGGCCCCGGTGCCGTCGACGTGCCCCTGCACGATGTGGCCGCCCAGTCGCTGGTCGGCCCGCACGGCGCGCTCCAGGTTGACCGGGGACCCGGGGCGGAGCGCGCCGAGGCTGGACCTGTCGAGCGTCTCCTTCATCACGTCGGCGCCGAAGACGTCGCCGTCCACGTCGGTCACGGTGAGACAGACGCCGTTGACGGCGATCGACTCGCCGTGCCGCGCGTCGCCCGTGACCAGCGGCCCGCGGATCCGCAGCCGGGCCGACTCGGCGCCACCTCCGGCCGCTCCCGCCCCCTCGGGCTCCTGCGGACCCTGGGGCTCCACGGCGACGACCTCGCCGAGCTCCTCGACGATTCCGGTGAACATTCAGCTCTCCTTCGACGGTTGCGGCCGCAGGACGACCCTCAGATCCGGCCCGATGCGGGCGACCTCCTCGAACTCCAGGCGATGCGCCTCGGCGAGCGTCCGCACGCCGGCCGGCCCGAGCGCGGCCGCCCCCGCCCCGAACAGCGCCGGGGCGACATAACCCACCACCCGGTCGACCAGGCCCTCCCGGAGGAACGACCCGGCCAGGGTGGGCCCCCCTTCCAGCAGCACGCTCACGACCTGCCTCCCGCGCAGCTCAGCCATGAGAGCCCGGAGGTCTATTCCGCCGTCCGCCCGCGGGAGCCGTACGGCGCCGGACAGGTGCGGCGGCAGGACCGCGTCGTCGGCGACGGCGACGAGCGTCGGCGCCTCGCCGTCGAGGACGCGCGCGGTGGCGGGGGTGCGGGCGGAGGAGTCGGCCACGACGCGCAGGACCGGCCGTTCCCGCAGCGGCTCCGGGACCCGGGCGGTGAGCCGGGGATCGTCGGCGACGACCGTGCCGACGCCGGCGAGGATCGCGTCGCTCTCCGCGCGCAGGCGGTGCACGTCGGCCCGCGCCTCCGGCGAGGTGATCCACTGGCTGGTGCCGTCGGCGGCGGCCGAGCGCCCGTCGACCGTGGCGGCGAACTTCCAGGTCACGTACGGCCGGCTGGCCCGGACGAAGGTGAGCCACGCCGCGTTGCCCCGCTCCGCCTCCTCGGTGAGCACGCCGGTGTCGACCCGGACGCCGTGGCTCCTGAGCGTCCCCGCACCGCCGGCCGCGACGGGGTTGGGGTCGGCGACGGCGATCACCACCCGGGCCACCCCGGCGTCGAGGAGCGCCCGCGAGCACGGCCCGGTCCTCCCGGTGTGGTCGCACGGCTCAAGGGTCACATAGGCGGTGCCGCCACTGGCCCGCTCGCCCGCCTCCCGCAGGGCCACCACCTCGGCGTGCGGGCCGCCCGCGTACGCGTGGAAGCCCTCACCCGCGATTTCGCCGGAGGCGTCGACGACGACGCACCCGACCACGGGATTGGGACTGGTGCCGCCCTGTCCGAGGGCGGCGAGCGCGACGGCGCGCCGCATGTGAAGAACGTCCTGCGAGGTCACCCCGGTCTTCCTCTCGCCTTCGACTGATCGCCGGCAAGGCGGGCCCCGGGGGTTTCGGACGCGGCGTCGCGTCATGACGGGCCGACGGGCGCCGTACGGCGCCGCGACCCGCTCGCGCGCTACCTCCCATCCGGACTTTGACCGTCGGTCCTGGAATCTCACCAGGTCCACCGGCCGATGGCTTCGGCCGGGTCGCGGACTGCCGCCCCACGTGGGGGCGTCACCGCCGGTTCGGAATTTCACCGACCCCGGAGCACGCTTGCTCTGTACCAACAGTGTGCCATGCCCCCGCAAGGGACGGTTGAGGGGATCACCCCAATGAAGATGATCAATGGCGAGGAGGGGTGCTGTCAGAGCCTTCTCTACGATGTGTCACAAAATCGCGGCAGGAAAGTCTTATATGTAATATGCAGTAATCAGTCGGCGCATCTGCCAAGGTCACCGACCTCGCCAGGTGCACCATGGTTTACTTTGGACAACGAAGCGAGCAAGAATCCCGGTCACTCGATCGAAGTGATTGACCCTCGGAAAATTAGTTGCCAGGGTTCCCTGTAGTCGGATCTCTTCCGATCATTATTGGTTCATCGGGAGCACCGCACCATGACGTTCCCCTCCCCGGCCACGACCGGCGCCCGTACCGGTGCCGGCGGCGATGCCGGGCACCCGGAGCCCGCCGTCGCGGTCACCGGGCGCTCCCCGGGCCGGCTGATGTGGCGCCGCTTCCGGCGGGACCGTACGGGTGTGGCGTCCGCGGTCGTCGTGCTCGCGTTCTTCCTGATCGCCCTGTTCGCCCCGGTGATCTCCCTGCTGTACGGCAAGGACCCCTACACCACGTACGGCCTGGACCAGCCCGGCCTGTTGAACGCGTACGGCTATCCGATCGCGCCCAACGGAGGCATGAGCTCCGAGTTCTGGTTCGGGCTGGAGCCCGGCCTGGGCCGCGACGTGTTCACACAGCTCGTCTACGGCATCCGCACGTCGCTGAGCATCGCGCTGATCGTGACGGTGCTCGCGACGGCCACGGGCATCGCGCTGGGGATCACGGCGGGCTACGCCGGCGGCCGGACCGACTATGTGATCGGCCGGGTCGCCGACACCCTGCTGGCCTTCCCCGCCCAGCTGTTCCTCATCGTCTTCCTGCCGGTGGTGGAGGCCGCGCTGGTGCCGCCCGACGCCGAGCCCCCGGTCTGGCTGAGGTTCGTCTCCATCTGCCTGGTGCTGTCCGTCCTGGGCTGGGCCACCGTCGCCCGGTTGCTGCGGGCCCAGGTGCTGTCGCTGCGCAACCGCGAGTTCGTGGAGGCGGCCCGGGTGACCGGCGCGTCACCGGCCCGGATCGTCCTCAGGGAGCTGCTGCCCAACCTGTGGACCCCGATCGTCATCCAGGCGACGCTGGCGCTCCCGCTCTACGTGGGCGCCGAGGCGGGCCTGGGTTTCCTGGGCGTCGGCATGACGGAGCCGACCCCCGACTGGGGCCGGATGTTCCAGGTGGGCGCCCAGGTCTACCACTCGGACGTGACCTACCTGGTCTTCCCCGGCGTGGCAATGCTGATCTTCGTTGTCGCGTTCAATCTCCTCGGAGACGCGATCCGCGACGCCTTCGACCCCAAGACGAGGCGCTGACGAGGCGCCGGCTTCACAGGCTTCACAGGAAGGAACATGCGATGCACAGCAGGCGACTCGCCTCCGTGACGGCCGTCCTCGTGGCGGGCGCACTGGCCCTGGCGGGTTGCGCCAAGGGCGGTGGCGGCGGGCCGGCGGAAGCCGGCGGCCCGGCGCTCGGGCCCTTGGAGAACACCGCGGTCACCACGATCAAGGTCGGTACGGCGCGGGACTCCGCGGGGCCCGCGCCGGAGGTCCCGGGGGCCCGCACGGGGGGCACGGTCAACATGCTCGACCGCGACGACTTCTCCCATCTCGACCCGGGGCGCGTCTACGTCAACTACAGCGCCGCGGTTTCTGCGCTGTTCACCCGCAGGCTCACCGCCTACCGGGTGGGTGACGGCGGCACCATCACGCTGGTCGGCGACCTGGCCACCGATCCGGGCACCACCACCGACGGCGGACGGACCTGGACGTTCACTCTCAAGAACGGCCTGAAGTGGCAGGACGGCACTCCGATCACGTCCGCGGACATCAGGCACAGCTTCGAGCGGCTGTTCGCCGACTTCGTCACCGAGGGACCCGACTACGCGGAGACCTGGCTCGTGCCCGACCCCAAGAAGCCGTTCCGCCAGCAGTACGAGGGCCCCTATCACGGCAAGCACCTCGACTCGATCGAGACGCCGGACGACCGCACGGTGATCTTCCACCTCAACGGGCCGCACCCCGACTTCAACTTCACCGTCGCCATGACCGGCTACGGGGCCGTGCCGAAAGCGCACGACACCAGGCAGAAGTACGACAAGCGGCCGTTCTCGTCCGGGCCGTACAAGATCGTCAGCCATGTGACGGACAAGTCGATGGACCTGGCGCGCAACGAGTACTGGGACGGCACCACCGACCCCATCCGGCACGCCTACCCCGACCGCTTCCACATGGAGTTCGGTCTGCAGGCCCAGCAGACGACCGAGCGGTTCCTGGCCGACCAGGGCGCCGACCGGCAGGCGTTCACGTTCCACAACGCCGTCGCGCCCGAGCGGGTGCCGGAGGTGCTGGCCAACCCCGAGGTGATGAAGCGGTCGGTGCAGGGCCTGACCCCGTTCACCTCCTTCTACACGATCAACACCAGCCGCGTCACCGACGTGAACGTCCGGCGCGCGATCGTCACCGCGTGGCCCTCGCGGCAGCTCCAGCAACTCCAGGGCGGCGAGGTCACCGTGGGCCGGCTCGCGACGACGGTGCTGAGCCCGACCGTGCTCGGCTACCGGCCGTTCGACCTGTACGGCAAGCTCAAGCGGCCGCAGGGCGATCCCGAGGCGGCCAGGAGACTGCTCGCCGAGGCCGGTCAGCCCCATCCGACGATCGTCTACGCGTACAACCTGACGCCCACCCAGGAGAGGATGGCCGTCGCCATCAAGGACGCCCTCGGCAAGGCCGGATTCAACGTGGTGGCCAAACCCCTCGCCACGGCGAAGTACTACGAGGCCGTCGGGCAGGTCAACAACACGTTCGACGTCTACTGGGGTGGATGGTCCGCCGACTGGCCGACCGGTTCGACCACGATCCAGCCGCAGTTCGACGGGCGGGTCATCACGGACGGCGGGCAGAACTACAGCCACCTGAACCTGCCCGCGATCAACTCCGCCATCGACCGGGCCGACACGATCAGCGATCCCGCCGCGGCGGGCCGTGCCTGGGCCGCCCTCGACCGGCAGATCATGGAGGAGGCCCCCATCGTGCCCGAGCACTACGTGACCTACTTCGGGATCTACGGCTCCGGGCTGGGCGGCGTGAAGCTCGACCCGATACTCGGAGGGCAGTCCGCGCTCGGCATCTACGTGAAGTGATCTCCCGCGGGAGGCGCCCGCGGGAGGTAAAGGATCGGCGGGAAGTGCCGGACCACGGGGAACGACCGGTCAGTATTGGCTCCAGTTCGGGACACACTGAATCAGGCGAAGCGGCCCGTCCGGGGGCCGTGAAGAATGCCGAGTACGGCAGTACCGGCAGGCAGTACCGGCAGGCAGTACCGGCAGGCAGTACCGGCAGGCAGTACTGCCAGTACACGAAGTACGTGGAGTACGTCCGGTACGTGAAGCAGCGGAGTGGAACAGCGGCATGATCGGCTTCCTGGCCCGCCGGCTCGCCGGCGCCCTGGTGATCCTCGCGGTCATCAGCGTGGTCACGTTCTGCCTGTTCTACGCCGCGCCACGGGATCCGGCGCGGGCGTTCTGCAGCAAGGTCTGCCAGCCGGAGACGCTGGAGCTGATCCGGCGCAACCTGGGCATGGACGAGCCGCTCGCGGTGCAGTACTGGCACTGGCTGGCCGGGATCGTCGCGGGCCGCGACCTCCCGGGGTTCGGCGGGTGCCCGGCGCCCTGCCTCGGGTACTCGTTCGCCACCCAGGAGCCGGTCTTCGGCGCCATCGTGGACCGCTTCCCGGTGACGCTCTCCCTCACCGTGGGAGCCGCGGCCGCCACCCTCGGCTTCGGCGTCCTGCTCGGGATGGTCGCCGCCTGGCAGGCCGGCCGGCCACTCGACCGGATCGCCAGCGCGTCCTCGGTGGTCGGCGCCTCGCTGCAGATCTACTTCGTCGGGCCGCTGCTCGCGTTCGCGCTCGTGGACACGTTCGGCGTGCTCCCGCGGCCGGCGTACGTGCCGTTCACCGGCGACCCCGTGGGCTGGTTCACCCATCTGCTGCTCCCCTGGGCCGTCCTGTCGATCGTCTTCACGGCCAACTACACCCGCATGACCCGCGCTCAGATGGTGGAGCAGCTCGCCGAGGACTACGTCCGCACGGCGCGGGCCAAGGGCATGCCGGAACGCGTGGTGTTCTTCCGCTTCGCCTGGCGCGGTGCCATGATCCCCATCGTCACGATCTTCGGGGTCGACCTCGCCACCCTCCTGGGCGGTGCGATCATCACGGAGCAGACGTTCGCCCTGCACGGCGTCGGCGAGCTGGCCATCCGGGCCGTGCAGAACTCCGACCTGCCGATGCTGCTCGGCGTCACGCTCGTGGGCGCCGGCGCGATCGTCGCGCTCAGCGTCGTGGTGGACGTGCTCTACGCCGTCATCGACCCCCGGGTGCGGCTCGGGTAGCCCGCCGGGACGCGTGCCGGGATAAAGCCCGGACAGCAGCCGAGAAACAGCCCGAGGAACAACCCGAGGAACAGCCCGAGAACCAGCAGAGCAACAGGAGCCAGACCGTGACCACCGTGCCGCCGCCGCCCCGCGGGCCGGACCCGTTCCTGTCCGTCCGGGACCTGAGCGTGCGCTTCAGCACCGAGGACGGCGTGGTACGGGCCGTCGACGGACTGTCCTTCGACGTCGAGAAGGGCACAACGCTCGCCATCGTCGGCGAGTCGGGCTCCGGCAAGTCCGTCACCGGCCTGGCTCTCCTCGGCCTGCACGACCCGGCGTCCGCCACGCTGGACGGCCGGATCCGGCTGGAGGGCCGCGACCTGCTGCCGGCGCCGCGCGGCACGCTCGAACGGCTCCGCGGCGACCGGATCGCGATGGTCTTCCAGGACTCGCTGACCGCGTTGTCGCCGTTCCATCCGGTCGGCCGCCAGATCGGCGAGGTCTACCGCAGGCACCGGGGCGCGAGCCGGAGGGAGGCCAGGGAACGCGCCGTCGAGATGCTGGACAGGGTCGGCATCCCCGGCGCGCGCAGCCGGGTGGACGACTATCCCCACGAGTTCTCCGGCGGCATGCGGCAGCGCGTGATGATCGCGATGGCGCTCGTCTGCGACCCGGGTCTCCTGGTCGCCGACGAGCCGACCACCGCGCTGGACGTGACGGTCCAGGCCCAGATCCTCGACCTGCTGTCCGACCTGCAGCGGGATTCGGGCACCGCCATCATCCTGATCACCCATGACCTCGGCGTGGTGGCCGCCGCCGCCCACGAGGTCCTGGTGATGTACGCGGGCCGGGCGGCCGAGCACGGGACGGTCGGCGAGGTGCTTGGCGAGCCCCGGCACCCGTACACGTGGGGGCTGCTGTCGTCGACGCCACGCCTGAGCACGCCGCTGGATCTTCCGCTCAGCCCGGTGCGGGGGACGCCGCCGAGCCTGCTCGACCCGCCGTCCGGGTGCCCGTTCCATCCCCGCTGCGACTACACCGGCCTGGCCGGACCCGAACGGTGCAGGAACAGCCGTCCGGCGCTGTCGCCCGGCGGCGGAGCCGGGACCTCGGCGACGGGCGGGCGGCACGCCGACGCCTGCCATCTCGCGCCGGAACTCAAGGCCGGCCTCCGGCCGCGTCCCCCGGCTCACGACCGGCCTGTCGACGGGCCTCTCGACCGGCCCCTCGACCGGCCTCTCGACCGGATCGAGGACACCGCATGACCGCGCCCCTGCTGGAGCTCCAGGGACTGACCAAGCACTTCCCCGTCCGGGGCGGCGGCGTGCTGCGGCACCGGATCGGCAGCGTACGCGCCGTGGACGGGATCGACCTGACGGTGGGAGCCGGCGAGGCCGTCGGCCTGGTCGGGGAGTCGGGCTGCGGCAAGTCCACCACCGGGCGGCTGGCCGCGCGGCTCCTCGAACCCACCTCGGGACGGATCCTCTACCGCGGCCGGGACATTGCCCACAGCTCCCGGCGCGACCTGCGGCCGATCCGGCCGGAGATCCAGATGGTCTTCCAGGACCCGTACAGCTCGCTCAACCCGCGCCAGACCGTCGGCGCGATCGTCCGCGCGCCCATGGACGTCAACGGGATCGACCCGCCCGGCGGCCGCGGGGCACGCGTACGGGAGCTGCTCGAACTCGTCGGCCTCAACCCGGAGCACCGCGACCGGTATCCGCACGAGTTCTCCGGCGGGCAGCGGCAGCGCGTGGGCATCGCCAGGGCACTGGCCTGCGCCCCGAAGCTGATCATCGCGGACGAGCCCGTCTCCGCGCTCGACGTGTCGGTCCAGGCGCAGGTCATGAACCTGCTGAACGACCTGCGGCGGGAGCTCGGCATCGCGTTCCTCTTCATCGCGCACGACCTCGCCGTGGTGCGCCACTTCTCCCAGCGGGTCGCCGTCATGTATCTCGGCCGGATCGTCGAGATCGGGGACCGCCGATCGATCTACGAACGGCCCCGGCACCCGTACACGCGGGCGCTGCTGTCGGCCGTGCCCGACCCCGACCCGGCGGCCGGGCCGGCGGAGCGGATCCGCCTCACCGGCGACGTCCCCTCCCCCGCGGACCCGCCGTCCGGCTGCCGCTTCCGCACCCGCTGCTGGAAGGCGCAGGACATCTGCGCGCGGGAGACACCGCCGCTGGCCCGGGTGGCCGGAGGCATCCTGGAGCACCGCGGGGACGACGAGGGCCACCTCACCGCGTGCCACTTCCCCGAGCCTGTGCCGGCCCCCAGCTCCCTGTCGTAGGAGCTCAGGTGTCGTACTCAGGTGTCGGAGGAGCTCAGGCGCGCTCGGCCAGGGCGCGCAGCTCGCGTACGGCCCGGGCGGGGTCGTCGGAGCCGTACACGGCGTTGCCGGCCACGAAGACGTCCGCGCCGGCGGCGGCACAGCGTTCGACGGTCTCGGCCGACACGCCGCCGTCGACCTGGAGCCAGATCTCGCCGCCGTGCTTGTCGATCAGCGTCCGGGCCCGCGCGATCTTCGGCAGCATGATGTCGAGGAAGCCCTGGCCGCCGAATCCCGGCTCGACCGTCATGACCAGCAGCATGTCGATCTCGGGCAGCAGGTCCTCGTAGCCGTCGACGGCCGTGGCCGGATTGAGCGCGAGCCCCGCCCTGGCGCCCGCCGCCCGGATGGCCCGGAGCGTGCGCACGGCCGCCTTGGCGGCCTCCGCGTGGATCGTCACGCTGGACGCGCCGGCCTCGGCGTATCCCGGTGCCCAGCGGTCCGGGTCGTCGATCATGAGGTGGCAGTCGATCGGCGTCGACGTGGCCTTGAGCAGTGCCTCCACGACCGGCAGACCCAGCGTCAGGTTGGGCACGAAGTGGTAGTCCATGACGTCGACGTGCAGCCAGTCGGCGACGCCCTCCACCCGGGCGGCCTCGTCGGCGAGGCGGGCGAAGTCGGCGGACAGGATGCTGGGCGAGATCTGTACGGCCATAGTGCCAGCAGTCTATTCGGTCCGGCCCCGCCGCCCCGCGCCGTCCAGGACCGTGCGGACGTGACGGTGCGGACGTGACGGTGCGGACGTGACGGTGCGGACGTGACGGTGCGGGGCGGCAGAAGGGCGGCGGCTCACCGCCGGCTCAGCGCGCCGGATCAGCGCCAGATCACCGCCCGCTCAGCGGCGGCGCAGCAGGGCGAGGAACATGGCGTCGGTGCCGTGGCGGTGCGGCCAGAACCGGGCGTACGGCCCGTCACCCAGATCCGGCACCTCGGGCAGGAACTCCCGGGCGTCCAGCACCTCGACGCCCCCCACGTCCGCCGCCGCGCCTTCCACAAGGCCTTCCACAACGCCTTCCACAACGCCTTCCACAACGCCTTCCACAACGCCTTCCACAACGCCTTCCACCACGTCGCGGGTCTCGGCGAGATGCGGCGAGCAGGTGACGTACGCGACGACGCCTCCGCTGCGGACGGCTCCGAGGGCCGAGACGAGCAGCCGGCGCTGCAACGCCGTCAGCTCGGGCACGCTGCGCGGGTCGCGCCGCCACCGGGCCTCCGGACGTCTGCGCAGCGCGCCGAGGCCGGTGCAGGGAGCGTCCAGCATGACCCGGTCGAAGGCCCCGGGCCGCCAGGCGGGCTCGGTGCCGTCCGCGGTCACCACCGCGGCGTCCCGGGTGGTGCCCCACACCAGGCGGGCGCGGTGGTACTGCGCGTCGGACGCGAGCAGGCGCGCCCCGCGTTGCGCGGCCACGGCGTCGAGGAGGCCGGCCTTGCCGCCCGGCCCCGCGCACATGTCCAGCCAGGCGCGGTCGTGCTCAAGCGGCACCCGGGTGAGGGCGAGGGCCACGAGCTGGCTGGCCTCGTCCTGAACGGCGGCCCTGGCCTCGCCGACAGCCCGGAGCGATCCCGGGTCTCCCTCAGGCAGGTAGGCGCCGTACGGCGAGTAGGCGGCGCGCTCGGCCCCCGCCTCGACCAGCTCGTCGACCGTGGCCCGGCCGGGCCGGGCCACGAGGGCCACCCGGGGCCGTTCGTTGTCGGCCTCCAGCAGCGCGGCCGTCTCGCCGGGGTCGCCGCCCAGGGCGTCCCGCAGCGCCGACACCACCCAGCGGGGATGGCTGTAGGTCACCGCCAGATTGCCGACGGGGTCGTCGGACGCGGGCGGAGCCACGATCTCCAGCCACTCGTCCAGCGTCCGGCCGGCGACCTTGCGCAGCACGGCGTTGGCGAACCTGGAGGGCCCGTCGCCCACGCGCAGCCTGACCAGGTCGATGGTGGCGCTCACCGCGGCGTGGGCCGGGATGCGAGTGCGCAGCAGCTGATGGACGCCCAGCCGGATCGCGTCGAGGAGCGGCGGGTCGACGTCCTCGGGCGCCCGGTCGCTGCAGGCGGCGATGACCTCGTCGTAGGTGCCGAGCCCACGCAGGGTGCCGTAGGCGAGCTCGGTGGCGAGAGCGGCGTCACGCCCCGCGATCCCGCGCTGCCGCAGCAGCGAGGGCATCAGCAGATTGGCGTACGCATCCCGTTCGTCGACGGCGCGCATCAGGTCGTAGGCGGCGGTGCGGGCCTCGTCGCGGCGCGGCCGGGGACGTCCCCGGCCCTGGCCCTGGCTCCGGTTCTGCCCCTGGTTACGGCTCTGCCCCTGACCTTGGCTCGGGCGCCGGCCGCCGGACTGGGACCGCGAGCCGGACCGGCCGTCCTGACCGCGGGTCACGCCGGCCACCGGCCCGGGGAGGCGGGGAGGCGCGTCACTCGAACCGCTCCCCGCCGGCGAAGCGGACGCCGCGGGCCCATTCGGCCGCGCCCATCAGCCGCTTGCCCTGGGGCTGGACCTCGCCCAGCTCCACCGGGTGGGTGCCGGTGCCGACCAGCACGCCGTTCTTGCCGGCGGCGATCTCGCCGGGCGGCAGCGACGCCGCCTCGGGCGCGAGCCGCACCGGGCCGAGCTTCACCCGCTGACCGGCGAACACCGTCCAAGGGCCGGGGGCCGGGGTGCACGCGCGGACCAGCCGGTCCACCCGCATCGCCGGGGCGGTCCAGGCCACCCTGGCGTCCTCGACGTCGATCTTGGGGGCGAGGCTGACGCCCTCGCCGGGCTGCGGGCGGGCCTCCAGCGTGCCGTCCTCGATGCCGTCGAGCGTGGCGAGCAGCAGGCCCGCTCCGGACTCGGCGAGCCGTTCGAGCAGTACGCCACTGGTGTCGTCGGCCTTGACCGGCTCGGTGACCACGCCGAAGACCGGGCCCGCGTCGAGCTCCTTCACGATCCGGAAGGTCGACGCGCCGGTGATCTCGTCGCCGTGCAGGACGGCGTGCTGGACGGGAGCCGCGCCACGCCACGCCGGCAGCAGCGAGAAGTGCAGGTTCACCCAGCCGCGCGGCGGGATGTCCAGCGCCGGCTGCGGCAGCAGGGCGCCGTACGCGACGACGGGACAGCAGTCCGGCGCGATGGCCCGCAGCCGGTCCAGGAACTCGGGGTCACCCGCCTTGGCGGGCCTGAGCACCTCGATCCCCGACTCCTCGGCCAGCTCGGCGACCGGGCTCGGATGGACCTTCCGTCCCCGGCCGGACTGCGCGTCCGGGCGGGTGACGACGGCGGCCACCTCGTGGCGCAGCGAGCCGATCAGAGCGCGCAGCGACGGCAGGGCGGTCGCGGGGGTGCCGGCGAACACCAGGCGCACTACAGCGCCCTTCCGCCGGTCGTGTGGGGCGACACCTTGACGACCGGGGCCGCCAGGCCGCTCCACTCCGCCTCGCGGATGGCCTTCATCGCGAGCTTGCGCTGCTTGAGGTCCATCCGGTCGATGAAGAGCACGCCGTCGAGGTGGTCGGTCTCGTGCTGGAAGCACCGGGCCATCAGCTCGGTGCCCTCGAGTGTGACGGGCTCGCCGTGCATGTCGAAGCCCTTGGCCACCGCCCTGATCGCCCGCGGCGTGGGATAGGTCAGCCCCGGGAAGGACAGGCAGCCCTCCTCTCCCTCCTCGTCGAGCTCATCCGAGAGGTCGAGGGACGGGTTGACGACGTGGCCGAGCTGCTCGTCGACGTAGTAGGTGAACACGCGCAGCCCGACACCGATCTGGGGGGCGGCCAGGCCTGCGCCGGGCGCGTCCATCATGGTGTCGGTCAGGTCCTTGACGAGCTTGCGCAGCTCCTTGTCGAAGTCGACCACCGGCTCCGCCGGAGTGCGCAGCACGGGGTCGCCGAACAGTCGAATCGGCTGGATGGCCAACGGCGGGCTCCGTTCACGTCACAATCTCGCGTCACAGTCTCGGGATCCACCCAAGTCTACGGGCGCGAACGAGCCTTCATCGCCGTCTTCCTGGCCGTCTTGGCGATCAGCGGGTCGGGATGGTGCCTGCCCAGCATCTCCAGCACTGCGAGCGCGTCGGGGTGATCCGTGCGCCCCATCTCGGGCACCAGCGCGAGCAGGTCCTCGCCGAGGATGTCGAAGTGGGCGACGGAGTCGACGGGCGCGCCGAGGTAGAGGAGGGCCGCGAGCGTGTCGACGGCCACCCACGCGCCGTCCGCCTCACTGAGCGCCGGAGCCTCCAGGTCGCGCACGCCCAGCCACGCCGCGGCGTACCGCCACATCATGGGCTCGTCGAGCGCCTCGCGCACGGCCTGCTCGGCCTCCGGGCCGAGCTCCTCCAGCACGGTCCCGGCGGTCCCCCGCTGCGCCGCGTTGCCCGATGCTGCGATCTTGATCAGTTCGCGGGCCGCGTCCTCCGGCACCCGGCGCTCCAGCCAGAGCGTGGCGGCGCTGGCGGACGCCTTTCCCGCGAGCATCGCGTCGATCAGCTCGGCGGCCCCCTGCTCGGCGAACGCGGCGACCTCACCGAGGGAGGGCGCGTCGTGGCCCTCCCTGAGCAGATCGCGCCGCACGGCCCACACGCCGGGGCCGCTGAGCCGGACGAAGTCGCCGGTCACCTCGATCAGGCCGCAGTATTCGAGCAGGCGCATCGCCTCGGACAACTCGCCCGGCAGGGACATCCGCAGCCGCCGCAGCTCAGGCTGGCGCGCCTCGCAGCCGACCTCGTGCGCCTGGAGGATCCCCCCGGCGAGCGACACGAGCGGCATCCCCTCCCTGACGCTGTAGATCGTCGCGAGGATCTCGGTGAGGTGCTCGTCGACCACGGCGGAGCCGGTGAGGCCCTCCTCCGTCCGGTCGAGGACGTCCATCACGACGCCGTCCCAGAACTCCATCGGGTCGGACGTGCCCGGCCCCGGCCGGGCGCCCTGCCGGGTCACCTCGACCAGGCGGCCGTTCACCGCGACCACCCACAGCAGGCGCAGCCGGTCGGCCCGCAGGCCCAGCTCGCGGACGGCGGCCTCGCGGTCGTCCGGGGTCAGCAGGCCGTGCTCGTCGACCTCGCGCGCACCGGTCCATCCGGCCAGGCGCTTCGCGTCCCGCACCAGCGGGATCGCCTCGACCGCCCGGACGAGGTCGTCCTCGGGGGCGAGCTCGACGGGCGGGAACGTGAGCACGTCGCTGTCGGCCATTCCAGCAACTTACTCCACAGCAGTCACCTGATGCCCCGCGAACGAGCCTTGAAGGCCGCTTTCCGGGCGGCCTTCGCCGCCGCCCGGTCGGACAGCGTGTTGCCGAGCAGCTCCAGCACCTCGACCACGTCGGGGTGCTCGACCCGCCACATGTCCTCGATCAGGTGGGGCGGCGGGCCGGACGCCGCGATGTTCTCGGCGAACCCCTCGGGGTCGGCCTCCGCCGCCGGAAGCGCGAGCGCCAGCATGTCGACGCTGACCCACAGGAGCTCCTCGGGCGTGAGCGGAGGCGCGTCGAGCCCCCGGGCCGACAGCCAGTGGATGGCGTGCGGCCGCAGCTCCGCGTCGTCCAGGTACGACCGCACCACCACCGCGGCCTCGTGCCCGAGCCGGTCGACGATCGTCACCGCGATCCCCCGGACCTCCGCCGGAGCCCCCACGACGGCCCCCAGCAGCTCCGAGGCGGCCTGTTCCGGGGTCCGGCGGGACAACCACTCCAGCACGCTCCTGTCGGCCGCCTCGGGCGGCAGGGCGTCCGTGATGAGCCCGGCGATCAGCCCGCTCGCGTCGCCCTCGGCGAGGTCGGGCGCCAGCGGGGCGTCCATGCCCATGCCCGCGTACAGCTCGCGCAGCCCCCACACCCCGTGCGGCGTCAGGCAGAGGCCGTCGTCGCCCCACTGGACCGTTCCCGCGTACGCGAGGCGGCCCAGCGCCTCGTCGAGCCGCCCGAGCGACCGGTCGGCCATGTACTCGCGCAGGTAGTCGGCGAGCGCGTCCATGGGCACCGGCGACTGCAGCCGGTAGAGCAGGTCGTGGACCGCGGGCATGCCCTGGTCGAGGACCTCCTCGCCGGTCAGGGAGGCCTGCTCCTCGATCAGGAACTCCACGGTGGCGGCCCACAGGTCGAGCAGCTCGCCATCAGGCCGCTCCTCCAGCGGGCGGAACGCCGCGTCCGGGACGACCGCGGTGCCCACGACCCGGGCGAGCCCGAGCTGGAGCGCGAGCCGCCAGACCGTCTCCGGGCTCTGGACGCCCAGCTCCCCGGCGACGGCGCGGGCGTCCTTCACCCGCAGCGACCGCCTCACCGTCGTGGTGCGCCCGCCGCCGGCCATCCAGACGACGAGCCGGTGGGCGTCCCGCAGCAGCGGCACCTCCCGCACGCCCCTGGCCACCTGCTCCTGCGGAGGCAGGTGCACGGGGGGCAGCGGCGCGCAGCCCGGGCAGTCGCAGCCCGCCCCGGTGTCCCGCGCGGCGGGCTCCGCGGCGGCGGCGAGGTCGAGCGAGTCGGGCCCGATCGCGCTGAACAGGCTCTTGGCCATGCCGAACTTCGTCGTGTCGGCCAGCGCGCGGGGCATCTCGGGCTCGATATCGTCGATCGTCACCCGCATCCGGGCGGCCGTCTTGATCCCGATCTCACCCGAGTCCAGCAGGAACTCGACCAGCGTACGGGCGGCGGCGACCGTCTCCGGGGCGCTCTCCGGCGGGGCGATCACCTTCCGCGGGTAGATCTCCAGCAGGAGCTCCTCGAACGTAGCCGGCCGGAAGTCGCCGAGCTCGTTCACCTCCAGGTAGTCGCTGGCGTAATCGCACAGCAGACGCACCTCGTCGACGTCGACCTCGACACCCTTCTCGCGCCCCCAGGCGCGCAGGCCGTCGATTGCCCGGTTCACCCATTCGATCGACACAGGGAGACGCTAACGGGTTACTGACAGCATCGCGAATCGGTCACACGAGGTCCAGCGGATCAACATTCACACGCACCACGTCAGCGGCCTTCCGGGCGGACCGCGCCCCGCTCGCGGCCTTGAGCGCCGCCGCCAGCGCGGCCCCCCGGTGGCGGGGGACCCTGATCATGGCCCGCTCCAGCCCGCCCTCCACGGGCACCGGCCCGAGGACCTGGGCGCCGCCGGGCACCCGCGCGTCCGCGACCATCTCACGCACCGCCGCGGCCGGGCCGGTCAGGGCGGCCATCCGCACCGCCGGGGGGAAACCCAGCTCGGCCCGGTCGTCGAGCTCCCGTTCCGCGAAGGTGACCGGATCCCAGCGCAGCAGCGCCTGCACCACCGGGACGCGCGCGTCGGCGAGCACGACGAGCTCGGCGCCGGGCCGGGCGAGCGCGGCGGCGTTCGTCCAGCGCCGCAGCGCCTCCTCCCCCGCCCGCAGGTCGGGCCGCCCGAGCAGGGCCCAGCCGTCGAGCAGCACGACCGCGGCGTAGCCCCCCTCCGGCACCGGCTCCGCGCCGGGCGTCGCCACCACCAGGGCGGGGGCCGGGCCGACGTGGGTGAGCACCCCGTCCCGGCCCGAGGTGCGCACCGCGACCGAGGGGAACGCGCGGCCGAGCTCCTCCGCCGTGCGCCGGGCGCCGACGATCACGGCCCGCACCCGCGCGCTCCCGCAGTGCGGGCAGCGCCAGTCGCCGGCGATGCGCCCGCACCAGCGGCAGTACGGCATGGCGTGCCCGCCGCGCAGCGCGAGCGGCCCCGAGCAGACGGGCCCCGGCGCGCCGCCCTCCCCCGCCGCCCGGGACGCGGCACCGGACCCTCCCCCGGAAGCGACCCGGGCCCTGACGGCCGGGGAGGGGCCGCCGGGGAGCGCGGCGACCTGGGCGGCGGCCCGTACGGCCGGATCGAGGGCGACGGGGGGCAGGCCCGAGCACCGGGCGGGGGCCCGGCAGTGCTGGCAGGCGAGCGCGGGCAGGTAGCCCCTGCGCGGCACCTGCACCAGGACCGGGCCGTGGTCGAGCCCGTGGCGCAGCGCCCGCCAGGCGAGGCTGGGCAGCCGCGCCGCGCGGGCGGCCTCGTCGCGGGCCAGTTCGGCGTCGTCGCCCGTCGGGCGCACCCGGGGCGCCCGCGCCCGCACGACCTCGCGGTCGGGGGTGAGCGGCGCCGCCCAGCCCGTCGCCACCAGGAGCGCAGCCTCCGCCGTGCACGTGTGGCCGCCGGTCAGCATCGCCGCGTCGGCGCGCTGCGCCCGCAGGCCGAGCACCTCCCTGGCGTGGGGGTAGGGCGCGTGGCGGTCGGAGTGGAGATCGTCGCCGTCGTCCCAGATGACGGCGAGCCCGAGGTCGGCCACGGGGGCGAAGGCCGCCGGGCGGTTGCCCACGACGACCTTGATCTCTCCGCGCAGCGCCTTGAGCCAGCGGCGGTAGCGCTCCGCCGGGCCGAGGTCGGCGGTGATCGCCACGTGGGGCGTCCCGGCCAGGGCCTCCGCCACCAGCGCCACGTCCTTGCCGTCGGGGACGACCACGACCGCGCCCCGGCCCCCGGCCAGGGTCGCGCGGACGGCCGCGGCGATGGCGCGGGGCCAGACGGGGCCGTCCGCCCCGATCCCGGGCAGGGCGGTCCACACGGCGCGGGGCGACCGGCCGTCCGCCAGCGCGGCGAGGAACGACGGCCCCGCGGGGTAGGCGCTCCAGGGGTCGCCGTCCGCCGCCTGCGCCGTCTCCTCCCCCGGGACGCGCGCGGGCGTCCTCGCCTCGGCCTCGACCCGGGCGTGCCGGGGCGGTACGGCCAGGCGCAGGACGTCGGACATCGTGCCCGCGTAGCGGTCGGCCACGGAGCGGGCCAGGCCGGCGATCTCCGGAGTGAGCACGGGCTCGGGCGAGACCACCCGTTCGAGGAAGGCCAGCCGCCCGGTGTGCTCGCTGACGGCCGCCCGCTCCAGCAGGAACCCGTCGGCGAGCTGGCCGCCGAACCTGACCCGCACCCGGCAGCCGGGCACCGCTTGCGCGTCGAGCGAGTCGGGCACGAGGTAGTCGAAGGGACGGTCGAGGTGCGGCAGCGGGGTGTCGACCACGACCCGCGCGACCGGCAGCGACTCCGCCGCCTCCCTGGCGCCCTTCGCCGCACGCGGACGCGGGCGGCCGGAGGCGGCCGGAGGGGACTGCTCCGGCGCGGGGAGGAGCGCCTCCTGCGGATAGGGTGCGCTGGTCGGCTCGGTCACGTCTACGTCCTACCAGACGCGGCGGGCCACGAGGGCAGGCGAACCGTTGGCGGTGGATGGACGATGGGAAACAGGGGCGGCGAGGTCCCCGTCTGGCTGCGCGAGACCGAGGCGGAGGGGCGCTGGACGGCCGCGGCGGCCGTCGTCCTGGTGATCCTGATCCACGTCTGGCTGCCGGACCCGCTCGACATCCAGCCTCCGTGGCTGATGCCGGTCCTGGAGTCGGCCCTGCTCGTTGGCCTCGTCGCGGCCAACCCGATCACGCTCAGCCGGGAGAGCCGGCTGATCCGGGTGGCCAGCATCGCGCTCATCGCGGCGATCAGCGCGGCCAACGCCTGGATCATCGGCCGCGAGGTGCTGCGGCTGGTCAACGGTGTGGAGCACGACCCGGTACGGCTGCTCTCCACCGGGGCGGCCGTGTGGGTGATCAACGTTCTGCTGTTCGCGTTGTGGTACTGGGAGCTCGACCGCGGCGGCCCGGTCGCCCGGGCCAAGGGCCGCGGGACCTCCCCGGCCTTCCTGTTCCCGCAGATGACCGAGCCGAGCCTGGCCCAGCCGGGCTGGCGGGCGACCTTCCTCGACTACCTCTACCTGGCCTTCACCAACGCGACCGCGTTCAGCCCCACCGACGTCATGCCGCTCAGCCGCTGGGCCAAGGCCGTCATGATGGTGCAGTCGGCGCTGTCGCTGGTGATCGTGGCCCTCGTGATCGCGCGCGCCATCAACGTCCTGGGGTGACACGCGACGGCGCCCGCCGGTGAAGGCGGGCGCCGTTCCCGCGTCAGAGACCCGCGGCCTCGCGCAGGGCGTCGGCCCGGTCGACCGACTCCCAGGAGAAGCCCTCACGGCCGAAGTGGCCGTACGCGGCGGTCTCCGCGTAGAGCGGCCGCAGCAGGTCGAGGTCGCGGATGATGGCGGCCGGGCGCAGGTCGAACACCTGGAGGACGGCGGTCTGGATCGTGTCGACCGGCACCTTCTCGGTGCCGAAGCACTCCACGAACAGGCCGACCGGCTGCGCCTTGCCGATGGCGTAGGCGACCTGGACCTCGCAGCGGTCGGCGAGGCCGGCCGCGACGACGTTCTTGGCCACCCAGCGCATGGCGTACGCCGCGGAGCGGTCCACCTTGGACGGGTCCTTGCCGGAGAAGGCGCCGCCGCCGTGGCGGGCCATGCCGCCGTAGGTGTCGATGATGATCTTGCGTCCGGTCAGCCCGGCGTCGCCCATCGGGCCGCCGATCTCGAACCGGCCGGTCGGGTTCACCAGGAGCCGGTAGCCCTCGGTCTCGATCTCCAGGTCGGCCAGCACCGGCTCAACCACGTGCTCGCGGATGTCCGGCGCGAGCATCTCCTTGAGGTCGATCTCCGGCGCGTGCTGGGTGGAGACGACCACGGTGTCGAGGCGGACCGGCCGGTCGCCGTCGTACTCGATGGTGACCTGGGTCTTGCCGTCCGGCCGCAGGTAGGGCACGGTGCCGTTCTTGCGGACCTCGGACAGGCGCTTGGCCATCCGGTGCGCGAGCATGATCGGCAGCGGCATCAGCTCGGGGGTCTCGCGGCAGGCGTAGCCGAACATGAGGCCCTGGTCGCCGGCGCCCTGACGGTCGAGGTCGTCGTCGCCCGCGCCCTCGCGGTGCTCGTAGGCGGCGTCGACGCCCTGCGCGATGTCGGGCGACTGCGCGCCGATGGAGACCGAGACGCCGCAGGAGGCGCCGTCGAAGCCCTTGTGGGAGGCGTCGTAGCCGATCTCCAGGATCTTCTCCCGGATGAGGGCGGGGATGTCGATGTAGGTCTCCGTCGTCACCTCGCCGGCGACGTGGACCTGGCCAGTCGTGATCAGAGTCTCGACGGCGACCCGGCTCCTGGGGTCGTCCTTGAGCATTGCGTCGAGAATCGCGTCACTGATCTGGTCGGCGATCTTGTCCGGGTGGCCCTCGGTGACCGACTCGGAGGTGAACAGGCGACGGGACAACTCAGGGCTCCTCATGCAGCGGCTGCTGACGTCTCAGAAGCGGCCCTCGCCGGGCCCCCGACGGGGGGATCCGGCCTGCCGGGCCGCTCATGTGCTCAGGTGAGTGTAGCCGTACGGGGTGCGGCGCGGCGAAGCCGTACGGCCCCTGGCGTCGCCGCGCGGCGGATCACAGATCGGGCAGGGGATCTCTCGGCAGGTCTCCCGGGGAGAACGCCTCCGCGTCGGCCGCGGCGATCACCGCGGCGTATTCGTCGGCGACCTCCAGCACCATCCCCCCGAACTCGATCCGCGGGCCCACGCCGAACTCGACGGGGCCGAGGCGGGTGCGGCGCGGGTAGGTGGCCCACACGCCGTTCGGCTCGTCGCGCCGGAACGTCTTCGTCGACAGCACGGTGATCGAGTGGTCCGTCACGACGACCAGCAGGCTGATCGTGGCCGGGGGCGGCAGCGCGAGCGCGGGGAACACGTATCGGATGTCCTCTCCCGGGCCGAGCATCGCCCTGCAGCGTTGCCTGATGACGGCGGACACCGGCATGACGCTTCGCTCCCTCGCAAGGCACGTCCACGGCTGGGGGCGCGGCGGGCGTCACCGGGCCCGCGCCGGGGAGTGCGGGTCAGGTGAGGCGTTCCGCCACCAGATCCCACACTACGTCGGCGAGATCCTCTTTGGGACCCCGAGGGATCTCCACGTCGCCCCCGCCCGCGATCAGCACGACGGCGGCGTTGTCGGGCCGGCCGAAGGCGAGGCCGCGGCCCACCTGGTTGACCACGAGCAGGTCGCAGCCCTTGCGTTCCAGCTTGGCCCGGCCGTTGGCGAGGACGTCGTCGGTCTCCGCGGCGAACCCCACGATCACCCGCGGGTACGGCGCCGGGCCCTCGGCGGGGCCCGCGGCGGCCCGGCGCGTCTCGCCGAGCTCGGCCAGGACGTCCGGGTTGCGCACCAGGCGGATCGGCTCCGGTTCGCCGGCCGACTTCTTGATCTTGGTGTCGCTCTCCCGCGCGGGCCGGAAGTCGGCGACGGCGGCGGCCATGACGACGGCGTCCGCGTGGGCCGCCGCGGCGAGCACGGCGTCGCGCAGCTCGCGGGCCGACTCGACCCTGACGACCTTGGCCCCGGCCGGATCGGGCAGGGCCACGTTGGCGGACACGACGGTGACCTCCGCGCCCCTGGCGACCGCGGTGCGGGCCAGCGCGTATCCCTGGAGACCGGACGAGCGGTTGCCGATGAACCTGACCGGGTCGATCGCCTCCCGCGTGCCTCCCGCGGACACGACGACGTGCCGCCCGGCGAGGTCGCGGGCACGGCCGGCCAGCACGGACCGGCAGACCTCGAAGATCTCGGCGGGGTCGGGCAGGCGGCCCGGCCCGGTGTCGGCCCCGGTGAGGCGCCCGACGGCCGGCTCTATCACGATCGCGCCGCGCTCCCGCAGCAGGGCGACGTTGGCCCGGGTGGCGGGGTGTTCCCACATCTCGGTGTGCATCGCGGGCGCGAACACCACCGGGCAGCGGGCCGTCAGCAGGGTGCCGGTGAGCAGGTCGTCGGCCCGCCCGTGGGCGGCCCTCGCCAGCAGGTCGGCGGTGGCGGGGGCGACGACGACGAGGCCGGCTCCCTGCCCGATCCGCACGTGCGGCACCTCGTGGACCGACTCCCAGACCTCGGTGGTCACCGGGTTGCCCGACAGCGCCGCCCACGTCGGCTCGCCGACGAACCTCAGCGCGTCGCGGGTGGGGACCACCCGCACGTCGTGGCCGGACTCGGTGAACAGGCGCAGCAGCTCGCACGACTTGTAGACGGCGATGCCCGCGCCGACACCCAGCACGATCGATGTCATCGCGACGCTGTCGTAGTGGCGCCGGTTACGGCGGCGTTGGCCATGGTGACGACCCCTCAGCCCGTCGCGGCGGGCCCGTACGGCCCGCCGGCGCACCGGGCGCGGCGGGTCAGCCCTCGATGGGCTCGGAGGTGAGCAGGCCCTCGCTGACCTCGCGCAGCGCGATGGACAGCGGCTTCTCCTGCGCGTGGGTCTCGACCAGCGGACCCACGTACTCCAGCAGGCCCTCGCCGAGCTGGGAGTAGTAGGCGTTGATCTGGCGCGCCCGCTTCGCACCCATGATCACGAGGCTGTACTTGCTGTCGACGATGTCGAGGAGCGTGTCGATCGGCGGGTTGGTGATGCCTTCCGCGTATGCGGCGCTGCTTGCCACGTCGTGATTCCCCTAGCTAGGTGAGTTTCCCATCAAGGTTATCAGCCGGTGGCACACGTCCTTGACGGATGTGTTGACCAGGGTGAGGTCGAACTCCGTCTCGGCGGCCAGCTCCTCGCGCCCCACCTCGAGACGGCGGGCGATGACGTCCGGCGGCTCCGTGCCCCGGCCGCGGAGCCTCCGCTCCAGTTCCTCCCAGCTCGGCGGGGCCAGGAAGACGAGGAGTGCCTCGGGCATGCTGCACCGCACCTGCCGCGCGCCCTGGAGGTCGATTTCCAGCAGCGTCGGCACCCCGGCGGCCAGCCGTTCCAGCACGGGACGGCGTGGCGTGCCGTACCGGTTGCCGGCGAACTCGGCCCACTCCAGCAGCTCGCCGGAGGCGATCAGCCGGTCGAACTCGTCGTCGCCGGCGAAGTAGTACTCGACGCCGTGCGTCTCGCCCGGACGGGGCTTCCGGGTGGTCACCGAGACCGACAGCCACACCTGCGGGTGGGACCGCCGGAGCTCGGCGACGACCGTGGACTTGCCGACACCCGACGGACCGGACAGGACCGTCAGGCGCCGGTTCCGGGGCGAGGAGTCACCGCTGTCCGCCCGGACCCCGCTGGATGTGGCTGCCTCGTGGGCCCGGTCTCCAGCGGAACAGGACATGTCGGTCACTCTCTCCCCCCGTGGAACGTTCGCGCGAAACCGAGATCAGTTCTCGGCGCCGCCGAACTCGCGCTCCAGAGACGCGCGCTGGTTGGCGCCGAGACCCCGCACGCGGCGGGACTCGGCGATGCCCAGGCGCTCCATGAGCTGCTTGGCGCGGACCTTGCCGACGCCAGGGAGCGACTCCAGCAGAGCCGAGACCTTCATCTTGCCGATGACGTCGTCGGTCTGCCCATCCTTCAGCACCTCAGCCAGAGAAACCGCGCCGTGCTTGAGCCGGTTCTTGACCTCGGCACGCTCCTTGCGTGCCTTGGCAGCCTTCTCAAGAGCTGCGGCGCGCTGCTCGGGGGTCAGGGGAGGAAGAGCCACGCCGGGTCACCTCGAATTTCTTGTCGATGTACTCGGACGGGAGGGGAAACTAGCTGGTCCATGCCCCATTCGGCAACGTCAAGCCTTGTTTCTCTGACTACAAAATTGATTTTACTACTTTTGGTAATGGAAAAGTCACCCGCTGTAGATCAAAACGGCCTCATCAGCCATGCGACCGGGATGACGCTGGGTAGCGGGCCCTACCGGGCCGAGGCCGGCTCAGGGCCGGGCCGGGGCCGGGTCAGGCGCGCACGCGGCGGAGCGCGGCGGCGATCGCCGCGGCCGCGGCGCCCGGGTCCGGCGCCCCGGTGATGGGGCGGCCGATCACCAGAAGATCGGCCCCGTCCCCCAGGGCGGCCTCCGGAGTCGCTACCCTGGCCTGGTCCTGGGTGTCGGCTCCGGCGGGCCGCACGCCCGGGGTGATGAGCATCACGTCCGGGCCGACCTCCGCCCGCACCGCGGCGACCTCCCGCGGCGAGCAGACCAGCGCCTGGGCCCCCGCCCCGACGGCTACGGCGGCCATACGCCGCGCCGCGTCCTCCGGGGCGCCCGGGATGCCGATCGCGCGCAGATCGGCCTCTGACAGCGACGTGAGGAGCGTCACGGCGGCGATCTTCGTGTTCGGGGCGGACTCCACGGCCGCCTTGATCATGGCGGGCCCGCCCGCCGCGTGCACGGTCAGGATCGTGGGCTTCAGCCGGGCGACCGCGCGGGCGGCTCCGGCGACGGTGTTGGGGATGTCGTGCAGCTTCAGGTCGAGGAAGACATGCACGCCGCTCGCGCCGCGGACCGACGCGATCACGTCGGGGCCGTAGCGCAGGTACAGCTCGAGCCCGACCTTGACCGTGGAGACGTGCGGCGTGACCAGGCCGGCCCAGCGGGCGGCGGTCTCCAGGTCGGGGGCGTCGAGGGCGACCGCGATGGGAGCGGGCGTCGTCACAGGGAACTCTCCTCAAGATCGGTTCTTGTGCGTTGCTGAGACCCCGCGGGGCGGTGCGCCAGCCCCACGGCGTCAGCCAGCCGGTCCAGCCCGCGCCGCTGCAGGAGCTCCTCCAGCTCCCTCAGGATGCGCGGGCAGGCGTACGGGTCGTTGAACAGGGCGGTGCCCACCGCCACGGCGCAGGCGCCGGCCAGGATGAGCTCCAGCGCGTCCCTGCCGGTCGTCACGCCGCCCATGCCGACGATCGGGACGCCGGGGAGGGCCGCGTGCACCTGCCACACGCAGCGGACCGCCAGGGGCCGCACGGCGGGCCCCGACAGGCCTCCCGTGCCGGCGGCCAGGGCGGGGCGCATCGTGTCCACGTCGATGCTCATCCCGACCGGTGTGTTGATCATGGCGAGCGCGTCCGCGCCGCCGTCCACGCAGGCGCGGGCGACCGCCACCACGTCGGCGACGTCGGGGGACAGCTTGGCGATCACCGGCACGTCGTACCGGGTCGCCGCGCGGACCGACGCGATCACCTCGGCGGCCGCCGACCCCTCCCTGGCGAAGACCCGGCCGCGGTCCTCGATGTTGGGGCAGGACAGGTTCACCTCGATCGCGGTGATGCCCGGCACGTCGGCCAGCCGCCGCGCCAGCGCCGCGTACTCGGCCGCCGTCCCACCGCCGATCGACACCACGATCCGCGTCCCGCGCTCCACGAGCCACGGCAGCTCGTGCTGGAGGAACGCGTCGACCCCCGGCCCCTGCAGGCCCACGGCGTTCAGCAGCCCGGACGGCGTCTCCGCCATCCTGGGGGTGGGCCGGCCCGCCCGCGGCGCCATCGTGATCGAGCGCGTGGTGAAGGCGCCCAGCCGGGCGACGTCGGAGAACTGGGCCAGCTCGCGGCCCGTGCCCCCGCAGCCGGACGCCGTGAGCACGGGGTTGGGCAACTCCACATGAGCGAGGTAGGCGCGGAGATCGGCTCCTATGACCGTTCACCCCGCCCTCGGTCAGGCATGCCGTCCCCCGGGCGCGCCGAGGGCGTCGAACGGGATCGTCCCGACGTCCTCGAAGCGGACCCGCTCCCCCCGGAAGGCCGGCCCGTCCGTGCAGGCGCGCACCATCCGGGTCACGCCGTCGTCGCCGATCACCGGCAGCACGCAGGTCATGCACACCCCGATGCCGCAGGCCATCCGCTCCTCCACGGCCACCTGCACCGGGATGTCGAACTCCACCGCCACGGCCGTCACGCCGCGCAGCATGTCCATCGGCCCGCACGCGTAGACGGCGTCGGCCCGCGCGTCCGCGATCACACCCGGCAGCACGTCGGTCACCTTGCCGCGCATGCCGAGCGAGCCGTCCTCGGTGGTCAGCGTCGTCGTCTCGCCCATCCTGCGGGCCCGCAGCGCGCCGAACACGCGGTCGGCGCTCGGCGCGCCCAGCACGAAGTCGACGCGGCAGCCGCGCGCCTGCAACGCGTCCGCCAGGGCGAACAGCGACGCGGAGCCGTACTCGCCGCCCACCAGGACGCAGGTGCACGGGTCGCGCGGCAGCGGGAACGGCCGCCCGAGCGGGCCGACCAGGTCGAGCGTGTCGCGGGCCCGCAGGTCGGCCAGCCAGGCCGTCCCCGGGCCGCGCACGCCGAAGACCAGTTCCACCGTGCCACCGTAGTCGGGCTTGACGTCGTGGACGGCGAAGGCCCGCCGGGTGAGCATCGAGGTGTTCGGCCCCCCGACCGAGGCCGTGACGAAGTGGCCGGGCCGGCACCGGTCGGCGATGCCCGGCGCGACGACGGTGAGCGCGTGGTAGGCGTCCACCCTGCGCGTCGTCAGCACCGTGCCCGTCACCTGCACCGGACTGCCGGCCACCGTTCCCCTTTCCGCCGCCCGCGGCGCCCGCTAGTCGCGCAGGCGGCGCGCGTGTTCCTGGAGTGACCGTACGCCGATGTCGCCCCTGACGATGTGCTGGATGCCCTGGACGGCCGCGGCGAGTCCCTGCACGGTCGTGATGCACGCGATGCCGCGCAGCACGGCGGCCGTGCGGATCTCGTACCCGTCCAGCCGGGGGCCGGCGTGACCGGGGCTGTCGAAGGGCGTGTTCACGATGAGGTCCACCTCGCCGTCGAGGATGCGCCGGACGATCGTCGGCTCGCCGTCGGGCCCCGTGCCGTCACTGTGCTTGCGCACGATCCTGGCACGGACGCCGTTGCGGCGCAGCACCTCGGCCGTGCCCTCCGTGGCGAGGATCTCGAAGCCGAGGTCCGCCAGCGCCTTCACGGGGAAGACGGCGGCCCGCTTGTCCTTGTTCGCGATGGACACGAACGCCCGGCCCTTGGTCGGCAGCGGGCCGTAGGCCGCCGCCTGCGACTTGGCGTACGCCGTGCCGAAGAACTCGTCGATGCCCATCACCTCGCCGGTGGAGCGCATCTCCGGCCCGAGGATCGTGTCGACCCCGCGGAACCGGTTGAACGGCAGCACGGCCTCCTTGACGGCGATCGGGGCGTCCAGCGGCAGCGTGCCGCCGTCGCCCTCGGCCGGCAGCATCCCCTCGGCCCGCAGCTCCCGCACGGTCGCGCCCATCATGACGCGGGCCGCGGCCTTGGCGAGCGGCACCGCCGTCGCCTTCGACACGAACGGCACGGTACGGCTGGCCCTGGGGTTGGCCTCCAGGACGTACAGGACCCCGGCGGCGATGGCGTACTGGACGTTCAGCAGGCCGCGCACCCCCACTCCCCTGGCGATGGCCTCGGTGGCGGAGCGGATCCGCTTGATGTCGAAGGAGCCCAGCGTGATCGGGGGCAGGGCGCAGGCCGAGTCGCCGGAGTGGATGCCGGCCTCCTCGATGTGCTCCATGACGCCGCCGAGGTACAGCTCCTCGCCGTCGAACAGGGCGTCCACGTCGATCTCGATGGCGTCGTCGAGGAACCTGTCGATGAGCACCGGGTGCTCGGAGGCCGCCCTGGACATGTACGTGTCGAGGGTGTCCTCGTCGTACACGATGGCCATGCCGGCGCCGCCGAGCACGTACGACGGACGGACCAGCACCGGGAAACCGATCTCCTCGGCGACCTCGCGGGCCTCGGCCACCGTGCGGGCGGTGCCGTGCCGGGGCGCGAGCAGGCCCGCCTCGGCCAGCACCCGGCCGAACGCGCCCCGCTCCTCGGCGAGGTGGATCGACTCGGGCGAGGTGCCGACCACGGGCACCCCGGCGTCCTTGAGCGCCTGCGCGAGGCCGAGCGGGGTCTGGCCGCCGAGCTGCACGATCACCCCGGCGACGGGCCCGGCCTGCTGCTCGGCGTGCACGACCTCCAGCACGTCCTCCAGGGTGAGCGGCTCGAAGTAGAGCCGGTCGGAGGTGTCGTAGTCGGTGGAGACGGTCTCCGGGTTGCAGTTGACCATGACGGTCTCGTAGCCGGCCCTGGCCAGCTCGAACGACGCGTGGACGCAGGCGTAGTCGAACTCGATGCCCTGGCCGATCCGGTTGGGCCCGCTGCCCAGGATGATCACCTTGGGCCGGTCGCCCGGCGGCACCTCGCTCTCCTCGTCGTACGCCGAGTAGAGGTACGGCGTGCGGGCGGCGAACTCGGCGGCGCAGGTGTCGACCGTGTTGTACACCGGGCGGACGCCGGCGGCGTGCCGCGCCTCCCGCACCTCGGTCTCGCCGACGCCGAGGATCTCGGCGATCTGGACGTCGGCGAAGCCGAACCGCTTGGCCCGCGCGAGCGTCGGGCCGTCCAGCGCGGTGATCGAGCGGGCGGCCTCGTCGATGGCGAAGAGCTGGTCGACGAACCAGGGGTCGACCGCGGTGGCCTCGTTGAGCTGCCCGGGCGTGGCCCCGGCCCGGATCGCCTGCTGCATGGTGCGCAGCCGCCCGTCGTGCGGGGTGCGGCAGTCCCGCAGCAGCGCGTCCAGGTCGCCGGGCTCGCCCGCCCAGCTGAAGGACGAGTCCTTCTTCTCCAGCGACCTGAGGGCCTTCTGGAGCGCCTCGGGGAACGACCGGCCGATCGCCATCGCCTCGCCGACCGACTTCATGTGCGTGGTCAGCGTGCGGTCGGCCCCCGCGAACTTCTCGAACGCGAACCGCGGCACCTTGACCACGACGTAGTCGAGCGACGGTTCGAACGACGCCGGGGTCTCCTTGGTGATGTCGTTGGGGATCTCGTCGAGGGTGTACCCGATGGCGAGCTTGGCCGCGATCTTGGCGATCGGGAAGCCGGTGGCCTTCGACGCCAGGGCCGACGACCGGGAGACCCGGGGGTTCATCTCGATGACGATCATCCGGCCGGTCGCCGGGTCGACGGCGAACTGGATGTTGCACCCGCCGGTGTCGACCCCGACCTCGCGGATGACCGCGATCGCGACGTCCCGCATGTTCTGGTACTCGCGGTCGGTCAGCGTCATGGCCGGGGCGACGGTCACGCTGTCGCCGGTGTGGACGCCCATCGGGTCGATGTTCTCGATCGAGCAGACGATCACCACGTTGTCGGCCCGGTCGCGCATGACCTCGAGCTCGTACTCCTTCCACCCGAGGATCGACTCCTCCAGGAGCACCTCGGTGGTCGGCGACGCGTCGAGCCCGGCGCCCGCGATGCGGCGCAGCTCCTCCTCGTCGTGGGCGAAGCCGGAGCCCGCGCCGCCCATTGTGAAGCTGGGGCGGACGACGACCGGGTAGCCGAGCTCGGCGGCGCCCCGCAGGCACTCGTCCATGGAGTGGCAGATCACGCTGCGGGCGGACTCCGCGTTCAGCCCGTGCTCGGCGGCGACCTTGGCGACGATCTCCTTGAACCGCTCGCGGTTCTCGCCCGCCTGGATCGCGTCGATGTCGGCGCCGATGAGCTCGACGCCGTAGCGCTCCAGCACCCCCGCCTCGTGCAGCGCGACGGCCGTGTTGAGGGCCGTCTGCCCGCCCAGGGTGGGCAGCAGCGCGTCGGGCCGCTCCTTGGCGATGATCTTCTCGACGATGTCCGGGGTGATCGGCTCGACGTACGTCGCGTCGGCGAACTCCGGGTCCGTCATGATCGTCGCGGGGTTGCTGTTGACCAGGACGACCCGGAAGCCCTCGCCGCGCAGCACGCGGCAGGCCTGGGTGCCCGAGTAGTCGAACTCGCACGCCTGGCCGATCACGATCGGGCCGGAGCCGATCACCAGGACCGACTCGATGTCCGTACGCTTAGGCACCGTTGGCCCCCTTGCCGGTCGTCGTCATCAGCTCGCAGAACTCGTCGAACAGGTACGCCGCGTCGTGCGGCCCGGCGGCCGCCTCCGGGTGGTACTGCACGCTGAACGCCGGGCGGTCCAGCAGGCGCAGCCCCTCCACGCAGTCGTCGTTGAGGTTGACGTGGCTCACCTCGGCCCGGCCGTACGGGGTCTCGAAGGGGCCGTCGAGCGGCGCGTCCACGGCGAAGCCGTGATTGTGCGCGGAGATCTCGACCTTGCCCGTCCTGCGGTCCTGGACCGGCTGGTTGACCCCGCGGTGGCCGTACCGCAGCTTGTAGGTCCCCAGGCCGAGCGCCCGGCCGAGGATCTGGTTGCCGAAGCAGATTCCGAAGAACGGCCGGCCCTCGGCGAGCACCCCGCGCAGGGCGTCCACCGCGTAGTCGGCCGTCGACGGGTCGCCCGGCCCGTTGGAGAAGAACACGCCGTCCGGGTCGAGGGCGAGGATGTCGGCCGCGGTCGCGCCGGCCGGCAGGACGTGCACCTCGCAGCCCCGCTCGGCCATCCGCCGCGGGGTCATCGCCTTGATGCCGAGGTCGACGGCGACGACCGTGAACCGCTTGCGGCCCACCGCCGGCACGACGTACGGCTCGGCCACGCTGACCTGCCTGGCGAGGTCGGCGCCCGCCATTCCGGGCGACCGGCGCACGCGCTCGACCAGTTCCTCCACCGGGCCCGCCCCGTCGCCGGAGAAGATCCCGGCGCGCATGGCGCCGCGTTCGCGCAGGTGGCGGGTGAGGGCGCGGGTGCCCGGCATGGCGATGCCGACCACACCCTGGTCGCGCAGGTAGTCGTCGAGCGTCCGGGTGGAGCGCCAGTTGGACGGGATCCGGGCCGGCTCGCGGACGACGTAGCCCGCGACCCACACCCGGCCCGACTCCGGGTCCTCCTCGTTCACTCCCGTGTTGCCGATGTGCGGCGCCGTCATCGCGACGATCTGCCGGTGGTACGAGGGATCGGTGAGGGTCTCCTGGTAGCCGGTCATGCCGGTGTTGAAGACCATCTCGCCGAACGTCTCGCCCAGGGCGCCGTACGGCGTCCCCTCGAAGACGCGGCCGTCCTCGAGGACGAGCAGGGCGGTCATACGAGCTTCCCTTCCAAGACGGTGGGGGTGCCGCGCAGGAACGTGGCCACGACGCGGCCCGGCAGAGTCATCCCCTCATACGGCGTGTTGCGGCTGCGGGACGCCATCGAGCCCGGGTCGACCGGCTGCCGGGCCGACGGGTCGTACAGCGTGATGTTCGCGGGGGCCCCCGGCTCGATCGGGCGGCCGTGCGCCGCCAGGCGGCCGATCCGCGCCGGTCGGACGGACATGCGGTCGGCCACGCCGGCCCAGTCGAGCAGGCCGGTCTCCACCATGGCCTCCTGCACCACGGACAGGGCCGTCTCCAGCCCGATCATGCCCATGGCCGCGGCGCCCCACTCGGTCTCCTTGTCCTCGACCGGGTGGGGGGCGTGGTCGGTGGCCACGCAGTCGATCGTGCCGTCCGCCAGCGCCTCGCGCAGCGCCCGCACGTCGTCCTGGGTGCGCAGCGGCGGGTTGACCTTGTAGATCGGGTTGTACGGCCCGAGCGGGGAGCTCTCCGCGAAGGCGTCGGTCAGCAGCAGGTGGTGCGGGGTGACCTCGGCCGTGACGTCCCAGCCCTTCGACTTGGCCCAGCGGATGATCTCCACGGAGCCCGCGGTCGAGACGTGGCACACGTGCAGCCGGGAGCCGACGTGCGCGGCGAGCAGGCAGTCGCGGGCGATGATCGCCTCCTCGGCGACGGCCGGCCAGCCGGTCAGCCCCAGCCGCCCGGAGACCTCTCCCTCGTTGAGCTGCGCGCCCTCGGTCAGCCGCGGCTCCTGGGCGTGCTGGGCGACCACGCCGCCGAACGCCTTGACGTACTCGAGCGCCCGGCGCATCAGCACGGCGTCGGAGACGCATTTGCCGTCGTCGGAGAAGACCCGGACACGGGCCGCGGAATCGGCCATCGCGCCGAGCTCGGCGAGCTGCCTGCCCTCCAGCCCGGAGGTGACGGCGCCCACCGGCTGCACGTCGCAGTGGCCGTACTGCCGGCCCAGCCGCCAGACCTGCTCGACGACGCCGGCCGTGTCGGCCACCGGGGAGGTGTTGGCCATGGCATGGACGGCGGTGTATCCGCCCACGGCGGCGGCCTGGGTGCCGGTCTCGACGGTCTCGGCGTCCTCCCGGCCCGGCTCGCGCAGGTGGGTGTGCAGGTCGACGAGGCCGGGCAGGGCGATCAGGCCGTCGGCGTCGACCGTGAGGCCGGCGGCGGTCCCGGACAGGTCGCCCAGTTCGGCGACGACGCCGTCCCTGATGAGGATGTCGCGCGGCTCGCCGCCGAGGACGCGGGCGCGCCTGATGAGCACGGTGGTCACAGCTCTCCCCCGAGGACCGGTCTCGCCGGCGTCTCGTTCGTTGTCTCGTTCTGTCTCTGGTCCGGTGACGTGTCCGGTGACGTGTCCGGTCTCTCGCTTGGCGGTGCCGCCGGGGCTCACTCGGCGCCTCCGATGGCGGGCTCGGAACCGCCGAGCAGCAGGTAGAGCACGGCCATCCGTACGGTGACCCCGTTGGCGACCTGCTCCGTCACGGTCGAGCGCCGGGAGTCCGCGACCTCGGCCGAGATCTCCATGCCCCGGTTCATCGGTCCGGGGTGCATGACGATGGCGTCGTCGTGCAGGCGGGCGAAGCGGTCCCGGTCGAGCCCGTAGCGGCGGCTGTACTCCCGGGCCGAGGGGAAGTAGGCCGCGTTCATCCGCTCCAGCTGCACCCGGAGCATCATCACGACGTCCGACTTCGGCAGGACGGCGTCGAGGTCGTAGGAGACCTGGCACGGCCACGTCTCGACCGACACCGGCAGCAGGGTCGGCGGCGCGACAAGGGTGACCTCCGCCCCCAGCGTGTGCAGCAGCAGGACGTTCGAGCGGGCCACCCTGCTGTGCAGCACGTCGCCGACGACGGCGACCTTGAGGCCCTCCAGGCGGCCGAGCCGCCTGCGCATGCTGAACGCGTCGAGCAGCGCCTGGGTCGGGTGCTCGTGGGTGCCGTCGCCGGCGTTGACCACGCTGCCTCTGACCCACGTGGCCAGGCGGTGCGGGGCCCCGGAGGCGGGGTGCCTGATCACCACGGCGTCGGCGCCCATCGCCTCCAGGGTGAGCGCGGTGTCCTTGAGCGACTCGCCCTTGGACACGCTCGACCCCTTGGCCGAGAAGTTGATCACGTCGGCCGACAGGCGCTTGGCCGCGGCCTCGAACGAGATGCGGGTGCGGGTGGAGTCCTCGAAGAAGAGGTTGACCACCGTGCGGCCGCGGAGCGTCGGCAGCTTCTTGATGGATCGTTCCGACACTCTGGCCAGTTCCTCGGCGGTGTCGAGGATGAGCAGGGCGTCGTCCCTGGACAGGTCGCCCGCCGAGATCAGGTGCGACTTCATCGGGCGTCCTCCTTGGAATCCCCGGAATGCTGGGTGTCCCTGGCGGCGTCCTCCCTGATGAGCACGACGGCGTCGCGCCCGTCCGTCTCCTCAAGGAAGACCTTGACCTTCTCGGTCTTGGAGGTCGGCAGGTTCTTCCCGACGTAGTCGGCGCGGATGGGCAGCTCGCGGTGGCCGCGGTCGACGAGCGTCGCGAGCTGCACGGCACGGGGACGGCCCACGTCGTTGAGCGCGTCGAGCGCGGCGCGGACGGTGCGGCCGGAGTAGAGCACGTCGTCGACCAGGACGACGGTCCGCCCGTCGACGCCTTCGGCCGGCAGCTCGGTCCGGCCGAGCGGACGCGCGGGCCGCATCCGGAGATCGTCGCGGTACATCGTGATGTCGATGGCGCCGACGGGGACCTTGACCCCCTCGAACTGCGCGATGCGCTCGGCGATGCGGCGCGCCAGGGTGGCGCCGCGCGTGGGGATGCCGAGGAGGACGACGCTCTGCGCGCCCTTCGTACGCTCAAGGATCTCGTGAGCGATCCTGGTCAGTGCCCGGTGGATGTCCGGCCCCTCCAGGACGGCACGGGCCTGATTTCGGGCGTCAGACATGGAAAAATCACCACCTTTCCCGCCTCACAGGACGGGTCTTTAAAGGGTGTCTGGCTGCTCAAGGCTATCAGCCGCCTCCCGGCTGCCCCGGACCCCCCACCGCCTGGCCCGATGTGGACGCGGAGGGCGCGTTCCCGGCGGGATGCCGCATGCCGGAGAGTGTCGGGGATTTCAGGGAGGGCACTGTTTGGAGCTCTTTTTTCCAATCAGCTTGACCTTTGGGAGTGACGGCTTTACCGTCACTGTGCGTAACCACAACACGCGACCTTCCTGGGTAAAACCCGACGCAACGGTCACCGAAGGTGCCTGTCGGGGCGCCAACCCCGGTGTTCGGAACACTTAGGACAAGGACGCACAATCAAGTGAGAAGAGACATAGAAAGCCGGGGGCCACACGATGCCGTCTGACTACGCCAAGTCGCTGGGCGCACGCCTACGCGCCATCCGCACCCAGCAGGGCCTGTCCCTGCACGGTGTCGAAGAGAAGTCGCGGGGCCGGTGGAAGGCGGTCGTCGTGGGCTCGTACGAGCGTGGCGACCGAGCGGTGACCGTGCAGAAGCTCGCCGAGCTCGCCGATTTCTACGGGGTTCCGGTGTCGGAGCTGCTGCCGGGCGGGGCGGCCCCCAGCCCGCTGGCCCCGGCGCCGAAGCTTGTCATCGACCTGGAGCGGCTGGCCCAGTTGCCGAAGGACAAGGCCGGTCCGCTGGCCCGTTACGCCGCCACGATCCAGAGCCAGCGCGGCGACTACAACGGCAAGGTGCTGTCGATCCGCCAGGAGGACCTGCGTTCCCTCGCGGTCATCTACGACAAGTCGCCTGTGGAGCTGACCGAGGAGTTCATCAGCTGGGGCGTGCTCGACTCGGAGGCCCGCCGGGCCGTCGAGTCCTTCTGACGCGCGTCTCCCCGGCTCACCGCTCCCGGAGTTCCGGCCCCCGTCTCCGGGGCCCGTTCTCCGGGAGCGCGACTGAATCCTCTCCTGCGGGGATATGCAGGAGATGAGGTTCTACGTGGGGTCTGAGGTGGGAACGCTCCGCCGGGTGCTCGTGCACATCCCCGAGCTGGCCCTCAAGCGGCTCACCCCCCGCAACAAGGACGACCTGCTGTTCGACGACGTGCTCTGGGTGCACCGCGCGGTGGAGGAGCACGAGGAGTGGCGCCGGACGCTCACCCGGAACGGGGTCGAGGTCCATCTCCTGGGCGACCTCCTCGAGGAGACGATCGCCGTGCCGGAGGCCCGCAAGCACATCCTCGACGGCAGCGTCGACGAGCGCTGGTTCGGCCCGGTCGCCGCCGACGCCATCAGGAACACCCTCGACTCACTGGACGACGCGACACTCGCCCCGTTGCTGACGGGCGGGGTGACCAAGCGCGAGATCATGGAGCTGGGCTGCTCCTCCGCCTCGGTCACCATGCGGACGCTCGCGGCGGACGACTTCGTCCTCCCGCCGCTGCCCAACCACCTGTACGCGCGGGACACCTCCTGCTGGGTCTACGACGGCGTGTCCGTCAACGCCATGCGCAAGAAGGCGCGCAGGCGGGAGACGGTGAACTACGAGGCCGTCTACCGGTGGCACCCCCTGTTCGCGCCCGGCTACGACCGGGGCGCCGGCGGCGGCTACCACGTGTGGTATCGCGGCACGGAGATGGCCCCGGCGACCATCGAGGGCGGCGACGTGCTGGTGCTCGGCCGCGGCGCCGTACTGGTCGGGATGAGCGAACGGACCCAGCCGCAGGCGGTGGAGACCCTCGCCATGAACCTGTTCCGGGCCGGCTCGGCCGCCCGGATCGTGGCGCTGGACCTGCCGAAGGCCAGGGCGTTCATGCACCTCGACACCGTGATGACCAACGTGGACGTCGGGGTGTTCACCAAGTACGCCGGGCTCGGCATGCTGCCGTCGTACACGATCGAGCCGGGCGACACCGACAAGGAGCTCAAGGTCACCGGCCACCCGCCGGAGGACATGCACCGGGCGATCGCCCGCGCGCTGGATCTGGACGACATCGAGGTCCTCACCCCTGTCCAGGACGTCCACTCGGCCGAGCGCGAGCAGTGGGACGACGGGTGCAACGTGCTCGCGCTGCGGCCCGGAGTGGTGGTCGCCTACGAGCGGAACACGACGACCAACAACCACCTGGCCGCACGCGGCATCGAGGTGATCACGATCAGGGGCGGCGAGCTCGGCCGCGGCAGGGGCGGTCCCCGGTGCATGAGCTGCCCGCTGGAGCGCGACGACGCCTGAACGACCCGCCGGTCCGGGGCGTCAGCCGGCCATGGGCAGGGCGGACTGGCCGGGCACGCCCAGGATCGACTCCACCTCGCCCACGAACCGGTCCGCCTCGACGATCAGCTCGTCGGCGTCGGTGGAGGTGACGACCCGCACCATGCCGGCCTCGGCCGCCGCACGCTTGGTCGCGCTCACCGCGAAGTAGGCGGCCCAGTCGGCGAGCTTGGGCTCCGCCTCGGGGAGCAGCTCCCACGCGCTGCGCAGCCGCCTGCGCCGCCCGTCGAGCGGCCGCGGCCGGGCCGCGAGGATCCCGGCCGCCGCCCGGAGGGCCGCGAGGTGAGCGGCGACATACCTGTCCGCCGGGGTCGGCCCGGCGGAGGCGTCCGCGAGGCACGCCCTGGCGTCCGCGAGATGCGCCAGGACCGTCTGCGAAAGCCGCGGTCCGCCGCGCTGGTCCGCGTTGGGTTCCGTCATGCCCGCCTCCTTGAGTCGTGGCATCCGGCGGCGATCGCCGGTGACGTCACAGTCGCAGACCGCACCGACAATTCCGCCGGACGGGCTATTCCCCCGTACGCGGGGACGCCCGGCTCCGTCAGGCCTCCGCGGGCGGCCGGACGAGGAGCTTCCCCTCTCCCCGTCCAGCCCACGCCGCGGACCGTGCCGCATTCGTCTCGGCCGACGACGAGAGCACGGCTCCGTTGGAGTGGGCGCCGGCCGCGAGTCCCGCGCCCACTCCATCGAACATAGATTCGATCATGACTCCTGTCAAGGATTTCCACGAACAAGGGTTCGATGTCGGGGTCGATAAAGCATCCCGGAACAACCGAAACCCCCACGCAATACGTCGCGTGGGGGTTGAGGTCAGGCCGGGGAGGCGGGGCTCAGCGCACGAAATGCCCCCGGACATGAACCGGCACGCCCTTGCCCAGCAGGCCGGGCAGGATCCGGGCGACGTTCATCGGCAGCCGGACGCAGCCGTGCGAGGCCGGATAGAGCGGCACCGACAGCGCGCCGTGCAGGGCGATGCCGCCGTTGAAGAAGATGGGGTTGTACAGCTCTCCGAGGTAGGACCGGTGCCAGCCGCTGACGCGCCAGGTGGTCTTGAAGTCCCCCGTGGGCGTGCGCGCGCCGCCGCTGAACCGCTGCCGCTTGCCGTTCCACACGGCGTACTCGGTGTAGGGGATGCCGCTGCCGCTGGAGATGTGGCTGATCAGGCGGGGCACCCCGTTCCGGTACAGCACCATGAGCTGTTTGGTCAGGTTCACCTCGACACGGTCGGGCCTGCCGCCCGGCACGAGGACCTTCGGCGCCTTCGGGTGCTCCAGGGCCTGCCAGGTGGCCCGCGTGACCGTGCTGGCCGGCCGGAGGCCCTGCGCCTTCTGGAACGCCCACACCGCCGTCACGGTGCCGCCGCCGTACTGGCCGTCGACCGAGCCCGGGACGTATCCGAGCTGCTTCAGCCGGGCCTGCAGCGCCTTCACCGCCGTGCCCTTGGCGCCCAGCCTGAGCGTCTTGTACGGCGCGGTGAACGGCGGGTACGCGGGCGTCGCCGCCCTCTGGAGCCCGGCCGGAAGACCGGCCGGCGCGCTGACCGGCACACCGGCGGGCACACCGGCGGGCAGGGCCGCGGCGGGGATGCTCGCCAGGGCCGTCCCGGATCCCGCGGTCAGGGCGCCCGTCACGACGCCGGCCGCGACGAGCGCGGCGGCCGCCGACTGCCGTAATGCCCTCATCCTGACCAACCTCTCATCTGTCTCAAGCACGGACCAAGCGCGATTCAAGGGACCCCAGAGTACGTCCCCCGGAAGGTAGGAGGCGATAAACGCCCGCCTATGTCCCCACCATCCGTTTAGAGTTGCCGCGTGCCAGAAAAGTTGCATCCCAATGCGGTCCGGGTCGGCGAGGCGCTGCGCTCCCACGGAGTGACGGGCGAGATCGTCGTCCTCGACGACGCCGCTCCGACGGCGGCCACCGCCGCGGCGCAGCTCGGCTGCGAGATCGGGGCCATCGCCAACAGCCTGATCTTCGACGCCGACGGCGCCCCCCTGCTCGTGCTCACGAGCGGCGCCCACCGGGTCGACACCGGCCTGGTGGCCCGGCTGGTCGGGGCGGCGAAGGTCCGCAGGGCCACCCCGGAGTTCGTCCGGGAGCACACCGGTCAGCCGATCGGCGGCGTGGCCCCCGTCGGCCACCCGGCGCCCGTACGCACGCTCGTCGACACCTGGCTGGCCAAGCACGAGGTGGTGTGGGCCGCCGCCGGGCACCCGCACACCGTCTTCCCGACGGCCTTCGACGAGCTGGTGCGGATCACCGGCGGGACTGCGGCCGAGGTCGAGTAAGGAGACCGGCCGCCGCGGCGGAGCGGGAGGGACGGGCGCTTCTGCGCCGATGGAACGCTTTGCTAATCTGCGGAAAGTGATCCAACTGCGACGGGTGGGGCCGGTCGGCTTCGCCGCGGTGCTCGACATCGTGCTGGGCGTCTACGCCGCGGCGATGCGTCCGCCGGAGGACCAACTCGCGGGCCGCAGAGCGATCATGCGGAACCACGCGACCTATCCGGATTTCACCTGCCTGCTGGCCGAGGCGCCCGGGCCGCCGGACGGGCCGGAGCCTGCGGAGATCGTCGGGTTCGCCTACGGCTTCCACGGCGCGCCCGGGCAGTGGTGGCACGACGTGGTGCGCCGGGCCCTGGAGGATCTCTCCGGCGCCCCGGCCTCCGAGGACTGGTTCGGCGACGCGCTCGAGATCGCGGAGGTCCACGTCCTGCCCGGCCACCAGAGCAGGGGCGTCGGCCGCCGGATGCTGCACGAGATCTGCGCGGGGCGCCGCGAGCGCACCGCCGTGCTGTCCACGCACGACGCGCCCACGGCCGCCCGGCATCTCTACCGGGACGTCGGGTTCGAGGACCTCATGACGCGGTTCACCTTCCCCGGCGGCTACGAGGACTACGTCATCGCGGGCGCCCGGCTGCCCCTGGCGGGCGCGGCCCCCGCCTGACCGCGATCAGGCGGGCGCGCCCGCGGGCTGCAGCGCCTGGAACACCTCACGGGTCGCGCTCGACCGGTTGAAGGTGATGAAGTGGATGCCCGGAACGCCCTCGTCCAGCAGCGTGCGGCACATCTGGATCGCGTGCTCGATGCCGAGGCGGCGGACGGCCACGGGATCGTCGGCGACCGCTTCGAAGCGGGCGGCGACCTCGGGCGGGAACGGCGCTCCCGACAGCTGCTCGGACCGCGCGATCGTGCTTATCTGGGTGACCGGCATGATCCCCGGGATGATCGGCGTGTCGCAGCCCTCCGCCACGACGCGGTCGCGCAGGCGCAGGTAGTCGTCCGCCCGGAAGAACATCTGGGTGATCGCGTAGTCGGCGCCGGCCCGGCACTTGCGCACGAAGTACTCCGTGTCGGACTCGATGGACGGCGAACGCGGGTGCTTGTAGGGGAAGGCGGCCACACCGACGCAGAAGTCGCCCGCCTGGCGGATCAGCCGCACCAGGTCCTCGGCGTACCGCACGCCCTCGGGGTGCGCGACCCACTCGTCCAGCGGGTCGCCGCCCGGGGGGTCGCCCCGCACGGCGAGGATGTTGCGCACCCCGGCGTCGGCGAACCTGCCGACGAGGTGACGCAGCTCCCTGATGGAGTGGTTGACCGCGGTGAAGTGGGCGACCGGTGTGAGCGTGGTCTCGTGCGCCAGCCGCTCGACGATGTCGACGGTGCGGTCGCGGGTGGAGCCGCCGGCGCCGTACGTGACCGAGACGAAGGTCGGGCGCAGGGCCTCCAGCTCCCGGATGGCTCGCCAGAGCTGCCGCTCCCCCTCGGCGGTCTTCGGCGGGAGGAACTCGAAGGAGAACGACCGCTCGCCAGCCCTCAGGAGCTCGCGGACCGTCGGAACGCGATCGGGGCGCCGGGAGGGCAGACCGAGTGACATGACAGCAAGATTACCGTCCGGTCCGGCGGGCGGCCGTCCGGGTCTCACCATGTGGACGACAGGCGTCCCACAGAGCGCACGTTTCACCAGGGCATCCGCCGATGGGCTTCCCGATCTACGGCGGATACAGTCCTAGGCATGAGCACAACCACCTCTCCGCTCGACCCCGTCCGTCCGGAGGTGGACCGCGCGCTCCGGGAGTTCGTGGACCGCCAGCGCCCTCTCTTCGGCTACCCGCAACTGACCACGCTGCTGTCGGCCGCCTCCGACTTCCTCGGCGGCGGAAAACGGCTGCGCCCCGCGTTCTGCTACTGGGGCTGGCGAGCCGCCGGCGGCGGCGACGAGCCCGCGCTCTACACCGCCGCGGCGTCGCTGGAGCTGCTTCAGGCGAGCGCCCTGATCCACGACGACGTGATGGACGCGAGCGACGTGCGCCGCGGCATGCCGTCGGCCCACCGGCGGTTCGAGCGGACGCACACGGAGTCGGGCTGGCACGGCTCGCCCGAGCAGTTCGGCGAGGGCGTGGCGGTGCTCCTCGGCAACCTGCTGCTGGTGTGGGCGGGAGAGATGTGGCGGACCTCGGGCCTGGCGCCGGAGGCGCTGGCCGCCGCCCAGCCGGTGCACGACCGGATGCTGACCGAGCTGATGTGCGGGCAGTACCTCGACCTGCTTGAGCAGGCCCGGGGCGAGGGCACGTTCGACGGCGCCCTGCGGGTGGCGCTCTACAAGAGCGGCAAATACTCGGTGGAGCAGCCGCTCCGGCTCGGGCTCGTGCTGGCGGCCCGGGCGAGGCACCCGTGGATCGACCGCCTGTGCACCCAGTACGGCCAGCAGGTGGGGATCGCCTTCCAGTTACGCGACGACGTGCTCGGCGTGTTCGGCGACCCGGCCGAGACCGGCAAGCCGGCGGGCGACGACCTGCGTGAGGGCAAGCGCACCGTTTTGATCGCCAAGGCCCTGGAGGAGGCGTCGCCCGCCCAGGCCGCCGTCGTACGGGACCTGCTCGGCGACCCCGACCTCGACGCGGAGGGCGTCGAGCGGCTCAGGGCCGTCATCGAGGACACCGGAGCGCTCGGGGCGTGCGAGGAGATGATCAAGCGCTACCTCGACGGCGCCCTGCACGAGCTGGAGCGGGCGCCGATCGAGGACGAGGCCAGGTCGGCCCTGGCCGATCTGGCCGTGGCCGCCACCTCCCGCAGGACCTGACCCCAGCCGGCCCCCTGCCCAAGCCCAGCCGGCCCCCGGCACAGGCCCAGCCGGTCGCGAGGGCACCCGGGCACGCCGTCAGAGGGGAACCTCAGAGGGAAACCTCGGACAGGCGGGCCGCGAACTCGGCGGCGGCGGCCCCGGGGTCGGCCGCCTCCGTGATCGCCCGGACGACGACCACCCGGCGCACGCCGTGCGCCGTCACCTCGCCGAGGTTGCCGAGGTCGATCCCGCCGATCCCGAACCAGGGACGCCCGGTCTCCAGCCGGGAGGCGTGGTCGAGCAGCCCGGGGCCCGGCGCGGGGCGGCCGGGCTTGGTGGGCGTCGGCCAGATCGGGCCGCAGCAGAAGTAGTCGACGCCCGGCTCCGCCGCCGCGGCGGACGCCTCCGCGGCGGAGTGGGTGGACCTGCCGATCAGCACGCCGGGCCCGAGGATCTCCCGGGCGACCGGCACCGGCAGGTCGCCCTGGCCCAGGTGGAGGACGTCCGGGCGGGCGGCGTAGGCCACGTCCGCCCGGTCGTTCACCGCGAGCAGCGCCCCGTGCCGGTCACAGGCCGCGCGGAAGATCCTGAGCAGGTCGAGCTCCTCCGCCGCCTCCAGGCGCTTGTCCCGCAGCTGGACGATGTCCACGCCCCCCGCGAGGACCGCGTCGAGGAACTTCTCCAGGTCGCCGCGGTCGCGCCTGGCGTCGGTGCAGAGGTAGAGCCTCGCGCGCGCGAGCCGCTCTCGCCGGGTGTCGGTCACCCGACCACAATGCCACGAAGCCGGCGGTCAGAATCCCAGTGCCTGCGCCCGCCGCTTCACCTCGGTGTGGCGGCCGGCGGCGATGGCGTCGATCGGCGACCCGGGCAGCGACTCGTCCGCCGTGAACAGCCAGCGGATCGACTCGACCTCGTCGTATCCGGCGTCGGCCAGGACCGTGAGAGTGCCGGGAAGCCCCTTCAGCACGTCGCCCTCGGCGATGAAGATCGCGGGGATCTGCGGCTGCCCGCCGCCTCGGCGGGCGCCGACGAGCTTCTTGTCCTTCAGGAGTTGCTTGACCCGGCCGATGCTGAGCCCGAGTCGCTGGGCCGCCTCCGGGAGGGGGAGCCACTCCCCGACGAGCTGGTCGGTCTCCCGGTCGATCTGCGCAACAGTAATCGTCACGCCACCACCACTACCACACACGACCGGCCGGGAGACACCTCGATTACGCCATAATGCAGTCGCGAAGCGGCACAGCCGGGTCGGCCAGCCGCACCGGGTCGAGGCGCTGCCCGCCCTGCACGACCCGCCGTCCCTGCACCACGTCACGCGGCCGGTCGACGGTCAGGATGGCCGCCAGCCTGTCGTCGGCGGTCAGCCAGCACACCGCCCACCTGCCGTCGCCACGCGGGTCGCCGCGCAGCAGCGTGCGCTCGGCCGCCTCACGATGACCGGCGAACTGCACCATGTGCCCGAACTGCTCGGACCAGAAGTACGGCACGGGGTCGTAGACCGCGGGCTCTCCCAGCAGCGCGGCGGCGGCGGTGTCGGGCGCCTGGAGCGCGGTGTCCCAGTGTTCCACCCGCAGCCGCGCGCCGAACCTGCGCGACCACCAGGCGGCGCAGTCGCCCACAGCGACGACGTTCGGCAGCGACGTGCGCAGGTGCTCGTCGACGATCACACCGTCGCCGATCTCGACCGCCGACCCCTTCAGCCAGTCGACCGCCGGGCGCACCCCGACCCCGCTGACCACGACGTCGGCCGTCACCCGGGCCCCCGACATGAGGGTGAGCCCGTCGGGGTCGACCGTGGCCACCTTGGCCCCGAGCCGCAGCTCCACGCCCGCCCCGGCGTACCAGGGAATGGTGTGGCCGCCGGCGAACGCGCCGACCGCGGCGGCCAGCGGCGTCTCGCCCGCCTCGACGACCGCCACCGAGCAGCCCGCGCGGGCCGCCGCCGTGGCGACCTCGGCGCCGATCCACCCCGCGCCGACGACGGCCACCCGCGCGCCCGGCACCAGCCGCTCGCGCAGCTCGAGCGCGTCGTCGATGGTGCGCAGCACGTGCTGGCGGCCCTCGCCGCGCAGCCGGATGGGCACCGCCCCGGTGGCGATGACCAGGCCGTCGTACTCCAGCTCGCCCTCGGTGGTCTCCAGCACGCCCCGGCGCAGGCCCTTGGCGGCGGTGCGCAGGCGCAACCGCACGTCCAGGGCGTCCAGATCGGAGTCGACCACGGTCGAGTCCGTCTCGCCGAGCAGCACCGCCTTCGACAACGGCGGACGGTCGTAGGGGCGATGACGTTCCTCGCCCATGAGCGTGATCCGGCCCTGGTAACCGTGGGCCCGGAGCGCCTCGACACTTCGCACGCCGGCCAGGCCGGCCCCCACCACGACGACGTGATCCACGACCTGACCATAGATTGCCGGGCGGCCGTCCCGCCAATGATGCCCACATAACGAGTTGGGCAAGTACCTCGCACAGTCGCGCCCTGCCGTTTTGTGCGGTGCGCAGGGTACGCGACGGGAGAAAGGGAGAGGGGACTAGGCTAGGGGGCGCAAGACGCGCGGGAGCCCGGCGGATCCGGGCTGAGAGGAGAGCGTGAGGCTCTCGACCGCCATCAGACCTGATCCGGGTAATGCCGGCGAAGGGAGCGCTGTGTCCGATACGCCCACGGCCCGTCCGGCGTCCGACCTCCCCCGGTACGACGTGGCCGTGCTCGGCGGCGGGGTGGCCGGCCTGTCGATCGCCTGGCGGGCCGCCCGGGCCGGGCTGTCCGTGGCCGTCGTCGATCCCGCCCCCGGCACCGGGGCCACGCACGCCTCCGCCGGCATGCTCGCCCCGGTCAGCGAGGTGACCTACACAGAGGAGCCGCTGCTCCGGCTCGGCCTGGCGTCGCTGGCCGCCTGGCCCGGCTTCCGCGCCGAGCTGGAGGAGGACAGCGGCGTCGCGATCGACCACCGCGCCGACGGGACGATCGAGGTGGCCGGCAGCGCGGACGACATGGCCGTCCTCGACGAGCTCGGCGCCTTCGAGACCGCGCTCGGCCTGCGCGTCGAACGGCTGACCGGGCGCGAGTGCCGGGCCCTGGAACCGATGCTAGCGCCGTCCGTGCGCGGCGGCCTGCTGGCCCGCGACGACGCCTGGGTCAATCCGCGCCTCGTCGTGCGGGCCCTTCTCACCGCGCTGTCCCGGGCGGGCGGCGCCGTCGTCCTCGACCGCGCCGTCGCGATCACGCCGTCCGGCGGCGGCGACCTGCGCGTCCGGCGCGAGTCCGGCGAGGAGATCCACGCGGGCCGGGTGGTCGTCGCGGCCGGCGCGCGGTCGCCCGAGCTGCTGGACGGCCTGCCCGGCGCGCCGGACACGCCGGTACGGCCGGTGAAGGGGCAGATCCTGCGGCTGCGCGGGCCCCGCGGATTCCTCACCCGGTGTGTGAGGGGACTGGTGCACGGCACGCCCGTCTATCTGGTCCCCCGGGGCGACGGGGAGATCACGCTCGGCGCCACCGCCGAGGAGCTGGGATTCGACCAGCGGGTGACGGCGGGCGGGGTCTACGGGCTGCTGCGCGACGCCCGGGAGCTCGTGCCCGGCGTCACCGAGCTGGAGCTGACGGAGACGACGGTCGGCTTCCGCCCGGGCACCCCCGACAACCTGCCGCTGATCGGGCCGGCCGGGCCGCCCGGAGTGGTGGCGGCGACCGGGCACCACCGGGCCGGCGTCCTGCTCGCGCCGATCACCGCGGAGACCGTCGTGGCCCTGCTGACCGGCGCCCCGGTGCCCGAGGTCGCGCGGTCGTGCGATCCCGGGAGGTTCCTCCCATGAGAGCCCTGAGTGCCCTGAGTGCCGAGAGTCGCCCTGAGATTCGCCATGAGAGTCGGAGTCACATGAGAATCACGGTCAACGGAGAGACGCGCGAGCTGCCCGACGGGGCCGCGGTCGGCCAGGCCGTACGCGCCCTGACCGCCCTGACGTCGGGCGTCGCGGTGGCGGTGAACGGCGAGGTGGTCACCCGCGGCGCGTGGGAGTCGACGACGCTGGCGGACGGCGACCTCGTCGAGGTGCTGACGGCCGTGCAGGGAGGATGACGATGCCGACCATGCCGACGACGCCGAAGACGATGCACACCGCGGACCCGCAGGCCGGCGTGTTCGACGACGACACGTTCGTCCTGGCCGGGGAGAAGCTCGGCTCGCGCCTGATCATGGGAACGGGCGGCGCCCCCTCCCTGGAGGTGCTGGACGAGGCCCTCGACGCGTCCGGCACCGAGCTGACCACGGTCGCCATGCGCCGGCTCGACCCCGCGGCCCGGGGATCGGTGCTCGACGTGCTGCGCCGGCGCGGGATCCGGGTGCTGCCCAACACGGCCGGCTGCTTCACCGCGGGCGAGGCGATCCTGACCGCGCGGCTGGCCCGGGAGGCGCTGGGCACCGACTGGGTGAAGCTGGAGGTCATCGCCGACGAGCGGACCCTGCTGCCCGACCCCATCGAGACGTTCGACGCCGCCGAACGGCTGGTCGCGGACGGCTTCAAGGTGCTCCCCTACATCGGCGACGACCCGGCGCTGGCCCGGCGGCTGGAGCAGGCGGGCTGCGTGGCCGTCATGCCGCTCGGCGCGCCCATCGGCTCGGGCCTCGGCATCCGCAACCCCCACAACATCGAGCTGATCGTCGAAGCCGCGGGGGTGCCCGTCATCCTCGACGCCGGGGTGGGCACCGCCAGCGACGCCGCGCTCGCGATGGAGCTCGGCTGCGACGCGGTGCTGCTGGCCAGCGCGGTCACCCGGGCCCGGCGGCCGGCGCTGATGGCCGCCGCGATGCGCGCGGCGGTGACGGCGGGACGGCAGGCGCGCCTGGCCGGGCGGATCCCCCGCCTGCGGTACGCCGAGGCGTCATCGCCCGGCCGTCCCCCGGTCGGAGCCGTTCCGGTTACTCCGGTTTCCTGAACGTACGAGGCTTTCGGATGGTACGAAACAGGTCTGGTTCAGGTCTCGGTTTGCCATGCGGGAACACTGCGGGCGGCAAATCACCCGTAAACTCGGGGCCGTGGACACGACGCTGACCGACCCGCTCGTAGGGCAGGTGCTCGACGGGCGATACCGCGTCGAGTCCCGGATCGCCCGGGGCGGCATGGCCTCTGTCTACCTGGCTCTGGACGTCCGGCTCGACCGCACGGTCGCCCTGAAGGTGATGCACCGCTCCCTGGCCGAGGACCCGCAGTTCGTGCGGCGCTTCATCGGCGAGGCGAAGTCGGTGGCCAGTCTGTCGCACCCGAACATCGTCCAGGTCTTCGACCAGGGCGCCGACGGCGCGCACGTCTACCTGTCGATGGAGTACGTTCCGGGCCGGACCCTGCGCGACGTGCTGCGGCAGCGCGGCAGGCTGCCCGCCCGCGAGGCCCTGGAGATCGTCATCCCGGCCCTCGCCGCGCTCGGCGCCGCCCATCAGGCGGGGCTGGTCCACCGGGACGTCAAGCCGGAGAACGTGCTGCTGACCGACGACGGCCGCGTCAAGGTGGTCGACTTCGGCCTGGCCAGGGCCGTCGAGGCCAGCAACCAGACCAAGACCGGCATGATGATCGGCACCATCGGCTACATGTCGCCGGAGCAGGTGACCACCGGCACGGCGGACGCCCGCAGCGACGTCTACGCCACCGGCATCATGCTCTTCGAGCTGCTCACCGGGCAGCAGCCGTACGGCGGCGAGACTCCGATGTCGATCGCCTACCGGCACGTCCACGAGACGGTGCCCCCGCCCTCCTCGCTGGTGCCGGACATCCCGCCGTCGATCGACGCGCTGGTCACGGCGGCCACGGACAAGGACCCGGCCCGGCGGCCCGCCGACGCCACGGCGATGCTGGTCGCCGCGGTGGAGGCCCACCGGACCATGCCGAGGCCGGGGCAGACCGGCGCCCACGCCACCCTTCCGCCCGACGGGCGCGCCGGCGCCGACCGGCCCGCGACCGGCGCGCATCCGGTGCCGGGCCTGCCCGAGCCCACCGGCCGCACGATGATCCAGCCGCTCCCCGATCTGGCGACCGAGGGCTCGCGCCGGCGCGGGCGGCGCCGGTCCGGGGCCGTCTGGTTCATCAGCGTCCTGGCCCTGGTGATGGTGGCCGGCATCGCGTTCAGCGGCTGGTGGTTCTCCCAGGGCCGCTACACCACGGTCCCCGACCTCACGAACAAGAACATCAAGGTGGCCCGGCAGGAGGCGCTGAAGGCGGGGTTCGCGGTCAAGATCGGGCAGGGCCGCTCCGACGACAAGGTGGCCAAGGACGTGGTCCTGGACACCCAGCCGGGGGCCGGCGCCGAGGCGCTCAAGGGGTCGGAGCTCACGCTGATCCCGTCGCTGGGGCCGGAGACGATCCCGGTGCCCAAGGTCGAGGGGCTGAGCAAGGACGACGCCGCCGCGAAGATCGCCGAGGTGGGGCTGACCGTCGGCCGCGTGAGCAAGACCGCGAGCGACACGGTGCCCCGCGACCAGGTGATCCGCACCAGCCCGATGGTGGGCAAGCGGGTCAGGAAGGGCGGCTCGGTCGACATCGTGGTCAGTGCCGGCCTGATCATGCCGGACGTCAGCCAGATGATGCGCGACCAGGCCGAGAAGTTCCTCAGGGACAAGGGCTTCAACGTCCAGATCGACGAGACGGCCGACGACACGCCGCCCGGCACCGTGATCGCCCAGGACCCGTCCGGCGGGTCCGAGGTGGTGGCCGGGGCCGTCGTCCACCTGACCGTCTCGAAGGGCCCCGACCAGGGCTGGCACTGGCCGTGGGAGACCGACCCGTCGCAGGCGCAGCCCGACTTCGTCAACGTGCCCGACGTGCGGTTCAAGGACCTCAGGGACGCGGTGCACGAGCTGCAGGCGGCCGGTTTCAAGGTCAAGACGCGCCGCCTGGTCGGCACCAGGCGGGTGATCGAGGAGAACCCGACGGGCCAGCAGCCGCGGGGCACCACGATCACCGTCTGGCACTGACCGGCCCTGACCGGCGCCGGTAGGTCCCGTCCCGGGTTCTCAGGGCAGGAGCGAGCCGAGCAGGCGCAGCCGGGCCAGGCCACCGTCCGGATAGATGTCCAGCCGGGCGTGGGTCACCGGGCGGGGGTCGTCCAGCCGGAACCGGTGCCGCGTGTCCGGCTGGAGCCGCGTCCTCGGCAGCAGCGGGAACCACGCGCGCGGCCCGCCCGGCCCGGAGCTCCTGGCGTCGGCCCCGCTGAGCGCCGCCCAGCCGGGGGCGTTGAACTTCAGGTTCGTCGTGTCCAGTTCGGCGACCGCGACCGTGCCGGGCCCGGCGAGGGCCACCTCCAGCCAGTCGTTGCCGCCGTCCCGCCGCCTGGCCGTCTCCCATCCCTCGGACTGGTCGCGGGCGAGGCCGGGGGCCAGGACGTTGTTCGGCGAGGAGTAGAACTCGTCGGAGCAGCCCGTCACCAGGGCGCCGTTCTCCAGCGCGGCGAGGTCGACGGTCAGCCCGTCGAGGAACGCCCGGTCGGGCACCACCTCGCCGTGCACGCGCAGCCGGGCGACGCCGCCGTCGGGGAAGATGTTCAGCCTCACGTGGGTGAAGCGGCGGGGGTCGTCCACCCGGAACTCGTGGACGCGGTCGCCTCCCAGCCCGCTCCTCGGCACGATCTCCACCCAGCCGTCCAGCTCGCCGGGCGCCGGATGTCCTCCGGCCGCGCACGCCTCCACCGAGGCGTATGGCGGGTAGTTTCCCTTGAACCAGGCGGTGTCGATCACGACGCCCCTGATCACGCCGGGCAGGCCGAGCCGGACGACGGCCCAGTCGTGGCCGGGCTCGCGCCGCCGCCGGGTCTCCCACCCGTCGTAGACCTGGCCCCTGGCCCCGAACGTGTGCGGCTGGAACGTCGCCGGGCCCGGCCGGATCAGCGCGTCCCGCTCGGCGAACGACTCGTCGCTGGCGGCCGTCACCGACCCGCCGTACGTCCGCAGCGCCAGGTCGGGCAGCCGGGTGAAGGTCATCGGGCCCCTCCGCTCAGGAACCGCCCGCGCGGGGTGGTGAAGTCGACCGCCGTGCCGCGCAGCCAGGTGCGGCGCACGACCCCGGTCAGCTCGTGCCCGTCGTACGCGGACACCGGGTTGCGGTGGTGGAGGGCGGCCACGTCGACGGTGAAGCCGGCGTCCGGGTCGAACACCACCAGGTCGGCGTCGGCCCCCACCCTGATCGCTCCCTTGCCCGGCAGCCCGGCGAACCTCGCGGGTCCCTCCGCCATCCAGCGGGTCACGTCGGCCAGGCCGAAGCCGCGGGCGCGGGCGGCGGTCCAGACGGCGGGCAGGCCGAGCTGGAGGGACGACACCCCGCCCCAGGCGGCGGCGAAGTCGGGCACCTTCATCTCGGCCGGCGAGGGCGAGTGGTCCGACACGACGCCCATCAGGAGGCCCTCGGCCAGCGCCTCCCACAGCGCGTCGCGGTTGGCGGCCTCCCGTATCGGCGGGCAGCACTTGTACGCGGGCCCGGTGACCTGCTCCGCGCTGAGGGTGAGGTAGTGGGGGCAGGTCTCGGCGGTGATCCGCACGCCCTCCGCCCTGGCCCGGCGCAGCGGCTCCAGGCAGGCGGCGGCCGACACGTGCACGATGTGCGCCCGCGCCCCGGTCTCCGCGGCCAGTTCGGCGACCTGCTCGACCGCCCGCCGCTCGGCCTCCTGCGGACGGGACCGCAGGAACTCGGGATAGGTCGGCCCGGCCGGCTCCGCCAGCAGCGCCGGATCCTCGGCGTGCGCGATCAGCAGCCCGTCGAAGGCGGCGAGCTCGGTGAGGGCGGCCCGCAGCCCGGACCGGTCGAGCGACGGGAACTCCTCCACCCCCGAGGGCGACAGGAAGCACTTGACGCCGAACACCCCCGCCTCGTGCAGCGGGCGCAACTGGGCGAGGTTGCCGGGGATCGCGCCACCCCAGAAGCCGACGTCCACGTGGCAGCGCCCGCGGGCGGCCCGCCGTTTGACGTCCAGGGCCTCCGGGTCGACCGTCGGCGGCAGCGAGTTCAGCGGCATGTCCACGATCGCGGTCACCCCGCCGGCCGCCGCCGCCCGGGTGGCCGACGCGAACCCCTCCCAGTGGGCGCGGCCGGGCTCGTTGACGTGAACGTGGGTGTCGACGAGGCCCGGCAGCAGGGCCAGCCCGCCGAGGTCGGCCGCGTCCGCCGCCGGAAGCGGGTCGTCGTACCCGCCGAGCGCCGCGATCCGTCCGTCCCGCACCGCCACCGCCGCGGCCCGCTCGCCCTCGGGCGTCACCACCCGCCGCGAGCGGACCACCAGATCGAACGGCTCAGCCATCCTGTCTGCCACCCCTCCGATCACCCCTTCTGTCACCCGGCGATCAATCAGCGGTCCTTCCCTCGGCCATCCCGAGGTCGTCCCAGCGTCACGCCCCCGCCCGCGCGGCCGGAGCCGGATCGCCGCCGGGCCGCGGACCGAGGTGGTCGGCGGCGACCCGCCGGGCCAGCCGTTCGAGCAGCGGACCGGCCTCCGCGACGCAGCGCGCCACGTCGGGCTCGATGTCGGTCAGCGCGTACGCCGCCCGGATCCCGGCGGCGCGCAGTTCCTCGTCGCCGATGGTGCGGCGGCCGCAGACCGCCACGACGGGCACGCCGTGCCTGGCCGCGGCGGACGCCACCCCGACGGGGGCCTTGCCGCGCAGGGACTGCTCGTCGATCGCCCCCTCCCCGGTCACGACGAGCGCCGCCCCCTCGGCGTGCCGGTCGAATTCGAGCAGTTCGAGCAGGTAGTGGATGCCGGAGCGGATCTCCGCATGCAGGAAGGCCAGTGCGGCGAAGCCCACCCCGCCCGCCGCCCCTGCGCCGGGCATGCCGGCCACGCCCATGCTGCGGACCACGCCGTCGTGCTCGGCCGCGCCCGCCAGGCCGTGGGTGTGGGCGGCGACCGCGGCCAGCCGGGCGAGCCCCGCCGCAAGGACGGTCACGTCCTGCGGCGACGCGCCCTTCTGCGGCGCGTACACGGCCGCCGCGCCGTACGGGCCGAGCAGCGGGTTGTCCACGTCACTCGCGACGACCAGGTCGAATCCGCGCAGGCACCCGGACGGGTCGATGACCGCGAGGTCGCGCAGCGCCGCCCCGCCCGGCGGCAGCTCGGCTCCGGCCTCGTCGAGCAGCCGCACCCCGAGGGCCTGGACCAGGCCCGCGCCGCCGTCGGTGCAGGCGCTGCCGCCCAGGCCGAGCACCACCCGGGTCGCGCCGTGCCGTACGGCGTGGGCGATCAGCTCGCCCGTCCCCCGGCTCGTGGCCGTCAGCGGGGCCGGGCCCCGCCCCTCGGGCAGCCGCCGCAGGCCGGACGCCTCGGCCAGCTCGACCACGGCCAGCCGCCCGCCCCCGGGCTCGTCGCGTACGGCGTAGGAGGCCGTGACCGGCTCGCCGACCGGCCCGGTGACCTCGGTCTCGACGCGGGCGAAGCCGCAGGCCACCACGGCGTCGACGGTCCCGTCGCCGCCGTCCGCGACCGGCAGCAGCACGGTGGGCACGCCGCCCAGCCCGGCCGCGACGTGCCGGGCCACCTCGGGGGAGGTCAGCGACCCGCGGAACTTGTCCGGCGCGATGACGACGTGGCCGCTCATCCGTGACGCTCCGCCCCGTGCCGATCAGAACCGTGCCGATCAGCCCAGGGCCGCTCGCCCGCGTGCCGCGGGCCCCGGCCGTCCCGGTGGTCTCTCGGGTGCCGCCTCATGCTCCGCCTTCCCTCCCGGTGCCGCCCGGCGCCCTGCCGTGCCCGACGGTGTGTCATCTACACATGATCGCCGGTCAGGAGACGGCGGTGCGCCCGGGCCCCCGCCTCGGCGGCGGCCTGGCCGGACACGGTGCGCAGCTCGCCGCCCGCCACGACGGTGCGGCCGCCGACGAGCAGGCGCTCCAGGGGTGGGGTGGCCCCGTAGGCGAAGGCCACGACGGGGTCGTCGATCGCGTCGTAGAACCCGCCGAGCCGCCACAGGGCGACGTCGGCGAGCTTGCCCGGCTCCAGGGACCCGATCTCGTCCTGCCGTCCCAGGCACCGGGCGCCGCCCAGGGTCGCCATCTCCAGCGCCCGCCTGGCGGTGAGGGCGCGTGGGCCGTACCGGGCCCGTTGCATCAGCATCGCCATCCTGATCTCCCCGGCGAGCGGGGTCATCTCACTGGAGGCGGCACCGTCGACGCCCAGCCCGACGGGCGCGCCAGCGGCCAGCAGGTCGCACACGCGGGCGATGCCCGCGCCGAGGCGGCCGTTCGACGACGGGCAGTGGGCGGTCCCGGTGCCCGTCTCGCCGAAGCGGCGGACGTCCTTGTCGGTCAGGTGCACGCAGTGGGCCAGCCACACGTCCGGCCCGAGCCAGCCCAGCCGGTCCAGATACTCGACCGGCAGCACGCCGAACTGCTCCCGGCAGTGCTCCTCCTCGTCGGCCGTCTCCGCGATGTGCGTGTGCAGCCGTACGCCGTGCGCCCGGGCCAGCTCGGCCGACCCGGTCATCAGCTCCTCGCTGACCGAGAACGGCGAGCAGGGAGCCACCGCCACCCGCAGCATCGAGCCGAACGACGGATCGTGATATTTCCGGATCACGTCTTCGGTGGCCCGGAGGGCGTCCCCGGCCCGCTCGACCACGTCGTCCGGCGGCAGGCCGCCCGCCGACCGGCCCCGGTCCATCGACCCCCGGCACGGGTGGAAGCGCAGGCCGACCCGCCGGGCCGCCTCGACCTCCGCCTCGAACAGGTCGCCCCGGCCCTTCGGGAAGACGTAGTGGTGGTCGGTGGACGTCGTGCAGCCCGAGGCGGCCAGCCAGGCCAGCCCGGCGGTGGCCGCGCCCGCCACGACCTCGGCGTCCATCCGGGCCCAGAGCGGATAGCTGGCGACCAGCCACTCGAACAGCGTCCCGTCGGGGATGACGCCCTGGGCGGCCCACTGGTAGAGATGGTGATGGGTGTTGACGAGCCCGGGGGTGGCCAGGCAGCCGGAGCCGTCGATCCGCTCGGTTCCCTCCGCTCCCCCGGCCGGCTCGGCGGCCGGGCCGGGACCGACGGCCGTGATGCGGTCGCCCTCCACCACGATGTGACCGGACGGGAACTCCGCCCCCGAGACCGTGACCACGTGGGCGTTCTCGATGACGAGGCGCCGGGCCCCCGGCGCGTCCCCCGGCACGCGTGTTCCTCCGGCCGGGCTCACGCCGCCGGCTCCGCTTGGCCGGAGCCGGCGCCCCCGCCGTACGCGCGCGCGGCGGCCAGCCGGACGGCGTCGATGATCTTCTCGTAGCCGGTGCAGCGGCACAGGTTCCCGGCGAGCGCCTCCCTGATGTCGGCGTCCGCCGGGACGCCGCGGGTGCTCTCGATGAGGGACTGCGCCTGCACGACCAGGCCCGGCGTGCAGAAGCCGCACTGCACGGCCCCCGCCTCCACGAACGCCCGCTGCACCTCTCCCGCGCGCGATGCGAGGCCCTCCACCGTGACGACCTCGCGGCCCTGCGCCTGCCCGGCCGCGACGAGGCAGGCGCACACCGGCGCGCCGTCGAGGAAGACCGTGCACGAACCGCACTCGCCCTGTTCGCACGCGTTCTTGGCGCCCGGCAGGCCCAGCCGCTCGCGCAGGACGTAGAGCAGGCTCTCGCCCTCCCACACGTCGTCGGCCGCCGCCGGGCGGCCGTTGACGGTCAGGCTCACTCTCATGCCGCTCCCCTCCCGCTGCTCTCGCTCGTGTCGTCTCCGATGTGATCGGCCCAGGCCCAGGTCAGCGTGCGGCGGGCCATGACGGCCAGCGCGTGCCGCCGGTAGGCGGCCCGGCCCCGCACGTCGTCGATCGGCGCGGCCGCCGCCGCCACCAGCTCGCCGAACCGGCGGGCGAGGCCGGGGTCGAGCGGGGACCGTCCCGCCCAGTCGAGCCCTTCGGCCAGCAGGGCCTCCGCCTCGGGGGCGCGGCGCGGCGTCGGCGCGGCCGAGCCGATGCCGGTCCCGGCCCGGCGCTCGGCGGGATGCAAGGCGACGGCGAACGAGCACACCGCGATGACCATGGCGTTCCTCGTGCCGATCTTCGAGAAGTACTGCGGGCCGCCGGCGACGGGCACGCGGACCGCGCGGATCAGCTCGTCCGGCCGGAGGGCGTTGCGCTTCACCCCGGTGTAGAACTCGCCGATCGGGATCAGCCGGGTGCCCCGCGTGGACGCCGCCTCGACGGTGGCGCCGGAGGCGAGCAGCGGCGGGTGGCTGTCGCCCGCGGGCGAGGCCGCGCCCAGGTTGCCCGCCACCGTGCCCCGGTTGCGGATCTGCGGCGAACCGACGGTGCGGGCCGCCTGGGCCAGTCCCGGGAGCACGTTCCCCAGTTCGGCGATCAGCCGCGCGTACGTGAGCCCGGCGCCGAGCCGTACGACGTCGCCCTCCCGGGACCATCCGTCCAGCCCGGGGACGGCGGTGAGGTCGAGCAGCGCGGCGGGCCGTCCCCGGTCCAGGTTGATCTCCACCATGACGTCGGTGCCGCCCTGGATCGGCGTGGCGTCCGGCCGCTCGGCCTTGCCGGCCAGCGCCTCGTCCCAGGTGCGGGGTCGCAGGAAGTCCATGGTCACTCCGTCACTCGCGGGGTCGCCCTCACGTCTCGCCGCCGGTCGGCGCCGTCCCCCGGCGTCACCGGCATCACCGATGTCACCGGCGTTACTGCCAGGCCGGGCCGGGGTCGGGGGCGTCGTCGCGCAGCACCGCGCCCTCGATCAGCCCGTACGGCCGGTCCGCGGCGTGGTAGACCTCACCGTCGTTGGCCAGGCCGAAGGGCGACAGGTCGACCTCGAAGTGGTGCCGGTTGGGCAGCGAAAGCCGCACCTCGCACACCCCTGGACACTCGGTGAGCACGCGGCTCCCCATGGCGTACAGCGTCTGCTGCAGCGAGAGGCTGTAGGTGTCGGCGAACGCCGCGAGCAGGGCCTGCCGCGCCTTCTCATACGTTTTGTCCCAGTCTCCACCGTCGCCGTCCTCCCCTGCCGCGGTGTGCCGCCAGGACGCCTCGACGGCCGTCGCCAGCACCCGGTCACGGGTCTCGGGCAGCGTCGTGTACTCGTCCCTCACGTAGCCCCAGAACTCCGAGTTCGTGGTGTTGAGCACGACGAGGTCGCGCAGCCCGGACACCACCCACGCGCGGGAGCCGTCGTAGTGGGCGACGCAGACGCGGGTCTCCCGGCCCGACCGGACGAACGCGTGGCCCAGGGCGCCGTTGCGCTCCCAGGCGTACTCCTCGATCGCCACCCTGGCGTGGCGCACGGGCTCCTGGGAGTCCACGAAGTGCTGGGCCAGCGTGAGCGCGAAGTCCTCGATCGCGCCCACTCCGTAGCGTTTGGCGAAGGCGAACACCGTGTTCTTCTGGCTGTCGGTCGGCAGCACCGCCGCGTTGTCGCCGCTGAGGTGCACCCGCTCCATGTCGCCGGACAGGGCGGTGCTCACGTTGAGATCCTTGAGGCTGTGGGCGTCCCCGTGCCGGGTCACCCGGACGAGCCTCGTCTCGGCCTTGCCGTACCTGTTGGGACCAAGGACGATCATCAGCTCCCCCGGTAGGTCGAGTAGGCGAACGGGCTCAGCAGCAGCGGCACGTGGTGGTGGCCCCCGGCCTCCCGCACCGTGAAGACGACGCTCACCTCGGGGAAGAACGCGTCCTCGCCCAGGTATCCGCCGGTGTCGAAGAGCAGCCGGTAGGTCCCGGGCCGCGGGTCCACCCCCGCGCTCCACTCCCGGCCCAGCGGGGACCACTCGCGGATCCGGCCGTCGTCGTCGGTCCTGCCCTCGGCCACCGGCACGAAGCCGTGCGGTGCCCGCCGCGACAGCCGGACGAGCACGTCCTTCGCGGGCCGTCCGGCCGCGGTGTCCAGCACATGCGTCGACAGGCTCACCGGCCCTCCCACAGCTTCTCCAGGCGCAGGGAAACGATCTTCCCGAGCTCCTCGCGGACCACCTCGCGCTCGGCCTTCCGGTCGTTGCCGAGCCGCTCGCGGAGCAGATCGAGCAGCTCGGCCGCGCCGAGTCCGGTGGCGCACACCAGGTAGACGTGGCCGAACCGTCTCTCGTATTCGGCGTTGCCCGCGTGGATCGCGTCCAGCACGGCGGGCCCGGCCCCCGCCGTCCCCGCCTGCTCGCGGCGCGACCACGACGCCTCCCTGCCGTCGCCCGCGGGCCGCTCCCCGATCCGGGGATGCGCCGCGAGCGCCTCCTCCACGTCGTCCCAGGCCAGCTCGGCCAGCGCGGCGCGGCCCGCCTCGGTGAGCGCGGCGACGTCCTGGTACGGCCCCCGCGCGCCGACGGCCGCCACCCAGGCGGCCGACGCGCAGCAGGAGCGCAGGTCCTCCGGGGCGAGTCGTCGCATGCCCGCCAGTCAACCGGGGCCGCGGTGACGGGTCCAGCGGCGCGAACGCCAACCGCCCGCCATCGGCCACGTCGCTGTTTGTACGTTGTCACAAAGGGGGCCGCACTAACCTGGAGGGCATCATGACTGCTTCCCAGCTCATCGGCGGACACGTCCTCGTCAGCGGCGGCCTGGCCACAGGCGGGCTGCGCTACGCGGCCGACATCGGCGCCGAGATGATCCAGGTGTTCGTGACCAACCCGCGCGGCTGGGCGCTCCCCGCGGGTAACCCGGCGGAGGACGCCAAACTCAGAGAGTCGGGGATGCCGGTCTACGTGCACGCCGCCTATCTGGTGAACTTCGGGTCGCCGACCCAGGCCACGCTGGACAACTCCGTCGCCGTGGTGCGCCACACCCTGCGCAGGGGCGCGGAGATCGGGGCGCTCGGGGTGGTCGTGCACACCGGCTCGGCGGTCAGCCAGCCACGCGAGGACGCCATGCGGCAACTGCGCGAGCACCTGCTGCCGCTGCTGGACGAGATCGGCGACGACGGCCCCGACCTGCTGCTCGAGCCCATGGCCGGGCAGGGTCAGATGCTCTGCGCGACCGTGCAGGACATCGGTCCCTACCTGGAGGCCCTGGACCACCACCCGAAGGCGGGCATCTGCCTGGACACCTGCCACGCCTTCTCGGCGGGGCACGATCTCTCCACCCCGGCAGGCGTGACCGAGACCTTCGACGCGCTGGGCGAGGTCGCCCCGGGCCGGCTGAAGCTCATCCACGCCAACGACTCCAAGGACCCGTGCGGGTCGAAGAAGGACCGCCACGAGAACATCGGCGCCGGCCACATCGGCGCGCAGGCGTTCGCGGACATCATGCGCCACCCGGTCGCGGCCGGCGTGCCGCTCTGCATCGAGACGCCCGGCAAGGCGGACAAGCACCGCGAGGACATCGAGACGCTGAAGAAGCTCCGCGGCCGCTGAGCCGCCCGGACTGAGCCGCCCCGACTGAGCCGCCCCGACTGAGCCAGCCGGGCTGGGCCACCTGGGCTGGGCCACCTGGCCGAGCCAGCCAGGCCCGCGCCACCCGGACCGCCACCCGGACCGCCACCCGGACCGGGGCCCCCGGGGCGATCCGGCGCCCCCGTATGGCCGGATCGCTCCACGGGCTCCCGCCACGCGGGGCGGAGCCCTTCCCCCCCGAGAGGGCCCCGCCCAGACTAACCGTTCAGCGAGGTTTCCCTCACTTTCGGCTACTCCGCGTGTCTTGCTATGCCGATAACACTACGTGGGGTAGTCAGATGGGCGCGTGTGGCTTCGGACGAGCGGCGCCTAGTTAGCGCCATGCGGCCCGTCGCCGCGCGACGAGCGGGGCACGGAGAACGACGAGCGGTCGCCGACAGCGTGCGTCCCGTCCCTCAAGCCGGGCGAGACGTCCTGCGGCGCGGACCCGGGCGACGGCGGGGCCGGCGTCATCGTCGCGCCGGTGTCGGTGAGGCAGGCGCGGAACTGCCGGACGAGCAGCTCCCGCACCTGCCGGGTGTGGCGCCTGCTGACGGGCAGCGTCTCGTCGCCGACCTGGAGGACGACCCGGCCCGCGTCGAACCGCAGCTCGCTCACGTGACGCGCGTTCACCAGGGTGCTCCGATGCGCCCGGATGAAGCCGGAGCCGCCCCAGCGGCGCTCCAGGGCCGCCAGCGACATCCGTACGAGGTAGTTGGCGTCGGAGGTGTGCAGGCGGACGTAGTCGCCCTGCGCCTCTGCGTAGCAGACGTCGTGCTGGGCGACGAACCGGGTACGCCCGGCAAGCTCGACCGGGATCACCTCGTCGGCATCGTCCGGCGACGGGGGCGCGACGGCGGCGGTGAGCCTCCGCACCGCCTCGGCGAGCCGCTCGGGGCGGACCGGCTTGAGCAGGTAGTCGACAGCCTCCAGCTCGAACGCCTGGATCGCGCAGTCGTGGGCGCTGACGAAGACCAGCCGGGGCGGCGCGGGAAAGCCCCCGATCAACCGGGCCAGGTCGAGGCCGTCGAGGCCCGGCATGCGGATGTCGAGGAACACCCCGTCGAGGCGCTCCCCATTCGTGATCATCTGGACCATGTCGTGGAGCGCCGCTCCGCCGTCCGAGGCCGTGCGCACGTGCTCGATCCTCGCGTCCTGCCGGAGCAGGTAGGCGAGCTCGGACAGGGCGGGGACCTCGTCATCGACCGCAAGGACGCGCAGCATGGCCAACACCGTGCCCCGTGCGGCCACCCCAGCGCAAGGGTTTGATCGACAATCGGTGAACAATCAATTACCCAAAGCGACAATGACCGGCCATACGGCTCGAGATCGAGGGCCCGGTGGGGCCGATCAGTTCACCAGCACGATCTTCCCGCGTGCGTGACGGCTCTCGCTCAGCCTGTGCGCGGCCGCGGCCTCGGTGAGCGGAAACGCCGCCGCGACCGGCACCCGCAGCCGGCCCTGCCCGGCGAGCTCGACCGCGATGCCGAGGCCGTGTACCGCCAGCGGGTCGGCGGCTCCCACAGCCGCGGCCCTGTCGCCGGCCCTGTCGCGGGCCCTGTCGCCGGCCGGCACGCCGTGCGACAGGTGCACGCCGAGGGCCGCCGCGGTGAGGTCGGGAGCGATGGTCACCACGCGCGCCGGGCTCCCGGCGACGGCGATCAGATCGGGCAGCGCCCCTCCCGCGCAGTCGAACACCGCGTCCACCCCGCCCGGCGCCAGCGCGCGCACCCGTTCGGCCAGACCCGCCCCGTACGTCGTCGGCTCCGCGCCGAGCGAGCGCAGGAAATCGTGGTTGTGCTCCCCGGCCGTACCGATGACGACGGCGCCACGTGCGACCGCGAGCTGCACGGCGACCGCGCCCACCCCGCCGGCCGCGCCCTGCAGCAGCACGGTGTGCCCGGCGCCGACCGCGAGCCGGTCGAGCACCCGGGTGGCCGTCTCGACGGCGCCCGCGGCGCCGCCGGCCTCCTCCCAGCTCCACGCGGCCGGTTTCGGCGCCCAGGCGGTCAGGACCGCGTGATCGGCGTTGGCGCCGCGCGCGGCCGGCGCGGTCATGCCGAACACCTCGGAGCCGAGCCCGACCCCCGTGACGCCGTCGCCGACCTCGTCCACCACGCCCGCGGCGTCGAACCCGGTGCGGTACGGGAACGTCACGGGCACCACGTCACGCATCTTCCCGGAGCGGATGGACGTCTCCCCCGTCGACAGTCCGGACGCCCGCACCGCGATGCGGATCGTCCCCGGCCCCGCGTGCGGCTCCTCGACCTCGGCGACACACACCACGTCGGCCGGGCCGTACTCGGAAAACTGAACAGCTCTCATGCGCCGCACCGTAACGGAACACCCCGTCCGTTTGACTAAAGTGAGAGCGGTGACGGCGGAAGTGAGGCAGAAGCGGCGCTCGGACGCCCGCGACAACCGGGCGCGCATCCTCGCGGTCGCCCGCGCGGCCTTCGCCGCCGAGGGCCTCAACGTGCCGATCCGGGAGATCGCCCGGCGCGCGCAGGTCGGCGCGGCCACCGTCTACCGGCACTTCCCGACCAAGGAAGCGCTGCTCGGCGAGGTCTTCGCCGAGCCGATGGCGATGTGCTCGGCGGTCGTCGAAGAGGGACTGGCGGAGGCCGACCCGTGGCGCGGCCTCTGCCTGGTGATCGAGAAGCTCATGGAGGTGCACGCCCTCGACCGGGGGCTCTCCCGCGCGTTCACCTCACGGCTGCCGTACTTCACGGCGGACCGCGACCGATCGATCCGGCTGCTGCTCCAGCTCATCCGGCGTGCGAAGGAGGCGGGTGACCTGCGGCCGGACATCGTCCTGGAGGACGTCGTCCTGGCGATGATGGCGAACGAGGGCATCCGCGCCGAATCACCCGAGCAGCGAGTGGCGGCGTCGCGCCGTTTCGCGGCCCTGATGATCCAGTCGTTCCGCGCCGATCCCGTCCGCGCGCCTCTTCCGCCGGCGGTCCGGCTGGAGTTCGGGGCCTAGACCGGGCTGTCCTCGGGGCGGATCTTGGGCACCCGGAGCTGAATCCGGGTGCCCTCTCCCGGCGCGGTGCGAACCACGAGTCCGTACTCCGGCCCGTAGATGTGGCGCATCCGCAGATCGACGTTGCTCAGCCCGATCCCGCCGCGCGGCTCCTCTCCGAGGATCGCCCGCACGTGCTCGGGGTCCATGCCGATCCCGTCGTCCTCGACGGAGATGTGGGCCTCCGGTCCGGCGTCCTCGATCACCACGCGCACCTCGCCCGGCATGCCGTGCTTGATGGCGTTCTCGACGAGCGGCTGCAGGCACAGGAACGGCACCGGGACCCGCAGCACCTCGGGCGCGACCTGCACGGTGAAGCGCAGGCGGTCGCCGAATCTGGCGCGTTCGAGAAGCAGATAACGGTCCACGCAGCTCAGCTCGTCGGCGAGCGTGGTGAAGTCGCGGGCGCGGCGCAGCGCGTAGCGGGTGTAGTCGGCGAAGTCGAGCAGGAGCTCGCGGGCCCGCTCGGGGTCGGTCCGGACGAACGAGGCGATCGTGGTGAGCGAGTTGTAGACGAAGTGGGGGGAGATCTGGGCCCGCAGGGCCCGCATCTCCGCCTCCAGCGCGCGCCGCCGCGACGAGTCGAGCTCGGCCAGCTCAAGCTGCCCGGAGACCCACCGGCCCACCTCGGTCGCCGTGCGGACGCGGGAGGCGCTGACCAGCGGGTCGTACGCCACGAGCGCGCCGATCACCCGGCCTTCGACGGTCAGCGGCACCACCACGCCCGCCACGGTCGCGGCGCCGCCGCCGGGGCCGCCGATTGAGCCGCTGATTGGGCCGTCGCCGGGGATCAGATGGGGCCGGCCGTCCGTCATGGCCGACCGGACCCCGGCGAGGATCTCCTCGTCCACCGGCAGGTTGTCGCCGTCCCGGGCGAGGACCCGGTCGGTGGACGTGACGGCGAGCGCGGCGGTGCCGAGCAGCGTCCGCAGGTGGCGTACCGCCTTGCGGGCCGACTCGCGGGTGAGGCCCGCCCGCAGCGAGGGCGCGGCGAGACCCGCCACGTGGAGGGCGAGATAGGTCCCCTCCTCCGGAAGGCCGCCGCGGCACGGCCTCGTCCGGCGGGCCAGCGCGTAGCCCGCGGCGGCGGACATCGCGCAGAGCGTCACCCATACGGCTGCAGACACGCGGCACACCGTAACCCCTCGGCGGGGGTCAGGGCGGGCCCTCGCCCGGCTCCTCCTGATATGAGTAGCGCTGCTCTTTCCAGGGGTCGGCGATGTTGTGGTAGCCGCGGTCCTCCCAGAACCCACGCCGGTCATCGACCAGATATTCGACGGCGCGCACCCATTTCACGCTCTTCCAGGCGTACAGGTGGGGGACGACGAGACGCACCGGATGGCCCGTCTCCGGGGTGAGGCGCGCCCCGTCCAGGTGGGTGGCGAAGAGGGTGGTGGGCCGGTCGAAGTCGCTCATCCGGAGGTTGGCGCTGTACCCGTACTCCGCCCAGACCAGGACGTGCCGGACCTCCGGCGCCGGGGGCGCCCGCTCCAGCAGCGCGGCGGCGGGGAAGCCCTCCCACTCGTTGCCCAGGACGGAGAACTTGGTGACGCAGTGGAAGTCGGCCATGACGACCGCCGGGGGCAGCCGGGAGAACTCCGCCCAGTCGAACTCGTGCACCTCGCCGGACGCCGTCGCGCCGAAGACCTGGAACCGCCAGGTCTGCGGGCGGAAGGCCGGCACCCTCCCGTAATGGATGACGGGACGCCCCCGTGGGATGTACTGGCCCGGGGGCAGGCGAGTCTCCTCTTCAGGGATCTCCGGCACGCCCGCCATCCTGCCATCAGGGGCTCGCCCGGCTCCCACCGGACCCCGGGCGGCCGATCCAGCCCGACGATGCGCTATATTCCACGCCATGCGCACCGTTTACGCGTTTTGGTATGGCGACGGACCCGTGAGGACCGCTCGCCCGCGAACGCTGCGCTGACAGCCACCGCGAACGAAGGCCCCGGGTCCACTGGACCCGGGGCCTTCGTCGTTTTTCCCGGAACCGGCAGCAGAGACCGGCACCAGACCCGCAGCAGAAGGAGTCATCATGGTCATCGTCATGGCCCCCGAGGCCACGCAGGACGACGTCGAGGCGATCGTCGAGGTCGTCGTCGCGGCGGGCGGCGAGGCATTCGCCAGCCGCGGCGTGAGCCGCACGATCGTCGGGCTCGTCGGCGACGTGGAGCGCTTCGCCACGCTGAACCTCGGCGCCATGCGCGGCGTCGCCGAAGTCGTCCGGGTGTCGACGCCGTACAAGCTGGTCAGCCGGGAGAACCATCCCGACCGGACCACGGTGACCGTGCGCGGCGTGCCCATCGGCCCGGACACCGTCACGCTGATCGCCGGCCCGTGCGCGGTCGAGACGCCGCGGCAGACGCTCGAGGCGGCCCGGATGGCCAAGGCGGCGGGTGCCACGCTGCTGCGGGGCGGCGCCTACAAGCCGCGCACCTCGCCGTACGCCTTCCAGGGGCTGGGCGAGGAGGGCCTGCGCATCCTGGCGGACGTCAGGGAGCAGACCGGTCTGCCGATCGTGACCGAGGTGGTGGACGCCCACGACGTGGCGCTGGTCGCCTCCTACGCCGACATGCTGCAGGTCGGCACCCGCAACGCGCAGAACTTCGCGCTGCTGCAGGCCGTGGGTGCCGCGGGCAAGCCGGTCATGCTGAAGCGCGGCATGACGGCCACGATCGAGGAGTGGCTCATGGCCGCCGAGTACGTGGCGCAGCGCGGCAACCTCGACATCGTCCTGTGCGAGCGCGGCATCCGGACCTACGAGACCGCGACCAGGAACACCCTCGACATCTCGGCCGTCCCGGTGGTCCAGCGGCTGTCGCATCTGCCCGTCATCGTGGACCCCTCCCACTCCGGCGGACGGCGCGACCTGGTGCTGCCGCTCACCCGGGCCGCCGTGGCCGTCGGCGCGGACGGCGTGATCATCGATGTGCACCCCGACCCCGGACAGGCCCTCTGCGACGGCCCGCAGGCCCTCGTCGACGGCGACCTGGACGAGCTGGCCGCCGTCATGCGGGACTTCCCCCCGCTGATGAACCGCACACTCGCCGGAGCCGCCGCGCGGGCGCTCGCCTGACGGCTACGCGATCCTGACCGAGGACGCGTCCAGCCATCCGGAGGGAGTGAGCTTCGCTGACGCGATCCTGGACGAGTAGCCGGCCATCTCGCGCGTGAACCAGAGCGGGATGGCCGGCAGGTCCTGGACCAGGAGCGACTCGGCCCGCTGGTAGAGCCGCGTGGCCCCGGACGCCGAGACCTGCCGGTCGGCGGACTTCAGCAGCGCGTCGAACTTCGGGGCGCGGTAGACCGAGAAGTTGAAGAGCGCGCCGGAGGCGTAGTGGCCGAGGGCGTTCTCCACGTACGGGAAGTCGAGGCTCCAGCCCGCGCGGAACAGGCCGGGGAGGCGTCCCCCGGCCTGGGCCCTGGTGAACTCCGCCAGCGTCTTCACGGGCTTCGGCACGATCTTCAGCTTGCCGCCGAACGCGCGCCGGAGAAGGCCGACCTGACGATCGCGGCCCGGTCGATCGCCGCCGAGATCGCCTTGCGGACGTCCGCGCCGGTGTGCAGCGAGAGCGGGAAGTCGATCGTCTCCAGCGTGCCGCCCGGCCGGTCGACGACCCGGCCGCCCAGGTCCTGCCGGAAGCTGCCCGCCTTCGCGGCCGGGATCAGGTCGACGAAGTCGACGTCACCGGCCAGGAGGGCGCTGTAGCCCTGCCCGGCGTCCCGGAACGTCGTGTATCTGACGCCGGTCACGTTGGTCCGCAGGGTGCCGGCGTACCCGCCGAACCGGGCGAGCACGGCGCCGGAGCCCGGCGTGCCGGAGACGAGCCTGAACGGGCCGTCGACCACGGGGTGAGCGGCGAGCGACGACGGCCGCTTGAGGGTCGCGTCGGGCAGCGGCGAGAACGCCACCTGCCCCAGCTTCTTCACGAACGGCCCGAAGGGCCGGTTCAGCTCGATGGTGAAGGTGAGGTCGTCGACCACCGTGAGACCGGACATCCGCCGGGCTCCGTATCCCTTGATGTCCTGGAAGAGGTAGGACGCGCCCCTCTTCGAGGAGGCGGCCAGGTTCCACGCCTCGACGAAGTTGCGGGCCCGGACGGGGGGCGTCCCCACGACCAGCGCCGAGGACACCAGGGTGAGGGCGAGGCCAAGCCCGCGGTGGGACACCGTCTCCTCCGGGATGAAAGCCGCGATCAACAACAGATTGAACATCCCAGTGGTGAAGGTTGACCCTCGGAGTCAGTAAGACGCCCGGCCAGAAACGATCGAATTACGATCAGGCGTCCAGTTTGTACGGCCGAATGGAGTCGGCGAGCTGAGAGGCCAGGTCTTCCGCGTCGAGCCGCTTCTCGATCTGCTTGAGATCCTCGATCTTCGCCCGGGTCTCGGCGGACCGGGGGGCGAGCACGGTGCAGCAGTCCTCGTCCGGCAGCTCGGAGATCTCCAGCGTGCCGATGCGCCGCGCCTCGGCCATGATCTCTGTCTTGTCGAGGCCGATCAGCGGCCGCAGGATCGGCAGGTCGACGGCGTGGTCCTGCGCGGTGATGTTGGTGAGCGTCTGGGAGGAGACCTGACCGAGGGAGTCTCCGGTGACCAGCGCCTCCGCGTGGATGCGGCGCGCCACCTCCTCGGCCGTCTTCAGCATGAGCCGCCGCTGGGCGATGACCGCGAGCCGGTCGTGGCCGGAGTTCCTGATCGACTGCTGGGCCTTGCCGAACGGCACCACCCACAGCCGCGACTTGCCCTGGAACCGGTCGAGGTTGCGCACCAGCGCGTACGCCTTGTAGATCGACTCCGAGGTCGTGTAGGGGATCCCGGAGAAGTGCAGGAAGTCCACGCGCAGGCCGCGTCGCATCATCCGGTACGCCGCGACCGGTGAGTCGATGCCGCCCGACAGCAGGGCGAGGGCCCGGCCGCTCGATCCGACCGGCAGGCCGCCCTGCCCCGGGCGGCCGTCCGTGAAGAGGAACACCTCGTCGCGGTCGACCTCGATGTTCACCCTCAGCTCGGGGTCGCTCAGGTCGACCGGCAGGCCGTATGTGTCGTTGATGGCCCCGCCGACGAGACGGTCGAGCTCGATCGAGCGCAGCGGGAACCGCTTGTCCCTGCGGCGCGATCGCACCGCGAAACGGGCCTTGCGGGCCACCTCGTCGGTGTCCCTCACGAGTTCGAGGGCCGCCTTGGTGACCGACTCCGGGTCCTTCGGCACCCGCCAGGCGAGGTGGATCAGCACCAGGCCGGGCACCTCGGACACCCGCCGCGCGACGGCCTCGGCCACCTCGACGCCGGTGCCAGCGGGCAGGAACAGGGCGATCACGCCGTGCCGCTGGCGGATGTCGACCGGATAGTCCTTGAGCGCGGCCTTGATGTTGGCGCGCAGCCGCATCTCGAAGAGTTCGCGATTCCTGCCTTTCAGGACCACCTCGCCGAGCTTGAGCAGCACACACGGCTCTCCGAGGGCGGACATGGTCATGAGCGGGAACCTCCGGGAAGGGGACACGGGGGCGTGGTCGCTGCGACGACGCTCCCGTGCAGCGCGAACTTCCCTACTGTAGTGCGGCCGTGGCGCGCACGCTCCCGGGGATCCGCCGCCGATCCGGCGGATGTCCCCGGACGCGCGTACGGCTCCCGCGGAAAGGGACCGCGGGAGCCGTACGACAGGCCGGAAAGGATCAGCCGAAGAAGACCTCGGCCTCCTCGTAGCGGGAGGCGGGCACCGTCTTCAGCTCGGAGGTCGCGTCGGCGAGACCGACACGCACGATGTCCGTGCCGCGCAGGGCGACCATCTTCCCGTAGTCGCCCTCGTGCACCGCGTCGATCGCGCCGAGGCCGAAGCGGGTGGCGAGCACGCGGTCGTAGGCCGTCGGCGTGCCGCCGCGCTGGATGTGGCCGAGGACCGTGGTGCGGGCCTCCTTGCCGGTACGCTTCTCGATCTCCTTGGCGAGCAGCTCGCCGATGCCGCCGAGACGCACGTGGCCGAAGGCGTCGAGCTCGCCGGCCTGCAGCGCCATCTGGCCCTCGATCGGGTGGGCGCCCTCGGCGACCACGAGGATCGGCGAGTAACGGGTCTCGAAACGCGACTCGACGTAGGCGCAGACCTTGTCGATGTCGAACGGCTTCTCCGGGATCAGGATGACGTTCGCACCGGCGGCCATGCCCGCGTGCAGCGCGATCCAGCCGGCGTGGCGGCCCATGACCTCGCAGATCAGCGCGCGGTGGTGCGACTCGGCGGTGGTGTGCAGCCGGTCGATCGCCTCCATGGCGATGTTGACGGCCGTGTCGAAGCCGAAGGTGTAGTCGGTCGCGTTGAGGTCGTTGTCGATCGTCTTGGGCACGCCGACCACGTTGACGTCGCGGTCGAAGAGCTGCTTCGCGACGCCGAGGGTGTCCTCGCCGCCGATCGCGATGAGCGCGTCGACGCCCTGGGAGGCCAGGTTCTCCTTGATGCGCTCGACGCCGTTCTCGATCTTGATCGGGTTCGTGCGGGAGGAGCCCAGGATGGTGCCGCCGCGCGGCAGGATCCCCCGGACGGCCTGGATGTCGAGCGGCATGGTCTCGCCCTCGAGGGGCCCCCGCCAGCCGTCGCGGAAGCCGACGAACTCGTGCCCGTAGACGCCGATGCCCTTGCGGACGACGGCGCGGATCACCGCGTTCAGCCCGGGGCAGTCGCCGCCTCCGGTGAGGACACCAATGCGCATGACGAGTTTCCTCCGTATGGGATTACGAGGGCAGGACCGTGCAATCGTGAGCACGTCGGGACGCACCGCATTCTGCCCCAGCCGCCACGAATGGTCTAGACCACACGAGGCTACCGAGCAGGCCCCGGCGCGGACAACAGTCTCGCACGGCGGCGTCGCGACCCGTGCGCCGCACGCGCCCATTCCCCGCCCCTTGTGCCCACCGGCCCGTACCCGACCTCCCTTTCCCGGATTCGCCTTCGGTCCGGGCGTTCTCGCGCTATCTTTTGACTCAGTCAAGTATTCGTTTGAGGTGAGCAATGGATATGGTGACCGAGGTCCGCGCGTTCAACCGCTTCTACACCCGGGTCATAGGCGTGCTCGGGGCCGGGATGCACGACACGCCCTACTCCCTCACCGAGGCCAGAGTCCTGTTCGAGGTCGGCGCGCGGGAGCCGGCCGAGACGGCGGACATCCGCGAGCTGCTCGGCCTCGACCCGGGATACCTCAGCCGGATCCTCACGCGCTTCGAGACCGAGGGCCTCATCACACGACGCCGATCGGCCGAGGACGGGCGCCGCCAGGTGGCGGAGCTCACCGACGACGGCCGCCGGACCCTCACGATGCTCGACCGGCGCTCGTCCGACGAGGTGGAGACGATCCTGGGCGGGCTGACCGGCGAGGACCGCCGGAAGGTGATCGCAGCGATGCGGACCATCCGCACCCTCCTCGGCCCCGCCGAACGGCGGGAGCCGTACGTCATCAGGCCGCCGCGGACCGGCGACCTCGGCTGGGTGGTGCACCGGCACGGCGTCGTCTACGGCGAGGAGCACGGCTGGGGGGCCGGCTTCGAGGCGCTCGTAACCCGGGTCGTGGCCGACTACGCGGACCACCACGACCCCGCGAGGGAGGCGGCCTGGATCGCCGAGGTCGACGGCGAGCCGGCCGGCTGCGTCTTCTGCGTGCGCAAGGACGATGAGACCGCCCAGCTCCGGCTGCTGCTCGTCGACCCGCGGGCGCGCGGCATGGGGCTGGGCCGCCGGCTGGTCGAGGAGTGCGTGCGCTTCGCCCGCCAGGCGGGGTATCGGCGGATCATGCTCTGGACGAGGGACGTTCTCGCCGGCGCCCGCAAGATCTACCTGGACGTCGGCTTCACGCTCGCCGAGCAGTACGCCGGGGAGGAGTCGGGCGCCCCGGTCACCGAGCAGATCTACGTGATGGAGCTCGACCGCGGGTGACGGGTCATCCGGCCGCTCCGCCGGCTGTTTGTGCGGCTGCTTGTGCGGCTGTCTCATCGGCTGTTTCACCGGCCGCATCATCGATGCCCGTCGCGGCCCGGAGCCGTTCACGGAAGGGGCCGGCGACCTCGTAGGTGACACCGGCCTCGACCGGTCCGGCGCCGCCGCGCCGGACCGGGACGCGCGGGGACGTGGGCCTGCGGCAGGAGAAGTACAGGCGGGTGCCGTCGGGAGAGAACGCCAGGCCGCTGATCCGGGCGTCCTCCATCCCACCGGCCGGGCCGTCGACGCGGAGGAACGGCTCGGCCGCGCCGCCGGGAACGACGACCGTGATCTCCGTCACGCCCGGGTCGCCGGCCAGGAACAGCCCCTCCTGACCGCCCGGGCGGCCGGTGCTCTCCCCCGGCCCGGCCGCCACCCGGACCCTCTCGTGCCGCGTGTCGTACGCCCAGACCCGGCCGTCCCCCCGCGTGACGATGTGGCAGACGCCGCCGGAGTAGTGGCACGCCTCTCCGCGGTCGAACCTGCGCGCCCCCTTGACCTGGTCGCGGAGCGGCCGGGCCGGGGCGGCGGGGCTGGGGACGCGCGCCCAGTCGACCTCCTCGGCGCCGGGCTCCCCCACCATGACCTCCAGCACGCCCGTCGTCAGGTCACCCCAGTCGTCGGGACGGAACCGGTACAGGCAGCCGTCGGGTTCCGCCTCCGTCAGGTAGAAGACCTCGCGGTCCGGGTCGCCGACGATCCCGTGATGCCGGAACAGTCCCATGCCGAGCCGCGGCATCGGCGCCCGCGTTCCGTACGGGTCGCACTCGAAGACCTGCCCGACGGCCGTCTGCTCGCACGACAGCCACGTGTGCCAGGGCGTCGCCGTTCCGGAGCGGTTGAGATCGGTGCCGGACAGGATGCGGTACGCGTCCCGGAGCCCGCCGTCCGAGGCGAACCGCAGCGCCGTCACGCCGCCGAGCAGCGCGACGCCGGAGTTGGACACGTAGATCCAGCCCTCGTCCTCCGGGAAGCAGGCTCCGTCGCCGGGCGACGCGTGCCAGGTCACCCCTCCGGTGCGCTCTCCCGACCGGGCCACCACCCTGCTGGTGAACCCCTCGGGCACCGCCACTCCGTCCGCGCCCCGGCGAAGGGCGAACACGGAGCGCCACAGCGAGCCCGAGAGCGCGTGGAGCGCGCCGGACCGGACAAACGTTCCCCGCAACGTTGACCACCTCCACGGCCTGCCCCGGCCGACGTCGTCGCGTCTCTCCGCGCGCCCAGTCGACAGGGGATGTGTTAACGGCCGGGGAAGCGGCACGGCTCCGCCCGGCGAACTTTCGCGGACCACGGCATGACGTCGAGGCAATGACGAGATAATCGTTGACACTGTCATCGTGACAGTGTCATTGTGGAGGCATGAGCGAGACGTGGACGATCAGCGAGCTGGCGGAGCGGGCGGCGAGCCTGCTCGGTCCCGAGTCGCACGTCAACGGCCGCGTCCGCGAGGTGCCCAACGAGCGGCTCATCCGCTGGTACACGACGATCGGCCTGCTCGACCCGCCGCTCACCCGCCGGGGCCGGGTGGCCATCTACGGGCGGCGCCACCTGCTCCAGTTGCTCGCCGTCAAACGGCGGCAGGCGGAGGGGCAGTCGATCGCGGCGATCCAGGTGGAGCTCGCCGGCGCCCCCGACAGCGTCCTCGAACGGCTGGCCGGGCGGGTCTACGGCATCACCGGCCCCACATCCGCTTCGCCGGGTGCGGCGGAGCCCGCCGCCTCCCCCGCGCCCGGCCGCTTCTGGACCCGCGCGCCGGTCCCGGCAGCCCCGGAGGCGGATCCCCCGGCCGCCGCCTCGACGGCTCCCGCTGCGGCTACAGCGGCCGGCGACGTCCGTCCACCGGCGCACGACGTGGTGACGGGAGTGCGGCTCGCCCCCGGCGTCACGGTGCTGCTCGACGCGGCCGGACGCGCCCCCACCCATGACGATGTCGCCGTGCTTCGCGCGGCGGCCGAGCCGCTCCTGGCCACGCTCGCGGCCCTCGGCCTGGCCGAGGGTTCCGACCGCTCCGAAGGGATGACGCCATGACCGTTCCCATCACGCCGCTGCGCCCCGAGGAGTACCGTCCCGCGCCCGAAGCGGGATTCGGCACGCTGGAGACCGACAAGGGCAACCTGCCCCTGCGGAGCCTCGGCGTCACCGCCGGGATCACCGGGTTGGTGGCCGGGGTCGACGTGGTCCAGGGCTTCGGCAATCCCTTCGACGTGCCGCTTGAGGCGACCTACGTCTTTCCGCTGCCGCCCCGGGCCGCGGTCACCGCGTTCCTGATGGAGGCGGACGACCGGGTCGTCGAGGGCGTGCTGAAGGAGCGGGGCCGGGCCCGCGCCGACTACGACCAGGCCCTCGCCGAGGGCAGGCGGGCCGCCATCGCCGAGGAGGACCGTCCCGACGTCTTCACCATCCGCGTCGGCAACATCCTCCCCGGCGAGGAGGTCACCGTCCGGCTCTCCCTGACCCAGCCGCTCCCCTGGGAGGACGGCGCGGCGGAGTTCCGGTTCCCCCTCGTCGTCGCGCCGAGGTACATCCCGGGCGTGCCCCTGCCCGGCCCGTCGTCGGGCGACGGCACCGCCCCGGACACCGACGCGGTGCCGGACGCCTCACGGATCAGCCCGCCGGTCCTGCTGCCGGGATTCCCCAATCCCGTACGGCTGTCGCTGACGGCCGACGTCGACCCGGCGGGACTCGACCTGCGCGAGATCCGATCCAGCCTGCACGAGGTCGTCCGCGAGGGGAACACCATCAGCCTGCGGCCCGGCGAGCGTCTCGACAGGGACTTCGTCCTGCGACTGGCGATGAGCGCCTCCAGTTCGCTCACCCTGGTGCCCGACACCGCGGCCGGGAAGCCGGCCGCCTCCGCCGACACCGCTCGTGACACCGCTCGTGACACCGCTCGTGACACCCCTCATGACGCCGCCGGCGGCGCCGTCGGGGAGGGGACCTTCGCGCTGACGGTGCTGCCCCCGGACGGGTCAGGGGACAGGTCCGCCCCACGCGACGTCGTGCTCGTCCTCGATCGCTCGGGGAGCATGGCCGGATGGAAGATGGTGGCGGCCCGGCGGGCGGCGGCCCGGATCGTCGACACGCTCGGCGGCGGTGACCGCTTCGCCGTGCTGTCGTTCGACTCCGTGGTGGAGCGCGCGTTCACCGGCGGGCTCGTCGAGGCGAGCGACCGCCACCGTTACCGCGCCGTGGAACATCTCGCCAGGCTGGAGGCCCGCGGCGGCACCGAGATGCTCGCGCCGCTGGAGGAGGCCCTCCGGCTGCTCACCGAGGACGCGCCCGGTACCCGGCCCAACGACGCGTCCGGCGCGTCCGGCGCCACCGGCGGCTCCGCTCCCACCGGGGCGGGCGCGCGTGACCGCGTGCTCGTCCTGGTCACCGACGGTCAGGTGGGAAACGAGGATCAGATCCTGGAGCGGACACACGCGCGGCTGGGCGGGATCCGGGTGCACACCGTGGGCATCGACCGCGCGGTCAACGCCGGGTTCCTCGGGCGGCTGGCGGTGCTGGGCGCGGGCCGGTGCGAGCTGGTCGAGTCGGAGGACCGGCTCGACGAGGCGCTGGAGCACATCCACCGCAGGATCGGCTCGCCGCTCGTGACCGATCTGCGTGTCGTCCCGGACGGGCTGGAGATAGTGCCCGGCAGCCTCACGCACGTCGGCTCGCTCTTCCCCGGCGTTCCCCTGACCGTCCGGGGCCGCTACAGCGGACCAGCGGGGGCGCTCACCGTCGCCGGGCGCACCGCCGACGGAGGGCCCTGGGAGGTCCGGTTGGACGGCCACCCAGGCGAGGGCCGCGCCGTGCGCGCGATGTGGGCGCGCGACCACCTGCGCGGGCTGGAGGACCGATACGCGGCGGGCGACCGCTCGCTGGAGGAACGGATCGTGCGGACCTCGATCCGCTTCGGCGTGCTGTGCCGGTTCACCGCCTTCGTCGCGGTCGACACCCGTGTGGCGGCCGACGGCGCCCCACGGCACCACGTCATCCAGCCCGTCGAGCCGCCGAGTGGCTGGGAGCTGCCGGCTCCCGTGCCCATGACCGTCGCGGGAGCTCCGATGATGGCCATGCCGGCCTCCTTCGCCCCGCCGCCGGCGCCGGGAGGGGCGGTCGCCGCCACCCGCGGCTCGTCGCCGGACGCCGCCCTGGGCACGCCCGGGGGGCTCATGCCGGGGCCCGTCCCCCCGGCCGCTCCGAAGCGCCGCGCCGCCCGGGGGTTCTCGGCAGGAGTGCCGTCGATGCCGGGCGAGCGTGTGGCGATCACGGGTTTCGACGGCGTCCTCCCGCTGCTACGCGAGGAGCTGACCCGGCTGCGGGCGGCGGAGTCGCTGCCGGAGCGGGATCGGCGGCGCCACCTGGCCGACCTGGCCAGCCGCCTGCGGGTCTTCGTCGTGATGCTGGGCGACCACCCGGGGCTCGCCGCCCTGGCCGCCGACCTGGAGAAGGCCGAAGACGCCGGCACGTCGCTGGGCGACCTGTGGCGGCGCACCGTCGAGCTGCTGGAGGGCCTGACGGGCGGCGGGGGCGCGGGGGGAGGTTCCGGCGGACCCGGCGACCGGGCCGCGGGGGAGGTTCCGGCGGGTCCTCCGGCGGGGCAACCCGGTGGGGCCTCCTCCGAGGCGGGGACGCCGAAGCGCAGGGCCTTCTGGAAGCGTTCCTGAGCGGCCGGGCCGGGTTTGGTCCGGCCCGGCCCGGCGGACGTCAGGTCGTGTGCCGCCCGGGGACGGGCGGGCCGGCCTCAGTCCGGTTCTGGTAGGCGGATGACATCGGAGGGCGGGGTGGGAACGGGACGCCGAGGCTCCCGTACCCCTCCCGTGTCGGGCCGGTCGTCGCGTCCACCTGCGGGGACGCGAGAACGACGGTGCAGCAGTCGGTCGATGAGCCGTTTGAGCCCCATACGTGCCGAACGCATAGTGTTGCGGGGTGAGTTCCCTTGTTCTCGACGGCGGTCTCTCGACCCATCTGGAGGCCCTCGGCTGCGATCTCGACGACGAACTGTGGTCGGCGAAGCTGCTGGTGGAGAATCCCGGCGTCATCCGGCGGGCCCATCTCGACTATTTCGCGGCGGGGGCCGACGTGGCCACCACGGCGAGCTATCAGGCGAGCATCCCCGGATTCGCCCGCCGCGGTCTGTCGCCCGCCGAGGCACGCGACCTCATCCGCTCGTCGGTGACGCTGGCCCTGCAGGCGAGGGACGAGGCGGGACACGGACTGGTCGCGGCGAGCGTGGGACCCTACGGGGCCTACCTCGCGAACGGCGCCGAATACACCGGCGACTACGACCTCGACGAGGACGGCCTGGTCCGCTGGCACCGCGAGCGCTTCGAGGTCCTCGCCGAGTCCGGAGCCGACCTGCTGGCCTGTGAGACCATCCCCTCGGTCGTGGAGGCCCGCGCGCTGGCCACACTGCTGCGCGAGTCGCCCGGGACGAGGGCGTGGGTGAGCTTCTCCTGCCGGGACGCGGAGCACGTGAGCGACGGCACCCCGTTCACCGAGTGCGCCGCTGTCTTCTCCGGGCTGCCGCAGGTGACGGCGGTGGGGGTCAACTGCACCGCGCCCCGCTTCGTCCCCGGCCTCATCGCGCGCGGCGCGACCGTGGTCTACCCCAACTCGGGCGAGACGTGGGACGCCGGGAACCGCCGATGGCTCGGCCTGGCCGACCCGGTGGAGTACGGCCAGGCGGCCGCCGGGTGGCACGCGCTGGGCGCCGAGTACATCGGTGGCTGCTGCCGGACCACGCCCGACCACATCCGGCAGGTGCGGGCGCACCTGGACGAGAGCGGGGACGGACACGCCGTCCCCGCTCGGGAGATGCGGGGAGCCTGATCGGCCGGCGGAGTCAGCCGGCCATCGCTCCCGGTTCGGACGTGCGGGTGCCCAGCGGGATCTCCTTGAGGAAGCACGCGACCACCAGCGCCAGCAGCACGAACGGCAGGCTCGCGAGGAACACGTCGTCGATGGCGCTGGTGAAGGCCGTCAGCACGTGCTCCTTGACCGGCGGAGGCAGTTGCTGGATGGCCTGGACGTTGTTGGCGTCCACCTTGCCCGACGGGGCCTTCCCGGCGAACTCCACGGCCAGGTAGTGGGAGAGCCGGCTGGTCAGGACGGCGCCCATCACGGCCGTGCCGATGGCGGCGCCCATCATGCGGAAGAACGTCGCCGAGCTCGTGGCCGTGCCCATGTCGGCGCGGCCCACCGCGTTCTGGATTGCCGTGACGACCGTCTGCATGGTGAAGCCCAGCCCCGCGCCGAACAGGTACGCGTAGACCGCGACCTGCCAGTAGGGCGTGTCCACCCTGATCGTGGACAGCAGCCACAGACCGCCGGCCAGAACGACGGACCCGAGGATCGGATAGACCTTGTACCGGCCGGTCCGGGTCATCAGCTGGCCCGAGGTGATGGACGTGGAGAAGATGCCGAGGACGGCGGGGAGCAGCGCCAGGCCGGAGACCGTCGGCGACATCCCCTGCACGGCCTGGAGGTAGACCGGCAGGAAGATCATGCCGCCGAACATGGCGATGCCGGCCAGGAAGTTGAAGGCGTTGCCGACGCTGAAGATCGAGTTACGGAACAGCCGCATCGGCAGGATGGGCTCGGCCGCGCGCAGCTCCACGAGCACGAACAGGGCCGCCAGCGCCACGAAACCGGCCACCAGAGCCAGCGCCCCCGGCGCGGTCCAGCCGAGGTCGTCGCCCGCCCAGTCGAGATAGAGGAGCAGGCACGTCACACCGGCGACGATCAGACCGGCTCCGAGGTAGTCGATGCTGTGCTGCCGCCGGGCCACCGGGATGCGCAGCGCGACGGACGTCACCACGAGCGAGACCAGCCCGATGGGCAGGTTGATCCAGAAGATCCACCGCCAGCCGGGCCCGTCGGTGAAGAACCCGCCGAGCAGCGGCCCGGCCACGCTGGAAGTGCCCCAGACGGCGCCGAAGTAGCCCATGTAACGGCCCCGCTCACGGGGCGGGATCACGTCGCCGATGATGCTGAAGGCCAGCGCCATGAGGCCGCCGCCGCCGAGGCCCTGGACGGCCCGGAACACGATGAGCTGGCCGATGTTCTGGCTCAGACCGGCCAGTGCGCTGCCGATCAGGAAGATCCCGATGGCGGTCTGGAAGATCGTGCGCCGGCCGTACAGGTCGGAGATCTTGCCCCACAGCGGGGTCGCGGCCGTCGAGGTGAGCAGGTAGGCCGTGACCACCCAGGAGAGCTTGTCGAGGCCGCCGAGGTCGCTCACGATCCGCGGCAGGGCGGTGCCGACGATGCTCTGGTCGAGGGCGGCCAGGAGCATGCCCGCGGCGACCCCGCCGAGCACGATCAGGATCTGACGATGCGGCAGGTAGTCCGTCTGCTCCGCCTGACTCTCGGTGCGAACGCTCATGCCCGGCCACCGGATGACCGCTTGGTGATGGCGCGCCCGCTTCGTACGTTCCGCTCGATCATGTGCCTTCCGTTCTGGGTGCGTACGACCAACTCAGCAACGCTACCCCCCACGGCCGACAGTTTTCCCGAGCCGTCAGGCTTTCTCCCTCGCCGCCCGCGCGAGCTCGACCTTCGCGGTCGCGGCGTACTTGTCGACGTACTCCTGCCCGGAGAGCTCCATCAGCGCGTACATGATTTCGTCGGTGACCGCGCGCAGCACGAGGCGGTCGTTCTCCATGCCGTAGAAGCGGGAGAAGTCGAGCGGCTTGCCGTACCGGACGCCGGGACGGATGCCGAACCTGGGGAACGGGCGGCCCGGGGGCATCATCTCGAAGGTGTTGACCATCGCCCACGGGATCACCGGCGCGCGGGACTCCAGGGCGAGCCGCGCCACACCGGTCTTGCCCTTGTAAAGCCGCCCGTCGGGCGACCGGGTGCCCTCGGGGTAGATGCCGAGGACCCTGTTCTCGCGCAGGACCCGCAGGCCGGTCCGGAGCGCCGCCTCACTGGCCTTCCCGCCGGAACGGTCGATCGGGACGGTGCCCACGCCGGAGAAGAACGCCCGGCTGAACAGGCCCTTGAGGCCGTTGCCGGTGAAGTACTCCGCCTTGCCCAGCGAGATGACCTTGCGGGGCAGGGGCAGCGCCCCGAAGAAGTGGTCGGCGAACGACAGGTGGTTACCGGCCAGGATGACCGGCCCCTCCTTCGGCACGTTGTCCACGCCTTCGGCCCACGGGCGGAACACGAAGTGGAGGAACGGCCAGAGGATGGCCTTCACCACCCAGTAGAACACTCGGGCACCCCCTCCTATGAACGTGAAGTCATCTTCCCACGCGCGGCCCTCTCGCACTAACGACGACTTACGTGCGAGTATCGGGCGGAATAAGCCGGTCGCTCGTGCCGTGTGACGCGGAGGTTCTCATGCCAGTACTGCCGGGCGCGGAACCGTACCACCATGATGGCGGGCCGATAGGCGCCCTGCTCTGCCACGGATTCACCGGCTCGCCGCAGTCGCTGCGCCCCTGGGCGGAGCATCTCGCGGACGCCGGTCTGACCGTGTCGCTCCCCCGGCTGCCCGGCCACGGCACGAGCTGGCAGGAGCTGAACCGCACCCGCTGGGAGGACTGGTACGCCGAGCTCGACAAGGCGTTCGCCGACCTGCGGGGGCGGTGCTCGGAGGTGTTCGTCATGGGCCTGTCGCTGGGCGGCTGCATGGCCCTGCGCCTCGCCGAGGTGCACGGAGAGGCCGTCCGGGGGGCCGTCGTGGTCAACCCGTCGGTGGTCAACGACACGCCGCTGCTGCGGCTCGCGCCCGTGCTCAAGCTGGTGATGCCGTCGGCCGCCGGGCTCGCCGGCGACATCAAGAAGGCGGGCGCCGCCGAGCTGGGGTACACCCGCACCCCGGTGCGAGCGGCGGCGACGCTGCCGCGGCTGTGGAAGCTCGTCCAGGCGGACATCGGCCGGATCCGCCGGCCCGTGCTCGTCTTCCACAGCAGGGACGACCACGTGGTGAAACCGGCCGGCGTGGCGTTCCTGAAGGCCAGGATGGGCGGCAATCTGGAGGTGAGGGAGCTGGACGACAGCTATCACGTGGCGACGCTCGACAACGACGCGCCCCGGATTTTCGACGGGAGCCTGGACTTCGTCCGCTCGCACGCCTCTGTACCCTTGACGAAGGACTCGTGAGCTGGGATCGACGTGACGCCGCAGAGTGACGAGGACGAGGTCTGGCGCCAGATCGTCGCCTCGTACAACGACAGTGCCGGGGACGCCTCGGCCGTACAGCCATGGCCTGATCGGGAGAACATCCCGCAGGACGACGCCGAGGAGAGCCCGGACGCCGGGCCGTCCGCCGAACCGGAGGACGACCAGCCGGCCGGGGAGACCAGGGCGTCCAGCGAAGACGAGGATCACTACATCCCGCCCCCGCCTCCCCCGCTGCCCAAGGGCGACGCCCTCAGCAAGATCTCGTGGGGCGCGCTCTTCGGGGGGCCCGCCTACCTGTTACTCGCCACTCCGCTCGGCCTGCCCATGGACCCGTGGATCGTGTTCACGGCCGTCGCGGCGTTCATCGGCGGGTTCATCACGCTCGTCGTCCGCATGGGAGACGGGCCGCCCCCGGACTCCGGCTGGGACGACGGCGCGGTCCTCTAGCCGCCGCCGTCCTCCGACCGTTGACCGCCGCCTCCTCCGGAAGGCCGCGGTCACTCGTCCCGCGTGGCCGGGCCGACCCGCTCGACCAGGTCGCTGTAGTGGTCCGCGTCGTCGAGGACGTGGCCGACCGCGATGGTGTGACCGGCGACATGGGCGACCGCCTGGAGCCGCACGGTGCGGTCCTTTGACGGCACCTGCCCGCGCAGCGTGGCCCAGCGCGACCCGTCGTAGCGGAGCACGAAGCCGCGCGCGGCGTGCGCCGGGTCGTAGCCGGAGATCCAGAAGGTGCCCGCGCCATCGCCGGTGACGCCGTACAGCTCGGCGTGCCGCTCCGGCGGGTCCTCGCGTGTCCACCGCCTGCCGTTCCAGGTGAGGACCAGCGGCATGATCGAACCGTCCGCGTCGTAGACGCCGCCGATGGCGATCGCCCCCTTGCGCCCCTCGGCGTAGACGTCCCGCAGGAAGCCCCGGTCGATCTCGGGGACGTCCCACTCCTTCCAGCCGTCCGCGGTGAGCCGCATCACGAGGGGCCGGGTGCCGGTGTCGCCGACCGCCCAGCCGTCGGACCTGCCGGCGAGCGCCACCCCGTAGAGAGAGCCTTCCGGACCGCCGTCCGTCGTCCAGGCCGCGCCCTTGGCCGAACCGCCGCTCGCGGCCATGAAGGCCCTGCCGTCGCGGGTGCCGACCGCGACGACGCGGCTCGCCGACGCGGCCACCCCGCCGAGCCAGTCGCCGGGGCGCAGCTGGGGCACCCCCACGCGGGTGAGCCCGTCCTTCGAGCCCCGCGCCACGTACGGCAGGCCGTCGTGGCCGTCGCCGACCGCCCAGATCTCCCCGCTGGACACGGCCGCCACCGAGCGCAGGTGACCTGCGCCCGTCGAATCGCCGCGGAGGGGCACCTCCACCCATGAGACGCCGTCCCAGTGAGTGACGACGCCGCGGTTGCGCCAGAAGTCCCAGGCGCTCTGCTGGCCCACCGCCCACACGTCGGAGGGCGACAGGCCCGCGACGTCGGACAGCGAGCCGTCGGGCTGCAGACGTCCGGTCGGCCCGCTCTCGGCGACCTCGCCGTCCGCCAGGACGGAGGTGGTCTCGGAGAGCGCGGCCGCGGACGGGCCGCGCCCGGACGTCTGGTCGCGATCCGGCGACGGGCTCGATTTCACGGATGCGCGGGCCGGGACAACGTGCGCGTGCGCCACCGATGTGGCGCGGAGGAAATGGGCGGCCAGCAGGCCGACGACGAGCACGCACAACGGCACCGCACGCCGTACCAGGCGGCGGGTCATGGAACAGATCGTAGGGGCACCGGCCCTGCGCCTGTCCCGGAAGGCGGGAATTCCGGTCCAAAGCGATGCGCTGCCGTGACCGGAAATCACCCCTCGGAACGGTCCGTAACCGGGGTCAGCGCGGGCGGAGATCCGCGATCACGGGCAGGTGGTCACTCGCAGCGGCGAGGTCGGCGGCCGGTACGCCGGCGACCCCGCCGCAGGACAGCACCTCCAGGCCGGGCCCGGCGAAGACGCCGTCGATCCGCATCGAGGGGCGGGCCGCCGGGAAGGTCCGCCCGTCGCCCCGGGGCGCGACGGCGAAGCAGTCGGCCCACCTCCGGGCGAGATAGCGCCAGGCCGGCCCGTCCGGCTCCTCGTTGACGTCTGCGGCGAGCACCGGCGCGGCGCCGAACACCCGGGCCGTCCCGTCCAGGACGGCCACCACCTCGGTGGCGTGCCGCAGCCGGGCCCCCGCCACGAGGTCGAGGTGCGCGCAGCACACGGCGTACCGCGCGCCCTCCTTCTCCACGACGGCGACGGCCGCGGCCCGCCATTCGAGGCCCGCGTAGCGGCGCAGCGGGTGACCGCTCCCGTGCAGGACCCGTACGGCGGGGCCGGCGAACACCGCCACCCCTCCCGCGCGTCCTCCGGCCGCGACCGTCATCCCCGCCCGGTGGGCGAGGCGCCGCCGCCTGGCCCGCCAGGACGCGAAACGGGGCGCCTCCTGGACGCAGAGCACGTCTGGCCGGGCCGCCGCGACGACCCGGATCAGGGCCGCCCGGTCGTCCCTCAGCCCGCGTACGTTGTAGCTCGCGACCCTGAGCACCGTGTGCGCGCCGTGCCGGGTCAGCGGATCCTGGCGAGGTCGGCCGCGCCCGCCACCCCGGCGGCGGCGCCGAGCTCGGCGACCCGGATGTCGGCGAGCGGGCGGTGCCCGCGGCCGGTCAGCCGCGCGGCGAACTCGGCGCGCACGGTGTCCACGAACAGGTCGGCCGCGCGGGAGACGCCTCCCCCGATGATGAAGCGGCCGGGGTCGAGCACCGCGGCCATGTCGGCGAGGCCCTGGGCGATCCACCCGCCCAGCGACGCGAACGCCGCGAGGGAGGCCCGATCGCCCAGCCGGGCCGCCTCGGTGACGTGCTCCCCCCTGACGCCCTCGATCGAGCCGCCCAGCCGGAGCAGGTGGGGCGCCGTCGACGGGTCGGCCTCGGCGTACTCCACGGCGTCCATCAGCAGGGCGCTGCCGCTCGCGTACCGCTCCCAGCAGCCACGGTTGCCGCAGCCGCACGGCCGCCCGCCCGGCACCGCCTGCATGTGCCCGAACTCGGCGCCCATGCCCCAGCGGCCCCGGTAGAGGGCGCCGTCGAGCACGATGCCGGCGCCGATCCCGGTGCCCACGGTCACGCACACCACGTGGCTCTCGCCGCGGCCCGCGCCGAAGCGGTACTCGCCCCAGGCCATCGCGTTCGCGTCGTTCTCGACGACCACCGGCAGGCCGACGAGGTCGGCCACCTTCTCCCGCAGCGGCTCCTCCCGCCAGGCGAGGTTGGGCGCGAAGCGGACGACGGACCGCGTCTCGTCGATGAAACCGGCCGCGCCGATGCCGACCGCCTCGACGTCGTGGCGCGCGGCCAGCTCCTGGACGGCCTCGGCGATCGTGACCGCGATCTTCTCCGGGCTGGTGGCGGGGCTGTTGCGCACGCCGCTCTCGAGGATCCGTCCCTCCTCGTCCACGACGCCCGATGCGATCTTGGTACCGCCCACGTCCACGCCGATGGTCAGTGCCATGCCGTCTCCCTCTCACCCACGTCCGCCCGGTCCGGTTCGCCTTCGCACGCGGCGTGCGCGGCGAGCCCGCGCCGAATTGAAGCGGATCTACGGCGGATGAGGCAACGACAGGGAACGATCCTCGGGGAAATTGGGAGGATCATCCCAAATCAATGTGCTCCACGCGCGAGCCGCCGGGCCGGTCCGAGCCGCCCTGCCCCGCCTCCCGGCCGTGACCCGATCCCTGACCCGGGCCCTGAGCCGAGCTGTGGGCCGGCGGGCGCTGCAGGGCGTCGACCGCCTGCCGGAACGCCGCGAACAGCTCGCCGCCGGCCGCGAACAGGTGATCGGCGACGTCGCCGCCGGACTCCCGGCGCGCGGCGATCACCCGGCACACCGGGCAGGCCCGGCAGATGTACCCGTCGTCGTGGCCCTCCGCGACCGCCTCGCTCCAGACGTCGCCGCCCCGGCCGCGTCCGCCGCCGCCGGCACCGCTGCCGCCGAACACCGCGCCGATGCCGCTCACGCCACCCTTGACCAGGCCCTTGCCGATCTCCCGGCCGACCCGCTGCTGAACGGCGTCGAACAGCTTCATGGCCTCCTCCGCGGCGGACCCGAGCGGATCCTGGCGGCGGTCCTGCCGGCGGTCCTCGTGGCGCGGTCCGCTCTCACCGCGGTCGCCGCTTCCGTTCGTCGAGCCGGATTCCGTTGGTTCGGTCATTTCGCCCCTCCTGCCTCGAACCGTACCCGCAGGCGGCCGTCGCGGAGCGCCGCGGAGGCGATCCTCCTGCGGGCGAGCCCGGCGGGCAGGGCGATCACCCGGCGGTAGGGGCCCGCGGTGACGATGATCTCGTCGCCCTTGCGGGCCAGGTCGAGCGTCTCCCGGTCGGCGAGCGGCAGGGCGAGGGTCACCTCGTCGGCCGTGAACCGCAGCGGTGGCGGCGCGGCGGGCGGGGCGAAGGGGTCGTCCGTCCCGGCGTACAGCGCCTCGGCCACCTCGGCGAGCGCGCCGGGCCCGACGGGCTCGGCCCGCAGGTACGGAACGGTGAGGACGGGCAGCGGCGCGAACGACTCCTCAACCTCGTCCAGCTGCCTGGCCTGGGCCTCGACCCAGCGCCGCCGCCACTCGTCGGCCCCGCCGGCGGGGAAGACCCGGTTGGCGACGACGGCGTCGACGCGGTAGCCGTAGAGGCTGAGCGAGGTGAGGGTGCGGCGGGCCTCGGCCACCACGACGGCCTCGGGGGTGAGCACGAGCCGCACCGACGCGGACTCGCCCGCGAGCAGCTCGCGGACGTCCATCAGGGCCCGGTGGAGCCGCTCGCCCGCCGAGATGACGCCGGTCTCGGGCGCGCTGACCTTCGCGACGTGCCGGATGACCGGCGAGAGCGCCCCGAGCAGCCGCCGGCCGACCGGCAGCAGGCGGCTGACGTGCCAGTCCAGCGCCTCGGGGAGGGCGAGCAGCCGCAGGGTCTCGGCCGTCGGCGCGCAGTCGACCACGATCACGTCCCACCGGCCGCCGCGGGCCTGCTCCCGCAGTTCGAGGAGGGCGATGACCTCCTCGGCGCCGGGCAGCACGGTGACCTCCTCGGCGGTGATCTCGTCGAGGCCGAGCTCGCCGAGCAGGCCGCGCACGTAGTCGCGCAGCTCGCCCCAGTGCCGTTCGAGCGACCGTTGCGTGTCGACCTGCTGAAGGTGCAGGCCGGGCGCCGCCTCGACCGGCTCGGGCGAGGGCGTCACGCCGAGGGCGTCGGCCAGGGAGTGGGCCGTGTCGGTGGAGACGACGAGGGTCTTCAACCCGCGGCGGGCGGCCAGGGTCGCTGTCGCGGCCGCGACCGTGGTCTTGCCGACCCCGCCCTTCCCGGTGAAGAGGACGACCCTCATAGGCTCTCGACGCGCCGCTTGAGTCCCTTCAGAGCGGTGTCGACGATGACCTTCTCGGCCTTGCGCCTGATCATGCCGATCATCGGGACCTTCAGGTCGACCGCGAGGTCGTAGGTCACCTCGGTCCCGCCGCCCGCGGGCCGAAGCCGGTAACTGCCGGTGAGGCTCGACACCATCCGCCCGGCGTCGGCGATCCTCCAGCTCACCTCGTCGTCGCCCGCCCAGGCGTAGCTCAGGACGTACTCGTCGCTGATCACGCCGGCGTCGAGGACGAACCTGACCAGGCCGGGACGGCCGTCGCCGTCGGTCTCCAGGACCTCCGCCGCCTTCACCTGCCCCGCCCATTCCGGATAGGACGGGAAGTCGGCGATGACGGCCATGATTGTCGACCGGTCGGCGCCGATCGTGATGCTCGACGAGGTGCGATCAGCCATGGGCCAACCGTACTTCACCATTCCAGCGCGAACGGCGTGCCGCGGCCGCGGAAGTGGCCGACGTTGACGCACTCGGTACGGCCGATGCGGGTCCTGCGGACGAGGGGCTGGTGCACGTGGCCGAACAGCGCGAACCGCGGCTGGGTGCGCCTGATCGCCTCCAGCGTGGCCTCGCTCCCCCGCTCGAACCGCCGGGCCACCACGTCGTACAGCAGCTCGGGGACGGCGGGCGGGATGTGGCAGCACAGCACGTCGACGGCGCCGACCGCCTCCACCTTGCGGGCGAACTCCTCGTCGTCGAGCTCGTTGGGAGTGCGGTAGCGGGTGCGCAGCCCGCCGCCCACGAAGCCGAAGGTCAGGCCGCCGATCTCCACGACCGCGCCGTCGAGCACCCGATGGCCGGGCCGCACGTAGTCCTCCCACAGCCGGGGCAGGTCCACGTTGCCGTAGGTGAGGTAGGCGGGGGCCGGCATGGCCGCGAAGATCTGCTCGTACTGCCGGCGGACCGCGGCCTCGATGTGCTCACCCGGGTCGCCGCCGAGCTCCGCCCACAGCCGCCCCGACATGGCGCGCGCCTCGTCGAACCGCCCGGCGGTGCGCAGGCCGACCAGCTCCGTCGCCCTGGCCGCGCCGAAGAGCTCGGGAAAGATCCCCTGCGAGTGGTCGGCGTAGTCGACGAACAGCAACAGGTCTCCGAGACACACGAGGGCGTCGGCCCCGTCGGCCGCGCGGGCCAGCGCGTCCGCCCGGCCGTGGACGTCGCTGACGACGTGGATTCGCATGCCGACATCGTAGTGCCGGACGATCGACGTAGCCGAGCAACTGCTTGCTCACGGCACAGGTGTCGGGACGCCTCCGGCAGGGGACACTGGTAGCGTGCGGGCGAGCCGTAAAACGCCCGGGCGCTGGATCTACCGGTGCGTAACATGACGCGGTAGCGTCCGTGAAACACGTAGTGTGATGCCCGTTTCAAGCGCTCCGGCTCCCCGCTCCGGAGGCCTCAGGAGCGTTCACGAAGGAGTGACCGTGCGCGAGTTCAGCGTCCCCGTGCTGGTTGACGTCCCCCCCTCCGCCAACTGCGCCGACGTGGTCTTCCAGCGAGGCCTGGACGAGCCCGCCGCGGTGGTCGTGCGCCGGAAGGCGGCCGAGGCCCCCGACGCGCCCTGGGAGCCGGTCACCGCCGCGCGGTTCCGCGACGACGTGGCCGCCGTGGCCAAGGGCCTCGTCGCCGCGGGGATCGAGCCGGGCGACCGCGTCGCCCTGATGTCGCGCACGCGCTACGAGTGGACGGTGGTCGACTACGCGATCTGGGCGGCCGGCGCGGTCGGGGTGCCGATCTACGAGACCTCCTCCGCGGACCAGGTCAAGTGGATCATCACCGACAGCGGCGCCAAGGCGGCCGTCGTCGAGCTCCCCTCCCACGAGGAGACGGTGCGGGAGGCCGTACCCGAGCTCGGCCTGCTGTGGCCGATCGAGCGCGGCGGCCTCGACGAGCTGCGCCGGCTCGGCGCGGACGTGACCGGCGACACCCTGGCCGAGCGCCGGGCGAGCCGGGGCGGCCGCGACCTCGCGACGATCATCTACACCTCGGGCACCACCGGCATGCCCAAGGGCTGCCGGCTCACCCACGACAATCTGCTGTTCACCGCGCGCAACGTCTACATGGGCCCGCTGGCGTCTCTGTTCGAGGTGGACGACCGGGCGGCGCTGCTCTTCCTGCCGCTCGCGCACAGCCTGGCGCGGCTCATCGAGATCGTGCTGGTCGAGACCGGCACGGTGATCGCGCACACCCCGAACATGAAGAACGTCGCGCCCGACCTGCAGGCGTTCAAGCCGACGTTCCTGCTCGGCGTGCCGCGCGTCTTCGAGAAGGTGTACAACTCGGCGGAGCAGAAGGCCACGGCCGAGGGCAAGGGCAAGATCTTCCACACCGCCGTCGCCACGGCGATCGCGTGGAGCAGGGCGGAGAGCGCGGGCGGCGCCGGTCTCGGCCTCCGGATCAAGCACGCGGTCTTCGACCGGCTCGTGTACGGCAAGCTGCGCGCGGCCACGGGCGGCTCGCTGCGGGCGGCGGTCTCGGGCGGCTCCGCGCTGGGCGAGCGGCTCGGCCACTTCTTCCGGGGGGTCGGGATCGAGGTGTTCGAGGGCTGGGGGCTCACCGAGACCAGCGCGCCCTCCACCGTCAACATCCCCGGCGCGAACAAGGTCGGCACGGTCGGCAAGCCGTTCCCCGGCGTGAGCCTCCGGATCGCCGACGACGGCGAGATCCTGGTGAAGGGCCGCCACGTCTTCGACGGCTACTGGAACAACGAGCGCGCCACCAAGGAGGCGATCGACCCCGAGGGCTGGTTCCACACCGGCGACGTGGGCCGTCTCGACGACGACGGCTACCTGCTGATCACCGGCCGCAAGAAGGAGATCCTCGTCACCGCCGGCGGCAAGAACGTCGCGCCCGCGCCGCTGGAGGACGCCATCCGGGCCCACCGGTTGATCAGCCAGGTCATGGTAGTGGGCGACGACCGGCCGTTCGTCGGGGCGCTGGTCACCCTCGACCCCGAGGCCCTCGATCACTGGAAGCGCGACAACGGCAGGGCCGACGTCACGGTCACCGACCCGGCCCTGATGGCCGAGGTGCAGAGCGCCGTCGACGTGGCCAACCGCATGGTCTCCAAGCCCGAGCAGATCAAGAAGTTCGTCATCCTGGAGACCGACCTGACCGAGGAGAGCGGCCACCTCACCCCCTCGCTGAAGGTGAAGCGCAACCTGGTCATGCGCGACTTCGCCAAGCAGATCGACGAGCTCTACGGCGGCTGACGGCGTCCCCCCGCGCCGCCCGCCTCCGCGCCGGTGAGCAGCTCGCCGAACCGGTCGGACACCAGCTCCCAGCGCCACTCCTCCTCGATCCAGGCGCGCCCCCGCTCCCCCATCGCGCGGGCGCGCCCGGGATCGGACAGCAGACCGGCGACCGCGTCCGCCACCGCGGCGGTCGAGGTGCCGTCGACCACCAGCCCCGTCTCGCCCTCCCGTACGGCGTCGCCGGCGCCGCCGGAGGCTCCGGCGACCACGGGCAGCCCGGTGGCGGAGGCTTCGAGGTAGACGATGCCCAGCCCTTCGGCGTCGAGACCGCCGAGCCTGCTGCGGCACGGCATCGCGAAGACGTCGCCCGCGTCGTAGTAGGCGGGCAGGCGGGCCCACGGCACCGACCCGGTGATGACCACGGAGTCGCGCAGCCGGCGCGCGGCGGCCGTCCGTTCCAGCGCCCGCCGCTCCGGCCCGCCGCCAACCAGCAGGAGCACCGCGTCCGGCACCCGGCGCAGCACCAGCGGCCAGGCGCGCAGCAGCGCGTCCTGGCCCTTGCGCGGGACCAGGCGGGAGACGCAGACGGCCACCGGACGCGTGCCGAGCCCGAGGGACGCCCGCACCGCGTCACCGCCCGCGCCGCGGCGGAACGCCGCGGTGTCGACACCGGGCGCGAGCCGTACCAGCTTGCCCGGTGGGATCAGCGGGGCCAGGCTGCGGTAGGTGTAGTCGCCGAGGTAGGTGACGACGTCGGCGCCCTCGCCGATACGCCGCAGCAGCCGCCGGGCGCCGGGAAGCCGCGCCCAGGACGCCTCGTGCCCGTGGGTCAGCATCACCACCCGGGCCGCCCCGGCCCTCCGCAGCGCGGGAGCGAGCAGGCCGAGCGGCGCCGCCGCGCCGAACACCACCGCGCCGCCGTCCTCCACCAGCGACGCGGCGGTCCTCTCCACCGACCGCGTCGGCAGCATGAGCGAGGACGGGTGCCTGACCACCTCGTACGGCTGCCGCGCGTCGAACTCGTCGCACCCCTTCCAGCGGGGCGCGTACACGACGACCGAGCCGGGCGGGCGGCGCGCGGCCAGGCCGTGCACGAACGCCTGGATGCCTCCCGGGCGGGGCGGGAAGTCGTTCGTGACGATCAGCGTCCTGGTCCCCATGCTCGTCCCCTGTCGTCCGCGCCGGCCGCGCGCCCGTCATGCGCCCTTGCCGCGTGTCCGCCCGTGCCCCGTCATGTGCACCGTCATGTGCCCCGTCACGCGCCCCGTCGCGCGCTCGCCGCACATTGTCGCAGGGGCGGACGCGGCGCGGGTCGTGGCGCGGGTGGCGGCGATCAGCCGGGCGGCACGGGGACCTCCTCGCGGACGTACCGGCGCCACTCGTCGGTGAGCGCGGCCGGCGTCAGGGCCAGGGTGGAGCGCAGGGCGGCCGTGATCCCCTCGCGGAGCGCAGCGCGGTAGAGGGCGACGAGGGCGTGCTCGCCGTACCGTTCCGCGATGTGGCGGCAGGCGAGCCAGGCCGCCTCGTACGCCTCGGCGGGATGAGCCGCGAAGTCCGCCCGGCCGGGCAGCTCGCCGGGGAACGCGGAGCCGCCCGGAGCCGAGCCCCGCACCAGCGCGCCGAGCTCGGCGGCAATGACGGGCACCGGCAGCCCGCTGCCGAGATAGCCCACGTAGTCGGCGAACCCCTCCACGAGCCACGGCGGCATGCCGGGGCGGACCGCCGCCCCGGTCGCCAGGTGGGTGAGCTCGTGGGTGACGACGACGCGGCGGCCGGTCTCCGACAGACGGGCGAAGCCGGACGGCGCGACGATCACATGGTCGGCCGCGGCGAAGGCGGCGAACCCCTCCACCGGGGCGGGCGCGGCCAGTTCCGCGGCCTGATCGTCGGTCGCGGGCACCAGGATCACGGCGTCGACCGGCCGGCCCCAGACCCGCGCGATCGTCCGGCTCGCGCCGTCGGCCAGCCGGGCGAGGTCCGCGGCGAGGGCCCGGGACCCGCCGACCACGATGACGTTCCGTCCTCTGGCGAGCGGCGCCTGGCCCCACATCCCGGGGTGCTGCCGGACGACGGCCCGCGCGGACGCCAGCAGCCGGTCGGCGGGGGCGGCGGCGGTGGGCGCGGCGAGCAGGACGGCGGCCACCGCGACGCGGACGGCCGCCCGGGCGCCCGTCCCGCTCCGCCGCCGGCCGCCTGGACGCATGGCGAGCATCGTAGAACAGCCCGGACAGCCCGGGGGCCCCGCTCCGGACCTCGTCCGGAACGGGGCCCCCGGCCCGGCGATCTCAGGCGCCGGGACGGACCGCGCCCGCGAAGGTGCGCCGGCGGTAGGTGTCGAGCTTGTCGATCCTGACCCGCGCGCCCGAATGCGGCGCGTGGATCATCCTGCCGTGCCCGACGTACATGCCCACGTGCCCGCCGCCGCTGGTGAAGATCAGGTCACCGACCTGGAAGTGTCCCCAGGCGACCTTCTTCCTGACGGCGCCGCGCATGGACCACGTCGTGCGCGGCAGCCGCACGCCCGCCTTCCGCCAGGCGTACTGGATCAGGCCCGAGCAGTCGAACGCCCGCGGGCCGGTGGCTCCCCAGCGGTACGGGGCGCCGATGCGGCTCTCGGCCGTGTGCACCGCGCGCCGGGCCCTGCTCCGCTGCAGAGCGGCCCGGCTCAGTTTCACCTTCTTGGTCTTCCGCGTCTTCCGCGTGGGGGCGGCCTTCGTCCGGGGGACCCCGGCCACGGCGGGCGTCGCGGCGGAGGTGAGGGTCGTGGTCGCGTCCGAAGCCGTGTCCTGAGCCGCCTTCGTGACCGTGATCGTCACCGAATCGGCCGCCGCAGGCGGGGCGCCGGCGGCCCCCACGGCCGCCGTCAGCGCGACGCCGCCAAGGGTGATTCGGGCAATACGGGACAGACTAGAGGGGTTGGTAGACAGGATCTCTCCTAGGATCTTCCGCTCGCGCCTACCGGGTTAGCTGACGGGTTCGGGCGGGGAAGTCGCCCTACGGCGCGCTCTGGCGCCGATTCACCCCGGGGCCTTCGCGTGAAGGCCGGCTGGGTCCCCGGCTCCGTGCCTCCTGACTGCACGGACTCGGCAGATCACCGCTCGCCCAGGGGTCCCGTTTCCGGGGGGAATGGATGACGGCGGCGGTGACGGTGGAGCGCCGCGGGTCGCCGGCTCACGGCCGGACGCTCACGGCGGCGACGGGGGTGCCCCGCCGCGGCCCAGAAGCTACCCAGGCGTCGCGGCGTTCGGCAAAGCCCGCGGCGCCGGTAAAGATCCAGTAACGGAGATCGCGGAGAGAAACCCGCAGGACACTTACGTCACGTTCCAATAATTGTGACACTCGACACATTCCCGAGATCAGACCCTGAATGTCACAACAAATGCCGCATTCGCATCACGCGCCAGCGGCCGGTCAGGGACGGACGGCACCGATGGCGTGATACTCCGAAAGTGAGACAATCTTCACAACATCCCCGGTCTGGGGCGCGTGGACGACCTTGCCGTTGCCGGCGTAGATGCCGACGTGGCCGAACCCCGCGTGGAAGAGCAGGTCGCCCGGCTCAAGAGCGGACAGCGACACCCGCCGGCTGGAACCCCAGGCCCACTGCTCGTAGCTCGTGCGCGGCAGGCTCACCCCGCCGGCCGCCCAGGACGCCTGGACCAGTCCGGAGCAGTCCCACGAGCCCGGCCCGGTTCCTCCGTACCGGTACGGCTTGCCCACCTGCTTGTAGGCGAACTGGAGAGCCGAGAGCGCGTTACCCGACGCGGAGCCCCGGTAGACGACGCCGGCACTGTTGGGATCGCCCGCGTTGTAGACGTTCAGCTTGCGGAGCAGCTTGGTCTGCTCGTCGACCATCCGGTCGACCTTCTCCTTCTCGCCGGCCAGCTCGGTCCGCACCTTCGCGGCCTCGTCGAAGAGCGACTTCTTCTCGTCGCGGCGCTGCTTGAGCCCCTTGATGGCGTCCTCGTACGACTGGAGCTGGGAGGCGCGCTCCTGGGAGAGCTGGTCGAGCGCCGCGAGGCCGCTCAGCATGGCGTCCGGGTCGGGGGTGTAGACCACGCCGCCCCAGCCGCCGATGTCACCGACCTGGTACGCGTCGACGGCCATTGAGACGAGCTGCTGCCGCAGGTCCTCGACGCGCCCGGACTGCTTCTTGTAGTCCTCGTTGACCCCGGCGTACTGCTTGCGGGCCTTCTTCCACTTCTCGTTGGCCGCGTTGTATCGATCCACGAGCTGGTCGGCCTGGGTGTTCAGCTTGTCCAGCTTCGCCTTCACCTGCGCCGGCGTGGGCTTGGGAGCCGCCTGTGCGCTCGTTCCCGGCAGCAGAAGAACCGCCGCGGCCAGGCCGGCCGCCACCGGAAGTCGCCCTCGCACTCAGGCCCCCTGGGTATCGTCTGAAACCTGCGGCGCGACTCTATCTAGGCGATCTTGATGGTTCAACCTATTCGCAGGTATTCACCGCAGTCGCCACGTATGGTGAACAAATGGGGACAAAGAGCGACGAGGGTGGTCAACCTCGGCCGAGGCGCCGCAGCAGGAGCACCGACGGGACGGGCCGCGCGCCCATCCGGCGGATCGACTCGGCCACCTCCCGGTCGGAGGAGACGACGGCGACGCCCCGCCCCTCGGGCTCCGCCCGCACGAGCTTCCTGATGAGGTCGTCGGCCGTCTCCCCGGGCGCGCTGAACATCACCCGGACGCCCCGTGGGGCGCTCACGTGGACGGGACCGTTCAGCTCCGCGCCGTCGAACACGCAGGTCACCTCGACCCGCGCCTGCACGGCGAGGCCCCCCAGGCCGGTGAGCAGCCGGGAGCGCTGGTCGGCGAGCGTGAGCGACGGATAACCCGTCTTGGTCACGTTGTAGCCGTCGATGATCAGATGCAGGTTGGCGATCCCGAGGAGCTGGTCGAGCAGCGCCGGGTCGTCGTTGGCCAGCGCCCTGGCGGGGATCGCGGCGACGCCCGGCTCGCCGGGGGTCACCGCCGCCACGTAGTCGGCCGGCTTGCTGATCGTCGTCGGCAGGGCCAGCTCCTTGCGCAGCCCGGCGGCGGCGTCCTGGAGCGCGTCCATCAGCACGCGGATGCGGGCGTCCTCGACGCTGCGGCCCTCTCTGGCCGCCCGGCGGCTGGCCTCCAGCTGACGCTCGGCGTCCGCGAGGCGCTCCCTCAGCCGCCGCAGCTCGGTCTCCGCCACGCCGTTCGCGCTGGCGACCCTCGACCTGGCCTCCGCCGTCTCGGCGTCCAGCGCCGCCGCCCTGGCCTCGGCGGCCTTGACCCGGCCGCGGGCGTCGTGGAGCTTGCGGCGTAGCTCGGCGTTCTCGGCGCGGGCCGCCCTGAGCTGCTCGCGGACCCGGTCGATCTCCTCCTTCGCCGCCGCCCGCTGGGCCGCGAGCTGCTCGCGCAGCCGCGACTCGGCCTGCTCTCGCTGGGTGTCGACGGACGCCGCCCGCTCCAGGTCCGCCCGCGCCTGCTCGACCAGGTCCGGCCAGCCCGGCGGGCGGGTCAGGTAGGCGGCCGCGGCCACCAGCACCGGATCGGCGGCCGGCGGCACCGTGCCCTCCGCGAGGCCCGCCACCAGCTCCGGCCAGGCTTCCTCCAGCGACTCGGCCACCAGCTCGCGGAACTTCTTGTCGCCTTCGAGCTGGGCCGCGATGGGCGCCCCGCCCAGCCTGGCACGCTTGCGCGGGTCGAACCGCGCGATGCCGCGCAACGGCGACGGAACCGCGGCCGCCGGCATGGAGCCGAGCACCTGGGCCGCGACCTCCACGACATGTAACCGGACCTGCTCGGGCAACGGACGAGACAGGCCTTCTCCGGCTGAACTCATCTCGTCGCTCCTTGTACTTGTCCTTCGTTCAAGGGTACGGCCGCCCCACCCGTGGCCGGGTCCGCCGACGTGTCCCGGCCCCCGCCACGCCTGCCGCCACGGGCCCCGCGCGCTCCGCTGCGGATTCTCAGCCCGGCCGGGCGGCGTCGTGCACCAGCAGCGCGATCTGCACCCTGTTGTTGAGGTCGAGCTTCGTCAGCACCCGCGACACGTGCGCCTTCACGGTGGCCACGCTCATGTGCAGCTCGGCCGCGATCTCCGCGTTCGAGCTTCCCCGTCCCACCGCGACCGCCACCTGCCGCTCCCGCTCGCTGAGCAGGTCGAGCCGCGCCCGCGCCCGGGCCGGCCGCTCCCCCGCGTCCGGCCCGGTCACATGGGCGATGAGCTGCCGGGTCACGGCCGGCGAGAGGATCGGCTCGCCACCCGCGGCCCGGCGGAGGGCGGACACGATCGTGGCCGGCGGGGTGTCCTTGAGCAGGAAGCCGGCCGCGCCCGCGCGCAGCGCGCGCAACACCTGGGCGTCGGCGTGGAACGTCGTCAGCACGACGACCTCGGGCGGCGACGGCCGGGCCCGCAGGCGCTCGGTGGCGGTGAGGCCGTCGATCCCCGGCATGCGGATGTCCATGAGGACGATGTCCGGCCGGTGCGCGTCGACCAGCCCCGGCACCTCGCCGCCGTCGGCCGCCTCCCCGACGATCCGGATGTCCTCCGCCCCGCCGAGGATCATCGCGAGACCGGCCCGCACCAGCGGATCGTCGTCCACGATCAGCACACGGATCTCGGCGTTCATGCCGGCCAGGGTAGCCAGACGAGCAACCGGAAGTCCCCCCCGAACGGGCCGTGCTCCAACCGCCCGCCCGCCAGGCCGACGCGCTCGGCGAGGCCGATCAGGCCGGTGCCGCTGCCGGGCAGTCCTGCCCGGCCGAGCCCGTTGCCTGAGGCCGGGGCGTCGCCCACGTGGACGGCGACCGAGCGGACGGCCCGGGCCGGCGGGCCGGCGGAGAGCGCGTTGCGGACCTCCACCGTGAGGCCCTCGCCCGCTCCCCCGGACAGGCACACGCCGACCGGCGCCTCCGGGGCGTGCTTGCGGGCGTTGGTGAGACCCTCCTGGACGATCCGGTACGCGTTGCGCCCCAGGCCACCCGGCGGCTCTCCAGGCCATCCGGGCATGGTCAGGGTGATCCGCATCCCCGCCTCCCGGCACTCCTCCACCAGTCCGCGGACATCGGCCAGCGTGGGCTGCGGCCGTTCCGGCTCAGCCTCCGCCGCCCCGCCCCGCAGCACGCCGATCACCTCGCGCAGGTCCTCCAGCGCCTGGTGAGCGCCGGCCCTGATGGTCGCGGCGGCCCGGTGGATCTGCTCCGGAGGGGCGTCGGGACGGTATTCGATTCCCCCGGCGTACAGGCTGAGCAGCGAGATCCGGTGCGCGAGGACGTCGTGCATCTCCCTGGCGATGCGCTCGCGCTCCGCGCTGCGCGCCCGCTCCTCCCGCAGCGCGGCCTCGACCTCGGCCCGCTCCACCCGCTCCCGCAGCGACAGGACGAGCTGGCGCCTGGCCCGGGCGAACAGGCCCCACGCGACCAGCACGGCGAACAGCAGCGCCGACACCAGCAGGCCGCCCCAGAACGACAGGTCGGGGTCGGGGCGCAGCACGGTGTACGGCAGCGTGGTCAGGAGATGCAGTGCCACCACAGGCCCGGCGATCCGGAACGGCCGGTACACGACCACGGTGAACACCGCCACGCAGACGGCGGCCGCGACCACGAGGCTGAAGGTCCCGAACGGGACCAGCGCCAGGGCGAGCCCGGCGGGCCAGCGGCGGCGCAGCCACAGGGCGGCGCACGCGAGCGCGCCGACCACCTGGTCGGCGAGGGCCACGGGCGGCGGGACGGCCGGATCGGTCCACAGCATCATGGACAGCGCCAGCGTGACGACCGACGCCAGAAGGAAGATCAGGATGTCGGCGATCCAGTCCCGTGCCGTCCGTCGCGCCCGGCCCCGCCGCGCGGGAGCGACGAGCATCGGCGACGCCATGACCCGAGGGTAGATCGTCGCGGCGGCGGGACGATAGCGACCAAAGTAGCGGTGGTCCCCTACCCGCGGCCGAAGACGTCGCCGGGGGCCGGCGGCCAGTCTGGTGCCTGTGAAGCACCTGATCGCGTTCATCGGCTTCGTCCTGACGGCCCAGGGCGTCATCGCCCTCGCCACCTATCTCCTCACCGGGGAGGCCCGATCGTTCCTGCTGAAGCGGATCGAGGTCCTGCACGGTCATGAGGTCTTCGCCGGAATCGTGCTCGTCGTGCTCGGGGTGGCCGTCATGGCGGCCTCGGACGCCGTGGGCCGCGGCCGCGGCGAGGGGCACTGATCCCGTAAACCGCCTTCACCCCAAATGCGCCCCTTATTGCCCCTCCTCGCCCCTTGCCGACACATTTACATGACTTTGTGGGCATAAATATCCAGATGATCTGCGGCGGATGAGCCCGGGCCCGCTCATGCATGCTGGGCGTACGGCCCTCGGGACGGGGCCGGCGGACGGGAGGCACGCCCACAGGAGGTCGCATGACGAAGACGGAATCCGGCGGGCCGGGCGGGCGCCCCGCCCTCGCGGACTCGGTTCGCCTCACCCCCGACGGCGTCGAGATCCTGGACCGGCGGGTCTATCCGTTCGAACGGCGATGGGTGCGGTGCGCCACGAGTGAGGACGTGGCCGTGGCCATCGAGCGGATGGTGACCCAGAGCCACGGCCCGCTGTTCGCCGCCACCGCGGGGATGGTCCTGGCGGCGCGGGAGGCGCGCGGGGAACCTCCGGGGAGGGCCGCCGAGCGGCTGCGCGCCTCGGGGCGGCGGCTCGTCGCCACCCGGCCCACCAACAACCACATCAGGGACGCCGTCCAGGCGATCCTGGCCGCGACCGTGGACGGCCCGCCTCCGGCCGCCGGCGACGAACTGGTGGCGGCGGTGGAGGCCGCGGCGGCCCGGCACGACGCGGCGTATCGGGACAAGAGCCGGTCACTCGGCCGGCACACCGCCGCGCTGCTGCCCGACGGGGCGCGCGTCCTCACCCACTGCTGGGCCGACGCCTATCTGATCGCCACGGTCGAGGCGGCCCGGCTGGCCGGAAAGCGGCTGGAGTTCGTCTGCACCGAGACCCGGCCCTACCTGCAGGGCGCCCGGCTCACCGCGGCCACGCTGGTCGAGATGGGCTACCGGCCCACGATGATCACGGACGGCATGGTGGCCGCGGCGCTGTCCGACGGGCTCGCCGACGTGGCCCTGGTGGCGGCGGACCGGGTGACTCTCGACGGGCACGTGGTCAACAAGGTCGGCACCCTCGGCGTCGCCCTGGCCGCGCGCGCGTTCGACGTGCCGTTCTACGTCATGATCGAGGCCCCCGACCGGCTCGCGCCGGGCATCGCCGACGTGGTGATCGAGCGCAGGGACGGCGACGAGGTGCTGCACGTGCTGGGCAGGCGGACCGCGGCCGAGGGCACGACCGGCTACTACCCCGCCTTCGACGCCACCCCGCCCCATCTGGTGACGCGCGTCGTCACCGAACGCGGCGCCTACCCGGCCGGGCAGCTGGCCCGCCATTTCGCCGAGGAGCGCGCGCTGGAGGTGCCCGCCGGATGAGCGCCGTCTCCTGGATCGTGCTCGACATCGAGGGCACGACGAGCTCCACCGAGTCCGTCCACACGGGGCTGTACGCGTACGCGCGGCCGCGGCTCGGCCCCTGGATCGACGCGCACCGGGACGACCCCGGCGTCCGCGAGGCGGTGCGCCGGGTGGAGCGCGACGCGGGCCTGCCCGAGGGGGCCGGGACCGGCGACGTGGTGCGGGTGCTGCACGGATGGATGGACGCCGATGTCAAGGCGACGCCGCTGAAGACGCTCCAGGGGCAGGTGTGGGCGGCGGGGTTCGCGGCGGGCGAGCTCACCGCCCACTTCTTCGCCGACGTGCCGCCCGCGCTGCGGCGGTGGCACGCCCGCGGCCTCCGGCTGGCCGTGTTCTCGTCCGGCGCCGTCTCCAGCCAGCGCCCGTGGTTCCGGCACGCCCGGGACGGCGACCTGTCGGCGCTCGTCGACGACCACTTCGACACCGTGAACGCCGGCCCGAAGCGGGAGCGCGCCTCCTACGAGCGGATCGCGGCGGCGCTCGGCGCGCCGGGCGGGGCGATGCTCTTCCTGTCCGACGTCCCGGCCGAGCTTGACGCCGCCGCGGCGGCGGGCTGGCGCACGACCGGGCTGCGCCGCCCCGGCGAGCCGAGTGAGCACGCCGACTTCGGCGGGCATCCGGTGGTGGAGACATTCGGGGAGGTGGAGGTCTGATGACGGTCTCCGGGCCGCTCACCGCGGAGCGCGTGTTCGAGTCCGGCGCCCGCCTGGCCGCCGAGTCCGCCAAACTCGCCGGGCTCGGCTGGATGCGCGGCACCTCCGGCAACCTGTCGGAGGTGGTCTGCCGCGACCCGCTGCGGCTGGCCGTCACCGCCAGCGGCCTCGACAAGGGCGAGCTGTCGGCCTCCGACGTGGCCGTGGTGGGCCCGGCCGGGGAGGCGGCCCACGTCAGGGGCGTCGCACCGCTCACCCCCTCGGCCGAGGCCGGGCTGCACGCCCGCGTCGCGGACCTCACCGGCGCGGGGGCCGTCGTCCACGTGCACGCGCTCAACGCCGTGATCGCGGGTGATCGCTGGCCCAAGGGGGTGCGCCTGCGCGACGTGGAGATGCTCAAGGGCATCGGCCGGCTCGCCCACGACGACGAGGTGGTCATCCCGGTGATCCGGAACAGCCAGGACATGGCGGATCTGGGCGACCGGCTGGAGGCGGCCCACGACCCACGCACCCCCGCGGTGATCGTGGCCTCGCACGGCCTGTACGCCTGGGGCGCCGATCTCGTCCGGGCCAGGCACGTGACGGAGTGCGTGGAGTGGCTGCTCGCCTACGCGCTCGCCGTGGGGTGACCGGCGCGGGCCGGGGGCCCGCGCCCCCCGCCGGGTCAGCGGCCGGCGGTGATAGCGGCGGCGAGCACGTCGCCGGTCCGGTCGAACAGCGCCGCGGGACCGGGCTGGGCGGCGCCCTCCACGAAGAGCAGCCGCGCCGCGTGGAGCACCCCGCGGACGGCCCGCGCCCGGGCCTCGTCGGGAAGCGTCTGGATGTCGCTGACCCCGGCGAAGCCGATCACCCGGCGGGCCGCCTTGGCCGCGGCCATGGCGACCCCGTCGTCGTACACCGCGTTGAGGCGGTCCTCCAGCACGCCGTCGCCGTAGACGCGGGGATCGGCCCGCTCCGGCCACAGCGCCGCGAACTCCGTCTGGAACGCCTCCCAGGTCTCCGTCGCGAGACCCAGCACCCAGGCGGCGTGGCCCTCGTCGCCGAGCGCCAGCCCGCGCGCGGCCGCCAGCACGTAGTTGCCCCACAGGGCGCCGATGTCGAACCCGACCGGGCCGTAGAAGGCGAACTCGGGGTCGAAGGCGCGGGTGGAGCGCGCGAGCCCTGGCTCCTCCGCCCGCACGAGGACCGAGCCCGTGTGCAGGTCGCCGTGGATGAGGGCCTCGGCGTGGGTCATGAAGGCCAGCTTCGCCCGGCCGACGGCCGTGCGCACCTCGGGGTCGCCCGCGTAGGCCGCCACGTCGCCCTCGTTCTCCGGCGCGATCCTGTTGTGCTCGTGCTCGATGTACGGCTCCGTGAAAACGAGGTCCTCGGTGATCTCGCACAGCTCGGGGTTGACATGGGCGGCGACGGCGGCCTTGTGCGCCCGCGCGCCCAGGCCGAACACGGACGTGCCGAACGCGACGCGGGCCACATAACGGCCGAGGTCTCCGGCGGCGCCCTCGTGGCGCAGTCCCTCGTTGAGCGCGCCGCGCCACACCCGGTGGTCGGACAGGTCCTCGATCGCGATGACGTGCCGGCCGGGATCCTCGTCGTATATCGCCGGCACCAGTCCCGGCGCGACCGCGTTGTGCACCCGCAGCGCCGCGGCCTCCAGGCCGTTGCGGTCAGCGGTCATCGGCCACGTCGGGTCGACCCGCACGTACGGCGGCGACTGCTTGAGCACCAGGCCGGAGCCGGCGCTCGTCCGCACCGCGAAGACGAGGTTCATGTTGCCGTCGCCGACCTCCCGCACCTCCGTGATGGAGCCGGGGTCGAGCAGGCCGCGCAGCGCCGGCCGGGACGCGATGTATTCCGGCACGTCGCCGGGCGTGAGGAGCGCACGGGTCTCGCCGATGTGAGCGGTCGCTGTCAAGTGAACGTCCTTTCCCCGGGGGAGGTCACCACGAGCGAGCAGACGGGCAGCGCCCCCGCAAGGGATTCCGAGCCGCGAGGGGGCGTCGAGCGTGAACCCCGGCCATCGTAATCGCCGTGACCATGCCGACAAAGGCCCTCGCGGTTCCCGACGCCCGGAATTGCCGTACAAACATGCCGGAATAACATAAATTGCCATTCCCGTGCGTCCAGCGCACAATCAGGGCATGACCTTCCTCACGGTGTACACCGATGGCGAAACCCCCGAGACCCTCCTCGAGACCGCGGACGCCGAGGAGATCGAGCGGGCGCTGAAGGAGATCGACGTACGGCTGCGCCACTGGCGCGTGGTCGAAGAACTGACCGGCGGCGCCGACCAGGACCGGATCCTGGACGCCTACGCCGACGACGTCGCCCGGATCGTGGCGGAGGAGGGATACTCCCTCGTCGACGTGGCCCAGCTCCACCCCGACGGGAGCGCCGACTGGCCGGAGCGGGCCAGGGCCGCCAGGGAGAAGTTCCTGTCCGAGCACACCCACGACGACGACGAGGTGCGTTTCTTCGTCGGCGGCTCAGGCATCTTCTATCTGCACGTCGGCGGCCGGGTCCACGCCGTGCTGTGTGAGCCGGGCGACCTGCTGAGCGTGCCCAAGAACACCACTCACTGGTTCGACATGGGCACCGAGCCCGACTTCATCGCGATCCGTTTCTTCCACGACGAGGACGGCTGGGTGGGCGACTTCACCGGCGACCCGATCTCGGCCCGCATCCCGTCCTTCGACGCCATCGCGACCCGGCGGGCGGCCCTCGGCGGCGCCTCCTGACCGGTCCACCTGACGGCGTCCCGGGTCCGCCCGGCGGCCGGCGGCGGCCGCAAATGTCGGTGGGGATCTCTAAGGTCGTGGATCGTGGACGCGGTACAGGGCACCCTCGACGAGCTCGGCACCCCCCTGCACGAGGTCACGTTCGTCGTCTTCGACCTGGAGACGACGGGCGGGTCGGCCGCCGAGCACGCGATCACCGAGATCGGGGCGGTCAAGGTCCGCGGCGGCGAGGTGCTGGGCGAGTTCGCCACGCTGGTCGATCCCGGAGGCCCCATCCCGCCGTTCATCTCGGTGCTGACGGGGATCACCGACACGATGGTGACGGCGGCCCCCAAGTTCTCCGAGGTGCTGCCGAGCTTCCTGGAGTTCGTCCGGGGCGCCGCCCTCGTCGCGCACAACGCGCCGTTCGACCTGTCGTTCATCCGGGCGGCGTGCGCGGCCCAGGGCTACCCCCCGCCGGCCAACCCGGTCGTCGACACGGCCGACCTGGCGCGCCGCGTCCTCACCCGGGACGAGACGCCCAACTGCAAGCTCGCCACCCTCGCCCGCCTCTTCCGCAGCTCCACCGAGCCGCAGCACCGGGCGCTGGCGGACGCGCGGGCGACCGTCGACGTGCTCCACGGGCTGATCGGCCGGGTCGGATCGCTCGGCGTGCGCACCCTTGAGGAGCTGCGGGGCTTCGTCCGCGCCCCCACCCCTGAGCAGCAGCGCAAGCGCCACCTGGCCGAGGGCGTGCCCGGCGCGCCCGGCGTATACATCTTCGAGGACGCCCGGGGCGAGGCGCTCTACATCGGCAAGAGCTCCAACCTGCGCAACCGGGTGCGCAGCTACTTCACGGCGAGCGAGACCCGAACCCGCATCCGCGAGATGGTCGGCATCGCCGAGCGGGTGCGCACCATCGTGTGCGCCACGGCGCTGGAGGCCGAGATCCGCGAGCTGCGGATGATCGGGGCCACCAAGCCCCGCTACAACAGGCGGTCCCGGTTCCCCGAGCGCGTGGTCTGGCTGAAGCTGACCGACGAGCCGTTCCCCCGGCTCAGCATCGTCCGGGAGGTGAAGGACGACGGCGGCACCTATCTGGGGCCCTTCGGCAGCACCCGCTCGGCCGACGACGCCAGGACGGCCATGCACGAGGCGCTCCCGCTGCGGCAGTGCACCGAGCGGCTGTCCCCCCGGATCACCCGGCCCGCGTGCGCGCTCGCCGAGATCGGCCGGTGCGGCGCGCCCTGCGAGGGCCGCGAGAGCGCCGAGTCGTACTCCCGCCACGTAAGGATCGCCAGGCACGCCATCGATCAGGACGCGGAGGTGGTGTTCTCCGCGATGGAGGCGCGCATGCGGCGGCTGTCCGCCGAGCAGCGCTACGAGGAGGCCGCCGTCGACCGCGACCGCCTCGCCGCGTACGTGCGCGCCGCCGCGCGCATGCAGCGCCTGCGCTCCCTCACCCGCATCCCGCAGATGATCGCCGCCAGCCCGTCGTTCGACGGCGGCTGGGACATCCACGTGATCAGGTACGGCCGGCTCGCCGCCGCCGGTGTCATGCCGAGGGGCGCCCACCCCACGCCGTACGTGGACGCGCTGGAGGCCACGGCGGAGACGGTGACCCCGGGCCCGGGGCCCACGCCCGCCGCCAGCGCCGAGGAGACCGAGTGCGTCCTGCGCTGGCTCGACCTGCCCGGCGTGCGCCTGGTGCGGGTCGAGGGCGGCTGGAGCGTCCCGGCGTACGGCGCGGGACGGCTCGCCGGGCGGATCGAGCGGGCCTACCAGGCGACCCGCGCCGACCGGCGTGAGGGCAGGCCGCTCCGGTGACGCTAAGCTCGGGGACGAAAGGCCCATAGCGACGGAGCAGGAGAGCCCCGAATGGTCACCGCGATCGTGCACATCAAGGCGGATGTCGACCGGATCCCGGAGGTAGCCGAGGCGATCGCCGAGATCGACGGCGTCAGCGAGGTGTACTCCATCACCGGCGACTACGACCTGCTGGCCATGGTCCGGGTGCCGCACTACGAGCGGATCGCCGAGGTCGTCCCGGGGCGGATCAACAAGGTCGGCGGCGTCCGGCACACCGAGACGCACATCGCGTTCCGCACCTACTCGCGCCACGACCTCGAGGCCGCCTTCTCCATCGGCCTCAACGACGCCGACTGAACGCGACGGACCGAACCGCGCCGGCAGAACGGCGCTGACCGGACACGGCGGGCCGGACCATGCGGCTCGTCGACCACGCGGCTCGTCGACCACGCGGCCGGGCGCTCAGCCCCGGAGCGCGCCGCTGATCTCCACCCAGCGCTGCAGCGTGCCGGCCGCCCGGCCGGAGTCGACCGACTCGGCGGCCCTGGCCAGGGCGGCGGCCATCTCGGCGTTCAGGTCGTCGCCGGGGCCGTCGAGGGCGACCAGGGCGGCGGCGGCGTTCAGCAGCACCGCGTCGCGGACCGGGCCCTCCTTGCCCGCCAGCAGGTCGTGCACGGCCGCCGAGTTGAACTCGACGTCGCCGCCGCGCAGGTCGCCGGGCTGGGAGCGCGGCACCCCGATGTCCGCGGGGTCGAACCGCACGGGCGCGGCCGAGCCGTCCCTGACCACGTAGACCGTGGACGGCGCGGCCGTGGACAGCTCGTCGAGGCCGTCCTCGCCCCGGAACACCAGCGCCGACACCCCCCGCTCCGCGAACACCCCGGCGATCACGGGCAGCATGCGGGCGTCGTAGACGCCGATCGCCTGGGCCGACGGGCGCGCCGGGTTGGTCAGCGGGCCGAGGAAGTTGAAGATCGTCGGTACGCCGATCTCCTTGCGGGTGGGGTTCGCGAACCGGAGCGCCGGGTGATAGACGGGCGCGAAGCAGAAGGCGATGCCCGCCTCGGCGGCGACCCTGGCGGTCGCCTCCGGGGACAGGTCGAGCACGACGCCGAGGTGTTCCAGGACGTCGGCGGCCCCGCACAGGGACGAGGCGGCGCGGTTGCCGTGCTTGACGACCCGGGCGCCGGCGGCCGCCGCGACGATCGCCGCCATGGTCGAGACGTTCACGGTGTGCGCCCGGTCGCCGCCGGTGCCGACGACGTCGACGACCGGCCCCTCGACCGTCAGCGGGGTGGCCAGGTCGAGCATGGTCCGCGCGAGCCCGGTGACCTCGGCGACCGTCTCGCCCTTGGCGCGCAGGGCGACCACGAAGGCGGTGATCTGCGAAGGGGTCGCCGACCCCGACATGATCTCCCGCATCGCCCACGCCGTCTCGTCGGGCGTCAGGTTCTCGCCCGTCAGCAGGGCGTTCAACAGCGTTGGCCAGGTGGTGCGCGCGTCCATGGTGGGCTCCGCGGTGGTCAGGAGTCGGAGTTCGGGATGCCGGCGGAGCCGGGAGGGACGATCGGCGTCAGCGCGCCGGGGCGACGCTCAGGCGGGCCCGCATGAGACCGGCCACCGCCTCGGCGAGGACGACCGGGTCGATCGGGTGGGCGACGACGGCGTCCGCCCGGGACCAGTTGGCGAGCCACCGGTCGTCGCGGCGGGCGATGAGCAGCAGGATCGGCGGGCAGTTGTGCACCTCGTCCTTGGCCTGCCTGCTGATCCCCATGCCGCCGGCCGGGACGGCCTCGCCGTCCAGGACGGCCACGTCGATGCCGCCGCCGTCGAGGTGCTTCAGGACCGCGGGCTGCGTGGCGCACTCGACGATCTCGACGAGGGGCAGGTCGGCGGCGGGACGCCGCCCGATTGCCAGCCGCACCTTCTCCCGGGTGCCTGCGTCGTCGCTGTAGACGAGAACCCTCATGTCACGCTCACTGTCGAATCGCGGAGTATGGTCATCGTGATGCTACCGGCGCGGCTGCCAGGATCGCAGCCCCGGGGCCGCGGCCGTGTCGTGCCGCCCGTCCGGCGTGGACCGGGCCTCTAGCGGGGGGTCGTGGGCCGACCCGACCTGGGGAGCCGCAATAATGCTGGGCGTGGCGACAGCATCCGCAATTACTGCGACGACGAGACCGCATGGGTCCAGCCGTCCGAACCTGGTTCAGGTCGGCACGATCGTGTGGTTGTCCTCTGAACTCATGTTCTTCGCGGCGCTGTTCGCGATGTACTTCACCATCCGGTCGGTCAGTCTCGCCCAGCACCAGCCCTGGCCCGAGGCAGAACTCAACGTCCCGTTCGCGACCTTCAACACGACGGTCCTGGTTCTGTCGAGTGTGACGTGCCAGCTGGGCGTGTGGGCCGTGGAGCGAGGCCAGGTCGGGAAGCTGCGATTCTGGTACATCGTCAGCTTCCTGATGGGGGCCTTCTTCGTCGGTGGGCAGCTCTGGGAGTACGGGAACCTCGCGAAGGAAGGTCATGTCCTTTCGCACAGCCCGTACGACTCGGTGTTCTACCTCACCACGGGCTTCCACGGCATGCACGTGACGGGTGGTCTGATCGCGTTCCTCTTCATCCTGGGACGCACGTACGCCGCGAAGCGCTTGACGTATGAGCAGCAGACCAGCGCGATCGTCGTGTCCTACTACTGGCACTTCGTCGACGTTGTCTGGATTGGTCTTTTCGCGACTATCTACATCATCAAATGATCGGAACGGGGAATTCGGTGAACTCCATCACCGCCCGGCGGCGCCATCCCCTCGCGCGAGTCGCCGTCGTGACACTCGCGCTGGGCCTGCTCGGCGGCGGATACGCACTGGCCGGGCCGAACGGCGGGGCCGCCGACGCCGCCATCGCGTCGGGCAAGGCCGACGACGTGGCCCAGGGCAAGAGCCTCTTCGTGGCGCACTGCGCGAGCTGCCACGGCTTGAACGCCGAGGGCACCGCCAAGGCCCCGACGCTCGTCGGCGTCGGGGCCGCGGCCGTCGACTTCCAGGTCAGCACCGGGCGCATGCCGGCCGCCGACGCGGGCCCGCAGGCGCCGCGCAAGCCGCGTGCCGACTGGGCCGACGACCAGGCGGTCAGCGACCTGGCGGCGTACGTGCAGTCGCTGGGCGGCGGCCCCACCCGCCCCGCCGCGGAAGAGGTCGACCCGGCCAAGGGCGACCCCGGCAAGGGCGGCGAGCTGTTCCGCGCCAACTGCATCCAGTGCCACAACTTCGTGGGCGCCGGCGGCGCGCTGACGTACGGCAAGTACGCCCCGCCGCTCAACCCGGCGACGCCGACGCAGATCTACGAGGCGATGGTCACCGGCCCGCAGGCGATGCCGGTCTTCAACGACTCGACGATCACGCCGGAGCAGAAGCGCGACATGATCGCCTACATCACGAACGTCCGCGAGCAGACGGACCCGGGCGGCTCGGGCCTCGGCCGCGTCGGCCCCGTCACCGAGGGTCTTGTAGCGTGGGTCGTGGGTCTCAGCCTCCTGATTCTGGCCTCCATCTGGATCACCGCAAAGAAGCGACGGGCCAAGGCATGACAGAGCAGAACGAGTTCCCCGAGAGCCGCGTGCCGGTGCGCGTGATCGGCACGCCGCCCGCCGACGCTCCGATCGTCGAGAACGACCCCGGCGTGCACGCGCCCGAGGGCGTGCCCGGCGTGATCCCGGCCGACCCGGTCAAGGCCCGCAAGGCCGAGCGGGTGGTCGCGCTGCTGTTCGTGATCGCCTTCCTGGCCGGCGTGGCGTTCATCGCCTCGTACGTGCTGTTCCAGGTGGGGACGATCGACCGGACCGCGACCTCGAACTACACGCTCGGCGCCTCGCTGGCCGTGGGCCTGCTCGCGCTGGCCATCGGCATCACCGTGTGGGTCCGGCAGATCATGCCGAAGTACAACCTGGTCCAGGAGCGCCACGCGATGGCCTCCGACCCGGACACGCGCGAGTACGTCCGTGACACGTTCGTGCAGGGCGCCGACGAGAGCGGCTTCGTCAAGCACCGCCTGCTGCGCCGCACGCTCCTGCTGGCCGCCGCGCCGCTGGGCCTGGCCCCGCTGATCCTGCTGAAGGACCTCGGCCCGCTGCCCGGCACCTCGCTGCGGCACACGGTGTGGGGCGAGCCCACCAAGGGCGGCAAGCCCCGCCGGCTCGTCGTCGAGGGCACCGGCCGGCCGATCCTGGCGGCGGACTTCAACTCCCCCGGCGGCATCCTGTCGGTCGTCCCCGAGGGCTTCGAGGAGGACCTGGACGCCCTCGCGAAGGCCACGCTGATCCTGCTCAAGTTCCGTCCGGAGGAGCTGAAGCAGGGCACGAACCTCAACTGGACGCACGACGGGATCGTGGCCTACTCCAAGATCTGCACCCACGTGGGCTGCCCCGCCGCGCTGTACGAGCAGACGACCCACCACATCCTCTGCCCGTGCCACCAGTCGACGTTCGACGCCTCCGACGGCGCGAAGGTCGTCTTCGGTCCCGCCGCCCGGCCGCTGCCCCAGCTCCCGATCGGCATCGACGAGGAGGGCTACCTCGTCGCCAAGTCCGACTTCAAGGTCCCCGTCGGTCCCAGCTTCTGGGAGCGCGGAGACGCCGAAGCCAAGCTCAGGGAGAACGCATCATGAACGCTCCCCCAAAGGCCATCACCGGACCCTCGACGTTCCTCGACGACCGACTGGGCGCGGGAAGCTTCCTCAAGCGCAACCTGAGGAAGATCTTCCCCGACCACTGGTCGTTCCTGCTGGGGGAGATCGCGCTCTACTCGTTCATCATCCTGCTGCTGACCGGCACGTTCCTGACGTTCTGGTTCAAGCCGAGCATGGGCGAGGTCACCTACTTCGGCAGCTACCGCGAGCTGTACGGCGTGCGGATGTCGGAGGCCTACCAGTCGGCGCTGCACATCAGCTTCGACGTCCGCGGCGGCCTGCTGATCCGGCAGATCCACCACTGGGCCGCGCTGATGTTCGTGGTCGGCATGATGGCCCACATGCTCCGCGTGTTCTTCACCGGCGCGTACCGCAAGCCGCGTGAGCTCAACTGGCTCATCGGCGTCATCCTGCTCACGCTCGCGCTGCTGGAGGGCCTCACCGGCTACTCCCTGCCGGACGACCTGCTGTCCGGCGCGGGCCTGCGGATCACCGAGGGCGTCATGCTGTCGATCCCGGTGATCGGCACCTACCTGGCGTTCTTCCTGTTCGGCGGCGAGTATCCCGGGCACGACGTCATCTCGCGGTTCTACACGATCCACATCCTGCTGATCCCGGGCATCCTGCTCGCGCTGATCAGCGCCCACCTGATCCTGATGTGGGTGCAGAAGCACACGCAGATGGCGGGCAAGGACCGCACCGAGCGCAACGTGGTGGGCGCCCCGTTCTACCCGGCCTTCATGGCCAAGTCCGGGGCCTTCTTCCTGTTCACGTTCGGCGTGGTGGCCCTGCTGGGAACGTTCGCCCAGATCAACCCGATCTGGCTGTTCGGGCCGTACAACCCGGCGAACATCTCCGCGGGCTCCCAGCCCGACTGGTACATGGGCTTCCTCGAGGGCGCGCTCCGCATCATGCCGCCGTGGGAGATCAACTTCTTGGATCACACGCTCACCCTGAGCGTGCTGATCCCGGCGCTCGTCCCGCTCGGCATCCTGATGACGGGCCTGGCGCTCTATCCGTTCATCGAGCAGTGGGTCACCGGCGACCGGCGCGAGCACCACTTCGCCGAGCGGCCGCGCAACAACCCGCACCGCACGTCGATCGGCATCTCGTCGATCACGTTCTACGGGATCCTGTGGCTGCTGGGCGCGAACGACCTGATCTCGGCCAACTTCCACATCGACCTGTACACCACCACGCTCATCGGCCGCGTCGTGATCTTCGTCGGGCCGGCGATCGCGTACTGGGCCACCTACCGGATCTGCATCGGCCTCCAGCGCAAGGACGCCGAGGTGCTGTCCCACGGCGTGGAGTCCGGCGTCATCAAGCGGATGCCGAGCGGCGAGTACATCGAGGTCCACACGCCGGCGGCGGAGGACATCGCCGAGCACATCCGGGGCAAGCACGAGATCCCGGTCCTGGAGAGCGCGGAGGACGGCGAGGGCATCCCGCCCAAGAGCGCCCGCACCCCGCTCGGCCGGCTGCGCACCAAGATGAGCGCCGCCTACGGCACGGACCACGTCCCGCTGGGCGACGGTCACGTGCACGGCGAGCACGAGGAGGCGCACGAGGACGAGCACGCCGCGGTGGGCGCCGGAGAGCACAAGCAGCTCCACTGACGTCCGGCGGCGGTCCTGGCACCGCACAGGCGAGAGAAACGGCCCGGGGGATCCCTTCCCCCGGGCCGTCGTCGTCTCCGTGCCTCTATCCGCCTCTCAGCGTCTTCTGGGCGTCTCAGTGTCTCGGCGTCTCGGCGTCTCAGGGGTTCACGTGAGGCGGTCGGCGGGCGCGTCGCGCAGGCGGCTCCACTTGAGCCAGTCCACCCACGACTCCTGCCAGTGTCCCCAGCCGTTGGTCGGCTCCAGCTTGCGCGGCGTCCCGGTGACGATGACGGGATCGCCGATCAGGGTGTTGTCCTTGAACCACTTGGCCCGTTCGGGGCTGAGGTTCACGCACCCGTGGCTGACGTTGGAGTTGCCCTGGTCCCCCACCGACCACGGCGCGCCGTGGACGTACTCGCCGCTGTTGGAGATCCGGACGCTGTTGTAGACGGTGGTCTGGTAGTAGCCCGCCTGGCCGGGACCGGCGTCGGGCGACGTCATGACCGTGACGTCCTCCCTGGACATCGCCAGGTGGATGCCGCTGGTGGTGTAGTGGCGGTAGACGTCGCCCATGCCAGCGCTGATCGGCCAGTTCTTGAAGGGCTTCCCGTCGCGCTCGATCTTCATGTAGTGGGTGCGGGTGTCGGCCGTGCTGATCTGCGACCGGCCGATCTCGAATTCACGGGTGTAGTCCTGCTTGCCGTACACCCCGTCGGCGCCGCGGATGCCCGCCAGGCGCGCGGTGAACTTCACCTTGGTGTGCGCCGGCCAGTATTCCCTGGGCCGGAAGACGACGTTCTTGTTGTCGTACCAGTGCCAGGCCCCGTCGATCGGCCTGGACGCCTGGATGACGAGGTTGCGCTCGATCGACACCCGGTCGGTCACCGGCTGGCTGAACGTGATCATGATCGGCATGCCGACGCCGACCGTGAGCCCGGTGTCCTGCTTGTTGGGCAGGAGACTGGCGATGCCGAACGTCTTGTCCGCCCGCCTGGTGGTGAACCGCACGGTGCGGTCGGCCGCCCCGCCGGGCCCCGTCGCCCGCGCCTCCACGCTGTACGACAGCCCCGGCGCCATCACCCGCTGACTTCGCCACTGGGTGTGGTCCGGACTGAACAGGCCCGGCACGGGCTGCCCCCCGGCCCGTACGGTCACCTGCGTCAGCCTGCCGCTCACCACGGCCACCGTGATGGGCTGCTCCGGCGCGAGATCACGGGCCCCGTCGAGCGGGGTGACGCTGATCGCGGTCCTGTCATCCCGCCTCTCCGCGTCCGAGCCGCCCCCCAGGGCGGAACATCCGGTCGTCAGCACCAGAAGGGCGAGCGCCCCGGCACCAGCTCGCACGTCGGTCCCCCTCAGCCTGTTCGGTCCACCGAGGGTTATTCCCCGGCAGCCCCCGGCTGCGGCAGGCGTGGGCCCCGGTCAGGGCAAAGATTCCCGGCGCCTGGCCGAGCCGCGGCCTGGAAACGATCACGTGAATCCCGGCGGCCCCTCCCCCGGAACGCGAAACGGCCGGCCCGCGACGGTGTCGCGGACCGGCCCTGCGTCGCCGGAAGCCCCGGTCAGTGCGAGAAGTTGCCCCGGTAGTACTGGAACACGAAGCCGATCGCACTCATGATCGTGCAGAAGATGCCGATGAAGAACAGCCACCAGCCGATCGCGAAGCCGAAGAAGGTCAGCGCGGCCGACAGGCAGATGAACAGCGGCCACCAGCTGTGCGGGCTGAAGAACCCGATCTCACCGGCGCCGTCACTGATCTCAGCCTCCTTGTTGTCCTCCGGCTGGTCGCCGATCCGGCGGGCCGTGAACAGCAGGTAGTAACCGATCATGAAGGCGAGGCCGACCGAGATGGCCATCGCCGTCGTGCCGGTGGGCTCCTTCGACCAGAACCAGTAGACGACGTCCGCGGCCGCGAAGAAGACACCGCAGAGCAGGAACATCCACCCCTGAATCTTCATGAGCCCTCCTCCAGGGCGGGCTTGGCCGCGACGTGCGGGTACTTGAGGTCGAAAGCGGGCCGCTCGGAACGGATCCGCGGCAGCGACGTGAAGTTGTGCCGCGGGGGCGGGCACGAGGTGGCCCATTCGAGCGAGTTGCCGTAGCCCCACGGGTCGTCGACGGTGACCTTGGGCGCGGTCTTCCAGGTCCGCCAGACGTTGTAGACGAACGGCAGCGTGGAGGCGCCGAGCAGGAACGCGCCCACGGAGGAGATCATGTTGAGGTCGGTGAAGCCGTCGGCCGCCGAGTAGTTCGCGTACCGGCGGGGGAAGCCGTCGACGCCCAGCCAGTGCTGCACCAGGAAGGTCAGGTGGAAGCCGAAGAACAGCATCCAGAAGTGGATCTTGCCCCACCGCTCGTTGAGCATCCGGCCGGTGAACTTGGGCCACCAGAAGTAGAAGCCCGCGAACATCGCGAACACGACGGTGCCGAAGACCACGTAGTGGAAGTGGGCGACGACGAAGTAGGTGTCGCTGATGTGGAAGTCCAGCGGCGGCGAGGCCAGGATGACGCCGGTCAGACCGCCGAAGAGGAACGTCACCAGGAAGCCGACGGCGAACAGCATCGGCGTCTCGAACGACAGGTGACCGCGCCACATCGTGCCGATCCAGTTGAAGAACTTCACCCCGGTCGGTACGGCGATCAGGAACGTCATGAACGAGAAGAACGGCAGCAACACCTGGCCGGTCACGAACATGTGGTGCGCCCAGACCGTCACCGAGAGGCCGGCGATCGCGATCGTCGCGCTGACGAGGCTGATGTACCCGAAGAGCGGCTTACGGCTGAAGACCGGCAGGACCTCGGTGATGATGCCGAAGAACGGCAGCGCGATGATGTACACCTCGGGGTGGCCGAAGAACCAGAAGAGGTGCTGCCACAGCATCGGGCCGCCGGTCGGCGAGTCGAAGATGTGGGCGCCGAGCTTCCGGTCGGCCTCCAGGGCGAGCAGCGCGGCCGCCAGCACCGGGAAGGCGAGCAGCACCAGGATGCTGGTGAGCAGGATGTTCCAGGTGAAGATCGGCATCCGGAACATGGTCATGCCCGGCGCGCGCATCGTGATGATCGTCGTGATGAAGTTGACCGCGCCCAGGATGGTGCCGAGACCCGACATCGCCAGTCCGAGGACCCACAGGTCACTGCCGAGACCCGGCGAGGTGATCGAGTTGGACAGCGGGGCGTAGGCCGTCCAGCCGAACGAGGCGGCGCCGTTCGGGGTGAAGAACCCGCCGACGGCGATCGTGCTGCCGAACAGGTAGAGCCAGTAGCTCACCATGTTGAGCCGCGGGAAGGCGACGTCGGGCGCGCCGATCTGCAGCGGCATCAGCTCGTTGGCGAAGCCGGCGAACAGCGGCGTCGCGAACATCAGCAGCATGACCGTGCCGTGCATGGTGAACAGCTGGTTGAACTGCTCGTTCGACAGGAACTGCAGCCCCGGCTGAGCCAGCTCGGCACGCATGACCAGCGCCATCACGCCGCCGATCAGGAAGAAGACGAACGACGTGATCAGGTACAGGTGCCCGATGATCTTGTGGTCCGTCGAGGACAGCCACTTGGCGATGACCGAGCCCTTGGTGTACGGCCGAACCGCTACCCCGGCCGGTTGGATGGCGGTCACTGCGCACTCCCCGCCTGACTCTTGATGTACTGGTCGAACTCCGCCTGGGGCACGAGCTTCACGGAGAACAGCATCTTGCTGTGGTCGACACCGCAGAGCTCGGCGCACCGGCCGAAGAAGACGCCCGTCCGGTCGAGCGTCGTGATCTGGAAGTGGTTCACGACGTTGCCGGGGAACACGTCCTGCTTGAACAGGAAGGCCGGCACCCAGAACGAGTGGATGACGTCGTCCGAGTGCAGATCGAACTGGACCTCGGTGTTCACCGGCAGCACCAACTGGGGCCCCTGCGGGGTCTGCGGGGTCTGCTTGTCGAGGTCGACCGGCACGCCCGCGACCACGGCCTTCTGGCCCTGATACTCCGTGGTGAAGCGCCAGCTCCACTGGTAGCCCTCGACCGCCACCTTGACCGGGGCCGAGTTGCTCACCTTGGTGATCTCGGTCTCGTCCCTGGCGGTGAAGTAGAAGAAGACCGCCACCATGATGACCGGGACCACGGTGTAGAGGATCTCGATCGGGAGGTTGTACCGCACCTGCGGAGGCAGGACCTCCGTCGAGTTCTTCTTCTTACGGTGGAAGGCGCACGCCCAGAGGATCAGCCCCCAGACGACGACGCCGGTGGCCAGAGCCGCGATCCAGGCTCCGTTCCAGAGCGTCTGGACGATGCCGGCCTGCTTGGTGACGCCTTCCGGCATGCCCCCTCGGGACCACTGATCGAGCGCCTGGTTGCTACACGCCGTCGCGGACGCCACCAGCAGCACCACGGCGGCGGCGCCGGGCAACCGGCGGCGTGCCCACGGTCGCCGTGTCGTACGGCGGGTCGGACTCACGGATCGCCTACCCCACAGATGAAGCCCAAGAGTCCTCTCTTGGGCGTTTATACCAATGTGACGCTTTTGCGCGACCGGCACTCGGCTGGCGCCGGCGCGCCCTTTACTTGATTGATTTCACGCTGGGGGACACATTAGCGCGGACCGGCGCCGCCCCCCTGAGCAGCCCCCGTTAATGTCCTAACCGTGGGCTACCTGGACGCGGCTTCGACCGAACCTCTCCATCCCGCGGCCCGTGACGCCATGGTCGCGGCTCTCGACGCAGGCTGGGCCGACCCCGCCCGCCTCTACGGCGCGGCGCGGCGCGCCCAGATGTTACTGGAGCGGGCGCGTGCGGAGGTAGCCGAACTGCTCGGCGCCCGCCCGGACGAGGTGTCCTTCACCTCCTCCGGCACCCAGGCCGTCCACCTCGGCGTGCTCGGCTCCCTGCGGGGCCGCAGGCGGGCGGGCGACCGGCTGGTCGCGGGCGCGGTCGAGCACTCCAGCGTGCTGCACGCCGCCGAGGTCCACGAGCGCGACGGCGGCACGGTGGAGACTGTCGGCGTCGACCTGCTCGGCCGGGTGGACGCCGGAGCCTTCGCCGAGGCGGTCTCCCGTCCCGGCACGGCCCTGGCCTGCCTGCAGACGGCGAACCACGAGGTCGGGACGGTGCAGCCGGTCGAGGAGGTCACGGCGGCGTGCCGGGCCGCCGGGGTGCCGCTGCTGGTCGACGCCGCCCAGTCGGCCGGCCGGCTGCCGGTGCCGCCCGGCTGGTCGGTCCTGACGGCCAGCGCGCACAAGTGGGGCGGCCCGGCGGGGGTCGGCGTGCTGGCGATCCGCAAGGGCGTCCGGTGGCGATCGCCGTACCCGGAGGACGAGCGGGAGCGCGCTCCGGGGTTCGAGAACGTGCCGGCCATCGTCGGCGCGGCGGCCGCGCTCCGCGCGAGGGCCGAGGAGGAGGCCGCCGAGGGCCCGCGCCTGTCCGCCCTGGTCGACCGGATCCGCGCGGAGGTGCCCCGCCTGGTGCCGGACGTCGAGGTGGTGGGCGACCCGGACCACAGGCTGCCGCACATCGTGACCTTCTCCTGCCTGTACGTCGACGGAGAGGCTCTCCTGACTGAGCTCGACAAGGCGGGTTTCGCCATTTCGTCCGGAAGCTCCTGCACGGCGAGTACGCTTCGGCCATCGCACGTCCTGGAAGCCATGGGCGTGCTTACGCATGGGAATGTCCGGGTATCGCTGCCCCGTGGCGTGTCCGAGGGCGACGTGGATCGCTTCCTCGCGGTGCTCCCGGACATCGTGCGCCGGATCCGCTCGACTTTGGGGGTTCACTGATGTGGCGCAGACGGACGGCCGGCGGGCACGCGTCCGGGGCCCGGCCAACGGCACCGGCGGCGTCCCCCGAACCCGCTGAGACCCCGGCGCCCGCGGAGCGCCCGTCGCTGACGATCGACGCCCTGGGCCGTAAGTGCCCCATCCCGATCATCATGCTCGCCGAGCAGATCAACAACGTGCCCATGCGTGACGTGGTCGCCGTGCTCGCCGACGACCCCGCCGCGTACACGGACGTGCCCGCGTGGTGCCGGCTGAAGTCGCACGAGCACGTGGGCAGCTACGACCTGCCCCAGGGCGGCTGGGCGATCCACGTCCGCCGCAACTACTGACAGCCGCAACCACTCGGCCGAGACCGCTGAACGGCCGCACCCGCTGAACGGCCGCCCGCGCCCGCCCCGCCATCAGGAGGCGGGGGCGGGAGCGGCGGACGGCCGCTCCGGTCGAGCGTCAGGCGTAGTGGAACGTGGCGTGCGCGGCCACCTCGTCAGCGGCGGCGGCGCCGTACGCGGCGGCGAAGCGCTCGAGGAAACCGCCGCGGCTCAGCTGGTACTCCTGGCCGCCGACCTGCTCCAGCACGTGGGTGGCCGTGAGGTTGCCGATCTGGGCGCAGCGCTCCAGGGACAGGTCCCAGGCGAGCCCGGCGAGGAACCCGGCGCGGAACGCGTCACCGACGCCGGTCGGGTCGGTCTTCCCCAGCTCCGGGGCCGGGGCGACGTGCAGGGACGGCTCGCCCTTGCGGTCGATCCTGGCGCCCTTGGGCCCGAGGGTGGTGACGCGGACGCCGACGCGGCCGAGGATCTCGTCCTCCGACCAGCCGGTCTTCTGAACGATCAGCCCGAGCTCGTAGTCGTTGCTGAAGAGATACGCCGCGCCCTCGACGAGCCGGCGGATCTCGTCGTCGGGCATGCGGGCGAGCTGCTGGGAGGGGTCGGCGGCGAACGGGATGCCGCGCGTGCGGGCCTCGTCGGTGTGCCGCAGCATGGCCGCCGGGTCGTTGGGGCTCACCAGGACCAGGTCGAGCCCGCCCAGGCGTCCGGCGACCGGGCCGAGCTCGATCTCGCGGGCCTCCGCCATCGCTCCGGTGTAGAAGGAGGCGATCTGGTTGTGCTCGTCGTCCGTGGTGCACAGGAAACGCGCGGTGTGGTGGAGCTCGGAGACATGCACCGACGCGCAGTCGACGCCGTGCCGCTCCAGCCAGGAACGGTAGTCGGCGAAGTCGGTGCCGACGGCCCCCACGAGCACCGGGCTGAGGCCGAGACAGCCCATCCCGAACGCGATGTTCGCCGCGCACCCGCCTCGGCGGATCTGCAGGTCGTCGACGAGGAACGACAGCGACACCCGGTGGAGTTGCTCGGCGATCAGCTGGTCGCCGAAGCGGCCGGGGAAGGTCATCAGATGGTCGGTGGCGATGGAGCCGGTGACGGCGATGCGCACGGGGTCATTCTCCTCGTTGTCAGCATCTGGGGACGGGATCCGAACACGGGCCGCGATCGTCGCGGCCGGATCCTGGCGAACCCATCGAGCTTACCGGCTCGGCCTTGACACGTCGGTCCGCGCGCCTCCGGCGTCCGGCCGCTCCTCCCCCCGGGAAAACGATCGCCCCGCACGGGAGATCCGTACGGGGCGTTCAGGGGGTGCCGGCGCGGCCGGGCGGCGAGCTCTAGTTGAACGAGTCGCCGCAGGCGCACGAACCGGTGGCGTTGGGGTTGTCGATCGTGAAGCCCTGCTTCTCGATGGTGTCCACGAAGTCGACGGTCGCGCCGACGAGGTACGGCGCGCTCATCCGGTCGGTGACGACGTTCACGCCGCCGAAGGTCGACACCACGTCACCGTCCATGGCACGGTCGTCGAAGAAGAGCTGGTAGCGCAGCCCGGAACAGCCACCCGGCTGCACCGCGACCCGCAGCTGGAGCCCTTCCTCGCCCTGCTGCTCCAGCAGGCTCTTCACCTTGGCGGCGGCCGCGTCAGTCAGGATCAGGCCCTGCTGCTTGGTCTCGCTCTCAACCGTCATGTGCTGACTCCCGCGTCTGCGCCAACCGCTCACCCGGAGCGGTCGATGGGTACTGACGTCCTACTAGACGCTACCAACACCTGCCGATCGCTACACATTCCATGAGCGGCCGTCTTGCGGGGACCGGTCGGACAGCCGTTCCGGGCGGTGTGCGATGATTAGTCGTCAGTTCGACGATAAGTCCCCCGAAGGAGGTGTGGTCGTGACCACCACTGCGGCCACCACTGCGACCGGCACCGTGACCGGCCTGCCGTTGTTCGTGCTCGGCAGGGACGCCGACCCGCACAGTGAGCGCGGCGTCGACTGTCCCGGCGAGCTGCCGCCCGCGTCCGACCCCGGGCTCGTGGCGCGCGCCCGCGCGGCCAGGGAGCGGCTCGGCGACCGGCTCTTCGTGCTCGGCCACCACTACCAGCGCGACGAGGTCATCCAGTTCGCCGACGTGACGGGCGACTCGTTCAAGCTGGCCCGCGACGCCGCCGCGCGGCCCGAGGCCGAATACATCGTGTTCTGCGGCGTCCACTTCATGGCCGAGTCGGCCGACATCCTCACCGGCGACGCGCAGAAGGTGGTGCTTCCCGACCTCGCCGCCGGCTGCTCCATGGCCGACATGGCGACGTTCGCGCAGGTGGAGGACTGCTGGGACGCCCTGGAGGACGCCGGTCTCGCCGACCGGGTGGTGCCGATCACCTACATGAACTCCAGCGCCGACATCAAGGCCTTCTGCGGCCGGCACGGGGGCGCGGTCTGCACCTCCTCGAACGCGCGGCGGGCCCTCGAATGGGCCTTCGAGCAGGGGGAGAAGGTTCTCTTCCTGCCCGACCAGCACCTCGGGCGCAACACGGCGGTCCTGGAGCTGGGCCTGTCGCTCGACGACTGCGTGGTCTACAACCCGCACCGGCCGAACGGCGGCCTCACCGCCGAGCAGCTCGCGAACGCCAAGATGATCCTCTGGAAGGGCCACTGCTCGGTGCACGGCCGCTTCACCGCGGAGTGCGTCGACGACGTGCGGGCCCGCATCCCCGGCGTGAACGTGCTTGTCCACCCCGAGTGCCGGCACGAGGTGGTGACCAAGGCCGATTACATCGGGTCGACCGAGTACATCATCCGGATGCTGGAGGCCGCTCCCGCGGGGTCGGCCTGGGCCGTGGGCACCGAGCTCAACCTGGTGAAGCGCCTGGCGAACCGGTTCCCCGACAAGACCATCACGTTCCTCGACCGGACCGTGTGCTACTGCTCGACGATGAACCGCATCGACCTGCCCCACCTGGTCTGGGCGCTGGAGTCGCTCGCGGCCGGCGAGGTGGTCAACCAGATCACGGTCGACCCGGACACCACCCACTGGGCCAGGGTCGCCCTCGACCGGATGCTCGCCCTGCCCCAGTGACCCGGAGGGCGCGGCCGGCCTCCGCGGACCCCGCCCCCCAGGGCGGTCAGAGGCCGGGCGCGCCCCAGACGGGGAACCAGCTCGCCAGATCAGGCTCGATCTTGAGCTCGCCGGCCAGGACGCCGCGCACCTGCAACTCCAGGGCGTTGTCCCGGCGCGGCTCCCCCGCCGGGGCGAACGGATAGAAGGTGCCGCGCTTGTAGAGGTAGACCAGGGCGAGCCGCCGGTCCGACGGATCGCTGAAGGTCACCAGCGAGCACAGCAGCGACGGCCCGAAGCCCGCGGACTCCAGCGACGAGTTGGCCGCGTGGAGGTCGGTCACGAGGGCCGAGACGTCCGGGTTCGCGACCGTCACCCACGTGTAGCCGTACGAGTCCTCGGAGACGTCGACCTTGCCCATCAGCGCCTCGACGTCCTTCTCCAGCTGGGCGAACGCCCCGCCCTCCGCGGCCCGGAACGACACCGACCCCGTGCCCGCCGGGACGAAGCCGGTGGCGGCCTGCAGGGTGACGGCGGCCGACGGCAGCGCGAAGAGGGCGTCGAGGTCGGGCCTGGCGGGCTTGGACCGGCCGAGCAGCGAGTCGAGCCAGCCCATCAGCGCCCCAGCTCGGCGGAGATCCGGGCGAGCTGCGCCAGCCGGCGGTCCAGCGGCGGATGGGTCGACAGCAGCGTGGCGACGCTCTGCCCGGACAGGGCGGGGGCGAAGTAGAAGGCGTTGAACGGCTGCGCCTCGCGCAGGTCCCGGGTCGGGATCCGGGCGATGTCACCGCTGACCTTGGTGAGGGCGCTGGCGAGGGCGGAGGGGCGCTGGGTGAGCAGTGCGCCCGCGCGGTCGGCGGCGAGCTCGCGGTAGCGCGACAGGGCCCGCGTCAGCAGGAAGCTCACGCAGTAGACCAGGCCGGAGACCAGGAAGATGATCAGGCCGATCGGCGGGCCGTTGTTGTTGTCCCGGCGATTTCCCCCGGCCAGGCCGCTGTAGAGGGCGAATCTCGTCATGAGACCGGCGACGATGCCGAGGAACGAGGCGATCGTCATCACCGCGACGTCGCGGTGGGCCACATGGGACAGCTCGTGCGCGATGACGCCCTCGAGCTCCCTCGCGTCGAGCCTGCGCAGGATTCCCGTCGTCACGCAGACCACCGCGTTCTTCTGGTTCCGGCCGGTGGCGAAGGCGTTCGGCATGTCGGAGTCGGCGATCGCCACCCTGGGCTTCGGCATGCCGCCGAGCGCGCTCAGGCGGTCGATGATGCCGTGGAGCTCGGGAGCCTCCTGCGGGGAGACCTCCCGCCCGTGCATCGCGAACAGGGCGATCTTGTCGGACAGGAAGTACTGCGCCAGCAGGAGGCCGCCGGCGATCACGAGTACCGCGACGGCCCGGACGCCCACGGCGACGAGGACGGCCATGAACGCCACGTAGAGCAGCCCGAGCAGGAACATCGTCACGGCCATCCGCGTGGACAGACCTCGATCGGGCGCGAACCGGGTCGCGGCCATCATCCAGGGATGAGCCCGGTGTCCCCGAGCATCTCCCGCACCTCCTCGATTGAAGCGTCGGCCGGCGGCAGGATCAGCTCGGACGGCTCCAGCGAGTCGTCCGGCAGCGCCCTGCCGACCTGACGCACCTTCTCCAGCAGGGCGTGGAGCTTCGAGCGGAAGACGTCCTCGTCGTTGGTCTCGATGGCCGCCTCGAGCTCGGTGTCCAGGGCGTTCAGCACGTCGATGTCGGAGGAGCCGATCTCGACCTGCCCCTCCCCCATGATTCTGACGATCACAGGCCCTCCCCCGGCTGCCGGAACTGCTGAGTGTGCTGCTGGGCGGCGGGCTGGTTCGCCGGCGCCGCCTGGCCCTGACGGCCGGCCTCGATCGCCGACTGCGAGGGCCCCTGGCCGAGCTCGGCCTTCATCCGGGCGAGCTCCAGCTCGACGTCGTTGCCGCCGCCCATGCGGTCGAGCTCGGCCTGGATGTCGTCGCGCTGGCCGGTGAAGTCGTCGAGGGCGCCGCTGGCGAGCAGCTCGTCGATCGCGCCCGCGCGCGCCTGCATCTGGGCCGTCTTGTCCTCGGCCCGCTGGATGGCGAGGCCGACGTCGCCCATCTCCTCGGAGATGCCGGAGAACGCCTCGTTGATGCGGGTCTGCGCCTCGGCGGCGGTGTAGGTGGCCTTGATGGTCTCCTTCTTCGTGCGGAAGGAGTCGACCTTGGCCTGGAGGCGCTGGCTGGCGAGGGTCAGCTTCTCCTCCTCGCCCTGCAGGTTGTTGTACTGGATGCGCAGGTCGGCGATCTGGGCGTTGAGGCCGTTGCGGCGGGTGAGCGCCTCGCGGGCGAGATCCTCACGGCCGGCGGACAACGCCTGACGGCTCTGGTTCTCCAGTTTGGTGGCCTGGCCCTCGAGCTGGTTGATCTGCAGCTCGACGCGCTTGCGGCTGGTGGCCACGTCGGCCACGCCCCGGCGTACCTTCTGCAGCAACTCCAACTGCCTCTGATATGAGTAGTCGAGGGTCTCCCGAGGATCCTCCATCTTGTCCAAAGCCCGGTTGGCCTTGGACTTGAAGATCATGGAAAGTCTCTTCATCACGCTCATGCGCGTCGGCCGTCCCCTTCGTCAAGGTTGTGCGTGGTAAGCCCAGCCGTCTCAGCCCCATAAAAGCGGCGGAGCCGCCTGGGTTCACCCTACGCATAACGCGCGAGGGCGTCACTAAGTTGCACTCCCGGTAGGCTGGGCGACGTGTTCCGACGTCGTACCCAGACCACTACCGACGACTCCCCCGTCCCCGTGGTCGATCCTAAGCCTCAGGGGACTCCGGGCAAGGGCCGTCCCACTCCGAAGCGGAGCCAGGCCGAGGGCCGCCGCCGCTCTCCCGTGACGGCGCCGTCCAACCGCAAGGAGGCCTACCGGCTGCAGCGCGAGCGCGACAAGACGCTCCGGGCGCGGCAGCGTGAGGCCATGATGCGGGGCGACGAGCGGGCACTGCCCGCGCGCGACCGCGGCCCGGTGCGGAAGTTCGCCCGTGACTGGGTCGACGCGCGACGCCTCCCGGGACAGTACTTCCTGCCCGCGGTGCTGGTCATCATGGTGTTGTCGATGATCCCGTTCCCCGTGGAGATCAGGAAGGTCGTGCTGCTCGGCTACACGATGTCGCTGCCCGTGGTGATGGTGCTGGTGCTGGCCGGCGCCTTCTACGTGGCGGGCCGGGTGCGCAAGGAGGCGGCGGCCAAGTTCCCCGGCGAGAACCTGCGGGGCCTCGGCTTCTACGCCGCGATGCGCTCGTCCCAGCTCCGGCGGCTGCGCTTCCCGAGGCCGGCGGTGCTCCCCGGCGGCGCGCCGGTCCCCGAGCAGCGGCGCTGACGGGCGGCCGGGCGCGCCGGTACCGCGCGCCGTCGCCTGCCATGTGGTCTATAGGGTCTACGGCATGGAATACCGTCATCTCGGCCGGAGCGGCCTCATCGTCAGCGAGATCAGCTACGGCAACTGGCTCACTCACGGCTCACAGGTGGAGGAGGACGCCGCGGTCGCGTGCGTGCGCGCGGCGCTCGACGAGGGCATCACCACGTTCGACACGGCCGACGTCTACGCCGGCACGAAGGCCGAGGAGGTCCTCGGCCGGGCCCTCAAGGGCGTGCGCCGCGAGTCGCTGGAGATCTTCACCAAGGTCTACTGGCCCACGGGGCCGGGCAAGAACGACCGCGGGCTGTCCCGCAAGCACATCGTCGAGTCGGTCAACGGTTCGCTGCGCCGTCTCGGCACCGACTACGTCGACCTCTACCAGGCCCACCGGTACGACGTGGAGACCCCGCTCGAGGAGACGCTGCGCGCCTTCGACGACCTGGTCAGGCAGGGCAAGGTCCTGTACGTGGGCGTGAGCGAGTGGCGGGCCGAGCACATCGCCCAGGCGCTGAAGATCGCCGACGAGATGGGCTTCGACCGGCTCGTCTCCAACCAGCCGCAGTACTCCATGCTGTGGCGGATCATCGAGCCCGAGGTCGTCCCCCTCTGCGAGAAGGAGGGGCTGAGCCAGATCGTCTTCTCCCCCATCGCCCAGGGCGTGCTCACCGGCAAGTACCTCCCCGGACAGCCGGCGCCGGACGGCTCACGCGCCACCGACCCCACCGGGGCCAACATGATCGGCCGCCTGCTCGACGACGACCTGCTGCGCCGGGTGCAGGAGCTCAAGCCGATCGCGGCCGACCTCGGCCTGTCGATGGCCCAGCTCGCCGTGGCGTGGGTGCTGCAGAACAAGAACGTGGCGTCCGCCATCGTCGGGGCCTCGCGTCCCGAGCAGGTGCGCGACAACGTCAAGGCGGCCGGGGTGAAGCTCGACGCCGAGACCATGAAGAAGATCGACGAGGTGCTCGGCGAGTTCGTCGAGCGCGACCCGGCCAAGGCGCACGTCCCCGACCGGCGTCCCTGACCGGCGTTCCCCGCGCCACCGCCTGAGGGCCCTCGTCGAGGGTCCTCATTCGGGGCGCAGGGACATCCGGGAGTATTCGACGCGATCGTCCTCCAGCAGCGTGACCTGCTCGACACCGGCTTCGAGCAGGTCACGCCAGCTCTCGCCCAGCCACGACTCGGCGTCGCCCTGGCTCGAGAAGATCTCCCGCGGCAGCGGCCGGTCCGTCACCTCGCCGCCGTTCGCGTCCTCGTACTGCCACCGCCAGATCATCGCCATACTCCCTCGGAAGCCCCGTCGCCGCGCGCCGGTCGGGCCGGATCGCGCGGGGTGCGGTCGTTGAGCGACCCTACCTCCTGGCACCATAACGCCGATCATGTGCGGCCGTTCCACGCGCGGCGCGTCGCGCCCCCGCGCGGGCCCGAGGAGACCCCGGGGCGACGGCCACCGGAGAAAGGACGGGATGGAGATCTTCCTGGAGGCGACAGGCGGGCCCGCCGGCTGGCCCGAGCCCGGCTGTGGCTGCGCCTCATGCGGACGCCTCACGCCCGGCCACCGGCTCCCCACCTCGATCGTGCTCGACGGGCTGGTCAGGCTGTCGCTCGACGGCGGCGTCCTCCGCCGGTCGAGCCCTGCGGGGGCCGCTCTCCCCGCTGCCGGTGGAGCCGGAGCGCACCGACACCGGATCGCCTCAGGGCCCGACGGCCACGAGATCACCGATCCCGGCGGCCGCCGCCTTCTCTACGCGACCGCGCTGCCCCTCGCGGGCGCGCCCTCCGCGGGCTCCCCGGCCGCGCCCGCGTCCGGCCCGGACGGGGCCCCGTTCGACTGGGTGCTGATCGATCTCCTCGATCGGCCGGAGCGCCTCGGCGACCTGCGCCGCCGCGGCCGGGTGGGGCCGGCGACCCGGGTGATCGCCGTTCACCTCGACCACCGCGCGGCGAGCGAACGCGAGCTGGCCCGCCGGCTGGAGCTGTGGGGCGCGGAGGCGGTGCCCGATGGCACGGTGCTCGGCCCCGCCGTCTCCGGGGCCCGGACGCCCCCGCGACGGACCCTGCTGCTCGGCGGCTCGCGGTCGGGCAAGTCGGAGGAGGCCGAGCTGCGCCTGGCGGGCGAGCCCGATGTGACCTATGTGGCCACAGGCCCGCGGGCCGAGGGCGACCCGGCCTGGGCGGAGCGCGTGCGGGCCCACCGGGTGCGCCGCCCCGCGCACTGGCACACGGTGGAGACCGGCGACGTGACCGCGCTGCTCGCCGATCCTCCGTCGGGGGCGCTGCTGATCGACGGCGTCGGCACCTGGCTGACGGGTGTGTTCGACGACTGCGCGGCCTGGCCGGGGGTGTCCGGCGACCTGGCCGGCCCGGCGGCGGCCGTGGCCGAGCGCTGCGAGCTGCTGGTGTCGGCCTGGCGGCGGACCGCGGCCCGGGTGGTCGCGGTGAGCGACGAGGTCGGGCTGGGGGTCGTGCCCGCCACCCCCGCGGGCCGGGTGTTCCGCGACGCGCTCGGGCGTCTCAACCAGCGGCTCGCCCGCGAGTCCGAGGCCGCGAGCCTCGTGGTCGCCGGCCGCCTCGTCGACCTGCCGGTCTGATCATGTCCGTGTCGCTCCGCCCGGACGCCGTCGCCGCCGCGTACCGGTTCGCCGTCGGGACGCTGACCGTTCTCCCGGTCCGGGCGCCCGCCGCCGACCGGACCGTCGCCGGACGGGCCATGACGGCGGCGCCGCTCGTGGGAGCCGTGCTGGGGCTGGCGGCCGCCACCGTCCTGGCGGCCGCGGCGGCGCTGTCCGGATCGGCCCTCCTGGCCGCCGTGCTCGCCGTCGGCGCCCTCGCCTGGCTGACCCGCGGCCTCCACCTGGACGGCCTGGCCGACCTCGCCGACGGCCTGGGCAGCGGCAAACCGGCCGGGCCCGCGCTCGACATCATGAAACGCTCCGACATCGGGCCCTTCGGCGTGGTGACGCTCGTGGTGGCCCTGCTCGTCCAGGTGGCGGCGCTGTCGTCGCTGCCGGCGCCGGAGGCCGCGGCCGCCCTGGTCGCCGCCTGCGCGAGCGGCCGGCTCGCCCTCACCTGGGCCTGCCGGGCGGGCGTGCCGGCGGCCCGGCCCGGCGGCCTGGGCGCGTTCGTCGCGGGCACCGTGGGGCGCGGCGGCGCGGTCGCGGCCACCGCCGCCACCGCGATCGTCGTCGGACTGCTCGCCCCGCTCGCCGCCCTCGGCACCGGCTCTGTCACCAGCTCTGTCACCGGCCTGGTCACCGCCGTGCCGGCCGGATTCGGCTCCGCCGGGCCCCTCGCCCTGCGCGCCGTCGCGGCGGGCGCGGCGGGACTGGCCGCCGCGTGGCTGCTGCGCCGCCGTGCCGTACGACGACTGGGCGGGATCACGGGGGACGTCCTCGGCGCGCTCGTGGAGACCGCGGCCACGACGGCGCTGGCGGCCTTCTGCCTGCTGTGACCGCCGCCTGAGACCGCCACCTGTGACCGGCTGCTGTGGCCGGGTCGCCGTTGTGATCGGCCGAGCGGCGGCCCTCCCCGTCAGGGGCGGGCGGTGGCGAGAAGGGCGTTGAGCAGGGCCGCGCCGGTCGCCGCGTCGTCCACGCTGATCGCGAGCCGTCCCCCCGACCGGTAGGCGACCACGAGGCACTCCCCACCGCGGATCATTATGGTGGCCCGGCCCGGCAGTCCCCGGTAGCCCCAGCCGCCCACGTCGAGCGGGCTCCGCTCCTCGACCCAGGCCCGCTCGATCCGGTCGAGCGGGACGCGGCGCGCGGGCCACCGCAGCGGGCCGAACCCGATCCGCAGACCCTCGGGACCGGCCTGCACCGAGACCGTGGACAACGCGATCACGACGAGGCCGGCGAACGCCAGGACCAGACCCACCTCGACCGGCCGCCGGGTCTGCCCGGCAAGGGTCCCGGCGAAGAGCAGGACCCCCGCCGCGGCCATGACGCACCCGAGGGCGAGCAGGACCGGCGCGGAGACCGAGGAGACCCAGACCGGGCGGCGGCCGGGGTCCAGGCCGATCTCCGGCCGGACCGGCGGCTCGGCTTCCGGCGGCGGCGTGTCGTCGCCTCCCCGGCGCGCCGCGAGGGCCGCGAGCGCCCCGGCGGCCAGCGAGAGGACGATCACCACGACGAGCGGCGGCCCGATGCCGGAGGCGTCCTGCCAGCGCGCCCTGTCGAGGTTCGCGCCGAGGGAGATGATCTGCAGGCCCACGGTGAACACGCCACCCCAGCCCAGGACGGCCGCCGCCCTGGCCCGGATCGCCGCTCTCGGGAAGGCGCGGCGGCGCAGCGCCGCCGCGAGGCCGCCGGCGGCCGCCACCACCCAGACGGCCAGAGGTACGGCGGCCGAGGCGACGAGGGGCAGGGAGCCGTCGGGCTCGCCGGACGGCCCCCAGTGCGAGGCGACCGGATCGGGGAGCCGGTCGGCCAGCGCCAGCGGCAGCGCGACCAGTGTGGCCGCGACCAGCAGCGTCCAGGCCACGGCCACGGCGGTGAAGAGGCCACGCGGAGCGGGGGACGACGGGGGGCGGGGCATGTTCATGACAGCTCCTTGATGAGGTCGGCGACCTCGTCGGGGCCGAGGCCATACTTGGCGGCCTCCTCCAGCAGGCCGCGCGCGCGGTCCCGGAGCGCCTCGCGTGGGTCGGGACGCCGCAGGACGGACACGCCGCGACCGCGGCGGAACTCCAGCAGGCCCTCGTCGCGCAGGGCGCGCAGCGACCGCAGCACGGTGTTGGCGTTGACGCCGAGCGCGCCGGCCAGGTCGCGCGCGGGGGGCAGCCGGTCGCCCGGCGCCACCTCCCCTCCGGCGATCGCCCGCCTGATCGCGGCCGTCACCTGCTCGTGCAGGGGCCGCGGATCGTTGAGGTCCAGCATGAGCAACATGATGCTATTGACGCTAGCACCATTTCGATGTTCGGCCGTATGGGGCCGTTCATATCGGCTCCATGGCGACTTCTCTTTGATGGGATGAACCCTCGTTTATGCGTAGCGGAGTCACCCCAGCTAGCATCGGCACACGTGACCACAGTGCGCGTCAATCCAGCTGACACCGTCTCTATCGAGACCGGTGCCGTCGTAGTAGGCGTCCACGGTTCACCGGAGGGCCTCCGCGCGGCTCCCGGTGCCGACGGCCTTGACCAGGCCCTGGGCGGCCGGCTCATCGAGAGCCTCACCTCGCTCGGCTTCACCGGCAAGAGCGAGGAAATCGCCAAGATCCCGACGTTCGGCGCGCTGCCCGCCCCGCTCGTCGTCGCCGTGGGCCTCGGACCGGAGCCGGACGGCGAGCATGATCTGGAGACCCTGCGCCGGGCGGCCGGCGCCGCCATCAGGTCGCTCGCCGGCACCGCGGCCGCCGCCGTCGCCCTGCCCGCCGCGAGCGCCGCCCAGACCGAGGCCGTCGCGCTCGGCGCGCTGCTCGGGGCGTACGGGTACGCCCGCTACCGAACCGGCGGCGACAACAAGGCCCCGGTCGGGGAGATCACCGTGCTGTCCCGCGCCGAGGGCGCGGAGCAGGCCGTCCAGCACGCCGCCACGGTCGCCGAGTCGGTCACGCTCGTCCGCGACCTGGTGAACACCCCGCCCTCCGACCTGTGGCCGGCGCGCTTCGCCGAGATCGCGCAGGAGAAGGCCGGCGCGGCCGGCCTGTCGGTCGAGGTCCTCGACGAGGCCCGGCTCAAGGCGGAGGGGTACGGCGGCATCGTCGGCGTCGGACAGGGCTCCGTCAACCCGCCGCGCCTGGTCCGCCTCTCGTACAGCCACCCGGACGCCGCCCGGACGGTCGCCTTCGTCGGCAAGGGCATCACCTTCGACTCCGGCGGCCTCTCGCTCAAGCCGACCGCCTCGATGGACTGGATGAAGTCCGACATGGGCGGCGCCGGCGCGGTGCTGGGCTCCCTGCTCGCGATCGCGAAGCTGGGCCTCCCGGTCAACGCCGTCGGCTACCTGTGCCTCGCCGAGAACATGCCGTCGGGCACCGCGCAGCGCCCGTCCGACGTGCTGCACACCTACAGCGGCAAGACGGTCGAGGTCCTCGACACCGACGCCGAGGGCCGCCTCGTGCTCATGGACGGCCTGGCCCGCGCCGCCGAGGACGAGCCCGACCTGATCGTGGACGTCGCCACGCTGACCGGCGCACAGATCGTCGCGCTCGGCTGGCGCGTGGCCGGCGTCATGGCCAACGACGACGAGCTCCGCGAGGAGGTCGTGCGGATCGCCGGGCGGCAGGGCGAGAGCGCCTGGGGCATGCCCCTGCCCGACGACCTGCGCAAGGGCCTCGACTCCGCCGTCGCCGACATCGCCAACGTCCAGCCCGAGCGGTGGGGCGGCATGCTCGTCGCGGGGATCTTCCTGCGCGAGTTCGTCCCCGAGGGCGTGCGCTGGGCCCACATCGACATGGCCGGTCCCGCCTTCAACAAGGGCGAGCCGTACGGTTACACCCCGAAGGGCGGCACCGGCGTCATCACCCGCACCCTCATCGGGATCGCCGAGCGGTACGCGGGGAACGGCACGTCCTCCCAGGCTGTTTGACGAAGAGGGCGGCTCCGCGGCCGGCGCCGGCCGTGGGCCCGCCCGAACACGCTCTCCCAGACAAGTGAAAAGATGCCGTCGGGACATCCGGCGGCGCATCGACAAGGAGCATTCCAGTGGCTGATGGCAGCGGCCCCTATGACATCGTCGTCCTAGGTGGCGGTAGCGGTGGTTACGCCTGTGCGCTGCGGGCGGCCGAGTTCGGCATGAATGTCGTCCTCATCGAGAAGGACAAGGTCGGAGGCACCTGCCTGCACCGCGGCTGCATTCCCACCAAGGCGCTGCTGCACGCGGCGGAGCTGGCCGACCAGGCCCGTGAGGGCGAGTCCTTCGGCGTCCGCACCACGTTCGAGGGCATCGACGTGCCGGGCGTCCACTCGTACAAGGACAAGGTGGTCACCGGCCTCTGGAAGGGCCTCACCGGGCTCGTCAAGAGCAAGAAGATCACGGTCGTGGAGGGCGAGGGCCGCCTGGCCGGCCCCAACCGCGTGGTCGTGGGCGACCAGGTCTTCGAGGGCCGCAACGTCGTCCTGGCGACGGGCTCGGTGCCGAAGTCGCTGCCCGGGCTCGACATCGACGGCGAGAAGATCATCAGCAGCGACCACGCCCTGGTGCTCGACCGGGTGCCGTCCTCGGTGGTCATCCTGGGCGGCGGCGTCATCGGCGTCGAGTTCGCCAGCGTGTGGCGCTCGTTCGGCGCCGAGGTGACGATCGTCGAGGCCCTGCCGCACCTTCTTCCCCTGGAGGACGAGTCCAACTCCAAGCTGCTCGAGCGGGCCTTCCGCCGCCGCGGCATCAAGTACGAGCTCGGCACCCGCTTCGAGAGCGTCAAGACCACCGACACCGGCGTGGTCGTCTCCCTGGAGAACGGCAAGACCATCGACGCCGAGCTGATGCTCGTCGCCGTGGGCCGCGGCCCGGTCTCGGCCGGTCTCGGCTACGAGGAGGCCGGCGTCACCGTCGACCGCGGCTACGTGCCGGTCAACGAGTACTGCCAGACGAACGTCCCGGGCGTGTACGCGGTGGGCGACCTCATCCCGACGCTCCAGCTGGCCCACGTGGGCTTCGCCGAGGGCATCCTGGTCGCCGAGCACATCGCCGGCCTGAACCCGGTCCCGATCGACTACGACGGCGTGCCGCGGATCACCTACTCCGAGCCCGAGGTCGCCTCGGTCGGCATCAGCACCGCCGTCGCCCGCGAGCGGGGTCACGACGTCGTCGAGCTCAGCTACAACCTCGCCGGGAACGGCAGGAGCAAGATCTTGCAGACGCAGGGCGAGGTCAAGGTCGTCGCCGAGCGCGACGGCCGGGTGCTCGGCGTGCACATGGTGGGCAGCCGCGTCGGCGAGCTCATCGCGGAGGCTCAGCTGATCTTCAACTGGGAGGCCACGCCCACCGACGTCGCCCAGCTGATCCACCCGCACCCGACCCAGTCCGAGGCCCTCGGCGAGGCGATGCTGGCCCTGGCCGGCAAGCCGCTCCACGTACACAACTAAGCCCTCTTAACGAACGCGAGAGAAGAAACCATGCCGGTCTCCGTAACCATGCCCCAGCTCGGCGAGAGCGTTACCGAGGGCACCGTCACCCGCTGGCTGAAGAAGGAAGGCGAGCACGTCGAGGCCGACGAGCCGCTGCTCGAGGTGTCGACCGACAAGGTCGACACCGAGATCCCGTCGCCGTCCGCCGGCTACCTGACCAAGATCATCGTCGCGGAGGACGAGACGGTCGAGGTCGGCGCCGAACTGGCCCTGATCGACGCCAACGGCGCCGCGGCGGCCCCGGCCGCGCCGGCCGAGACGGCGGCGCCCGCCCCGGCTCCCGCCCCGGCCCCGGCCCCGGCCCCGGCACCCGAGCCTGCTCCGGCCCCCGCTCCGGCTCCGGCCGCGCCGATCTCGTCCATCCCGCAGCCGGCACCCGCCGTGGTGACGCCGCAGCCCGCTCCGGCCGCCCCCCGGCCGCCGGCGCCCGCTCCGGCGCCCGCTCCGGCCGTGGCACCGGCCCCCGCTCCGGCCGCGCCGCCGGCGACCGGTGGCGAGAGCCCGTACGTCACGCCGCTGGTCCGCAAGCTCGCCTCCGAGCACGGGGTCGACCTGGAGTCGCTGACCGGCACCGGCGTCGGCGGCCGCATCCGCAAGCAGGACGTCGTCGAGGCGGCCCGCGTGCAGCGTGAGCGCGCCGCCGCCGCGCAGGCCGCCGCCCAGCCCGCCGCCCCGGCTCCGGCCGCGGCCGCTCCGGTGGCCGCCGCTCCGGCCGCGGCTCCCGAGCCGGTGCAGGTCGACACGACCCTGCGCGGGCGCACCGAGAAGATGTCGCGGCTGCGGCAGATCATGGCCAAGCGGATGGTCGAGTCGCTGCAGGTGGCGGCGCAGCTCACCTCGGTCGTCGAGGTCGACGTCACCCGGATCGCCAAGCTCCGCGACCAGGCGAAGGGCGACTTCCCGCGCCGCGAGGGCGTGAAGCTGTCGTTCCTGCCGTTCTTCGCGCTCGCGGCGGTCGAGGCGCTCAAGCAGCACCCGAAGCTGAACGCCACGATCAACAGCGAGACCAACGAGGTGACCTACTTCGACGTCGAGCACCTCGGCATCGCGGTGGACACCGAGCGCGGCCTCATCGTCCCGGTGATCAAGAACGCCGGCGACCTCAACATCGCGGGGCTCGCCCGTAAGATCGCCGACCTGGCCGACCGCACCCGGACCAACAAGATCGGCCCGGACGAGATCACCGGCGGCACGTTCACGCTGACCAACACCGGCAGCCGGGGCGCGCTGTTCGACACGCCGATCCTGAACCAGCCGCAGGTCGGCATGCTCGGCACCGGCGCCGTGGTCAAGCGGCCGGTCGTCGTCGACACCCCGGAGGGCGAGGTCATCGCCGTCCGCTCGATGGTCTACCTGGCGCTGACCTACGACCACCGCCTGGTCGACGGGGCCGACGCCGCCCGCTTCCTGACCACGATCAAGCGTCGCCTGGAGGAGGGCCGGTTCGAGAGCCAGCTCGGGCTCGCGTAACCCCGCCGCACCCCCGCCGTGCCGTCGTGAGGCCGTCCCGCATCCCGCGGGACGGCCTCCGCCGTATAGGGGACTGTGGGAGATACTCTGGCGCCGATGACGATCGTGGTGACGGGCGCGTCCGGGCTGCTGGGATCGGCCCTCGTACGAGCCCTTGAGGACGACGGGCACGAGGTGCGCCGTCTGGTGCGGCGGGAGCCCGCGGGCCCGCAGGAGTGGTCCTGGGACCCGATGGGAGGCGTTCTGGACCGCGCGGCCCTCCGGGGGGCCGACGCCGTCGTCCACCTCGCCGGGGCCGGCGTGGGAGACCGCCGGTGGAGCGACGCCTACAAGCGTGAGCTGGTCGACAGCCGCGTTCTCGGCACCGGCACGCTCGCCCGCGCGCTCGCGTCCCTGGACGAGGGGCCGCGCACGCTGCTGTCGGCGTCCGCGGTCGGGTTCTACGGCGACACGGGCGACCGGGCGGTCGACGAGACGGCCCCGCCCGGGACGGGGTTCCTGGCCGATCTGGCGCGGGAGTGGGAGGCGGCCCTCGCCCCGGCGGAGGAGGCGGGCCTGCGGGTCGTCCCGATGCGGACGGGCGTGGTGTTGAGCGGCCGGGGCGGCGCGCTGGCGAAGATATTGCCGATCTTCAAGATGGGAGCCGGCGCCCCGCTGGGCAGCGGCAGGCAGTACGTCTCGTGGATATCGCTGCCCGACTGGGTCGGCGCGGTGCGGTTCCTGCTCGGCCGCGAGGGCATCGCCGGTCCGGTGAACCTGACGGCCCCCGAGCCGGTGACCAACCGCGAGTACACCCAGGCGATCGCCGCGGCGCTGCACCGCCCGGTGATGCCGGTGGCGGCTCCCCCGTTCGCCCTGCGCCTGGCGCTCGGCGAGTTCGCCGACGAGGCCGTCCTCGCAGGCCAGCGGGTGCTGCCCAGGCGGCTGCTCGACGCCGGCCACCGGTTCGCCCATCCCCGCGTCGCCGACGCGCTCGCCGCCGTACTCTAGTGAGTCCTGGTAGCCGAATCGTGATCTGACGCGGGAGCGGGCAATGAGCCGGATCGGGCAGTCGCACATCGTCGCCATCGGCGGCGGATCGTTCCGGCAGTCGGAGCGGTACGGGTTCGTGGAGCCCACTCCCCTGCTGCGCTACGCGCTCGACCTGACCGGCCAGGACCGCCCCAAGCTGGGGCTGCTCGCCACGGCGACCGGAGACGACGCCGAGTGGCTGCTCAAGATGTACGGCGCGTTCAGCCGCTGGGACGTCGAGGTGAGCCATCTCACGGTCTTCCCCATGCCCAACGTCGCCGATCCCCGTGAGTGGATCCTGGAGCAGGACGCGATCTACGTGAGCGGCGGCAGCGTCGCCAACCTCGCCGCGCTGTGGCGGCTCCACGGGCTCGACGAGGCCTTCGCCGAGGCCTGGCGGGCCGGTGTCGTGCTGTCCGGGCAGAGCGCGGGCGCGCTGTGCTGGCACGTCGGCGGCAACACCGACTCGTTCGGGCCGCGGCTGCGGCCCTGGGCCGAGGGGCTGGCGCTGCTGCCGTACTCGTGCGGCGTCCACTACGACTCCGACCCGCAGCGGCGGACGCTGCTGCACGAGTCGGTCGCGTCCGGGGAGCTGCCCGAGGGGTACGCCGCCGACGAGGGCGTCGCGCTCCACTACGTCGGCACCGAGTTCATCCAGGCGGTCAGCATCTCGCCGCGGGGCTACGCCTACCGGGTCGAACGCGACGGGCCCGGAGTCAAGGAGTTCCGTATCGAGCCCCGCCTGCTGACCTCTACGCTGGACGCGTGAAGGGTCTGGCCATCGTCCGCATGGGCGTCGACGTGCCGTACGAGCAGGCGTGGACCCTGCAGCGGCGGCTCCACGCGCGGCGGGCGGCGGGCGAGATCTCCGATCTGTGCCTCATGGTGGAGCACGCGCCGGTCTACACGGCGGGCAAACGGACGCTGCCGCACGAGCGGCCGGCGGACGGCACTCCGGTCATCGACGTCGACCGGGGCGGCCAGATCACTTGGCACGGTCCCGGGCAGCTCGTCGCCTACCCCATCGTGGGCGTCGGCGACGTCCCGGCGTACGTGCGGCTGCTTGAGGACGTCGTGATCCAGGTCTGCGCCGACGTGGGCCTGGCGGCCCGCCGGATCAAGGGCCGCGGCGGCATCTGGCTGCCCGCCGACGCGGAGCGCGGCCGGCCCGTGCGGCGGCTGGGCACGATCGGCATCCGGGTCTCGCGCGGGGTGAGCATGCACGGCTTCGCCCTCGACTGCGTCAACGACCTGAGCTGGTACAACCGCCTCATGCCGGGCGCCGTCGGCGACACGGAGGTCACCTCGCTGTCGGCGGAGACGGGCCGCCGGATCACCGTGGACGAGGTCGTCCCGTTCGCCGAGAAGCGGCTGGCCGAGGCCCTGGGCGCCGAGCCGTACGAGATGTACGAGGAAGACCTGGCCTGACGGCGCCCGCTCGCCCCGGAGGAGCCGTCTCAGATCACGGGAGAGCAGGTAATAAGCTGGCATGGTGAGCGAGCGGGCCGGCCAGGCACGGCGCTCCGGGGGCCGGCACGACCGTGGCACGACCCCCGGTTCCCCGCGCGGCCGACACGCCCACGGTGCGTTGTCGCGGAATGAGGAAGTCGCATGACGGTCGGGCCGGAAGGTCGCAAGCTCCTGCGCCTTGAGGTGCGTAACAGCCAGACGCCCATCGAGAAGAAGCCGCCGTGGATCAAGACCCGGCTGCACAACGGCCCCAACTTCAACGAGATCAAGTCGCTCGTCAAGGGGGCGGGGCTGCATACGGTCTGCCAGGAGGCGGGCTGTCCCAACATCTCCGAGTGCTGGGAGGACCGCGAGGCGACCTTCCTCATCGGCGGCGACCAGTGCACCCGGCGCTGCGACTTCTGCCAGATCGACACCGGCAAGCCCGCGGCGTACGACAGGGACGAGCCGCGCCGGGTGGCCGAGTCGGTCCACCAGATGGGCCTGCGGTACGCCACGGTGACCGGCGTGGCCCGCGACGACCTGCCCGACGGCGGGTCCTGGCTGTACGCCGAGACCGCCAGGCAGATCCACGCGATGGTGCCCGGTTGCGGCGTCGAGCTTCTCGTGCCCGACTTCAACGGCGACCGCGACCAGCTGGAGGAGGTCTTCTCGGCCGCCCCCGAGGTGTTCGCGCACAACATCGAGACGGTTCCGAGGATCTTCAAGCGGATCCGGCCGGCGTTCCGCTACGAGCGGTCGCTGCAGGTGATCGGCATGGCCCGCCAGGCGGGGCTGGTCACCAAGTCGAACCTCATCCTCGGGATGGGCGAGGAGCGCGCGGAGATCAGCCAGGCGCTGCGCGACCTGCACGAGGCCGGGTGCGACCTGGTGACGATCACCCAGTACCTGCGGCCCAGCCCGCGGCACCACCCTGTGGACCGCTGGGTGAAGCCCGAGGAGTTCGTCGAGCTCAAGGAGGAGGCCGAGGAGATCGGGTTCGCCGGCGTCATGTCGGGTCCGCTCGTCCGCTCGTCCTACCGGGCCGGCCGCCTGTACCAGCAGGCGATCGCCGCCCGCGTGGGCGAGTCACGTTTTCATTAATCCCGTCAGGGATTTGTATCCTTCACACCATGGCGAAAGACGCGGCGGCACCAGGGCGGCTCAAGCAGCTCCGGATGGTCGCACAGATCATTCAGCAGGCGAACCCCAAGGGCATGCCCATCGTCTACGGGTCGGCCCTGGCGACGTTGGTGCTCTTCGTCATCGTGGGTGTGATCTTCAGCTGGACGTGGATCGTCCTCGGGGTCTTCGCCTCGGTGCTGGTGGGCATGCTGGTGTTCAGCCGGCTGGCCCAGACCGCTCAGTACTCGATGCTCCACGGCCAGCCGGGCGCGACGTACGCCGTGCTGCAGGGCATGCGCGGGAACTGGCATGTGGAGGAGAAGCCCGTCGCCGTCAACCGCGACCAGGACCTCATCTTCCGCGTCGTCGGATACCCCGGGGTCATCCTGGTCGCGGAGGGTCCCTCCAGCCGGGTGCAGCGCATGCTGGTGGCCGAGAAGAAGCGGGTGCAGCGCGTCGCGATCGACGTACCGGTCTACGACGTGCAGTGCGGTGACGGGGAGGGTCAGGTGCCTCTGGCCAAGCTCCAGCGGCACCTGATGAAGCTGCCCCGCAACCTGAAGAAGGGCGCCGTCTCGGAGATCAACAACCGCATGCGGGCGCTGACCCCGGCCATGCCGATACCGAAGGGCCCGATGCCGAAGGGCCTGCGGATGCCGCGCGGCCCGAAGATGCGCTGACCCGGCCGGCGGCGGACGTTGGACGTCGGCAGACGGCCGGTCGCCCCCTCCGAGACCTCCCGGGCCAACCGGGGCTGGTGGGACGGCGCGGCCGACGACTACCAGGCCGAACACGGCGAGTTCCTGCGGGACGACGGCTTCGTGTGGGGCCCTGAGGGCCTCGACGAGGCGGACGCCCGCCTGCTCGGCGAGATCTCCGGCCGGAGGGTGCTGGAGATCGGCTGCGGGGCCGGGCAGTGCGGCCGGTGGCTCGTCGCACGCGGAGCGACCGTGGCAGGCGTCGACCTGTCCCGGCGGCAGCTCCAGCACTCGCGGCGGATCGATCTGGAGACCGGCCGGGTGCTGCCGGTCGCGCAGGCCGACGCCGAGGCCCTGCCCTTCGTGGACGGCTCGTTCGACCTGGCCTGCTCGGCCTACGGGGCGCTGCCGTTCGTGGCGGACGCCGGCGCGGTGCTGGCCGAGGTCCGCAGGGTGCTGCGGCCGGGCGGCCGGTTCGTGTTCTCCGTCAGCCATCCGATCAGGTGGGCCTTCCCCGACGACCCGGGCGAGCGCGGCCTCACCGCCGACCGCCCCTACTTCGACCGGTCGCCGTACGTCGAGTTCGGGGACGACGGGACGCCCTCCTACGTGGAGCACCACCGCACCATGGGTGACTGGGTCGGGCTGATCCACGCCTCGGGGCTGGTGCTCACCGGGCTGGCGGAACCGGAGTGGCCGGAAGGTCACGACCGGGTGTGGGGCGGCTGGAGCCCGCTGCGCGGCCGGCTGCTACCCGGAACCGCGATCTTCCAGTGCCTGCGGCCCGCCTGATCAGAGGTTCACCACGACGGTGGCGGACGCCCGGTCGTGCAGGCCGCGCCGGTCACGGTCCCAGATCAGGGCCGGCACGGCGAGGCAGAGCAGGAACGTGCGCACCAGGACGGAGATGAACGGTGGCCTCTCGCCGTCCAGGGTGGCCACGCGGATGCCGCACACCCGCATGCCCAGGGTCATGCCGAGCGTGCCCAGCAGCAGGACGTACTCCGCGGCGAAGACCCCGAGGCCCACGAGGTTGAGGTCGGAGCCCTTGGCGTGCAGCAGCCCGCCGGCGATGGCCCAGGTGCACAGGAACCAGTCGATGACGACCGCGGCGAGGCGGCGGCCCCAGCTCGCGACCGATCCGCTGCCGGTCTCCGGCAGCCCCAGCCGCTGTCCCGGATAGCCGAGGTCGGCTCCCGCGCGGGGGCCCATGAGCCACGTCTGCGTCCATCGCGGCTGCCGGTCACTCATGGTTCCTCAGCGTATCGGGATGGGCCACCGCCCTGGCGCTCGGAGCCGCCACCGTACATCATGAGGTGTTCTGCCCCCTTTGTTACATGTGGAGTGAACGGTGCGGCCGGCGGAGCCAGACGACATCGAGGAGCGCTTCCGGGCGCTGGTCGCCCAGTTCGGCGACGACGAGATCCGGCGGCTGACGGACGAGGCCGACCTGGGCGAGCGGGCCGTCCGCCGGCGGGACAGAAGACCCGTCCGGGCCGTGCTCCTCACGCTCTTCGCGGTCGTCGTGATCGCGGGCCTGGTGATCGGCGCGCGGCCGGACGTGCTCGGCAGGCTGTCCTCCCTGGCGGGCGGCTCGGGCGGCGAGCAGACACCGGAGCCGCATTTCGGGGCGGCCGTCGCCCGGCCGGGCCCCACGCTCAACCCGGTCCCGGGCGAGCCCGACGGGGACACGGATCCCGAGACGGGCCCCGACCCGGACGCGGGGACCGGCCCCGGCGCGACGGGCGCCGCCGCCGATCCGTTCGCCGGATCTCCGGCGGCCGGCTTCGCCGTGGGCGGAAAGGGCATCGTCACGCCACACCCCAAGGGGCTGGGCGGGCTGAGCCGCGGACAGGTCGGCGAGGCGCTGCGGCGGGTCCGGCGGATCCTGACGGCGGCCCACCTCGATCCGGCGACCATCCGCGGCGGGCGGCCGGCCGCGCTCATCGCGCTCCTGCATCCGCGGCAGCGCGACTACTTCCGCGAGCACCTGGACAAGAACGGCCCGGACAACACCAGGAGATGGGTCTTCAGCCTCAAGCCGGGCTCGGCGGAGCAGGCGACGGACGTGGTCAAGGTCGACGGCGAGACGACGATGGCGAAGCGGCACTCCCGCGACGGCCGCGGCGGCGTCACGATCACGGCGGACTACCTCTTCGTCTACGCGGTGAACCGCCCGGGCGACCCCGCCGCGACGACGCGGCTGGTCACTCACCGCACCGCCGAGTTCTCCGCGTACGAGCGGGACGGGAAGCTGACGGTCTGGCTGGAGCGGACCGCGCGCAGCGACGCGGGCGCGGGTTGCGGCTTCGCGGACGGCTTCGTCCACCCCGATTTCGGCGACGCGCCGGACGGCGTGAGCGCGGTGGAGCCCTCGGGATCGCCGATCGACCCGTACGATCGCAAGAGGAATATGGCCCGGGCCGGATGCTTCCCGTCGGCACCGGTCTGACCTGCGGTTATGCTGTGATGCGGGGTGCGCGTCGCGCCCGTTCCGGTGCACAGCGGACGGGCGGCGGGGGGCGTACTCATTAACACGCGCGAAACAAACGAGACATGGCGCGGAAACGGCACAAGCCTAGTTTCGGGTTGCTAGCCCATGCCCCTGGGAGGTTCGAGAGTGTTCAACTCCGCCGACGACGTCCTCAAGTTCATCCGGGACGAGGGTGTGCAGTTCGTTGACGTCAGGTTCACGGACCTGCCGGGGACGACGCACCACTTCACCTTCCCTTCGGAGAACTTCGGTCCGAACGTCTTCTCCGACGGCCTGATGTTCGACGGGTCGTCTATCCGCGGTTTCCAGGCCATCCACGAGTCGGACATGCTCCTGCTGCCCGACCCGTCGACCGCCGTGCTCGACCCGTTCCGCCAGCACAAGACGCTCAACATCAACTTCTTCGTGCACGACCCGCTGACCGGCGAGGCGTACAGCCGCGACCCGCGTAACGTCGCACGCAAGGCCGAGGAGTACCTCAAGGGCACGGGCATCGCCGACACGGTGTACTTCGGCCCGGAGGCCGAGTTCTACATCTTCGACGACGTGCGCTTCGAGACCCGGCAGAACGCGGGTTACTACTACATCGACTCGATCGAGGGCGCCTGGAACACCGGCAAGGCCTCCGAGGGCGGCAACCTGGGCTACAAGCCCCGCTACAAGGGCGGCTACTTCCCGGTCCCGCCGATGGACCACTTCACCGACCTGCGCTCGGAGATGGTCCGCAACCTGATCGAGGCCGGCATCGAGACCGAGATGCAGCACCACGAGGTGGGCACCGCGGGCCAGGCCGAGATCGACTTCCGGTTCGGCACGCTGCTCAAGACGGCCGACAACCTGATGCTGTACAAGTACATCATCAAGAGCACCGCCATCCAGGCCGGCCGGACCGTGACGTTCATGCCCAAGCCGATCTTCGGTGACAACGGCTCCGGCATGCACTGCCACCAGTCCCTGTGGAAGGACGGCGAGCCGCTCTTCTACGACGAGGTCGGCTACGCCGGGCTGTCGGACACCGCCCGTTACTACATCGGCGGCCTGCTCAAGCACGCTCCGTCGCTGCTGGCGTTCACCAACCCGACGGTGAACTCCTACCACCGCCTGGTCCCCGGCTACGAGGCGCCGGTCAACCTGGTCTACTCCCAGCGCAACCGCTCCGCGTGCGTCCGGATCCCGATCACGGGCTCCAACCCGAAGGCCAAGCGCATCGAGTTCCGCGTGCCGGATCCCTCGTGCAACCCGTACTTCGCCTTCGCCGCGATGCTGATGGCGGGCCTGGACGGCATCCGCAACAAGATCGAGCCGCCGGAGCCGGTCGACAAGGACCTCTACGAGCTCCCGCCCGAGGAGGCCCGCAACATCCCGCAGGTGCCCGGCTCGCTCACGGCCGTCCTCGACGCGCTCGAGGCCGACCACGACTACCTGCTCGAAGGCGGCGTCTTCACGTCCGACCTGATCGAGACCTGGGTGTCGTACAAGCGTGAGAACGAGGTCGACCCGATCCGCCTCCGCCCGCACCCGCACGAGTTCGAGCTCTACTACGACGTGTGACCGGTTACCGCGCGATGACGTGCATGTTCATCGCGCGGTTCCCGGCTGTCCGGAAGCCCGTGGGAAGGCCGTGCGCCTTGCCGCGGGCTTTTCGCATGGCGCGCTCAGGGCCCGGACAGCGGAGAGCAGCATGAGACGCCGGCAGAGCACACTCTCGATCTTCACTGTCGCCCGGTGGTCATGCCGTTGACGGGTACGAGGCTGGCGGACCGGGAGATCTCATCGAGGCGGCCGATGACCTCGGCGGGGAGGTCCAGGGTGAACCCGGCGAGGTTGCCGTGGAACTGTTCGAGGGTGCGGGGGCCGATGATGACGGAGGTGACGCCCGGCCGTCGCCGTACCCAGGCCAGGGCCACGGCCGCCGGCGTCGCGACCAGGTCGGCCGCGACCTTGACCACCTGGTCGGCGATCTCGAGGTTGGGCTCGTTGAGCAGGCCGTCGGCCCAGGCGCGGGCCATGGGCAGCGTGGACGCCCGCAGCCGCCCCATCCGCGTGTCGGCCCCGGGGGCGGCGCCGCGACGGTACCGGCCCGTCAGCACACCGCCTCCGAGTGGAGACCAGACCAGGGTGCCCAGGCCGTGACGTCGGCTGGTCGGCAGGATCTCCGCTTCGATACCGCGGGCCAGAAGCGAGTACTGCGACTGGAGGCTGACAAAGGGGGTGGCACCGAGGCGTTGAGCCGCCCACTGGGACTCCACGACCTGCGCCGCGGTGAAGTTCGAGCAGCCCAGGTAGCGAACCTTGCCGGAGCGCACGAAGCCGTCGAGGGTGGCCACCGTCTCTTCGATGGGGGTCGAGTCGTCCCATTGGTGGCACTGGTAGAGGTCGACGTAGTCGGTGCCGAGCCGGCGCAGACTCGCCTCCAGCGCTCTGGTCAGGTGGACCCTGGACAGTCCCCTGTCGTTCGGGCCCGGCCCTTGCGGGAGGAACGCCTTGGTGGCCAGAACGACCGACTGGCGTCTGCCTTTGACGGCCCGGCCGACGATCCTTTCGGACTGGCCGCCGGTGTAGCCGTCCGCGGTGTCGATGATGTTGCCGCCGGCGTCGAGGAAGGCGTCGATGATGCGGGCGGCCTCGGTTTCGTCGCAGCCGGCCACCGCGTCGGAGGTCCCGAAGTTCATGGCTCCCAGGCACACGGGAGAGACCTTGAGACCCGAGCTGCCCAGCGTCGTGTAATCCATCGCCAAGTCCTTCCGGTGTCAGGACGGGGAATCGGCTACGATCCGGAACAGTCGTTCCGGCAGTTCTCCGGAACATACGGAACAAGCGTTCCGCATGTCAACATGCGAGGAGAGTGATGAGCGACGGGGGCAGGCCCTTGCGCGCCGACGCGCGGCACAACCGGGCGCGCGTACTGGAGGCGGCCGAAGTGGTCCTGGCCCGCGATGGCCTGTCGGCTTCGATCCGGGCCATCGCCCGGCACGCCGGCGTGGGGCTGGGCACGATCTACCGGCACTTCCCGACCCAGGAGGCTCTCTACCAGGCCGTCATCATCGAGCGCGCACAACGCCTGGTCGCCGAGGCGGACGCCTTGACGGTCGCGGACGACCCCGGCAGAGCGTTCTTCGAGTTCTTCACCCGGATCGTGGAGAACTCGACGCGGAACAAGACCCTGGCCGACATACTCACCCGTGCCGGCCTCGACCCCAAGGCCGGCACGGCGGACATCAGCCGCGACATGAGAGACGCCGTCGAAAGGTTACTGGTCCGCGCCCAGGAGGCCGGAGCCGTCCGCGAGGACCTGCGCATGCCGGAGTTACTGGCGCTGCTGGGGGCCGCGTGCATGGCGGCGGAACGCAACCAGTGGGACGATGAGCTCCGAACCCGGACGCTGACAATCGTCTTCGATGGGCTGCGCCCCACTGGCCGCCACCCCGCGAGCCTCCTGCCCCCCGACTTCGGTTCCGCACCGTGACCAAGGAGAAGGGACGAGACGACCCCGACGACTTCTCGGGGATCAGCCTCGGCGGCATGGCCTTCATGCTGACCGTCATGGCGCTGAGACACCCTTGGCAGTCGCTCAAGGAACTGCTCAGGGCGGTCCGCCGGCTGGGCCGCCGGGCCCTCAGGCTCGCAATGGCCCCTGCCGCACTGGTGGCCGCGATCGTGTTGTCGCGCCGCAGGGATCGACGCCCCACCTTCGAGGACTACCTGCATGGCCGCGACGAGGAATGAGACCACTCGGGACCAAGCTCAGAGAGTGCGCCGAGCGTCAGTGCAGGTCACAGAGATAGGCACGGGGCCTATACCAGGCATATACCGCTAAGCGCTTCCCTCGTCGGTATCCGTTCCGCACGAGCCAAGGAAGTGAACCATGGGTATTCGCAGGGGAATGGCGGCGGCCGCTCTGGCCCTCGGAGTCGGCGTAACCGTGCTGCCGTCGGCCCCGGCCTGGGCGGCGAACTCGGAGTGCACCGTTCAGACCTTCTGGACGACCTGCTCCACGGGGAACCTTTCGGCCATCAACGGCTGGATCGACGTGACGACCTTCGAGTCGTACATCGGCAACCCGCTGTGCGACGCGAGCGAGATCCGCTGGAAGCTCGTGGACGCCACCAACGGCGTCGTCGTCGGCCGTGGCACGGGTGCCACCAACCGCTGGCGGATCTCCGGCCTGACCAACAGCTACTACGGCCGCTTGGACAACTGTCCCCGGATGACGATCCGCATCCACAACTCGTAGCCGCCCACGGCGGGCTGAGTGGCCGGTCTGCCAATGGTGTACGTCGTGGGCGACGATGCCGGCGTCGCCCACGACGTTCCCAGCCGCGTGCGTTGCTCTCTCGTCCTGACATCCTGATCAGGTTCCGCCTTCGCCGGAGCGCTTGAGGAAAGAGAACTGATCATGGATATTCTGCTCATCGCCGGCCTGTGGCTCGACGGATCCGCGTGGGACGACGTCGTGCCCGCACTTGAGGCGCTGGGGCACCGCCCCGTGCCGATCACCTTGCCCGGGCAGGGCGACGGATCCACCTCGGCCACTCTCGACGACCAGATGGCGGCCGTGCTCGCCGCCGTGGAGTCGGCGTCGGGAAGGCCCATGGTGGTAGGGCATTCCGCGGCCTCCACCCTGGCGTGGCTGGCCGCCGACGCGTGCCCGGAGCGGATCGCCAAGGTGACGTTGATCGGCGGCTTCCCGGCCGCGGACGGGCCGCCCTACGCCGGCTTCTTCGAGGTGAAGGACGGCGTCATGCCCTTCCCCGGCTGGGGTCCGTTCGAGGGTCCTGACTCCGCCGACCTCGACGAGGAGGCGAGGCAGGACTTCGCGGCCACGGCGATTGCCGTCCCCGCCGGGGTGGCGAGGGGTGTGGTGCGCCTGACGGACGAGCGACGGTTCGACGTCCCCGTCCTCGTCGTGTGCCCCGAGTTCACCCCCGCCCAGGCGCGGACATGGATAACCGCCGGTGACGTGCCCGAGCTGGCCAGGGCGAAGCACCTTGACCTCGTGGACATCGACTCGGGCCACTGGCCCATGATCACCAAGCCGGCCGAGCTCGCCCGCCTCCTGGCCGCGGCCGCCTCCGAGGCCTGACCCGGCCGCCGGCCATCCGGACGGCGTGATGCACGAAGCCGCGATGCCGAGGACACTCCACCTCCTGAGAGGTGGGACAGAAGTAGATGTCGGGGCAGCGGCAATCGAAGATTCATGCGGTGAAGGGCCCGCTTCGCTCGCATGTTCCGCGGTGGTCAGTGTGAGTGGCGGGGCGGGGCGCTGCCACTGCCACCGACGAGGAAGTCAAGGTCCGCTCCCCTGTCGGCTTGCAGGACGTGCTCGCTGTACAGCCGTACCCATCCCCGGTCGGCGGCCGGTCGCGGGGGCTGCCAGGTAGCTCGGCGGTGTTCGAGCTCCGCGTCGTCCACAAGCAGGTCCAGACGGCGCTCCGTGACGTCGACCCGGACCAGATCGCCGGTACGCACGAGTGCGAGGGGGCCGCCCACCGACGCCTCCGGGGCCACATGCAGGATGCAGGTGCCGTACCCGGTGCCGCTCATGCGGGCGTCGGAGATCCGCACCATGTCGGTGATCCCGTCGGTGAGCAGCCGCCGCGGCATGGGCACGTTGCCCACCTCCGGGAAGCCGGGGTAGCCGCGCGGCCCGGCGTTCCGTACCACGATGACCGTGTCGGCGGTGACGTCCAGGTCCGGGTCGTCGGCCGCGACGACATAGTCCTCGATTCGGTCGAACACGAGCGCCGGTCCGGTGTGCCGGAGCAGATGGGCCGAGGCGGCGGAGACCTTCAGCACGGCCCCGGACGGTGCGAGCGACCCGCTCAGCACGACGGTCCCCGAGCCGGCGGGCTGGAACGGCTCCTCCATGGTGCCGATGACCTCTCGGTTCCAGCACTGGGCACCGCTGATGTTGTCGGCCACGCTCTTCCCGCTGACGGTGACGTGGTCCAGGTGCAGCAGGGAGGCGATCTCCCTCATCACCGCCGGGAGTCCGCCCGCGTACGCGAAGTCCTCCATCAGGTACGTGCCGGAGGGCATCAGGTTCACGAGCATGGGCACATCGGCGGTGAGCGTGTCGAAGTCCTCCAGCGACAGGGGGACGCCGAGGCGTCCGGCGATCGCGAGCAGGTGCACCACGGCGTTGGTGGAGCCGCCGATCGCGGCGTTGACCCGGATGGCGTTCTCGAAGGCCTCCCGGGTGAGCACCGTGGACAGCCGCTGGTCCTCTTCCACCATGGCGACGATCCGGCGCCCGGCGGCCTGCGCGAGCGCGTACCGGCGGGAGTCGACCGCCGGTAGGGCCGCCGCCCCGGGCAACTGGACGCCCAGCGCCTCGGTCACACAGGCCATCGTGGAGGCGGTCCCCATGGTCATGCAGTGCCCGCGGCTGCGGGACATGCCGACCTCCGCCTCGGCGCAGTCGGCCGCGGTCATCCGGCCGGCGCGCTGTTCCTCGGTGAAACGCCACACGTCGGTGCCCGACCCGATGTCCCGGCCGCGGAACTTGCCGTTGAGCATCGGACCGCCCGTGATCATCAGTGTCGGCAGGTCGACGCTGGCCGCGCCCATCAGCAACCCGGGCGTGGTCTTGTCGCAGCCGGACAGCAGCACCACCCCGTCGAGAGGGTTGGCCCGGACGAGTTCCTCCGCCTCCATCGCCAGCAGATTGCGGTAGAGCATGGTCGTCGGCCGCATCAGCGGCTCCCCCAGGCTCATCGCCGGGAACACCAGCGGCAGGCCGCCGGCCTCCCACACGCCGCGCTTCACCGACTCGGCCACGTCACCCAGGTGAGCGTTGCACGGCGTCAGCTCCGACCACGTCGTGGCGATGCCGATCACCGGCCGGCCGTCGAAGACGTCGTCGGCGAACCCCTGGTTGCGCATCCACGATCGATGAATGAACCCGTTACGGCCCTCCGCGCCGAACCACTCCTGGCTGCGCAGTGGGCGACCTCTCATCGACATCGGCACACTCTCCGTTATCTGTCCGGCCACCGAGGAGGCGGCGCTCAATGGTGAAGCAAATGATCGGCCGGCGGACCGCGGCCTACCTCAGGCCCCCGACGGACAGTCCGCCGCGCCAGTGCCGCTGGAGGGTGAAGAAGGCGATGATGAGCGGGATCACCGACACGAGCGCGCCCAGGATGATGAGGCTCCAGAGGGAGGTACTGCCCGAATTGTTCGCCGAGGCGATTCCCTGCCAGAGGCCGAGCCCGACGGTGACGGGGAACAGGCGGTTGTCGGAGAGCATCGCGAGGGGCAGGAAGTAGTTGTTCCAGGACGCGACGGCGGACAGGAGCAGCACCGTGACCACCGCGGGCCGCATCAGCGGGAACGCGACTGTGAGGAACGTCCGCATCTCACCCGCGCCGTCGACCCGCGCCGCGTCCAGGATCTCGTCGGGAACCGCGTCGCGCGCGTACACGTGCATCAGGTAGACCCCGAACGGGTTGAGCAGTGACGGGAGGATCACCGCCCAGATCGTGTTCGTCAGGCCGAGCCCGGAGAACATCATGAAGGTGGGGATCACCAGGGCGGTCGCGGGCACCATCAACGCGCCGAGCAGGATCGAGAAGCCGAAGCGCCTGCCGGCGAACCGGTATTTGGCGAATCCGTAGCCGGCCATGACGGCCAGGATCGTGGCCCCGATCCCACCCGCGAGCGCGTACAGCGTGGAGTTGAGAATCCACCTGCCGTAGATGCCGCCGTCGTAGGTGAACAGTCGCTCGAGGTTCCCGAAGTAGTCGACCTGCTCGGCGAACCACAGGGTGTTGCCGCCGCCGAACAGGCCGGGGGCGTCTTTGGAACTGTTGACGATGACCCACCAGAACGGCACCAGGAAGTACACGACCAGGAAGCCGAGGAAAATCTGCAGGGGGAGGTGGCGTTGGGGACGGCGGCGTGCGCCGGCGCCGGAGCTGCCGGTCATCAGAAGAAGCTCCTCCGCTTGCGGGTGAAGAACAGGAAGGCGTAGACGCAGACGAACACGATCCCGCCGAGGGCGAAGGAGATCGCCGATCCGTAGGTGAAGTTCGCGAGCCCGAACGCCTGCTGGTAGGCGTACATGTTGGGGGTGAATCCCGGTGAGATCGTGCCGGCCGCGAGGTATCGCAGGATCTGCGGTTCGTTGAAGAACTGCAGAGTGCCGATGAGTGAGAAGACCAGGATCAGGAGCAGCGCGGGGGCGATCAGCGGGATTTTGATCCGAAGCGCGATCTGCCATTTGCCGGCACCGTCCATACGGGCGGCCTCGTAAAGCGCCGGGTCGATTCCCTGGAGCGCCGCGTACAAAATGATCATGTAGTAGCCGGCCCACTGCCAGGTGACGACGTTGATCAGGCCGTAGAAAATCAGATCGCTGCTGAAGAAGTCGGGCGCGGTGGCGCCGAACAACCCGAAGATGTCGGAGAGCGGGCCGAAGCTCTTGCTGTACAGGAATCCCCACATGACCGCCCCGATGACCGTGGGAATGGCATAGGGAAGGAAAATCATGAGACGGGAGAAGCGGGTGAACAGCGTGGTCACGGCGTCCAGGATGAGGGCCATCGCGAGCGCGACGATGATCTGCAGCGGGATGGCGGCGAGCGAGAAGCGGATGACGAACCACGCCCCGGACAGGAACGTCGGGTCGGTGAACGCCTTCACGTAGTTGCCGAGAAAGACGAAGCTGATGCCGCCGATCAGCTTCTTCTGCCAGAGGCTGAGGTAGAACGCGTACGCGAGCGGCGCGATGAGAAGAGCCAGGAAGACGATCCCGAACGGCCCGACGAAGAGCCACCCCATCAGGTGCTCACGGAGGCGCACCTTGCTGCGGACCTTGTGCGCTTTCTCTTGAGTGCTCGCTGCACTCTCCTTGGTCAGGAGGGTCAATGTGGGCTCCGGGAAGTCGAGGCTGGGGGGTCGTGGGTGGGCCGGGGACGCCCGGCCCACCCGTGGTGTCACTGGACGGTGAACCCTTGCTCCTTGGCGTAGCCCACCACGTCCTCCTGGAGCCGGTCGGCGGCCTCGGCGCCGGTGACGGAGCCCTGGATCATCGCACTGACCTGCTTCGTCATGGCGTCGTAGTAGTACTGGCCGAACGGCGCGTAGGTCATACCCTTGTAGGCGTTCGCCGCGGGGACGTAGACCTCCTTGTTCGCCTGCTGGCCGTCGAAGAACGCCACCTTCAGATCCACGAACTTGGGATCGTTGAGCGCCTTGAGGTTCAGCGGGAAGATGATCTGATTGGTCCAGCCGTCGGTGAGCGACTCCTCGTCGGCGTAGAGGCCGTACGCCGCCTTCGCCGCGAGTTCGGGATTCTTGGCCTGGCTCGTCACCGAGAAGGCCGAACCACCCCAGTTCACCTGCACCGGGTTGGCGGAATCCCACTGCGGGAGCGGCGCCACCGCGAACTTGCCGGTGTCCTTGCCCTTGCCCACGCCGGCGCCGGTGAGGTATCCGGGCGCCCAGGCCGCCGAGATGTACGTCGCGTACTTACCGTTGACCACACCGGCGATGTACTCCGGCGTGAACTGGTCCTGCTTCCCGACCAGGCCCTTCTTGGCGAGGTTCCCCCAGTAGTCGAGCACGTCCTTGGATGCCTGGTCGTTCAGCTTGATGCCGATCGACTCCGGCCGCGCCGGATCGTAGGTGTACGGATTCGCGCCCTTCTGGATCTGCAGCGCCATCATGACGGCCGGCACGTTGGCGCCCAGGTCGCCGAACAGCGGGCCCCCGGCGTCCTTCACCTTCTGCGCCGCCTGCTCGTACTCGGCCCACGTCTTCGGCGGCGTGATCTTGTACTTGTCGAAGATGTCCTTGCGGTAGATCATCGCCATCGGGCCGCCGTCGACCGGCACGCCGTAGACCGCGCCGCCGATCGAGACGTCCTTCCACGCGCCATCGCTGTAGTTCGCCTTCACAGCGTCGAAGCCGTAGTTCTTGATGTCGACGAGCGCCTTCTGGATCTGGAAGGTCGGGATCCGGTCCGCCTCGATCATGATCACGTCGGGGGCGCCGCTGCCCGCCGAGATGGCCGTCTGGAACTTGTCGTACTCGTCACCGCCCTGGCCGACGTTGGTCCAGCAGACCTGCACCTCGTTGTTCTGCTTGTTGAAGTTGTCGACGACGAGCTGCATGTTGGGGTACCAGCCCCAGAACGTCACTACCGGCAGGTTCTTCTTGCTGATCGTGTTCGTGCAGTTGCTCGCGTTGTTTCCGCCCGCGTTGTTCGCGGGAGCGGCGCTTGCGCTCGCGGTGCTTCCGCCCGCAGTGCTCCCGCCCCCTCCCACGTCGGGGGCGCAGGCGGCGACTGCCCCCGCGGCGGCGAGCAGGGCCGCAGCGGTTATCAGGCTGTTTCTCTTCATTGACATGATCTCCCTTTTGGGGGGGTCGCAGCGCACAGAGGGGCCGTGCGCCACCGCTGAGGCCGAGCGATCGGCCGGACCGGGCACGGGTGACACACCCCGTGCCCGGTCCTCTGTGCCGATCCTCAGGTGAACGCTCGGTACGCTCCCGTGCCCGGCGGGCATCACCAGGGCCCCCGATGCCCCGATGTGCCGCCTCCGACGGGGTTTACCTAGCGCTTGAACAGACGCGGCGCCAGATCGATGAGGTTCTTCTGCCACACGTCCCAGCCGTGCGGCCCCTGGGTGACCCCGGCGAACTCGTAGTGGATGCCGAGGCTGTCCATAGTGGGCAGGGACGCCATGACCGACGGGTAGACGAAGTCGGTCACGTCGCCGACGTACAGGCGGAACAGCTTCGTCCCGCTGTTGATGGCCGCCACGTCGACGCCGGTGCCGCTGCCGAAACCGGCCGAGAACGCCGCGACGTACGCGAACTGGCCCGGGTACGCCTTGAGGACCCCGATCGCCTGTCCACCGCCCATCGAGAGGCCGGCGAGGGCCTGCCGCGACGGGTCGCTGGAGATGTTGTAGCGGGCACGGGCCGCCGGAACGATGTTCTCCAGCAGCTCCTTGTTGAAGTTGGAGGAGTTGCCGTTGCCCATCACGACCACCATCGGCACCAGGTCCCCGTCGAGGGACAGGTGGTCGAGGATCTGCTTGGCGCGTCCCATCTCGGTCCAGTCGGTGTAGTTCTGGCCGCTGCCGTGCTGGAGGTAGAGGACGGGATACTTCTCGGACCGGTTCGGGTCGTACCCGGGCGGGGTCCACACCAGCGCGGTCCGCTCCGCGTTCGCCACGGTGCTCTGGTAGGTCAGGCTCTCGACCTTCCCGCCCTGGCCGGCGGGAACGTCCGAGAGCAGGCGCGACCTCTCTCCGGGGATGAAGAAGCTGCTCCAGGTCGGCTCGGAGGTCACCTTCGTGGGGTTCGACGGGTCCTTGACCGAGACCCGGTCGACGATGAACTTGTAGTAGTAGAACCACGGGTCCAGCGGACCCACGGTGGCCCGCCACCGGTCGCCGTCACGGGTCATCGGAACGCGCAGCCAGCTCCCGCCGGGAGCGTCGTTCGCCCACACCGTGACGTGCTGGGCGTCCTTGTAGTCGGTCGTGGTCTCGAAGGTGACGAAGCCGTCCTGCACGAACGGCGTCGGGGTGGTGCCGGGCGCCGGTGGGTGGAACTCGCCCTTCAGCGGCCCGTGACCGGCGCTCGGACCGTGATCCCGCACCGTACGGAACAGCCGCGGCACGAAATCGATCAGGTTCTCCTGCCAGGCGTTCCAGTTCGCCCCGGCGTCGGGGTTGACGCCGTCGAACTCGTACCTGACGCCGGCGCGGTGCAGCGCCTTCGTGAGGCGGTCGGTCGCGTTGTAGGCGGGATCGGTCACGTTGCCGGTGTACAGGCGCACCAGCTTGACCTCGCGGTTGATCGCCTTCGCGTCCGGCCGGCCGGCGTTCTCCGTCAGGAGACCCGAGAACGAGCCGGCGTAGGCGAACTGACCGGGGTGGGTCAGAGCGGCACGCAGCGCCCGCGCCCCGCCCTCGGCCACACCGGCGATCGCCTGGTGCGCCGGGTCGCGCAGGAGCCGGTACTTGTCCGCGGCCGCCTTCCTGAGGTCCTTCAACTCCTTGTCGTCGTCCTGTCCGTTGCCGTCGCCGATCACGACCACCATCGGCTCCATGGCATTGCCGGCCGACAGGTTGTCGAAGATCTGCTTGGCGCGGCCGAGGTCGAGCCAGTCGCCGGCGCTCCCGCCGTCGCCGGATCGCAGGAACAGCGCCGGCAAGGCCTTGGTGCCCTTGGCCGAATACGCCGGCGGCGTCCACACCAGGGCCGACCGCTGCTTGTCCTTCGGCCCGTAGGTCAGAGTCTCGATCTTGCCGCCCTGCCCCTCAGGCGCGTCGGCGAGCAGGCGCACCGAGTCGCCGGGAACGAAGAAGGTGCTCCAGAGCGGCTTGGACGCCACGCTGGTGCTGTTGGTCGGGTCCTTGAGACCTTTGGTGTCGTCGCCGGTCACCTGGTAGTAGTACAGCCCCGGCTTGAGCGGGCCGAGAACCCCCGACCAGACGTCGCCCCTGCGCGTCAGGCCGTACTCCGCCCAGTTGAAGGACGGGCCGAAGTTGCCCTCGATGACGACCTGCGACACCTGGCCCGCGTTGGCCTGGACGTAGGCCGCGGGGACACTGAACGACACATAGCCGTCGTCGGAGACAGTCAGCCACGGCGTGTCCGCCGCCGCCGCCGTCAGCGGCGCGAACAACACGGCCGAGACGGCCATGACTCCGGCGGCGACCACCGCCAAGAGCCGGCGCACGCCCTTGGGGCGTAAAGCTTCGTGGTACAATGACAATGTCATACCGCACTCCTCAATGGTCGGCAGCGGATTGCGCCCGCTGGCCGGCCTGAATCATCGGTGGATGTACCGTCGGTTCTGTTGCCGCACCTCCGTCCGTCTCTGGTTGGCCTTGTTCACCTGTGGCCAGGTGGGTCTGGTAGGTGCACCGCCTTCGGGTGCGTGTGTCTCACGGTCTCGTAGTGAGACTCGGTGGTGCGGTGGAGCCGCGAACCACCAAGCGGGTCGGGAGCACGATTCGGCGGGACTCCTCCCACTCACCGGTCACCAGCCCCTTCAGCATGCGCGCGGCCTCGTATCCGAGCCGGTACATCGACTGGTCCACCGTGGTCAGCCCCGGCTCAGCCAACGCGGCCTCCGGAATGTTGTCGAAGCCGACCACCGAAAGATCGTCGGGAACGTTGAGCCCCAGCTCCGCCGCGACCTCGAGAACCTTCAGGGCCATCCCGTCGCTCGCCGCGAAGATCGCCGTCGGGCGGTCCTCGCGTCCCAGCAACGCGCGCGCCAGCGGAACCGCCGACTCGGGGTTGAAGTCACCTCTGCCGATCAACGCCGGATCAACGGGGACGCCGGCTTCGGTCAGCGCCCTCCGGTAACCCTCCTCACGCGACCACGCGGCCGCCAGGTTGGGGCGGCCCGTGATGAATCCGATACGCCGATGCCCCAGGCTGAGTAGATGCTCAGCCACCGTGGTGGCACCCGCGAGGTTGTCCGCCGTCACCGAGGGCGCCGTCGAGTCCCTCACCGGATCGATGACCACGACCGGCGTGCTGCTCCGCACCTCGCCCCACGGTGTGACCACGATGCACCCGTCGGTGAGCGTGCCCGACAGGCGGGTCAGATGCCGCCGCTCCCAGCCCTCCGAATACGTCCCGTACAGATGGCTGTTGGCATAGACGATCAGGTCGTAGCCCGACTGCGCCAACGCCTCCATCACGCCCTTGAGCACCTCGGCCGTATAGGACTGGAAGCTGTGGGTCACCAGACCCAGGACATTGGTACGGCTACGCCGCAGGCTCGCCGCCACCAGGCTCGACTCGTAACCCAACCGCTCAATGGCCGAACGGACCTGGGCGATGGTGCTGGCGCTGACGCCGTAACGCCCGTTCACCACCCGCGACACGGTCGCGGTGGAGACGCCCGCCAGGCGCGCCACATCACTCATCGTCACCGGCGCACCGCCGTCGACCATGCCGCTCTCCACTGCAATCGTTATCGATTACGTTTCCAGCGCTTAACGTAAGCGACATCGTTTGCGAAGACAAGACCCTTTTCGGCCTCTTAGTGCGCCGACCGTACGCACTAAACCGACATGACCAGAATGCGCAGGCCAGCCAGGTGGGGCGGCGCCGATCACGGCCATCCGTCCCGCGTCAGCACGCCGTCGCCCATCAAGCCGGTGAGGTGGTCACCTGAGGCGGTTCGCCGACACTGACCGTGCCCGTGTACGCCTTTCCGGCCCTCGGCCGGTCGGCGTCGCCGGTAATGGTGAATGTGCCGGCGAGGGTGCGGTTGTCCGCGGAGAAGCCGGCGTACACCTCGATCTGCCCGGTCTCCACGGTGTAGTTCATGTCCCTGTCGTAGAAGCCGAGCTGGCCCGTGGGCAGGTCGAAGCGTACGGCCGCCCGCCGCCCTGGACCGGCGGACACACGGGCGAAACTCTTCAGCTCGAGCACCGGCCGGGTGACCGTCGCCCGCGGGTCGCGAATGTAGAGCTGGACGACTTCCTCGCCTGCTCGATCACCGGTGTTGGCCACGGTGACCTCCACGGTGACGCTGTCCCCCGCGGTCACTTCGGCGCGGTCCAGCGTGGCCAGTTCGATGGCGAACGGCGCGTACCCGAGTCCGTGGCCGAAGGGGTATCGCGGGCTGACGGGCGAGTCGACGTAGTCGCCATGCCAGTGAGACCGTCCGCCCGACACCTTGTGCCCGTAGAAGACGGGAATCTGGCCCACGGTGCGCGGGTAGGAGATGGGCAGCCTCCCGCTCGGGTTCACCTCGCCGAGCAGGACCTCGGTGATCGCCTGAGCCCCGGTCTGCCCCGGCAGCCAGGCCGACAGCACCGCGGCGCAGTTCTCGTGCAGGAAATCGCCGCCGACCGGCCGGCCGGCGACGAGCACCGCCACCACGGGTGTTCCCGTGGCGACGACGGCACGGACCAGGTCCTCCTGAACGCCGGGAAGGTCCAGGCTGGACCGGTCCCGCGACTCCCCCGTGGTGGCCCGGGTCGTCAGCCCCGAACGATCGCCCAGGACCAGCACCGCGACGTCGGCCGCCGCCGCGGCGGCGACCGCCTCGTCGAAACCGTCCCTCGATGGGTCGATCACATCGCATCCAGGGGCGAAGCGCACCCGGTCGCCCAGGCGGGCCGTGAGCTCGTCACGCACCGTGGGCAGCCCGTCCGTGCTCTCCTCGGTCTCGAGGTCGTCGGGGACCGTCATCATCTGACCGAGCAGGCCCTGCCGCTCACGCGCCGCCGCCAGCGACTCCACATGCGCCGCGAAGGAGTAGTCACCGAGCAGGTGCCGGGCGTTGTCGGCGTTCGGCCCGATGAGAGCGATCGTTCCGGCGCCCGGCCGCAGCGGCAGGATGCCGTCGTTCTTGAGCAGGACGAGGCTCCGGCGAGCCGTCTCGAGCGCCACCTCCCGGTGGCGCTCGGCGTTCACCACGGCCGCGACCGCGCCCTCGTCCACGTAAGGGTCTTCGAACAGGCCGAGCTCGAACTTGTGCCGGAGGACCCGCGAGACCGCTTCGTCCAGTTTCTCTTCGCCGACCTCTCCGGCGTCCACGGCGCCTGCCAGCGCGTCCGCGTACGCGTCCGTCGCCGGGAGCTCGACATCGGTGCCCGCGGTGAGCGCCAGGGCCGCCGCCTGCTCCCTGTCCCCGGCGAAGTGGTGATACGAGTGGAGTTGCTCGACGGCGAAGTAGTCCGACACGACGGTCCCCGCGAACCCCCACTCCCCGCGGAGCACATCGCCGAGGAGCTCACGATTGGCATGGCAGGGAATCCCGTCCAGCTCGTGGTAGCCGGCCATCACCGACTGAAGGCCCGCCTCGCGGACCGCCGTCTCGAACGGATACAGGTACACCTCCCGCAGCAGACGAGGCGGAAGGTGCGCCGGCGCCCAGTTCAACCCGCCTTCGGACGCCCCGTAACCGACGAAATGCTTGGCTGTCGCGATGACGCCCTCCGCCAGAGAAGCGCCCTGCAGGCCCCGGATGAACGCCGCGCCCATGCGGGCCACCAGGTACGGGTCCTCCCCGTAGGTCTCCTCGGTCCGGCCCCAGCGCGGGTCCCGCACCACATCCAGCACCGGCGAGAGCCCCTGGTGGCTTCCCATCGCGCGCATCTGCTCACGGACGGCGTCCGCCAGCCGCCGGTTGAGTTCCGGCTCCCAGGTGCTCGCGACGCCGATGGCCTGAGGGAAGATGGTGCCCTCCCGGGCCATCAGTCCGGAGCACACTTCCTCGTGCACGATCGCCGGAATCCCGAGCCGGGTCTCCGTCACCAGGAACCGCTGGATCGCGTTCGCCACCCGCGCCACCTGCGCGGCCTTGAGGCTGGTGGCTCCGGCGATACGGGTCACGTGCCCCAAGCCGTGCCGAAGGACCGCCCGGGCCCGCTCCGCCGAGTACTGACCACCCTCGATCAGCGAGAACGCCCAAGCGCTTCCCAACTGCGCGAGCTTCTCCTCCCGAGTCATCCGGGCCAGCAGATCCGTCACGCGCTCTTCGACGGGCGCGGCCGGATCGGTGTAGATCGCTCCTGACTTCCGTCCCACAGTGGTCACCCGGTACCCCATTCATGATCGCAACGCCGTTCGCGGCGTTGTCGACGACACCGACAGTGGCCTCTGAACACACCTGGCCAGACCGCCACGGGCGCCCTCGTAAACGTGATCGATAACGTTTACAATACAGCGATTGGTGATCAAATCCCCGTTGTCCAGATTTCGCAGGAGAACCGAGTGCACATCGTTCGATACCGGCGGAATGACGACCCCCGCCCACGCATCGCGGCGTTGAACGACGGCGTCCTGTCCACCCTGCCGGTCGCCGGCATGTTCGAGCTTCTGCAGCACCGGAAGGAGGAGATCGAACGAGTCTGCGCCGCTGCCGCCCCAGACTGCTCGCTCAGCGAGGTGCGTCTGCTCGCGCCCGTGGACGGCGCCACGGAGGTGTGGGCCGCCGGCGTGACCTACCTGCGCTCCAAGGACGCCCGCGTGGAGGAGAGCGCCCTCAAATCGGTCTACGAGCTGGTCTACGACGCCGAGCGCCCCGAACTCTTCTTCAAGTCGCCTGCCTGGCGGGTGGTCGTCGACGGCGAACCCGTCGGCATCCGCTCCGACTCGGCGCTCAACGTTCCCGAACCCGAGCTGGCTCTCGTGCTGAACCGCTTCGAGGAGATCGTGGGCTACGTCGTGTGCAACGACATGAGCTCACGATCGGTGGAGGGCGAGAACCCGCTCTACCTGCCGCAGGCCAAGCTGTACGCCGGCGCGTGCGCCCTCTCCTCCGGTATCCGGCCCGCATGGGAGGTCGACCCCTCCGACCTCGCCATCCGCCTGACAGTTACCCGCGAGGGCGCCGTCGTCTGGGACGGCACGACCTCCACCCGGCGGATCCGGCGCCCGTTCACCCAGCTGGCCGCCTATCTGTTCCACTCGGAGAACTATCCGCACGGGGTGGTGCTCTCCACCGGGACCGGCCTGGTGCCTGATATCGACTTCCGGCTGCACGCGGGCGACCTGATCACCGTGGCGATCGACGAGATCGGCGAGCTCCGTAACCGGGTTGCCGTGGGCAAGGACCACTTCGGCTTCCTGACGACCCCGTGACGCCCGGCGGCGATCACTGCCCTGCCCCCGCTCCCCGCCGGGGCAGGGGTGACGGGCGCGGAGCCTACTTGAGGAACGGATGGCGCCGCACCAGTGCCGTGTTCCCCCACCATCTGCCGATTCCCAGGGTGTCCCCGGCGTTCACCATGGCCAGTCCCACCATGACGAGTGCGTAGACGAGACGGTAATCCATGAACGGGTTGTGCTCGGGCGGCAGTTCGGCCGCCCACATGAGAAGCAGCAGCAACCCGCCCAACGCCGCCGCCAGGCGCAATCCGACTCCCAGGACGAGCGCCGCGCCGGTGCCCAGCAGGCCGAGCATGAAGAGCCAGTCCGCCCACGCGTGTCCGGCCAGAGGTGAGAACACCGCTCCCAGGGGCTTCCTCACGGTGCCTTTGAGGTAGCCGGTCGTCGGGCTCGCTCCTCCGATCCAGGCGCGATCGGCCGGAGTGTTGAACCCCCAGCCGAAGGTCTTGTCCAGGAACGCCCAGAGAAACACCCAGCCGATCGAGATCCGGACCAGCGCCCAGATGGAGTCGCTCGGACGAGTGGCCGTACCGACCGCACGGTGCTCGGCGACATGGACGGTCGTGGCACCGCCCCTGTTTCCAGAACCGGCCATCGCCGCCCCCTAGAAGTGTCACTGAGGAACCCGCCTCCGCGGCGGGGCGACGCGATGTTCACGCAGTCCCCGCCGTACTCACGACGGAATGCCGGGCTCCCTGACCGTGGTAACCCCCACGTGCCAGCCGAACCTCCCAGAGCACCCTGGGCTGGGCCGTGATTCGGCAAAAGAGACAACGCCTCAACGGCCGGGGCGACGGCCGCCCGGGATCCGCACGCGTTATCCCGGCGGCATGACACAGAACTCGTGGCCGTCGGGATCGGCCATGACCACCCAGTCGACCTCGCCCTGACCGATGTCGGCGCGCGTCGCTCCAAGGGAGACGAGACGCTCGACCTCCGCCTGCAGATTCCCGTCCGCGGGTGGCGCGAGGTCGAAGTGCAGCCGGTCCTTCCCGGTCTTCGGCATCAGTGGCGGGCCACCCCAGGTGATCTTCGGGCCGCCGTGCGGCGAGCGGATCGCGGTCTCCTGGTCCTGATCCCAGACCAGCGGCCAGCCGAGCGCCTCGCTCCAGAAGTATCCGGCCTCCTGCGAACCGTCACTCGCGAGCGCCCCGATGAATCCGCAGTCGGCGAGGAACCGGTTGCCCGGCTCGATGACGCAGAACTCGTTGCCTTCGGGGTCCGCGAGCACCACATGGCCCTCCTCCGGACGTTGACCGACGTCGATGTGCCTCGCGCCGAGCCCGAGAGACCTCGCCACCGTGGCCCGCTGATCCTCCAGGGATGTGCTCGTCAGGTCGAAGTGCGTCGGGTTCTGGCCGATCTTCGGCTCCCGGCTGGGAAGGAAGCGGATCCGGAAGCCGGTGTCGTCGGCCGGCAGGAGCGCGATGCCGTCCCGGGGGTCGCCGGCCGTCTCCCAGCCCAGGACGCCGGCCCAGAAGCGCGCGAGACGGAGCGGGTCGTGCGCGTCGAAGCAGAGCGCGATCAGGTGACACGTCATTGCGTTCCGGACCTCCGATCCGCTCATGCGGAGTCGCGGGAAGGGCACGCCGCCGCGCCCGTGGAGAACATAACGCCGGGCGATCGGCGCCCGCCACGCAATAAAGCCGCGCGCGGTGAAGCGGCGTCCGGGCGCGGGATCTGCCTGCCGGCGTCCGGGACCACTGGTCCTCCGGTCAGGAGCGCGCCACGCCGTCGCCGGCGGCGAGGCCATCGACGTGGAAGGGCTGCCGAGGCCGCCGTACGTGCCGGGTCTGGAGGTGGCGGGCACCGTCCGGGCGCTGGGCGGCGGCGTGACGGACCTGCGGGTCGGAGAGCCGGTGGTGACCCTCTCCGGCACCGGAGCCGAGGGCGGCTACGCCTCGATCGCCGTCGCGGACGCGGCGTTGACGGCCAGTCTGGACGGCATCGACATGGATCCGGCGCTCGCGGTGGCGGCCGTGCCCAACGCCGCCACGGCGTATCTCGCCCTGACCGAGGTCGCGCATCTCAAGCCGGGCGAACGGGTGCTGGTGCACGGCGCCCTGGGTGGACTGGTCTCGGCGTTCCCCGGGGTTCCCGCACCCTCGGCGCCGCCCTGATGGTGGGCACCGCGCGGCGCGCCTCGCTGGCCGCCGCACGCGCCTTTTTGGAGTGCGCGAGGGGTCATCAGGGCGGGAGGCGGGCCCCGTACTGGGTACCATCCAATGAAATATCCGATTCGATCGCCAAAGGCATCCCATGTCCACTTTCTGGGATCTCAAGCACCGGCTGTGCGACGCGATCAACGCTCACGACATGCAGGGCGTGCTCGATTGCTACAGCCCGGACGCCGTGTATGTGACGCCCTCAGGCGTGGCCGAAGGGCGTGACCAGATCGCCTGGCTCTATGAGCAGATCTTCACGGCGTTCGCGGATTTTCATGCGTTCGCCTGGTTCGAACTCGCCGACTGCGATAATCCCGCGGTCACCGAATGGACCTACACCGGCACTCATACCGGGCCCTTCCTGCTGCCGGACGGCAAGGAGATAGAACCGACGGGCCGCCACATCGCCATTCGCGCCACCTGCACCAGCCACGTCGAAGGCGGAAAGATCACTACGCACCGCGAATACTTCGACCAGCTGGAGCTGTACAGCCAGCTCGGTTACGGCCTGACGAAGCTCCCCGACACGGCGGACAGGGCATGCGCGACGGACGGGGGCGTGCGGGCGTCCGCGCATCGGGTCCGTCCCCGTACCGTCCGGCGGCGGCGCCACGCCCGCATCGGGAGGAACGGCAGCGGCGAGTTCGATCTCTACTACGACAGTTGAGCTCCGCGCGGCCGGGAGACGCCTGACCCCGGTCAGTACGACTGGAGCTCGATCAGTGTGCCGGCCGGATCCCGCAGGTGGGCGGTCCGGAGGTTCGGGCCCCAGCCGGGCCGGTCCGTGGGCGGCGCGACCGGCGTGGCGCCGTGCCGCAGGCACAGCCTCATCCCTTGCTCCACGTCGCCGACCCGGCACACGAACATCACCGCGTCAGGCGCCGCCGCGTTCCCGGAGGGGAGAAGGGCCATGCCCGTCGACGCGGCCATGACCCCCCGGTCGAACAGTGCGAGGATTCCCTGATCGGCGACCTCCCAGCTCGCGTAGGGACCGGCCGCAGCGCCCCCGGCCCGCTTCGCGCCGGCGAGTTCCGGCAGTACGGCGTCGTAGAAGCGGAAGGCCGCGGCGAAGTCGTCGACCAGGAGACGGGGATGGAGAGCGTCCACGGGATTGCCTGCCTTTCAACCGGCGAAAAATAGTGGGCCGCCACCTACTATAGGTGCGGACCTACAATATCTCCCATGGGACCCACGTCACCGAACCCCGCTCCGCCCACCCTGCTCGGCCTGCACACCTATCTGCTCTCCCTGACCGGCAAGGCGGCGCGCGGCCGCCTCTCGGACCGGCTCGCCTCCCGGGGGCTGCGCCTGTGGCACATGGCCGTGCTGGCCGCGCTCGCCGACTTCGGCCCCCACACGCAGCGCGATCTGTGCGCACGCCTGTCCGTCGACCCGAGCGACATGGCGAAGATCGTCGAACAGCTGGCCGGGTTCGGCCAGATTGAGCGGACCCGCGACCCCGCCGACAGGCGGCGCGTCTCCGTCGGGCTCACGGACACCGGCCGCCGCGCCCTGACCGAGCTCGTCGGGGAGGCCCGCGCCGTCCAGGACGAGATGCTCGCCCCCCTGACGGGCGACGAACGAGCCCAGCTTCACAGCTTCCTGCTCAAGGTCTTCACCGCCGGGCCGGGCGCCGGGACAGGCGCCAGGGCGGATCAGGGCCGGGCCTGACCCCGCACCGCCCGCGAGAGCACCGCCGACCTGAGGTCGCCAAGCCACCGCTCGTGGTTGCTCCGGAGCGTGGCCTCGCGATACAGCAGCGGCAGCAGCGGGCCGGCGAGCGACTCCTCGACGACGACCCTCGTGCGCCCGTCCTCCAGCGGCTCCAGCACGTGCCGGTCCACCGCCCTGTAGAGGAGAAGCGAGCCCGACCAGGTGAGCTCGCGCTCCGGCTTCACGACGGCGAAGCGCGACCGGAGCGTGACACCGTTCATCTTCCACCGGAAGTCACGGCCCGGCAGCACCTCGCCCAGCTCCACGATCCGGATGCCCGAGGCCCACGAGGGCCAGGAGCGCAGGTCGGCCAGCACCTCCCACACCTCGGCCGGCGCCGCGTCGACCACGATCGACGACGACGTGACCAGGGGCGCCCGCCGGTCGATCCGGCCCGCCTCCGCGTAGTCCCGATGCAGAACGTCCAGGGACGGCCCCGAGTAGAACATGGCACACCTCCGAGATTGTCGCTCCCATTCAAGAGCGATGCTCTCTCATCGGTGGGCACGACGTCAAGAGCGGTGCTCTCGAAACAGCGCTTCGCTCCGGCCACCCCCCCACGCGTACGGCGAGGCAGGCGTGGGCTCCCGGTGACCGGTCGCCAGGGCGTTCAGCCCGTCTGTTCCAGCAGGCGCTCGGCCAGGCTCCGGACGGCGGTACGCAGTTCCGGAGGCGACAAGATCGTGAACGGGAAGCCGAGCCCGGCGATCATGGCGGCCATGCCGTCCAGGGACTCGGCATGCGTCCGCAGGAGGGCTCCGTCCGGTGTCTCGGTGAGTGTGGCCACCGACGGCGGGATGCGGCGGGACGCCTCGGCGAGGGGAACGTGCAGGATCACCTCGACGACGTGCGCGTACGGCACCCGGGCCAGCGACGCGGTGACCTGCCGCACCGGGTCGGACTCCTCGGGGATCTCATAGGAGGCCGCGCCCGGGACGACCGAGGAGATCCGGTCGACGCGGAAGGTGCGGATCTCACCGGACCGGTGGTCGTGGCCGGTGACGTACCAGCGGCCGGAGTGGAAGACCAGGCCGTGGCCGTCCAGTTCACGTTCGGTCTCGGCGCCCTTCCAGGAGCGGTAGCGCAGTGTGACCCTGCGGCGGTCGCGGATCGCGGCGGCCAGGGTCAGCGTGGCCCGGCTCGCGGGTGTCGGCGCCGTGCGGTCGGCGAGAGTGAAGTCCAGGGTCTCCTCCAGCGCGCCGACCTGTTCTCGCAGCGTCGCCGGCAGTACTCGCCGGATCTTGGCCAGGGCGGCCTCGGTGGCCTCGGCGGCGAGGCCCAGGCGGCGCCCGGCGAGCAGGCCGAGAACCACGGCGGTGGCCTCGTCGTCGGTGAGCATCAGCGGTGGCAGCTTGTAGCCGGGCGTCAGCTGGTAGCCGCCGTAGCGGCCGCGCTCGGCGGCGACCGGGATGCCCAGTTCGGCGAGCCTGGCGGCGTAGCGCCGGACGGTCCGCTCGTCCACACCGAGCCGCTGCGCCAGGTCGCGCCCGCCCAGCCCGCGGTGCGCCTGGAGCAGTTCGAGCATCGCCAGCATCCGGGTCGCCGGATATGACACAGGTCACCCACTTAATCCGGGCGGATTCTGTCCGATATCGGCTTTAGCGTAGCGACCTCGGCTCACTGGAAGGACGATGAGATGGCGAATTACGTGCTCGTTCCCGGCTTCTGGCTCGGCGCCTGGGCCTGGGACGAGGTGGCGCGGGAGCTGCGCGCCGCCGGACACCGGGTGCGGGCGGTCACCCTGACGGGGCTGGCGGAGAAGGCTGGGGAGCTGTCGCCGGAGGTCGGCGTGGAGACCCATGTCGCCGACATCCTCGCGGCGATGGACGGGTTGGAGGACGTCGTTCTGGTCGGGCACAGCGGGGCGAGTGTCCCGGTGACCGCGGTCGCCGACCGGAATCCCGAGCGGCTCAGCCGGGTCGTCTACGTCGACACCGCGCCGCTGCCCTCCGGTGTGGCGGTGATCGACTTCAATGACGAGGACACGCGGCAGGCGTGGCGCGCTCAGGTCGGGGACGGTTACGCGCTCGACGCGCCCTCCTTCGAGCCGGGGGAAGGGCGGTTCGCGGGACTGACCGAGGAGGATTGGGCGCGGATCCGCGCGAAGGCGACGCCACAGCCGTGGGGCGCGGTCACCCAGTCGGTTCAGCGGCCGGGGCGGATTCCTCCGACCCCGAAGACCATGGTCGCCTCGACGATGCCGGTGGCGGTGATCCGCCAGCTGATCGCTTCGGGGAACCCGGCGTTCGCCCCGCTCGGCACACCCGAATGGACCTTCGTCGAACTGCCGACCGGCCACTGGCCGATGTTCTCGCGACCGGCGGATCTCGCCGCGCTGCTCTGACGACCCCCAGGTCAGGTGGCGGCGCCGCCGATGCGGGAGCGGATGCCGCTGAGGCGGCGCAGGAGGTCCCACCAGAACGGGGCGCCGAACAGCAGGGCGACGAAGGTGACGAGGAAGCCGGGCCAGTGGCCGGGCGACGCGATCCGGTGCCACCAGTCGCCCCCGCGCCACCTCCAGGAGGGCGGGCCGTCCCCCTCCATGCTCAGGCTCACCGGCGCGTAGGTGAAGATCCGCACGAAGGCGGGCGTGCTCAGCACGTCGGTGACGCAGGCGTAGGTGTCCTGCCCGGGCGCGCACGCGCCGGTCAGCGGCGTCAGCGCCGCCGCCCCCGACTGGGCGAACGCCGTGACCTCGCTCCGGTAGGCGTTGTCCCGCAGCAGGGCCTTGCCGTACTCCAGGGCGTCCATGCTGAACATGAGGGTCACCACGAGGCCGAGAACGGCCACGACCCAGCGGACGTAACGGCGATAGAGCAGGGTGAGCCGTTCCATCTCCCCGTCGAACCAGTCCTCGACGCCCTTGCGGACGGCCTCCAGGTCCTGGCCGGCGTGATCGAGGGCGGCCTTCAGCGGCCGGTAGAAGGGACTCTTCAGGGTGTCGAGCTCCGCGAGCAGCCTCTCGGGGCCGCCGCGTTCGGTGGCGATCTCCATTACCGCCATCGCGAAGCGGACCGGGGGGATCTGGGCGATGCTCGTCCTGCCCCGCCTCACGTGGTCGATCTCCTGTAACCGCTCGTACAGCAACTCGGCCATCGACTTCCCATGCCCGGCGGGCGCCACCTCCGGCGGCTCCGTCGCCGTGGACGTCGCCGTGGACGTCGCCGTGGACGTCGCCGCGGCCATCTCCTCCGCGGCGACGGTGCCCGGGGCGGGGGCGAGCGGCGCGCTCCGCGCCGGCGGGGGCTCCTCGCCGTAGGCGGGCCGGGGATCCCGGCCGAACGGCAGCTTCGCGAACACGCCGAGGAGCGTCGCAGGAAGCCGGGACCGGCCCTCGCGGGACGTGGGCAGCAGCTCCATCAGGGGCCCGCGCAGCCGGCGCCCGAAGCCGCGCAGCGCGCTCAGCATCCGGTCGAGCGTGTGGCGCCGGGCGACCGGGCCGTCCGCCGTCTCCGCGCCGTCGAGGGTGTCGCGCAGGTAGGCCCACAGGAACTTGCTGCGGATGCCGAGCAGCCGCACGATGCCCTCGTTGACCCCGCTGACGAGGAGCGACAGCAGCAGGAAGGCCAGGACGAGACCCACCGCGAGGTCCACGTAGTAAGAGATCAAGGCGATCACCCGTCGTAGAAGACCCGTTCGGCCACCGCCCTGGCCCGGCGCGTGACCCGCCGGTAGTCGTCGACGAAGTCCTCCGAGCCGTCCGGCGGATATCCGAGCGCGCGGGCGAGCATCGTCCGTTCCTTGACCACGCCGGGGATGCTGTCGGCGGCCCGCGCCCGGACCAGCATGATGGCGTCCCTGATCCGCGACGCGAACAGCCACGCCTCGGACAGCACCGCCTCGTCCGCCGGGTCGAGCAGCCCCTCCCCCGCCGCGGCCCGCAGCGCCTCGACCGTGCGCGTGGTCCGCAGGGCGGGTACGGCTCCCGCGTGCCTGAGCTGGAGGAGCTGGGCCACCCACTCGACGTCGGTGAGGCCGCCCCTGCCGAGCTTGGTGTGCAGGGTGGGATCGGCGCCGCGGGGCAGCCGCTCGGCCTCCATGCGGGCCTTGAGCCTGCGGATCTCCAGCACCGCGTCGCGGGAGATGCCGTCCGGGGGATACCGCAGCGGGTCGACCGTCTCGACGAAGGCCCGGCCGAGCTCCCTGTCCCCGGCGCAGAAGCGGGCGCGCAGCAGGGCCTGCGCCTCCCAGTGCGACGACCAGCGGCCGTAGTAGGCCTTGTAGGAGGCGATCGTGCGCACCAGCGGGCCCTGCCGTCCCTCGGGCCGGAGCCCGGCGTCGATCTTCAGCGGCGGGTCGGGGGCGGGCAGCGCGAGCAGCCGCCTGGTCTCCTCCGCCACGGCGTGCGCCGCGTCGGTGGCCTCTCGCTCGGCGACGCCGGGCAGCGGCGCGTGCACGAACATGACGTCGGCGTCGCTCGCGTAGGAGCTCTCCAGCCCGCCCAGCCGGCCCATCGCGATCACGGCGATCCTGGTCGGGAACGTCCCCGTCCGGCGCTCCACCGCGATCTTGTTGATGGCCGCGTCGAGGGCCGCCTGGATCGTCACGTCGTTCAGCGCCGACAGCGCCTGGCCGACCTCCTCGATGTCGATCAGGCCGGACAGGTCGGCGCAGGCCGTGCGGAACAGCTCCCTGCGGCGCAGCGCGCGCACCGCCGCCACGGCCTTCTCCGTGTCCTCGCCGTGGCGGGCGACAGCGGCGGCGGCCTCCGCCGCCAGCGTCGCGGCCGGTCGTACGGCGAGCTCGGCCGGTGAGCCCAGCATCCCGACAGCGTCCGGGGCGTGCAGCAGTAAACCGGTGACGTAGCGGCTGGTGCCGAGCAGGCGGGCCAGCCGCTCGGCGACGGCGGTCTCGTCGCGCAGCAGCCGCAGATACCAGGGGGTGCCGCCGAGCTTGTCGCTGACCTGGCGGAAGCCGAGCAGGCCGGCGTCCGGGTCGGGCGCGTCGGCGAACCAGGCCAGCATGACCGGCAGCAGGGTGCGCTGAATGGCCGCGCGCCGGGAGACTCCGCTGGTCAGGGCGGCGATGTGGCGGAGCGCGCCCTCGGGGTCGGCGTACCCGAGCGCCTCAAGCCGGGCGGTCGCCGCGGCCGCGGACAGCCGCGTCTCCGACTCCGGCAGCCGGGCGACGGCCTGCAGCAGCGGACGGTAGAAGAGCTTCTCGTGCAGCCGCCGCACCTCCAGGGCGTGCCGCTTCCACGTCGTGGTGAACTCGCCCACCGGGTCGGTGGTCATGCCGAGGCCGCGGCCGATCCGGCGCAGCTCGGCGGTGTCCGCGGGGACGACGTGGGTGCGGCGGAGCCGGTGCAGCTGGAGCATGTGCTCGACCTGGCGCAGGAACGTGTACGCCTCGGCCAGCGCCTTGGCGTCGTCGCGCCCGACGTATCCGCCCCTCGACAGGGCCGCCAGCGCCGACAGCGTCGCGCGGCGCCGCAGCAGCGGGTCGCCGCGGCCGTGCACGAGCTGGAGGAGCTGGACGGCGAACTCGATGTCCCGCAGACCGCCGGGGCCCAGCTTGATCTGCCGGTCCGCCTCGCCGGCCGCCACGTGGGCCTCGACCCGCCGGCGCATCGCCTGGACGTCCTCGACGAAGTTGGGCCGGGCCGCCGCCTGCCAGACCAGCTCGTTCGCCGCGCCGACGTACGCCTCGGCGAGCTCGGCGTCGCCCGCGACCGGCCGCGCTTTCAGCAGCGCCTGGAACTCCCAGGTCTTGGCCCAGCGGCGGTAGTAGGCGAGGTGGCTCTCCAGGGTGCGGACGAGTGGGCCCATCTTGCCCTCGGGCCGCAGGTTGGCGTCCACCTCCCACAGCGAGCCCTCCGGCGTGCTGGTGGAGCACGCGCGCATCATGCCCTGCGCGAGGCGGGTGCCCGTGCGCAGCGCCTTGGTCTCGTCGACCCCGTCTCTCGGCTCCGCCACGAAGATCACGTCGACGTCGGAGATGTAGTTGAGCTCCCGGGCGCCGCACTTGCCCATGCCGATGACGGCGAGCCGGACGTCGCCCGCGTCGGCGACCTCGGCCCGCGCGATCGCCAGGGCGGCGTCGAGGGCGGCCGAGGCGAGGTCGGCGAGCGCCGCCGCGGTCTCGGCGAGTGTGGCCCGCCCGGTCACGTCGCGCCCCGCGAGCTGCAGCAGGCGGGTCCGGTAGGCGATCCTCAGCGCCTCCATCGCGGGCCCGGCGACGGCGGGTTCCGCGGTCTCCAGGGTCGCGCCGCCCGCCACGGGTTCCGCCGCCGCGGGATCGGCGCCGACCGCGAGCAGCAGGTCGTCCCGCAGCTCCCGTTCAGCGGGCCGGTCCGCGGCGGCCAGCACGGCGATGCACTCGGGGTGCCTGACCACGTGATCGCCCAGCGCGGCGCTCAGTCCGAGAACGCCGAGCAGCCTGCGACGCAGCCCCGGCTCGGCGCGGAACGCCCCGAGTACACTCGGATCCCGCTCGACGAGGCGGGCCAGCGACATGAGCGCCAGATCGGGGTCGGCGGCGCCGACCAGGTCGTCGAGCAGCGCGAAGTCGCCGACCGCCTCAGGCCCGAGCTCGTCGAGCAGGCGTTCGGCGCGTGCGCCGTCGGCGAACCCCAGGGCCGCCAGGCGCCCGGCTGTCGTCTGAATGCGCGGCGCGGCGTTCACCGTTCCTTCCTCCAGCCCGACGTCGATCACGTCGGCCCCCCGAGACAGGCCTTCCCAGTAAAGGTACACATGGGGCGGAAGCCTCCTCGCAGAGATCGGCCCCCCGCGGGGACCGCTCCTCACTGACGCCACTGACGGGCGCCGCCGCTGTCGCCTGGTGTGCTCCCCGGCCGTCCGCATGGGGTCGGACGTGCCGGTGGAGCACATCGCACACGGTAGCCCGTGACCTCGTCGCAGTCCTTAGCGGTTTCTCTGCGTAATCGTTACATCACGCGGATTGCCCGCGCACCTTGCGCGGCGCGCACACGTTGCCCGTCGTTCACGCCGCCGTCATCGGCCGTACGGCTCAGCGGTCACCGGTCACCGGGCGGGAGGCGACGACGGCGGCGAAGGCCTCGGCCAGCGGCCGCCAGGCCGCCGCCATCTCCGCCTCCGCCTCCTTCACCCCGGCGTTCAGCTCCTCGATCAGCTCCGGGCCGAGATCGCTCGTGCCGGTCCAGGAGACGAAGATCTCCGCCGTCGCCTCGGGGTGGAACTGGACGGCCCAGGCGGCGGCGCCGAGCCGGTACGCCTGGTTGGGGTAGCGCGGGCTGCCGGCCAGCCGCATGGCGCCGTCCGGCAGCCTGGTCATCGCGTCGTAGTGGTACTGCACGGCGGGCAGCGGGCCGGGCGGCAGCGCGGAGAAGAGGGGGTCGTCCGCGGCCGCCGGGAGCGGCCTGATCTCCCCGGCGCCGATCTCGGGGCCCGCCGTCCCCGGCTCTACCGCGCCGCCGCAGGCCAGGGTCATGAGCTGGGCTCCCAGGCAGATCCCCAGAGTCGGAACGCCCTCCTCGACGGCCCCGGCCATGAGGTCCCTGGTCGCGGGCAGCCAGCCGTAGCCCTCGTCGTCCCAGGCCGACGCGGCGCCTCCGAGGACGACCAGTCCGTCCCCCGCCCGCCCCGGGACCGGCTCCCCGAGGTACGGCCGGACGACCCGGCACGCGATCCCCGCGGCCGCCAGCCATCCCTCGAAGAATCCGAGGCCCGCCTCGGCCTCGTGCTCGATCACCACGACAGTGCGCATGGGCCGAGCTTAGGGAGACGACATGAGAGAGAGGCAGGTGGGTTATCCCGTAAAGTCCGCAATCATGAGGATTGACGAGGTCGCCGTTCCCGGCGGGCGGATGCGCATCGCGCGGTTCGGCGAGGGCTCCCGCCTGATCATCGCGACGCACGGCACGACCGCCTCCCTGATGGCGTGGGGCGCCGTCGCCGCCGCGCTGCCGCCCGGATGGTCGCTGGTCGCCGCCGACCTGCGCGGGCGCGGGCACAGCGCCGGTCTCCCCGGCCCGTACGGCGTGGACCGGCACGCGGACGACCTCGAACTGGTGGCCGAGCACGTCGGCGCCGACTCCACGAGCGTGCTGACCGGCCATTCGCTGGGCGCCTACGTGGCCGTGATGCACGCCGCCCGGCGGGACTACGCCCGCGTGGTGCTGGCCGACGGTGGCCTGCCGCTGCCGGTCGCGCCCGGCCTCGACTCCGACGAGGCGCTGGAGCGCACGCTCGGCCCGGCGGTGCAGCGGCTGCGTCGGACCTTCCCCGGCGTGGCGGCCTACGTCGGCTTCTTCCGGGCCCATCCCGCCCTCGCGGATCACTGGACGCCCGCTGTCGAGGAGTACGTCCGCTACGACGCCGCGGGACCGGCTGACGCGATCCGCTCCCGTGCCGTCGAGGAGGCCGTACGGCAGGACCACCGCTGGCTGCTGACCCGGGGAGCGGACGTCGCCGCCGCGCTGGAGGCGATCCGCTCGCCCCTGATCCTGCTCCGGGCCCCGCGGGGGCTGCTCGACCAGCCGATCGGGTTCCTGCCCGACGACCTCGCCGCGCGGTGGCGGGACCGCCTGCCCGCGCTGCGGGACGAGGTCGTCGGCGACTGCAACCACTACACGATCCTGTTCGACCCCCGATGCGCGGCCCTCGTGGCGGCCCGCCTCACCGGCGAGGCCGCCAGGGGCGACGAGGACTCCGGGGACGACGGAGGCGCGGCTACGGACGCGGGGTGATCCAGGTGGCCCGGGCGGCCGCGACCAGGGTGCCGTCGAGCTCGTAGACGGCGCTCACGCCGAACAGCTTGCGGCCCTCGCGGCCCACCGCGCGGCCGACGACGGAGTAGGACCCCATCGGGTAGACGCGCCGGAAGATCTGCCCCGTCAGCCGGCCGAGCAGGGCCGACTCGACCGGGTGGGGGGACGCGCAGCCGGGGTGATGCGCCCAGCCCGTGACGCAGTCGAGGGCGGCCCAGACGATGGAGTCGGGCACCACCCCCTGGTCGTCCGTCACCCCGTACGGCACCCGCCAGCCGGCCGCCACGAGGTCGGTGCCCTCGACGGGGCCGGGGAAGATCCGCAGACCGTCGCCGGGCTCACGCACCCCGCAGGCGAAGCAGCCGGCGATCGCCTCGCTGTGACGGCCGGGGAAGCCGGCCTCCGCGCGGGCGGCGTCGGTGAACGGCACGAACGGCGGCGGCTCCAGCGTCTCCGCCACGGGGATGGCCTCCACCAGGTGCCGCTCGTCGCGGCGCAGCACGACCGTGTTGCCGACATGGTCGACGGCCAGCTCGGTCTCCAATGGGACCGGCGCGTGCAGGGTGACCTCGATGGGGGTGTCGTGCGCGCCCCCCGCGAGGGCCCCCGCCAGGGTGCCCGCTATCCATCCGCCGTTGGCGATTCCCTCCGGACCCCGGAAACGCCTGGGCACGGTCAAAACGGTCTGCAACCCCGCAGCCGTCCTCATAGAGATACGCCCCTCCCCATGTCACATGCCGAAAAGCTCGTCAGTAAACGACCTAACACGCAGGCCGATTTTACTGTTCCTGGCAGGACATCAGAAAAACATGCGGGAGTGTCAGGATCATTAGCGGACTGTAACGCCGCCATGACGCCATCCGCCCGTCCGGGCGGGCCCGCACGCACGGCGCGCGGCAGACCCGGCCGATGAGGCGGCGGCCCGGCCGGTGACGTCCACCGGCCGGGGAAGGCGCGCTACCGGTGGTTCACAGGACCGGCAGGTAGCGGCCGAGCTCGAACTCGGTGACCTGACGGCGGTACTCCTGCCACTCGGTCCGCTTGTTGCGCAGGAAGTAGTCGAAGACGTGCTCGCCGAGCGTCTCGGCGACCAGCTCGCTGTGCTCCATCGCCGCGATGGCCTCGTCGAGCGACTGCGGCAGCGGCTGGATGCCGAGCGCGCGCCGCTCGGCCGACGTCAGCGCCCACACGTCGTCCTCGGCGCCCGCCGGCATCTCGTACCCCTGCTCGATGCCCTTGAGGCCGGCGGCCAGGATGACCGCGAAGGCGAGGTAGGGATTGCACGAGGAGTCGAGCGAGCGGAACTCGATCCGGGTCGAGCCGCCCTTGTGCGGCTTGTACATGGGCACCCGGACCAGCGCGGACCGGTTGTTGTGGCCCCAGCAGACGTACGCGGGCGCCTCACCGCCGGCCCCGGCGATCGCCTCCGCGCCGCCCCACAGCCGCTTGTAGGAGTTCACCCACTGGTTGCAGACGGCGGTGATCTCGGGGGCGTGCCGCAGCAGCCCGCCGATGAACGACCGGCCGATCTTGGAGAGCTGGTAGTCGGCGCCGGGCTCGTAGAAGGCGTTCCTGTCGCCCTCGAACAGCGACATGTGGGTGTGCATGCCGGAGCCGGGGTAGTCGGTGAACGGCTTGGGCATGAACGAGGCCCACACGCCCTGCTCCAGCGCGACCTCCTTCATGACCAGGCGGAACGTCATGATGTTGTCGGCCGTGGTGAGCGCGTCGGCGTAGCGCAGGTCGATCTCCTGCTGGCCGGGGGCGCCCTCGTGGTGGCTGAACTCCACCGAGATGCCCATCGACTCCAGCATCATGATCGCGTTGCGCCGGAAGTCGTGCCCGGCACTGTGCGGTGTGTGGTCGAAGTAGCCGCCCTCGTCTATGGGCAGGGGCCGCTCGCCCTTCTCCGGCCGCTGCCGCAGCAGGAAGAACTCGACCTCGGGATGCGTGTAGAAGGTGAAGCCCATGTCGGCCGCCTTCGCGAGGGTGCGCTTCAGCACCCACCGGGGGTCGGCGTGCGACGGGGAGCCGTCCGGCATCAGGATGTCGCAGAACATGCGGGCGGCGCCCGGCGACTCACTGCGCCACGGCAGTATCTGGAAGGTGGCCGGGTCGGGCTTGGCCAGCATGTCGGACTCGTACACGCGGGAGAAGCCCTCGATGGACGAGCCGTCGAAACCGATCCCCTCGGCGAAGGCGCCCTCCAGCTCCGCGGGCGCGATCGCCACGGACTTGAGGAAGCCGAGCACGTCGGTGAACCACAGCCGGATGAACCGGATGTCTCGCTCTTCGAGCGTACGGAGGACGAACTCCTGCTGGCGGTCCAAGGCGTACCTCTCGGGAATACAGGTCTGGGCACTTACCAGTGTGCCCTTCGTGTGTTTCACAGGGGTTACGAGGGGGTGTGAGGTCGCCTCCACCTGGCGTGAGACACCTCACTGCCCCGGCGCGACCCGGGCCCGCGCGCGGTCGGGCCCGAGGGCGAGCGCGTCGCCCATCGCGGTCCGCCGGTAGAGGACCTCCCGGCCGAGCCGCTGCCGTGTCACCAGGCCCCCATCGTGCAGCACCGTGAGGTGCTGGCTGACCGCGCCGGGCGTCAGATCCAGCCGCCGGGCGAGGCCGGTGGTCGAGCCCGGCTCGTCCAGGGCCGTCAGGATCTGCGCGCGGGTACGGCCCAGCAGCGCCGACAGCGCCCTCGGCGTGCAGGGCGACCCCTGCGACCACAGCGCGCCGACGCCGCGGGCCGGGTAGCCGATCATCGGCTGGTACGGCTCGTACATCACCAGGACGTCCGGCCAGGTGAACGCGCTCGGCACGAGCACCAGGCCCTCCCCTCCGATGTCGCCGGCGTACGAGTGCCGCTTCGCCGTCACGAGCCGGTCGCCGTGCCAGCCGATCGAGGGGTGGAGGTCGGCGAACAGCTCACGCACCCCGCCGGCCGCCAGCCGCCGGGAGCGCCACATCACATCGGCCTCCAGCAGCGCCCGGACGCGCGGCCACGACTCCTCGAACGCGACGGTCCAGTACTCCCCCAGCCGGTCGGTCACCCGGCGGACGCCCTCGGCGGGGTCGTCCCTGAACCGCGCGAGCGCCGCGGGGTCCGCTCCGGGCACCCAGGCCACCTCGTCGGCCGCGATCAGCGGGTCGGTCCGCCGCACCCGCTCCAGCTCGGCGCCGAAGTCGGGCAGCGGCGTGTCCGGCGGCGGCGTCAGGAAGTCGGGCATGTAGCCGGCGACCGGCACGAGGGCGAACAGCTCGGTCAGGTCGAGCCCGCGAAGGCGCGGTCGCACGGTCCGGATCCAGGGCAGGTGCAGCGAGTGACGGGCCGGGGACCGCAGCACCCGGAGACTGGTGACCAGCTCCCACAACGGGGAGAACGCGAACCGCAGCCGCGCCACGTCGTCCGGCGTGAACCGCCACTCCACCGCCACGGAACCCCCCGACCCTTCAGCTCTCGCTAAAACATTGGCATGCCGGGAGGCGGGTGTCCAAGGGTGGCCTCGTGACCACGGTGATCGAGAGACCAGGATTCCTCCAATCGCGGCTCGGCGGGCTGCCCCGCGCGTTCTGGGTGCTGTTCGCCGGCACCCTCGTGAACCGCCTCGGCACGATGGTGGAGCCGTTCATCGGCATCTACCTCACCCAGGCGCGCGGCATGTCCCTCGCCGCCGCCGGGCTCGTGATGACGACGTTCGGCGCGGGCTCGCTGCTGTCGCAGCCGGTCGCCGGCTGGCTGACCGACCGCTTCGGGCGCCGGGTGACCCTGACCGGCGGGATGACGGCGACGGCGGTCACCTTCGTCGCCCTCGGCTACACGACGAGCCTGGCCGGCATCGTCGTGGCGATGCTCGTGCTGGGTGTCGTGGTGGACGCCTACCGCCCGGCGTCCCAGGCGCTCGTCGCCGACCTGGTGTCGCCGGACGACCGGCCCCGGGCGTACGGGCTGCTGTTCTGGGCCATCAACCTCGGCTTCGCCGTCGCCATGGTCAGCGGGGGCTGGCTGGTCCGGTCGGGCTTCACCGTCCTTTTCTGGGTGGACGCGATCACCTCCCTCGTCTTCGGGGTGCTGGTGTGGCGGGCGATCCCCGAGCGGCGGCCCGCGCGCGAGGAGCGGCAGGAGGGCGGATTCGCCGCCGTGTTCCGCGACCGGCCCATGGCCGTGTTCGTGCTGATCAGCTTCGGGTACGCGCTGGTCTACCTGCAGGCCTACACCACGCTGCCGCTCGCCATGACGGGAGGGGGCCTGACGCCCGGCGCGTACGGCGTCGCGATGGCCGTCAACGGCGTGCTGATCGTGCTGGTGCAGCCGCTCACCAACTCCTGGGTGTCCCGGCGCGACCCGTTCCGGACGCTGGCGGGCGGCTTCGTGCTCGTGGCCGTGGGGCTCGGGCTGACCGCCCTCGTCTCGACGACGGCCGGCTACGCCCTCACCGTCGGCGTCTGGACCGTCGGCGAGATCTTCACCGCGGGCATCCCCGGAGCGATCGTCGCCTCCCTCGCCCCCGCCCACCTGCGCGGCCGCTACTCCGGCGCGTACGGCCTGGCCTGGTCGGCCGGTGGCCTCCTCGCGCCCCTGCTGGGGACCCGGCTGCTCGCCGTCTCGCCCTCGGTGGTGTGGCCGGTCACCTGCGGTCTCGGGCTGCTGGCTGCGGCGGGGCTGCTCGTCCTCGGGCCGGCCGTGCGCAGGCGGGCCGCCGCCGCGGAACAGGCGGCTCACTCCGAGTCCTGACGTCACATCACCCCTTATCGTCGCTTTGACGACAAATAGGGGGACGGCTTAGGGTGGTCCCGTGCCTCAACTGCGTATCGCTCTCGCCCAGACCAATCCGGTCGTCGGTGACATCTCCGGCAACGCCGACAGGCTCGTCGAGTGGACGCACCGGGCCGCCGAGCGCGGCGCCCACCTCGTGGTCTTCCCCGAGCTCTACCTGACCGGCTATCCCGCCGAGGACCTGACGCTCCGGTCGTCGTTCGTGGAGGCCTCCGTCTCCACCCTGTCGGCGGTGGCGGCGCGGCTCGCGGACGAGGGGCTCGGCGACCTCGCGGTGGTGGTCGGCTATCTCGACCGCGCCGACCTCGCCCCCCGCGTCGGCCAGCCCAAGGGCTCCCCTCTCGACGCCGCCGCCGTTCTCCACCGGGGCGGCGTGGCCGTCAGGTCGGCCAAGCACCACCTGCCCAACTACGGGGTCTTCGACGAGTACCGCTACTTCATCCGTGGCGACAGGTTGCCGATCTTCCGCCTGCACGGGGTCGACGTGGCCCTCGCCGTCTGCGAGGACCTGTGGCAGGAGGGGGGGCCGGTGTCCGTCGTCGCCGGGGCCGGCGCCGGGCTCCTGGTCGTGCCGAACGGCTCGCCGTACGAGACCAACAAGGACGACGTGCGGCTGGAGCTGTGCGCCCGGCGGGCCAGAGAGGCGGGCTGCGCGCTCGCCTACGTGAACATGGTCGGCGGCCAGGACGAGCTGGTCTTCGACGGTGACTCGCTGGTCGTGGACGCCTCCGGGGAGCTGGTGGCCCGGGCGCCCCAGTTCAGGGAGCACCTGCTGGTCACCGACCTCGACCTGCCGGAGGCCGCGGGCGAGCTCGGCGAGCTCCCGGTGGACGCGCTCGACGGCACGGTCATCACCGTCGACCGGCTGCTGCTGTCGGCTGAGCCGCTCCCGCCGTACGAACCGGTGGCCCCGGTCGTGGCCGAACGGCTCGACGACCTGGCCGAGATCTACGCGGCCCTGGTCCTGGGCGTGCGTGACTACGTCGCCAAGAACGGCTTCCGCTCGGTGATCCTCGGCCTGTCCGGCGGCATCGACTCCGCGCTGACCGCCACCATCGCGTCCGACGCCATCGGGCCCGAGCGGGTGCACGTGGTCCTCATGCCGTCCCGCCACTCCTCCGCGCACTCGGTCGCCGACGCCGAGGAGCTGGTGCGGCGGCAGGGGCTGAACAGCAGGGTCGTGCCCATCGCCGACATCGTCGCGGCGTTCGAGAAGGAGATCGAGCTGCACGGGCTGGCGGCCGAGAACCTGCAGGCCCGCGTGCGCGGCATGCTGCTGATGAGCCTGTCGAACGAGCACGGCCATCTGGTCCTCACCACGGGCAACAAGAGCGAGCTCGCCACCGGCTACTCCACCCTCTACGGCGACTCGGCCGGCGGCTACGCGCCGATCAAGGACGTGCTCAAGAGCGTGGTGTGGGACCTGTCGCGGTGGCGGAACGCCCAGCCGGGGACGCCGCCCATCCCGGAGAACTCCATCACCAAGGAGCCGAGCGCCGAGCTGCGGCCGGACCAGCGGGACACCGACTCGCTCCCGCCGTACGAGGTGCTCGACCCGCTCCTGCGCGACTACGTGGAGCGGGACATGGGCCGCGACGACCTGATCGCCGCCGGCCACGACCCCGAGCTGGTGACCAAGGTCATCCGGCTGGTCGACCTCGCCGAGTACAAGCGCCGGCAGTATCCGCCGGGGCCCAAGATCACCCCGAAGAACTTCGGCCGCGACCGCCGGCTCCCGATCACCAACCGCTGGCGCGAGTCGCTCACCTGACGCCGGGACGCGCGACGGGGCCGCCGGTGGGAATACCACCAGCGGCCCCGTCCTGTGCCGATCAGTTCTCCGCGGCTCGCTGCCGGAAGCCCTTGAGCGCCTCTTCGACGATCCGCTCGGGCAGCCGCGCCTCGGTGGCCTCGCCCGGCCAGACCCACTTCGTCTGCCACATCATGGCACCGCTGATGATCGCCATCGCGATGTCCACATCGAGGTCGCCGCGCAGCTCGCCGGTCTCGATGCCCTTGGCGAGGATGGCGCGGACGATCTCCCGCCGCGGTTCCAGGGCGACCTCCCGGAACCGCTCGGCCAGCCTCGGGTGCCGGTCCGGATCGCTCAGCGCGATGTTCATGATGCAGCGGGTCCGCTGGTGGCGAGACTCCTCGGCGATCACCTTGAGGTAGGTGACCAGGCTCTCCCGCACGGACGCACCCTGCGGCAGCGGGATCGGCGGCTTGAGGGTGGCCATCGCGTCGACCACCAGGTCCTCCTTGTTGGACCAGCGGCGATAGATCGTCGTCTTACCGACACCGGCCCGGGCGGCGATCGCCTCGATCGACAGCTCCGACACCCCGATGCCCTCACCGAGCAGGTCGAGGGTGGCGTCGATGATGGCCTTCTCCGCCTTCTCGCTCCGGGGCCGGCCCGCTGGGCGGGTCATTCCCTCAGCCGTCTGCTGCATGCTCATCGCCCGCTCACACTACCGCTGATTCCTTCTGCACTTCCTCCTGCGCGACCGGGGCCTGCCCGGTCGTCTTGCCCGGCATCCAGCGTGCCACGACGAGGGTGCCGATGAGGGCCACCACGGCAGATCCGAGGGCGGCCCAGTGGATGCCCGAGACGAAGGCGTCGTTCGCCGCGTTCATCACCGCGGCGCCGCGGGCGCCGAGCTGCTGGGCGACCCCGGCCGCCCCCGAGATCGACTCCGTCACCACCTGGCGGAGCTGCTCGGGCAGAGCCGTCACCTTGCCCTCCATGCCGTTGCGGTAGCTGGCCGACAGGGCCGCGCCGAGGATGGCGATGCCCAGCGTGCCGCCGACCTGGCGCACGACGTTGCTCATGGAGGAGCCGACACCGGCCTTCTCCCTGGGCAGCGCGTTCATGATGGCGGTGGTCGCCGGCGGCATGATGTTGGCCATCGCCGCGCCCTGGACGAAACCGAGCACGAGGATCAGCCACACCGGGGTGTTCACGTCGATCAGGGCGTAGGCCGCCAGGGCCAGCGTGATCACGAGCATCGCCACCGTGCCCACCATCCGAGCGCCGTACTTCTGCACCATCTTCGCGCTCTGCGGAGCGAAGATCAACTGGGAGGCCGCGAACGGCAGCACCAGCGCGCCGGACTGGAGCGGGGTGTAGCCGCGGACGATCTGCCAGTAGAAGGCCAGGAAGAACATCACGCCCATGGCCGAGAAGAAGACCAGGCCGACCGCGGCGATGGCGGTGGAGAAGCCCGCGTTGCGGAAGTTGCGGACGTCGAAGGCGGGGTGATCGATCCGCGACTCGTACCAGACGAAGGCGGCCAGGATGGCCAGGCCCACCAGCGTCGGCACGAGGACCGAGGCGTCGGCGACGGTGCCGAGGTCGCTGATCTTCACGATGCCGTAGACGAGGCTCACCAGGCCGATGATCGAAAGCAGCACGCCGACGGGGTCGAGGGCGGCGCGGTTGGGGTCCTTGGAGTCGGGCACCAGGCCGCCGATGAGCGCCAGGCTGATCAGCACGATCGGCACGTTGACCAGGAAGACCGAGCCCCACCAGAAATGCTCGAGCAGGATGCCGCCGGTGATCGGGCCGATCGCGACGGCGATGCCGACGCCGCCCGCCCAGATGCCGATGGCCTTGCCCCGCTCGTGGATCGGGAAGACGTTCGAGATGATCGCCAGGGTCGCCGGCATGATCGCGGCGCCGCCCAGGCCCATCAGCGCCCGTGCTCCGATCAGCTGCATCGGGTCCTGCGCGTAGGCACTCGCCAGGGATGCGAGGCCGAACAGGACCATGCCGGTCATGAGCATCTTCTTGCGGCCGTACCGGTCGCCGAGCACCCCGAAGGTGAACAGCAGGCCGGCGAAGACCAGGGTGTAGCTGTTCATCGCCCACTCGAGCTCGCTCTGGGTGGCACCCAGGCCGTGGACGGGATCGGCGATCGTCTTGATCGCCACGTTGAGAATGGTGTTGTCAAGCACGACCGCCAACAGGCTGAACACCATCACGCCGAGGACCTGCCAACGGCGTGGGTGACCGGTGTGCGCTTCCACTGACCCCCCAGAAATTTCGATACGATGTTGTTTCGCAACGCGAGCGTAGCGCTTTTTATTTCGATACGCAACAGACTCGTTTCGCAATGCCGATCACTCTCGCGCGGTGACCGTCCGCCGGCCGTACGGGCCGGTCAGGACCGCGCTGAGTCCGCGAGCACGGCGCCGCCGACGGCCGCCGTCTCTCCACGGGTCGCGTCGCCGCCGGCCGTGCCGCCACCGGCCAGGTCTCCGCCGGCCAGGTCTCCGCCGGCCACAACGGGGCCGGGCACCGCGGGCGGGCTCAGGACGCGCCGGAACGGGGTCGCCGCGAGCGCGAGGAGCGCCACCAGAGCCCCCGACGCCGCGAAGGCCCAGCCGGGCCCGTAACCGTCGACGACGGCGCCGGCGAGCGGGCCCGCGGCGGCCACCCCCATGGTCAGGGCGGTGCCGTGCAGGCCCATCGCCTCACCGCGGGCGGACGCGGGAACCCTCCGGTTGACCGCGTCGACGGTGGACGACAGGGCGGGAGCGCAGAGCAGCCCGCACGGAACCACCGCCAGGCAGAGCCACCACCATCCGCCGTGCGCCAGGCCCACCGGCATGGTGGCGGCGCCCAGGCCGCCGATCAGCAGCAGCGGGGACAGCCCCCGGCTGAGGCCGCCGTAGACGAATCCACCGATCATCGAGTAGCCGCCCCACAGGGCGACCACCAGGCCCGTCCACTCGGTGGCGCCGTCGAGCCTGAGGGTGGCCACCAGGGACAGCTCCGTCGCAGTGAGCACGAACGTCAGCCCCGCCGCCAGGCCCAGCAGCATGATCAGCCCCGGGCGGAGCCACTGGCGGCGCGGCACGGCCTCCCGCTCCGCGGACTCGGCCTCGGTCCTGGTCGGCGGGTTCAGCAGGAACAGGCCCAGCCCCGCGCCCACGAGCCCGGCCGCCACGCCGTACATGGTCGCCGGCGCGCCGAACGCGGTGACGGACGCCACCGCGAGGGCGGGCCCCACCATGTACGACACCTCCACCGCCATGGAGTCGAGCGCGAACCCGGTCCGATGGTCGGCCTGCGGCACCAGGGCCGCGACGCACTGCCGGATCGCGCCGAACACCGGCTGGCTGAGGACCCCGGCCACGAGCGAGCCCGCCAGCAGCGCCTGGTAGGGCAGATGGGGCGCCGCGCACCAGAAGGCCGCCTGCGCCGCGGTCGTCGCCGCGAGCACCGGCCGCAGGCCGCTGCGGTCGACGAACCTGCCGGCGATCGGCGAGCCGAGCGCGGAGCCGCCCATGCTCACCGCCCCGACCAGGCCCGCCTGCAGGAACCCGAGCCGCAGGTCGCCCACGACGTGCAGGGTCAGCGTGATGCCGGTTCCGGTCAGCGGGACGCGCGCGATCAGGCCCACGAGCAGCAACGCCCGCATGCCCGGCAGGGCCAGGACCCGCCGATAGGGCTCGATCGCCATCGTCTCGCTCACCTCCGCACGGCATTGTGCCGGGTGGCACCGACAGTTCCGCCACTCAATTACCGCACCCCGGCGCGAGGGCCGGGTGACCGGGTGGTGGACGGAACGGGACCACCCGGCGTAATCCCGGGGCCCTGATCGCGGGGCCCGGCAGGCGTCTCACCAGGCCGGATCGCTCGCCGGGGACAGGGGTGTCGCTGCCCTTGACGGCATGCGATGATCTGAATGTCCGGGGACGCCATAGGGGCGCCACGAGGCCTGGAGGTAGCCATGTCCTCTGTTTCCACTGTGCCGGTTCCATCCATGTCCGGTACGTCCACCGCCACCACGACCGCCCTGTACGGCGGCCGTTCGGGCCGCAGAGTCACCGTCCGCGACATCGCGGCCGCGAAGGAACGGCACGAGAAGTGGCCGATGGTGACGGCCTACGACGCGATGACCGCCAGGGTCTTCGACGAGGCCGGGATCCCCGTCATGCTCGTCGGCGACTCGGCCGCCATGGTCGTCTACGGCTACGACTCGACCCTGCCCGTCACGACCGACGACCTGATCCCGCTCACCGCCGCCGTCGTCCGCGGCTCGTCCCGCGCGATGGTCGTCGCCGATCTGCCGTTCGGCTCCTACCAGGCCTCTCCGCAGCAGGCCCTGGAGACGGCGGCCCGCTTCATGAAGGAGGCGGGCGCGCACGCGGTGAAGCTGGAGGGCGGCCAGCGGGTGCTGCCGCAGGTCGAGCTGCTCGTGTCGGCGGGCATACCCGTCATCGCCCACCTCGGCCTGACCCCTCAGTCGGTCAACGCCCTCGGTGGTTACCGGGTGCAGGGACGCGGCCAGGCGGGCGACGAGCTGATGGCCGACGCCAAGGCCCTGCAGCACGCGGGCGCGTTCGCCCTGGTGCTCGAGTGCGTTCCGGAGGACCTGGCCCAGCGGGTGACGACCTCGCTGAGCATCCCCACGATCGGCATCGGCGCCGGGCCGTACACCGACGCGCAGGTCCTCGTCTGGCAGGACCTCATGGGTCTCACCCCCGAGCCCGCCAAGTTCGTCAAGAGGTACCTCGACCTCGCCGGCGAGATGGACCGGGCGATCCGGGCGTTCGCCGACGAGGTCGTCTCGGGGGCGTTCCCCACCCGCGAGCACAGCTACCGCTGAGCGCCGCCGGCCGCCCCGGATCGGCGCGGCCGGCGCGGGACGGTCAGGCCCCGTCGAGCCCGGCGAGCCCGTCGAGGGCCTGACGGAAGTCGGCCCACAGATCCTCGGAATGCTCGATGCCGACGGCCACCCTGACCGTTCCCTCGCCGATGCCGGCCGCCGCGAGCGCGTCGGCGTCCAGCGACCGGTGCGACGTCGTGGCGGGATGGAGGATGAGCGTCTCCACCCCGCCGAGCGACGGCGCGAGCAGCGCCAGCCGTACCCGCCGCATGAACTCCTCGCCCGCCCCGCGCCCGCCCGCGAGGTCGAAGGAGAAGACGCCGCCGAAGTCGGGCAGCAGCTTCGCCGCCAGCTCGTGCGACGGATGCGTCGGCAGCCCCGGCCAGTGCACCGCCGACACGGCCGGGTGCTCGGCGAGTCGGGTGGCGAGCACCCGGGTGTTGGCGCAGTGGCGCTCCATGCGCAGCGGCAGGGTCTGCATGCCGCGCAGCGTCAGCCAGGCCGCGAACGGATCCGGCGTGGCCCCCAGCCCCAGCGCGTACGACCAGACCGTGCGGTGCAGTTCCTCGGACGCGAAGACGGCGACGCCGCCGAGGACGTCGGTGTGCCCGGACAGATACTTCGTGGCGGAGTGGACGACGACGTCCGCGCCGTGCTCGATGGGGCGGCACAGCACGGGCGAGGCGAAGGTGTTGTCCACGACGGTGACGACGCCCGCCTCCCGTGCCGTCGCGCACATGCCGGGCAGATCGGCGACCTGGGTCATCGGGTTGGCGATCGTCTCCAGGTACAGCAGCCGGGTGGAGGGCCGGACGGCGGCCCGGACCGCGGCCGGGTCCGCCTCGGGCACGTAGGTGACGGCCACGCCGAACCGCTCGGACAGGTCCGCCAGCGCGTGGGCCGTGCCGCCGTACAGCGGGCCCTGGGCGACGACGTGGTCGCCGGGCGACACCAGGGCGAGCAGCACGGAGTTGATCGCGCCCATTCCGGAGCCGGTCGCGACGGCGGCGACCCCGCCCTCCAGCCCGGCGACCGCCTCCTCAAGCGCCCGGACCGTGGGGTTGGACAGCCTGCCGTAGACGTACGCGCCGTCGGGCCGGCCCATCCCGTCGGCGAAGACGGCCGGGTCGTCGAAGACGAAGCCCGATGTCTGGTAGATCGGCATGGAGATCGGCCTGCTGCCCTCGATCACGGGCCGGGGCAGGTGGACGGCACGGGTTTCCGGGTGAAGGGAGCTCATGGCGACCAGAATGACCGATAACGTCCTACTTGTCAGATCAGGGGCCCGATAACCGTTTACGCGGGTGGCGGAGAGCCCCCCCGAGGCCGGGTTCCGCGGTCAGGATGAAGCCATGGACGCCGTCCCCACGCCCGTCCCCACGCCCCTCCCCGGTCTCGGCCCTCCCGGCGCGGCGCACGAGGTGATCTCCGTCGTGACCGCCGCCGGCGTCGCGGTGGCCTTCGTGGGCGCCGGGCTGCTCGCCGTACGAGGCCGCCCCGCCGGTCCGCTGGGCCCGCTGCTGATCGCCGTAGGCGTGCTGTGGGCCCTGGCGAAGCTGGCGCCGTGGCCCGGTCCGCCCGGCCTGCGGACGGCGGCGGCCGGGCTGTGGGCCGCGGTGCTGGCCCATGTCGTCCTGGCCTTCCCCTCCGGCCGCCTCGCCACCCGGCCCCGGCGGGCCGCCGCCGCGCTGGCCTACCTGAGCGTGGCCGTCGTCGCGCTCCTCGGCGCCGCCCGCGCGTGGGAGTGGGCGGGCGCCCGGATCCCGGCGACGGCGGTCCAGGCGGCCGCCACGGGCGGCGCGGTGGTGAGCGGGCTGGTGGTGCTGGGCGTCCAGATCTCCCGCGGGCGGGCCGCCTCCGCGGCCGGACGGCGGTCGTCCGGGCCCGTGCTCGGCGCGGCCGCGGTGGCCGCCGCGCTGTTCGCGACGCTGAAACCGGCGGTGATCGGAGGCGTCGCGGTGGGCTGGGCCGAGCCCGTGCTGCGCCTGGCGCTCGCGGCCGTCCCTCTGGCGTACGCCGGTCTTCTCGTGCGGCGGGAGATCGACCGGGCCGGCGTCGCGGAGCTGGTGGTGCGGCTGCGCGGCCCCGTCCGGCCCGACGGTGTCGAGCGCGCCCTCGCCCGCGCGCTGCACGACCCGGATCTGCGGGTGGGCTATCGCACGCCCGGCCCTGACCTGCCGCGGGGCGCCGGCCCCGACTCCCCCGGCCGGTACGTGGACACCGCGGGCCGGCCTCTGCGCCTGCCTCCGGAGGACGGCAGGGTGGTCACCCGGGTCGACCACGAGAGCACTCCGCTGGCAGTGGTCGTGCACGACCCGGCACTGCTGGACGACCCGGAGCTCCTGGAGGCGGCCTGCGCGGCGGCCGGGCTCGCCCTCGCCCACGAGCGGCTCACCGCCGAGCTGCGGGCCCGGCTGCACGAGCTGGAGGAGTCCCGCGGCCGGATCCTGCGGGCGGCGGAGACGGAACGCCGCCGTCTGGAGCGCGACCTGCACGACGGGGTGCAGCAGCGCCTGCTGTCCATCCCGCTGACGCTGGGGCTGGCGGAGTCGGCGCTGCGCGAAGGTCCCGCCCCCGCCCTCGCGCTCGTCGGCGAGGCGAAGGAGACCGCGCTCGCCGTGCTCGGCGAGTTGCGCGCCCTGTCCCAGGGCATCCACCCGCCCGTGCTCAGCGAGCGGGGTCTCGCCGGCGCGATCCGGGAGCTCGCGGCGCTCGCCCCGCTGCCGGTGCGGCTGGCGCTCGACGTCCCGGACGCCGTCCCCGAGCAGGCCGAGACGGTGGCGTACTACGTCGTCGCCGAGGGCCTGGCCAACGTGGTCAAGCACGCCGGAGCGGGCCGCGCGCACGTGACCGTCGGCCCCCTCGGCGGCGGGCTGCTCGTCGAGGTGGGCGACGACGGGCGGGGCGGCGCGGACCCCGAGCGCGGATCGGGATTGCGCGGGCTGACCGGCCGCGTCGCCGAGGGCGGCGGGACGCTGCTGATCGACAGTGCCGCCGGGAGTGGCACGCGGATCCGGGCGGTGCTGCCGTGCGCGTAGTCATCGCCGAGGACAACATGCTGCTGCGCGAGGGCATCGCGCGGCTGCTGGCCGAGGGCGGGTGCACCGTCGTGGCGGCCGTGGAGGACTCGCCAGCTCTGCTCGACGCGGTGACCCGGCACCGGCCGGACGTGGCGGTCGTCGACATCCGCCTGCCGCCGACCCGCACCGACGAGGGGCTGCGGGCGGCCCGCGAGATCCGCCGCGCCCATCGCGGCACCGGCGTGCTGGTCCTGTCGCAGTACGTCCGGGTCAGCTACGCCCGTGAGCTGCTCGACCAGGGCGCGGGCGGCGTCGGATACCTCCTCAAGGACCGGGTCGGCGACCTCGCCGAGTTCACTGCGGCCGTCCGCCGGGTCGGTGGCGGCGGCTCCGCGTTCGACCCGATCGTGATCGATCACCTGGTCGGCCGGCACGACCGGAGCGGCGACCCGTTGCGTGAGCTCAGCGGCCGGGAGCGGGAGGTGCTCGCACTGATGGCGGAGGGCCGCACCAACCAGGCCATCGCGGAGCGGCTGGGCGTCGCGGAGCGGACCGTCGAGAAACACTGCACGAGCATCTTCGGCAAGCTCGGGCTCGCCGCGAGCCCCGGCGACCACCGCCGGGTGCTGGCCGTCCTCCGCTATCTCAACGCCTGAGCACCCCGGCGCCGGGATGGTGCGGTTGACCGCACCTCCTCCGGCCCCCTCGGGTGCGGACGGCCGCCCGCGCCCCCCGTGCTGCCCGGCTACCCGCGCCCGCCGGGAGTACGCAGACTGGGTCGCCGTGACGCAGGCGACGAGAACGGAGTCCGAGATGACGCCGACGGTGACAACAGGGCGGGCGACGGCACGGGAGGCGTGGACGCGGCGGGTGACGACGGGGAGCCGATGGGTGGCGGCCGCGCTGACACTCGTGATGGCGGTCTATTTCGTCACGTCGGACGCGATCCGCGCGGGCAATCCCTTCCTGCTGCCCGACGCCGTCCTCACCCTGCTCCTCGCGGGGGCGACGGTCGTGCGGGGACGGCTCGCCGCCCCGGCGATGATCTTCGCTTTCGCCTGGGCGGCGGCCGTGTGGACGGTGTCGCTGTGCACGTACGCCACGCGGGGAGCCTTCGCGGAAGGGGCGAACCACATCGCGCTGATCGTCCCCTGCGTCGCCGCCGCGGCCGCGCTGGCGATCACCGGGTGGCCGTCACCGGCCGGGCCCGATTCCGCTAGACGTCCGTGACCCGGATCCCGGCGTGCGCCTTGTAGCGGCGGTTGATCGAGATGAGGTTGGCGGTCAGCGCCTCGATCTGGTGGGCGTTGCGCAGCCGTCCCCCGTACACGCCGCGGGCGCCGGGGATCCGGGACGCGAGAGCCCGCACGATGTCGGTCGCCTCCCGGTCGTCGCCCAGGACGAGGATGTCGAGATCGATCCCGGGCACGGACGGGTCGAGCAGCAGCGACGCCGACACGTGGTGGAAGGCCGCGACGACGCGGCTGCCGGTCAGCACGGCGGCGGCCTGCTGCGCGGCGCTGCCCTCCTCCACGGGCAGCGCGTAGGCGCCCTGCTTGTCGAAGCCGAGCGGGTTCACGCAGTCGACCACGATCTTGCCGGTGAGCGGCTCCCGCAGGGACTCCAGCAGGGCGCGGTGTCCGTCCCACGGCACGGCGACGATGACCAGGTCGGCCTCGGCCGCGACGGTGGCGTTGTCCGCGCCCCGCGCCCCGATCTCCTCGGCGGCCCGCTGGGCCCGTTCCGCGCTGCGCGACCCGATCAGCACGGTGTGGCCCGCCGCCGCGAACCGGACGGCCAGGCCCCTGCCCTGGTCGCCGGTCCCGCCCAGGATGCCGATGGTCAGCGTCGAGACGTCGGGAAGATCCGTGGTGTGCTCTGCCATGTGATCGATGATGCCAGCCTCCGCGACGGGCCCGTCCCGCCGGGGCGCGCGTCAGCAGTTGCCGACGGCGGGCAGGCCGAGGACACGGGAGACCAGCCAGGCCACCGCGAGCGGCCCTCCCTCGGCCGCGCCCAGCACGTGGCTCGGCGCGGGCACCCGGGCCCACAGCACGTCGGCTCCCCGCGCGCAGTAGCGCTCACGCAGGGCCCGGCCCACGGCGTACGGGACGACCTCGTCGTGGCCGGCGTGGTAGAGGAAGAGCGGCGCCCGCGGCGCGGACCCGCCGAGCCGGTTCTCCGCCAGCCGCGCCCGCCACTCGGGAAGGCTCATGACGTCGGTGGTCGTGTAGTCGGACAGCCGGTGCCCGGCGAACCGGGACCGCAGGCGCAGCACGCAGTCGTCGCCCGCCGCGGCGAACAGGGCCGCCCCCTGGGGGGTCAGGTGGTCGGCCAGGCGGAGCTCCGGGTAGGCGGCGTCGAGTCCCATGCCCGCGGCGGCGGCCAGGCCGAACTCGGCGGTGCCGTCGAGGTGGCCGGCCACCGCTCCCAAATCGGCCGGCACCCCGCCCGCCGCGACGCCACGAAGGCGCAGCTCGGAGGCGTACGACGGCTGGAGCTCGGCGGCCCACGCGGCCGACGCCCCGCCCTGGGAGTAGCCCATGACGACGACGGGGGCGTCGGCGGACAGGTCCGCGCCGGGCACGCGGGCGGCCGCCCTGATCGAGTCGAGCACGGCGTGCCCCTGTGACAGCCCGGCCATGTACGTGTGCGGCCCCGGGGTGCCGAGCCCCTCGTAGTCGGTGACGGCGACGGCCCAGCCCTTGGCCAGCAGCAGGCTCATCAGGACGAGCTCCGCCTCGGTGCCTCTCGACATGGCGGCGGAGGCCGCGCACCGGTCGCCCAGCCCGTGGGTGCCCACGGCGTATCCCACGATCGGTCGGCGGCCCGCGTACGGCGTCCTGGGCACGAGGAGCGTGCCGGACACGACGTCCGGCTCCCCGGTGGCCGTGGTGGACCGGTAGAGCAGGTGCCAGGCGCGCACCGGCACCTTCAGCAGTTTTCCCGGGACCACGTAGACCGTGGTGGATCGCGCTTCGACGATCTCGCCCGCGACGACCGCGCGGGCGGGACCGGCCAGGACCGGCAGCAGGAGGAAGACCCCGATCACGGACAGGATGGCGCGAGAACGGAGGTGCATGAAGCCGCCTTCCGGCGATCGGATCACGTTCGACGACGGCGCCGTCGACCGATCGTGACGTTGAGGTGACTCCGTGTCAAGGGGCCGGAACGGCCGCCCTCGTACCGGCGCGTCGGGCACGATGGCCACATGGACGCCGCATCGGTGAACCTGCTCCGCGAGGTGCTCGCCTCGACCGGCTGGCTGGAGCGCACCCGCGATCTCGGCCTCGCCCTCCGGACCACCCGGTCTCCGGGGGGCCTGCTCGTCGTCGGCACCCCGGACGACGAGCCGTGGCACATGACCGCCCACCTGGCCGACGAGGCCCGGCTGTCGGGCCTGGCCCAGCTCTCCCCCACGCTGGTCCGCTGGCAGCCGCCGCCGGACGCGCCGACCCACCTGCGGGTGGGGCTCGACCGCATCCGCGGCGCCGGCCGCGGCGAGACGCTCTTCGTGGTGGCGGAGAGCCGGGCGCCGGTGCCGCTGCTGGAACGGGTGGACGACGCCCGGCGCACGGGCGCGACCATCCTCGCCCTGGACGGCGGCGATCCCGAGCTGGAGTCGCTGGCCCACGACGCCGTGGTCATTCCGCAGGAGGGGGCGGCGCTGAGCTTCGACGGCGCGCAGCACCTGGTCAGCGCGGCGGCCGGGGAGATCACGCGACGACCGGGGCTGCGCGAGCGGCTGGCCCGCCTGGCCGACCGCGTCACCGGTCCCCGTGTCAGCGACTGAGGGCCCGATCGGGTCGTTCTCCCCCGGCCGGCCGCACCGAGCCGCCGGCCCCGCCGCCTCAGCTCTCGCCGCCGCCGGGCCCGCTCAGCTCGCCCACCTGCCGGGCCGCGCCCGCCGCCGCCTCGGCCAGCGCCTCGACGACCACGGCCTGCACCGGGTCGGGCTCACCCGAGGTCGTACGGCTCACGCGGGTCAGCGCCTCGATCCGGCGCGCGCCGACCCCGCGGACGCGGGTGACCTCGACCTCGCCGGGAGGCACGTCCAGCAGGGCGAGCGAGGGCACGATCGCCACGCCCTGCCCGGCGGCCACCAGCGCGAGGACGGGCGGGAACTCGCCGATCACGTGGGCCCGGCGCGGCGTGAAGCCGTGCAGCTGGGCGAGCCGTTCCAGCGCCTGCCCGCAGGCCTGGTCGGGCAGTCCGGCCACCCACGGCAGCTCGGCCAGATCGGCCACGGTCCGCACGGTGGACGCCCAGGCGGGCGGCGCGACGATGCGGTACTCGTCGTCGAGCAGGGCGTGCCGCGAGATCGACGGCGGCGAGCCCGCGGGCCGGCTCGTGTCCCGCTCGGCCACGACGAGGTCGACCCCGCCCAGCCTGAGCTCCCGCATGGCTCCCGGGCCGAGCAGCTCGCGGATCACCGGCGTGATGCGCGGGTGCCGTACGGCGAGATCGGACAGCGCGGGGACGAGCAGGTGGCGGATCACCGTGTGGAAGGCGGCGATCGTGACGGGTCCCGACAGGCGTTCGGTGAAGCGGTTGAGCTCCTGACGCGCCTCGGCGAGCTGCTCCTCGATCCGTTCGGCGTGCACGGCGAGCACCCGGCCGGCCGGGGTGAGGGCGACCCGGCGCTGCGAGCGGTCGACGAGCGCGAGGCCGACCTCCCGTTCGAGCTGGGCGAGCTGCTGCGAAACCGCGGACGGGGTCAGGTGCAGCGACTCGGCCGCCTTCATCACGCCGCCCCTGCGGGCCACCTCGTGCAGGATCCGCAGCCGGCGGGGGTCGATGTCCATACAGCAGAGCTTACGCAAGGCTTAAGGAATCTTCACTTGCCCTACATTTCGAATGGGCGGGATCATCGGACCATGAGAATTCCGGCCGGGGGACGGTAGTCGCATGTCCACATTGATCACGATTGTCGGAACCGTCGGAGCCGTTGTCATGCTCTACGGCTACGCCATGGTGTCGGCCGGGAGGATGTCCGGGGACGGCACCGCCTTCCAGGTCCTCAACCTCGCCGGGGCGGTCACGCTCATGGTGAACAGCGGCTACCACAGCGCGTGGCCGTCCGCCGTGCTCAACATGGTGTGGAGCGGGATCGGCGTGTTCACCCTGGGCCGGCTCGTCAGCAGGCGGGCAGCCGCCCGCCGGGCCGCCGCCGGACCAGGCCCGGCGGACGGCGCGGCGCAGGAGACAGCGCAGGACACCCCGGGGGACACCCCGGGGGACACAGTGCGGGACACCCCAGGGGACACAGCACGCGAGTACGGCCGGGAGCCGGCCCCCGTGGGGTGACGTGCCGGGGTGGCACGCCGGGAGGGGGACACGCCGGGGTCGCATGCGGGGGCCCCATGCGGGAGTGACACGCCGATGACACGCCGATGACACGCCCGGGGCGGCGCTGCCCCGGCGGCGTCGCTCCGGTGTCAGCCCGGCATCAGCAGGGGCGCCGGCCGGCCACGGTCACTCGTCCCATTCGCGGTCCTTCTCGGCCCAGGCCTTGTTGCGCTCCGACGCTGTTTTCAGGGCGTCCGCAGCGGCGCTCTCCGACTCGTAGGGGCCGAGCCGGTCCTTGTTGGGGCAGCCCTTCTCCGGCTCCACCCGCATGTGCTTGAGACAGAACCACCATTGATCGCTCACGCTCATCATCGTGCCCTCTGTGCGCGCAACTAGACTTGTCGCCATGACGACGCTCCTCCGTCCTGGCCGAATCTCACCCACGCGCAAGGTCCCCGCCTCGATTCCGCGCCCCGAGTACGTGGGCAGGCCCGAGCCGAAGAAGGGCGGCGGCGACGTCCAGACGCCGGAGACCGTCGAGCTGATGCGGGTCGCGGGGCGGATCGCGGCGCAGGCGCTGGAGGAGGTCGGCCGGCACGTCGCCCCCGGGGTGACCACCGACGAGCTCGACCGCATCGGGCACGAGTTTCTGTGCGACCACGGCGCCTATCCCTCGACGCTCGGCTACCGCGGCTACCCCAAGTCGCTGTGCACCTCGATCAACGAGGTCATCTGCCACGGCATCCCCGACGACACCGTGCTCAACGACGGCGACATCATCAACGTGGACATCACCGCCTTCATCGGCGGCGTCCACGGGGACACCGACGCGACGTTCCTCGTCGGCGAGGTCGACGAGGAGTCGCGGCTGCTGGTCGAGCGGACCCGCGAGGCGATGATGCGGGCGATCAAGGCGGTGGCCCCCGGGCGGCAGCTCAACATCGTCGGCCGGGTCATCGAGGCCTACGCCAAACGCTTCGGCTACGGCGTGGTGCGCGACTTCACCGGACACGGCATCGCGACGTCGTTCCACTCGGGGCTGATCGTGCCCCACTACGACGACCCGTCGCTGTCGGTCACGCTGGTGCCGAACATGACGTTCACGATCGAGCCGATGCTCACGCTCGGCACCATCGACTACGAGATCTGGCCCGACCGCTGGACCGCCGTCACGAAGGACCGCAAGCGCACCGCCCAGTTCGAGCACACGATCCTCGTCACCGAGACGGGCAGCGAGATCCTCACCCTGCCGTAGGCTACTCGGCGGCGCGGTCGCGCCGGTCCAGCGAGGCGAGGTAGTCGTTGTAAGCGTCGAGTTCGGCGTCGCCCGAGCCGCCGTGCTTCGCCGCGGCGGCGTCGGCCCGCCGGTCGGCGCGGCGCGCCGCGCGCTCGTCGTCGCGCCACCACTGGAATCCCAGCGCCAGCAGCACGATCAGCGTGGGGATCTCGCCGAACGCCCAGGCGATGCCGCCGCCCGTCTGCTGGTCGGCCAGGGACGACGCGCCCCAGGTGCGGCCGAGCTGGCCGTACCAGCCGGAGGCCAGCACGGTGCCCATGCTCATAAGCGCTATCCCGAAGAACGCGTGGAACGGCATCGTGACCATGAGAAGCAGCAGCCGGCCCACGTGGGGCAGCCGGTGCGGCGCGGGGTCGATCCCGATGATGACCCAGAAGAACAGGAAGCCGCTGAACAGGAAGTGCACCAGCATGGCGATGTGCCCGAGGTGCTCCTCCATGGCGGAGCCGTACAGCGAGGTGAAGTACAGGGCGTAGGTGGACACCACGAAGATCGCCGTCGCGATCGCCGGATGGGTGAGCACCGACGCGACCCGGCTGTGCAGGATCACCATCAGCCACTCGCGCGGGCCTCGGTCGCCCCGCCGTACGGCCGGCTTGAGCGCGCGCAGCGCGAGCGTGATCGGCGCACCCAGCACCAGGAAGATCGGCACCAGCATGGAGAGCACCATGTGCTGGGTCATGTGCACGCTGAACAGCACCGGCCCGTATCGGGCGACACCGCTCTGGGTGGTCAGGACCAGGATGACCACGCCGATCGACCAGCTCACCGTCCGGCCCAGCGGCCACGCGTCGCCCCGGCGGCGCAGCCGCACCACGGCGGCGCCGTAGAGCCCGGCCATCGTCGCCGCCAGCGCCGCGAAGAACAGGTCGAACCACCACAGCGTGACGAGGTTGACGAGAGAGACCGGCGGCGGCATGAGATAGCCGAGGAGATCGAAGGCCCGGTCGACCGGCACGGTCACCGGGGGCGGCGCGGTCCTCGACAGCGCGACCGCGAGGCCGACGGTCCCCGACATGATCAGCAGTTCGCCGAGGGCGAGGCGCTGGAAGGCGTGCGGCTCCCCCGCCGCCAGGCGGGGCACCGTCCGCACACGGTGTGCCCGGCCCACGACCCCGAGCCCCGCGAAGGCGGCGGTCTTGGCCAGCAGCAGCAGCCCGTACGCCGAGGTGAACAGGGCCTCCACGGTCGACAGGCGGGCCACCGCGCTCGCCACGCCGGACAGGCCGACCCCGATGAAGCACCACAGCGCCATCCGGGAGAACCGGGCCGCGGCCACGTCGAGCCCGCCCGCGCCGCGCATCGCGTGCAGGCACAGTACGCCGAGACCGCCGACCCACAGGGCCAGGAAGAGCAGGTGGAGGGCGACCGAGGTGGTGGCCAGACCGTGGTTGGGCGCCGAGGACGAGTGGCCGGTCAGGGCGGGCGGCAGCAGCGTCAGGAGGGCGAAGACCAGCAGGCCGCCGGCCGCGCCGACGGTGATCGCGCCCCGGGCGAACAGCGCGATGGCGACCGCGAACAGCACCACCAGTGTGAGCGCGATGCCCTGGGGCACCTGGCTGGCGAAGCTCGTCAGCTCGTCGCCACCGAGGATGTCCGTCGCCGGCGCGCCGAGCGTCTCGGAGAGGGTGAAGACCAGCGACGAGCCCGCCGCGACCGCCCACACCAGCGCGCTCCACGAGGCGGCCTTGACGTATCCCTGCGCCGATTTGCCGAGCACGCCCTTGTCGCTCGGCAGCAGAGCCGCGGCGAAGGCCAGCAATCCGACCGTCACCAGGCCGCTCACGTCGACGGCGAGCTTGGAGATCGGGAGCATCCAGCGGGTGAGCGTGCCCTCGTCGGGCAGGCCGGGAATGACCCGGGGGGTGGCCGCGCCCCCGGCCACCATGCCGATCACGAGCGCCGCGACCGCGGCGCACAGCGCGGTGAGGGCGAGGCGCGCCCCCCTGCTCACGGCTTCTTCCGAAGGCTAAGGAACATCCCGATGCCGATCCCGGCGATACCGAAGATCACGGCCCACACCCATCCGGGCACCGTGCCCGAGCCGCTGTCCGCGGACGCGTCCGCGGGCTCGGAGCCGGGAGCCTGGGTGCCGGGAGCCTGGGCCGCGGCGGAGTTCTGTGCGGCCGGGCCGGCGGCGGTGGCGGTGCCGGCGGAGCCTCCGCCCGTCAGGGTGAAGGGGATCTCTCCCTCGACCGGGTGGCCGTCCGACGAGACCACCCGCCAGGCGATCGTGTAGCGGCCCGGTGGGGCACCGCCGGTCACGGCCTCGGTCACCCTCGGGCCGTCGACGGTCGGCTCGCCGCTCTCGTATCTCTTGCCGTCCGGGCCGTTCACCACCACCACGGGGAACCGTACGGACTCGGTGAACTCCAGGACCACCCGGCTCAGCCGGTCGACCTGGGCGCCGCTCTTCGGGTCGCTGCTCCTGAGCGAGGTGTGCGCCTGCGCGGGCAGGGCGGGAGCCACGGAAAGCAGGAACGCGACGGCGAACGCGACGGCGGCGAGGATGGTCTTCTTCATGGCACTGCCAAGGCTACCGACGCGGGGGCGCGGTCACTCATCCCGCTCCCGCGGGGGACGGCCGGGCGAAGGGCCGCCGCGCCCCCCGCGGACGGGAGGCGCGGGGCCCGCCGATCAGAGGCCGGCACAGGCGAGTGCGCGCCTGAACGCCACGTTGCTGCTCTCGTGCCGGCCGAGCCTGGCCAGCGTCTCGGCGGCGGCCTGCCAGTTCTCCGCGATCAACCGGGTGGTGGGCAGGGTGTCCAGGGTCCGGACGGCCGACTCGGTCTCCGCCAGGGACTCCTCGTCCATGCGCCGCATCCAGTACGCCTGCCCGAGCACGATCTGGGTGTCGCCGATGACGGCGGAGCTGCCGCCGTCCCCGAGGAGTTCCCGGGCGGCGCGGGCGTGGTCGAGCGCCTCCTCGGCGTTGCCGAGGGCCATCTCGGTGCGGGCGATGTTGAGCTCGCAGCGGGCGATCGACATCTTGCCCGCCGACGACTCCTTCAGCTCCTGCAGCGCCCGCTTCGCCAGCTCGCGCACCATGAGCGGGTCGTCGGGCCGCACCTGGAAGAGCAGCATCGCGTACTGCGAGCGGAGCCGGGCGAGGTTGCGCGCGTCGCCGTTCTCGGACTGGATGGCCAGGGCCCGCTCGACCAGCGACTTCGCCTCCTCGTACGAGCCGACGATCTGGGCGTAGATGGCGGCGTTCCAGCAGGCCGCGACGATGGAGCGCGGGCTGCCGAGCTGTTCGGCCGCGGCCAGCAGCTCGGCGGAGAAGTGCCGGGCGCGGAGGAGGTCGCCACGCTCCAGGTACACGAGCAGCAGGGTGGAGCCGAGCTCGATCAGGGCGTCGGTCCACTGCGGGCGGGACACCGCCGGGCCGAGGCTCGACTCGCCGACGCGCACGGCGGACTGGAAGTCGCCGAACTCGCGGTAGCAGCGGCAGAGCGCCACGGCGATCTGGGTGCGGCGCTCCGGCGCCGGCGCCTCGCCGGTCTCCCGGCTCAGGGACTCCAGGACCGCGATGGCCTCGGGCAGGTTGCCGCACGCCTCGGTGGCCAGCGCGTAGCCGTACTGGGCGTCCTGCCTGAGGGCGGGCAGGCCCGCGAGGTTGTTGTTGTCGAGCAGCTCGGCGTAGAGCCGCCTGGCCTCTTCGAGGTCGCCGTTCTCCAGCGCGAGGGCGGCGAAGCGCAGCCCGAGCTCCAGCTCCTCCATCTGCTCGGCGGTGACGCCGTTGACGAGATAGGTGAGCGAGCAGTCGAGCTTCTGGGCCAGCAGCTCCAGCACGGCCGGGGTCGGCGTGCGCTTGCCGCTCTCGATGAGGGACACATAACTGTCGGAAAGCTCGGGGTGAGCCAGCTGCGCCTGGGAAAGACCACGCTGGCGGCGAATTGTCTTAATTCGCTCGCCGACCAAACCTTGACTGGTCACTTATACCCCTTGAGAAGATAGAGACCGGACAGTCGTTCCCCTACGAAAGAGACCCTCATGCGCCGCCTCGTACTGTTTGCCCTCGCCGCCCTTATCACGGCAGGCGTGGCTACTGCCGGCAATGTTACGACCGTGAGTGCCTCCCCGTCGATAAGGGCGGGCCTCTACGAAGGCTGCTGCTGACCCGGTCCCCCAAAGATCTTCCGGGTTCTTCAGCCGTCTTCCGACCGGCTCGGACACAGCCGGGGGAGGCGAATGCACGATCCTCCCCAGTCGGCCACGGGGCTCCCTCCGCTCACGTGGAGGCAGCCCCTGTGGACCGGGATCACCCGGCGCGCAGGGCGAGGAAGAGGTCGACGCGGTCGGCCATCGACGACAGGTCCCTGCCGGTGAGCTCCTCTATCCGCCGGACGCGGTAACGCACGGTGTTGACGTGGACGTGCAGCCGCTCGGCGCAGCCGTTCCACGAGCCCGCGCAGTCGAGGAACGCCCCGAGCGTGCGGACCAGCTCGGCCCCGTGTGACCGGTCGTAATCGAACAGCGGCCCGAGCAGCCGGTCCGCGAACGACCTGCGGACGTCTCCGGGGACGGTCGCCAGCAGCAGGGCGTGCGTGTAGATCTCGTCACTGGTGACCACTCCCCCGCCGCGCGCCTCGGCCACCCGCCGCGCGTGCCCGGCCTCCTCAACACCGCCGCGGATCGCCGCAGGACCGGTCAGCTCGCCGCTGACCCCGATGGCCACGGTCGTGCCAGCGAGCCCCGCGGCCAGCCGGGCCGCCCGCTCGCGAAGGGCGCCCGCGAGCTCGCCCGCCGCCGTTCCCCGCAGCGGAACCAGCGCCACCGAGCCGTCCGCCCCCGCCGCCGCCACGGCGCGGCGGTCCAGAAGCTCCTCCACCACCCGCCCGCCGAGCAGGGCCGGATCGGGCCCGTCGCTCGCGCCCTGCCTGGCCGCGGTGGCCGTGACCACGGCGTACGGCTCGGCCACGTCGATCCCGCAGGTCCGCAGGCGGGCCGACAGCTCCGACGGGTCGCCGCCCGCGAAGGCGAGCGCGACGAGCTGCTCGGCCAGCCGCCGCTCCACCCGCCGGCCCTCCTCCAGCCGGGTGCGCTCCATGGCCACGCACGCGGCCAGCTCGAAGCCGATCTCCGCGTCGACCTCCCCCCGGCACACCAGCGCCCATCCGGCCGCCCGCGGCGAGCGGTCCACCGCGAACACGGTGTACGCCGCCTCGCCGAGCGGGTCGCGGCGGCCGGGCCGGCCGCGGACCACGACCGGCAGGGCGACCGCGGAGAGGTAGTCGCGGGCCAGCCGTACGGCGTGTTCCTCCGGCAGGTCGCCGGCGACGACGGAACCGGCCGCGGTGACGACCGCGGCGGCGACGCCGAGCTCGGCCGACACCAGCGCGAACAGCTCGCCGAGGCTCGCGCCCTCGGCGACGGCGGCGACGATCCTGCGGTGCCTGCCGAGCGCGCCGCGCAGGTCGCCGGCCCGGATCGCGGTGATCCTGCGGTCCACGAGCTCGGTGACGGCGCCGAACGACACCTCGACGGGCACCTCGATCAGGGGCAGGCCCCGCTCCCGGCAGGCCTCGACCAGATCGTCCGGCACCAGGCCGAGCCGGGCGTCGCCCGCGCCGAGCGCCGCGACTCCCGCGTCCACCAGGGCGTCCACGAAGCCGGCCGAGTCGCCCGCCCCCCGCCGCCACATCAGGCCGGTGAGCACGAGCAGGCCCTCGGACAGGTAGCGGCGCGGGTCCGGCAGATCGGTGATGAGGACGCCGCCGATCTCGCGGTCGAGCGCGTCCTCCCCCGCCAGCAGGGCGAGCCGCAGCTCCGGCACGGCGAGTAGATCCCTGAGCAGCACGGGGACAGCGTATGCCGCGCGGCCCGCGCCGTTGGAGGAACCTACAAGCGCGGCCCGGCCGCCCGCCGCCGGTTTCACCGTGGCGCCGATAGGCCGCCCGCCGCCCCGGTTGATGTACTGCCGGAAAACGGGATCCAGAGCGGAGCGGCCGATGACGACGGAGACGGGGCGGCGCTCCGGCGTGGGCGAGAGCGTCCTGCGGCCGGACGGCACGCTGAAGGTGACCGGCGAGTTCGCGTACTCCTCCGACCTGTGGCTGGAGGGCATGCTCTGGGGCGCCACCCTCCGCAGCCCGCACCCCTCCGCGTGGATCAGGTCGGTCGACGTCGGCCCGGCCCTCGCCGTGCCCGGCGTCTTCGCCGTGCTGACGCACGAGGACGTGCCGGGCGACAAGTTCTACGGCTACGAGCACAGGGACCAGCCGGTGCTCGCCGTCGACCAGGTCCGCTACCAGGGCGAACCGGTGGCCCTCGTCGCCGCCGACCATCCGGAGACGGCCCGCCGGGCCGCCGCGGCGATCGTCGTCGAGTACGAGCCGCGCGAGGCGGTCGTCGACCCGCGGCGCGCCGCGTTCGACCCCTCCTGCCCGCCCGTCCACCCGGAGGGCAACGTGGTGCGGCACCAGCCGATCAGGGTGGGCGGCACGTTCGCCGCCGAGATCGTGGTGACCGGCGAGTACGAGGTGGGCATGCAGGACCAGGCATTCCTCGGGCCGGAGTCCGGCCTCGCCGTGCCCGCGGAGGACGGCGGGGTGGATCTCTACGTCGCCACCCAGGGGCTGCACATCGACCAGGGGCAGGTCGCGCCCTGTCTCGGCCTCCCGCCGGACCGGGTGCGGCTGACGCTCGCGGGCGTGGGCGGCGCGTTCGGCGGCCGGGAGGACCTGTCCATGCAGGTCCACGTCTCGATGCTGGCCCTGCGCACCGGCAGGCCGGTCAAGATGGTGTACGGCCGGGAGGAGTCGTTCTTCGGGCACGTCCACCGGCACCCGGCCCGGATGCGGTACGAGCACGGCGCGGACCGCGACGGCCGGCTCGTCTACGTCACGGCCGAGATCGTGCTCGACGGGGGCGCCTACCGGTCGTCGACGCCCGCCGTCGTCGGCAACGCCGCCTCCCTGGGAGTCGGGCCGTACGAGGTGCCCAACGTCCGGGTCGACGCGTACGGCGTCTACACCAACAACCCGCCCTGCGGCGCGATGCGGGGCTTCGGCGCGGTGCAGGCCTGCTACGCGTACGAGTCCCAGATGGACCGGCTGGCCGAGGCGTGCGGCCTGTCCCCGGTCGAGATCCGGGTGCGCAACGCCGTCTCCCAGGGCTCCCGCATGGTCACCGGGCAGGTGATCGACTCCCCGGCCCCGCTCGCGGCCATGCTGCGGGAGCTGGAGGCCATGCCGCTGCCCGCGCGGGGCGGCTCCGGCGACCTGCGGACGCTGCCCGGCGGCGTCGCCCAGACCACGCACGGCGAGGGCGTGCGCCGCGGCGTGGGCTACGGCGTCGGCATCAAGAACATCTGTTTCTCCGAGGGCTTCGACGACTACTCCACCGCGCGGGTCCGGGTGGAGCTGATCGGCGGCGAGCCGCACGTCCTGGTGCACACCGCCGCCGCCGAGGTCGGGCAGGGCCTGGTGACCGTCCAGGCGCAGATCGCCAGGACCGAGCTCGGCATCGAGACGGTGACCGTCGCCCCCGCCGACACCAGGGTCGGCAGCTCCGGGCCGTCGTCGGCGTCCCGTCAGTCGTACGTGACGGGCGGCGCCGTCAAGACGGCCTGCGAGGCGGTGCGGGCACGGCTCGACGCGATGCGGGCCGCGGATCCCGGTCTGACGCTGCCGGAACTGCTCGCCCGGTCGGGGCCCGTGGAGGAGACCCGGGAGTTCCACCACCGGCCGACCTCCCCGCTCGACCCGGTGACCGGGCAGGGCGACTCGCACACCCAGCTCGCGCTGTGCGTCCACCGGGCCGTCGTCGACGTCGACGTGGAGCTCGGCCTGGTCAAGGTGGTGGAGCTCGCCGCCGTCCAGGACGTGGGCCGTGTCCTCAACCCGCTGGCGTTGGAGGGACAGATCCACGGCGGCACCGCTCAGGGCCTCGGGCTCGCCCTGATGGAGGAGATCCAGGTGCGCGACGGGCGGGTGCTGAACCCGTCGTTCACCGACTACCTCATCCCCACGATCCTGGACATGCCGCCCATGCGGCTCTCGATCCTGGAGAACGCCGACCCACACGCGCCGTACGGGCTGCGGGGGGCGGGCGAACCGCCGACGCTGTCGTCCACCCCCGCCATCACGGCGGCCGTACGGGCCGCCACCGGGCGGGAGCTGACGCGCGTGCCGGTGCGCCCCGAGGACATCGCCCTCTCGCCCGCCGGCGCGTGAGGGGGCCGGGCGGCCCGCTCAGTCGGCGATGAAACCGACCGACCGGACCTCGTACCCGGCGCTCTTCGATCCGCGGACGTGCAGCACGGTCGCGCCGCCCTCATAGGAGTAGGCGCACGCGTAGCCGTGCGGCTCGGGGTTGCAGCCCTGGAAGAAGTACGTGACGCCGTGCGGGTCGAATCTCCCCCGGAACAGCGTGGCCACGGCACCGCTCCGGCCCACCTCCAGGGCCCGGTAGCGGTCGTGCCGCTTCCAGGAGTCGAGGAAGTACGCGGCGACCGCGGACGGCCGGGTGATGTGCCGCGACTCGTAGACCTTGACGACCTTCCGACCCGACACGATCATCAGGACGCCGTTCAGCCCGCCGGGCACCCGCACGCTCGTGTGCGTGAAGCGGCAGACGGATCCGGAGCACCCGGCGAAGGCGTCGGGCGCGCGGTAGGGGTAGGCGAACAGGGTGGCGACGGCCGCGGGCGCGGCCACCTGGGCGGCGGCCGCCCGATCGTGGCGCAGCCAGGCGCCCATCAGCTTCTTGGCCACCGTGGAGGGCCGGGGCGCCGCGGTCGCCGAGGCGGGGGCGGCGGAGAGCAGGAGCGCGGCGGCCGCGGCCGTGGCGGCGGCGCCGGCGAACCATCGTCTGGACACGTCCCGGACGGTATCCGCGGCCCCTTGCACCGCGGTTGCCCCCCGGTTGCAGCCGATCCGGTCAGGCGTCCGGATCACAGACCGTCCGGATCACAGGCTGCCCGGCTCACACCTCGTCTGGCTCACACGTCGTCGGGATCGCAGGCCACGCCGTCGTTGTCGACGTCGCGGTACCAGCCGTACTCGACGTGTACGCCCTTGGTGTACGGCCCGAGCCCGGCCGCTATGGCCTCCTTGCAGGTGGAGTACCGCTGGGTCGCGCCGTTCTGGTGCCCCGTCGTCTGCACCGCCAGGCCGCCCGTCCCCGTGTTGGAGAGAGACGTGCCCGGTGACGTACCGCCCGACGTGCCCCCGGACGTGCCCTGCCGGCTCTGCTGACCTTGCTGGTTCAGCGGGCTCTGCTGACCCTGCTGGTTCAGCGGGTTCTGCTGCCCCTGCGGGTTCTGCTGACCTTGCTGGTTCAGCGGGTTCTGCTGACCCTGCTGGTTGAGCGGGTTCTGCTGACCGGAGGCGCCACCGGGGCTCGCGCCCGGCTGGGCGGCGGGCGGCGCGGAGCCGGTCAGCAACGCCAGCAGGCTCTCCGCCTGTTCCTTGGCGAAGCCCGCCACGCTCAGCGTGTCCTGCGTGATCTCCTGGGCCACCCGCGGAGCGGCGACGACCTTGTTGTCCACCACGATCGCCAGTTGCTGGTTGACGGTGTCGTGGGTGAGCTCGGCGACCTGGTCGCGGTCGGCCGGCGACAGCACGACGCGGACCGAGTAGGTGCCGTCCCGCTCGGGCGTGAGCTGCACCTTCTGCACGGTCGTCACGCTGACGCCGGGGTCGAGCTGATAGCAGGTGACGCCCTTGTCGTCGGGGACGGCGTCGTCGGCCGGGCACGGCGCCGGACGCACCCCGGTGACCGGGGCCAGGTGCATGGGCGTGCGCAGGCGGACCGACGTCGCCTTGGTCAGCGGCGGCGCGTCCGGGTTCTGGGTCATGAGGATCGCCACCGCGCCGAGCACGCCCGACATCACCACGATCAGGATCAGCGCCACGACCAGGGCGATGGTGATCCCCCTGCCCGCGTGGACCGGCGCGGCGGCCGCGTCGCCGGAGCCGTCCGCCTTCTCCGCGTCCTTCTCAGGGTCCTTCTCGGGGTCCTTCTGCTCGAGACTCGCCGCGGGGCCGGGATCGTCGTGCTTCCTCCGCCTGCCCCTCCTGCCCCGTCTGCCCCGGCTCTCGTTGTCCGGTGCGGCCGGGGAGGGCTCGGCCGGCGCCGTCCCGGAGGAGGGGTCCATCGGGCCGGCGGCGTCCGCGGGCTCGGCGGGCGGCAAGACCTCGGTGGCGAACCCCGCGTCAGCGAACCCCGCGTCGGCGAGACCGGCGTCGGCCGCTCCGGGAGTCCCGGCCTCGGCCGTGCCCGGCTCCGGCCACCGTCCAGCCGGCTCGTTACCCGGAACGGGTGCGCTGTGCATCCCCACCTCGATCCCTGCCATCGCCCGAGAGCCTACCGACCTCCGCCATGCGCCGGTAATCGCCGGGCCAAGGAACGGTCAGTCAGCCACTTTATTCACCATTTGTTACGAATGGCTGGCAAATGGTTGCACCCTCCCGGATGGCCTCCGCCGTAGGAGCGCGCACACAGTGAAGGCATGAAAGTCGGAGTCCCCCGGGAGATCAAGACCCACGAGTACCGCGTCGCCCTCACCCCCGCCGGAGCCCACGAGCTCGTCCGGCACGGGCACGAGGTCGTGGTCGAGACCGGCGCGGGCACCGGCTCGTCCATCGCCGACGCCGACTTCGCCACCGCCGGCGCGCGGATCGCCGGATCGGCGGACGAGGTGTGGGCCGAGTGCGAGCTCATCCTGAAGGTGAAGGAGCCGGTGCCCGAGGAGTATCACCGGATGCGCGGGAGCCAGGTGCTCTTCACCTACCTGCACCTGGCGGCGTCGCGGGCGTGCACGCGCGCCCTGCTCGACGCGGGCGTGACCGGCATCGCCTACGAGACCGTGCAGACCGCGGACCGGTCGCTGCCGCTGCTCGCGCCCATGTCGGAGGTGGCCGGCCGGCTCGCCGCGCAGGTCGGGGCCTATCACCTGATGCGCCAGGGCGGCGGCCGCGGGACCCTTATGGGCGGGGTGCCCGGTGTCTACCCGGCGAAGGTGGCCGTCATCGGGGCGGGAGTGTCGGGCATGAACGCGGCGGCCGTCGCCATCGGCATGCAGGCCGACGTGCTGCTGCTCGACCGGGACGTCGGCAGGCTCCGCCAGGCGGACGCGATCTACCAGGGACGCTGCACGACGGTCGCCTCGAACGCGTACGAGATCGAACGGGCGGTCGTCGACGCCGACCTCGTCATCGGGGCGGTGCTGGTGCCGGGCGCGAAGGCCCCGACGCTGGTGAGCGACGAGCTCGTCTCCCGGATGAAGACGGGCTCGGTGCTCGTGGACGTCTCGATCGACCAGGGCGGCTGCTTCGAGGACTCACGGCCCACGACGCACGCCGATCCCGTGTACCGGGTGCACGGCTCGGTCTTCTACTGCGTGGCCAACATGCCGGGAGCGGTCCCCCACACGTCGACCTACGCGCTCACCAACGTCACACTGCCGTACGCCCTGGCGATCGCCGACCTCGGCTGGCGCCGGGCCCTGACGGAGGACCCGGCGCTGGCCCGCGGGCTCAGCACGTACGACGGGCGGCTGACCAGCGGGCCGGTGGCCGAGGCCCACGGGCTCGATGCCGTGCCCGTGGCACTCGTCCTGGCCTCCTGACCCGGCCGGGAGGGGAGACCTGTGAGGGCTCAGGAGCCGGACGAGGCCCCCGGCATGGCCGGCGCCGTGCTGTCCGCCTTCGGGAGCGGCTGGTCGCCGGTGAGGCTGACGCCCCCGGTGCACGCCGCGCCCGGCTCGGGGGTGTAGGTCGGGTTCTGCTTGTAGTTCTGGATGTACTTGGGCAGGCGCGGGTCGTCGGCGCCGGTGAGCACGAGCTGGTGGTTCCAGGAGCTCACCACGACCTTGCCAGGCAGGCCGGGGTAGGGGCTCAGCAGCATGTACGGCGCGGAGGCGAGCGTCTTCAGCTTGTCCACCTCGGCCTTGGGCAGGTCGGGACGGTAGGTGATCCACACGGCGCCGTGCTCCAGGGAGTGCACGCCGTTCTCGTTGTGGATGGGCTTGTCGTAGACGCCGCAGTTCTCCCAGGCGTAGTTGTGCTGGCCGCCCACCGGCGGGGTCTCCTTGTAGGCCACCGTGCCCCAGGTGTGGTCGGAGCCCTTGTAGCTGAAGGTCTTGACTCCGTCGAGCGTCTTCTCGGCCCGGTCCTTCACCACGTAGAACCCGACCAGTGCCACCAGGACGACGATGACGAGGCCGCCGATACCCCACATCAGAAGCGCGGCGCGGCGTTCCTTGCGCTTCTGCTCGGCCCGCATGCGGGCGAGATGCTCGCGCCTCGCCTGCGTCTTCTCCTTCGTCATCCATCCTCCAAGCGCCGGTCAACTTTCGCCCCGTACTGCGATATGGAGAATAGTGGGTGGAGATGCCCCTTTGGGGTGGCGACAACTGGCCGGAAGAGTAGCCTGTTGCGCGATGAGCATCGACTCAGCCGACCCCCCCGGCCCCGCACCCCGTCCCCGGCACGTACTGCCCGTGCTCGGCGTGATCGCCCTGCTGGTCGCGGGAGCGCTCCTCGTGTTCTCGACCAGGTCGGACACTCCTGGAGACACCTCGCCCGAGGCGGGCTTCGCCCGCGACATGGCCATCCATCACGCCCAGGCGGTGGACATGTCGATCATCGTGCGCGACCAGACCAAGGACGGGCCGCTGCGGACCCTGTCGTACGACATCATCACGACGCAGGGCGCGCAGCTTGGAATTTTCATGGGCTGGCTGCAGGCGTGGGGCCTGAAGCAGGCGTCCGCGCAGCCTCCGATGGCGTGGATGTCCGGCCACGCGCACGGCGGCGCGCCGCCCACCGCGCCCACCGCGCCCGCCGCGGTGGCCTCCGGCGGCTCCTACATGCCGGGCATGGCGACGGAGGAGGAGATGAACCGCCTCAAGGCCGCCACCGGCAAGCAGGCGGAGATCCTCTTCCTCCAGCTCATGATCCGCCATCACGAGGGCGGGCTGGAGATGGCCGAGGGCCTGCTCAAGCTGTCCGACCGGCCCGAGGTTCGCGACCTGGCCCAGCACATCGTCACCGGTCAGACGGCCGAGATCCGCATGATGAAGGAGATGCTGACCGAGCGGGGCGCCCAGCCGCTGCCGTCGATCCTCCCGGCGTCCGCGGCCTGAGCACCCCGCCTCGGCGGGGGCGCGCTCAGGAGGCGCGGAGCTCCTCGGCGAGGGCCGCGACGAACGCGTCGACGTCCTCCTCCGTGGTGTCGAAGGCGCACATCCAACGCACCTCGACCATGCCGCCGCCGATCTGCTCGTCCCAGTTGTAGAAGCGGTACCGCTTGCGCAGCCGGTCCGCCGCGTCCATCGGCATGATCGCGAAGACCGCGTTGGCCTCGACGGGGCGCGGCACGGTCACGCCGGACAGCCCGCGGACGCCCTCCGCGAGGCGGGCCGCCATCGAGTTGGCCCGGCGCGCGTTGCGCAGCCACAGGTCCCCGCCGAGCAGCGCCTCGAACTGCACCGACACGAACCGCATCTTCGAGGCGAGCTGCATGCTCGTCTTGCGCAGGTACGGCAGGCCGTGCACGGCCGAGGGGTTCAGCGCGACCACCACCTCGCCCAGCAGCAGGCCCGCCTTGGTGCCGCCGAACGACAGCACGTCGACCCCCGCGTCCGTGGTGAGCGCCCGGAGCGGCACGTCGAGCGCGGCCGCCGCGTTGGTGAGCCGCGAGCCGTCCAGGTGGACGACCAGACCCAGCTCGTGGGCGTGGTCGCAGACGGCCTTGATCTCGGCCGGGGTGTAGAGGGTGCCGAGCTCGGTCGTGTTGGAGATCGACACGGCCCGCGGCTGGGCCCGGTGGGGGTCGCCGAAGCCCCACGCCCGCCGGTCGACCAGCTCGGGCGTCAGCTTCCCGTCCGGCGCCGGAACCGGGAGGAGCTTGAGACCCCCGGTCATCTCCGGGGCGCCCCCCTCGTCGGTGTTGATGTGCGCCGTCTCGGGGCAGATCACCGCCTCCCACGACGCGCACACCGAGCGCAGCGAGACCACGTTGGCCGCCGTGCCGTTGAAGACCGGGAACGCCTCGGCCTGCTCGCCGAAGTGCCGGCGGAAGATCCCCTGAAGCGCCTGCGTGTACGCGTCGTCTCCGTAGGAGAGCTGGTGTCCCCCGTTGGCGAGGGCGATCGCCTCCAGCACCTCCGGGTGGATCCCGGCGTAGTTGTCGCTGGCGAACGTCTTGGTCGCCGGATCATGCCGCCGTACGGCATCTGTAGTCACGAAATCTCCCCATTTGATCGGTGCACCCGGGGGTCATCAGGGCGTGAGATCGATGCGCCGGCCGTTGACGGCGCCCGGCTCCTCGTCCCACAGCCCCGAGACGGCCGTCGCCAGGTCCGCCACGTCAGTGAAGGACTTGTACGCGTTGTCCGGGTTTGCGGCCCGCATCCCATCGTGCACCAATGCGTTGACCACGAGCACCACGGCCGCCGCCCTGCTCCCCTTCAGGGCGTCGGCCAGCGCCAGGGTCCATGCCTCGGCCGCCGCCTTGGCCGCGGCGTACGCGGCGTTGCCCTGGGTCGGCTTCCCCGCCGCCCGCGACGACACGATCACGAACCTTCCGTCGCCGCTGGCCCGCAGCAGCGGCTCGAACGCCAGCGACACGTTCTGGAGGGTCCGGATCAGCAGGCCGTGCAGCAGGTCCCAGTCCTCGAGCCGGGTCTGCGCGAAGGCCGGCGACCCGCGCCACCCGCCGACGAGGTGGATCACGCCGTCCACCCGCCCGTGCTCGGCCTCGACCCGCCGGGCGAGTTCGCGGACCGCGTCCGGGTCGAGCAGGTCGACGGCGAGCGCGCCGCCCCGTCCCGACCTGTTCACCCCGACGACCGTGTCACCCAGCTCGGTGAACCGCCTGGTCACCGCGTCGCCCGACGGGCCGCCCGCGCCCGTCACGAGGATCACTCTGCTCATGCTCGCCTTTCCTCCCGGCGGCCCGGGGTCACCGGGCCCGGATGCCCTTGGTCGACTCCACCACGTCGGCGAGCTTACGGCGGAGGGCCTCGTAGAACATGCTCAGGGGGAACTCGTCCGGCAGCACGGCGTCTACCATGGCCTTCTGCTCCGCGGGCAGGGCCTGGATCCCCTGGTGCCACGCCGACGCCGGATTCGGCTCGACATACCCGGCCACCAGGCGGTGGGCGGCGAGCCAGTGGGCGGTCTTGGACCTGTCGATGCCGTCGCGGTAGAGCGTCTCGACCTCGCCCCGCAGGTCGGCGACCCTGTCGGCGACGCGCGCCCAGTCGATCGACAGCCGGTTGTCGGTCCAGCGGACCACGCCCCTGCGGTGCAGGTAGGCGAAGAGCAGCTGGCCGCCCAGCCCGTCGTAGTTGCGCACCCGCTCGCCCGTGATCGGGAAGCGGAACAACCGGTCGAACAGGATGGCGTACTGCACGAGCCGCGCGTGCGGCACGCCCGCCACCTCCAGCTTGACCGCCTCGCCGAACGCGGTCAGGTCGCAGCGCAGTTCCTCCAGCGAGTACAGCCAGTACGGCATCCGCTGCTTGATCATGAACGGGTCGAACGGCAGGTCGCCGTGGCTGTGGGTCCGGTCGTGCACGAGGTCCCACAGGACGAACGTGTCCTGGGCCAGGTCCTGGGAGGCCAGCAGCCGGGCGGCGTCCGGCGGGAGGGACAGCTTCAGCGTGGCCACGGCCGCCTGGCTGACCACCCGGAAGCGGGCCGCCTCGCGGTCGCAGAAGATGCCACCCCAGGTGAACCTCGGGGGCAGGTGGCGGACGGCGACCGTCTCGGGGAAGAGCACCGCCGAGTTCGTGTCGTAGCCGGAGGTGAAGTCCTCGAAGGCGATCGGCACGAACATCGGGTTGTCGTAGCCGTTCCGCTCCAGCTCGGCGAGCCAGTCCGGCCAGACCACCCGGATCCAGACGGCCTCCAGGTTGCGGTCGCGGTTGCCGTTCTGGGTGTACATCGGGAACAGGACGAGGTGCTCAAGACCGTCCTCCCGCCGGGTGTCGGGGTGGAAGGCCTCCAGCGAGTCGAGGAAGTCGGGAACGCCGAGCCCGCCCGACACCCACGCGCCGATGTCGCAGACCACGGTGTCCAGGTAGGCGCGGTCGTGCGGGAAGTGCGGCGCGAGCCGCTTGATGTGCTCGGCGACGTCGGAGAGCAGCTCGACGGCGAGGTCCTTGTCGCCGCTGATCGAGCCGTCCTTGGCCTGCAGCGGACGCAGGCGCTCGACGGCGGACTTGAGCCCGGCGAACTCGGCGGCCACCTCCTCACGGGAGGCGCGGCCGGAGGCCGCGCGGCCGTCCGGCACGCGGGCCGCCCAGGTCACCAGGTTGGTCCACAGCTGGGCGTGGTCGTAGTCGGAGATCGAGTCGTCGCCGAAGAGGTCGGAGTCGGCCAGCACGACCACCCGGCCCCGGCCGTGCCGGACCGCGGCCGCCAGCGGGCGTCCGGCGGGGTCGGCCGTGGGCGACGTCTCGAACAGGACCGTCGCCCCGGCGGGGACGCGCAGGCCGCCGGCCCGGTAGAAGCACGCCTGGCGCACCTCGGCGAGCAGGTCCTGGCGCACCCCGGCGTCGGGCCCCTCGGCGGCGGCGCCCCCGGCGGGCACACCCATGATCCAGGTGGCGACCCGGTTGTGGCAGTGGGCCGGGTCCTGCACCGTCGTGTGCTCCACCGCGACGCCGAAGCGGGCGAGCAGGTCGCCGAGGTTGCTGCCGTACTTGTCGTGCTCGCACTCGGCCAGCACGATCAGGCCGCCGCCGTCCCTGACGTACGCGTCGAGGACGTCGATCTCCTCGGCGGTGAAGACCGGGCGGCCCACTCCCGTCGTCCGTTCCCAGCGCTCACCGGACGGGTGCGCCACCACGAACACGTCGCGGCCGCCCAGCAGGGCGGCGGTGATCGGCCCCTCGGTGTGCGCGGCGACCGTGTGCCCGAGCCGGCGCAGGACCCCCGCGGCCTCCGCGTAGCTGTTGTCGTCCGGGTGCGCCGGGTTCATGGTCTCGGCGACGTCGCGCCGGATCGTCCATGCCTCGCTGTGCGCCTCGTCGAACAGGACGGACGGGAAGGCCTTCATTAAAAATCTCCCGTTCTGTGAGCTGTCTTCCGAAAAATATACACATTTCGGACGGGCGCAAAATAACCGATCAACATGAGGCCGCCCGCGAGTGGGAGTCCCGCCGTACCGGCCGGCGGTCGCGCGTACGAACCGCCCGGTCACCGTGCGATGATCCTGAGGGCCGGGGCTCGCGAGCCCGATCTCGGGATCGCCGATCCGCCCGGCGCCGCGGCGCCAATCGCGCGGCAAGTGGTTTGCAAGCCACGGCACGATCATGGGCCTGTATCAAGTGGGTGTCGGTAAGGATGCCGACCTTGTCGGCCCCCGGCACCGCTGAGAACCTTGGACTGTTCCGATCAGGCATAGGAGACGCAGATGCCCCGCCTGCACGCCCTCATCGCGGGGCTGGGCGCCGTTGCCGTCATGGGCGTGCCGACACTGGGCACCCCGGCGGCGGAGCGTCCGGCGAACGTACTCGCGCTCGGATTATCCGCGCTGCATCCCCACCCGAGCGGATCCACCGACCGCGTCACCCCCGGCGCCGTCAGGGTGGAGTCGAGCTCGCACGTCTCGATCACCCTGCTGGACGACCGCAGCGTGATCCAGCAGGTCGTCCGCGAGTACGACACCGATCTGGCCGAGGGCAGCGGTTTCACCGTCACCCCCGACGGCGTCGTCGTGACCGCGACCCAGGTCGTCCAGGCCGCCAGCGACCCGCGGATCTACGCCGCCAACCGGGTGTTCGCCGAATACTTCAAGGTCAAGATCCCGGCCGACTTCAAGCGGCACACGCTGAAGGACGCCGACCTCGACCGGCGCCTGCAGGCGTGCTACCCGCCCCAGCGCGCGGACTCGACCTGCATCTCCTCGGTCACCACGAAGGTGACCGTCTACCCGTACCTCGACCCCCCGCCGGCCGACGGGCTGCCCGCGCAGATCCTGACCGCGGGGACGTCGCCGGCCGCGGCCGCGGTGATCAAGGTGACACGGGGCGGCGAGAAGCAGACCCTGCCGACGGCGCCGCTCGGCACGTCGATCGCCACGACGGTCGAGTCGCTGGACGTGATGTCGCTGCCCTCTCGGCCGTCCGCCAAGCAGCCGCCGAAGCTCGACACCGCGCACCTCGACCCGCCGGGCAGCCGGACGTTCAAGGAGACCGAGCGCACCAAGCTCGACGGGATCCTCGCCAACGGCGGCCCCGGAGCCGGGCTCATCGACGACGGCAGGAGCGAGATCGTCGGGCTCGTGTCCGGCGGGGGCGACGTCCCCACGACCATCACCCCGGCCGACGACATCCGCACCGCCCTGGTCACCGCCGGGGTCACCCCGCGGCGCGGCCCCGTCGACGCCGTCTTCGAGAACGCCCTCGCGTCGTTCCACAACAAGCGCTACTCCGACGCCGTCCCGGTGCTCCAGCAGGTGCTGAACCTGCGCCCCGACCACGCGGTCGCCCTCGATCACCTGCGGGTCTCGCGGGCCAAGGCGGGGACCGCCGAGGACGCCGGGGCCAGGCCCCGGGCGACCGGCGCCCCCGTCGCCGCGTCCTCCACCCGGTCGCCACTCGTGTGGGTGGCCGGGGGCGTCGTGGTGATCGCCCTCGCCGCCGCGGTGGCCGTGCCGCTGCTGCGGCGCAGGCGCGGACGGGGCGCGGACGGCGCGGGGCCGGGCCGGGCGGAGCAGCCGCCGGTGGAGTCGTGGCCGCCGCACGCCGTCACCCAGGTGTTCCAGGCCCCGGGCGAGAGTCAGCGGGCCGCCGACGAGGCGCGGACACCGGCTCCCTCCTCCTCTTCCGGCGCCGCCGCGTCGGGAGCCGCCGGCTCCCTGGGCGCCTTCGGGTCTCCGGGCGCCGACTCCTATCCCCCGATCTCCCATCCGTCGGGCCCCCACGCGTCCGGGCCCCATCCGTCCGGGCCCCATCCGTCCGGGCCCCATCCGTCCGGGCCCCACGCGTCCGGGCCGGCGTCGCCCCCGTACGGCCAGCCGCGTCCGGCGGACCTGTCGCCGCCGCGGGGGCAGGCGCAGATGCAGTTCTGCACCCAGTGCGGCATGCGGCTGGGCCAGGGACACCGTTTCTGCGGCTTCTGCGGCAACCCGGCGGACGTATGAGCCGGCCACACGCGAATCGGAGGCTCGCATCATGACCGAGGGTCCCGCGACGCCCCCGCTGGTGGGGCGGCGGCTCGGCGACTACATGATCGAGGCCGCCGTCGGGCGCGGCGGCATGGCCACCGTCTACCGCGCCCGCGACCAGCGGCTCGGCCGGCCCGTGGCGCTGAAGATCCTCGCTCCGCAGCTGGCCCACGACGACAGGTTCCGTGACCGGTTCGTCCGGGAGTCGCGGCTGGTGGCGAGCATCGACCACCCCAACATCATCCCGATCTACGAGGCCGGCGAGCGCGACGACCTGCTGTTCATCGCCATGCGCTACGTCGACGGCAGCGACATGCGCAAGCTCGTGCGGTCGACCGGGCCGCTGCCCGTGGCCCGGGCCAACCCGTTGTTCACCCAGATCGCGTCCGCGCTGGACGCCGCCCACGCCAACGGCCTGGTGCACCGCGACGTCAAGCCCGCCAACATCCTGGTGACCGACCAGGACCACGTCTACCTGACCGACTTCGGGCTCACCAAGAGCTCGTCGGCGGAGGCCGGGCTGACCAGCCACGGGCACTTCATGGGCACGCCCCGCTACGTCGCCCCCGAGCAGATCCGGGGCCTGCCGGTGGACGGCCGCAGCGACCTGTACGCCTTCGCCTGCGTCGTCTACGAGGCGCTCTCCGGGCAGCCGCCGTTCCAGCGCGACACCGAGCTCGCCCTTCTCTACGCGCACGTCTCCCACGACCCGCCGCCGCTCACGCCGTACCGGCCGGATCTGCCGCACGCGGTGAACGCCGTGATGATCAGGGCCCTGGCCAAGAACCCGGACGACCGCTTCGCCACCGGCCACGCGTTCGTCTCCGCCCTGCGCGACGCGATCAGCGGCGGCCGCCCGGACGGGCGTCACGCGCCCGCGGCGGGCCCCACACCGGGCCTCGCCGCCGAACCCTCCGGGGGCGCCGGCCGGCAGCCGGGCGCGCGTTCCTACCCTCCGGTGTCACACCCGCCCGTGTCCCACCCCTCGCACCCGCCCGTGTCACAGCCACCCGTGTCACAGCCACCGGTGTCGCATGGGCCGGTCTCGTCCGCGCCGACGAGCTATCCGCCCTCCGGGGGCGGGGCGGCGTCGCGGCCGCCGCACCCCGGGACCTATCAGCAGCCCGCGTACCAGCAGGCCGCGTACGAACAGGCCGGGTACGAACAGGCATACGAGCAGCCCACATACGAACGGGGGCCGGCCGTCACCACGCCTGGAGGATCCCCCGTGGCCGGGGCGGCGCCCGGGCCCGCCGGGAAGCGGCGGTTCCCGCTCGGGCCGCTCATCGGCGGGCTCGCGATCCTGGTCTCGATCGCCGTGGCGGCGACCCTGATCCTGACCCGGGGCGGGGACACCGCGGCCACGTGGAACACCTATCCCGGATCAGTCGCCGCGCCGTTCACCATGGCCTACCCGTCGACCTGGGGAAACGCGAAGACCAACAGCGATCAGTGGATGATCGCCTCGCCGTCCGTCGAGGAGTTCAACGCGCTGTTCGCCGTCCCCGGGAACGGCGACTGGTCCAAGGTCGGCCCGATCATCAGTCAGCGACCCGATCAGGCGGTCGGCGTGTTCGGCCAGGTGAGCAATGCCATCAGCACGACGGACTCCCCGCTCGATCTCCAGCAGAGCCTGCAGTCGGTGCTCCCCGGCACCATCGGCTACACGGGCGCGCCCGTGGCGGCCACAGTCGGAGCCGCGCCCGCCTTCAAGCTCAGCGGGGTGATGAGCGACCCGCAGCAGACCACGCGGCTCGACTTCACCGCCTACGTGGTCCGGCGGGACGCCGGCGACACGAGCGTGCTCATCACGTTCTTCTGCCCGTCCGGCCGCTGCGACCAGACGCTCATCGACCACATGATCAACAGCGTCGCCTTCACCTCCTGACCACCGGGCCGGGCGGGTTCCCGCCTGGCCCGGCCGGGCGCTGGGCCGGTGCCGCTCAGCCGATCGGCCCGGCCGCGCGCCCGTACCAGTCGCGTGTGCCCTCCAGGACGGCTCGGTGAACGGCGCGGGCGACGCGCGATCCCCATTCCGAGCGAGGACCGCCGAACAGCTCCTCGGGACCGTCCTCGCGTACGGCGACGCAGACCGCGTCCGAGGCGGTGCCCGTGCCGGGCACCCCCGACTCGATCAGAGCCTGGGTCTTCGCCTCCGTCACGGTCGCCACGGCGTTGACGAGCGCCGCGTCGCAGAACGCCACCGGCACGGCGACGACGATGTTGACGGTGCCCACATGATTGACGGTGCCCACATGATTGACCGGGCCTGCGTGGTTGACCGGGCCTGCGTGGCCGGGCCGCGCGTACCCGGGCTCGATCTGTTCCGGCCGCGCCGGCGCCGCCCACACATGGTCCTCGTCCTCGGGGGCCGCGGCCCAGGTGGGGATCCCGAGACCGACGGTGGCCACCGCCCGCGCGTCCCCGTCGTCCGCCGTGGCGTACCGGGCCACCGGAGCGGCCGTGAGCATGCCCACACCGTGACCCCGCGGCCCGATGGACCGGAGGTGGTCGATCGGATCCATCCGCGCGTAGCCGGGCGGCACCTGGGCGTTCACGACCCAGTCCCGGCGGCCGATGCCGCCGCCGAGCATCGCCGACGAGATCATCCGCCAGCCGGGGCCGAACCGCCAGAGCAGGGTGCCGAGGCGGGCGCCGTCCTCGAACCGATGGCTGAGCGAGGGTTCGGCGACCGCCTTCACCGCGGCTGGCGGAGCTGACGCTCCGCCTCCTCGATGATCCGCTGAAGGCGCAGGCCGTGGGCGGCGTCGAGGGGATGGCCGCCCCCTCGCCGTACGGTCTCGGCGAACTGGCGGGCGACCTCGGGGAAGACGTCGCCGACGACGTCCGACCCGATGAAGACGGCGTTGCCGCCCGATCCGTACGCCTCCACCCGGGCCGGCGGCGCCTCGCCCCCGGCGGCCATGGACAGGGACGCCTCGCTGACCGCGCCGCTCTCGTGTTCGAGGAGCAGCCCCACCCAGCGGAGCGGATCGCCGTGGGCGCGGACCGCGACCACCGGCCCCAGAGCGGCGTCCAGCATGTCGATCATGTGGGGGCCGACGTCGAGCACGGCTCCCCGCTCCAGCCGCCAGGGCGTGGAGAACGGCCCGCCCAGCAGTCCGCCGCCGATGTTGGCCGCGTATCCCCCGAACGGCTCAAGGCCGCGCGCCCGTTCGATGAAAGCGGCCGCGACGTCGGAGTAGCGCAGGGTGAAGACCATCTGCGAGGCCACCCCGGCCTCCCCGATCGCCTCGGCCAGCCGCCGGGCCCCGTCGAGGTCGGCCGCGAGCGGCTTCTCCAGCAACAGCGCCTTTCCCGCCTTCGCGGCGAGCACGCCGAGCTCGGCCTGCACGTAAGGAGGCACCGCGAACGCGACGGCCCGCGACGCGTCCAGCAGCTCCTCGTACCGTTCGAACGCCGGCACGCCGTACCTGTCCGCCAGCGTGCGCGCGGCCTCTGGCCGGCGCGCCCACACCCCCGCGAGGCGGGTGTCCGGCCCCGCCGCGAGTATCCGCGCGTGGACCATCTCGGCCCACGGCCCCGCTCCGACCAGTCCCACCGGCACGCGCTCCATCACGGCCCTCCTCCGCCCGGGACCCTACTGCAGTCGTCCGGCCGGGGGTCAAGGCGGGTCGGGGAATCTCCGGCGCCCGGGCGATGGTTGGCCTGTGCCGTACCGGCTATATGGAGCTGACATGAACGTCATACTGTTGCGGCACGGCGAGACCGAGTGGAGCAGGGCAGGGCGGCACACGGGCCGCACCGACCTGCCGCTCACGTCGCGCGGCGAGGATCAGGCGCGGGCCCTTTCCGCCGTGGCCGGCGGCCACGACTTCTCGCTCGTCCTGGTGAGTCCCGCCCAGCGGGCCCGCCGTACGGCGGAGCTCGCCGGAGTCGCGGCCTACGAGGTGGACCCCAACCTGTGGGAGTGGGACTACGGGGGCTACGAGGGAGTGACCACCGCCGAGATCAGGCGGACGCGCCCCGGCTGGTATGTGTGGCGTGACGGGATCGTGCCGGGCGACCGCGACCATCCCGGCGAGTCCGTCGAGCACGTCGGCGAACGCGCCGACAAGGTGGTCAGCCGGATCCGCGCGACCGACGGAGACGTGCTGATCGTGGCGCACGGGCATCTGCTGCGGGTGCTCGCGGCCCGGTGGCTGGGGCTGCCGGCCGCCGACGGGCGGTATCTCCGGCTGGACACCGGCACCTACTCGTCACTGGGGTACGAACACGACGAACCGGTGCTGCTGCGCTGGAACGCTCCGGTCCGGTACGAACCGGCCTGAGACCCCGCCCCCGGCGTCTCCCGCGCCCGGGGCGGCCCCTGGTCCTGCCGCCGTTCCGCCGCGTGGTCGTGCCCGGCCCCCGTCGTGCCGCGTCGCGCGATCAGGCCGGATCAGGCCGCGGTCGGGCTCTGATCGGCTTCGGAGAGCTGCTGGGGTCGCGGCCCCCGGCCCGTCAGCCATTCGAGGACCCTGCGGTGGCCGCGCCGGGCGTCCTCGAAGTGCCCCCACCGCCAGTACCTCGGCTGCTCCCGCACCCCGGTGACCCATGTCCGGTACGACACCGACCTGGGCCGGCCGTCCTGGGGAGCGGCCGCCGAGGCGACACCGTAGGTGCGGATCACCACGCGACCGCCTGGTGCGAACAGCACGTCGTCGGCCACCGGGTAAAGAGTCATCTGGTCCAGCACGACAGGCCCCCCAAATTTCTGGCTTACGTGGGAACCAATCTGCCGGACCCTTGTTACGCCGCCCGCGCGGCGTCGTTACGCCGGTTCACCGGCAAGTTAACTCGGCGTTACACAAGGAGGCCGTCGAACTCGCCGTCCTTGACCCCGAGCACGAGTGCCCGGATCTCGTCGCGGGTGTAGATCAAGGCGGGCCCCTCGGGATAACGCGAGTTGCGGACCGCCACACTGCCGTCGGGGAGCTCGGCGAGCTCGACACAGTTGCCGGTGGAGTTGCTGTGGACGCTCTTCCGCCAGGTGACCCCGGCAAGGTCGGTTGCGGGCATCCCGTTATATGTCTGCATTTAGATCTCTCTGAGAAGATCGCCGAGAATCTCGGCGGTACCCCCCGGCGTCGTGCTCTCCACGCACAACTGCTCCATCGCCGTGAGGTAGGGATCGACGTCCTCACGTTTGTCCAGATAGAGGGCACCCCAGAGCTGCTCGACGTAGACCACGTCCGACAGGTCGGACTCGGGGAAGCGGAGGATGGTGAACGCTCCCCCTTCGGCCGCGTGCATCCCGAAGCGGAAGGGCATCACCTGAAGGGTGATGTTGGGCAGCGTGGACACCTCCAGTAAGTGCTGGAGTTGCTCCCGCATGATCGCATTCCCTCCGATGGGCCGCTTGAGCGCGGCCTCGTCGACGACCGCCCAGAGCCGGGGGCCGTCCTTGCGCGTCAGCCGATCCTGCCGCTGCATGCGCAGGTGCACGCGTTTTTCCACCTCGCCGTCCGGGGCGTCCGGAAAGCCGAGCTGGATCACCGATCTGGCGTACGCTGCGGTCTGCAACAGGCCGGGCACGAACTGCACCTCGTAGGTGCGGATCACGCTGGCCGCCTCCTCCAGTCCGACATAGGTGACGAACCAGTTCGGCAGCACCTCGCCGTACTTGTGCCACCAGCCCGGAGTGTTCGCCTCCCGGACCATCTCCAGCAGGCCGCGCCGCTCCGCGTCGTCGTGCACGCCGTACAGCGTGAGCAGGTCTTCGACATCGCGTGTCTTAAACCCGACCCGGCCGAGCTCCATCCGGCTTATCTTGGACTCGGAGGCCCGAATGTGGAATCCGGCGACCTCGCGGGTGAGTCCCCGCTCCTCGCGCAGCCGGCGAAGGCTCGCACCGAGCATGATTCGCCGTACGGTGGAACCGGACCCGGGCGGATCTATGAACACGCGCTATTCCTCCGCTTTGTGGACTGGTTCACAGTGTGTCAAAGATCGCCCCCTTCGTCCCAGTGTTGGTTGGGGGTAACGGTAGCGCCTGCCCACCCTGCTTGCACGTGCATTCGCTCTTGCACATGCACATGATTGTCCAGCATCATGATCTCGTGCAGTCCACGAACCTGGTCCGCAGCCAGAATCAGTGGTCGGCGCTCGATTGGTGGCCGCCGATCGGCTGGTGGCCGGACCCCGCGCGCGATCTCCTCCAGCCCGGGTCCGCCGCCGCGAGCGCCACCTTCGTCCTGCTTCCCCGTGCCGAGTCGGTGCATTCGGCACGCAGCTTCGCGGCGGGAACGCTGACCGGCTGGCGCATGGGCGAGCTGCAGGACGGCATGGAGCTGATCGTCTCCGAGCTGGCCACCAACGCCCTCCGGCACGGCCTGATGCTGGGCGCGACGCCGTCCCGGGAGGTCATCCGGCTCTCGCTGATCCGCCGGGGTGCGCTGGTCACCTGCGCGATCACCGATCCGGGCGCCAAGGCGCCGGTGCTGCGCGACCCCTCCCCGTTCGAGCCCGGAGGTCTGGGGCTGCACATCGTCGAGTCGCTCAGCGTGTGCTGGGGCTGGTGCCCGCTGGCTCCGCGAGGCAAGGCGGTGTGGGCCGTGCTGTCCGCCTGAACCCGGGCGGGCGCCCCCCGCTTTCGCCGTGCCCGCCCTTACCTGCCCGCCAGATCTGCCTCGCGTTCGGCCCGGTCCGTCCACCGAAGAGCGCTCCCGTGCAGCCCGGAATGCACGGGAGCGCCCTCCGGCCGACGGCCCGCCCCGGCAGGACATCCGCCGAAGTCCCAGCGCGAAGGGTCAGGATGTGCTGAGATCGGACCGTAACGGCCGAACGGCATGCCCGTTTTCGTAGCGATCGGCGGAGAACATCGTGATCTCTGGATTCGTGACGGCGCGCCGTCTCCAGGTCCGCCGGCCTGATCGCGAGCGTGCGCCCCGCCAGCGCGGCCTCCCGAGAACTCCGGAAGACCTGCGATGGACGATCACCTAACCGGCTGGCTGAGCAGCCTCGACGAGGACAGGCTGGCACGCGTCCTGGCCAACCGGCCGGACGCCATCGCGGCGCCCTGGCCCAGGCGCCTGGACGCCCTCGCCCAGCGACTCACCGACGACGCCGCCGTCATGCGGGTGATCCGCACCCTCCCCCTCCCTCCGCTCGAACTGCTGCAGGCCTGCCTGGTCCTCGGCGACCGGCCGAGCGAGGACGAGCTGGCCCGGTTCCTCGGAGTGAGCACGTCGGAGGTGATCCCGTGGCTGGACCGCCTGTACGACCACGCGGTCGCCTGGCCGGGCCGGGACGGCCGGATCTCGCTGGCCGGGGCGGTGGCGCGCTGGTGGACGGCCCCCTGCGGCCTGGGCGAGCCGCTCGCCGCGTACCTCGAGTCGTGGAAGATGACCACCGAGGCGCTGCGCCGCGTCTGCCGGGTGCTCGGGCTGCCGGCCCAGGGCGGCAGGCGCCAGACGGTCGCCAGGATCGGCGCGCTCCTCGGGGACAGCGAGCGGCTCGGCGCTCTCCTTGAGGAGGCCCCCGAGGGCACGATGGAGATGCTCGACGGCTTCGCCTGGGACGGACCGGTGCGCAGCGTGCACGGCAACCGCTTCGTCGTGACGGGCACGCCCGAGAAGTGGGCCCTCGACCGCGGCCTGCTGTTCCGGACCCAGTGGGACCTGGCGGAGATGCCGCGCGAGGTGGCGCTGGCCCTGCGCGGCCCCGACTACCGCGCCCCCTTCACGCCGTACCCGCCGGAGACCGCGACCGCCGAGGCCGACGCCGAGCGGGTCGAACACGAGATGTGCCTGGCCGCGCCGCGCGTGCTCGACCGTGCCACCGCGCTGCTCGAAAACGTCGACAAGACGTCGCTGCCGCTGCTGAAGAGCGGCGGGGTGGGCGTCCGCGAGGTGCGGCGGCTCGCCCGCGAGACCGGTTGCTCCGAAGGGGAGACGCGGCTGCTCGTGGAGGTGGTCGCGGTCGCGCGGCTGATCCGGCTGGACGACGACGCGAGCGGGCTGGTGCCGGCCGAGCGGTTCGGCGCCTGGCGGCTGGACGAGCCCGCGGCCCGGCTGTGCGTCCTGCTGTCCGCCTGGCTGCGGATGGAGCGCTCGTCGCTGCGCCGCGCCGAGGGACGCCCGTCGACGCTCCTCGGCGACGAGCCCGCCGGCGAGACGATCGCCCGGATCCGCTGGGCCGTGCTCGCCGCCCTCGCCGACCTCGGCGAGGGCAGGGGCTTCGCCACCGTGCAGGAGCTCGTGCAGCGCGTTCACTGGCGGGCGCCCCTGCTGGACAAGGAGCTTCTCGCGCAGTGCACGCCGGCGGTCCTGGAGGAGGCCCGCCTGCTCGGGCTGCTCTCCTGCGACGCGCTCACCGGCCTCGGCCGGGCGCTGGCCGCGCTCGGGCCGGTCGCGGGCGACGAGAGCCAGGCGGGTGTGCCGGAGGTGGAGCACGACCCCGAGCTCGCCAGGTGCGCCACGCGGGCGTTCGCCAGCGCGCAGCGGACCGCGCTGTTCGGCGCCGACCTCACCGCCGTCGTGACCGGGCCGCCCTCGGTCGACCTCGCCCGGTTGCTCGATCGCGCCGCCGAGCGCGAGACCCAGGGTGAGGCCTCCGTCTGGCGGTTCAGCCCCGCGAGCGTGCGCAGGGCCCTGGACGCGGGAGACACCGCCGACTCCCTGATCGCCGACCTGTCCGAGGCGGGGGCCCTCCCGCAGCCGCTGACGTACCTCATCCGCGACGCCGCCCGGCGGCACGGCGAGGTGACGGTCTCGTCTGTGGGCTGCATCATCCAGGGATCCGACCCCGCCCTGCTGGCCGAGATCGCCGCCCATCGGCGGCTGTCGCGGCTCGGGCTGCGGCTGCTGGCCCCGACCGTGCTGGCCGGCGCCGCACCCGCCGGCCCGACGCTGTCCGCGCTGCGCGAGGCCGGATACGCGCCGGTGCCGGTCGACGACACCGGGGAAATCACGGTACGCCGCGAGCCGCAGGGCGGCCGGCTGATCCTCCTCCCGGGCGGCCGGGTGGCCGAGCTCGAGCCGCCCGCCACGCTGGTCGAGCCGCCGCCCGACCCGCGCGAGCACGCGAAACGGCTGCTGGTCAGCGGAGCCCCCCTCGCCGAGGGCGGCAGGAGCGGCCAGACATGGGCGGTCATCGGGCGGATGGCGACCCGGCTCCCCGCGGCTCAGCAGTCCCTGCTCGGCTTCGTGGTCGACCGGGACGTGCGGGCGCTCATCACGCTCCGCGACGGCGTGACGGCCACGATCAGCCACGGCGAGCTGCGCAGCGGCGTCCTCGACGCGTGGTGCGAGGAGGCCGGCGACTACCTGGAGTTCCCCCTTCACGAGATCGCCTCCGTCATCGCCGCGAGCTGAGATTTCCCGCCGGGCCGCGCCGTGTCTCCGTAAGATCGCCAGGGGCGGGGGGACGACGGGGGGCCGAGAGCGTGACGACGGGGACGGCGGGTACGGCGACCACGGCCACACGGCGGGCCTCGGGGAGACGGTGGCCGGTGACGGCGCTGGTCTGGACGCTCACGGCGCCCTTCCTTCTGTGGGCGGTCCTCCGGCTGCTCCCCTCCGACGTGCACTTCCGGTGGGTGCAGCTCGTCGCCTTCACTCCGTGGGTCGCCGCGGCGTCGCCGCTGGGGCCGCTGGCCGCGCTGCTCACCCGGCGGTGGCGGGCGTTCGTGATCGGGGTGGCGGCGACGACGGCGCTCGCGGCGTGCGTGGTGCCACGCGCCCTGCCCGAGGGACAGCCGGACACCCGCGGACCCGCGCTGCGCGTGCTGTCGGCCAATCTCCTCCTGGGTTCCGTGCCGCCGCGGGCGCTGCTGGCCCTCGTCCGCGACGTCCGGCCCGACGTGGTCACGCTCCAGGAGTTCACCCCCGCGCTGGCGCGGGGGCTGCGGGAGGCCGGGATCGCGGGCCTCCTGCCGTACGGCGTCGAACGGCCCGTGGAAGGCAGCGGCGGCTCTGCCGTCCTGTCCCGGTATCCCGTCCGGCTCGACGCCACCATCGAGTTCGGCGGGTTCCGGCAGACGGGCGCCGTGGTGCGGGTGCCAGGGGCCGGTGACGTCCACGTCGTCTCCGTGCACCCCTGCGCCCCCAGATATCCCGTGCGGCTGCGGTGCTGGACCGACGGCCTCGCGGCTCTGCCCCGGCCGGACGGGGACACCCGGATCCTGTCCGGAGACTTCAACGCCACCCTCGACCACGCCGGGCTCCGTGCCCTGCTGAACGCGGGCTACCGGGACGCCGCGGACGCGACCGGTGGCGGGCTCGCGGGCACCTGGCCGTATCAGCGATGGCGGTTCCTCGGGCTCGACGTCCCCCCGGTGACGATCGACCACGTCCTCGCGAGCCCCGGCGTGGCCGTGCGGTCCTTCGCGGTCCGCGCGCTGTCCCTCAGCGACCACCGGGCGATCGTCGCCGACCTGACCCTGCCCGCGCGGCGGGCCCAGGTCACGGTGGGGGCGTCAGGTCGCGGTGCGGTGGCGGAAGACGTGCCGGTACCGCTGGGGTGAGACGCCGGTGGCGCGGACGAAGTGGTAGCGGAGCGTGGTGGCCGTGCCGAAACCGGCCCGGCGGCCGACGTCCTCGACGGACGCGTCCGTGGTCTCCAGGAGCTCCTGCGCGAGGCGGATGCGCTGCTGAAGCAGCCATTGCAGCGGAGTGACGCCCATGACCTCGCGGAAGCGCCGGGCGAAGGTGCGATCGCTCACATGCGCCGCCCGGGCGAGACGCGAGACGGTGAGCGGCTCGTGCAGGTGATCGCGGGCCCAGTCGAGCACGGGCGCGAGGGGGTTGTTCTCCGCGGTGTCCGAGATCGGCCGGGTGTACTGCGCCTGGTTGCCCTCCCGGTGGGGCGGCACCACCATGCGGCGGGCGACCTCGTTGGCGACGGCGGCGCCGTGGTCAAGGCGCACGAGGTGCAGGCAGGCGTCGATGGCCGAGCCGGTCCCGGCCGAGGTGATGATGTCGCCCTCGTCGATGTAGAGCGGCGCGGGATCGACCTTGACCGCGGGAAACCGGTGCGCGAAGTCGTCGCTGTTGAGCCAGTGTGTGGTGGCGCGCCGGCCGTCCAGCAGGCCCGCGGCGGCGAGCACGTAGGCGCCCGAACAGATGGACATGACGCGCCCGCCCCGCAGGTGCGCGGCGCGCACCGCGTCGACCAGCTCGGCCGGCGGGTCGAGCTGGACCGGCCGGGCGACGGCCGCCACCACGACGGTGTCGGCCTCCGCCAGGGCGTCAAGCCCGTACGGCGAGTCGACCCGCAGGCCCGTGGCGGTGTTCACCGGCCCGGCCGCGCACAGACGCAGCTCGTACCACGGATCGACGAGGTCGCTGCGGTCGACGCCGAAGACCTCGCAGGGAACGGCCAGCTCGAACACCGGGGCGCCGGCGGTCACCGCGAGACCGATCACATGCCGGTTCATGGCAGGAATTCTACGCATAATGGCGTTTCTGCCGCTGGCTGCTCATGGCCCACGCCCGGATGCTGAGCTCCATGAGTGACATGACGGGAAAGGGACGGTTGACCGCCGTTCAGGGCACGGCGATGTACGTGGGGGCCGTCCTGGGCACGGGCGTCATCGCGCTGCCAGCGCTGGCCGCGGAGGCCGCGGGACCGGCCTCGCTGGTGGCATGGCTGGGGCTCGTCGTGCTGTCCGCGCCGCTGGCCGCGACGTTCGCCGCGCTCGGCGCCCGATATCCCGACTCCGGAGGCGTGTCCACCTACGCCCGGCTCGCCTTCGGAGAGCGCGCGGCGGCGGTGGTCGGCTGGTGCTTCTACTTCGCCGTCCCTCCCGGCGCGGCCGCGGCGGCGCTGTTCGGCGGCGCCTACGTCTCGGCCGCGCTCGGCGGCGGGACGGCCACCACGACCGTCACGGCGGCGCTCCTCATGGTCGTGGTCACCGCGGCCAACGCCGTGGGCCTGCGCGTGAGCGGCACGTTGCAGCTCGCGCTGGCGGGACTGCTCGTCACGCTGCTGCTGGTCTCGGTCGGACTCTCGCTGCCGCACGCCCACCTGAGCAACCTGAGCCCGTTCGCCCCCCATGGCTGGACCGCCGTGGGGCCGGCGGCGGCGCTGCTGGTGTGGAGCTTCGCCGGCTGGGAGGCGATCACCCATCTGGCCGCCGAGTTCCGCCGCCCGGACCGCGACCTGCCCAGGGCCACCGCCGCGGCGGTGGCGATCGTCGGGGTCCTGTACCTGCTGGTCGCCTTCGCCACCGTCACCGTCCTGGGCACCGGCGCGGCCGGGACCCGCGCGCCGCTCGGCGAACTGATGGCCACGGGCCTGGGAGGAGGCGCCCGATGGCCGGCCGCCGGCGCGGCGGTGCTGCTGACCCTCGGCGCCATGAACGCCTACTACGCCGGCGCGGCCAAGCTCGGCGCGGCCCTCGGCCGCGACGGGGCGCTGCCCGCGTCGCTGAGCCGTGGGAGCACGGCGGGCGACGTGCCGCGGCGCAGCCTGGCGGTCAACTCGGCCATCTCGTTCGCCGCGCTGGCCGTCGTGGTCGCGACCGGGCTGGGATCCCGCCCGCTGGTGCTGCTCACCACCGGTTCGTTCGTGACCGTGTACGCCGTCGGCGTCGCGGCGGCCGTCAAACTGCTGCCCAGGCGCGGCGGGAGCCGGATCGCGGCGATGGCCGCCCTCCTCGCGGTGATCGCCCTGCTGCTCATGTCCGGCGCGTACCTGATCTGGCCGGTGGCGGTGGCGGGGGCCGCGTCGCTCTACCAGCGGCTCAACCGGCGCCGCCGGCGACGGGCCGTCCCGGCCCGCCGGGTGGGCGATCGCCCTGAAAGCTCCGTCGATACGCCATCGGGGTGACACCTGCCGATCTGGTGAAGTGATGACGCAGATTGCCGGCCGAACCCATACCGCAGAGCCTGCCGATGTGTTCGATCGGCAGATCTGTCGACTCCAGCAGCTCCCGGGCCCGCGCCAGCCGTTGCACGTGCAGCCAGCGCAGCGGGGTGGTGCCGGTCGCCTCGTGGAACCGGCGGACCAGCGTGCGCGGGCTCAGCCCGGCGAATCGCGCTATCCGCGCCACGGTGAGCGCGCCCAGGTGATGGCCGCCTGCTACATCGTCGCGTACGGCGCCATCTCCGTGCCCGCCGTCGCGGCCGGCTTCACCGTGAGCCGCCTCGGCGCGGTCCGCACCTTCCAGGTCCACGGCGCCGGGATCGTCGTCGTCTCGCTCGTCACGCTGGTGGTGGCCCGCTCTGCTCGGTCAAGAATGATCTACCTTTAGTTTTGTCCTGGTTGCCCTATTTACTCACTCTTTCCATATACTCGTGCCCCATATCCCCATCTGGGAAGATTATTCCCGCCATATCGCAAAGCCGTCGTAACCCTTACCCCCAGAGGTGGGCGCCTCCTCCACGCGCCCGGACGGCCCGTCCTCCCCCCGGGACGGGCCGTCCGGTGCCCCGGCGCCCCGGAACCCGCCAGCCAGCCGGGAGCCCCCGTGCGACGACGGCCCGTCCCCCGCGGGCCGCGATCGACCGAAAGGAGCTCCATGCGCAAGAGAGCACGTCAGGCGCTCACCGCGACGGCGGCCGGCACCGTCCTCGTCTGCGCCGTCACGGCGGCCCACGCGGCCGTGACGGGCGAGACCCCTTCACTTCTCGGGGACGACACCCCCCGCGTCCTGCCGGAGGCCGCCGCCGCCATGGCCGTCGCCGAAGCGGCTCCCGCCGCCCCACCCTCCGGCCCCACGGCCGGCTCTTCCCTTCGCTCCGCGATCGCCTCCCCCAGCCCCACGGCTTCTGCCCCCAGCCCCACGGTCGCCTCTCCCAGCCCCGCAGTTGCCTCTCCCAGCCTCGCGGTCGCCTCTCCCAGTCCCACGGCTTCTGCCCTGCGCGCCATGGCGGCTCCGCCGTCCAGCGCCCCGGCCGCCTCGCCCGCTCCCAAGCGCCCCGCGCTGCCCGCCGGGGTGGCGACCGCCACCTCCTTCTGGGACGGCCAGACCGCCTCCGGCAGACCCATGCGGTACGAGACCGTCGCCAGCCCCTACTGGCCCCTCGGCACCACAGTCAAGATCACCTATCGCGGGCGCAGCGCGAAGGGCGTCGTCGAGGACTTCGGCCCGGCGGAGTGGGCGGTCGCCCAGCACGACATCCCGGCGATCCTCGACCTGTCCGAGGAGATGATGGCCGACCTCACCGGCACCCGCTCCGACACGGTCCACGTCCGCTTCCAGGTGCTGAAGTGGGGCAAGGGCGGCGTGTACCGGCACTCCGGCACGGGCTACGGTCTCGCGATGGGCAAGGAAAAGGGCTGACCGGCCCCGCGGACCTCGTCCGGCCGCCCGGCCGGGATGACACCCCCCGGTGAGCCGCGCGTAAACTGCCCGCGTGCCCGATCCGAAATTCGAGATCCAGATGCTCCACGACCGCGTGATGGTCAGGGCGGAGCAGGACGCCGAGGAACGCCGCAGCAGCGCGGGCATCGTCATCCCCGCCACGGTGAAAATGGCCAACCGGCTGGTGTGGGGCGAGGTGTGTGGCGCGGGCTCCAGCGTGCGGTCGGTGAAGACCGGCGACAAGGTGCTCTTCAACCCCGAGGAGCAGTACGAGGTGGAGGTCCAGGGTCAGGTCTACCTCGTGATGCGCGAGCGCGACCTGCACGCCGTGGCCACCCAGCAGACCGATCACGGCACCGGCCTCTACCTCTGACCGAGTTTGCCGGTGTTCGCCCGCGTTCGACCGCGTTCGCCGTTCATCCGGAGGACACCCCGGCGTGGCCGCGGGTTCTCCGCGCTATCGTGACCAGCCGTACGTCCCCGCGTTAACGGTGGTGGGTCATGAGCCTTCAGGATGAGTTGGTCGAGCTGCGCAGGGCGCTCCACCGGGAGCCGGAGATCGGCCTCGACCTGCCCCGCACCCAGGAGAAGGTGCTGGCGGCCCTCGACGGCCTGCCCCTCGAGATCGCCATGGGTGAGCGGTTGTCGTCGGTGACGGCCGTCCTGCGCGGCGGGCGGCCCGGGCCGGCCGTCCTGCTCCGGGCCGACATGGACGCCCTCCCCGTGCACGAGCGGGCCGACGTGCCGTACCGCTCGCGCTTCGACGGCCGGATGCACGCCTGCGGCCACGACCTTCACACGGCGATGCTCGTCGGCGCCGCCCGGCTGCTCACGGCCCGGCGGGCGGACCTCGCGGGCGACGTGGTGTTCATGTTCCAGCCCGGTGAGGAAGACCTCGGCGGTGCCAAGATCATGATCGAGGAGGGGGTGCTCGACGCATCCGGATCCACCCCCGTCGCGGCGTACGGTATGCACGTCTTCTCCACGACGGTCCCGCGCGGCCTGTTCCTGACCAGGGGCGGGCCGGTGCTCGCGGCGGCCGACACGTTGATCGTGACCGTGCGCGGCCGCGGCGGCCACGGGTCCGCGCCGCACCGCGCCCTCGACCCGGTCCCGGCCGCCTGCGAGATCGTGACCGCCCTGCAGACCCACGTGACGCGGACGTTCGACGTCTTCGACCCCGTCGTGGTGACCGTGGGCAGCTTCCACGCGGGCACCGCGGACAACGTCATCCCCGACGAGGCCAGGTTCGCGGCCACGGTGCGGACCTTCTCCCCCGCCTCCCGTGACCGCGTCAAGGACGGCCTCGTACGGCTGGCCCGCGGCATCGGCGAGGCCCACGGGCTGACCGTGGAATGCGAGTTCGGCGTCGGCTACCCGGTGACCGCGAACGACGGCGGCGAGGCCGACTTCGCCGCCGGGGTCGTGCGCGAGCACCTGGGCGACGACCGGTTCTTCCCGCTGCCCACCCCAGCCACCGCGTCCGAGGACTTCTCCTACGTGCTGGAGCGGGTGCCGGGGGCGTTCCTCATCGTGGGCGCCTGCCCGCCCGGCCGTGACCTCGCGACGGCTCCGGCCAACCACTCGGCGAGCGCCGAGTTCGACGACGCGATCCTGTCCGACGGGGCCGAGGTGTTCACCGAGCTCGCCGTCCGCCGCCTCGCGCTCGCCGGAAACTGACCCCGTCTCGGACGCTCCTCCCCCCGGCCAGGGCGACGACGGCCGCGGCGGCCGCGCAGACGCCCGCCGTCACCAGCGGGACGGCGGCCGGGTGGAGGGGCGGGCCACCGCCCGGCGCGACGCCGACGAAGGCGCCCGCGACCGCCACCCCGACGGTCGCCCCGGCCTGCCTGACCGCGTTGAGCAGCCCCCCGGCCGAACCGGCCGCGCCCTCCGGGGCGGCCGACACCACCAGGGCCACCAGCGCGGGCAGCGCCAGCGAGACCCCCACGCCGACGCCGGCCAGCCCGGCCGCGACGACCGGGTAGGGAGCCCCGGCGGCCAGGGCCGCGCCGAGCGCCGCACCCGCCGCGGTGAGCAGTCCCAGCCCGGCCAGCACGGGTGGGCGAGGCCCGAAACGCGCCACGATGCCGCCCGTGACCAGCGGGTTGAGCGCGAACGGCAGAGTCATCGGCAGAAAGGCCGCTCCGGTCTGCGCCGGGGTGAGGCGCAGGGCCGCCGGCAGCAGCAGGGGCAGCGCGAACAGCAGGGCCGACAGTGCGAAGTTGACCACGCCGCCGGAGAACATGGCCGCGGCCATCCCGGGGGCGCGCAGCACGGCCGGCGGCAGCACCAGGGACGTGCTGCGCCGCTCCCTCGCGGCGAAGGCCGCGGTCGCGCCCGCGCACGCCGCGGCGGAGCAGGCGGCGTGCACGCCCTCCCCCGCGCCCAGCGCGATGACGGCGTCGGTCAGCAGCGCGAGCGCCGCGCATGCGGCGACCTGGCCGGGCCAGTCGACGCGGCGGTCCCCGCGCGGACGGCGGAGCGCGCTTCCCGCCGTCAGGGTCAGCGTGACGGCCGCGAGCGGGACATTGATCAGGAACACGGCGGGCCAGCCGGCGAGGCCGACGAGCAGGCCGCCCGCCACCGGCCCGGCCACGAGGGCCGCGCCGCTGATCGCGGCCCAGGCCGCCACCGCCCTGGCCCGCGCCACCGGCTGCGGGTAGAGCCCGGCGATCATCGCCATGGACGCCGGGACGACGGCGGCCGCCGCCACTCCCAGGACCGCCCGGAGCGCGACGAGCGTCCAGACGTCAGGGGCGAGCGCGCACAACAGCGAGACGAGCCCGAACGCCGCTACGCCGGCCCGGAACAGCCGGTGGGCGCCGTACCGGTCGGCGGCGGCGCCGCCGGAAAGCAGGAGGGCGCCGAACGCGACCGTGTAGGCGGTGACCGTCCACTGCAGGGCGGCCGTCGAGGCCCCCAGCGACCGGGCCAGGTCGGGCTCGGCCACCGCGAGCACGCCGGTGTCGAGCAGGACGACGAAATAGCCGAGCGAGATGCCCAGCAGGGGCAGCGCCCGGCTGCGATCGGCCGCCGAACGGGGTCTGTGATCGATCGCGGGACCGGCTGGGGAACGGGCTGCGGGCACGGGAACTCCTCACGGCAGGGGCGGGGGATGACACGCCGGTGGCGTGACACGGGGCACGACCCACGGCATGACCCGGGGGCATGACGCGGTCCAGGATGTCCGGGCGCGTCCCGGGGCTCCACCGGCCCGGCCGCATGCCGCGTTCGGCGGAACCGAACGCGGGACGTGGGAGCCTGGGACGGTGGAGTTGCGTCAGCTACGGGTGTTCGAGGCGGTGGTCGCGTACCGGACGGTGACGGACGCCGCCGTGTGGCTCGGCCTTGCCCCGTCGTCGGTCTCCGAGCAGATCCGGACGCTGGAGAGGTCGCTGGGGGTGACCCTGTTCGATCGCGGCCCGCGGGGGATGCGCCTGACCGAGGCGGGGCGGCGGCTGGTGCCGTGGTCGCGGTCGCTGCTCGAGCAGGCCGAACGCGCCCGGGAGGAGGTCACGGGCTGCCCTGTCGTCCTGCGGCTCGGGGCCCTGGAGACGATCGCCGCGACTCACGTGCCGGGTGTGCTGGCGCGGCTCGCCGAGCGGCGGCCCCGCCTGCGGGTGGAGGTGCGCCCGGCCGCCGCTCGCGACGACCTCCTCTCGTCCGTGGCCGCGGGCGAACTGGACGCGGCGCTGCTGCTCGACAGCGGCGGCGCGCTCGGCGGCCTCGGCTTCGCCGCTCCCGGAGGCGGCGCCGGGCTGGAGTTCGCGGACGTGGAACGGGTGCCGCTCACACTCGTGGCCGACCCCGCGCACCGGCTGAGCCGAGCGCCGCGGGTGACGCGGGCCGACCTGCGGGGCGAGCGGCTGCTCGTCAACGTCCCGGCGTGCTCGTTCGCGCTCGCCGGGGAACGGCTGCTCGGTCCCGGCGTCGAACGGGTCCACGCGGGCGGCGTCGCCGTCATGCTGGCCTGGGCGGAGCGCGGCATGGGGATCACCCTGCTGCCGGAGTTCGCCGTCGCCGACCGGCTCGCCGCGGGCGCGCTCGTCCGGCTGCCGCTGGAGGTGCCGGGCGCGCCGGACGGGCCGGACCTCGCGCTGCGGCTGGTGTGGCGGGCGGGCGGCGAGGACCGGCCCGAGGTGCGTCAGCTGCTGTACGCGGCCAGCGCCGGCGCACGGGCCGAGCCTGACGGGCCGTCCGACGGGCCGTCCGACGGGGCGCGGCGGGAGCCGGGGGCGCCGGAGGGGCGGATCACCTGATCACCTGAGCAGGTAGATGGCCTGCTGCACCAGGTCGATCCCGGTCGACAGCCGGACCGAGGCCCAGACGATCACCGCGGCACAGGCCATCGTCAGCACCCCGGCCACGATCCGCACCGCGAGGTTCTGCCGGCCGAGCCAGTCGGTGGCGGCGCGCACCCGCACGCGGGCGAAGACAAGCAGCCGGGACGCCCAGGCGAACTCGGTGGCCAGCACCGCCAGCCCGGCGAAGACGATGAGCCAGCCGGGTCCGGGGAACGGCACCAGGATCAGGCCACAGACGATTATGGCCGTGCCCAGCACGCCGATGACGATCCGCAGGGTGAGCCGGCCGCCGGGCCGGGCCCGGATCCGGTCGAGCCAGCCGGGGTCGGCCTGCTCCCCGTCCTCCGCGCGGCCTCGCTCGGTCGTCGTCACACCGATCACCCCCGCTGACCAGGATAGCCATCACCCGATTCCGGCCGGCCGCACCGAGCGGGCGTGGACGACACGCCGGTTCGGCCAGGCGAGCAGCCGGGCGAGTAACCGGGCGGGCTTACCGGGCGGGCTTACCGGGCGGGCTTACCGGGCGAGCGCGGCGACGCGGGCCGCGGTCTGGTCGGCGATCTCCAGCTCCTCGTCCGTGGGAACGACAAGCACGGCCACCTCCGCCCCGTCCGGGGAGACCACCCTGGCCTCCCGCGACGGTGCCGCGTTGCGGCCGGCGTCGACCTCGATGCCGAGCCGCGACAGTCCGGTGAGGGCCAGGGACCGCGTCCGTGAGTCGTTCTCCCCCACGCCGGCGGTGAAGACGATCGCGTCCACCCGGCCGAGGGCGGCCACGTAGGCGCCGACGTAGGCGCGCACGCGGTAGCCGTAGACGTCCATCGCGAGCCGGGCGTGCGGGTCGCCCGCGTCGACGAGCCGCCACACCTCCCGCATGTCGTTGGCGCCGCACATTCCGAGCAGCCCGCTGTCCCGGTTGAGCGCGGCGTCGACGTCCTGGACGCTCATGCCCGCCACCCGGTTGAGGTAGGCGGGGAGCGCGGGGTCGACGTCGCCGGACCGGGTGCCCATCACCAGGCCGGGGAGCGGGGTGATGCCCATCGAGGTGTCGACGCTGCGGCCGCCCCGCACGGCCGTCGCGCTCGCGCCGTTGCCCAGGTGCAGCACGATGCTGTTGACCTCGTCGTACGGCCGGCCGAGCAGCTCGGCGGCCCGCCGGGACACATACGCGGCCGATGTGCCGTGGAAGCCGTACCGCCGCACGCCGAGCTCATCGGTCCACTCGCGCGGCACGGCGTAGGTGTGCGCGTACGGCGGGATGGTGGCGTGGAAGGCGGTGTCGAAGACGGCGACGTGCGGCAGCCCGGGGAAGGCCCGCCGGGCCACCCGGATGCCCTCCAGGTTGGCCGGGTTGTGCAGGGGGGCGAGCGGGGCGAGCTCCTCGATCGCCCGCTCCACCTCCTCGTCGATGAGCGTGGGCTCGACGAACCGGCTGCCGCCGTGGACGACGCGGTGGCCGACCGCGGTCACCCCGTCGAGGGACGGGCCGTGCTCGGCGAAGGCCGCGAGGACCGCCCGCAGCCCCTCCTCGTGGCTGGGGAATCTCCGCTCCACCCGGACGTCGCCGTGGACGAGGAGGCCGCCGTTCTCACCGATGCGCTCGACGAGTCCCCTGGCCGTCCAGCGACGGCTCGCCAGATCGATGAGACGGTATTTGATGGACGAGGATCCGCTGTTCAGCACCAGCACCTGGCCGGTCACCCTGTCTCCTCCCGCGCCTGAGCCTGGATCGCCGTGATCGCCACGGTGTTGACGATGTCGTTCACCGTCGCGCCTCTGGACAGGTCGTTCACGGGCTTGCGCAGTCCCTGCAGGACCGGCCCGACGGCCACCGCCCCCGCGCTGCGCTGCACGGCCTTGTAGAGGTTGTTGCCGGTGTTGAGGTCGGGCACGACGAACACGGTGGCGCGGCCCGCGACGGGACTGTCCGGCATCTTGGTGCGCGCCACGCTGGGCTCGGCCGCCGCGTCGTACTGGATCGGCCCCTCCACGGGAAGATCGGACCGCAGCTCGCGGACCAGGGCGGTCGCGGCGCGGACCTTCTCGACCTCGGGCCCGGCGCCGGACTCCCCCGTCGAGTAGGACAGCATGGCGACCCGCGGCTCGACGCCGAAACGGGCGGCGGTCTCGGCGGACGAGACGGCGATGTCGGCGAGTTGCCCGGCTGTGGGGTCGGGCACGACGGCGCAGTCGCCGTACACGAGGACCCGGTCGGCCAGGCACATGAAGAACACGCTGGACACGACGCCGACGCCGGGCGACGTCCTGATGATCTCGAAGGCCGGCCGGATGGTGTGGGCCGTGGTGTGAACGGCCCCGGACACCATGCCGTCGGCGAGCCCGAGGTGGACCATGAGGGTGCCGAAGTAGGAGACGTCGGTGACGATGTCGCGGGCCTGCTCCAGGGTGACGCCCTTGTGCGCCCGCACCCGGGTGTACTCGCGGGCGAAGGTCTCGCGCAGCTCGGGGTCGAAGGGACTCACCACCCGCGCGTCGCCGAGTGACAGGCCCAGCACGGCCGCCGCGGCCCTGATCTCCTTCTCGTCGCCGAGCAGGGTCAGCTCGGCCACACCGCGGCGCTGCAGGCTGTCGGCGGCCCGGAGGATCCGCGGCTCGGCCCCCTCGGGCAGCACGATCCGGCGCCGGTCCGCTCGCGCCCGCTCCAGCAGGTCGTACTCGAACATGAGAGGGGTGATCGCGCCCGCCTTCGTGACGCGCAGGCTGCGCATGAGCGCGGCGGTGTCGACGTGGTCGGCGAAGAGCCCGAGCGCCGTGTCGATCTTCCCCTTGGCGTCGGGGGTGAACCGCCCCTCGGCCGCCGAGAGCTTGGCGGCGGTGGGGAACGTGTCGCCGTCCGTGACGATGATCGGCAACTGGATGTCCATGCCGTCGAACAGCCGGACGACCTGGTCGGGCAGCTCCATGCCGCCGTTCAGGATGATGGCCGACAGCGCCGGGAACGTGTCCGCCCGGTGCGCCGCCAGCAGTCCGGGGACCAGGGCGGCGGCCCGGTCGGCGGGGACGATGACCGCGACGCCCTCGGTCAGGCGCTCCAGGATGTTCGGCAGCGACATCGCGCCCACCATGAGCGCCCCGGCCTCCCGGCCGAGCTGGGCCGCGTCGCCGCGGAACAGCGTGCCGTCGCACGCCGCCATCAGGTCGCTGACCGTCGGCGCCGACAACCGGGCCACCTCCGGCAGCACGTACGCGGGGACGCGGGCGGCGACCTCCCCGACCCGGGCGGGCGCCACCCGGGTGACGATCGTGGCCAGCTCGGTGGCGTGCCGCTCGGCCAGTTCCTTGCCCGACATCTCCACGGCGGCGGCGATCTCGTCCGGGGTGCGGCCGAGCCCGGTCACCACGTTGATCACGGGGGTGCCGAGGTCGGCCGCCAGCTCCGCGTTGAACGCGAACTCGGTGGGCGCGCCCACGTCCGTGTAGTCGGTGCCGATCACGACGACCGCCTCGCAGCGCGCGGCGATCTCCCGGTAGCGGGCCACGATGTCGCCGGTCGCCCGCTGCTCGTCGGCGTGCACGTCCTCGTAGGTGACCCCGGCGCACATCTCGTACGGCAGGGTGATGCCGAACCGGGCGATGGCCGTGTTGATCAGGCTGTCCTCCCGGCCGCGCCGGACGACCGGCCGGAACACGCCCACGCTGCCCACCTGGCGGGTCAGCGACTCCAGCATGCCCAGGGCGACGGTCCCCTTGTTGCTCCTGGCGTCGCCGGCCGCGACGTACACCCCGATCGCCATCCGCGCTCACCCCTGCTCCGGCACGGCCCTCGCGACCCGCCGCTGCACAGGCTACGCGACGGCGGCGGACCAGCGGCCGCCCGGACGCGATCTGTGGACAACGGCCCGGGGAACGGAGAGCGGGACCGGCCCGGCTGATCCGGGCCGGTCCCCCTCAGGTCAGGCGGTGACGCAGGTCAGGCGGGGATGCAGGTCAGCTGGGCCGGGACGGCGTTGGTCCCGTTCCAGGAGCCGGTGAACCCGAACGTGACGCTCATGTTCGGGGCGAGGTTGCCGTTGTAGGACATGTTGGTGACCGTGACGGCCGTCCCCGACTGGGTCGGCGTCCCGTTCCAGAGCTGGGTGATCGTCTGGCCGTTCGGGAACGTCCACTTGACGGTCCACCCGGTGAGCGTGACGCTGCCGGTGTTCTTCACCGTCACCTCGCCCTGGAAGCCGCCCTGCCACTGGTTGACGACCTGGTAGGTCGCCGTGCAGGCCTTGCCCCCGTTCGGAGTGGAGCTCGGGCTCGGGCTGGGACTCGGGCTGCGACTCGGGCTCACGCTCGGGCTGGGACTGGCACTGGGGCTCGCGCTCGGGCTGGCACTGGGACTCGCACTGGGACTCGCACTGGGACTCGGGCTCGCGCTCGGGGTGGCCGAGGGAGAAGGCGAGCTGCCGCCGGTCCGGTCGCCGTACACGATGCCGCGCCCGTTGGTGCCGACGTAGACGCGGCCGTAGATCCGGGGGTCGCCGGTCAGCGCCTCACCCCAGTTGCCGTACTGGTGCTGGTCGTCGTTGATCCGCACCCAGCTCGCGCCGGTGTCGTCGGAACGGAACAGGCCGGCCACGCCGTCGACCGTGCCGACCAGGTAGAGCGCCTGGTAGCTCTGGCCGGGCGCCGCCTTGCCGAAGCCGACGTTGGTCGACGTGCTCACGTTCGACAGCTTCGTGAACGACGCGCCGGAGTTGGTGGAGTGCCACAGGCCGCCCTCACCGGCCAGCCAGATGTCGCCCTCCTTGCCGGGCAGCGCCTTGAAGTGCACACCGGTCGTGGGCAGTCCGGTCGCCGCGGTGGCGCTGAAGCTCGCGCCGCCGTTGGTGCTGACGTAGAACTTGCCGCCTGAGTAGGCGTAGAACTTCTGCGCGTTCACCCGGTCGGACTCGACGATCGCGTTGGCCGGAACGCCCGAGGAGGCGGACCAGCTGTTGCCGAAGCCGACCGAGTAGACGACCTGGATGCCGGGGTCGGCGGGCGCCCACACGAACCGGCTGCCGTCGGCCGCGGCGGCGACCGTGCCACCGTTGTTGACGCCGCCGGGCTCCGTGCCCTGGAACCAGTTGGCCCCACCGTCGGTGGAGAAGGCCACGTGGCTGTCGTTCGGGCGGTCGGAGTCGGTGAAGTTACCGGCCCGCACCATCACGCTCGGGTTGGTCTCGGCGTAGTCGAGCGAGGTGCCCGAGCTGAATACGGGCTGGTTGAACATGGCCGGCGGCACGGCGTTGAGGTCGGTGTGGCGGAAGCCGCCGAGGTCACCGAGCGCGCTGATCAGCGGGGCGCCGGTCGGCGGGCTGATCAGGTCGAGGACGGCGGTCTCCTCCAGGCCCTTCACCATCGGCTTGATCGTGAACTGGCCGCCCGAGTCCCACTTGGTGAGGTCGGTCGTGCCGTAAATCGTGGCGCCGGTGCCGTACATCATGCGGTCGGAGTTGTACGGGTCGATCTCGACCGACTCGTTCATCCAGCCGAGCTTGGGCGTGACCTCCGGCGGCTGCGGGTTGGTGCCCATCGTCAGCCACGGAACACCCGAGATGTCCATCTTGTAGCGGAAGCTGCGGCTGGGGTACGAGGTCCAGTCCCAGATGCGGGTCCAGGTCGCGCCGCTGTCGGTGCTACGCCAGAAGATCGCGTCCGGCCACCAGGAGACCTGGGTGGCGACCATGATCGTGCCGGGGTGCTGACGGTCGATCGTCAGGCCGCTGTAGCCGAAGTAGTCGTCGGAGCTGCTCGACGGAATCGGGCTGATCTGGGTCCAGGTGCCGGTGGCGGTGGCGTAGCGCCACACCTCGCCCTTGGCGCCGTCGTACGGACCGCCGGTGTCGCTGGTGGCGATGTAGAGGTAGCCGTTGGTCGTGTCGAGCACGCCCTTGTGCGCGATGTAGCCCGTGGGCTGCCCGGCGATCCGCTGCCAGCTCGCGCCGCCGTCGGTGGTGCGGTAGACGGTGTTGCTCTTGTCGGCCACGCCCACGTAGATGGTCTGGGTGGCGTTGCCCGAGGTGCCGGTGCGCTTGTCGAACGTCACCCAGACGACGCCCTGGTTGTCGCCGTTGTAGGCGTCACCGGGGCTCGCGATGTAGTTGCCCACGTTGGGGAAGTTGGTGACCTTGGCCCAGGTCGCGCCGGAGTCGGTGCTGCGCCACAGGCCCTGACCGCTGGGCGCGCCGAAGTAGAGGACGCTGTTCTTGTTCGGGTCCACCGCGAGGCGCTCGCCCATGCCGCGGCCGGGCATGTTGCCGCCCAGCTTGAACGGCAGGGGCGAGACCTGCCACGTGTCGCCCTTGTTCGACGAACGCAGGATCGCGCCGTTGTTCGGATCCCAGCTGTTGGTGTACATGCCGACGGCCGCGTACACCTTGTTGGCGTCGACGGGGTCCGCCGCGATGCTGGCGACGCCGTTGTAGCCCCAGTTGGAGGCGCCGACCCAGTCGAGCAGCGGCGTCCAGGACTGGCTCGACTGGTTCCAGCGGTACGCGCCGCCGATGTCCGTCCGGGCGTAGATGAGGTCCTTCTGCACCTGGCTGAACACGATCCCGGGGACGAAGCCGCCGCCCTGGATCTGGACGTTCTTGAACGAGTACGGATCCGCGGCGACGGCCGACACCGGCGCCATCCTGATCACGGCCGCGAACAACGCCACGGCGGCGATCACAAGCATGCTGACGTATCTTCGCATGGACGGTTTCCCCTTCGGGCTCGGCAGAGCCCCGGCAGGCCCTTCCGGGCATGGACAACCGCCATGCACGACCAGGTGGGGACCCTGACCGTCGACCGCCCACGTGCATGGAACTGACGGAAGATTCACACAGGACGCGGATGCCGTCAATAGTTGGATAAGTGAACTAATGAGGTCTGTGCTGGACACGCCACCAGTAAGAACATAATTCTGCTTATGACTACTGCTCTTGTCCTCGGCGGCGGCGGGGTGGCGGGCATCGCCTGGGAGGCGGGGATCCTCACCGGCCTGCGCCGCCTCGGCGTGGACCTGGGGACCGCGGACCGCGTCGTCGGCACCTCCGCCGGATCGGTCGTCGGCACACTGGTGTCCACCGGCGCCGACCTGGAGGAGGCCGTCGCCCACCAGATCGCCGTGGACACCGGCCCGCCCCCGGCCGTCGACGTCGAGGCGACGATGCGGGCCTTCGCCGTCATGTCCGACCCGTCACTCGACCGTCTGGAGGCCCGGCGCAGGGTAGGGCAGATGGCCCTGGCGGCCGCGGTCGACCACGCGGCCGATCGGCTCGCCGCGATAGGCGAGCGCCTGCCGATCAAGCTGTGGCCCGAACGCGATCTGCTGATCACCGCCGTCGACGCGGCGACCGGCGAGTTCGTGGTGTGGGACCGGCGCGCCGACGTGCCGCTGGTGCTCGCCGTCGCGTCGAGCTGCGCCGTGCCGATGGTCTTCCCGCCCGTGGAGATCAACGGCAGGCGGTACGTGGACGGCGGCGTCCGATCGGTGACCAACGCCGACCTCGCCGCGGGAGCCCGGGCGATCGTGGTGCTCGAACCGCTCGGCGCCCTGACCCCTCGCGAGGTCCTCGACGCCGAGCTGGGCGAGGCCGGGGCCGCCACGTCGTACGTGATCCATCCGGACGAGGCGTCTCTCGCGGCGTTCGGGACGAACGTGCTCGACCCGGCGCTGTGGGGACCGGCCTTCAGAGCCGGCCTCGACCAGGCCCCCGCCCTCGCCGAGCCGATCGCCGCCGTCTGGTCCTGACGCACCCACTGGTCCTGGCGCGGGCCCTGGCGCGGGCCCGCGAAGGGCTCAGGCGGAGGCGGAGCGTTCCGTGACGATGCGGACGGCTTCGTCGGTAGCCGCGTCGGTGAGGGCGCCTATCAGGGGGTTGGCGTTGGCGGTGAGCCAGGCGAAGGCCCATCGGATGGGTGGGGCGTCACGGACGGGGATGTAGACCACGTCGGGTCGGGCGTAGAAGCGGGCGGCCTCGGCGGCAGCGGCGGCGACGGCCTGTCCGGTGGCGGTCGCCTTGAGCTCGTCCTCCCAGTTGGAGACGGTCGGGCCGCGGGCGATGAGGCGGCCTGACGGGGTGCGGAAGGGTTGGAAGGCTTCCTCCATGGACGCCGGGATCGGTGACCGGGGCGTCATGAAGGTCAGGTCGCCGTAGTCCTCCAGGCTGACCGATTCGCGGTTCGCGTAGGTGTGGGTGGCGGCCATGGCCAAGACGACTGGTGAGGTGTGGGTGATCGGTCCGACGGTGATGTCGGGTTCGCGGACCGGCAGCCACAGGTGGGCCACGTCGATCGTGCCCTCCCGCAGGGGTGTGAGCGGGTCGACGACGTTGAGCTCGCAGTGCACGAGCCGGGCGGTCGGGTGCCTGGCCTGGAACCGTTCGACGATGCCGTTGATCATCCAGCCCTGAGGTCCCATGGTGCCCAGGGTGAGGGTGCCGCTGATGTCGCCGGCGGAGACCGACACGTCCTCGACCCCATCGACGATCTGCTGGTAGGCGGGCCGCAGGGACTGGTAGAGCCGCTGCCCGGCAGCGGTGAGCCCCACAGCGCGGCTGGTGCGGTCGAACAAGGGCACGCCGATCCGGCGTTCGGTCTTCTTGATCGACTGGCTGACACGGGCCGGGGTGATGTGGAGGCGTTCCGCGGTGCGGCTGAAGTGCAGTTCCTCGGCCAGCGCCAGAAAGATCTCGATATCGCGGAGCTCCACGTGCCGGTTGTCCTGATCTTTAAGCGTTCGGTTAATGAAAGGTTATCGGACCCGTCGTTGATCGGGACCAGCCCGCAGGCGAGAGTGGGACGCGTCACCCCTGCTGAACGGCCTGAACCAGGCCCGCGAAGGAGCCCCTCGAATGTTTCAGGAGATGCGTTACCGCGGACCGTCGCTCGACGAGCTGCACGAGAACTACGCCAAGCGGCACCGGATCGACGAGGCCGCGCCCATCCGATCCACGCACGAGGTGGTGATCGACGCACCTGCCGAGCGCGTATGGGCCCTGCTCGCCAACCCTGCCGGCTGGTCGGCATTCGACCCGGCCATCCACGACGTGCGCATCGCCGGCGAGGGCGACGTCACGGTGGACACACGGTTCACCTGGGTCAACGGCCGCACCTCCATCGCCTCACGGTTCGCCGTCGTCGAGCCGCTCCGCGAGATCACCTGGACCGGCAGCGCGATGGGCTCGCGCGCCGCGCACCGCCACGTCATCACCACCCGTGAGGACGGCACCACACTCCTGCGAACCGAGGAGTCCATGGCCGGAACCCTGCTCGGGCTCTTCTACAACAGCGCGAAGCTGCACACCGAGCTGACGCGCTGGCTCGGCTCGATCAAGACCGCCGCGGAGCCCCGGGTAACGGCCATCTGATCAGGGACCTTAAGCCACGGTCCAGCGATCAAGATCATCCCCAGCGTCGATCACTGCTCATGGAGTGAACCCACAGATCATGGATCGGCACCCGCACAAGGTCGTGGATCTGGAGCAGGACCCGATCGATTTCTCCCTCGACCGGGTCGCCGCGGTGACCTCCTTTCCGACCATCTCGCCCTGGTACGCGCCATCGAGGCGGAAGCGGCCCACATCCCGCCGCCGATCCTGAAGGCGTGGATCGCAGCCGGGCCGCAGACCGGCATCTGCGCCTGCCGCCGTACCTGCGCCGGATCGCCGACCGCGACCTGCTGAAGATCGACAACGCCGAGAGCGCCGCCGCCCACCTCCCCCGGCCGATGGGGACATCGGGGAGTTGACCCCCGGCCGAGTGCGCACGCTCTGCGGGCGGCAGCGGGCACGTCGAGGTGAGAGACGGGACAACGCGGGTAGCCGACGTCGCGTGCCCGATGCCCCCTTACTGGCCGCACAGGATCTGCGGCTCGACGTCAACGTCCTCGACTACGTGATCCTCGCCCTGTACTTCCTCGTGGTGCTGGGGATCGGCTTCGCCGCCAGGCGGGCCGTACGGTCGAGTCTGGACTTCTTCCTCTCCGGCCGCGCGCTGCCCGCGTGGATCACCGGCCTGGCCTTCATGTCCGCCAACCTCGGCGCCACCGAGGTGCTCGGCATGGCGGCGAACGGCGCGCAGTACGGCGCGATGACCCTGCACTACTACTGGATCGGCGCGGTCCCCGCCATGGTCTTCCTCGGCGTCGTGATGATGCCGTTCTACTACCGGTCGGAGGTGCACAGCGTCCCGGAGTTCATGCGCCGCCGCTTCAACGGGGCGACGCAGTTGCTCAACGCCGGGACGTTCGCCCTCGCCCAGATCCTCATCTCCGGCATCAACCTGTACGCCCTCGCGCTGATCATGGAGGCCCTGCTCGGCTGGCCCCTGTGGCTGTCGATCGTGGTGTCGGCGGCCATCGTGCTCGCGTACATCACGCTCGGCGGCCTGTCGTCGGCGATCTACAACGAGGTCATGCAGTTCTTCGTGATCGTCGCGGGACTCGTACCGGTGGTGATCATCGGCCTGACCCGGGTCGGCGGCTTCTCCGGGCTCGGCCAGAAGGTCAGGGAGAGCGTCCTCGGCGAGGGCGGGCTGCACACCTGGGCCCACACCGCCGGCAGCGGCAACCCGCTCAACGCCAACTGGATCGGGCTGGTCCTCGGCCTCGGCTTCGTGCTGTCGTTCGGCTACTGGACGACCAACTTCGCCGAGGTGCAGCGCGCGCTGTCGGCCCGCAACACCCACGCGGCCCGGCTCACGCCCATCGTCGCGGCCTATCCGAAGCTCGTCATCCCGATCGTCACCGTGATCCCCGGCCTCATCGCGCTCGTGCTGTTCGGCGACCTCGGCAAGGACGGCGGCCCGACGTACAACGAGGCGATCCCGCTGCTGATGAACGAGTTCCTGCCCAACGGCGTGCTCGGCGTCGCGGTGACCGGCCTGCTGGCGTCGTTCATGGCCGGCATGGCCGCCAACATCAGCGGCTTCAACACGGTCTTCACCCAGGACATCTGGAGGGCGCACGTCAACGGCGACCACCCCGACGAGTGGTACGTGCGGCTCGGCCGGATCGCCACCCTGGCCGGCGTCGCCGCCGGAATCGGCGCCGCTTTCATCGCGGCCGGCTTCGGCAACCTCATGAACTACCTCCAGTCACTGTTCGCGTTCTTCAACGCGCCGCTGTTCGCGACGTTCATCATCGGCCTGTTCTGGCGGAGGATGACCCCGTGGGCCGGCTTCTGGGGGCTGCTGACCGGCACGGTGTGCGCCTTCGGGTCGTACATGCTCTACAAGGCGGGCGTGCTCGACTTCGGCACCGAGCTCAACGCCAGCTTCTGGGGCGCGGGCGTCGCCTTCGTGGTCGACGCGATCGTCTCGGTCGTCGTCACGCTCGTCACCGCCCCGAAGCCGGACGGCGAGCTGCGCGGGCTCGTCTACGGACTGTCCGACGCGTCCGTCGCGGACGACGCGCTGGCGGGAGACCGCGCCTGGTACCGCTCCCCCGTGGCCCTCGGCGCCGGGGCGGTGGTCCTCGCCGCGGCGTTCTACCTGCCCTTCCTGTAGGAGGTCGCCATGGCCGCCCCTCGACAGCTCTTCGACATCCGCCGCGTCATCGGCGGTCTGTTCCTCGTGTACGGACTCATCCTCACCGCCACCGGCCTCCTGGACGGCTCCGCCGCCCTGCGTAAGGCCGAGGGCATCCGGATCAACCTGTGGACCGGGATCGGCATGCTGGTGATCGGCGGCGCCTTCCTGCTCTGGGAACGCCTGCGCCCGTCCGAAACCCCGTCCGACGACTCGCCGGTCGCCGACGAGGGGGACGCTGCTCACCCGGCGCCGTGAACACCCGCCCGGAGGAGAACGGGAGGGATCAGCACCGCCGGGATCCCCACGGTGGTCCCGTTGTCCACCCTGGCCGTCCGGGCTCCCGCTTCCGTTCCGGTTCCGGCTCCTGGCATTCCGGAGCGGCCGACCGCGATGTCGACGGCCATCCTGGCCGCGGCGGCGGCCTCGGCCGCCACCGGCATGCGCACCGCGGCCGTCTGGCGGCCGTCGCCGATCCGCAGGACGGCCCCCGGACCGGCCCCCACGCCCACGAGCGGAGTCCCCTTGGCTCCCGCCGCCACCAGCGCGTCCGCCGCGCCGCCCGCCATCACGTCGTTCGTACAACAGACACCCGCGACACCCCCCGGCCCGCCGAGCGCCGAAAGGGCCCGCTCCGTCTCCTCCCGGGCTCCTCGCGGACCACCGTCCGCGACATCGCCCTCCCAGCCGATCGTCAGCCGGCCGTCCAGGACGGAGCGCACCCCAGTGGCGAGAGCCGCCGCGTACGGATCGCCGGGCGGCCCTTTCAGCAGCACAACCGGCCCGGCCGAGGCCACGCGGCGAGCCCGGACGGCGTCGAGCAGTGCCCGCCCCAGCAGGGCCCCCATCGCCGCCGGGTCGGAAGAGACGTAGCCGTCGATGGGCCCGTTCGCCAGCCGGTCGTAGGCGACGACCTTCGCCCCGAGCAGCTTCGCCCGCGCCACCGTGGACGCCGTGCCGGAGGGCCGCACCGGGCCGAGGATCAGCACCCGGACGCCATCGGCCAGCAGCGCCGCCACCTGACGCTCCTGCCTCGCCGGGTCGCCTTCGGCGTTGCGGTAGACGACCTGGCAACGACGGCAGATCGAGGAGATCGCCCGGACGACGGCGGGCCGATCCTCCCTGTCATACCTCTCCCGCTCCGGCAGCAGCAGGCCGATCCGGAAGCCGTCACGAACGGTCCCCACGGCCGCGAGACCCGTGTCCGGGTTCTCCCGGGGACCGGCACAGCCGGGAAGCACCGCCAGGAAGACCAGCCCGGCACACCATGACGCCAGTCGTCTCCCCACACAGATCCCCCCGATTCCTCGCAGAGCCACCCACGTAACGGAGCCGACCCATCCCCCGTACCCGACCAAACAGGACATAACGCCCGGTCATACGCGGTGCGAGACCATGGTTGGGGTCTTCTTGACGCCGATCTTCACGACGCCGGCTCGTCGCGGGCACTCCCGTGGGGGGCGTGTCCACCTTTCGCTACGGGCGTACGCGTCGGAGGGGGCCTTCGACGATCCCCTCAGCCGCTAAGTTGTGAGAGACTCCACCATTGCGGGGCGGTAGCTCAGCCGGTCAGAGCATCGGACTCATAATCCGTGGGTCGTGGGTTCAAGTCCCACCCGCCCTACCACGTACGACCAGCCATCCGCGGTCTCACCTGCGGTTTCACGGTTGGTCACGCTTGTCCGGACATGCAGCCGAGGCGGCCTGGAGCAGCCATATGCCACTGGTCGCGGAACATGCGCGGAATGCTCGCGGCACCGTTTCCCCAGGTAAGCCAGGCGGTTTCGACGCCTCGTGGAACGATTCCGCGCCCGTACGCCGAACGACCCCGGATCTCTTCAGGGTTCTGATTAGGGTGTGATCATAGGCGTTGACGGGTGGCGGCGATCAGCCGCGAGCACCTGCGGCGGCTCCTCCGAGCCGGTGGAGTGAGCTGGCAGCTGATCGCCGCGCTCGACCGGGCCACCGGCAAGCTGTGCTACCGGATCCGCACGCGCAAACGCTGGCGTGAGGTGATGTCCTTCCTCAAGACACTCCGGGCGCGCTGGCCCGGCGAGAAGCTGTATGTGATCGCCGGCAACTACTCGCCGCACGAGCATCCCCAGGTCCGCTCATGAGCTGCCGACGAGCTTCGCCGCCAGTTCCGGAGCCGCCGATACATCCTACGTACAAGGTGTCCAACGCGGCCTGAAACTTACATAAGGATCGGGATTTCCGATATCAATCGACCGTGACGGGGAGCGGACGGCCGCAGTCATCCTATCTCTGTGGAACCCTGAGCCTTGACAGGTGATACCCCCGGCTTTATACGTGATGTCCGGCCATACCGTCGAACCGATACGACGCTCCCATTGTCAGGAGACAGCGTGCCCCCCATCAAGCCGTCGGTTCTCGCGGATGAACCGCGACGGCCTCAACCGCCAGGCAGTGACGTCTGCAGAGGGACGGCACCATCGCCGCGGGCGTGGCGGACGGACGCCGGGGCGCCGCCATTGATGGCATCGCGGATGACGGCCGGATGAGACGCGCATCGCACAAGGGATGCACCCGGAAGGATCATGCATGAATCGGAGCGATCTTTCTCATCGCGCCGGGCGGCCGATGAGATGGCCGACTGTGGTGGCGGCCTTGCTGGTCGCGTTGATCGGGGCTCAGCCGGCTCTGGCGGCACAGCGGTCCGCATCATCGGAGTCCACCGCGTCGGTCGCCGCCGCCGCTGGAGACGTCGACGGCTTCACAGCGGGCAACGCCGCGGTCGCCTCGGTCGATCTCGCCGGGACGTGGAGCTTCACCCCGGCGGGCCGGTCGACGACGTCGATCAAGGTGCCCGGAGGTGGCTGGTACAAGCAGGGTTTCACCGATGTGTCCCAGGCGGTGTACTCGCGTACGGTGACGGTGCCGGACTCGGGGCAGCCGCAGTCGACGTGGATCGAGTTCGGCGCCGTGAACCACCAGGCGACCTTGTCGGTGGACGGCCGGGTGGTCGCGACGCAGACCACGGCCTTCACCCCGTCGAAGTTCGACATCAGCGCCTACGCCGCCCCGGGCACCACTCATACGATCAGCGTTGACGTGAAGGGCCGCGGCGCGCTGAAGAACTCGGCGAACGGCAAGTACATCGTGCCCGTGGCCGCCGACTGGTCCGAGGCGGTCCCGCAGGGCATCTACCGCTCCGCGTTCCTGCGGGTGTATCCGGCCGTGTACGTCAGTGACACGTTCATCCGCACGTCGGTGGCGAACCAGACCCTCGGCTACGACGTATGGGTGACCAACACCTCGGGCAGCGCCCGAACGGTGACGGTGACCGGCGAGCTTTCGTCGGACGGAGGCGGGACGTTCAGCTACCCCGCGCCGCCGGCCCGCACCGTGACCGTGGCGGCGCGGTCGACGGCGAAGGTCACGGTCGACTCCGTCGCGTGGAGCCTCGGCAGCGTCTCGTACTGGTGGCCGAACGTCCCCTACAAGTCGGGATATCGAGCCCAGCTCCACCGTCTGAAGGTTCACGCGGCGACCGACGACGGCCGCACCAGTGACGCGACGTACCGGTTCGGGTTCCGCGAGACCACCCAGAACGGCGAGTACTACTACATCAACGGCGTCCGCGTGAACTTCCGCGGCGACAACCTGCAGGGCGCGGACTACGACCGGATCAACAACGGCGGCAAAGGCGACGCCTACGACACGCTGCCCGGCTTCCTCCCGCCTTCGTCGGGCAACGGGGGCTGGCCACAGGCCGTGGACAACTACCAGCGGCTCAACTACAACGTGGTGCGCATCCACCAGGAGCCGGCCAGCCCGTACATGCTCGACGTGGCCGACGAGATGGGCCTGATGATCATTGACGAGACCGGCATCCGCGGCAGCGCGCAGGACTTCGTCGCCGGGCATGACAACATGGTCGCCCACGCCCGCGCACTCACATTTCGGGACCGCAATCATCCCGCGGTCATCCGCTGGAGCCAGGCCAACGAACCGACCTTCGGCAATGACTCCGAGCAGTTCGAGCAGGATCTCTACGCGGCGATGAACGGCAACGACGGCACCCGCCCGGTCAGCCTCGACGCCGCGCCCGGCGCCGACTCGCCCAGCCGCTACCCGAACATGAGGTACGCCAACTTCGCGGTCTTCGCGCACTACCTCGACGGCGTCGGACAGTACGGTGAGCGACTGGCTCCCGCGACCGGCCGGCCCGACGGTGAGGGCGAGTACGTCTGGAACAAGTGCAACACCAAGCAGGGCTTCATGTGGTTCGCCACGGCGACGGCGGCCAAGCGTGGCAAGGACGCCGCCGACCTGCGCCCGTACACGTTGCTGTCCGCGTGGGCCGGTTTCGTTCCCGGCGTGCGGACCACGGACTTCGTGCCGGAGGAGGGCGGTCATCCGCTCTACGGCGCGGACAACCTGTCCGATCCCTGGAGCAACCCCCAGGTCCAGCGTGTCCAAGCCGCGTTCAACCCCGTCACGGCGATCGACCTGCCCTACTGGTCGGCGTCCGGTGTCTCCGACGCCAACGGCAGCTTCCCGCTGCCGCAGGCCGTGAACACCTACGCCGCCAACGCCTCCGTCACGCGAAACATCACCGTTTTCAACGACGACCTGCGCGGCACCTCCGTCGGATTCTCCTGGTCCGCACGGCTCGACCGGCCCGACGGCACCGTCATCGCGTCGGGGGAGAGCACACTGAACATCCCGCTCGGCACGCGGGTCACCCAGCCGGTCACCTTCACCACACCGGCGAGCGGCTCACGGGTGTACCTGGTGCTGACGACCACCAAGTCGGGCGCCACAACGTTCAGCGACGCGGTCGAGTACTTCAACCTCGGATCCGGTCCGAGCGGCCCGGTGTCGGGCGCGGACTACCGCATCGTCAACCGCAACAGCGGTAAGCCGCTCGGCGTGGCCGGCGGTTCTTCCGCCGACGGCGCCAAGGCCGTGCAGCAGTCCGGTTCCGCCGCGTGGACCGTCACCAGCGGTCAGGGCGGTACGTACACCCTGCGCTACGTCCCCACCGGCAAGGTCCTCGACGTCAACGGCAGCAGTACGACCCAAGGGCTGCAACTGCAGCAGTGGACCGCCAACGGTGGCACCAACCAGCTGTGGTACCTGCGGTCCACCGGCGATGGCTATTACACGATCGTCAGCTACAGCAGCGGGCTGTTGGCAGACGTGTACGGCGCGTCGACCTCCGACGGCGCCCAGGTCGTGCAGTGGACCGCCAACGGCGGCGCCAACCAGCAATGGCAGTTGGTCCCGGCCTGAGACCACCTGGGGCGGCCCGGCCAAGGCGGCCGGGCCGTACCCTGCGCCGCACCCGATGAGGAAACCGGTAGCGTGCCGTCACGCGTGAGCTCACGGAGCTTGGTGTTCTGGTTTGCTCGACCGAGGCCGCCGCGACGAAACCCGGCCGCGCGGTGGCAGCGCGCTCGGGCGGGTCTTCCCACCCTGGTTCCAAGGGTCTCGCCTCCCCGAACCGAGTGCGGGATGGCCTCGCCGGGATCCGGCGGCGGTCGTCAGCGCCTTCCCGGCGACGGAGGGAGAAGGGCGACCTGGTAGCGGTCGCGGTAGGCCACCCGGGAGCCGGGGGCGTTCTTGACGCGGATCACCCGTACGGTGTGACCCGCCTCGCGCAGCTCGGCCCAGTGGGCCCGGCCATACACGCGCCAGCCCTCCTCGGTGTACCAGAACCGGACCCGGCGGTTGTTCAGCGGCGGCAGGCGCAGCCCGTCCAGCGAGGAGCATGGACCTCCCGACGCCCACGCCCCGCGCAGCCGCGTGCCCGAGGGCCGCTCGCCGTCGTCGCGGGGGAAGTCCGCGTCCACCCAGCTCGTGATCGTGTCCGCCAGGATCCGGTAGAGCATGCCAGCACCTCCCACTCCAAGGATGGGCCGGATCGCCGGCGGTGACCAGGGTGCGGAGCCTCAGGCGGAGTACGGGCACTCGCGGGTGGGCCTGGCGCACCAGCCTCTGGGCGACCTCGAGCCTCTGGGCGACCTCGAGCCCGACGCCCGGCAGCCATTCGGGCGTCGTCGGAAGGGTGCGAGCAGCTGCGCTGCAAGGAGATCTGAGTCGTCGGCGTGCCTGTCGTGACGGTTGGATCTTCGAACTGAACCAGATGGCGGTTTCGCCCTACTTTCTGGGCCTAGGCCAGTCAGGTTCTTAAGCGATGCCGAGGTGGCATCGTCCGGCCTGTTCCCGGCGCTCCGTCGTAGGCGAAGCTGGAGCGGTCGCGCCGCTCATCAGGTGCCCTCGGCGCCACCTTGCCCTCCTTGTTCACGATGATGCTACGAAGTCCCGGAGGCGATCTACCGCTGCCCCGCCCGTCGAACCGCCGCCCACTACCGACTCCCCTCGGACCGGCCGTTACGGCTCATGCGTGTTGCGGCTTCGTCCTTTTCCCGCGGTGACCGGAGACGATGATGACCGGGGCGAAGTTTTCGCTGCGGCTGTGAGCCCACGTGGGGGTAACCGAGCCGTTCGAGGTGTGCGTACGCGTCTTGCTCGAGCCGGCCGCCGTGAACTTGTGGCGGGCCTTGTGAGACTCCTTCGGCCGTATCGATGTTTTCGGAGAGGTCGTGGCGTCGGCAGTCGCGGGTGGACTCGTCGACACCGATGACGAGAGTGGGGGTGTGGGCAGCAGAGAGGAGACGATTACGCTACGGATCAAGTGGACGTCGGTGAACAGCCCCGTCGAGGCGGCGAAGCCGAAGGAGTAAGCCGCAGGCACGGGTTCTCGGGATCGCGGTCAAGGTTCCCTGAAGTTCGCCCGGCAGCGTCGACGGCCAAGGTCCTGTGGTGGAGAAGTTCGACGTCGCCGTCTGCTCCCAGTCGCCGAAGTAGTTGCCGAGCACGTCCAGCCCGATGCCGAGGTATCCCCCGTTCACGCCCGGAAGGAAGGGGCCGCACGGAACGATTCCACGACCGTACGCCGAATGCGAGAGATCGCCTCACTCCCTACTGCGACGGTCTCCGTTCAGGCGCGGGACGAGCGAGGCCGGGCGGCTGGTTCTGCGGAGGATGTCCTCAGCTTGAGCATGTAAGGGGGCGGCACCCATCGAGATGATCGCGGGCATGGCTTCCCCGACTATCCGCACGGCCTCCGCCTGCTGTCCGGTACGCAGCCGGACCTCGGCGACGGCCAGCCGGATCTGGGACAGGACGTGCCTTTCCTGGTTGTGGGTCGCCAGATCCGCTGCGAGCGCCAGTTGGGCGTCGGCCTCCGCATATTCCCCGCTGTCGATGGCGACCCGGCCCAGCCCCAGGCGGGCATGGGCTTCGCCCTTCCTATCCCCTATGTCGGCCAACGCGCCGGCCACCGAGAGCAACATCGCACCAGCCTCATCAAGGCGCCCCGCCTGCCGGTATGCCTCGCCCATGTAGAGCAGCACGGTGAGACGACACCAGGACATCTGACTCCTCGACGCCACCTCCAAGGCCGTTTCGAGTAGGGGCAGGGCCTCGTCCGGATGCCCCTCGCCCAGGTGGATCTGGGCCAGACCACGCAGTGCCATGGCCTCGGCAAGGTCATCTCCGATCTGGGGCGCGACTTCCCGGATGTGCAAGTAGCGGCGCATGGCGTCGTCATGGCGACCGCGCCGGCGATCCAGCATCGCGCGTGACTTCCACAGTTCAATCCGACCGTGCGGTTCGTCCTGGTCGGTGAAGATCCGCTCGGCCGTGTCGAACAGGGTATCGGCGTCGTCGACGCGCCCGAGAAACATGTGCAAGTCGCCGAGCAGAGTGGCGCACAGTCCTTCGACTCGCCGGTCGCCCGATCGTCGGGCCGCCTGCTGCGCGGTGGACAGCAGTGTCCGGTATTCGGCTGGAGAGTTCTGCACGGCGGACAGCCAGCTCCCGGCGAGGGCGATTGCCCAGCACTCCTCGAACAGCTCGAGTGTCAGGGTCTGTCCGACCAGGCCGGAAATCGTGGACGACTCCGCCTCCAGCCAACCGATCCCATGTTCGGCGGCGAGCGCGAGGATCTCCGGATCTACTCCAGAGCCGATCTTACGGGCCAGCCGCACCTGGTAGTCCAGCCCGCGGTCCGCCTCTCGTGCCGCGGCGGCCAGGCTGGCCAGATGCCTGGCGGCGGTCTGGATCGTGCCGATGGCCGGTTCCCTTTCGGCTATCCGCTCGCGGCCGTACGCGCGCAGGAGGTCGTGCATGCCGTACCTGATCTGCCCGGCACGATCCCGTCCGAGCGGCTCCACCCCGTGGGCCTCGGCCAGCCGTTCCATCAGGTCTTCAGCCTCGGTGAGGCTTACACCGATCACCGCGGCGGCCAGCCACAACGGGAAGTCCGGGACGTCGAGCACGGTCAGGCGCCGCAGCAGCCGCCGTTCCGGCTCACTCAATACCTGGTGGCCCACGTCGAAGCTGGCCCGCACGGCGAGATCGGAATAAGACAGCACATCCAGCCGCCGGTGCTCGTCGGCCAAGCGCCGGGCCAGGTCGTGTAACCGGTGATGTGGTCGGGCCCCGAGTTGGGCACCGACGATGCGCAGCGCGAGCGGCAGACCACCGCACAACCTCCCCACCTCGCGCGCGCTCTCGGCCTCTACGGCGACCCGTTCGGCTCCGGCGATGCGCGCCAGCAGGTCTACTGACTCCTGCTCATTGAACGGGCGCAGGCCGATGAGTGCCTGCGCACCCAGCCCGGCGAGCCGCCTGCGGGAGGTGACGAGCACCGCGCAGTTCGCCGAGCCGGGTAACAGATGCCGTACCTGCTTCTCGTCCGAGGCGTTGTCGAGCACAACGAGTGCCTGACTGCGCGACATCAGCGTGCGAAACAGCGCCGCGCGCTCGTCCAGTTCTTCAGGAATCGATCCTGGGTCCACACCGAGCGCCCGCAGGAACCCGGCGAGCACCTCCTGCGGCCTGGCCGGCGCGGCGTCCGCGCCGCGCAGGTTCACAAACAGCTGGCAGTCGGCAAACCGAGACAGCACCTGGTGCGCGACATGGACGGCGAACGCCGTCTTGCCGATGCCCGGCGCGCCGGTGACCACGCAGGTCCGCGGCGCCGCATCGGTCTCACTCAGTGCCTGTACCGCGGCGGCGATCTCCCGCTCGCGGCCGGTGAAGTCGCCGGCGTCGGCAGGTAACTGCGCAGGCGCGGCCCACGGTCGCTCGGGCTTCTCGCGATCGGTTCGGCCGTTCGGGACGCGGTCGGCCCATGAGAGCGCACGCCCCGACTCGATGAAGCGTTCCCGCTCAGCACCGGCAAGCTCCAGCGCCGCCGCCACCAGTTCCACCGTGCGAGCCCGGGGACTGCGCCCCCGCTCCATCTCGCCGACCGACCGCGCGCTGATACCCGCCCGCTCGGCGAGCTCCTCCTGAGTGAGCCGGCATCGAAGCCGATGCCACCGCAGCAACGCCGCGAACGCGCCCCGCCCGGAAGAAGTCCCATTTGCGATCATGCCGTGAGACTAACTTCCGATGGAACGTCCGATCAAACGTCCCGGTGAGGGGAAAGGGACAGCCTGTTTCATAGTTCGAGAAAGCTGGCACCATGATGTGTGGCCACGCTGCCACGATCCGCACTCCCGCCAAGAGAGCGAAAACCGATAAGGCTCAGGCGAGCCGGCTGATCGATCCTACGAGATATGTCAGGACGGGCCGCGACTCGGCATCAATTCCCCGGGAGAACTACGAATGAAGCCCCGGAGTATGTTCATGGCTGCCACTTCAACAGCTCGCTACTCGCACCAGACTTGATCCATGAGACAGGCAACCATGCAGCCGATGAGCGGCGACATATCAATGGCTTGGTCAGGACACTGACCACCCCGCTCGCCATCGACCCGGGCCGAGCAGAACGGGCCGCCGGGTCCGCTTTCCCTTCTGGATGACACCCACCTCGCGAAGGCCGGAGGGTCCCGGGGTGACCCGAGACCCTGCGCGCTCGCGAATCCACCGGCACAGAGCTCAATGGAGATGGAGCAATCCCCGAACGTTGATCCTCTCGAGCCGTCGCTCGACCACCACGCCCACGGGCCAGTCTTGGACGAGCCGGAGCAACTCGCTGGCCTCTTCCTCGGCGGCGGACGGGTTGTATCCCTGTTGATCGAGGCTGGAGCGGATGGCTTCGACGTAGTCGTCCCGAGTGAAGTCCTTGATCTCGCGGACGATCGCGGTAGTGGTGGCGCGGTGGGAGTTCAGCCCGGCGAAGGCGCGGCCACACCCGCACCTGCCGTCCGGATCCTCGCTGTCCTTAGTGCAAACGATGCCGAAGTGGACGAGTTCGCCCTCGACGCAGTGGTTGAAGTCGTTCTTGCGGTGACCTTGCGTCGCCGCGGTGGCAGTGAGCAGTTTCACGGTGCGTTGCTCCCTTGATTGTCGGGGGGTCACGGCGGCAGTCGCCGCCTCCGGATCCAGAGATAGCAGTCCGCACCGACAACAACACAGTCCGTGACATTCACTGTCCGCTATGGGAGCAATGGAAAAATTGGCCGGGATCTGCGGCAAATGCCGGGACGCGTGACGCGCCGATGTCAAGAGTCACCTCACGAACTCCCGTGCACCCCGCAGCCTGGTCGCAAGATGCGGCTGAGTCCGGCCGCAGTCCAACCGCACATCCATCGGCCCGCGCAGACCGGCGTCGGCGCGCCGGCCAAACGGCAGCCGGGCCGAGTCGAGACCATCACGCCGCGCGATAAGACATCCAAGCTCATATCGGCTTACCGCATCCGCCCCGGCCACGTGATGGATCCCCGCGCGATCAGAGCAAGCGAGCTCCACGATTGCCGCCGCCAGATCGCGGACATGCACGGGGCAGCGCACATCGTCAGTGAAAAGGATCCCGCGCATTCCGCCCACGGCCAGCGAACGCACCAGGGCTTCATGTGAGGAGTCGCCGTCCCCGATAATCAGAGAAGTCCGTACGATCACCGCCGCGGGATTGGTCACCCGCACCGCCGTCTCAGCGGCCGCCTTCGCCGCCCCATACGGAGTGACCGGATCGGGAACGCAGTCCTCGGTATAGGTAATCGCCTCACCAGAAAAGACGGCATCGCTGGAGACATGTACCAAGCGTGTGTCGTTCGCTGAGGTCGCGATCGCCACATGAGCGGCACCCACAGCCGTCGTCGCCCAGTCCGGTTGCCGGAAGGCCGCGTTGATGACGACGTCGGAGCCGAACGCGCCGATCAGGCCGGCCACGGCCCCACGGTCACGAACATCGAGCGGCAGCCAGGTGACTCCCGCGGCCGTTCCCGGCCGAGTCAGATAGGTCGCGGCCACGACGTGGCCCTCCGTCGCGCACTGCCGCACGAGTTCCCTGCCGAGAAATCCGCTGCCGCCCACAATGAGGATTCTCATGGCTGTGACCGTAGCGGGTCGATCAGCCCAGGACCTTGGGTTCCCACCACCGCAGACCACGCTTCCGCGTTCTATTCGACGCCACTAGATTCTTTCCCCGTGAATACAGTCCAGTGGAGGGCACGGCCGCTCTCGGTGTTGTAATTCATGGTCGTCGTCGTGGCAAGGCTGATCAGTTTCTATGGAACCAGCACCACCACCTGGTATTACGAGATCGTGTTCATGATGTTCGCCACCTGGGTCGTGCTGGTCCTGTACTGGCTCTCGTGCTCGCGGGTGACGTTCCGACGGCCTGACCAAGCCGGTGCGGCCCCTCACTCATGGGAGGGGCCGCGCCTGTCCCCTTCGCCGGTCGGGCTCAGGGGGATGTCTCACCTGCCGGTCAGACCACCGTGCAGGGAACGCCGTTGAGGGTGAAGGAGGTCGGCTCCGCGGTGTTGCCGGTGTGGTTGGCCTGGAAGCCGATGTCGACGGTGGCCCCGGGGGCGAGCGTGCCGTTGTAGCTGACGTTGGTGGCGCTCACCTGGCCGCTGGAGGGCGAGAAGGTGGCGTTCCAGCCCGAGGTGATGGACTGGCCCGAGGGCAGGGTGAAGACCAGCGTCCAGCCGTTGATCGTCGAGTTCCCGGTGTTGGTGATGCTGATGCTGGCGGTGAAGCCGCTGTTCCAGGAGTTCATCGTGTAGGCGACCCGGCATCCTCCTGCTGTGCCGCCACTGGGCGACGGGGACGGCGAGGGCGACTGGGAAGGCGAAGCCGAGGGTGACGCCGAGGGTGAGACGATGACCGACGGGCTGGGCGAGGGGCCGCCGCTCACGCTGGTCACGAAGGTCGTCATGCTTCGAGCGGGAAGCGTGGCGGTGAACGAGCCGTTCGACACGCTGGTCGATCCCTGGGGCGCGACGTTCCTGTTCGCGTCGGTCACCCAGGACGAGACACTGGCCACGGTGCTGTTCGCCACGGTGAACTGCTGGCTGACCGCGGAGGTTCCCTTGTTGATCGCCACGACGACGACAGTGGAACCGCTGCCCCGGTACGCCGAGACGTAGACGTTCGACGCCGGGTTCGCCGGCGCGTCGACCCGCACATATCCGGGACGGACGAACCTGGCGAACTGCGCCATGATGGCGCCGCGCTTGCTGATCTGGCCGTCCTCCCGCATGGGGCCGTAGCTGCGCCGGATGTACCACCAGACGTACGCCTGGAACTCAGCCTCCACCATGGCGCGGTGCATGTGTTCGCCCACGTCGAGCGCCTGGGGCCAGGTGTCCGCCGAGTCGGTGCTGTTGGGGTAGTACACCTCTGTCATCCAGAGGTCCTTGCCCGCGCCCTTCTGCTTGAAGAGGGGGTACGGGAAGTTCGAGTACGGCGTGCCGTAGAGGTGCGCCCCGATGATGTCCACGTTGGCGAGCGCCGCGGAGTCGTTGAGGATCGGGTCCGACATGCTCTTCACGTACTGGAAGGACTCGGGCGCCATGACCTTGGTGTTGATGGACCCGGCGTTCTGCTTCAGGAAGTTCACAATCTCGGTGGCGGTCCACCAGGTCCAGGTGGAGGCGTAGTCGGGCTCGTTCTGCACCGATATGGCGTACAGGTTGACGCCGTTGTTGCGCATGTACGTGTTGAAGTCGTTGAGGTGCTGCGCGTACGCGGCGTACGAGCTGTACTTGAGGCGCTTCGCATTGGTCTGACTGCCGCGGGTGAAGGTCTCGGTCATGCTCGCGGGAGGGTTCCACGGCGACGCGAAGACGGTCACCCCCAGCTCGGCGGCCCGTTTCGCCGTCGCCAGGTCACGGCTCCAGTCCGACTGGTTCTCGTTGACGGGGATTCGCAGAATGGAGAACCCAAGCTTGCCCTCGCCGGTGCCGAACGCCGTTTCCCGCTGGGCGGCCGTGAGGTCGCCGGCCCAGGCCGCGTGGGTCATGCCGCCGAAGCCCCGGATCGTCTGCCGCGACGCCGACGGATCGATGACCACTGTCGCGGCCGCCGCCTCCGAGATCCCCAGGACCGACGCCGCCGCCGTGAGGACCGGCAGGCTCCCCATCGTCGTCAGGACGGACCGGCGGCTCAGCAGCCTCCGCTCGCCCTTCACGGGGTCATTCTGACCTTGCGTCATGTCTGCTCCTCTTGACTGTTGGTGCCTATCCGCGCCTGCTCGGTCCCGCCTGCCGACCGGCGCCCGCCTTCGGGGTCGCTAGTGGGATGTACTGTGGTCCTGTTAGCGATAACATTTTTGGGTTCGATCGACTCCGCGATCGCCGGCGACGATGCCTCGCATGGATCGGCACGCGAGTGCGACGGGATACGGACCGTCAGGTGGTCGCGGAGGGTGACACTTCAGCGGAGTGTCGTTCGGCTCAGGGCAGGGGGCAAGCAGGAGGCGGCCCGCGTGCAGGTGAGCTGTGCGAATGCCCCGCCGAACGGTGAACATTTCAGGTCAGGGACCTGCGGCCCCACAGAGGTTCCGCCATCGACGACCTCGTGAATCCGTGCCGGCGCCCGGGACGCTCACGCGGCGGCGGCACCCGCCACCGGTGCCGCCTGACTCACGGCGACGGCGCCCTGCCCCCGCGCAGGTAGGCGATGCCCATGTCCAGGGCGGCCTCCAGGTGGGCGGTCTCGCCCGTGGACATCTGGATGAGGACGCCCCCCTGGATGCCCGCGAGCAGCGCGGCCGCGGCGTGATCGGCGTCCAGGGCGGGGTCGATCTCACCGGTGTCCTGCATGTGCCGCACCCCGGCGGCGATCTCACCCTGCCAGCGGTGCATCAGTTCGGTGACCACGGCCCGCGCGCCGGGTGAGCTGTCGCCCAGATGCGACGTGACGGAGTTGAGCGGGCACAGCCGGCCCTGCTGCCGGTAACGGTCGACGACCTTGTCGCGCCACGACTGCCAGGCGGGCCAGGAGGTGAGCTCGTCGAGCTGGGGCCGCTGGTCCTCCAGGACTCGGCCGGCCTCGTAGCGCGCCACGGCCAAAAGCAGTTCCTCGCGCCCGCCGGGGAAGTAGTGGAACAGCTGGCTCTTGCTCGCCGCCGTGACGGCGAGCACGTCGTCGAGGGTCGTGCCGGCGACGCCGTGTTCGCGGATGTGCTCGGCCGCGCCCTCGAGGATGCGCTGCCTGGTCGCGGCTCCCTTGCGGGTCAGCGAGCGCATGGCCGTCCCCCCAATCTGGACTCTGCGGTCCAGGCTAACGGAACAGATTTCCGTGACGTTCTGCCCACAGTTCCTCGTCCAGATGGCGATCTCGCCATCGCTCCGGCGGGTCGGCCAGCCAGTCGTGGCCGAATACGGCGAAAGGGTGGTCGGCGCGGACGCACTCCAGCTCGTGCTGGCCCAGGTAGTCCATCAGTGGCCGCCAGAACGGCCCGTTGGCGACGACGAGGTAGGAGGCGGCCAGCCCCGGTTCGTGCAGCCAGCCGCGGGTCATCCGGGCCTGGAACAGGTCCGTGATGGGAGACGGCTTGGCCTCGTAGGCGGGACAGATCAGGTGCCGGGCGATCGCGATGTGCGCGCCGGGCGGCATCGCCGTCCGGCGGCCGACGTCGTGCCAGACATCCGCGACGACGGGATCGGCCTCCAGCTCGTCCCGCTCCGGCCTGCGCAGGGTCAGCCAGCTCATGAACGCGCGCAGGCGCCCGGTCCGGCGGCACCGGAGCACCTCGAACGTCTCGGGCCTGCGCTGTAGCCAGAACCGGACGGACCCGGCCGTGAACTCGCCGTGCGTCTCACGTGCCATGGCGACGAGCTCGTCGTGGTCGGCGGGAGTCGCCGCCGACATCCGCAGGTCCTCCTCCCCCACCTTCGACACGTACCGGGACAGGACTGCGCCCCGGCGGCGCAGGTGGCTGATCGTCCGCATGACGGCCACGCTCGCGTGTGGTTCGCGGGCGTCGCGCAGGAGCTCCCCCATGACGTAGCGGCGAATCCGCCGGTGCATCCGCTCGTAGCCGAGCGGATCCCGCCACCGCAGGTGCTGGTCGAGGGCCTCTCTCAGCACGCCGTTGACGGTCAGACCGTGGGCGGCCGTCTCGACGCCGGGCTGCCGGCCGAGCCAGTCGAACAGCTCCTCCGCCCGGCCACCTGGCACCGCGGCCCGCAGCAGGTCCTCGGTGGTGTCGCGGGCGTGCGCGCACACGTACAGCGCCTGCCGGTGGGCGGACGTCGGCGCCTGACCGGCCAGCAGCGCGAGCACGTTGTCGACCACGTAGCGTGCGGCCTCACGCCGGGACGGCTGTCCGGTGACCGACATGTTCCTGCCGACCTCGGCGGCGAGCGACAGGGCGAACGGGTTGCCGGCGGCGAAGCCGGCGATGGACGCCCGGAGGCTGGGATCGACGCCGCGGGATTCGAGCAGCGCGGCGGACTCCGCGGCGCTGAGGGTCTCGAGATGCCGGACGACAAGCGTTCCGGCCCAGCGCGGATCGGTCAGCCAGGCGGCGCTGGGCCCGTTCCGGCCCGCCAGCACGATGACCGCGTCCCCGGGCAACCGCCGGAGATAGTCGTCACGCAGCCACGGCTCCAGGCCGCCCAGCTCTTCGCAGGCGTCGATGAGCAGAACCGGCCCGGGAACCCCGGAAAACTCGGCCGCGTATCCTTCGAGGCGTTCGCGCGGGTCCGTGGCCGGGCCCTGGAGGTGCCACACCTGCCTGCCCGCGTCGGTGGCGTCGTGGGCGAACTCGCGCAGGAGTGCCGACTTGCCGATGCCCGCGGGTCCGCGGACGAAGAGGACCCCCGGGCCGTCGCCGCGGCTCTCCTCCAGCATGTCCCGGAAGGCGGCCAGCTCGGCGCCTCTTCCGGCGAACCGCCGATCGAGCCGCCGATCGTGGCGCGGATCGAGTGGCCGAGTGGGCTCCACGCGTCTCTCTTCCACGGGGGCCACGGCGGGGGCGAACTCCTCGTCGTGGTCCGCGTCGGCGCGGAGAATCCGCTCGTGGATCGCCCGCAGCCGTGGCCCCGGGCTGACGCCCAGCTCCTCACTCAGCAGGTCGTAGACCATCCGGTAGACCTCGATGGCCTCCGCCCGCCTGCCGCCGCGGTAGAGGGCGAGCAGGTAGATCTCGTACAACGGCTCTTCGAGCCGGTTCCGCTCGATGAGCAGCGGGACCTCGGCCACCACCTCGGCGTGCCGCCCCAGCTCCAGGCGCAGCCGCAGTGACTCCTGCGTGGCGGCGAGCCTCAGCCGTTCCAGCCGGAGCCGCTCACATTCGGCGGCCTCGCCCGGCACACCGGCAAGCGCGGTGCCCGTCCAGAGCCCGAGCGCGTGTTCCAGATGGTGCGCGGCGGCCGGGATGTCCCCGTCCGCGCGTGCTTCCCGTGCGGTTTCCACCAGGTCGGCGAACTCGGTGGCGTCCAGGGCGAACCGCGACAGGTCGAGCATGTAGCCCCCGGAGTGGGAGCTGATCGCCGAGTCATGTCCGTGCTCGGACAGCAGCCGCCGGATACGGGAGACGTATGTACGGATGACGGCCTCACCCGTGGCCGGCGCCCGTTCGCCCCACAGGCCGTCGACCAGTTCGCCCAGCTGCACGACGCTGCCGGCGTTGGCCAGCAGCAGCGTCAGGACGGCCTGCTGTTGCGGCGTGCCCAGATCCACCCGGGCGCCGCCGCATTCGAGGCCGGGCGGTCCGAGAACGGTGAATCTGGATGGGGCCGAGGCCGGGTCAGACGCGGTGGGCACCGTACGCACGATAGACGCGGCGGGCGCGGCGGGTTCGCCCGGCCCGCCACCGCGAGCGTCATGTGACGCTGTGCGTGTACGCCGCCCGCGAGGGGGCGCACGGCCGGAAGATCTGTCCAACCCCGAGGTCAGTAGGCTGATGCGCGGTGACCGGGCACGGCTGGGGACCGCCGGTGCCGGGTCGTGCGACGCGAGGGGGCGGAAACCGCGATGGCGGGGGTGAGCTTCGGGCTGCTCGGCCCGATCATGGCCTGGCGGGACGGGGAGGATCTGGACGTGGGGCCGCCGCAGCAGCGCGCGGTGCTCGCCCTGCTGCTTCTGAGCGAGGGACGTCAGGTCGCGCTCGACGAGATCGTGAGCGCCGTGTGGGGCGCCGAGGCGCCGCGCGGCGCCGTCGCGACGACCCGTGCCTACATCTCCCGGCTTCGCCAGGCTCTGACCTGCGGCGACGCCGCCGGGCCGGGCACCGAGGCGGAGATCGGCTCGGCGGGCCGCGGCTACCGGCTGGTCACCGGCCCCGGCGCGATCGACGTGGCGGTGTTCCGCCGCACGACCGCCGCCGCGCAGAGCGCCCGCGAACGGGGAGACGTCACGGAGGCCTCCCGGCTGCTGCGCGACGCGCTGACGTTGTGGCGCGGTCCGGCGCTCGACGGGCTGAACGGCCCCTTCTTCGAGGGCCGGCGCGCCTGGCTCGAACAGCTCCGCGCGTCGGCCGTGGAGGAGCGCTGGGCCCTCGACATCGAACAGGGCGCCTGCGGCGAGGCGATCGCCGAGCTGACGCGGGCGACGGCGGCGGAGCCGTACCGCGAGCGGTTGTGGGAGCTGCTGATGCTGGCCCTCCACCGCGACGGCCGCCGGGATGAGGCGTTGTCGGCCTATAACCGGATCGCCCGGCTGCTGGACGACGATCTGGGCCTGGGGCCCGGTCCCGGTCTACGGCGGACGCGCGCCCGGATCGGGACGCCGGCCGGCGCCTCCCTGGTGTGAGCGGGCCGCGATCTCCCGCCGGACGAGCCGCCGTGCCTCCCTCCGGGCCGCCGATCCAGCGGACGTATAGCTCCGATATAGACGCCCGTCCCGGACGCCAACCGTTCGTCGACACTTCCGTTCCATGCTGTCCCTACGCTCGCTGCCATGTCGAGCAACTCCGAGGCCGTCGCCGTCGTCGAGACGCGCCTCATCCACGAGTCCCACCGGCGCGCCACGACGCTGCTGTCCGAGGCCGCGACCCGGACCTCCGTCGCTTTGCCGGCCCTGGCCGAGCTGCGCGATTTCCTGGTCGCGCACCTGCGGCACCACCACGAGACCGAGGACCACAAGCTGTGGCCGATGATCGCGTCGGTGGCGCCGGACGTGGCGGGACGGTTCGCCGAGCTCAGCGAGGAACACGACGAGCTCGACGCCGCGCTCGACGCCCTGGGAGCCGCGCCGATCCACGCGGACGGTGACCGTGACGGGCTCGCGCGGGCGGCCGAGGTGGTCCGGTCACTGGTTCACCGTCATCTCGAGCACGAGGAGCCGCTGCTGTTTCCGGCGTTGCGCGAGCACGTCTCTCCCGGCGAGTGGACGGCGTTCTCCCGCGAGGTCGTCGCGACCTCGCCGATGGAGGGGGCGCACCTGATCGTCGGCTTCCTCGACCAATCCGGTACGCCGGAGGAGGTCGCGATCGCTTTGGCGGGGTTGCCGGAGCCGGCGCAGCGCTTCGTGCCGGCGATGCGCGAGCAGGCGCACGCCGCCCTCGCCGTCCTGTCCGGCACGAAGGAGGGCTGACAGAGGGCCTGCCGCATACGGGCCCGGGGATCGCGGCGCTTTCGGGGGTTCGCCGCGCTCCCCGGGCCTCCGGCCGCCCTCCGCCGGTGTCCACCGGAGCCCGCACCGGTGCAATAACGTGATGGAGTGGTCAAGGGCAAGGGCATGGAAACGGCCCCGGTCGTGAAAAATCCGGACGTCGAGCCGACGGGTGACGACCTCGAAGCGCTCACCTCCGCCGTGCTGGCGGTGTCCCGCGTACTCGTCGCGATCTCCGCTCGTTCTCTTCTCGCCGCGGAGGACAAGGTCACGCTGCCCCAGTTCCGGATGTTGCTGGTCGTCGGGCAGGGTGAGACGAAGCTCGTCACGCTGGCCCAGCGGCTCGGCGTCAACCCCTCCACGGCCATGCGCATGGCCGACCGTCTCGTCGCGGCCGGGCTCGTGAGCCGGGAGGTCAACCTGAACAACCGCCGCGAGACGCTGCTGCGCCTGACCGACAGCGGGCGGCGCATCGTCGACGAGGTCACCGCCCGCCGCCAGGCGGAGATCTCCGCCATCCTCGCCCGCATGCCGGCCTCCCGGCGCCGGGCCGTGCTGGCCGCGATGCGCGAGTTCAACGACGCCGCCGGCGAGCCCGCGCCGCGCATCTCCTTTCCGCTGGGCTGGCCGGACCCTCCCCCCGCCTGAGTACGGAGCGGGCCGTCGCCCGCGATCACCCCGCCCGCGGCAAATCATTGCATAATGCAAAGAACAACCGTTGGGCGCGGCGGCGAGACGGGGTGAGCCCGCGCCCGCACCTCCGCCGGAGGAAGGCACCGCAATGGAGTTCATCGGACGCCCAGAACCCCCCACCGGACTTCGGCGGGCGCTGTTCCGGCTGCCCATCGGCCTCTACCGGGCCCGGCTCGGCTGGCTGCTCGGCGGGCGGTTCCTGCTGCTCAACCACATCGGCCGGGTGAGCGGGAAGGTGCGGCAGGTCGTCGTGGAGGTCGTCGAGCACGACCGCACGGACGGCGGCTATGTCGTCTGCTCCGGATTCGGGCCGGACGCCGACTGGTACCGCAACCTCCGGGCGACGCCGGAGGTGACGGTCGAGGTCGGCACGCGCACGATTCCCGTCACCGCCAAGCCGCTCACGGCGGAGGAGGGCGGGGAGTTCATGGCCCGCTACGCCCCCCGCCATCCCAAAGTGGCGATCAGGCTCGTGCGGTTCATGGGCTTCAGGGTGGACGGCTCGGAGGCCGACTACCGGGCGGTCGGCCGCGAGCTTCCCTTCGTACGGCTCGCCCCAAGAGGCTGAACACGAGACCGGAGACCGTCCGCGCCCGGTCGGCCGCCACCTATGAAGCCGCGTGTTCTCGCTGGAACAGCGCGGCGACGGCGGCCAGGACGAGCAGCACGGCCGACAGCCACAGGCCGCGGGCGATGCCGCCGTCCCCATCGGAAAGCAGGCCCGACAGCAGCGGCCCGACGGCCTGGCCGACGGAGAACGCGACGGTCAGCAGGGCGATGCCCGCCGTCCACCCCGACGCGGGAAGCATGCGCCTGGCGATCACCGTGGCGGCCGTCGGCCCGGCCATGAAACTCGCCCCGAAGATCACCGCTGACACCAGGGCGGCGGGCACGCCCGCCGGCATGAGCAGCACCGGCAGCACCCCGAGGAACACCAGGGCCGCCACCAGCGCGGGCGCCCGGCCGCCGCGCAGGGCTCCCGCGACGTGCGCCCACACGGCGAGCGTGGCGGCGACCGAGGCGACACCGAGCACGACGAAGAACAGCGCGGTCGTGGACGAGCCCAGCCCCTGGGACTTGAGCAGCGCGATGACGAACGTCATGTAACTGACGTAGCCCGCGCCGTACAGCACGTACCAGATGAACGTCGGCAGCAGGCGGCGCGCCTGACCGCCGGCCAGCAGGGCCGCGTGCGCGCCGGTCGCCTCGGGCACCGCGCGGGCGCCGAGCCAGGCCGGCAGCAGCGCGACGACGGCCAGCGACCCCATGAGCAGCCAGCCGAGCCGCCACCCGCTGTCGCCGCCGGCCAGCGCGGCGGGCACCACGAGGCCCGATATCACCACGCCGATGCCGACGCCCGCCATGTAGACGGCCACCAGCGAGGCCGAGCGGCGCTGGACGGCCCCGGAGGCGATGCGCGCGGCCAGCGCGGATCCGACGACGAACGCCACGGCCGTGGTGAAGCCGCCGATGAAGCGCAGAGCCAGCAGGACGGCCATGGTCGCCGTCGCCGCGGTCGCGAGCAGCGCCAGGGCGCTCACGGCCAGCCCGCCCACGAAGGCGGCCCTGCCCCCGAGCCGCCTGGCCCAGTGGGCGGCGGTGGCCGCTCCGAGGATGTAGCCGAGGGCGTTGGCGGTGTTCATGCCGCCCGCCTGGGCGTAGGTCCAGTGCAGTTCCTGGTGCATGGGCGGGAGCAGCAGCGCGTAGGCGAACCGGGTGAATCCCAGCGCCACGACCGGGCCCGCGGCCAGGCCGAGCGCGATCGTCGCCTGCCGGAGCGCCCCGGCCTGCCGCGCGGGGACGGAGACGGCGGTCATGCCCGGCCCCCTCGCAGTACCTGACCCATCATGATCGTGGTCTCCTCTCGTCTCGGGTGTCACGAGAGGTCAAGCCGGCGGACGGCCGGAACGATGGCCGTCGTTCGGGCCGCGATCTCCTCGGATCCGGCCGCACGCGCGGCGATCACGGGCGAGGTTGAGACGGCCAGGATCGCGTCCCGTCATTTCCGGTGAAACCGACACGTGATCTCTGGAGCGTCCTGACGTAAGCTCCGGATCATGAGGCATGAGCCGCTGTCCTGTCCCCTGTGCTCCACGAATATGGAGGAGGGGGTCGTGGTGGGAAGGTCGCCCGGCGTGAAGTTCAAGAAGCGGACGACCGTGTTCGGAGATCTCGGTGGCGAGCTCCTGACCACCGGCATCTTCAATCACAGCGTCGAGGCGCTGCGCTGCGACAACTGCGGCACGGTGGTCATCCCGGGACGCGCGGTCTCGTCGAACTCCTGACGGCGCGCTCCCCCGCGCCATCATCGGAGCCCGTACGGCTCGTGGAGGGCCGTTTCCGGGGAGACTCGTGACAAGCGAGACTCCGAGGGAGGGGCATACGGTGGCTACCGAGGAGATCGGGACGACGCGGGCTGGCGCCGAGGGCCGCGGAGAGCCCGCGTACCTGCGCCGGCGGCCCGCTCCGGCGCTTCGGCCACTGGTCGCCTGGTACTCCGGCTACCGCATGGCCGGCACGCCCGGGACCGTCCACCGGGGGCTGCCCTCGCCGTACCTGACCATGATCGTCACGCTCGACGATCCGCTGGTGATCGCGGCGCATCCCGATCCACACATCCCGCCGGGGTCCTACGACACGCTCGTCGGCGGTCTGCACACGACGCCCGCGCTGATCGCCAACGACGGGCGGCAGTCGGGCGTCCAGCTCGCTCTCACGCCCCTCGGCGCGCGGGCGCTGCTCGGCACGCCCGCCGGGGAGCTGTCCGGGCTCGACGTGGACGGCGCCGACGTCCTCGGCCCGCTGGCCGGCGAGCTGCGCGAACGGCTGCTCTGGGCACGCGGGTGGGAGCAGCGCTTCGCGGTCCTCGACACCGCCCTGTCCCGGCGGGCCCGGCTCACGCGGGAGCAGCCCGCACAGGTCGCGCGGGCGTGGCGGCGGATGCTGGCGTCCGGCGGAGACGTGACGGTGTCCGGCCTGGCCCGTGAGGTCGGCTGGAGCACCAGGCACCTCAACGGCCGCTTCCGCGAGGAGATCGGCCTGCCCCCCAAGGAGGCCGCGCGGGTCGTGCGCTTCGACCGGGTCAGGCGGAGGCTGCAGAGCGCGGCCGGCTCCGGCTCGCGGCCGCTCCTGGCCGACGCGGCCGCCGCCTGCGGCTACTACGACCAGGCCCACCTCGCCCGCGAGTTCGGCGCGTTCGCCGGGTGCTCCCCCAGCCGGTGGCTGGCGGAGGAGGGCGGTCAGTTCCGAAACGTCCAAGTCACCGGCCACGGTGGGGCGGCAGACTCAGCGATATGACCGACACCACAACACCATCACCGCAGGTCTGGCCGACCCTTCGGGCCCGCGACGCGCGCGCCCTGATCCGTTTCCTCGTCGACGCCTTCGGCTTCGAGGAGACCGCCGTGTACGGCGAGGGCGACAGGGTGGAGCACGCCCAGCTCTCGTGGCCGCCCGGCGGCGGGATCATGCTGGGCTCGGTCCGGGACGACCCGGACGACGGCTGGAAGCTCGCACCCGGCTCCTTCGGCGCCTACGCCGTCACCGGCGATCCCGACGCGCTGTACGCGCGGGCGACCGCGGCGGGAGCGCGGGTCATCCGGGAGCTTCAGGACACCGGCTACGGCTCCCGCGAGTTCGCGGTGCGCGACCCGGAGGGCAACCTCTGGTCGTTCGGCACCTATCGCGGCGAGCCGCGCACGGCGCCCGAGGCGTAGCCCCCCCGCCGTCGGGTACGGCGGAGGCCGCGGGAGTCGCTACCCTACGTACGACCCCCGCGCTTGTTGAGGAGTGTGCGATCGTGCGCGTTGTTGACGCTTTCCGCGAGGCCTACGGCACCGAGCCCGCCGGGGTCTGGCACGCCCCCGGGAGGGTCAACCTGATGGGCGAGCACACGGACTACAACGACGGCTTCGTGCTGCCGTTCGCGGTTCCCTGGGGCGCCACCGCCGCGGTCGCCCCGCGCACGGACGGCGTGGTCCGGGTCATGTCCCTGCAGGCGCCGGGAGAGAGCCAGGCGGTGGACGACCTCGACGAGGCGCGCGGCTGGGCCCGCTACGCGGTGGGCGTCGTGTGGGCGATGCGGGACCGCGGCCTCCCGGTGAAGGGCGCGGACGTCGCCGTCGACGGCGACGTGCCGCAGGGCGCCGGCCTGTCCTCGAGCGCGGCCCTGGAGATCGTCGTCGCGCTCGCGCTGAACGACCTCTACGACCTCGGCCTGGAGCGCATGGAGCTGGCCAGAATCGGGCAGCGGGCCGAGAACGACTTCGTCGGCATGCCCTGCGGGATCATGGACCAGGCGACCTCCGCCCTGGGCAGGGAGGGCCACGCCCTCTTCCTCGACTGCCGCTCGCTGGCGAGCCGGCCGATCCCGTTCGACCTGTCCACACACGGCATGCGGATTCTGATCATCAACACCGGCGTCCACCACGAGCTGGCCGACGGCCAGTACGCCAAGCGCCGTCAGGAGTGCGAGAGCGCCGCCAAGCACCTCGGCGTACCCGCTCTGCGCGACGTCACCGACCTCGCCGCCGCCCTCCAGCGGCTCACCGGGCCCGAGCGGGACCGGACGCAGCACATCGTCACGGAGAACCACCGGGTCGAGGCGATGGTCGGGCTGCTGCGCGCCGGGGCCGTCCAGGAGATCGGCGCGGTGCTGAACGCCTCCCACATCTCGATGCGCGACCAGTTCCAGATCTCCTGCGCCGAACTGGACGTCGCCGTCGAGTCCGCGATCAAGGGGGGTGCCCGCGGCGCCCGCATGACCGGCGGCGGCTTCGGCGGCTCGGCGATCGCGCTCGTCGCAGACGACCGGGTGGACTCCGTGCGGGCCAGGGTGCTGGCGGCCTACGAGGAGCGGGGCTGGGCCCCGCCGACGTTCTACTCCGCCACCCCCGCGGCCGGGGCGCGCAGGATCCGCTGACCCCCGCGCCGCCGCGACGTGGACTCCAGTGGGCAGGTCGAGGGAACGGTCAGGCGCCTGGCCGCCCAGGTGTACCGCGCCTTGCACGGGAACGGCCTCCAGGCCGAGCCCGTGGTCGAGCTCGCCTGCCTGATGGAGGAACTCGGCTTGAGCGGCCCGGCCGTACGAGAGATCTTGGAGCGCCGGCCGGTGGATCTGAGCCCTTCGGACGTCGACCGCCTCGGGCGGGGCCTGCTTGAGCTGATGGACTTCGAGCATGGCTTCGACCTGGAGCCCGGCTTGTGGGAGACCCTGGAGAGCGCGGTCGAGGCCGTCGAGCGCGACCTCCGCTCCTCCGGAATCGAGGGGGCGCTGAGGATCACGATGCCGGACTGGGACGACCATGGATGCGCCCGGGTGGAATTCCGCGGCGCCTGTGGCTCGCCTCCCATCTGGCCGAGCACCGGCAGGGACGCCGAAGTCGCGCTCGCCGAGGTCGCCGACGCCGCTCAGGACGTCGTCATGGATGTCGTCTGGACCGTGTGGCCGACCTGCCCCGACCATCGGCTCGGCCTGCACGCCGCGCTGGTGGAGGGGGCCGCCGTATGGCGGTGCGCGGGCGCCGGCACGCATACGGCCGCCACGATAGGTGACCTGCCACGGCCACGGCGACCGCACCGGTAACGGCCGTAATGCACGGAAAAGGCGTTGCCGCCGATGGTGTGACCCCGGATATGGTCACGCGCCAGAAGCGCCATAAGGCGCGGCCGTCCCACAAGGAGTGCGCGTGACCACGTTCGATGTTCCCGTTCGTCTGGAGACCGAGCGCCTTGTGGTGCGGCCACACGAGCCAGCCGATCATGACCAGGTGGCCGCGCTCGTCGTGAACGGGGATGCGTCCGGCGTCCTTCCGCCGGGCTCTCCCTCTGCTGTCGAGGAGGTCGAGGAGTGGCTCGCTGAGGGCGTTCACGGACTGCGGCGCTCCGGCAAGGGCGTACAGCTGGCGATCTTCACCAAGGACGGCGAACTGGTCGGCGGGATCAACCTGCGGGGAACCGACTGGGACACCGGCATCACCGAAGTGGGCTACGGCGTGGGCCCCAGGTCTCGCGGGCGGGGCATCGCACCCGAGGCGCTTCGCGCGGTCACGCGTTGGGCTTTCTCGCTGGGCCTCCGTCGGGTGGAGCTACGCACCACTTCCGAGAACGAGGCGTCCCAGCGTGTCGCGGCCAAGGCCGGATTCACCTACGAGGGCACGTCGCGAACCCCAGCCCGTCCATAGCCCGCACCCATGTTCGGACGAAGGACAGCCCCGGTCCGGTGGCCGGATGGCCGCCGAACCGGGGTGAGAGGCCTCTGGGCCGCCGGCGGCTCTACGCTGTGCGATCTAGGTGATCTACGCGATGTGCGAAGCGTCGGCGAGACCGCGAACCGGTGGCCACTGTCAGCAGTGCGATGCCTGATAACCGGTGCTGACCCTGGTCGAGCCGTACGAGTGCGTCGTGTTGGTGGTGGTGGGATACCACGACTCGACGGCGCCCTCCGCGAAGATGCAGTTGTTCGGCGAGTACACCGTCACAGGGCCGGCGTAGTAGTAGTAGCGGCCATACGTGCCGGCTGTCGCGGGGTCGCGCTTGGAGCCGATGTTCGTGCACGAGGTCTTGCTGGGCGTGGTCTGCGAGCACTTCACCAGCACGACGTACATGCCCTTGAGGATTCCGTAGGAGTTCGGTCCGGTCGCGACCGTGACGGCGCAGTTGTTGCCGGTGGAGCTGTCGTAGTAAACGTCCAGGTACGCCCTCAGATCGCCGTACACATCGTCGTACATCGGGATGTGCTCGATCCGGCTGCCGCTGCACCCGTCGGCCGCCTGGGCCGGCGCCGACACCGTCGTGGCCAGCCCGACGACGCAGGCTGCCGTCAGCAGCAGAGCCATGGCGCCACGACGGATCCGGCGTCCTAAGTCGTTCATCAGGTCCCCCTCGTCTTGATATCGGCCGCACGGCAGATATCACGCGCAAAGGCTGATTCGTGATCATCAGCCCATTACGGGAAGGATCTTAGGCGACGGCGATCTAGACGACAATCGTGGATGACTACTCGTCAGGCGGATCGCATCGCCGGCCGGGCCGGGTGTCCGGCGCCCCGGCGTGCCGACATCAGATCAGGCCCGTGAACCTCCATGGGGCCGAGGCCGTGGACACGGCCTTCGGCGAGCAGACCCGGTAGCGCCTCCCCCGTGGCCCCAGAACGACTCAGGCCCCCTTCCCGGATGGGAAGGGGGCCTGAGCCTTCTCGGCTCCCGCGATAGGACTCGAACCTATAACCTGCCGGTTAACAGCCGGCTGCTCTGCCGATTGAGCTACACGGGATCGCTCTGCTCCGCGCTTTCCGGCCCTCAGGCCTTCCTTGCGGCGCGGAACTAGATTAGCGCACTCGGGGGGGTGTCTGTCACATCCAGTGCTGTTGGATATGTGCAGGCCCTGCGGGTAGGGGGGCGGGGAACACGAGCGCGGAGGTGGAAGATGCGGTACAAGGCGGTGTTCGCCAGCGGACTGGCCGTCGGCTACATCCTGGGCACACGGGCCGGCCGCGAGCGGTACGAACAGATCAAGCGCTTCGCCCAGCGGGTCGCCGACAGCCCCACCGTGCAGGAGGCCGCCGGGCTTGTGGGCGCCCAGGCGTCGAAGGTGGCGGGCAAGGCCAAGGACATCGCGGGCGACAGGTTCGGCGACAGAGTGCCGTTCCTGCGCCGCCAGGAGCCCTGGGAGGGCGACCCTGTGGGGGCCGCCACCGGATGGCCGGGCTCCGACGCGGACCGGACCACCTGACCGGCCGTCCCGCCCGGGAGAGCCTCCGGCCGCCGCCGGAGGCTTTTTTTCGTGGTCGGCGCGCTTCGGCGTGTCGCCCAGCCTGCCATCACCCACATATACCGGAATCGCGGAAAGTGTCCGCGAATCGCCACTCGAACGGCAATGCTCCGGATATATGACATTTTGTCCGGATCGAATCCGGGAGTCAGACGCCGAGGCTCCGCCGTACCTCTTCGAGGGCCTGCTCGGCGAGCGCCCGGAGGCCCGGGTCGGCCGGGTCGAGGCCGGGATCGAAGACGAACTCCCAGCGGGGCGCCTCGTGCCCGGGGATCCGGCGCGCCACCAGCCGCACGCCTCCGCGCGCGTCGAGCGGCACGTGCCGGCTCGCCACGATCGAGGCGGTCACCCGCTCGCGGATCGTCTCGGGCAGCGAGCCCGGCTCGGGCAGGAGCGCCCGGTGGACCGCGCGGTCCGTCATGGTGAGCGTCACCCCCTCCTCGTCCCACACGGCCTTGTCCATCCGGTGCCAGGGCAGCCGGAGCCCGTCCGGCAGGTACAGCGCCTGGGTGGTGGCCACGATGTGGCCCCCGCCGGCCGCTGGGGCATGGCTGATCACCCGCTCGCCGGTTTCGAGGGAGAGTGAGGCACGGATGTCGGCCGGGAGCCGCCGGGAGCCGAACAGCCCCCCGGCGCGGCCGAAGAGGGATGGCTTCGCGTCAGCCAATGGACACCGCCAGTCAGCACGTCGTCGGTAGTGGTGCCCGGCGTGACCCGCCGCGGACGGCGCATCCCGGACACTCTCCCGGCAGGCTATCCGCCGGGCCGATCAGGACGCGTCCCGGCCCCGTGTGCCTGGCCCCCCGGGCCGTACAGATACGGCGGTACGGATACGGCGGTACGAGACGGCGGTACGAGACGGCGCAGGGCCCCGCGGAACCGGGCGGGTTCGCGGGGCCCTGCGCGAGTGGAACGGTCAGTCGAGGTAGTCGCGGAGCATCTGCGCCCGCGTGGGGTGGCGCAGCTTGGCCAGCGTCTTCGACTCGATCTGCCGGATGCGCTCCCGCGTCACGCCGAACTCCCTGCCGACCTCCTCCAGCGTGCGCGGGTGGCCGTCCGACAGGCCGAACCTGAGCTGGATGATCCGCTGTTCCCGGTCGGACAGCGTCGCGAGGATGTCGTCGAGCTGGTCCTGCAGCATGATGAACGCCGCCGCCTCGATCGGCACGACCGCGTCGGCGTCCTCGATGAAGTCGCCGAGGTCGGAGTCCTCCTCGCCGATGGGCGACTGGAGCGACACCGGCTCCTGCGCGATGCGCTGGATCTCCACCACCCGGTCGATCGGCAGGTCCATCTCCGCCGCGATCTCCTCCGGGGCGGGCTCCCTGCCGAGGTCCTGGTGGAGCTGCCGCTGCACGCGGACGAGCTTGTTGATGGTCTCGACCATGTGGACCGGAATGCGGATGGTCCGCGCCTGGTCGGCGATGGCCCTGGTGATCGCCTGCCGGATCCACCAGGTGGCGTACGTGGAGAACTTGTAGCCCTTGGTGTAGTCGAACTTCTCCACGGCCCGGATGAGACCCAGGTTGCCCTCCTGGATCAGGTCCAGGAACAGCATCCCGCGGCCCACGTACCGCTTGGCGATGGAGACGACGAGCCGCAGGTTGGCCTCGATGAGGCGCTGCTTGGCCCGGACGCCCTCCCAGACGAGGTCTTCGAACTCGGGGCGGGCCGTCCTGATCGCGGGGCTCTCGCAGAGCTTGTCCTCGGCGAACAGGCCGGCCTCGATGGCCTTGGCGAGCTCGACCTCCTCTTCGGCCGTCAGCAGGGGCACCCTGCCGATCTCCCGGAGGTAGATCCTCACCAGGTCGCTCGTCGGCGCCCTCCGCGCGAGGTCCTCCTCCTCCTGCCTGCTGGGCTCCTCGTCGCCCTGCGGCTCTAGGACCTCCACCCCGTTCTCGGCGAGCATCCGCACGACGCGCTCAAGCGCGTCGGCAGGCAGCTCGGATCGGTCGAGCGCGGCGGCCACGTCGTCAACCGTGACGCTTCCGCGTTCCCTTCCCTTCGCGACGAGGTCCGCCACCTGATCGACGGATGGCGTCCTGCTTGGCAGCACCGATGCACCCACGCAACACAGTGTGCGGTACGGGCACATCAAAATGGCAGGCCTATTTTTGTCACTCAAGGTAAGGCGGAAGGAATGCCGAATCGAGATCCAAATTAATGTTTCATCGAACTCGGAGCTGGAAAGGGATGGTTATTCAGGCCCCGGCAGCTCGTTCTCGCAACACACGTCTCTGCTGCTCCAGGGCGACAAGCTCGCCGAACAGGCGGTTGTACTCCTGCTGTTCGTCGACCGGATTCAACCGTTGCAACCGCGACTTCAGCTGTGCGACCGCACGGCCCACCGCGACCTCCTGGAGTTTCGCGAGCACGGCCGCTCCGTAACGTTCCTCGGCGCTCACGTCGGCCTGCGGCGGCTCCACGGCGAACCGCGTGACGAGTGACGAGAGATCGATTCCCGGCTCCGCCGCGGGCGCCGCCACGGCGGCCTGGGCGAGCAGCCGGTCGACCCAGTCGCGCCCGCCGGGCCCCCCGGCGGCGGTCCCCCCGGCGGCCGTGACGAGGCCGTGCAGCGCCACGTGCTCGGGCAGCGTGAACGTCTCCGGCGGCAGCGCGTCGAACTCGGGGCCGAGCAGCGCGGGCCGCTGCACGGCGAGCTTGAGCGCCTCGGCCTCCAGCCGCGCGGCGGGGTCGAGCGGCTCGCGGGGGGCGGCGGCCCGCCCCGGGCCGGGCCGCCGCCCCGGCCGGCCCGCCTGCTCCGGGCCGCGCTGCTGGGTGCGGGCGATGACCTGCTGTATCCGCTGGATGACGAAGCCCTCGTCGAGGAAGCCGAGCCAGCGGTCGAGGTCGACGACGTAGGTCTTGCGCAGCCCCGGATCCTTGATGGAGGCGATCACCGGCGCCGCGGCGTCGAGCGCGGCCAGCCGGCCCTCGTTGGTGTTGAGGTCGTAGCGGGACAGCACGCTGCGGACGGCGAAGGCGAACAGCGGCTCACGGCCCGCGACGAGGTCGCGGACGGCGGCGTCGCCGTGCTTGATCCGCAGGTCGCACGGGTCGAGGCCGTCGGGCTGGACCGCGACGAAGGTCTGGGTGACGAACTTCTGCTCGTCCTGGAAGGCCCGCAGCGCCGCCTTCTGCCCGGCGGAGTCGCCGTCGAAGGTGAAGATCACCTCGCCGCGGAACTCGGCCTGGTCGAGCAGCAGCCGGCGCAGGACCTTGATGTGGTCCTCCCCGAACGAGGTGCCGCAGGTCGCCACCGCGGTCGGCACGCCGGCCAGGTGGCAGGCCATCACGTCGGTGTATCCCTCGACGACGACCGCCTGGGACCGCCGGGCGATCTCCCGTTTGGCCAGGTCGACGCCGTACAGCACCGCGCTCTTGTGGTAGATCGGGGTCTCCGGCGTGTTCAGGTATTTCGGCCCGTCGTCGGAGTCGAGCAGCTTGCGCGCGCCGAAGCCGATCGTGTCGCCGGTGATGTCGCGGATCGGCCAGACGAGCCGCCCGCGGAACCGGTCGACCGGCCCCCGGCGGCCCTCCCGGGCCAGGCCGCCCTTGATCAGCTCCTGCGAGGTGAACCCGCGCGACATCAGATGCCGCGACAGCGCCTCCCATCCGGCCGGGGCGTACCCGACGCCGAAGTGCTCGGCGTCGGTCCGTTCGAAGCCGCGCTCCGACAGGAAGCGCCGCGCGGGGGCCGCGTCGGGGGTGGTGAGCTGGGCGGCGTAGAACTCCGCCGCCGCCCGGTGCGCCTCGATGAGACGCACGCGCTCCCCCTGCTCGCGGCCCGGCACATAGCCGCCCTGCTCGTATCGGAGCTGGATCCCGGCCCGCTGCGCCAGCCGCTCGACGGCCTCGGTGAAGGTCAGACTCTCGATCTTGCGCACGAAGGTGATGACGTCGCCACCCTCGGCGCAGCCGAAGCAGTAGTAATAGCCGCGGGCCGGAGTGACGTTGAACGACGGGGACTTCTCGTCGTGGAAGGGGCACAGCCCCTTGAGGTTGCCGCCACCCGCGTTGCGCAACTGGATGTGTTCGCCGACCACGTCGGCGATCTGAGAGCGCTCCCGCACGAGCGCGATGTCGTCGTCGCTGATCCGCCCACCGTTCCGCCCTGCCACGTTCGCGAGTCTAGAGCCTGCCCCCGACAGGATGAGCTGTCGCCGTCACAACGGCGGCGCCCGCGGGGAACGATCCGCGGCGGGGGAGAGCCCCCGTCCGTCAGCCAGCCGTTACAAATCTGTTTGTCCCGATACAACGGAAAGGTTCGGTAACGTCATCCTGGTGGAGACCATGCGATCGGGGAGACTGGCCGCCCTCCTGGGCGCCGCGTGCCTTGCCGCCTCGTGCGGCGCGCCCGCCGGGGTGGCGGGCGTGAGCACGTCGCCGCCCACGCCCCCCGCGGGCGCGAACGGCGCCGCCACGGGCGTCCCTCCCGTGGAGGACCCGGTGCGGGTGCCCCCGCCGAAACTGTCGCCGTACACGTACGTCTTCCCGGTCAAGGACTGCAAGGCGTCCTACGCGCGCAAGCTCCTGGTGCTGCCCAAGACGACGATCTGGGCGGGCCGCGGCTGCGCGTTCGTGTCGCCCGTCGACGGCGTGGTGACCGAGGTCAACGACGCCAACCGGTGGAGCGCGAGCACCGACAGGGGCCAGGACCGCGAGGGCCGCTTCGTCAGCGTCAGGGGCGAGGACGGCGTGGTCTACCTGGGCGGTCACCTCGACTCGGTCGAGCCCGGTCTCGCACCGGGCGCCAAGGTCAAGGCCGGTCAGCAGCTCGGCAAGGTGGGCAATTCGGGCAACGCCCAGGGCACCGCGACCAATCTCTACTTCGCGATGTCCTGGCCCGCGCCGCCGCAGTACTGGTGGATCCGTCGCGGCGTCGTCCCGCCGTGGACCTACCTGGACGCCTGGGACGACGGCAACCGCACCCTCTCGCCCCGCAAGGAGGCGCTGAGACTGCGTCAGAAGCTCGGGCCGCTGCCCAAGTGCGTCAAGCTGTGCGCGTCCCAGCCGGCCAGTAGCGCCCCGGACCAGCAGCAGCCGCCGCAGCAGTCGCACAAGCCGACGAAGACCACCAAGCCGGACGACCCGAAGGTGGTCATCCCGCTCTGAGCGGCCGCATCCGGCCGGAGGAGAGCCGGCGGTGCCAGGCCGTCGCCGACGCGTCGGTGAGCGAGGCGATCTGGTCGACCACGGCCCGCAGCCGCCCGGCGTCGTCCGGCGCGTTCTCGAACGCCGGGCGCAGGGCCGGCTCCAGCGTTCCGGGGGCGCCCGCCATGATCAGCTGACCCAGCTCGGCGATCAGCTCGCGCTGCCTGGCCTGGGTCGCGTGGTGGTCCTCCCGCGACATGACGTAGCGGGCCGTCACGCCCTTGAGCAGCGCGCACTCCAGCCGGGTCGTCCGCGGCACCACGAGGTCGGCGTCGTGGCGGCCGTCCGCCTCTCTCACCCGGGCGCCCGGCACGGCGCGGCTCCCGTACGCCTCCCGGGTCGCGTCCTGCGCGGACCGGCAGAACCGGCCGATGAGAGAGCTGGTGAGGCGCTTGAGCGCGGCCAGGTCGGCCGGCCCGGCGTCGAACCGGCCCGGCCACAGCGGCTCGGCGAGCAGCCGGGCGAAGATCTCGGCGAGCTCGGCGGGGTCGGCGTCGGGGGCGTACCACTCCCGGGCCAGGGCGCAGACGGCCAGGCGCTCCTCCGGGTCGCGCAGGTCTCCGGCGGCGAGGTGGCCCGAGGCGAGCGCGTCCTCCAGGTCGTGCACCGAATAGGCCACGTCGTCGGCCCAGTCCATGATCTGGGCCTCGAAGCTCAGCGCGTAGTCGGGCGCCCCCTCCCTGATCCACTGGAAGACGGCCAGGTCGTCGGGGTAGGCGCAGTACGGCAGGCCCGCACCGGCGCGCGGGATCCCGGGCACCCGGCACGATGGGGCGGCCCAGGGATACTTGCAGACCGAGTCGAGCGCGGCCCGGGTGAGGTTGAGCCCGGCGCTGCGGCCGTCCTCCGTGATGACCTTGACCTCCAGCCGCGTCAGCAGGCGCAGGTTCTGGGCGTTGCCCTGGAAGCCGCCGCACGGCCCGGCGAGCTCGTCGAGCGCCTCCTCGCCGTTGTGGCCGAACGGCGGATGCCCCACGTCGTGCGCGAGGCACGCCGTCTCGACCAGGTCGGGGTCGCGGCCCAGGATCTTGCCCATCTCCCTGCCGATCTGGGCGCATTCGAGGGAGTGGGTCAGCCGCGTGCGGGGACTGTGCAGGCCGTAGTAGTCGGCCGGGGTCACCACCTGCGTCTTGGCCGCGAGCCGGCGCAGCGACGCGCTGTGCAGCACCCGGGCACGGTCCCGCTCGAACGCGCCGCGCTCGGGGTTCCCCGGCGGTTCGGGCACCCATCGCGCCTGGTCGTGCTCGTCGTAGCGGGCCATGCCTCCCCCTATCCTCCGGCCGCCCCCCGGCAGCGGGGAAAGGAGCGTACCCCCTATCGCCACGATTCACGACACCTCACCGCGAGTCGGAATCGCTGTCCAGGAGCGCGGCGCGGGCGGCCTCCAGCCGCGCGACCGGGACCCGGAACGGCGAGCACGAGACGTAGTCGAGCCCGATCTCGTGACAGAAGTGCACAGAGTCGGGGTCGCCGCCGTGCTCGCCGCAGATGCCGAGCTTCAGGTCCGGCCGGGTTCTCCTGCCCTCCTCCACCGCGATCCGCATCAGCCTGCCGACACCCTCGCGGTCGAGGGACTCGAACGGCGAGACCCCGAAGACGCCGAGGTCGAGATATCTGCCGAAGAACGCGCTCTCCACGTCGTCGCGCGAGAACCCCCAGGTCATCTGGGTGAGGTCGTTGGTGCCGAAGGAGAAGAACTCGGCGGCCTCGGCGATCTGGGCGCTGGTCAGGGCCGCGCGGGGCACCTCGATCATGGTGCCGATCCGCGCGTCCACGCCCGTCTCGGCCAGGATCCGCGCGGCCTCATCGCGGACGATCTCCAGCTCCTGCACCGCGCCGACGAGCGGGATCATGATCTCCGCGTGCGGGTCGGCGCTGTGCCGGGCGGCCGTGGCGATGGCGCGTACCTGCATGGCGAACAACCCGGGGACGGCCAGGCCGAGCCGTACGCCCCGCAGGCCGAGCATGGGGTTCTGCTCGTGCAGCCGCCGGACCGCGCCGAGCAGCCGCCGGTCCCGTTCCGGCGCCGCGCTCCCGGCCAGCGCCACCTTCACGCTCAGCTCGGTCAGGTCGGGCAGGAACTCGTGCAGCGGCGGGTCGATGAGCCTGATCGTGACCGGCAGGCCCTCCATCGCGGCGAACAGGCCGGTGAAGTCGGCCGTCTGCAGGGGTTCGAGCGCGTCGAGGGCGGCCTGGCGCTCCTCCTCCGCCGACGCCAGGATCAGGTCCTCCACCAGGCGCCGCCGGTCGCCCAGGAACATGTGCTCGGTCCGGCACAGCCCGATGCCCCGCGCGCCGAACCGCCGGGCCCTGGCGGCGTCCTCGGGGGTGTCGGCGTTGGCCCGCACGTCCAGCCGCCGCACCGAGTCGGCGTGGCGCATCAGCCGGTCGACCGCGGCGACAAGTTCGCTCCCGGCGGTCCCGTCCTCGAAGTAGCGGGCGACGGGCGAGGGGACGACCGGCACCTCGCCGAGGTAGACCGCGCCGTCGCCGCCGTCGATCGAGACGACGTCGCCCTCGTTCACGACGACGCCGCCCGGGGCGGTGAAGTGCCCGGCGTGCACGTCGACGTCCAGCTCCTCGGCCCCGCAGACGCAGGTCTTGCCCATGCCGCGGGCGACGACGGCGGCGTGCGACGTCTTGCCGCCCCGCGAGGTGAGCACGCCCACCGCGGCGATCATGCCCGCGAGGTCGTCGGGGTTGGTCTCCCGCCGGACCAGGATGACGGGCTCGCCCCCGGCCGCGAGCTCGACGGCCCGCGCGGAGCTGAAGACGACCCGGCCGGTCGCGGCGCCGGGTGAGGCGTTCATTCCGGTGGTGAGGCGCCGCCTGCCGGGGCCGGCGGAGAACCGGGGGAACATCAGGTGGACGAGCTGGTCGCCGTTCACCCGGCGCACGGCCTCGTCCAGGTCGATCAGGCCCTCGTCCACGAGCTGGGACGCGATGCGGAAGGCGGCCTCGGGGGTGCGCTTGCCGACCCGGGTCTGGAGCATCCAGAGCCGGCCCCGCTCGATCGTGAACTCGATGTCGCACAGGTCGCGGTAGTGGGTCTCCAGGGTGGCCATGATGCCGAGCAGCTCCCGGTACGACTTCGGGTCGATCGCCTCGAGGTCCTGCAGCGGGACGGTGTTGCGGATGCCGGCCACGACGTCCTCGCCCTGGGCGTTCTGCAGATAGTCGCCGTATACGCCGGGCAGGCCGGTTCCGGGGTCGCGGGTGAAGGCGACGCCGGTTCCCGAGTCGTGGCCCATGTTGCCGAACACCATGGCCACCACGTTCACGGCCGTGCCGAGGCCGGACGGGATGCGCTCCTGTCTCCGGTAGAGGACGGCGCGGGGGGCGTTCCAGGAGGAGAAGACGGCGGCGACGGCGAGGCGCATCTGCTCGCGCGGGTCGGCGGGGAACTCGCGGCCCGTCTCGTCCCGCACGATGCCCTTGAACGTCTCGACGAGCCGCACCAGGTCGGCCACGTCCAGGTCGACATCCTCCCGGTCGCCCTTCAGCGCGTCGAGCGCGCCTTCGAAACGCTCGCCGTCGATGCCGAGGACGGTCCTGCCGAACATCTGCAGGAGCCTGCGGTAGGAGTCCCACGCGAACCGCTCGTTGCCCGCCTGCTTGGCCAGGCCGAGCACGGACTGGTCGTTCAGCCCGATGTTGAGGACCGTCTCCATCATGCCCGGCATGGAGAACCTGGCGCCCGAGCGGACGCTGACCAGCAGGGGATCGGCCGCCTCGCCGAGGCGCTTGCCCATCCGGACCTCCAGGTCCGTCAGGTGGACGGCGACCTCCTCATCGAGCCCGTCCGGCATCCGGCCGTGGGAGAGGTAGTGGCGGCACGCCTCCGTGGTGATGGTGAAGCCGGGGGGAACGGGCAGACCGAGGTTGGTCATCTCCGCCAGATTGGCGCCCTTTCCGCCGAGCAGATCCTTGAGATCCTTGTTGCCCTCGGGGAAGTCGTAAACGTACTTGGGCATGCGACACTCCTTCTCCGGCCGCCACGAGACCGCGAATGTGGCCCACATCCGGGACTCTACCGGCGAGAAATATCGCCAAACGCCACACCCGCCCGAATACGACATAAGGCCAGCTCAACCCAGTGGAAGAGGTCTAATCCACTTCATCGAACGGCAAAGACTGGCGGCCTTTTCCGATCGACGTCGCTGGTATATACCAATTTCCCGGAAAATGCCCAGCGGCGGTCTCCCGGCGAATGGTGCAGACCATTGCCGTCGCACCATCCGCCGGCGATCTCGCGGCGCGTTCACCCGTCCATGGGGCGAGCGTGCGATATAAAGGTGCAACCCTCCGAATACAGTCGACTCCGGAGGGTTGCACGTGTCGTTCAGGATCTGGCGTGTCGCGCTGGTCGGACTCCTCGGGCTCGGCGCCATGGCGCCGGCCGCCACGGGGTGCGGAGGGAGCGCGCTCTCCCCCACCGGGCACGCCAGCGGGCAGGACAACCTCTCCTGGCGGCCGTGCGAGGAGACGGCCTCGTCGTCCGGGTTCGAGTGCGCCATGCTGCAGGTGCCGCTCGACTACGCGAAGCCGCAGGGCAGGAAGATCGGCATCGCCATGATCCGGCTGCCGGCCGCGGACAAGGCGACCCGGCTGGGGTCGCTGGTGTTCAACTTCGGCGGGCCCGGCGGCTCCGGCGTCTCCACCCTCATGAACGCGGCCGGGGCGTTCTCCACTCTCGGCCGCCGCTACGACCTGGTGAGCTTCGACCCGCGGGGCGTCGACCGCAGCAGCGGCGTCCGCTGTCTCAGCGACCAGGAGATGGACCGCTACATCACCCGCGAGCCCAGCGCGAACACACCGACGGAGACGCAGCTCATCACCGAGTTCGCCCAGGGATGCCGGCGCAACGCCGGGTGGATCCTGCCGTACGTGGGCACGGTGAACGCGGCGCGGGACATGGACGCGATGCGGGCCGCCCTGGGCGAGCCGCGGCTCAACTACCTCGGCTTCTCGTACGGCACCCATCTCGGCGCCGTCTACGCCACGCTCTATCCCGGTCACGTCGGCCGGATGGTGCTCGACTCGGCCGTCGACCCGTCGGTGGGCATGCTCGACGTGGCCAAGACCCAGGCGCTCGGCTTCCAGAAGGCGTACGAGGACTACCTGGCCGACTGCACGAAGACCCGCACGAGCTGCCCCCTGGGCGCCGACAAGGCGACCGCGGAGGGCACCGTGATCAAACTGCTCGACTCGCTGCGGCAGACCCCCGGCAAGGCCGACAACCGCGTGGTCACGGCGGACATCGCCAGGGCCGGGATCACCCAGGCCCTCTACAGCAGGCTGACCTGGCCGCTGCTGACCGACGCCATCGAGTCGGGCCGCAAGGGCGACCTGCGGGGCCTGCTCGCGATGTCCGACCAGTACGCCGGCCGCCGCCCTGACGGCACCTACTCGACGCTGCAGTTCTCGCTGGCCGCCATCGTGTGCGCGGACACCACCGACCGGCCGTCGGTGTCCCAGGCGGAGGACCTGGCCCGCCGGCTCGACCGGCAGACCCCGGTCTTCGCGCCGACGGCGATCAGCGCGGGCAGCTGCAGCGTGTGGCCGGTGCCCGGCGACGACGCCGCCCGGCGGGTCAACGCCACTGGGTCGGCCCCGATCGTCGTGGTGGGCACGACCAACGATCCGGCCACGCCGTACCAGTGGGCGCCACGTCTCGCCGATCAGCTGCGGACCGCCGTGCTGCTGACGCTGAACGGCGAGGGGCACGGCGCGTACGGCCAGAGCGCCTGCATCGACACCAAGGTCAACGCCTACCTGCTGGATGGGAGAGTCCCCGCCAAGGGCCAGCGCTGCTGACGGGGGCCTCCTCGGCGGTGGACCGGCAAGCGCGAAAAAGGCGCCCTCCGGAGGAATTCCGGAGGGCGCCTCGCCGGCCGTGCGGCCGTCAGTCGTTCAGGTGCGCGCGCAGGTAGGACTCGACCTGGTCGAGTGCGACCCGCTCCTGGGCCATCGTGTCGCGCTCCCGGATGGTCACGGCCTGGTCCTCCAGCGTGTCGAAGTCGACGGTGATCGCGAACGGGGTGCCGATCTCGTCCTGGCGGCGGTAGCGGCGGCCGATCGCGCCCGCGTCGTCGAAGTCGACGTTCCACCGGCGGCGGAGCCGGGCGGCCAGGTCACGGGCCTTGGGCGACAGGTCGGCGTTGCGCGACAGCGGCAGCACCGCCGCCTTCACCGGGGCGAGCCGGTGGTCGAGCCGCATGACCGTCCGCTCCTCCATGACGCCCTTGGCGTTGGGCGCCTCGTCCACCGTGTAGGCGTCGAGCAGGAAGGTCAGGGTCGCCCGGTCGACGCCGGCCGCCGGCTCGATGACGTACGGCACGTAACGCTCGCCGGACTCCTGCTCGAAGAACGACAGGTCGGTGCCGGACGCCTTGCCGTGCGCGGTGAGGTCGAAGTCGGTGCGGTTGGCGATGCCCTCGAGCTCGCCCCACTCGCCGCCGGCGAAGTTGAACCGGTACTCGATGTCGACGGTCCGCTTCGAGTAGTGGGACAGCTTCTCCTGCGGGTGCTCGTAGAGCCGGAGGTTGTCCTTGTTGATGCCCAGGTCGACGTACCAGCGCAGCCGCTCGTCGATCCAGTACTGGTGCCACTCCTCGTCGGTGCCGGGCTTGACGAAGAACTCCATCTCCATCTGCTCGAACTCGCGGGTGCGGAAGATGAAGTTGCCCGGCGTGATCTCGTTGCGGAACGACTTGCCGATCTGACCGATGCCGAACGGGATCTTCCTGCGGGCCGACTGCTGCACGTTGAGGTAGTTGATGAAGATGCCCTGGGCCGTCTCCGGCCGCAGGTAGGCGAGGCCCGACTCGTCCTCCACCGGGCCGAGGTAGGTCTTCAGCAGCCCGCTGAACTGCCGCGGCACGGTGAAGGTGCCCTTGTTGCCGCAGTTGGGGCAGGTGATGTCGGCCAGGCCGTTGGCCGGCGCCGACCCGTGCTTCTCCTCGTACGCCTCGATCAGGTGGTCGGCCCGGTAGCGCTTGTGGCACGACTGGCACTCGGTCAGCGGGTCGGTGAAGGTCTCGACGTGGCCGCTGGCCTGCCACACCTCTCGGGCCAGGATGACGCACGAGTCGAGGCCGACCACGTCGTCCCGGCCCTGCACCATGGTCTTCCACCACTCGCGCTTGACGTTGTTCTTCAGCTCGACGCCGAGTGGCCCGTAGTCCCAGGACGCGCGCAGCCCTCCGTAGATCTCGCTCGACGGGAAGACGAGTCCCCGGCGCTTGGCGAGGCTGACGATCGTTTCCAGGACGTCGGTGCGGCGTGCCATCAGTGGAGCTCCATCCGGCTGGGTGTCGGCGTTGAGATCGGGAGGGGATCGCGAGGTCCCCGGTGGATCGACGGACAGGCCGGCCATCGCGTGCCGGCGGCCGATCGGCCGGCACCTGCCCGAATCTGCGTCAAGCTTAGGGGAATCCGGAGCCCGGCGGCTCCGGACGCGGTCTCCGGCCCGCCGCCGGCCCGGCCGCCCCCTCAGATCATGCCCGCGGATCCCGTGGATCCCGGCGACCCGGCCCCGCCGCCGCCCGCGACGCCGTCCGGCAGCCCGTAGACGCCCTCGAACGCGCTCGGTTCGTTGATCATCAGGGTCATCAGCGGGTACATCGCCATGCGGGCCGCCGAGAGCGCGCGGCGGTAGAACCCGGCGCCCTCCCATTCGGTCACCACGGCCCACAGGACCGGCTCGTCGACGGACCGGCCGACCTGCCCGCGCAGGTATCCCGGCTGGGCCGCGAGCACGTCGAGGATCGCCCGCGCCTGCACGGAGAACTCCTCCGTCCGGGCGCCGGGCACCGAGTAGCGGATCACGGCGAGCATGGGGCCAGCATGCCATCTCCGCGCCCGCAGGGCCCTCACCGGCCCGCGCGGAGACCGCGCGCGCCGCCCTCAGGGCGCGGTCGCGGTACTAGGCTCGAACCGTGGCACGCGACACCGACCCGACACGCCGCCCGAAGGCGCCCGCGCATCCTCTGGCCAGGAAACCCGCGCCCGGAACGGCCGGCGCCCGGCCGCCGCGGCGCCCGCTCCCCCAGGGCGAGCAGTTCTTCACCCCCGGGGCCACCGGCGTGCGCCGGGCCGTCGAGCTGCGCAGCGCCGCCCCGCTGGTCTTCCTCTTCCAGCTGCCCCGCTGGGTCGTGCCGCTCGTCATGGTCGTGCTGCTGCTCGCCGGGCTGGTGGTGGCAGACTGGCGCGGCGGGATCGCGGTGCTGCCCGTCCTCGCGTTCGTCGGGTGGCTCGCCTACATGTCCTGGCCGTCGCTGCGCGCGTCCGCGCGGCTGCTCCGGGTGGCGCTCGTGACCTTCCTCGTCCTGATGGCCGCGACCCGCTTCGGCCTGATCTGAGCCCCGATCCCCGGCGGGGCACCGGGACGGCCGGGGCGAGATAGATTCGTAGGGCCACGCCGTCTACGGGAGTCCTGATGACCAAGAGCCGTGATGCCGTTCACGAGACCCTCCGGCAGAGCACGGGGTTCCGGAGCGCGCAGGACGTGTTCGCGGCGATGCGCGCGGGCGGCGCCAAGATCGGGCTCACCACCGTCTACCGGGCGCTCCAGTCGCTGTCGGACGCGGGCCGGGTCGACGTGCTGCGCACCGATGACGGGGAGTCGGTCTACCGGGCCTGTCAGAGCGAGTGGCACCACCACCACCTCGTCTGCCGTAACTGCGGGCGCACCGTGGAGGTGGCCGGGCCCGACGTGGAGCGGTGGGCCGAGGTCGTCGGCGCCGAGCACGGCTTCACCGAGATCACCCACACCGTCGAGGTGTTCGGCACCTGCTCGTCCTGCGCCGCCGCGCGGGATGCCTGAGCGGCGCCCGGCCCGGCACGGGAACGGCCCGCGCCGGGACGGCGCGGAGGATAGGCTGCCAGCGCGGTGACACAAGGGGAGACGGCGTGCCGTTCGGCCATGACATGGTGTTCTCGCTGACGACCGTGGTTGAGCTGATCAACACCGGGACCGGCGGGCGTGAGGGGCTCGGCGACGTCCGGGAGCTGGAGGATTTCGTCCGGCGTCGCATGGTCAGCGGAGTGCCGGAGATCACCCCGGCCGACCTCGCCGCCGTACGGGAGCTGCGCGAGGCCTTCCACGAGGTGTTCACCGCGCCCGACCGGGCGACGAGGGTCCGCCTGCTCAACACGCTGCTGGGCCGCACGCGGATCACGCCGCGCCTCACCGAGCACGACGGCTTCCCCCTGCACGTCCACTACTTCGCGCCGGGCGCCACGGTCGCCGAGCATCTGGCCGCCGACTGCGGCGTCGCCCTCGCCCACGTGCTGGTGGAGGACGAGTGGGAGCGGCTGCGGACCTGCGCCGTCCCCGACTGCGGTCAGGTGTTCGTCGACGAGTCGCGCAACCGCTCACGGGTGTACTGCGACAGCCGCACGTGCGGCAACCGCATGCACGTGGCCGCCTACCGGGCCAGGCGCCGGCCCGTCTCCTGACATCCGGCCCCCGGCCGCGACCGGCGCGGATGGGTCAGGAGACGACCTCGTTCGGGAGCGCCCCGCCGTACCTGCGGTCACGCTTGGCGAAGATCTCGCACGCCTGCCACAGGTCCCGCCGGTCGAAGTCGGGCCAGAGCTGGTTGAGGAAGACCATCTCGGCGTACGCGGACTGCCAGAGCAGGAAGTTCGAGGTGCGCTGTTCGCCCGAGGACCGCAGGAACAGGTCCACGTCGGGGATGTCGGGCTCGTCGAGGTAGCGGGCGAAGACCTTCTCGGACACCTTGTCGGGCTTGACCCGGCCGTCCGCGATCTCCTTGGCCAGCCGCACCGCGGCGTCGACGATCTCCGCGCGGCCGCCGTAGTTGACACAGAACTGCAGGGTCAGCGTGCTGTTCCCGACCGTCATCCGCTCGGCGTCCTGGAGCTCCTTGATGACGCTCTTCCACAACCGGCCGGGGCGGCCGGCCCACCGGACGCGCACGCCCATGGCGTTCAGCTCGTCGCGCCGCCGGCGGATGACGTCGCGGTTGAAGCCCATCAGGAAGCGGACCTCGTCGGGCGAGCGCCGCCAGTTCTCCGTGGAGAAGGCGTACGCCGACAGGTACGGGACGCCGATCTCGATGGCGCCCTCGATGACGTCGAACAGCGACGCCTCACCCATCCTGTGCCCCTCGGTGCGGGGCAGGCCGCGCGCCTTGGCCCAGCGGCCGTTGCCGTCCATGACGATCGCGACGTGCCGCGGTAGCAGGTCGCGCGGGATGGGGGGAGGCGTCGCCCCTGACGGGTGCGGGGTTGGAGGTCGGACCATGGTTCCGAGCGTATTGGCTCCGCTGTGGTCCTCAGGCGCGCGTCGTGTGCGGATTATGTGATTTCTCGCTCGCCCCCGGCCACTCCGGCGCGGCGGCGAGCGGCTCGGACCACGCCCGTTCCACGTGGCGGAGCGAGCGGATGCCGTGCTCCAGGTGCCACTGGAGATAGGCCGCGACGAGGCCGCTGCACTCGGTGCGGTGGCGGGACTCGGACGCGTCGGCGGCGGGCCAGTCGCCGCGCAGCAGCGCGATCATCAACGCGACGGTCTCCGCGGCGGGCACCGCGGCGCCCGGCGGGCGGCAGGCCCCGCACACCACTCCCCCGGCGACGATCGCGAAGGCCCGCACGGCCTCCGCCCCGCACCGCGCGCACTCCGAGAGCGCCGGGGCGTAGCCCGCGACGGCCAGCGAGCGCAGGAAGAACGCGTCAAGCACGAGGCGTGCCTCGTGCTCGCCCTCCGCCAGCGTTCGCAGGCCGCCGACCAGCAAAAGGAACTGGCGCAGGGCCGGCTCCTTCTCCCCCACGGTCAGCCGGTCGGCGGTCTCCAGCATCGCGGATCCCGCAGTGTAGCGGGGGTAGTCTCCCACGATCGCCTCACCGTACGGGTGGAGGGTCTCGACCTGCGTGACCACGTCCAGTGACCTGCCGGTGTGAAGCTGCAGGTCGACGTGGGAGAACGGCTCAAGCCGGGCGCCGAACCGCGACTTGGTCCTGCGGACTCCCTTGGCCACGCCGCGGACCTTCCCGGTGCGGCGGGTGAGGATCGTGATGATGCGGTCCGCCTCGCCCAGCTTCTGGGTGCGCAGCACGACGCCCTCGTCGCGGTAGAGGCTCACCTCTCCATGCTAGAGGGAGCCCGGCCCGCCCGCCGGTCCGGCACGAACGGTGAAAATTCGGTAATGATCTGGCGACGATGGCCTCTCCCCGCCCGACCCGGAGCTGTACGGCAGGTGGTCATGCGGTAAACCTGGGATGCGAAGGCTTTACCGAAAGGTCACTAAGCTTCTGCCTCCGGCGGAATCCGCGCGCCGGTCGGGCCCGGTGGCCTGATCTCCCCCCCGTTTGCGTGAAAGGGTGCCATGACCCGCGTGGTCCTGCTGGGCTCACCGCCCGATCCGATCGCTTCCCCGCCCCCAGGCGGTCAGCCCCTCCTGCCGGCCGACATCACGCTGGCGTCGCTTCCCGGGGCTCCCACCGTGTACGGCAGGCTGCTGGGGCAGCTCGCCTCCGTGGACGCCGACCCGGTGACGATCGCGCGGCCGGCCCACGCCGCCGCCTACCGCGGCCATGCGGGCCGGGTGCTGGAGAGCCCCGACCTCGCCGGAGACCTGCGGACGCTGGCCGACGTGGCCGAGACCGCGGAGGACGACCTGCTCCTCTTCCCGGCGGACGCCCTGGTGCACGACGAGCTGATCTACCAGATCGTCAAGGCCAAGCGGGCCGCGCTCACCCTGATCGTCAGGGAGGAGCGGGACGAGGACGGGCCGGAGGAGCCGCCGATCGAGGACGCGGAGCCGGAGATCGGCGCGAAGACGATCGAGGGCCTGCCCCAGCGCACCCGCGCCGGCCGCGGCCGCGTGATCTCCGTCGGCACCGCCTATCACGCCGTCACCAGGCCCAACGCGGTGCTGCTCGGCCCGATCCTGCTGCGCCAGCGGCACGCCGCGTCCCTCGCCGAGGCGGCCAGGGAGCTGGCCGACATGGTCCACCTGTTCGGCCCGGAGGACGACGTCACCGAGCTGCTCGTGCTCGGGCTCGTCCGCCGCGGCGTGTCCGTGGGCGTGCGCGGCCGCAGGGACCTGTTCTACCGGCGGGTCCGCGATCAGCGCGAGGCGGACGAGGCGCTGGCCGAGATGGCCGGCTTCAACGAGGACCGGGCCCGGCTCAACAACGCCGTCAAGGGCGCGGACGGCTTCTTCACGACGTTCTTCGTGAGCACCTACTCGCGGTTCATCGCCCGCTGGGCGGCCCGCCGCGGCCTCACGCCCAACCAGGTCACGCTGATCTCGATCGGCCTCGGCCTGCTGGCGGCCGCCGCGTTCGCGACCGGCACCCGGCCGGGCGCGGTCGCCGGCGCGGTGCTGATCTACTTCGCTTTCGTCTTCGACTGCGTCGACGGCCAGCTCGCCCGTTACGCCCGCAAGTTCGGCGTGCTCGGCGCGTGGCTGGACGCCACCTTCGACCGGTTCAAGGAGTACGCCGTATTCGTCGGCCTCGCCGTGGGGGCCACCGTCTCCGGGCAGTTCGGGGACGGCGAAGGGGTGTGGACCCTGGCCCTGGTCGCCCTGGGCCTCCAGTCGGTGAAGCACCTGGTGGACTTCTCGTTCGGCGCGGCCAACCGCCGCAAGGCGCCCGTCCCGCTGCCCACGCTGGCGCTGACCGTGGCCGACGACCGCCCGCTGCGGGCCGCGCTGGAGGAGCGCAGGGCCAGCCGGAGCACCGGCGTCCGCGGCCTGCTGAAGTTGTGGACCAAGGCCGGGAAGTTCCGTCCCGTCCACTGGGCCCGCAAGATGATCGTGTTCCCCATCGGCGAGCGCTTCGGCGCCATCGCGATCACCGCCGCGTTCTTCGATCCCCGCGTCACGTTCCTCACGCTGATCGTCTGGGGCGGCGTCGCGGCCACCTACACCCTCACCGGACGCATCCTGAGGTCGCTCGCATGATCACCCAGACGCAGCCCACCATGATCCCCGACCCGGACGAGGAACGCCGGCGCGTCCAGACCCAGCGGCTGCTGGCCTACCGCGACGACGGCCCCCTGGTGGCCCTGGTCAGAGGCCGCCTGGGCGGGGGCCTGCCCCCCGTTCCCGTCACCGTGTTCGCACTGCTCGTGACCGTCGCCCTGGCCGTGACCGGGACGCTCTCGGACGGTCCGGTGCTGCTGGTCCCGGTGCTGGTCACGGTCGTGCTGGTCACGGCCACGGCGCCGCGCGACCATCTGGGCCGGTTCGACTGGCTCACCCCGCCGCTGCTGCGGGCCACCGAGTTCCTCACGGTCATCCTGCTCGGGCTCGCAGAGGGCACGCCGAAGTGGCTGCTCTACGTGCTCATCTACGTCGTCGGCTACCACACGTACGACACCGTCTACCGCACCAGGCAGGGGATCTGGCCCCCGGCGTGGCTCTATCTGGCCGGCCTCGGCTGGGAGGTCCGCCTGCTGGTCGTCGGCGTGGCGGCGGCCGCCGGCGTGCTGACCCCCGTCGCGGTGGTCCTCACGGCGTACCTGCTCGTGCTGTTCTCCGTGGAGAGCGTGATCAGCTGGGTCCGGCTGGACAAGGCGTCCGCGCAGGCGCAGGCCGACCAGGACCTGGAGCAGTCGCCCGAGGACGCCGCCGAGCAGGTCACCGGCGAGGCGGAGCAGGGCTGACCTGGCTGAGGCGCGGGCCGGCCTCGGGGTGACCGCGGGCCGGCCCCAGGCGTGGCGAGGGGCGTCCGGCCGTCGGGACGGGTGCCCCGGTCATGAGCAGCTGTCGAACAGGGCCCAGACGACCTTGCCGTCCGCGGTGACGATCCAGCCCCACGCGACGCTCAGGGCGTCGACGAGGTGCAGCCCGCGGCCGGTCTCGGACAGGTCGCTCCACGGTGACAGAGCCGGGACGCGTTCGCTGCCGTCGCTCACGCCGCAGCCGATGTGCGACCGGTTCCTCACCAGCCGCAGCCGTATGGACGGGCCGAACCCGTCCCGCTGGGCGTGCCGCAGCGCGTTCGTCACGAGTTCGGAGACGACGAGCTGGGCGTCCGGGACCAGATGGGCGAAGCCCCAGCCGTACAGGATCCTCGCGGTGAAGTCGCGGGCGGCGGCCGCGGAGGTGCTCCGGCTGTGGAGGGCGCACGCCGCGGACCCGGGCAGGCCCGGCTCGGCGGCGTTGTCCCCGTCGAAGACGGAGGTCAACCAAGGAGGCGCGGTCGCGGCTCCCGGGCCTGCCAGCTCTGCAGTCATCGCCGTTCCCTCAGGTCTCACCCATTACATGATGTGAATTTCCCTGCCGCCGTGTATCTTGCCCTGCGTCTTGCGTATGCAAGCACGGGTGCACGTGCAAATGTCATTCCCGCGGGATTTTCATGCGCGGTTCATCGGAAAGTCGCCGATTCCACGGGTAACATGATCGTCTCCACGTAACCTTTTCGTTACTCGGGACTGGTTCACTGGAATGCCTTTTCTGGATCGGCGTGATGGAGACCGGCGTGGACATGGCCCAGGTGAACAGCGCGGCGTCCGCGTCTGCGGGAGCGGCACGGGGCGGCCCGACGGTCCTGCGGATCATGCTCGGCGCCCAGCTCCGGCGGCTGCGCCGGGACAGCGGCATCACCCCGGAGACGGCGGCGAGCGCCATCCGCGCCTCCGTCGCCAAGATCAGCCGCATCGAGCTCGGGCGGGTGGGGTTCAAGGAGCGCGACGTCTCCGACCTGCTCACCCTGTACGGAGTCGTCGACCCCGACGAGCGGGCCGCGCTGCTGGGCCTGGCCCACCAGGCCAACGTGCCCGGCTGGTGGCACAAGTACGGCGACGTGCTGCCGGGATGGTTCGAGTTCTACGTCGGCCTGGAGGAGGCCGCCTCGATCATCCGGTGTTTCGAGCTGCAGTTCATCCCCGGGCTGCTCCAGACCGCCGAGTACGCCCGCGCCGTCATGATGCTGGGTAACGCTGGCCGGGCGGGCGACGACGTGGAGCGGCGGGTCGACCTGCGGATGAGGCGGCAGGAGCGGCTGACCGGCGACGGCGCGGTGACCCTGTGGGCCGTGGTCGACGAGGCGGCGCTGCGCCGCGCGATCGGCGGGACGTCCGTCATGCGGGCGCAGATCGAGCACCTGCTGGAGATCACCCGGCGGCCGAACGTCACCCTTCAGGTGCTGCCCTTCGACCGGGGCGGCCACTCGGCCGCCGGGGGGCCGTTCACCATCCTGCGCTTCGAGCCGCCCGAGCTGCCCGACGTCGTCTACCTGGAGCAGCTCACCAGCGCCCTCTACCTGGACAAGCGCGAGGACGCCGAGGCGTACACGAAGGTCATGAACGCCATCTGCGTGGAGGCGTACCCGGCCAGCCGGACCACCGCGTTCCTGGAGTCCATGCTCGACGAGCTGCGGTGACCGGCCGGGCGCTCAGCGGTCCGGCAGCGCCGCGAAGAAGGCCCGGCAGGTCTCGGCGAACGCCGCGGCCCGGGCCGTGCGCCGCACGCCGCGGACCGTGGCCAGGACGACCTCAAGCGCCGGCACCTCGTCGCTGATCGGCACGCACACCACGCTGCCGCCGTCGTAGGTGTGGTCGCTCGCCGTCCGCTGGTTGAGTATCGAGTAGCCGTGGCCGCCCGCCACCAGGGCGCGGGCCGTCTCGTAGCTCGACGTGCGAAATCGCACCCGCGGCTCGGTGGGGTAGAGCGCGCGGAAGTAGTCGCGGCTGCTCGGCAGGTCGAGCAGGATCATCGGCTCCGCCGCGAGGTCGGAGAGCGAGACCGCCTCGGCCCGGGCGAGCCGATGCCCCGGCGGCAGCACCACGTAAGGCCGGGCCAGCGTCAGCGGGTGGACCTCGAGGTCGAGGGCGAGGTCGACCGCGTAGACGAGGGCGACCTCGCACCGCCCGTCGAGCAGCGCGGCCTCCATGGAGGAGATCTCCCCCTCCGACACGGTCACCCGCACGTCCGGATAGCGGCCGGCGAAGTCGCGCAGCAGCCGGGACAGATAGAACGGCGCGAGCGTGGTCAGGCAGCCGATGGCGAGCTCTCCGGTCAGCGCCCCCGCCAGGCCCCTCGCCGACTGGGCGAGCGCGGCGGCGTGGGCGAGGAACTCGCGCGCCTCCACCAGGAAGCGCTCGCCCGAGCGGGTAAGTGAGAGCCCCCTGGCGTGGTGGCGGATCAGGAGCTGGACGCCGAGCTCCCGCTCGACCTGGGCGATCGCGGCCGAGATCGCGGACTGCGCCACCATGAGCTCGCGGCTGGCCGCGGTCATGCTGCCGAGCTCGGCCGCCGTCACGAAGTAACGCAGCTGGACGAGAGTGAAGTTGACGTCCGCCACGAGACCATTCTGACCGTCTCTGTCTCGTCCGGCGCCCCCAAACCGGTATGAACTTCGAATGCCTTTTACCGGCGCTGATCAGGCATTTTCCTTTTGGAACCGCTTCGTGCCCACGGCCATACCCACGATCGCGAAGGTCAGCGACACGATCACCCCCCACACGACCTCAGCCGAGCCGTACGATCCGGCGAACAGCGCGCGCAGCGCCTCCACCGCGTACCGGAACGGCGTGAAGCGCGACACCACGTCGAGCCACGCCGGAGCGAGCGACATCGGCAGCAGCGCGCCCGACAGGAGCATGAGCGGGATGACCACCGTGGAGATGAGCGGGGCGAACAGCTCCTGCCGGATCGTCAGCGCGGCGGCGTACGACAGCGCCGCCACGCCGATCGACATGACCGTGATGAGCAGCAGGCCGAGCAGCAGGCCGGCCAGCGGCGCGCGCAGGCCCAGGACGTAGCCGATGACGATGATCGCGACTGCCTGCACCAGCATCACGACGCTGTCCCTGAGCACGCGGCCGAGCAGCAGCGACACCCGGCTGACAGGAGTCACCCGCAGCCGCTCCAGCACGCCGAACCGGTGGTCGATGACGATGCCGAAGCCGGCCAGCCCGGTGCTGACCAGCCCGAGCTGGATGAGCAGGCCCGGCACGAGGGTGCCCCACGAGCCCACCCCGCTGCGGGCGAACAGCGGGCCGAACAGCAGGAGATAGAGCATCGGCTGCACCGCGCCGAAGACGAGCGCGAAGCGGTTCTTGGCCGTGCCGCGCAGGTAGTAACCCGTGAGTGTGAGCAACGCGTTCACGCGGCGGCCCCCTCGCGCAGCGCGCGGCCGGTCAGGCCGAGGAACACCTCGTCGAGCGTCGCGGCGCCGCTGGCGCTCTTCAGCTCGGCGGGGGTGCCGGACGCGACGATCCGGCCGTGGTCGATGATGACGACGCGGTCGCAGAGCGCGTCGGCCTCCTCCAGGTAGTGCGTGGTCAGGAAGATCGTCATACCGTCCCGCTCGCGCAGCAGCCGCACGTGTTCCCACAGGTTGGCCCTGCTCTGCGGGTCGAGCCCGGTCGTCGGCTCGTCGAGGAAGAGCAGCTCCGGCCGGTGCAGCAGCCCCATGGCGATGTCCACCCGCCGCTTCTGGCCGCCGGACAGCGCCGCGGGCGTACGCCGTTCGAGCCCGGTCAGGTCGAACCGGTCGAGGAGGGCGGCGACGCGCTCACGCGCCTCGGCGCGGCGCATGCCGTACAGACGGGCCTGCAGCTCCATCTCGTCGCCGATCTCCGAGAACGGCCCGACCGTGCCGCCCTGGGGCACGTAGCCGATGCGCCGCCGGACACCTGTGGGGTCGGCGAACAGGTCGTGCCCGGCGACGGTCGCGGTGCCGGCGGTGGGCCGCAGCAGCGTGGTCAGCATCCGCAGGGTGGTCGTCTTGCCCGCGCCGTTCGGCCCGAGGAAGCCGACGATCTCTCCGGCGGCGACGTCGAGGTCGACGCCTCGCACCGCCTCCACCGTGCCGAAGGTCTTGGTGAGTCCTCTCGCGTGAATCATGCCGGTTAGAGTAACACCAAATTTGGAGTCACTTAAATATTGTGGTCACACAAACGCACGTACACTTGGGGCCGTGGAGGAGAGCCTGCGGGAGCGGAAGAAGCGGGAGACCCGGCAGCGCATCGCCGACGTGGCGATGGGCCTGTTCCTGCAGCGCGGGTTCGACAACGTCACGGTGGCCGAGGTCGCGCGGGCCGCGGACGTCTCCGTCAACACCGTGTTCAACTACTTCCGCACCAAGGAGGACCTGTTCCTCGACCGCAGCGAGGACGTCGAGGAACAGCTGGCCCGCGTGGTGCGCGAGCGACGTCCCGGAGAGAGCGCCATCAGGGCCGTGCGCCGCGACTTCTTCGACGCCCTGCGGACCGGTGACTGGCGCTATGGGATGCACGAGGGCGTGGACCTGTTCGCGCGGCGGGTCCGGGAGAGCCCGTCGCTGTCGGTGCGGATGCTGGAGATCGGCTACCGCCGCGAGGAGCGGCTGGCCCTCGCCCTCGCCGAGGACGCGGAGATCGACTCCGAGACCAAGTCCGGATCCGACGCCGACGACCTCACGCCGTGGCTGGTGTCCGCGCAGGTGTGCGCGGTCATCCGGGCGCTGACCCGGCACTTCGCGATGCGGCGGATGGCCGGTGAGGAGACCGAGCGCATCCTGGCCGACGTCCGGGATCAGGCGGAGCACGCCTTCCGCCTGCTGGAGCGGGGCATCGGCGACTACGCCGTCAGGCCCGGACCCGCTCCGGGAAGCCGCCCAATCCACGCCCCCGCTCCGCCCGACGGCGGTATCTGACGGGACCCGCGGGGCGCCGGCCGGACCAGCCGGTCAGCCGGTCAGCCGGTCGGCGGTCCACGCCAGCGACCGCATGATCCGGGCCTGCGGCAGACCGAGAGTGTGCCGCTGGAACCGGTAGACCTCCGGCGCCAGCGGGGCGAGCGCCGTGTCGGCCACCACGTCGGCGTCGGGCACTCCGGCCCCGGCCAGCAGCGCCCGCACGTGCGCCCGCCAGAAGCCGTACGCCCCGGTGCCGAACCGGGTGGCCCCGGTCTCCGCGCCCAGCACCAGGTGAAGGTGGCGCTCCAGCAGATCGATCATGGCCGTGTAGAAGGCGGTCAGCCGTTCCGCGGGCGCCGCGCCGGGGCCGAGCGGCGGGGGCCCCTGCAGGATGTGCTCCTGCAGCGACCGCTCGTGCTCGTCGAGCAGGGCCGTGGCGATCGACGCCGGGTCGGGGTAGCGCCGGTAGAGGGTCGCCCGCCCGACACCGGCCGCCCGGGCGATGTCCTCCATGGTGACCTCACGGGGATCGCGGGCCGTGAAAAGTTCCTCGGCCGCCCGCAGCACCCGGGCCCGGTTGCGCGCGGCGTCCGCCCGCTCCCGGACCGGGCCTCCCCTGGGGCCGGGGTCGAGCACCGGAAGCTCCCGCCCCGGGAGCGGGACGCCGGCGGCGCCGTTCCCTCCGCCGTTCGCCCCGTTGCGTGACCGGCCTGCGGAAACACCGACGACCCTGGCGCCCGCCCGGGGGTCGGCCCCGTCGCCGGTCGTGGATGACATGTGCCCATCGTAGCAACGACAAACCAACTATGTGGACACATCGTCCGGTTACGCCTACCCTGTTGGGAGTCAACAACCGGACGTGACGTCCACTTATGTGAGGATCGCCTATGCATGCCCTGTTCCTCGCCTCGGCGCTGCTGGTCGGCTGCTTACTGGCAGTGCAAGCGTCTGTGAATCTCCAGCTCAACAAGGCTGTCGGCACGCCCTACGGCGCATCGACACTCCAGCTCAGTGTGGCGACGGCGCTGCTGGCGATCCTCGCCGTGGCGGTCGGCGGGATCGGCGCCGTCCACTTGGTGCCGGGCGTCCCCGCCTGGCACCTGCTGGGCGGTCTCGCCAGCCCTCTGTACATCACGAGCGGCATCCTGCTCTTCCCGCGTCTCGGCGCTCTTGCCGCCGCGGGGCTGTTCGTGACCGGCCAGATGTTCGCCTCGCTGGGACTCGACCTGTTCGGCCTGCTCGGCATCACGCGCAAGCCGCTCAGCATCGGCATCGCGCTCGGCGCCCTCGCCGTACTGGCCGGCATCACGGTCATCATCCGCGGCCAGCGGCCGGCGGCGGCGCCCGCGCCCGCCACGGCACCGGCCACGGCACCCGCCACGGGCTCGGCCGGCGCCACGGCCTCCGGCGGCACCACCACCGTCGCCGCGCCGGCCGCGACCACCGCGGGCCGTTCGGGCGGGTTCGGCAACGGCGGCTGGATCCTGCTCGGCATCATCGCCGGAGGCGTCCTGCCCGTGCAGGGAGCGGTCAACGCCGCCCTGCGCAAGGACATCCAGCAGCCGATCACCACGGCGATGATCAGCTTCATCGTGGCGACGGTGACGATCGCCGTGGTGCTGATCGTCCTGCTCGCGCTGCGCCGCACGCCGCGGCCGCAGCTGGCCCCGCTCGGGACCATGCCGTGGTGGGGCTGGCTCGGCGGCGCCTGCGCCGCGGCCTACGTGACCGCGACCTTCATGCTGATCCCGACCATCGGGGCCGCCACGACGGTCGCGCTCACCGTGACCGGCCAGCAGGTCGCCTCCGCGGTGATCGACAACTACGGCTTCCTGCGGCTGCCCAGGCGCCCGCTCACCCCGCCGCGTCTGACCGGTCTCGCCCTGCTCATCGTCGGCTCGGTGCTCGTCCAGCTCACCTGACCCGCGGAAAGGACCCCCCCTCCAGTGCCTTCCAATCTGCGTACGCCGTACGAGGCGGCACCCGACGTCTTCACGCTGCCGTCGTTCCTTCCCATCGCCGGGGCGGGCCTGCTCCCGGTGAACGCCTATCTGATCCGCGGTCCCCAGCCGATCCTCGTCGACACGGGGATGGCGATCGACCGCGGCTACTTCGAGCAGGCCCTGTGGTCGCTGGTCGACCCCACGGAACTGCGCTGGATCGTGCTCACCCACGACGACCGGGACCACGCGGGCAACCTCAAGGAGGTGCTCATGGCGGCTCCCCAGGCCAAGCTCATCACCAACGGCCTCGCCGTCGGGCGTCTCGGCGAGGAGTGGGACGTGCCCCCGAACCGGGTGGTCCAGGTCAACCCCGGGCGGACGCTCGACCTCGGAGGCAGGATCATCTCCCTGCTCCGGCCGCCCGCCTACGACTCCCCCTCGACGCTCGCCCCGTACGACCACGCCACACAGGCGCTGTTCAGCGCGGACAGCTTCGGCACCGTCCTGCCCGAACTCGCCGATCACGCCAAGGACATCCCGGAGGCCGACTACCTCGCGGGGATGGCCCTGTTCACCCGCGCCAACGCGCCCTGGACCTCGCTGACCGATCCCGTCAAGTTCGACGCGGTTCTGGACGAGGTGGTCAGGCTGGGCGCGCGGCGCATTCTCAGCTCGCACGGCGCGACGGTCGTGGACCGCGTGGACACGCTCGTGGCGACGATGCGGGGCGTACCCGCCATGTCCGCCTGGCTTCCCGAGGAGGACGCCCGGGTGGAGGCGGTACTCGCCAAACACGAGGGGGCCGCCGCCGGCGCCGAGGCGGCGTAGGCGGCCCCGACCTTTCGCACAGCAAGGAGAACGCCATGACCACCGCACCGCGGAGCGCCGCCGAGGTCGACCTGACCCCGGAGCCCGGCACCATCATCATCTTCTCTGACATCTGGTGCTCTTTCGCCCACATCGCCGTCCACCGGCTCCACACGACCCGGGAACGGCTGGGCCTGACGGGACGGGTGTCGTTCGACCACCGCGCCTTCCCGCTGGAGCTGCTCAACGACGCGCCCAGCCCCCGTCCGGGCACGGACAGCGAAGTCGGGCGGATGGCGGCGCACGAACCCGATGCGGGATGGCAGCTCTGGCAGGACAAGGACTGGCTCTACCCGTCCACCATGCTGCCCGCGCTGGAGGCCGTGCAGGCGGCCAAGGAACAGAGCTTCGCGGCCTCCGAGCAACTCGACCTGGCCATCCGCCGGGCGTTCTGGGCCGAGTCGCGCTGCGTCAGCCACCGCAAGGTCATCCTCGACGCGGCCGCCTCAACCGGCGTGGTGGACGTCGCGGCCCTGGCCGAGGCGCTCGACGACGGCCGGGCCCGCAAGGCTCTGTCCGAGCAGGCGGTGATCGCGGCGACCGAGCGGGTGAACTGCAGCCCGCACCTGTTCCTCCCGGACGGCACCGACTACGCCAACCCGGGCATCGAGGTCGGCTGGGCCGGCGACTACGGCGTCGGCTGGCCCGTCGTCTCGTCCGACGACCCGACCGTGTTCGAGGACCTGCTCAAGCGCGCCGCGGCCTGACCGGTCCGGCCGCTTTACGGAAGGCCAACATTCGCGGAGGATTTGTCTGACATTTAGCTTGACGAACAGATAACAGAAGAGTCGGCGTGCGTCAGCGACATGGACGTGCGCCGACTCTTTACCGTCGTCCTCAATACAAGCCGAAAAGGTCGCCCGGCTCCGCGCCGGACGGCCGTTTCGGCTTTCCCTTTTTCCGGGCGGCAATTCGGGCCGTTACATTTCCACTTGCACGTGTTGACCCGACCAGATGTGCGAAGTACATTTCGTCCGGTTGCTCCAATACAACCGACGGGGCGAAGGAACATTTTCCCGTATTTTCCGCAAGAAGGGGACTACCAGCCCAACGCGCGTCCCCGATGAACAATTCCCGTAACTCCTGAGCTACTCCATGTTCGCTTCAGTGAAGGGTAATTCATCATGAGCGGTACCGGTACGGAATTGGACGGCATGTCGCCCGCCAGTCCCGGGACACCCGACGTGTCGACGTTCGTCGACCTGACCCAGCACGAGATCGAGGCGCTCAAGACCAGGTACAACCTGGCCGACGCGCACACGCACCAGCGCCAGTCGCCCAGCCAGGACAAGATCGTCTCACGCCTCCCCGACCTCTGGTACGAGTCCGAGGAGAACCAGCAGGCCTATTTCGAGAAGCGTTTCATCGACGCTTTCTTCCGCCTGCACAAGCAGCCCACGGCGGCCGTCGCCGGCAAAACCTGGCTGTCGTATTCGGCCAGCGTCTCCACCATGGTCGCCGCCATGTACCTCCGGCAGCGGAACATGTCGGTGGCTCTCGTGGAGCCGTGCTTCGACAATCTCGTCGACCTGTTGAAGCACATGCGCGTCGACCTCACGCCGCTCCCCGAGGAGTCGCTGGCGGAGCCCGCCGCGATCTATTCCAACCTGAGCGGCCTCGAAGCCGACGCTCTCTATCTCGTCGACCCCAACAATCCGACGGGATTCAGCCTCCTGCAGTACGGCATCGAAGGGTTCCGCGAGCTGGTCCGGTACTGCAAGGACCACGGCAAGCTGCTGATGCTCGACCTGTGCTTCGCGTCCTTCGCCCTGTGCGACCAGTCGATCGGCCGCATCGACATCTACAAGCTCCTCGAGGAGTCGGGCGTCTCCTACATGGCGCTCGAGGACACCGGCAAGACGTGGCCGGTGCAGGACGCCAAGTGCGCGATGCTGACGGTCAGCGACGACATCAAGGACGAGGTCTACAACATCCAGACCGCGGTCCTGCTGAACGTGTCGCCGTTCGTCCTCAACTTCCTCACTCATTACGTCGAGGACTCGATCGAGGACGGCTTCGCCTCGGTGCGCGACGTGATCATGGACAACCGCGCGATGGCCGTGAAGGCCGCGGAGGGCACGATCCTCGAGTACGTCGAGCCCGTGGTCAACACGAGCGTGGCGTGGTTCCGCATCAAGCCGGCCGACCTCACGGCGACCGCGCTGCAGGAGAAACTCCTGGAGAGCGAGATCTACGTGCTCCCCGGCACATACTTCTACTGGAACACTCCGGAGCGGGGGGAGCGCTACATCCGCATCGCCCTCGCCCGGCGCCCCGGCACGTTCGCCTCGGCCATGCACCGGATGCGCGAGGCCCTGCTCGCTTATGAGAACTGAGCCGATGAGCGCCGAGACCACGACCGCTGAGACCACGACCACCCAGACCGCGACCACCGGGTCGGGGACCACCGTCTCCACGACCACCGGGCCCTTCCTGGACGCCGCCCTCTTCATGGGCATGCACAGCGCGGACGAGGAGGTCCGCCGGGCGTGCAAGGGGTTCTTCACCGAGCACTTGGAGGGCGTCCCCGTCCTCATGAGCCTGGAACACGTCGGGCGATGCGACGACCTCGTCTGGCGCTTCCCCCGGCAGACGCAGGACGACTACTACCCGTTCATGGACAATCTGCACACCGACATGCAGATCGTTCGGATCGGCTACGAGGAGGCCGACCTCCGTCTCGCCCTGGAGGCCGTGGCGCTCTGCGGGCTTCCCCTGCACGAACGGCTGCTGGTGGCGATGGCCATGCGCCGCGACACCGTCGTCGCGACGGCCAGCCCGCGGCTGCGCGCCCGCAGCGATCTCCCGGTCCGCCCCGTCGGGCCGGTCGATCGCGAGCCGGCGTTCCCGAGCCGTCTCGAACTGCTCTACGAGCGGTCCCTGGTCCTGCGCGTAGACGCCGACGACCTGTGAGGTTCCCCATGTATTCAGGAACGATCGTCCCCCTGGTGACACCGCTCGCCGAGTCGGGAGCGGTGTCGGAGCAGAGCGTACGGCGCCTGGTGGAGTCGCTGCGGCACCACGTCACGGCGCTGATGCCCGCCCTTTCCACCGGTGAGGGGTGGAAGCTGTCGGAGCGGCAGTGGCACGACGTGGTCGCGTATTCGGTCCGCCACTCGGGCGGCCTGCCCGTGCTGGCCGGGGCCCAGGCGCCCACGACCGAGGAGGTCGTCGAACGGGCCCGTTCCGCGCGGGCGCTGGGCGCGGCGGCCGTGGCCGTGACCACGCCGTTCAAGCCCGGCCTGTCGCAGGAGGAGATCTACGACCACTACCGGACGCTCCGCGAGGCGGTGCCGATCCCGCTGTTCGTCTACAACGAGAAGGCGCTGTCAGGCAACCAGATCGAGCTGGAGACGCTGCTGCGGATCTGCCGCCTGCCGGACGTCGTGGGGATCAAGGAGTCCAGCGGTTCTGCCGAGTTCACCCGCGCGCTCGTCGCCGCCGACCCCGGCGCGCCGGTGTTCGAGGGCTGGGAGAACCTCCTGTACGAGGCCGCCGGCGTCGGCGGCTTCATCGGTCCCCTGGCCAACCTCGAACCGTACCTGTGCAACGAGATGCTGGCCACGCCCTCGGAGGAGCTCCAGGCCGAGATCAACGCGGTGTGCGAACGGTACGGCGTCTTCCGCGACGACTGGTACGCGCACGTGAAGAAGGAACTGCACCGGCGGGGGCTCATCGAGAGCCCCGCCACTGTGGACGAGGTGGGGTAGGCATGCGAGTCCAGCTGCGCGACTCCGACCAGAAACGGCTCTACATCTACAACCGCTCCGTCCTGACCCCGGAGCGGTACTCCGAACTGTGGGCGATCGAACGCGAGTGGGTGGTACGCCGGGCGGCCGAGCACGAGAACCGCGCGCCGCGGTTCGACTACCGCATCGAGCTGATCGACGCGCTCCACGACCTGCTCGGCAAGGAGCAGGCCAACCCCTCCGACGACGAGCGGTTCATCGCCGAGGAGGCCACCCTCGACCAGTTCAAGGTGGTGGTCTCCGAGTTCGCGGTGGACGGCCTCGTGGAGTCGCAGTCCCACATCGGGATCATCCGCAGGCTCCCCTCCCGGTCGCGCATGGCCATCCTGCGCGTGCTCATCGACGAGTTCGGGTGCGGGAACGACGACATGGAGCACTCCCACCTCTACCGGACCATGCTCGCCGAGCTGGGCATGCCGGGCGACCTCGAGCACTACGTCGAGCGGGCGGGGGACGCCAGCTTCGCCTACGTCAACCTGTTCCACTGGCTGGCCGACCGCGCCCCGGCGCCGGAGTACTTCCTCGGCGCCTACGCCTACTTCGAGGCCAGCGTGCTGTACGCCTTCCGGCCGTTCGCCGCGGCGGCCGGCCGGCTGGGGATCGCCAACGACAAGTACTACACCGAGCACCTCTACATCGACAGCTTCCACTCCAAGCAGATGCAGACCGCGATCCGCGCGCTGGGCGAGCACCGCGACGTCGACCTGGCGAAGGTGTGGGCGGGCGTCACGCTGACCAGCGAGACCATCGCCGAGGCGACCGAGGCCGCGGTGTCCAAGGCCCGGAGGGCGGCGTGACCGGCCGGCCGGAGGACGGCCCGACCCTCCGTCAGATCGGGCCCGACCACCTGCTCATCGAGGTGGCGGGCCGCCGGATCGTCGCGCAGGCGGAGTGCCCGCACCGCCGGGGACGGCTGCGCTTCGGCTACCTCAACAGCCGCACCCTGCGCCTCACCTGCCCGCTGCACCACTCCACCTTCGACCTGCTCACCGGCCGTCAGGTCAGCGGCCCGCCGTGCGGGTCGCTGACGGTCGAGCTGCTGCCGGACGACGTCCCGCCGCCGCGGCCCCCGGCCCCCGGAGACCAGGAGGCGAGCGCCCAATGACGACGCGGGAGGCCACCCCCCACTCCCGCTCGGAGGCGGCGGGTGGCGTCGAGACACACGGCGTCGACCGCATTCCGGACGCCGAGCGCACGGCGTCCCCACGTGAGTTCCTGTGGATCTGGCACTCCGCCCAGTTCTCCTTCGGGACGGTGGTCCTCGGCTCGGTGCCGATCAGCTTCGGGCTGAGCTGGGCGGCCTCCGTCACCTCGATCCTCGTCGGACTGCTGGTCGGCACGGCGGTGTTCGCCCCGCTTGTGCTGTTCGGCAAGCGGACGGGCGCCAACGACCCCGTCTCAAGCGGCGCCCACTTCGGAGTCCGGGGCCGGGTCGTCGCCAACGTCATCACCATCGTCGTCGCGATCGGGTTCTTCTCCATCGCCGTCTGGACCGGCGCCACCGCGATCCTGGAGGCCGGGCACCGGGTCATCGGGACGCCCATCGGCCCCGCCGGGCTCGCGGTCGCCATGCCGCTGACGGCCCTCGCCGTCGTCGTGGTGGCGGTGTACGGGTACGGCGCCCTCCTGGCCACGTACAAGGCGATGACGGTGCTGGGCGGCCTGGTGCTGCTGGCGCTCGTCGTGGTGCTGCTGCCCCGGTTCTCCCCGTCGTACGGAGGCGGCGGCGCGTACGCGCTCGGCGACTTCTGGCGGACCTGGCTGCTGGCGGTGTCGTTCAGCGCGACCCTGCCGGTGTCGTACTCCACCTTCCAGGGGGACTACAGCCGTTATCTGTCGCCCCAGGTCAGCGACCGGGCCGCGGTGGCGTACAACGGGGCGGCGATGTATGTGAGCAACGCGGTCGCGCTGATCGTCGGGGCCTACGCCACCACCATGCTGAAAGACCCGTCCCTGCCCTGGATCGCGGGCGTCGCGGACGTGGTGCCGCACTGGTTCGCCGTCGTGGTGATCGCGTTCGGGCTGGCCGGCACGCTGCCGCAGGCCGCGCTGTGCCTGTACGCGGCCGGCCTGTCGCTCAACTCGATCCTCTGGCGGCTCCCCCGGGCCGTCAGCACCTGGATAATGTCCCTGCTGGGGATCGCCGTGCTGTACCTCGGCGCGATCGTCTTCGACGCCGTCGACTCGATCTCGACGTTCGTGCTGGTCCTGCTCGTCCTCGTGTCACCGTGGACGGCGATCATGCTGGTCGGGTTCGTGACGCGCCGCGGCCGGTACGACGCCGAGGACCTGTACGGCTTCGCCCACCCCGAGCGGCGCGGGCGCTACTGGTTCTGGGGCGGAGTCAACCCCCGGGCCATCGGGGCCTTCGTCCCCGCGGTGGCGCTGGGGCTCCTCTTCGTCAACAACACGCTCTACGCCGGGCCGCTCGCCGGGCTGGCGGGCGGGGTGGACGTGAGCTGCCTGGTGCCGTTCTGCACGGCGGCCCTGCTCTACTTCGCCCTGTGCCGCCTGTACCCGGAGCGGGTTTCCGGCCCCACCGGAGGTGACCCGGAATGACAGGACCAGGAGGGGACCCGCGACTGCCGGCGACGCCGGACACGATCGTCGTGTTCTCCGACCTCAACTGCTCGTTCGCCCATCTCGCCGTCTACCGGCTCCACCGGGCGCGGCGCCGGCTCGGCCTCGAGGGCCGCCTCTGGTTCGATCACCGCTGCTTCCCCCTGGAGCTGTTCAACCGGACGGTCAACGAGCGGCCGGGCGTCGACTCGGAGGTCTCCGTCGTCGGCGCGCTTGAGCCCGAGGCCGGGTGGCGGCTGTGGCAGGGGCCCGACTGGGCCTACCCGGTCACGATGCTGCCTCCCCTGGAGGCGGTGCAGGCGGCCAAGGAGCAGAGTCTGAACGCCTCCGAGCAGCTCGACCTCGCGCTGCGCCGGGCGTTCTGGGCGCAGGGCCGGTGCATCTCGCTCCGCCAGGAGATCCTCGACATCGCGGCGGGCACCGGCGCGGTCGACACCCGGGCGCTGGCCGCCGCGCTCGACGACGGCCGGGCCAGGCGCGCGGTCATGGACCAGTTCGAGGCGGCCCGGCACGGCCGGGTCAACTGCAGCCCGCACGTGTTCCTGTACGACGGGACGAACGTCGCCAACCCGGGTGTCCGGACCCGATGGGTCAACGGCGGCTTCGGAGTCGGGTTCCCCGTGATCGAGGCGGACGACCCGTCCGTCTACACCGATCTGCTGAGCAAGGCAGCCGAGCTCGCCGCCGAGGCCGCCTGACCGGCGACCTCCGCACGAGCTCACCGCGACCTCGCCACGACCTTGCCACGACCTCGCCACGACGTCGGCCCGGCCCCGCCGGAACGACGTCGCGGCGAGGTCACCGGTATACAGGTCCACGTGAAGTTGGACGACCTGGATCGCGCCATCATCAGGGCCCTCGTTGAGGACGCCCGAGCGACGTATGCCGAAATAGGCGCTGAAGTCGGGCTGTCGGCCCCTGCCGTGAAGCGACGGGTGGACCGGCTCGTGGCGTCGGGCGCGATCACCGGGTTCAGCGCGCGCGTCGAACCGTCGGCGCTCGGGTGGACCACCGAGGCGTACGTCGAGCTCTTCTGCCGCGGCAAGACCTCCCCTGCCGAGATCGGGATGGCCGCCGCCCGGCATCCCGAGGTCGTATCGGCGTGCACGGTCACCGGCGAGGCCGACGCCCTGCTGCACATCCGGGCGACCGATGTCCGCCATGTCGAGCGCGTGATCGAGCGGCTGGCGGCCGAGCCGTTCGTGGTGCGGACCAAGAGTTCGATCGTGCTCTCGCGGCTGATTAACGGATCGCCTTAAACGAGCCGAAGGACGCAACCGATCCTCGTCAGGCCGCAACGCGGACGCATTGGCCGGCGGTTATCCGGTTCCTACGCTGAAGACCCGTTCACCGGTTTTCGTATGGAGTCCAGATGACGCTCTTGCCATCGCCCGAGACCGCCACGAGCGGTCACCCGAGCACCGCGCGGCACTACCTGATGTGCCGGCCCGAGTTCTTCGCGGTGTCGTACTCCATCAATCCGTGGATGGATCCCGCCAGAGGCGCCGACGCCGCGACCGCGGTCCGCCAGTGGGAGGCCCTCCGGCAGGCGTACGAGAGCCTGGGGCACACGGTCAGCCTGATCGATCCGATCGAGGGCCTGCCCGACATGGTTTTCGCCGCTAACGGCGCGCTCGTGGTGGAGGGCCGGGTCTACGGGGCGAGGTTCGCCCACCGGGAGCGGGCCGCCGAAGGCCCGGCGTACCTGCGGTGGTTCGCCGACCGGGGGTACGAGACCCTGGAGGCGTCGTTCACCAACGAGGGCGAGGGCGACTACCTCACGCTCGACGACATGATCCTGGCGGGGACGGGGTTCCGCACCGACGTGGCCGCCCACATGGAGGCGCAGGAGTTCCTCGGCCGCCCGGTGGTCACGCTGCGCCTGGTGGATCCGCGTTTCTACCACCTCGACACGGCCCTGTTCCCGCTGGACGGCCGGAACGTCGCCTACTACCCGGAGGCGTTCTCCGCGGGCAGCCGGCGGGTGCTGGAGCGGCTGTTCCCCGACGCGGTCCTCGCGTCGGCGGCCGACGCCGAGGTGCTGGGCCTGAACGCGGTGAGCGACGGCCGCAACGTGGTGGTTAACGTCGAGGCCACCGGCCTGTCGCTGGAGCTGAAGCGCCGCGGCTACGAGGTCGTCCCGGTCGACCTGAGCGAGCTGCGCAAGTCCGGCGGCGGCCCCAAGTGCTGCACCCTGGAGATCCGATGAGCACCGAGCGGACGACCACCGAAGAGCAGATCCGGCTCAGCGAGCGCCGCAGCGCGCACAACTATCACCCGCTGCCCGTGGTGATCCACTCCGCCGAGGGCGCCTGGGTGACCGACGTCGAGGGCAGGCGCTACCTCGACTGCCTGGCCGGCTACTCGTCGATGAACTTCGGCCACGGCAACCAGACGATCCTCGCGGCGGCCCGCGAGCAGCTCGACCGGCTCACGCTGACGAGCCGCGCCTTCTTCCACGACCGGTTCGCGGAGTTCGTGTCGCGGCTCGCCGACCTGTGCGGCAAGGACATGGTCCTGCCGATGAACACCGGCGCCGAGGCCGTCGAGACCGCGATCAAGGTGGCCCGCAAGTGGGGGTACGAGGTCAAGGGCGTGGCGCCGGACCAGGCGAACATCGTCGTCATGGAGGACAACTTCCACGGCCGCACCACCACCATCGTGGGCTTCTCCACCGACCCCGACGCGTACGGCGGGTTCGGCCCCTTCACCCCCGGCTTCCGCGTCGTGAAGTACGGCTCGGCCGAGGCGGTCAGGGAGGCGATCGACGAGAACACCGTGGCCGTCCTGCTGGAGCCCATCCAGGGTGAGGCCGGGGTGCTGGTGCCGCCGGACGGCTACCTGGCCGCGGTCCGCCAGATCTGCACGGAGAACGACGTCCTGCTGGTCGCCGACGAGATCCAGTCTGGACTCGGGCGCACCGGCGCCACCTTCGCCTGCGACCACGAGGACGTGGTCCCCGACGTCTACGTCCTGGGCAAGGCCCTCGGCGGCGGCGTGGTGCCCGTCTCCGCCGTGGTCGCGGACGCCGGCGTGCTCGGCGTGATCAAGCCGGGCCAGCACGGCTCGACGTTCGGCGGCAACCCGCTGGCCTGCGCCGTCGGCACCGCGGTCGTCGGCCTGCTGGAGACGGGCGAGTACCAGGCGCGGGCCCGGGAACTCGGCGCCCACCTGCACGAGGAGCTGCGCCGGCTGGGACCGGGCGTGGTGTCGGTGCGCGGCCGGGGACTGTGGGCGGGCGTCGACGTCGACCCGTCGCTCGGCACCGGACGGCAGGTCAGCGAGGCGCTGATGCGCCGGGGCGTGCTCGCGAAGGACACCCACGGGTCGACGATCCGGCTGGCGCCGCCCCTCGTCGTCTCGCGCGACGACCTGTCCTGGGCCGTCGAACAGCTCGCCGCCGTCCTCAGGGAGCTGTGAGCTCCGCCTCGGTACGGCTCAGGCCCTCCTTCCCTCCCGGGGCGTGAGCCGTACCGAGGCGACATCCCTGTCGTGGGTGAACCAGGTGACCGTGGCGGCCCCCTCCTCCGGCCGGACCGACGTCATCATGTTCGGGAACCACGGCCCCTTGGTGATCTTCCAGCGGAACGGCGGCCCCGGCACCCGGCTCATCAGGTTCAGCAGCCGTCCGAGCACGCTCGCCAGGCCGAACGACGCCGCGATGTTGGCCAGGCGGAGCGTGCGGCTCAGCGGGTTGCGGATGGGCGAGCAGACGACCTGGTGGATGCGGCCGGCGCCCTTCCTGCGTACCGACGCCAGGTAGGAGTAGTGCACGTCGCCCGACAGAAGCAGGATCGTGGCGGGCGGGCGGCCCCGCCGCCCCGCGGCGACGTCGAGCAGCACCCGCCCGAGGTCCTCGAACGACCGGCGGAACGCCCCCCAGTGCTCCAGGTCGAGGAACTGCCGGATCCGCTCCCCCAGCACGGCGAGCCGGGGGCCCCACATGCCGTCGCAGACGGCCTCGTTCCAGCTCTCCACGTGGTGGATGCCGCTGGGCAGCAGGACGGGCAGCGACGACCCGACGATCAGGTGGCCGACGTCGCCCGCCGCGTGCTCGTCGAACCAGGCCCACTCCTCGGGGTCGAGCATCCGCCGCCGCCCCGGCTCCAGCCCCCGGGCGCTCCGGCTGTCCAGCACGATCAGCCGGTTGCCGCCGAGGTCGCGGTGGTAGCTCCAGCGGACCGAGTCGGGCTTCTCGTCGGCCCGCCGGGCGAACGCGTCGAGCACGTCGTCCCCGCCCCCGGCCCGCAGCGCGGCGAGCACCGGGTCGGCCGCCCGCTCGTCCGGCGTCATGTTGCCCAGGTGCTGGTAGACGTAGTAGGAGCCGAGGGCGGACACGATGCGCCTGTCCCACCACGGCACCTCGGCCATCCGCTCGCGCCAGGCCAGCGAGGTGTTCCAGTCGTCCCTGACATCGTGGTCGTCGAAGATCATCAGTGTCGGGACCGTCGCGAGCAGCCACCGCACGGGCGGATCACACCAGGCCTGCCGGTAGAGCTCGGCGTACTCGTCGAAGTCCACGGCCTCCTCCGGGCCGTCGTCCCTGCGGGACGCGATGAACTTCTTCATGTCCGGGGTGAGCTCGTCGGCGTAGACCTGGTCGCCGAGCATCAGGATCAGATCGGGGCGCTCCGGCGTTCCCATCAGCCGCCGCGCGTAGGCGTGCAGGACGTCCACGCCGTGGGTGCGGACGTACGGCTCGTCGTGCGGGACACTCGTCCGGCAGGAGCCGAAGACCAGCTCGCGAAGTTCGGTGAGGGGCCGGATGACGCTCGGCGGCAGATCGGGCTCCGGCCACACCACGCGCCCGTCGAGCTCCACGCTGTAGGCCACCGGGCCGTCGAGGGCGACGTCGACGACGGCGTAGTGGTGACCGTGCGCCGTGAAGGTCCGTTCCTCGGCTGCCGCCTCCCCGGCCCGTACGGTGACCGCGCAGGGTTCGGTCGTCTCCACCCAGATCGTGGCGCTCGCCCCGTCGGTGTGGCGGAGCAGCGGCCCGAGAACAAGTTCCGGCACGCGTTCCTGTCTACTTGGAAACCCCGTTTACCGCAAAGGCACGGTAACGGCGGCACCAAGCCGGACGCCCATCGCCAAGAGCAGTGCTCTCGGAAGTTTCGGGCGCTCTGCTAAGGTGGGGCGCATGAACGCGAGCCGGACCGCACGGGAGCGGGTCAGAGCGGAGCTCATCCAGGAGATCACCACGATCGCCCGCCGTCAGCTCGCCACGGAGGGAGCCTCCGGGCTGTCCCTGCGGGCGGTCGCCCGCGACATGGGCATGGTCTCCTCGGCGATCTACCGCTACTTCCCGAGCCGGGACGACCTGCTGACCGCGCTCATCGTCGACGGCTACAACGCGGTCGGCGAGGTCGTGGAGCGAGCCGACGCGGCCTGCCCGCGGGACGACTTCACCGGCCGCTGGCTGGCGGTCTGCCGCGCGGTGCGAGACTGGGCCCTCGCCCATCCGCACGAGTACGCGCTGCTGTACGGCTCCCCCGTGCCGGGCTACCAGGCGCCCGTCGACACGATCGCACCGGCGACGCGGGACACGGCCGTGTTCGGGGCGATCATCGCGGAGGCCCATCGTGCCGGCCGGCTCTCGCCGCCGCCCGTCTGCCCCGAGCCCCCGGTGGCGATCGCGGCCGACGCCGAGGCCGTCCGGGCCTTGATGCCGGACGTGTCCGACGACGTCGTCGCCCGCGCGATCACGATCTGGACCGGCCTCTACGGCATCGTCAACTTCGAGCTCTTCGGCCAGTTCGACAACGTGATCACACATCGCGCCGAGCTGTTCGAGCACAACATGGCCTGCCTGGCCGCCTTCATCGGGCTGACCGGCTGACCGGCCTTTTCGAGCCCCGCCCGGCCCGAACCCGGCGCGGCGATGGGAAGGCCCGCCTCCTCGGCAGCGGCGAGCAGCCTGGTGTCGTAGGTCACGAACCAGTCGAGCGCCCGCTCCAGCACCTGCTCCGCGCACAGGTGCAGGGCATCGAGGGTCCGCAGCCGGGGCGGCCCGATGTCGGCGGCCGAGTCAAGGAGCGGCGTGTCCACGGGCAAGGTCCTCAGCCGGGCCAGTAACGCCTTCGCCCGCGAGACCGCCTGCGGCCCGGCCACCCGCACCGCCCGCACCACCTCGGTCCGGGCCAGCTCACTGGCGACGACCGGCCTGGCCTGCGCCACCAGCCACTTTTCCAGCGCCGCCGTCTCCTCTTCCCGGACGACCAGCTTGACGCTGTCGTCCGGCCGGACTGCGGCGAGGTCGTCCTGGACGACAGGCGGATCGACACGCTGCCCGAGGAGGAGCCGACCGCACTGCGGCGAACCGCGGCCAACGGGAGACATGCGAAAGGCGGCAGACGGGGATCTCCCGGTTGCCGCCTTTCGCGCGTTCGCGACAGCCTTCTGGGCTGGTCAGGGTACTCCTGCGATTTTATGCAAGATCACAGGCAGTGACGCCGCAGGTCGTGCCGTGTCACTGCGGGAAACGGAGCTGTCAGGCGCGGTGGGCGCGGTTGACGGCGGAGATGATGGCCTTGAGGGACGCGGTCGTGGTGTTCGCGTCGACGCCGACGCCCCACAGCACCTGCGTGCCGTCCGGGCCGCCGACCTCGCACTCCACGTACGACGCGGCCTTGGCGTCGGCGCCGGCGCTCATCGCGTGCTCGGTGTAGTCGAGCACCCGCACCGGCACCCCGATGTTCTCCAGCGCGTCGCAGAAGGCCGAGATGGGGCCGTTGCCGACGCCGTCGATCTCCCGCACCTCGCCGTCGAAGCGGACGTCGGCGCTGATGGCGTCCTTGTCGTCGACCGCCGAGGAGTGCCGGTGGGCGAGCAGCCCGACCCGGCCCCACGGCCGGTCGGGGGTCGGCAGGTACTCGTCGGAGAAGATCCGCCACATGTCGGCGGCGGTGACCTCGCCGCCCTCGGCGTCGGTGTGGGCCTGGATCACGCGGGAGAACTCGATCTGCAGCCGCCGCGGCAGGTCGAGCTGGTGGTCGGCCTTCATGATGTAGGCCACGCCGCCCTTGCCCGACTGGCTGTTGACCCTGATCACGGCCTCGTACGTGCGGCCGATGTCCTTGGGGTCGATCGGCAGGTACGGCACCGCCCAGGTGAAGTCGTCGACCGGCACGCCGGCGACGGCCGCGTCGCGCTCCAGGTGATCGAAGCCCTTCTTGATGGCGTCCTGGTGGGAGCCGGAGAACGCCGTGTAGACCAGCTCGCCGCCCCACGGGTGGCGCGGATGCACCGGCAGCTGGTTGCAGTGCTCGACCACCCGGCGGATCTCGTCCATGTCCGAGAAGTCGATCTGCGGGTCGATCCCCTGGGAGAACAGGTTCATGCCCAGCGTGACCAGGCAGACGTTGCCGGTCCGCTCGCCGTTGCCGAACAGGCAGCCCTCGATGCGGTCCGCCCCGGCCATGTAGCCCAGCTCCGCCGCCGCCACCGCCGACCCCCGGTCGTTGTGCGGGTGCAGCGACAGCACCACCGAGTCGCGGTACGCCAGGTTGCGGTGCATCCACTCGATCTGGTCGGCGTACACGTTCGGCGTGGCCATCTCCACCGTCGCCGGCAGATTCAGGATCACCTTGCGGTCGGGGGTCGGCTGCCACACGTCGGTGACGGCGTTGCAGACCTCGACCGCGTACTCCAGCTCGGTGCCCGTGAACGACTCCGGCGAGTACTCGAAGTAGATCTCCGTGCCCTCGATCTCGGCCGCCAGCTTCTTGCACAGCTTGGCGCCCTCGACCGCGATCGCGGTGATGCCGTCCTTATCCTGGCCGAAGACGACCCGGCGCTGCAGGGTGGAGGTGGAGTTGTACAGATGGACGATCGCCTGGCGGGCCCCGCGCAGCGACTCGAAGGTCCGCTCGATCAGCTCGGCGCGCGCCTGCGTCAGCACCTGGATCACCACGTCGGAGGGGATCCGGTCCTCCTCGATGATCTGCCGGACGAAGTCGAAGTCGGTCTGCGACGCCGCGGGAAACCCGACCTCGATCTCCTTGAAGCCCATCCGTACCAGCAGGTCGAACATCTCCAGCTTGCGGTCGGCGTCCATCGGGTCGATCAGCGCCTGGTTGCCGTCGCGCAGGTCCACCGCGCACCACCGCGGCGCCTGCGTGATCACCTTGTCCGGCCAGGTCCGGTCGGTCAGCCGCACCGGCTCGAACGGCTGGTAGCGGTGGAACGGCATCGGACTGGGCTGCTGGGCATTGGGCTGCTGCGTGTTCATCATGCTCCTCGTCGGACAGCCGGCGACACGGCACGCAAAGGCCGTTCGGATTCGATGAGGGGTCGCCGGTCGATACACCTATGGCGGCCGACGCGCATGACTCTCGCACCGCGGCGAGGGAGCCGGCCTCTTACAGGCCCTCGCCGCGGCGGATAAGAAGGAGTCCGCGCAGCATGCGATCGAGGCTAGCAGACGGAGCAAGCCGGATGAGACCGATGCCCGGATATCGAGACCCACGGTGGCGCGGGGACGCGTGCGTCCACCGGGACGGGGGCGACGTGGTTTCCGGTCTCCCGGACGGCGCAGACTAGGGTGACCCGGACAAAGGAGAGTGACGTCATGCGGGACACGGAGATTCTCGGGCAGATCCATGACCTCGTCGAGGAGGAGCACACGCTGCGCCGCCGGCTCGCGGCGGGCGAGGTCACCACGGACGAGGAGCACGGCAGGATCAGATATCTGGAGGAGTCGCTCGACCGCTGCTGGGATCTCCTGCGCCAGCGCCGGGCCCGCCGCGACAACGGTGAGGACCCCGACTTCGCCGCTCCGCGCCCCGCGGACGAGGTCGAGAACTACCTGCAGTGACCGATCCCGCCGGACGGTGCGGGCGTCCCGGCGGGCAGGCCGGAAAATGGCTCGCCGTGCCGGGACGCGGTGCTGTTCAGTGGACGGCATGGAATTCGAGCAGATCGATCCCGCTGCGGGCGGCGACGGGCTGACCCGGCTGCACGCCATCTCCACGGCGTACGAGAAGCCCGGTCCGACGACGTCCCTGCGCCTGTTCACGGCGAGGATCGAGGACGGCTACGGCGGAGGTTCCGACGAGCTCGCCGAGGCGTGGGTGGCCCGGGTGGACGGCGAGGTCGTGGGCGGGCACTTCGTGCAGTGTCCCGTGATGGACAACACGCACCTCGCGTCCGCGCTGCTGGCCGTGCGCCCCGACCTCCTGCGCCGGGGCTTCGGCGGCGCGCTCCTCGACCACGCGATCGGGCGGGCACGCGCCCACGGCCGCGAGTTGCTGATCACGGAGGCTTCGGCGGACGGGCCGGGGACGGCCTTCGCGAAGGCCCGGGGTTTCACGCCGGCGAGCACCGAGTCGCGTTACGTCCTCGATCTGGACGCCGCCGACCTGTCCCGGCTGGAGCTGATGCGCGCCGAGGCGGCGGCGCACGCGCGGGACTACACGCTGGAACGCTGGACCGGCCCGGCGGACGCGGAGCTGCTCGACGACATGGCCCTGCTCATGGCGGGGATGAACGACGAGCCGGTGGGCGACCTCGACCTGCGGGAGCGGCGGTGGACCGCCGAGCGCGTCCGGGCGATGGAGGAACGGGGCGCCCGCTCGGGCCTCCAGCGGTACACGACGGTGGCCCGGCACACGGCGACCGGTGAGCCGGCGGGTCTCACCCAGCTCGTCGTCGACGCCGGCAGCGGAGACGGATGGGCCCTCCAGGGAGCCACCTGCGTCCTGCGCCCGCACCGTGGACGGAGGCTCGGCCTGGTGCTCAAGCTGGCGAACCTCGCGTGGTTCCACGGCTGCGCGCCCTCCGTGAACCGGGTGATCACCTGGAACGCCGCGGGCAACCCGCACATGATCGCCATCAACGAGGCGATCGGCTTCCGGACATTCGACACCTGGCACCAGTGGCAGCTGGCGATCTGATCTCCCTCCCGGCTCTTCGGCTCCTTCCGTGTGCCGGTCCGCGCCGTCAGACGGCGAGCAGCCGGTGCACGTGTTCCCCGTGCAGTTCCTCCGCGGCGCCGGAGTGGGCGACCCGCCCGGCGTCGAGGATCACGAAACCGTCGGCGAGCCGGAGCGCGAGGTCGAGGTACTGCTCCACGAGCAGCATCGCCAGCCCCGTGGCGTGCAGCCGCTCGATGGCCTCCTCGATCTCCATGATGATCGACGGTTGGATGCCCTCGGTCGGCTCGTCGAGGATCAGCAGCTTCGGCCGCGTCACGAGGGCGCGGGCCATGGCGAGCTGCTGCTGCTGACCGCCGGAGAGAAAGCCCGCCGGCCGCTTGAGCAGCGGCTTCAGCCGCGGGAACACCTCCAGGGCCTCCTCGACGGCGCCCTGGTCCCGGTGCGCCGACGCCTCCAGCGTGACCATCAGGTTTCCCATCACGCTGAGCTGGGGGAACGTCTCGTGCCCCTGGGGGACGTAGCCCATGCCGAGGCGCACGCGCTCGTCCGGGCGCAGGCGGGTGACGTCCTTCCCGTCGAACGTGACCGAGCCGCCCGTTGCCGGGAGCACTCCCATGATGGTGTTGAGCAGGGTCGTCTTCCCGACGCCGTTCCGGCCCATGACGCAGACGAGACGGCCGGCCTCCACCGTGACGGAGATCCCGAACAGCACCCGTGCCCTGCCGTACCCCGCCTCGAGCCCCTCAACGGACAGCATCCTCGGCCCCCTCCCGTGCCCGTCCCAGATAGATCTCCTGAACCCGCGGATCGGCCCGCACCTGCTCGACCGATCCCTCCGTCAGCACCCTGCCCTCGTGCAGGACCGTGACCTGCGAGGCGTAACGGCGCAGGAACTCCATGTCGTGCTCCACCACGATCACGGTGTGGTCGCGGGCGACCTGGGTGAGCAGTTCGCCCGTGCGGGCCCGCTCGTCCTGGGCCATGCCCGCCACCGGCTCGTCGAGCAGCAGCAGCCGCGGCTCCTGCGCGATGAGCATCCCGATCTCCAGCCACTGCCGCTGGCCGTGCGAGAGCACGCCCGCCCTGCTTCCGGCGAGCGCCGTGAGCCCGGTGGTCTCCAGTGCCTTGTCCACCGTTTCCGGCACGCCACGCCGGCTGCGCAGCAGCGACCACAGCGGGCGGCGGAACGACGCCGCCAGGTCGAGGTTCTCCAGGACGGTCAGCTCCTCGAAGACGACCGAGGTCTGGAAGGTGCGGCCGACGCCGAGCCGCACGATCTGGTGCTCCCTCCGGCCGACGAGCTCCTGCCCGCCGAAGCGGACCGAGCCCGCGGTGGGCCGGGTGAGGCCCGTGATCACGTCGATCAGCGTGGTCTTGCCCGCTCCGTTCGGGCCGATGAGGAAGCGCAGCTCTCCCGCGCCGACGGTCAGGTCCACGCCGTCGAGCGCGCGGAACCCGTCGAAGGCCACCTGCAGGCCGCGGATCTCCAGCAGGTTGTCACTCATGCGGCGGCCCTCCTGCTCGTACGGACGTGCCGCAGGGCGGCGGCCACGCCGGCCAGGCCCTTCGGCGCGAGGGTCATGACGAGAATGAAAAGGGCGCCCTGCAGGTAGAGCCAGGCCTCCGGCAGTTCCTCGCTGAAGTAGGTCTTGGCGTATCCCATGACGACCGCCCCGAGCACCGCCCCGGCCAGCGCGTACCGGCCGCCGACGGCGACGGCCACGACGAGTTCGAGCGACGGGACAACGCCGAGCAGCGCGGGCGAGATGATGCCGACGACGGGCACGAAGAGCGCCCCGGCGATGCCCGCCATGCCCGCGGAGATCGCGAACGTCAGGGTCTTCACGGTCGCCGGGTCGTAGCCCAGGAAGCGGACCCGGTCCTCGCCGTCCCTGACGGCCACGAGCAGCCGCCCGAACCGGCTGCGGACGAGCTGCCACGCGGCGAGGTAGAGCACGCCGAGCACCAGCGCGACGACCAGGTAGAGCCCGCGCTGGGTGCTGTCCGCGGCGAGGTCCTGGCCGAAGAAGTCGAAGAAGTTGGTCAGCCCGTTCGTGCCGCCGGTGAGCCCCTGCTGCCCGACCAGCAGGATCACCAGCGCGGCGGCCAGCGCCTGGGTGAGGATCGCGAAGTACGCCCCTCTGACCCGCTGCCGGAAGACCAGCGCGCCCAGCAGCAGCGCCATGACGACCGGCAGCACGACCACCATGGCCAGCGCGAACGCGGGGTTGCCGAACGGGCCCCACAGCGCGGGCAGTTTCTCGACGCCGCTCCAGACCATGAAGTCGGGCAGGTCGCCGCCCGCGTCGTGGAGCTTGAGGTACATCCCCATGGCGTAGCCGCCCAGGCCGAAGAAGACCCCCTGCCCGAGGGTCAGCATCCCGCCCTTGCCCCAGGCCAGGCCGATGCCGAGCGCGACGATGGCGTAGCAGAGATACTTGGCCAGCAGCCCCAGCCGGAACGGCTCCAGCGCCAGCGGCATCACCACGAGCATGACCACGGCGACCGCCGCGAACGCGGCCGGCCCGGCCAGGCGGGCCCGGCGGCCGGGCCCGCCAGTGACGGACGGCCCGCCAGTGACGGACGGCCCGCCAGTGACGGACGGCTCGGCCGGGGCGGGCGCCGCCGGATCCGGCGGCGGGGCCTCGATGGCGGGCTGCGAGTCCTGGAAGGCGGTCATGTCAGTGCCCTTGTCCGGAGGACGAACAGGCCCTGCGGCCTGAGCTGGAGGAAGCCGATGATGACCACGAAGACCATCACCTTGGCGAGGCTCGCGTTGGTCCAGAACTCGGCGTAGGAGTTCAGCAGGCCGAGCCCGAGGGCCGCCAGCACGGCGCCGCGGAGCCGGCCGAGCCCGCCGGCGACCACGACGAGGAACGCGTCGACGATGTAGTAGGTGCCGAGGGCCGGGCCGACCGGGCCGATGAGCGTGAGCGCGACGCCGGCCACCCCGGCGAGCCCCGACCCGATGAAGAACGTCAGCCGGTCGACCCGGCCGGTGTTGATGCCGCTGGTCGCGGCGAGCCTGCGGTTCTGCATGACCGCGCGCATCCGGCGGCCCTGCGCGGTCCGGTGCTGGTACGCCCAGATCGCGACGACCGACAGCACCGCCAGAGCCATGATGAACAGCCGGTTGTACGGCAGGATGCCGATCCCGCCGCGCAGCCATTCCGGCGACAGGACCTGCACGTTGGGCGCGCCGAACAGGTCGCGGGCGAGCTGCTGGAGGATCAGGCTCACCCCCCACGTGAGCAGCAGCGTGTCGAGCGGCCGGCCGTAGAAGCGCCGGATGAGCACCCATTCCAGGACCAGCCCCATGAGCCCGGCCACGACGAACGCCGCCGGCAGGGCGACCAGGAAGCCGACGCCCTGGAGCAGGTAGGTGGTGTAGGCGCCGGCCATGATGAACTCGCCGTGGGCCATGTTGATCACGCCCATCTGGCCGAACGTGAACGTCAGGCCGAGCGCGATCAGCAGCAGCACCGCCCCGATCGACAGCCCGATCGGCAGCTGGTTCAGCACCCCTTCCATGTCACGACCCCCTCTCGTCGCGGGTCACCGGAACGGGACCTCCTCACGGCCGGGGCGGAGCCCGGCACCGTCGTGAACGCGCTGGCGGATCCGCGGACGGATCTCTCGATGAACCTGGTGATCGATCCGGCGCCCGGATCTCGGGAAACGTGCACGGACTCCCCTCGGGTGAATCGGTCGGGCGGGCGGCTCAGACCAGGCCGCCGGCCCAGGGGTACGTCCGCAGGTAGGGGTCGGGCTTGATGGGCTTGCCGGAGTTCCAGACCTCCTTGATCTGGCCGTCCGGCTGGATCACGCCGATCCTCGCGGTCTTGTACACGTGCTGGTTGTCTCCGTCGATGGTGACCTGTCCCTCCGGCCGTTCCAGCGAGACGCCCGCCGCGGCCTTCTTGACCGCCTCTACCTCGGTCGTCCCGGCCTTCTTGGCCGCCTCGGCCCACAGGTAGACCGCGTTGTAGCCCGCCTCCATGGGGTCGGAGGTGACCTTCTCCTGGCCGTACTTCGCCTTGAAGGCCGCCACGAACTTCTGGTTGGCCGGGGTGTCGGTCGTCTGGTAGTAGTTCCAGGCCACGAGCTGGCCGGCGACGTTGTCGACGCCGATGCCCGCGACCTCCTCCTCGGCCACCGACACCGACATGACCGGCATCTGCTCGGCGGTGATCCCGGTGCTCTTCAGCTGCTTGAAGAACGCGACGTTGCTGTCGCCGTTGAGGGTGTTGAAAACGGCGTCGGGCTTCGCCTCGACGATCTTGTTGACCAGGGTGCTGTACTCGGTGTGCCCGAGCGGGGTGTACTCCTCGCCCAGGATCTGCATTCCGTTGGCCGCGGCGTACGCCTTGATGATCTTGTTGGCCGTTCTGGGGAAAACGTAGTCGCTGCCCACCAGGAACAGCTTCTTCTTCCCCTTCTCCTTCAGATAGTCGAGGCCGGGCACGATCTGCTGGTTGGTCGTGGCGCCCGTGTAGAAGATGTACGGCGAGCTCTCCAGGCCCTCGTACTGCACCGGATACCACAGCAGGGCCTTGCGCTTCTCGAACACCGGCAGCATCGCCTTGCGGCTGGCGGACGTCCAGCCGCCGAACACCGTCGCCACCTTGTCCTGCGCGATGAGCTTGGTCGCCTTCTCGGCGAACGTGGGCCAGTCGGAGGCGCCGTCCTCGATCACCGGCTCGATCTTCTTGCCGAGCACACCGCCGGCCGCGTTGATCTCGTCGATCGCGAGCAGCTCGGCGTCCTTCACGGTGACCTCGCTGATCGCCATCGTGCCGCTGAGCGAGTGCAGGATGCCGACCTTGATGGTCTTCCCGTCCCCGGCGGCGGACCCGCCGGACGATGTGGGAGACTGTCCGCCGCAGGCCGCGAGCGCCGTGGCGAGGACCGCGAAGGCGGCCCACGAACGCCAGGGTGTATTCCGCAATTGCTTCTCCTTGCCGTCGAGCGTTACGGCCCCCGCGCCGATTCGTCTGCCGTCAAGGTGATCGCGTGGAATTTCGCGCAAAAATCCAGTGCGTTAACAACTCATGAGCGAATCCTCACCGCCGCTCCGATACACGTACGAAATGGCCAGGTAACGCCCGGGAAACCGCGGGTACCTATCGTCCCGGCATGCGGCTCACTCCACACGAACAGGAACGGCTCCTCATCCATGTGGCCGCGGGCGTGGCCCGGGACCGCCTGGACAGAGGGCTGCGCCTCAACCATCCGGAGGCGACGGCGATAATCGCGTCGTTTCTGCTCGAGGGTGCCCGCGACGGCCGCGGCGTCGCGGAGCTGATGGACGCCGGTCGCAAGGTCCTCCGGCGGGAGGACGTCATGGAAGGGGTGCCCGAAATGCTCGACTCGGTGCAGATCGAGGCGACGTTCCCCGACGGCACCAAGCTCGTCACCGTCCACAACCCGATTCCCTAGCGAACGGAGCGGGCCGATCGACAGGCACGCCGCGTCCCACGACGCGACCCACCCCGCGCCGTCCCCCGAGGAGACCGGATGAGCGGCTCCGGCGGGCCGGGCGCGCCCGGCGAGATCGTGTACGGCGAGGGCGACGTGGAGCTGAACCCCGGCAGGGACCGGCTGACCCTGCGCGTGGTGAACACGGCGGACCGGCCGGTGCAGGTGGGGTCGCACTACCACTTCGCCGCCGCCAACCCCGGCCTGGAGTTCGACCGGACGGCCGCCTGGGGCCGGCGGCTCGACGTGCCCGCGGGCACCGCGGTCCGGTTCGAGCCCGGCGTGGAGCGCGACGTGACCCTGGTGCCGATCGCCGGGAACCGCGTCGTTCCCGGATTGCGGCCCGAGTGGGCGGGACCCCTCGACTCCCCCGGCGGCGCCGGGCCGGCGGAAGGAACGGCATGACCCGCGTCGAGCGCTCCCGCTACGCCGCCCTGTACGGCCCGACGACCGGTGACCGGGTCAGGCTGGCCGACACCGACCTGTTCGTGGAGATCACCGACGACCTGTCGATGGGACCGGCCGGGGCGGGCGACGAGGCCGTTTTCGGCGGCGGCAAGGTCATCCGCGAGTCGATGGGCCAGGCCCGCGCCACCCGGGCCGAGGGCGCGCCGGACCTCGTGATCACCGGCGTGATCGTGCTCGACCACTGGGGTGTCGTCAAGGCCGACGTCGGCGTGCGCGACGGCCGTATCTCCGCGATCGGCAAGGCCGGCAACCCCGACACGATGGACGGCGTCCACCCCGATCTGGTCATCGGGCCGTCGACCGAGATCCTGTCCGGGAACGGCAAGATCCTCACCGCCGGCGCGGTCGACTCCCACGTGCACCTGATCTGCCCGCAGATCCTCGACGAGGCCCTCGTCTCCGGGGTGACGACGGTGGTCGGCGGCGGCACCGGCCCGGCCGAGGGCACGAAGGCCACCACCGTGACGGGCACGTGGTATCTGGGCCGGATGCTGGAGTCGATGGACGCCTACCCGGTCAACGTGGCGCTGCTCGGCAAGGGCAACACGGTCAGCGAGGAGGGCCTGCTCGAACAGCTCAGGGCCGGCGCCTCGGGGTTCAAGCTGCACGAGGACTGGGGCACCACCCCCGCCGCCATCGACGCCTGCCTGCGGGTGTGCGACGCCACCGGCGTCCAGGTCGCGATCCACACCGACACGCTGAACGAGGCGGGCTTCGTCGAGTCCACGCTGAACGCCATCGCGGGCCGCGGCATCCACGCGTACCACACCGAGGGCGCGGGCGGCGGGCACGCGCCGGACATCATCACGATCGCCTCGCAGCCCAACGTGCTGCCCTCGTCGACCAACCCGACCCGGCCGCACACGGTCAACACCCACCACGAGCACCTCGACATGCTCATGGTGTGTCACCATCTCAACCCGTCCATCCCGGAGGACCTGGCGTTCGCCGAGTCGCGCATCCGGCCGACGACGATGGCGGCCGAGGACGTGCTGCACGACATCGGGGCCATCTCCATGATCGGCTCAGACTCGCAGGCGATGGGCCGGGTGGGCGAGACGATCATCCGCACCTGGCAGACGGCGCACGTGATGAAGCGGCGGCGCGGCTCCCTGCCGGGCGACGGCGCGTACCCGGCCGACAACCTGCGCGCTCAGCGTTACGTGGCCAAGTACACGATCAATCCGGCCGTCGCCCACGGGCTGGACGCGGAGATCGGGTCGGTCGAGGTCGGCAAGCTCGCCGACCTGGTCCTGTGGAGCCCCGCCTTCTTCGGCGTGAAGCCCGATCTGGTCGTCAAGGGCGGCGTGATCGCCTACGCGCAGATGGGCGACGCGAACGCGTCGATCCCCACCCCCCAGCCAGTGCTTCCGCGCCCGATGTTCGGCGCGGCGCCGCTCACCGCGGCCGCTACGTCGCTGCACTTCGTGGCGCCGCCCGCGCTGGAGGACGGCCTGCCGGAGCGGCTCGCCACCCGGCGCAGGCTCGTGCCCGTGGCGGACGTCCGCAGCCGGCGCAAGGACGCCATGCCGCTCAACGACGCGCTGCCGGACATCCGGGTCGACCCGGACACCTTCGCCGTGCACGTCGACGGGGAGCTGATCGAGCCCGCCCCGGCGGCGGAGCTGCCGATGGCGCAACGCTACTTCCTCTTCTGATCGGCACGGGAAAGGGCGGCGGGAGCGAGCGGATGGACGACAGGTCGCACGGGGACGGCCACCGGCCCGGCGGAGGGCCGGGCGACGCCGCGCTGCTCCTGCTGGCGGACTCGCGCCTGCCCGCGGGCGGCCACGCCCACTCGGGCGGCGCCGAGGAGGCCGTCCGGCTCGGCACGATCACCGACGCGGGCGACCTGGCCCGGTTCCTGCGGGGCAGGCTCGCCACCGCCGGCCTCGTCACGGCCGCCCTGGCCGCCGCCGCCTGCGAGCTGGCCAGGACGGGCCACCACCCCGGCCGGGAGGAGGATCTCGCCACGTTGTGGCGGCAGCTCGACGCCGAGGCCGACGCCCGTACGGCGTCACCGGCACAGCGGGAGGCCGGCCGCACCCAGGGCCGGCTGCTGCTGCGGACCGCCCGCCGGATGTGGCCGTCGCCCGCCCTGGACACCCTGGGCGTCGCCGTGCCGGAGGGCGCGCATCACCCCGTCGTGCTCGGTGCGGCCGCCGCCGCGGCCGGCTGCGTGCCGTACCAGGCGGCCCTCGCCGCCGCGTACACCGCGGTGACCGGGCCCGCCACCGCGGCCGTACGGCTGCTGGGACTCGACCCGGTGACCGTGCACCGCCTGCTCGCCGATCTCGCCCCCGCGCTCAACGACGCCGCCCACGCCGCCTGCGCGTCCCTGATCGACAGCGTGGTGACGGACGACGCTGATCCGCTGGCCGTCGACCCGTGCGGCGACGACCGGCGGCGCCCACCCGGCGGGATCGGGCCGGACGGGGACGACGCCACGTCTTCCCCGGAGCCCGGGTCCGCACCGGGGGCCGGGCCCTGCCGGGGAGCGGGATGGCCGGCGCTGCCGGGCCACGCCGCCCCGGCTCTCGATCTGCTCGCCGAAGGTCATCTGAAGAACGCGATGAAGCTCTTCGTCTCCTGACGAGTCCCGGGCCGGGCTCCCGGCTCCCGAGTAGAAGGACAGGTCCCCACATGGGCGCAATCCACGATGATCTCCACGAGGCGGCCGCGCCGGGGGGCCGCGCGCTGCGGCTCGGCATCGGCGGCCCGGTCGGGAGCGGCAAGACCGCCCTCGTGGCCGCCCTGTGCCGCACCCTGGGCCCCTCGCTCCGCCTCGGCGTGGTGACCAACGACATCTACACGACCGAGGACGCCGACTTCCTGCGCCGGGCGGGGGTGATCGACCCCGAACGGATCATGGCCGTCCAGACGGGGTGCTGCCCGCACACGGCGATCCGCGACGACATCGCGGCCAACCTCGACGCCGTCGAGACCCTGGAGGAACGCTTCGGCCCGCTCGACCTGGTGATCGTCGAGAGCGGCGGCGACAACCTCACCGCGACCTTCAGCCGCGGCCTCGCGGACCGGCAGATCTTCGTGCTCGACGTGTCCGGCGGCGACAAGGTGCCGCGCAAGGGCGGCCCCGGCGTCACCTCCGCCGATCTCCTGGTGATCAACAAGACCGACCTGGCGCCGCTGGTGGGCGCCGACCTCACCGTGATGTCCAGGGACGCCGCGGCGGTCCGGGAGGGCAGACCGGTGCTCTTCACGTCCATCAGGGAGGACAAGTCGGCCCACTCGGTCGCCGAGTGGGCCGCGGAGATGGTCGCCGCGTGGTGGCACCAGCACGGCCCGGCGGGTCACGCCCACGAGCATCCCCACGGGCATCCCGACGGGCACCCCCATCATGAGGACGACCCGGAGCCCGCCGTCCTGCCCGCGGGCCGGGAGTGATCGCGCGGGCGCTCCTCAGGACGTCGGCCGCGCCCGCCGGGGGCACCCGGCTGGAGACCATGCGGTCGGACCCGCCGCTGACCCTGCGTCAGACGGGGCCCGGCCGCGTCCACCTCGTCGCGACGGGCGCCGGACCACTCGGCGGCGACCGCCTGGCGCTCGGCGTGGACGTCGCGCCCGGCACGTCCCTTGAGATCCGCTCGGTCGGGGCCACGCTCGTGCTGCCGGGGCACGTGCCCGGCGAGTCGTCGATGACCGTCCACGCGCGGGTGGGGGCCGGCGCCACGCTCCGCTTCCTGCCCGAGCCCACGGTCCTCGCCGCCGGCTGCTCCCACCGCATGACCGTACGGCTCTCGCTCGCCCCGGACGCGACCGTCGTGTGGCGCGAGGAGATCGTCTTCGGACGGCACGGGGAACGGCCCGGCCGCTGCCACACCCGCTTCGACGCCACGGTGTTCGACACCACCGGGGCGGGCCGCCCGCTGCTCCGCCAGGACCTCGTGGTGGGCGACGGGCACACCGACGGCAGCCCCGCCGTGTACGGCGACGCGCGGTGCGTCGGCTCCACGCTCGTCGCCGGCCCGGAATGGCGGACCCAGCCGGACGGGAAGGACGAGCGCCGGGCGGAGACGGGGGACGGCTGGGCCGCGCTGCCCCTGGCCGGCCCCGGAGTGCTCTCCAGTGCCCTGGCCGCCGACGCCGTGGAGCTGAGGAGGCGACTGGAGCGCGCGGAGGACGCCGCGCTCCGGCTGGCCGTAGCCTGGTGATCGTGTCGGAACCCACCCGGCCGCCCGGCGGCCGCAGCACCGCGAGTCTTCTGCTGGCCCTCGGAGTGATCGTCACCGGTCTCGCTCTGGCCGTGACCGCCCTGCTGCCCTGGGCGGGCGTCACCGCGCGCCTCACCGTGCTCGACGCGGAGATCACCCGCGCGGTGCGGGGGGTGGACCGGGGGCCGGGCTGGTTCGTGATGGGCGCCGGCCTCGTCGCGACGCTGCTGGGGGTGCTCGGGGTGATCCGCAGCTGGCTGTTCACCGGGCTGGCCATCCTGCCCGGGGCGGTGGCGGCCTTCGCGCTCGCGATGTTCCTCACCGACCCTAAGGACCTGGCCGACCGGCTCGACCTGCGCGTCCCCGGCCTCCTCAGCATCGAGCCGGCCGTGCAGTACGGCTGGTTCGCCGGCCTGCTGGCCTCCGTCGCGGTGGCCGTGCTGGCCGCCGCCGCCCTGCTCCGCAGGCGCTGACCGGAGCGCGTCAGCGTCAGTCGTAGAAGCCCAGGCGGCGCAGCTGCTTGGGATCGCGCTGCCACTCCTTGGCGACCTTCACCCGCAGGTCGAGGTAGACGCGCGTGCCGAGCAGCGCCTCGATCTGCTGCCGCGCCCGGGTGCCCACGTCCTTCATCCGTGCCCCGCCCGGGCCGATGACGATCGCCTTCTGCGAGGGCCTCTCGACGTACATGAACGCGTAGATGTCGAGGAGGTCGTCGCGGCCCTCACGGGGGGCCATCTCCTCCACGACGACGGCGATCGAGTGGGGCAGCTCGTCCCGGACTCCCTCCAGCGCCGCCTCCCTGATCAGCTCGGCGACGAGGATCTGCTCCGGCTCGTCGGTCAGCTCACCGCCTGCGTAGAGGGGCGGCGACTCGGGCAGCCGCGCCACGAGCTGGTCGGCGAGCACGTCGAGCTGCTCGCCGCTCTCCGCGGACACCGGCACGATCTCCGCGAACGGGGCCAGCGCCGACACCGCGAGGAGCTGGCTCGCGATCTGCTCCCGGGAGGCCAGGTCGCACTTCGTCACGATCGCGACCACCGGTGTCTTCTTCACCGCGCCGAGTTTCTCGACGATGAACCGGTCGCCCTTGCCGATCGGCTCGTTGGCCGGCACGCAGAAGCCGATGACGTCGACCTCGGTGAGAGTGGACAACACCAGGCTGTCGAGCCGCTCGCCCAGGAGGGTGCGGGGACGGTGGAAACCGGGGGTGTCGACGATCACGAGCTGGGCGTCCGGCCGGTGCACGATGCCGCGGATCGCCCGCCTGGTCGTCTGGGGCTTCGCCGAGGTGATCGCCACCTTGGTGCCGACCAGGGCGTTCATCAGGGTCGACTTGCCGACGTTCGGCCGGCCGACGAAGCAGGCGAACCCGGCGTGGAAGTCGGAGCTCACCTCAGATGTACCGGCCTTTCAACGAGCCGTCCGGCGCGGCCAGGAACAGCGTGGCGTTGCCCATGTCCTCGACGACCGCGAGGTCCTTCTCCGCCGGGTCGTCGGCGTCGCTCACGACCGCCGCCGCCTCCAGCGACGCCGCCCCGCTGGAGACGGCCATCGCGACCGCGACCTGCAGAGCCGTCAGCTCCAGCGAGGGAAGCGCGACCCCGGCCGCCGCGTACGTCCGGCCGGTCTCGTCGCGTACGGCCGCGCCCTCCGGCGAACCGTTGCGGGCGCGGGCCGACCGGGCCAGCGTGATGATCTTTTGGTCCTCGGGGTCCAGGGCATGTGTCACGGCTCAAGGGTACCGACCTCGCGGGTCACCAGATCCGCGAGCGCACGGGTGCGGGCTGCGTCCGGCTCGGCCAGCCCCGCGTGCAGGATCGTGACGAGCGCGTCGCCGGAACGGGCCACCACGAGCCGCATCTCGTACGGGTAGCCGCCCATCCGCCCCACGAGGCCGCGGGCGGCCGACTCGTCCGCCGTCACCGGCAGGGACAGGTCATGGGCCGTCAGGCGGTCGGCTCCGGCCGCGGTGCCTCGGTCGACGGCGCGGCAGCGGTCCAGCGCCTCCCTCAGCCGGAGGAACGGCCCCGCGGCCGTGCCACCCGCGTATCTCGCCAGCCCCACCCCGGCGACCTCGCCGACGTGCGGGCCGTCGAACGCGGCCGAGGCCGTGGTGAGGAGCCCGTCGCGGGGCGGCCGGCCCGACACGGCGTCGAAGACCGTCCGGCAGGCGCGGCTGCGCGGGCGGAACGGCGGACGCCACGGCGTTCTCGCCCGGGTGGAGAAGCCGTCGGGCAGATCGTCGAGGCGGGTCAGCACGGCCGCGAGACGGACGGCGGGCGTTCCGGCCCGGACCGCCGCCCCATACCGCGGGCCGCCCGGCTCACTCCGCGGCTCACTCCGCGGCTCGCTCCGTGACTCCCCCTGCGACTCCCCCTGTGATGCCACGGCCGGACCGCCGGGATCGGCCGGGACGGCGTAGATCGTGAGCGCGCCGCCACAGCCCGCCGCTGTCAGGAACAGGCCGCACACCGCGGCCAGGATGATCCGCATCTCCACCCCGTCTCCCCCTGTCGGGGCCTCGCTCGCCAATGCGAGGCGGGCTCGGGGCGGCCTCCGGAAACGGCGTGGGGGGCGCCTCGTCGCCGGAATCTTCCTTCCCCGGAAACAATCCGGGCAATCACTTTACGTAGTCGCCGTCGCGGGGCCCCCGGCCCCACCCGAGAGGGCCCCGCGACGACTCCACATCCCCCAAGAGCGGCCGGCGCGCCGCGAACCCCTCCCGGCGCCCCGGTCTCCCCTCTGCGGCGCCCGGACCCCTCCTGGACGCCTGAACCGAGAATGGCCGGGAGGGCTTGCAGATCACTTGACGCGGGCTTGCACCCGTTCAGTCCCGGTCGGCGGTCACCGGGACCGCCTCTCCGTCCTCGGACGACGGCTCCGCGCGGCGCACCACGACGGTGCTGATCCGGTTGCGGCGGCCCGCGAGGTTCTCCGCGGTGAGGCGCAGGCCCCCGACGACCGCCTCGGATCCGGCGATCGGCACCCGGCCCAGGGCGTGGGCGAGCAGCCCGCTCACGGTGTCCACGTCGTCGACCTCGATCTCGGTGTCGAACAGCTCGCCCAGCTCGTCGACGGGCAGCCGGGCGGTGACCCGGGCGGAGCCGTCGCCGAGCCACTCGATCCTGGGGGCCTCCTGGTCGTACTCGTCGGCGATCTCCCCGACGATCTCCTCGATCACGTCCTCGATCGTCACCAGCCCCGCCGTGCCGCCGTACTCGTCGATCACGATCGCGAGGTGAGTCTGCCGCGCCTGCATCTCGCGCAGCAGCTCGTCGATGGGCTTGCTCTCCGGCACGTACGCCGCGGGGCGCATGAGCTCCTCGACCCGGGCCGAGTCGTCGCCCGTGTCCCGCGTCCGCCGGACGATGTCCTTGAGGTAGGCGATGCCGATGACGTCGTCCTCGTTCTCGCCCACCACGGGGATGCGGGAGAAGCCGCTGCGCAGGGCCAGCGAGAGCGCCTGGCCGAGGTTCTTGCCCCGTTCGATGAAGACCATCTCGGTCCGGGGCACCATGACCTCGCGGACCAGGGTGTCGCCCAGCTCGAAGACCGAGTGGATCATCTCGCGCTCGTCGGGTTCGATCACCCGGCGCTGCTCGGCCAGGTCGACGAGGTCGCGCAGCTCGGCCTCGGAGGTGAACGGCCCCTCCCGGAAGCCCCGTCCGGGGGTGAGCGCGTTGCCCAGCAGGATCAGCAGCTTGGGCAGCGGCCCGAAGATCCTGGTCAGGCCGTACACGACGGGGGCGGCGGCCAGCGCGATCGGCTCGGCGTGCTGGCGGCCGAGCGTGCGCGGCGAGACGCCGACGATCACGTAGCTCACCAGGATCATCACGACGGCCGCCACCGCGTACGCCTGGCCGTGGTCGCCGAGCCAGTCGACGAACAGCAGCGTGGCGATGACCGTGGCCACCAGCTCGCAGCTCAGCCGGAGCAGGAGCAGCAGGTTGAGGTAGCGCGGCGGGTCGGCGACGATCGCCTGGAGCCGCACGGCCCCGCGCCTGCCCTCCTTGACGAACTCCTCGGCCCGCACCCGCGAGATGCGGGTGAGCGCGGTCTCGGCACTCGCGAGCAGGCCGCCGACCCCGATCAGGACGACGGCTGACAGCAGCCAGCCGTTGTTCACGGCTTCCGCCGCACCTCCCGCCACTCCTTCAGCAGCTGGTCCTGCAGGCCGAACATCCTGGCGTGCTCCTCGGGCTCGGCGTGGTCGTAGCCCAGCAGGTGGAGGATGCCGTGGGTGCACAGCAGTTCGAGCTCGTCCTGCGCGGCGTGCCCGGCCTCGGCCGCCTGCTTGGCCGCGACCTGCGGGCACAGCACCACGTCGCCGAGCAGCGCGGGATCGGGGGTCGGGTCCTCGTCGCGGCCGCCCGTGTTGGGCCGCAGCTCGTCCATGGGGAAGGCCAGCACGTCCGTCGGCCCGGGCTCGCCCATCCACTGCTCGTGCAGCTCGGCCATGGCCGCCTCGTCGACCACCAGGATCGACAGCTCGGCCAGCGGGTTGATCTCCATCCGGCCCAGGACATGCCCCGCGAGCTCGACGAGCATCGACTCGTCGAGCTCGACGCCGGACTCGTTGGCCACCTCGATGCTCATTGGGCCTCCTCGCCCGGAACGATCACATGCGGGCTCATCGCCGGCCCCGCTGGCGTTTGGCGATCGCGCGCGGCTCGGACGCCATCGCGGCGTCGTAGCGGCCGTACGCGTCGACGATGTCGCTCACCAGCCGGTGACGGACGACGTCGGCGCTGGTGAGACGGCTGAAGTGGATGTCGTCGATGCCGTCGAGGATGGTCTGGACGACCTTCAGGCCGCTCTCCTGCCCGCCAGGCAGGTCGATCTGGGTCACGTCGCCGGTCACCACGATCTTGGAGTTGAACCCCAGCCGGGTGAGGAACATCTTCATCTGCTCGGGGGAGGTGTTCTGCGCCTCGTCCAGGATGATGAAGGCGTCGTTCAGCGTGCGCCCGCGCATGTAGGCGAGCGGCGCGACCTCGATCGTCCCCGCGGACATGAGGCGCGGGATCGACTCGGGGTCGAGCATGTCGTGCAGCGCGTCGTACAGGGGACGCAGGTACGGGTCGATCTTCTCGTAGAGCGTGCCGGGCAGGAACCCGAGCCGCTCACCGGCCTCGACGGCGGGCCGGGTCAGGATGATCCGGTTGACCTGCTTGTTCTGCAGCGCCTTCACGGCCTTGGCCATCGCCAGGTAGGTCTTGCCGGTGCCCGCGGGGCCGATGCCGAAGACGACGGTGTGCCGGTCGATCGCGTCGACGTACCGCTTCTGGTTGAGGGTCTTGGGACGGATGGTCCGGCCGCGCGAGGACAGGATGTCCAGGGAGAGGACCTCGGCGGGCCGGTCCTTCGCCATCCGCAGCATGTGGATGCTGCGTTCGACGGCGTCGGGCGTCAGCTCCGCCCCCGAGCCGACCAGCTCCACCAGCTCCTCGAAGAGACGTACGACGACGCCGCTCTCCTCAGGGGACCCGGTGATCGTGATCTCGTTGCCGCGCACGTGGATGTCGGCGCTGAAGGCGTTCTCGATGACCCGCAGGAGCTCGTCACGCGATCCCAGGAGGCTGACCATGGGACGCCCCTCGGGAATGACTACCTTCGCCTGGGTCTTGTTGGTGTGCTGTGACTCGGACATGGGCGGCCGTACGGCCCGATCGCCTCCCTAAAGGTTCCCTCTCATGCTAGCCGGTCAGCCGGGAGGCCAGGAGAGGCTCCGGCCGCCGATGACATGGGCGTGAACATGGAAGACCGTCTGCCCCGCACCCGGCCCGGTGTTCAGCACCACGCGGTATCCGTCCCCGGCCACGCCCTCCTGCACGGCCACCGCGTGGCACGCCGTGAGCAGGTCGTCGGCGAGGCCGTCGTCGGCCGCGGCGAGCGCCGCGGCGTTCTCGTAGTGCGCGCGGGGGACGACGAGGACGTGCGTCGGGGCCTGGGGGTTGATGTCGCGGAACGCCAGCGCCCGTCCGGTCTCCAGGACGACGTCCGCCGGCACCTCCTTGGCCACGATCTTGCAGAACAGGCAGTCGTTCACGAGCGAAAGACTAGCCGTTGCCGATCGGTGATGACGCTAATGATCCCGCGGGCTAATGTGAATGTGCGAGACTGCACCCGAAACCACCCCCAATGCCGGGCGAGGACACCACTGGGCCATGCCCCCAAATGATTCGGAAGAACGTAAACCCCCCGGGAATGGCGAGCGTCCAATAGATGTGACCACCGAGACCCTCGTGGCCGACAGGTCGTTGGGGACGGTGCCCGTCGGGTGGGATGCCGACATGGCCGTTACGGCGCTGTACAGCGCCCACTATCGGTCACTCGTGCGTCTCGCGGTGCTGCTGGTCCGCGATATGGCCAGCGCCGAGGAGGTCGTTCAGGACGCGTTCGTCGCCATTCACGGCGCCTGGCGCAGGCTGAGGGACACCGACAAGGCACTGGCCTATCTACGCCAGTCGGTCGTCAACCGCTCGCGTTCCGTGCTGCGGCACCGCGCGGTCGTCGAGAAGTACGCCCCCAAGGGCCTTCCCGACGCGCCGAGCGCGGAGAACGGCGCGATCGGCGAGCTTGAGCGCTCGGCCGTGATCGAGGCGCTGCGCGGACTGCCTGCCCGCCAGCGCGAGGCGCTGGTGCTGCGGTATTACGGTGACCTGTCGGAGGCCGAGATCGCGCATGCGATGGGCATCAGCAAGGGCGCCGTGAAAAGTCACACGGCACGCGGCATGGCCGCGCTACGAATGGCACTGGAGCAGTTCTCATGACCTTCCCCCCCGACGACGAGTACGGCGACCTGCTGCGCCGTGCGCTGCGCGCGGAGGCGGACTCGGTCGTGCCGTCTCCGGACGGTCTGGACGTCATCCGCCGCCGTATCGACGAGCGCGGGACCCGGGGCCTGCGCGGCTTCCGCAACCTCGGGTGGTGGCGGATCGGAGCCTCTGCCGCCGGCGCGGTCCTGGTCGCCGGCGCCGTGGTGCTGCTCGTGCCCGACCTGCGCGACCAGGTGGCCGAGAGCACCGGCATCACCGCGGCCGGCGCCGACCGCGACCAGGAGCAGGACACCTCGACCGTCACGCGCCCGCCCAACGCCCTTCCGCCGCTGCCCACCGTGCCCGCGCAGAGCCCCGCCCACAGTGAGCATCCCTCGCCGTCGGTCACTCCCCACCGGCCGGGACCGCCGCAGAAGCCGTCGCCGTCGCCGTCCGCGGCCAACCCCTGCGCCACCCCGGCCCCGCGCAACGGAATCGTCGAACCCGACCCGACGCTGCCGGCGACCTGCCCGCCCGCCCAGGCCCAGCAGCCCGCGGCGCCCGGCACCCTCTACACGCCGAAGCCGAAGCCGAGGCCGTCCGCGTCGCCGGTGCCGTCCGCGAGCCCGTCGCCGAGCCCCACCCCCACGCCCAGCGGCACGAACTCGGGCGCCCCGCTGAGCGACACGGTGGTCTCGACTCCCTCGTCCTAGCCCTGCCCTGGCCCTGTCCTGGTCGTGTCCGAGCCGGGCCGGGCGGAGGGCCGGCCTCCTCTCACCCCACTCGCGGGATTACCAGCGTCCGCAGCGCGACAGCAGCACCGCCGCCGCGGCCACTCCCGCCGTCGAGGTGCGCAGCACCGTCGGGCCGAGCAGGGCCGGTACGGCTCCCGCGTCCCGCAGCCCCGCCACCTCGTCGTCCGTCAGCCCTCCCTCGGGGCCGACCACCACCACGATGTCGCCGGCGTCGGGGATCGTGAGGCCGCTCAGCGGCTCGGCCGCCTCCTCGTGCAGGACGACGGCCAGCGCCGCACCCGAGACCAGCGAACGGACCCCGGCCGTGGTCACCTGCTCCGTGACGTCGGGCAGGTGGAAGCGCCGCGCCTGCTTGGCCGCCTCCCGGGCCGTGCCGCGCCACCGGCCGAGCGACTTGGCCGCCCGGTCGCCACGCCACTGGGTGACACAGCGAGCGGCCGCCCAGGGGACGACGACGTCCACCCCGGCCTCGGTCATCATCTCCACGGCCAGCTCCCCCCGGTCGCCCTTGGGGATGCCCTGGACCACGACCAGCCGCGGGCTGGGCCGCGCCACCTCGAACCTGCGCAGCACCTCGGCGGTGATCGAGTCCTTCCCGGCCGCGGCGACGACGCACTCCGCGACCCGGCCGGCGCCGTCGGTCAGGTCGACCCGCTCCCCCGGCCGCAGCCTGCGGACGGCGGCCGCGTGCCGCCCCTCGGGTCCGTCCAGGACGGGCCGGTCCGCCGCGAGCACGGCCGCGTCGGCGAGGAACACGGGTACGCTCACGCGCCGGAGCCCCTCAGCGGCCGTTGAAGGCGTCGCGCAGGCGCGAGAAGAAGCCCTGCTGGCCCGGTGAGAACCGGCCCGGCGGCCGCTCCTCGCCGCGCAGCTTGGACAGCTCCCTGAGCAGCTCCTCCTGCTGCGGGTCGAGCTTGACCGGCGTCTCCACGTTGACGTGGATGAGCAGGTCACCCCGGCCGCTCTCGTTGAGCCGCTGCACGCCCTTGCTGTAGAGGGGGATGACCTGGCCCGCCTGGGTGCCGGGCCGGATGTCGATCTCCTCGGTGCCGTCGAGGGTGTCGATGGAGATCGTCGTGCCGAGGGCGGCGGCCGTCATGGGGATGTGCACCGTGCAGTGCAGGTCGTCGCCGTGCCGCTCGAAGATCTGGTGCGGCCGCTCGACGATCTCCAGGAACAGGTCGCCGGGAGGGCCTCCGCCGGGGCCGATCTCACCCTCGCCGGCCAGCTGGATGTGGGTGCCGTCCTCGACACCGGCCGGGATCCTGACCTTGATGGTGCGCCGGGTCCTGACCCGTCCCTCACCCGAGCACTCCATGCACGGGTGACGGATGACGCTGCCGTAGCCGCCGCACTGGGGGCACGGGCGGGAGGTCATGACCTGGCCCAGGAACGACCGGGTCACCTGGGAGACCTCGCCCCGGCCGTGGCACATGTCACAGGTGTCGGGGTGGGTGCCGGCCGCCGCGCCGGAGCCCTTGCAGACCTCGCACAGCACGGCGGTGTCGACGACGATCTCACGGGTGGTGCCGAACGCCGACTCGGCCAGGTCGAGCTCGACCCGGATAGTGGCGTTGCGGCCACGCCTGGCCCGCGACCTCGGGCCCCTGGCCCCGCCTCCGGCCGCCCCGAAGAAGGCGTCCATGATGTCGCTGAACGGGAAGCCCGCGCCGAAGCCGGCCCCCGCTCCCGCGCCCGCGCCGCCGAAGGGGTCGCCGCCCAGGTCGTACGTCCGGCGCTTGTTCGCGTCGGAGAGCACCTCGTACGCCTGGGTGATCTCCTTGAACCGCTCCTGGGTCTCGGGATCGGGGTTGACGTCCGGATGCAGCTCTCTGGCCAGTCGGCGGTACGCCTTCTTGATCTCTTCCTGGCTGGCGTCGCGTCGTACGCCGAGGGTGGCGTAGTAGTCGTTGGACACTTATGATCCCGCCAGGATCTGGCCGACGTAACGCGCCACCGCGCGCACCGCACCCATCGTCACCGGATAGTCCATTCGTGTCGGGCCCAGCACTCCGAGCCGGGCCAGTTCTCTGTCGCCGGAACCGTACCCCGCCGCGACGATGGACGTGCCGCGGAGCCCGCTGTAGGGATTCTCCGAGCCGATCCGCACGGTCAGCTCGGACATGCCATGGGTCTCGCCCAGCAGCCGGATGAGGACGACCTGTTCCTCCAGGGCCTCCAGCACGCCGCGCAGTCCCACGCTGAAGTCGGCGCCCGCCAGGTTGGCCGTGCCGCCGAAGGCGATCTTCTCCTCGTGCCGCTCGACCAGCGTCTCGAGCAACACGGAGAGGATCGTGGCGGCCACCTGCCGGTCCTCCTGCGGAAGCCGTTCCGGCAGGTCCGCGATCGTGTCGGGCACGTTCGACAGGCCACAGCCGTCCAGGCATCCGTTGAGGACGCCGCGCAGGTTGGCGATCCGGTCGTCGGCCACGTCCTCCGGGAGGTCGACCACCCGCTGCTCGACCCGGCCGGTGTTGGTGATCAACACCAGCATCACCCGGCGGTCCGACAGCGGGACGATCTCCACATGCCGCACCGACGACCTGGTCAGCGACGGGTACTGGACGACGGCCACCTGCCGGGTGAGCTGCGCGAGCAGCCGCACGGTGCGCATGACGATCTCGTCGAGGTCGACGGCCCCGGCGAGGAACGTCTCGATGGCCCTGCGCTCCGCCGAGGACAGCGGCTTGATCTGCGAGAGCCTGTCGACGAAGAGCCGGTAGCCCTTGTCGGTGGGGACCCGACCGGCGCTGGTGTGGGGCTGGGCGATGTACCCCTGCTCCTCCAGCGCCGCCATGTCGTTGCGAATCGTCGCGGGGGAGACGCCGAGGTTGTGCCTGTCCGCGAGAGCCTTCGAGCCGACCGGCTCGTTGGTGGACACGTAGTCCTCGACAATGGCGCGGAGCACTGCCAGCTTGCGGTCGTCGAGCAAAGTGTCACCTCCCTCGTGCCTGGGAAACACTCACTCTGGCACTCTGTGTTCCCGAGTGCCAAGTGTACGGCCACCACCCCACGTCGTGCGATAACGCGAGGACAGCAGGGACAAGCGGACTGCAAACGGCCGGCAAGTGTCGTACATCAATGTCCTTCCCATGACCGACGATTTCCACCCGGGGGCCGGGTGCTTGACCGTAGGGGCGGCGCGGCCGGTCCGTACGGGGCTCCCCCCTGTCGGCGCGCGGGTCCGCGTGAGCGTCCCCCCGGACGCCCCCGTGCATGTCCCCGTGCAGGTCCGCGTGCGTGTTCCCGTGCATGTCCCCGTGCAGGTCCCCATGAACGTCCCCGATGTCGCGGCGAGCGCCACGGCGCGTGTCCCGGCGGCCTCGCGCGCGGCCGGCCCGGCCCGCCCCAGGCTGGTGTGGGTGTTCCTCGCCTGGCTGCTGTTCCCGGTGCTGCTGGTGGCCGGCGTCGGCGGCGCGGCCGCTGACCCGCTCTCCGGCGGCCGCGACCTCGTCCCGGCCACGCCGTTCTCCAGCGGGCAGACCATGACCGCCGGCCTCGGGCCCGGAGACCGTCCCGCCGTCTACGCCGCCGCCGAACGGCCCACCGACGTGCGCTGCGAGGCCGCGGACGACGCCGGACGGCCGGTCCGGCTGGCCAGGCCGACGGCCGCCCACACGATCTCCGACGGGGGCACGCGGTGGGACCTGCTCTTCGTGATGAGCCCTCCGGCGGCGGGCGTCTACCAGGTCACCTGCGACGGTGAGGACGTCACATTCGGGGTGGGCAGGGCGCCGGCGACGGGCGCGGGCGATCTCGCCGACGGCCTCGCGACCGGCGGCGTCACGGCGCCGGCCCTGCCGCTCGTCGGATTCCTCTCCGCCGTGCTCGTGACGATCGTCGTGCTGGTCCGGCGCCGGGCCGCGACCTGATCGGCGCCCGATCCGCGCCCGGTCGCATGCTGATCACCATGCTGATCGCTATGTTGATCGCTATGTTGATCGCCTCCTGATCCGCCGGGGCGGGGGCTCGTTTTGCTAGCGTTCCCGGCATGTACGAGCGGGACGTGCTATCCGGAGACTGGCGGCGGCCCCGGCGGGGCCTGATTCCCGAGATCGCCGCCGAGCCCGGCCTCGTCGTCGAGGACGGGGAGGCCCGGTTCTGCGGCGCCGTGGTGGCCTGCGACAAGGACGGCGTGACCCTGGAGGACAGGTTCGGGCGGCGGCGGATCTTCCCGCTCACGCCCGCCGGGTTCCTCCTCGACGGCGAGCCCGTCACGCTCGTCCGGCCCGCCGCCGGGCCCAGGGGGCCCCTGCGCAGCGCCTCCGGCTCCATCGCCGTCGAGGGTTTGCGCGCCCAGGTCGCCCGCGGGAGCCGGATCTACGTCGAGGGCGTCCACGACGCGGCGCTGGTGGAACGGATCTGGGGCCACGACCTGCGGGTCGAGGGCGTCGTCGTCGAATACCTGGAGGGCGTCGACGACCTCCCGGCGATCGTCGAGGAGTTCGCCCCGGAGCCGGGCAGGCGGCTCGGCGTCCTCGTCGACCACCTCGTGCCGGGATCCAAGGAGAGCCGCATCGCCGCCCGCGTGACGGGCGATCACGTGCTCGTGGTCGGCCACCCGTACGTGGACATCTGGCAGGCCGTGAAACCGGCCGCCCTCGGCATCCCGGCCTGGCCCTCCGTGCCGCGCGGCGTCCCGTGGAAAGAGGGGGTCGTCGCCGCGCTCGGGTGGCGGATGGATCCGCAGGAGGCGTGGCGCCACATCCTCGGCCGGGTCACGACGTTCACCGACCTGGAGCCCGAGCTGCTCGGCCGGGTGGAGGAGCTGATCGACTTCGTGACCGAGCCGGGCGGCTGAGCTACGTCAGGTCGCGCACCAGGGCGTCGGCGAGGAGCCGGCCGCGCAGCGTCAGCACCGCCCGGCCCGCCTTGAACGCGTCCACCTCAAGCAGCCCGTCCGCGAGCGCGCGGGCGCACGCCGTACGGGCGCGGGGGGCCAGCTCGGCCAGCGGGAAACCGGAGACGAGGCGGAGCTCCAGCATGACGCGCTCCACCGCCCGGTCGTCGTCGGTCAGCTCCTCCCTGGCGTGGCCGGGCGACGTCCCGGCCGCCAGGCGCCCGGCGTACGCCGCCGGATGCTTGACGTTCCACCAGCGGGTGCCCCCGACGTGGCTGTGCGCCCCCGGCCCGGCGCCCCACCAGTCGCCGCCGGTCCAGTAGAGCAGGTTGTGGCGGCACCGGGCCTCGTCGTCCCTGGCCCAGTTGGAGACCTCGTACCAGCTCAGGCCGGCGGCGGCCAGCGCCCGCTCCGCGATGAGATAGCGGTCGGCGGCGACGTCCTCGTCCGGCATGGGCAGCTCGCCCCGTCGGATGCGCGCCGCCAGACGGGTGCCGTCCTCGACGATCAGCGAATACGCCGAGACGTGATCGGGCTCCGCCGCGAGCGCGGCCTCCAGCGAGGCCCGCCAGTCGTCGTCGGACTCCCCCGGCGTCCCGTAGATCAGGTCCAGGTTGATGTGGTCGAACCCGGCCGCGCGCGCCTCGCGGACGGCCCGCGCCGCCCGGCCGGGCGTGTGCCTGCGGTCGAGGACGGTGAGCACGTGCTCCCTGGCGCTCTGCATGCCGAAGCTGACCCGGGTGAAGCCGCCCTCCCGCAACGCCTCCAGATATGCCTGGTCGACGGACTCGGGGTTGGCCTCCGTCGTCACCTCGGCGCCCGGCCGCAGCCCGAACTCCTTGTCGATCTCCCGCAGGACGCGGACGAGGTCGGCCGCGGGCAGCAGCGTGGGGGTGCCGCCGCCGAAGAACACGGTCTCCACGGGCAGCGCGGCGTCTCCCAGCACCCGCCGGGCCAGCCGTATCTCCTCGGCGACCGTGCCGGCGTAGTCGCGCCGCGAGACGCCCGGACCCAGCTCCTCGGCGGTGTAGGTGTTGAAGTCGCAGTAACCGCAGCGGCTCGCGCAGTACGGCACATGCACGTAGAAGCCGAACGGCCGGGAGCCGAGCCCGGCGAGCGCGCTGGGCGGCAGTTCGCCGGAGGCGGGGACGGGATCGCCGTCGGGAAGCACGGAAGGCACGCCTCCCAGTCTGCCGCCCGCGGCGGAGCGGTCGGTCCCCCGGAGCCCGGCCGGCTCCCCCGTGGGCACGCCGGGCCGGCCGTCCGGCGATCAGGCGAGGACGCGGCGCGCGACGTGCTCCCATTGCTCGGAGCGACCGGGCACGGCGAGCAGCCGCCGCATCAGGTCCCGGTCACCGTGGTGGGCGCGGAACGCCTCACCGATCGTCACGCCCTCAGAGGGGCGCTCCACCACCTCGATGCCGTCGCCCGCGCCGAGGTCGCCCCGCTCGACCACGCGGAAGTACGCCCCGGTGCGGCCGGCCTGGGTGAAGCGCTTGACCCAGCCCCGCTCGTCGAGCCAGTTGCGGAACACCACGCAGGGGACGCGGGGGGCGGTCACCTCCAGCAGGGCCGTGCCGATCCGCCACTTCTCGCCGAGGAGCGCGTTCGCGAGATCGGCGCCCTCGGTCGTGAGGTTCTCCCCGAACTGGCCGTCCCGCAGGGTCCGGCCCATCTGGGGCTCCCACCAGTCGTAATCTTCCCTGGCATACGCGTAGACCGCCTGGTCGGGGTGGCCGTGGTGGGCGACGTCGGCGCGCTCGTCGCCCGCCAGGCCGTTGTCCCGCACCGCGACCCGCCCCTCGGCGGGCCGCTTGTCGATGGCCGTACGGCCCAGCTTGCCCGCCCACTCGGCGTCCCGGATCATGCCCACGTTGACGGAGAGGATCCTCATGAACAGAAAGTAACCGACCGTGCGCGCGGATGGGATGAGGACCGCTACTTCCTGCCCTTGTCCACGGAGGGCGACTCGGTGGAGAGGGCGGCGACGAAGGCCTCCTGGGGCACCTCCACCCGGCCGACCATCTTCATCCGCTTCTTGCCCTCCTTCTGCTTCTCCAGCAGCTTGCGCTTACGGCTGATGTCACCGCCGTAACACTTGGCGAGGACGTCCTTGCGGATGGCCCGGATGTTCTCCCTGGCTATCACCCGGGCGCCGATGGCCGCCTGGATGGGCACCTCGAACTGCTGCCTCGGGATGAGCTCCTTGAGCTTCTTGGCCATCTCCACGCCGTACGCGTAGGCCTTCTCGCGGTGCACGATCGCGCTGAACGCGTCGACTGTCTCGCCCTGCAGCAGGATGTCGACCTTCACCAGGTCGGCGTCCTGCTCGCCGGACGGCTCGTAGTCGAGGGAGGCGTAGCCGCGGGTCCTCGACTTGAGCTGGTCGAAGAAGTCGAAGATGATCTCGCCGAGCGGCAGGGCGTAGCGGATCTCGACCCGGTCCTCGGACAGGTAGTCCATGCCCTGCAGCTGCCCGCGGCGGCCCTGGCACAGCTCCATGATCGCGCCGATGAACTCGGCGGGCGCCAGCACGGTCGCCTTGACCGTGGGCTCGTAGATCTCCGCGATCTTGCCCGCCGGGAACTCCGACGGGTTGGTGACCACGACCTCCCGCCCGTCCTCCATCACCACGCGGTAGATGACGTTCGGCGAGGTGGAGATCAGCGACAGGTTGAACTCCCGCTCCAGCCGCTCGCGGACGATCTCCATGTGCAGCAGGCCGAGGAAGCCGCAGCGGAAGCCGAAGCCGAGCGCGGCGGACGTCTCCGGCTCGTAGACCAGCGCGGCGTCGTTGAGCCGCAGCTTGTCGAGCGCCTCGCGCAGCTCGGGGTAGTCGTCGCCGTCGATCGGATAGAGGCCCGAGTAGACCATCGGCTTGGGATGCTCGTAACCGCCCAGCGGCTCGGCGGCCGGCTTGCCCGAGTTGGTCACGGTGTCGCCGACCCGCGACTGGCGCACGTCCTTCACGCCGGTGATCAGGTAGCCCACCTCGCCGACGCCCAGCCCCCGCTCGGACGGCATGGCCTCCGGCGAGATGACCCCGATCTCCAGCAGCTCGTGCTGGGCGCCGGTGGACATCATGAGCACGCGCTCGCGCTTGGACAGGTGCCCGTCGACGACCCGGACGTACGTCACCACGCCCCGGTAGGTGTCGTACACGGAGTCGAAGATCAGGGCGCGGGCGGGCACGTCGGCGTTCCCGACCGGCGGCGGCACGTGTGCCACGACGTGGTCGAGCAACTCGCGGACACCCACGCCGGTCTTGCCCGAGACGCGCAGCACGTCGCCGGGGTCGCAGCCGATCAGGCCGGCGATCTCCTCGGCGTACTTGTCGGGCTGCGCCGCGGGCAGGTCGATCTTGTTGAGGACCGGGATGATGTGCAGGTCCGCGTTCATGGCCAGGTAGAGGTTGGCCAGCGTCTGCGCCTCGATCCCCTGGGCCGCGTCGACGAGCAGGATCGCGCCCTCGCACGCCTCCAGCGACCGGGACACCTCGTAGGTGAAGTCGACGTGTCCCGGGGTGTCGATCATGTTGAGGACGTGGCCGTCCCACGGGAGGCGGACCGCCTGGGACTTGATGGTGATGCCGCGTTCCCGCTCGATGTCCATGCGGTCGAGGTACTGCGCGCGCATGGACCTCTCGTCCACCACGCCCGTGAGCTGGAGCATCCGGTCGGCGAGGGTGGACTTGCCATGGTCGATGTGCGCGATGATGCAGAAGTTGCGGATCAACGCGGGGTCGGTCTGGCCAGGCTGGGTACGCACCGAGGTCCGTTTCGACAAAGAGTGGGAAAGCTGCCGGTCGGTCGGGCCGCCTCGCCGCCGCTCGGCGGGCCCTCCCGTCAAGGGCTGGCGGACCAGCCACCCTCCATGGTGGCATGCCCGGGTGCTTGCCATGACCACCCGCCGCCTTCTGCGGCGGACCTGCCTGATCGCTGCCGTGATCGCGGCCGTCCCGGTCCTGCTCCTGCTGGCCGCCGGCGTCGCCCTGCGGGCGCAGTACGCCGGCACTCCGGCGCCCTGGACGGGGACCACCGGCCACGACGCCCTCTGGATGGGCCACGCCTGGGTCGACGGCCGTCAAACGGCCGCCGACGTCGACGCGCTCGCCGCACGGATCCGGTCGGGCGGCATCCGGGACGTCTACGTGCACAGCGGGCCCTTCAAGTACGACGGGACACTGCCGCCCGATCGCTACCCCAACGCCGGAAATTTCCTGAAATGGTGGCGTGAGCGGCTGCCGGGCGTACGAGTGTCGGCCTGGCTGGGCCAGACGGTGAACGACAACGGGCGACATCACCTCGACCTGTCCGATCCGGCGGTCCGGGCGAGGATCGTGGCGGGCGCCAGGGCCCTGACCGGCCTGGGGTTCGACGGCATCCACTACGACTTCGAGCCCGTCCCCGACGGCGACCCGGCGCTGCCGTCCGTGCTCCGCGAGACGAGGCGGGCCATCGGCGGGCGGCTGCTGTCGGTGTCCACCCAGCAGATCGAGCCGATCTCCGGCGCCCGTTTCCCGCTGCGTCTGGCCATCGGCCACGACAAATACTGGACCCCGGCGTACTTCCGTCAGATCACCGACCTCACCGACCAGGTCGCGATCATGACGTACGACTCGCTGACCCCGCTCGGATCCCTGTACGGCGGCCATGTGGCCCGGCAGGCGGAACTCGGGCTGGGCCTCGTACCGGAGAACAAGACCCTGCTCGTCGGCGCCCCCGCCTATCACGATCACAGCGTGCCCTTCAGCGACCGCGCCGAGAGCGTCGCGGCCGCCGCCGAGGGCACCCGGCTCGCCCTCACCCGTCACGGCCCCAGGACCAACGTCGGTCTCGCCCTGTACGTCGACTTCGCCGCCACGGAGGAGGACTGGAAGGAGTATGAGACGAGCTGGGTGCGTCCGGAGAGGAATGCGGGCTCGCCCGACGGTTCCGGGGTAACATGAGCTGCACGGGCGACAGCCTGCCGGTTTGCGATTTGAGCGACGCCGCCGGCTGTTGGTATCCTGTTCAACTGCGTGTGGCGCGCCCTCTCACCAGCCCGCGCGCCCCATCCGACCAAGACGTAACTGAGGCTTCTTCGTGGCGAACATCAAGTCCCAGATCAAGCGGAACCGGCAGAACGAGAAGCGCCGGCTGCGTAACAAGGCCGTCAAGTCGTCCCTGAAGACCGCTGTCCGCAAGTTCCGCGAGGCGGCCGACCAGGGCAATGTCGACGAGACGCTCGCGGCGCTGAAGGCCGCGTCCCGGCAGCTCGACAAGGCTGTCAGCAAGGGCGTGATTCACAAGAACCAGGCCGCCAACCGGAAGTCGGCGATCGCCAAGCGCGCCGCCGCCCTCCAGACCGCAGGCAAGTAAGTCCCGCGGGGGCTTTCCACGCCGCATCTCCCCAACGGGAGGTGCGGCGTTTTTCACGCGTATGGACGCATCTTTACGCGTATGGACCCATCGGGGTCGCATCGGTCCGGGCTCGCGATAGTGCGGCCCGCCGCCGGGCCGACAGGCGCACGGAGTGAAGCCGGCTGGGGCGGGCCACCCGTTCGACGTCAGCGGCCGGTCCGGCTGGCCACGATGACCTGGACGGCCCGCTCCATGGCGTAGGCGGGATCGGCGCCGCCGCCCTTCACCTGTTCGTCGGCGGTGGCGACCGCCTGCACCGCAGCGGAGATCCCCTCCGGTCCCCATCCGGCGAGCTGGCGCCTGACCCGGTCGACCTTCCACGGCGGCAGGCCGACATGGGCGGCGAGCTGCCCCCCGCGCAGGCTTCGCGGAGCGCCGCCGACCTTGGCGAGCGAGCGCAGGCCACCGGCCAGGGCGCTCACGATCAGCACCGGCGCGACCCCGGTGGCCAGGGCCCAGCGGAGCTGTTCGAGCGCCTCCCCCAGCTTCCCCTCGATCGCGAGGTCGGCGATCGTGAAGCCGCTCACCTCGGCCCGCCCCCGGTAGTAGCGGGCCACGGCGGCCTCGTCGACCGTCTTGCCCGTCGTGTCGAAGGCGAGCTGGCCGCACGCGGCGGCCAGTTCACGCAGGTCGCTTCCCACGGCCTCGAGCAGCGCCTGGGCCGCGGCGGGTGAGATCGTGCGGCCCTCGCGCCTGAACTCGGCCCTGATGAAATCGAGCCGCTCCCCCGCCTTCGTCGGCTTGGTGATTGTGATCACCTCGGCCCCGGCCTTCTTCACCCCTTCGACCAGCGCCTTCCCCTTCACGCCGCCCGGGTGGGAGAGCACGAGGACGGCGTCGTCCGCCGGGTGGGCCGCATAGGCCAGCACCTCGGCGACGACGTCCTTCGGCAGGTCCTGCGCCGACCGGACCACGATGACGGAACGGTCGCCGAAGAGCGACGGCGACGTCAGCCGCGTCAGCTCGCCCGGCTCGACCTTGCCTCCCACCAGATCGTGGCGCTCGGCCTCGGGATCGACCTCCCGGACGGCCGACACGACGGACGAAACGGCCCGGTCCGCCAGGAACTCCTCGTCGCCGACGACCAGGGTCACGGGTGCTGGGTTCGCCATGTCACGCAGCATGCCACGCCGCCGCGCAGGTGGCATCCCGTGCCCGGCGGTCACGGCGGGCGGGCGGTCCGGGAGACCTCCCGGGGAGTGGCTCGCGGGGCACCGCTAGAGACACCGGCGGAGACACGGCCGGAAACATGGCCGGAGACGCGGCCGGAGACACGGCCGGAAACACCGGCGGAGACACCGCGGGGCACGACGGCGAGGTGGCCGCCGGCGGATACGACGGCGAGGTCTCCCGACTGGTCGGTGCGGTAGGCCCGCATGCCGAGCCAGGCCAGGCGCCGTAGCGTCAGTGGGGCCGGGTGACCGTAGTCGTTGACCGCGCCGACGCTGATCAGGGCGGCCCGGGCGTGGGTGGCGGCGAGGAAGGCCGGATCCTGCCGGGACGAGCCGTGGTGCGGCACCTTGAGCACGTCGACCTGCGGCACGCCGCGCCGGAGCAGGTCGGCCTGTGCTTCGTTCTCAAGGTCGCCGGCCAGGAGGACGGACCCCAGGAGCCGGCCGTCGCCGGAGAGCCACCGGGCGAGCAGCACGACGCTGCCGTTGTTGGCCATGGCCCCCTCGCTGCCTCCTTCAGGCCGGGCGTCCACGGGCGGGGCGAGCACCGTGAGCTCCAGCGGGCCGAAACGCCAGCTCGCGCCGGGCGGCGTCACCCACTCGGGGACGCCGCGGGCCCGGAGTTCGCGGGAGACCCGGGCCGCCTCGTCCAGGGGCACCCGTTCGGGGCTCACGACGACCGCGCCGGCGGTCCGTCCGCGCAGCACGCCCGTCAGTCCGCCGACGTGGTCGAGGTGCGGGTGGGTCAGCACCACCAGGGGCACCTGCCGCACGCCAAGGTCACGGAGGCAGCGGTCGGTGGGGCCGGGCTCGGGGCCGGCGTCGACTACGACCGCCCGGCCGGGCCCCGCCGCCATCGCGAGCGCGTCTCCCTGACCGACGTCGCAGGCCACCAGCACCCAGCCGGGTGGCGGCCAGGGTGCGGCGACCCGGCTGGTGACGAGGAACGCGACCAGCGCGCCGATCGCCAGCGCCCCCGCCACGCGACGCCCGCCCCGGGTCCGCAGCACCATCCAGGTCACTGCCGCCGTCCCGGCCAGGAGGGCGATCCCAGCCGCCCCACCGGGCCAGGCGACCGCCGCGAAGGGCAGGCCCGCGGCGCGTTCCGCGACGCCGATGATCCATCCGACCGCCAGCCCCGCCGGCCGTACGATCATCTGGGCCAGCGCCGAGCTCACCGGAGCGACAACGGCGGCTATGAAGCCGAGAACGGTCGCGGGGGCCACCGCCGGCTCCGCCAGCAGGTTGGCCGGGATGGCCACCAGGTCGAGACGTCCGGACATCGTCAGCAGCAGCGGGGTGACCGCGATCTGGGCGGCGGCGGGGACCGCCAGCGCCTCGGCGAGCAGCCGGGGCATCCGTCTCGCCAGCCGGTCGCGCCAGCGGGGGGCGAGCAGCAGGATCCCGCCCGTCGCGAACACCGACAGCGCGAAGCCGTACTGCCGGGCCAGTCCCGGATCGAAGAGCAGCAGCCCGAGAACGGCGGCCGCCAGGGCGGCGAGGCCGTCGCGGGACCGGCCGGTTCCGAGAGCGAGGGCGGCCACCGTCCCCATGACCAGCGCGCGAAGCACGCTCGGCGACGGCCTCGCGACGACGGCGAACGCGACCATGGCCGCTATCATCACGATGGCCCGCAGGCGCAGGGACAGCCCCGTGAGGCGGGCCAGCACGAGCGCCGCCGCGGCGACGACGCTGAGATTGGTCCCGGAGACCGCCGTCAAATGGCTCAGCCCGGCCGTGGTGAAGTCGCGGGCGAGGTCTCGGTCCATCCTCGACACGTCGCCGACGACCAGGCCGGGCAGCAGCCCTCGCTGGTCCGGCGGCAGGACGTCGCAGGCCGCGCGCAGCCCCGCCCGGAGGATGCCCGCCACCCGTTGCGCGGGTGACGGCCCGGACAGTCGTCCGGGAGGCCCGCGCACGAACATGACGGCCGCCAGCAGCTCCCCCGGATCGCCTTCGGCCAGCCGCCCGCTGACGCGTATTCGCTCGCTGGGCAGCAGATCGGCCCACCCGTCGCCTGAGCCGAGCAACAGGACCGGGACGTCCACGGTGAGGCGGGCCTGCCCTGTGGTGACCGCGACCATCCGGGCCGGCACGACGGCGGTGTCAGCGCGGGCGGCGCCGCCGCGGTGCGGGCGGATCTTGGGATCGTCCGTCACGACCGCCTCCGCCGTCACCACCGCCCCACGGGCGGCCAGTCCGGGCACGGGGCCGGCCGTCACGCCGTACACCTTCACCGCCGTGACCGCCGCTGTGCCGGCCACGGCGACCAGCGCGGCGGTCACCACTGTGGTGGCCGGGGCGGAACCGAGGCGGCGGCGAACCACCAGGGCGGCGAGCCCGGCGGCGACCGCGATTGCCGCCCCCGCCGTCGCTGGACACCCGAGCAGCACCAGTGCGGCCAGCCACGCCGCCACGGCCGGAGCCACCAGCGCCGGAGAGAATCCCCCGGATGCCACGTCATCAGCCGCCGCGGTATCGCCCCCCTGCTCCACCGAACGTGACGCGCCCGAACCCGACGCGGCCAAACGTGACGCGCCCGAACCCGACGCGGCCGTACCCGACGCGGCCGAACGTGAGCCGGCCGAACGTGAGCCGGCCGAACGTGAGCCGGCCGAACGTGAGCCGGCCGGACGTGAGCCGGCCGGACGTGGCGACGCCGTCATACGACGACCTTGTCGCGGAGCTCTTCCAGCCTTCTGGCCCCGATGCCGGAGACATCGCCGAGCTGGTCGACGCTGGCGAACCCGCCGTGCGCGTCCCGATACCCGACGATCCGCTGCGCGAGCACCTCACCCACCCCCGGAAGGGTGTCGAGCTGCTCGACCGTGGCCGTGTTGAGGTTCAGCGGCTCACCCGCGCCAGGCACGGCGGCGCCGCCCTGCGCCCCCACGGTAGCCTGCCCCCGCCCGCCCACGGCGATCTGCTCGCCGTCGACCAGGCGGCGCGCCAGGTTGACGCCGCCTGGATCGGCGCCCGCCCGCACGCCTCCCGCCGCCTGGATCGCGTCGACGACACGTGACCCGGCGGCCAGGGTGAGCACCCCCGGCCGTCTCACCTTGCCGGACACGTACACGACCACCCGGGAGACCGCGGACGGCGGCGACGAGGGCCCGGCCGGAGTGAGCGGGGAGGCCGGGGAGACCAGGGAAGGAGCCACCCCGGCCGGGATGGGAGGCGCGGCGACCGGTTCCGCCTCCGGCCGCGACCGCCAGGCGAGGAATCCCGCCGCCGATGCGGCGAGGAGCCCGGCGACGACCAGCACCCGCAGTCCTGGCCCACCCGGATCGAGCCGGGGCAGCGTCCGGTCCGCTGCCGCCCGCACGAGATCCACTCGCACCCCCGCGAGATCCGCGGCCTTCTCCGCCCACGCCCGCGGCGAGGCCGCGACGCCCGGCCGGTCAGGATCCGCCGCCGGTTCCGCCAGGGCGCCGAACGACGGCGGCGGACCCGGCGAAACCGGCGTGGAACGCAGCCGGGCCGCGGGCGGCAGTTCCGCCGGGCACAACAGGCGGCGCAGCCGCTCCTGCGTCGTCGCCTGCCAGGTTTGCCGTTCCTTGCTTCGCACCCCGCAGACGCTAGGCGCCGCCCGTGCGGCCGGTGCCAGCCGAATGGCGTTCTGTGGAAACAGCGCGAGAAGCAGAGGAAGGAGTCATGCATCCCTGGAATCCGATGGCCCGGCCTTGTACTGTGCGGCCGGTCGTCCAGGGTTCTACGCCGGGCCGAATCCTTGGCCAATCATTGCCCAGGACCCCGAACTGGTTGGAGCTCTAGTTGAGGGTTTCCCTGGCCTCTGCCGGTCACAGTCGGTAACGTATCGAACACATGATCGGACCGATGGCGGAGAGGAGGTGCCTCTGTGACGGCGGCTCACAACTCCGGCGTGGTCGGCTCGAGTGCTGATGTGGACGGCGGCGCGATGCCCGCGGCCCCCGAGGCCGGGTGTGATGCCGAATTCCTTGGCGCGCCTGACCCGGCTACTCGTGTACCGGATGCTCGCCTGCCGGATGCACGTGTCCCGGCGGACGGGGTGCCGTCCCTGATCGCGGGCACCTGCCTGGATCCTCGCCTCCCCTCCCAGAAACGGCCGGCCGGGGCGCCGGGCGCAGAGCGGGGCGGGGACGAGCCGGATGCGGACGACCCACATCAGGGTGACGCCGGGACCGGCGCAGGACCGGCTCCGGGCACCGGGACGCAGCCGACCGGAGATGCAGCAGCCACGGAACCCGGCCTTGTTACCCATCACGCTGAAGACGATGTCGCGGACATCTTGGTGGAACTGGCCGCACGGTTGGCGCGTGCCGGGCGACCGGACAGCGCGGCGGTGTGCTTGGAACGGGCCGAGAAGGTGATCCAAGCGATAGACCTGTTGGGTTCGGTATTCGCGGCGCTGTTGCATCAGGTGCATATCACCGGTGAGGCAAAGGCGTACGGGCACGCCTCCACCGCCTCATGGCTCCGCTCGGACAGACCGAGCACTCCCCCACCGAGAACCCCTGCACCGGGCGCGTCTGCGCTGGACACTCCCGCACCCGGCGCGTCTGCCCCGGACGCGACCGCACCGGGGGCAAACACGTCGGGGGCGGCGGAGAGCGGCGCGGAGGCGCCGGGAACGCCTGCCGTGCATGGGCCGCCGGTGGTGGTGCGGCGTGGTCCGGGGATGACGGGTGCGCAGGCGGCCCGGTGGTTGCGGATCTCCGGCGAGGTGGCCCGCCTCCCGCAGGTGAAGGCCCGCTACCGGGCCGGATCACTGTCCGGCGGAGCCGTGGACGCCATCACCACGGTGACGACCAAACTGACCGACACGCAGGCGACCGAAGCCGAACCGATCCTGGTGCAGTTGTCCGACAGCGCGTCGTGTGCGGAGGTGGCCAAGGCGGGCCGCTACATCCGGGAGATCCTCGACCCCGGCGCGCTGGTCGAGGAGTGCGAGGACGACTACGCGTCCCGGTTCCTGCTGGTCCGCCCCTCCAGCACCGGTGGCATGGAAGGCGAGTTCCGCCTGCCACGAGAGGCCGCGGCTCGGCTGCGGGCGTTCCTGACCTCTTACGCCCGCCCGAAGGACAAGGACGACGACCGGCCGCTACGGGTCCGGCAGGCAGACGCCTTCTCGGCCCTGCTGAGCGAGAAGGTCTCCACCGAACTCATCGTCATGGTCCGCGCCGAGTCCATCCCCGACGACATCCTCGCCCCCACCGGCGCACAGAATGCCCCGCAGACCGGCACACAGAACACAGCGTCGACTGGCACCGACCAGGACACCACGAGCGGTACCACCGATACGACGTCCAACCAGGGCGCGGGGTCTGACCACGGCGCGGGGCCTGGCGGTGGGGACGACGGCATGCCCGCTGCCGGTGCCGTCGCCGTAGACGCTGCCACCGCCGCCGCTGCAACCGGGGACGCTACTCCTACAGCAGGCGCAGGCGCGCAGGGATGGGCGCATGGGCGGATGGAGACGCGGGCGGAGACGCGGGCGGAGACGCGGGCGGAGACGCGGGCGGAGACGGCCGGAGCGCGGGCTGACGCGTGTCGCACGTGCGGGCATGCTCCCGACCGGTTGGCCCCCGGGCTGCTGGTCGCCACTGGGCACCTGCTGCCCGTCAGTGACGTCCACCGCCTGGCGCGGACCTCACGCCTGACCCGGATGGTGATGGACGCCAAGGGACAGGTTCTGGACATGGGGCGTTCGGTGCGGCTGGCCACCCCCGCCCAGCGCAAAGCCCTGCTCGCCCAATACGCCACCTGCTACTGCCAGGGCTGCCCCATCCCCGCCACCATGGCCGAAGTCGACCACGTCTACAGCTGGATCGACGACGGCGTCACCAACCTCGACCTGCTGGCCCCCGCCTGCACCTTCCACAACCGCGACAAATTCACCCCACCCCGACCGCTACACCACCCACCGCAACCCTGACGGCACCTGGATTCTGCTCTACCACCCCAAAAGAGGCCCGACCCGCCAACCCCGACCCGACCGGGTCACCCACCCACCGGGATAAGGCACCCGGTGTAGCGCCGTGGAGCAGAGCGACCCGGTTCATGAACCGGCTGAACCGGCCACTGACCTGGCTACTGACCTGGCTACTGACCTGGCTACTGACGATCCGTATCCGCGTCGGACGGCCGGATCGGGGAGATCGTGACGCCGAGCATGCCGGGGCCGGTGTGCGCGCCGAGCACCGGCCCCACCTCGCCCACCACCACGCGTTCGAGGCCCGGCAGCCGCGCGGCCAGTGCCTCAGCGACCTGGTGGGCTCGGGGGGCGGCGGCCAGGTGCTGCACCGCCGCCTCTACCGGGCCGTCGCCCGCCGCGCGCACCGCGAGTTCCTCCAGCCTGGCGATGGCGCGACCCGCGGTCCGTACCTTTTCCAGCAGGGTGATCGTCCCATCGCCCAGGTGCATCAGCGGTTTGATCGACAAAGCTGTGCCGACGAGGTTGGTCACCGTGCCGATCCGGCCGCCACGTCGGAGGTAGTCGAGAGTGTCGACGTAGAAGAACGTACGTGAGGCCCGCGCCCTGCGCTCGGCGGTGAGCGCGACGTCCCGGATGGACGCGCCCGTCGCGGCCACCCGGGCGGCGGCCAGGACGGCGAAGCCGAGGCCCATCGCGATCGACCTGCTGTCGATCACCTCGACGGGCACGGGAGCGTCCTGAGCGGCGAGGCGGGCGGAGTCGGCCGTCCCCGACATCTCGCCGGACAGATGGACGGAGACGACGCCCGTCGCACCCCTTCCGGCGGCGGTCCGGTATGCCTCCGCGAAGGCCGCGGGGGCGGGGCGCGACGTGGTTACCGGCGAACGTTCCCGGAGCGTGCGGGCCAGGTCGGCGCCGTCCGGGGGCACCACGTCGTCGAGTTCGTCGCCGCCCGCGCTCACCCGTAGGGGCACCACGATGACACCGTGCTTCGCGGCCTCCTCCGCGTTCAGGTAGGCGGTGGAGTCGGTGACGACGGCGACGGACGGCGGCATACGACGAGGCTCCCACCACGATCTCGGACGGCCCGGCCCCCGCCGCGGCGGCCTTGGACTTACTGGACGGGGACGCCGCCCCGCCACACCCGGCGGGGCTTGAGGCCGAACGACCAGGCGAAGGCGCCCTCGTGGTCGGCGTCCCACTGGACGATGTCGGCCAGCCGGCCCGGGGCGAGCATGCCGCGGTCGGGGGCGCCGAGCACCTGCGCCCCACCCAGCGTGGCCGCCCGCAGGGCGTCGCCCACGCTCATGCCGAACGCCGCGACGGCGAGGCTGATCACGAGGGACATCGAGGTGATGCCGCAGTGGCCGGGGTTGTGGTCGCTCCCCAGCGCCACGGGGACGCCCTGGGCGAGCATCCTGCGGACCGGCGGGAGGTGGCCCACCTGCAGGGCCGTGCCGGGGCAGACCACCGCGGGCACTCCGTACCGGGCCATCATCGCGATGTCCTCGTCGGAGGCGTGGTGCAGCAGGTCGGCGGAGGCGCAACCCATCTCGGCGGCGAGCTGGACGCCACCACGACGGTTGTACGCCCCGGCGTGCACGCGGGGCAGGAGCCCGACGTTGCGGCCGGCGGCGAGGACCCAGCGGCCCTCCTCGGCGGTGAAGTGACCGTCGTCGCAGTAGACGTCCACACTGTCGGCGCCCGCCGCGGCGGCGTCGGCGCACCAGGAGGCGACCGCCTCGACATAGTCGCGCTGGCGGCCGAAGTATTCGGGAGGCACCACGTGCGCCGCGAGGAAGGTGACGTGCACCCGCGGCATCATGGGCTCCTTCTCGAGCTCCCGGAGCAGCCGGACGTCGGCGAGCTCCCCGTCGCGGGTGAGGTGGTAGCCGGTCTTGGCCTCGACGGTGGTGGTGCCGGCGAGCAGCCATTCACGCAGGCGCTCGCGCACACCGTTGCACAGCGTCCAGGGGTCGGTGCCGCGGGTCACTGTGATGGTCGAGCCGATGCCGCCGCCCGCCGCGGCGATGGCCGACGAGCTGGACCCGCCGGACCGCATGGCCATCTCGGCATACCGGTTGCCCGCGTAGACGGGGTGGGTGTGCGCGTCGATCAGCCCGGGCGTGACGAGCGCGCCGCCCAGGTTTTCGACGTGGTCGACGTCGACGATGTCGTCGACGACCCCGGGAACGCTCTGTGGCAGGTCAGCGGCCCGCCCAACCCAGGCGATCCGGTCGTTGTGCACCAGGATCGCGGCGTTGCTGCAGACGTCGTGGCCGGTCCACAGGCGGCCGATGTTGGTGAGCAGCCGGACGCTCATCCCACCACCTGCCTGGCTTCCACGGACGTCGAGACGATTCGGCTCATGGACGTCACGCCCGCCGAATTCGCTTCGTGTCCGGACGTCATTGGGGGTCTCCTGCCTGATCGCAGTTGTGCGATGACCCTACCGCCAGGATCTCGAACCCGGGCGATTCAGTTCAGTTACGTTATTTCACAGGTGGGCTTGGTGTACAGGGCTATTGAGAAGAACACCGCGTCGCATCAGCGGAACCGCAGGTGACACCTACACCTACGACACCGGAAGCCCCAGATCGGACGGGCGGGCCGAGATCAGTCGAATTCATGACCGCGCTGACAGGTGTCATGTCGCCACCCACCTAGGGTCTCGACGAGTTTCGCCGATCGTAGCAAGTGCGATCCCCGCAGGCCACCGCCTGCGGGGATCGTGTTAAGACGATGTTCACCGGAGCTGAGCCGGGATGTGAGCCCCGATCGGCCCAGCGCGACTACAACCAGCACGAATCCGACACGAATCCGGCAGGAGCCCGGCCCGAATCCGGCCCAAATCCGGCCCGAATCCGGTCAGAATCCCGCGCGGATGCGGCACGAATCCCGACACCACCCTGGGACGAATCCGGCGCGACCCCGGAACGAATCCGGTACGCCCCGGCGCGAATCCGGCACGCTCCGGCGCGAGTCCAGTTCCAATTCGAGCCGGAATCGAGCGTGAATCCGCCGGTCAGACGGATCAATCAGGCCGAATCAGGCCGGCTCAGGCCGACTCAGACCGGCTCAGACCGATCAGGCTGTCCGACGCGATTCAGACCGTCAGGCCGTCAGGCCGTCAGGCCGTCAGACCGTCTCGACCGGCTTGGCCGCCCGATCCAGCTCGGCGTACAGGGCCGCGAGGACCCGCGCGTGCAGGATCGTCCCGTCGCCGGTGTGCTCCAGCGACAGCACCTCGCCCTCGTTGTGCGCCCGCGCCACCAGATCGGACCTGTCATACGGCACGAGCAGCCGCACCTCGTGGTCGAGGCGGGGCAGCCTCTCCTCGATGAGCGCCATCAGCTCGGGGATGCCGGAGCCCGTCCGGGCGGACACCACCACGCTGTCGCGCTCCGTCATCGTCAGCCGGGCCAGCACGACCGGGTCGGCGGCGTCGGCCTTGTTGACGACGATGATCTCCGGGATGTCGTGCGCCCCCTCGATCTCGGCCAGCACTTCGCGGACCGCCGCGATCTGCGACTCGGGGTCGGGGTGCGACCCGTCCACGACGTGCAGGATCAGGTCGGCGTCGCCGACCTCCTCCAGCGTCGAGCGGAACGCCTCGACGAGCTGGTGGGGCAGGTGACGCACGAACCCGACGGTGTCGGCCAGCGTGAACAGCCGCCCCTCGGCCGTACGCGCCTGCCGGACGGTGGGGTCGAGGGTCGCGAACAGCGCGTCCTCCACCAGCACGCCCGCGCCGGTCAGCCGGTTGAGCAGCGACGACTTCCCGGCGTTGGTGTAACCGGCGATGGCCACGGCCGGCACCTCGCGGGCCTGCCTGCGGTGCCGTTTGGTCCGCCGGGTCGTCGACATCTCCTTGATCTGCCGGCGGAGCTTGGCCATCCGCTCGCGGATCCGGCGACGGTCCAGCTCGATCTTGGTCTCACCGGGTCCACGGCCGCCGATGCCGACGCCGCCGGCGGCGCGGCCGCCGACCTGCCGGGACAGGTTGCCACCCCAGCCGCGCAGGCGCGGCAGCAGGTACTGGAGCTGGGCCAGCTCGACCTGGGCCTTGCCCTCGCGGCTCTTGGCGTGCTGGGCGAAGATGTCCAGGATCAGCGCGGTCCGGTCGATGACCTTGACCTTGACGATCTCCTCCAGCTGCCGCAGTTGGCCGGGGGTGAGCTCGCCGTCGCAGATCACGGTGTCCGCGCCACTCGAGGCCACGATGTCGCGCAGCTCCCCGGCCTTGCCCGATCCGATGTACGTCGCGGGGTCGGGCCGGTCACGGCGCTGGATGAGTCCGTCCAGGACCTGCGAACCGGCGGTTTCCGCCAGCAGCTTGAGCTCCTGGAGGGAGAGCTCGGCGTCGATGACGGTGCCGGAGGTCCATACGCCTACGAGGACCACCCGCTCCAGGCGAAGCTGACGGTATTCGACCTCGGTGATGTCTTCGAGCTCTGTCGACAGACCCGCTACGCGGCGGAGCGCCTGGCGCTCTTCAAGTTCGTAATCGCCCACTGCGTGGTCTTCGGGCTCGTATCGCATATATGCCATCTCTACTAGACGAACACTCCGACACCCTGGTGTCTTCCCCTCGATGGTGACACGACGCCCACGGAAGACGCACGTCCTTATCCATCCGCATCCATCCGTCCCCCGGCAGCCGGGCGGAGTCAGGACGCGAGCACCTTCGCGTCGCCGGAACCGGTCTTGACGACGACGGTCCGGGGGGCCGCCGAGTCCTGGGCGACGTTCACGGTGCGGGTTCCCGAGCCGGTCTCGGCCGTGACGTTGTAGGCGCCCTGCGGTAGCCGGACGACGCCGTCCCCCGAACCGCTCTTCACCTCCACCCGGTCGGGCGGGGCGGCGAAGCGCAGCTCGATCTGCCCGGAGCCGGTCGACGCCGTCACCGACCGCCCGCGCAGGCCGCCGCCGTCGATGTCACCCGATCCCGTGGAGGCGTTCACGGCGCCGGTCAGCGCGCGCAGCGTGATCGTCCCGGAGCCGCTGTCCACCTTCACGCCCAGCCCGCGCGGGATGTCGATGCGGTAGTCGACGGAGCAGGCGTCGCAGCGATACTCCATGCGGAGCCGGTCGCCCTCCACCGCGTGCCCGTCACGCGGCTGGTCACCCCGCCAGTGCAGCGTCTCGGTGACGTGGATCCCGGTCCGCTCGGACTCGTTCACCTCGATCTCCCCCGACCCCGTCCGGGTCTCGATCGACGTCACTCCGTCGGTGACGTCGTACGACCGGGTGGCCTGCTGCTGTCCGAAGCCCACCGTCACGCCGCAGCCGGCGACGGTCAGCCCCAGGGCCACGGCCGCCGCCACCGCGAACGTCGTCTGCTGTCTCATGACCCCGATTCTTCTGGCCCGGCCGCGCCCGGGCATCCGGGAAGCCCCCGAGCACTCCCCGGCCGCTCCCTGAGCGGGCCCCCACGTTGACCCTGCCGGAAGGCGTGGAGTAGCGTCGATTCCACGTCATAGAAGCTTTTTTCCGGATGGTGGAAGGAAGGACCCGAATGGATGGCGTTGAGATCAGGGGCCCCCTCCTCGACGGCTTCGGCGAGATCCTCACCCCCGAAGCCCTGGACCTCGTGGCCACCCTGCACCGGGAGTTCGACGGGACCCGCCGCCGGCTGCTGCGGGCGCGTCAGGACCGGCAGGAACGGCTCTCCGCGGGCGGCACACTCGACTTCCTGCCGGAGACGGCGGAGATCCGGAGCTCCGACTGGCGGGTCGCTCCCCCGGCCCCCGGCCTGGAGGACCGCCGGGTGGAGATCACCGGGCCGGTGGACCAGAAGATGACGATCAACGCGCTCAACTCCGGCGCCAAGGTCTGGCTCGCGGACTTCGAGGACGCTAACGCCCCGACCTGGGAAAACACCATCCGCGGCCAGCTTAACCTGCGCAACGCGCTGGACCGCGCCATCGACTTCTCCTCGGGCGGCAAGCAGTACGCACTGCGTCCCGACGAGGAGCTCGCCACGATCGTGGTCCGGCCGCGTGGCTGGCACCTGCCGGAGAAGCACATCCTCGTCGACGGGGAACAGGTCGCCGGGGCGCTGCTCGACTTCGGGCTCTACTTCTTCCACTGCGCACGCCGTCAGCTGGCCAAGGGGCGGGGACCGTACTTCTATCTGCCAAAGCTGGAGTCACACCTGGAGGCCCGGCTCTGGAACGACGTGTTCGTCCGGGCGCAGGAGCTGCTCGGCGTCCCCCGGGGCACGATCAGGGCGACCGTCCTGATCGAGACGATCCCGGCGGCGTTCGAGATGGAGGAGATCCTCTACGAGCTGCGCGAGCACTCGGCCGGGCTGAACGCGGGCCGCTGGGACTACCTGTTCAGCGTCATCAAGAAGTTCCGCACCCGGGGCCGGGAGTTCCTCCTGCCGGAGCGGAACGCGGTGACGATGACGGCGCCGTTCATGCGCGCCTACACCGAGCTCCTGGTCCGCAGCTGTCACAAGCGCGGCGCGCACGCGATCGGCGGCATGGCGGCGTTCATCCCGTCGCGCCGCGACCCCGAGGTCAACGAGCTCGCACTGGAGAAGGTACGGGCCGACAAGACACGGGAGTCGGGCGACGGGTTCGACGGCTCGTGGGTGGCCCACCCCGACCTCGTGCCGATCTGCCGTGAGGTCTTCGACGGCGTCCTCGGCGACCGGCCCAACCAGCTCGGCCGCCTGCGCGAGGACGTCAACGTGACGGCGGAAGACCTGCTGGCGGTGTCGAAGACCCCCGGGCGGATCACCGAGGCGGGCCTCCGTAACAACGTCGACGTGGCGCTGCGTTACCTCGCCGCCTGGATGGGCGGACTCGGCGCGGTCGCCATCCACAACCTCATGGAGGACGCGGCCACCGCGGAGATCTCCCGTTCGCAGATCTGGCAGTGGGTCCACAACGACATCGAGCTGGCCGACACCGGGGAGGTCGTGACCACCGAGCTGGTCGAACGGATCATCGGCGAGGAGATGGCGAAGATCGCCTCGGAGCCCGGCTACGACGAGCGGCTCTTCGGCCAGGCCAGGGCGCTGTTCACCGAGGTGGCGCTCGACGACGACTTCGCGGAGTTCCTCACGCTCCCCGCGTATGCCCGGATGCGGTAACCGGATGCGGTAACCGGATGCAGTGAGACATGCCGGAGAGGTGCAGTAATGAGGTGCCGGGAGGGACGGCGTGAGAGATGATTCGAGGGGAGATGTCGCTTCCTGGTGGGTTCGCCCGCCGGGAGCGGGGAGGAGCGATGAGCCCATGTCCGCCCTCGAATCGCTGACCGCGCGGCTGCGCGACGCGCTCCCGCCGGACGCGCTGATCACCGACCCGGTCCGGCTCCGCACGTACGAGTGCGACGGGCTGACCGTCCACCGCGCCACGCCGGGCGTGGTCGTCCTGCCCGACTCGGCGGAACAGGTCGCCGCGGTGGTCGGCCTGTGCGCGGAGCACGGCGTGCCGTTCGTGGCGAGAGGCTCGGGGACCGGCCTGTCCGGCGGCGCGCTGCCCAGGACCGACGGCGTCCTGATCGTCACCTCGCGGATGCGGCGGATCCTGGAGGTCGACGTCCCCGGCCGGCGGGCGGTGGTCGAGCCCGGCGTGACCAACCTCGCCATCACCGAGGCCGTCCGCGACCAGGGGCTTTACTACGCGCCCGACCCCTCCAGCCAGCAGATCTGCTCCATCGGCGGCAACGTGGCGGAGAACTCGGGCGGGGCCCACTGCCTGAAGTACGGCTTCACCGTCAACCACGTGCTCGCGGTGGAGATCGTCACACCGGACGGCGAGATCGTCGAGCTGTCCGAGCAGGACGCCGGCTACGACCTGCTGGGCGCGTTCATCGGCTCGGAGGGCACGCTCGGCATCGCCACGAAGATCACCGTACGGCTGTCGCGGGCGCCGGAGGCCGTCACGACGCTGCTGGCCGCCTTCACCGGCATCGAGGCCGGTGGGCGGGCCGTCTCCGCCGTCATCGCCGCGGGCGTCGTGCCGGCGGCGATCGAGATGATGGACGCCCTGGCGATCGAGGCCGCCGAGGCGGCCGTCCGCTGTGAATACCCCGAGGGCGCGGGAGCGGTGCTTGTGGTGGAGCTCGACGGGCCAAAGGCGGCGGTCGACCGCGAGTTCGCCGAGGTCGAGCGGCTCTGCCGGGAGAGCGGCGCCTTCGAGATCAGGATCGCGGCGTCCGCCGAGGAGCGTGCCGCGATCTGGAAGGGCCGCAAGTCCGCCTTCGCCGCGGTGGGCCGGATCAGCCCGGCGTACATCGTGCAGGACGGCGTGGTGCCGCGCACGGCCCTGCCCGGGGTGCTCGCCGGGATCGACCGGCTCCAGGAGGAGTACGGCATCAGGGTGGCCAACGTGTTCCACGCCGGCGACGGCAACCTGCACCCGCTCGTGCTGTTCGACGACGCCGTCCCCGGAGAGGAGGAGCGCGCCGAGGCGGTCAGCGGGCTGATCCTCGACCTGTGCATCGAGCACGGGGGCTCCATCACCGGGGAGCACGGCGTGGGGGTCGACAAGTCGCGCTACATGCCCCGCATGTTCAGCGCCGACGACCTCGACGCGATGCAGCTCGTCCGCTGCGCCTTCGATCCGCGCGGGCTGTCCAACCCGGGCAAGGTCTTCCCGACGCCCCGCCTGTGCGGGGAGGTCCCCGGCGTGCGCAGGGGGGTCCACCCGCTGGTCGAGGCCGGGCTGGCGGAGCAGTTCTGATGGGAAACGCGCTGATGGGAAACGCGCTGATGGGAACGCTCTGATGGGAACGCTCTGATGGGAACGCGGGCGGTCGAGGACGCCGGCCGGGACGAGCGGGCGGGCAAGGCGCTGGCCGCGACCGGGGTGACGGTGCGCCCCGCCGTACCCGGCGACGCGGTGGGACGCGTGCGGCCCCGGTGGGTCGTCCTCCCGGAGACGGCCGGGGAGATCGCGGCCGTCATGCGGGTGAGCGCCGAGCACGACCTCGCCGTCGTCCCGGCGGGAGGCGGGACGAAGCTGCACTGGGGCGCCCCGCCCTCGCGCTGCGACATCCTGCTCGACACGTGCTGCCTCAACGCGGTGATCGAGCACGTGGCGGGCGATCTGGTGGTCCGGGCGCAGGCCGGGCTGACGCTGGAGGCGCTGCGCGAGGCGCTGGCCGCGGCGGGCCAGGAGCTGGCCCTGGACGTCCCCGTCCCCGGCACCACCGTCGGCGGCCTGGTCGCGACGGCGCTCGCGGGGCCGCGCAGGTTCAGGTACGGCACGGCCCGCGATCTGCTGATCGGCATCACGGTCGTGCTGCCCGACGGGACCGTCGCCCGGTCGGGCGGCAAGGTGGTCAAGAACGTCGCCGGCTACGACGTCGGCAAGCTTTTCACCGGTTCGTACGGCACGCTCGGCGTCGTCGTGGACGCCACGTTCCGGCTTCATCCGCTGCCCGCCGACAGGGCCTGGGTCACCGCCGGGTTCGAGCCTCCCGGGCCTCTCGGAGACGCGGACCGGGCCGCCGGCCTGGGCGCGGCGCTGGCCGCCGTGTCGGGCTCGCAGGCGGAGCCGAGCGCGGTGGAGCTCGACTGGCCGGACCCGGACGGGCCGTGTGTCATGGCCGTCCTCCTGGAGGGGACCGCGGCGGACACGCGGGCGGCGGCCGTGCGCGGGCTGCTGGGCCCGGACTCCGATCTGCGGCCCACGCCGCCCCCGTGGTGGGGCCGCCTGCCGGAGCCGCCCGCCGCCCAGAAGGGCGAGGCGCCGGAGTCCCGTGGCCGGGAGGACGAGGTGTTGCTGGAGCTCAGGATCACTCCGCCGCGGGTGCCCGGCGTCCTCGCGGAGGTGCGGCGGGCCGCCGGAGACCTCGGCGTCCGCGCCGCCGTCCGGGGAGCCGCCGCGTCCGGGGTGCTACACATCGCGCTGCACGCCGGGACCGACGCGGGCACAGTCCCCGGAACCGACGCCGGAACCGACGCCGGAACGGACGCGGGCACAGACCGCGGGACGGACGGCGGCACGGACGCCGGCGCGGCGGCCCGGTTCGTCGCTCGCCTCCGCGCGGAGGCGGAGGACGGCGGCGGGCGGCTGCTGGTCGTCGCCGCGCCCGAGGAGGTCGCCCGCCGGGCCGGCCGGTGGGGCCGGGTCGGCGCGCTCACGCTGATGCGGCGGATCAAGGAGCGTTTCGACCCCGATGGCCGGATGTCCCCCGGCCGGTCCGTGGGAGGGACCTGATGGACCCCGAGCTGATCAAAGACTGCGTACACTGCGGCTTCTGCCTGACGACCTGTCCCACGTACGTGCTGTGGGGCGAGGAGATGGACTCCCCCCGCGGCCGGATCCACCTGATGGGCCAGCACGTCGGCGGCACGCCCATGACCGGCGAGATGGCGGGCCACTTCGACGCCTGCCTCGGCTGCATGGCCTGCGTCACCGCCTGCCCCTCCGGGGTGCGGTACGACCGGCTGATCGAGGAGACGCGGGCGGTCGTCGAGCGCGAGCACGAGCGGACGCCCGACGAGCGGGCGGTCCGCGCGATGGTCTTCGCGCTGTTCCCCTACCGTCGCCGGCTGCGTGCGATGCGGCTGCCCATGGCCATGAGCAAGCGGCTCCAGCCGTTCCTCGAACGGGTGAATCCCTCGCTCGGCGCCATGGCGGAGCTCGCGCCCCCGGCGGCCCGGCCCGTGCGGCTCCCTCCCCTGGTGCGGGCGCGCCGCCGGGCGAGGGCGCGGGTGGGCCTGCTCACCGGATGTGTGCAGGGCGAGTTCTTCCCGCAGGTCAACGCGGCGACCGCGCGGGTGCTCGCGCTGGAGGGCTGCGACGTCGTCATCCCGCCGCGCCAGGGGTGCTGCGGGGCGCTGTCGGTTCACTCCGGGCGGCCGGAGGAGGCGAGGCGGTTCGCCCGCCGCACGATCGCCGCGTTCGAGCGGGCCGGTGTGGACGCGGTCGTGGTCAACGCGGCCGGCTGCGGGTCGAGCATGAAGGAGTACGCCGACCTGCTGGCCGCCGACCCCGCGTGGCGTGAGCGGGCGGAACGCCTGCGTACGCTCGACCTGGCCGAGTTCCTCGTGCGTCTCGGCCCGGTGGCCGAGCGGCACCCGCTCCCCGTGTCCGTCGCCTATCACGACGCCTGCCACCTCGCCCACGCCCAGGGAATCCGCGCCGAGCCGCGCGAGCTGCTGCGCGGTGTGCCCGGCCTGGAGCTGCGGGAGATCGCCGAGTCGGCGATCTGCTGCGGGTCGGCGGGCACCTACAACCTGTTCCGGCCGGAACCGGCCAGGGAGCTGGGCGATCGCAAGGCCGAACGGGTGCTCGCCACCGGGGCCGACCTGCTGGTCTCGGCCAACCCCGGGTGCACCATGCAGATCGCCGCCGCCGTACGGAGGGCGGGCAAGGGCGAGATCCGGGTCGCGCACACCGCGGAGGTGCTCGACGCCTCCCTGCGCGGCCTCGATCCCGGGGCGCTCGGACGGGCCCCACGGACGGGGCGGGCGAAGGCGAGGGCCGTGTGAGCGTGCAGAGCGTCGACCGGGCCCTCGACGTGCTCGAGGCCCTGTCGGAGCGCGGCGGCCAGGCCGGTCTGTCGGAGATCGCGGCCAGGACGGGCCTGCCGTACGGGACCATCCACCGGCTGCTCCAGACCCTGCTGGCCCGCGGCTACGTGCGCCAGGAGTCCGACCGCAGGTACGCCCTCGGCGGCGCGCTGGTGCGGATCGGCGGCGTGGCCGAGCGCATGCTCGCCGTGTGGGCGGAGCCCTATCTGGCGCGGCTGGTCGAGCTGTCGGGCGAGACCGCCAACCTGGCCGTGCTGGAGGGCGACTTCGTGGTGTACGTCGCCCAGGTGCCCTCGCCGCGCCGGCTGCGGATGTTCGCCGAGGTGGGCCGCCGGGTGCTGCCGCACAGCACGGCCGTCGGCAAGGTGCTGCTGGCCGAGCGGGCCGACGCCGCCGCCGTGTTCGAGCGCACCGGGCTGCCCCGCCGTACCGACCGGACGATCACCGTGATCGACGACATGCTGGCCGAGCTCGACCGGGTGCGCGCCCGCGGGTACGCCCTCGACCTGGGCGAGGAGGAGAACGGCGTGCACTGCATGGCCGTCCCGGTGCACGACCGCGACCGGACCTTCGCCGCGATGTCGGTCTCCGGACCGGCCGAGCGCATCGGCGCGATCGACCGGGAGGAGCTGGCCGCGACCCTGCGCAAGATCGCCGACGACTTCGGGACCGCCGTCTTCCGCGTCTGACGAATCATGTCCGGATGAAGCATGTCCGGATGAAGCATGATGGAGCCATGTGCAGAAGCATCAAGACTCTGCGGCCGCCGTTCACCGACGAGGTGACGGGCGAGGACATCCACGCCGCGGCCCTGCAGTACGTCCGGAAGATCTCGGGCTTCCGCGCCCCCGCCGCGCACAACGCCGAGGCGTTCGAGCGCGCCGTGGCGGCGGTCACCGAGGCGAGCACCGCCCTGCTGGCGTCCCTGCAGGTCCGGGGCTCCCGTCCGCCCGCGGACGCCTGACCGCGGCCCGGCTCAGGCGCACTGGTCGAGCATCACCGTCTTGTCGGCCGTCGTCACGGGCAGGTCGTACTTGAGCGCCACCTGGGCGAACCGCACCGCGTAGGAGCAGCGGACCGCCCGGCGCGGCGGCAGCCACGTCGCCGGGCCGGAGTCGCCCTTCGCGGAGTTCTGCGGCCCGTCGACCGGGATCAGGTTGAGCGGGTCGTTGGCGATCTGCTTGCGCTTGGCGTCGCTCCAGCGGGAGGCGCCCATCTGCCAGTCGTACGAGAGCGGCATGACGTGGTCGATCTGCACCGAGGCGGCCTTCTGCTTGGTCCAGTCGATCGTCTTGCCCGTGTACGGGTCGTACAGGGTCATGGAGACGATCACGCAGTCGGAGCCGTCGCGGTACTGGATGTCCTGACCGTCCCTCTTGAGCAGGTCGTTGCGGGTGTCGCAGCCGTTGTGGGCCCACGGGACACCGTCGGCGTTGTCGGCCCAGGCGTACCCGAACTCGTCGCGGTCGTAGCCGGTCTTGGGCCCCCGGCCCTTGGTCTCCACCCGGTCGATCAGCTTGCGGGCCTCCGCCCGGTCGCCGTCGGAGCTGATCGCGGCCAGCCCCGGCCCGGTGCCATCGGGGTTCTCCAGGGGGCTGGTCCCCCGGCCGCCGTCGCCGCCGCCCTGTGCCCCGCCCTTGACGGCGCCGTCACCGGTCTGGCCCGCGTCCAGGCCGGTCGCCGCCGGGTCGCACCCGGCGAGCAGGGCGACGGCGACCGACACGCCGACGATCATCCGCGAAGCACGCCCGCTCACAGTCACCCCTCAGGTAATAAAGATCCCCCTCAGGTATAGCAAAGTGCCAAGTAATGGCAAAGAAGCCTCGCGAGTCGGCAAGTCACAGCAAAAGGGGCGTGCCGCCCGTGCGGCATCGCCCCTTGAAATAGCCCCTTACAGTCGCCCCGTGGTAGCGACGGCGGATCAGGCCGGGATCCAGTCCTGCCAGACGATCTTGTTGGCCTCGACCCACTTCTTGGCGGCGTCGTCGTCCGACATCTTGTTGACCGCGATGTCGTAGGCCACCGAGTTCTGGTCGTCGTTGGTCCACACGAAGTTCTTGATGAACTCGTACGCCCGGCCGCCGTCCTTCGCGAACTTCGTGCTGACGATCTTGTCGAGCAGGTACGGCGGGTAGTCGCACTTGATCCGCCGCGGGTCGGTGTCGCATCCGATGGCGTACGGCGGGAGGTTGATCTTGACGAGCTTGAGCTGATTGAACAGCCACTGGGGCTCGTAGAAGTACATGAGCAGCGGCGTCTTGTTCTTGGTCGCCTGCTGGGCCGCGGCGATCAGCGCGTCCTCACTGCCGGAGTAGACCACCTTGTACGGCAGGCCCAGGTTCTTGATCAGGGCCTCGTCGTTGGTGACGAAGGACGGGTCGCCGGCGAGGAACTGCCCGAGGCCGCCGCTCTTGTCGGTCTTGAACAGGGTCTCGTACTTGGCCAGGTTCCGGTAGTCGGTGATGTCGGGATACTTCTCGACCATCCACTCCGGGACGTACCAGCCGATGACGCCCTTGTTGCCGTTCTCCCCCGCCGTGAGGGCGACCTTCTTCTGGTCGATGTACTCCTTCTTCAGCTCCGGGTGGGCCCAGTTTTCCAGGACGACGTCGACCGAGCCGTCCTCGAAGCCCTTCCAGGAGTCGGCCTCGTCCCGCTTCACCAGATCGACCTTGTAGCCCATCTGGTGCTCCAGCAGGTAGGCGATGACCGCGGAGCTCGCCTCGTATCCCACCCAGGGGTTGACGGCCACGTGGACCGTCCCGGCCTTCGCCGCGCTCTGCCCGGTGGCCTGACCCGAGTCGTCGCCGCCGCTGCTACAGGCGGTCAGCGCCGCGGTGATCGCCAGCACACCGGCAAGGAGGCGGACCCTCATCATCTGACCTCATCTGATGTCGAACGGGTGGCGGTGCGACCGGCGGGGGGCGCGCCGACACCGGCTGAGTATTCCACAACGGGACCCCCGGGTCGGCCGCGGTTCGAGACCGCGCCCGACCCGATGGATCACTTCGGCATCCAGGCCTGCCACTTGGCGGTGTTGGCCTCCACCCACTTCTTGGCGGCGTCCTCGGCCGACATGCCGTTGTTGGTGATGTCGTCGGCCACCGAGTTCTGGTCGTCGTTCGTCCACTGGAAGTTCTTGACCAGGTCGTAGCCCTTGCCGCCGGTGTCCGCGAACTTCTTGCTCACGATCTTGTCCAGCGGGTACGGCGGGTAGTCGCAGGCGACCTTCTTGGGGTCGGCGTCGCAGCCCGCGGTGTAGGCGGGCAGGTTCACCTTGACCAGCTTGAGCTGGTTGAACAGCCACTGCGGCTCGTAGAAGTACATGAGCAGCGGCTTCTTCTGCTCGGTCGCCTGCTTGGCGGCCTTGATCAGCGCCGCCTCGCTGCCCGCGTAGACGACCTTGTAGTCGAGCTTCAGGTTCTTGACGAGGGCCTCGTCGTTGGTGACGAAGGACGGGTCGCCGTCGAGCACCTGGCCCTTGCCGTCCGACTCGGAGGTCTTGAACAGGTCGGCGTACTTGTTCAGGTTCTTCCAGTCGGTGATGTCCGGGTACTTCTGCGTCATCCACTCGGGGACGTACCACCCGATGACGCCGTTGTTGCCGTTCAGCCCGGCGTCGACGGCGACCTTCTTCTCGTCGATGTACTTCTTCTTGAGGTCGTCGTGGCCCCAGTTCTCGATGATGACGTCGACGTCGCCGGACTCGATGCCCTGCCAGGACGGCTCCTCGGCGAGCGTCACGTTCTTCACGGTGTAGCCGAGCTCGTGCTGCAGGAGATAGGACACCACGGCGGCGCTGGCCTCGTAGCCCACCCAGCCGTTGATGGCCATCTTGACCGTGCCCGCGGGCGCCGCCGCGGCGGAGGCGCCACCCGCGTTCGCGCTCGGGGCGCTCGCGGCGTCGTCCTCGACCTTGGCCCCGCCGCACGCGGCGGCGCTCAGCCCAAGGACGAGAACACCCGCGACAAGACTTATCTTCTTCATGCGTTCCTCTTCTTGTGGGGATTGCGGCGCCCGTGGGCGCCCTGCGTGATCCGGTCCAGCATGATTCCGAGCAGGACGAGGGCCACTCCGGCCGCGAGGCCCTTGCCGTAGTCCTCCTGCTGGGAGATTCCGGCCACGACGTCATATCCGAGGGCGCCCGCGCCCACCAGGGCGCCGATCACCACCATCGCCAGTGTCATCACGATGCCCTGGTTGGCCGCGAGGAGCAGCGAGCTCCTGGCCATGGGCAGCCGCACCTTCCACAGCAGCTGCCGTTCGGTCGAGCCCGCCGACCTGGCCGCCTCCACGACTGTGGGCGGCACCGCCCGCAGCCCGTCCTCCACCAGGCGGGCGACCACGGGCACCGCGTAGACGAACGACGCCACGATGGCGGTGAACCGCCCGTTGGCGAACAGCGCGACGGCGGGCAGCAGGTAGGAGAACGACGGCATCGTCTGCGCCGCGTCGAGGAAGGGCCGCAGGACGGCCGCGAAGCGGTCCGAGCGGGCCGCCCAGACGCCCAGGACCAGCCCGGCGGCGATCGTGATCAGCGCGGCGACCAGGACGATCGTGAGGGTCTCCATGCCGTGCTGCCACAGGCCGAGCACGGCGACGCCCACCAGGCACGCCCCGGCGACCAGGGCGGGCCGCGGGCCGCTCACCCGCCAGGCGAGCGCGAGCACGGCGAGCGTGACCAGCCACCAGGGAGCGCTGGTCAGCGTGTTCTGCAACGGGTTGAGCAGGCCGTACGCCACGGTGTCGTTGAGGAATCCGGTGACCGGGTACCAGTGCGCCTCGATCCAGTCGACCACGTCGTTGATCGGGCGGACGATCTGGATCTCCCACTGCTCGGGAAACTCCGGTGCGAGCGCCGGCGTGAGCGCGAGGCCGGCCGCGGTCAGGGCCGCGAACCCGCTCCACCTGACCCTGCGGGAACGGGCCCGGCCTGCGGCGGCGGCCCTGCTGATCCGGTCGAGGACGATGGCGATCAGCACGATCGCGAGGCCGGGCACCAGCGCCGCTCCGACGTTGACCCGGGCCAGCGCCTGGATGAGGTCGACACCGAGGCCGGGCGCGGCGATGAGCGCGACCAGCGGGACCATCGACAGCGCCGCCGCGATGGTCTGGTTCACCCCGAGCATGATCGTGTTGAGGGCCATCGGCAGCCGCACCTTGCGCATCGTCTGCCATCCCGTGGCGCCGAGCGACTCCGACGCCTCGACCACGGTCGCCGGCACCCGCTGCACGGCCAGCGCCGTTATCCTGATGGCCGGGGGCATCGCGTAGATCATCGTGGCGACGGTCGCGGACGCCGGCCCGATCAGGAACAGCAGGATGATCGGCGACAGGTACGAGAAGGTCGGCATGATCTGCATGACGTCGAGCACGGGCGTCACGACCCGCCGGACACGGTCGGAGCGACCGGTCCAGACCCCGAGCGGGATGCCGGCCAGGAGCGACAACAGCACCGCGGTGAGGGCCAGGGCCAGCGTGTCGACGCTCGCGTCCCACTTGCCCAGCACGCCGATGCCGCCGAAGCCGGCGAGCGCGACGAGCGCCACGCGCCAGCCGCCGGCCAGCCAGCCGAGGCCCCCCATCAGGCCGATCAGCCCGGGCCAGCCGAGCGCGTCCAGCGCCCCCTGGAGGCCCGTGTAGAGCTCGGCCACGAACAGGCGGACGTAGTTGACGACGAACAGGAAGATCGGGCTGCTGTTGCGGTTCTCGTCCACCCAGTCGCGGGCGTCGTTGAGCCAGTGGAACAGCGTGGCGTCGTCGTCGTGGGGCAGGACGGCCGTGTTCCGGAACGCCGCGTAGAGCACAACGAAGGCGGCGACGGCGACCGCCACGGGTGCCCACCGGACGAGCCTGCGGGCGCGCGGCGGGGCGGAGACGGGCGGAGCCGCCTGGACGGGCGCGGACACCACTACGCCTCCCCCGCGGACGCGGTGAGGGCCGGACCGCCGTCGCGCCGGACGGCGCCGAGCAGGTCGACCCGGTCGACGACGCCGACGAGCTCGCCGCCGGAGACCACCCTGATGGGCCGGGCGGAGCTCATGGCGGCGGGCACCGCGTCGTGGATGACGGTGTCGGCCGGCAGCTCGGGACCGTCCAGCGGCTCACCCGGCTCGGGCGCGCGGCAGATCCACCGCAGCGACAGAACGGTCGACTTGGGCACGTCGCGGACGAAGTCGGCGACGTAGTCGTTCGCGGGGGCGCCCACCAGCTCCTCCGGGGAGCCGACCTGCACGATCTCCCCGTCCCGCATGATCGCGATGCGCTCGCCCAGTTTGAGCGCCTCGGACAGGTCGTGGGTGATGAACACCATGGTCTTGCCGACCTCGCGGTGCAGGCGGATGACCTCGGCCTGCATGTCCCGCCTGATCAGCGGGTCGAGCGCGCTGAACGGCTCGTCGAACAGCAGCACCTCGGGGTCGACCGCCAGGGCCCGTGCGAGGCCGACCCGCTGCTGCATGCCACCCGAGAGCTGCTCGGGATAGGAGTCCTCGTGGCCCTGCAGCCCGACCAGGGAGAGGATCCGGCGGGCCTTCTCGTGCCGCTCGGCCCTGCCGATCCCCTGGATCTCCAGGCCGTACGCCACGTTGTCGACCACCCGGCGGTGCGGCAGCAGCCCGAAGTGCTGGAACACCATGCTGACTCGGTGCCGGCGCAGCTCCCGCAGCTGGGACGACGACATCCGCCGCACGTCCTGGCCGCCGATGGCGATCTCTCCGGCGGTCGGCTCGATCAGCCGCGTGAGGCATCGGACGAGCGTCGACTTGCCGCTGCCGGACAGTCCCATCACGACGAAGACCTCGCCGGGACGCACCTCGAAGCTCACGTTTCTGACGGCGGCCGTGCAGCCGGTCTTCGCCCGGAGCTCCGCGGGCTCAAGACCGGCGTCGGGGCTGTCGATGATCCTCTCCGCCTTGGGGCCGAAGATCTTCCAGAGCCCGCGAACCTCGATCGCGGCTGTGCCCACGCTGATTCCCCTCACTTGGCGGTCGCCCGTGAGGCCGTGTGGACTCCCGGAAACGCCGCAGCACGACGCCGGGAGGCGACCCGAACGCCGTGGATGAAGAGCTGGGGGGCCAACGACTCCTCATTGGGCACACACGCACTGCGTTGCGTATGGCGCAACACTTGGCTTGCTTGACAACATCAATGAGGCTAGGGCCGCGCTGCCCAGTTGTGGGGGAAAAAACCGCCTAAAGGCCATATCGTGACCGTCTGGTGATCTTTGTAACCTGACGGACTTCTGGTGATCGTTAGTACGCCACCCGGACGTGCGGGACGAGACCACCGGGCGACCGCCGCCGGACGCCGCGCAGGCGGGAACGGGTGCGGCCGGGCGGCGTACGACGCCGGCGACTCGACCGGCCGCCGGGCCCGGATCGGCGCCCGCGCCCGGCGGCGCCTCGGCGTTGTCCGGATGCTGGACGGCCGGGGCCCGTCATACGGGATGAGCCACACCGGCCGCGCCCGAAAGGCCCCGGTGAGACAGATCAGCCCCGCCGGGAAGGACGGGGCCGATCGAGAAGGTGGGCGAAAGCCCCAGTGAGCCCTAGGCAGCGCGGCTCAGGCAGCGCGGCTCAGGAGGGGCGGCTCACAGGCCGTACTCCTTGGAGATGCGCTCGTGGCGCTCGGCCTCGATGCCGACCTCGCGGGCCAGGTCGAGCCAGGCGAGCGGGTGGGACCACTGCTCGGTGACGTCGTCGAGCACGGCGTCGAGATCGGCCGGCCGCGCGGCCGGCGGGAGCGCGATCCAGCCGAAGACCCCCGGCAGCTGCTCGCCGGTGGCGGGATGGGTGACGCGGTAGTTCTCGTCGCTGTAGACCCACATCGGCCAGCCGCGCTCCGCGAGCACCTCGTTGAACTCGGCCCACTCCTCCTCGGAGGGCGCGGCGCCGTCGAAGAACCAGCTGGTGTAGCCGCCCGGCCTGAGCATCGTCACCGCGCCGAACGGGACGACGAAGCTCTCCCGCTCCTCCTCGTCCTCGGGGACGGGCTCCAGCGGCCGGGGGTCGATCACGACCACGTCGCCCGCGTTGTAGTCGATGCCGCGCGGCTGCGGGATCGCCAGCCGGGCGGTCGCCGGGCCGGTCCGGACGGCGAGGACCTCACGGCGGCTGCCGTCGGGGGCCGGGAGGATGACCCGCACGAGGTGCCACTCCTCCTCGATGGGGCCCTCACCCGGCTGCACCGGCATGCCCAGCTTGGCGGCGGCGGCGCGGACGGTCGGCCAGTCCTCGACGGCCGTCGACAGGACGATGAGCCGCCAGACGTCCTCCTCCTCGCCCTCCTCTCCGTCGAGCAGCGGGCGGAGGATCTCGGCGGCCTTGGCGTTGTCGCCGAGCTGCTGGACGGCTCCGGACCACAGCCGCCGGCCGTCCAGGGTCGGCTCCGCGGCAACCGCGGCCTCGGCCTCGGCCGCCGTCTCCTCCCAGCGCTCGCGGGCGCGGTGGAGGCGGGCCAGCGCGAGGTGGGACCGCGTCTCGGGCAGCCGGGCGGCGAGCCGCTCGACCCGCTCGTCCTGACCGGCCTCGATGAGCAGGCCGGTGAGGTAGTTGACGTCCTCGTCGCCGGCGTTCGACGGGTCGCCGTCCTCGGCGATGGTCTTCCAGTAGACGTCGGCGCCGGCCTCCGGGAAGCCGAGGAAGCCGAGCGTGGTCGTGTGGCGGCGGGTGGCCTCAAGGTCGGTGCCCGACAGCGGCCACAACCAGCCCACCCAGCGCTCGGGGTCGGCGGTCCGGCCGTCGGCGGCGTCGAAGTAGGCGACCAGCTCGTCGCGCGGCCCCGGCGGCGGCAGTTCGGGGGCGGCGTCGACGGCGGCCCGCAGCTCCGCGACCCGCTCCGGCAGGCTCTCGGTGGAGGTGAGGTCGGCGAGCACGGCCTCGGCGTAGTCGGCGAGCAGGCGGGCCTGCCACAGACCCTGCCGGGCGACGGCGAGGTGACCCGCGGTCAGGGCGATCTCGAACCGGGCGCGGTGGCCGCCGACCGTCTCGAAGTAGGCGATCCACTGCCGCAGGATGCGGCCGAGCTGCCAGGTGTTGGCGATGGAGCCGCTGCCGGTGAGCAGCCTGACGGTGCGCGCCCACTCCACCCACTCGCGGGGGTGATCGCCCACCACGTCGAGGTCGGGCAGCGCGTCGACCGCCTCCTCGGCGCGGCCGAGGATGATCAGGGCGTGCGACTTCAGCAGGGCCTCGCGGCGGTCCTTCGCGACCGGGTCGTCCGCCTTGAGCCCGGTGGCAGCGTCCAGGGCGGCAAGCGCGTCCTCCGTCCGGCCGGAGGCCAGCAGCGCGCGGGCGGACGCCGCGCCCAGCTCCCAGCTCGCCTCACGCTCGGCGCCGCGCAGCCGCTCCACCGCCGCCTCGGCGTACGTGACGGCCTCTCCGGCCTGGCCGGCGTCGAGCAGGGCGAGGACGTACTGCGTGGCGAGACCGGAGAAGGCGAGCGAGTCGGGTCCGATGCCGTCGAGGGCGGCGCCGAGCGCGGCCAGCCGGGTGCTCGCGTAGCCGGGGCCGTCGGTGTTGGCCTGGGCCATCGCCAGCGTCTCGACCGCGGCGGGCGCGGACGGACAGTCCTGGACGTCGGCCCGCCGGGCGAACTCGGCCAGCGCGGCGGCGTCCTCGATCGCGACCGCGCCGTTGGCCCGGTCGCCCACCCGCCCGAGCAGGTGCCAGTAGCGGGCGAAGAGCTCCAGCCAGGGCCGGCCCATGGCCTCGGCGTTCTGCGCGACGGCCGGCGCGACGACGTCGAGCTGGGCGAACCTGCCCTCAAGCGTCTGCCCGGGCACGTCGCCCACCGCCATGGCCAGCCCGGTGTTGCCCGCCTCGTGCAGTTCACGCTGGGTGCCGCCGACCCAGGCCCAGATGTCCACGTCCATGGGCAGTCAGTCTGCCAGTTGCGCGACCATGACCCAAACAGCGCGGGCCCGCGCCGGGTAAGGCGGGGCCCGCGAGAGTGCCAGGTGGCTCCGGGGACACCCGGGGGCACCCGGGGACGGCGACTAGGGCGGCGACCGGCGTGGCGTCAGAGAACGGCGGGGAACTCGCCGGAGACGACCAGCACGGCGGGCCCGGACAGACAGCTGGTCCCGCCGTCCAGGGTGACGGTGACCGTGCCGCCCCGCACGCGCACGGCCCAGACGCCCTCCGTCTCCCCCGCCGCGCGGGCGGCGGCGACGGCCGTGGCGACCGCGCCGGTGCCGCAGGACAGGGTCTCCCCTGACCCCCGCTCGTGCACGCGCATCGCGACCGTCCGGTCGCCGATCAGGTTGATCAGCTCGACGTTGACGCCGTCCGGATAGGTCGCGCGGTCGTAGCCGGGCTCGGTCGTGAGATCGAGCCCGGCCACCGGGTCGTCGATCACGCAGGCGAGGTGGGGGTTGCCCATGTTGACGTTGAGACCCCGGTAGGCGCGGCCTGAGACGACCGCCGCGCTGTCGCCGAGCACCTTCGGCCGGCCCATGTCCACGGTGACGTCGCCCTCGGCGCCGAGCCGTACCCGCTTGACGCCGGAACGGGTGGCGACGCCGAACTCGCCGGGCGCGGCGAGACCCGCGTCGACGAGATAACGGGCGAAGACCCGCACACCGTTGCCGCACATCTCGGCGACGCTGCCGTCGGCGTTGCGGTAGTCCATGAACCACTCCGCCTCCCCCGCCAGGGCGTCCACCTCGGGGCAGAGCTTGGTCCGCACGACCCGCAGGACGCCGTCGGCGCCGATGCCCTCCCGGCGGTCGCACAGGACGGCGACATCCCGCGGGGACAGGTCCAGTCGCGCATCGGGATCAGGGACTACGACGAAGTCGTTGCCCGTGCCGTGGCCCTTGACGAATCGCATGTCACCCAAGTTTAGGGTCATGCTCCTCGATCACCGCGATCGCCCGCCCGGCCAGGTCGGGGGCGTCGAACGGCAGCCAGACCACGCGGGGGTCGCGGCGGAACCAGGACTCCTGCCGCCGGGCGAACCTCCGGGTGGCCCGGACCGTCTCCTCCCTGGCCTGTTCCTCCGTCCACTCGCCGCCGAGGAAGCGCAGCACCTGGGCGTAGCCGAGCGCCCGGCTCGCCGTCCGCCCGTCGGCCAGGCCCTGCTCGGCGAGCGCGCGCACCTCGTCCACCAGGCCCGCCTCCCACATGCGGGCCACGCGCAGCTCGATCCGCCGGTCCAGCTCCGGCCGCGGGACGCCGACGCCGATCTGGACGCTGTCGTCCATCGCGTCGTACGTCGGCATCGTGGCGGAGAAGGGACGGCCGGTCAGCTCGATCACCTCAAGCGCCCGGACGATCCTGCGGCCGTTGCTGGACAGGATGTTCTCCGCGGCCACCGGGTCGAGGCCGCTGAGACGCAGGTGCAGCGGCGCCGGGCCCGCGTCGGCCAGCTCCTTCTCCAGGCGCTCGCGGATCCGCGGGTCCGTGCCGGGGAACTCCAGGTCGTCGAGGAGGGCCCGCACGTACAGCCCGGATCCCCCGGCCAGGATCGCGGCCCGGCCGCGGGCGCGCAGGTCGTCCACGAGGGGACGGGCCAGGCGCTGGTACTCCGCGACGCTGGCCGTCCGCGTCACCGGCCAGATGTCGAGCAGGTGATGCGGGACGCCCCGGCGCTCACCCGGGGACAGCTTGGCCGTCCCGATGTCCATGCCGCGGTAGAGCTGCATGGAATCGGTGTTGATCACCTCGCCGTCCAGCCGGAGCGCGAGCTCCACGGCCAGGTCGGACTTGCCCGCCGCGGTGGCGCCCACGACGGCGATCACTGGTAGCTGTCCCACCTGTCCAGTCTCCCAGCGCCGGGAGGTCACATGTCCCAGTCGAGAGTGGGCGGGAGGTATCCCTCGTGCGTCAGGAGCCAGCGCTTGGACTCCACGCCCTCGCCCCCGCTGAAACCGCCGAGGCCGTCGCTCGCCACGACCCGGTGGCAGGGCACGATGATCGGGATCGGGTTGCCGCCCATGATCGAGCCGATCCCGCGCGCCGGGACGCGGCCGCCGCTCCTCGCGGCCAGCTCGCCATACGTGACAACCCGCCCGTACGGGACGGTGGAGTGGAGCGTGCGGAGCACCTCGCGCCGGGCCCCCGTCATGATCCGCCAGTCGACGGCGACGCCGAACTCGCGCAGCTCGCCCCGGAAGTAGGCGGTCAGCTCGGCGACGGTTTCGGCCGTACGGGCCGGGTCGTCGGCGACGGGCAGCCCGAGCCGGTCGGCGATCCTCGCCCGGGTGTCCGGATCGTCGCCCCACATGGTGGCCGCCACCCCGTCTTCGGTGACCGCGGCCAGGATGTCCCCGATCCTCGTCGGCACGCTCGCGAACGCCACGGTTTCCGCCATGTCCCCATTCTTCACCCCTCGGCGGCCCGGAGGGACCCGAGCGTGTCAGCCCGCGGGCACCCGCCCGGGCACGGGGACGCGCATGAGGTCACGGGCGACGACCAGGTCGCCGTCGTACGCCTTGCGGACCTCCTCCGCGAACCGGGGCTCGTCGGCGAACGTGTACCGCTCGGAGAAGTGCGCCAGCACCAGCCGGCGGACCCCGCAGGCCGCCGCCACCTCACCGGCCTGCTCGGCCGTGAGATGCCCGTACTCGGCGGCGAGCCGCGCCTCACCCGACAGGAAGGTCGACTCGATCACCAGCAGGTCGGTGTCGCGGGCCAGTTCGAACACCGCGTCGCACAGCCGGGTGTCCATGACGAAGGCCGCGGACTGTCCGGGCCGGGGGGCGCTGCACTCGTCGAGCGTCACCACGGTGCCGTCGCCGAGCGTGAGCGCGCCCTCGCGTGCCAGCCTGCCGACCATGGGCCCCTGGATGCCCCGCCGGGCCAGCTCCGCGGGGAGCATGCGCCGCCCGTCCGGCTCGTCCAGGCGGTAGCCGTACGTCTCGATCCGGTGGGACAGCCGGCGCGCGGTCAGCCTCACCGGCCCGGCGGGCATCCGTACGACCTCCCCGGACACCGGCACCGGCGTGATCACGGAGGTGTCGCCGAAGGCGGTGGCGTGGCGCAGCCGCTCCCAGTACGCCGCGCCGTCGGCGGGGAAGACGGCGCGGACCTCGTGCGCCACCCGGTCGTGCGCGATGCGCTGCACCACCCCCGGCAGACCCAGGCAGTGGTCGCCGTGGAAGTGGGTGACGCACAGCCACGTCAGGCCGGCGGCGCTGACGCCCGCGTGGAGCATCTGCCGCTGGGTGCCCTCCCCGGGGTCGAACAGGAACCCCTCGCCGTCCCACAGCAGCAGGTAACCGTTGTGGTTGCGGTGCCGGGTCGGCACCGCGCTCGATGTGCCGAGGACGACGAGTTCGCGGACCATGCGCGTCAAGCTACCGCCCGCGCGGGCCGGTGCTCACGGCCCCGGGTGGATTCTTCGCGGAGGGCTGTCACATCCGGGGAGGTCGTCTTGTCCTCAGTGTGAACACTCGCTTTTTGGAGGAACGCATGAACGCTGAGCAGTCGCACCTGCCCCCGGGCGTCGAGGTGATCGCCTCCCTGCCGGAGGCGGCGGCCGGGATCCCGGCGGGCGCCGAGGCCAGGACCATCCGGGTCACCCTGGCGCCCGGCGACCCCGGCGCGCCGCCGCACCGGCACCCCGGGCCGCTCTTCGGCTACGTGACCCAGGGCGAGATCCTCTTCGAGCTGGAGGGGCAGCCGCCCCGGGTGATCAAGGCCGGTGACGCCCTGTTCGAGCCCGGCGGCGACGTGATCCACTACCAGGGCGCCAACAACCTTCCGGACGCGCAGTCGCAGCTGGTCGTGACCATGCTCGCGCCGCCGGGCACACCGGTTCTGACCGTGGTCGGCCCGGAGGAGCTGGCCGAACGACGACACCTGCGGGTCACCCAGCCATGACGGCAGTCGGTGTCCGGGACCTCTCTTCGGAGGTCCCAGAGGGCCGCCACGCGCTCCGCCGCTGCGTGGAAACCGCAAATCAGCCAAGTGCCTCCGGCAGAAGCGCGAACGTTGGCACAGGCCGAGGCCGGATCAGCGCGATGTCACGTCGGTCGAGCGTCGCGATCTGGGTGACATTCAGCCGTTCCGCGCCTCATGCGCATGCTCGGCGCTCATAACCATGAGTGTACGCAGGCGATTCCGGCGACGTCAGTGACTCGGCCGCCGGCGCCGGGCGACAGACAGTCCGGCACGAGCTGGAGTTCCTGTTAGCACCTGATCACGGAAAGCGACTCCGCGACGGTGGGCGCGTCGGCACACTGAACGAGACGTAGCGCCGCCGGCGAACGGCGCGACGGGCCGTCTCCAGAAAGAGTGACCACGTTGCCGGACATCTCCCCCCACGCGCGGGATCGAGCCCGCGGCCGTACGGCGCTCGCGGCGGCGGGCGTGACCGCGACTGTGACGATCGCCGGGCTCGGGATCGTGCTGGCCTGCCGCGCCGGCGCCCATGACCTGACGGCCGGGCGGCCGGTGCGGCCGGCGGGCCCCCTCGGCGTCGCGGCCGCCGATCCCGCGACCGCGGCCCTTCCCGAACGCGCCCTTTCCGAACACGCTCAGCCCCAACACGCTCAGCCCCAACACGCTCAGCCCGAACACGCCGGCTGGGAGCGCGCCCAGCCCGCGCGTTCCCAGCCGGGACTGGCTCCCCCGGCGGCGGCCCTCGCGGACGGGCCGCTCCCGGCCCCTGCTCCGGCCGCTCCCTCCACCGCCCCTCCCACGGCATCCGTGCCTACGCCCGCCGCGCCCGCACCAGCCGCCCGTACGCCAGCCTCCTCCACATCAGCGGCTCCGGCACTCGCCGCCACGGCCCGGACCGGGCGAGGCGACGTGGACAACCGGCCGCACACCGTGTCATCGCCGCCGCCGCCGTTGTCACAGTCGCGGTCGGCGCCGTCGACTCGGTCGGCGCCGTCGACGCGGTCGGCGCCGTCGACGCACGCGACCGCAGGATCACCGGAGAGCCGGGCGACGGCGCGGCACCGCCCGGCGGAGGCGGATCGGGCTCGGGTGACGCCCACGGCCAAACCGGACCCGCCGCGACGAACGTCCGCGGAGCCGCAGGGTCCGCCGGGCCCTTCGGGCGATCCCTGCGCGCGCTTCCACGACCTGCGCCGGGACTACTGCTACCAGGTGCTCGACCGGCTCACCGGCAACTGACCGGGCTCACGTAGGAGCCGGCTCCGGAGTGGGACCCGGGCACGCGGGCCTCCGAGGCCGGAGCGCTCAGCCGGCCGAGCAGGCGGACGGCTCGGCGGGCGCGGGAGCCGGCCGGCCGATGGCCGGCATGCCGAGGCTGACGGCCCGGCCGCGCTCAGGCGCGCCCTGCCGGGCCTCCCACGCGTCGCCCGCCCGGGTCCGCCGTACGGACATGACCTTGTCGGCGACCAGGTGGTGCGGGGCGGCGTAGGTCACCTCGACCGTCACCATGTCGCCCGGACGGGCGTCCGCGGCGGCGAGGTGGACGAGGCGGTTGTCGGCGGCCCGTCCCGACAGCCGCCGGGTCGCGTCGTCCTTGCGGCCCTCGCCCTCGGCGACCAGCACCTCCAGGACGCGCCCGACCTGGGACCTGTTCTCCGCCCAGGAGATCTCCTCCTGGAGGGCGACCAGCCGCTCGTACCGCTCCTGGACGACCGCCTTGGGCACCTGGCCGTCCATCGTGGCGGCGGGGGTGCCGGGACGGATCGAGTACTGGAACGTGAAGGCGTTGGCGAAGCGGGCCTGCCGTACGACGTCGAGGGTCTGCTGGAAGTCGTCCTCGGTCTCCCCGGGGAAGCCCACGATGATGTCGGTCGAGATGGCCGCGTCGGGCATGGCGGCGCGGACCCGCTCGATGATCCCGAGGTAGCGGTCGGACCGGTACGACCGGCGCATCGCCCGCAGGACCCGGTCCGAGCCCGACTGGAGCGGCATGTGGAGCTGGTGCATGACGTTCGGCGTCTCGGCCATGGCCGCGATCACGTCGTCGGTGAAGGCCGCCGGATGCGGCGAGGTGAAGCGGACCCGCTCCAGCCCCTCGACGTCGCCGCAGGCCCGCAGCAGCTTGCCGAAGGCCAGCCGGTCGCCGAACTCCACGCCGTAGGTGTTGACGTTCTGGCCCAGCAGCGTGATCTCCAGGACGCCCTGGTCGACCAGCGTCCGGACCTCGCTGAGGATGTCGCCGGGACGGCGGTCCTTCTCCTTGCCGCGCAGCGACGGGACGATGCAGAACGTGCAGGTGTTGTTGCATCCGACCGAGATCGCCACCCAGGCCGCGTAGGCGGACTCGCGCCTGCTCGGCAGCGTGGAGGGGAAGGTCTCCAGGGACTCCCTGATCTCGACCTGCGCCTCTTCGGCGACCCGGGCCCGCTCCAGCAGCACCGGCAGCGAGCCGATGTTGTGCGTGCCGAAGACCACGTCGACCCACGGTGCCTTGCGGACGATCTCGCCCTGGTCCTTCTGCGCCAGGCAGCCGCCGACCGCGATCTGCATGCCCCGGCGCGCCATCTTGATCGGGCGCAGGTGGCCCAGGTTGCCGTAGAGCCGGTTGTCCGCGTTCTCCCGCACCGCGCAGGTGTTGAACACGACGACGTCCGCCGTGTCTCCCTCGGCGGCGCGGACATAGCCCGCGTCCTCCAGCAGCCCCGACAGGCGCTCGGAGTCGTGCACGTTCATCTGGCAGCCGTAGGTCCGCACCTCGTAGGTCCGGGTCACGTCCTCGGCGCCCTGAGTGGTCGCAGTCATGGCACTACAAGCGTAGGCGCTCCCCCACCCGCTTCCGCACGGGATCAGGGGTTGTCCACAGGTCCGCGGACGTCCGCGTTCCCGCCGACGCCGGGCCGTAATGTGATCGGTACCGACCGAATAGTGACGAGTCGTTATTGACGCCCCTACGTTGTTGACCATGACGGAGACAGATGGATCCGCCCCGCTAGTCAGACTTGAGGGAGTCAACAAGCATTTCGGACCGCTGCACGTCCTCAAGGACATCGATCTGAGCGTGCGGCGCGGTGAGGTGGTCGTCGTCATCGGCCCCTCCGGCGGCGGCAAGTCCACGCTGTGCAGACTGATCAACAGGCTGGAGACGGCCGACTCCGGGACCATCACCTTCGACGGCCGGGAGCTCCCGGCGGAGGGCCGGGCGCTCGCCCAGCTCCGTTCCGAGGTCGGCATGGTCTTCCAGTCGTTCAACCTCTTCGCGCACAAGACGATCCTGGAGAACGTCACTCTCGGGCCGATCAAGGTCCGCGGGATTCCCCGGCAGCAGGCCGAGCAGCGCGGCAGGGAGCTGCTCGAACGGGTCGGCATCGCGTCGCAGGCGGCCAAGTATCCGGCCCAGCTCTCCGGCGGCCAGCAGCAGCGGACGGCGATCGCCCGCGCCCTGGCCATGGACCCGAAGATGATCCTCTTCGACGAGCCGACCTCGGCCCTCGATCCCGAGATGGTCCAGGAGGTGCTCGACGTCATGATCGGCCTGGCCCGCGACGGCATGACGATGATGGTCGTCACCCACGAGATGGGTTTCGCCCGCCGGGCCGCCGACCGGGTGGTCTTCATGGCCGACGGCCAGATCGTCGAGGAGGGCGAGCCGTCGGAGTTCTTCAGCCGGCCCGGCACCGAGCGGGCCCGCGACTTCCTCTCCAAGATCCTTACGCACTGACCAGATCCCCACGCACCGAACCGCTCAGCCCGACAGCTGATCCCCCCACCATCGAAAGGTGACGCAGATGCGATTCGGCACCTGCATGCTCGTGCTCGCGGCCATGGCCACAAGCCTCACCGCCTGCGCCAACTCGGGAGCCAGTTCCATCGTCGACAAGGCGAAGGACGACAAGAAGCTGACCATCGGCATCAAGATCGACCAGCCCGGGTGGGGCCTGAAGAAACCCGACGGCACCTACGAGGGCATGGACGTCGACGTCGCGCGCTACATCGCCAAGGAGCTCGGGGTGCCCGAGAGCGGCATCACGTTCAAGGAGGCCCAGTCGGCCAACCGTGAGCCGTTCATCCAGCAGGGCCAGGTCGACATGGTCCTGGCGACCTACTCGATCACCGATGAGCGCAAGAAGAAGATCTCCTTCGCCGGGCCGTACCTGGTGACGGGGCAGGACATCCTCGTCCGCGCGGACGACACCTCGATCACCGGCGAGGACTCGCTTAAGGACAAGAAGGTCTGTGGCGCGCAGGGCTCGTCCTCGCCCAAGCGGCTCGCGGACAAGTTCGGCCCCGACTGGGAGTCCAAGAACCTCACCCAGCAGCAGGGGTACGGCGCCTGCCTGCCGCTGTTGCAGAACAAGCAGGTCGACGCCATCTCCACCGACGCGACCATCCTGGCCGGCTTCGCCAAGCAGTTGCCCGGTCAGTTCAAGCTGGTCGGCCAGCCGTTCTCGACCGAGAAGTACGGCGTCGGGCTGAAGATGGACGACAAGGCCGGGCGCGACGCGATCAACAACGCGCTGGATAAGATGTTCAAGGACGGAACCTGGCGGAAGATCGTCGACGCCAACCTCGGCGAGTTCGGCAAGTTCTTCGCCACCCCGCCTCCTCTGGAGCGCTACTGACGCCCGGCGGGCTGAGAGGAGGTCGCGGTGGAGGCCGTCGTCGATGAGCTTCCCGTCATCCTGCACGCCTTCTGGCTGACGGTGCGGCTCACGGTCATCAGCGGGCTGATCGCGCTGGCCTGGGGGACCGTGCTCGCGGCCATGCGGGTCAGCCCCCTGCCCGTCCTGCGGGCGGCCGCCGCGATCTACGTCAACGTCCTGCGCAACACCCCGCTGACCCTGATCATCGTCTTCTGCGGCCTCGGCCTCGGCACGGTGATGGACGTCCAGTTCTCCCGGGACGACCTGTCGGTCAACAACTTCTGGTTGTCCACGATCGGGCTGTCCGCGTACACCGCCGCTTTCGTCTGCGAGGTGATCCGCTCCGGCGTCAACACGGTGCCGATGGGGCAGGCGGAGGCGGCCAGGTCGATCGGGCTGACGTTCCTGCAGACGCTCCGCCTGGTGATCCTCCCCCAGGCGGTGCGGGCGGTCATCGCGCCGCTCGGCAGCCTGCTGATCGCGCTGACCAAGAACACCACGGTCGCCGCGGCCATCGGCGTCGCCGAGGCGGCGCTGCGCATGAAGAACCTCTTCGACGCCCACGGAGACGCCGTGATCCCGCTGTTCCTGGGCTTCGCCGCCGGGTTCGTCGTGCTGACCCTCCCCGTCGGCCTGCTGTTCGGCTGGCTGTCCCGGCGCCTGGCGGTGGCCCGATGAGCGCGGCGACCGGGACGGGCCGGGCCACGGTCCTGTACGACGCGCCCGGCCCGCGCACCCGGCTCCGCAACAACGTCCTCACGCTGCTGTTCGGTGCGGCCCTGCTGCTCGTGGCCTATCTCGTCTGGGCCAAGTTCGACGAGAAGGGCCAGTGGAACGGCAAGCTCTGGCGGCCGTTCCTGGAGGCCGACACCTGGACCGAGCTGATCCTCCCCGGTCTGCGCAACACGCTGTCGGCGGCGGCCGTGGCCGCCGTGCTGGCCCTGGTCTTCGGCGCCGTGTTCGGCATCGGCCGCCTGTCTGAGCATCGATGGGTGCGGATCCCGGCGGGCGTGGTCGTCGAGGTCTTCCGGGCGATCCCGCTGCTCATGCTGATCTTCTTCGCGCAGTACGGCGGCAGCCTCGCCGGGCTGATCGTGACGGAGTTCACGGCCGTGGTCTTCGGGCTGATGCTCTACAACGGCTCGGTCCTGGCGGAGATCGTCAGGGCCGGGATCCTGGCGGTGCCCAAGGGCCAGGCCGAGGCGGGCTATGCCATGGGCCTGCGGAAGAACCAGGTCATGCGGCTGATCCTGCTGCCGCAGGCGGTGACGGCGATGATGCCGGCCATCGTCAGCCAGCTCGTCGTGCTGCTCAAGGACACCGCGCTCGGGTTCATCGTGGCCTACGCCGACCTGCTGAACGCCGGGGCCCGGGTGGTGCCGGCCAACTTCTCCAATCTGATCCCCTCGGTCATCGTCATCGCGGCCATCTACATCGCGATCAACCTCGCCCTGGGTTATCTGGCCACCTGGCTCGAACGGCGCTCCCGGCGCAGCCCCAGGTCCACCGCCGTTCCCGCCGTACCGGAGGGCGCGGCCGGGGACGAGGTGACCCTCGCCCGCTGAGATCCCCGCCCGCCGGGATCGGCCCCCTCCGGGCGGCCTGGCCGGCGGGGTCGTCCGGCCGGGTCAAGGGAACTTTGCCGTGTCGCTGGTGGCGGCGTCCCGTCCGCCCGCCCGATATTGGGCGGCGTGTGGCGTGTCGTTGCCGTGGTGTCGTGCCTGGCCGCCGCGTTCCTGACCACCTCGTGCGGGGACGACGGCGGCCTCGTCATCGCCGTGCAGCCGGGACGGCCCGGCCTCGTCACCCGCCTGCCCGACGGCTCGTTCGCCGGTTTCGACATCGCGGTGGCGCAGTACGTCGCCCGGGATCTGGGCTACCGCGACGACCAGCTCCACTACACGCTCGACCCGGCCGGAGCCGACCTGGTGCTCGGGGCCCCGATCGGCCGGGCGCCCGGCCCGGTGGCGGGCCCCTACCTCGTGACCAGCACCGAAGTGCTCGTACGGGCCGGTGATCTGTCCATCACCCGGATCCGCGACCTGGCGCGCAAACGGGTGTGCGGCACGGCGGGCTCCTCCCGGCGGCTCGTCGCGAGATTCGGCGACACCTGGAAGAAGCTGTTCCTCGCCCAGGCCAACGTGCCGGCGGCGTGCGCACCGCTGCTCACGGACGGCAGGACCGACGCCATCGTGGCCGAGGCGCCCGTGCTGGCCGGGCTGGAGGCACAGTATCCAGGGAGGTTCCGGTTCAGCGGCAGGCCGCTGGAGAGCGACCGGTACGGCATCCGCACGGCGTCCCCCGGGCTGCGCGACCAGGTGAACGAGGCGCTGCGGCACATGTTCGACGACGGGACCTGGAAGCGGGCCGTCATCGACCACCTCGGCGTGCTCGCCACCCGGTACGCCTCTCCCCCGGCCCTGGACGGGGCCGCGGCCCGCGACCCCGCCTGATCGGACCGGACGTCAGCGGGCGAACTCGGTGGCCCGCGACTCCCGGACGACCGTGATCCGGATCTGGCCGGGGTAGGTCAGCTCCTCCTCGACCTGCTTGGCCACGTCCCTGGCGATGACCTGGGCCTGGATGTCGTCGACCCCGTCGGGCCGGACCATGACCCTGATCTCCCGGCCGGCCTGCATGGCGAACACCTTCTCGACCCCGTCGTAGGACTGGGCGATCTCCTCCAGCCGCTCCAGCCGCTTGACGTACGCCTCCAGCGACTCGCGCCGGGCACCGGGGCGGCTGCCGCTGATGGCGTCGGCCGCCTGGGTCAGGACGGCCTCGACCGTGCGGACCTCGACCTCGTTGTGATGGGCCTCGATGGCGTGGACGACGTCCTCAATCTCGCCGTAGCGCCGGGCGATCTCCGCGCCGATCATGGCGTGACTGCCCTCGACCTCGTGGGTCAGCGCCTTGCCGATGTCGTGAAGGAGGGCGCACCGCTTCACCAGGTCGCGGTCGAGCCGCAGCTCGGCGGCCATGATGCCGGCGATGTGGGCCGACTCGATCAGGTGCTTCAGCACGTTCTGCCCGTAGGACGTGCGGTAGCGCAGCTGGCCGAGCAGCGTGACCAGCTCGGGGTGCATCTCGGTGATGCCGAGCTCGACGAGGGCGTCCTCACCGGCGCGCACGCACAGGTCGCGCACCTCGGCCTTGCTGCGCTCGTGCGCCTCCTCGATGCGCTGGGGGTGGATGCGCCCGTCGAGGACGAGCTTCTCCAGCGTCAGCCGGGCCGTCTCCCGGCGCACCGGGTCGAAGCAGGACAGCAGCACGGCCTCGGGGGTGTCGTCGATGATCAGGTTGACGCCGGTGGTGGACTCGAAGGCCCGGATGTTGCGGCCCTCCCGGCCGATGATGCGGCCCTTCATCTCATCGCCGGGCAGGTGCAGCACGCTCACCACCGACTCGGCGGTCTGCTCGGTCGCCACCCGCTGAACCGCCAGCGTCACGATCTTGCAGGCGCGCTTCTCGCCCTCCTTGCGGGCCTCGCTCTCGATCTCCCGGACGATCAGCGCCGCCTCGCGCTTGGCCTGGTTCTCGATCTCCTTGACCAGCTCGCCCTTGGCCTGGTCGGCGGTGAGGCCGGCGACCCGCTCCAAGATCTCCCTGCGCCGTTCCCCGACCCGCTCCAGGTCCTCACGGCGATCCGCCAGCTCGGTCTCGGTCTCGGCGAGCTTGCGCGCCCGCTCGGCCTGCCGCCGGGCCTCCTCGTCGAGGCGCTGCTCCCGCTCGGCCAGCCGGCTCTCCCGGCGTTCGAGATCGGACCTGAGCTCCTTGAGCTCGCTCTTGAGGAGGCGGGACTCGTCCTCGACCTCCTTGCGCATGGAGGCCGCGTTTTCGGCCAGGCCCTCCGACCTGCGGAGGATCTCTCCCGCCTCCTGCTCCGCCTTGCTGCGGATCTGCTCGGCGTCGCGCCGCGCCTGCTCAAGCTCCTCGTTGACCATGGACTTGACCTCGGCCAGCTGCTCCGGGGTCGGACCGGCGGCCGGAGCCATGCCGCTGGTGCGGCGGACCACTATGACAAGGGCGGCGATCACAACGAGAGCCAACAACACCACCGCAACCGCCAGAATGATCACGATCGCGTTCATGCTCGCTCACCCCTCTCGCCTCACTAAGAGTCTCCCGACGAGGGGTCACACGCGCAGCACGGCCAGACCCGGTGGCGTCACCAGGACAAATATCGTCGCGCTCCCACCGGCACCGGAAGGGGCGTCGCGGTATGGGCCCGAAGGCCCGTCAACTTGTCTCGTCCGTCGTGCACCGTTATTGGGAAACCGCGGCTGCGGGGTAACTCCTCACTCCGGTCGAGATTAAGCGTCAGAGAGGTAACGAGCAAGCAAAGGTGGCCTGTCAAGCGACATTCGACCGGTGTTCTCAGTCATATCGGGCCGTCAGGGAGATCTTCCGGCTCGACGCCCTCCGCTTCCAGCGCCTCACGGACGATCCGGAACGCCAGGCCCGGCGAGTAGCCCTTCCGCGCCAGCATCCCGGCCAGTCTCCGGATCCTGGCCTGGGGATCCGCGCCGCGGGTGGTGGCGAGCTTCCGGCGCACCAGAGCACGGGCGGTCTCGGCCTCCTGCTCCGGATCGAGCTGGTCGACCGCCTCCTTGACCGTCTCCTCGTCGACCCCGCGATGCCGCAGCTCCTGCGCGAGCGCGCGGCGGGCCAGGCCGCGGCCGGCGTGACGGGAGCTGACCCAGGCCGCCGCGAACGCCTCGTCGTCGATGAGCCCGACCTCGGAGAACCGTTCGAGCACGGACTCCGCCGCCCACTCCGGCACCGCACGCCGGCGCAGGGCATCGGCGAGCTGGGCCCGGGTCCGCGGCGCCATGGTCAGCAGCCTGAGACAGATCGCCCTCGCCACCGACTCCGGATCGGCGTCCGGCTCCTCGGAGACCCGCTTTCTGGAAGCCTGCTTTCTGGAGTCGGGCTCCCTGAAGTCGGGCTCCCTGAAGTCGGGCTCCCTGAAGTCGGGCTCCCTGAAGTCCGGCTCCTCGGCGGGCGGCGGATACTCCGCCGGTCCGTCCGGAAACCACCCCGAGCGCTCGCGCCGGCGGCCCCGCCCCGGCTCGGCGCCGTGAGGCTCCACCGGGCTCCACGGGCCGGAGGTCCAGTCCCCCGGCCGGGGCTCGCCCGGCCGGGGAATCTCATCCCGCCGCATGGCCGCGATCAGACGTCACCGGGCTTGGGCGCGGCAGCGCTCTTCGACCCCCGCCCGGAGGGCGCGGCGGCGGGAGCCGGCGGAGCGGGCGGGGTGTCGCCGGGGACGTCGAGACGCGGCCCGACCCCCAGCTTCTCCTTGATCTTCTTCTCGATCTCGTTGGCGATGTCCGGGTTGTTCTTCAGGAAGTTACGGGCGTTCTCCTTGCCCTGGCCCAGCTGGTCGCCCTCGTACGTGTACCAGGCGCCGGCCTTGCGCACGAACCCGTGCTCGACGCCCATGTCGATCAGGCCGCCCTCACGGGAGATGCCGGCTCCGTAGAGGATGTCGAAATCGGCCTGCCGGAAGGGCGGGGCCATCTTGTTCTTGACCACCTTCACCCGGGTGCGGTTGCCGACCGGCTCGGTGCCGTCCTTGAGGGTCTCGATCCGCCGGACGTCGAGGCGGACGGAGGCGTAGAACTTCAGCGCCTTGCCACCGGTGGTGGTCTCGGGCGAGCCGAACATCACGCCGATCTTCTCGCGCAGCTGGTTGATGAAGATCGCAGTCGTCCGGGTCTGGTTGAGCGCGCCCGCGATCTTACGCAGGGCCTGGGACATCAGGCGGGCCTGCAGGCCGACGTGACTGTCGCCCATCTCGCCCTCGATCTCGGCCTTGGGCACCAGCGCGGCCACCGAGTCGATGACGATGATGTCCACCGCGCCCGAGCGGATCAGCATGTCGGCGATCTCGAGGGCCTGCTCACCGGTGTCGGGCTGGGAGACCAGGAGGGCGTCGACGTCGACGCCCAGCTTCTTCGCGTACTCGGGGTCGAGCGCGTGCTCGGCGTCGATGAAGGCCGCGATCCCGCCGCCCCGCTGGGCGTTGGCGACGGCGTGCAGCGAGACCGTGGTCTTTCCGGAGGACTCCGGCCCGTAGACCTCGACGATCCGGCCCCGGGGATAACCGCCGATGCCGAGGGCGACGTCGAGGGAGATCGAGCCGGTGGGGATGACCTCGACCGGGGCCCGCGCGTCGTCACCGAGGCGCATGACGGAGCCCTTGCCGAACTGCCGCTCGATCTGTGCGAGGGCGGTCTCAAGGGCCTTCTCGCGGTCAGTGATTGCCATTGGGTGCCCCCTGGGGGTGTCGTCTAGCCGGTCACCGAAAAACTACGGGGTGCCACTGACATTTTCCCGGCTTCCCGCATCACGCATGGGCGAGAGCGACCGGCCTGCCGCACCCCTGCGGCGACGCGTCCCACTATAGCCGAACGGCTGTTCGATCACAGCGGAAACGCGCCGCCTCGCGGAGCGTCAGCCGAGCGCCTCGCGCAACCTCACCCGGGCGCCGGTGCGGAGCACCGCCCCCTCGTAGACGCGGGCCCCGCCGAACAGGACCGCGACCGTCGCCACCAGCATCAGCGCGACGGCCAGGGCGACCTCCCCGAACGGCACGACACTGGCCGCGGAGCGGACCGGCATGACCATCGAGGAGAACGGCGGGATGAGGGACAGGATCCGGGCGACCGATCCGGCCGGCTCGATGGCCGCGAAGTAGGCCACCAGGTAGGTGATCGTCATGAGCATGGTCATCGGCGACAGCACGCTGCCGACCTCCTCCTGACGGGAGACCAGCGAGCCGAAGGCCGCGGCCATCGCGGCGAAGAAGGCGTACCCGAGCACGAACCAGACGACCGTGCCCGCCACGATCCCGGCCATCCCCGGAGGGAGGTCCGGGGCGAGACCGGCCGGGACGGACGCGGCGAGCCCCACGCCTATGACGACCCCCAGGTTGATCAGCCCGAGCACGCCCAGCCCGATGATCTTCCCGCCCAGAAGCTGCCAGGGACGCAGGGACGTGAGGAGGATCTCGACGATCCGGCTGCCCTTCTCCTCGACCACGCCCATGGCGACGAACATCGCCGAGTAGATGTTCAGGAAGAAGAGCACCATGACCAGCAGCATGGCGATACCGGTGCGCACCTGCCGATACCGGGCGTCCGCCGCGAGCGACTCGACGGTGAGCGGGGTGATCGTCACGCCGCTCGCGCGCAGCCGGGCCTCGCGGTGGGCGTTCTCCAGCAGCAGGCCGAGCCGGGTGTCCAGCTGCCCCTCGGCCAGGACCTTCCGGTCGTCGACGAGCGCCGCGTCGACGTCCCCGCCGGTCACCGCCTTCCGCGCGGCCGCCTCGTCCGGATACTGATGGAACTTGACCTGGGCGACCGCAGCGGGAGCGGTCCCGACGACGCCCACGTCGTAGTCGTCGTGACCGTCGAAGAACTTCGGGACGAAGGGAAGGACGGCCACGATCACCACGGTGATCGCGAGGCTGACCAGGAACGACCCGGTCCTGACGCGGGTACGGATCTCCCGCCGCGCCACCAGCCACATCGCGTTCACGCCACCGCCTCCCTGAAGATCTCCGTGAGCGTCGGGCGCTGCCAGCCGAAGTGCTCCACCCGGCCGGCCCGTACGGCGGCGTGGAGGATCTCCTGGTCGTCGCCGCCCTCGCTGAGCAGCACCTGGCGCTCGCCGTCCTGAGTGACCCGGCCCGGCAGGCCGTCGGCCCAGCCGGGCGGCGCGCCCCGGACGACCACCTTGAGCAGCCGGCGGCCCTCCCGCTCTCTCAGCTCCTCCACGGGGCCGGACGCGACCACGCGCCCGGCGGAGATTATCCCCACCGAGTCGCAGAGCCGTTCGACCAGATCGAGCTGGTGACTGGAGAAGATCACCGGCACGCCCGCGGCGGCGCGGTCCTTCAGCGCCTCGGCCAGCGCGTCGACGGCGAGGGGGTCGAGCCCGGAGAACGGCTCGTCGAGCACGAGGACGGCCGGATCGTGCACCAGCGCCACCGCGAGCTGGACCCGCTGCTGGTTTCCCAGGGACAGCGCCTGGACGGCCTCGTCACGCCGGTCGGCGAGGCCGAGCCGCTCCAGCAGGCCCGACGCCGCCGTCCTGGCCGCGGCCGGCGTGAGGCCGTGGAGCCTGCCGAAGTATTCCACCTGCTCGGCGGCCCGCATCTTCTGGTAGAGCCCGCGCTCCTCCGGCATGTAGCCGAACGCGCGGCGATCCTCGTACGTGACCGGGCGGCCGGACAGGCGCACCTCGCCCGAGTCGGCCCGCAGCACGCCCATGATGATGCGCATCGTGGTCGTCTTGCCGGCGCCGTTCGCCCCGACGAAGCCGAAAAGCTCGCCTGGCCGTACGGTGAAGCCGACGCCGTCGAGCGCGACGGTGTCGCCGTATCGTTTGCGCAGGTCGTCGATCTCAAGCACGGGGGGTCCCTTCAGTGATCCGCCGGAGCACACCGACATAGGTGTCGAAGGCGGCCCGTCCGCGCTCGGTCAGGGAGAGCCAGGTGCGCCCTCGCTTTCCGACGAAGGTCTTGTCCACGCGGACGTATCCCGCCTCTTCGAGGGTGAGGATGTGTTTGCTGAGCAGGGAGTCGCTGACCTCGATGGCATCTCGCAGGAAGCGGAAGTCCGCCTTCTCCGAGGCCGCGAGCGCCGCCATGATCGACAGCCGGACGGGCGCGTGGATGAGGTCGTCCAGCTCGTGCCGCGGATGGGCGCTCATCGCGTCCTCATCAGACGCCAGGCCGCGTAGAGCGGCGGCACCCCCGTGATCACGGCCAGCCCGACGATGAGGGCGGCCCAGCCGGTCGTCGGCCGCTCGGGCATCAGGAACGCGCCGGCCGCGAAGGTGACCAGGCTGGCGGCCACATAGGCGACCGTGATCTGCCGGTTGACCTTCATCAGGCGGTGGGAGTAGACGTCCTGACGCCACCAGTAGACGGACGTCGCGATCGTGAGGACGACCCACCCCCCGCCCGCGACGAGCGGCATGGGGCCGCTTCCGAGGAACATCGCCGGCCAGTAGACGACCGTGGCGAGCCCCAGGATCAGGAACATCCGGCCCGGCCCTCGGGACGCCTCACCGACCCGCCGGTCGACCCGTCCGATCTCCCGTACCGCCTGGTCCGGCGACAGCCCGTCGTCTCCGCTCATGGTTTTCCTCCGCTCATCCGTTCAACACGGTAACAACCACTCAACTGACGTTCAAGTGGTTGCCCGGCATTCACTGAAGGCGGTTCTGGAGCGATTCTGGGGATATGAGCGGCGGTTCTGGGGCGGGTCAGCGGAGCCTGGGCTCGACCTCGACCTCCTGGCACACGGCCTGCCAGACCTGCTTGGCCGACAGGCCCTCCGCGAGGGCCTGCTCCACCGTCCGCCCGCCGAGCCCGGCGAGGACGTAGTCCTTGGCCCACGACTCCGCGTACGCCTCCCCGAAGTGGCGGTACATCCGGTTCCAGAAGTCGGTGAGACGCATACGTCAAGTATCGCCCGCCCCGGAGGCGTCCGGCCCCCCAACGCCGGTCACGCGGCTCGCCCGGGGGGCGGCGGCCCCGGCGCGAGCCCGGACGGCGTCACATCACGCGCGTGCCGTACATCTCTCCGAGCGGGTCGGCGAGCAGTTCCAGACGCGCTCCGTCCGGGTCCCTGAAGTAGAGGGAGCTCCCGCTCTCCTCCTGGTACGGCACGCCCGCGGCGTCGAGCTTGCCGCGCAGCCGTTCCCAGGTCGGCCGGTCGACCGAGATGGCGATGTGGTGCAGCCCGCCGAGCACCTCCTGGTAGGGCCCGAGGTCGAGGCCGGGCAGGTCGAAGAACGCCAGCAGGTTGCCGTTGCCGATGTCGAAGAAGAAGTGGTTGGAGCCCTGGTAGTCGCGGTTCTCGAAGATCTCGGTGAGCGGGAACTCGAGGAGTTCGTGATAGAAGCGGATCGTCCGCCCGACGTCCGACGAGATCAGTGCGAAGTGATGCAGGCCCCGCGCGCTGCTCGCGGCACGATCTTCGCTGAGGTAGCGCTCGCGGATGCGCGCGCGCTCGGCCTCGATGCCCGCGTAATCGATGTCCATACGTCGCATTGTCGTATTCGAGCGGGATCCGGACCAGGACGCCCCCGCCGTACCGGCGGATCGCGCCCGCACCACACGGGGAGTGGCGTTTTCTGTCGGTGGCCGGATGCATGATGGGCGAGTGAGCGCGCTCGACGACTTCAGCACGGTGACGCGGCAGTGGTTCACCGGCGCCTTCGCCGCGCCCACCGCCGCCCAGGAGGGCGCCTGGTCGTCCATCGCCCGCGGGGACAACACGCTGGTCGTGGCGCCCACCGGGTCCGGAAAGACGCTGGCCGCGTTCCTCTGGGCGATCGACCGCCTGGCGGTCGAGCACGCCGAGGGGGCCGAGCAGCCGGCCCGGCCGCCCGCCGACGGCCCCGCGGGCGGGCGACCCGGCCGGCCGGCCGGGCGGAGCGGCGGCGCGGAGCCCGGGCGGCTGTGCCGGGTGGTGTACGTCTCGCCGCTCAAGGCGCTCGCCGTCGACGTGGAGCGCAACCTCCGGGCCCCCCTGACGGGCATCCGGCAGACGGCTCTGCGGTTAGGGCTCCCCGCGCCGGAGATCTCCGTGGCCATCCGGTCGGGAGACACCGCCGCGGACGAGCGCCGCCGCTTCGCGGCCCGGCCCTCGGACATCCTCATCACGACGCCCGAGTCGCTGTTCCTGATCCTCACCTCGCAGGCCCGCGAGGCGCTGCGCGGCGTCGAGACGGTGATCGTCGACGAGGTCCACGCCGTCGCGGCCACGAAGCGGGGCGCCCACCTCGCGCTGACCCTGGAGCGGCTCGACGCCCTGCTGCCCCGGCCTGCGCAGCGGATCGGGCTGTCCGCGACGGTACGTCCGGTGACCGAGGTGGCGGCCTTCCTCGGCGGCGCACGCCCGGCCACGGTGGTGCAGCCGCCCTCGGAGAAGGTCATCGAGGTCGACGTGGTCGTCCCCGTCGAGGACATGACGGAGCTCGCCCCGCCGCCGCCCGGCTCGGACGGCGAGCCGTCCGAGCACCGGCGGAGCATCTGGCCCCACGTCGAGCAGCACCTGCTCGATCTGATCGAGGCACACCGGTCCACCATCGTCTTCGCGAACTCCAGGCGGCTGTCGGAGCGGCTGTGCACCCGGCTCAACGAGCTCGCCTGGGAGCGGCGTGCCGCCGCGGAGCGACCGCCGGAGGGCGACCCGGAGCACTGGTCGGCCGCATTCGGCGAGCTCCATGAGCAGTGGTCCGCCGGGCGCGGCCCGGACACCCCGGACGGCCCGGGCGGCCTGGTCGGGCCTCCCGCGATGCCGGCGGAGCTGATGGCCCAGGCGGGGGCGTCGGCGGGGGTCGTCCCCGAGGTGGTCCGGGCACACCACGGATCGGTGTCGAAGGAGGAGCGCGCCCAGATCGAGGAGGCGCTGAAATCCGGCCGCCTGCCCGCCGTCGTGGCGACCTCCAGCCTGGAGCTCGGCATCGACATGGGCTCGGTCGACCTGGTCGCCTGCGTCGAGGCGCCGCCCAGTGTGGCGAGCGGGCTGCAGCGCATCGGCCGGGCGGGACACCAGGTGGGGGCCGTCTCCCGAGGGGTCATCTTCCCCAAGTATCGGGGCGACCTGGTCCAGACGGCGGTGGTGGCCGAACGCATGCGCGACGGGCGGATCGAGGAGCTCCGTTATCCCCGCAACCCGCTCGACGTGCTGGCTCAGCAGATCGTCGCGATGACGGCGCTGGACGAGTGGACCGTCGACGAGCTGGAGGCCGTGGTCCGCCGTGCCGCGCCCTACGCCACGCTGCCCCGCGGCGCCCTTGAGGCGACCCTCGACATGCTGGCCGGGCGCTATCCCAGTGAGGAGTTCGCCGAGCTCCGGCCGCGGATCGTCTGGGACCGCGTGACCGGGACGCTGCGGGGCCGCCCGGGCGCCCAGCGGCTCGCGGTGACCAACGGCGGGACGATTCCCGATCGCGGCCTGTTCGGCGTCTTCCTCGTGGGTGAGAAGTCCTCCCGGGTGGGCGAACTGGACGAGGAGATGGTCTACGAGTCCCGCGTGGGCGACGTCTTCGTGCTGGGGGCCACCTCCTGGCGCATCGAGGACATCACGGCCGACCGGGTGCTCGTGTCCCCCGCGGCCGGTCAGCCCGGCAAGCTCCCGTTCTGGCACGGCGACAGCCCGGGACGGCCCGCCGAGCTCGGCCGGGCCATCGGCGCATTCCTGCGGGAGCTGTCCGCCACACGTGGCCGCCCGGTCGCGAATACGGGGGCGAATACGGCGGCGGACACGGCGCACGGACGGGTGCGGGCGGCCGGGCTCGACGACTTCGCCGCGGCCAATCTGCTCTCCTACCTCGACGAGCAGCGGGAGGCGACCGGATACGTCCCGGACGACCGGACGCTGGTCGTGGAGCGTTTCCACGACGAGCTGGGCGACTGGCGGGTGGTGATCCACTCCCCGTACGGCGCGCGGGTCCACGCCCCCTGGGCGCTCGCGCTCGGGCGCCGGCTGCGCGAGCGGTACGGCGTCAACGTGCAGGCGATCCACTCCGACGACGGGATCGTGCTGCGCGTGCCCGACACCCTCGACGAGGCGCCGACCGACCTGGCCGCGTTCGACGCCGAGGAGATCGAGCAGATCGTGACCGAGGAGCTGGGCGGGTCGGCCCTGTTCGCGGCCCGGTTCCGGGAGTGCGCCGGCCGCGCCCTGCTGCTGCCGCGCCGCACCCCCGGCAGGCGGACGCCGCTGTGGCAGCAGCGCCGGCGCGCGGCCCACCTGCTGGGCGTCGCCAGCCGGTACGCCGGGTTCCCGATCGTGCTGGAGACCATGCGCGAGTGTCTGCAGGACGTGTTCGACCTGCCGGGACTGCTCGGGCTGATGCGCGACATCGCGGCCCGGCGGGTGCGGGTGGTCGAGGTGGAGACCGCCCAGCCGTCCCCGTTCGCGGCGTCGCTGCTGTTCAGCTACATCGGCGCGTTCATGTACGAGGGCGACGCCCCGCTGGCCGAGCGCCGGGCCCAGGCCCTGGCCCTCGACACCGCGCTCCTCGCCGAGCTGCTCGGCCAGGCCGACCTGCGCGAGCTGCTCGACCCCGACGTGACGGCGGAGGCCGAGCGGGAGCTGGCCCGGCTGGACCGGCCCCTGCGTGACGTGGAGGACCTGGCGGATCTGCTGCGGTCTCACGGCCCGCTGCTGCCCGAGGACGTGTCCGTGCGCGAGGGCGACCCCGCCTGGCTGGTCGCGCTGGAAAGCGCCCGCCGGGCGATCCGGGTCAGGATCGGGGGCGCCGAGCAGTGGGCGGCCGTCGAGGACGCCTGGCGGCTGCGCGACGCCCTCGGAACCCCGCTGCCCGTGGGCGTGCCCCACGAGTTCCTGGAGCCTCCCCCGCAGAGCGGCTCCGGCCGGCACGCCCCCGCTCCCGATCCGCTCGGCGACCTGGTGGCTCGGCACGCCCGCACGCGGGGCCCGTTCACCGCCGAGACCGCCGCCGCCCGCTACGGCCTGGGCGTCGCCGTGGCCGAGGGGGCGCTGCGACGCCTCGCGGCGGCGGGCCGGGTGGTCTCCGGCGAGTTCCGTCCGGGCGGCCGGGGGGAGGAGTGGTGCGACGCCGGGGTGCTGCGGCTGCTGCGGCGCAGGTCGCTGGCCCGGCTCCGCAAGGAGGTGGAGCCGGTGCCGCCCGAGGCGCTCGCCGCGTTCCTCCCGGCGTGGCATGGCGTCGCTCCCACCATCACAACCACCGGCACAACCACCGGCACAACCACCGGCACAACCGGCAGCCCGACCGGCGGCCCGACCGGCGGCACGGGCACCCCGTGGCAGACCGGCACCGGCCTGTCCGGCACCGGACTCTCGGGCACCGGGCGGGACGACGCCGGACCGGGAGCGCGGCCGCGATCCGCCCTCGCGTCGGGCGCCCGGTCGATGGACGCGCTGATCAGCGCGATCGAGCGGCTCCAGGGCTCCGCCGTGCCCGCCTCGGCGCTGGAGTCACTGGTCCTGCCGGGCCGGGTGCCCGGCTACTCCCCCGCCCTGCTCGACGAGCTCACCTCCTCGGGGGAGGTGCTCTGGGTGGGACAGGGCTCGCTGCCCGGCGGGGACGGCTGGGTGTCGCTGCTCTTCGCGGACACCGCTCCCCTCCTGATGCCGGCGCCCGCCGAGATCACCATGACCCCCGTGCACGAGCGGGTGATGGAGATCCTCTCCGGCGGCGGGGCACTGTTCTTCCGCGAGCTGTCCAACCGGATGGCGTCGACGCCGCCGGGCGTCGCACCCACCGGACCCGTGCCCACCAAGGCCGTGTCAACCAAGGCCGTGTCAACCAAGGCCGTGTCAACCAAGGCCGCGTCCCCTGAGCCCGTGTCCGCTGAACCCGTGTCCACCGCACGCGCGTCCACTGCTTCCGGGCTCGCCGTACCGGACGACGCGACGCTCGCCGCGGCGCTGTGGGATCTCGTCTGGGCGGGCCGCGTCACCGGTGACACGCTCGCCCCTCTCCGCTCGACGCTGGGCACCGGCAGGCCCGCGCACCGGCCCGCTCCGACGCGCCGACGGCGAGCGGTGCTGCCGACGAGGAGCGGCCCGCCGACGGTCAGCGGCCGCTGGTGGCTGCTCCCATCGCCGTCGCCGGACGCCACGCAGCGGGCGCACGCGCAGGCCGAGGTGCTGCTGGAGCGGCACGGCGTGCTGACCCGCGGGGGGATCACCGCGGAGCGGCTGCCCGGCGGCTTCTCCTCCGTCTACCCGGTGTTGCGGGCCTTCGAGGAGAGCGGCCGGTGCCGGCGGGGATACTTCGTCGAGGGCCTCGGCGGCGCCCAGTTCGCCCTGCCGGGCGCGGTCGACCGCATGCGTGCGACGGCCGGCGCCGCCGCCGGTCCCGATGCGGGTCCCGATGCCGGTCTCACCACCGCGTTCACCGCCGCCGTCCCGGACGACCCGTGGGCGGCCCCGCCGCGGGCGGTCCCCCGCCGGGTGATCGTGCTGGCCGCGACCGACCCGGCCAACCCCTACGGCGCCGCCCTGCCGTGGCCGGATCGGGGTGACGACGTGACCCACAAGCCCGGCCGTAAGGCGGGGGCCCTGGTGGTGCTGGTGGAGGGCCGGCTCGTGCTCTACGTCGAGCGCGGCGGGAAGACCCTGCTCTCCTTCGGGGCCGACGATGATCTGCGCCCCGCCGTACAGGCCCTGGCCGTCTCCGTGCGGGAGGGCGCGCTGGGCAAGCTCACCGTCGAGAGGGCGGACGGCGCTGCCATCACGGAGTCGCCACTCGCCGCCGCCCTGGAGGCGGCCGGGTTCCATCCCACCCCCCGGGGGCTGCGCATCCGCGGCTGACCCGGCACGGCGAAGAAGGCGGCCGGGCGAGGCGTCCTGACAGCGAGTCCGGCGCGGAGGGGTGACCCGGCGGCGTGGTGCGGCCGGGTGGAGAGGGGCTGCGCGGTCAGAGGGTGACGGGGCCGTAGATCGCGGCGTCCGCGCCCGTCGTCATGGCCCAGTAGCGGTCGCCGTACGACCAGTGCCACCACTCGGTGGGGTAGTTCACCAGCCCGGCCGGCTCCAGGGCCGCGCGCATCGTCTCGCGGTTGCGCCGGGCCTCGGCGCCGATCAGCGGCGACGCCGTGTAGCAGGCGCCGTCACTCTGCTCGGGCGTCGCGTTGACGGCGGTGCCCATGTCGAGCTCCACCCCGTCGTCGTCGCAGAGCGTGAGGTCCACGGCCGCTCCCGCGGTGTGCGGCGCCACCTCGATGGGCGACACGTATCTGCTCGCCGCGGTGTGCAACTGCTGCGCCGACATCTCCGGGAACAGCCCGCGAAGCTCGTCCTTGTACTCCTCGAAGTAGCGGGTCTGCAGGACCGGGGGCCGGTAACCCTCGACCACCACGAGATGGACTCCGGAGGGCAGGCGACGGTCTGCCTCGCCCAGCCGTTCCAGCAACCCTTCCCGCAGGTGGGCGAAGGCGCCGTCGGGATCGGCCAGCCGCCGGTCCACCCGCAGCACCTCCCGGACGTCGCGCAGTGGCTCACCACACTCGGCCACGGGGATCGCGGTGACGCGGACGTCGGAGATCAGCACCACGGGGCCTGGCCCATCGACGTCGATTACCGGCATGATGGAGCATTCGCGCAAAGAATCAGGCATGACCAGCAACCTACCGTCACACGGTGTCCGAGAAGACCTCGTCCCTGGCGCGGTCCAGCGCCGCGACGATCGCGCCGCGGAGCACCGTGTTCCCCTCGACCTCGGTCACCACGACCGCCGTCCGGCTCGGGCACACGCGGGCCACGGCCTCCTCGACCCGAGCGGCCAGCTCCGGGCCACCGGCCCGCCCGATGTCGCCGCCGAGCACGACGAGACCCGGATCGAGCACCACGGACACCGCGGCGACGCCGACGGCCAGGCGGGCCGCGAGGTCGTCGACGAATCCGTCGTTGCCGGTGGCGAACGCGGCCCGGACCAGGCCGGCCATCTCGTCCCCGCCGGGGAGGCCGTGCAGCCGGGCGAGCCTCCGCAGCGCGTCTCCTCCGACGAGGCGCTGGAAGGAGCCGCTCTGCGGCACGGTGACGTCGCTGGGCAGCGGCTGGCCCGGCACCGGGAGCCAGCCGATCTCGCCCGCGCCTCCGGTGATGCCGCGGTGCAGCCGCCCGCCGAGCATGACGCCGAGCCCCTGGCCGACGCCGGTCCACAGGATGGCGAAGTCGTCCACTCCGCGCGCCGCGCCGTGCCGCTGCTCCGCGAGCGCGGCGAGGTTGACGTCGTTCTCGATGATCACGCAGTCGCCGAACAGGCGGCGCAGCCCGGCCAGGACGCCGACGTGCCAGGCCGGCAGGTCGACGGAGTAGCGGACGTCGCCGGTGGCCGGGTCGACCACGCCACGGGTGCCGATCACGAAGTAGCGCAGCCGCGAGACCTCGACGTCCGCCGTCTCGCACGCGCGCAGGACCGCCTGATGGACCACGTGGACCGGGTCGCCCGCGTCACTGGGGTCGACGGTGACCTCGGCGATGACGTTGCCCGTTATGTCGGCGACCCCGGCGGTCACGCTGCCGGGGAGCACCTCCAGCCCGGCGACGTAGGCGCTCGCCGGGTTCACGCCGTACAGGGCGGCGTTGGGACCGCGCCCGCCGGGGCGCTCGCCCGCCGGCGCGACCAGGCCGCGGGTCTCGAGTCTGGACAGCAGCTGGCCGGACGTCACCTTGGACAGCCCGGTCAGTTGGCCCAGCTCCGACCTGGTCAGCGGCCCCCTGGAGAGGAGCAGCTCCAGTGCCGCCCGGTCGTTGATCTGGCGTAGGAGCCGAGGTGTTCCCGGTCGTTGAGGCACCGGCTGGTTCCCCTCTCGTCACGATCCGCTAACGCTGGTTTCTTTAAAGAAAGTTTCTTGTTAGTTTAACGGCAGCCACCCCGGAGGCAACCGAACCAGCCTCGGGACGCCACGAGCGCCGACCGAAAGGAGAGCGCCTTCGATCAGGTGCGCGGCCTGCCGGCACCCCCCACCGAGGCGCACCCCCGACGCGAAGCCGGGAAGGGAGAGACCCACCGTGAAGATCGTGAAGATCGCGGTCGCGACCACCGCCACCGCCGCCCTGGCCCTGGGACTCGCCGCGTGCGGAGGCGACGACTCCGGCTCGACGAAGCCGTCCGCCGCCGCGTCGTCGGGCGGTCCCAAGTACGCCGGCCAGACCCTCACCGTGTGGCGTCTCGGCGCCCCCACGGATGTGTTCAACAAGTACATGGACGAGCTCAACGCCGCCTTCAAGCAGAAGACGGGAGCGGACGTCAAGGTCCAGTGGATCCCCTGGCCCGACGCGCAGAAGAAGTGGACGGCCGCGCTCGCCGGCGGCGAGGGGCCGGACGTCACCGAGTTCGGTAACGACCAGGTGTCCGCGTGGGTCTCCCAGGACGCCCTGCAGGACATCACCGACGTCGTCAAGGGCGACCCGGAGCTCCAGGAGATCCCGCAGAACCTGTGGAGCTACGAGACGATCGACGGCAAGGTCTACGCGGCCCCGTGGGGCGGCGGCACCCGCGCCGTCCTCTACCGCAAGGACTGGTTCGACAAGCTCGGCATCGAGATCCCGAAGACCTGGGACGACCTGGTCGCGGCGGCGAAGAAGATCGTCGGCAAGGAGGGCAAGGACGTGGACGGGTTCGCCTTCAACGGCGGCTCCGACGCGAACATGTCCCTGTCGCCCTTCGTCTGGTCGGCCGGCGGCGACTTCGCGGCCTTCCAGAACGGCAAGTGGGTCGGCCAGCTGACCCAGCCGGGCTTCAAGGAGGGCTTCCAGTTCTACACCGACCTGGTCGCCAAGGACGGCGTGTCCGGCAAGGGCCGCCTCACCCAGAACAGCGTCGACATCGCCCAGCGTTTCGCCGCGGGCAAGGTCGGCATGTACGTCACGGGCGGGTGGGACATCGCCGCCATCAAGGAGCAGAGCAAGGGCAAGGTCGACGAGTCGAAGATGGCCTTCTTCTCGCTCCCGTCCAAGGACGGCAGCGGCCCCGCTCCGGCGTTCCAGGGCGGCAACGACATCGCGATCTGGAAGGACACCAAGAGCCCCGAGCTCGCGGCCGAGTATCTGAAGCTCGCGGCGGGCAAGGAGTTCGGCGTCCGCTACGCCAAGGAGGGCGGCCTGCTCCCGCTCTACCCCGACGCCCTCGCGGAACTCGGCGCGGACCCGGCGCAGAAGCCGTTCACCGACACCTTCAAGGTGGCGAAGGGCTTCCCGGCGAGTCCAAACTGGGCCGAGGCCAACGACACCAAGGCGGTGCTGCAGAACGCGGCCCGCGAGGTGATCGAGGGCAAGAAGCCGGTCGACCAGGCCCTGACGGACGCGAACACCGAGCTTGAGTCGATCCTGAACCAGTAGGGATCATGACCCAGACGTCAACCCTCGCCAGGGGCGGAGCCGCCGGTTCCGCCCCGCCGCGGCGCCGGCCGCGGCCGGGACGCGGGCCGGGCATGCCCGGCTGGGTGGTCCCCTATGTCCTGCTCCTGCCCGGTCTGCTCGTCGTCGGCGCGCTGACGCTCTATCCGCTGTACCAGATGGCCGACATGTCCTTCCACAAGGTGGGACTGCGCCAGATCAAGGTGAACAACCCCGCTCCCGCCGACTTCGTCGGGCTGGACAACTACCGGCAGATCCTGGGCTCCGACCTGTTCTGGTCATCGCTGCGCAACACCGTGGTCTTCGCCGTGGTCGCCGTGACGCTGACGCTCCTGGTGGGAACGCTCGTGGGCCTCCTGCTCGACAGACTCGGCCCGAAGATGTCGACCTTCGTCGTGGTCGGCGTCATGGCGGCCTGGGCGACCCCGCCGACCGCGCAGGCCATCGTCTGGAAGTGGCTGTTCGACTCCGACGGGGGCGCGGTCAACTGGGCCCTCAACCTGCTGCCCGACGCGCTGTCCGAGCTCCTCTTCGGCCGCTCGGACTGGAGCGGGCAGCCGTGGCTGAACGACACGTCCACGATCTACCTGGTCCTGATCGTGGCGGTCGTCTGGGCGTCGTTCCCGTTCATCGCGGTGTCGGTGCTCGCGGGCCTCAAGAGCGTCCCCGCCGAGCTGTACGAGGCGGCCCGGATGGACGGCTCCGGCCCCCTCACCACCTTCCGCAGGATCACCTTCCCGATGCTCAAGCCGGTGTTCTCGGTGCTGACGGTGCTCTCGATCATCTGGGATTTCAAGGTCTTCACCCAGCTCTACCTGCTGGCCGGCGGCACGGTCAACCGGGACGCCTTCAACCTGTCGCTGTGGAGCTACGCCGAGGCGTTCAGCAGCCCGCCGAAAATGGGGCTCGGCGCCGCCATCGCCGCCGTGCTGACCGTCATCCTGCTGCTGATCACCCTGGTGTACGTCCGGCAGATCGTGAAGTCGGAGGACGTCCGATGAACCCGCTCGCGCGCAGGAGGCTCGGCCGGATCGCGCTGAACGCCGCCGGGGTCGCGGTGTTCGTCTTCGCGGTCTTCCCCGTCTACTGGATGGTCGCCACGGCTTTCAAGCCGGACGACCAGATCTTCACCACGAAGTTCGTCCCGTTCCCCAGCCCGCCCTCGATGGACCACGTGTCGCGGGTCTTCACCAAGGGTGTGGCGGGCCACTCCATCTGGCAGTACCTGCTGAACAGCACGATCGTGGCGCTCAGCGCCGTCGTGATCGGCGCGGTCTTCGCGCTGCTGGCCGCCACGGCCGTGGCCCGCTTCCGGTTCCGCTTCCGCACGTCGTTCCTGATTCTGCTGCTGATCGTGCAGATGGTGCCGGCCGAGGCCCTGCTGATCCCGCTCTTCACCATGGTCCGGCGGCTCGGGCTGTACGACCAGCTCGCCGGTCTGGTCCTGATCAACGTCGGCCTGACCCTGCCGTTCTCGGTCTGGATGCTCCGCACGTTCGTCGCGGCCGTCCCGAAGGAGCTGGAGGAGGCGTCCTGGATCGACGGGGCCGGGCGGTTCGTCACGTTCTGGCGGGTCCTGTTCCCCCTCGTCGCGCCCGGCCTGGTCGCCACCAGCATCTTCTCGTTCATCACGACCTGGAACGAGTTCGTCTACGCGCTGACCCTCATCGGCGACCAGGGCAAATACACGATGCCCGTCGCGCTGCAGTTCTTCGTCGGCCAGCGGTCGACGGACTGGGGCGGGATCATGGCCGCCTCGACCCTCATGACCATCCCGGTCCTGGTCTTCTTCCTCCTGGTCCAGCGGCGCATGGTCTCCGGCCTGGTCGCGGGGGCCGTCAAGGGATGACCGAGGGCGGCCGGGTCCCGGCCGCGAACCACGGATCCGTCTGCCCGGCTCTCCCCACGCCCCCCGACGTTCCCTGACGTGCGCTGACGTGCGCTGACGTGCCCCGTGCCCGCGCGGCCGGGGCCCGGCAGAACGCGCGCGGCGGCCCGCGCCCGCGCCCTCATCTCGAAACTCATCCCGAAGGAGCCGACACGCCATGTCCGCCGCCGACCCAGGCCTGCGCCGCCTCGCCGCGGGCACCCTGCTCGCCGCCTTCCAGGGCACCACGGCCCCCGACTGGGTCCTGCGCGCCCTGGAAGGAGGATTGGGCGGCGTCACCCTCTTCGGCTTCAACGTCGCGGACGCCGGCCAACTGGCGGCGCTCACCCGCCGGCTCGCCGAGGCCGGGCGACCCGTCGTCTCCCTCGACGAGGAGGGCGGCGACGTCACCCGGCTCGCGTACCACACCGGGAGCCCCTACCCGGGCAACGCGGCACTGGGCGCCGTCGACGACCCCGGGCTCACCGAACGGATCTACCGGGCGATCGCCGGCGACCTGCTCAGTTGCGGGGTGAACCTCGACATGGGTCCCGTCGCCGACGTCAACACCGAGAACGACAACCCGGTGATCGGCACCCGGTCGTTCGGCTCGGCCCCGGCACTCGTGGCGCGGCACACCGTGGCGGCCGTACGCGGCCTGCAGTCGCTGGGGGTGGCCGCCTGCGTCAAGCACTTCCCTGGGCACGGCGCCACCCGGCAGGACTCCCACCTGGAGATCCCGGTCGTCGAGGCGTCGCGGGAGCTGCTGGAGGAGCGCGAGTTCGTCCCCTTCCGCGCGGCCATCGAGGCGGGGACCAAGTCGATCATGACGGCGCACGTGCGCGTCCCCGGGCTCACCGAGGGCCGCCCCGCCACCCTGAGCCCGCGGACCCTGACGACCCTGCTGCGGCACGAGATGGGCTACGACGGCGTGGTGATCTCCGACGCCCTCGACATGCACGCGATCAGCGGGTCCGTCGGGCTGTCCGGCGGCGCCGTGCTCTCTCTCGCGGCGGGCTCCGACCTGCTGTGCCTCGGCCCGCTGCCCACCCCGGAGGAGATCGAGCGGCTGCTCACGGCCGTGGTGGACGCCGTTGCCGGCGGACGGCTGCCCGCCGCCCGCCTGGAGGAGGCCAACGAGCGGGTCGACCGGCTGCGCGCGTGGTTCCCCACGCCCGGGACGTACGGGACGGACGGCACGGTGATCGGCCTGGACGCGGCCCGCCGCGCCGTGTCACTGACCGGATCGGCGACGCCCCTGAAGCACCCGTTCGTGATCGAGATCGACACCCCGCCCACGATGGCCGTCGGCGACGTGCCGTGGGGCGTCGCGCCCTGGCTGCCCGAGGCGGAGGTGGTGCGGGTGAAACCGGCCGAAGCGGACGCCGCCGCGCTGCTCGGCCGCGCGGCGGGCCGCTCGCTCGTCGTGGTCGTGAAGGACGCCCACCGGTACGCGGAGACCCGGGCCCTGGTCTCCGCGCTGCTCGCCGCCCGGCCCGACGCGATCGTGGTGGAGCTGGGCCTGCCGATCTGGCGGCCGGAGGCCGCCGCCTACATCGCCGCGTACGGCGCGGCGCGCGCCAACACCCAGGCCGCGATGGAGCTGCTCACCGCGTGAGCCGCGGACGGCGGCCCCGGCGCGCTAGGACGTGAAGATCTCCTCGCGGGCCTGGTCGAGGGCGGCGAGCACGGCCCCGCGCAGCACCGGGCTGCCCTCGACCCCGCTGGTGACGACCGTGGGCCGGATGGGGCAGATGCGGGCCACCGCCTCCTCCACCCGCGAGGTGAGCGCCACGCCGCCCGCCCGGCCGACCTCGCCGGCCAGGACCACGAGGCCGGGATCGAGGACCACGCACACGGACGCGACGCCGAGGGCCAGTCGCTTGGCGATCTCCCCGAGCAGGGCGTCGCCCCGATCTCCCGCAGCCACGGCGGCGGTCACGCAACCGGCGGCGCCGTCGCCGGAGAAGCCGTACTCACCGGCCAGCTCGACGACGGCCTCCGAGCTGATCAGCGACTGGAGACCCCCGGCGAGCGACGGCAGGCGCCCGGGAGTGGCCTTGACGTCCTCCGCCAGCGGCACCCCGGGCACGGGCAGGTAGCCGATCTCCCCCGCGCTGCCCGAGCGGCCGCGGTGGAGACGCCCGCCGAGAACCACGGCGAGGCCGATCCCCCGGCCCACCCACACGAGGACGAAGTCGTCCACCCCCCGCGCGGCGCCCCCGGCCCGCTCGGCGACCGCCGCGAGGTTGACGTCGTTCTCGATCGTCACCCCGCGGCGCAGGTCACGCGCGAGTGCCTCCTGGATGCCCTCGTGCCAGTGCGGCAGGTCGAAGGAGAACCGCACGTCGCCGGTGCGGGGATCGACGACGCCGGGCGTGCCGATCACGACGCCGCGCAGCCGGGACAGCGCCACCTTGGCCGACCGGCAGGCTCTCACGACCACGTCGTGCACGACCGGCACCGGGTCGTCCCGGCCGGCCGGCGTGGCCCGCACCTCGCTGACCACGTCTCCGTTGATGTCGGCGATCGCCGCCGAGACCGAGTCGGGCCCGACGTCGAGACCGGCCACGTACGCGGAGGACGGGATCACGCCGTAGAGGGCGGCGTTGGGCCCGCGGTTGCCGGCCTGCTCCCCCACGACCTCGACCAGGCCGCGCTCCTCCAGCCGGGCCAGCGTCTGCGAGGCGGTGACCTTGGACAGCCCGGTCAGCTCACCGATCCGGCCGCGCGTGAGCGGCCCCGACGCGAGCAGCAGTTCCAGGGCGGCCCGGTCGTTGATCTCCCGGAGCAGCCTGGGGACGCCAGGACGTCGCTCCATGCTCCTGCCTTCTGTGGTCGCCCCCGTCGCGCCGGCGCGATCGCCGCCCGCGAATCGTTCAACATCGTTCAGCATCGTTCAACATCGGACAACAAGGTTTGCCGCAAGCTTAGCGACCTCGCGGGCACGCGGAACGCCGCCCGCGCGCGCCTGACAAGGCGGATTCGCGACCACTCGTCCGCGCGGCTTCCGGGCGCGCGCCGGCGGGGCCGGCGCCGGATGCCGGGTTGCCGTCTTACCAATGCCAACCAGGCGGGATAATCAACTACATGCGACTTTCCGCCCGCGTCGACTACGCCCTCCGTGCCGCCGCCGAACTCGCCGCGGCCGGCGAGGGCCCCACCACGGTCGGCGAGCTGGCCAAGGGGCAGGAGATGCCCCCCAAATACCTGGAGAACATCCTGCTGCAGATGCGCCGGGCCGGTCTGGTCCGCGGCCAGCGTGGCCCCGAGGGGGGCTACGTCCTCGCCCGCCCGGCCAGCCAGATCTCCCTGGCCGACGTCATCCGCGCCGTCGACGGCCCCTTGGCGAATGTGCGGGGCGAGCGTCCGGAGCACGTGGGCTACCTCGGCGCGGCACAGGCGCTCCAGCAGGTGTGGATCGCGCTCCGCGCGAGCGAGCGGGCGATCCTGGAGGAGGTCAACCTGGAGCAGATCGCGAAGGGCGAACTGCCCCAGCGGGTGATCGACCTGGCCTCCGACCCCTCGGCCTGGGACTCTCACACGCCGGTGTGACGCCGCGGTGCCCGAGGGTGACGCCGTCTACCGGACGGCCAAACGGCTCCGCGCGGCCCTCGACGGCCGGCCGCTGACCCGGAGCGACTTCCGGGTGCCCCGGCACGCCCTCGCCGACCTCCGCGGCCGCGGGGTGCTGACCACGGCCTCCCGCGGCAAGCACCTGCTGACCCGGGTGGAGGGCGGCCTGACCGTGCACACCCACCTGCGGATGGACGGCAGCTGGCGGATCTCACCGGCCGGGCGCCCGTCGCCGCGCGGCGACGTCGTCCGGCTGCTCCTCGCCAACGCCGAGTGGCAGGCGGTCGGGATCAGGCTGGGAATGGTGGACCTGTTGCGTACGGACCGGGAGGAGACGGTCGTCGGTCATCTCGGGCCCGATCTGCTCGGCCCGGACTGGGACGCGGAACGGGCCTCGCGGAACGTCATGGAGGCGCCGGGCCGCACGATCGGCGAGGCGCTGCTGGACCAGCGGACCATGGCGGGGATCGGCACGATCTGGCGCGCCGAGACGCTCTACGCCGCGCGCATGTCGCCGTGGCGCGAGGTGGGGACGATACCGCACGACACGCTGCTGAGCCTGGTGACGCTCGCCCACGACCTCATGGAGGCGAGCAAGGACGCGCCGCTGCCGGTCACGACCGGCGACCCGCGCCCGGGGCGGTCACTGCTGGTGTACGGCAGGGCACACCGCCCCTGCCGCAGATGCGGGAACGAGATCAGTAGTGGGGATATGGGGGCACAGCCGTACGAACGGCTGATCTATTGGTGCCGTGTCTGCCAGGAAGGCTGAAGCTACGCGGCGACCATGTCTTTGACCTCGGGGAACCCGTCGAACTCGGGACCGGTCATGCCACCGGGCACCGTCTCCGGGATGGGCAGACGCTCGTGCTCCGGCATGTCGGCCATGACCGGGGCGGCCTGCAGTTCGGCGAGCGCGAACTGGTCGGACACCTCACGAAGCACCTGGGACAGCGGCACGCCAAGCGCACCGCAGATCGAGGCGAGCAGCTCAGAGGAGGCTTCCTTCTGACCGCGCTCCACCTCGGACAGATAGCCGAGTGAGACACGGGCCAGGGTGGAGACCTCGCGAAGGGTGCGATTCTGCCGCACCCTCAGCCGCCGCAGCACGTCACCCAGCAGCTGACGCAGCAGGATCATCTGTCGCTCCCTCCCCAAGGGGGGCGCCTTCACGACGCCTCGCGCGGTGGGCTCATGCCGCCCCTTCTTCGAATGGCCTTCGTACATACTCCTCGCCGTCATCATGGGCTCGCTCGGCCCCTTCGCCGGGCGCCTGCCGGAAGTGCTCCTCGCAGATGGCTCATGGACCTCACTCACAGCTCCACCGTACCTGTAGAGGGCGACACCGCGGCAGACCGTGGCGAGCATGTTCGCTGGGGACGTAACGCGGTAATCACCCGGAATGTTCCCCCGAATTTGCCTTCAGCACACCTTCCAGCAGGCCCAAAGCCTCCTGACACGTCCGCCGGCGGATCTCGTCGCGGTCTCCGGACAGGTGCAGGTCCCGGTGCCAGACGCGCTCCCCCGGCCCGCACAGGGCCACGTGGACCGTCCCCACCGGTCTGCCGTCCTGGGGTTCGGGACCCGCCACCCCGGTCACCGCGAGCCCGTAGTCGGACCTGGTGAGGGCGCGCACGCCCCGCGCCATGCCCGCCGCGACCTCGGGATGCACCGCGCCGACCTTGTCGAGCAGGGCGGACGGGACGCCGAGCAGGCTGCCCTTGAGGTCGGTGGCGTAGGCGATCACCCCGCCCCTGAAGGCCGCGGAGGCGCCCATCGGCTCCGTCATGGCGGCGCCGATCAGGCCGCCCGTCAGCGACTCCGCCACCGACACGGTCGCACCCCGCCGGACCAGGACCGACAGGATCCGCGCGGCGGCGACGCTCATCGCGCTCTCGCCCTCGTCGCGACCTGCCGGAGCCGGACGGCCCGCACCACGTAGTCGACTCCCGTGCCCACGGTAACGAGCAGGGCCAGGCCCAGCGGCACCCACCGGACGAGGGCGGGGATGCCCGGCAGGATGAAGAGCGCGATCGCCACGATCTGCAGGACCGTCTTGACCTTCCCGCCGTAGCTGGCCGGGATGACCCCGTGCCGGATGACGAGGAACCGCAGCAGCGTGACCCCGGCCTCCCTGACGATGATCACCAGGGTGACCCACCACGGGATCTCGGCGAGGATCGACAGGCTCACCAGAGCCGCGCCGATCAGCGCCTTGTCCGCGATCGGGTCGGCGATCTTCCCGAAATCGGTGATCAGGGCGTACTTCCTGGCAAGCCAGCCGTCGAGCTGGTCGGTCAGCGACGCCAGCAGGAAGACGGCGAGGGCGGCCATCCGCCAGCCGGTGCCGTCGATGAAGAGGAACACGGTGAAGGCCGGCACCACGGCCAGCCGGCCGATGGTCAGCACGTTGGCGATGTTCCAGGTGCTGACGGGCGCGGCGGGCCCGGCCCCGGCGGCCGGTGGGGCCGCCGGGCCCTCGAGGGTGCCGGGTGTGATCCCCGGCTCCACCGGTGGCTCGCCGCGATCCGTCATGCGCCTGCCTTGATCCTGGCGATCAGGTCGACCCCCTCGGAGTCGACGGCCACGGCCTGGACGATCTGCCCGGGGACCAGGCCGATGCCCTGGACGGTGACGGCGCCGTCGACCTCCGGCCCCTGGTGGGCCGCCCGCCCCTCGTAGCCGCCGTCGCCCAGGTCCTCCTCGATGAGGATCTCCAGCTCGGTGCCGATGCGTTCCTCGGCCCGCTGGGTGGTGAGCTCCTCGGCCAGCTCGGTCAGCGCCGCCACCCGCTCGTCCACGACGTCCTGGCTGAGCTTGCCGTCGAAGGCGTACGCCTCGGTGCCCTCCTCGTCGGAGTAGCCGAACACCCCGATCACGTCGAGCCTGGCCTCCTCGAGGAAGGCCACGAGCTCGTCGAACTGCTCCTGGGTCTCGCCCGGGAAGCCGACGATGAAGTTGGAGCGGATCCCCGCCTCCGGGGCGCGCTCGCGGATCCGCGCGAGCAGGTCGAGGAACCGGGCCGGGTCGCCGAACCGCCGCATGCGGCGCAGCACCGGCCCGCTGGCGTGCTGGAACGACAGGTCGAAGTACGGCGCCACACCCTCGGTCGAGGCGATCACGTCCAGCAGTCCGGGACGCAGCTCGGCCGGCTGGAGATAGCTGACCCGGACCCGCTCGATCCCCTTGGTCTCCGCGAGCCTGGGCAGCAGCTTCTCCAGCGCCCGCAGGTCGCCCAGGTCCTTGCCGTACGACGTCGAGTTCTCGCTGACCAGCACCAGCTCCCTGACGCCCTGGCCGGCGAGCCACTCGGCCTCGGCCAGCAGGTCGTCCGGGCGGCGGGAGACGTAGGACCCGCGGAACGCCGGGATCGCACAGAACGTGCAGCGGCGGTCGCAGCCCGAGGCGAGCTTCAGCGACGCCACCGGGCCGCCGCTGAGCCGCTTGCGCAGCGTGCGCGGGCCGCTGGCGGGCGCGACGCCCGCGGGCAGGCCGTCGTCGGCGAGCGCGCCGTGCCCGGGGATGTGGGCCGCCGACGCGGAGCGCTCGACGGGCGTGATCGGCAGCAGCGTGCGGCGGTCGCGCGGCGAGTGCGGCACGAGCGACCGGCCCTCCAGCACGTCGTCGAGGCGCGCGCCGATGTCCGTGTAGTCGTCGAACGAGATGACGGTGGCCTCGGGCAGCGCCTCCGCCAGCTGAGCGCCGTACCGCTCCGCCATGCAGCCCGCGGCGACGACCTTGGCGCCCGAGTCGGCCGCCGCGAGCAGCGTGTCGATGGAGTCCTTCTTCGCCGAGTCGATGAACCCGCAGGTGTTCACGACGACGACGTCGGGCTCGTCGTCGCCGGTTTGCCAGCCCGCGGCCTCGAGACGCGCGGCCAGCTCCTCGGAGTCGACCTCATTGCGGGCACAGCCCAGCGTGATCAGGGAAACGGTTCGGCGAACAGACATGATGCTGACTACGGTATCGGCAGTCGGCCCCTATCGGGGACCCGGGCCGCCCGCGGCGAAGGTCCGTCGCACACTCTCGCCGTCCCTGCCCGCGGCGCCGAGGTCCTTCCCGTTGAGCTCCAGGCGTACGGCTCCCGCGTCGGCGAACATGACCTTCAGCTTGCCCTTGGCCGTATAGGTCGAGTCGGCCCCCTGCGGCAGCGTCCCCTCGAAGAGCGCCTTGCCCTTGGCGTCCTTGACCGTGATCCACGACGGCTTGCGCGCGTGGACCTTGAGCACGACCATCCCCGCGGTCACCTGTCCGGCCGCGGCGCCGTGGGCCTTGGCCTGGTGGGCGCCCGCCTTCGGCTTCACCACCGGGAGCTCGACGGCCGTCTCCCCCGCCTTCCCCGCGGAGCCCGACAGCAGACGCACCAGGACGACCACCAGGATGAGCCCCGCGGCCACCGCCGCGACGACCGTCCAGTTGGAGGCACGGCGGCCACGGTCGCGCAGCAGCGAGTCGACGTGGAACATCGCGGACGCCCGCACCTCCGGCGCCGCCGCGCCGTGGGTCTGCTCGTACTCCCGGACGACCGCCTCCGGATCCAGCCCCAGGGCGGACGCGATCGCCCGCAGGTGTCCCCGGATGTAGAAATCGCCCCCGCAGACCGAGAAGTCGTCACGCTCGACGCCCTCGATGATGGCCTCGCGGATGTGCGTCCGCTGGCTCAGCTGCTCGACGGTCAGCTGAGCCCGCTGCCGCGCCTCCGCCAGATCAGCGCCAACGCTCATCGTCACGCCCCCCTGTCCGAGCTCTCGCTCGCGCACAATGCGCAGTTGGTCCCATTCAATCAGTAACTGACTACAAATGGTACCCATAGCGACACGGAGAGCGACGGAACGGGGTGGTGACGGCCTGTCACCCTCCGCGCAGGTCGGCGAGGAGTCCGGGCAGTTCGTCGGGTTTGACGAGAACTTCGCGCGCCTTGGAGCCCTCGCTCGGGCCGACCACGTTGCGGCTCTCCAGCAGGTCCATCAGGCGGCCCGCCTTGGCGAAACCGACCCGGAGCTTGCGCTGGAGCATCGAGGTCGAGCCGAACTGGGTCGACACGATCAGCTCGGCCGCCTGGACGAGCAGGTCGAGGTCGTCGCCGATCTCCTCGTCGATCTCACGCTTGGCGGCCGCCGGGGCGGCCACGTCGTCGCGGTACTCGGCCTGCATCTGCGCCTTGCAGTGCGCGACGACCTCGGCGATCTCCTTCTCCGAGATGAACGCGTTCTGCAGGCGCATGGGCTTGCTCGCGCCCATCGGCAGGAACAGGGCGTCACCCTGCCCGACGAGCTTCTCCGCGCCGGGCTGGTCGAGGATGACGCGGGAGTCGGCGAGCGACGACGTCGCGAACGCCAGCCGGGATGGCACGTTGGCCTTGATGAGTCCGGTGACCACGTCGACCGAGGGCCGCTGGGTCGCGATGACCAGGTGGATGCCGGCGGCGCGGGCGAGCTGGGTGATGCGGACGATCGAGTCCTCGACGTCGCGCGGGGCCACCATCATCAGGTCGGCCAGCTCGTCGACGATCACCAGCAGATACGGGTACGGCTGGTAGACCCGCTCGCTCCCGGGCGGGGGCACGAGCTTGCCCGCCCGCACGGCCTTGTTGAAGTCGTCGACGTGCCGGAAGCCGCTGGCCGCCAGGTCGTCATACCTGCGGTCCATCTCCCCCACGACCCATTCGAGGGCCTCGGCGGCCTTCTTCGGGTTCGTGATGATCGGGGTGATCAGGTGGGGGATGCCTTCATATGTGGTGAGCTCGACCCGCTTGGGATCGACCAGCACCATCCGCACCTCGTCCGGGGTCGCGCGCAGCAGGATCGACGAGATCAGGCCGTTGATGCAGGTGGACTTGCCCGCGCCGGTGGCGCCCGCGATCAGGATGTGCGGCATCTTGGCCAGGTTGGCCACGATCGTGCGGCCCTCGACGTCCTTGCCGAGGCCCACGATCATCGGATGGTGGTCGGCCTGCGCGACCTGCGAGCGCAGCACGTCGCCCAGCGACACGAGGTCCTTGTCCGTGTTGGGGATCTCCACGCCGATGGCCGACTTCCCCGGGATCGGGGAGAGAATCCGCACATCCGCCGACTTCACCGCGTACGCGATGTTCTTGGTTAGCGCGGTGACCTTCTCGACCTTGACCGCCGGGCCGAGCTCGATCTCGTAGCGGGTCACCGTCGGGCCGCGGGTGAACCCGACGACCTGGGCGTCGATGGCGAACTGCTCAAGCACGCTGGTCAGCGCGTTGACGACGATCGTGTTGGCCTTGGTCTGCGGCTTCGGCTGGGTCCCCGGGCGCAGCAGCGTGAGGTCCGGAACGGTGTACGGGCCCTCCTGCGAGGAGAGCACCAGCTGCTCGACCTTGCGGGGCGCGGGCGTCGGCAGCGGAGGCTGCGGTGGCGCCTTCACCGGCTCGGGCGCCGGCGGCTCGGCCTCGTCGTCGTCCACCAGGCCCGGGACGATCTCCGGTGAGTGGTCCTTCTCCGCCAGCACCGGGGTGTCGTACGGCTTGACGTTGTCGCCGACCTCACGGGCACCGTCGTCCGGCTTGCGCCGTCTCCTCTTCGGCGCGGCGGAGCCGGGCTCGCCCTTCTCCTCCGGCCGTTCGAACAGCATCTGGTGGATCTCGGCGAGCCGCTCCGGGATGCGGTGCACCGGCGTGGCGGTGATCACCAGCAGGCCGAACCCGGACAGCAGCAGGAGCAACGGGATGGTGATGAACGCGGGCAGGATGCTGGCCGGCGGGGCCGACACGATGAACCCGACCATGCCGCCCGCCGCGGAGATCTTGTCCATGCCGTCGTCCGGGCCGCCCGAAGGGTAGGGCGTGCCGTGCGCCACGTGAACGACCCCGAGAAGGCCGACGAGGAGCGCCGTCCAGCCGACGCTCATCCGGCCGGTCTCGGCGTTCTGCTCCGGGTGGCGCAGCAGCCGCCAGGCGAGCAGCGCCAGGAGCACCGGCGCCGCCCAGGCCAGCGAGCCGACCGTGCCGCGGAGCACGGCGCCGAGGAACGCGGCGAACCCCGTCTTCGCGTCCCACCAGGTCACCGCCGCGAGGACGACCGCCCCGGCCAGCACGGCGAGCCCGGCGCCGTCGCGCCGATGGGCGGGGTCGAGGTCGCGGGCGCCCTGGCCCAGCGCCCTGGCCACTCCGCCGACGCCGTGGGCCAGCACCAGCCACAGGGCGATGACCAGCCTGCCGATCATCAGGAAGAACCAGCTCACCGGGTCCTGACCGGTCGCGACGGGCCGCCTGGGGGCCGGCCGGGACGGCCGCGCCGGCCCCCGGCTCCGGGAGACGGGCGTTCCCCCGCGGGCGCCCCCGCGCGAGGAGGCCGTGGGCCGCTTGGCGGATGCCGTACGAGACCCGTTTCGCTGCGTGGGGCGCTTTCCGGACCCCTGTCCGGACGTACGGGTGGCCATGATGCCGAAGTTACCGGGGAGGACACCCGGACGCGCGGAAGGCTCGCCGAAGCGAATCGCCCCAATCGGGCATGCCCATTCAACCCTGACACATGTGTGCCCGCCTTTGCGCTTGACAGCGCAGCGCGTCACGTGAAAGCTTTTGTTTACGCATGAAAGGTCGAGGTGGTGAGCAAGACAGACGACATCAGCGGCGACGAACTCCTGAGGACGTTGTCCGCGCTGTCCAACCCCCATCGGCTGCGCGTGATCGCAGCCCTGGCCGAGGGGAGACGGTACGTCAGCCAGCTCGCCAGGGAGATGAGCATGAGCCGGCCGTTGCTGACGGTGCACCTGCGGAAGCTGGAGTCGGCCGGCCTGGTCACCGGATCACTGGAACTATCGGAGGACGGAAAGGCGATGAAGTTCTACGAGTTGGCGGAGTTCGAGCTCCTGCTGACCCCGGAGAGCGTGGCACGGGCCGCGACGACCCTGTCGGAGGGCACCGGCGATGAATGACAACGTGCTCGTCCTCGGCATCATCATCGCCGCGACCGTGCTCCTGATCGTCGCGATCTGGCAGGTCACGGCCGCCTACCGGGCCCGTGCGCTGATCTCCCGCGAGCAGTCGTTCCGCACGCTGAGCGAGGAGTCGGCGGCCGCCATGGGGCGGGTCGCCGACGAGCTCACCGAGCTGCGCGAGCGCGTCGCCTCCCTTGAGCGCCTGCTCAAGGAAATCGACTGACCCGACACAAACGACACGACACGACCGACGACAGCGTGGGCCGCCGAGCGGCAACTCGGCGACCCACGCAGGGAGCGGTGGACCCGGCCGGCAAGCCGGATCCGACGTACCACACACGGCCCGCGGCGAGCGCCAACTCATTCATCCGCGGAACCGTGCTGACCAGTACCGACGTCCCCTGGAAGGACAGCACACCGTGCACGCATCCGGCAAGTCCAGTCAGCCGGGCGGGGGTGGGGAGCGGTGATCTCCTCTCTCGCCGACCTCGCCGACACCCTGGCGGGGCAGCACGGCCCGGCCGTCGTGCTCGCCACGTTCCTCTTCATGGCCGCCGAGACCTCCCTGCTCGTGGGCCTGCTGGTCCCCGGCGACGCCGCCGTCCTGCTCTTCGGCACGACCGTCGGCACGCCCTGGCAGTACGCGGCACTGATCGCCGCGGCCGCCCTCGGCGCCATGATGGGCGAGACCATCGGCTACCTCATCGGCAGCCGGTACGGCACGGCCGTCCGATACTCGCGCCTCGGCCGCAGGCTCGGCGAGGGCCGCTGGGCCCGGGCCGAGGAGGTCGCCCGCGGCGAGAGCGGCGGCAGGGCGCTGATCGCCACCCGCTTCGTGCCCGTCCTGCACTCCATGGTGCCCGTCATCGCCGGCACTCTCGGCATGCCGTACCGCCGCTTCATCGCCTGGGAGGCGGCCGGCTGCCTGGTGTGGGCCGCCACCTATCTCGGCATCGGCGCGCTGGCCGGGACCGCGCTGCGCGCGCACGGGAGCCAGATGGGCTACGCCGCGTCCGCCGTGCTCGTCGCGCTCATCCTCACCGTCACCGCCGTGAGCAGGAAGGTGCGCCGCCGATGACCGCGACCCTGGCCGCCGCCGAGGTGGCGCTCGGCGGCTCGCTCTCCTTCGCCCTCGGAGCCGCCCTCCAGCAGTACGAGGCCGCGTCCGGCACGTCCAGCGCGTCCCTCCTGGGGCGCCTCGCCATCCTCATGCGCAGGCCCCGGTGGCTCCTCGGCGGCGTGGCGATCCTGGCGGGCGGGCTGCTGCACTTCCTCGCCCTCGGGCTCGGCCCGCTGACCGTGGTGCAGCCGATGACGGTGGCGAGCCTGCTGTTCGCCGTGCCGATCGCCGCCATGCTGCACCACCGCCGTCCGGCCCGCTCCGAGCTCGCCGCCGCGGCCGCGGTCACCGCCGGGCTCATCGCGCTCGTGCTGCTCGTCCCGCCCACGACGGCGGCCCCCCATCTGACGTCCGGCGACGCGCTGCGCTTCCTGCCGATCACCGCGCTGCTCGCGCTGCTCTGCCACCTCGCCGGGAAGCGGGTCTCGCCGCGAGCCCGCGCCGCCCTGCTGGCGATCGCGTCCGGGCTGATGTACGCCTCCGCGGCCACGCTCAACCGGGTGATCGCCGAGGGCGCCCTCCACGACGTCTCCCGCCTGCTGAACTGGTTCACGCTCGTGATGCCGTTCGTCGCGGCGAGCGCGCTCGTGCTGCTGCAGAGCGCCTACTCCACGGGCCACTTCGGCGTCGCGTACGCCACGGTCCAGGTGGCCGATCCCGTGACCGCCGTTACCGTCGGCGTGCTCCTGCTGCACGAGCGGCTGCCCGTCGACCCCGGCGGCCTCGCGGGCGCCCTCGCCGCCGCCGCGCTGGTGGTCGCCGGCACGGCCGCGCTCGGACGGCGCTCGCCGGACACCGGCCACGCCGAGGCGAGCCCGGCGGCGCCGGCCGTCACCACGGCCGCCTAGACAGAGCCGCCAGCGCCGTCCAGCGCAGTCCAGCGCAGCCCAGGGCCACCGGATCGGCCCGGGCCGCGCCCGGCCCCGCCCGATCGGCCGGTCTGTCACCCCGGTCCCTCGCGCCGGTTTCCCACGCCGGTCTCTCATGCCGGTCTCTCATGCCGAAGGAAGCTCCGCCATGTCTCCCTTCATCACGCCCTCCAGCCCCTCCGGTTCCCCGTACACGCTGGCCCTCGCCCAGGACAGCGCGGACGTGTGGGACGCCCTCCGGCTCCGGCACCAGGTGCTGCCGGCCGAGCTCGGGACCGGGCGCGTCTCCCCCGTCCCCGGGATCGACATCGAGGAGATCGACCTCTCCTGCGACCACGTTCTCGTCAGGGAACGGGCGACCGGGCTGGTCGCCGGCACCTGCCGGCTGCTGCCCCCCGCCCGTGCCCGGATCCTGCACGCCGACGGACGGTTCGACCTGGGCCGGCTCGCGGGGATACGGCGGCATCTGGTCGAGGTGGGCCGCGTGTGCCTGCACCCCGCTCACCGCGACGGCGCCGTCATGCGTCTGCTGTGGAGCGGCATGGGCGCCTACGCTCGCGAGCGGGGGCACACCTGGCTCGCCGGGTCGTATCCCGTGCCCCTGCACGACGGCGGCGTCCTCGCCGCGGGGGTGTGGGACCGCGTGTCGCGCGGTCACCTGGCCCCGCCCCACCTGCGGGTGTCGCCCCTCGGCCCGTGGCCGTCACCGTGGCCGTCACCGTGGCCGCCCTCCGAGTCGCCTCCCGGCCCGCCGCCGCAGTCGCCCGAGTCGCCGCCGGGGTCGCCCCCGGCCTCCTCGGCCGGCGAGCGGTTCCGGGTGCCGCCGCTGCTGCAGGGCCACCTCCGGCTGGGTGCTCGCGTCTGCGGGCCGCCGGCCCACGACCCGGTCTACTGCACGGCCGAGTTCTTCCTGCTCCTCTCCCTGAACGACACCGACAACCGGTACGCCCGCCACGTCTTCGGAGTTGCCGCATGAGCGTCTGGATCCCCGACTCCCCCTGCACCCCGGAAACCTGCATAACGGCCCCCGCCGCCACGGCAGGAGCGGGCCGCCGCCTGGCCCGCGGCTGCGGCGTCCTCCTCATGATCGCCACAGGGTTCGTCCTGGCGCTCGTCGCCCGGCGGCTGCGGGCGGACGCCCGCGCCCGTGTCGCCCGGGCGTGGACCCGGCTGGCGGTCCGGGCGATCGGCGTGCGCACGACGGTGACCGGCGACCTGGCGGGCTACCTCGCGGGCGACTCCGGCGGGGTGCTCCTGGTGGCCAACCACATCTCGTGGCTCGACCCGCTCGTGCTGTCGGCCGCCCGGCCCTGCCGGATGGTCTCCCAGCACGAGGTCAGCACGTGGCCGGTGCTCGGCACCCTGGTCGCCGGCGCGGGGACCATCTTCCACCGGCGCGAGCGCCTGCACGCCCTGCCCGGAACGGTCGGACGGGTGCGGGACGCGCTGCGCGCCGGGGACGCCGTGACCGTCTTCCCCGAGGCCACCACCCTGTGCGGGGCCGAACCCGTCCGCTTCCGCGCCGCGTTCTTCCAGGCGGCCGTGGACGCGGGCGTCCCCGTGCGGCCGATCGCGGTGCGATACCGGGACGCCTACGGCCGGCCGGCCACCGACCCCGCCTACATCGGGGACGACACGATGGCCGGGTCGCTGCGCCGGGTGATCCGGGCCCGCTCGCTCGTCGCCGAGGTGACCGCGCTGCCGGAGATATCCCCGAGCGAGCTGTCGGGTTCCCGCCACGACAGGCGCTTCCTCGCCCGCCTCGCCCAGCGGGCCGTGGCGGATGAGCTGGGGCTGAGCGGCTCCGGAACGTTCCCGGCCGAGGCCGCCGCCGACCGGCCGGGCGGCTGTCCGATACCCGACAACCGTCTGGTCGGGGCTCGCTGAGCTGGTCTTGGATGGCTAGCGAATCCCCACTTCAGCGACGGGAGCAAACCGAATGGGTTCGGTACGCGTGGCCATCGTCGGCGTAGGCAACTGCGCCACCTCCCTCATTCAGGGCGTCCATTTCTACCGGGACGCGGATCCGGGCAGTCGGGTGCCGGGCCTGATGCACGTGCGGTTCGGCGATTACCACGTGGGTGACGTGGAGTTCGTCGCGGCCTTCGACGTGGACGCCAAGAAGGTCGGCCGCGACCTGTCGGAGGCCATCGTGGCCTCCGAAAACAACACCATCAGCATCTGCGACGTGCCCCCGCTGGGCGTCACCGTCCAGCGCGGCCCCACCTTCGACGGCCTCGGCGCCTACTACCGAGAGATCATCGAAGAGTCCGACGAACACCCCGTCGACGTCGTCCAGGCCCTCAAGGACGCCCAGGTCGACGTCCTGGTCTCCTACCTGCCCGTCGGCTCCGAAGAAGCCGACCGCTACTACGCCCAGTGCGCCATCGACGCCAAGGTCGCCTTCGTCAACGCCCTGCCCGTCTTCATCGCCTCCGACCCCGAATGGGCCGCCAAGTTCACCGCCGCCGGCGTCCCGATCGTCGGCGACGACATCAAATCCCAGGTCGGCGCCACCATCACCCACCGCGTCCTGGCCAAACTGTTCGAAGACCGCGGCGTCGAACTGCTGCGCACCTACCAGCTCAACTTCGGCGGCAACATGGACTTCATGAACATGCTGGAGCGCACCCGCCTCCAGTCCAAGAAGATCTCCAAGACCCAGTCGGTCACCTCCCAGATCCCGCACGAGATGGCCAAGGCCGACGTCCACATCGGCCCCTCCGACCACGTGCCCTGGCTCGACGACCGCAAATGGGCCTACGTCCGCCTCGAAGGCCGCTCCTTCGGCGACACCCCCCTCAACCTCGAATACAAACTCGAGGTCTGGGACTCCCCCAACTCCGCCGGCATCATCATCGACGCCGTCCGCGCCGCCAAGATCGCCCTCGACCGCGGCATCGGCGGCCCGCTGCTGTCGCCGTCGTCCTACTTCATGAAGTCACCGCCGGAGCAGTACTCCGACGACACCGCCCGCGACGCCGTCGAGAAGTTCATCCGCGGCGAGCTCGAGCGCTGAACCGCTCCGGGCGTCACGGGCTCCATCCGGCCGTGACCACCCGGACGGGTTCGGCGCCCGCGAGGGCGACCGCCCCCACGAAGCCCTCATCAACCTCGACGTCCCACACCAGCCAGGGGCCCGGTAGCGTTCCGGTGGGATCCCGCACGAGAAGCGGGCCCGGAGCGCCGACAGGCAACCGGAGCCCCTGCGCCAGGCGCGCCCCCGCGGCCTTCACACAGGCCTCCCTGCGCGTCCACAGCCGCGCGAACCGCTCGCCCACACCCTCGCCCTCGCCGTCCTCCAGGTAGCGGCCGTCCTCGGCCGGGAAGAACCGGGCGGCGAACGCCCCGGCGTCGAAGGCCGGGCGCGCGGTCTCCACGTCGACGCCGACGGGCCGTCCCCCGGTGACCGCGACCAGCGCCACGTCGCCCGAGTGCGACAGGTTCCACTCCACGTCCGCCCGGCCGGCCACGCGCGGCTTGCCGTTCGGCCCGGCCGTCCAGCGCAGCGCCCCGGGCGGTACGCCCAGACGCGCGGACAGGATGTGGCGGAGCGCGCCGTGGGCCACGACATACCGCCTGCGGTGGCCGGCGCTGACGAGGCGGTCGGCCCTCGCCCGCTCCCGGCCGTCGAGCACCGGCCGCAGCCGCGCGACGACGTCGTCACCCACGTCGAGCCGGATCCGCCACACCCGCACCGTCTCGGGCGTCACCGTCTCGGGCGTCACCGTCTCGGGCGTCACCGTCTCAGTCATCACCGGCTCAGTCATCGGCCCGGCCATCCGTTCCGTCGCCGGTTCCGCCGCCCGCGGCTCCGGCCGGCCGGTGAATCTCGGCCAGGCGGACCTCCCCGTCCGTCAGCGTGACGAGCAGCCGCTCCAGCCCGCGCAGGAACGCCTCGATCGAGCCGGGCGGTATGTAGCGGGTGTCGGCCATCAGACTGATCCGGATCATGTCCGGTTCGCCGAACACGTCGTAGACCTCCAGGGAGAACGTGAGGCTGTCCTCCTCCGTGCGGTCCTCCCACCGGAAGACGGTGTCGGCCAGCGCGGCGCGCAGGTCGGCCGGCGGGAGCAGGGTCCACTCGCGGCGGCGGCAGGGGTCCACCCACTGGTCGTCGTAGTAGCACGACAGGTCGATGACCGTGCCCCGCGCCACCGCCACGTCCCGCACCAGCCGGTCGGCGTGCCGGGGGTCGTACAGCCCGTGGCGGTAGGCCCGGACGGCCGCAGACCAGGTCTCGCGCACCACATCCTCGAAGAGCTCCCCGTCCACGTCGATCGTGGCGACGATCTCCTGCGCGAGATGCCCCACGGCGTACCTGAGCTCCGGTGCGAGCCGGTTGGGCGCGACCAGCCTGAGCGCGCACCGCGGCCGGCCCGTCATCCGCCCCAGCAGGGCGGCGGTGGCGGCGAGCAGCACCATCGAGGTGGTGGTGTGACAGGCCGTCGCGAGCGTCCGCAGCGCGACGGGCACGGCCCGGGAGACGAGCCCGCCGCGCCAGAAGCGCGGCGTCGAGGCGGGACCGGCGGCGGGCGGGAAGATCTGGGGCGGCGCGAGGGCCAGTTGCTCCGCCCAATAGCGGAGCGCGGCCTCAAGGCGTCCCCGCCCCTCCGCGGAGCCCTCCCACAGCGCCTGGTCCACCGGGGTGCGCGACCGCGGCGGGGGCGTCGGCGCGCGTCCCTCCGCGGCGGCGGAGACCTCCTCGGACAGCTCGCCCACGAGCAGGCGCATGCTGGTCAGGTCGGCCGCGAGATGGGACGCGCACAGGATGACCATGCCGGGCGCGTCGTCGATCACGCACACGAGCGCGCGGAACGGCAGGTCGGCCGCGGGATCGTACGGCCGGTCGGCCAGTCCCGACTCCGCCTCCCTGAGCACCCGCCCGAGGTCGGTCTCGCCCCGCGACTCGACCGTCAGGACGTCGACGGCCACGACGCCGGCGGACAGCACCCGCTGGCCCGGCTCGCCTCCATGATCGACGCCGAACAGGCTGCGCAGCGCCTCGTGCCTGCTGACGATCACGCCGATGCGCGCCAGCACGTCCTCGACGGTGAGGCCGCCGGGCACCGGCATGACCTGGGTCACCTGGTATGCCGCCTCCGGAACCACCTCCATGTCACGCCAGATCTGCCGCTGCCGCCAGGTGAAGGGCCCGGTGACGGAGCGCGTCCCGTGGAACGGGACCAGATGCCGGACCAGTTTCGCCATCATCGCCTGTACTCCCGACGAACCCGCTTCCTCAGCCCCTGGGGAGCCTGCCCTGCGTGAGCCCCTGGAAGACGTTGAGCCGCTGGATGTTGCGGGTGCCTTCCATATACTCCACGCCCCGGGCGTCGCGGACGAACTTGTCGAGCAGCGGATGCTCCAGCCGGGCGCCGGCCCCGAAGAAGCCCGTCGCCCGCAGGGTGACCTCCTCGGCCAGCCGCGCCGCGCGTGCCTTGGCCGCGGACGCGAGATAACCGAGCGCGGGGTCGTCGTGGTCGATGGCCAGGGCCGCCCGCCGCACCAGTTGCCGTACGCCCTCGATGCCGCGGCCCATCGCGTCGAGGTCGGCGCGCTCCCCGGCGGTCAACGAGCGGCGGTTGGCCAGGACGTATTCGTACGCGCCGCGGGCGATGCCGACGCCCAGGGCGGCCACGCCGGGGCGGAGCCGGTTGAATCCGCGCACCGCGCCGGCCAGGCCGCGCCGGGTCGGCGACAGGTGCCGTCCCAGCACGCGGCCGGCGGGGACCTCCACGCCGTCCAGGGTCACCTGGCTGACCTGGTTGCCCCGCAGGCCGACCGTGGGGAACGGCGTCGCCCTGAACCCCGGCTGCGCGGTCTCGACCAGCGCGGCGACCACGCCGAGGGGCCCCGGCCGCGTGCGGGCGAACACGACGCCGAGGTCGGCCCTCGCGGCGTTGCCGATGAACCGTTTGGCGCCGTCGAGCAGCAGGGTCTCGCCGTCGGGCGCCGGGCGGAGCGCCGACCGCAGCGAGCCGGCGTCCGATCCCCGCTCCGGCTCGGTCAGGGCGAAGAACGTCCAGGTGGGCCGTTCGAGGAGCCGGCCGAAGAACCACTCCTTCTGCCGCTCGTCGCCGAGCAGGGCGACGAACACGCCGGACAGCGACGGCCCCGGCGCGGCCAGCAGCATGCCGACGTCGGCGGCCGCGAACTCCTCGCAGAACGTGACCCGCTCCAGGCCGCCCACGCCGTAGAACCGGTGCCCGTCGAGCACGAGCGGATGGGGGTTGTACTCGGCGGGGATGGGCGTCCGCGACAGGAACGACACCCCCGGCAGGTCGAGGTGCTTGTGCACCAGTTCCGGGGAGCGTTCGAGGTCGAGGGCGAGGCCGGCCAGGTCGGCGCCCCATTCCCGGGCGTAACGTCGCAGGACGAGCAGCCGGTCGTCGAGCTCGATCATCGATTCACCTCTTCGGTCCGGTCCCGGCCCGCGTACGCGTCGGCGAGCAGTTCGGAGACGTCGGCGGTGGCGCCGGGGCCGTCGGCGCGGAAGCCGCTGCCGCCGAGCAGCCGCAGCAGCGTGCGGTCGGCCCGGGTGACGCGCTCGTGCAGCCAGGCCGCCGTGTCGTCGCCGAGGTCGTCCGGCTCCGTGCCGGCGAGCAGGGTCTCGATCTCCAGGTGGTCGGTCACGGCCTCGGCGAGCTGTCCCTTCACCATCTGCTGGAGCAGCAGCGGGGTGTCGCCGGAGGTCCGCTCGCCCAGGTAGGCGAGGCAGTGGTCGAGCAGCGCCTCCGACAGGCCGAGCCGCAGCCACAGCAGTCCGAGCGACCAGGCGGGACGGGCCCGCCGCCCCTGCGGGTCGCGTAGCGCGACGAGCGTGTCGCCGTGCAGCTCGATCGTCCGCACCACGGTCGCCGTCCCACCGGCCGGCGCGGCGGGCGCGACGGGCGCGACGGCGTGCCCGGCCGGGCCGTGGGCGAGCGCGCCGCCGCCTGTTTCCTCGTTCAGCAGCCGCAGGGCGGCCACCAGCCCGTCCTCGCGGGCGGCCGCCCGCAGGCGGGCGCCGATCTCGGTCGTCATGCGTCCACCGCCTCCACGTCGATCACGCACGTGCTCAGATAGCGCAGGGTCCGGTCGTAGTCGCAGACGACGACCCGCCGGCCGGCGGACCGCCATCGCGGCATCCCGTCGGCGAGCGCCGCCCACACGCCGGTGCAGGGCAGCCCGGGGGCGGCCTCCCGCACCTCGGCGAGCCCGGCAGGCAGGAGCCCGAGGACCCCGCGGCCGGCCACGACTGTGACGTCGTCCCCCGCCCGCCCGGCCGCCAGCTCCTCGGCGAGGACGGCCGCCGCCTCGTCCGGGCTCACCCCGACGCGGTGGCGCACGGCGAGGCCGCCGGCCGCTCCCTCGTCGGAGAGCACCAGCGCCACCGCGGCGTCCGCCTCGGGCCGGGCCTGCGACGGCATCTCCGGCTCGTACGGCAGGGTCCGCTGATCCATGATCATCAGGAGTGCGGTGCCGTACGAACCGTCCGCGGCGAACCGCTGGATGAGCCGCAGGGCGGTGAACGGCGCCACGACCCCCTGGTCGACCACGCCGAGCGGCAGCGGGTTACCGGGGACCGCGTCGGCCAGGAACGAGGTCGGCGACTGGAGCAGGTCGGAGTCGGGGACGGCCGTGGCGACGGCCAGCAGGCCCACCGGGCCGGGGAGCGGCTCCAGCTCCCGCAGCATGCCGCCCGCGATGTCGGCGTAGCTGTGCCGTCGCGCCGTGCGGAGGAAGCCCGCCTTCGCCGTCATGCCGTACAGCGCGGTGAGGTCGTCGACGTAGCTCCGCAGCAGGGGGCTGGCGGATTCGGGCAGGAACGGGACGCCCTCGCCGAATGTCCGCGACTCGATCCGGTGAAGCCGCACGTCAGGCCTGCTCGGCCACGTAGTCGGCGAGGGTGCCGACGGTCTCGAAGTGCCGCTGCTCCAGCGTGTCGGTGTCGAACTCGACGCCCAGGTCGTCCTCGATGCGCATCAGCAGCTCAAGGACGCTGGTGGAGTCGAGCCCGAGGTCGTCGAAGAGGCGGGTGCCCTCGGCGATCTGGTCCGCCTCACGCTTGAGCACGTCGGCGAGGGCGGCGGAGATGGCGATGACGATGGTGCCGCGGTCGATGACCTGGGTCTCACTCATTGCTGTCCCAACTCTCGTTCGGGGGTGTCTGACGATCACAGGGCGAGGTGCTGCGGGCGGAGGAGGTCGTCGATGTCGTCGCGTTCCCGCACCAGGCGGGCCGTGCCGTCCACGACGAGCACCTCCGCGGGCGAGCCGTGGCTGAGGAACAGGACCGGGGACGCGCTGGGGCCGTACGCGCCGGAGCGGAGCACTCCGAGCAGGTCGCCGGGGCGCAGCGGCGGCAGCGGGACGAGCTTGCCGATGGTGTCGTTGGGCGTGCACAGCGGGCCGGTGACGTACCACTCCTGGGTGGCGGGCTCGTCGCGGCTCAGCAGGCGCATCGGGAAGTTGCGCTTGACGAAGGAGCCGATGCCCACGGCCGCCATGTGGTGATTGGTGCCGCCGTCCGCGACCGCGAAGTTCTCCCCCATCGAGGTCTTCACGTAGCGGACGCGGACGACGTACGTGCCGGCCGGGGCGGTGAGGTAGCGGCCCAGCTCCATGATCATCCGGGTGTGCGGGTGGCGGGCCGCGAACTCCTCGATCACGGGGTTGAGGCGGCCGGTGAGCAGGGCCGGATCGAGGTCGCGCTCGTCCTGGAAGTACGCGACGCCGAGGCCGCCGCCGACGTCCACGAGCTCCAGCGGGAAGTCCATCTTGGTGGACAGCCGCTCGGCGAGGTCGAGGATGCGCACGGTGTTCTCCACGACCACCTCCTCCGACAGGATGCGGGTGCCCATGTAGGCGTGCACGCCCATCAGCCGGACGTTCGGGAAGCGCGCCGCCAGGCCGGGCTCGGCGAGCAGCTGCTCCTCGTCGATGCCGAACTGGCGCGGCTTGCCGCCCATCGTCAGGCCGGAGCCCTTGACGGAGAAGCTCGGGTTGACCCGCAGCGCCACGTCGGCCACGACGCCCCGTTCGCCCGCCAGCCGGTCGATGAGCTCCAGCTCGCCGGCCGACTCGCAGACGATGGCGTGCACCTTCTCGTCGAGGCAGGCCAGCAGTTCCGCACGGCTCTTGCCGGGGCCGAGGAAGATGATGTTCTCGGGCGTGACGCCGGCCCGCAGCGCGGTGACGAGCTCGGCCAGCGAGGACACCTCGGCGCGGGCGCCGAGCCCGCCCAGCAGCGCGCAGACCGACACGTTCGGGTTCGACTTGAGGGAGAAGAACATCTCCAGCCGGGGGTGGAGCCGGGTGCGCAGCCCGCGGAACTGCTCGCGCAGCGCGTCGCCGTCGTACAGGTAGAACGGCGTGCCGAACCGTTCGGCCAGCTCGGAGACCGGTATGCCCTGCACCTCGTATTCGCCGCTCATGACGGCCTCCTGTCTGTCTCGGCGTGGAGCCGTCCGGCGATCTCTCGGTCGAGGGCGGCCAGGGCGGCGCGGTCCGGCGCGAGCAGCAGGCCGTAGAGTCTGCCGTCGAACGGGCCGTCGCCCGCGCCCGCGTTCACCGTGGCGAAGTTGTTGACCAGCAGGCCCGCGCCCCCGGGCCCGGCCAGCAGCAGGTCGTCCAGCGCCGCGCGCAGCCGGGCGTACGGCAGGCGCCGGGCGAGGCGCAGCGGGTACTGCCGGGCGAGCGCCACCTGGCCCGGCGCCATGAACAGCTCCTGCATCCTGACCTGGTAGGTGGACATGTTGTTGCGCGCGTTGATCTCGATGACGGGGTAGAGCCGGTCGTCGGGGTCGACCATGGCGTCCACGCCGACCACTCCCCAGAAGCCGTCGGCCGCCAGGCGCTTGGCCAGCGTGCGGGAGGTCTCCTCCAGCTCGGCCACCTGCGCGGGCGTCAGATCGGCGGGGATGCGGTGGCCCTTGTGCACGCCGCCCTCGGTGATGGCCTCCTTGACGAAGTCGAAGTGGGAGGACCCGTCCCGATAGACGGTGAACTGGTAGTTGAGGTCGGCCTTCTTGGCGACCCACTCCTCGACGAGCAGCGCGGCCCGCTGGTCTCCGGACTTCCGGGCCCGGCGCAGGATCATCTCGTGCAGCCGGTCGAGCCGCCGCTCGTCGTCGATGACGGTGATGCCCTTGCCGGACACGCCGAAGGCGTCCTTCGCCACGACGGAACGGCCGGCGGCCAGCAGACTGCGGGCCGCCGCGACGGCGTCCGCCAGCTCGGCGAGGGTGCCGGCGGTCCACCCGGTGGCCTGCCTGATGCCGGTCTCGTCGGCGAGCCGCCGGCTGTAGATCTTGCTGTTGACCGCCTTGCACACGGCCGCGGACGGCGTCACGAGCGGCAGCCGCGCGGCGGCCGACAGCTCCTCCTCCGCCTCCGAGGTGCCGTGGGGCGACAGCAGGGCCCCGGCGCCCGCCAGGCCGGACAGCGTCCGGAGCAGGCCGGGGTCGGCGAGGGCGTCCCTGGTCACCGTCGCGCCGGGGTCGTTGCGCGCGGCCGTCAGGATCTCCGGCAGCGCGATGCCGAGCTCTTCCAGGTGCGCGAGGTGGTCGTCGTCGGGGGCCTCCTTGAGCACCACGTGGTCGCCCTCGCCCGCGAGGAGCAGGGCGAACTCGTCCATGCGGTTGACGATCGCCGCTCCGGCGGAGAACGACGTCCGGGGCAGGCCCGGCTCGCCCCGCGCCCACTGGTCCTCCACCTCGAAGTTGCCGAGGAAGACGAGCGGCGTGTCCGGGGAGCCCGTGAGGGCCTTCTTCATCCGGCTGAGGAAGTTCTGCACGTCGATGTCCTCTCAGTGCTCCAAGACCATGGCCGAGAACGTCGCGCCGAGCCCGACCGCGGCCATGAGGTAGCGGTCGCCGGGGTTCAGCCGGCCGAGGTCGCGGGCCGAGCGGTAGTTGAGGAAGGGATCGGCACAGAAGCAGTGGCCGGTCACCGGGATGTTGTCCAGGAACACCCGGTCGAGCGGCAGGCCGATCAGCTTGCACAGCCGGACCCAGGAGACCCGGTTGACGTTGTGCGGCAGCACCAGGTCGACGTCCTTGAGGGTCAGCCCGGCGCGGTCCACGGCGGCGAGCATGACCTCCGCCAGCGCGTCCGGATAGATCTGCTGGAACTCGCCGAGCTCCGCGTCGGCCAGCGACAGGCCCGCGTTGAACCTCCCGTACGTCCGGGTGGCGTAGCTCAGCACCCGGTCCCGGGATCCGCCCAGGCCGACCAGCACCGCCGCGCTCGCCTCGCCGTTCACGGCGGTGCCGGGGACGGTGCGGGCGGCCGGGGTGAAGGTCTTCTCCCCGGTGAAGACCAGCGCGAGGGCGTCCGGGTCGCCGTCTGCCTCCAGCAGCCGCCCGCTCAGCTCCACCGCGAGCAGCCCGGAGGCGCAGGCGTGGTGGAACACCGCGAACGCCTCGGCGTGGTCGAGGCCGAGGATCCGGCGCACGTCGTGGACGGGGTTCACCGGATAGGGCGCGACCACGGGCATGGTGCGGGCCTGGATGACGTACCGGATCCGGTGCTCCCGGCCGCGCAGCTCCTCCATCTTGCCCGCCGCGGCGAGCATGAGGTCGGCGACCGTGCCGTCGGGCTCGCGCAGGATGTGCGACAGGCCGTAGAAGCGCTCGAACACTCTGACCTGGGCGTTGTCGAGCCCGAGCTCGTCCGCGATCGACCGGATCGGCACGCTCCGCGACGGCAGGTAGGTGGCGACGGCCTCCAGGGTCGTCATCCGGCTCCTCCGGCCCGCCGGTCCACCAGCGTCGTGAGATGGTCGGCCAGCGCGTCGATGGTCCGGTAGTCCCAGGCCACGGTCGGCTCCAGCCGCAGGTCGAGATGGTCCTCGATGTCCCCGCACATCACGAAGGCGTAGACCGAGTCCAGGCCGTACTGGGTCAGCGACACCGAGGGGCTGATGTCCGAGGGATCCTTCTCCAGGTAGGAGGCGACCCGCTGGATCAGCCAGATGCGCAGGTCCTCCGTTGATGGGGCATTCGACATTGCCTGTCTCCTTGATCTCTGCGGCCGCAGCCGCGTGAGCCGCTCGGCCGCTCAGCCCGGGATCGGGCCGCCGGCGAGGTCGAACGCGCGGCCGTCGGCGTACCGGGTGAGGGTCTCGGACAGCAGGCGTTCGGCCAGCGGGGCCGGCAGCCGCCCGTCTCCCGTTCCGATGCGGGCGGTGAGCCGCGTGAGCGCCGCCACCACCCAGGCCGGGTCCTTGAGGAAGGGGTCGCCGGCGTGCCGCCAGACGCCCAGGCAGGCGCTCGCCGCCAGTACGGCGGCCAGCCGCGCGGGCACGGCCAGCGCCTCGGGCGTCGCCGCCACCCCGAGGTCGCGGGGGCGGAGCGCGAGCGCCTCGTCCCGCAGGGCGGCGAGCTCGCGGGCGAACACCTCGGCGAGCCGCCGCACGTCGGGGTCGGCGCCGTGCTCGTCCAGCAGCGCGCCGGGGCCGGTGCTGAGGCTCTCCCGCCCGGACGCCGCCGCGGTCAGGGCGTCGAACGGCAGCGGCGGCAGCTCGGCGTCCGGCCGGAACAGGTCCGCGGGGGGCTCCGCCGCCGCGGGCCAGGACCGCCGGGCGAGCTGCGGCACCTGCGGCAGCACCGTGGCCAGGCACGCGACCCTGGCCGCGTGGCCGAACCCGATGACGGCCAGGTCGCGCAGCAGCTTCTGGAAGACGGCGTGCTCGCCCTCCCGGATGTAGAACTGCGCGCCCAGCACGAGCGACAGCCGGTCCATGGCCTCGATGAGCAGCTTCGACACCATGTACTTGACCAGGGACGCGTAGACGCTGGTCTCGCCGGGCAGCAGATGCACGGCGCGGGCCGCGACGGTGCCGAAGGCGTCGCAGACGAGCAGGTCGGCGAACGCCTCCGCCAGGGTCGCCCGCACCTGCGGGATGTCGGCGGCGGTCCGGCCGTAAAGCGCGCGGCCGGAGGTGAACCGGATCGCGGTGCGCAGACCGGTGTCGAGGACGCCGACCATCATGGACGGCAGGGCCGTCCTGGTGAGCTGGAACGACCGCAGCGCGGTCTCCATGCCGCGGCCCGGGGCGCCGAGCACGGCGTCCGCGGGCGCCGGGCAGTCCTCGAAGAGGAGGCCGCCGAGCTGCACCCCGCGCATGCCCATGCTGCGGAAGCGCGGCAGATCGGTCATCCGGCCGGGCGGCAGATCCTCCTTGTGGACGAACAGCTGCGAGTGGCTGCGGCTGCCCTCCTCCGGGGACGTCCTGGCGAAGACGACCAGCGAGTCGGCCCGCTTCGCGTTGGTGACGACCTCCTTGCGGCCGTTCAGCAGGAGCGTCCCCGGCGGGCCCGGCGTCGCGGCGAACTCGGCGCGGGCGAAGTCGTTGCCGTGGGCCAGCTCGTGGTAGACCGACGCGATCTTGCGGTTGGCGAGCATCATGCGCGCGAAGGCCCGCCGCTGCTCGTCGCTCCCGGCGGTCCACACGTTCACCGAGGCGATGAACGAGCTCGCGCCGTACCCGAGGCCGAGACAGGGGTCGCGCCGCCAGACCGGGCGCATCATCCGGACCAGCCGGTCCAGCCCGGTGAGCCGGCCGCCGTACTCCACGGGCACGAACTCGGCGTTCAGCACGAACCGGTCGAGCAGCCGCTCGCCCTCGCCGAACATCTCCTCGCGCTCGTCGGCGGCGACCGCCGCGGCGTGGCCCAGCGGGTTCGCCGGGTCCCACGGGTCGCCGAACATCCGCTCCAGCGTGCCGACGTCACTCATGGCCGCCGTCCCTTCCCGCCGCCTCGTACAGGCGGTCGAACACCTCGCCCCGCCGCCGGGTGCCCGGGCGCAGCCGCGCGAGCACGTAGGAGAGGCCCGACTCCAGCCAGATCTCGTCCCGCCAGCCGGGGTTCGCCGCCCACAGCCCCACCGCGGCCGCGCCCGCGAAGCACAGCTCGTACCGCTGGGCCAGCGCGAACGCGCGCGCGGGCACGTCCCTGACGGACGGCGCGAGCCGGCTCATCTCGTCGTGCACCTCGTCGCACGCCTCCAGCAGCTCGGCCGCCAGCGCCGTGACGGCGGGGCCCGCGGGCAGGCGCGCGACCGCGGCGCGGAGGTCCTGCACCAGGCCGCAGCCGAGCCGTGAGCGCAGGGTGAGCCGGGCGGGGTCGGGGGCGTCCAGCGGGCGCGACAGGTCGAGCGCCCGGCCCAGGCCGTCCCGGTCGGCCGCGCCCTCGCGGTAACCGCGGACGAGCGCCGGGAAGTGGTCGACGATGACGTTCTCGTTGACCGCCGCGTTGCCGTCGAAGATCGACACCACCCGGTGGTCGCGGCTGAGCTTCTGGAAGATCCCGTGGTCGTGGACCTCGGTCAGGAAGGCCCGCGTCCCCAGCAGCTCACCGCAGGCGAAGATCAGCTCGTCGATCCGGGCCGGGACGAACGCCTTGGTCACCGCGGAGACGACGCTCATCTCCTCGGGCAGCGCGTGCACGGCCCGCGCGGCGGCCAGCGTGACCGCCTCGGCGACGAACCGGGCGGCGTACGACTCGCCGAGCGTGCGGCGCACGTGCGGCATCCGGACGAGCGGGCCGCCGTACAGGACCCGCCGGGCGGTGAACTCCTCGGCCTGCCGCAGCGCCTGGTCGGCGGCGCCGAGCGACAGCCCCGCGCAGACCGTGCGGGTGAGCTGCAGGGACTTGAGCACCAGCTCCAGCCCGCCGCCCGGCCGGCCCACCAGGGCGCCGGCAGGCAGCGGCGCGCCGAGGAAGGCGATGCCGCTGATGTCGGCGCCGCGGATGCCGTGGGTGGGCACCTTGGGCAGCAGCCGGTAGGAGCCCTCGGGCAGCTCCCCCTTGTCGACCAGCAGGACGCTGAAGCCCCGCGGGCCGCCCTGCGGGTCGGTCCTGGCTAGCACGCTGAGCAGGCCGCCCCTGGTCGCGTTGTTGATGAGCCACTTCTCTCCCGTCAGGACGTAACCACCCCGAGGGCCGGCGGCGGGCGTCGCGCCGACCTCGCCGGCCAGCAGGTCGCTGCCGTGGCCGCGCTCGGTGAGGCCCCACGACGCGGGCACCCCCGAGACGACCTTGGCGGCGAGGCGCTCGGCCTGGGCGCGGTCGCCGCCCACCCACACGCACACCGACCCGAGGAAGGTCTTCGCGTGGGCGACGGCGACCGTGAGGTCCCTGCGGGAGACGGTCCTGATCAGCTCGATCAGCTCGGGGTACGAGCGGAGGGCGCCGCCGGCCTCGGCGGGCACGTAGTGCGCGGGCAGGCCGAGCCGGTCGAGCTCGCGGCAGATGTCGGCGGGGAACTCCTCCGCGCGGTCCAGTTCGGCGCAGCGGGCGTAGGAGAACACGGCGGCAGGGTCGGCCGGGTCGCCGAGCTCCCGGTCCAGGTCGAGGGCGTCCATGTCAGACCCCGCGGCCCGCGCGGTAGCGCTGCCGTACGGCCGGCGCGAGATCCTCGTGCAGCACGGTCAGCCCGTCGCCGGTGAACAGGTCGCGGGTGAGCGCGCGCTGGATCTTGCCGCTGGTGGTCCGCTGGACCTCGGCCGGGCGGACCAGGACGACCCCGCCCACCGCGACGCCGTACTCGCGGCCGAGGACCTGCCTGATCTCCTGCACCAGACCCGCCGGGCCGACCTCCGCGAGGTCGCGGGCCCGGCACTCCTGCACGACCACGATCTCCTCGTCAGGGGCGGGGACGGTGAAGACGGCGCCGACGCCGCGCGCCAGCACCGGATGGGCCGTGCGGACCGTCGCCTCCAGGTCCTGCGGGTAGAGGTTCCGCCCGCGCACGATGAGCAGCTCCTTGATGCGCCCGGTGACGTAGAGCTGGCCGTCGTGGACCACGCCGAGGTCGCCGGTGCGCAGGTAGCCGCCGTCGCCACCCGCTGTCCGCACGCCGAACGTCGCGGCCGTGAGGTCCTCGCGGCCCCAGTATCCGCGGGCGATCTGCGGCCCGCGGATCCAGATCTCGCCGACCGACCCGTCCGGCAGCACCGCGCGGCTCGCCGGGTCCACGATGACGACGCCCTCCTCGCGCGGGCCGCTGCTGGGCAGCTCGAAGGTGCCGGGGCCGTCGCCGGGCGGGGCGGGCACGAGCGCCCCCAGCGCCAGCCGTCCGGCGTCGACGGTCGTGGAGACCGCGCCCCGGCCCGCCACGCTGCAGCTCACCGCGAGGGTCGCCTCGGCCATGCCGTAGCCGGGCAGCAGCGCCTCGGGGGCCAGGCCGTACGGGGCGAACCGCTTGGCGAAGGACCGCAGGGTCGCGACGCGGATGGGCTCCGACCCGTTGAGCAGGTGTGTCACGGCCGACAGGTCGAGCCCCTCCACCTGGTCGTCGGCGATGCGCTGCGCGCACAGGTCGAACGCGAAGTTGGGGGCGGGCGAGACGTTGACGCGGTGCCGGTCGAGCAGGCGCAGCCAGGCATGCGGGCGCTTGACGAAGGCCAGCGGCGACATCAGCACGGTGGTGGTGCCGAGGCAGAGGGGGATCAGCAGCAGGCCGATGAGGCCGAAGTCGTGGTACATCGGCAGCCACCCGCCGAAGCGCAGGTCGCCGCCGGTGCCGGTGATGCGGCGGAACACCTCGGTGTTGGCCAGGATGTTCTCGTGGTCGACCATGACGCCCTTGGGGTCGCCGGTCGAGCCCGAGGTGTACTGCAGGAAGGCCAGGGTGTCCCGGTCCGGCTCGTACGGGATCCAGGCGTCCGCCTCCGGCAGGTCCGGTCCGTCCACCGTCAGGCAGGCGATGCCCGTCAGGCTGGACTCCTCGGCCCACGTCCGCACCGCCCCGATCCCCGGTGTCTCCGACAGCGTGATCGTCACGCCCGCGTCCCTGGCGATGGCGGCGAGCCGCTCCTGCTGGCGGCGGTAGCCGTCGGGCGCCGGTGCGGGCACCGCGATCATGCCCGCGTACAGGCAGCCGAGGAACGCCGCGGCGAAGCCGGTGCCGGGCTCGTTCAGCAGCAGGACCCGGTCGCCGGCCCGGCCGTGCCCCTGCAACAGCGCGGCCACCCGCCGGGCGGCGACGTCGAGCTCGGCGTAGGTCAGCGTCTCGTCGGCCGAGTGGCCGAGCGGATCGGCCGAGAAGACGAGCGCCACCCGGTCGCCGTGCGCGGCGGCCCGGTCCCGCACGAGTGCGGTGAAACTGTGGTGCTCAGGCATGCACCCTCCTGAGGTAGGAACCTGACATGCATGCTTCCGGCTCCCCGACCTGGGCATAAGCGGCGAACGAGCGGCCTATGGAGCGGGCCGGAGGGCTATGCCCGAACGAGGAGACGGGCCGGAGGGGTATGCCCGAAGGGGTAGCCGCGAGCGGGTGCCGCGAGAACGGTCCGCGGCCCCCGCTGGGTCCCGATCGGGGACCCGGCGGGGGCCGGGCTGGACCGGACCCCACCCGCCTCGGTCGGGGGGCGGGCGGGGTCCGCACCGGCCGGGCGTGGGTCAGGCCCGGACCAGGAGGCGGGTGGCGGCGCGGCCGCGCTCCACGGCGGCGACGCCGAGCTCGGTGAGGGCGGCCCGGCCGGCGGGGCCGAGCGTCAGGCGGTCGGCGGGGCGCAGCCCGGAGTCGATCCACGAGCCGACGGCGTCCCGCAGCAGCCGGGCCCGGACGGTGCCCGCCATCGTGCCCGCGGCCCCGCTCGCGGCCGCGTCCGCGCCCAGCAGATATCCCGCCGCCCAGACTTCCGGGGCGTACGGCGCCCCGACGCCGTCGCGACGGGCGTAAGCGTGGAACTCGTCGCGCACCCGGGCGGGGTCGATCCCGGCGACGGAGGCCCAGTCGGCCCAGTACCAGCCGAAGCCGTGCTCGACCGGCTCCCCCGATCCGGGGCGGACGAACCGCAGCATGCACCGCGACCGGATGAGCTCCACGACGAACTCCCGCGCGTCGCGGTGGGCCGACCGCGCGCCGAGCGCCTCCTCTGCCCCGGGACCGGCCGTCCAGTGGCCCGGCGGCAGGGCCTGACCGTCCGCGTAGACGGTGGCGTGGAAGGAGCCCGCGTGGCCCGCCAGGGTCGGCTCGTCGGCGTGGTCGACCAGGTGCGGCACGGTCGCCAGCGGGCGGATCCCCCGCTCGGCGCAGAACAGGGCGACCATCTCGTCGTCGTCGCGGATGGCGTCGGGGATCGGCGCGAGGAACTCCGCCAGCTCCCGCGCCTGGTCCGCGGGGAGGACCAGGCCCTGGGTGGGCGTCCACTCCGCGGGCGACAGGGGGGCCCAGGGTGACCCCGCCGCCGCGGCGCGCCGCACGTGATAGGAGTTCTGCGGGCTGTTCCAGTTGGAGTAGAGCGCGATCGCGTGCCGGGGGCGTTGCGCGACCGCGCCGTTCAGGAGCCCGGCGAAGCCGGGCGTCAGCGTGACGTCGTCCTGCAGGACGAGGTGGTGGGTGGCGCCGGGCGCGACGGCCGCCCAGGCCCGCTTGGCCGTGCGGAGCGGGCTTGGGGGCCCGGACGGGTCGGGGTCGGTGACGACGCGCGGCCGCAGCGGGGCGCACGAGCGGACCAGCCGGGGCAGCCGGTCCGCCCTGCGGGGGTGATGCATGACGGCGACGCTGATACGGATGTCGCCGATCTCGTCGATATCGCGGACGTCTCGGACGTCTCTGATGTCTCGAATATCTCGGATGTCCATGTCTGGCTCGGGTTCCCTTCCGGTCAGGCCTGGGTGGGCACCCGGACGCTCGCGAGCAGGTGGTCCACCGGGACGAACCGGCAGCCCCGCACCAGCAGGAACTCCAGGATGCCCGGGAGCGCGTCGGCGGTCTGGGAGCGGTCGCCGCCGCCGTCGTGCAGCAGGATGATCGAGCCGAAGTCGGTGCCGTCCACGACGTTCCGCACGATCGCGGGCGCGCCGACCATCGCCCAGTCGGCCGCCTCGACGTCCCAGAGCACGGTGGTCTGACCGGCCTCGGCGAGCCACGAAAGCACCTCGGGGCTGCGCCCTCCGTACGGCGGCCGCAGCAGCGTGGGCGTCTCCCCCGTGGCCCGCCGCAGCGCCTCGGCCGTCCGGTCGACCTGGCCGAGCACCTCGTCGCGGCCCAGGTCCGGCAGGTACGGATGCGACCACGTGTGGTTGCCCAGGGTGTGGCCTTCGTCGGCGATCCGCGCCGCGATCCCGGGGTGCGCCCGCACGTGCAGGCCGACGCAGAAGAACGTGGCGGTGACCCGGTAGCGGCGCAGGACGTCGAGCACGCGCGGGGTGTGCACCGGGTGCGGCCCGTCGTCGAAGGTGAGCGCCACCTCGGGCTGGGCCCGGCCGGCGTGGACGATGCACCTGCCCCGCGCGATGAGCTCGCGCTCGACCGGCGCGCCGCGGTCGATGTCGGCGTCGGCCTGGTCCTCCCGGCCGCCCAGAGTGCCCGAGTCGAGACTCAGGCGGGTGAGCCGGGACAGGCGCGAGCGGGCCGCCTCCGCCAGCGCCGTGGCGGGCGGGGAGCCGAACGCCGGCCGCGGCGCGACGTCCCAGGGATCGGCGCGGTAGACCGTGACCCCGGCCGCCATGAGCTCCCCGTCGACGACGCCGTTCGTGCTGTCGATGACCGCGATCAGGTCTCCGCCGTTCCGCTCGGCCAGCGAGCGAAGGTACGCGACGGGCTCCGCCGTCCCGGTGCCGTCGAACCGGTTGGGGGGCGCGACGGGCGCTCCCGCGCCGTCCACGGCGACGATCTCGTATCCGTCGGCCCCCCAGCCGATCCCCGCGTACCACATCGGTCAGCCCTGCTGGAGGGTGACAGGCTGACCGTCCAGCCGGGCCGATGCGTACGCCGCCTCGATGATCTGGGCGGTCGAGAGGATCTCGTCGAGCGGCCGGGCCCAGCGGTCCGGCCGTTCCGCCAGAGCGGCGAAGTCGGCGAACATGTCCGCGAACCACTCCTCGTGCGTGGAGCTCTGCGTCGGGGACTCCAGCTCGCGCTCCTCCCGGCCGCCGGGACCGGTGAGGACGGCGACGCCGTCCGTGAGGTCGAGCGACCCGCCCGGCCCGGCCAGCGCGTACCGGTTCGTACGGCTGTCTCCCACCCAGCTCAGCTCGATGTCGGCGGTGCCGCCGGGGAAGCTCAGGTGGACGTCGATGGCCTCCTCCATCCCCTCGGCCTGCCAGCGCGCCGTCGCCGAGACCTTGCCGGGACGCCCGCCGAACAGGCGGGTGGCCATGTACACGCAGTGGGAGCCGTGGTCGAGCAGGATGCCGCCGCCCGCGATGCCGGGGTCGCGCCGCCAGTCGGGCGACCACTCCCCCACCCCCCGCGCGTGCGTCTGCCGCTGGATGCGGAACAGGGCGGTCGCGGGGGACCCGACGGTCTGCGCCGCCTCGGTGAGCAGGCGCATCATTGGGGAGAAGCCGTAGTTGTGCGCGGGGTAGAGCAGCCGTCCCGCTGACCGCGCGGCCCGCGCCATCTCGCGGGCGTCGGCGGCGCGGAACGCCACGGGCTTCTCGCAGATGACGTGCCGGCCGGCCGCGAGCGCGCCGAGCGACAGCTCGCGGTGGAAGGCGGGGGGCGCGCAGACGTCGACCACGTCGACGTCGTGCGAGGCGAGCAGGCCGGCCAGGCTCTCGTACGCGCGGAGCCCCTCCCGCGCGGCCTGCTCACGCCCCCGTGGGGACGGGTCGGCGACGGCCACGACCTCCGCGCCGGGGATGCCCCGATAGGCGATCAGCCGGGCGGCGCCGGCGGTGCCGAAGCCGGCGATGGCGACCTTCATCGGGGGCCTCCGATCAGCGTCCGGCGGACGATGTCGACCGCCTCGTGGGCCATCTCGGTCTCGACGTTGAGCGGCGGGTAGAGCCGCAGCGAGTTGCCGCCGGTCATGACGAGCACGCCGGCCTCGAGCAGCGCCAGGAACGTGTCCCGCAGGACCGCTCCGGACACCGGCTGCCTGGTCTCCTTGTCGGCGACCAGCTCGATGCCGATGGCCAGCCCGGCCCCCCGCACGTCGCCCACCAGCGGCGCCTCCTCGGCCAGGGGGCGCAGCGCCGCGAGCATCTCCGCCCCGAGCTTGCGGGCGTGCTCGACGAGGTTGTCCTCGGCCATGACCTCGACCGTCGTGGCGACGGCGCGGCACGCCAGCGGGAAGGCGCCGAAGCTGGACGAGCTGGCGCTCGGGTCGGAGAACGGCCGGGCGGCCATGTAGGCGGCGGTCGAGACGACGCCGGTGACCGGGTAGCCGCCGCCCATGCCCTTGCCGACGGTGAGGATGTCGGGGACGACGTCCTCGTGCTGGAAGGCGAAGGCGGCGCCGGTGCGGCCGAAGCCGGTCATCATCTCGTCGGCGATCAGCAGCGCGTCGAACTCCGCGGCCAGCTCCTTCAGCGCCGTGAGGTAGCCGGGCGGGGGCACGACGTTGCCCGACCGTCCCTGCACCGGCTCGACGACGATGGCGGCGAGCGCGCCCGTCGAGTTCTGCTTGATCACGTCGCGGGCCACGTCAACGCACGCGAAGCCGCACGACGTGGGCTTCAGCTTGAGCGGGCAGTGGTAGCAGTTCGCGTACGGCGCGCTGAAGTAGCCGGGCGGGAGCGGGCCGAGACCGGAGCGGGCGCCGGCCGTCAGGGCGAGGCTCCCCATGGTCTTGCCGTGGAAACCGCCCCAGAACGACAGGAACTCGTGCTTGCCCGTCACCGACTTGGCCAGGCGGAGCGCTGCCTCGACGGCCTCGGTGCCGCCGCTGTAGAGCTGCATCCGGTCGAACGGCTCGGGCAGGAAGGCGGACACGTTCTCGGCCATCTCACGCCTGGCGGCGGAGCCGAACGCGCCCGCGGGGGCGACGGTGAGCTCGGCGCTCATCGCGGCGACGAACCTCGGGTTGGCGTGGCCGATCGAGTTGACGCCGCCCGCGCCCTGGAAGTCCACGACGCGGTTGCCGTCGAGATCGGTCAGCACGGCGCCCTCGGCGTGGTCCACGCACAACTGGGACCACAGCATCACCGCCTGCAGGCCCGGCCCCACGACCTCCTGCTCCGCGTCCCAGTGCTCCCGCGACCGCGCGCGGTCCGGGGCCAATCCCCATTTCACCTGTTCAACGGTCATATTCGGCCTCCAGCGGACTGCCGTATCGGCCATTACCGGCCGGCGTGGCTCAAGGGTGCCGGACGCCGCGAATGGGTCGTAAGCCTCGAACGGGCGGACGGTTGGCCTAGACCGCCGGACATACCCGAAAGAGCCCGTTCGGGGCGGCGGCCCGGCGAATACCGTGAGGTGGTGTCTTCCACTTCCAGGGCCGACGCCGGTTCCCCCGGCTCAAGCGGCTCAACCGGCTCCGGTGCCGACGCCGGGCGTCTCGTCGAGATCGCCGCGGCGGCCGCCGTACAGGCCGGGACATATCTGACCGGCCGTTACGGCTCCGGCAGCGCCACCACGAGCAAGGGCGCGCGCCACGACGTGGTCACGGTCGCCGACGGGCGCGCGGAGACGCTCATCCGCGCGGCGCTGTCCGCCGCCTGTCCCGGCGGCGTCGTCGTCGGCGAGGAGCAGGGCGAGAGCGGCGGGACCGGCGGCGCCGGCGGCGCCGGCGGCGCGGGTGACGGCGGGGACGCCACGGAGGAGGCCGCGGAGGAGGCCGCGGGCCACGACGTGCGCTGGTATGTCGATCCCGTCGACGGCACCCACAACTTCGCCCGCGGTCTCGGCATGTTCGCCGTCTCCATCGGGGTGCGGGTGGCGGGGCGGTGGGCCGGCGGCGTGGTGTACGACCCGGTCCGCGGCGAGCTGTTCACCGCGGCGGGCGGCGTGCTGCGGATGAACGGCGAGCCCCCGGCGCGCGCGGGCCACGGGCCCGACCCGCTGCCGATGGTGCTCACCGACATCCCCACGGCCGGCCTGCGCGACCCCGCCGAGTTCGCGTTGTTCGCCGAGCTGCTGGAGACCGCCGACGTGCGCAGGATCGGGTCGTCGGCGCTGGCCCTCGCCCACGTGGCAGCGGGACGGGCCGACCTGGCCGCCAACGCCGACGTCTTCGTGTGGGACGTGGCGGCCGGCCGGGTCCTGGTGGAGGCGGCGGGTGGCGGGTTCGCCGGCGTCCCGGGCGAGCCGGGGACCGACCGGCGCACCGGTTTCGTCGCGTGGGGACCCGGCTTCGAGGAGGCCGGACGGCGGCTCGCGGCCTCCCTCGCCGGGGCCGCCCACCTCGCTGTCCGGAACGCGACAGATCGCTAGCGGCGTGCCTGGATCGCGGTCTTTGATGCGGTTATGACATCGACCTCGTTCGAACAGGCGACCCGGACCGCACCGGTGAACGTCGCCATTTTCGCGGGCAACGAGATCCTCCGCCGCGGTCTGGAGACCGTCCTGCGCCAGCTCCCCTTCATCGGACGCGTCGAGCACTGCGCCACCCCGGACGACCTCGACCTCGTCGTGGCCGGGGGCACGGCGGACATCGTGATCACGGCCGCCCCGCCCTCCCCGGTGGCCGGCGACCGCGTCAAGGTCCTCATGCTGCTCGACGACTCCCAGCTCGGCGATCCCTCGTTCGCCGCCTCTCTCGACGTGGACGGTTTCGTGATCCAGCAGGAGCTGACCGCGGGATCGCTGGGCGACGCCATCCGGCGGATGACGGCGGGCGAGATGCCGATCCCGGCCCGCCTGGCCCGCGGGCTGCTCGCGCACGCGTCCGTGCCGCAGGCCGGCCCGGCCGCGCGGCGGGCCGTCAGCCTCACCGCCAGGGAGAACGCGACGCTCTCCCTGCTGGCGGACGGGCTGAGCAACAAGCAGATCGCCCGCCGCCTGTCCATCTCGGAGCACGGCGCCAAGCGGCTGGTCGCGAGCGTCCTGCTCAAGCTGGACTCGCCCAACCGGACGACCGCGGTGGTGACCGCCATCAAGGTGGGCCTCATCGAGTACGCCTGAGCCCGGCGGCCGCTCCGGGCAGGCTGGAGCGGCCGGCCGGGCCGGACGGGGTCATGCCCGCGGTTCCAGCCCCGTCACCCGGGACAGCTCGGCCAGCGGCAGGTCGCCGGAGACCAGCTCGACCAGCAGCCGTTCGAGTCCCCGCAGGAACCCCTCGATGACCGGCGGCGGCAGGAAGGCGGTGTCGGCGAGCAGCGTCAGCCGCATCACCCCCGGCCGGCCGAACACGTCGCCGATCTCCAGGAAGAAGGTCACGTCGTCGTCGGAGACGGCGGACTCCCATTCGAACTCCGACTCGTCGCCGGACTCCGGCGCGCCGGGCGCGTCGGCCGCGACCCGCATGTCGTTGAAGAAGCAGCGCAGCTCGGGCTCGGCCCCGCGCGCGGCCCCGACCTCCCCGATCACCTCCCAGGCCCGTTCCGGGTCGAACCTGCCGTGCCGGTACGCCCGCATGGACGACGACCACGCCGCCCGGACGACATCGGAGAACGACGGACCCGACACGTCGACGAGCGCCGGCACGTCCTGGGTGAGGGTGCCGACGGCGGCGCGCAGGTCGGCGGAGACGCGGTTGCCCGCGATGAGCAGGAACCCGCACTCGCGCCGTCCGGCCAGGTGCCCGAGCAGGGCCGCCGTCGCCGCCAGCGCCACCGTCGAGGAGCCCACCCGGAACCGCGCGGCGAGCGTGCGGAGCGCCGAGGCCGCCGCCGCCGACCGCAGACCGCCACGCCAGTACCGCTCCGGCTGGGGCGGACCGGCCGGCCACCCGAGGTTCGCCGCCGGGAACGCGGTGAACTGCTCGCGCAGATAGGCCAGTGCCGACCGCTCCATCCGCTGCCCGCGCGGCGACCGTTCGACGGCCGCGACGTCGACCGGCTCGGACGCGGGCGCGGGCGGCGGCGGGGGCGCGCCCGCCGCCCGCGCCCGCAGCATGGCGTCGAGCTCCGCCGCGACCAGGCGGGTGCTCAGCAGGTCGGCCGCGAGGTGGGTGACGCACAGCATGATCACCCGCGGCGTCCCGCCCGGGGCGATCACGGCGACCCGGAACGGCGTCTCGGCGGCGTGGTCGAAGACCGTCTCCTCAAGCTGCCTGTCCAGTTCGCGCGCCGCGTCCACGAGGGAGCCGGCCGGGTCCTCCCAGACGCCGGCCATGACCTCGCCCTCGGCCTGGACCCGCTGGACCGGCCCGCCCGTCCCGTCGTCCTCGAAGAGCGTGCGCAGCGCCTCGTGCCTGGCGGTCAGCTCGGCGACCAGGTCGAGCACGTCGTCGAGCGTGACCCCCTCGGGCACCAGCACCGGGTGGGTGTTGTTGTAGGCGCTGCCGGAGGGCATCCGGCTCATGTCGCGCCACACCTGGCGCTGTCCCCACGTCGCGAGGCCCGAGACGGACCGCCCGCCGGAGAAGTGCACCTTGTGCCAGCTCAGCCCGGTCATGCCGCCCCCTCGTCCAGTGCCCGTTCGACCGCCCGCAGCCGGACGGCGAGATAGAGCCCGCCGAGCCCGGCCAGCTCGGCGGGGGCGTGCGGCCCGGCGAAGAGCGGCTCCGGGGAGCCCCACCGGGAGCGGGTCACGGCGGGCAGCGTCAGCTCCGCGCCGGCCAGGGGCGCCAGGCCGGCCCCGCGCACCACCAGGTCGGCCCACCGTTCCGACTCGTCGAGGGCCGGCAGGGTGTCGTACCCGTCCACCCTGGCCACGCCCCTGGTCCGGAAGGCCCAGGCGGCACGGCCCGGCTCGCGCTCGACCGCGACGGCCAGCGGCAGCACCGCGCGCGGCGTCAGCCACTCGCAGCCGAGCATCCGCAGGACCGGCAGGCCGGTGGGCGGGCTCCCGGCCGGCGCCGTCGTCCAGTGCGCGAACGGAACGTCGGGCTCCCCGGCGCTCCCGCCGGCCCGGTCCCCCGCGCTCTCCGCCGTGCCCTCCGCCGTGCCCTCGCCGGCACTCGCTCCGGCCCCGCACGCCGGGCAGGCGACCACCCGCACCTCGACGTCGGGCGCGGGCGGCCGCACCACCCCGGGCGGCTGGTCGGGCGCCACGAGAAGGCTGACCGCGGCCTCCCTCAACGCCATCCGTTCGACCACGGCCTCATCCGACCGCGACACGCCCATGGGGCAGTCTCCTCTCCGCCTCGGCGCGGGCCCTGCCGCGCGCCACCGCCGTCACGCAGACGTCCACGAGGACGTCACGCCCGCCCGTGCCGAGCGCCGCCAGGTCGGCGGGGCGCAGCCCCGACTCGACCCAGGTGGCGAGCGCTCCCCTCAGCCAGTCGGAGCCGCCGTCCGGCCCGATGCCCGCCACGTCGTGGCCGAGCAGGAAACCCGCCGCCCAGACCTCGTCCGCCAGCCGTCCGGGCAGCCCGGCGGCGTGCTCCCGGGCCTCGTCGATCACCTGGGACGGGTCCGCGCCCACGAGCGCGCACCAGTCGTGCCAGTACCAGCCGAACTCGTGACCCGGGGGTTCCCCGGTGCCCGGCCGGGTCAGCCGCAGGAAGCACAGGGAGTCGCGGATCTCCACGACGAACTCCCGGGGCCCCCGGCCGTGGAACCCGGCCGCGAGCGCGGCGTCCGTCCGCGGATGGCGGGCCCAGTGACCCGGCCCGGGCGGGCGGCCGCCCGCGAACACCGTGGCGTGGTAGGGCGCGTGATGGCCGGTCAGCGTCGGGACTCGCCGCTTCTCCACGAGATGGGGCACCGTGGCCACCATGGGGATGCCGCGCTCGCGGCAGAACAGCGCCATCATCTCGTCGTCGTCGACTACCTCGTCCGGGATGGGGGCGAGGAAGGCGGCCAGCTCGCGGGCGGCGCCCGCGGGCAGGAGGAAGCCGACAGCGGGCGCCCAGTCCGCGGGCGAGAGCGGGGCCCAGGCGGCGCCGACGGCCGCGGCCCGCCGGATCAGGTAGGAGTTCTGCGGGCTGTTCCAGTCCGAGTAGAGCGCCACCGCGTGCGCGGGCCGTTCGGCGACGGCCCGCAGGAGCTGGCCGGCGAACCCGGTGCACGTCTCGGCGTCGTCCTGCAGGACCAGGTGGTGGGTGGCGTCCTCGCCGACCGCGGCCCAGGCCCGCTTGGCCGTGCGCAGCGGGCTGCGGATCCCGTCGGGCTCCGGGTCGGGCACGACCCGGGCGGCCAGCGGCGCGCAGGCGCGCACGAGGTCGCCGACGATCGCGGCGCGGGCCGGGTGATGCATGATCGCGATGCTGACGCGGATGTCGTCCGCCATCTTCGTCTGCCTCCTCAGGCCGGAGCGGGTGCCTCGGCGTCGTCGCCGCGTCCGGCCGCCCGCCGGACGAACAGCCAGGCGACGGCGGGCGCGGTCACCACGCCCATGACGTTCAGGACGGCGATGGTGTCGTAGAGGCCGTGCGCGCCGAGCGATCTGGCGACCAGCCAGCCGACGGCCACGGTGCCCAGGAAGTACGGCACGTTGAGCAGCAGGGCGATGAACCCGCCCCCGATCTGCTCGATCGCGATGATCGTCATGACCGTCAGGCCCATGCAGGCGTAGGTCAGGCCGACGATCCCGAGGAAGCTCGCCGTCTCGGCGGCCACCGGAGGGCTGCCCGTGAGCAGGGTCGCGAGCGGCTCGCGGGGCAGCCACACCGCCAGGGCGAGCACCGCGTACGCGACCAGGGACACCGCCAGCCCGGCCGTCAGCACGCGGGGCAGCAGGTCGTGCCGCCCGGCTCCGCGCAGCCGGTTCATGATGATCGCGGTCGCCGAGCCCAGGGCCGTGGCGGGCACCAGGATCAGGCTCTCCAGCGTCGCCGCCGCGGCGAAGCCGGACACGACGTGCGGGCCGAACGGCCCGAGCACCCACAGCAGGCCGAGGTTGCTCACCGCGATGACCAGGAACGACACGGCGACGGGCAGCCCGACCCCGGTGAGGTGCTCGACGGCCTCCGGCCGCCAGGTGAGCGGGCCGCGCTCCCGCCAGAGGGGTGTTCTGACCAGCGCGGCAGTGCCGAACGCCAGGGCCGCGGTGCCGCCTGCCGCCATGGCGACGGGCAGCGCGAGTACGCCGAGGCCGGTGCCGAAGCCGAGCAGCGCGACGCCGCCGATCTCGACCGTCGCCCCGATGAGGATGATGGCGGCGGCCGCCCTGGGCCGGCCGTACCCGCGCAGGCTGGACGCGACGAGCGAGGTCGGCAGGAACAGCAGGTTCGCCAGGCAGACCCAGCGGAGGAACGACACGAACTCCCCGGTCGCCTCGGGCGCGACCTCGAGCAACGCGGCCAGCGGCTGGGCGGCGACCATGACGAGCAGGGTCACCGCCCCCCAGACCACCGCTCCCGCGCGGCCCATGCTCGCCGCGACCGGCACCACGTCCTGGGGCCGTTCCCTGCCCTGGCTCAGCGCGGCGGCGACCTGGTTGCTGACGTCGAAACCCATCTGGAGCGCGGTGAACAGAAATGCCAGCGGCATGTAGAGCGACCGGACGTAGAGGGCCTCCTCATCGATCCGGCCGAGCAGGGCCATCACGATCAGTGGGACGACGACGCCGACGGCCTCCCCCAGCACGATGGGCGCCGCAAGGCGGACGATCTCCCGCCGCCCGCCCCAGGGCGGCGCGGCTCCGGCGGGCTCGGGCCGTACGGACTCACGAGTGACCTCCGTCACGGGGCCCCCTTCCGGTTCGAATGCGGAGAAATACGCTTCGACACTAGAGTTCGCGCCAAATCCCTGCCATCTGCCTGAACGGCTATGCCCGTTGAGACGGCTGCATGGCGCGTGGACCGTCGGATAAATTCCGGTACCAGATCGCGGAAAGCGCGTCCGGACGAATGACCGGCCCAGAACCGGACGTCAGAGGCGTGGAGCTCGAATCAGGAAGCAAACGGGGCCTCCCGGCGATTCCGGCGCCGTTATGACGCGGGATCATACGGCGGGAAACGGCACGAAATGGAGCGTGAAGGGCGCTACGGGACAGGGCGGGACGCCTCGGAGATATCGGTGATTGCCACCGGAAAATCGGCGGGGGAATACCAGACTCCGCGAAATTCCCGGCAATCACATACCGGCGCGCGGCCATTCCGCGCGGTCCTTTCCCGGAGGGGCCGCCGCCCGGCGGGAACGGCGCCCGCGCCGATGCCGGACTCGGGCTTCCCGCCACGGCACCGCGTCCCGGGGCGGCTCGCCGGCACGGCCCGAATGCGGGAGGTCGGCCATGACAAGGGCGTACGCGACGCGGTGCGGTCCCGGCTGGAGCCGGAGCACCTGCCGCCACAGCCCATCCAAAGCCGCCCGATTCACCACAAAACCGGAGGAAATCCAGCCCACTGGCGACTTACCCTGCAATTGCCGCCAAATGGGATTGGGAAGGCAGGATGACAGGGGGTTGACCAAAAGATAGGATAACGCATCGTCGTACAGGGGGATTCGACATCCACGTCAAGATCATAAATATGTACCTCACTGCTCGTTTCCGGTGGTAGGCGCGACCCTCCCGCCGGACCTGGACAAAGCGAGGAGGTCGGTTGATGCTGGATGCTCAGACGGGGGGAGCATCGCGGCTAGACATCCCCAGATTTCTCATGTCCGCTCCCCGGTGGAGCGGCCCGCTGCTGGTCGCGGGAACACTGGTCGGCACCGTGCTCGGCACCCTTGTCGTGGTCATGGGTCCCCACCCCGACAGCACCACGTTCCCGGCGACGATCCTCGTCCTGGGATGGTCGGGGGTGGCCTGTGCCGTCGTCCTGATCCTGCAGCCGTTCGGCCGCCGCATCGGCCTGATCTTCCTGCTCCTCGGACTGTCCTGGACGCTCCGCGGCCTGGCGTTCCTGCCCGCCGTGCCGCACCCCGTGTCGACCGCGGTCCGGGTGCTGCCGCTCCTCCTGCTCGTGGAGGCGTTCTCCGCACCCCTCCGCCAGGGCCGCTCCCGCTGGGAGCTGGCCTGCGTCGTCGTCGGCCGGCTCCTTCCGCTGACACTGGTGCCCGACTACCTGCTCGGTGACCGTGGGGCCGACGAGCCGTGCCTGACCTGCGTGTCGCTCCAGCCCGAGCTGTTCTCGTCGTGGGTCCGGGTGGCGGCCCACGTCCACATCGTCGTCCTGGCGGCGCTCGTCCTGGCCGTCGTCGCGTCGCCCGCGCGCCGGGCCGGGCCCCGGGGCATGTGGCCGGTGCGTGTGATCACAATCCTGTGCGCCGCCCTCATCGCCGCGGAGTCGGCCTCCCCCGCCGTCCTCGGCCCGGAGGCGGTCGACGAGTTGCGCGTGCTGTTCAACGCGACGGGCGTCTCGCTCCTGGTGATGGCGCCCCCCGCGTTCCTCGCCGGCACCCTGCACACCTGGCTGGAGCACGCCAGGGCCGAACGGGAGAACCTGCGGCTGGCCGCGCAGGCCCACACCGCCGCCGCGCTCCGCGAGATTCAGCGCGACCTGCACGACGGCGCCCAGCTCAGGATGCTCAAGGCCGCCATCGCCGTACGGCTCGCGCGCACCAGCGTGGCCGAGCCCGAGGTCGGCCGCTCACTGGACGCGGCGGCAGAGGAGCTGCGCCAGGCGCTGGAGGACCTGCGCCGGCTCGCGGTGGGTGAGGGCGCCGGCGACCTGCGGGCGCGCGGACTGCCCCGGGCGCTGGAACGGCTGGCCGCCGCCTCCCCCGTTCCCGTCACGGTCGACGCCGAACAGGAGGGCGCCGTCCCGCAGCGCGTCGCGGAGACGGTCTACTTCGTGGCCGCGGAGGCTCTGGCGAACGTCACCAAGCACGCCTCGGCCCAGTCGGCGAGCCTCTCTCTTCACCACGTCAACGGATCCGAGCTGGAGCTCGTCATCGGCGACGACGGCGCCGGCGGTGCCCGGCTGACGCCCGGCGGCGGCCTGACCGGTCTGACGGAGCGGGTCGCCGCCATCGGCGGGACCCTCGAGGTGCTCAGCCCGGAGGGGGCCGGCACCACGATAAAGGCGGTGATCCCGTGCGTGTCATCATCGCCGACGACACAGCACTGATCCGGGTGGGCGTCTCGGCGCTGCTCAGGGAGTCGGACATCGAGGTCGTCGCCGCCATGGGCGACGTCTCCACGCTGCTCGCGGACGTCCGCAGACACCGCCCCGACGCGGTCATCATGGACATCCGGATGCCTCCGACGTACACGGACGAGGGGCTGGTGATGGCGCGGAAGATCCAGGCGGAGCTGCCGGAGGTCGGCGTCCTGCTCCTGTCGCTGCACCTGGAGGCGGAGTACGCGCTCGACCTGATAAACGAGGGCCGCGGCCGGTCGGGCTACCTGCTGAAGGAACGGCTGCTCGACCCCGGCGACCTGGTCCAGGCACTGCTGCGGATCAACGATGGGGAGGCGGTCATCGACCCGGCGATCGTCGAGGCGCTCATGTCCCGTCAGCGGACGACGACGTCCCTCCACCGGCTCACCCCCAGGGAACGGGAGGTCCTCGCCCTCATGGCCGAGGGCCTGACGAACCAGGCCATCGGGCAGCGCCTCAACCTGAGCAGGAAGACGGTGGAGACGCACGTGACCAGCCTGCTCGACCGGCTGGACATCCCCGCCGCCGACGGGTTGCACCGGCGCGTCCTCGCCGTGCTGGCGTTTCTCTCGTCCGGCCACTCCCCCGGTCACTTTCCGTGATCAGTCGACTATAGGGAAAATCCCCCGTATCCAACGGACTTTTCCCGATGCTGCCTCGATCACCGCTTCCCTACGCTGGGCGACATAAACGAACGATCTCGTAGGGGGAAGCGAGATGACGGTTCAGCCGTTAGAGGTCCATCGACTGACACACCACCCACGGCCGGCGCACGGGGGCCAGGTCCAGATCGCGGCGCGCCTGGACGCGTGCCTCAAACGCGGCCAGATCAGTGAGACGCAGCGGGAGGTCATCCTGCTGCTCGCCTCGGGCTTCACCGACGAGGCGGTCGGCAAGCGGCTCGACATCTCCTCGCGCACCGTCCAGCGTCACGTCGCCCGCATCATGTCGATGGTCGGGGCGCGCAGCCGCCTCGAACTCGGCATCCTGCTCGCGGCGCCGGGCCGGGCCTGATCGCCCGCCTGACAATCGCCCGCCCGGTGATGCCCGGCCGGTAATGCGCGGCCGGTAAGGGCCCGCTCGGTGATCGACCGGTCAGTACGCGCGGCGCTGCCGCACCGCCGACCGCTCGATCCGGTCGCGGGCCTCCAGCAGGCAGGCGACGATGTCCTTCTCCCGCTCCGCGGTCAGCCGCGAGATGGGCACCGAGCAGCTGATCGCGTCGCGCGGCGGGTCGGTCGTCCGCAACGCCACGCCGAAGCAGCGCAGGCCCTCGGTGTTCTCCTCGCGGTCGACGGCGTGACCGCGCTTGCGGACCCGCCGCAGATCCGCCAGGAGCTGCCCGGGTTCGGCGATCGTGTGCCGGGTCAGGGACGGCAGGTCGGCGGGGAGCAGGGCGAGCACCTCGTCGTCGTCCCTCGTGGCGAGGATCGCCTTGCCCAGCGAGGTCGAGTTCGCCGGGAGGCGGCGGCCCACCCGGGAGAACGGGCGCAGGTAGTGGCGGGAGGCCCGGGTGGCCAGGTAGACCACGTCGAAGTGGTCGAGCCTGGCCAGGTGGACGGTCTCCCCCGTCGCCTCGGCCAGCCAGTCGAGCGCGTCCCGGGCGAGCTGGACGACCGGGTCGCCGTCGATGTACGTGGCGCCGACGAGCAGGGCCCGCATGCCGATCCGGTAGAGCGTGCCCGTGACGTCGGTCTCGATCCAGCCCAGGTCGACCAGCGTGCGCAGCAGCGCGTGCAGGCTGCTCTTGGGATAGCCGAGCCTGCCCTGCAGATCGGTGAGGCTGTGCAGGCCCGGGTGCTGCGCGAAGAAGTCGAGCAACTCGACCGTCCGCAGCGCCGACTTCACATGCGGCACCGGCTCAGCCATCCGTACCTCCCTGACCCCCACGTCCGCCTCCTATTGTGGGGCCGATTCCCAGGAGGCGACCGCATGGGCCGCGATGTATTCGTGGTCCAGGTCGTCGCCGAGCCCCGGGGCCGCCGGCAGGCGGACCTCCCCGTCCACGAGCGGGTCGACGATCGAGCGCAGGTGGGGCGGTGGGCTGTCGTAGTCGGAGTGGGGATGCAGCAGGCCGCGCTCGTACCAACGGCCGCACAGGGTGGCCCCGATGACCGCGAGGGCCCCGGAGCCGTTCCCGTGGATCTCGCAGTCCATCCCGAACGACTCGGCCAGGTGGACGGCCTTGAGCGCGGGCACGATCCCCCCGGAGCCGACCACCCCGACCCGCAGGATGTCGCACGCGCCGGCGGCCACCCACTCGGCCCGCGCCATGTGCTTGCCCCATGAGGTCTCCGGGCCCAGGATCGGCGTCTCCAGCTGGTCGGCCAGCCACCGGTACGACTGGACCGACGCCTCCTCCATCGGCTCCTCGTACCAGGCGAAGCGCAGCTCGTCGAGGGCCCGGCCCAGTGCCAGCGCCTCCGACCTGGAATACCAGTGGTTGCTGTCGAGCATGAGCGCCACGTCCGGTCCGACCGCCTCGCGCACCGCTGTACAGGCCTCGATGTCCCTGGCCACGCCGTACCGCTGGGGAGGCATCCAGGTGTGCAGCTTGATCCCCCGGTAGCCGCGGGACACCAGTTCCTTGGCGAACGCGGCGTAGTCGTCCGGGGTGGCCAGCCCGCCCGGGATGTCGTCGCCGCACATCGTGCTCGCGTAGGCGGGGATCCGGTCGCGGGCGCCGCCGAGCAGCTTCCACACGGGCAACCCCAGCTTCCGCCCCATCAGGTCCCACAGCGCCTGGTCGGCGGCGCTCAGTGCCCGGTCGGACAGGTTCCCCTGTGCCCCGCGCTGCCGCCGGGCGACCCGGTGCCACAGCCGCTCCCGGTCCGTCGCGTCCTGGCCGAGGAGCGCGGGACCGAGGTAACCGCCGACCACGGTCTCGCGGACCGTGTCGGGACCGGTGAGACAGTGTCCGGTGGCCCCGTCGCCGTCCGTGATCGACAGCAGGGCCTCCCGCACCTCGCGGGGCGGGCCGGGGTGCCGGTGCCCGTGCCCGTCGACCACCGACCTCGTCACCGTGGTGAACACCGTCACGGCGACGCGTTCGACGACCGCCATGCTCACTCCCTCCCTCGTTCGCCGGGTCTACGTCCCCCGGGTCCCTGTTCCGTGGAGGGCCGGTGCGTGGTCAGGTACGCACCGGCCCGGCCCGCGGTCACCCGCCGTGCGCCTTCTTCCACTCGGCCTGGGCGTCGGTCAGCTTCTGCGCGAGCGTGTCGAGGAACGCCTGCGGCTTCATCTGGCCGAGCAGCACCTTCTGGAAGAGCGGCTCGGTGTCGGCCTTGGTGATGGAGGAGAACTGCGGCAGGTAGTAGGGCGGCGACACGACCGTCGTGCCGGGGTCGGCGAGGGTGTCGACGGCCGTCTTGAGGTGGGGCAGGGCGGCCACCCACGAGTCGGTCTGCGCCTCGGTGTTCGCCGGGATCTGGCCGGTCTTCGAGTTCCAGTAGCTGTTGCTCTCCTTGGAGACGAGGAACTCGACGAACTTCCAGGCGGCGTCCTTGTGCGCGCTGTTCTTGAAGACGGCGAAGCCGTCCACCGGGTTGGCCACGATCGTGCGCTTGCCCGACGGCCCTGCCGGCAGGGCGAAGGCGCCGATCTTGTCCGCGCCGTGCGCCTTGACATGGTCGTTGTACGACCCGAGGTTGTGATGCATCATAGCGATCTTGCCGGTGCCGAACTGGGCGACCATCTTGGGGAAGTCGTTGGTGACGTCCGCCTCGGGGGTGTCCTTCTTGTACAGGGACGCCATCTTGGTCAGGAACTCCACGTTCTTCGGGTCGTTCACCGTGCTCTTGCCGGTGGCGTCGAAGAACTCGGAGATGCCGGAGTAGGAGTACATCTCGGCCAGGACCTGGAAGATCGACCCGGCTCCGCCGCGGATCGTGTAGCCGTACTGGTCGGGGGCCTTGGTGAGCGTGTCGGCGTCGGTGAAGAACTCGTCCCACGTGCCGGGCGGCGTGGGCAGCAGGTCCTTCAGATACCAGACCACGTCCATGTTGGACGTGTTGGGCACCAGGTAGAGCTTGCCGTCCGGCACGGTCGCGCGGACCGAGTCGAGCATGGGTTTGGCCAGCTTGCCGTTCACCGGGCTCTTGGCCAGCCAGTCGTCGGCCGGTTCGAGCGCCTGCTGGCCGACGAGGTTGGCCAGGTAGGAGGTCGTCACCCCGCCGACGTCGGGGGTGTCGCCGCCCGCGACGGCCGTGTCGTACTTCTGCTGCACCGAGGCGATGGGCACGCCGACGTACTCGACGTGGATCGTCGGGTTGGCCTGCTCGAATCGCTTGATCAGCTCCTGGTAGACCGGAGTGCGGGCGCCCCCGTTGTTGTCCCAGAACGTGATCGTCGTCTTGCCCGACCCGTCGTCGGAGCCCGAGCCGGAGCCGCAGCCCCCGGCGGCGAGGGCGAGGACGGCGAACGCCGCCCAGGCCGTTCTGATCTTCATGCTTCCTCCTGGGGGGTGCTATCCCTTCACGGCGCCTGCGCTGATGCCGCGGACGAGATAGCGCTGGACCACTGCGAACACGCAGACCACCGGCAGGGCGGCCACGACGCCGCCCGCCGCGAGCGCCCCGAAGTCGGCGCTGTACTCCCCGATCGTGTAGCTGAGCCCGACGGGGATCGTGAAGCTGTCCTGGCGGCTGACGAACATCAGCGCGAACAGGAAGTTGTTCCACGTGTGGATGAACGCGAACGACCCGACGGCGATCAGGCCGGGCCGAAGCTGCGGCAGCACGACGGCCAGGAACGCGCGCGGCCGGGTGCAGCCGTCGACCATCGCGGCCTCCTCCACGGAGAACGGGACGGCGGAGACGAAGCCGCTCATCAAGATGATCGACAGCGGCAGGTTGAAGACGGTGTCGGCCACGATCAGGCTGCCCAGACTGTTGATCAGGTGCAGCGACTTGAAGATCGTGAAGAGCGGGATGAGCATCATCGCGCCGGGGATGAACTGCGTGCACAGCAGTACGACCATGAACAGCGTCCGCCCGCGGAACCGGTACCGCGCGAGGGCGTATCCGCCCATGACCGCGAGCACGGTGGTGACCGCCAGCGACCACACGCCGACGATCACGCTGTTGCGGAAGAACACCGCGTAGCCCAGGCCGTTCCACACGGTCGCGAAGTGGTCGAACGTGACCGGCCACGGCACCGGGGCGGTCGACCCGGCCGGGGTCAGCGCGAAGACGAGCATCCAGTAGAACGGCACGATCGTGAAGAGCAGATAGAGCCCGAGGGGCGCGTAGAGCCGCAGCACGCGGCCGCGGCGGCCGGGCGCGGCCGATCGCGGGGCGCTCACCGCTGTGCCCCGAACCGGCTGAGCCGCAGATAGAGGATCGAGCAGAACAGCAGGATCACGAATCCGGCCATCGTCAGCGCGGAGCCGTAGCCGAAGTCCTTGGAGTCGACCGCCCGCTGGGCGACGTAGAGCGGCAGGGTCGTGGTGACCTGCGCCGGCCCGCCGCCGGTCAGCGTGTAGAGCAGGTCCACGTTGTTGAACTCCCACACCGAGCGCAGCAGGGTCGCCAGCACGATCGCGTCGCGTAACTGCGGCAGGGTGACGTGGCGGAACCGGCGCAGCCGCCCGGCGCCGTCGACCGACGCCGCCTCGTACAGCTCGCCGGGGATGCCCTGCAGGCCGGCGAGCAGCAGGATCGCGAAGAACGGCACCCCGCGCCACAGCTCCGCCACGATCACGGCGGGGAACACCGTGTCCGGATTGCCGAGAACGGCCGCCTCCGGCCGCCCGAGGAACCGCAGGACGCCCGTCCCGGGCGTGTAGAGCAGGATCCAGATGCCGGTCGTCAGCACGCCGGAGACGGCCCACGGGGAGAAGACGAGCGACCGGGCGAGCGCCCGCCCGATGAACGATTCATTGACGATGAGCGCCAGCGCCAGGCCGAGGAGCAGTTGCAGGCCCACCTCGACGATCACCCATTTGGCGGTGAAGCCCAGGCTGTGCCAGAACAGCTCGTCCTCGAAGAGCATCCGGCGGAAGTTCTCCAGCCCGGCGAAGCCGTCGGCCCACGGCCGGGTGAGGTTGCGGTTCTGCAGGCTGTAGTACGCGACGCTGCCGATGGGGTAGACGAGAAACGCGGCGATGAGCGCGACCGTCGGGGATATCAGCAGGTACGGCACCGCCTTGCGGCGCATCGTCGCCAACCGGCGCACCTCCCGGAGTTATCACATTTCTGAACTTCGTTCACAAACGTGGACACGTCCACGGTGGTGCCCGCTTGACCCGCTGTCAATGAGCCGTGTCCGTATCGCAATAAATCCGGCCGAAGGGGCCTGAGGCGAGCCGCCGGCTCACACCTTGACCCGGCGGCACCGCCGCCGTACGGTCCGCATGTTCACGTTTGTGGATGCGATTCAGAAGCATGTCGGATTAGCCGAGGAGACGAACATGCGCACAGCCTCCCTCGCACTGCCGGCCGCGCTCGCGCTCGCGGCGGCCCTCGTCGTACCCCTCGCCGCACCGGCGCGGGCCGCCTCCACCGGACGGCCCGACCTCGGCCGCCAGACGCTGCCCGCCGGTGACGGCTGGGCCTCGGCCGGCACCGGCACGACCGGCGGCTCCGCGGCCCCCGCCGCCAACGTCCACGTGGTGACCGACCGGGCCGGGCTCGCCGCGGCCCTCGCCTCCCCCGGCCCCCGCATCATCTACGTCAGGGGCGTCATCGACGTGGACAAGACCTGCGCCGACTTCGCCACGGGGGGTTACACGCTGGCGGGCTATCTGGCCGCGTACGACCCCGCGGTGTGGGGCCGGGACGCCGAGCCGTCGGGGCCGGTCGAGGACGCCCGCGCCGCCTCGGCGGCCGCCCAGACGGCGTACATGAAGCTCAAGGTGCCGTCGGACACCACGATCGTCGGGCTGCCCGGCGCCGTCATCCGGCACATCAACCTGCACGTGGACAAGGCGGACAACGTCATCATCCGCGACATCCACTTCCAGGACGCGGCGGACTGCTTCCCGCAGTGGGATCCGACCGACGGCGACGAGGGCAACTGGAACTCGCTCTACGACAACATCTCGGTCACCGGCTCGACCCACGTGTGGATCGACCACAACACGTTCGACGACGGGGACAACCCCGACTCCGGCCAGCCCGAGTACTTCGGCCGGCCCTACCAGGTGCACGACGGGGAGGCCGACATCACCAGCGGGTCAGACCTGGTCACCGTGTCGTGGAACCGGTTCGCCGACCACGACAAGACCATGCTGATCGGCTCGACGAACAACCCGGCGACCGACGCGGGCAAGCTCAGCGTGACCGTGCACCACAACCACTTCGTGAACACGCTCCAGCGGCTGCCCCGGGTGCGGTTCGGCAAGGTGCACGTCTACGACAACTACTACGAGATCCCGGACGCCTCGGCCTTCGTCTACGCGCTCGGCGTCGGCGTCCAGTCGCAGATCTACGCGCAGGAGAACTTCTTCCGGGTCAGCCGCGCCGTCGACCCGGCGGGCCTGCTCCACGACTGGGGCGGCACGGCCCTCACGTCCACCGGCAACCTGCTGCGCGTCGGCGGGAAGGTGAGCCCGATCGACCTGGTCTCCGTCTACAACGCCGCTCACGACCCGGACCTCGGGGCGGACGCCGGATGGACCCCCACCCTGCACACCGCCGTCGACCCGGCCGCGTCCGTCCCGCGCGAGGTGTCCCGGCACGCCGGAGCCGGCAAGGCCTCCTGAAGGCAGCGCTCCTGACGACAGGCCTCCTGACGATTCGGGTGCCGTACGGCGTGCACCCCCGAGGCACGCCGAACGGCCCCGGGCTCAGACGACGAGCCTGCCGTCGACCCGGCGGGGCACGCCGAGCGGGTTGTCCTCCCGCAGCTCCGGCGGGAGCAGCTCGTCCGGCCAGTCCTGGTAGGCCACGGGGGTGAGCCAGCGCCTGATCGACGCCGTCCCGACCGAGGTGTACGCGGGGGCGGTGGTGGCCGGCCACGGGCCGCCGTGGTGCATGGCCCAGCAGACGGCGACACCGGTCGGCCAGCCGTTCCAGACGAGCCGCCCGGCGAGCCGCCGCAGGGACGGCACCAGGTCGCGGGCCTCGTCCGGGGACGTCGCGTGGACGGTGGCGGTCAGCGACCCCGGCAGCCGGTCAAGGACGGCGGGCAGGCTCGCCGGGTCGCGGTATCGCACCACGATGGCGGCCGGGCCGAAACACTCCTCGCCCAGCTCCGGCAGGCCGTCCGCGAACGTCTCCAGCCCGGCGGTGAACACCCGGGGCGCGACGGCGTCGCCGGCCGGGCCCGCGTCGCCCTCGGCCAGCGCGGTGACGGCGCCGGTCTCCACCCGGCCGTCCAGCCGTGCGACGCCCCGCAGGTAACCCTCACGGATCTTCGCGGTCAGCATCCGGCCGCCGGCGGTCCGCGCCACGGCCGCGCCGATCGCGGTGTCGAAGCCGCCGTCCTCGGGCACGAAGACCAGCCCGGGGTTGGTGCAGAACTGCCCGACGCCGAGGGTCAGCGACGCGGCGAAGCCCTCGGCGACCGCGGCCGGATCGGCCGACGGCAGGACGACGACGGGGTTGACGCTGCCGAGCTCGCCGTAGAAGGGGATGGGATCGGGACGCTCGTCGATGATCCGCTGGATCGCCCGGCCGCCCGCGAGCGACCCGGTGAATCCGACCGCGGACACCAGGGGATGCCGGACCAGTTCGCCGCCCGCCTCGAAGCCGTGGACCAGGCCGAGCAGGCCGGGGTCGGGCAGGGCCCGCCGGATGACCGAGGCGGTCAGGTCGGACGTCGCGGGGTGACCCTCGTGGGCCTTGACGACGACGGCGCAGCCGGCCGCGAGCGCCGACACGGTGTCGCCGCCGCCCACGGAGAAGGCGAACGGGAAGTTGCTGGCCGAGAAGACGCCGACGACGCCGATCGGCTGGTTGACCCGTCGCACGTCCGGGCGGGGCGGGGTCGCGCCCGGGTCGGGGTGATCGACGACGGCGTCGAGGTAGGCGCCGTCCCTGAGCACCTCGGCGAACAGCCGGAACTGCGCGGCGGTGCGGGCGATCTCGCCGCGCAGCCGCACCTCGCCGAGGTGGGTCTCGTCGTGGGCGACCGGCCACAGTTCCTCGGCGTGCTTCAGCAGCGCGTCGCCGACGCCCTCAAGCACCCGCGCGCGCTCCTCGGCCGGGGTCGCGCGCCACCCCGCCGCGGCGGCCGCCGCCCGCTCGACCGCTCCGTCGACGTTGACGTTGACGTTGACGTTGACGTTGACGTCACCGCTCATCTCAGCTCTCCCGGGTCAGGTTGTCCGCGTCGTAGCGCGGTTCGCAGAACCTGCCGCCGACGTGCGAGTGGGGCAGCGCCGACAGATCGGGCTCGTCGTCGCCGAGCACCTCCGCGGCGTACGCCTCCGCGTCGTCGCGCGGCTCGAAGCCGATGGCGCGTCCCTCGTCGAGGGACCACCAGCGGCGGGTGTTGGCCGACACGCCCCACACCACGTGGAAGCCCTCGGCGGCGATCGCGGCCTCCACCAGCCGCGCGCAGTCGTCCGGCGACAGCCAGGTCGACAGCATCCGGGCGTCCCTCGGCCGCTCGAAGCACGAGCCGATGCGCAGGCAGGTCACCGCCATGCCGTACCGGTCGTGGTAGAGCGAGCCGAGCGCCTCCTTGGCGACCTTGCTCACGCCGTAGTAGGTGTCGGGTCGTGGGAACAGATAGTCGGGCACCTCGTCCGTCCTCGGCTGGAAGCCGACGGCGTGGTTGCTGCTGGCCAGCACGACGTGCCGCACGCCCGCGCGCCGCGCGGCCTCCAGCACGACGTAGGTGCCGTTGATGTTGGCGTCGAGGATCTGCTGCCACGGGCGCTCGACGCTGTGCCCGCCGAGGTGGAGGATCGCGTCCACTCCGTCCACCGCCTTGGCCATCGCGTCCGGGTCGGTCAGATCGGCCGCGAGCGCCTCCTCACCCGGCCCGGCCTCGATCGGGACCAGGTCGAGCAGGCGCAGCACGCGCCCCTCGCGGGCGAGCCGGGGCCGGAGCAGGGTGCCCACACCGCCCGCCGCGCCGGTCATGAGAATACGCATATGTCTCCCCTCGGACTCCGGCCGGGCCGACGCCGGCCGGTGCGCCGTCAGCGCTCGTGGTGATCATCTGTTGATCGCTCTGATGGTGCCTCCGGTGTCTCCGCCGACCCGTGCCCGCTTTGGGGTTGTCCAGGCAGACCTTGACACCGTTCCGACCGATTTTTACAGTGGCCGGAGCCCGTTCACAATGCTGGCTGTGATTCACATTCATGAATGCGATGACCGGACGCCTCTCCGCGGCGAACGGCCCGTCGTTCCCTGTCATTCCCGCACCTCCCCGTCCGGACCGGGCGGGACGGGGCACGACAAGATTGAGTGGATACATGCATCTTGATGGCGTTCTCTTCTTTCCGGTGACCCCGTTCCGGGCCGACGGCGCGCTCGACGAGGAGACACTGGGCCGGCATGTCGAGCGGGGGGTGAGCTCGGGCGCGGGCGCGGTGTTCGCCGCCTGCGGCACGGGCGAGTTCAACGCGCTCGACCTGGACGAGTACGAGCGGGTGGTGCGGATCGCGGTCGAGGCGACGGCCGGGCGGGTGCCGGTCGTCTCGGGGGCCGGGGGCGCGCTGCCGTTCGCCCGGTCCTGCGCACGGGCCGCCGAGCGGGCCGGCGCGAACGGGCTGCTGCTGCTCCCGCCCTATCTCGTGAACGCCCCCGTGGAGGGCATGGTGCGGTACTTCCGGGAGGTGGCCACGACGACCGGCCTCCCGTCGATCGTCTACCAGCGGGGCACCGCCCGCTTCACCCCGGACGCCGTGGTGGAGCTCGCGGGTGTGCCGCAGATCACCGGCTTCAAGGACGGGCTGGGCGACCTCGACCTCATCCAGCGCATCGTCCTCGCCGTGCGGGGGGCCGCCGGAGACGACTTCACGTTCTTCAACGGGCTCCCCACGGCCGAGATGACCGTGCCCGCCTACCGCGGCGCGGGCGTCAAGCTCTACTCATCCGCCGCCTTCTGCTTCGTGCCCGAGGTCGCGCTCGGCTTCCACAAGGCCGTCACCGCCGGCGAGGACGACCTGGCCAACCGGCTGCTGGCGGACTTCTACCGGCCGCTGGTCGAGCTGCGCGACCGCGTCCCCGGATACGCCGTCTCGCTGGTCAAGGCGGGCGTGAGGCTGCGCGGCCTTCCCGCGGGCCCGGTGCGCCCCCCGCTGGTCGACGCCGCGCCGGAGCACGTCGCCCGGCTCGAAGAGATCATCACGCGTGGACTGGAGATCGTCGGATGCTGATCAGAGAGGTCCGCGTCACCCCGGTCGCCTTCCGGGATCCCCCGCTCCTCAACGCGATGGGCGTGCACCAGCCGTGGGCGCTGCGCACGATCGTCGAGGTGGTGACAGACGAGGGACTCACCGGCCTCGGCGAGACCTACGGCGACCTCGACCACCTGGAGAAGGTGCGGGACGCGGCGGCCTCGATCACCGGTCTGGACGTCTATCACCACAACGCCGTCTACGCCGCGGTGGCCGCGGCCGTCGGCGCCGACGTGGTCACCGACCTGCACGGGCTCACCGGCGCGGCCAGCCGGGTGAAGACCGTCGACCGGGTGTTCTCCCCCTTCGAGGTGGCCTGCCTCGACATCAAGGGCAAGGCCGCCGACCGGCCGGTCGTCGACCTCCTGGGCGGCCGGGTGCGGGACGCGGTGCCGTACAGCGCCTATCTGTTCTACAAGTGGGCCGGGCACCCGGGCGCGCCCGAGGACGCCTTCGGCCCGGCGCTCGACCCCGCCGGCCTGGTCGAGCAGGCCCGCGTGTTCGTCGGCCGGTACGGCTTCCAATCGATCAAGCTGAAGGGTGGCGTGCTGCCGCCGCGTCAGGAGGCCGAGGCGATCCTCGCGCTGCGGGAGGCCTTCCCCGAACACCCCCTGCGCCTGGATCCGAACGCCGTCTGGAGCGTGGACACCTCGATCGAGGTGGGCCGCCGGCTGGCCGGGGTGCTCGAATACCTGGAAGACCCCACAGACGGCATCGACGGCATGGCCCGGGTCGCCGGCGAGGTCCCGATGCCGCTGGCCACGAACATGTGCGTGGTCACCCCCGAGCACCTGCCCGAGGCGATCGAGCGGCGCGCGATCGGCGTGCTCCTGATCGACCACCACTACTGGGGCGGCCTGGTGCGCTCGGCCCACATCGCGACGCTGTGCGCGACCTTCGGGATCGAGCTGTCCATGCACTCCAACTCCCACCTGGGGATCAGCCTCGCCGCGATGACGCACCTGGCGGCGGCCACCCCGTCCATCACCCACGCCTGCGACACCCACACGCCCTGGCAGGACGGCCAGGACGTGATCGCCCCCGGAGCTCTCCGGTTCGCGGACGGCGCGGTGCCCGTGCCGGACGGGCCGGGGCTCGGCGTCGAGCTCGATCGCGACGCGCTCGCCGTGATGAACGAGCAGTATGAGAAGTGCGGGATCCGTGCCCGTGACGACGTGACGTACATGCGCGCCGTCGACCCGTCCTTCTCCACCAGGAGGCCCCGCTGGTGAACGTCGTCTACGCCTACCCCTGGGACATCGTGGGCGATCCCGAGGCGGCCGGCCGTCTCAAGGGGGTCGGCGCGGACGCGGTGGCGCTCGCGGCGTCGTATCACACGACCCGCGCCGCCACGCCGCTGCATCCCGCGCACCGGCTGGTCGACGCCAGGCACTCCGCCTGCTACGTCCCGGTACGGCCGGAGGCGTGGCGGGGCGCCCGGCTGACGCCCGCCGGCGCGCCCTGGGTGGCCTCCGCCGACCCGTTCGGCGAGGCCCGCGACGCCCTGCGCGACGCGGGCCTGCCGGTCCACGCGTGGACGGTGCTCACCCACAACAGCCTGCTGGGCACGGCCAACCCCGATCTGGTCGTGCGCAACGCCTTCGGCGAGGCATACCCGTACGCGCTGTGCCCGGCGGCGCAGGAGGTGCGGGACTACTGCGCGACCCTGGTCCAGGAGATCGTCGAGCTCGGCCGGCCCGACGCCCTCATCCTGGAGGCCTGCGGCGCGCTCGGCTTCCGCCATGGCGGCCACCACGAGAAGACGGACGGCGCCGACTGGTCGCCCGCCCAGGTCGCGCTCCTGTCGCTGTGCTTCTGCGCGGCCTGCGCGGCCCGATATGAGGCGGCCGGGCTCGATCCGGCGTGGCTGCGCGGCCTGGTCAGGAAGGGCGTCGACGGGGCGGCGCCCTCGGTGGAGGACGCCCTCGGCGGCACCGCGGACACCGTGCGCGGCCTGCGCACGGGCCTCGCCGGGGAACTGCGCGACCTGCTGCTCGGCCGCGCCCGCTCACTGCGGCCGGGCATGCCGATCGCGCTGCACGCCAGCGCCGACCCGTGGGCGACCGGCCCCTTCGCCACCGTCGCCCCCGGCGTGGACGCCGACCTCCTCGTCGGCAACTGCTGGAACGCGCTCGAGGTCGACGAGGCGGGCCTGCGGGCGCTGGCCGCGCTCGGCCGCCGGGTGGGCGCCTATCTGCTGGCCCTTCCGCCGCGCCCGGCCGACGGAGCGGCGCTGTCGTGGCTGGCCGACTCCTACACGGCCGCCGGAGCGCAGGAGATCCACTGGTATCACGGGGGCCTCGCGTCGGCGGCCCGGCTGGAGGCGATCGCACGGGCGATCGCCAGATCTCCGCAATAGGCGACAATCGAACGCATGCGGTTCGGGATCCTCGGCCCCACTGAGGCGTGGCACGGCGACGGCCGACCGGTCCCCGTGGGCGGCCCCGGCCTGCGGGCCCTGCTCGGGCTGCTGCTGCTCGACGCCGGGCGGGTCGTCACCGTCGAGCGGCTCATCGACGGCCTCTACGGCGCCGAGGCGCCCGCGGGCGCGGCCAACGCCCTGCAGGCGCAGGTCTCCCGGCTGCGCAGGCACCTCGGCGACCTGGTGGTGCGGCACCCGGCGGGCTACACCCTCGCCGTCGAGCCCGACGACGTCGACGCGCTGCGGTTCGAGCGGCTGGCCGCCGAGGGGCGGCGGGCGCTCGCCGCGGGCGATCACCCGTCGGCCGCCGCCCGGCTGGAGGAGGCCCTCGCGCTCTGGCGGGGACCGGCGTTCGCCGACGTGACGGAGGCGCCGTTCGCGGCCCGGCAGGCGGACCGGCTGGAGGAGTCGCGGCTGTCGGCCGCCGAGGACCTCGCGGAGGCCGGGCTGGCCCTCGGCCGCCACGACGACCTGCTGCCCGGACTGCGCCGGCGGGTGGCCGCCCACCCCTTGCGCGAGCGGTCGCGCGGCCAGCTGATGAGAGCCCTCTACGCCGCGGGCCACCAGGCCGAGGCGCTGGCCGCGTACGAGGAGGGCCGCCGGAGGATCGCCGACGAGCTGGGCGCCGACCCCTCCCCCGAACTCGCCGCGATCCACCTGGCGATGCTCAGGTCTGACCCGTCGCTGTCGCCCGCGGCGCCCGTCCGCCGGTCGCCGCCCGTGCCGCTCACCCCGCTCATCGGGCGCGACGCCGAGCTCGCCCGGGTCGAGGCCCTGCTCGCCGAGGCGCGGCTGGTCACGCTGACGGGCCCCGGCGGCACCGGCAAGACCAGGCTCGCGGCGGAGGCGGCCGCGAGCCGCCCCGGGGACATGTGCTTCGTCGAGCTGGCGCCCCTCACGGACGGCGCCGACGTGCCGCAGGCCGTCCTGTCCGCGCTGGGGCTGCGGGAGAACACGCTGCCCGGCGGCGCCGGCTCGGTGCGCGCGCCCGCGGATCCGGCCGCGCGGCTGAGCGCCGCCCTGTCGGCCCGGTCGATGCTGCTCGTCCTCGACAACTGCGAGCACGTCGTCGAGGACGTCGCCCGGCTGGCCGACCGCCTGCTCCGCTCCTGCCCGTCCCTGCGGGTGCTCGCGACCGGCAGGGAGGCACTCGGCATCACCGGCGAACGGCTGCTGCCCGTCCCGCCGCTGGAGCTCCCGCCCGGCGGCACGCCGCCCGAGGACGCGCTGGCCTACCCGGCCGTCCGGCTGTTCGCCGAGCGGGCCCGTGCCGTACGGCCCGATCTGCGGCTCGACCCCGTCGAGGTCCACGACGTGGTGCGGATCTGCCGCGCCCTCGACGGGCTGCCACTCGCCATCGAGCTGGCCGCGGCGCGGGCCCGCGCGCTTCCGGCCGCCGTGATCGCCTCGCGGCTGAGCTCGCTGGCCGGCCCGTTCTCCGTGCTGTCGCGCGGCAGCCGTACGGCGGAGCCGCGGCACCGGACGCTGCGCGCGGTAGTCGAGTGGAGCTGGGACCTGCTCGACGAGGCCGAGCGCACCCTGGCCAGGCGGCTGACCGTCTTCGCGGGCGGCGCCACGCTGGAGGCGGCCGAGCGGGTGTGCGGGCTGCCGGACACCGACGGCGTGCTCGCCTCGCTGGTGGACAAGTCGCTCGTCGAGGTGTCCGGCGACCGCTACCGCATGCTGGGGACCATCCGGGCGTTCTGCGCGGAACGCCTGGCCGACGCGGCCGAGGACACGGCGCTGCGGCGGGCCCACCTCGACTACTTCCTCTCCCTCGGCCGGGAGGCCGATCCCCGGCTGCGCGGCCACGAGCAGATCGAGTGGCTCCGGCGGCTGGACGCCGAACACGGCAACCTGCACGCGGCCCTGCGCCGGGCGGCCGAGGACGGCGACGTCGCGGGCGGCCTGCGGCTGCTGGCGGCCACCCTCGGCTACTGGATGCTGCGCGGCATGCGCACCGAGGCCGCGGGCCTGGCGGAGGAACTGCTCGCCGCGGCCGGGCCGCGGCCTCCGGCCGGGCTTGAGGAGGAGTGGGAGCTGGCCGTCTACATGACCGCCTGGGGGTCGGGGGACGGCGGGCGCGACCACCGGCTGGCCGACGCCCTCGCGCGGGTGGACGCCCGCGCCGGAGTCCCCCGGCAGCCGTACCTGCTGGTCCTGCAGGCGACGGTCGACGGCCCGCCCAGCCGAGAGGCGACGCGGAAGCTGGAGCAGCGGTACGCCGTCATGCGGGCCGACCCCTGGACCGACGCGCTCGGCGTGTTCAGCATCGGCTATCTCCATCTGTTCGACGGCCGCCTGACCGAGGCCGAGCAGGCGGTGACCGCGGCGCTGGGGCAGTCGCGGGAGGTCGGCGACCGCTGGCTGATCGCGCTGATGCTGAGCGCCCTGGCCGACGTCGCCGCGTGGCGGGGAGACTACGCGCGCGTCGAGTCCCTGACGGGGGAGAGCCTGGCCCTGGTCGAGACGCTCGGAGCGTGGAGCGACGTGGCGGAGACGCTGTGCCGCCGCGGCGTGGCCCGGATGCGCCGGGGAGCTCGGGCGGAGGCCCGCGCCGACTTCGAGCGCGCGGCCGATCTGGCCCACAGGGTGGGCGCCCCGGAAATGGTGGCCGAGGCCCTGCTCGGTCTCGGCGAGATGGCCCGGCTCACCGGTGACGGCGGCGAGGCGCGGCGGCTCCTGGAGAGCGCCCTGGCCGAGTGCACGGCCGGGTGGTTCACGGCCGAGGAGACCCGTTCACGCGTCTACCTGGCGCTGGGCTTCACCGCCGAGATGGCGGGCGCCGCGGCCGAGGCGCTCGCCTGGCACCGGCGGGCGCTCACCACGGGCTTCGGCGTCCGCAACCTGTCTGCCGGCGCGCGGGTGGCCGAGGGACTCGCCGGGGTGGCGCTGCTCGAAGGCGACGGCGATCGGGCGGCGCGCCTGCTGGGCACGGGAGCCGCGCTGCGCGGGCGGCCCTTCGACGAGGATCCCGACATCCGCCGCATCACGGCGGGGTGCCGCGCCCTGATCGGCGACGCCGCCTTCGAGTCCCTGTACGGAGGGGCACGCGAGGCGACCGCGGGACGGGTCCGGGCGGCCACCGACGACCCGGTGCCCGCGCTCGCCCTCATCGAGGGGGACCTGACCGCCCCTGAGCCGCCCTGAGCCGGTGAGCCCGGCTGACGAGCGCTGACCGTCGCGGAGGTGCGGCGTCAGCGCCCGGTGGGCGGCTCGTCAGCGTGGCCCCCGACGCTGACGCCATGACCGAGACCTCGCGCAAGTGGGGCACGCTCGCCGTGTGCTGCGTAGCCGTGCTCCTGCTCTCCATCGACCTCACCGTGCTCCACCTGGCCCTGCCCCGGCTGCAGCGCGACCTGGCCCCGTCCGGCACCCAGTTCCTGTGGATCGCGGACATCTACGGCTTCGCCCTCGCGGCGCTGCTGGTGACCATGGGCAACGTCGGCGACCGGATCGGACGCCGGCGCCTGCTCCTCATCGGCGCCGCGGCCTTCGGCGCCGCCTCCGCGCTGACCGCCTACGCGCCCTCCCCCGGGCTGCTGATCGCGGCGCGGGCGCTGCTCGGCGTGGCGGGCGCGACGATCATGCCGTCGACGCTGTCGCTGGTCCGCAACGTCTTCACCGATCCGAAGGAGCGCACCACCGCGGTCGGCGTCTGGAGCAGCGTGTCGGCCGTCGGGTTCGCGGTGGGGCCGATCGTGGGCGGCGCGCTGCTCGACCACTTCTGGTGGGGCTCGGTGTTCCTCGTCAACCTGCCGGTCGTCGCGCTCATCCTCGTCGCCGGCCCGCTCGTGCTGCCCGAGTCGCGCAATCCCCGGCCCGGGCGGCTCGACCTGGCCGGTGTCCCGCTGTCGGCCGCGGGCGTGCTCGGCCTCATCTACGCGCTGAAGGAGGCCACCCACGGCGGCGTCGCGCAGGTCTCCGTGATCGCCTCCGCCGCCATCGGGGTGGCGGCCCTGGTCGTGTTCGTACGGCGGCAGTCGCGGCTGGCCGAGCCGCTCATCGATGTCCGGCTGTTCCGGCGCCGGGCGTTCTCCGCCACGGTGGCCGCCGAACTCGTCGCGGTGTTCGCCATGCTGGCCATGTCGCTGGTCTTCGCGCAGTACTTCCAGCTCGTCCTCGGCTGGTCGCCCCTGGTGGCGGCGCTCGCGGGCATGCCGGGCGGGCTCGCCGGCGGGGTGGGCGGCGCCCTGTCGGGGACACTGGTCCACCGGTGGGGACGGGCCCCCGTGGTGTCGCTCGGCCTCGTCCTGGCGGCCGGGGGGTTCGTCGCGTTCAGCCGCATCGGCGTGACGGCGGACTACCCCTACCTGCTCGCCGCGATGATCGTGCAGGGCGCCGGGATGGGGTTCACCTTCGCCGTGACCAACGACACGCTGCTCGGCTCCGTCCCGAAGGAGCGGGCGGGCGCGGCGGGCGCGATCTCGGAGACGGCGCACGAGCTGGGCGGGGCCCTCGGCATCGCCGTCCTCGGCACGGTTCTGAACGGCGCCTACCGCGACGGCCTGCGCCTGCCCGCCGGGCTGCCCGCGCAGGTCGAGGCGCCGGCCCGTGACACGCTCGCCGGCGCGCTCGGCGCCGCGTCGCGGCTGCCCGGCGACGTGGCGGAGGTCGTGACCGGCGCCGCCCGCCGGGCGTTCGTGGACGCGATCCATGTGACGACCCTCACCGGAGCCGGAGTCCTGATCCTCCTGGCCGGCGTCGCGCTCGTCGCCCTGCGCGGCGTGCCCAAGGTGATGCCGGAGTACGACGAGCCCCACGACGTGACCGCCGAGGCCCGCTGACGGGCCGCCGCGGGGCCCGGCCGGTCAGCTCACCATGGACAGCCAGCCGGCGTGGACGCCGTCGAAGGGACCGGCCCCGGCGCCCACCGCCGTCATCAGCCAGGCGGCCGACCGCTCCGCCTGGCCGATGACGTCGTCCGGATATCCGTACCTGACCCGGTGCTCGGCGAACTCGTCCTCGTCGTCGAGCTCAACCCGGCCGTCCCGGAAGCGGATCACGTCGAGGTCCAGGTCGACCATGGTCACCTCGCCGTCCCGCCACTCCGGGACCGTGCTGACGTCGCAGTAGATCTCCGGATCGTGCGGCGCCGCGTTGAAGGACGCCGTCCACCACGCGTCCCTCGGGAACAGCATGACGGAGGCGTGATGGAAGACCGTTGGCGGCTCGTGGCCCCGCCGGGCGAGCATCCCCGCGGGGCAGCCGATCCAGATTCCGTGTTCGTCCTCCCCCAGCAACCGGCCGGGGTGATTCCAGTGCAGAGATCCGCCGTACTTGCGATAGACCACTCTCAGCTCGGACACGGGCGGGACGCTATGTCACGCCCGTCTCCGAGCACAACCGGTTATCCGGTCAGACCTCGACGACCACCGGAATGATCATCGGGCGGCGACGGTAGGTGTCGCTGACCCACCGGCCCACCGTACGGCGGATGGTCCGGCGCAGCTGCAGATCGTCGGCGACGCCGGCCGCGGCGACCTCCTGAAGCGCCGCCTCGATCTGCGGGATCACCGCGTCGAACGCCTCCGGGTCGATGCCGGAGCCGCGGGCGGTGATCTCCGGACCGCCGGTGAGCTTGCCCGTGGTGGAGTCGACGACCACGACGACGGAGATGAACCCCTCGTCGCCCAGGATGCGCCGGTCCTTGAGCGCCACGTCGGTGATGTCGCCCACCGAGGTGCCGTCCACGAACACGTACCCGCAGGGGACGGCCCCGACGATCCGCGCCTGTCCGTCGATCAGGTCGACCACGACGCCGTCCTCGGCGATGACGATGTTGTCGTCGGGCACGCCGGTCAGTCCGGCCAGCCGGGCGTGGGCCCGCAGGTGGCGCCACTCCCCGTGCACCGGCATGAAATTGGACGGCTTGGTCAGGTTGAGCACGTAGAGCAACTCCCCCGCGGCCGCGTGGCCGGAGACGTGCACCCGCGCGTTGCCCTTGTGGATGACCCGCGCGCCCCATCGGTTCAGGCCGTTGATGACCTTGTTGACCGCCGTCTCGTTGCCCGGCACCAGCGACGACGCGAGCAGCACGGTGTCGCCGGCGGCGATCCGGATCGGGTGGTCGCGGTTGGCCATCCGGGACAGCGCGGCCATCGGCTCGCCCTGTGAGCCGGTGCAGATCAGCACCACGTCCTCCGGCGGCCGCTCCTCGATCTCGCGCGAGTCGACCAGGAGGCCGGCGGGCACCTTCAGGTATCCCAGCTCGCGGGCCACACCCATGTTGCGGACCATCGACCGCCCGATCAGCGCGACCTTGCGGCCGTGCTTCTCCGCGGCGTCCATGATCTGCTGCACGCGGTGGATGTGCGAGGCGAAGCTCGCGACGATGATGCGTTTGTCGGCCGTGCGGAAGACCTCGTCGATGACCGGGGCGATCTCCCGCTCGCTGGTGACGAAGCCGGGCACCTCCGAGTTGGTGGAGTCGGACATCAGCAGGTCGACGCCCGCCGCGCCGAGCCGGGCGAACGCCCCCAGGTCGGTCAGCCGTCCGTCCAGCGGGAGCTGGTCCATCTTGAAGTCGCCGGTGTGCAGCACGATGCCGGCCGGCGTCCTGATGGCGACCGCGAGCGCGTCGGGGATCGAGTGGTTGACCGAGATGAACTCGCACTCGAACGGCCCGAACGACCGCTGCTCTCCCTCCACGACCTCGATCTTGACGGGCTGGATCCGGTGCTCGGTCAGCTTGCTCTCGATGAGGGCGAGCGTCAGCCGCGACCCGACCAGCGGGATGTCCCTGCGCTCACGCAGCAGGTACGGGACGGCGCCGATGTGGTCCTCGTGGGCGTGCGTGAGCACGACCGCCTCGATGTCGTCGAGCCGGTCCCGGATGTACTCGAAGTCGGGCAGGATGAGGTCCACACCCGGCTGATCCGGCTCGGGGAACAGCACGCCGCAGTCCACGACGAGCAGCCGTCCCTCGTACTCGAAGACCGCCATGTTGCGGCCGATCTCGCCGAGACCGCCCAGCGCGACGATGCGCAGGGCGTGCTCGGGCAGCGGCGGGGGCGGGCCAAGCTCGGGATGGGGATGACTCATGCCGCCCCCCCGCGTCGCGACCCGCCCGGCCGGCCGGGATGTCTCTGCTGGACGTGCCCGGCTCGTTCGCTGTGTGCTCTCATGCGCGCCCCTCGTGGACTTCGCGCCGATCAGCACGGCCGGTTCTGTTGTCTCTCTCGCTCATTCGACTCCATCTGCTGTTCTAACGATCGACAAGTTTGAGGCCTCCCGCGACGAGGTCCTCGCGGAGCACGGCGACCTGCTCCTCGGTGGCGTCCACGAGCGGCGGGCGGACATACCCGCCGTCCTGGCCGACCAGCCCGAGAGCGGCCTTCGTCATGATCGCGCCCTGCGTGCGGGTCATGATCCCCGTGATGACCGGCAGCAGCCGGCGGTGGACGGAGAGCGCCGCCGCCACGTCCCCGGCGCGGTACGACTCACCCATCGAGGCCAGGTCGGCGCCCGCCACGTGGCCCACGACGCTGACGAGGCCGGTCGCGCCGACCGACAGCCAGGGCAGGTTGAGCTGGTCGTCGCCCGAGTAGTAGGCCAGGCCGGAGGCCGCCATCACCCGCGAGCCCTCGAACAGGTCGCCCTTGGCGTCCTTCACGGCGACGATCCGCGGATGCTCGGCCAGCCGCAGCAGCGTGTCGGCCGCGATCGGGACCCCGGTGCGTACGGGGATGTCGTAGAGCATCACCGGCAGGCCGGTCGCGTCGGCGACGGCCGTGAAATGCCGGAGGACACCCTCCTGCGGAGGCCTGTTGTAGTACGGGCATACCACCAGGAGCGCGTGAGCCCCGGCGCGCTCGGCCGTGCGGGCGAGTTCCACGCTGTGGCGGGTGTCATAGGTCCCCGCTCCGGCGATCACGACCGCGCGGTCGCCCACGGCCTCGAGGACGGCGCGGAGGATGCGCTCTTTCTCCTCGTCCGTGGTGGTCGGAGACTCGCCTGTCGTGCCGCTGACGACCAGACCGTCGTTGCGCTGCTCGTCGACCAGATATGCGGCGAGCCGCTGGACGCCCTCGTAGTCTACGGCGCCGTCAGAGGTGAACGGCGTGACCATGGCGGTCAGCATGCGGCCGAGGGGGGCGTCGGAGGTTCCAGTTGGCGATGCCATAGACGGAACGCTACCCGGATCCACGCCGCCGATGGACCGCGCCACCCCGTTATGGTCGGGGTTTATACGGCGAATGCGGGAACCGCCGCCGTTTCCGGGCGATAGCGGCGTCTCCCGCTCCCCTGGACCGAGATCGTCAGACGACGATCCGGGCGGTTCGCCACCACCCCGGCAGCGGAAGAGGCCGCTGATATGTGCTCGGGGGTACACACATCAGCGACCTCTATCCGGAGAATCGGGTCGCCTTACGCCCGCGTTACAGTCCGATGGGAAGAATTTTCCGGATGGTCCCCGGCACGCTCCGTCACACAGCCATACCGGTGATCAGCTTGTACCAGACCGGCTCCATACGCGCCGTCACAAGGCGGTCGGTCTCCGCGATCTCGAACTTCCGGGCGCTCCGGTCCGTCCGCCGGACGAAGAGCAGCCCTCCCGCGGCGCACAGCTCGTAGATGACCGGCATGCACTCGCAGGTGTGGCGGCGCACCCGGACGCGATCGCTACGGCCGGCGGGGGCGAGCCACCTGATCTTTATGTGCTCCATCTGGAGGGACGCGACGTGCAGGCCGTGATAGGGGGCCGGGAGGGGCAAATCCGCACCTGACCGCCTAACTCCAGATTGGCCCATTTGCCGACCTTTCACCGCGCAAAGTTGGCATCACAGGTCGGCGCCGTTACTCTCGGTTGCCCGTCGAATACGCCAAGATTGGGAAACCTCGTCACCCCTCCAGGGATGGATTGATGGCCAACTCTGATCCGGTCTACCTGCGCGTAGTCGAGGACCTCCGCCGCCAGATCGTCGACGGGACGCTCCCTCCGGGCGCGCCGATCCCGTCCAGACACCAGATCACCAGGAAGTACAGCGTCGGCGAGACGGCAGCCCGTCACGCCCTGCGTGTGCTCGCCCAGGAAGGTCTGATCATCGGACGCGTGGGGTCCGGCCACCGCGTGCGGGAGAAACCGACCCTGCTCCCGCTCCACCGCACCCGCGCCACCGAGCCGCAGGCCGCGTTCGCCTCGGACATGCAGTCCGGCGGGCGGCACCCCAGCTGCACGTGGCGCAGCGAGCTCGCCGAGGCGCCTCCGGGCATCGCCCAGCGTCTGCGGATCGGCGAATGGAGCCCGGTCATCCGCGTCCGCTCCGTCTTCCGCGGGGACGGCAAGCCGATGCAGCTCCTCACCAGCTACGAACCGGTCGAGCCGGGCCAGAGCCAGGCGCCCGAGGAGGGCGCGGCCGAGCGCAGGAGCGCGGCGTTCCGGCTGCCGCCCGGCGGCGCCGCGGTCACCGACATCACCGAGACCGTGCACGTCCGGGTGCCCGAGCCGACCGAGAGCGACCTGCTCGAGCTCCCCGCGGGAGTGCAGGTCCTCCATGTCGAGCGCACGTACTGGGCGGGCGGGCGGCCGGTGGAGACGAGCGACGCCGTCATCCCCGGTGACAGATTCCGCCTGGTGTACGGCATCCCCACCCCCCTCTGACTGTCGGTGCCCGCTGGTAGAACCGTTCCGGATCCCCCATCCGGAGGTGCCGATGCGCGTCAAGGACATGCCCCCCACCGACCAGCCGCGCGAGCGGCTGCTGAGTTCGGGAGCGGGGGCACTCGCCGACCGTGAGCTGCTCGCACTGCTGCTCGGCTCGGGCAGCAGAGGGGTGAGCGCGGTCGAGTTGGCGTCGCAGCTCATCGCGCACTGCGGCGACCTCGGCGAGCTGTCGCGGTCCGAGGCGCACCGGCTGCTGGCGGTTCCGGGGGTCGGTCCCGCGAAGGCGGCGCGCGTCGCCGCGGCGTTCCATCTCGTGAGGCGGGCCCAGGCCGAGCCGGAACGGAGCCGGATCACCTGCTCGGCCGACATCGCCTCGACCGCCGCTCCCCTCCTCCACGGACACCCGCGGGAGCGGCTCGTCGCGGTGATCTGCGACGGTCGCGGGGCCGTGCTGCGGCGCGCCCTGGTCAGCGAGGGCGGCGGCGACCACACTCCGGCTCCGGTCCGGGACATCATCACCACCGTCCTCCTCTCCGGCGGGGCCGCCTTCGGCCTCGCCCACAACCATCCGGGCGGATCGCTCGAACCGAGCCGCGCCGACATCGAGGTCACCGCCCGCGTGCACGAGGCCGCCGAGACCGTCGGCCTCCGCTTCCTCGACCACGTGATCGTCACCGACACCGCCTGGCGCCGGGTGCCGTCGCGTCCTCCCATGGACACATGAGCGATACTACGTCTAGTTGTATCGCTCCGTCTAGGACAGAGCAAGACGCCTAAACAGACATAGCCAGACAGAGGGGCTCGTAACCGGTCGCCTATCGTTCGAGCGTGCTCGACCACGACGGTGACACCCATCTCTACGTGCAGATCGCCGACATCATCCGGGAGCAGATCCGGCGCGGCGAGCTTCCGCCTGGGCACCCCATCCCGAGCGAGGCCGCCGTCCAGAGCGAGTTCGGCGTGGCCCGCACGACCGCACGACGCGCCTTCCACCTGCTGCGCGAGGAAGGCCTGATCTATACCGTGCAGGGCGAGGGCACGTTCGTGAGCTCACCGGACTCCGCCCCGAGGAAGCCGCGCACGATCCCGATGTACCGGAAGATCGCGGACGACGTCGTCGACGCGATCCGCGGCGGCGACCTGCTTCCCCGCCGTCCCATCCCGAGCGAGACGGCCCTGGTGCAGAAGTACGAGGTGGCGCGCGAGACTGCGCGGCGGGCGATCGCTCTCCTCCGTGAGCGGGGCTGGGTCTACACGGTGCCCCAGCGAGGCAGCTTCGTCTCACCGGAAGACGCGTGGCCGCGGGATTAGCGATGTCTTAGCCCGACCGGCCGGACGGCTGCGCCCTTCACAGGGCGGCCCCATCCCGTACGCCGAATCTCGTACCCGCGCCACCATCCGCAGGCGGATGCCGGGGACGGGCCCGCCTGCCAGGCTGCGGCCATGCGGAGACGAACACCATTGCTGATATTCACCGTCGCGATTGTCGCCACCGTGGTGCTCGTCTATCCGTACCTGGGCCTCGACATGGAGAGCAGCCGCCTCGACGTGAGCGGCGGCCTCCACTACTACGTGCTGGTGGGCCACATCGGGACCGCCGCGGTCGCGCTGGTGATCGGGCCCCTGCAGTTCATGGCGAAGGTGCGGGCGCGGCGGCGGATCCACCGGGCGCTCGGCCGGATCTACCTCCTCGCCGGGGTGCTGCCGTCGGCGGTGACCGTGATCCCGGTCGCGATCTGGTCGGGCCGCCTCCTGACGCAGATCGGCCTCACGACCGCGGCCGTCCTGTGGCTGATCACGGGCGGCCTCGCCTACCGGGCCGCTCGCCGGCGCGACTTCGCCGGCCATCGGAACTGGATGATGCGCAACTACGCCCTGACGTTCCTGGCGGTCACCTCGCGCGTCCTGGTTCCCCTGCTTCTGGTGGCCCAGATCCCCTTCCGCGGAGCCGAGGCGGGATCGATGGGAGATCTCGCGACCACGATGATTCCGATCGGCCAGACCTTGGGCTGGATCGTCAACCTGGTGCTGGCCGAAGGCATCATCAGGCGGCGCGGCGTCCGTCGGCCATTCCAGCGCACGTGGCTCAGTTGATGAGGGCCATCGCCTTGTCACCCAGGCCCACCGGGGCGGTCTTCGGGTTGCCCGCGTCGAAGGGCGGCCGGGGGTCGTACTCGATCGCGAGCTGCACGGCCTGCGCCGTCTCCGCATCGCGCATCGAGGCCAGCAGAGTCAGCGCCATGTCGATGCCGGAGGACACGCCCGCCGCCGTCACGACCCTGCCGTCGATCACCACGCGCTCGCTGACCGGCTCGGCGCCGAAGCCGGCGAGCTGGTCGAGCCACCCCCAGTGGGTCGTCGCCCTGCGGCCCTTCAACAGCCCCGCCGCGCCCAGCAGGAAGGAGCCGCTGCACACCGAGGTCGTCCACAGGGTCCGCTCGTGAGCCCGCGTGATCCAGCCCAGCAGCTCCGCGTCGGACAGCGCCTCGATCGTCCCGGGTCCCCCCGGCACGACGGTCACGTCCGGCGCGGGCAGGTCGCGGTACGACGCGGTGGCCGCGAGGCTCAGGCTTCCCCGGTCGTCGACCACCGGCCCCGGCTCGGCCGCGACGAACGTGACCGTGCAGCCCGGCGCGAAGGCCAGCACCGTGTACGGCCCGACGGCGTCGAGCGCGGTGAATCGGGGATAGAGGGGGATGGCGATCTTCATGCTCTGGTGCCTTCCTTGGATCGGAACCGGCGGCGGTAGTCGCCGGGCGAGACGCGCCAGTGGCGGCGGAAGACCCGATAGAGGGTCTCGGGAGCGCCAAGGCCCGACTCCCTGGCCACTCTGTCGAGGGGGTGACCGGTGGTCTCCAGCAGCCGCCGGGCGGCGTCGGCCCTGCTGCGTTCGACGTACCTGCCGGGTGAGACCCCGGTCTGCTCGGTGAAGACGCGCGAGAAGTGCCGCTCGCTCATCCCGGCCCTCCGGGCGAGCGCGGGCACACTCAGGTCCTCGGCCGGGTTGGCGTCGACGAACGCCTGGATATCGCGCAGCGGCTCGGCGCGCGGGACGGCGGCCCGCATGGGGACGCTGAACTGGCTCTGCCCACCCGGACGGTGCAGGTACACCACGAGTCCGCGGGCGACGTTCCGGGCGAGCGTGTGACCGTGGTCGCCGGCCACGAGCGCCAGGGCGAGATCCACTCCCGAGCTGACCCCGGCCGAGGTCCAGACGTTCCCGTCGCGGATGTATATGGGATCGGCGTCCACCTCGACATCCGGATAGCGGTCGGCCATCTCCCCCGCGACCAGCCAGTGGGTGGTCGCGCGCCTGCCCCCGAGCAGCCCGGCCTCCGCGAGGAGGAAGCTCCCGTTGCAGACGGAGGCGACGCGCCGGGACCCGGCCGCCAGCCGGGCGACGCCCGCGACCAGCTCCCGATCGCGCAGGTGCTCCGGCACCGACAGCCCGCCGATGACCAGCAGCGTGTCGATCGGCCCCGCGACCTCGGCCAGCGGAGTCTCCGCGAAGGTCGCGATCCCGTTGTGGGCCGGGACGGCCCCGGCGCGCACGGCCGTCACCTCGATCCGGTAGCCGGGCTCCGGAACGAGCAGATTCGCCGTGGTGAAGACGTCGGCCGGGCCGGCGAGGTCGAACATCTGGAAGCCATCGAAGATCACGATGACCACGCGTCGCTGCATGCCCCCAATGCTTGCGAGCGGGGCTCGATGGCGTCAACGACACAGATCTTGCATATCGCGCCACGCCCCCCGCACCGGGTGCGTACGGGGCGGTGACGAATCCTCACTCCTCGCCGGAGAACCGCCCCCAGGCGGACTGGCGGGTCATGCCGAGGGCGGCGCCGATCCTGGCCCAGGTGACGCCCCGATCCCTGAGGCGCAGGACCCACGTGCGCAGGTCCGCCTCGACCTGGGCGCCGACGGCGGCGACGCGGGGCAGGAGTTCGAGGATCTGCTCGTCGGTCATGGCGTCGGGCCAGGGGATCTCGGACGGCGACTTCCCTTCGCTCTCCATGTCCAGGATCTGGACGCACAATCCGACGCATTCATTGCAGATGTGGACGCCGGCTCCGGCGATCAGTTTGGCGACGTCCGTCTTGGGCTTGCCGCAGAAGGAGCAGCGGATGTCCTGCTGGGTGAGAGAGGGAGCGGGCATGGGGGGCCTCCGTGATTGTCAGGCTTGTCCTGACACGGGACACTAGTACGTCAGGCTGCGCCTGACAAGCGGACGCCCGCAGGGGCGCTCAGGACGCCCGGACGCCTCCGGCCGCGGGCCCGTCCAGGAGCGGCAGCCGGAGGACGAACAGGGCGCCTCCCGGCGAGTCCTCCACGCACAGGGTCCCGGCGTGGTCGTGGGCGATCTCCCTGCTGAGCGCGAGGCCGAGGCCGCTGCCGCCGGGGTCGCGCCTGCGGCCGTCGTCCAGGCGCACGAACCGTTCGAAGACGCGCTCACGATCGGCGGGCGCGATGCCGGGGCCGTCGTCCAGCACGCTGAGGACGGCCCGGTCGCCGACCGGCTCCAAGGTGACCACGACGCCCGACTCGGCGTGCCTGCGCGCGTTGCCGAGCAGGTTGTCCACCAGGCGGATCAACCGGATCCGCGAACCGTGGACCCGTACGCCGGGAACGGCGTGGACGCGCACCGGCACCCGTCCGGGGGACGCGGCCTCCTCGGTCACGAGGGCGCCCAGGTCGATCGCCTCGCGCTGCCCGTGGTCGACCGCGAGGCGGGCGAACGCGAGCAGGTCGTCGACGATGGCCTCCAGGCGGCCGGTGACCGTCAGAGCGCCCCGCACGGTCTCGCGGGGGTCGACGTCGCCGGGGTAGAGAATCGCCTCCTCCAGACTCGTGCGCAGGCCCGTGATCGGGGTCCTGAGCTCGTGGGAGAGGGTCGACGAGAATCGGCGCTGCCGCTCGACCTCCGCGTCGAGCCGGGCGAGAGTGCGGTTGGCGGTGCGGGCGAGCATGGCGATCTCGTCGTCGCCGGCGGGCACGGGCACCCGGAGGCTCAGGTCGCTCACGGTGATCTCGGCGATCCGTTCCCGGATGACCGCCACAGGGCGCAGCGTCCGGCCCACGGCCCACCACGTCATCCAGGCGACCGTGACCGTGACCAGGACGGCCGCCACAGCGGTCAGATACTCCAGGTCGCCGGTGGCGAGGACGGACGGCTCCAGCGTGCCGGCGAAGACCGTGGGCGCGTCGGCCGCGGGCGAGACCCGGTTCGCCATGAGGATCAGGCACCGGCCCCGCGGGCACTCGATCCGCGGCTGGAGCCGGTCGTACGCCGGAGGCCGGAACCGGCTCACCGCCGGCAGGTCGGCCGCCTGGGGACTCGCGTCCAGCACCCGGCCGTGGAGGTCGACCAGCTGGATCAGGTCGACGTCACGCGTGGCGGGGATGGGGCGCGGCGCGCCCCCGTTGCGCACCGCCGCGCTCCACCGCGCCGCGGTGCGTTCGGCCTGGAAGAGGATCTCGCTTCTGATCTTGTAGCGGACCGCCACGTCGATCACCAGCCCGACCACGATCAGGACCGCCATCGACACGACGGCCGTGGTCACCGCGTACCGTCCCCGGATCGATCGGAGGGGTGGCACCATCCGTCGCCCTGCGCTCCCCTTCCGCCGCGGCGGCACGCTCGTCATCCGTGAGCCGCGCCGGAGCCGCGGGCGCGTTCGTCGCGCGACCCCTTGGGGAGGGGGCCCGCGTTCGGCGGAGAGTCGGGTGCGCGTGCTGACACGACATCACCGTACGCACGAACGGGCCGCGCCAACCTGGCCGAGCCATTCCTAGGATGCCGGGGCCCCGGAGCGGCGCCGCGCGTCATGCCGCTCGTCCCCCGCGCTCCGCCCGTCCGCCGGGCGGGGACGGCGGAGCACGGTGGCCCCGACGGCGAACGCGGCCACCAGCAGCGCGGCGGCGACGACGAAGGCGAGGCGGTAGCCTCCGGCCAGCGCCTCGGCCTCTCCGGCTCCGGCGTCCAGCAGGTGCGCGGTGCGGCCGGCCGCCAGCGTGGACAGCACCGCCACCCCGGCGGCCATGCCGATCTGCTGGGTGGTGGTGAACAGGCCGGACACCAGGCCCGCGTCGTCCGCCCTGGCCCCGGACATGCCGAGGGTGGTGAGGGCCGGGAGCACCAGGCCGCCGCCCGCGATGAGCAGCATCACCGGCAGCAGGTCGGTGACGTAGGCGGCGTCCGTCGGGACGCGGGTGAGCCACGCCATGGCCGCGAGCAGCGACACCAGGCCGGACAGCAGGACGGCGCGGGCGCCGAAGCGCGTGCTGAGGCGGGCGGACGCGAAGAGGGACACCCCGCCGATCGCCACCGCGGCGGGCAGCATCGCCAGCCCGGTGCGCAGTGCGCCGTATCCGAGGACCCGCTGCATGAAGAGCGCCACGAGGATCTGGAACGCGAACATGGCGGCCAGGCTGAGGACCTGGACGGCGTTGGCCCCGGCGACCTCGCGGGAGCGCAGGACGCGCAGCGGCATCAGCGGTGTCCGGGCGGTGGCCTGGCGGACGGCGAACCCGGCCAGCAGAGCGACCGACACCGCGCCGAGCCCGAGGGTGCGCGGGGCGGCCCAGCCGTACTCCTCGACCTGGACCACCGCGTAGAGCCCGAGCATGAGCCCGGCCGTGACCAGCACGGCGCCGAGACCGTCCGCGCCGGCGGCCAGCCCGGCGCCCCGCTCCGCGGGCAGCGCGCGGACGCCCAGGACGATGGTCGCCAGCCCGATCGGCAGGTTGATGAGAAAGATGGAGTTCCAGCCAAGGGCGTCGGTGAGCACCCCGCCGAGAACCGACCCGATCGAGGCGCCGGCCGCACCGGTGAAGCTGAAGACGCCGATGGCCCTGGCCCGCTCTCCCGGCTCAGGGAAGGTCGTGACCAGGATGCCGAGCACGACCGCGGACGCCATGGCGCTGCCCACGCCCTGCAGGAAACGCGCGGCGATCAACATCGCCGGCCCGGCCGCCGCTCCCGCGAGGAGGCTGGCGGCGGTGAAGACCGCGTTACCGGCCAGGAACATCGTCTTGCGCCCGAGCAGGTCGCCGAGACGACCGGCCAGCAGGAGGAGTCCGCCGTACGCGATCAGGTACGCGTTGACGATCCAGCTCAGGCCGGCCGCGGAGAAGCCGAGATCACGCTGGATCGCGGGCATCGCCACGGTCACGATGCTGCCGTCGAGCACCGTCATGAGCATCGTGGCGGACAACACTCCGAGAGCCAGCCGGCGGGCCGGGGATCCGGTGTGCCGGGAGGGGGTGTGCGACATCGGTCGCCTCCTGTCCAGATGAGGAACAGAAGAGACCGTAGCATATTGTTTTGTTGCAGACTATCCTTCTCGGATCAAGTTCGCTGGCGCGCCCTCCGGGTCGCGACGGGCGCCTCGACGGGAGCGGCGAGATGATCCTCCGCCAGCCGGGTCAGGGCGCGGACGAGCACCTCGCGCTCCCCCTCCGGCAGTGAGTCGAGGACGGCCCGGTGCACGCCGTCGACGATCTCCATGCTCCGGCGGACCGTCTCGGCACCCCGGTCGGTCACCACGACGACGCGGGCGCGCCGGTCACCGCTGGACGGGCGCCGCTCGGCGAGCCCCGCCTTCTCCAGGGCGTCGACCGTGACGACCATCGTGGTCTTGTCCATGTCGCCCAGCTCGGCGAGCTGGATCTGGGTCCTCTCCTCCCCCACGGCATGGACCAGCACGCAGTGCATGCGCGCCGTCAGACCGATCTCGGCGAGCGCCGCCGCCATCCGGGTGCGCAGCACGTGACCTGTGTGATCGAGCAGGTAGGACAGGTCCGGCTGAGCGCGCTTCGGGGCCATGGCGGTCATGCGTCCAGACTACCTAATCCGTCCGGTACGGAACTATCCGCAACGGACTCGGCACCGACCGTCCGAGGACCCGCCCCCGGCGGCGGAGCGGGACGACGACCACGCCGACACGGCCCTGATGCCGTAGTGGTGTGATGACATTTCATGACCTCTCGCTGTCGTACAGTGGTCACGAGGGGTGATCGACAATGACGGGCCCGGCGGAGCTGCTTCGCGACTTCGTGAACACCTACGACGTCGAGCAAGACGCCGACGAGCTGGCCTCACCGGCCGATCTGTCCGTGTGGCTGCGCGAGCGGGGCCTGATCGGCGACGGCGACCGCGCGCTCGACGAGGACCTGGCGCTCGCCGGCCGGCTGCGGGAGGGGCTGCGCCACGTGCTGCGCCTCAACCACGACGGCGGACCCTACGGCGCCCTGTCCGAGCTGGACGCGGCGCTGGCCGCGCTCCCCGTGCGCGTCACGCTCGCCGGAGGCGTCCCGGCGCTTGTCCCGGTGGCCCCCGGCGTGGCGGGGGGGCTCGCCCGGGTCGCCGGCATGATCTCCGCGGCCCACGCCGACGGCACCTGGGCACGGCTGAAGGTATGCGCCGAGCACACCTGCCAGTGGGCCTTCGTCGACTCCTCCAAGAACCGGTCACGCTCCTGGTGCTCGATGCGGGTCTGCGGAAACCGCACCAAAACACGGGCATATCGGGCACGACGCCAGGCGGAAGGTACGCCGAGGCCTTCCTGACCAGTACGGTGTTACAGGCAAAGAAAGGAGCCGGCCGAATGGGTGTTAGAGCTGCCCGCCTCGAGGACGTCGACGCGGTGACGAGCACCCAGATCCGTGCGTGGAAGACGGCCTACCGAGACTTCCTTCCTCCGGGGCCGTTGGAGCAGATGACGGGCCCGGCAGCGGAGAAGATGTGGCGCCGGCAGTGGGAGGAGGCCATTCTGGCTCCGCCCACCCCCCGTCACCGGGTACTGGTGGCGGTCGAGCGAGTGGTCCCCGACACCGACGCGTTCACCGCGCTCGGGCCGGGCGGCGTTCTGGCGACCGCGGCCCAGCGCGCCTCCGACCGGGTCGTGGGGCTCGCGTCGCACGGTCCCGCCGAGGACCCGGACCTGGACCCGTCCACCACCGCCGAACTGCTGACGCTGCTCGTCGATCCCAACCACATCCGGCGCGGACACGCCAGCCGGCTGCTCAACGCCACGGTGGACCACCTGCGCGAGGACGGCTACAGCATGGTCGTGACCTGGGTGTTCGCCGACAACTACCCGATGCTCGGCTTCCTGGAGTCGGGCGGCTGGGGCGAGGACCAGGCGGAGCGGGTGCTCGACATGGGCCGCCCGATCCGGATGATCCGCCTGGGCACCGACATCAGCTGATCGCCTCTCCCGGGGCCGTCGCGGTCACCGCCGATCCGGTCGATATGGTGGTGCACCGATCGCGAACACCCCAAATCCCCGCGATTTGGCGGGGGCAGGAGAAGGAAGTCACGTGGCCACCCCAGCTCAGTGGATCGCCGGCGCGCGTCCCCGCACCTTGCCCGCCGCCGTAGTGCCCGTCGCCGTGGGGACGGGCGTCGCCGTCGCGGAGGACGGCGCGGTCTGGTGGCGCGCGCTGCTCGCCCTGTTCGTCGCGCTGGCCCTGCAGGTGGGCGTCAACTACGCCAACGACTACAGCGACGGCGTCAAGGGCACCGACAGGGGCCGGGTGGGGCCGATGCGGCTGGTCGGTTCCGAGGCCGCGGCGCCGAAGGACGTGCTGGCCGCCGCCCTGGGCTGTTTCGCCGCCGCCGCGGTCGCGGGCCTGGTGCTCGTCGTGGTCACCGGAGCGTGGTGGCTGCTGCTGGTCGGGCTCGCGTCGATCCTGGCCGCGTGGTTCTACACCGGGGGCGCGCGGCCCTACGGCTACCGCGCCCTCGGCGAGATCTCGGTCTTCGTCTTCTTCGGCCTCGTGGCCGTCGTGGGAACGACCTACGTCCAGGCGGAGCGGCTGAGCTGGCTGTCCGTCCTGGCGGCCGTCCCCGTCGGGCTGCTCGCCTGCGCACTGCTCATGGTCAACAACCTGCGCGACATCGTGACCGACGGGCCCGCGGGCAAGCGCACGCTGGCCGTGGTGCTGGGCGACTCGCGCACCCGTCTGACGTACGCGGCGACCCTGGTCCTGCCGTTCGTCTTCGCCGTCGTCCTCGCCCTGAGCCGGCCGTTCGCCGCGATCGCCCTGCTCGCGCTGCCGCTCGCCGTCTCCCCGATCAGGACGGTGCGGGACGGCGCCACGGGCCCGGCCCTCATCGCGACGCTGCAGCAGACCGGACGGCTCCAGCTCGTCTTCGGCGCCCTGCTCGCCCTGGGATTGGCGCTCTGACTCTCCGGTGGTACGGCTCGGCGAGCCGTACCACCGGAGACCGGTCAGAGGTCGAGCAGACTCTCCAGGCCCACCGTCAGCCCGTCCAGCCCGGGGACGCGGCGGACGCCGAGCAGCACGCCGGGCGTGAAGGACGCCCGGCTCATCGTGTCGTGCCGGATGGTCAGGGTCTCCCCCTCACCGCCGAGCAGCACCTCCTGATGGGCGATCAGCCCGCCCAGCCGTACGGCGTGCACGTGGACGCCGTCGACCGTCGCGCCGCGGGCCCCGTCGAGCTGGGTGGTGGTGGCGTCGGGGGAGGCGCCCAGCCCCGCCTCGCGACGCGCCCGGGCCACCAGCTCGGCGGTCCGGCGGGCGGTGCCCGAGGGGGCGTCCGCCTTGTTCGGGTGGTGCAGCTCGACGATCTCGACCGACTCGAAGTGGCGCGCCGCCTGCTGGGCGAAGTGCATCATCAGCACGGCCGCGATGCCGAAGTTGGGGGCGATCAGCGCGTTGGTCCCCGGGTTTCGCGCGAGCCAGCCCCGCACGGTGTCCAGCCGGGCCGCGTCGAAGCCCGTCGTGCCGACCACGGTGTGGATGCCGCGACCGATGCACCATTCGAGGTTGGCCATGACCACGTCGGGGTGGGTGAAGTCGACCACCACCTCGGCCTTGGCCAGCGCGTCGAGCGAGTCGTCCTTGTCGACCGCCGCCACGAGCTCCAGATCCTCCGCCGCCTCGACGGCCCTGCACACTTCCACACCGACGCGACCGCGCGCGCCGAGGACACCGACCTTAATCACGGGGAAAGGCTATAGCCCCCCGCCGTCCCCGTCCTCCAGGGACGTGCGGGTACGCTTCCGGAGCCGGTTCCGGCGCGACGGCGTGTGACCGGACTCACAGGGAACCCGGAAGCCGCCGCGGACAGGTCAGGGTGTGAGACGAATGATGCGCGCCCGGATCAGAGCGGGCGACCCGGCGGCGTTCCGCGAGCTGTTCGGCGAGCACGCGCAGGCGATCTACCGCCACGCCGTCCGGGCCACCGGCGACTGGTCGGCCGCCGAGGACGTGGTGTCCCTGACCTTCCTGGAGGCGTGGCGGCTGCGCGGGCGGCTGGATCCGGAGGGCGACGGCCTGGCCCCGTGGCTGTTCGGGATCGCCACCAACGTGCTGCGGAACACGAGCCGCGCCGCCCGGCGGCACCGCGCGGCGCTGTCCCGGCTGCCCGCCGGGGCCGAGGTGCCCGACTTCGCCGACGAGATCGCGGGCCGCGCCGACGACGCGGCGCGAATCGGCGCGGCCCACGCCGCCCTCGCCCGGCTGGGCGACACCGACAGGGAAATCATCATGCTGTGCGTCTGGGCCGGCCTGGACTACGCGTCCACGGCGGAGGCCCTCGGGATCCCGGTGGGCACCGTGCGATCCCGGCTCTCGCGGGCCAGAACCCGCCTGCGTGAGCTCAGCGCGACCCTCCAGGAGGAGAGCCGATGAACGCCGAGATCGAAGAGCTCGCCCGCCTGCTCCCGCCCCCCGGGCAGCCGGCGCTCCCCCCGCTGCGGCACCGGCAACTGCTGGACCATCTGTCCCGGGAGATCGACGCGGACCTCGCCCGGTCGCCCCGGCGGCTCCGCCTCCCGGGACTCCCGATGCCCGCCCGCGCCACCGTGGCACTGTCCGTGGCACTGTCCGTGGCACTGGCCGCGGTCCTGGTTGTGGCATTCGTGGCGTCCCGCCCCCGCGGGCCACGGATCGAGGAGGTGTCCTTCACCGCGCCGTCCGTGATTCAGGTGCCGGCCGCCACCTCGAAGGGCGTCGCCGAGACGCTGGAGAGGATCGCCGACGCCGCCGCGCGCCGGGTCGCCCCGGCCGTCGGGCCCGGCCAGTACGTCTACACGCGGAGCGCGGTGTCGAGCAGCAGGCCCACCGCGCAGCGGACGTTCGGCGGCCCGGTGGAGGGGATCCCCATGCACCAGCGGCAGACCTGGCTGCCGGGGGATCCCGGCGCCACCGGGATCGTCCGGGAGGACGGCGGCGACATGACGCTGCACTCGTCCGTCGACAGCGCGTCGTACCGGCGGATAGCGGCGCTTCCCGCCGACCCGCGCGCCGTGCTCGAATGGCTCTACACGCGTCAGGGCGACCGCAGCCCGTCCCGCGCCTTCGACCAGGTGGGAATGCTGCTCGATCCCGAGACGATCGTGCCGCAGGGCGTCCGCGCCGCGCTCTACCGCGCGACCGCGCTCATCCCGGGCGTGCAACTCGTGCCGCACGCGCGGGACGCCCTCGGCCGCCGCGGCGTCGGCGTGGCGTTCACCCTGAACGGCGAGCGCACCGAGTGGATCTTCGACTCCGCGACGCTGTCCCGCCTCGGCACGCGCGACTACCTCGTGACCGGCTCCGGCCGGGGCGGCGCGGGCACCGTCATGAGCACCGACGTCGTGCTCGACCAGAGGGTCGTCGACGACGCCGGCGACGCCGGATGACACGGCCCCCGGGATGAGAGACACGAGAGCCGCGCGGCGCCCGTGGGGCGCGGCGCGGCTCTCGCCTCGGACAGCTCGCCGGGAGATGCACCCGGCGGACGTCAGGACACGGCGAAGCCGAAATCCTTGTCGGCGTATGGACCGATCACGGCGAGCGTCAGCGGACGGTTCAGCACGTCGGCGGCCACCTCCGCGATGTCGTCCGGGGTGACGGCCTCGATCCGCCCGAGGACCTCGTCCACCGGCATGAGCCGCTCATAGACGAGCTCGCTCTTACCGATCCTGGACATGCGGGAGCCGGTGTCCTCAAGCCCGAGCACCAGCCCGCCCCGCATCTGGCCCTTGCCGCGGGCGATCTCCTCGTCGGTGAAACCGGCGTTCAGGACCCGCGTCACCTCGTCCCGGCAGATCTTCAGCACGTCGTCGGCCTTGGACGGCAGGCAGCCGACGTAGATCCCGAACTGGCCGGTGTCGGCGTACTGCGAGGTGTAGCTGTACGCGCTGTAGGCCAGGCCGCGCTTCTCCCGGATCTCCTGGAACAGCCGCGACGACATGCCGCCGCCCAGCGCGGCGTTCAGCACGCTCAGGGCGAACCGGCGGTCGTCGTTCCGGGAGACGCCGGTCGTGCCGAGCACGAGGTTCGCCTGCTCGGTGGGCCGGTCGAGCACCCGGACGCCGGAGCGCGACCCCGCTCCCGGCCCCCCGATCCGCGGGGGCGCGGGCTCGGCGGCGCCGCCGAGGGCCCCGGCCCGCTCGTACGCCGCCGCCACGAGCTCGACGACCACGTCGTGGTCGACGTTGCCCGCCACGGACACCACGGTCCGCGGCGGCAGGTAGTAGCGCTGGTAGTACTCGTGGATGCGGTCGCGGGTCAACGCGTTGATCGAGTCGTCGTTGCCGAGGATCGGCCGCCCGATCGGCGTGTCGCCGTACAGCTCGGCGGCGAACTGCTCGTGCACGACGTCCGACGGGTCGTCGTCGTGCATCGCGATCTCCTCCAGGATCACACCGCGCTCGGACTCCACGTCGTCGGCGGTGATCAGGGAGGAGGTCACGACGTCGGCGAGCACGTCGATGGCCAGGGGCAGGTCCTCGTCGAGCACCCTCGCGTAGTAGCAGGTGTACTCCTTGGCGGTGAACGCGTTGATCTCCCCGCCGATCCCCTCGATCGACGCCGAGATCTCCATGGCGCTCCGCGTGGGCGTGCCCTTGAAGAGGAGGTGCTCGAGGAAGTGGGTGGCCCCCATGTGCTCGGGGGCCTCGTCGCGGGAACCGATGCCGACCCACATGCCGACCGCCACGCTGCGGACGGTCGGCATGGACTCGGTCACCACCCGGAGCCCCCCGGGGAGGACGGTGCGCCGGATCGCGCCCGCACCGTCCTTACCCGGGTGGAGAGTCGTGGTGATCACGAGTTCCGCTCGTCCCGTCCGCCGCGGGTACGGCTGCGGCGCGGGCGCGGAGCGCGCTCCTCCTGCTGCTGCGGCTCCGCCGCCGCTCCCGGCGCGGCCGGGGCGGCGGACGCCGGGGCGGCCTCGCCGCTCTCGTCCGCGGCGGCCTTCTCGGCGGCCTCCTTCTCGACCACCTCGACAGGCACCAGCGACAGCTTGCCGCGCGAGTCGATCTCGGCGATCTCCACCTGGATCTTCTCGCCGACGTTCATGACGTCCTCGACGTTCTCGATCCGGCGGCCGCCGTGCAGCTTGCGGATCTGCGAGACGTGCAGCAGACCGTCCTTGCCGGGCAGCAGCGACACGAACGCGCCGAAGGCGGCGATCTTCACGACCGTGCCCAGGTAGCGCTCGCCGACCTCCGGCATGTGCGGGTTCGCGATGCCGTTGATCAGCGACCGGGCGGCCTCCGCGGACGGGCCGTCGGTGGCGCCGATGTAGATCGTGCCGTCGTCCTCGATGGTGATCTCGGCGCCGGTGTCGTCCTGGATCTGGTTGATCATCTTGCCCTTGGGGCCGATGACCTCGCCGATCTTGTCGACCGGGACCTTGATGGTGATGATGCGCGGCGCGGTCGGGTTCATCTCCGCCGGAGAGTCGATCGCCTCCTGCATCACGTCGAGGATCGCCAGGCGGGCGCCTCTGGCCTGCTTCAGCGCCCCCGCGAGCACGTGGGCCGGGATACCGTCGAGCTTCGTGTCGAGCTGCAGCGCGGTGATCAGGTCCTTCGTGCCGGCGACCTTGAAGTCCATGTCGCCCATCGCGTCCTCGGCGCCGAGGATGTCGGTCAGCGTCACATACTGGTCGCCCTCGCCGATGAGGCCCATCGCGATGCCGGCCACCATCTCCTTGAGCGGCACGCCCGCGTCGAGCAGGGCCATCGTGGACGCGCACACGGAGCCCATCGAGGTCGAGCCGTTCGACCCGAGGGCCTCGGAGACCTGCCGGATGGCGTACGGGAACTCCTCCCGCGACGGCAGCACGGGGATCAGCGCCCGCTCGGCCAGCGCTCCGTGGCCGATCTCGCGGCGCTTCGGCGAGCCGACGCGGCCCGTCTCACCCGTGGAGTACGGCGGGAAGTTGTAGTTGTGCATGTAGCGCTTCGTCCGCTCGGGATTGAGCGTGTCGATCATCTGCTCCATGCGCAGCATGTTCAGCGTGGTGATGCCCAGGATCTGGGTCTCCCCGCGCTCGAACAGGGCCGAGCCGTGCACCCGGGGCACCACGTGGACCTCGGCGTTGAGCTGCCGGATGTCCTTCGTGCCGCGGCCGTCGATCCGGACGCCCTCGGCGATGACGCGCGCGCGCATCAGCTTCTTGGTCAGCGACCGGAAGGCGGCGCCGATCTCCTTCTCCCGGCCCTCGAAGTCGGGCAGGAGCTTCTCGGCGGCCAGGGCCTTGACCCGGTCGATCTCCAGCTCGCGCTCCTGCTTGCCGGCGATGGCCAGCGCCGCGGCCAGCTCGTTGCGCACGGCGCCGGTGACGGCCTCCAGGGCGTCGTCCTGGTAGTCGAGGAAGATCGGATACTCGGCGGTCTCCTTGCCGGCGACCTGGGCCAGCTTGGCCTGCGCCTCGCAGAGCACCTTGATGAACGGCTTGGCGGCCTCCAGGCCCTGCGCGACGGCCTCCTCGGTCGGCGCCACGGCGCCCTCGGCCACCAGCTTCAGCGTGTCGCGCGTCGACTCGGCCTCGACCATCATGATCGCCACGTCGCCGTCGGGCAGCACCCGGCCCGCGACCACCATGTCGAAGGTGGCGGTCTCCAGCTCGGAGTGGGTCGGGAAGGCGACCCACTGACCGTCGATCAGCCCGACCCGCACGCCGCCGATGGGGCCGGAGAACGGCAGCCCGGCCAGCTGGGTCGACATGCTCGCGGCGTTGATGGCCACCACGTCGTACAGGTGATCGGGCTGCAGCGCCATCACGGTGGCGACGATCTGGATCTCGTTGCGCAGGCCCTTGACGAACGACGGGCGCAGCGGCCGGTCGATCAGACGGCAGGTGAGGATCGCGTCCTCGGACGGCCTGCCCTCACGGCGGAAGAACGAGCCGGGGATCCGGCCCGCCGCGTACATCCGCTCCTCGACGTCCACGGTGAGCGGGAAGAAGTCCAGGTTCTCCTTGGGATTCTTCGACGCGGTGGTCGCGCTCAGCACCATCGTCTCGTCGTCGAGGTACGCGACGGCGCTACCCGCCGCCTGGCGCGCGAGGCGACCGGTCTCGAACCGGATCGTGCGCGTGCCGAAAGAGCCGTTGTCGATGACGGCTTCCGTGCTGTGGACACCCTCCACGGGGGACCTCCTTCTGGGGTCGGTCTCCCGCGTCCTGCTACGCCGGGCTCCCCGTTCAGGTGCAGCGCCGGTCTTCGATCGAAGCGCCCGGTCCGTCCGTACGGCTCTCGCCGCGCCGACCGGGGGCCACTACCGAGGACCGGCCCTCTCACGCCGCGGGATCGCGCGTGCGGCTTGCTGGCGGACGCGGGGCACATGTCTGTCGGGTCGATTCAGCCTGGCGGCTTCCTCTCCCTCTCGGCTATTCGGTTGTTAATCTCGTGGGCCCATTGTGGCCCGTTGTGGAAAGGGAGCGGCGAAGAATCGCCGCTCCCGTCTCACATTATCGACGCAGTCCGAGCCGCTCGATGAGGGACCGGTAACGCGTGATGTCCTTGGCCTGCAGATACTTCAGCAGGCGACGCCGGCGGCCGACCAGCAGCAGCAGCCCGCGGCGGCTGTGGTGGTCGTGCTTGTGCGTCTTGAGGTGCTCGGTCAGGTCACTGATGCGCTTGCTCAGCAGCGCGATCTGGACCTCCGGCGACCCCGTGTCGCCCTCGCCCGTGCCGTACTCGGTAACGATCGTCTTGGTGGTGGCGGCGTCGAGCGCCATTCGTTCTCCTTCTTATGGGAGGCACGCGCAACACTTCCGAAGCCCGCGAACGACCGTGCGTGCCTACAGTCGCCGTGACAGGCCAGCCGCGGCGGCGCACGGCGCCACCGAACGAGGGCTGACATCCAAGGCTACCACCGGGAAACGGCGCCCCGCACAACCGCGATCACATGCAGTTGCGGTCCCCGTGCCGGCGATCAGCCCTGGCCGGCGCGGGCCGTGACCTCCCGGGCCCGATCCACGTCCGTCCGCATCTGGACGATCAGGTCCTCGATCGAGTCGAACCTGAGCGTGTCCCGCAGCCGCTCCGCGAAGTCGACCGCCACATGCGCCCCGTACAGATCGAGATCGTCGCGGTCCAGCGCGTACGCCTCCACCGTCCGCTCGACCCCGTCGAACGTCGGGTTGGTGCCGATCGAGATGGCCGCCGGCCAGCGCTGCCCATCGTACGGCGAGGGCGTCTGCGTGCACTGCAACCAGCCCGCGTAGACCCCGTCCGCCGGGATGGCCGTGTGCTGCGGCGACTCCACGTTGGCCGTGGGGAAACCCAGTGCCCTGCCCCTCTGGTGTCCCCGGACGACCACGCCCTCCACCCGGTGCGGACGGCCCAGCGCCGCGGCCGCGCCCACCACGTCACCGGCGGCCAGCCGCTCCCGCACCAGCGTCGAGGAGATCGCGTCCGAACCGCCGACCAGCGCCAGGCCCTCCACGGTGAAGTCGTACTTCTCCCCCAGCTCCCGCAAGGTGCTCAGATCGCCGGACGCCTTGTGACCGAACCGGAAGTTCTCCCCCACCACCACGGCCGACGCGCGCAGCCGCTCCACCAGCACCGTCTGCACGAACTCGTCCGGCGACATCCGGGAGAACTCCAGCGTGAACGGCAGCACGCACACCGCGTCCACTCCGAGGGACGCCAGCAGCTCCGTCCTGCGGCGCGGGCTCGTCAGCTGCGGCGGATGGCTGCCGGGCCGGACCACCTCGCCCGGGTGCGGATCGAAAGTGATCACGACCGACGCCGACCCGAGGCCGCGCGCCAACTCCACCGCGCGCCCCACCATCCGCTGGTGACCGAGATGGACGCCGTCGAACACGCCGATCGTGACGACGGACCTGCCCCAGTCATCGGGGACGTCACCCAGCCCGTGCCAGCTCTGCACCGCGACCTCGATTCCCTGTCTACTTGCCTCGCCTTGCGGCTCGCAGGTCTACTTGCCTCGCCCGGCGGCTCGGACGCTCACACGCCGCCGCCGGGCTCGCGCAGTAGACAGCCTGCCATGTCCCGGGGGACGCGTGGGCACCAGCCCCGGCGTCAGGGGACGAAGACCACGAGGGGCCGGGCCGCGCCCGCGCGCTCCTCGACGAGCGCCAGAAGGGTGCCGTCCTCGGCGAACACCCCCGACGGGCCGGGTCCGAGACCCGCTGCCGGCAGACGGCCGCCGTGCGCGACCAGCCGCGCCTGTTCCTCCGTCACGTCCCGGCGGGGGAACGCGGCGGCGACGGCGTCGGCGATCGGCATGATCACACACTCCCGCTGGAGCTCCTCGATCGTCCTGGCCGTGTCGATTCCGTACGGGCCGACCCGGGTGCGGCGCAGGCGGGTGAGATGCCCGCCGACACCGAGGGCGGCGCCGAGGTCGCGGGCCAGCGACCGGATGTACGTGCCGCTGGAGCAGGTGATGACGGCGTCGACGTCGATCACCTCCCCCGTCCTGCGGACCCCGGTGACGTCGAAGGCGCGGATGGTCACCGGCCGGGCGGCCAGCTCGACCTCCTCGCCCGCGCGGGCCCGCTTGTACGCCCGCTCGCCGTTCACCTTGATGGCGCTGACCTGGGGCGGGACCTGCATGATCTGGCCCGTGAGCGCGGCGACGCCGGCGTGGATCCGCTCGTCGGCGACGGAGTCCGCCGGGGCGGCCGCGATCACCTCGCCCTCCGCGTCGTCGGTGTTGGTCGACACGCCGAGCCGGATCGTCGCCTCGTAGACCTTCTCGGTCAGCGCGAGATGCCCGAGGAGCCGGGTCGCCTTCTCCACGCCCACCACCAGGACGCCGGTCGCCATCGGGTCGAGGGTGCCCGCGTGGCCCACCTTGCGGGTGCCCGCGATGCCGCGCATCTTGCCGACCACGTCGTGCGACGTCCAGCCGGCGGGCTTGTCCACGATGATCAGTCCGCTCGGCGGCGGGGTCCGCCGGGCTCTGGCCGTGCTCATATGTCAGCCCGCTTCCGTGCCGGGTTCCGCGGACGCGGAGAGAAGAGGACGCAGGGCCGCCATGATCTTGTCCGGGGCGAGGCCCGACGAGAAACCGGCGGCGAGGGCGTGACCGCCGCCCCCCAGGGCGGTGCACGCGCGGCTCACGTCCACGGCGCCCTTCGATCGGGTGGAGACGTTCCAGGTGCCGTCGTCGTCCTGCTTGAGCACCACGGCCACGTCGGCCTCGTCGACCCGGCGGACCACGTCGATCACGCCTTCCGACTCGCTGTACGGCAGGCCCGCGGCGGCGCGGTCGTCGCGGCCGAGGTAGGTCCAGACCAGCCCGTGGCCCCCCGCCTCACCGGGTTCGAGGCGGGCACGGCCGAGGGCGAGGCCGAGCACGCCCAGGTAGGCGAAGGGCGACCGGTCCCACAGCTCGCGGGCGATCTCGTCGGGGCTGATCCCGGTGGCGAGCAGCCGACCCGCCAGGGCGTGCACCTCGGGAGTGGTCCCCCGGTAGCGGAACGACCCGGTGTCCGTCACCAGGCCGGTGTAAAGGCAGGTGGCGATCTCGCGGTCGAGGGTGAGACCGAGCCTGCGGACGAGCTCCTCCACCACCACGGCGGTGGCGGCGGCCGACGTGTCGACCAGGTGGACCGACCCGAACCGGGTGTTGGACACGTGATGGTCGATCACGATCAGCTCGCCGGCCGCGCCGGCGTTCGGCATGAGCAGGCCGAGCCGTTCCATCGTCGACGCGTCAAAAGTGATCATCACGGCGGGCTCGGCCGGATAGCTCTCCGGTTCGACGAGCAGGTCGCGTCCGGGGAGGTAGCGCAGGAGCCGCGGCACCGCGAAGCACCGGTCTCCGAACGAGGCGGCCACCTTCCTGCCGGAGGCCCGGAGCGCGAGGCCGAGGCCGAGCATCGAGCCGAGCGCGTCGCCGTCCGGTGAGACGTGGCACGCCAGCGCGACGCTCTCCGCGCCCCTGATGAGTTCGAGCGCCCGGTCCCAGTCCGCCTCGGTGAGAGTCGTACCGTTGGCGGTCACCGGGGGCGGCGCTCCACCCGGTCTGAGGATTCGTCCGCGTCGTCGCCGATCTCGGCGACCTCGCCGTCGAAGACCTCCTCGATCCGGTAGGGGTCGGCCTCCCCGGCGAACTGGGCGCCCTCCGCCTGCTTGGCGACCTCCTCGTCCTTGGCCCTGGCCAGGGCGAACAGGTCGTCCATGTGGCGGGCGCTGTCGGGGAGGGGGTCGTGGACGAACGTGAGGGTGGGGGTGTGCCGCAGCCCGGTCTGCCTGCCGACCTCCGAGCGGATGATGCCCTTCGCGCTGTTCAGAGCGGCGGCGGTGTCGGCCCGCTCGGCCTCCGACCCGAAGACCGTGTAGAAGACCGTCGCGTCGCTCAGGTCCGGGGTGATCCTCGCGTCGGTCACCGTGATGAACCCGAGACGGGGATCCTTGATCCGTCGTTCGAGCATCTCCGCGACGACCTGCTGGATGCGGTCCGCCAGTTTCCTGGCTCGCGCTGCGTCCATCATCACGCTCCCTCGTTCACTGTACGGCTGACGCGCGGGCCGGGCCGTCTATTCCTCGTGGTCGTTGAAGAGCCGCCGGCGGGACGACAGCAGCTCGATCTCGGGATGAAAGGCGACGACGCGCTCACACGCGTCCAGCACCTCGTCGCAGTTGACGGGCGACCCGGACACCACGGCGACGCCGATCTCGGCGCGGCGGTGCAGGTCGTTATGGCCGGTCTCCGCCACGGCGACGCCCGGGAACCGCCGTTGGATCTCGGCGACGATCGGGCGGACGACGGAGCGCTTCTGCTTCAGCGAATGCACATCGCCGAGCAGGATGTCCAATGTGAGGGCACCGACGTACATGGATGTCCCGCCGCGGGGCGGACGCCCGGCCGCCGCCCCCGGGAGCGGGGGCGGCGGCACGGCGCGTCAGACGCGCGGCTTCTCCTGCATCTCGAACGTCTCGATGACGTCCTCGATCTTGATGTCGTTGTAGCCGATTCCGATACCGCACTCGAAGCCCTCGCGGACCTCGGTCGCGTCCTCCTTGAACCGGCGCAGCGACACCACAGTGAGGTTGTCGGCCACCACGACGCCGTCGCGGATGAGCCGGGCCTTGCTGTTGCGGGTGATCGTGCCCGTGCGGACCACGGCACCGGCGACGTTGCCGATCCGCGGGACCTTGAAGACCTCCCGGACCTCGGCGGTGCCGGTGCGGACCTCCTCGAACTCCGGCTTGAGCATGCCCTTGAGGGCCGCCTCGATCTCCTCGATCGCCTGGTAGATGACCGAGTAGTAGCGGATGTCGACGCCCTCGCGCTCGGCGAGGTCGCGCGCCCGGACCTCCGGCCGCACGTTGAAGCCGATGATCACCGCGTTGTCGTCCGCGATCGCCAGGTTGACGTCGAACTCCGTGATGGCGCCGACGCCGCGGTGCAGCACGCGGAGGTTGACCTCCTCGCCGACGTCGATCTTGAGGAGCGCGTCCTCCAGGGCTTCCACGGAACCGGACACGTCACCCTTGATGACGAGCTTGAGCTCCTCGACCTGGCCCTTCTCGAGGTCCTTGAACAGCTCCTCGAGCGTGCGCCGGCGGCCCGACCTCGCCATGTCGGCGACCCGCAGCCTGGCCGCCCGCTGCTGGGCGATCTGACGGGCCATCCGGTCGTCGGGGACAACGATGAAGTTGTCACCGGCGCGCGGGACGGCCGTCAGGCCGAGCACCAGGACCGGACGCGACGGGTCGGCCTCTTCGACCGTGTCGCCGTTGTCGTCCAGCATCGCCCGGACGCGGCCGAAGGCCTCGCCACAGACGATGGAGTCGCCGACCCGCAGGGTGCCGCGCTGCACGAGCACGGTCGCCACGGGGCCGCGGCCCTTGTCCAGGTGCGCCTCGATGGCGAGGCCCTGGGCGTCCATGTCGGGGTTGGCCCGCAGGTCGAGCTCGGCGTCCGCGGTGAGCAGGATGGCCTCGAGCAGGTTGTCGATGCCGATGCCCTCCTTCGCGGAGATGTCCACGAAGAGCGTGGAGCCACCGAACTCCTCGGCCACCAGGCCGTACTCGGTGAGCTGGGCCCTGACCTTGGTCGGGTCCGCGCCCTCCTTGTCGATCTTGTTGACCGCCACCACGACCGGCACGTTCGCGGCGTGCGCGTGGTTGAGCGCCTCGATCGTCTGCGGCTTCACACCGTCGTCGGCCGCGACCACCAGAACGGCGATGTCGGTGGCCTGGGCACCGCGGGCACGCATGGCGGTGAACGCCTCGTGACCCGGGGTGTCGATGAAGGTGATCTTCCGCGGCTCGCCCTCGTGGACCGTCGCCACCTGGTAGGCGCCGATGTGCTGGGTGATGCCGCCGGCCTCGCGGGCCACCACGTTGGTGTGGCGGATCGCGTCGAGCAGCTTCGTCTTACCGTGGTCGACGTGGCCCATGACGGTCACGACCGGCGGACGCGGCGCGAGGTCGCCCTCATCACCCTCGTCCTCACCAAACTCGATCTTGAAGGACTCGAGGATCTCGCGATCCTCCTCCTCCGGGCTGACGACCTGGACGTCGTAGTCGAGCTCGGCGCCGAGCAGCTGCAGCGTCTCCTCGTTGACCGACTGGGTCGCCGTCACCATCTCGCCGAGGTGCAGCATGATCTGCACGAGCGAGGCGGGGTTGGCGCCGATCCGGTCGGCGAAGTCCGACAGGGACGCGCCACGGGGCAGGCGGATCGTCTGACCGCCGCCGCGCGGAGCCTGCACGCCGCCGATCGACGGCGCCTGCATGTTGTCGAACTCTTGACGCCTCTGGCGCTTCGACTTGCGGCCACGCGTCGGACGGCCGCCGGGACGCCCGAAGGCTCCGGCCGTTCCGCCGCCGCGACCACGGCCACCGGCGCCACCGGGACGACCGGCGAAACCACCGCCGCCACCGCCACCGGGACCGCCACCGGCGCCGCCGGGACGGCCGGCACCGGCCGCACCGGGCCGGGGACCGGAGAAACCGCCGCCACCGGGACGGCCACCGCCGCCACCCGGACGGCCGCCGCCACCCGGACCACCGGGACGGCCACCGCCGCCGCCGGGACCGCCGGGACGGCCACCGCCGCCACCCGGGCCCGCGGGGCGGCCCTGAGGCATCATCATCGGGTTGGGACGAGGCCCACCGGGACGCGGACCACCCGCACCGGGGCCCGGACGCGGACCGCCCATGCCCGGCCCGGGACGAGGACCGCCGGGACCGGGACGCGGCCCGCCGGCGCCGGGGGCTCCGCCACGCGCGGCGGGCGGACGCGGGATGCCACCGTCGCGCACGCCGCCGTCACGGCGCGGCTCACGAGGAGCGCCGTCGCGATCCGGACGGTCGCCCCGCTCGGGACGACCACCGTCACGGCCGCCGTCGCGGCCACCGGGACGCGGCGGGCGCTGGCCCATGCCGCTCGCGGTGGACGAGAACGGGTTGTTCCCGGGACGCGGGCCGCGCGGGCCCGGCTTGGGCCCACCGGGACGCGGCGCGCCGCCACCGGCGGCGGGACCGGCCGTTCCTCCAGGAACGGCACCGGGACGCGGGGCGGGAGCCGGCCGGGGGCCGGGCTTCGGCGCCGCGGCACCCGGACGCGGACCGGCCGCGGCCGCGGGGCGCGGAGCCTCGGGACGCGAACTTTCCGGACGCGGGCCCTCCGGACGCGGCGCCTGCGGGCGTCCCGCGTCGGGCCGCGCCGCCTCCGGCTGGACCGCCGGCGGATGGGGCATGGGAACCGGACGCGGCGCGGGTCGCGGACCCGGCTTCGGGGCCGGCCTGGCCCCCGCGTCGACGGACGGGGAAACCGGCGCCTGCGTGGCGCCGTTGGCCGTGCTCTCAGCCGGCCTTGGCGCAGGCTTCGGCTGCGCCGGACGGGCGGGCCTGCCCCCGCCCCTGGAGGCGTCGCCCTTGCCGAACGCCTCGGTTAGCTTGCGGACGACCGGCGCCTCTATCGTTGAGGACGCCGACCTCACGAACTCGCCCATCTCGGTGAGCTTGGCCATCACGACCTTGCTCTCGACTCCGAACTCCTTGGCGAGCTCGTACACCCGGACCTTCGCCACTGCACTCCCTAACTCGGCCCGGGAGGCTCGCAGTGCCGCCGGACCGTCTCTACCTGAACGTACTCATCGCCGCGTGCTCATCAGGCGCTCATTGCAATCTGACTCCGCCCATCAACTCGGCGTCCTACATGACAATTTCGTCGGCCCCCGAGCCGATCCAGGGGCCAGCGGTAACCATTCACCCGGACTGACCTCCAGTCAACCCCTCAAGGTGAGCCCGCAGCGGACCGGCGTCGAGCGAGCCCTCCACGCGGAAAGCGCGGGGAAACGCCCGGCGACGTTCGGCGAGCTCCAGACAGCGCAAGGACGGGTGCAGCGAGGCACCTCGCCCTGGAAGCCGTCCTCGCGGATCGGGGACGATGACGCCCTCGACCACGACCAGGCGGAGCAACTCGGACTTTACCGTGCGAACCCGACAGCCCGCACACGTTCTCTGCGGGGCCGTCTGGCGACCATTATCCAGCTTACCTTGCCGACGCATCAGCGGGATCAGCCGGTGCCTCCTCAATGTCCGGCCGGATGTCGATGCGCCAGCCCGTCAGCTTGTTGGCGAGGCGGGCGTTCTGGCCCTCCTTGCCGATCGCCAGGGACAACTGGTAGTCGGGCACGATCACTCGAGCGACCCGGCCGTCGAGATCGACGACATCGACTCGGGAAACGCGCGCGGGCGACAGGGCATTCCCGACAAAATCGGCCGGGTCGTCGGACCAGTCGATGATGTCGATCTTCTCGCCGTGCAGCTCGGTCATGACGTTCCGCACCCGGGACCCCATCGGGCCGATGCACGCGCCCTTGGCGTTCACGCCGGGCTTGCGCGACCGGACGGCGATCTTCGTGCGGTGCCCCGCCTCGCGGGCGATGGCGGCGATCTCCACGGTGCCGTCGGCGATCTCCGGCACCTCCAGCGCGAAGAGCTTCTTCACGAGGTTGGGATGGGTGCGCGACAACGTGACCGACGGGCCCTTCGGGCCCTTCTTCACCTGCACCACGTAGCAGCGGATGCGCTCGCCGTGCGTGTACTCCTCGCCCGGCACCTGCTCGTTGTGCGGGAGGATCGCCTCGATCTTGCCCAGGTCGACCAGCACCATCCGCGGGTCCTTGCCCTGCTGGATGATCCCGGCGACCAGCTCACCCTCGCGGTTGGCGAACTCGCCGAAGTTGATCTCGTCCTCGGCGTCCCTGAGCTGCTGGAGGATCACTTGCTTGGCCGTCGTCGCGGCGATACGGCTGAAGTTTCCCGGAGTGTCGTCGTACTCCCGGGCGACCTCGCCGTTCTCGTCGAGCTCCGCCGCCAAGATCGTCACGTGACCGGAGACCCGGTCGAGCTGGGCGCGCGCCTTCTGCGCCGCGCCCTCGGTCCGGAAGTAGGCGATCAGCAACGCGTCCTCGATGGCCTTGACGACCAGATCGAAGGAGATGTCCTTCTCCCGCTCCAGGCTGCGCAGGACGCTCATGTCAATGTCCACAAGGCTCCCCCTTAGCCCTCGTCGCCGACGTGGTCGTTGTCCGCGACGCCGTCGGCGTCCTCATCAAGGCCGCCGTTCTCATCATCGTCCAAGTCGTCCGCGAACTCGTCGCCGAGCTCGTCGTCCGGTTCCTCCTCGGGCCGGTTGAACTCCACCTGCACCCGTCCCCGGACCAGTTCGCCGTACGCGAGGCGGCCCGCCCCTTCGAGATCGACCCCGGATTCGTCCGCGTCCCGGACGCGGCCCTCCACGGTGCCGCCCTCCCGCAACTCCGCCCGGACCAGCCGGCCGCGGGCCCGGCGCCAGTGGCGGGGCTCGGTCAGCGGCCGGTCGACTCCGGGCGAGGTGACCTCCAGGACATACGGCGCGCCGCCGAGCACGTCGGCCTCGTCGAGCCGCTTGGAGACCGACTGGCTCACGTCCGCCACGTCGTCCAGGCTCACGCCGCCGTCCCGGTCCACCACCACGCGCACGAGCCGCCGCCGGCCCGCGGGGGTGATCGTCACGTCCTCCAGGTCGAACCCCTCGGCGGTCACCACCGGGCCGAGCAGATCGACCAGGCGGCCGTGTCGAGCGTCGTTGCCCATGCCGACCTCCCGTTTTCCGATGTGCATCGCCCGATGTGCCAACAGCCTATCGATACCGGGGTGTGGAAATAGCGCCACACCCGAGCGATGACCCGACACATGCCCGGCCATCATCACGAAGCGGTGACCACCGGGCGACGCGCCGTACGATGCTGTGTCGTGAGGCACACAGGCGGAGCAGCGGTGACGCGGCGCGCGCTGCTCGGCGCGGCCACGCTGGGATTCGCGGCCGGAGGCTGCTCGTCCCGGCCGGAGAAGCCGGCCGCCTCCCCCCGGCCCGATCCCCAGCTCGTGCTGCTGACGTCGCTGATCCAGGGCAAGGAGGACCTGGTCACGCTCTACCAGCAGGCGATGGACGCGCGGAAGACGGGCGCCGCCGCCCTGGAGCCGTTCCGTCAGCGGCACCTCGCCCATCTCGCGGCCCTGCGCCGCTTCCTGCCCCCCGGCGCCGCGCCTGGCACCTCCGGGGCCCCGCCCTCGGCCGCGGGACCGCCGTCGCCGTCCCCGGCGGTGAAGTCCGGGGCGGAGTCGGGCGCGGAGCCGGGAGCGGTGTCCGTCGGCACGCTCCGCGCCGCGGAACGCCGGGCCGCGGCCGCCCGTCCCGCCCAGATGGCCGGCGCCTCCCCCGCCCTCGCCCAGTTGCTGGCGAGCATCGGAGCCTGCGAGGCCGTCCACGTGATCGCGCTGGGAAGTACGCATGCCTGAGACCCCGGCCGCCGCCGGCACGCCGGTCGCGGCGACCCCGTCCGCCGCCGCCTCGCCCTCACCCGCCGTCGCGGCCCTGGCCAGGGCCCTGTCGGCGGAGCACGCCGCGGTGTACGCGTACGGCGTGGTGGGCGGCAGGGTCACCGGGGCGCTCCGCTCCCGGGCCACCGCCGGCTTCGACGCCCACCGGTCCCGGCGCGATCAGCTGCGCACCCTGATCGCGCAGGCGGGCGGCACCCCGGCCGAGCCCGGCCCGGTCTACCGGCTGCCGTTCGAGGTCCGCACCGCGGCCGACGCGGTGCGGCTGGCCGTCCTGGTCGAGGAGCGGCTGATCACGGCCTACCTGGACGTCGCCGCCACCCCCGACCCGGCGGTGCGGCGAATAGCGGCGCTGGCCGCCCAGGAGTCGGCCACCCGGGCGTACAGCTGGCAGCCGGCGGTCACCGCGCTTCCGGGGATGCCCGGCCAGAGCGCCGGGGCCACCTCCACCGGCGTCACCTCCACCGGCGCGACCGCCGACGACGCCAGCCCAGCCGGGACCACCCCGGCCGATGACACCACCGATGACACCACCGATGACACCACCGATGACACCACCAGCGCCGCGACCGCCCCGCCGCAGGGCGGGGCGACGACCGGGCCCGACGGGCAGTAGCGGCCCGGCACAGTCGCCCTGCGCGGTCTCACCCGGCGGGCACGATCTCACCGCACGGTCTCACCCGGCCGCGGTCACCCGCGGCAGGCCGCCAGCACGCGCTCGGCCGCCTCAGCGAGCGGGATCTCCTCCCTGGTCCCGGAGACGCGGTCGCGCAGCTCCACGACGCCCTGGGAGAGCCCCCGTCCGATGATCAGCACGGTGGGGAGGCCGAGCAGCTCGGCGTCCTTGAACTTCACGCCCGGGGAGACGCCGGGGCGGTCGTCGACCAGCACCCGCAGCCCCTGCGCCTCCAGCGTCTCGGCGAGCTCGATGGCCACCTCGACCTGGTTCTCCTTGCCGGTGCCGACGATGTGCACGTCGGCGGGCGCCACCTCGCGGGGCCAGAGCAGGCCCAGCTCGTCGTGGCGCTGCTCGGCCAGCACGGCCACCGCCCGGGAGACGCCCACGCCGTAGGAGCCCATGGTGATGCGGATCGGCTTCCCGTCGGGGCCGAGCGCGTCGAGCTGGGCGGCGTCGGCGTACTTGCGGCCGAGCTGGAAGATGTGCCCGATCTCGATGCCGCGGTCGATGGACAGGGGGTGACCGCATCGGGGGCAGTCGTCCCCGGCCCTGACCTCGGCCGCCTCGATGGTGCCGTCGGGCTGGAAGTCCCGGCCGGCCACCACGTTGGCGGCGTGCCTGCCGGGCTCGTTGGCGCCGGTCACCCACGACGAGCCCTCGACCACACGGGGGTCGACCAGGTAGGTGATGCCGAGCGACTTCAGCACCTGGGGGCCGATGTAGCCCCGGACCAGGCCGGGGTGGCGGGCGAAGTCCTCCGCCTCGAAGATCTCGGGCACGCCGGGCGCCAGCGACGCCTCCAGGCGCTTGAAGTCGACCTCACGGTCGCCGGGCAGGCCGACGACCAGGGTCTCGACCTTGTCGGAGCCCGGCGTGCGCACCTTGACCACGATGTTCTTCAGGGTGTCCGCCGCCGTGACGCCGAGGCCGTACCGCTCGTTGAGGTACGTCACCAGCGAGTCGATGGTCGGCGTGTCGGGCGTGTCGAGCACCTGGAGCGCGGGCCGCTCGCCGGTCGCCGCGGCGGGCGCGGGAGTCACCACGGCCTCCGCGTTGGCGGCGTAACCGCAGTTGTGGCAGGCGACGAAGGTGTCCTCACCGGTGGCGCAGGGCGCGAGGAACTCCTCGGAGGCCGAGCCGCCCATCGCGCCGGACATGGCGAAGCAGATGCGGTAGTCGATGCCCAGCCGGTCGAAGATCCGGATGTAGGCGTCCCGGTGCATCTCGTAGGAGCGCTTGAGGCCGTCGTCGTCCAGGTCGAAGGAGTAGGAGTCCTTCATGACGAACTCGCGGCCGCGCAGGATGCCCGCCCGGGGACGCGCCTCGTCGCGGTACTTCGTCTGGATCTGGTAGAGCGTCACCGGGTAGTCCTTGTAGGAGGAGTACTCCCCCTTGACCATGTCGGTGAACATCTCCTCGTGTGTGGGCCCGAGCAGGTAGTCGGCGCCCTTGCGGTCCTTGAGGCGGAACAGCGTGTCGCCGTACTCGGTCCACCGGCCGGTGGTCTCGTAGAAGTCGCGGGGCAGCAGCGCCGGGAACAGCACCTCCTGCGCGCCGATGCGGTCCATCTCCTCCCGCACCACGCGGGTGATGTTCTCCAGGACGATCTTGCCGAGCGGCAGCCAGGAGTAGATGCCCGGGGCGACCCGGCGGATGTAGCCGGCGCGCACGAGCAGCTTGTGGCTCGGCACTTCCGCGTCCGCCGGATCCTCACGCAGGGTGCGCAGGAACAGGGTCGACATACGCAGCAGCACGGCTACTCCTTGCTCGAGAGAGTCCTCGCCCGGGGTCCTCCGGATCCGCGACCGATCTCCACGAAGGGCTGCGTGCCGGACGACGTGAGGACGACGTGCACCAAGGTTATCGACTCCCGGCACCTCGGCGCCTCTTCCTTCGCGCGGCGTCTCCTCACCGCCCGCTCACCACCCGCTCAGCACCCGCTCACCGGGCGCCCGGCGCCAGCCCGCGGCGCCCCCTCCCGGCGGATCCGGCTCAGCCTCCGAGCAGCTCCTCCCAGTGCCGCCGGGCGCTCCCCCGGGCGGCCGTTCCCCCGGCGGCTCCCCCGGCGGCGCCCTCCAGCGCGGCGGACAGCCGCCACAGCCCGGCCCGGGCGCGCAGGCGGTTCATGCCGCAGGGGTCGATGGCCCGCAGCGCGAAGCCCACGTCCATGAGCCGCACACCCGCCATCGCCCGGGTGGCCGGACCCGCCGCCTCGGCGAGGACGTCGGGCCGATCGGGCTCCGCGACGCGCTCGGTGAGCAGACCCGCGACCTCCGAGGCGTACGGCCCGTCCCGCCACTCGATGTGCCAGGAATCGTCGTTGCCCGGCCACCAGGCGAGGTCGCGGCACGCCTCCAGCATCTCCGCCTCGCCCGCCAGGGCCGCCATGACCCGGCCCAGCGCCTCGTACCGGCGTGCCGGCGTCGGGATGATCTCCACTCCCGCCGCCTCGTCCCGCCCGCCCCGCAGTCCCCTCATGTCAGGGAGGGTCCCACCCTTGCGGCGCCTCGTCCTCGGGTTTCCCCGTCTTTTAGCCCCAGAGTCCACGGGCATCACTTTGATCGCGCCGACCAACCCCCGCAACCCCCAGCCAACCGGCCGATACGTCCGGGGGCGGCGCGGGCGCTGGTGCTGGCGATGCCGGCGGCGCATGATGAACAATCCTCATAGGACCGCCTCCCGCCGGAGGCCCGTCCTTGAGGCCGTATCCGAGGCCCTCGTGAAGGCCCTTGCGGGGGCCCTGCCGGAGGCCGTTGCCGAGGCCGTTTTGGAGGCCAGCGTGACACTGCGCGTCGCGATCGTCGGGTCGGGCCCGGCCGGGATCTACACGGCCGAGGCGCTGCTCAAGCAGTCCGCGGGGCCGGTCGAGGTCGACGTCCTGGAGCGCCTCCCCACGCCGTACGGCCTGGTCCGGTATGGCGTCGCCCCCGACCACACCTCGATCAAGTCGATCGCGGGCTACCTCCGGCGGGTGCTGGAGTCTCCGGGGGTGCGGTTCCTCGGCGGGGTGGAGCTCGGCCGGGACGTCACCGTGGAGGAGCTGCTCGGCTGCTACGACGCCGTCGTCTACTGCACGGGAGCCATGGTCGACCGGCGGCTGGGCGTCCCCGGCGAGGACCTGCCCGGCAGCGTCGCGGCGACCGACTTCGTCAACTGGTACTGCGGCCACCCCGACGTCCCTCCGGACCGGTTCGCGCTGGACGCCGAGGACGTCGTGGTCATCGGCGTGGGCAACGTCGCCGTCGACGTCGTGCGGATCATGGCGAAGACGGCCGCCGAGCTGCGCGAGACCGACGTGCCCGAGGAGGTGCTCGAACGGCTGGCGGCCAGCCGGGTGCGCCGCCTGCACATGGTCGGCCGGCGCGGCGCGGAGCACGCCAAGTTCACCCTGAAGGAGCTGAGGGAGCTCGGCGAGCTGGGCGGGGCGGACGTGCTGACGTTCCCCGAGGAGGTCAAGGTCGACGATCTGGCCGCCCTGTCCCGGCAGGTCAGGGGCAACGTCGACGTCCTGCAGGGGTGGGCCTCCCGCGTCCCGGCCGGCCGGCCGCGGCGGCTGGAGGTCCGCTTCTGGCTGCGCCCGGTCGAGGTGCTCGGCGACTCCCGGGTGGAGGGGGTGCGCTTCGAGCGGACCCGGCTGGAGGACGGCCGGGTCGTGGGCACCGGCGAGTTCGAGACGATCCCGGCCGGCATGGTGATGCGGTCGGTCGGCTACCAGAGCGTCGCCCTGCCGGGTGTGCCGTTCGACACCGCCTCGATGACCGTGCCGAACGTCGCCGGGAAGGTGACGGACCGGCAGTACGTCGCGGGCTGGCTCAAGCGCGGCCCGACAGGCGTGATCGGCACCAACAAGTCCGACGGGGCGGAGACCGCGCGGACGCTGCTGGCCGAGGTCAAGCCGGGCGTCGCGGGCGGGCGGATCGACGACCTGCTGCGGGCGCGCGGCGTGCGGCCGGTGACCTACGAGGACTGGCTGGCCATCGAGGCCGCCGAGAGCGGGCTGGCGGAGAGCCTCAAGCGCGGCGAGCGGGTCAAGCTCGTGGGCAGGCCGGCGATGCTGGACGCCCTCCGGCGCGGCCGGCCCGCCCCGGAACGGACTCCCTGACCGCTCCCTGAGGCGTTCTGCGAGGATCGTCGGCATGAAGACGACGCTGACGGGTCTGGCCGGACCGCTCGACGGGTTCGCGGCGGCGTACGCGGAACAGCGGCGGCGGTTCCCGTCGCCGGACCCGGCCTGGCAGCCGATCCACACGGTGTACGTCCCCGCCGACCAGGTGACCGCCGGAACGGTGGACCGGTGGCGGCAGGAGGCCACCGAGCTGCTCCACCGGCTGTTCTTCACCCCTCACGAGCTGGCCGCGGCGTTCGATCTCGACGCGGATCTCGCCGCGCCGGTGCACGACAGGGTCCGCCGGAAGCTCGGCGCCGAGCCCGTCGAGGACCTGCGGATCGACTTCGAGGACGGGTACGGCCGGCGGCCGGCGGACGAGGAGGACCGGCACGTCGAGAGCGCGGCGTCCGCCGTGGCCGAGATGCACGCCGCCGGAACCCTCCCCCGGCGGTGGGGGCTGCGCGTCAGGTCGTTCGCCGACGGAGACCCGGAGCGGGCGGTCCGCACGCTCGACGGGTTCCTCACTGAGGTGATCGGGCGGTCCGGATCGCTCCCCCGCGGGTTCACGGTGACGTTCCCCAAGGTGCTCATGGAGGACTACCTGCACCAGTTCGCGGCGTGCCTCGACGCGCTTGAGGCTGCTCTGGGCCTGGATCGGGGCCTGCTCCGATTCGAGATGCAGGTGGAGGCCCCGCAGACGGTGCTGCTGCTGGAGAGATCGCCCGATCTGGTGCCGTCCCTGCGCGGGCGGCTGGCCGCGGCCCACTTCGGCGTGTTCGACTACACCGCGTCGATCGGGCTGCCGCCCGGCGAGCAGCGGCTCGATCACCCCGCCTGCGATCACGCCAGGAACGTGATGCGGACCACCCTGGCCGGCACGGGCGTGGAGCTGTCGGACGGTTCGCTCGCGGCCGCTCCGGCGTCCGATTCGGCGGCGGACGTGCAGGCCCTGCTCGCGCGGCACGCGGAGACGGTGCGCCACTCCCTGGCCAACGGGTTCTATCAGGGCTGGGACATGCACCCGTCCCACCTGCTCAGCCGTTTCGCCACCGTCTACGCCTTCCACCTGCGCTGCTACGAGCGGTACGCCGAGCGGGTGCGGGCCTGGGGCGAACGGCGGGCGGCCGGCGACGGGACGCTGGACGAGCCGGCCACGATCAACACCCTCGTCGCCGCGCTGGCCAGGGCCGACCGGGCCCTGAGCTGACCCCGCCGGTCAGTACGGGCCGATCATGACCGGCCGATCATGACCGGCCGGTCAGGACTGGCCGGTCAGGACTGGCCGGTCAGGACTGGTCGATCAGGCGGCGCCATTCCTGGACCCGGGCGGGGTCGACGGGGGTGCCCCACGAACCCCGTACGGCGCTGCCCACGTGGAAGGCGCGGACCCCGTAGTCGAGCAGGGCGGGGACGTGTTCCCGCTTGAGGCCGCCTCCGGCCAGCGTCAGCGGGGCGTCCCCGGCGTCGGCCCTGGCCCGTAAGACGGGCAGGCCCGCGCCGACTCCCAGAGGGGAGCCGGAGGTGAGCACGGTCGCCAGGTTCGGCAGGAGCCGTACCGCGCGCCAGGCCGCGCGGACGTCGGCGGCGTGATCGACGGCGCGGTGGAAGGTCCACGGAAGCGGCGAGACGGCCCTGATCAGGGCGTCGGTCGCCTCCAGGTCGACCGCGCCGTCCTCGGTCAGGAAGCCGAACACGAAGCCGGCGGCGCCGGCCTCGGAGAGTTCCTTGACGTCGCGGCGCAGCCGGTCGAGCTCGTCGGGGGTCACCGTGAACCCCGCGTTGCACCGGAGCATCACCATCTGCGGCAGACCGCACTTGTCGGCGATGGCCGCGACCAGGTCCGCCGAGGGGGTGAGCCCGCCGGAGCCCATGTCGGAGACGACCTCCAGGCGGTCGGCCCCACCCTCCTCGGCGGCCAGGGCGTCGCGCACGTCCAGCGCGATCACTTCAAGCAGCGATCCGGTCATGAAGCGAACAGTATCTGGTCCCTTTGCGGGGCCGTACGGCATCCGCCCCCTTAAGCCACCTATTGACTCTTGTCGGAGATTTATGTCAGAAGCGCGATTCCGCGGCCAGGCGGGGCACCGGGATGGCCGAGACCCCTTGCGGCAGCAGCGCCGCGGAGGCGGGCCGCTCGAAGAGCGCGCCCGAGGCGCGGTGTGGCAGGTCGACCGTCCTGACGTGCCGGAATCCGGCCGCCCGATAGTAGGCCTGGAGCCTGGGGTTGTCCTTGGCGCAGTCGAGCCGCAGCAGGCGCCGCCCCTCCGCGTCCGCGCGCAGACCGGCCCAGTCGAGCAGCGCCTCCCCGAGGCCGCGCCCGGAGTACGACCGGCTCACCGCCAGTTTGTGCACGTAGAGCGCGTCCCCCGGGCGGTCGGCGGGCCGCCAGAACTCGGGGTCCGCCCGGCCGTCGAGCGAGACGGTGGCCACGGGGGCCCGGCCCTCCCCGCCGTCCAGGACGTACATCGCGCCCTGGGCGATGAGGGGCTCGATCCGGTCGGCGGGGAACCCGGCGACCGGCCACTGCCGCACCCCCCTGGAGTCCAGCCACCTCGCCGTCGCGGTGAGCAGGTCGAGGACGGCCGGCAGGTCGTCGGGAAGGGCCGGCCGGAGGGTGAGTTCGGTGACGAGATTCAGGGTGGTCGCGGGCATGGCGAAGTGTCCTTCCGATGCGTTGTCGATCGAGCGCGAAGAGTGACGAACGGATGACGTGCGGCCCCGCATCTCGGCGGCGGGGGCGGCGGACTCAGGGCGCGCGGGTGCGGCGGGGCGACGACGACCGGCGGAGGCGCGCGGCCGGGCCGGCCCGGGAAGAAGGGGCCGGCCGGGGACACCCCGTCAGACGAGGGGGTGTCCGGAGGGCGTCAATGACGTTCCAGCTCGTACCGGATCAGGTGCTTGTCGGCGGGGAGCACCGATACGGCGACACGTACAGGGGTGTCCTCCGCGTCGTAGCCCACCCGGACATAGATGACAACCGGCGTGCCGGGTTCCAGCTGTAGCCGCAGCGACTCATCCGAAGTCGGCATACGAGCCGATATGTCGTCAACAGCCCTGACCTGGGGGTGTCCGAGCTCCTCCAGCACGCGGTTGGCGCCGCGTGTGATGTCCCCCGGCCGTGAGATCTCCGAGTCCGCGACGAGATCGAGCGGGAAGTAGGAGTCCAGCGTGTTGTACGGCTGGCCGTCCACGAACCGGAGCCGCCGCCGTACGACGGCGAGACCGCCGTCGGCGAGGGCGAGGCGCGTGGCCACGTCCTCGGGAGGTTCGACGATCGAGACCTCGATCCGCTGGTCCGCGGACCGGCCCTCGGCCGTCACGGCGTGGACGAACGCGTCGAAGCGCGGCACACCCTGGTCCAGCCGTACGAACTCATCCTGGGGCCGCATGAGGAGGGGCCGCCGCTCCCTGACGAAGGTCCCGCGCCGTCGCATCCGCAGGATTAGACCCTCGTTCTCCAGCTCACCCAGGGCCAGCCGCACCGTGTTGCGGCTGACGCCGTGGGCCTCCATCAGGTCGGCCTCGGTCGGGATCTGGTCGCCCGGCGCGAGTTCGCCCGCGTAGATGGCCCTCCGTACCTCGGCGGCCACCTGCTGGTAGAGCGACGATCGTGCCATCTTTCCTCAATCCACCCTTTTGTTCCAACAAATCTAAAGGATCTGCGACAAGCAATAAACAACCCCTTGACCGGAGGCCATCCGGCCCCGCATTATCCAAACGTTGGTACAAATCCATCCAATGGTGGGGCTGCGTGCCGGCGGTCCGTGCGGTGCTCCGCGCGTGCCGTGGCGCCCCCTCCGAGGCGACGCGAAGGCCGCGACACGAACGCCGCGACACGCGCCGCACCGGCAGGGATTCCCACACCTACCAGAGCGACGGGAACGGCATGTCAGTGCTGTCGGTATCCACCGACTTGACGGCTCGGCGCGGGAAAGGGCCGTTCGTGCGGCATGAGGGGGACCTCCGGGTGACCCGCGCCGCCGGCCGCCAACACGGCTCCGACGGCACGACATGCCTGATCATGCGGCACCGCCGCATGCCGGAGCGGCCGCCGTGCGAGGGCGGCCGCTCCCCACGGACTCCGCGCGATTGAACGAGTCCTCGACCCCAACCCTCGCCGGGGTCGAGGTCTCGCGCCGGAGCGGTGCGCGTCCTGGCGGGTCCCCCACGCCCGCCAGGACGCTTCACCGTAGGACGGGCCGCCGACCCGGGACCGACCGGTCGGTATGCTGCCTGCATGACTCTCTTCTCGGTGGAAGGCAAGACGGTTGTCGTGACCGGCGGCTCCCGCGGGATCGGGAAGATGATCGCCAGGGGATTCGCCGACGCGGGAGCGACGGTCTACATCTCCTCCCGCAAGAAGGACGAACTGGAGGCCGCGGCGGCTGAGCTGGGCTGCGCCGCCGTACAGGCCGACCTGTCGACGGCCGAGGGGGTCGCCGCTCTCGTGCGCGCGGTCTCGGCCAGGGAGAACCGGCTCGACGTGCTGGTCAACAACGCCGGGGCGACCTGGGGCGCGCCCCTCGACGAATATCCCGAGCAGGCCTTCGACAAGCTCTGGAACATCAACGTCAAGGGCGTCTTCTTCCTGACCAGGAGCTTCCTCCCGCTGCTGCGCGCGTCGGCGTCGCCGGACGACCCCGCGCGGGTGATAAACATCGGGTCGGTCGACGGCCTGCGGGTGCCGTTCATGGAGAACTACGCCTACTCGGCGGCCAAGGCGGCCGTCCACATGCTGACCCGGCACCTCGCCCACCGGTTCGCCCGCGAGTCGATCACGGTCAACGCGATCGCGCCGGGACCGTTCGAGTCGAAGATGATGGCTTTCGCGCTCGACGATCCGCACACGCGCGCCGCGATCGAGAGCGGGATCCCGCTGAGCCGCATCGGACGGCCGGACGACATGGCCGGGGCCGCGATCTATCTCGCCTCGCGCGCCGGGGCGTACCTGACGGGCGCCGTCATCCCCGTCGACGGCGGGCTCTCCACCCAGGGCTGAGCTCCCGGGCCGAGCACCCAGCCTGAGCCGGTCGCCGCCGCCTACACTGCACGACATGGCGCAGGTCGCGGTGTGCGGGCCGGCCGAGTGCGGCCCCGAGGAGACGGACGCCGCCCGGACCGTGGGACGGCTGCTGGCCGAGCGCGGCGCCGTCGTGCTGTGCGGCGGGTACGGCGGGGTGATGGCCGCGGCGGCCGAAGGTGCCCGGCGGGCCGGCGGCGTGGTCGTCGGCGTCCTGTCCGGCCGCGACCGCGCCGGGGCGAGCCCCGACCTGACCGTGGCCCTTCCCACCGGGCTGGGCGAGGCCCGCAACGCCCTGATCGTGCGGGCGGCGGACGCGGTGATCGTGATCGGAGGGTCCTGGGGGACGCTCTCCGAGCTCGCCCTGGCCCAGCGCGGCGGCACCCCGGTCATCACGCTGGGCGGATGGCGGGTGATCGACGCGGACGGCCGGCCCGTCCGCGGCCCGATCGCCGTCGCCGACCCGGCCGCCGCCGTGCGCCTCGCCCTCGGGTAGCCCCCGGCCGGACGAGGTCAGCTCTCCGGCTTGAGCAGACCGGCCAGCGTCTCGGCGAACAGGTCCGGCGCGGCCAGCTCGTACGACAGGAAGAGGTACGGCTCGGTCACCTCAAGCTCCATCAGCACGGGCTCCCCGTCCGGCATCCGCACCAGGTCCACCCGGGCGTACAGCAGGCCGGGGGCGACCTGGGCCAGCGTCCGCTCGGCCAGCGCGAACTGGTCGTCGTCGGGGTCGCGCAGCCTGGCCTTGTTCTCCGCGGTCTGGGCGACGCCGGTCAGCATCGCGTGGCGCCGCACGGCGTGGCTGAACTGCCCGCCGAAGTAGAGCATCGACAGCTCGCCCTCGTGCTCCACCGACGTGACATACGGCTGGACCATGACCGTGCGGCCCTGGCCGAGCAGCCGGGTCACCTGCTCGTCGGCCGCGGCCCGGTCGGTCGTGCGGACCGTGTCCCTGGCTCCCCCGGAGATCGCGGGCTTGACGACGAACTCCGGCCAGGCCGGGAGCTCCGCGCGCTCCTGTCCGGGCTCCACCCAGTGAGTCGGCACGGTCGGCACACCCAGGTCGCGCAGGTACGTCTTGTCGGTGTTCCACTCGATGATCGGCGCCGGGTTGAACAGCCGGGTCACCGCCCCGACGCGGTGGGCCCAGGCGACGAACTCGTCCCTGCGCTCGACGTAGTCCCAGGCCGACCGGACCACGACGGCGTCGAACGACGACCAGTCGACGCGCGGGTCGTCCCACACCACCGGCGCGCCTTCCAGACCGGCTCCCAGCCAGGCCGCAAGGACGATCTCTCGTTCGTCGTCGAACCTGCTGATCGGGTCGGCGGTGGTGACGTAGGCGACGTTCATCGAGCTCCCATCTCGGGTTCGTCCGGGACCCATCGTAGGGACCCGCGGCGGCCCGCCGGTCCACCCTCCCCCGGGCCGAGGACCTCCGGATCAGGGAACGCGCAGGCCGGTGAGGATCTCGGCCGCCGCCTGCCCGCACACCCGCGCGGCGCCGTGCGTGGCGATGTGCGCCGCCCCCAGGTCCGTACGGCCCGGCAGGCCCATCTCGACCACGATCCCGTCCGGACGGGCGGCGAGCATGCGCTCCAGGAGATCGATCTGCCAGGGGTGGCGGTGGGCGTCGCGGACCACTATCACCAGCGGCCGGCCGGCGGCGCCGCCGAGGGCCCGCTCGGGCAGGCCGTCCCGCACGTCCTGCTCGCGCAGCCGCAGGACCGTGGTGCCCGGCATCAGGGCGGTCAGCGCGTCACCCGCACCCCACGGCGTGCCCCTGTCGATGGCGAGGTTGGTCTCCGGGGCGAGCTCGACGACGTGCGGGGCGGCGGCCAGCGGCAGTGCCCCGGCCAACCCGGCCGTCCCCGTCACCCGGTCCGCCCCGGCCGCCCCGGCCGGCCCGGCGGCACCGTCACGCCATGTCACCCGGACCGCGCGGCGGGCGGCGACCAGCCCGATCCCGTCCGCCCCCGCGACGGTGGGCGGGATCGGCGCCGGCGTGCTCGCGAAGGCACGGACGCGCCCGGCGGCCTCGGCGAGCCGCTCCTCCGGCAGCAGGCCCCCGGCCACCGCGTCGGCGATCGCGTCCCTGATGAGGTCGGCGGTGGCCTCGTCGGCGTTCTCCCCGCCGACGCACACGGCGTCCGCGCCCGCCGCGACGGCGCGGGCGCTCGCCTCGCCCAGGCCGTACGCGCCGGAGACGGCGGCCATCTCGATGCCGTCGGTGACGACCAGGCCCTCGAAGCCGAGCTCGGTCCTGAGCAGGCCGGTGAGGATGCGCGGGCTGAGCGTCGCCGGGCGCTCGCCGTCGTACGCGGGGACGAGCAGGTGACCCGTCATGATCGCGCGGACACCCGCGCGGACGGCGGCCAGGAACGGCGGCAGCTCGACCTCGGCCAGCCGCTCGCGCGAGGCGGTGAGGCGCGGGACGCCGTGATGGGAGTCCACCGCCGTGTCCCCGTGCCCGGGGAAGTGCTTGGCGCAGGCGGCCACCCCGGCCGATTGCAGGCCCCGGACCCACGCGGCCGTGTGCCGGGCGACCAGCGCCGGGTCGGCCCCGAACGACCGCAGCCCGATCACCGGGTTGCCGGGGTTGGAGTTCACGTCGGCGGCGGGCGCGAAGTCGAGGGTGATCCCGGCCGTCCGCAGGTCGCGGCCGACGTCCGCGGCCACCCGCTCGGTCAGCTCCTCGTCGTCGACCACGCCGAGGGCGTAGTTGCCGGGCCGGGAACTGCCCGTCCGCGCCTCCAGCCGGGTGACGTCGCCGGCCTCCTCGTCGATGCCCACCAGCAGGCCCGGATTGTCCGCCCGCAGGACGGCGGTCAGGCCGGCCAGCTGGTCGAGGGTCGCGACGTTGCGGGAGAACAGCACGACGCCCCCGAGACCTCCGGCCACCCGTCTGCGGACCCAGTCCGGCGCGGCCGTCCCGAGGAAGCCCGGGAGCAGGACCGTGTCCGCCAGGCGCAGCAGGTCCGCGCTCCGCCTCATGCCGTGCCCGCCGGGCAGCGCTCAGCCATGCCCGGTAATTTAATAGGAAAGTTTCCTATTCGCCAGTGAGGTGGCCTGGGATTTCACAGATCGACGCGGCGCAGCCGGTTTGCCTCCACTTCGAAGCTGGCCACGGTCGAAATGGGGGCGCCCGGCCGGTCCACGAACGCGACCCCCCGGTAGTCGGCCCGGAAGCCGTCCATGCCGGCCGTACAGGACACATAGCCGCGGTGGCCGTCGAAGAACGGGATGTGCGGGTTGCGGGCGAGGATCGCGCTGGCGTCGGTGACGCCCGGCATGCTGGTCACCGCCGTCCCGACGAACTCGACGCCGAGCGCCCGCGACGCGGGGTCCTCCCAGTCGGCGCGCAGATCGCACGCCCAGTTGTTGTGCACGTCGCCGCTGATCACCACCAGGCCGTCCGGCGCGTGCGCCAGCACCCGCTCCCGCGAGGCGGGGAACCCGTCCCAGGCGTCCGCGCTCGGCGGATCCGCGGGGAAGGCGCGCCGGGCGAAGAAGACCGCTTGCGCCAGCACCTTCCACCGGGCCGTGGAACCCGTCAGGCGCGCGGTGAGCCACCGTTCCTGCTCCTGGCCCAGCATGTCGGCGCCGTCGCGGTACTGGCGGGTGTCCACCATCATGAAGTCGGCGACCCGCCCGTACGGCCGCCACCGGTAGTTCTGCAGGGCGGCCCCCGACGGGCGCACGCGCAGCGGCATGTGCTCGTAGTAGGCCTTGTAGGCGGCGGCCTTCCGCTTGGCGAAGGCCGCCGGGCTGGTGCCGTCCCCGGGCAACGCCCCGGACCAGTTGTCCCGCACCTCGTGGTCGTCGGGCAGCGCGACCCACGGCGCCGCCGCGTGCGCGGCCTGCAGATCGGCGTCCATCCGGTAGCGGGCGTAGCGGTCGCGGTAGGCGCCGAGCGTCCGGCACTCGGCCTCCGACTCCAGCGGGCGCACGTAGCGGCCCGGGCCCGGGTTCTTCGGCTTGCCGTACTCGTAGATGTAGTCGCCCAGGTGGACGACCACGTCGGGCCGCTCGTCCGCCAGATGTCGCAGTGCCGTGAAGTAGCCGTGCTCGTAGCGCTGGCAGGAGACGAAGGCGAACCGCACCGGCGCGGTCGACTCGGGGGCGGGGGCGGTCCTCGTACGGCCGGCCGGGCTGACGTGATCGTCGACGGAGAAGCGGTAGAAGTAGTCGGCCGCCGGGCGCAGCCCGGAGAGGCGTACGTGCACGCTGTGGGCCCAGTCCGGCTGCGCCGTGACCGTCCCGGACCTCACCACGCGCGCGAAGCTCTCGTCGTCGGCCACCTCCCACCGCACGGTCACCGCCTGGGCGGGCATGCCGCCGGGCCGGGCCGGATGGAGCGGTTCGGGCGCCAGGCGCGTCCAGAGGATCACGCCGTCGGGTAAAGCTTCGCCGGAAGCCACCCCGAGGGTGAACGGATAGCCCAGTTTCGCCATAGATTCGATCCTGCCCCATCGACACCGGCCAAGGGGGGCGTACGAGTCGAGAGCCCCGAACAAGCTCTTGCTCGGACGGCCATAATGGGTCCGTGAACCAGCGTAAGGACTCCGGCGGCACAGCCGCCCCCGTGAAGGCGCGGCGGACGGCCGCCACCGGGCACTCGCCCTCGGAGCGACGCGACCATCTGGTGAGGCTCGCCGCCGAACTCTTCGCCCGCAAGGGCTTCCAGGCGACGACGGTGCGGGAGATCGCCCTGGAGGCGGGGATCCTGTCCGGGAGCCTCTACCACCACTTCGACTCGAAGGAGACGATCGTCGACGAGGTGCTCCGCACCTTCCTCGAGGATCTCATCACCCGCTACCGGGCGGCGCTGGAAACCCAGACCGACCCAAGGGCCGTCCTGTCGGAGATGGTGCGGATCGGCTTCGGCACGCTGGAGGTCCATCGCGCGGCCATCACGGTGATGCAGAACGACTGGAGCTACCTGCGGTCGCTGCCGGGCAACCGGTTCGACTACCTGGTCCGGGCCGAGGACGAGGTGGAGCGCATCTGGGTGGAGCAGATCAGGCGCGGCCAGGAGCTCGGGCAGCTGCGGCCGGACGCCGATCCCAAGCTGACCTACCGGATGATCCGCGACACGATCTGGGTGACGGTCCGCTGGTTCCGCCCGGACGGCCCGCTCGACACCGCGGCCCTCGCGGAGCACTACGTCAAGATCCTGTTCGACGGGCTGTCGACGGGAGAGCGGGCGACCCGGCTTCCATGACGCTCCTCACCCACGTGCGGCAGGCCCTGACCGGCGTCGCCGATCCCTCGCGCGCCTCAGCGATGCAGGCGTACATGAAGTCCGCCATGCCGTTCCTGGGAGTCACGGCCGTGCCGCGCCGGACGGCGCTGCGCCGGGTCTTCTCCGAGCACCGGCTGGACAGCGCGCCCGAGTGGCGCAGGGCGGTGCTCGGGCTGTGGCGCGAGGCCGAGTACCGCGAGGAGCGGTACGCCGCGATCGAGCTGACGGCGCACCGCTACTACCGGCCCTGGCAGACGCTCTACACCGTGCCGATGTACGAGGAGATGATCGTCACCGGCGCCTGGTGGGACCTGGTCGACGAGATCGCCGTGCACCGGATCGGCACCCTGCTGCGCCTGTACCCGGACAGCATGCGCCCCCTCATGCTGGAGTGGGCCCGCGACGGCGACCTGTGGAAGCGGCGCACCGCGATCCTCTGCCAGAACGCCTTCCGGGACCGCACGGATCCCGGCCTTTTGTACGCGTGCATCGAGCCGAGCCTGTCGGACACCGACTTCTTCGCCCGCAAGGCGATCGGCTGGGCTCTGCGGGAGTACGCCAAGACCGAACCCGCCGAGGTGGTCAGATATGTCAATCATCACCGCCTCAGCGGGCTGAGCCGCCGGGAGGCGCTCAGGAACGTCCCGGTGACCTAGCGGTGACCTGGGGGCCGTCTCACGGCGCGCTCGGATTACATCCCTGAGGTGACATTTTGCTCCGGTGACAACCCGCCTTCCGGATGAGACCTTGGATCCGGGCTATCCGAGGGGGCGGCGTGATGGGCGCCTGGTCGGTTCCGGGCTACCGGGAAGTACGCGAGCTGGGCTCGGGCGGAGCGGGGCGGGTCGTGCTGGCGACGTACGCCACGACCGGGGCCTACGTCGCGATCAAGTATCTCCGGGACGACCTCCGCGAGGACACGCGCTTCCTGGCCGGATTCCGGCAGGAGGCCCGCGTGATGGTCGAGCTGAACGACCCCAACGTCGTACGGCTCTACGAATACGTGGAGACCCGCGACGGGGCGGCCATCGTCATGGAGCTCGTCGACGGGGTGCCGCTCCGCCGGATCCTGGCCGAGCACGGGACCACCAGCCCGGAGGCCGCGCTCGTCGTGCTCAAGGGCTCGCTCGTCGGGCTGTCCGCCGCCCACGCCGCCGGCATCGTCCACCGGGACTACAAGCCGGAGAACGTGCTCATCCAGGCCGACGGCGCGAGCAAACTGTCCGACTTCGGCATCGCGACACCCAGCGGCGGACTGGGCACGCCCGCGGGCACCCCGCCGTACATGGCCCCCGAGCAGTGGGACGGCAGCCCCGCCAGCCCGGCGACCGACGTCTACGCGGCGACCTGCGTGTTCTTCGAGTGCCTCACGGGGCACCGGCCGTACCGCGCCGACCACGTGGTGGGACTGCGACGGCTGCACCAGAGCGCGCCCATCCCGGCGCTGGACGTGCCCGCGTCGGTGCGGACCCTCGTGCTGCGCGGGCTGGCGAAGAACCCCGCCGACCGGCCGTCCACGGCCCGGGCGTTCGTCGCCGACCTGGAGTCGGCGGCGACGGCGGCCTACGGGACCGACTGGGAGCAGCGCGGGCGCCGCCACCTGGCGGAGCTCGCCACGCTCCTCGCGCTGACCTTCCCGCTGGCGAAGCCGGCCGAGCCCGTCGAGGTGTCCACCTCGCTGGCGCGGACCGTGCTGACCGGCCGGCTCGCGCACGCCGCGCCCCGCGTCGCGCTCGGGACCGCCGTGCTCTCGGCGCTGGTCGTCGCTGCGGTCGTCGCCGTCAACCGGCAGACCCCCGTCGCCCAGGACACCCTGCTCACACCCCCCTCTCACAGCGCCACGACGCCGGCCGACACGGATCCGGGCGCCGGGGTGGCGGGCGCCGGCGCGGGGGGCGGGCCGGAGCCGTCCCCGGCGGTCTCCCCCACCGTCGACGCGACGTCCGAGGCAGCCGCGCCCCCGCACGCTTCTCCGGGCACGGGCCCGCACCCGAGTCCGGCGACGAGCCCGCACGCGAACCCGGGCACCCCGCCCGCCGCCTCGCCCGCCGCCTCGCCCACGCCGCGGCACGTCTCTCCCTCCCCGTCCCGGCCGGCCGCGCCGCTCAAGGTGACCGGCCTCGGCGTCACCCGCTTCGACGGGCAGTCGGCGACCGTCCGGGTCGGCGCGAACACCACCGCCAGGGTCCTGCTGACCGTGCGCTTCGCCGAGGGGCCGGCGCCGGACCGGCTCGTCGCCGGCGACCCGCAGACGATCCCCCTGGAGGGCGCCCGGTCCTACGAGCCGGAGGTCCAGCAGGCCTTCCCGGCGCCGCGGTGCGGGACGTCCGTCTACCGCGGGATCGAGGCCGTGACGGTGCCGGCGGCGGCCGGCGGCACGGCCCGCAGGACGGTGAAGGTCGCCGGTCCGCCCTGCCCGCCGCCCACCGTCGAGGACGTCGAGATCGACGGCTGGGACGGCCGGGCGGCGGACGTCGGCGTCAAAACCGGCGGCACCGGCCCGGTGCGGGTGTCCGCCGCTTTCGGCCGCGACGGCAAGACCGTGGCGACCGACACGAAGACGTTGTCGGGCAAGCGGTCCTACTCGGCCCGGTTCACCCGTGACCTGGGCCCGGTGGACTGCGGCACGACCGCGGTCTTCGAGGTGCGGGTGACGACCGACCCGCCCGCGGCCGGCGGCCCGCGGACCCGGACGGTACGGGTGCCCGGCCCGGCCTGCGCTCCCCCGTCCGTGTCGATCGCCTCCTGGGACGGCGCCTCGGCGAGGGTGACCGTGCGGGCGAGCACGACGGATCCCGTCGCGCTTCGGGTGTCCTTCACCCAGCGGCTCACGGCGGACGACCGTACAACGACGAACAGCGGCGTCGCCGGGGACACGCTTTCCGGCCGCACGACGTACACGGCCACCTTCAGCGCGGCGAAGTTCCGGCGGCCGGAGTGCGGTTTCGTCGATGTCAGGACCGTGACCGTCACGGCCTCCCCCGGCGGCTCGTCCGCCTCCAGGACCGTGACCACCCGCGGCCCCGCCTGCCCGGAGCAGCCGCCCGCGGAGGGGCCTGGTGACGAGCCGTCGGAGGACCCGGCGGGCGTCCCGGCCGGGCAGCAGGACGGCGGCGGGAAGTCCGAGGGCGCCGAAACCCCCGCCGCCCCTCGATAACGGCTGACCCAAATATGGCGTTACGTCGCGATTTGGGGGTGATTTCGTAATTCACCTTGCGTGGTCCGCAAGATAGGTTCAGATTTCCCGTGAACGCTCAACCTTTACCCCGCGTCCTATGTGCGATCAGCGGGACGGACGAGGAAGCGGGGCGGCGGAGTGCGGCGTGATGTTGTGGAGCGGGTGGTGGCGGCCCTGGCGCGGCCCCCGCGCATCGTGCTCGTCCACGGGGAGCCCGGCATCGGGAAGACTCACCTGCTCAGCGAGGTGATCGCCCGCCTGCCCGGCGTGCGCGTGCTGCGCGGGCAGGCGCTGGAGCTGGACGGCGGGCGGGCCTACGCCTCGCTGGCCTCCGTCCTGGAGGGCCTGCGCGACGAGGCCGGGCCCGCCCTGGACGCCCTGTACGAGGCGGTCGACCGGTCCGCCGTCGGGGACGTCGAGGCCAGTCCCGGCCTGCTCGCCACCCGGCTGTTCGAGTCGCTTCCCGGACGCACCCTGATCGCCATCGACGATCTGCACCTGGCGGACGCGGACACGTTGACCGGGTTGCAGGCGATCCCCCGCTATCTGTCCGGCTTCTCCGTCCTCGCGACCGCCCGGCAGCCGCCCGAGATGGACGCCGACCTGACCGTGCGGCTGGAGCCGCTGTCGTTCGCGGAGGTGGCCGATCTCGTCACCGAGTCGCTCGGCCGTACCCCCAGCGAGTCGGTGCTGCGCCGGGTCCACGAGGCGAGCCGGGGCAACCCGTGGTTCGTCCAGGAGACCGTCAGGACGCTGGTCCAGGGCGGGGCCGTGCACTCCGCCGTGCCCGACAGCCGGCACGGCGCCATCCTCACCCGGCTGTTCCAGCGCGACCAGGGCGGACGCGACCTCGCTCGGGTGCTCGCCACGCTGACCCGCACCCGCCCGGGAGCCGGCCTGCCCGTCCTCGCCGAGCTGGCCGGGCTCGAACCCGTGAAGGCCGAGCGGGCCCTCACCGGCCTCGTCCGCGACGGCGTGGTCACCCCCGCGGGCGAGGGCTACGCCCTGGCGCATCCGCTCGTCGCCGAGGCGCTCTACGACGAGCTGAGCGCCGCCGAACGGCGGGCGGCGCACGCGAAGATCGCGGCCATGCTGGAGCGCGACGGGCTGAGCGGCACGCGGCGGGTGCTGGAGTGGGCGGCTCACGTCGCGGAGTCGGGCAGCCCCGACGCGCTTCCCGCCATGCTCAGGGCCGCCTCCGTGACCCGGTGGACGGCTCCGCTCACCGCGGCGCACTGGTACGGCAAGGCCGCCGAGATCTCCCCCGGCACCGCGGGTGAGCTGCTGGCCCGCCAGGCGCTTTCCTACTGGAAGTGCTCCCGCCCCTCGCCCGCGCTCAACTCGGCCCGACGGGCCCTCACCCTGCTCCCGCCCGGCCGCCGGCACACCCGCACCGCGTACACGGCGGTCGCCGCGGCGCTCGCCATGGGATCGTACGACGTGGCCCTCGACATCCTGCACGGTCACCTGGCCACGGCCGACGACACGACGGCGCTGCTCGCCCAGCAGGCGCTGATCAGCGCCGTGCTGGGCCGGCCGAGCGCCGACAGCGCCCGCCACGCCCGCGCCGGGGCGGCCGGCTGTCCCCCGGAGGACCTGGTCGTCGCGCTGGGCTGCCTGGCCGTCCACGCGCTCGTGCAGGGCGACTGGCCGGAGTGCCGGCGGATCGTGGACGACCTGCTCGGCCGGTCCGCCGCCCTGCCCCCCGGCGCCCGGCTGGCCGCGCTCGAATCCGCCGCGCACGTGCTGTCCACCGCCGGGCTGCGCACCCGGGCCGCCGAGCTGCTCGCCCAGGCCGAGCAGATCTACCGCGGGCTCGGGTGGCACGACATCGGCGGGCAGCAGATCCGTACGACGGCGGTGCTGCGGCGGCTCGGCGGCGAGTGGACGCGGGCGCTGGAGGACATGGCGAGCGGAGCCAGGTCACTGGCCGAGGCCGGTCTGATGGAGAACCGCGCGCTGCTGCGCAACATGGAGCTGGACATCCTGCTCAACCAAGGCAGATATGAGGAGGCGGAGCGGATCCTCGCCGATCCCCCGCCCCGCTCGCCGATGCACGACGGCCTGCGCCACGTCTTCCGCGCCCGGCTCGCCCTCGGCCGGGGCGACCGCGCCGCCGCCCGCGCCGAACTCGACGCCGCCCTCGTCCTCGCGGTGCCCGACGTGCTCCACCGGGCCCTGTCCGTCAAGGTGCGGCTGCACGAGGCCTGCGACGAGCCGGACGAGGCCCGCGCGTGCGCCGCGCGGCTCGACGAGGTGAGCGGGAACGGCACTCCCCGGGCCGTCCTGTCCGCTCATCTCGCCGTGGCGTCGGCCTTCGGGGATCGCGCCCGGGCCCTCGCGGCGCTGGAGTCCGCCAGGGAGGACGGCCTGCCGTTCGAGGAGGGCCGGGCCCGGCTCCTCCTCGGCGCGCTGGGAGACCACGCGCAGCTCCCGCGCGCTCACGCGATCTTCACCCGGCTGGGCGCGGCCCCGTGGTGCGCGGCGGCCGAGCACCACATGAGGGCCGCAGGGACGGCGGTCGAGCGGGCGGCCGATCTCACTCCCGGAGAGCGGCGGGTGATCCAGCTCGTCGCCGGCGGCCTGAGCAATCCGCAGATCGCCGAGGAGCTGCACTACAGCCGCAAGACCGTGGAGCTCTATCTCACCCGGGTCTACGCCAAGACGGGCCTGCGGTCGCGGGTGGAGCTGGCCCTGGCGGTCGAGCGCGGCGAGATCTGAGCCGCGCCGCCGTACCGGGCCTCCAACCGGGCCTCCAACCGGGACTCCAACCGGGACTCTAGGGACATCCCCACTGGGCCGCGGGGACGGCGCTCCGTCAGGCTCGATCCATGCACTCGACGATCCTCGAGTACGCCGACAGGCTGTGGCGCGGCTCGCTGCGCCTGGAGGACGTTCCGCTCACCGATCTCCGCCGCGGCGGCGTCAAGGAGGTCACGTACGGCGTGGCCATGTGGCCCGCGACCGGCAACGTGTACGCCATCAGGGGCGAGCAGGGGGTGGCCCTGTTCGACACCGGCAACGCCCTGGACGCGCCCGCCATGTACCGGGCCGTCCGGAGCTGGACGGACCAGGCCGTGAAGTACGCGATCTTCTCCCACGGCCACCTCGACCATGTCTCGGGCATGGAGGGCTTCGACGAGGAGCCCGGGCCCCGGGCGGCCGTGGTCGCCCAGGAGGGCGTGGCCCGCAGGTTCGCCAGGTACGCGCGCACCGCGGGCTACAACACCGTGGTCGACCAGCGCGAGCACGGCTTCGTCCGGATGACCTGGCCGACGAGCCACCGCATCCCCGACATCACCTTCCGCACCCGGCTGAACCTGTCGCTCGGCGACGTCACGCTCCAGCTCAGCCACACGCTGGGCGAGACGGACGACGCGACCTGGGCCTACCTGCCCGAGCGCGGCGTCCTGCTCACCGGCGACCTGTTCGTCTGGCAGGTCCCCGGAGCGGGCGATCCCCATCGGGTCCAGCGCTACCCGGACGAGTGGGCGGTCGCGCTGCGCCGGATGGCGACGGTCGACGCCCAGGTGCTGCTCCCCGGGCACGGCCTGCCCGTGATCGGGCCCGACCGCGTACGGCAGGCCCTCACCGACACCGCCGACTACCTCGACAGCCTGGTCGAGCAGACCCTCGACCTGATGAACGCCGGAGCCCGCCTCGACGACATCCTGCACCGGGTGCGCCCGCCGGCCGAGCTGGCCGAGCGGGTCTACCTGCGGTCGAACCACGACGAGCCCGAGTTCATCGTGCGGAACATCTGGCGGTTGCACGGCGGCTGGCACGACGGCAATCCCGCGCATCTGAAGCCCGCGCCGGACGCCGTCTTCGCCCGCGCAGTGGCCGACCTGTCGGCCGGGGCGGCGTCGCTGGCCGGCCGGGCGGTCACCGTCGCGGGCGACGGCGACCTGCGGCTCGCCTGCCAGCTCGCCGAACTGGCCGCGCAGGCGGAGCCCGACAACCACAAGGTCCACGAGATCCGCGCCCTCGTCTACGCGATGCGGGTCCAGGAGGAGCCGGGGGCGATCGCGAAGGGGGTCTACGCCTGGGCGGCGGCCGAGTCGCGCAGCAAGATCACCGGGCTTGACCTCCTTGACGTCTACCACGAGGTCGTGAACGGCCGGATGTGGTGGTTGCCCAGCTCCATCAGGTGAACGTCGCCGGCGGGCGCGAGGAGGGGCGCGCCCGCCGGCCGGTAGCCTTCCTGTCGTGCTGGAACAGATCACCGCGACCAGATACGTCGCGCCGCTCAGGGAGGGCGGCTCGCTGCCCGGCCTCCTGGAGGCCGACGACCTGGGGACGTACGTCGTCAAGTTCCGCGGCGCCGGACAGGGCCGCCGGGTGCTCGTGGCGGAGGTGATCTGCGCCGAGCTGGCCAGGCGGCTCGACCTGCCCACCCCGGACCTGAAGGTGATCTACCTCGACTCGCGGCTCGGCGCGCGCGAGCCGGACGAGGAGATCCAGGACCTGCTCGCGGCCAGCGCGGGGCACAACCTCGCCATCGACTTCCTGCCCGGAGCACTCGGCTTCGACCCGCTGGCATGGGAGGCCGACCCCGGCTTCGCCTCCCGGGTGCTGTGGTTCGACGCGTTCACGCACAACGTCGACCGCAGCTGGCGCAACCCCAACCTGCTCGTCTGGCACGGCGGGGTCTGGCTGATCGACCACGGCGCCGCGCTGTGGTTCCACCACAACTGGCCGACCGCCGATCCCCTCCGGCCGTTCGACGGGCACGACCACGTGCTCGCCCCGTTCGCCACCCGGCTGGCCGAGGCCGACGCCGAGCTCGGCGCCCGGGTCACCCGCGACCTGCTGGAGACCGTCACGGCCCTCGTGCCGGACGAATGGCTCGACGACGAGCCCGGCTTCGCCGACGCCGACGCCGTACGGCGGGCCTACGTGGAACATCTCGTCATGCGGGCGGCGGGGCCCCGCGACTGGCTGCCCGATCCCGCCACGGCCGCCCCGCCCGCCCCGAGCCGGGGCCGGGGCACGATCGGCGGCTTCTGGCGCGCCACACGAGGTGAGGCCCGATGACCGGCCCCGTGACTGGCCCGACGAGCTGGGACGTGTACGAATACGCCGCGATCCGTGTCGTTCCCAGCGCCGAGCGGGGCGAGCTGGTGAACGCGGGTGTGATCCTCTACTGCCAGCCTCAGGGATACCTGTGCGCCCGGGTCGAGCTCGACGAGGACCGGCTCCGCGCGCTGTGCCTGACGGTCGACCTCGCCGCGGTACGGCATGCCCTCACGGCGTACGAACTGGCCTGCGGGGAGGAGGCCGGGCCGCTGCGCCGCGAGTCGCCCGGAGCCAGGTTCCGCTGGCTGACCGCGCCGCGCAGCACCGTGGTGCAGGCGGGCCCGGTGCACGCCGGCCTCACCACCGATCCCGCCGCCGAGCTGGAGACCCTGATGAACCGGCTGGTCAGAACAGCACGGACATGAACGTGTCGACCTCCTGGAAGCCGACCTTGCGGTAGGCCGCCCGCGCCGGGAGGTTGAAGTCGTTCACGTAGAGGGTGACGAGCGGCGCGAAGTATTTCAGCGCCTGCTCGACCACGGTCGCCATGCCCGCGACCGCGTGGCCGCGCCCGCGGTGGTCGGGATGCACCCAGACCCCCTGGATCTGGCACGCCTGCGGGGTGATCGCACCGATCTCCGCCTTGAAGATCACTTGATTGTCCTCGATGCGGGCGTACGAACGGCCGATGCGGATCAGCTCCGCCACCCGGGAGCGGTAGAGGGCGCCCCCGTCGCCGTTGTCCGGGGAGACGCCCACCTCCTCGGTGAACATCGCCACGCAGGCGGGCAGCAGCACGCCGAACTGCTCGGGCACGACCCTCCGTACGAGCGGGTCGGGCTCCACGGCCGGGGCCGAGCCGGTGACCATGACGGGCTGGGCCCACCTGATCGCCCGGGCCTTGCCCCAGTGGGGCTCCAGCCGCTCCCAGAGCTGCTCGACGGCGACCGCGGGGCCGACGATCGACGAGCAGCGGCGGCCCTGACGCCGGGCGCGGTCGGCGAACGCGTGCACCGCCTCCCGCGTGGCGTTGACCGGGACCAGGTTGGCGCCGGCGTAGCACAGGGACACGAGGCCGCCTCTCGGCCCGAACCCCCACATCTGGCCGCCGAGCCGCGACGGGCTCAGGCCCACGGCCCGAACCCGGGATGCGACAAAGACGTTGGCGACGGGGTCGGTGTCGAGGAGGGCGAGCACCTCCTCGCGATCGGAGTCGTCGAGCACGCGCGACGCCGATGTTCGCAGCATCACGGTGCTCAGCCTACGCGACCATCACGCTTTTGGGCGTTACCCGCCGGAAAGGCTCACCTGCGCGCGGCACCGTGCCTGGCGGCCTGCCCGGCCGGACTCCCGGCCGGCTGGGGATCCGGCACTCCGGGGCAGCTGAGGCCGGGCTCCCGCCGCGTCGTCCCACGCGCCGCCGGGGTGGTCCCGTCGAGGAGGTAGGCCGCCAGCAGACGGTCGACGCACCCGTTGCCCGCCAGCGAGACGCCGTGGTTGCCGCCCCCCTCCGACAGCAGCCGCGCCGTGGGGAAGCGGTCGCGCAGGTGCAGCGCCCCCGCGTAGGGCGTCGCCGCGTCGTGCTGAGCCTGGATCAGCAGCACCGGCGGCAGATTCGCCGCGCCCACCCGGATCGGGGTGCCGCCCCGCACCGGCCAGAACGCGCAGGGCGCGTTGTACACGGCGTTGGGCCAGGCCATGAACGGCGCGCTCGCGTGGGTCCGCACAGTGTCCGCGTGCCAGCGGGCCCACGATCGGGGCCACGGGGCGTCCCGGCACTCGACGCCGAGATAGACGGCGTAGGAGTTCTCCTCGGCCGGATCGATCTCGGCCTGGCCGTGGAACAGGCGGACCAGGCCCGCCGCGTCGCTCCTCAGCGCGTACGCGGAGAACGCGGCGGCGAGTTTGGGCCACAGCCGGTTGGAGTAGCCGCCCTCCGAGTAGATGTCGTCGAGCTCGCTCGGGCCGACGATCGCCCCCGCCGGACGCTCCCGGAGACGGGAGCGCATCGCGTACCAGGCGTGGCTTACCCCCTGCTGGGTGCGGCCGAGCCCGTAGGCGTCGTCGTGCCGGGCGACCCAGGCGAGGAAGTCACGGTGACGCAGGTCGAAGCTGTGGTCCTGGGCGATGTTGGCGTCGTACCAGACGCCGTCGGGATCGACCACGCTGTCGAGCACCAGCCGGCGCACCCGCTGGGGGAACAGGGTGGCGTACACGGCCCCCAGGTAGGTGCCGTACGAGTATCCGAGATAGCTGATCTTGCCTTCGCCGAGGGCGGCCCTGATGGCGTCCATGTCCCTGGCCGTGTTCTCGGTGGTGAGGTGGGGCAGGAACCAGCCCCACCGGGCGGCGCATCCGTCGGCGTACTCGCGCGCCCGGCTGACGAGCACGTCCTCGTCGGCCTTGGTGCGCGGCACGTTGTCGGGGCGGGGCGCGGCGTAGAAGCGCCGGGGGTCGACGCACGAGAGGGCCGGCTCGCTGGGCCCCACCCCGCGTGGGGCGAAGCCCACCACGTCGAACCGCGCCGCCACGTCGCGGGGCAGCGAGGCCGCGGCGTACCTGGCCATGCCGAGCCCCGATCCGCCCGGCCCGCCGGGGTTCACCAGCAAGGTGCCCAGGCGGCCGCCGCCTGCGGCCGCGGCGCCCCTGATCCGGTTCAGGGCCAGCGTGATCTGGCGGCCAGACGGCTCACGCGGGTCGAGCGGCACCCGCAGCGTGGCGCAGTCGATCTGTTGCGGCTGCCGGCCCGGCACCCCGGCCCGGACGGCGTCCGCCGGAACCGCGCCGATGGGGCCGAGGACGTCCCCCAGCAGGCCGGTGTCCTGAGCGGTGGCGGTCAGCGCCCCCGTCACGTCGGGCAGGTCGGGGCCGTCGGGGACCCTGGGCGCGCCGGAGCCCGTCCACTCCGCGAGGCCGGAGGCGACGCGCGACGGGCAGGGCCCCCACACGAGCCCCCGGGCCCCCTGTCCGGGAACGGCGTGCGCCGCCCCCGGCCCGACCAGTCCCGCGACCAGCGTCGCGACACCCGCGACCACTCCGACGACCCGTTTCACCGGCATGCTCCTCTGCTCCAGCACAGCAGAGGCAAGCTTCGCCGAGCGGGTCGCGGGATCACCGCCCGCTCAGCCCGATCAGTGTCAATGTGTAATCAGAGCATTGCGCTCTGTAATGAGCATCCCCTTCTCAGGAGACGACCACCTCGGGGCCGGCGGCGTCGTCGTCGAGGTCGACCTCGACGCCCATCTCCTCGGCCAGGCGCAGGGCCTCCTCGATGAGGGTCTCGACGATCGCCGACTCGGGAACGGTCTTGATCACCTCGCCGCGGACGAAGATCTGGCCCTTGCCGTTGCCCGAGGCGACGCCGAGGTCGGCCTCGCGGGCCTCGCCGGGGCCGTTCACGACGCAGCCCATCACGGCGACCCGCAGCGGGACCTTGAGCCCGGTCAGTCCGGCCTGCACCTGCTCGGCCAGGGTGTAGACGTCCACCTGCGCGCGCCCGCAGGACGGGCAGGACACGATCTCCAGCCCGCGCTGGCGCAGCCCGAGCGACTCCAGGATCTGCGTGCCGACCTTGACCTCCTCCACCGGAGGCGCCGACAGCGACACCCGGATGGTGTCCCCGATGCCCTCGGCGAGCAGCGCGCCGAACGCCACCGCCGACTTGACGGTGCCCTGGAACGCCGGCCCCGCCTCGGTCACGCCCAGGTGCAGCGGGTAGTCACACCGCCGGGCCAGCAGGCGGTACGCCTGGACCATCACCACCGGATCGTTGTGCTTGACCGAGATCTTGATGTCGCGGAAGCCGTGCTCCTCGAACAGCGAGCACTCCCACAGGGCCGACTCGACCAGCGCCTCGGGCGTGGCCTTGCCGTACTTGGCCAGCAGGCGTGGGTCGAGCGAGCCCGCGTTGACGCCGATGCGGATCGGCACACCCGCGTCGGAGGCCGCGCGGGCGATCTCACCGACCTTGTCGTCGAACTTCTTGATGTTGCCCGGGTTGACCCGCACCGCCGCGCAACCGGCGTCGATCGCGGCGAAGACGTACTTGGGCTGGAAGTGGATGTCGGCGATCACCGGGATCTGCGACTTGCGGGCGATGGCCGGAAGGGCGTCGGCGTCGTCCTGGGAGGGCACGGCGACCCGGACGATCTGACAGCCGGCCGCTGTGAGCTCGGCGATCTGCTGCAGGGTGGCGTTGATGTCGGAGGTGAGCGTGGTGGTCATGGACTGCACCGAGACCGGCGCGTCCCCTCCCACGGGCACCGACCCGACCATGATCTGCCGTGAGACTCGACGCTCGGCGATCGGCTGGGATCTGACCGAGGGTATCCCGAGATCAACAGACATTTCGGTCCCTTGTGTGGTGGCATGCGACGCAACCAGTTTAGGCGGGCCGCTCCGATCATCCGGCCGAGACCATAGGACCGGGCCGGACGGTTTCGACCGGGGGGCTGAACTTGATCGGTGAATTATGAAGGTTTCAGCCATTACCTCCCCGAATCAACCCGCCCCAGGGCGTTCACCTGGCCGGACACCGCGAAGATCGTCAGGCGGCCCGGCGGCGGCTGGGCAGACGGGATTCCCGCGCCTACAGTCCGTAACGCGCGCGCTTTCGCCTTATGGGTCGACCGACCCCCTGATGACCTGCGAAAGGGTGACTTGTGGGTAAGCCACGAAGAGCCAGGATGACTCTCACCGCCATCGCGACCGCGGTGGTGGCTCTGACCGCGACGGTGCTGTTCGCCGTTCCGGCCTCGGCGCACGGGGCCATGATGATGCCCGGCAGCCGCACCTACCTGTGCTGGAAGGACGGTCTGACGCAGCAGGGGCAGATCGTTCCCAACAACCCCGCCTGCGCGGCGGCCGTCGCACAGAGCGGGACGAACTCGCTCTACAACTGGTTCGCCGTGCTGCGCTCCGACGGAGCGGGCCGCATGGCCGGCTTCATCCCCGACGGGAAGCTGTGCAGCGGCGGTGCGGTCGTGTACGACTTCAGCGGGTTCGACCTGGCCCGCGACGACTGGCCGGTCACCCACCTGACCTCAGGGGCGAACATCCAGTTCCGGTACAACAAGTGGGCCGCTCACCCCGGCACGTTCCGTACGTACATCACCAAGGACTCCTGGAGCCCCACCCGTCCGCTGGCGTGGAGCGATCTTGAGTCCACGCCGTTCTACAGCGCCACCGACCCGCCGAGCGTCGGCTCGCCGGGCACCGCGGACTCGTACTACTACTGGAACGCCACCCTGCCGTCCGGCAAGACCGGCCGCCACATCATCTACTCGGTGTGGCAGCGGTCGGACAGCAACGAGACGTTCTACAACTGCTCCGACGTGGTCTTCGACGGCGGCAGCGGCCAGGTGACCGGGGTCGGCCCCGGCAGCGGCCCCTCCCCGTCGCCGACGCCCACGGTGAGCCCGTCGGCCAGCCCCTCCGCGAGCCCGTCGGCCAGCCCGACCGTGAGCCCGTCCGTGAGCCCGTCCGCGAGCCCGTCGAGCAGCCCCACGCCGACCCTTCCGGGCGGCTGCGCGGCCACCTACCGGGTGGTGAGCTCGTGGGGTGGCGGCTTCCAGGGCGAGGTCACAGTGTCCAATACGAGCAGTTCGTCCATATCGGGGTGGACTGTCCGGTGGACTCAGCCAAGCGGGCAGACGATCTCCCAGTTGTGGAACGGAACGCTCACCCAGTCGGGCTCCAGCGTCACGGTCCGCAACGTGAGCTACAACGGCACCCTGGGGCCGAACCAGTCCACACCGTTCGGCTTCCTCGTCAACGGATCCAGCAGCGGCAGCGTGCCCTCGGTCACCTGCACGGTGGGCTCCGCCTGATCCGCGCCCCTCACCGGTGTGAGCCCACCTGACCGGCCCGCACCGGCCGCGATCCCCGATCCGGGGCGGCCCTCGCGCCGCTCCGGATCCCGGCGTGCCGGGGGTCCGGGCGCCCACGACACGATCATCGGGCCGGATCACCCGACCGGATCACACGGGATCAGCGGGCCCGATCGGGCACGGCGGGACACTCAGCGGCGGGACACTCAGCGGGCGAGCTCGGCCGCCCGCGCCCGCGCCCAGGCGTCGGCCGACAGGACCTCCTCGACGGTCGAGGCGGCCCCCGGCACGTGCTCGGCCACCACCCGCTCGACGGTGTCGACGATGGCCGGGAACGGCAGGGCGCCCTTGAGGAACGCCTCCACGCACACCTCGTTCGCGGCGTTGTAGACCGCGGGCGCGGTGCCGCCGAGCGTGCCGACGTGGCGGGCCAGCGAGACCGCGGGGAACGCCTCGTCGTCCAGCGGCTCGAACGTCCAGGTGTGGGCGGTGGTCCAGTCGACGGCGGACGCGGCGCCGGGAACGCGCTCGGGGAAGCCGAGCGCCAGCGAGATCGGCAGGCGCATGTCGGGCGGGCTCGCCTGCGCGATCGTCGAGCCGTCGGTGAACTCCACCATCGAGTGGATCACGGACTGCGGGTGGACGACCACGTCGATGCGGTCGAAGCCGATGTCGAAGAGCAGGTGCGCCTCGATCACCTCAAGGCCCTTGTTCACCAGCGTCGCCGAGTTGACCGTGATGACGGGCCCCATGTTCCACGTCGGATGGTTGAGCGCCATCTCGGGCGTGACGTCCCCCAGCTCCGCCCGGGTGCGGCCGCGGAACGGCCCGCCGCTCGCGGTCACGACGAGGCGTCGTACGGCCCTGGTGTCGGCGCCCGCCGGGCCCGCCGCCCACAGGCACTGGGCGAGCGCGGAGTGCTCGGAGTCGACCGGGATCAGCCGCCCCGGGGCGGCCAGCCGCTTGACCAGCGGTCCGCCGACGATCAGCGACTCCTTGTTGGCGAGCGCGAGGACCCGCCCGGCCGACAGCGCGGCGAGGGTGCTCGTGAGGCCGAGGGCGCCGGTGATCCCGTTCAGCACGACGTCGCAGGGGGCGGCCGCGAGCTCGGCCACACCCTCGGGCCCGGCGAGCACCCTGGCCCGCGCGCCGGCGGCGGCCAGCGCCTCCTTGAGGGCCGGGACCGCCCCCGGATCGGCGACGGCCACCGCCTCGGCGTCGAAGCGGGCCGCCTGCCGGGCGAGGAGGTCCACCCGCCCGCCCCCGGCCGCGAGGGCCGCGACCCGGAACCGGTCGGGAGCACGGGCGATCAGATCGAGGGCCTGGGTGCCGATCGAACCGGTCGAGCCCAGCACCACGACGGATCGGACGCCCGCCGCCGACGCGGGCCGGATCTGTGCAGTCACCCCCTCATTCTCCCCGAGCCGTCCCATCGCCACGACACGGCCGAGACGCCTGAGAAACCAGTACAGATATGCCGGAATCCCCCCATAACCGGATAGGCGAATTGGGAGAAATCCCGCGAGATGGGTCGCTAGCTTCCCGCGTCAGGACATCCGACACGGAGGTAGGCATGCACCCCACCGCACGACGTCTCGCGACCCTCGCGGTCCCCACCCTGGCCGCCGCGGGCGTCATGCTGCCCGCGGCGCACGGCTCCACGGGCGCCACCACGAGCGCGAGCGCGAGCCGGGGCCCCGGCCCCGTCGCGGTCCACGAGGCCGCCGACACGAGCGCGGAGCAGCGGACGGTCCGGCAGTTCTGGACGGAGGCCAGGATGGAGGCCGCGAAGCCGTTCGACCCGCCCCGGACCGACGCCCGGCGCTTCAGCGGCGGCCCCTCGCCCCTCCCGCAGCCCAGCCCCGCGCGGCCCACCGCCGTTCCCACCACGGCGCCGAAGACGGCCGCCGCCTCCACGGCCTCCTCCACGGCCTCGTCCCCGGCCTCGTCCCCGGCCTCCCCGCGGACGACGTCGCGAGCCTCGTCGCGTACCTCGTCACGGACCACGATGACCTTCACCGCCGACATCGCCGGGAGCACCGCCGCGAGCACCGCCGCGAGTACGACTGCCGCGGCCGGCGCGGCGAGCCCGGCAGGCGGGTCGTCGGCGTCATCGGCGTCGGCGTCATCGGCGTCGGCGTCTTCGGCGTCGGCGTCTTCGGCGTCGGCGTCTTCGGCGTCGGCGTCTTCGGCGTCTTCGGCGTCGGCGTCTTCGTCGGCGCGGAGCACCGGCGCGGCCTGGACGAGTGGCGGCGCGGTCGTCAGGAGCGTCGGCAGGGTCTTCTTCACCGTCGCGGCCGGTTCCGACGCCGGACGGAACGCCTCCTGCTCCGGCACCGCGGTGACCAGCGCCAACAAGAGCGTGGTGATCACCGCCGGTCACTGCGTGAAGATCAATGGCACTTTCCACAAGAACTGGGTCTTCGTGCCCGGGTACGACCGGGGTGAGCGGCCCAACGGCACCTGGCCCGCGACCACGCTGCTGACCACCCCGCAATGGGACTCGGGCGAGAACATGAACTACGACGTGGCCGCGGCCGTCGTGGCTCCCCAGGGCGGCCGGAGCCTCACCGACGTCGTCGGCGGCCAGGGCGTCGCGTTCAACCAGCCGCGCGGACGGCAGATGTACGCCTTCGGCTACCCCGCCGCCGCCCCCTTCGACGGCTCGAAGCTGGTCTACTGCAGCGGCCGCGCCTTCGACGACTTCCTCAACTCCGACGACCAGGGCCTCAACTGCACCATGACCGGCGGTTCGAGCGGCGGCCCCTGGTTCTCCTCGTTCACCGACGGCACCGGATCCGGCCTGCTCAACTCGGTGAACAGCTTCAAGTACGGCTTCGCCGATTTCTGGATGTTCGGCCCCTACTTCGGCCCCGAGGCGCAGGCGGTCTACAACGCGGCGCAGAACACCTCGCTCACCTGATTCACCGAAAGTAGCGACAAGATCACGAATCGTGGTCCACACTCGGGTGGCATGACTGGAAGCCTCCCCTTCCTCACGTCCGCCGCCCTCGCCGCGGGGCTCCTGGGCACCCCACCGGCCCCCGTCCGCCCCGCCATTCCGGTGCCTGGACCCGTGGTAGGCCCAGTGGCAGCCCCTGCGGCGCCTCCCGTGGCAGCCCCGGTGGCGGACGTCGTGGAGCACCTGGCCACGCCGGCGCCCGCCGCCTACTGGACGCCGGAGCGGATGGCCCGGGCCGTGCCGATCGGGCTGCTTTCCACGGTGAAGCGCGTCGGCGGCGCGGTCATCTCGCCCGTCACCTCGCCCGTCACCTCAGGCGCCACCTCGCCCGTGATGTCGCCCGTGATGTCGCCCGTCACCTCGGGCGTCCTGCCCGTCTCCGCGCCCGCCCGATCGGGCCGGGTGCGGCAGGCGGCCGCCCCGGCCGCGATGCCGGCCGCCACCACGAGCGGCTCGCGGTGGGGGGCAGGCGGGTCCGTCACCCGCACCACGGGCCGGGTGTTCCTGACCATGAACGGCGTCGACTTCGTGTGCTCGGCCAGCGCCGCGCACAGCGCCAACCGCGACGTGGTCGTCACCGCCGGGCACTGTGTCAAGGACGGCGCCGGCGCCTGGGCGGAGAACTGGACCTTCATCCCCGCGTACGACGGCGGCCGGCAGCCGTACGGGACCTTCTCGGCCCGTCGCATGTTCGTGGCCGGCCCGTGGTCGCGGAAGGGCGACGATGACTACGACGTGGGCATGGTGGCGGTCACCGCGCCCGGCGGGCAGCACCTGACCGACGCCGTGGGCGGCCAGGAGCTCGGCTTCGAGCCCCGGCGCGGCCAGCGCACCTATGGCTTCGGGTTCCCCGCGGACCCGCCGTACGACGGCGAACGCCTGCTCTACTGCGCCGGGACGGTCCACGGCGATCCGCAACGACAGACCCGTGACCAGGGCATGCGCTGCGATCTGACCGCGGGGGCGAGCGGCGGGCCATGGCTCAGCGGCTTCGACCCGGTGACCGGTCGCGGGGTGCTCACGTCGGTGAGCAGCTTCAAGTACAGCAACGACCACGGCACCATGTACGGCCCCTACTTCGGGCCCGCCGTACGGAGCCTGTTCCACGTGGCCGAACAGGCCTGATCACCGGGTTCGCGGGTGTCTTCGGGGCCCGCCGACCGGAAGCCTCAGGCCCCCCTTGGCACCAAGAGACTGGTCATGTTCAGTCGTCGTGGCATCGGGGGCCGGAGAAGGTCGGCAGGCCCCCGAGGACTTTGAACACACATCGGACCGACAAAGACAAGCACGTCGCCGTGCCAACGGTTTGCGAGTCCGCCCGAACCAGTCCAGCGACGTCGAATTCTTGGGCTGTCCACTTCCCGCTCTCTTTCCACAGATTTTCGAACTGACTAGCGATCTACTGATGGCGTTCTGTAGCGTTGCAGTCACGTGGCGAGCTGATGGTGGAGAGGAGGGGTCTCGGTGCCGGTGTTCCATGACCCTGCTGCCGCCGACGACCGCCGTGATCGTCCGGCGTCGGGCCAGTCAACCTCGGGCCAGTCAACCTCGGGCCAGTCAACCTCGGGCCGGTCAGCCTCGGGCCAGCAGGGCTCCGGTCGCCCAGCTGCTGGCTGGGGCCACCGGCCGGGCGCTTCCGGGTCGGACGGCCACCGGTCGGGTGGTTCCCGATCAGGCGGTCGCGGGCCTGGTCTTCCCTGGTCGCGTGGTCGTGCCCAAGGCACGCGCCGCGGCGCTGTTCCCCCGGCTTCCACCGGAGACGCTTCTGCGCGGTCGTCGCGGTCAGCACAGTCGTCGCGGTCGGCGGGGTCGGTGCCGCCGGTGCTTGAGGGCACGTGCCTGGACCCACATGCGGACTCCCGCGCCAATCCTCATACGAATCCCGGTGCGGGGTCTGATGGTCCTGCCGTCCCGCCGATGTGGCCCGGTGACATCGGTCCCGGTAGTGAGGGGTCCGGTGACAAGGGATCCGGCCATGCGGGCTCGGGCGCCGGTGAGCCGTGGCAGCCAGGAGAGGCCGGTCCGGCCGGTGCTGTAGGCGATGGTGCAGCAGACGATGGTGCAGCAGACGGCGCTGCTCCAGGCCCCGAGCCGTGCTTGTCGGAGGCGGAGTTGCTGCGGGTGGCGGCCCGGTGGGCGAGTGCGGAGGTGCCGGACAGTTCGGCGGTGTGCCTTCAGCGGGCCGAGACGCTGATTCAGGCGGTGGATCTGCTGAATTCGGCGATGGTGGCAATGCTGCATCGGGCGCATGTCACCGGCGAGGCCAAAGCGTATGGACATGCCTCCACCGCTTCATGGCTCCGCTCGGACAGACCGAGCATCCCTGATCCGAGCACCCCTGCACCGAGTACCCCCGCACCGGGTGCGTCTGCGTCAGACGCGGCGCAAATCGACGCTCAGGTGCCGGGCGTGCCTGTGACGCCTGGTGTGTCCGAGACGCCGGGAGGTCCTGGGGTGCCGGGAGCTCCTGGCGTGCAGGGGGTGCCGGTGGTGGTGCGGCGTGGTCCGGGGATGACGGGTGCGCAGGCGGCCCGGTGGTTGCGGATCTCCGGTGAGGTGGCCCGCCTCCCGCAGGTGAAGGCCCGCTACCGGGCCGGATCCCTGTCCGGCGGAGCGGTGGACGCCATCACCACGGTGACGACCAAACTGACCGACACGCAGGCGACCGAAGCCGAGCCGATCCTGGTGCAGTTGTCCGACAGCGCGTCGTGTGCGGAGGTGGCCAAGGCCGGCCGCTACATCCGGGAGATCCTCGACCCCGGCACCCTCGTCGAGGAGTGCGAGGACGACTACGCGTCCCGGTTCCTGCTGGTCCGCCCGTCCAGCACCGGCGGGGTGGAAGGCGAGTTCCGCCTACCGAGGGAGGCGGCGGCGCGGCTGCGGTCGTTTCTGACCTCCTACGCCCGGCCGAAGGACAGGGACGACGACCGGCCGCTACGGGTCCGCCAGGCCGACGCCTTCGCCGCGCTGCTGAGCGAGAAGGTCTCCACCGAACTCATCGTCATGGTCCGCGCCGAGTCCATCCCCGACGACATCCTCACCCCCACCGGCACCGGCACGCCGAAGGCCCCGCCGGCCGGAACGCAGGACGCCACCCTGACCGGCACCGGCCCCGACACGACGATCGGCACAACCGCTCCCCCGACTCAAACCACGTCGCCGGACCCCGGTCGGGCGACGGGCACACGCAACACCGCCGGTGCGGCGCGTGCGGCGGGTGCGCGCGGCGATGACGAGGCAGCTTCCACGGCCGGCGCGGGCCGAGACGGTCCCAACGCCGAGACAGCTCCCCCCGAAGATGGCCCACCCGGGGCCGCTTACGAGCAGGCGGGTCCTGACCATAACCGGGAGCCTGATCATGCCGCAGAGCCCGACCATGGTCCGGGTTCTGACGATGCCGCGCGGCCTGACGACGGCCTACGTTCCGGCAACCGGGGTGATGGCATGCCCGAAGCCGCGGCTGCTGCAGCCGCCTCCGAAGACGTCGCCGCCGCCACCCAAGAAGCAGGTACGGAGGCGCGGGCGGAGAGGGAGGCTGAGGCGCGGACGGAGGCACGGGCGGAGGCACGGGCGGAGGGGCAGGAGGAGGCGGCCGGAGCGCGCGCCGATGCGTGCCGCACCTGCGGGCACGCCCCCGACCGGCTCGCGCCCGGGCTGCTGGTCGCCACCGGGCACCTGCTGCCGGTCAGTGACGTTCACCGGCTGGCGCGGACCTCGCGGTTGACCCGGCTGGTGATGGACGCCAAGGGTCAAGTGCTGGACATGGGGCGTTCGGTGCGGCTGGCCACCCCAGCCCAGCGGAAGGCTCTGCTTGCGCGATACGCGACCTGTTACTGCCAGGGCTGTCCGATCCCGGCCACCATGGCCGAAGTCGACCACGTCCAGGGCTGGATCGACGACGGCGTGACCAACCTCGACCTGCTGGCCCCCGCCTGCACCTTCCACAACCGCGACAAGTTCACCCACCCCGAGCGCTACACCACCCACCGCAACGAGAATGGCACCTGGACCCTCCTCCACCACCCCAACCGCCGAAGATACGAACGCAGCAGCTACGAACGCGGCACCCGCCAACGCCCCGGATAGAACCGGACAAGCCGCCCGGGGACAGGGCGAGCCCGGGATAAGAGCCGGGAACACGACAGCCGGGTTAGACGGACGCCCCGAACAGGCCAGGCGCCACGCCGGGCCGCGAAGCACGCTCACTTCGCGGCCCGGCTGAGTCGTGCCCCACCGAGTCGTGCCCCGCTGACCCGCGGCCCCTCTACAGCACACCTCGCTGAGCTCGCTGGCCGCTGCAGCACGCCTCGCTGATCTTGTGGGCCCGCTGCAGCGCCTCCCGCGAAACAACGCGCCGCATCCCCCGCCTCACTGAAGCGCGCTCGGCGGAAGGACACGCATGACGGCTATTGGCATGGAGCATTCTCGCGACCGCCAGGCTGAGGCTCGAAAACCACGACTCACACGCGACTCACACGCGGCTCGCACGCGACTCGCACGCGGCTCATCAGGCGAGCGGGTGCAGCGGCTCGGCCTTGTCCTCGTCGAGGATGTCGGCGGCCGACCGCACGATCAGCGGGTCGGGCGTGCCGACGATCTCGTGATCCTTGTCCGAGTAGTCGAACAGCGACAGGACGTGCCGCATCGCCTCCAGGCGGCCGCGCTTCTTGTCGTTGCTCTTGATGATGGTCCATGGGGCGTCGTCGGTGTCGGTGTTGAGGAACATGTCCTCCTTGGCCCGCGTGTAGCCGTCCCACAGGTCGAGCGAGGCGATGTCCATCGGTGAGAGCTTCCACTGCCGCACCGGGTCGACCTGGCGGATGACGAACCGCGTCCGCTGCTCGGCCCGGGAGACCGAGAACCACAGCTTGACCAGGCGGATGCCGTCCCTGACGAGCATGCGCTCGAACAGCGGCGCCTGGAACATGAACTCCTGGTACTCCTCCTCGGTGCAGAAGCCCATGACGCGCTCCACCCCGGCCCGGTTGTACCAGGACCGGTCGAACAGCGCCATCTCCCCGGCGGCGGGTAGATGTTGGACGTACCGCTGGAAGTACCACTGGGTGCGTTCGCGCTCGCTGGGCTTCTCCAGGGCCACCACGGTCGCGCCGCGCGGGTTGAGATGCTCCATGAAACGCTTGATCGTGCCGCCCTTGCCGGCGGCGTCCCGTCCCTCGAACAAGATGATCAGCCGGCCGCCGCTGGCCTTGAGCCAGTACTGCAGCTTCAGCAGTTCGATCTGCAGCAGCCGCTTCTCGCGGTCGTACTGGTGGCGGTGCAGCCGGTGGTCATAGGGGTAGTGCTCCCGCCAGGTGTCCACGGGCCGGCCGTCGGCCCGGACCAGCACCGGGTCGTCGTCCTCATCGTCGATCACCTTCAGTCCGGGGGTGCGTCGCAGCAGCTCAACGCTGTCAATTGGGGACATACCGGTCACTTCGCAAGCATGACATAAAGGCCGAGCCCGGCCCCGGCAAGGACCGCCCCGAAGCAGACGACCGCGATCGCGATGCCACCCGGGTGAGCCGAAGGACCCGTCCGCGCCGCGGCGAGAACGGCGAGACCGAGGGCGTAGACCGCCACGAGTCCCGCACCGGCCACTAAGCCGGCGACGAGGACCTTCCACAGGGCGTCGAGGTCGATGTACGGACTCATGAGGCGTGCTCCTTCGTGGGGGCGGGGGCGAGCGTGCCGGTCCACTCGGCGTTGACGTTGCGATGGGTCACGGGTTCGCGGGAGGCGGCGAGAAAGAGGGCGCCGAACAGCAGCGCGGCGACGGCGAAGACGGTCGCCACTCCGCCCGTGCCGCCGATGAGCGCGGCGCCCTTCCAGGCCGCGGCCCCGGTCAGCGCGGCGGCGGGCAGCGTGAGCAGCCACGCGGTGGCCATCCGGCCCGCGACCCTCCAGCGGACCTCGGCCAGCCGCTTGCCGAGCCCGGCACCCATGATCGAGCCGCTGCAGACGTGGGTGGTCGAGAGCGGCAGGCCGAAGTGGCTGGCGGCGAGGATGACCGCCGCCGAGGAGCCCTCCGCGGCGAACCCCTGCGGGGTCTCGATCTCGGTCAGGCCCTTGCCGAGCGTCCTGATGACCCGCCAGCCGCCGATGTAGGTGCCGAGCGCGATGCTCGTGGCGCAGGCCGCGATCACCCACGTGGGCGTCCCGTCGCGCCCGCCGATCGTGTGGTTGGCCACGAGCGCGAGGGTGATCACGCCCATCGTCTTCTGGGCGTCGTTCGTGCCGTGCGCGAGCGAGACCAGCGAGGCGGAGCCGATCTGCCCCAGCCGGAAACCCCGCGCCCGGAACCGCTCCGGCACGCCACCGGTGATCCGGTAGACGAGGAAGGTGCCGAGGGTCGCGACCAGGATAGCGAAGACCGGGGCGAGGACGGCCGGCACGAGAACCTTGGCGACGATGGCCTGTCCCTTGACCGCCGACGCGCCGGCGGCGATCAGGGTGGCCCCCACCACGCCCCCGATGAGGGCGTGTGACGAGCTCGATGGAATGCCGAAGTACCAGGTCAGAAGGTTCCACGACAGGCCGCCCAGCAGGCCGGCGAACACGACGGTCAGCGTGATCGCGCCACTGTCCACGATGCCGGTCGCGATCGTCGCCGCCACCTTGAGCGACAGGAACGCCCCGACGAAGTTGAGTACGGCCGAAAGGGCCACCGCCACGCGCGGCCGCAGCGCGCCCGTCGCGATGGAGGTCGCCATCGCGTTGGCCGTGTCATGGAACCCGTTGGTGAAATCGAATGCCAGCGCCGAAACTACGACGACGGCGAGAAGCACGACGTTCGCGTCCACGACCCTGACACTGCGCCAATCGATGCCCGCTTAACCGCCCGCCGGCACTGTTCGCCCAGAATTCACCCGCTCGCGAGCCGGGCTCGTGTCCGCCCGGCCACCTCGCCGCCGGAACAGGCGGGACAGGAACGGGCGGCGGCCGGACGCGGCGCGACTCACAGGGTGAGGCCGGTGAGGACCATGACCTTCTCGTGGGTCAGGTCCTCCATCGCCGATCGCAGGCCCTCCCGGCCCACGCCCGACTCCTTCACCCCGCCGTACGGCATCTGGTCGGCGCGGTAGGACGGCACGTCGCCGATGATCAGGCCGCCGACCTCCAGCTCCCGGTTCGCCCGGAAGGCGATGTCGAGGCTGCGGGTGAAGACCCCTGCCTGCAGGCCGTACCGGGAGTCGTTGACCGCGGCGAATGCCTCGTCGACCGACGCGACCCGCTGCACGACCATGACCGGCCCGAAAACCTCCTCGCGGCAGACCTTCGCGTCCGCGGGCACTCCGGTGAGCACGGTGGGGGCGATCGCTGCGCCGTCCCTCGTGCCGCCGGTCAGCAGCCGGGCGCCGGCCGCGACGGCCTCGTTGATCCAGCCCTCCACGCGCTCCGCGGCGGCCTGGCTGACAAGGGGACCCACCTGCGTCTTGTCGTCGCCGGGGTCACCGGTGACGAGCGCCCCGACGGCGTCGAGCAGCTTGCCGGTGAACTCGTCGGCCACGGCGTCCTCAACGATGACCCGCTGGACGGCGATGCAGCTCTGACCGGCCTGGTAGTTGGAGAACAGGGCGATCCGGGCGGCCGCCCGGTCGATGTCGGCGTCGGCAAGCACCACGGCCGCGGCGTTGCCGCCCAGCTCCAGGGTGACGTGCTTGCGCGGCACCCTGTCCATGATCGAGAAGCCGACCGGCCCCGAGCCGGTGAACGACACCACCGGCAGCCGGGGATCGTCCACGAGCGCCCCGGCGCGGTCGTTCGGCACCGGCAGGACCGAGAACATCCCCTCGGGCAGGGCGGTCTCGGCGAGGATCTCTCCCAGCACGAGCGCGGTCAGCGGGGTCGCCGGCGCGGGCTTCACCACAATGGGAGCGCCCACCGCGATCGCCGGAGCGACCTTGTGCGCCACCAGGTTGAGCGGGAAGTTGAACGGCGTGATGCCCAGGACCGGCCCGTACGGTACCCGTGAGATGTAGGCGAGGCGGCCTTCGGCCGCGGGCTCGGTGTCGAGCCGCTGCACCTCGCCGCCGAACCGGCGGGTCTCCTCGGCGGCGAAGCGGAAGGTCGACACGGCCCTGGCGACCTCACCGCGCGCCCAGAAGACGGGCTTGCCGTTCTCCGCGGTGATGAGCCGGGCGATCTCCTCGGCCCGCTCCCCGAGGCGGCGCGAGACGTGCGCCAGCGCCTCGGCGCGCACGTGGAGGGGGAGGGCGGCGGCCCGCGCCCGCACCGCGTCGGCCGCGGCCACGGCCTGCTCGACCTGCTCGTCGGTGGGCACCGAGTGGACGCCGACCACCCGTCCGTCGTGCGGGCTGGTGACGGCCTCCTCGGCGTCCCCGGTCGCGGGACGGCCGGCGAGCCAGAAGGGGCGGGGCTCGGAGCTGCGGTTCTCGTCCATGTCTCTCACGGTCTCTCACGCTATGCCGGCCCGATGGGGCCGTCGCTACTCCACCACGGCCAATCGAGCCCCGGGGGCGCGCCACGCTGGACAATTCCCGGGATGTAACGGATGAAGCGCGATTTCGGAGTGTTTTCCGTTTCACATCGGTTTGAAAGCCCGGCGGCATGGTTAAGTCATGTTCCGGGTCTGTCGCGGGACCCCCAAATGAGAAGGGCTCGTCGCTGATGGGTACGCCGGCGCCGCTCGGACTTCAGGGTGCCTACGCACGCGGCCACCGGAGCAACTACGACGAGTTGCGCACCCGACTACTGGATGTCGCCAACGACCTGCTGGGTTCCGCGGGGCCGGAGAGCCTCACCGTCCGCAGGATCGCCGCCGAGGCCGGCTGCTCCACCCAGGTGATCTACACCATGTTCGGCGGCAAGGAGGGCCTGGCCGAGGCGCTCTATCTGGAGGGCTTCGAACGGTTCCGCCGGAGGCTTGAGGCCGTGCCGCATAGGGGGGACCCCTTCGAGCACCTGACGGCGCTCTGCCCCGCCTACCGCGAGGCCGCGCTGTCCGAGCCCGGCTACTACAGCCTGATGTTCGAACGGGCCATCCCCGGCTTCGTGCCGAGCGAGCGGGCGCGCACCCTGGCCCGGGCCGCGCTCAACATCATCGACCGGGTGGTCGCCGACTGCATCTCGGCCGGCTATCTGGCCCCCACGCAGCCACGGAAGGTCGCCGACACGCTGTGGGCGGCGGCACAGGGAGCCCTCACGCTGGAACGTGCCGGTCACCTGCCCGACGGCACGACGTACGAGGCCGTCACCTCCGCGGCGATCAACGCGTACCTGGCCGAGCCCCGACCCGAGCGGCCCGGCGCGGCACGCTGAAGGCACCGCACACAGGCACCGCACACAGGCACCGCACACAGGCACCGCACACGACACCGCACACCGACACCGCACACAGGCACCGCACACAGGCACCGCACACCGACACCGCGAAGACACGGCGCCGGAACGGGAGCCCCGGCCTCAGCCCCTTGGCGGGTCAAGCGACAGAGCGATCCACAGCTCCGCCCTGGCCGCCGGGTCGTCGATGTCAAGGCCGAGCAACTCCTCCACCCGCTTCATCCGGTACCTGAGCGTGTGCCGGTGCACGCCGAGGCGCTGCGCGGCCACGTCCCAGTGCCCGTTGCCGGCCAGGTAGGCGCGCAGCGACTCGACCAGGTCGGCCCGGGAGCCGTACCGCCGCAGCGGGGCGAGCAGGGCCGCGGCGTATGACCTGGCCGCGTCCACGTCCAGCAGGGACAGCAGCCCCTGCCCGGCCAGCTCACCGAATCTCGCCAGCGGCGCCGCCGACGCGAGCGCGCGCTCCGCCTGGTCCAGCGCGGTGCGCAGGTCGCCCGGCGCGCTCACCCCGACCCGGCCGAACTCGGCCGCACGGACGGCCAGGCCGTCGGCGTCCGCGGGATCGGCGAGGGCCACCAGCCGCCCCTCCCAGGGCGCGGTGAAGCAGGGCAGGGCGTCGGCCAGCGCCTCTGGATCCGCGGTCTCGCAGGCCAGCGCGCATACCGGTTCCCCCGGCAACGTCCCGCCCAGCTCGGCGAGCGTCGCCGCCGCCGCGGACGTCTCACCGGCGAGCAGCAGCCGCAACACCGCCGTACGGACGCGCGCGGCGGTGGCGCGCTGCTCCCGCCCCTTCTCCAGCAGCAGGGTGAGCAGCGAGCCCGCGGCGTTGACGACGGTGTGCGCGGTGGGAGTGAAACCTCGCCGCGATCCGACCGCCAGAAAGCCCCCGCGGCCCACCGGCCGCACGACGGCGTGCTCTCCTGGCGTCACGACGGCCAGGCTCGCGAGCGCCGGCGCCGCCCGCAGCCGGGCCAGCTCCGGCTCCAGCGACCGTGCCGCCGCCTCCGCCCAGTCGTCGACGCCCCCCTCGCCGAGTGCTCGGCCGGTGAGCGCCCGGTCAGTGACGGCCCGGTCAGTGACGGCGGCGTCCGCCGCGTGCCGGACGGCTCCCGCCTCGTCGAGCAGGAGGACCCAGCCGCCGATCTCCCTGGCGAGGCGGTCCACGACGGATCGCGCGCCGTCCTGCCGCAGCGCCGCCCGGGTCAGCCGCCCCTGGGCGGCGAACCCCTGGCTGATCTCCTCGTACTGCTCGGCCGCGAGCAGTTCACTGACGGCCTTGCCGACGGCGATGAACGCCGTCTCGCGCGGCACCTCCAGCAGAGGCAGCCCGGCGGCCCCGGCCGCCTCGACGAACGACGGCGGCACCGCGTCGTGGCTCAGGCCCACTCCGAATCCCAGTCCGGTGGCTCCCCCGGCCACCAACCGGGTGACGTAGGGTGTGGCGTCGTCCGCGCTCAGCCGCATGCCGGTGGTCAGCACCAGCTCGCCGCCCTCCAGGAAGGGCGTGGGGTCCTCCAGTTCGCTGACCGCGACCCAGCGCACCGGGCGGTCCAGCGCGTCCCCGCCGGCCAGGACCCGCAGGCGGAGCGGCGCGATCGCGGCCACCCGCCGCAGTGTGGGCGCCACAGCCCCTCCCCGACGTCCAGACTTGTCCGATATGGCCAAATCGCTGTCCTTATTCTGCCACGCCGACGTATCGGCAGTTCGGAACGGCGGCCGTACCGTCGGGCTATGAGCACTGCCACCACGCAGGGCGGCCCGCAGCTTCCGCAGGAGCGCCGCCTCGTCACCGAGATTCCCGGCCCCCGCTCACGGGAACTGCTCGCGCGCAAGCAGTCGGCCGTGCCGCCGGGGATCGGCACCACGCTCCCCGTCTTCGTGACCCACGCCGGCGGTGGCGTCGCGGTCGACGTCGACGGCAACTCGCTCATCGACTTCGGCTCCGGCATCGCGGTGACCAGTGTCGGCAACTCGGCGCCCCGCGTCGTCGAGCGGGTGCGCCGCCAGGTGGGCGACTTCACGCACACCTGCTTCATGGTCACCCCTTACGAGTCGTACGTGGCGGTCTGCGAGCGGCTCAACGAGCTGACACCTGGCGACCACGCGAAGCGCTCGTTCCTGGTGAACAGCGGAGCCGAGGCCGTGGAGAACGCGGTGAAGGTGGCCAGGCACGCCACCGGCCGTCCGGCGGTGGTCGTGTTCGACCACGGCTACCACGGCCGGACGCTGCTGACGATGACGCTGACGGCCAAGAACATGCCGTACAAGGACGGGTTCGGGCCGTTCGCGCCGGAGGTGTACCGGGCGCCCCTGGCGTACCCGTTCCGCTGGCCCACCGGCCCGGAGAACTGCGCGGAGGAGGCGGCCGCGCAGGCGATCGACATGATCGAGAAGCAGATCGGCGCGGAGCACGTCGCGGCGGTCGTCATCGAGCCGATCGCGGGCGAGGGCGGTTTCATCGTGCCGGCCCGCGGCTTCCTGCCCCGCATCGCGGAGTTCTGCCGGGCCAACGGCATCGTCTTCATCGCCGACGAGGTCCAGACGGGCTTCGCGAGGACCGGCGACCTGTTCGCCTGCGAGGACGAGGGCGTCGTCCCCGACATCATCTGCACCGCGAAGGGCATCGCGGGCGGCCTGCCGCTCGCCGCGGTGACCGGCCGGGCCGACCTGCTCGACTCCGTCCACGTGAGCGGCCTCGGCGGCACGTACGGCGGCAACCCGCTCGCCTGCGAGGCGGCACTCGGCGTGCTGGAGACCATCGAACAGGACAAGCTCGTCGACCGGGCCCGGCACATCGAGGAGGTCATGCTCCCGCGCCTGCGCGCGCTGCGGGAGCGGTACGACATCGTGGGCGACGTCCGCGGCCGGGGCGCCATGATCGCGGTGGAACTGGTCCGGCCGGGCACCCGGGAGCCGCTACCGGCCGGCCCGGTCGCCGCGCGGTGCCACGCGGAGGGTCTCATCGTGCTCACCGCGGGCACCTACGGCAACGTGCTGCGGTTCCTGCCTCCCCTGGTGATCCCCGACCACCTGCTGGAGGAGGGCTTGTCGATCGTCGAAAGAGCGATCGCGGCAGCCTCGACCGTTTAAATACCCCCAAAAGGGGCACCCGGCTTGTTGCCAGGTGTCCCTTTTGTTGTTATAAGGCTCGCGTTATGCCTCGATTTAACTGGAACTTTGGTCGACCCTCGCCGATCACAATCGGTAACCACGTTATAACGGTTCCGATAGGCGATCGAGGGGGGACGTTGATGAGCTGGAACCCGAATGACGCCGAAGGGCCCGACCTGACGTTCGACCCGGACGGTCTGACGATGACCCAGCGCGACGGCGACGCGTGCGTCGTCTGCCACAAGAAGTGGCCGCGCCCCCGGGTGAAGGTGGGGACGCTGCCCGACAGCGCACCCGTCCACGCCTGTGACGACTGCGCGGAGGCCCTGCTTCCCGTGTCGGACCCGACGGTGCCCCTGCCCCGCCGATGGCGCGCCGCGATGTCCTAACTGTCCGCTCATTACCGGCGTATGTCCTGATTTGCGACTTACGCCAACCTTGAGCGTCTCTTTTGCGATCGGCGCGATCGAACCCGTCGGTCGGGCCCGGCCGATCGGCCGGTCAGGGCGCGATCCGGGACCAGCGGTCGACCCACTGCGCGTAGTCGGGCGGGCGCACCGCGAAGAAGACCTTGGAGAACGCGCCGGCGCCGCCCACGCGGTAGTCGGCGCAGACCCGCCGGATCGCTCTCGCCTTGGACAGGCACGCGGCGGGGTTGGCCGGGGCCAGCCCGTTCCAGGCGGCGGCCTTCCGCTGCACCTCCGCCGAGGCCGTCCAGTCCAGCCACTTGTACGCGCACGACGTGTGCGCGGTCTGGGCGGACACCATCCACGAGTCGGCCCATCCGGTGACCGGCCGGTCGGGGAGGCCGCGGACGGCGGTCCCACCTCGTCTCAGCACGTCCAGCTGGTACGGCGTGCCCTGGGCCAGCCGCGCCCGGCCGGTGGCGAACGCCTGGACGACCTCGGCGGGATTGCGCCAGAAGAGGCGGGCCCCCGGCCGGGCGGCCTCCTTCGCGAAGAGTCCGGCGGCCGCGTCGAGCTGGGCGGGGGTCAGGTCGAACGGGTCCTTGACGTGGCCGCCACGTGAGGCCAGGACGAGCGCGGCGTCGGCGAGGGACAGCGGCGTGTCCCGGAAGAGCACCGGACCCCGGTCGTCGAAGAGGGCCTCCGGCCCCCCGGGTCTGGTCGTGCGACTGTCGTAGAGGACCTGGTTGGTGCCCCACAGGAACGGAGCGCCGTAGACCTGCCCGCCCTGCTTGACCGAGGGCAGCCCGCGCAGCCGCCCGCTGAGGCCGTCGTAGTTGTCCAGCAACGACGTGTTGAGCGGCGCGACCGCGCGATCGGCCACCAGACGGCCGCCCAGCTCCGGGGTGGCGGAGATCACGTCGAACGACGAGGGGGCGAAGGCGCCCGGGTTGTCCTCGGTGGCGGGGTCGTAGAAGCTGATGCTGAGGTGGCATCCCGTCCGCTGTTCGAAGGGCGTGGTCCACTTGACCTTGGGATCGGTGCCGCCCCACTCGGCGTAGCCGTCGAGCGCCATGATCTTCAACGTCCCCTCTCCCGGCCCGAGGGAGGCGACGGGGGTGGGAGCTGGGCCGGAGGGCGACGCCGCCGGGCTCGCCGAGGCAGAGTCCGGCGGAGACGGGGTGGTCGTGGCTCCGGTGCCGCCCTGGCCGCCGGCATCCGAGGCGGCCGCGACGTTCGTGGCGCGGGCTGCGTTCGTGGCATGGGCGGCCGTGGCATGGGCGGCCGTCGCCGCGCTCACGTCCCGGGCGTCCCCCACGCCGCCGCACGCCGCGGTCAGGAGGCCGGCCGCGGACGCGGACACGACCGTCACGAGACGAGTACGGCGAAGCACCACCCGGCGACCCCCTCATGAGACGGATTCCCCGAGCCTACTGGTCACGGGGTCCGCCGACGCGTCAGGTGCTGGTGGGGAAGCCCAGGTTCACGCCGCCGTGCGACGGGTCGAGCCAGCGCGACGTGACCACCTTGCCCCGCGTGTAGAAGTGCACGCCTTCGGTGCCGTGGACGTGGGTGTCCCCGAAGAGCGACGCCTTCCAGCCGCCGAAGCTGTAGTAGGCCATCGGCACCGGGATGGGCACGTTGACGCCCACCATGCCCACCTCGACCTCGTTCTGGAAGCGCCGGGCCGCGCCGCCGTCGTTGGTGAAGATCGCCGTGCCGTTGCCGTACTCGCCCCCGTTGATCAGGGCGAGGCCCTCCTCGTACGAGCGGACCCGCACGATCGACAGCACGGGGCCGAAGATCTCCTCGCGGTGCACCCGGGAGCCGGGAGGCACGTGGTCGAGCACCGTCGGCCCGAGCCAGAAACCTCGCTCCCCGCCGCCGCGTATCGGGGTTTTCCTGCCGTCCACGACGAGGGTGGCCCCCTCCTCGACGCCGAGATCCAGGTAGGACGCCACCCGGTCGCGGTGGGCCGCCGTCACCAGCGGGCCCATCTGGGCGTCCGGGTCGTCCCCCGGGCCCACCGTCAGGCCGGCCACCCTGTTGACGATCTTCCGTACCAGCTCGTCGCCGATCGGGTCGACGGCGAGCACGACGGAGATCGCCATGCACCTCTCCCCGGCCGAGCCGAACCCGGCCGAGACCGCCGCGTCGGCGGCCAGGTCGAGATCGGCGTCGGGCAGCACCAGCATGTGGTTCTTCGCCCCGCCGAGCGCCTGGACCCGCTTGCCGTGGGCGGTGCCGGTCGCGTAGACGTGCCGGGCGACCGGAGTGGAGCCGACGAAGGACACGGCCTTCACGTCCGGGTGCTCCAGCAGCCGGCCGGCCGCGGCGCCGTCGCCCTGGACGACGTTGAACACCCCGTCGGGGAGCCCGGCGCGCCGCCACAGCTCGGCCATCAGCAGCGACGCCGACGGGTCCTTCTCCGACGGCTTCAGCACGAACGTGTTCCCGCAGGCGACGGCCACCGGGAACATCCACATCGGCACCATGGCCGGGAAGTTGAACGGCGTGATCCCGGCGACGACGCCGAGCGGCTGCCGGATCGAGTAGGAGTCGACCCGGGTCGAGACGTTCTCGGAGAAGCCGCCCTTCAGCAGGTGGGGGATGCCGCAGGCGAACTCGACGACCTCGATCCCCCGGGCCACCTCGCCCAGCGCGTCTCCGCGCACCTTGCCGTGCTCGGCCGTGATCAGCGCGGCCAGCTCGTCGCGATGGGCGTCGAGCGATTCCCGGAAGCGGAACAGAATCTGGGCCCGCCTGGCCAGGGAGGCGTCCCGCCAGGCCGGGAACGCCCGGGCCGCCGCCTCCACCGCGGCGTCGACGTCCTCGCGGGTCGCGAGCGTGACATGCCCGCTGACCTGGCCGTTCGCGGGATCGAACAGCTCGGCGACGCGGTCGCCCGGGCCCGTGGGCGAGCCGTCGATCCAGTGGCTAACGTGCTTCATCGTCGACGGTCTCCAGTGCGTCCACGAGGATGCCGAGGCCCTCGCGGGCCTCGTCCTCGGTGAGGGTGAGCGGGGGCGCCATGCGCAGCACGTTGCCGTACAGGCCGCCCTTGCCGGCGAGCAGCCCGCGTTTCCTGGTCTCCTCCATGAGCCGCGCGGCCGCCGCGGGCGCGGGCCGCCGGGTGCGGGGATCGACCAGCTCGACCGCGAACATCAGGCCCCGGCCGCGTACGTCGCCGGCCACCGGCAGCCGCGCGGCCGCCTCCCGCAGGCCGCTGATCACGATCTCCCCGGTGCGCGCCGCGTTGGCCTGGAGGTCGTGGCCGAGCACGTAGTCGAGGGTGGCGTTGGCCGCGGCCGTCGCGATCGGGTTGCCGCCGAAGGTCGACAGCCCCATCGCGTGGGGCGCGTCCATCAGGTCGCCGCGCGCGACGACGCCGCCGACGGCGAAGCCGTTCCCCAGGCCCTTGGCGAAGGTGATCATGTCGGGGGTCACCCCGTGGTTGCCGATCCCCCAGAACGACGAGCCCGTACGGCCCCAGCCCGTCTGGACCTCGTCGGAGACGAACAGGATGCCCTCCTCGTCGAGGACCTCCTTGTACGCGGCGAACAGGCCGTCCGGAGGCATGGCGAACCCGCCGACACCCTGGATCGGCTCGGCGATGAGGGCGGCCACGTCCTTCGCCACCGCGGTCGCCAGCAGGTGACGGAGGTCGTCCACGCAGGCCGCGATGTAGTCCGCGTCGGACAGCCCACGGAACTGGGCGAGGTGCCGGTCGGCGCCGTGCAGGAAGTGCACGTTCAGCGGCGACAGCGCGTTGTTCTTCCACGAGCGGTTCGAGGTGACCCCGAGCGCGCCGAACGACCGGCCGTGATAGCTCTGCCGCATGGCGAGCACCTGGTCCGACCCCCGGGCGTACGTGGCGAGCAGCAGGGCCGCCTCGTTGGCCTCGGTGCCCGAGTTGGTGAAGAACACCTTCGCGTCCGGGATTCCGGACAGCCGGGCGATCTTCTCGGCGAGCTCGACCTGGCCGCGTAGCAGGTAGAGCGTGGAGGTGTGCACCACACCGGTCGCGAGCTGCCGTTCGACGGCGTCGCGCACCTCGGGCACGTCGTACCCGATCATGTTGGTGAGGATCCCGGCGAAGAAGTCGAGATAGCTCGTCCCGTTCGCGTCGACGACACGGTTGCCCTTGCCCTCGACGATCTCGATGGGCTCGTCGTAGTAGAGGGCCATCCAGTTCGGCATGACCGCGCGGTGACGCGCGAGAAGGTCCGGCATGCTGTCGAGTATCGCCGCTGACGGGTGGGCGGACCCACCCGTCAGAGCGTCGGGAAAATCGGGGACATCGTTACATCATGACGATTAAATCCAACCCCGGTTGTGATCAGCCAGTTGTATTCAGCCGGTTGGATCCGGCCGGTTCCGTTCAACCGACGGGCTGGGGCTCCGGCGCCTGCGCCACCGGAGCCCGGCGGGGCAGGACCACCAGCGCGACCAGGGCGGCGACGACCGAGCAGACGGCCCCCACCAGCGAGCCCACCGACATCGCGGACTCGAACGCCGCCCGGCCCGCCGCGGCGACGGCCTGGTCTCCGAGGCTCACCGCCACGCCGATCGACTCACGGGCCGCCGGCGGCGCCGAGTCCGGCATGGAGGCGGTGTAGACACCGGCCAGCACGCTGCCGAGAACGGCCACGCTCAGCGCCATGCCGACCTGCTGCACGGTGTCGTTCAACGCCGAGCCCACGCCCGCGTGCTCGGGCGGGACCGCGCCCATCAGGGTCGCGTACGCCGCCGGGCCCGCGAGCCCGCCGCCGACCCCCATGACGAGCAGGCTCGTCACGAGCGTCCCGTACCCGTCGGTGAGAGTGGCGAGGACGCCGAAGCCGACCGCCATGACGAGCAGCCCGGACACGATCAGGGTCCGGTTGCTCACCTTCTTGCCCAGCCCCGCCCCCAGCACGTTGAAGACCAGCGCAGCCACGACGTAGGGCAGCAGCGCGAGCCCGGCCTTCATGGGGTCGTACCCGAGGACGAACTGCAGATACTGCGTGAGGGCCAGCATGAGCGCGCCCGCGCCGAACGAGAACAGGACGACGGAGAAGCTGGCGCCGCTGAACGAGCGATCCCGGAACAGGCGCAGCGGCAGCATCGGGTGGGCCGTCCTGCGCTCCCAGAGGACGAACGCCAGCAGCGCCACGACGGCCAGCACGACCAGGAGCGGGTTGAGATGCCCGGTCGGGGCGGCGATCACCGTGCCGACGAGCCCGCACATGCCGGCGATCGACAGCACCACGCCGACCGGGTCGATCCCCCGCGACTCGCCGTGGGTCTCGGGCATGAGGGCGAACGCCGCGATGATCGCCAGGATCGCGATCGGAACGTTGAGCAGGAAGACCGAACCCCAGTAGTAGTTGCGCAGCAGGAACCCGCCCAGGGTGGGCCCGGCGATCACACCGACCATGGCGACGGCGCTCCACGCCGCGAACGCCTTGCGGCGCTCGCCCTCGTCGAACACCGTGATCAGGATGGACAGCGTCGAGGGCATGACGCAGGACCCGCCGGCGCCCATCAGCGCGCGGGCGGCGATGAGCTGCCAGGGCTCGGACGCCAGCATGGCGGCCACCGAGGCGCCGCCGAAAAGAGCCAGGCCGACCACGAGCACACGCCGCCTGCCGTACCGGTCGGACAGGCTGCCCGCGGTGAGCAGCAGCCCGGCGAACACCAGGATGTAGGCGTCGATCATCCATTGGACATCGGACGGCGACGCCCCGAGATCGCGCATGAGCGAGGGGATCGCCAGGTTGAGCACGGTGTTGTCCACCACCAGAGTCAGCAGGCTGAGGCAGAGGACCCCGAGGATCCACCAGCGCCGGGGATGGGACATGCACATCTCCTCGAACGGTGTACGAGTTTAACTCGGACACTGTACGACAGAGTCGAACGCTGTGCGAGCGAATATCCTGAGGCGGTGCAGCCGAAGCCGTTCACCACTGTCTGGACACGCGAACGAAAGGGCCGGCGCGAGCAGGGCCTGAGCCGTGACCAGATCGTCAGGGCGGCGCTCGACCTGCTCGACGCCGAGGGGCTCGACGCCCTCAGCATGCGCAAGCTCGGCGCGCGGCTCGGGGCGGGCGCGACCAGTCTCTACTGGCACGTCGCCAACAAGGACGAGCTGATCGAGCTCGTGATGGACGAGGTATACGCCAAGGTGGTCGTGCCTGACGGAACCCAGTGGCAGGAGGCGGCCCGCGTCTTCTCCTACGGCATGCGTGCGGCGATCCTGGATCATCCGTGGTGCGCCGGCCTGATCGGCATCGTCCCGGCGCTCGGCCCGAACGCCATGACGGCGGCCGATCGCCTGCTGGGCGCGTTCAGCGGCGCGGGTTTCCAGGGAACCGACGTCGACTACGCCATGACCGCGGTGATCTCCTACACCCTGGGCGCGACCGTACCCGAGGTGGCCTGGCTCAGCGCGCTCCGCGAGTCCGGCCGGGACGTGGCCGGGTTGCAGGCCGCGGTGGCGCCGGTGATCGAGGAACTGTCGGCCGGCTGGCCCAACCTGCGAGATCGCTACGTCGCGTACTCCGTCAAGGACATCGACCCGATCGCCGCCCGCCGGATCGCCTTCGAGTACGGCCTGACCGCCCTCCTGGACGGGCTCGCGGCCCGGATCGCCTCCGCCGACTCGACGCACTCCCCCGCGGGCTGAGCTTCATCGCACGGCCGGGCACAGGGCCGGGCGCAGAGCCGGGCGCAGACTGTCATCCGTTGCCAGGTCGTCCTTACATAATGATCAGGTAGCCTCTCAGCATGCTGCCCACGGTCGCCGACGTGCTCGCGCTCGACGCGGTTCGGCGCGGCAGTCCGCGCGTGGTGGCCGGCGCCGACCGGTTGGACACCCGGGTCCGCTGGGTTCACGTCGCCGAGATCCACGACATCGCCCACCTGCTGCGCGGCGGCGAACTGGTGCTGACCACCGGCGTCGCGCTGCCCGACGAGCCCGACAAACTCGCCGACTACGTCTCCGACCTCGCGTCGGTCGGCGCCTCCGGACTGATCGTCGAGCTCGGGCGCAGGTTCGTGCGCGAGCTGCCGCGAGCGGTCGTCAGGTCCGCCGAGGAACACGGCCTGCCCCTGGTGACGCTCGCCCGCGAGACGCCGTTCGTGCAGATCACCGAATCGGTGCACGCGCGCATCATCGATGTCCAGCTCCAGGAGCTGCGAGCCTCCGAACAGCTCCACGAGGTCTTCACCGAGCTGTCGGTCGAAGGGGCCTCGCCCGCCGAGGTCCTCGGTCAGGTCGCGCGGCTCTCCGGCCGGCCCGTCCTGCTGGAGAACCTGGCCCACCAGGTGCTCGCCTGCGACACGGCCGGCACGGACACCGAATCGGTGCTGGCCAACTGGGAGGCCCGGTCCCGTGCGGTGGCCCCTGCCGAACGGACCGCCTACGACGCCGCCGCGGGGTGGCTGGTCACCATGGTCGGCGCTCGCGGCCAGGACTGGGGGCGCCTCATCCTGCTCTGCGAGGCGCCGCCCACGCCGCGCGACATCGTGCTGGCCGAGCGGGCGGCCACGACGCTCGCCCTCAGCCGGCTGCTGGAACGCCACCAGGAGTCCCTCGAACGCCAGGCACACGGGACGATCATCACTGGCATCCTCACCCACGCCTACTCCGACCCGGACGAGGCAGCCGCCCGGGCCCGTGCCGTCGGAGTGCCGCTCACCAGCCGCAAACTGATCGGCGCCGTCATCCGGCTCACCACACCGGCCGGCACCGCGCTCGGCGAACAGGCCAAGGTGGGCGAACTGGCCGAGGCCGCCGCGGCGGCCTGCCGGGAGGCGCGGCTGCCCGCGCTCGTCGGCGCGCTCGACCAGAACCGCGTCGGCGTACTGCTGCCGCTCCCGCCGCGCTCGGCCGCCGAGACGGCACTCGGCGCGCTCGCCGAACGGCTCCGCGCCACCTTCCCGACGCCGTTCGTGCTGGCCGCCGGCTCCGTGGTCGACTCGATCAAGGACGTGCGGCGTGGATTCCTGGAGGCCGAGCAGGTCGCCGAGGTCGCCGTGCGGCAGCCCGACGGACGGCCGTTCTACCGCCTGCCCGATCTGCGGCTGCGCGGCCTGCTGCACCTGCTCCGCGACGACGCCCGCCTGCAGACGTTCACCGAACGCGAGCTCGGCCCGCTGCTTGCCCACGACGCGCAGCGGCACGGCGACCTGACCCGGATCCTGCGGATCTACCTCGACTCCGGGCGCAACAAGGCGGTCGCGGCGCAGCGGGCCCATCTGTCCCGGCCGGCCTTCTACGAACGGCTGCGGCGGCTGGAGCGGATCCTCGACACCGATCTCGACGACGTCGAGTCGTGCCTGTCGCTGCACGTCGCCCTCATGGCCCTGGAGACGTTCCGCCGCGACGCCGGATAGCCGTCCGTCCGCAGAGCGGACGAACCGAGCGGCGTTCGACCGAAACGCGGCCCCTCCCCGGAAGACCCTGACCACCGGAGCGTAGAAATGCCGCTCCGGGTGTAAAAGCTCTGTCACCCGGCTACGAATTGTGCTCTCGCGCTCACCGTGCGAATCGTGCTTCCCTCGATGTGTGCAGACGACGAGCGAACCTCAAATCAGTCCCGCCATCGTGGTACGCGCGCTGTCCGCCCGCTTCCCCAGATGGACGATCTGGTGGGGGCAGGCGACGGCCCACTACTGGGGAATGTCCCGGCGGCGGGACGGCCTACTCATCCACGTGGAGGCGCGGTCGGCCCAGGAGTTCGTCCGCAGGGCCAAGGAGATCGACGCGAGGGCCTCCTGACGACACCATGAAGCCGTGCCCGCCGATCTCGTCGCCCCCCACCCCCGCGACGCGTTCTACGACCTCGGCGGCACGGCCCCAGGCGTAGTTAATGCGTCTTTGTCCGCTTTAATGGCATAAGCCCGTTTTATCGTGGCCACCAGCGCGTGGAATCGCTTACTTTTTGAGCGTTTCACCCATATCCGCCCGTCATTCTCGCAACGATGGTCCCTCCAGGGATCACCAGTGGGAGAAGACGTATGAGACGCCGCCTGTTCGTCGCAGCCGCAGCCCTGGCCGTGACGACGCCCGCCCTATCGGCCCCGGCCTTCGCCGAACCCGTGAGCGGGCTGCCGGCGACGTCGTTCCCCCTGGGCACCCCGGGAATCCCGAAGACGGCCGCCAAGAGCCTCGCCCCGGGCGTCAGCTACTTCAGCGTCATCCACGGCACATCCGGCGACGGTTACACGGTGAGCGTCATCGTCGGCGGCAAGGACTTCATGACCGAGGCGAACGCCCAGGCCCAGGCCGAGGCCGTGCTGGCGGCGGGCCTCACCCCGACCGTCGTCAAGTTCACCCGGCCCGCCGTCGCCGACTATCCCGCGGCCGACTTCTGGTCCGTACACGTGGGAAGCTGGCCGTTGAGCGGCAAGGCGGCGGCCGCCAAGGTCGTCACCCAGCTCAAGGACGCGGGCGTCACGGCGAAGGTCGACTATCAGGGCGACGACGGCTTCGTGACCACGGGACCGTGGAAGGTCAAGGTCATCGTCGTGGACCCCCGCACATTCCGCGGCTCCTTCCAGGCCTCGATCGGAACGAGCACCGCCAAGCGGGAGAAGGTGTCCTCGATGGCCGCCGCGGCCGGAGCGATCGCGGCGGTGAACGGCGGCTTCTTCGACATCCACACGCTGCCGGCCTTCCGCGGCGACCCCACCGGCATCTCGGTGGTGGGCGGCAAGCTGCTGAGCGAGGCCGTGCCGAACCGCGTGGGTCTCGTGCTCAAGGGGCGGTCGGCGCGCGTCACCGAGCTGTCCTCCGCCACCGTCGCCCGGGCCGCCGACGGGTCGTCGACGCCGGTGACCGGGATCAATCGCGTGCCCAAGCCCGACGAGCTCGTCCTCTACACCGAGGAGCTGGGCCGCGCCACCCCCAGCGACGACGGCGCGGAGGCCGTGCTCGACGCGACCGGCAAGGTGATCAAGGTGCGCGACGCGGGCGGCACGGTGCCCAAGGGCACGCGGGTGCTGCACGGAGTGGGCACCGCCGCGGACTGGCTGTGGGAGCACGCGCCACAGGGCTCCGCCGTCAAGGTCGTCACGAAGGTCACCGACATGCGGACCAGGAAGGGCATCCCGCTGACCCCGGACACCAATATCATCGGCGGCGCGGTCGGCCTGGTCCGCGGCGGCAAGACGGCCATCACCCCCGGCCGGGACGGCATGGCGAACACGAGCATGATCCTGCGGCGGCACCCGCGCACGCTCGCGGGCGTGACGCGGACCGGCAAACTGATCATCGCGCTCGTGGACGGCCGCGCCCCCGGCGGCAGCGTGGGCGCGTCGTTCTTCGAGGCCGCCGCGCTCATGCGGTGGCTCGGCGCCCGCGACGCCGTCAACCTCGACGGCGGCGGCTCCAGCACGATGGTCGTCGGCAAGAAGGTGGTCAACAAGCCGTCCGACGGTGTGGAGCGCGGAGTCGGCGACGCCCTGCTGGTCGTCGGCGCCCGGTAACGCGCCCGCGACCGGGGCCCGGCCGGCCGGGCGCGGGCGGCTACCGGGCGCCGGCCCCGGCCAGCAGCCGGGCGACCGCCTCGTCGTCGCAGGTCTCCCAGAAGCCGCCGACGACGTCCTCCAACTGGCCCAGGGACGCGGCGGCGAAGAGCACTTCCTGATATTTGGTGATGTCGTAGTCGGTGGTCCCCATCGCGGCGAGGTCCAGCGGGCGGATGTCCATCCGCCGGAACTCCTCGATCTCGCCGTACGAGCTGAGGATCCCGGCGCCGTACGCCCGCAGTTCGCCGCCTTCGTGCATGACGCCGAACTCCAGGGTGAACCAGAACACCTTGGAGACGAACTCCAGCGCCCGCTCCGACTCGACCCGCCGTGCCGCCCGGCCCGCCGCGCGGTAGAGCTCGGCGAAGCGGGATGAGGCCAGCGTGTTGGCGTGCCCGATCACCTCGTGGACGACGTCCGGCTCCGGTGTGTAGAACGGCACGGAGTGGTGCCGGATGTACTGAGTGGAATGGAAGAGCCCGTTCGCCAGCACGCTGTAGAACTCACGTAGCGGCACGAGACCGGCGGCCGGGAGATAGCGGAAGCCGGTGAGCGGCGACAGGAGATCGCCGACCTCCTGGAGCTGGGGAATCCGGTCGACGGGAAGGCCGAGCCGCTCGGTCGCGTCCAGGAACTCGCGCACGGCGTACTTCCTGTGCTTGGCCGCGAGTTCCTTGGCGACCAGTGCCCACACGCGGTGTTCCGCGTCGGTGTACTCGACCCGGGGGACGGGATCACCCGGCCGGTGATTCAGCGCCAGCGCGGCGATGGCGTTGCGCCGCTCCCGGTATACGGCGTCGGCGAACCCGGGATGGCCGGTGGCCAGCTCGACGACGACCGAGCCGTCATCGCGTGTCTCCACCGGCGCGAAGTACTGCGCTTCCTCGAACATACTTCCATATGACAGCAACATCGCGTTCCGCTGACAAGAGCGCCCACTCGGAGTGTGCCGATCGCTCAATATCACCAGGTATTGCGTCATATTACTGGTCGATTCGACCAGCCTGCCGTACGCTCGGCCCATGCTCGACTCCCTCGACAGCCGGCTGCTCCAGACCATGCGCGCCAATCCGCGGATCGGGCTCACCGAGCTCGCCCGCCTGCTCGGGGTGGCCAGGGGCACCGTGCAGTCGCGCCTGGAGAAACTGACGATGCGCGGGGTCATCAGCGACTTCGGTCCCACGGTCGCCACCGAGGAGATCGGATACCCGATCCTCGCGTTCGCCTCGTTGCAGATCGCGCAGGGACGGCTCACCGAAGCGGTCCGGACGCTGGCGGAGATACCCGAGGTCCTGGAGGTGTACGGCACCAGCGGCCAGGCCGATCTCCTGTGCCGGGTGGTCGCGCGGAGCACGCCGCACCTTCAGGAGATCATCGCGAGGATTCTCGCGTCGCCGGCGGTGCAACGAAGCGACACGACCATCGCCCTGTCGACTCAGATCCCGTTCCGGATCGAGCCGCTCCTCAGCGCCGCCGCATCACCAGACACCACCCACCACCAGTGACAGCCAGTGACAGCCAGTACAAACAAAAAAGGGGGCCGCCAACCGGCGACCCCCACCACAAAAACCACACACACAAAACATGAAGGGCCACCCCAAACAGGGTGGCCCCCCACAAAAATTGTCCGGCGGCGTCCTACTCTCCCACACCGTCCCCAGTGCAGTACCATCGGCGCTGGAAGGCTTAACTTCCGGGTTCGGAATGTAACCGGGTGTTTCCCTACCGCTATAACCGCCGT
>NZ_JAFCNB010000020.1 GCF_017896165.1 Microbispora oryzae
TTCACGTGGAAAGTGCCTTCTGAACTGGTGCGGACAGGACTCTAGACAAGCCCAATCCTCCCAGCTCAAAGGCACTTTTCTCATGTAAACGATCAAGCCCGCTCAAATTCGCCGCGAAAGCCCGAGGTTAGTTGAGTGCTTCGCCCAGCTTGCCGAGGGCGCGGCGCTTGTCGTCGAGGGAGGCGTGGGCGTAGATGGTCATGGTGACCTCGATGTCGGAGTGGCCGACGATGTCCCGGACGATGTGCGGTGGGACGCCGAGGTCGAGCAGGAGGCTCACGCAGGTGTGGCGGAGGTCGTGAGTGCGCCGTGAGGCGCCGTTGATTCGAGTGGAGGTGAAAGACCTTCACCGCTGACCCCGTCGCAGCGGGGCGGTGGAGCTGAGGGCAGCCTAAGAAGTCCTAACAAAATGATCTAGGAATACGGTTGATCGCCTGCAGGTTGATCACGGCGTGAGGAAGGGCGAACAGCCACCGTGGATCATCTCGGATGAGTTGTGGGCGCGGATCGAGCCGTTGTTGCCGGTCGTGCCACGTCGTGCCGATCACCCGGGCCGTAGGCGTCTGGACGACCGGAAGGTCTTGTCGGGCATCTTGTTCGTGCTCTACACCGGTATCGCCTGGGAGTTCCTGCCCCAGGAACTGGGCTTCGGTTCGGGGATGACCTGCTGGCGCAGGCTGCGGGACTGGCATGCCGCCGGGGTGTGGCAGAAGCTGCACGAACTGCTGCTGGCCGAGTTGCACGCCGCGGGCAAGCTGGACTGGTCCAAGGCGGTGATCGACAGCTCCCACGTGCGGGCGCTGAAGGGCGGCCCAAAACGGGTCCGAGCCCGGTCGACCGCGCAAAGACGGGCTCCAAGCACCACGTCATCGCCGACGGGAACGGCGTCCCTCTCGCGCTCAGCCTGACCGGCGGCAACCGCAACGACGTCACCCAGCTCATGCCACTGCTGCGGGCCATTCCCCCGGTCCGGGGGCGGCGAGGCCTGGCCGCGCAGGCGACCCGCGGTCGTGTACGCCGACCGGGGCTACGACCACGACAAGTACCGCCGCATGGTCTGGGCCACGGGAGTGAAACCGGTCATCGCCCGCCGGGGCACCCCGCACGGCTCCGGCCTCGGCGTGCATCGGTGGGTGATCGAGCAGACGATCGCGCTGCTGCACTGGTTCCGGCGCCTGCGCATCCGCTGGGAGATCCGCGACGACATCCACGAGGCCTTCATGACCCTCGCCGCCGCCATTATCTGCTGGCGACGCCTCACTCGCTGATCATTCTGTTAGGACTTCTAAGCCGGGTGATGCCGGCAAGGGTGGGAGCAGCCCTGACAACGCCGGGACGGGCTAGTACTGCCAGATGGTCCGGGTCCGGCAAGCGGGACGGAAAGGAGTACGCGAGGAACCGGCGTGTGACATCCCCTTGATTAGGCGCCAGCTCGAAACCTGGTGGATATGGGCTGGAAGCGGTGCGTACCCGTCGCCGAGGGTGGCGGGGAACTCTTACGGCGGTGGGCATGAGCCGTCGGGGAGGCTGCGAGGAAGGTCTGCGGCGTACTCGCAGCGATGCCGCAGGGGCATAGTCGGGCTCCTCCTCCGTCGAGCGAATCACGGTGAACACGGGAACCGTTCCGGATCTTGCCCTGCTTTCCGTATCCAGCGGAGGTGGTGGGGCTGGGCGCATCGACCGTTGATCGGTCCGGGGCGGGGCGGAGCCGCCGTAGTACTCCGAGTCCGGGAGAGCTGGTCACATGGGGAAGGGCGGCAGCGGTTTCGAGAAGTGATTGGAGGCTGCAATGCCGAAAGATGCGTTCTCGAACGAGGACGCCTGGCCAGAGGTGGTCCCGGTGGGACCGCGGCGGCGGGTATCGGAGATGCAGGCCAAGCTTCACCAGTGGGCGGCGGCCGATCCTGGCCGCCGGTTCGATGACCTGTTCAACCTTGTGCACGATCCGGCGACGCTCCTTGTGGCGTTCGACCGTGTCGCGGGCAACCGGGGTGCCAACACGCCCGGCGTCGACGGCCTGACGGTCGCCGAGGTCGAGGAGTGGATCGGCGTTCCGGGATTCCTGGATGACCTGCGGGCCGCCCTCAAGGACGGCTCGTTTCGGCCGCTACCGGTGCGGGAGCGCGTGATTCCCAAGCCGGGCGGGTCGGGAAAGGTCCGCGCGCTCGGTATACCGACGATTGCGGACCGGGTCGTTCAGGCGGCGCTCAAGCTGGTGCTGGAACCCATCTTCGAGGCTGACTTCCTGCCGGTCTCCTACGGGTTTCGGCCCAGGCGGCGGCCCCATGATGCGATCGCGGAGATTCACCATTTCGGCACCCGAGGGTACCGCTGGGTGCTGGATGCCGACATCGAAGCGGCCTTCGACTCGGTCTCACATTCGGCCCTCATGGATCGGGTGCGGACACGGGTCAAGGACAAGCGTGTTCTGGCGCTGGTCAAGGCGTTCCTCAAGGCCGGGATCCTCACCGAACTCGGCGTGCACCGGAACGCCTACACCGGCACGCCGCAGGGCGGCATTCTGTCCCCGTTGATCTTCAATGTGGCGATGTCAGTGCTCGATGAGCACGTGATGGACCCATGGAAGAGCGGTGGGTCGATGTCGACTCAGGGTAAGCGCGCCTACCGGCGCTCCAAGGGGCGAGCGACGTGGCGGATCATCCGCTACTGCGACGACTTCGTCATCGTGGTGCATGGTTCGCGTGAAGACGCCGAAATGCTCCGTGAGGACGTCGCCGAGGTGCTGGCACCGCTGGGCTTACGGCTGTCACCAGCCAAAACCCAAGTGGTCCACATGGGCGACGGGTTCGACTTCCTCGGCTTCCGCATCCGGTGGAAACGCATGAGAGGCACGAACACGTGGTACGTCTACACCTTCATCGCCAAGCGCCCGCTGCGGTCGGTGAAGGCGAAGATCCGTGCCCTGACACACAGGACATCGCAGCAGGACTTCGCATCCGTGCTGAAAAGGCTCGCTCAGATCATGCGCGGATGGGCCAACTATTTCAAACACGCCGTGGCCAAATGGACCTTCAGCAAGCTGGACACCTTCACCTGGTGGAGACTCGCCCACATGCTGCGGGCCCGTCACGGCTGGAATTGGGGGCAACTGCGCCGTCACCTGAAGACCGGCACAGGCCGGTGGGTGATCGCCGCAGGCGGGGTCGAGTACTTCCGGCTCCAAGGCGTGACGGTCTCCCGCTACGCCTACCGGGGCACCAAGATCCCAAGCCCCTGGCCTCCTGCGAACCCCGCCTGACGGCAGAGACCGTGGAGAGCCCGTTGCCGAGAGATCGGCACGGCGGGTTCGGCGAGCGGCCCGGGGAAACGGATCGAGAGCAATCCCGACACCGCGCCCCGGGCCGACTCAACAACCGCATGTCGCCGAGCCCGGCAGCCTTCCGGATCGCTCCCCAGCTTCGCCGGAGGGCGTCCGGTTCCATAGGTGTGCCGCGCAGGGATGGGAAGACGAGGCCGTGATCCTCCCAGTCCGGCCAGCGGTCGGGACAGCCGGATGTTGCCGCGCTCCTCCTGGACGTCGGTCGTGCGGGGCCGCCGCCCGGTGAAGAACTCGAAGAACTTCGCGAACGTCTCCTCCGACGACACGACCTGCGTGTGCGACTGGTCGGGGAACCTGACGTTCACGGCACCGCCGACCTGCCGGTCCGGCGAGCCCTCGCCCCACACCGCGAGCGTGGGCACCCCGCCGGGCTGGTCGGCCGAGCTGGAGCCGTCGAGGTTGACGTAGTGGGCGACCTTCGCCGCCCGTTGCGGGCTGCTGCGGAGGTACTCCTGCATGAGGCCGGTCCCCAGCGAGTGGGTCAGCAGATCGACCTTGTCGGCCCTGGACGCGGCCAGCAGCCGGTCGGTCCGCGCGTCCAGGCCCGCGTACACCTGCTCGCGCGTGTTGATCTGGAACAGGGAGTCGTAGTCGTGGGACTCGATCAGGCCGATCGGGTAGCCGTTGCCGGTCAGCCGCCTGGCCTGCGTCTCGAACTGGGCGCCCGACCCGCTGAAACCGTGCACGAAGATCACGGGCCGGTACTTGTGCGTCCCCGCCCACGAGGCGGGCGCCCACAGGACACAGGCCGCCACGACCGCCGACAACGCCGCCAGCCAGGCGACGACCCCGCGGATCCTCATCCGGAGCTCCTCCAGCCGAAGAGAACATTCTTCTGGTCCCTGTCGGCGTCGATCATGAGGCCGCCCCCGTCAACGGGCTTACGCTTGGTGAACCTCCTGGAAGACCTCCCGGGCGACGCGGTAACCGTCGAAGGCCCGGGCCGCGCCGGCGTACGCCTCGATGTGCACGAACGCCTCCACGATCTCCTCCGGGGTGACGCCGTTGTTGAGCGCGATGCGCAGCTGCCCGCGCAGCGGTTCGAGCGTGCCCAGGGTCGCGGCGATCGTCACGGAGACGAGGGCGCGGGTGCGGGTGTCGAGGACGTCGGTGCGCGGCCACGCGTCGCCGAAGGTGTGCCGGGTGGCCAGGCGCATGAAGTCGGCGGCGTTGGCCGGCTCGCCCGGACCGGGTTCCAGGAACGGCTCCAGCCTCCTGCCGAGCAGGTGCGCGGCGGTGTCGAGCGCGGCCTCGTAGCCGGGTTCCCGCTGGGTGTCGGTCATGTGGTTCCTTCCGGATCAGTGCTGGGGGTGCGCGTTGAGCGCGCCGTACTGGCCGCCGCGCACCCGCGCGGGGTCGAACAGGCGTGACAGGTGGGCGACGTCGTCCGCGCTCAGCGGAACGGCCGTCGCGGCGGCGTTCTGGCGCGCGTACTCCGGCCGCTTGGTGCCGGGGATGGGCGCGATGTCGTACGGCTGGGCGAGCAGCCAGGCCAGGGCCACTTGGCCCGGGGCGTGTCCGCGCTCACCGGCGAACGCCTTCAGCCCCTCGACGAGGCGGAGGTTGTCCGCGAAGTTCTCCTCGTGGAACTTGGGCAGGGTCGAGCGGAAGTCGTCACCGTCGAACGAGGTCTCGCTGGTGAAGCGGCCGGCGAGCGCGGCCCGCCCCAGCGGGCTGTACGGGACGAAGGTGATGCCCAGTTCGCGGCAGGCGGGCAGCACCTCCTGCTCCACCTCGCGGGCCCAGAGCGAGTACTCGCTCTGGAGGGCCGAGATCGGCGCCACGGCGGATGCCCGGTGCAGGATGTCCGGACCGACCGCGCTGAGCCCGATCGCGCGCACCATGCCCGCGGTCACCAGCTCGGCCATCGCGCCGACGGTGTCCTCGATCGGCACGGTGGTGTCGTGGCGATGGAGGTAGTAGAGGTCGATGTGGTCGACGCCGAGGCGGCGCAGGCTGGCCTCGCAGGCGGCGGCCACGTACTCCGGGCGGCCGTCGTAGACCACCCCGCCCTCCTCCGAGGGCCGCGCCCCGAACTTGGTCGCCAGGACCACCCGGTCGCGCAGGCCGCGCACGGCGCGGCCGAGCAGTTCCTCGTTGTGGCCGAAGCCCTTCTGGGACTGGCCGGTGGCCGCGCCGGCGGCGCCGTAGATGTCGGAGGTGTCGAAGAAGTCGATGCCGGCCTCGACGGCGGCATGGATCGTGGCGACGGACTCCGCCTCGTCGGCGTCGCCGTAGAACTGGGACATCCCCATGCAGCCCAGGCCGATCGGCCGGACGGAGATGTCGGTGTGCCCGAGGGTGACACGGGCTTCGCGCATGATGGTCCTCCTGGTCCTCAGGCGGCGATGGTCTTGTACTCGACGTACTGGGCGAGGCCGGCGACGCCGAACTCGCGGCCGATGCCGCTGCTCTTGTAGCCGCCGAAGGCGCCGTCGTAGGTCGGGGCGGCGCCGTTGACGGTCATCCACCCGGTACGGATCCTGCGGGCGACCTCGATGCCGTGCTCCCGGTCGGCGGCCCACACGCCACCGCCGAGGCCGTACTCGGAGTCGTTGGCGATGCGGACGGCGTCGTCCTCGTCGTCGAACGGGATGACGACCAGGACGGGGCCGAAGATCTCCTCGCGGGCGATCCGCATGTCGCTGTCGACATCGGCGAACAGCGTCGGACGGACGTAGTACCCGCCCTCCAGCCCGTCAGGGGTCTCGAGTCCGCCGGTCACCATCCGGGCGCCTTCGGCGACGCCGAGTTCGATGTAGGAACGCACCCGCTGCTGCTGGTCGGCGCGGACCATCGGCCCGATGAAGGTCTCGGGGTCGGAGGGGTCGCCGACCCGGACGTCCTCCATCATGGCGGCCAGCGCCGCGACGACCTCCTCGTAGCGGCTGCGCGGGGCGAGGATGCGGGTGTGGGCCACGCAGTTCTCGGCGTTGTTGCCCAGCGACAGGGCCCTAAGGCCTGCCACGACCGCCGTCAGGTCGGCGTCCTCAAGGATGATCGAGGCGGACTTGCCGCCCAGCTCCAGGCTGACCCGCTTGAGCTGCTCCCCGGCGACGGAGGCGATGCGCCGGCCGGCCGCGGTGGAGCCGGTGAAGGCGATCTTGTCGATGCCGGGGTGGGCGACCAGGTACTCGCTGGTCTCGCGGCCCGCTGGCAGGATGCTCACCACTCCCTCGGGCAGCCCGGCCGCGTCGAAGACATCGGCGAGCGCCAGGGCGTCCAGCGCCGTCTCGGGGGAGGCCTTCAGGACGACCGTGCAGCCGGCGAGCAGCGCGGGAACCAGCTTGACCAGGGCCGACTGGTGTGGGGCGTTCCACGGGATCACCGCCGCCACCACGCCGACGGGTTCCCGGCGCAGCCGCGTCGTGGCGTCGCCGACGGCGCCCACCTCCTCCTCCCAGCCGAGAGCGGCGGCGGCGCGCACGTACGCCTCCGTCATCTCCGGGAGGGACTGCAGGTGCGTCCAGCGGGTGAACCACAGCGGCGAGCCGTTCTCGGCGGTGACCAGGGCCGCGAACTCCTCGGCGCGGACCGCGTAGAGCTTGGAGAACCGCTCCACGACGGCGCTCCGTTCCTGCGGGCTCATCCGGGGCCAGGGGCCCTCGTCGAACGCCCGGCGGGCGGCGGCGACCGCCCGGTCGACGTCGGCGGGGGCGGCGTGCGGCGCGGTCCCGACCAGCGAGCGGTCGTGCGGGGAACGCACCTCCAGGACGTCCGCGGTGGCCGGGGCGACCCACTGGCCGCCGACGTACAGGTTCGGGTAAGTGATCACGGAAATACTCCTCATATAGGTGTCCATCGGACCTTTATGACTATAGCGGTCCAGTGGACACGTATCAAGTGTCCGTTGGACCGCTAATGTGGGAGCTGCCATGATTCGCGGTGCGCGAGGAGGTTCGATGGACGAGGTGGAGGCGCCGTCCTTCCAGCGGGCCAGGCGGCCCGAGCACCGGGAGCTCCGCAAGCAGGAGATCCTGGACGCCGCGGAGGCGCTGCTGGCCGAGATGCCCGCCGACGAGATCAGCCTCCGGGAGCTGGGGCGCCGGCTCGGGGTGTCCAAGACGCATGTGGTGCGCTATTTCGAGAGCCGGGAGGGCGTCTTCCTAGGGCTGCTCGCCAGGCTCCGGCTGGCCTGGCTCGACGCGCTGGCGGACGAGTGGCCGGCCGCGCCGTGCGAGCCCGACCAGGTGATGCGGGCCTGGGCCGATTCGCTCGCCGCCCGGCCGGTCCTGTGCCAGCTGTGGAGCCTGCTGCCGACCGTCCTGGAGCGGAACGTCTCCGCCGGCACCGTGCGCGCCTACAAGTTCACCGACCTGGAGCACCGCACCCGGCTGGCGGGGCTGGTCAGGGAGCGGGTGCCGGCCCTCGGCGCGGGTGACGCTCTCACGCTGACGGAGTACGCCGTCGTCGCGCTGGTGGGCCTGTGGTCGTTCAGCAACCCGACCCCGACCATCGTCGAGGCCACGTCCGACCCCCGGCTCGCGGGCTCCCGGGTGGACTTCGCCACCATGTACGGCGAGATCCTGCAGACCACCCTCGCCGGTCTGCTCGCCCGAGCGTGAGCCGCCCCCGGTTCAGCGGACCGGCCGGACGTACTCGGCCGCCGCGGCGGCCTCCGCACGCGCGGCCCTGCGGCGGGCGCTTGACGTGTTGCTGCGGCTGTTCGCGCCGTTCCTGCCGATGGTGACCGAGGAGGTGTGAGCGAAACTTAGAGCGGGTGCGCCATCTGTAAGCTTAGATTCGACTGTGTCCAATATGCGCGACATTGTGGCGAGTCCCGTGTTCGTGGGGCGCCAGGAGGAGTTGGCCAGTCTCGCGCGCGAGGCGGCACAAGTCGCCGTCGGCGCCGTGCGCCTTGTGTTGGTGGGCGGCGAGGCCGGGGTAGGCAAGACGCGGCTGGTCGAGGAGGCCGCGCAGGCCGCGGCGGGATTGCATGTGCTGTGGGGCCACTGCGTGGAGCTGGGGCCGGAAGGCCTGCCACTGGCGCCGCTGGTGGAGGCCCTGCGCATGCTGGCACGGTCGGCTTCGCCGCAGCAGTTGGACGACTGGCTGGGGCCGGCTCGCGGTCCGCTGTCCCAGCTGCTGCCGAGCCTGGATCCCTCGGCCGTTCCAGGCGCGGGGCATGGGATGGGGCAGGGTGCCCAGCTCCCGGAGCTGGTGCTGGGGCTCATCGAACGGGTCAGCACGTCGCGACCGCTGTTGCTCGTGATCGAGGATCTGCAATGGGCGGACCAGTCCACCCTGGAACTCCTGGCCTTCCTGGTCAGGGGGCTGCGCGACGCTCCGGTCCTGTTCGTGGCGACATACCGCTCCGATGAGATCGACCGGCGCCATCCGCTGCGACCGCTGCTGACCGGATGGGAGCGGATGCGCGAGGTGCATCGCCTGGAGCTGCGCCGGTTCCGGCCCGATGAGGTGGCCGCTCAGGTCGCGGGCATCCTCGGCCGCCGCGCCGACACTGAGCTGCTGGACCTTGTCGTGGACCGCTCCGAGGGCAACGCGTTCCTGGTCGAGGAAGTCGTGAGAGTGGTGCGTGACGGCGGTGACCCCGAAGGTCTTTCCCCCTCGTTACGCGACCTGCTGCTCGTGCGGGTGGAGGTGCGTTCTGCGGTGGCCCAACGGCTGCTGCGAGCCGCGTCCGTCGCCGGGCGGCAGGTGCCGGAGCGCCTGCTGGCCGCCGTAACGGGCATGGAGCCGCCGGCGTTCTTCACGGCGCTGCGCGAGCTGGTGGAGAACCATCTGCTGCTGGTGGACGAGGCGGGGCAGGGCTACACGTTTCGCCACGCGCTGGCGCGCGACGCGGTCTATCACGACATGCTGCCCGGCGAGCGGGCCGGCTGGCACATCGCTTTCGCGCGGACGTTGTCGGGCGACGCGCGACTCGCGCCCGAGGGGGCCCTCGTTCCGGCCGCGCTGGCCCATCACTGGCTCGCAGCCCTCGATCTCCCCTCGGCGTTGCCGGCGTTGCTTGCCGCCGCGGAGGCCTCCTCGGCGTACGCGCCGGCGGAGGAGCTCAAGCACCTGGAGCGGGCGCTGGAGATCTGGCCTCGGGTACCGGATGCCACGACGCTCACAGGCACCGACGTGATCGAGGTGTTGACCTCCGCCGCCGATGCCGCGTATAACGCCGGATCCGCGAACCGGGCGATGTCCTTGCTGGACCAGGCATTGGCTGAGCTGGGCGAGGGCAGCTCGGCCTCTCGCCGGGCGCTGCTGATGGAGCGCCGCGCACGCGCGCTTCGGGACCTGGGCAAGGAAGCGGAAAGCCTGGCCGTGCTGGAGGCGGCTCAGGAACTGCTGCCCGCCGAGCCGTGGACGTATGCCCACGCCGCCGTCTTGACCTCACTGGCGAACACGTTGATGCGTGGCGGCAACTCCTGGAGGCGGACGCAGGCCACCGCTGAGCACGCGGTCGCCGTCGCTTCCGCCGTCGGAGCTGAAACCGAGCAGGCCGAGGCTCTCATCACGCTCGGCGTCACCCACGCCTACCAGGGAGACGCCGAGAACGGCCTGTCGACGCTGCGGGCGGGCCTGCGGCTCGCCGAGCAGATCGGGGCAGCGGAAACGACGCTGCGCGGCCACGCGAACCACAGCGACCTGCTGGAACTGCTCGGCCGTCATCAGGATGCGATCGAGGCGGCGAAGGCGGGCCTGGAGCTGGCGGCACGGACCGGCACCAGCAGGACGCTCGGCGCGTGGATCACGGGGAACATGGCCGAGCCGATGCTGCGGGCCGGCCGCTGGCAGGAGGCCGAGCACGCCGCAGTGGAGGCGCTGCGGGGTGAGCCGGAGGGTGTCTTCGCAGCGACGCTGCTCGACTTCCGTGCCCAGCTCGCCGCCCTGGCCGGGCGGCGTGAAGACGCGGAACGGCTCGCCGGCCGGGCGGCGCAGCTGGTGAGCGCCTCGATCGACTGGCAGTTCCGGCTCTCCCTGACTTTCACCATTGTGGAGTGCCATCGGCTCGCCGGCGACCTGGACACCGCTGCCACGACCGCCATGGAGGCGCTCAGAGCCACGCCCCCTGTGGGGGCAGCCCGCTATTCATGGCCGCTGGTCTGGCTGGGCACCCGGATCGCGGTGGATCGCGTGATTCTGGCGCGTGATCGTCGTGTGCCCGATTCCGACGCGGCCGCCATGGTTGCCCTGGTCGACGGCCTGGCCGCCATCGCTGACTCGCTGCCCACCCTCATGTCGGCGTACCGGGGCTATGCCGCGGCGGCAGCGGCCGAACGTGCCCGTCTGGCCGAGACGCCGGCCGTTCAGGAATGGAGCGTGGCCGTCGACGCCTGGCGGCCCGTCGGTGAGCCGTACCTCCTCGCGTACTGCCTGCTGCGACTGGCCGAGGCGCTGTGCACCGCCAACGACCGGCAGGCCGCCACCACGGCCCTGCAGGATTCGGTACGGCTGGCCGCCGAGATGGGCGCGCTGCCGCTGTCGCGGGAGGCGGAGGCGCTGGCCCGCCGGGCACGGCTCACCCTCGTCCAGCGCGACGACGGCGAAGCCGCGGGAAATGAGACGGCAGCGGGTGGGCAGGGCCACGATGAAAGAGGCCCCGACGAGAATGCGTCGCACGCCGGAGCACAGGGGGCCGGGCGACCCGCGGCCCAGCCGGAGAACCCCGACCCGCTCGCGCATCTCGGCCTGACCGAGCGCGAAAGGGAGGTGCTCCGATTGCTGGTCGACGGCCGCTCGAACTCCCAGATCGCCACGACCCTCTTCATCAGCCCGAAGACCGTGAGCGTCCACGTCTCCAACATCCTCGCAAAGCTCGGCGTCAGCCGTCGTGTCGAGGCCGCCGCCCTTGCGTACCGGTTGATCACCGCGCAGAGCTGACCGGTGCCGGACCGGCGCTGTCGCCGGTCCGGTTCGATCCGATCACCTGCAGAGCCGGCGCGGCCAGCCGACCCGCCGGTCTGTGAGCGGTGAGCGGCGAGCCGGCGGGTGCCGCGGTCGTTGAGCTGTCGCACTACCGTCGGCCGGTCGAAAACGGGCCGCCACGGGTGGTGACGTGGCGGCCCTGGTCGGTGTGCGAGGTGGGCGGCTAGGAGTTGTTCAAGGCGTTGAAAAGTTGGTTGGTGCCGCCGGTGTAGTGGTAGCCGATGACGGCCGCGCCGGACGTGATGCTGCCGCCGGCGATGTCAGCGACGAGGTTGCTGGCGGGGTTTTTGATCGTGCCGGGGACGAGGGACGGGCCGCCGATGCCGGACGTGAATCCGATGTCCCAGAGCTGGCCGGGCGTGCCCTCGCAGTACCACTGGAAGAGCTGGTGACCCTCGACGCCGTCGGTAGCCATGCACTTGTTGCTGAGCTTGTTGACGATCTCCGTGTGGCCGTTGACGGCCCGGAAATACCAGAGATCGTTGTCACCGCTGACAACGTACTGGATGATCTTCGCGCCGTCGCCCTTCGAGCCGCCGCTGACATTCAGGTAGAGGAAGGGATTGGAGACGGGAAATATCTGGTATTCCAGGCCGCTGTCCGCGTGCGCGGCGCCCGCACCGAGGGCGAGCATTCCGGCGGCGAGCGCACCCGTGGCGACGGTGATGGCGGCCTTCTTGAGGAAAAGTGAAATTCTGAACATTTTCTGGCCCCGTTTCTAGATCTGTTTTCTTCCGGCTTTTCGCGGCAGAAGTAAACGTACTTGCTAAGGTAGGGCGCTCGGTTAGGGTGACAGCCTTATCTTGAGGCGGTGAGGCACCTCAGATTGGTCGCCGCGGTGCCTTAGCTCAGAGGTTCTTCAGAAGAAATCTGCAGAGATCGGCGATGTCGTGGCGTACGCCGCCGATCACCAGGCTGACCACGTGGTTACCGACGTACTGCAAGCCATCGAGGTTCTTGAGCGCCACGGCTGAGGTGACGACAACGGTGACGACAACGTCGGCCACCATGAGCTTGATCCGTTTGTGATCGCGTCTGTGTATCACTGTTTGCTGTGGCACATCCGTGGGCGAGGCTCTCGCGTTGGAGACGCATCCGTAGATGGACAGGCATCGCCGCGGTCTTCGTGGGTCTGGCCGCCTGTCAGGGGGCGTTCGGGCGAAATATCCAGGCGGTCACGTACGGCGAGCCCACATCGTGTCCCAGCGACCGATTCGAGTCCGGGCCCGTGGCCGGGACGGTGATCGATTGCGTGGGGTGGAAACTGCACGTGCCATTCGGCATGGATATCGAACTCAGTACGGCCGCCAGCCATGCTCGCTCTAAGTCGATGTTCGACACCGACCCTATCCCCATCGAGATCACCCCGGACGGACACCGCGTCGCCTACTTGGACGTGAGGGAGCTCCGCTACCTCGCCAAAGATCTCCGTTCCGGCTTCACCCGCCCGATCACACCACGCCTCACCCCTGAGGAGATCGTCGCAATCACCTCGGTGGCCAGTTCCGCCGACAGCCGCCACTTCGCCGTGTCCACCAGGGAGAACCGTCGGACATTCGTCACGGACTTCGAGACGGGCCGGACGAGGACACTCAACCAGGTGTGCTGGGCCTACGGGCTGACCGGCGACAGCCTGATGGGCAGCGCGGGCTGCGATGGTCGCGATGTCTCGATCGACGCCATCCGCTTCGACGGCACGGCGACCCGCTTCCGGTCGGAGGAGGAGCGCCCCCATGACATGTCCGCAGACCTGCGGTGGTACATCGACTTCGGGGAGCCGACTTCGGTGTACGAGACCGCAACCGGGCGGCGGGTGCGAGTCCTGCCCTCTGAACTCAGCGAATTCCAGTGGGCGGGCGCCGACACCCTGGTCGCACGAGAGGCGGATATCGAGGATGAGGGCGACTACATAGCCATCGACGCCAGAACGGGCGAGCTCATCTCGACTGGCATCCCATACTCCGACTCAATCGTCTTCGGGAAGGTCCGTTGATGTCGGACTGGTACGAGCAGGTCCGCCGTACGGCGTCGCTGTTGGGCGGACGCACGCCGTATGCCCGGCACATGGCGGAGAAGGCGCTGCGCGACAGAGAAGGCACGAAGGACGCCTTCTTCTCGCTCTATCGGTCCTATCTCAGCCCCTTCCGCGCCTGGCCCGATCCGGGCTGGGGAACGGGACTCTCCAATCTGGAGCGTGCCGTCCTGGTCGCCTTGCACCATGACGGCTGGACCGAGCAGGAGACCGCCTATCTGTGTGGGCGAAGTAGAAGAGCCGTGCGGCGGGCGGGCGAGAAAGGGCTTCGTGCTCTGGGCACCGATGGCACGGCTCTCGCCGGCACGCTACGGGCAATGACGGAGGATCTTCCTGCGGTCGCCGAGCGGGAGCCCGGGCGAAATGGCGCCGGGTGCGGTGCCCTGATTATCTGCCTTGTCGCCTTTGTCCTCATGGTGGCCTATTGCTCGGCCCTGGTTGCTCCGCTCGGACAGCACGGAGACCGCGCCCCCTCCGTCGCCCTCACCTTTTCGGAGCTCAATCCATTGCGCGGTCCTATGCAGGCCACGATCCGGTACGCCTACCGCGTCGATACGCCGGTAACCGGGCTCACCGAGGGAAGCTACTGGGTCGTCATCACTGAGTCGGACCAACGGCTGCTTGTCGAGGACGCCACTCCGAGCGACCTCGAGATCAGCCCGAACGGCCGGAAGCTGGCCTACCACAGCCGGAGCAAGCGCGAGGTCGTCGTGTATGACCTTCCGTCGGGAAAGATCAGCAGGATCTCGAAGGCAGATGCGTCGGACAACGGACTGTATTTCTCTCCGGACGGTCGCCGCCTCGCGTTCACTTCCGAAGACAAACTGTATGTCTGGGACGGCAAGCGGCGGCGTGTCCCGGGGCTCGGGCCGGAGTCGACACTGTACGGCTGGCTAACGGGCGGGCGGGCCCTGCTGATTGATGACTCGGAGGGTGTCCGGGCGGTCGATCTCAGTGGCACCGTCCTGTTCAGCACAGAGGACTCGGACCACGTGGGCCCGTTGCCCGACGGGAAGACGTGGATCGACGTCGGCTCTGATGAGAATCGCTTCACGCGGTACGGCCGGCGCACAGGTCGCCGGAGCATGCGGCTGCCCACAACCGTGAGGCCCCATAGGGTCGAGTGTTGGACCAGTGCGGACACCTTCGTGATCAGTACTTACGGCTACGGGCCCAGCCACTACTACCGGATCGACATCGAGACCGGGGAAGCCGAGCCGCTGCCTGCTCTGGTCCCGGAAGACCTGAAAGAGGTGCGGTTCCCCGGGTGTGTGTGATGCCTGATCGTCATCTGTCGGCGTGCGGTGGTGCGGCGGGTAGTTGCACCGTGACGCGGAGCCCGCCGGCGGGACGGGCGGTGAGGGTGAGGGTTCCGTCGTGTGCTTGGGCGACGCTTTTGACGATTGCCAGGCCGAGGCCGACACCTGCGTGGTCGGCGCGTATGCGTTCGGTGCCGCGCTGAAACGGCTCGACAAGCGTGGAAACCAATGTTGGGGCGAGTCTTTCGCCGGTGTTCTCGACAGTGAGCGCCACAGTCTCGGGGTGAACGGTGGTCGTGACCCACACGGTGCCCTGTTCAGGCAGGTTGTGGACGATCGCGTTGTGCACGAGGTTCGTCGTCATCTGCAGCAGGAGCGCGTGTGAACCGATGGTGGGGGTGATGCCGCCGGAGGTCTCGATGGTGAGGCCGCGTTTTTCTGCGAGGGGGAGGAGCGTTTCAATGGCTTCTTCCGCTATCAGGGACAGGTCGATGTGTACTCGAGTGCACGATCGTTGGTCGGCGCGGCTGAGCAGGAGCAATGCTTCGGTGAGGTCGATCGCTCGGGTGTTGACGGCGTGGAGGCGGTCGACAAGTTCGCCGGTGTCGCGGTTCAGATCTTTGCGGGCCACGTCGAGAAGCGTTTGCGTGATCGCCAGTGGGGTGCGCAGTTCGTGGGAGGCGTTGGCTGCGAATCTCCGCTGTTGGGCGACGTGTGCTTCGAGCCGTACGAGCATGGTGTCGAAGGCGTCGGCGAGTTCGCGGAACTCATCTCTGCGGCCCGGGAGCCGGATTCGGTGGGAGAGTGATCCGTTCGCGGCCCTGCGTGTGGCGTCTGTGACGCGAGTCAGAGGGGTGAGCATGCGGCTGGCGAGAATCCACCCTCCCGCGACACCGAACACCAGCAGGAACGCGAACACTGCGGCTGCCACTGGAGCGAAAGCGTGCAGCGGGTCGGGCCGGTTGGGATCGAAACGACTGTAGGTGAAGAGCACGCCGTTGGACAAATAATGCCGAAGGAACACCCACACCGCCGCGAGTACCAAGGCACCTGCAAGCGTGACGAACCCGGCATAGCTGAGGGCAAGTTTGAGACGAACGCTCAACCCAGAGGCCCTATTCACGGTCCCCTCCCGCACGTCCAGTGCCGGGTGCTGTGTCGATACGGTAGCCGACGCCGGCCACGGTAGAGATGATCCCGGGTTCGCCGAGCCGTTTGCGCAGTGCCGAGACCGTGATGCGCACGGCGTTGGTGAAGGGGTCGGCGTTCTCATCCCACGCTCGCTCCAAGAGTTCTTCGGCGCTGACGACGCCGCCTTCGGCAGCGACCAGGACTTCTAGCACGGCGAACTGTTTCCGGGTAAGCGCGACGTAGCGGCCGTCGCGGTAGACCTCGCGGCGGAACGGATCCAGACGCAGCCCTGCGATCTCTCGCATGGGTGGTCTGTTGTGGGCGCGCCTGCGGTCGAGTGCTCTGAGACGGAGCACGAGTTCTCGGAGTTCGAAGGGCTTGGTGAGATAGTCGTCGGCGCCGAGTTCGAACCCGGAGACCTTGTCGTCGAGCCGGTCGGCAGCGGTGAGCATGAGGATGGGCATGCCGCTGCCGGTGGCGACGATGCGTTTGGCGATCTCGTCGCCGGAAGGGCCGGGGATATCGCGGTCGAGGACGGCGATGTCGTAGGCGTTGATGCTCAGCAGTTCCAGGGCGGTGTCACCGTCACCGGCGATGTCGGCGGCGATCGCCGCCAGGCGCAGGCCGTCGCGGATGGCTTCCGCCAAATAGGGCTCGTCCTCGACGATCAACACACGCATGCTCTCGAAACTACGAGCCGGAGCATATCGCCGGCATATCGAAAACCACATACGTGCTGACAACACCACGCTGCCTTGACTGGCGGCATGACCACCACCCAGCAGGCCACTCAGGAAGATCTGGCCGCCAGCGCGCGGGACCTGACCAAGACCTACGGCCACGGCGATACCCAGGTACATGCCCTGCGGGGCAGCGACCTCGACCTGCCCCGAGGCAGGTTCACCGCGATCATGGGGCCGAGCGGGTCGGGCAAGTCCACGCTGATGCACTGCCTGGCTGGACTCGACCAACCCAGCGGCGGCACCGTCACTGTGGCCGGCACCGACCTCGGAGCACTCGATGACGACGCGCTCACGACCTTCCGCCGCGAGCACATCGGTTTCGTGTTCCAGTCGTTCAACCTGCTGCCGATGCTCACCGCGGGCGAGAACATCGTGCTCCCGCTTGAGCTGGGCGGTCGCCGGATCGGCGACGCGGCACGGGAGCGCGCGCGCATGCTCGCCGATATCCTCGGCGTGGCCGACAGGCTCGGCCATCGGCCCGCGGAGCTGTCCGGCGGCCAGCAGCAGCGGGTCGCGATCGCCCGGGCCCTGGTCACCCAGCCGGACCTGCTGTTCGCCGACGAGCCCACCGGAAACCTGGACAGCACCACGTCGGCGGAGGTGCTGGATCACCTGCGCCGGTCGGCGCGCGAGCTCGGCCAGACCGTCGTGATGGTCACGCACGAGCGGGACGCGGCGGCGTACGCCGACTATGTGGTCACCATGCAGGACGGGCGGATCGTCTGATGCGTACCGTCTTCCTCGCGTCGCTGCGCATCCACATCCGTAGGTATGTCGCAGCGGCGATCGCCGTCGCCGTCGCGGTCGCCTTCGTCGTCGTGGTCGGCGTGCTCACGTCCGGGGCGTATAGCGGTCTCATGGACGGCCTGGGGGCGCCGTACCGCGATGCCGACCACGTGGTCTCGGCGGCGGGGTGGCCATCGTCAGAGCTGGACCCGAAGGCCGCGATCGCATTCACCGAGCGACACGGTGAGAACGCGGCCGCGACCGGCCGGGCAACGCTGCCGGTGCGCGCGGGCGGCGGGCGGCTCTCCGAAGCGACCGTGGGGCCGATCGCCACCTTGGAGGAGTGGCGCTGGCAGGAGCTCAGCTCGGGGCGCTTCCCAGCACGCACGGGGGAGGCGGTGGTGGACGTGTATTTCGCCCTGGCCGCGAATATCGCGGTCGGTGACCGGCTTCGGATCGGCGAGGGCGCCGCCGCGCGCGACGTAGGAGTGGTCGGTCTCGTGGAGTCGCCCTCGCCCCCGGCCCAGGCCTCGATGTACGTCACCTGGCCGCAGTTGCTGCAGTGGCGCGACCACCTCCATCTGACCGCGGTGGCGGTGCGCGGGGAGGTAGGTCAGCTCCCGGCAGGCGCCAAGGCGCAGTCGCCGGAGGGGTTCGCCGCCGAGCGGCTGACCTATGTCCAGAACAGGGTGGACAGCTTGTCGGTGATGCTGCTGTTGTTCGCCGGAATCGCGCTCTTCGTCTCGGTACTGGTCATCGCGAACACCTTCTCCATCCTGTTCGCGCAACGACTCCGCGACTTCGCACTGCTGCGCTGCATCGGCGCGACCCGGCGGCAGGTGGTGCGTTCGGTACGCCGAGAGGCGGCCGTCGTCGGGGTGCTCGCGTCGCTAACTGGGACACTGGCCGGTATCGGCGTCGGCTACGGGCTGATCGCGCTGATCAGCGCCCTCTCGCCCACCGTCCCAATGGGCGCCGCCGAGCTGCCCATGCTCTGGCTCCTCGGGGGGGTTCGCCGTCGGCCTGGTGGTCACCATGGTCGCGTCCTGGTTGCCGACCCGGCGTGTGATCCGGGTGAGCCCGCTGGCGGCGCTGCGCCCGGATGCCGCGGTCGACCTGCACACCGCCACCGGCGTGGTGCGGCTGGCGCTCGCTGCGATCCTCCTGGTCGCCGGGCTGGCCCTGCTCGGGGTGGCGATGCTCCAGGACAGTACGGCGTTGATGGTGGCAGCCGGAGGATCGGTGTTCACCGGCGTACTCCTCTTCGGGCCGGTGCTCGTTCCCCGCCTGGTCCGGATCACCGGCGCGCTGCTCGGCCCCGCCGGGCGGCTGGCGACCAAGAACGCTGTGCGCAATCCGCGGCGGACCGCCACCACCACTGCCTCACTGCTGGTCGGCGTCACCCTGACGACCGCCGTGCTCACCGGGATGGCCACGTGGCGTTCGGCGTTGGACGAGCAGATCGGCAGGGAGCACCCCATCGATGTCGCGCTCACCTCGCCCGAGGGGCAGGTCACCACTGATCTCCTCGACCGGGTACGTCGCACTCCCGGTGTGGAGCGGGCCATTCCCGTGGACGGCGCCGTGGCCCGGGTGGCCGGGCTCGACGAAGCGATCCCGGTTGTCACCGCGCCGGCCGAGGAGCAAGTGGCCCGCGACGGCGGGGCGTTCGCACGGGTCGAGCCGGGGAGGATCAGAATCGATTCCGAGGCCTTCGGCAAGGGCCTGAGTCTGCGGCCAGGTGACCGGGTCACGGTGCGCGTCGGCGACCGGCGAGCCCGGTTGCAGGTCGCCTTCGGCACCGGCTGGGGCCCGGCGGGCGTGGTCGCGCCCGAGACGCTGGCGACGCTCACCGACGCCGCCGAGCCGCACGCCATCTGGATCCGCGCCTCCTCCGACGCCGACGCGGCTCGACTCGGCGCTGACCTGGACGAGCTGGCGGATCCCGTCGGCGCGACGATCGAGAACGGGTTGCGGACCTGGGAGTCGCTGGACCAGCAGCTGGGAATCTACACCTGGTCAGCGCTCGGCCTGCTCGGCATCGCCGTCGTGATCGCCCTGATCGGGATCGCGAACACCCTGGGGCTCTCCGTACTCGAACGCGCCCGTGAACACGCGATGCTGCGCGCGCTCGGGCTCACCCGCAGGCATCTGCGGCGGATGCTGGCGGCCGAGGCAGTGCTGATGTCGGTGGTGGCCACCCTGCTCGGCACCGTGATCGGCGTCGGGTTCGCCTGGGTCGGCTACAAGACGTTCGTGACGAGGGCTCTCAGCGACGCCAGCATGCAAATCCCCTGGCTCTCACTCGGCGTCGTCGTCCTCATCGCCGGCATGGCCGGACTCCTCGCCGCTGTTCTCCCGGCACGCCGAGCCGCCCGGGTGACTCCGGCCGCAGGGCTCTCCCTCGACTGAACCCCTGTCAATCGCTTGGCCCGGCGGCTGAAGACCACCGGCCAAGCGCGGCACTGTGTACGCGACGGGTCGATGCTCGGGTGCATAGACGAGTCCCTTCTTGACGATCGGACGACTCGGCGGGCTTGCTCGGTCGTGGCCGGACTCGTCGAGACTCGGGTCCTTGCCGTCAGCTGGCGGGGAAGTAGTGGCCGTTGTCCAGATCGGCGAGCAGCCGGGGCTGAGCGGGTTCCCAGCCGAGGGTCCGGCGGGTGACGAGGTTGGACGCCGGGTAGCTCTGCGTGACGATGTTCGCGAGGAACCCGAAGTATCCCGGCAGCACCAGTTCGTCCACGGGAACGCTCACTGCGGGCAGGCCCAGACGGCTGCCGATAGCCTCGGCGATCTCCCGGAACGGGATGCCCTCGTCGTCGACCGCGTGCCAGTATTTGCCGGCCGGGCCCTTCTCCAGCGCCAGGCGGAACAACGAGGCCACATCGCGGATGTGCACGGCGTTCCACAGGTTCGCGCCGTCTCCGGGGTAACCGATGAAGCCCTTCTCCTTCGCGAGCGCGATCAGCGTCGGGAGGAAGCCGGCACGATCGGTCGTGCTGTGCGCGATGTTGGCGATCCGCACGACTGAAGACCGCACGCCCTGCTCGGCGAGGCCGATTACGGTGGTTTCCACGACGTTACGAGCCCGCAGGGTGCCCTTGTGCTCATCGCCGCTGGGAAGGGCCGGGTCCTCCTCGGTGGCCGTCCGCCCCAGGAATCCCTGCCCGGGCGAGCCGATGCTCCCAGCCGAGACCAGCGGCTTTCCGGTTCCCGCCAGCGCCTCGCCGTAGGCGAGCATGATCGGGATCTCGGCGGCGGCCACGGCGTGGATCCCGCCGGAGAAGAGCAGGTCTTGCCGGTGCGCGACGTGGATGACGCCGTCGGAGTCCGCAGCCGCTTCCTTGAGCCCGTCGAGATCCCCGAGGTCGCCGCGACGCACCTTCGCGCCGAGCGCGGACAGCGCCGCCGCGGCAGTGTCCGACCGGGCCAGGCCGGTGACCTCGTGCCCGGCGGCTATGAGCTCGGGGACGATGTACGAACCGGAATGGCCGGTCCCGCCAGTGACGAAAACGCGCATTCTGCTGTTCCTTATGAGTGAGGTGGCGCGAGAACTGGTGGTGCGGGTGTGCTCAGGGGAGAGTGCTGACGCCGAGGGCGAAGTTGAAGTCCCCCACGCCGTGGCGGGCCAGGTTGATCATCAGCAGGCCCGTCCCTTCCAGCCAGTGCGCCATCTCCAGGCCTCCGGCATCCAGGGGGCGCAACCCGAGGCTCTTGATGAACGCCGATACGCGTGCCTTGGCCCGCGCGTCGTCGCCGGCGAAGAGCACGTCCAATGGGCGTCCCAGGGCCATGACGTGGCCGAAGACGGTGTTGAACGCCTTCACGACGTGCGCGCTCGCCGGGGCGACCTTGGCGATCTCCTGCGCGGCGGAAGTGCCGTCAGGGGTGGTCAGCCCGGTGGCGTCGGTTGTCATGGGGTTGGTGATGTCGATGATGATCTTGCCGGCAAGTGCGTCCCCGTACTGGGCGACGACCGGCACCGCGCTGGCGTTCGGCACGGCGAGGATGACGATGTCGCCGGCTGGGGCGGTGCCGAATGTCCCGGCCGTGGCGCCGCCGCCGAGCGCGGCGGCCAGGTCCTTGGCCTTGGCCGCGTCGCGACCGACGACCTCGACGGCGTGGCCGCCCTCGACCGCGCGGGCGCCAACGGCGCGGCCCATACCCCCCAGGCCGATAATGCTGATGCTGCTCATGGAGTGCCTGCTTTCTGGAGTGGAACATCTGGAAAGAACGCCACGCCCACCACGTTGTTGTCAACGGTTGTGTCGTCGGCGCCTTCGAATGACGCGACGGGCCTGAACCAATTCAGGGCGGGCTAATTCAAAATCTCGGAACCTACTTTAAAGCCCCGATGTCGAATTATTGTTCCGGATTCGCTCCGGCCCGCCGGGTGCCTATTGAGGATTTCATTGGTCTGAGCGGGTGTCCAAGACCTATTTCAGCGATGGCGATACCCTGGAGGCATCGCCGTACCGGGGGACTCCATGGATCTGGACCTGCGCAAGTTGCGCTACTTCGTCGCCGTCGCCGACCGGCTGCACTTCGGCCGCGCCGCCGATGACCTGCACATCGCACAGCCGGTGCTCAGCAGGCAGATCCGCGCGCTGGAACAGGATCTTGGCGCCCCGCTGCTGATCAGGGACAGCCACGGCGTGGCGCTGACCGACGCCGGCAGGCAATTGCTGACCGACGCCGGCCCGCTGCTGGCCTCCGCAGACGCGGTCCGCCGCCGGGTGACCGTGGCCGCGCGCGGCAGCCGGCGACTGATGGTGGGCTTCCGCGCGGGCATCACGGCCACCGCGGCGGTACGGGAGTTCGCCATCCGGCACCCGGACGTGATCGTGGACGTGCAGCGGATCGAGTCCGACGACCAGGCCGCGATGCTGCTCGACGGCCGCATCGACGTCGGCTATGTGCGGCTGCCCATCGACGAGACCGGCCTGCGTGTCACCCCGCTGTACACCGAGCCGCGGGTGGCGGTGCTGCCCGCCGGCCACCGATTCGCCGGCAGGGAACAGATCACCGAGGCCGACCTGGCCGGCGAGCCGCTGCTCTGGCATCCCGACACAAGCACACAGCCCACCAAGCGCCCGCACCCCAACGCCGGATACCTGGTGCGCGGGGTGGACGAGACGCTCGAACATGTCGCGGCCGGCCGGGGCATCTCGTTCCTGGCCCGTTCGACAGCCGTGTTCTACTCACACCCGGAAGTCAGCTATGTGCCCGTCACAGATCTGGCGCCCGACCAGGTGTGCCTCGCGGTGGCGGCATCGCGCACCTCACCGGTGGTCGACGACTTCCTCGCCGCAGCTCACGCGACGGCCGAGATCACCGCGGAATGCGGGAACGATGAAATGTGGCGGCTGGCCAGCGGTGCCGCTACTCAACACGGTTGATCAGTTCGACCGGCAACATCAGAGCCAACAGGGGCGCCTCAGCGAAGGCGAAGGCATTGAAGTGCGACAGCGGAGGCTACGTTCGCGTACAGCGATAATCGACATCGCCGCGCGGCAGCCACTGCAGTAATGAAAGAACCTTTTTCATCCTACGGTTCCTCCGTAGTTCTCCAGCACGCGGATGACTTTGGCGAGTCGTTCGACCCCGTGTGGGCTGACGCGGACTCTGTGCAGGATGCGCCGGTAGTTGAGCTGGGCGTTGGCGCGTTCGCCGCCGGCCGCGCCGAACTCGACGTCGTCTTCCGGTCGACGAGGCGTGATCGGGCCGTCATCGGCCTCCCACCGGAACGGGAGCAGACCCGGTGGTTCCGCGGTCATCGCTGGGCTGCCGAGGAGATGACGTGGGGATGGCGTTGTCGATGAGGACGGCGGCGATGGCGGCGGCGGTGGGGAAGGCGTCGGCGTTGAGGACCCGGGTGCGGGCCGCGGCGCCGTCGATGAGCAGCGCGAGCTGCTCGCCGAGCTGTTCAGGGTCGGCGGCGCCGGCTTCGCGCGCGGTGTCGGCGAGCCGCGCGGCGACGGCTTTCTTGTAGTCGCGTGCGTATTGGGATGCGGGGTGCTCGGGGTCGTGGAGTTCGACGGCGGCGCCGATGTAGGGGCACAGGGGGGTGGGGGGGGGGATGTCGAAGGCGGCGAGGAGCCGTTCGCGGGGCGTGAGGTCGGTGCGGTCGAACACGCCGGACAGAACGGAGGGGTCGAACCGGCGCAGGTACTCGGCGACGAGTTCGTCCTTGCCGGTGAAGTGCTGGTAGGCCGTGCGCTTGGACACCTGGGCCGCCGCGCACAACTGGTCCATGCCGGTGCGGTTGATGCCCTGCTCGCGGAACAGCTGCTGGGACGCGCTGAGGATGCGCTCGCGGGCGCCCCGCCCCCGGCGGCGGCCCTTGGGGCCCTTCTCCAACTCCGTCATGGGTCCATGGTACGCCGGGTGGGTAACGGCCGGTGTACATAGCTTGCGTCCCGGCAGCCCACGCCGTACCGTAAGCACACGGATCGGTGTACATAACATCGGCATCCCTGGTGCGCACGGCACCACCGACCGAAGGAAGCGACTATGGGAAAGCTTGACGGCAAGGTCGCGGTCATCACCGGCGGCACCACCGGCATGGCGCTGGCCGGCGCGAAGCTGTTCGTCGACGAGGGAGCGCACGTCTTCATCACCGGCCGCCGCCAGGAGGCCCTGGACGAGGCCGTGAAGCAGATCGGCCGCAACGTCACCGGCGTCCAGGGCGACGCCGCCGACCTGGACGACCTGGACCGCCTGTACGACACCGTCAAGCGGGAGAAGGGAAGCCTCGACGTGCTGTGGGCCAGCGCCGGAGGGGGCGAGCCCGCCCCGCTCGGCGAGATCACCGAGGCCCAGTTCGACACCTGGTTCGGGCTCAACGCCCGCGGCACCCTGTTCACTGTCCAGAAGGCCCTTCCGCTCTTCAACGACGGCGGCTCCATCCTCATGACCGGCTCCAACGCCTCCCTCGGAGCCTTCCCCGGCTGGAGTGTCTACGCCGGCAGCAAGGCCGTCCAGCAGGCCTGGGCCCGCGTCTGGCTCAACGAGCTCAAGGACCGCCGCATCCGCGTCAACGTCCTGACCCCCGGCCAGGTCGCCACTGCCAAGCAGGAAGAGCTCTTTGACGAGGCGACCAAGCGCCAGTTCGAGTCCCTCATCCCTCGCGGCCAGATGGGCCGCCCCGACGAAATCGCCACCGCCGCTCTCTTCCTCGCCTCCGACGATTCCAGCTACGTCAACGGCATGGAACTCGTCGTCGACGGCGGCACCACCGCCATCTGAAAACGCGCAACCAGGGCAGGACATCTCATGAGCAACATCAGCATCATCGGCACCGGGAATATGGCCCGCACCATCGGCGCGCGGGCGGTAGCAGGGGGCAACACCGTCGAGGTCATGGGCCGCGATCAGGCCAAGGCCGCTGACCTGGCCAAGGCTCTCGGCGGCGGCGCCACGACGGGAGAATGGGGCACCGCCCCGGCCGGGGACATCGTCATCGTGGCCCTGTTGTACGACGGTGTCGTGCCGGTCGTCGCCCAGTACGGAAGCGCTCTCGCGGGCAAGGTCATCGTCGACATCAGCAATCCCTTCAATTCCACGTTCGACGGGCTGGCCCACCGCGAGGAGACCTCGATCGCGCAGGAAGTCGCCAAGGCGGCCCCGGCCAGCGCCAGCGTGGTGAAGGCGTTCAACACCATCTTCCGTCATGTCCTGCAGAAGGGTCGGCCCGACGTCTTCATCGCTGGCGATAACGCGCAGGCCAAGGCAAGCCCACCTGGCCCCACCGCCGCCTCCTACTGAGCGGGGCCTACTTCCGGGGGAGGAGGGCTACGTCGGAGACGGGGCCGAGGTGGGTGAGTTTGTCGGGGTTGACGACTGAGTGGATCGCCTGGACGACGCCGTCGGCGACGTCGAGCTCGACCACGGCGGCCACGCGTCCCTCCGCGTCGTACATCACCGCGCCCGGGCGGCCGTTGATCCAGGCCGTTCGTACGACGACGCCGAGGGCAAGGACCCGGCGCAGCCCCGCGACCAGCATCCTGCCGACGCGCGACGCCCCGGCCGCCGGTCTGGCCAGCGACTGGGCCTTGCCGCCGCCGTCGCCGTGCAGCACCACGTCCGGCGCGAGCATGCCGAGCAGCGCGTCCAGGTCGCCGCCTCCGGCCACCTCAAAGAACCTGCGGGCGAGTTCCTCGCCCTGGGCCCGCCGCGCCGGGGCCGGGACGTTGTCGCGCGCCTGCCGTCCGGCGGCGATGCGCTGCCTGGCACGGGCGAGGATCTGGCGGCAGTTCACCTCGGACTTGCCAATGATCAGCGCGACGTCCTGGTAGCCGTACCCGAACACCTCGCGCAGCATGAGCACCGCCCGCTCCACCGGCGAGAGGGTCTCCAGCAGTACGAGGAACGCCATCGACAGCGAGTCGGCCAGCTCGGCGTGCTCGGCCGGGCCCGGATCGCCGGCGTGCGCGACGACCGGCTCGGGCAACCATTCGCCCACGTACGTCTCCCGTCGCACCCGCGCCGAGCGCAGGTGGTCGATCCCCAGCCGCGTCACCGCGGTCGTCAGGTACGCCTTCGGATCGTTGATCACGGTGCCCGCATTGCGCGCGCGGGTCAGGCCGAGGAAGGTGTCCTGCACGATGTCCTCGGCGTCGCCCACGGATCCGGTCATCCCGTAGGCGATGGAGAACAGCAGCGGCCGGTAACCGGTCACGTCCGGTTCCTCCGGCGCGGGCAGGGCGTCGGTCCCACCGGCTCGCATACCGGGGCTCACCTTCTCGTTCTCGAGTGCTTCCGTGCGACGCCCAGCAGGGTAGCCGCATGGCCGGCCCTCCTCGAAACGAGGGGGGCCGGCGCGGCGGAGCATGGGGGTCACCATCCGATCGGGCCGAGGCGGTCGACGAAGACGCCGGTCGGGCCGTCGGGGCCGACGGTGGCCAGCTTGACGATCGAGTCGGTGCCCTCGGTGACCGTGAGCTGCCCGGTGTGGTGGTTCATGTCGGTGGCGGCGAACTTGTGGTTGGCGGTCTCGCCGGGGGTGGCGACGTTGAACTTGATGTGGGGGAGCGCCTGGGCGTACCGGACGGTGATCATGTTCAGGGCCGCCTTCGAGGAGCTGTAGGCCAGCTCGTGCATCTTCGAGACGGGCTGGCCGGGGTCCGTGACGACGGCGAAGGAGCCCCCGCCGCTGGAGACCATCACCACCCGCGGGTGCTCGGCGGCCTGGAGCAGGGGCAGGAAGGCGTGGGTGACCCGGACCGCGCCGTAGACGTTGACGTCGTAGACCGTGTGGATGTCGTCGGCCGTGGCGTCCGCGGGCGGGACGACGCCGCCCGGCGCGCCGGCGTTGTTGATCAGCACGTCCAGGTGGCCGGTGTGCTCGCGGACGAGCCGCACGGCCTCGGCCACCGACGCGTCGGAGGTCACGTCCAGGGGGACCGGGGTCACGTCGGCGCCGGCGGCGGCCAGTTCGGCGGCGGCGGCGCGTCCGCGGCCCTCGTCGCGTGAGCCGAGGAAGATCGTCCAGCCGAGGGCGCCGAGGCGGCGGGCGGTCTCCAGGCCGAGACCCTTGTTGGCTCCGGTGATCAGCGCTGAGGTGCGTTCCGTGTTCGTCATGCGCTCTAAGACGGAACGACCCTTGAGGCTGTGACGTCTTGTGACGGACCTCACACGGCGGCTCGCGTGCCGTCACCGCTCACGTACATGCGCTGGGAGACCGGCCCGGAACTCCGCATGCTCTTGTTGCGCAAGAAGCTTTCTTTGCGTGAGGCCAGTCCGATTCCTTTTGCAGTACGGCGCTCGGCCGCCGTGGTGTCCCGCTCGGCCCAACCGCGCAGGCGCTCATCGACGTCGGCCTGCGCTTTCCGCGCAATGATGCGTGGCATGCGATCGTATGCGCCTATTTGTTACGTCTTCACCTTCTCGTCCGATGCGTGATCTAGTGTCTCGGCCACTATTGCCGTGCGAGATCCATAGAGGTGGATACGTGTTATTCACGAAGCGGGCGTTGGTGGCACTTGTGGGGGTCGCCGCGGTGATCGCCTCGGTTGCGCCCCAGGTGGCCCAGGCGGCGCCTCAGACGGCCCGGGTCGCCCAGGTGGCCCAGGCGGCAGGAGACGAGCTGGAGCGGATCACTCCGCCGGTGGACCCCGGCAAACCGCCACAGGACCAGATGGTCCTCGCCGTGATCGGCGACTACGGTGGCTGCGGTGTGGACCGGGCCTGCGCCTCGGAAAACCAGGTGGCCGACATGGTCCACTCGTGGAACCCGGCCGCCATCCTGACCGTCGGGGACAACACCTATCAGCAGGGTCGCCCCGAGGAGGTTGTCAAAGCCCAGGCGCCCTACAAGGCCGACATCGACGCGGGCAAGTTCTTCCCCATCATGGGTAACCACGACTACGGCAACGGCTGCAACCCGGAGAGCGTCAAGCCCAGCGTGGACTACTTCAAGGTCCCGGTGGCCTTCGTGGCCGGGTTCGGTAACGGGCTGGTCGACTTCCTCAACCCGGACGTCAACTGCAACTCGGGGTCAGGCACCACGAAGCCGCCCATCTACAACCAGTACAAGAACACGGTCGACGGCAGCACCGCCGCGTGGGTCGTCTCTGGCGGCCACCAGCCCATCTACTCCTCCGGCAAGGCGGGCAACAACCCGGACAAAGCGTGGTTGATGACGCCGGGCGTCGATCTGATCCTGGCCGGCCACGACCACCACGCGGAGCACGTCGTCACCTCCGACGGCTATAACATCGCGATCACCGGTAACAGCGGTGAGGGCCTCACGCCCCTGTTCAGCACCGCGCCGGGCAGCGTCTACCGGGAGGCCACGGAATTCGGCGCCATGCGGCTGACGGTCACCAAGGACTCCCTGAAGGCCGAGTTCGTCACGCTGCCCAACAAGGTCGACTACTACTTCATCCTCAAGAAGGACGCCCAGGGCAAGGCGTACGTGGCCGAGCGCTCCGACTGGGTCGACCCGAATCCCGATCCCGGGCAGAGCCCGACCCCCAACAAGTACAGCGTCTCGTTCGACCTCGCAGCCGACACGACTGACGGGCTGACGTACAAGAACTACGATGACGGCCCGTTCGAAGAGACCACGGTCGACGGCCGCAAGGCGCTTCAACTGCAGAAGAACACGTTCGGCGGGGCCAACCAGCTCTACATGTTCGTCGACGACGACGCGATCTCCGGCGGTCCGTACGCGGTTAAGGCCACCTTCACCTATCGCTCTCCCGTCCCGGGCACGTTCGCTCTCCAGTACGACTCCGCGACGAGCGGTTCCGCGTACCAGAAGTCGACGCCGGTGACGATCGGCGCGGACCAGGTGAACCAGTGGCGGACGGCGTCGATCGACATCCCCGACATCCGGTTCACCAATCGGGAGAACGGCAACGCCGACATGCGTCTGTCGGCTCCGGCCAACCTTCCGCTCGCCATCTCCGGGGTGAAGATCGATGTCGCTCCGCCCAAGCCGACCGTGACCCACGTGTCGATGGACTTCTCCGGCGAACCCAACGGGCTGAACTGGATGCCCTACGAGAGCGGTCCGGCCCACGAAATCACCGTCGACGGCCGCCAGGCGCTGCAGGTGGACAAGAACACTTTCAACACCGGCAACAACCTCTACCTGGTGGTCGACGACAAATTCATCCACGGCGGGCCGTACGACGGCGCGGCGACCATCGAGTACCGGTCTCCGGTGGCCGGGTCGTTCGTCCTTCAGTACGACTCCGCGGCCACCGGGTCGGCCTACCAGAGCACTACTCGGGTGAGCATCACCGCCGGCCAGGTGAACACCTGGCAGACCGTGACGCTCGACATGCCGCAGGTGATGTTCCGTAACCGCCAGAACGGCGACGCCGACATGCGGATCGTCGCGGCCAACAACCTGCCCATCATCATCGGCTCGATGGATGTCGACATCGCCGGAGGCGAGGACGAGGGCCTCGAGGACGCGCAGAACGCCGTCGCCGCCGCGGAGGCCCACCCGTCGGTTGAGACGATCAAGGCCGCCGAGGCGGCGATCGCCAAGCTGCCCGCCGGTCCCGACGCCGCGGCGCTGACCCAGCGGCTCAACGCGGTAAAGGCGATCCTCGCGGCTGCGGACCTCACGGCCGCCCGGGAAGCGGTCGCCGCCGCGGAGGCCCACCCGTCGATTGAGACGATCAAGGCCGCCGAGGCCGCGATCGCCAAGCTGCCCGCCGGTCCCGACGCCGACTGGCTGACCCAGCGGCTCGATGTGGTGAAGGCGACCTTCAACGACACGGACAACGACGGCATCGACAACGACGTGGACGTGACGTTCCCGCCGGGCACTTCCCAGGCGAGCAACCCGACCAACGAGACGTTCTCCGACGCTCTCGTGGACGGCACCACCTCGGGCAAGATCGTGAGCCGCAACGGTCACACGCTCGCGATCTCGGATGCCCACAACTCCTCAGGGGTACTGGTGAACGTCGGCTCCGGCTCCGGCCCCGCGAAGTTCCAGTTGGTCGGTAGCGGCGCAACGATCGCGCTGGGACAGGGCTTCTACGAGCTCACCGGTTCCGGGAAGACCAGCACGATCACAACGGTCGATGGCGAGCAGGCGATCGTCACGGTCAGCGTGAACGGCACGCCGATCACGCTGACCGTCGGCAAGGGCGGATCCGTCAGCTACACCGAGGCGTCGGCCAACGACAAGGTCACCGGGCTGACCGGCATCCAGCGGACCGGCACCGTCAACGTCCGTGCGGACGGCATTCCCGAGACCGCGTGCGCCGGCATCGCGATCCAGAACGTCATCGTCGCCACGACCGGCAACAACCAGATCTTCGGCACCGCCGCCGACGACCTGATCATCGGCCGGGGCGGCAACGACACGGTCACCGGCGACGGCGGCAGCGACTGCGTCATCACGGGCAGCGGCAACGACCAGATCACCACGACCGGCGGCGACGACTGGATCGACGCGGGCGGCGGCAACAACGTGGTCCGCGCCAGCGCTGGCGACAACACGGTGATCACCGCCTCGGGGAACGACCAGATCACCACCGGTGACGGCGACGACACGATCAACGCCGGCGGCGGCAACAACACGGTCAACGCCGGCGGGGGCGTGGACACCGTCACGACCGCCGGTGGCAACGACACCATCGACTGCGGCGCCGGCTCGGACGCGGCGCACGCGGGTGGCGGCAACAACACCAATGTCGGCAAGCGGTGTGAGACTTTCGGACTCTGACCGTGGTCGACTGATCGGGTAGGGCCGGCCGGCTTTGGCCGGCCCTACTCTTTCGGGCCGGAATCAGCAAGCCCTTAGAACATTTGGGCGTAAAGTTTGGATGCGTCCGGCACGCCGGGGACCACGAAGAAGTAGCCGCCGCCGAACGGCGAGATGTAGTCGACCAGCGGCTCATCCACCAGGCGCATCTGGACCGCCTCGAACTGGCGGTGCAGATCCTGTTGGTAGCTGGTGAAGAGCAGCCCGACGTCGAGGTTACCGAGGTCGTCCACACCTCGGTCGTAGTTGAAGCTGCGGCGCAGGATGCGGCTGTCATCAGTCACGGCGTTGCGCGGGTTCGCCAGCCGGATGTGGCTGGTGATGGGAATCGCCTTGCCTGCCGGGTCGAGTTCGTATCGGGGAACGTCTTGCTCGTGGGCGCCGTCCAGCGGGGCGCCGGTGTCCTTGGTCCGGCCGAACATCTGTTCCTGCTCGCTCAGCCCCACCCGGTCCCAGAACTCCACCAGCATCCGGATCAACCGGAAGGCGACGTAGCTGCCGCCCGTGGCCCAGGCCGTCTCCGGTTTCTCATCCCGTACCCACACGAGCCGGTCCATCTCGGCGGCGTCCTTGGTGTCGGGATTGGAGATGCCGTCCTTGAAGCCCATGAGGTTGCGCGGTGCGCCGCTCGGCCGCGGCGGGTTGACGAACCCGTTCATCCGCCAGCGGATCTGCATCGCGTCCCGGGTGTGCCGGGCGATGTCGCGGAAGGCGTGCAGGATGGTGTCGTCGTCGTCGGCCTCCAGTTGCAGGCTGAGGTCGCCGTGGCACCAGGCCGGATCCAGGTCGTCGTTGGGGAACACCGGCATCTGGACCAGGCCGGCCGGTTTGCGGGAGGCCAGGCCGTACCGGTCGTCGAAGAGGGACGCGCCGAGGCCGAGCGTGACGGTCAGGGCCGCGGCGGGCACGTCCGGCCCGAGGATCCCGGAGTCGGCGGGCGGCGCGGTGATGCCCAACTCCGGCGGGACGCCGCCGGTCGTCAGGGTGCGCGCCCGGTCGGTGAGCGTGCGGAACAGCTCCTTCAGTTCGTCCTTGCCGTCGGCGATGACGTCGAAGGCGGCGACGACCGTCCTGCGCCGGGGAGGGTTGAGGATCCCTGCCTGGTGCGGGCCGTGGAAGGCGGGCAACGGCGGTGCGCCCGCGTCGGCACCGGCCGGTGCCGCGGTACGGGCGACGGTGCCGGCGATGCCGGTGGCCAGCGCTCCGGCCAGGAACTTCCTACGGTTGTAGCCGCTCATCGTGTGCGCCTCGGGAAGAGGATTTCGGCGACCGGGGCGAGCTCTTCCAGCAGCCCACCGGCCGTGCCGTTGATGGTTTGACGGACTCGGGGGTCCAGCCGGTCGACCGGTGTCCAGGTGGTGCCGTGCTTCTGCGCTGCGAGCAGCGCGTCCAACTCGTCCAGGTGTGCGGCAACCTGCTTCAGCCGGGGATAGCGGCTCTCGAGCAGCGGACGCAGCACGGCGAGGGTCTCGCGCGTGCCCTGGAGGTTGGCTGCCGCGGTGGCCAGCGTGGTGCCGCTGCCCTGGTCGGATCGTCCGGACAGCTCGAACTGGAGGGTGCGCTCCAGGATCTCGTGCGCGCGCAGCGGGAGGTCTGCCGGGTCGAGCCGCTGGGCGGGGAAGTCGTCGCACAGCGCCTTGACGTCCCGGTACAGCTGGTCGACGATCGGGCGCAGCGTCTTGGTGGACTCGTTGTGCCACAGGCCGTATTCGACCCGGTGCATGCCGGTGAAGTTCGTGTCGTGGACGCCGCCGGGCAGGCCCGCGGGAGATCCGTTGATCGCGCCGTCGAAGTCGCCGAAGGTGCCGTAGGCGGAGCCGAGGCTCTCGTAGGCCAGGTGGGCGGGCAGCCATGCCTTCCTGGCGGCGGCCAGATCCCCCTTGTCCACCGCCTGGGTCAGCACTTCTGTTTTGGCCAGCAGAGTCTTCAGCCCGCCGGTCACATACTCGGTGTACGCCCGCGCCGGGGCTAACAGGTCGTTGGAGGAGATCGGGACCGTCGCCGGTCCACCGGGGGCGTTCCCTACCACCGTGACGGATGGCCCGACGATCACGTTCTGCTCGTCTACGTCGCACCGGATGGCGTACGTCCCCTGGGCCAGGCTGACCCTCAGGGGCCGGGTCACCCCCGGGGCCAGTCCCTCCAGTTCGGCGTGTACGGCGCCCCTGGGCACGTCGACGAGGTCGACCCCCGAGGTGACGTTCCCGGTGTTGGTGACCATGATGGTCTGCGGACCGGCCTGCGGATTTGTCCAGCCCTCGCCGCAGTGGCTCGCGGAGATCTGGACCGTCGGAGGCGTGGGCGGCGAGGCATGTTCATCGGAACCTGCTGTCGAGCATCCGGCCGTGAGGAAGAGCGACGCCACAAGCACCACGCCCGGCCGCCTTATATCCACGATCAGCTCCAGGTAGATCACCACAAAAAGGGCAAGCACAGGCTAGTCGCAAGGTATGGCACATCAGGGTGCATACGTGGCGCGTAGCGGCAAGTTCAGGCAGCCATCATCTGGTGTTCTTCTGTTCTCCCCGCGGGGCAGGGTGGCGATGAGCGCGGCCGGCAGCTCGCGGCCGGACACGCCGAAGATGTCACCGATCACCTCGCTTGTCGACGTGGCTGGCGCCGTCGACCCAGAAGACCTCCTTGGGGCCGACCGCCTTCTGGATCACCTCGACGCTCATCCAGGAGGTGACCGCACGGGTGCCGACGATCATCAGCAGCGGGCGCCGGCCGATCAGCGGCACGGGGGCGAACCGGACCTGGCCCAGCTCGTCGGCGAGTTGTCCCTGCTGGACAACAATTTCCGCACCTGGTGGGCCGAGCACCGAGTCAACTCGGCCGGCTACGGGACCAAGCACTACCGGCACCGAGTCGTCGGCGACCTGACCCTCGACTGCGACACCTGGGACAGCCAGGTCACGGCCTCAGCGACAAGCGTCGTGCGGCAAGCTGATGACGTGAGTCTCCACGTGCCTTCGGACGATGTCGGAGCCCCACGGGCGCAGGCCGGCCCCACCCCGCAGCACCTGCTCGCGACCTTGCTCGGTGAGTACCTCGACTCCTCGGACGCCGACCTTCCCTCGGTGGCGGTGGTCGCGATACTCAGGGAGTTCGGCATCACCGAGTCGAGCGCGCGGGCCGCGTTGTCCCGGCTGACCAAGCGTGGCCTGATCGCCGTACGGGGATCTCGACGGCCGCCCGTGTACCACCTCACGCCTCAGGCGATCGCCAGGCACCGTTCCCGGATGGATCATTTCCTGAGCTTCGGCGCACGCCCGCCGCGGTGGACCGGCGACTGGGTGACCGTCTCCTTCTCCGTCCCCCAGTCTGGTCAGGCTCCACGGCACGCGGTCCGCAAGGCTCTGGGGTCGCTGGGTTTCGCGCGGCTGTACGACAGCGTGTGGATCCGGCCCGGATCCGATTCCGGTCCGGTCACCCAGGCTCTGCACGACGTCCTGGACGACGTCGTCGGTAGCCGATGGTCGGTGATGCGCGCCCGGTTCGACGAGGAGGCCGGCCCGCACGGTCCGGCCGCCGCCTACGATCTGGCCGGCCTCGCCTCGGCTTACGAGGATTTCATCGCGCGGTACTCGGACCTGCGGGTGGCCGTCCGTAACCGTGAGATCGACGCGACTCGGGCGCTGGTGGCCCGGACCTCGGTCATGGATTCCTGGCGGAAGTTTCCGGACATCGACCCGAACCTCCCCGAGCACCTCCTGCCGGCACCGTGGCCCTGCCAGGCTGCCAGGGACCTCATGCTGGAGATCCATTCCGCTCTCGGCTCGCTCGCAGAGGCGCGGCTCATCCAGGTGGCGACACCGTACTGGCCGGACGCCGCGTCCTGGATCACCCACTTCCAGGCATCGGAGAACGGCGTGTCGGTCCCTGCGCGGCGCGGTCGCCGGTGACGTCCCGCCGGGGACCGGTGGCGAGAAAGTTTCACTGACTCGGACGACTGCCCGGCCGCCCGGGGCGCGTCTCGTGCCCCAGCGCAGGGGCGTTTCCAGGCTGCGCGCGCCGCTCAACTCGGCATGTGCGGTTGATTGACACTTTTTATCACCGCAGTGATAGTAACTGCACATTGCTCACATCGGCTCGTTCCGCCTGACAGGAGCGCGACTCGCGGGCTCCGTCGGCGTGCGCAGCGCATGCCACATCTGACACAGAGCGCCGTCGTGACACCTTCGGAGGGCGAAATGAGAAAACGCTCGATCATCAAGGCGGCACTGGCAGCCGCGGTCGTCCCGCTCTGCGCTGGAATGGTGGCGCTCACCTCGCCGTCGGCCGCCGCCGCGGTCGGCGGCTCAGGCCCCTACCCGGCCGATTACGAGACCTCCACCGGCTTGCCCAATCACACCATCTACCGGCCCGGAACCCTCCCCGCCGAGAAACTCCCCATTTTCGTATGGGGCAACGGAGGGTGCTCGGCCAACGGCACGTCGCAGGTCAACTTCCTCCGCGAGATCGCCTCGCACGGGTTCCTGGCCATCGCCAGTGGCAGCCCGAACGGCTCCGGCTCGACGACGTCCCAGATGCTCACTCAGTCCATCGACTGGGCGGTCGCGGAGAACAGCCGCCAGGGCGGCAAATACTACGGCAGGCTCGACACCAGCAAGATCGCTGTAGGGGGCTACTCCTGCGGGGGACTGGAGGCCTACGCCGTCTCCGACGACCCACGTATCACCACGACCACCATCTTCAGCAGCGGGTTGCTGAACGACTCCGACGACTACCAGCTCCGCCGGTTGACGAAGCCGATCGCCTACTTCATCGGCGGGCCCAGCGACATCGCGTACCCGAACGCCATCGACGACTGGGGCAAGTTACCGGCGGGCCTGCCCGCGTTCATGGGCAATCTGAACGTCGGACACGGCGGCACCTACAGCCAGACCAACGGCGGCGAGTTCGGCCGCGTGGCGGTGCTCTACCTCAATTGGCGGCTGAAGGGCGACACGACGGCCGGCGCCAACTTCGTGGGCACCGCCTGCGGCCTGTGCAACACCCAGTGGCAGGTCCAGCAGAAGAACCTCACGCTCGACGGCGGCCCGTCGCCGTCCCCGTCACCCAGCGGCAGCCCGTCCCCTTCCCCGTCGCCCAGCGGCAGCCCGTCCCCCTCTCCGTCACCCAGCGGCGGCGGGATCGGGGGCTGCTCGGCGACCTACTCGGTGCAGGACCAGTGGGCCGGCGGGTTCGTCGCCGCCATCAACGTCACCGCGGGCGGCACCGCGATCAACGGCTGGAGGGTCGCTCTCACCCTGCCCGCCGGAGCCACGATCACGTCCATGTGGAACGGCGTCAACTCCGGCACCAGCGGTACCGTGACCGTCACCAACCAGAGCTACAACGGGCGGCTGTCGGCCGGACAGAGCGCCAGCCTCGGCTTCCAGGGCAGCGGAACCGGCGCCGGAGCCACTGTCACCTGCACCGCCACCTGAAACCAACCGATGTGGGCAGGGCCCGCCGCGCTCGGAGGCGACCGGAGACGAAGGGGCGGTAACAGAGAGCGCAGCACGTTGCGAGCGGTCTCGCGGGCGGCACATACTGGAAGCGATGAAGCCAGCCAGCGGCGAACACCGTCGTCACCTGCCCACAAGTCCCTTCAAACCCCCGCCCCCCGCCGCGCCTGTCGAGCGGTTCAGCATGAACGACCAGGTGAGCCACGATCGGTACGGCCTTGGTGTCGTCATCGGTGTGGAGGACGGGGTCGCCGTGTTCGTCGATTTCGGATCGCGGCAGGAACGCATCACGACCCCGTTCAACAAGCTCTACAAGCTCTGAGACCGCTGCGCCGCAGGGCAAGCGTGCGGCGCGGCGCTCGGTCCGGTGCCCACCCGCCGCGATGGCGGCCTGATCAAGTGTTCACCAGGACATGAGTCGGGGCCCGCGCCTGAAAGGCGCGGGCCCCGACTCATGATGCGGGCCTAGGTCAGGCGGGAACGATGTTCTCGGCCTGCGGTCCCTTCTGACCCTGGGTGATGTCGAACGACACCCTCTGGCCCTCCTGCAGCTCGCGGTAGCCCTGGGCGGCGATGTTCGAGTAGTGGGCGAAGACGTCGGCGCCGCCGCCGTCCTGCTCGATGAAGCCGAAGCCCTTTTCCGCGTTGAACCACTTCACGGTTCCGACAGCCATGTCAGTCTCCTTTGTAGGGGCCGAGCCGAAATCCGCACTGCGCGGATTCCGCGTCGCCGGGTGAGGCCCCTCCGGAAATGGCCGGAAAAACAAAAATGCGCCTGAAGGTCACATCCCGTCAGGCGCACACAAGTTTCATGGGTACCACAACTGCAACTCAGTAGACGATAGCACCCGCGCCGGGTGAAGGACACCTAGCCTCGATCCTTCACGCCCATCCGGTGGCTGACTGAGTGGTTCGGCTGGAGTGTGAAATCGCGGCCGTGGATCAGGTCGGTGCCGGGAGCGCCTGGAGCCGGGTGACGGCGGTGACCCTGGCCGGCCCAGGGCCAGGACGCGGCAATGCGCAGGCGTAGGCGTCGTCCGCCGCGGACCAGGCGGGCGGTGACGGCGAACAGGCGAAGCCGTAGGCGTTTCGGTTCGTACGGCGGGCCTTCGGGTTGCGGCTGGTGGCCTGGGATGGGACCGGGCTGGACGCGGCCGACACCCCGGCCAACGCCGCTGCGTTCGGCGTCACTCAGGGCGGTAGCCCGCAGGTGCGACTGCTCGCGCTGATCGAGTGCGGCACGCACGCCGTCATCGATGCGGCGTTCGACGGTGTCGCCAAGGCCAGCGAACAGAAGCCGGCCCGGCGCCTCGCATACAAGATCAAAGTAAGTAGAAGGGCTCTACCACCAGCACAAACGCCTGAACTCACTGGCATTGCAGCTCAAAGGCACTTTTCTCATGTAAACGATCAAGCTCGCTCAAATACGCCGCGAAAGCCCGAGGCTAGGGGCGCGCGGGCGATCGCGCAGCGGGTCGGCTGGGAGTGCTCGATGTCTGGGTGAGCTGGTCCCTGGAGCCCTTGGCCTCGGCCGCAGGCCGAGGCCAAGGCACTTGATCACCGTTCGCGCGCCCGGTCGATGGGTTCGGTGCTCCCGTGGGCCAAGGCGGCGGCGGTGCTGTCACCGCGCGGGCACTACTGAGTTTCTGATGCGCGGGCCTGCCGGAGTTCGGCGTTGATGCGCATGGCTTCGGCCAGTTGGTCTTCCAAGATGATGATGCGGCAGGCGGCTTCCAGCGGCGTGCCCTGGTCGACCAGTTCCCGGGCCCGGGCGGCCAGGCGCAGCTGGTAGCGGGAGTAACGTCGGTGTCCGCCGCCGGAGCGTTGTGGCTCGATCAGCTTGGCGGTACCCAGGGCCCGCAGGAACGCCGCGGTCACGCCGAGCATCTCCGCGGCCGCGCCCATGCTGTAGGCGGGGTAGTCCTCATCATCGAACCTGTCACCGGCTTTGTCGTTCTTGGGCGTGGCAGGGCCGGCGGTTGAGTGAGTTGGATCCATACGGGCCTTTCATCACGACAGGGGGCCCCGGCACGCGTCGCACCGGGGCCCCAAAGAGGTTCAACACCATCTACCGGCCATCGGCCGGACTACCGTTTTCCGCATCAGCCGTACTGTGCGGCGACGCGGGGATCGCGGATGTGTGACCGTAGACCACCTTCCTATCTGTGGAACTGCGGTACCCGAGCGGCGAGAACCACGCCGGCAGCGGGCGATCCTGATGGCGTCAACCTCCCCTCTCCTACATTCCGAACTCTCGCTTCACCTGCGGCAGCGCGTCCACGCTCAGGGCCTCATACCACTCCGCCGGCCCATCACATCGGACCTTCTGCCTAACTTCATCCAACGTGCCGGGCAGTTCATCGTGCTGCTGGTTCTTCCTGCGCTACCCGGCGGATTCGTTCCTTGCGATGCGAGAAAGATTATCCCCGCCTACCATGGATGTCTACTCCCGCCGCTACAGATTTTCGATCCCGGCCGTAGGAGAAGCTCAGGCGGCGACGTCGGTGGACCGGCGCGGGTCAGTCCGCCCGGTCCCGGCGGAGGCCGGGCAGGTCCGCCCGGGAGCCGACGCCGAGCTTGGGCAGCAGTTGCGCCAGGTGGGCGCCGACAGTCCGGCGCGACAGGTAGACCTGCTCGCCGATCTCCTCGTCGGACAGGCCCTCGGCGGCGAGCCGGGCGATGTGCAGCTCCACTGGGGTGAGCTTGTCGCGCGCCGTCAGGACCCGGTCGGCGCTGGCCTCCCCGCAGGCGCGTAGCCCGCGCCGGGCCCGGTCGCTCCACGGCACGACGCCCAGCGCGTCGAACGTGTCGCGGGCGGTGCGCAGCAGCGGCCGGGCCGTGCCGGGGTCGCCCTGGTCCAGCAGCCACTCGCCGTAGGCCACCTGCACGTAGGCCCGGGCGAACGGCCAGCGGGCGTGGTCGGCGGCGAGCGCGTCGGCGAACCGGGCCTCTGCGTCCGCCGGGTCGGCGAGCAGTGCCCGGGCGAGCGGCAGGCCCACGTGCAGCGCGGGCGCGGGCGTCTTCCGCGCCACCTCCTCAAGCTCGCGCAGCACCGCCCGCGCCGCGCCGGCGTTACCGCTCCCGGCGGCGGCGTCGGCGAAGGCGGCCACCACGTAGCAGCGCAACGCGAGCTGGTACGCCGGATCGGCGGGGTCGTGCAGACGGCGCAGGTGCTCGTACGCCTCCGCGTGCCGGCCTTCACTCAGCGCCGCCAGGCCGCGGGCCATCTGCACGGTGGCGAGCACCGGCCGCACCCCGGCGGCGACGCTCATCGCCTCGGCCCGCGCCGAGAGCTCCCGAGCGCGGTCGGGTTCGCCGCGCAGCGCCGCGAGCATGGCCTGGGTGGACACGGCGGTGCCGTACATCTGCGGCTGGTCCGTCTCGAGGGCGAGCCGGGCCGCCTCCTCGGCCGCCGGGATCGCCACGTTCAGGTTGGTCCGGTGCACCGCGCTCCACGCCTGCTGGGCGAGGGAGCGGGTGAGCAGGTAGAGCCGCCCCTGGGCGCGCAGCCCGGGCAGCGCCGCCGCGGAGAAGCTCTCCACCTGCTCGAACGCCCCGACGAGTACGGCCGCGGAGCCCAGCAGCCGGGCCGCCTGCGGGTCGATGACGGGCCGCGAGGCCAGCTCCCGCAGCCCGTCGACGACCACGGCGCCGCGGTCGAGCGGCGCGGCGTACGCGAGGATCGCCAGCAGCAGCGGGTTCGTGGCCGGCACCGGCAGGCTCTCCGCGGCCGCGACGATCCGGTGACGCGCCTCGGCGCCCGGCTCGATCCAGAAGCACTGCAGCGCGGCGCTCCACAGGATGCGTAGCGCCTCCTCGGGCCGGCCCTCGGCGGCGACCGACTCGGCGAGGGCGGCGAGCACCTGCGGGCCGGTCGCCCGGCCGTCCGAACCGTCGTCGAGGGTGCCCCGGATCCACCGCAGCCGCGCCTGCTGCCGGGACGTGAGCGGCAGCAGCTCGGTCTGGCGCAGCAGCCGCACGACGACGTCGCGGCCACCCAGCTCGACGGCCTGGTCCGCCGCCCGGAGCAGCCGGTCGGCCCGCCGGCCGGCGTCCTCGGTGAGCTTGGCCGCCTGCTCCAGCGCGGTCACCGCCTCGGTCGGGGCGCCGCGCTGCGCGACGCGGGCGGCCATGGTGTCCAGCTCGGCCGCGATCTCCTCGTCGGGCCGGGCGGCGGCGGACGCGCGGTGCCAGATCCGGCGGTCGGCGGCGCGTTCGCCATTCTGCCGGGTGAGCGCCTCGGCGAGCGCGGCATGGCCCGCGCGGCGCTGCGGCAGCGTCGCGGCCTGATAGATCGCCGAGCGCATGAGCGGGTGCCTGAAGCGGATGCGGGCGGCGTCCGGCTCGATCAGCCCGGCGCGAATCCCCGGCGCCAGGTCGTGGTGCGCGACGGGCCCGGCGGTGAGCACGGCTGCGGCCGCGATCACCTCCTCCAGCGCGGTGCCGTCGTCGAGGGCCGCGACGAGCAGCAGGGCTCGCGTGGCGGCGGGCAGATCGCCCAGCCGGGCGCCGAAGGCGCGCTCCAGCCGCTCGGTCAGCGGCAGCCACGGCGAGGAGAGCAGGCCGGTCCCCTGGTCGCGCCATTCGCCGGTCAGTTCCACCAGCGCGAGCGGATTGCCGGCGCCCTCGTCGAGCAGCCGCCGCCGGGTCCGCGGATCCATGCCGGGGGCGCGCGCGTCGAGCAGGCGCGCGGCAGCCGCGTCCGGCAGCGGCCGCAGCACCAGCTCGGGCAGCCCGGCCTCGGCCAGCGCGCAGGGCACGCCGTCGCGCAGCGTGGCGAGCAGCGCCACCGGCTCGGCTTCCAGCCGCCGGGCGACGAAGGACAGCACCCCGGCGGTGGGCGGGTCGAGCCACTGGCCGTCATCGATGAGCACCAGCAGCGGATTCCGGCTCGCCGCCTCCACCAGCAGGTTGAGCGTGGCGAGCGCGACCAGGTACAGATCCGGGACGGGAGCGTCGATGAGCCCCAGCGCGGCCGCCAGTGCACGCCGCTGCGGATCGGGCAGCGACCCGTCGTCAAGCCGGGCGGGATGCAGCAGGCGGTGCAGCCCCGCGTACGGGAGATGGAACTCGGCCTGCGTGCCGGCCGTGGACAGCACCCGCAGCCCGGCGTCCCGGCCCGCGTCCGCGGCCGCGGTCAGCAGTGCGGACTTGCCGATGCCGGCCTCGCCGCGTACGACCAGCGAACTGCCTCCGGCGCGAAGTCCGAGGAGGAGGCCGGAGAGCTGGGCGACCTCCGACTCTCGCCCGAAAAGGGCTGATTTAGCGGATGCGCTGGACATGGTGACATAGTCTCCTGGTGCCGCCTCCCGGTCGAACCACATCCGGCCCCGGCACGTGTGCGCACGCATCGTCGAAGGGGAATCGTGTCCGACGACGTCACCGCTCAGGGACCCCGGCCGGCGCCCGCGTCGCTGCACGGCCGGGACGCGGAGCGACACGCGATCGACGAGATGATCCGGCGGCTCGGCGATCGGTTCAGCGACACGCTCCTCCTCGCCGGCGAGCCGGGCGTCGGCAAGACCCGGCTGCTGCAGACGGCGGCCGCGGCGGCCTCGGCCGCGGGGCTGCGGGTGCTCACCATCTCCGGCGTCGAGTCCGAGCTTCCGCTCGGCTTCGCCGCGCTGCACCACCTTCTCGCGCCGTTCCTCGACCGGCTCGAACGGATTCCCGGCCCCCAGGGCGACGCCCTCCAGCGCGCGTTCGGGCTGATGCACGGCCCCCCGCCGGACCAGTTCCTGATCGGTCTCGCCACCCTCAGCCTGCTCGCCGAGATCGCGTCCGATCGGCCACTGCTCTGCCTCGTCGACGACGCGCACTGGCTGGACCGCGACTCCGCCCAGGCGCTCGCGTTCGTCGGCCGGCGGCTGCACGCGGAGGGGGTCGGGGTGCTCGTCGCGTCACGTGAATCCGGCGCCGCTCTCTTCGAGGGCCTGCCGGTGCACCCCGTCCGCGGGCTGCGTGGGGCGGCCGCCCGGCGGCTGCTCGCGGAGTGCGTCGCCGGGCCGCTCGACGACGCGGTGGCCGAGCGGCTGGTGGAGCGGACCGACGGCAACCCGCTCGCGCTCATCACCCTCGCCACCGCCCTCTCTCCTGAGCAGCTCGCGGGCCATACCGAGCTGCCGGTACGGCTCCCGCTGGGCGCCCACCTGGAGACGTACTTCCTGGGGCAGGTCCGGGCGCTGCCCCCGGCCACCAGGGAGTTGCTGCTCGTCGCCTCGATCGCGCCCACGCACGACCAGGCGCTGCTCTGGCGGGCCGGGGCGCTGCTGGGCATGTCGCCGGTCGACGCCGACCCGGCACTCGCCGAGGGCATCCTGCTGCTCGGCGACCTCGCGGGCGGCAGCGTCACCTTCCGGCACCCGCTCATCCGGGCCGCGGTCTACAACGCGTCCACGCCGGCCGATCGCCGCCGCGCGCACCGCGCGCTGGCGGACTCCAGCGACCCCGTGCGCGACCCCGACACCCGGGCCTGGCACCTCGCCGCCGCCACCGCGGGCACCGACGAGGGCGTCGCCCGGGACCTGGAAGCCTCCGCCGAGAGGGCCGGAGCGCGCGGCGGCTACACCGCCCAGGCCGCCTTCCTGGCCCGCGCCGCCGAGCTCAGCCCGGACGCGTCGGCGCGCGGCGGCCGGTTGCTCGCCGCGGCCGGGGCGTTCCTGGTCGCCGGCGACATCGCGGCGGTTCGCCGGCTGCTCGACCAGGCGCGGCCGATGCTGCACACCCCGGTCGCCCGGGCGATGGGGGAGCGGCTGCGCGCCGCCGTCGCCAACTACGACGACCAGGTGGCGCACGCGCCCGCGATCCTGATGGACGCCGTCGCCGCGCTCGGCGGCCGGGACGAGCGGCTGACCCGGGTGATGCTCCGGGAGGCGATGGAGACCGCCATGGTCGCGCTTGAGCACACGGTCGGCACCACGCCGCTCGAGGTGGCCCGTGCCGTGCTCGCCGTACCGGCCGATCCGGCGGGGACGGCGGCCGACCTGCTGGCCCGGGCGTTCGCCACGCGGGTCACGGCCGGGTACGCGGCCGCGGCGGCGCCGATGCGGGCCGCGGTCGGCGAGCTGTGCACGGCGGAGCGGCTCAGCGAGGAGGGCATGCCGCTCGCGCTGCTCGGCGCGCTCGCCGCCGACGAGCTCTGGGACGAGCAGGGCCGCTCCGCGCTGCTGCGCCGGCTGGCGGCGTCCGCCCGCGAGAGCGGGGCGCTGCACGCGCTCCGGGTGACACTCACCCTGCTCGCCGGCAGCGAGCTGCGCGCGGGCCGGATCGCCGTCGCCGACGGCCACTACGCCGAGAACTTCGACCTGTACGCGATGAGCGGGGTGACGCCGCTGGGCGGCCCGCAGTGGCAGATCGAGCAGCTGGTCTGGCAGGGCCGGGAGCAGGAGGCCCGCGCGGCCGCCGACCAGATCGCCGTCATCGCGGCCCAGAACATCCCGGCCCTGGTCAACCAGGCGGCCCTGGCCATGACGGTGCTGGAGGTGAGCCTCGGTAACTACCGTGAGGCACTCGACCGGGCCCGCCCGCTGTTCGACCGCGACCCGCCGGGCCACGGCAACCGGGTGCTCCCGGATCTGATCGAGGCGGCGATACGGGCCGGCGACCCCGACACGGCACGACAGGCGCTGGCGCGGCTGGAGGAGCGGGCGCGGATCAGCGGCATGCCCTGGGGGCTCGGTCTGCTCGCGCGCGGTCGTGCGCTGCTCGGCGAGGAGCTCGGCGACGCCGCGGAGCCGCTCTATCGGCAGGCGCTCGAACTGCTCGGGCAGACCCGGATGCGCACCGACCTGGCCCGCACCCACCTGCTGTACGGCGAATGGCTCAGACGACAGCGGCGCCGCGGCGAGGCCGGGGCGCAGGTGCGTACCGCGTACGAGATGTTCTCCGCGATGAGCGCCGGGATCTTCACCGAGCGCGTCCGGGTGGAGCTCGCCGCGGCCGGCGAGCGGGTCGCGCCCCCGGCCGCGCCGGTCGGCCCCGTGCTCACCCCCCAGGAAACCAAGATCGCCACCCTCGCCGCCGAGGGCGCGACGAACGCGGAGATCGCCCGGCGGTTGTACGTCAGCACCTCGACCGTCGAGTATCACCTCACCAAGGTCTTCCGGAAGCTGCGGATCACCTCCCGGCGGCAGTTGCGCGAACTGTTCAAGGACGGCCCCGCCGGCTGACCCCCGGCTTCCGGACACACTGGGGTGTTTCCCTGATTCGGCGGCCCGCCCCCGCGCGGTTCCATTGGGACGACCAGGACGACCGGTCCAGGCGACGCAGGGGAGGAAACGGTGCTCGCTCAGGATCCGCACACCTACGGCGTCCTGATCCTGGCGATCGTCGCCTCAGCCGAGACGTCCCGGCTCCACGTCGCGGGTCCCCCGCCTTCGGCTTGATCACCTGCTGAGAGGTCACCATGAGCACTCCTGTCATCTTCATCCACGGACTGTGGCTGCACGCCACCTCCTGGACTCCCTGGATCGACCTGTTCGAGGAGGCCGGCTACGCGCCGAGCGCGCCCGGCTGGCCCGGAGACGGCGCGACCGTCGAGGAGTCCCGGGCGAATCCCGATTCCATCGCCGGTCACGGCATCGACGACGTCGTCGAGCACTACGCGAAGATCATCAATGGTCTGCCGGAACGGCCGATCCTGATCGGCCACTCGTTCGGCGGCATGATCGCCCAGAAGCTGCTCGGGATGGACCTCGCGGTCGCCGCCGTCGCGATCGACGCCGCGCAGATCAAGGGCGTGCTGCCGGTGCCGCTGACCGCGCTGCGTTCGGCGCTCCCGGTGTTCCGCAACCCCGCCAACCGCAACCGGGCCGTGTCACTCACCGAGGATCAGTTCCGGTACGCCTTCGGCAACGCCGTCTCCGAGGAGGAATCCGGCGAGCTGTACCGGCGCTGGAGCATCCCGGCTCCCGGGAAGCCGCTGTTCGAGGCCGCGACGGCCAACTTCGACCCGCACTCGCCCGCCAAGGTGGCGACCGGGAACGAGGGCCGCGGCCCGCTGCTGCTGATCACCGGCGGCCGGGACCACACCGTGCCCGAGGCCGTCACCCTGGCCACCCTGAAGCAGTACCGGCACTCCGCCGCGGTCACCGACTTCCACGAATTCCCCGACCGGGCGCACTCGCTCACCATCGACAGCGGCTGGCGCGAGGTCGCCGACGTCACGCTGGCCTGGCTCGCCCGCCAGTCGCTCTGAACGAGATTCACCGATCGGACCAGAACGTCCGCTGAGCACGCATGCGGCCCCGCCCCAGAGGCGGGGCCGCGTACCGCAGAAAGGCCCGTCATGGATCTGCACCTGTCAGGCAAGACCGCCGTGGTCACCGGCGCGAGCAAGGGCATCGGGCTGGCGATCACCCGAGCGCTCGCCGCGGAGGGCGTCAGCGTGACCGCCGGAGCCCGGCACATCAGCGCCGAGCTGTCCGAGCTGGCGGCGGAGGGCCGTGTCCGCCCGGTCGCGGTGGACCTCGCCACCCTGGACGGCCCGGCCGAACTGGTCGAGGCCGCCCGGGAGGCCTTCGGCGGCCTGGACATCCTGGTCAACAACGTCGGCGCGGTACACCCGCGTACCGGCGGCTTCGCGTCCGTCACCGACGTGGACTGGCTCGCCACCCTGACCGTCAACTTCCTGTCCGCGGTGCGCGCCACCCGCGAGGCGCTGCCGCTCATGCTCGGCCGCGGCGCCGGCACGATCGTGTCCGTCAGCTCGGTCAACGCGTCGCTGCCAGACCCACTGGTGATCGACTACAGCGCCGCGAAGGCGGCCCTGGCCAGTTTCAGCAAGTCCCTGTCGAAGGAGCTGGGCCCGCACGGGATCCGGGTCAACACCGTCAGCCCCGGGCCGGTCGCCACCGACCTGTGGCTCGGCGCGGACGGCGTCGCCGCCACGCTCGCCCGCCACAACGGCGGCGAGTCGCACGCGGTGGCGGAGCAGGCGGCCGCCGACTCGGTCACCGGCCGGTTCACCCGCCCGGACGAGGTCGCCGACCTCGTCGTCCTGCTCGCCAGTGAGCGCGCCGGCAACGTCACCGGCGCGGACTTCGTCATCGACGGCGGCCTGATCGGCACTCTGTGACCCGGGCACGCGAACGCCTGATCGACGGGTCGTGACGATCGCTCATGTCACCGAGGCCGGTGGCCCTTCTTTTTACGGCCGGTCGGCACGGCCCGGCGGCCGGAGCCGTTCTGTGTGGCTTTCTGTGCGGGTTTCTGTGCCTGCCGCTGTGCTGGTTTCGCAGCGGGCGAGGCGGGGGTACGGCCCCGCGAGCTGTTCACCGTCCGGCCGCGGACGATGCCGATGAAATCTTCCACCAGGTCGGTGGTCGCGTCCGTGGGCCAGGCAAGCGCGACCTGAGACTGCGGCGCGTCCGCCACCGGCCGGTAAGTGAGATCCCTGCGGTGGTGGAGGCGGGCCAGCGACTGCGGAACCAGGAGAAGCCCGGTGCCGGCCGCCACCAGCTCGACCGCGCCCGCCGTTGTGGCCGGGCGGGTGAACGAGGGCAGTCCGGGCCGGATCTCCCACTCGATGGTGTCGTCCAGAGGATGGAACACCTCGTCGTCGGCCAGGTCGGTGACGGCAACCTCGTCGGCGGCGGCCACCGCGTGGTCCTTGGGCACCACGACCACCGTGGTCTCGACATAGAGAGGAATCACGCTGAGCCCGTCCCGGTCGACCGGCAGCCGGACGAATCCGGCGTCGGCGCCGCCGTCCCGCAGCAGGGCCACCACCTCGGCGGCGGGAACCGCGACCAGGGCGATCGGCACGCCGGGCATCCTCTCGGTCCAGACGTTGACCCATTTCGCGGGGGTCACCCCGGGCACGTACGCCAGCCGGAACACCCTGCCGGTCTCCCCATCAGTCACTTCCTCAGGGTACTGACGTCATGGGAACCGACTACTCTTGGTGCCATGAGCTCGCCGAAACCGAAGACCATCCAGACGATGAAGCCCGCGACCGCGGCCAAGAAGCTGGGTGTCCTCCTCTCGGCCACTCCCGCCGAGTTCCAGGCGGGTGTCGTCTCCAGGGACGAGCTGAACGAGTTGCAGTCCAACCCGCCCGCGTGGCTCGCCGACCTGCGCCGTAACGGCCCGCACCCCAAGCAGGTCGTCGCCGCGAAGCTCCGGGTCTCCACTTCCGGCCTGATCAGAGGCGGGATCACCGGACCGCTCACCACCGCCGAGATCGACGCGCTGAAGGCCGAGAACCCGCCGTGGCTGGAGCGCGAGCGGACCGTCCAGGCCGAGGCCCGCAAAGAGGCACTCCGCCTCAAGCAGCGCTAGGCGACTCGGCGTCGAGGGAGACGTAGCGCTGCTCCGCCCGCGCGTCCACCGCCGAATGCGGATCAAAGCCTAGGCCCGGTTGAACCGGGCGCCCCAGCTGTGGAGCTGTTCGCGCAGTTCGGGCGGTTCGAGGACGCGAAAATCGGCGTCGAGCGAGCCCAGTCCCATGATCGGCCAGTCCAGGGAGTCGGCGGTCATGCGCACCCGGCAGTGCCCGGCGTCGACCTCCTCGACTGTGCTCCACCTGCCGATCCGTTCGCGCACGGTCGCGGCCGGGGCGTCGACCAGGACCTCCACCCGATACGGGCGGGGCAGGTTGTCCAGGCCGTCCCGGACGAACTCGGCGGCGTCGGCGACGGGCAGGTCCCGGGGCCTGAACCGGGAACCGGTGCCGTGTGGCGCGGCGAGCCGGTCGACCCGGAAGCTGCGCCAGTCGTGCCGGGTGAGGTCGTAGGCGACCAGGTACCAGCGGCGGCCGAGACAGACCAGCCGATGCGGTTCGACGTGCCGGTCGGTGTGCCGGCCGCCGGCGGCGGTATAGGAGAAACGGAGCTGTTCGCTGTCCCGGCAGGCCAGCGCGACCGCGGTGAGCAGGCCCGGGTCGATGTCCGCCCTCGCCGAGCCGTCCCAGCCGGCGGACACGGTCATCGCACGCAGCGCCTCCACGCGGCGCCGCAGCCGGGCCGGCATCACCTGCACCACCTTGGCCAGCGCTCGCACCGAGGACTCGGCGACGCCCTCCACCGCGCTCTGCGCGGCGGCCTGTAATCCCACGACCAGGGCGACCGCCTCCTCGTCGTCGATCACCAGCGGCGGCACTGCCGCGCCCGCGGCGAGCTCGTAGCCCCCGTCCACGCCGCGCCGCGCCTCGACCGGATAGCCCAGCTCGCGCAGGCGGTCGATGTCCCGGCGCAGGGTGCGGGCCGAAACCCCCAGCCGCTCGGCCAGTTCGGTGCCCGGCCAGTAGCGGTGGGTCTGCAACAGGGACAGCAGCCGCAGCGTCCGGGTGCTGGTGTTCGCCATGCGTTGATTCTTCCGTCGATTCAGGTCAGAAAGTGACCGTTATGCGGCCTAGCGTGGGTCCTGACCGACGAACAGGACAACGGAAGGCCGCGCCCATGCCCGAGACCACGACCCTCACCGAGCCGACCACCCGCGACCTCCCCGACGCGCCCGCCGTCCCCGGAGAGCGCGCCGACCTGCTGGCGATGCTGGCCCACCAGCGGCACTTCCTGCGCTTCACCACCCGCGACCTCACCGACGAGCAGGCCGGGCGTCGGACGACCGCGAGCGAGCTGTGCCTGGGCGGGTTGATCAAGCATGTCGCGGCGGTCGAACGGACCTGGGCGGACTTCCTCCTGGACGGCCCGTCGGCTCTGGGTGACTTCACCGCCATGAGCGAGGCCGACCTGGCCCGGTGGGCCGACGGGTTCCGGCTGCTGCCCGGCGAGACGCTGGCCGGAGTGCTGGCCGGCTACGCCGAGGTCGCCCGCCGGACCGACGAGCTGGTCGCCGCCCTGCCCGACCTGGACGCCACCCAGCCGCTGCCCAAGGCCCCGTGGTTCGAGCCCGGCGCGCGGTGGTCGGCCCGCAGGGTCCTGATGCACATCATCGCCGAGACCGCCCAGCACGCCGGCCACGCCGACATCATCCGCGAATCCCTCGACGGCGCTAAAAGCATGGGCTGACACCCCCATCGGACGCGGCCGCCAACCTCGCGAACCGGTCTCTCATGCGGCAGGCGGCGCATGAGGAGGCGTTCGCCGGTCACTCGCCGTCATGTGCTCGGGCCGTTGTCATCGGCCGTGTACACCCAGCCCCGCAGGCCGGATGCGAGCGGGACAAGGACACGCCGGTAGTCGTCGACCTCGTACTCGTCGGCTGCGGCGAGTTCGTCCTCGCTCAGGCGCAGCGCGGTGCCCTCGACGACATCATCGGCGTTTCCCGTGGCCTGCAGGATCGGATGATGGGTGGCCCCGCTGACCGCGATGACATGCGGGTCGGTGATCTCCACCATGGACAGCCGATAGCCGGGCAGCGCGTCCGGAGTGCCGGCCACCTCGCGGCCGAACACCGACAGCTGCACCTCGCGCTGCCGCAGGGTGCCGTAGGAGAACAGAACGACAGGGTAGTCGGCCATACGGCCATCATCTCGAGGCGACCGGACACGTATCTGCGTGGGACCGCCCGGCACAGGCGAGGCCGGTTCCGGGCACTGGTCCCACATCCGCCCGTAAGGACCTGCTCCACTAGTTGAAACAGTCCTGCTTCTTGAGCGCGATGCCGTACTCGGTGACCTTGCTGTGCGAAACGGTGAAGGTGTAGTAGGCCTTCTTGTTGGTGGGGACCGTGATCACGTAGAAGCCGTGGATGTCCTTCTTGATGTGCGGGTACGCCGCCTTCAACTGGTGGGCGGTGGAGCCGATCTTGATGCCCTCCGGGGTCTTCATGCCTTTCGCGGCGAAGATGGCGGCCAGGCCCACGTTCGGCGAGATGTAGATGCCCACCGAGTTCTTGGGGGTCGGGAACTTCTTCAGGTCCCAGCCGGAGCAACCGCCGCCGCCCGGCATCTTCTTGACGACGTCCCCCGTCGCCTTGGCCTGCTTGACGGTCATGCCGAGCTTGACGGCGCCGTAACCGTAGGGACCCAGTGTCGGCTTCGTCTGGGCCGCCGCCGCCGCGGTGGCGCCGGAGACCAGCAGCGAGCCGGCGAGGAGCGAGGTCCCGATCATCTTCTTCATCATGACTGCTTTGACTCCGAATCGCCGGGAAAGGTTCTCCTGAGGAGATCAGCTGTCAGACGGCCTCAAGTTCTATGATCCAGAGCGGTGAGCGGGTGGGCCGAGCGGAGACCCTGCGCCATCCCCCGGCCGTGAACAGGGCGTCGTACTCGTGCAGGTGGCGTTCCCGGCCTCCGTCGGTGACCGACAGCATGTTCATGTCGGCCACAGCGCCGAAGTCCGGCGTACCGACCTCGCCGAGCACGACTTCGAAGACGACGGCACGCGCTCCGGGCCGGCCGGCGGCACGGCAGTTGCGAAGAAGGCGCACGCATGCCTCGTCGTCCCAGTCGTGCAGGATCCACTTGAGCAGGTACAGGTCCGCCGCGGGCACCTCGTGGAAGAAGTCACCCTCCACCACACTGAAGCGGTCCGAGAGGCCGAGCTCCTCGGCGGTACGGACCGCCGCGGCGGTCACATGCGGCATGTCCAGGACGATGCCGTGGAGTTCGGGATTGGCCCGCATCAGCCCCAGCACGAGCCGGCCGTTGGCGCCGCCCACGTCGACGGCCGACGAGACACCCGAGAGATCGAGAATGCTCGCCGCCTCGGCGGCCACGATCTCGGACATGCTTGACCCGCTGGAGGCGAAGGCGTCGCCCTCCTCCGGATGCCGGGAGAAATAGGTGAACTGGTCGGTGCCCAGTGCCTTGTACACCTGCGTCCTGCCCTCGCGCACGGCGTCGGGAAGGTGGGCCCAGCTCACCCAGGTCGAGTAGCCCGCGAGGTGGAGCGTGGTGTCGCGCATCGAACCCGGGACCCCCTCACGCAGCAGCTCTCCCATCGAGGTGGTGGCGAACCTGCCGTCCCCTTCGTAGGCGAGCAGCCCGATCGAGGCGCACGCCCGCATCAGGCGGTAGGTCGTGGCCGGATGGGTGGCCGCCCGTCCGGCGACCTCATCGGCGGTGCGCGCCCCGGCGGCGATGTGGTCGACGATCGACAGGGCCGCCGCCGTCCGGACGAGCTGCGCCACCGCGTGGCCCGTGATCATCTGGAACAGCCTGCCGAAGTCGCGCTCCCGCTCTTGGGCCGCGTCCTCGTCTCCCGGCGCTGTCTCGGGCGTTTCCATCATGGTGCTCCGTATGTCATCTCATGGTCTGAGGGCGTGATCACAGATGCTGTTTGGTCGTCCGCGACCCGCGGTCAGCTCGGCCAGGGCGAGCCGAGGATGCGCTCGACGGTCGTCACCCGCCGGAAGCCGGGGATGAAGTGCTCGAGCACGTCGGAGTTCACGGTGCCGTTCGTCGTCTCGGGGCGGTTCTTGAGCCCGTCGAGGTAGGCGCGCAGGAACTCGTTCTTGAAGTCCCCTCGCGGGTGGACGGCGAGGATCTCGTCGAGCTGATCGCGTTCCAGTCCGTCCAGGCCGAAGCCGAGTATGTCGGTCAGGACCCCGAGGTGGGTGGTCGCGATTTCCGGGGCCATCCGGCCGGGGATGCCCGGGGTGGTGTGCAGCGCGATCGCCGTCCAGACGGTCTCGGCGGCGGCCGCCGGGAACCCCCGCTGCAGGAGGAACTTCTGCGCGTGGTCGGCGCTGTCGACCTCGAAGCGCTGTTCCACCGCGGAGAAGGGGGTCAGCAGGCCGGTGTCGTGGAACATGGCCGCCAGGTAGAGCAGCTCCGGGTCCGGTTCCACGCCGAGTTGGTGAGCGTGGATCAGGCCGAAGAAGAAGACCCGCCGGGAGTGGTGATAGATGAGCGGGCTGGTCGTCTCCTGGATCAGCCGGGTCGCATCGGCGACCGCCGCCGTCTCAGGAATCTCCAGGCCCGCGATGACCTCTGGCATGACCTCTGACTTTCCAGGAGGCGTGTCGGCTGCGTGGCCGTATGTCCGACTTCCATGCTGCTCGCCGACCCACACGTGCCGCCGCCTTCGTACGGCCAGGAATCACCTATATCCAGACAGGTGAGATCGCAGCCGGGTGCTCCAACCCCGTGATCTTCGGTAACGGTGTGCTACCAATGAACGGTGTCCATGCCTCGCGTGTCGCCGATCGGTCGGCGTTCGTCGTCGCCGGAACCCGGCTGGTCACCGCGCGGATCCGGCTCGGGAGCGACCGGAGTGGCGACCCCCGCTCCCCATCGCGTCGCGATCATCGTCTACGACGGAGTGACGTTGCTGGACGTCGCCGGTCCCGCGGAGGTCTTCAAGGAGGCGAACCGGTTCGGCGCCGACTATCGGATCGTGCTGCTGTCGCCGACCGGCGCGGACGTCACGTCGAGTCTCGGGGTCCGGATGGCCGTGGACGGCGGCGTCTCCGCGGAGCCGGCTGCCGGCACGTTGATGGTGTCCGGATCTGACTTCTATCCGCGCGCCCGTGTCCCCGGCGACCTGGCGGACGCCGTACGGATTCCGGCGGCTGTCGCCGGCCGGGTCGCGTCGATCTGCACCGGGGCTTTCGTCCTCGCCGCCGCAGGACTCCTCGACGGCAAGCGCGCGACCACACACTGGAAGGTCGCGCACGAGCTCGCCGCCCGGTGTCCGACGTGCCGCGTCGAGCCTGACGCGATCTACGTTCGCGACGGCACCACGTACACGTCGGCGGGGGTGACGGCCGGCATCGACCTGGCGCTCGCCCTCGTCGAAGAGGATCACGGGCCGGGCCTGGCGCGCGACGTCGCCCGCGCCCTGGTGGTGTACATGCAGCGCGCGGGTGGCCAGTCCCAGTTCTCGGCGCCGCTGCAAGGACCGCCGCCCCGCTCGCCGGCGCTCCGCAAGATCACCGACCTGGTGACGGCGAATCCCCGCGAGGATCATTCGCTCGGCGAACTCGCGAAACACCTCAACGTGAGCACCCGGCACCTCACTCGGCTGTTCCATGACGAGCTGTGCACGACTCCGGCCCGCTATGTGGAGAACATCCGGTTCGACATGGCGAGGGCGCTGCTCGACCAGGGGCACACCGCGACGGAGGCCGCCACCCTCGCCGGGTTCCCCAGCTACGAGAGCCTGCGACGGGTTTTCGCCAGGAAGCTGTCGATCAGCCCCGCCGCCTACCAGCGCCGGTTCGGCACGGCCCGCCGCGTCAACGCGGATCAGTGAGACAAGGCCGAGCACGCCCGCGACGAGCGGATGCCCCACCGAGGCGTCTCGGATCGGCGGCCCGCGAGATGATCAGCGATGCGATGAGGCGTACGTGGCCCGACGCCTGATCCTGGACACCGGGGTCCTCATCGCCGCCGGGCGGTGATCACGATGGACGCGTCGGCCGCGTTCGACGATCTCCCGGGTGTGCGCGCAGGTCGTTCCCCGCTGACTCAGGTTCACTGGCCGCCGAACCATCCGGGCACGTCGAGCCGCCAGAGATCCGGCGGCGTCATCGTACGCAGGTCGGCCTCCAGCGCCCGGAGCCGCTCGTGACCCAAGGTCTTCGCCCACCGGTTCCGCATGGCGTCGAAGATCTGCGCAGAACGTGCCAGCGCGTCCGTGCCGTGCCTGGTGAGCCGGACGATCTTCCGTCTGGTGTCCTTGGGGTCGGGACTGCGTTCCACGTAGCCGACCCGCTCGAGTGCCTCGATCATCTTGCCTGCCGCCTGCTTGGAGACGCCGAGCGTGCGCCCCAGGTCGACCGCGGTCGCGCTGCCGCGGCTGATCGCCTGGAGCACGAATCCGTACATCGGCCGCATGTCGGGGTGTCCCTGCCGGGCGAGCTCGGCGTGCAGCTCGTCGATGAGCACGCGGAACGCCATGAACAGCCGCAGGGGGAGCTCGAAGCCCGGGGCGTCACTTGACACGATAGACAACCTGGTTGACGATATGGACAACGACATTGTCCATTTTAGGAGATCACTTCGATGTCTGTCATCCGTGCCGCCGAAGCCCGCCGATCCGAGACTCCCGGCGGCGTCATGACGACCTTCGCCTCGCCCACGCAGGGCGACGCCGGACGCTCTCTGTGGCGCGTCGACGCCTTCCCGGGCGCGGCCGGCCCGCTGCACGACTTCGACACCGAGCAGGTGTGGACCTTCCTGGAGGGGGCCGCGAGCATCGAGCTCGGCGACGACAAGATCACCGTTGGGCCCGGCGACACGGTGGTCATTCCGGCCGCCACCCCACGCCGTGTCATGGCCGGCCCCGAGGCCGGCTACAGCGCCGTCGTCACCTCGGCGGCGGGAGCACAGGCGATCCTGCCCGACGGCACCGTCTACGGGGTGCCGCCCTGGATCGCGTAAGCGGCACGATCTCGCACATGACGGTCCGGTCGCGGCTGACCCGCTGTCCGGAAGGAACGGCCGATGGAGGCCGCGTCACGGCCCATGGCGCGATCGGCGGCGCTGCCGGAAGAATGTGGGCGTGCGACGTCTTGCGCTCTTCGATCTTGACAACACGCTGATAGATCTGGACCACGCCTTCGGGGTGTGGGCCACGGAGTTCATCGGCGCGCACGGCCTGGGGCCAGAGGCGTTCGAGTGGCTGATCGGCCTCAACCGGGAGGGCAATCCCCATCGTGAGGAGTTCTTCACCCAGGTCCGCGAGCACCTCGCCCTGACCCAGACGGTCGATGAACTGGTGGGCGGATATCGGCGGCGCGTGCCCCACCTCGTGCGTTGCCGGACCGAGGTGCTCGACGGCCTGGCCCGGCTCCGGGCGTCGGGGTGGCGCGTCGCGATCGTGACCAACGGGACGCCGGAAAACCAGCTCGCGAAGATACAGCGGACCGGGCTGGCCGAGGCCGTGGACGCCTACGCGATCTCGGGAGCCGAGGGCATCCGCAAACCGGAGGCCGGGCTGTTCGAGATCGCGGCCAAGCGCTGCGGCACGTCTTTCGACGGCGGCTGGATGATCGGCGACAACCTCACCGCCGACATCGCCGGCGGGCGTGGGGTGGGGCTCCGGACGATCTGGATCGACCGGAGGGCCGAGCGGCGAGCCGACAACCAGGCCGACCATGTGGTCACGGACGTGCTCCAGGCCATCGAGATCCTGCGCGACGGCGGTAGTGATAGCGGTGCGACAGCGTGAAGCCCAGGCCGTAGTAGAGCGCGAGGGCCGGCGCGTTGTCCTCTTCGACCTGGAGGTAGAGGCGGGGCGCGCCCCGCTCCTGCGACCACAGCGCGGCGGCCGCCATGATCGCCTTCGCCACGCCTTCGCGCCGGTGATCGGGGTGGGTGGCCAGGCAGAAAACGCCGGTCCAGCCGTCCTCCACGATGGCCGCGCCGAGACCCGTGGCGCCCTTGGCGAAGAGGCCCGCTCGGGGCGCGACGCTCTGGATGACGTCCACATCGTCCGTCTGGCCGCCGACCGCCCTGAACAGCTCCGGCCACCGGGTGTGGTCGTCCACGCGCTCGATCCCGCCGGGATCGGCGGCCGCGGCCAGGACGGTTTTCGCCTCGGCCGCCATGACGAGCGTTCTGGCCACGGCGGAGTAGCCGCGGGCCGCGAGAAGCGTGTCGAGCCCCCGATGACGATCCTCGGGGCTCACCTGCACGGTCACCGGAAGTCCCCGCTCGGAGTAGAAGGACTCCAGCGCCGGGATCGACGCGGTGGCGCCGGGCAGCGGGAGCGCCGAGTTGAGGCGCTTGCGGCTCACGCCCGGGGTGTGACGGAGGAGCCATCCGTCGCGTTCCTCGACGTGCCGGGCGGGCCAGGCGACGGCCGCGCGCCGTTCGATCCGTTCCGGACGGGACGCGCCGCACAGCCGGACGAGTTCGGGGACGAGGCGCCTGAGCATCCGCTCGTCACGCGGGTCGCGGGGCGCGTATTCGGTGATGCCGAGCCCGACGATCTCGTTTCGGGCGGCGAGCTCGGCGATCGCCTCAGTCAGCGCCTCAGGGGAGAGGCCGCCGGGCTCCGGATAGCCCACCGACGTGATGCCGTCCAGGACGTCGAGATCCACATGGATGTAGACGGCCGCGTTCCCGTCGACAGTGGACAGGCCGCCGACGCCCGCTCGCCGGATGTAGTCGGCCTCCGGGGGATCAAGGACACGGGTCCCGGCCAGCGCGACCTGCTCAGGGCGCAGCGCGGGTGAGGGCACCAGATCGGCCGGGCCCTCACCGAGGAGCGTACGGAGGATCATGCCGTGGAACGCGCCCGACGGCGACGTGCCGGGCGTGTTCAGGTCGCCGTGGGCGTCGAACCAGGCGAGGCGCAGGCGGTCACCGTACCGGCGCAGTGCGGCGGCGACCGGTTCGAGCTCGACGCCGCAGTCTCCGCCCACCGTGACGACGAAGCCGTCCCGGGGCAGCGCCCGCCTGACCGCGCGGGCGGTGTCGGCCAGGGTGCCGCCGGCGTCCACGCGGATGTGCCGGGACTCGGGGATCATGGCGGCCAGGCGGGAGGCGCCTTCGACCAGCCTGGGCGCCGTCGGTGACAGCGACCCCTGCCACTGGGGAACCTCGACGACGGTTAACACCGTGCCCCCTCGCCTGACGATCCGCGTGACGATTCCTGGACGGTCACCAGTCTCGTATGCTCCAATTCGCAACGTCCACTTAGTGTTTCCGCGCAGATCTATAAGGCTTCCTTGATGTTGGACCCCACGCGGCTCCGTCTTCTGGTGGAGTTCGCCGAACACGGCACGATGACGGCCGTGGCGGAGGTCTGCGGGATGACCTCGTCCGCGGTCTCCCAGCAGCTCGCCACGCTCGAACGCGAGGCCAAGGTGCCGTTGTTCGAACGCGCCGGGCGTCGCGTACGCCTCACGGCCGAGGGCCGGCGCCTCGTCGGGCACGCGCATACCGTGCTCAACGCGCTGGACGCTGCCGAGGAGGACCTCCGCTCGGCCGCGACGCCGAGGGGGCCCGTCCGGGTGGCCTGTTTCGCCACGGCCGCGGTCCACCGCCTGCTGCCGGCCGTCGCGGCCGCCAGAAGCCGCCATCCGGAACTCCGCGTGAGCGTTCACGAGCTCGAACCCCAGGAGGCGGTCGAGGCGCTCCGCGACCGCCGCTGTGACCTCGCGATCATCTTCACCTACAACCTGATCCCCGAGGACTTCCCGCCCGGAGTGTCCCTGCGGCTCCTGGGGGCCGAACCCATCCTGATCGCCCTTCCCTCTGGCCATCGGGCCGCGACCGGCGAAGTCGATCTCCGGCTGCTGGCCGGCGAGCCGTGGATAGCGGGCACCCACGGCACCACCGACCACGAGATGCTCGACCGGGCCTGCGCGCTGGCCGGCTTCCGTCCGGACGTCATCCACACGGCGGACGACTACGCGCTGGTCCTCCGCATGGTCCACGAGGGGCTGGGGGTCGGGCTGGTTCCCGAAGTGGTGGCCGCCGTGGTCGGCGTGCCCGAGGGCGTCGTCCTCCGCCCCATCTCGACGATCGCGATCACCCGGAGCACCTACGCGCTGGTCCGCACCGCGACCCCGGCGGTCGGCGCCGTGCTCGGCCTGCTCGGCGGCTGACGCGCCGTCGAACCCGCGGCGGGCCGTCCGTTCCGGACGATGTCCGCGAGCGTTACCCGTCGCCCACGCGGAGCACCTCGCTCAGCCGCCTGCGGCGCCGTAGCGCCGACTCGGCGGGCACCACGACGGCGACCGTCGCGAGCAACGCGGCGGTCACCAGAGCGAGCCGCCACCACGGGAGCACCAGGGCGAGATCGGCGGCCTGCCCGGTGAGCGTCCGCAGCGAGAGAGAGCCGAGCGTCAGCCGGGCGAGCAGGACGCCGAGCAGCGGACCTCCCACGGCGGCGACCAGCACGGGCGGCAGCAGTTCTCCCGCGGCGACCCAGCGGGCGTCCCGTGGCCGCAGACCGAGGGTGCGCAGCCGGGTCAGGGTCTGCCACCGCTCCGGCGCGCTCGCGGCCGCGCCGAGAAGGAGCCCCAGCAGGCCCAGGGCCAGCAGCGTCGCGGCCGAGGCCCACGCCAGCCGCAGCAGGCCCGAGGTCAGCGGCGCGGCGCGGCGGGCCCGCAGCAGGTCGTCGCGGAGCACGACGTCGGCGGCGCCTGCGTTCGCGGCGGCCGCCCGCGCCGCTCCTGGGCCGCGCACCCAGATCGTGTCCGGTACGGACGGCATGCCCGCGGCGGCGAGGGTCGCGGCGTCCACCATGACGACGTCACCGGCGTCGCCGACGGCGGGCGCCGTACCGACGACTGTGAGCCGGATGGACGGGGCGCCGTCCCGGAGCAGCTGCAGCCGCGTGCCCTCGGGTGGTCCGCCGTCGTCCGAGCGCACCAGGGCGGGGACATCGCCGCGACCGGTTCCCCTGAGCCGGGCGAGCGCCGGGGCGTCCGGCAGGGGAGTGGAGGTCAGCAGCCGCCGGAACGCGGACGCGTCCACGACGACCAGCCGCCGGCTGTCGACCAGCGAATCGGCGGCGAATCGGACGTTGTCCGTCACCTGGGCGGCGACGACCTGCCCGACACCCGGCGCGGCGGCCACGCGCCGGACCAGTCCGGGGGTGGAGGCGGTGGCTCCGGGGAGCACGTCGAGGCGGGCGTCGGCTCCGACGGTGCGCCACGTGCCGTCCTCCAGGCCCCGCACGGCGGTGGCGTCGAGGGTGAGCGCGAACGACGTCAGGGCGGCCGACGTCACGAGGACCAGGAGCGGCAGCACGCGGGCGGACGTCGCGGCGGCCCGCGCGGCGCCGAACACGGCCAGCGGGCGCCGAGAGCGCAGGGCCTGCCTGAGCGCGAGGCCCGTCCCTGCGGGCATCAGCCGGAGCAGGACGAGCGTGCCGGCGAGGACGCCCAGGGCGGGAGCGCTCGCGGGCAGCGCACCGCCGCCGACCGGCCCGAGCCCCAGGCCGGCCGCGTCGTCCGCGGCCGGGGCGATGCCGCGCTGGCTCAGTGAGACGAAGGCGGCGATCGCGGCGATCACCACCGCGGCCTCAAGGGCGGCGCGGCGCAGCCGTACGGTGTGGCGGGCCCAGCTGCGCGCGGACCGGTTGGCCGGGACCCGCCGGTCGCGGGTGGCACGGGCGGCGGCGAGCGTGCCGAAGGCCGGGCCGGCCACGGCGGCGGCGAGGACCACCGGGATCACCCAGGCCCACGAGGCGCCGGGGGCGACCGCACGGGCCAGCGCGAGCCCGGCGGCCGCGGCGGACAGGGCGATCACGGCCGATTCGAGCAGCAACTCAATGCTGAGGTCGGGCAGGGCGACCCCTCGTTGCCGGGCGGCGCCGAGCGCCGGGGCGCGGCGGCGCACGAGCAGGTCGGCGGCGAGCAGCAGCACCAGAACCGCGGCCGCCAGCACGCCGGTGAGCAGGACGGACGCCTGCGCGGACGCGGCGGCCACCTGGACGCGGACGTTTCGCAGCACGTCGTCGAGCCGTGTCTCCCATTTCAGGGAGCCGTCGATGGCGCCGGAGGAGCCGGAGGTCGCCTTGAGCGCCACCACCTTCGCGCCGATCGTGTGGGCGGAGTCCCAGGTGAGCTTGCCGGGGTCGGGGGCGAACCAGACGGTGCGCTGCAGGTCGTCCGGGCCGAAGGCGAGGCGGGCGTCGGGCAGCGACTCGCGCGACAGCAGCCCGGTGAACCGGGTCGTGCCCACGCCGTCCGCGCCGGAGACGGGACGCAGCAGCGAAGGGGCGAGCCCCCAGGCGGGATCGGCGCCGTCCGTCGCCCGGAAGACGCCGCTGACCTGGACGTCCTTGACATTGCCCTGGTCGTCCGCGAGCGGGATGCGCGCGCCGGGACGCACGTTGAGCGCCGCGGCGTCTGCCTCGGAGAGGCCGACCTGCACCCGCCAGGGCTTACCCCCCTCGTACGGGACCTCGGCACGGCTGTCCACCCCGCCGGCCGAAGGCGGGGGCGGGCCGCCCGCGATCCAGGTCACGTGAGGTCCGCCGCCGGACTTCCGGTCGTCGGCCAGATAGGCGAGCTGGAAGGTGCGCAGCACGCTGCCATCAGTGATCTTGAGTACAGGGCTGGTGACGGTGGCGACGGGCGGGCGCATGGCGGCGCGCAGGCCCGGACCGAGAGCGTCCACGGCCCTGTCGCGGAAGTCGTCGATGTCCTCGGCCAGGGTGGGCGTGCGCATCCGCCCGCCGTTCACCCCGTCGTCGCGTTCCAGACGGGCGTGGACCAGGAGGTCGCTGTCGCGTCCTGAACGGCGAACCGCGTCCTGGACGGCGTCGCCGGCCGTGGCCGTCAGCAGCGGCGGCACCGCGCCCGCGAGCAGGGTGACGACCGCCACGACGGCGGCGGCCAGCAGCAGGGGACCGGCGTCGGCGCGGGCGCGGCCCCGGACGCTCGGCCAGTGCGGGGCCGGCAGGGCTCGCCGGTGATCGGGCACCCGCAGGGCGGCGTGCCACCTCACGACGTCACCCGCAGGTGCGCGGCGTCGACGCGGCGGGCCTGGACGACGATCACCAGGGTGACCGCGAGTGTGCACGCGGCCAGCAGCAGGGCGAGCGCGACGGCCTCGGTGGTCCACGGCCAGACGGGCAGGGCGGCCGGGACGGGCGCGGCCCCGGTGTCCGATCGCACGAGCAGGGGCGCGACGACGCGGGTGGCGAGCCCGCCGACGGCCGCGCCCGCCGCCAGGAGCGGAAGCAGGATGCCGACGTGCTGGCCGAGCAGTACGGCACGGACCTCGCGCCGGGTCATCCCGAGGCCCCGCAGCCGCGCCACCTCGATCGCGCGGCTGCGCAGGTCGAAGGTCACATGCAGCAGGACGCCGGCGAGCAGGAGCAGAGCCGCGGCCGGGCCGAGCAGCCGCAGCGCGGCCGGCAGCCCGGCGCGGAGCGGGCCGGCGGAGAGGCGGGCGGTCTCGGACGCCCGGGTGATGACCGGGCCGAGGTGGAGGGCCGTGGCACGCGCCGCGGCGTCCGCCCGGGTGGGGTGACCGACCCACCAGGCGTCCACGGGGAAGCTGAGATCACCGGCGACGACGAGGGCGCGGGAAAGGGCGTCCAGGTCGGCCAGGATGGCCGCGGCGCCGGGCGCGGACGGGACGGTGGGCACCACCTCGGTCACCCGGACCGGGACGGCGGTGAGTCCGACGGTGAGGCTGAGCCGGGAGCCGGGCCGGGCGCCGACCTGGCCGGCGAAGCGGCTGGAGACGGCGACGGGGACCGGTCCCGGCACCGGGAAGGCGGTGGCGACCAAGGTGCGGGCGGCGTCCGGGGGACCCTTGAGCTCGACACCTGTGGTCATCTTCAGCCGGACGCCCGAAGGGCCGCCGCTGAGGGTGACGGCGGGGCCGGCGAGCTGCCCGGGAGCGGGCGCGACGGAGGTCGCGGTCCACGGCGACCCCGGCGCCGAGACGGCTGAGGCGGGAGCCCCCGGCACCGTGAGCGTGACGGCGACGCGGCTGGCGCCAAAGGGGCCCGGTCCCCCCTCCAGGGAGTCGGAGTAGCCGAAGCCGACGTTGCCCTGTCCCGTGTCGGCCGCGAACGGGAGAGACACCGCGACCAGCCGTAGCCCCGCCGCCGTCGCGCACGTGGGCAGCGGGTGCGCCCTGCCGTCGAGCGGGACGGGCGTCCCCGCGCATGAGGTCCGCAGGCCCGTGGCGTCCTGGAACATCAGCCGGGGGGTCACGGTGAGCGGGATCGCGCCGGTCGCCGTCCCGGTCAGGGTGAGCGCGGCGCCGGCCGGGACGGGGACGCCGGTGACGCCGGTCGAGGGCGCGAGGGAGGCGCCCAGGTCCGTCCAGCCGCGGCCGTCGGTCAGCCGGCCGCGCAGCAGGTCCTCGGCCCGGGCGGTGTCGACGGCGACCAGCCGCGGCGCGTCGCCCGCGGCGCCGAGCCACTGCCCGACCGCGATGCCCCGGCTGGTGGCCGGGCTCACCGCTCCTCCGGTGGCCGCGGCGACGGCCGCGCCCTGCCCGGCGTCCGGCGGGGCGGTGAGGGTGAGGGCGAGGTCGGTGCCGACGGACAGATCGGCCTGGTCGTGCTGGGAACGCTGCCACGTCGCGTCGAAACCGATCCCGAACGTCACGGCGGCGCAGGCCAGGGCGATCAGCAGCCCCGCGGCGATCGCCTGCGGTCTGCGGGCGGCCTCGAACGCGGCCAGCGGGAGCACCAGCCCGCGGGCGCGGCGGGCCAGCCGGTCGGCGCCGCGCAGCGTGGGCCACACCGGGCGCAGCGCCAGCGCGGAGCCCGCGGTGAGCAGCAGCGCCGGAGCGAGCACGCGGACGGTGTCGGCGGGGGAGCCGGAGCCGGTGGGCTGGTCGCGCAGTTGCCACCACCCCACGGCGGCGAACGCGACGAGGAGCAGGTCGGCCCCGGAGCGGGCCAGCAGTTCCCGCCGGTGCCGGCGGTCGCCGCCCGTGGAGGCGGGCCGTACGGACAGGGCGACGAGCAGCGCCGCGAGCCCCAGCGCACCGCAGGCGACGGCGAGCACCTGGACGCCGGTCACGGCCGGACGGGCGGCGAGCCCGGCCCCCGCCAGCGGCGGCAGGTGAGTCAGCGCGGCGTGCAGCGCGGACGAGGCGGGGACCGCGACCGCGGTGGCGAGGACGGCGAGCGCGCCCGCTTCGACGGTGGCGGTGACGGCGAACTGGCCGCGGCCGACGCCCAGCGACGACAGCAGGGCGGTCTCCTCGGCGCGTACGCCGGCGGTGAGCCGGCCCGCCAGGGCGAGGGCGGTCGCGGTCAGGGCGACGCCGAGGACGGCGACGGTGAGCACGGCGGCGGCGGTGACCCGCTGCTGGTCGTGGGCGGCGATCAGGGTCGACGGCAGCTGCGACGCGACCCGTTCGATCTGGATCCGGTCGCCGAGGACGTGGGCCAGCCTGCGGTCGGCGCCCAGCACGGCGACGGCGACGGCCTCGAGGTCGCGGGTGGTGGGGGCGGACAGGTCGGGATGGGCGGTGATCTCCAGCCGGTCGACGGTGGAGCCGCCGGCGAGCAGGTCAGCCAGGTCGACGATGAACGGCCCGTAGGCGTGGACCGGCTGGACCGACCGGCCGTCGTGGTAGGCGAGGTCGAATCCGGCTGCGGCGAGCGGGTCGCGCTCCCAGCCCGCGCCGGGCAGCGGCCGCACGACCCCGACGACGATGACGTCGAGCCCTTCGGCGTGTTCGCCGGACAGCTCCGCGCCGAGGTGGACCCGGCTGCCGGGGGTGAGGCCGAGCAGCCGCGCGGTGGGTTCGAGGACGACCGCCTCCATCGGAGACGCGGGCGGCGCGGCCCCGGCCCCGGCTGTCCCGGCCCTTGGCCAGCGTCCGGCGGTCAGCCGGGCGCGGGCCGTCAGGTCCTCCACGGCCGACAGGTAGGTCTCGGTGGGGACGCCCGATCCACCGGACCCCGTCGCCTGACCCGCTCCCCGTGCTGTGGCGCGCGCGGGTCGCGGCAGCCACCGCATCACGGACGACGCGCGCGCGGCGGTCGTCACGGCGAACGGGGAGAGCGCCGAGGTCAGCACGCCCCGGGTGTCGTCGGCGACGGACCGCGCGTCCGGGCCGCGGACGGTGACGGTGAAGGCGGTGACGTCGACCCGGTCCGCGGCGGCCTGGGACGCCGCCGCCTCCAGCGCCCGGTCAGCCGTGCGGGTGAGGAGCAGGGCGCAGGTGCCCAGCAGGGTGGGGCCGACCATGGCGACCGCCAGGAGGGCGGCCAGCAGCGGCCACTGCGCGCGGGCGCGGCGGGCGAGCAGCCTCAGCACGGGCGACTCCGGACGGTCACGTGACGTCCTGCCCGCCGGCCTGCTCACCGAGCTGTCCTTCGAGGCGTCCGTCGGCGATCCGGATCACCCGGTCCGCCAGCGCGACCATCGTCGGGTCGTGCGTGGACACCAGCGCCGTCACGCCCTCCGACTCCACCACACCGCGGAGCAGCGCCATGACGGAAAGGCCTGTTTCCGCGTCGAGTTGCCCGGTCGGCTCGTCGGCGATGAGCAGCCGGGGCGACGCGGCCAGGGCGCGCGCGATCGCCACCCGCTGCTGCTGGCCGCCGGACAGCTCGCCCGGACGCTGCCGGGCGTGGTCGGCCAGGCCCACCAGCTCAAGCAGCAGTTCGACGCGGCGCTCGCGTTCCGCCGCGGGCACGCGGGCCAGCCGTAACGGGGCGCCGACGTTCTCCGCGGCCGACAGCACCGGGATCAGGCCGAACGTCTGGAACACGTACGCGACCCTGTCGCGGCGCAGCCGGGACAGTCCGTCCTCGTCGAGGGCCGTGACGTCGGTGCCGTCGACGAGCACGGTCCCGGAGTCCGGGCGGTCAAGACCGCCGATGACGTTGAGCAGTGTGGTCTTCCCGGAGCCGGACCGGCCGATGAGGGCGGCCATGGTGCCGGGCGCGAGGTCGAACGACACGTCCCGCAGAGCGTGGACGGCGGAGGGCCCGGCGCCGAAACTCCGGTGGACGCCGCGCACGCTGAGCAGCGGCCCGGCGTTCGGCTCAGTGCTCGGCGCGGCGCTCACGTGTGCTCGCCGGCGTCGGGGCGGATCGCGACGTGGTCGGCCTCGAGCGCCAGCCGGACCCGCCTGGTCAGCGCCAGCGCCTCACGGTAGTCGCGCGGCACCTGCACCCGTCCCGCGCGGTCCATCACGGCGTACTCCTCGGCGATCACCCGCGTGTCGCCGTCGGCGTCGGTGGCCGTACGGCGCAGCACCTCGCTGCTGGTGCGCCCGTCGCGGATCGCCACGGTCCGCTCGACCTGGCCGCTGACCGCCGGGTCGTGGGTCACGACGACGACGGTGACCCCGAGACGCCGGTTCACCTCGCGCAACGTCCCGAAGACCTCGGCTGAGGTGGCGGTGTCGAGTTCGCCGGTCGGCTCGTCGGCGAGCAGGACGCGGGGCTCGTTGGCGAGGGCCACCGCGATGGCGACCCGCATCTGCTGTCCGCCGGACAGTTGCGCGGGCCGCCGGTCGGCGAGGTCGGCGACGCCGAGGGCGTCCAGCAGTTCTGCCGCGCGAGCCCGGCGGACGCGGGCCGGCGTGCGGGCCGCCGTCATCGGCAGGTCGATCATCTGCCGCGCGGTCAGATACGGCACGAGGTTGGCCGCCGTCTGCTGCCGGACGAATCCGACCGTGTGCCGCCGATAGCGCACGCGGTCGGCACGGGACATCGACAGCAGGTCCCACCGGTCGACGCGGGCCCGTCCCGCGGTGGGCGCGTCGATCCCGGCGAGGATGGAGAGCAAGGTCGACTTGCCCGACCCGGACGCTCCGACGACGGCGACCATCTCGCCGCTCTCCACGAGCAGGTCGAGCCCCTGCAGAGCCTGCACCTCGATCGATCCGGACTGGTAGATCCGCACCAGGCTCTCGCACACGATCAGCGCGTCCCGGCCGAACTCCGGAGCCTTCGGCGGCGGCTGCGGCAGGGACAGTGGTGTGGTGGCCATCCCCCTCCTCCGGTCCGGCGGCGCTGACATCGGGACCAGACTCTATTGGTCCCGATGTGTCCGGGCCAATGCCCATAACACTGATTAGGGCTCCGGAGTGACGGTGGGCAGCCTGGCCCCGGAAGACGCGGCCTTGTGTGTCGTTGTGCACGTTCGGGCTGTTGTGTGGATTTGTGCGCAGAACGGCGGAGCGGGTCTTCCTAATGTGATCGTCGTCCGGAGCGGACGGCACCGTCAAACGCCCCGGACGACAGGTCGGCCCGTGGGGGCCGAGTGGTTTCACACGAAGGAAGTTCACCCTCATGCGCAAGCTCAGCAGCGTTCTCGCCGGTACGGTCCTCGCCGGCGCCCTGGCGGCCGGCGCCGCGGCGGCCCCGGCCCAGGCGGCCACCGCGAGCACCACGAGCACCGCGAGCGCGGCGTCGGCGTCGTCCGCGCAGTCCGCGCAGTCCGCGCAGTACGTCAAGCACTGGTTCTCCGGCTACTCCTCCTTCGGGCGGGGCGAGTCCCGTGGGGAGCGGTCGTTCTACAAGGGCTACTGGTACTTCTCCGGCGGCCGCTACTACTTCGACATCACGGCCTGGGACCGTGACCGCGACGGCCAGTCGACCTACGTGGACTTCTGGTACCACGACGACCGGGGCTGGCACCTGGGTCACCGCTTCACCACCCGCGGCACGGGCGAGTGGCGCTTCTCCTACGGCCGGGGCGGCGGCTTCGACGGCTTCCGCGTCCACCTCGGCGAAGGCACCACCCGCGACCTCGATTGGGGCTCCTACTACCGCCACTCCTTCTGACCTGACCGCCTCAGGCCCCTTCCCGGTCTTCCGGAAGGGGCCGCCCGCCGGGCTCAGGGCAGCCGGCCGACCGCTCCCACGGCGCCGATCCCGTCCTTAACGGCGGGATCGGGCTCGGGGGCCCATGGATCCGGCCGCCATTCGTGGAGTGGGACGAGCCCCGGCTCAAGCAGCTCGAATCCGGTGAAGAACGACCGGATCTGCGCGTCGCTGCGGGGGGTCGCGCCTCCCGCCGGCGTGGTGGTGTAGACCTCGCGCGCCTGCCGCATCTCCTCCTCGCTGAGGTCGCCCAGGGTCCCGTGTGAGATCACGAGGTGACTGCCCCCTGGGAGCGCGTCGCGGAGGGTGCCGACGATCCGATGACATTCGGCGTCGTCGGTGATGAAGTGCAGGACGGCCAGCAGGAGCACGGCCAGCGGCTGGTCGAAGTCGAGATGCGCCCGCACCTCGCGGTGATCGAGAATCGACCGCGGGTCGCGCAGGTCGGCCGACACGACCCGGGTGAGGCGGTTCTCGTCCAGCAGGGCGCGGGCGTGGACGAGCACGATCGGGTCGTTGTCGACGTAGACGACCCGCGACTCCGGCGCCACCCGCTGCGCCACCTGGTGCACGTTCTCCTGGGTCGGCAGACCGGTGCCGATGTCGAGGAACTGCCGGATCCCCGACTCCGCGAGGGTCCGGACGACCCGGCCGAGGAAGGCCCGGTTGATCCGTGCGATGTCCCGGATGTTCGGCGCGAGGGAGATGATCTTCTCGGCGGCCTGCCGGTCGGACGCGAAGTTGTCCTTGCCTCCAAGGTAATAGTCGTAGATCCGCGCCACGCTCGGCGTGCTCGGGTCCACGACCCACCAGGGAGTCTTGTCCTGACCGGTCACGCAATCGCCCCCCGGATCGCCGTAACGGTGTCATCGCCGCCGACGGCCACTCTACCGATCATGCTTCGATATTTGTTGCTATTTGACGTGGAGTCAACACGGGGGGAGAGCGGGATGATCTGCGACGGGTGTGACGTTCGCCCCTGAGACACGTGACCGCGCTCGGGCCCGGAGACGGGCGGCGAGCCGGCGTCGAACAGGAGAGCAGATGACCGACAGGGCCGATCAGCCGATCAAGACGCTGCGGGCGGGGGCCGACGACCTCGCCTCTTTCGTACGGAGCCGCACGCCCGACGACCTCGCGCGCGGATCCGGGGCGTCCGAGTGGGACGTCTCCCAGGTGCTGAGCCACCTGGGCAGCGGCGCGGAGATCAGCCTGGCCACACTCGAGGGCGCTCTCGCCGGCGGCGGCGCCCCGGAGCGGGAGTGGATCACGGGCGTGTGGGCCCGATGGGACGGCAGGTCCAGGACCGAGCGGGCCGAGGCGTTCCTCGACGCCAACGAGGCGCTGGTGAGCCGTCTTGAGGGTCTGGACGAGGAGACCCGGGAGCGGCTGCGCGTTCCGCTGTGGTTCCCGGGCGACCCTCTCGACCTGGCGGGCTTCGTGGGCATGCGCCTTACCGAGTTCACCTATCACGTCTGGGACGTCAAGGTCGCGTTCGACCCCGAGGCGGCCCTCGACCCGGCCGCCGTCGACCTGCTCGTCGACAACGCCGGCACCCTGCTCCGCTGGGCGGGCAAGGCCGAGGGGCTGGGCGGACGCAGGGCGACGATCGAGGTCCGGCTCGGCTCGCCCGAGCGGGTCTTCGGCCTGGAGATCGGCGAGGCGGTAGCAGTGGCCGACGTTCCGGCGGAGCCGGACGCCGTGCTGACCGCCCCCGCCGAGTGGTGGCTCCGCCTGGTCTCGGGACGCCACGCGCCGGAGCACACACCCGCGAACGTGGAGCTGATCGGCAAGTCCGGCGGCGACGCGCTCACGATCGACGACCTGCGCCGGGTCTTCCCCGGGTTCTGACGCGCGCTCCGGCCCCGCGCCTCAGTACGGCTCACCGCGACGACGGGTGCGACCGGCGCGGCAGGTCGAAGAGCCATCTGGCGCCCGCCCGCAGCAGGACCCGGTGCAGCGCCAGGCACAGCCCCACCAGGAGCGCCGTGACGACCACCGGCTCGCCGGCCGCCACCAGGACGCGTACGGCGGGCGGGGTCGAGAGGCGCGCGACGGCGGACAGCGGGCCGGTGAGCGCGAGGTCGAGCAGCGCGAGCAGCGGCATGTGTAAGACGTAGACCGGCAGCGTCGTGCGGCCCAGCCGGGCGAGTGCGCGGGCCGGCCACGGACGCCGTGCCACCCCTGCCACCTGTTCCACCTGCTCCACCCGTGCCACCCGTGCGGCCGCCGTCAGGCCGAACACGGTCGCGAGGACGCAGACCGCGGGCCACACGCCCGGCCAGGTCCGCGCCCCCGCGACCGCGGTGGCCGCCAGGGCCGTGCCGTACGCGGCGGCCGTGAGAAGGAGCCGGCGCGTGGTCGCGGTCGCGACCAGCCGTTCTATCAGGGGCCGGAAACGCGCCCCGGCCAGGAAGAAGAACAGGTTGGCGTAGACGCCGCCGCGGTCGCCCGGCGTCTCCAGCACGCCCGCGGCGGTCGCGGCCGAGAGCGCCAGGGCCGCCGCCGTCACCAGGCTCCCGGGCAGCCGGCGGGTCGCCTTCGCTATCGGGAAGTAGAGCGCGAGGGCGTATAGATACCAGAGGTTCGAGGGGGTCACGGTGAGCTGGCCGAGCAGTTCGCCCAGGTCGCGGGCACGGGCGGTGCCGAATCCCGGGGCGGGCGCGAGGAGCGCGGTGTGGATCAGCAGCCACACCGCGTACAGGTAGAGCCATCTGGCCGTCTTCGACCGCAGCAGCCCCCGCCACGGCCGGTTCACCGCGCCCGTGGCGAACATGCCGGACACGGTGAAGAAGAGCGGCATGCGGAGCGGCACGAGCTGTTCGGTCAGCGCGCCCCATGCGCCGGGGACGGGCCAGGCGTGCCAGTCGATCCGCAGGTAGTGCTTGGTGACCACGTGCCACAGCACGACGAGCGGGATGCACGCGCCCTTGGCGACATCGGCCCAGACCTCCCGTTCCCGGCCGCTCCGCCCGGGGGACCGCGGGGCGGGGCGGGCCAGGAGCGACGTCGGGCCGGTGGACGCGGGTACGCGTCGGAGCGCGGAGCACATGGGCACCTCCGGGAGCCGGGGGCGCCGGATGACGCCCTCGGCCACCTTCGGTGGGCAACATGTCCAGGTTGTCCGCGTGCTGTGTGAGGTCGCGCTCTATCGCGTATCCGTCGTGTATCGCGTGAGACCAACCTCAGACCAACCTCAGACCACCGTCAGACCACCGGCAGGTCGCGACGGCGCAGGCCGGCGAGCCCGGCGGCGGCCAGCACCGCCGCGACGGCCGTGAGCCAGAGCAGCGGTGTCACACTCATCGCGCCTCCGGGCAGCCGGGGCACATGCGTGAACGGCGAGACGTCGACGACCCGCTGGTCGAGGCCGAGCGCCGTGCCGACCAGGCCGACCAGCAGGCAGACGACGAGCGCGCCCCAGCTGACGGCAGACAGCCGGGGCAGCAGGCCGAAAAGCGCCAGCGCGATCGCGGCGAGCACCCAGACGGCGGGCAGCTGCACCATCGCGCCGGCCAGCACGCGGGGCGCCTCCCGGCCCACGTCGCCGGTGTTCAGCCCGTGGGTCAGCCCCATCGCGAGCCCGGCGGCGGCGAGGACGACGGCCGGCCCAAGCAGGGAGAAGACGAGGTGGCCCGCCGCCCAGCGGAGCCGTCCGACGGCGGTGCCGAGCACGGGCTCGGCCCGGCCGGCCGCCTCCTCCGCGCGCATCCGGAGCGTCGCCTGGATGGCGTATCCGGCGGCGATCAGCCCGAACAGGCCGAGCATGCCGGCCAGATAGCTGTCGATGAGGCCGGACGCGCCCCCGAGGCGGGCGAAGACGTCCGCCATCTGGGGCGCCTCCTTGAGGAGGTCGCCGAGCCCGCCGGCGAGATATCCGAGCACCACGCCGAGCGCCACGAACCCGGAGACCCACCCGGCGAGCAGACCCCGGTGGAGGCGCCAGGCGAGCGCCAGCGGCGACCGCAGGCCCGGCCCCGCCGACGACGGGCCGAGCCGCGCCGGCAGCAGCCCCGCCCCGATGTCGCGCCGGTTCGACAGAGCGACGGCCGCCACAGCGAGCACGACGGACGCGACGACGGCGAGGCCCGCGGCCCACCAGCGGGCGGCCCCGTACGGGTCGATCTGGTGCACCCAGCCGATCGGGGAGACCCAGGTCAGCCAGGACAGCGTGCCGGAGGCCGACAGGCTGCTGATGTCGCCCACCACGCCCAGCACGTAGGCGAGGCCGAGGACGCCGATCGCGAGGCCGCGCGCGCTGCCCGCCCCGCTGGTGAGCTGGGCCGCGACGGCGCCGACCCCGGCGAACGCGACGCCCGCTGCCGCCAGCTCCGCCCCGAAGGCCCACGACCCGGCGGAGGGCAGCCCCTTGCCGATCGTCGAGACCGCCGTGATCAGACCGAGCACCAGGCTCGCGCCCCAGGTCGCCGCCAGCGCGGCGGCCAGGGGAGCGTGCCGCCCGACCACGGTCGAGCCGAGCAACTCCCGGCGACCGGCCTCCTCGTCGGTGCGGGTGTGCCTGATGACGGTGAGGATCGCGCACAGCCCGATCACGATGGGGAGGAACCCGGCGCGCCAGGCCACCAGGTCGCCCAGGCCCGATCCCGCCAGCCGGCCGTACAGCGCCACGAACGCGGCGTTGTTCCCGCTGGTCAGGGCGTACGCCTGCTGGGCCGCGGCGGTGGGGAAGAGGTCGATGATCGCGGTGACGTACGAGACGGGGAGCACGCCCACGAAGAGCACCCACAGCGGCAGCACCACACGGTCGCGCCGCAGGACCAGGCGCAGCAGCCCGCGGGTGCCGGTCAGCTCACGGGTCGCGGCGCTCATCGCGCGACCTCCGCGCCCGCGCCGACGGCCGTGGCCGAGCGATCGTAGTGCCGCAGGAACAGCTCCTCCAGCGTGGGCGGGCGGCTGACGAGGGTGCGGACGCCCGCGGCGGCGAGCGCGCGCAGCGCGGGGTCGAGCTCGGAGGTGTCGACGTCGAACCGCACCCGCAGGTCGTCCACGCGCAGCCCGTGCACGCCGGGCAGGGCGGCGAGGCCGTCGACGGGCGCGGCCAGCTCGGCCTCGATGGAGGTGCGCGTGAGGTGGCGTAGCTCGGCGAGGGTCCCGCTCTCGACCGTCCGGCCGTCCCGGATGATCGTGACGCGGTCGCACAGCGCCTCGACCTCGGAGAGGATGTGGCTCGACAGCAGCACCGTGCGGTCGCCCCGGCGCTTCTCCTCCAGCACGGCCTCCCGGAACGCCTCCTCCATCAGGGGGTCGAGGCCGGAGGTCGGCTCGTCGAGCAGCAGCAGTTCCACGTCGGAGGCCAGCGCGGCGACCAGGGCCACCTTCTGCCGGTTGCCCTTGGAGTAGGCGCGCCCCTTCTTGCGGGGATCGAGGTCGAACCGCTCCAGGAGCTCGTCGCGGCGGCGCCGGTCGAGCCCGCCGCGCAGGCGGCCGAGCAGGTCGATGACCTCGCCGCCGGAGAGGTTGGGCCACAGCGTGACGTCGCCGGGGACGTACGCGAGCCGCCGGTGCAGCTCGGTCGCGCCGGACCAGGGATCGCCGCCGAGCAGGCGCACGGCGCCGGCGTCCGCGCGCATCATCCCCAGCAGGATCCGGATCGTGGTGCTCTTGCCCGCGCCGTTCGGGCCGAGGAAACCGTGCACCTCCCCGGTTCGTACGGCGAGGTCGAGGCCGTCGAGCGCCCTCGTGGGGCCGAAGGTCTTGACGAGCCCGGCAGCCGAGATGGCGTCATTCATCGTGGTGCTCCTCGTCTTGGCCGAGCGCGCCCGCACGCTCGGCGGGGGTCGCGGGGGAGGGGGAACGGTCGATCGCCGCGGCCAGCGCGGCGGCCTCCTCCGGGGTGAGCATGGGATGCGAGTAGATGTCGAGCATCGCGCGCGACAGCAGCCGGTCGCCCTCGGGGCTGAAGAGGTCGACGCCCATCCCGCGGGCGACGTGCTCGTGCAGCATCGGGACGGCCAGGGCCATCGCGGTGCCCAGCGTGGCCCGCGCCCTGACGTCGACCCGCGGAGGATCGGGACGCTTGGCGTCGGCCTCGGCGAGCCACTCCTCCGACAGGCGGACCATCTCGTCGAACACCGACGCGGCGGCGCCCTCCACCAGGGCGCGGGTAAGGTACCGCTGGTACGGCCGCAACGCCGCTCGCGAGGCGGCGACGTAGCTCACGTCGGTGTGCGTCGTGTCGGCCCTCACCTGGTCGTTGAACCGGCGGATCAGCCTGATCAGGTAGTCGTCGCAGGCCTCGCGCAGCCCCTGCTTGGAGCCGAAGTGGTGGCGGACCAGCCCCGGCGACACCCCCGCGTCGGCGGCGATGCCGCGGATCGTCGCCCCGTTGAACCCGTGCTCCCCGAACTGCCGCATGGCGGCGTCCCTGATGCGCGCCCGGGCGGTGAGGTCCTCCGGGTCCCTGCTGGGAGTCGCCACTGTCACCCTCTCCCTTGTTCGCTCGTGCTGTTCGCCCGTGTAGCGAACTGCCCGCACGGATAAGAGGCTATACGCGCGTATAGTCGGTGTCCATGGCGCCCCCCGGGTAGTCCGGCAGCGTGATCGATGTGGCGGCCTTGGTGGTGAGCCGGTCGAGGAAGCCGACGAGGAACCGGGAAGTCAGCACGCGGTACATCCGGTTCCGGCGGCGTAGCCGCGCCGCGGTGACCGAGGCCAGGAACGAGCCCGAACCGGCGCCGATCCGCTGGCACGCCCTGGCGAACCCGCGGACGCGGCTCTCGTACTCCGCGAACGCCGCCCGGTGGCCGCCCCCGGCGGCCGCCAGCTCACCCGCGAGGACGTGCGACGTCACCAGGGCCACGCCCGCGCCCATGCCGCCGAAGGTCGCGCCGTAGCCGGCGTCCCCGGCCAGGGCCACCCGGCCGCCGGTGGAGTGGTCCATCCGGACCAGGGCGATCGTGTCGAAGTAGAAGCCGGGCGCGTCCGGCAGGGCCTCCAGCAGCCGCGGCCGGGCTCGTTGTAGAGCAGGGTGCGGCCGTCGAGCGGCAGCCGCAGCGGCGAGCCGAACAGCGCCACATGGTGGCCGGACGCCCAGACGAACCGCGACTCCGGCCCTAACGCCAGCCGCCGGACGTTGGAGTGGGGCCCGTCCGCCCCCACCACCAGGTCGAACGTCCGCTGCTCGCCGCTGTCGAAGGTGACCTCCACCCCGCCGCGTGAGCAGCGACATGTGCACGTTGCCGCGGAAGTCGACGGCCTGACCGCCCGGTCGCGGCGCGGGGGGCCGGCGGCTACCGCCAGGCTGCGCTCGCGCGCTGACCGGCCGCCCACCGTCCGCTGACGGCGGCCCGCCCGCCGCTGATGAGGAACGAGACGCGGCGGGCGGAGACGAGGATCAGACGAGGGTCACTGCCGGAGGCCGCCCAGGGGCGGGGAGTCCTCCGGGCCGGCCGACGGAACCGGCGGTGGGAGCGGCGGCATGAACGTGGACGCGCGAGAACCGGCCAGACCCAGGACCTGGCGGATCCATGCCTCCAGCCCGGTGGGGTCCGGCGGCGGTGGCGCCCCCGCGTCCCCCTCACTCTGGGGTGCGCCGGTTTCCGGCTGATCCGACGCGCGTGTGCCGGGCCCGGCCGGGCCGGCCTCCTGGGCCGCCGGAAGGGACGGCCCGGTGTCGTGTGATCCGGCTGCCGGGGACGGGGGCTCCCGTCGTGCGGTGCCCACTGGTCAGGCCACCAGGATCGGGGCGAGCCTGCGCAGGCTCTCCATCTGGGCGTCCAGGGTGCCGGCCAGCGGCTGGACGCAGACGTGGTCGGCTCCCGCCTCGTAGTGCGCCCGGAAGGTCCGGGCGAGCGTGTCGGGATCGCCCCACGGGATGACGGCGTCGATCAGCGCGTCGCTGCCGCCGTCGGCGAAGTCCTCGTCGGAGAACCCCAGCTCCCTGAGGTTGTTGGTGTAGTTAGGCATCTGCAGGTAGAAGGCGGCGTAGTCGCGGGCGGTCCGCCGGGCCCGGGCGGGGTCGGTGTCCACGACCACCGCCTGCTCGACCGCGAGGACCGGGCCCGCCCCGAGCGTCTGCCGCGCCCGCGCCGTGTGCTCCGGGGTGACGAAGTAGGTGTGCGCCCCCTGGGCCCGGTTCGCCGCCAGTTCGAGCATCCCGCGTCGCAGCGCGGCAAGGAGGCGCGGCGGCTGCGCCGGGACGGCGGGGCCGAACGTGCTCTCGTCCATGGCGTCGAGGTAGGCCCGCATGTACGCCAGCGGCCTGCTGTAGTCGTGCCCGCGCGAGGTCACCAGGGGGGCGTGGCTGACGCCGAGGCCCAGCACGAACCGGTCGTCCCACGCCTCGGCCAGCGTGCGCGCCCCGTTGGCGGCGGCCACGGCGTCCCGGACGTAGATGTTGGCGATGCCGGTCGCCACCCGCAGGTTCCGGGTCGCGGAGAGCAGGAGCGCCGCCTGCGTCAGCGCCTCCCGTCCGAACGGGACCTCAGGCGTCCACAGCGCCGAGTAGCCGAGCTCCTCGATGCCGGCGGCCGCCTCACGCACCTCCCGCGCGGACGCCTCGGAGAACGACCCGAGCCATACGCCGGCGGCTCCGAGGTGGGTCCTGAGATCGGACGGGTCCACCAGTGAGGTCATCCTGGTGCTCCTTTTCAATCGCGTGATCAGACGAAGGGGGGTGACTCGCAGGGAGACGCCGTTCTCGCGGTAGGTGGGAGACCCGATACGGCGAGCGTCCGACGCACAGCATCGCACCGGCGACGCCGCGCTCCCGCACATGAGCGGCACGACCGGGTTCCGTGTCGGCGGCCCGCTCCCGCATGGTCCTCCCTGCTGCCCCGAAACGCGGCTTCTGATCCCCCTTGCTGGGGTAATGCCGCCGGGTAGAACGCGGCCCCGGCGTCATGCCTTCCCACGGGTTTCCTCCGCCCCTCCGGCCTCGGGCGTCAATCCACTCCCACAAGACGGCAAAGGCCTGTCACGGATCTTCGCGTCCCTGCGGCGGGCGCGGGGCCGTCGCGTGTGTCCTTGGAGCCACTCGCCTACATCCCTGGAGCCGAAGATGAGGAAACTGCTGTACGCGGGCGCCGTCCTGGCCGCCCTGCTGGCGTCCGGCTGCGGCGGCACCGACGAAAAGGACGCCGCCAACCCGGTCGCCGCCGACGAGCCGACCGAGTCGGCGCCGGAGACGACGCCCTCCGAGTACGCCTCGGGCATGGTGACGCCCGGTGCCACGGGGGCGCCGACCTCGCCTGTCCAGCAGGCGCCCACCGGCCCCGCCCGGATCGACGCGGCGAACACGTCGCTCGGCTCGGTGCTCACCGGGGTGGACGGCCGCACCGTCTACCTCTTCACCGCCGACAAGAACGGCCAGTCCGCGTGCAACGCGGCCTGCGCGGCGGCCTGGCCGCCCGTGCTGACCATGGGCGCTCCCCAGGCGGGCGCGGGCGTCAAGGGCGCCCTGCTCGGCACCCTCAAGCGGCAGGACGGCGGCACGCAGGTGACCTACAACCGCCACCCGCTGTACTACTTCGCCAAGGACCAGAAGGCCGGTGACGTCACCGGACAGGGCGTCAAGGACTTCGGCGGCGAATGGTTCGCCGTGACGCCGGAGGGCAAGAAGGCCAAGCACTAGCGGGAGATCCGCGGAGGACACCACGGGCCGCCCCGGGAGCGATCATCGCCCCCGGGGCGGTCCGCTGTGTGTGTATCGGCGCCGGGCGCGACATAGGATGAACGCGTTCGACCGCCTGGCAGGGACTCCTCGAAGCCCACTAGGCTTACGGTAATCCGCCCTGTGTCCGCGGCCGCTTCGTCATATGGAGACGGCAGGCGACGACACATGGATGCGTCTTCAGTTCTTGAGAACGTGCTCACCGGCATGGCCGAGCTCTTCGGCGTCGACGGTGCCGCCCTGATGCTGCTTGACGGGCACGACCGGCTCAGAGCGGTCGGCGCGACCGACGACGCCGGCGTGATGCTGGAATCCGCGCAGGAGCGCGCCGGTGACGGTCCGGCGATGGAGAGCGCCGCCCGCGGCGGCCTCGTCGCGATCCGCGATCTTCACGCTTCGAGCCCCACGGGCTTTCCCGACGTCGCCGCGCACGCCCTGCCGGTCCGGGCCGTCCTGTCCATCCCGCTCATCGAAGACTCCGAGCTGATCGGCGTCCTCGACTTCTACACCCGCGCGGGGCGCGACTGGGACAGCGCGACCCGGCAGACCGGCTCCCGGCTCGGCGAGCTGCTGGTCATCGTGCTCCAGGTCCTGGCCGAGAGCAGGACTGACATCGCCTCACCTGGGCAGTGTTGATGGCCGAATCGACATCTCCGCACGACCGGAGCGGGCGGGCGGGGATGGGGTTCACGAGAGGATACGGAATGACGCAAATCGATCCTGAGGCGCTCGTCGCCAGCCTGCGCCGTCTACAGAAGGACAGGTCGGCGACCGGGATCGTGCACCACCTTGAGCGGATCGTCCAGGTCGTGGACCGGCTCTTCGGATACTCCGGGGCGGGCCTGATGTTCGCGGAGGAGGATCGCACGCTCCGCTACCTTTTCGCGACCGACGAGCGCGGCCGCAGCCTGGAGCGCGCGCAGGCGGCCACCGGGCAGGGGCCGTGCGTCGCCGCCTACGCGGGGGACACCGCCGTGACGAGCGTGGACGTGCGTGGCGACGTTCGCTGGCCGGGACTGCCGGAGTTGCTGCACCCCGAGGTGCGCGGCGTGGCCGGAGTGCCCATCCGCCTCAACGGCGTGCCGGTGGGGACGCTGAACGTGTACCAGGACACCCCGCACGAATGGCAGGAGTCCGACACCCAGGCCCTCCACGCGTACGCCCACGTGATCGAGCAGGTGCTCGTGGCGGCGATGGAGGCGGACGAGAAGGCGGTCCTGGCCGACCAGCTCCAGTACGCCCTGGACTACCGCATCGTCATCGAACGCGCCATCGGCTATCTCATGGGAAAGCACGATCTCACCGCCTCGCAGGCGTTCACGGGTCTGCGCAAGCAGGCCAGGGACAGCCGGCGTAAGGTGTCCGACCTCGCGGCGGAGCTGCTGGGAGAGCAGGGTCCGCGCAATGTTGCGAATCCAGATCACGTGGGCTGACACGACGATCCGGGTCGCGGTCGGTGGCGATCTCGACCGGGCGGGCGCGTCCGAACTGCGCGCCCGCCTGCGCGGCACACTGGACGCCGTGCGGGCCCGTCACCTGGAGCTTGACCTCGCCGAGGTGCTCTTCATCGACTGCGCCGGGTCGCGCTCCCTGCTCTGGGTGAGCGATCGGGTGCGCGCGGGCGGCGGGACCGCGACGTTCACCCGGCCGCGGCGGCGGGTGCTGCGGCTGCTCCGGCTGCTGCAGTACGACAGGGTCCTGCAGATCGGGGCGGCCGGGGCGCCGGTCGACATCGAGGCCGGGCCCGCCGACGGGTGAGCCGGCGATAGGCTGGCCGCGATGTATCGAATCATATTCACGCAGGTCCTGAGCCGCGTCGACGCGGAGACCGCCCACCATCTCACGATCCGGCTGCTCCGGCTGATCGGGCGGTGGCCGGTCGTCCTGCGGCTGCTCCACCGGGTGCTCGCGCCGCGGGACGAGTCCCTGCGGGTCACGGCGTTCGGGGTGCACTTCCCGAGCCCGTTCGGCCTGGCCGCCGGATTCGACAAGGACGCCCGGTGCCTGGAGGCGCTGACGGCCTTCGGCTTCGGCCACGTCGAGGTCGGCACGATCACCGCCCACGCCCAGCCCGGCAACGCCCGGCCCCGGCTGTTCCGTCTCCTGGAGAACCGGGCGATCATCAACCGGATGGGGTTCAACAACGCGGGCGCCGCGGCCGCGGCCAGGAGCCTGCGCCGGCCCCGGAGGGTCCCGGCCGTCGTCGGCGTCAACATCGGCAAGACCCGGGTGGTGCCGGAGGCGGACGCCGCTCGTGACTACGCCGAGAGCGCGCGGCTGCTCGCGCCCCTCGCCGACTATCTCGTGGTCAACGTGAGCTCGCCCAACACGCCGGGATTGCGCGACCTGCAGGCGGCCGACCGGCTCTGGCCGCTGCTCTCCTCGGTCAAGGAGGTGGCCGGTCGTACGCCGCTGCTGGTGAAGATCGCCCCCGACCTGGCCGACGAGGACGTCGACGCTGTCGCCGAGCTCGCCGTCGACCTGGGCCTCGCCGGCATCATCGCGACCAACACCACCATCCGCCGCGACGGCGTCTCCAGCGCCGAGACCGGGGGCCTGTCGGGCCGTCCGCTCAAGGCGCGCTCCCTGGAGGTGCTGCGCAGGCTGCGGCAGAAGGCGGGAGACCGGCTGGTCCTCGTGTCCGTCGGCGGCGTCGAGGACGTCGACGACGTGTGGGAGCGCCTGCTCGCGGGAGCGACCCTCGTCCAGGGGTACACCGGGATGATCTATGAGGGGCCGCTGTGGGCGTACGGGATCAACCGTGCCCTCGCCCGGCGGCTGCGCCGCCACCGGCGGTCGTCGGTCCGCGACATCATCGGCGCGACCGCCTGACCGCTCCGGCGTCCCCGCCGCCCGCTCGGGCGCCGTCGCAGGCGTCAGGCGGCGAGGTAGTCTTCCAGGCCTCTGCCGAGGGCGACCGCGATCCGCTGGCGGAACCGCGTGTTCTTGAACCTGGCGGCGTCGCCCGCGTTGCGCATGTTCCCGCACTCGATGAAGATCTTCGGCACGGTCGACAGGTTCAGCCCGCCCAGGTCGCTGCGGAAGTTGAGCGCCTTCGTGCCGATGTAGGTGGAGTACGCGATGCCGGTGCCGGTGTGGAAGGCGTCCCTGACCGCGACGCCGAGGCGCTTGGACGCGCCCACCACCCGGTCGACCGGGCCGTGGATCTTCTTCGGCATGATCACATGGAAGCCGTGCGCGCTCGCCGGCGCGCCGTCGGCGTGGATGGAGATCGCCGCGTCCGCCTTGGCCCGGTTGCCGACGGCCGCCCGCTCGGTGATGCACGGCCCGGCGCCCGTGTTGTTCTTCCGGGTGAGGATCACGGTCGCGCCCTGTGCCCGTAGCAGCCGGGCGAGCCGGTTGGAGACGTCCCAGGTGTACGCGGCCTCGCTGTAGCCGTCGTTGGTCGACGTGCCGGTGGTGTCGCAGGCCTTCTTCTGGGTCAGGATGTCCACCTGCCGGTTGATCACTTCCGGGTGCCGGAAGTTGCCGCCGTTGTGCCCGGGGTCGATGACGATGACCTTCCCCGCCAGCGGCTTCGCGTTGGCCGCCGAGGAGCTGGCCTCGCGGGCCGAGCCGGGGGCGGCCTTGGCGGCGTCCTGCGACGCGTCCTGTGCGGCGTCGTGCTGCCCGGCGGCCTGCGACGCGGCGGACGACCTCGGAACGCCGGAGGCGCCGGTGTCGGCCGCGTGCGAGACCGCCGTGCCGCCGCAGGCGACGGCTCCGAGCCCGCACAGGCCCAGAACTGCGGCGGCGAGTGGTCTTCTGATCACGCTCGAATCCCTTTCCCGGAGGTCGACTGCTCCTTAAAGTACGCGGATTCGAGCCGTAATCAGACCGTCATGCCGGAAACCGCCCCACCCAGGCCGGCTCCGCCGGCTCCTGGCTGTGGAGGAGAGCGGCCAGCTCACGGGCGTCCTCGGCGTCGAGACCGAGGACCACCCGGGGACGTCCCCACGGATGGTCGATCGAGTGGGCGACGTAGCTCGCCACCGAGTCGGCGACGTCGTCGCCGTTCAGCCCGCGGGTCTCGCGCCAGTGCGCCCATGCCCGCTCGAGCTCGCCGGCCGCCCGCTGGGCGCAGGAGACCAACTCCGGATCACGCATGAATCCCCCCGATTCTCGTGCGGTCGCCGGCCCTGCGGATCCCCCGATTTCCTGATCCACCGGGGGCCGGCGTCACGGGTCAGAGTCAACACCCCCGCGAGGTGACACGTCGGCGATTGACCTAGCCTTGGTCGTCCCTTGGAGCCGGTCCGGTGCTGCGCCGCACGATGAGCTGGGGAGTCACCTGGCGCAGCCTGGCCACCTTGCCCGGCTCCGCGATCCGGTCGCTGAGCAGCGCGGCGGCCGACCGGCCCATGGCCCGGCGCGGCTGGTCGACGCTGGTCAGCGAGATGTGCGTGACGGCGGCGAGATGGGTGTTGTCGTAGCCCACCACGGACAGGTCCTCCGGCACGCGCATGCCGAGCTCGCTGGCCGCGCTCAGCACGCCCATCGCCACGATGTCGTTGGCCGCGAAGATCGCCGTCGGCCTGGGCTCGCGCCGCAGGAGGGCCAGCGCGGCGCGCCTGCCGCCCTCCTCGGTGAAGTCGCCGTGCTCCACCATGATGTACGGCGCGAGGGCGTGGCGGCGCATGGCCACCAGATAGCCCTCGCAGCGGCAGCGGGCGGCCGACGACGGGGTGCCCTCGATGTGGGCGATCCGCCGGTGCCCCAGCTCGACCAGGTGGTCGACCGCGTGGCGGGCGCCGAGCTGGTCGTCGTCCACCACGATGTCGACGCCTTCGAGCTCCACGTCGCGCTCACCCACGACCACCGTGGGCGTGTAGGCGGCGGCCTCCGCGAGCGTGTCGCTCGACGGCGCCACGCCCAGCAGGACGAGCCCGTCGACGCGCAGCTCCAGGAAGGCCTCCACGGCCTCGTCCTCGAAGGCGGGGTCCCAACGGCCGCTGCCGATGAGCAGCCGCAGGCCGTCGCCGTGCAGGCTCTCCTGCAGCCCGTCGAGGAACTCGGCGTAGAAGGGATTGTGCAGGTCGGCGACGAGGGCACCGACGAGATGGGTCCGGCCCTCGACCAGGCTGCGGGCGACCGCGTTCGGGCGGTAGCCGAGCTCCCTGGCGGCCTGCAGCACCGCTTCCCTGCGGTGCTCGCTCACATGTGGCGACCCTCGCAGAACGAGGGAGACCAGCGACTTGGACACACCTGCCCGCTCCGCCACGTTGCGGATCGTAGGCCGTGGCCGTGGGCTGAACCCATCGGACAGCCCCCCGTCGGGTAAGCGGATCCCGACGTCGTTTCGGGCAGTGGTCTGTATGGACGGTCCTGACATGGTTCTCCCCACGATGCAAGGACGTGCACCTGACACACCAAACGATCGAGTTGCCCAGAGGGTACGGGTTAATCGGAGAACGCGTCGTCCTTCCCTTTGGCGGATCCGGGACTTCGCTCTACGGACGGGGGGAAGGCGATGCCAGAGGGACGGTGTCCCCGGACGATGTCTTGGCCGATCCGGAACGGCGGTGTGAGTCACCACCCGCTAATGTTCCAGGTGTGAGTGCCAGACCCCAGACGGAGGACGGCGCCCGGCCGGCACGGCGCAGGCTGAGCGTCGACCGGAGACGGGAGGAGCTCATCGCCGCGGCCCTGGAACTTTTCAGCCGGCGGGACGCCGAAGATGTGTCGATCGACGATGTGGCCGCATCGGCCGGCGCGTCCCGGGCCCTCGTTTACCACTACTTCGGCGGCAAGCAGGAACTGTACGTGGCGGCGCTGCGGAGTGCCGCCGACGGGCTCCAGGACCGGTTGCAACGGCAGGAGCGCGGTGGCGGGTCCCTGGAGGTCGCCCGCGGGCTGTCCCGTTATTTCGACTTCGTGGAGGAGCACGCCGCCGGCTTCGCCGCGCTGCTGCGCGGTGGTCCGGGCACCAGGACCGGGGAGATCGGCGAGATCGTCGACGGCGTCCGGCAGCGGATGTTCCGGCTCGTCCTGAGCGAGATGGGGATCGCGGAACCGGGACCGGTCCTCAGGACCACGCTGAGGTCGTGGATCGCCTGTGTGGAGACCGCGGGCCTCGACTGGCTCGACAACCGCGACATGAAGCGCACCGACCTGGAGGGGCTGCTCATGGCGCAGATGGTCGCCCTGTTGCAGGTGGCGGCCACGCACGACCTTCAGGTTAAGCAGCTGCTCGAGGCGTCGCCCACGGGTCGGTGACCGGTCCCGTGACCGGTCCTGGGCCCGGGACGTCGTACGACCGGGGGCAGGGTGGACGGGCGGGCCTGCGGCGCCGGGCGGGCGGCGCCTGGCCTCACACCCTCCCCGTGACCCATGGTGGTCACGGGTGTGTGGCGGGCGCGCTCACGTACGCGAGCGCGCCGGACTTCCCCCCTGATGCGGCGACGGCCCGCCCTACTCGGACCGCTGCTGCGGTATGCCCGCCAGCAGCGCCCGCACCTCGGTCTCCCGATAGCGCCGGTGACCACCGAGCGTGCGGATGGACGTCAGCTTGCCGGCCTTCGCCCACCTGGTCACGGTCTTCGGGTCGACGCGGAACATGGTTGCGACCTCCGCCGGGGTGAGCAGTGGCTCGGCCTCGGGTGTACGAGCTGACATGTGTGCGGCCTCTCCTCCGTGTGGACCGCTGACAGCGATCCTTGCGACTTGTCTGGCGCTAGTCACGGATGTCACCAATGATCCAAAACGTGCGGTTTCCTGGACCATTTGCGGCATCACCCGATGTGACCATACAGCCACGTAGTGCGATTGGCGAGCCCTCTGGGCGCAACGTCTCGACCACGGGTTGATGTCACGCTGGGTGATTCTAGCGACACGTTTCGTGGTATCGCAGTGAAAACGGCAAACTACTCAGTTCGTAGATGTGAGATCGAACATCCCGTGACCAGAATCTGCAGGTCAGGGCATGGTGATTACGCTCAGTTTGCCGTTTCGAGGGCTTTTATCGATCTCCAGCGGAGGATGACCCGCTGATACATCGCGAAGGCAAGTTCTTCCTGACCGTTGTCCAAACTGGTGAGGGCGGTCGAGACCTCCGCGACGGACTGGTCGCCCTGGAGCGTCCGGTCGTCCATGACGTGCACGAGCCCGCCGTAGTCGAGCTCCACGAGCGAGTGCGGGTGGAACTCCTCCAGCCAGCGACCCACCTCCTCGACCTCGGAGAGCGCCGCCACCTGGCCGACGTGCCGCCTGATCACTACGAGGGCCCGGGCCACCCGGCGGCGCGCCTGGGCCATCGAGGTGACGTAGAGCATGTTCCGCGGGGGAGCGGTCGTGGTGGGCGCGGTCGGCTCGGAGCCGGCGCCCGTGCCGAGGACCAGCCACCGCTCGGCGGAGTCGAAGGGGACGAACCAGGAGACCGGCACGTGCCAGGTGCTCGTCCTGATGTGCGTGCGCAGCGACTCCTCCCCGCGCTTGAACCGGTCGAAGTCGTGAGCCGTCTGCTCCGCGATCGCCTGGGGCACGAACCGCTGCGCCAGCTTCGGCGGCGTCTTCCCGCGGAACGAGGCGAAGGCCAGCCAGGAACGCAGCCTGCTCTGCCAGGGGCAGACGTAGAGGACGTCCTCCACCCGGCGCAGGTAGGCGTTGGGGCTCTCTCTTTCCGGCGCGGGCAACGGAGGGATGGACAGCAGCCGGCGGACCGACTCGCCGTGCTCGACCTCCAGGGCCCCGGCTCGGCGCGGCCGGTCGCGGGACTCCGCGTACCGGGCCCATCGCGCCTGGTCCTGCCGGGGGAACGCGCTGAGTGGCTCGTACACACGAAGATAGGCGGCGTAGGGGAGCACACAAGAATCGTGCCACGCCGCAGGGGGATGCGCAGCTCGGACAGGTCTTTTCATGATCGTCGTCGCGCCGCGCGGCTAAACTTGGGATGAACCGCCGCACCGAGGCGGCGGACATAGACGATCAGGAGTCACCATCGTGACCGACGTCTTCGGGCTGTCCCACAAGGACGCGGGCCCAGGCAGCGAGGCGAATCCCGTCCATCCGGGCAAGCATGAACAGGTCGTGTTCTGCGCCGACGAGAGCAGCGGGCTGTACGCGATCATCGCGATTTACAGCACCGCGCTCGGACCGGGGCTCGGCGGCACCAGGTTCTACCCCTACGAGAGCGAGCAGGCCGCGCTCGCCGACGTCCTCAACCTGTCGAGGGCCATGGCGTACAAGAACGCGCTGGCCGGGCTCGACCACGGCGGAGGCAAGGCCGTGATCATCGGCGACCCCGCCACGCACAAGAGCGAGGCGCTCCTGCGGGCGTACGGCAGGTTCGTCCAGTCGCTCGGCGGGCGCTACTACACGGCCTGCGACGTCGGCACCTACAGCGAGGACATGGACGTCGTCGCCCGCGAGTGCTCGTACGTCACCGGGCGCACCCCCGAGCACGGCGGCGCCGGAGACTCCTCCATCCTCACCGCGTTCGGCGTCTTCCAGGGCATGCGCGCGGCGGCGGGGCACGTCTACGGGACCCCCACCCTCGCCGGCCGCCGCGTCGGAGTCGAGGGCGTCGGCAAGGTGGGCCACCGGCTGGTCGACCACCTCGTCGAAGACGGCGCCGAGGTCGTGATCTGCGACGTCGACGAGGCGGCGGTCGAGCGGGTGGTCACCCGCCACCCGGCCGTCCACGTCGTGCCGGACGCGGTCGCGCTGTCGGGCGCCGACCTCGACGTGTACGCCCCCTGCGCGCTGGGCGGCGCGCTCGACGACGACGCCGTGCTCCGGCTCCGCGCCAAGATCGTCTGTGGCGGCGCCAACAACCAGCTCGCCCACCCCGGCATCGACAAGCAGCTCGCCGAGCGGGGCGTCGTCTACGCTCCCGACTACGTGGTGAACTCCGGTGGTGTGATCCAGGTCGCGGACGAGATCGGCGGCTTCGACATGGTCAGGGCCCGCGCGAGGGCGGCGCGGATCTTCGACACCACCCTGAAGATCTTCCGGTTGGCCGAGGAGGAAGGCGTCCCGCCGGGAGTCGCAGCGGATAGGCTGGCGGAACGCAGAATGTCAGAAATAGGTCGGCTGAGGGGTATTTGGCTCCGACGCTGACCGCCGCCGCTCGTACGACGTACCGAGCGGCGCACAAACCAGGTACGGTAATAGGCGAACGAGAGACTGACGCCTGAAGTCGGGTGGCGTCGGTGCGCGGTGCGTTAGTGACGAGGGGTCGGGCACGGCCCCGCATGAGGGGGTCGAGCCAATGGGGCGCGGCCGAGCCAAGGCCAAGCAGGTCAAGGTCGCCCGTCAGCTGAAGTACAACAGCGGCGGCACGGACCTTGAGCGCCTGCGCGCGGAGCTCGGAGTCGTGGACGAGGACGATTCCGGCCACAGTGACGAGCATGACCCTTACGACGAGTTGGCTGATCGCTACGCCGATTACGCCGTCGACGACGACGATGGCGACAGCGACCGCCATGGGCGTCGGTGATCCGTTCTTGAACCGCCGCTGAGCCGCCCAGTGGGGGAGTGAGCCCCCGCGGGGCGGCGGCGGTGTTCTGTGATGTCAGCGTTCCGGCTCGCCGGAGCGCTTCTTTCGCGTTGATGTGAGATCTCTCACGCCGTATCACGTCTCCGGCGACGGCCCGGGGCCGCCGCCGGTCGCGAAGGTCCCGCCTACCGGAACCGCGCCTGTCCGGTGCCGGGCACGATCTCGCCGAGGACCCAGGTGGGGAGACCGCGGGAGTTCAGGAACGCCGTCGCCCTGTCGGCCTCGGCCGCCGGGACGATCGCGCACATGCCCACGCCCAGGTTGAACGTCCGGTCCATCTCGGCCTGCGGTACTCCGCCGTGGCCGGCCAACGCCTCGAAGATCGCCGGCGGCGACCACGATCCCCGGTCGAGCAGGGCGTCGGTCGTCTCGGGGATCGACCTGGCCAGGTTGGCCGCCAGCCCCCCGCCGGTGATGTGGGCGAACGCGTGCACCTCCGCCTCCCGGATCAGGGCGAGGCAGTCGAGGGAGTAGATGCGGGTGGGTTCGAGCAGTTCCTCGCCCAGCGTGCGGGACAGCTCGGGCAGCTCCTGGTCGAGCCGCAGCCCCGCCGTGGCGACGACGTGCCGGACCAGCGAGTAGCCGTTGGAGTGGATCCCGCTCGACGCGAGCCCGAGCACCACGTCGCCCGGGACGACGCGGTGCGGCCCGAGCAGCTCGGACGCCTCCACGACGCCGGTACCGGCCCCCGCGAGGTCGTACTCGTCCGGTCCCATGGCGCCGGGGTGTTCGGCCGTCTCGCCGCCGACGAGCGCGCAGCCGGCCAGGCGGCAGCCCTCGGCCACGCCGCCCACGATGTCGGCGATGCGCTCGGGCACCACCTTGCCGCAGGCGATGTAGTCGGTCATGAACAGCGGCTCGGCCCCGCACACCACGAGGTCGTCCACCACCATGCCGACGAGGTCGATGCCGATGGTGTCGTGCTTGCCGAGACGCTGGGCGATCATGACCTTGGTGCCCACGCCGTCCGTGCTTGTGGCGAGCAGGGGCCGGCGGTAGCGCAGGAAGGCCGAGGCGTCGAAGAGCCCCGCGAACCCGCTGGCGTCGTCGAGCACCTCGGGGCGGCGCGACCGGGCCACCCGCGACTTCATCAGCTCGACGGCCCGGTCGCCGGCCTCGATGTCGACGCCGGCGTCGGCGTAGCTGGTCATCCGCGTGCCTCCAGGACGTACTTGCCGACCTGGTCCTCTTCGATGGGGATCGGATACTCCCCGGTGAAGCAGGCGCGGCAGAGCCGGTCGGCCGGGATCGTGGTCGCCTGGGTCAGCCCCTCAAGGGAGATGTACCCGAGCGTGTCCGCGCCCAGCGAGCCGCGGATCTCCTCGACGGACAGCGAGCCGGCGATCAGCTCCGCCCGGGTGGCGAAGTCGATGCCGTAGAAGCAGGGCCAGGCGACCGGCGGCGAGGAGATCCGCACGTGCACCTCGGTGGCCCCGGCCTCGCGCAGCATCTTCACGATCGCCCGCTGCGTGTTGCCCCGGACGATCGAGTCGTCGACCACGACGAGCCGCTTGCCCTGGATGACCTCGCGGAGCGGGTTGAGCTTGAGGCGGATGCCGAGCTGCCGGATGGTCTGCGACGGCTGGATGAAGGTCCGGCCGACGTAGGAGTTCTTCACCAGGCCCTGTCCGTACGGGATGCCGCTCTGCTCGGCGTAGCCGATGGCGGCGGGCGTGCCGGACTCCGGGGTGGGGATGACCAGGTCGGCGTCCACGGGGTGCTCCCGGGCCAGCACGCGGCCCACCTCGACCCGGGTGGACTGGACGCCGCGCCCGGCGATCGTGGTGTCGGGCCGGGCCAGGTAGACGTACTCGAACAGGCAGCCCTTGGGCTCGGCGAGGGCGAACCGGCGGGAGCGCACGCCCCGCTCGTCGATCGTCAGCAGCTCGCCGGGCTCGACCTCGCGGATGACGGACGCGCCGACGATGTCGAGGGCGGCGGTCTCGGACGCGACCACCCAGCCGCGTTCGAGCCGGCCGAGCACGAGCGGGCGGATGCCCTGGGGGTCGCGGGCGGCGAAGAGGGTCGTCTCGTTCATCCACACCAGCGAGTACGCGCCCTTCACCTCGGGCAGTAACTCGGCGGCGACGTCGTCGACCGGGCGGGAGGAGTCCTGCGCGAGCAGCGCCGTGAGCACCTCGGTGTCGGTCGTCGCGCGGGTGGCGCCGGGAGCGAGGCGCTCGGAGAGGCGCGCGGTGTTGATGAGGTTGCCGTTGTGGGCCAGCGCCAGGCCGTTGCCGTCGGCCGAGCTCAGCGTGGGCTGCGCGTTCTCCCACACGCTTGAGCCGGTGGTGGAGTAGCGGCAGTGTCCGATCGCCAGGTGCCCGCGCAGGGTGCCGAGGATCGACTCGTCGAAGACCTGGGCGACGAGGCCCATGTCCTTGTAGACGAGGATGCGGCTGCCCTCGCTGACCGCGATGCCCGCGGACTCCTGGCCGCGGTGCTGCAGCGCGTACAGGCCGTAGTAGGTGAGTTTGGAAACGTCCTCCCCGGGCGCCCAGACGCCGAAGACGCCACAGGCGTCCTGAGGCGCACGGTCCCGAGGGTCGAGGTCATGGCCGAGCCGGCCGTCGCCCTTCAACACGTTCCTGAGTCTATTTGGGCGTCGCCGCTGCTCGAACCGCAGGTAGGGGGAGCGCGCCTGCCGGATTGACCGCTTCTTGCCGTGTCACCCCTGGTCAACTCGGCGTTTCCGGGGGACTGTGGAACTTCTGGCGCGTCGAACATCGAGCGATGAAAGGCGGCATCGTGACGACACCGGACGACCCGGGCCGCCGCCCCGGCCCGCACGGCGAGGAGCCGGGCGAGGGGCGGGAGCCGCACCAGGGCGGGCCGCCGGGGGCCTATGGGCAGCCCTACGGTCAGCCGTACGGTCAGCCCGAGGGACAGCCACACGGGCAGCCCCAGGGACAGCCCTACGGCGCTCAGCCGTACGGGGGCCAGCCCTACGGCCCCTACGGGCAGATGCCGCCGCCCGGTGGCCCGTGGCAGCCGGGACCGCCGCCGGGGAGCGGGCTCGGGACGGCGGCGCTGGTGCTCGGTATCTGCGCCATCCTCCTGCTGGTGGCCTGCGGGATCGGGACGCTCGTCGCGGTGGCCGGACTGGTGGTGGCGATCATCGCGATCGTCCGCGACTCCAACCGCCGGCGGGCCGTCGTCGGCCTCGTTCTGAGCGCCGTCACGCTGATCCTCGCGGTGGCCGGCCTGGCGCTGATCTACCACGTCTACGAGAGCAAGAACCTCTCGGAGTGCTTCGACCGCAGCCTCTATCCGTCCCAGGAGGCCGCGCAGCGCTGTCTGGAAAGCAAGCTGGGCGGCGGCGCGATCGAATAGGACCCGTAGAGAGCGTGGATCCTCACCCGAAGGCAGCCCAATCGGCACCGCTGAACGGCCGATAGCCGATTGCCACCGTGCCTTGCAACCAGACCCTGAGCCGCAGGTTGGGTGGGGCGTCGTCACCGTTGACCTGCGCGACCCGGATGGACAACTCGCCGGACTCGCGCACGTGATGCACGTAATCGAGCAGCAGGTCGGGCACCCAGCCGAGCTCGGCGCCCTCACGTGTGACCAACAGTGCACGTGAATTCACTGGGTTGGCTGTGTCATCACGCAGCTCGAGAGCGTCCCCCGGGTGCAGTAGAGAGATACGAGTCTGCGCATCGGGTAGATGACGAGGTCCATGCACGAAGAACACGGCGGAAGTGCGCCCATCCTCGGCGACATGAGGCTCGGGAACGAGAGTGATCGAGTCGCCGGCTCGGCGACCGCCCGAGCGGCCCAGAACGACTAGCGGAGGGGAGCCGGCCGGTAGCCCGAGGACCGTGAGATAGCGCGGATAGTCGGCACGCCGTGGGTTCATGAGACGCTGGCTGAACAACGGAAAGAGCACCGGTGACTCGTAGCGACGCTCCAGGTCGCTGAACCCGAGTAGAGGTCTGAACCCTGGCATGTCCAGCACTCGTCGCAGGTAGGCGAAGGCGAAGCCGTCCTCGATCGTCTCCAGGAAACCGACAGGGCTGATGCGGCGAGACACCGGATCCTGCATGGCGACCACGAGGCGAGGCGAGGTCACCGTGCTGGACGAGCGCGACGAGGGAGAACAGACCGTTCTAGCCTTCGAGGATCCTCCTCCTGTTCGCGTCCACAAGCTCCACTGCGAAGATACGTGCCGCCTCCGACATTTCTGGAACCGACATCGCCAGGTCGCTTATTTGATCTTTGCTGCAGGTCTTCAAACGGTCAAGCCAATATCGTTTGACCTGCGGATCAACCATGCTTAGCGCTCGTGTGCCGAACTCAACAAGAGTGACCTTACGGCACCCTTCGAACCTCCAGGCAGTCCCCCTCCTCAGGAACGCCTCCCACTCTCGCGCGCCTCCCATCGAACACAAGGTAGCCGACGAATACATCGAAGGCGCCGAACGCGTCTGGCCCGGTAAAATCGGGCGGTGGACCATAGTTGCGCAAAGCGCGGCGAATGTTCTCGAGGGTATGTCCCTCGTGGAGCCTGGCCCTGGGATCGTGGACTTGCCCCGTACTGTCGGTAAGCAACACATATCCAGGCTGAAGTTGCCAATCGGCGGGCTTCACGTTGTACGAGATGCATCCACGGTGGCCAGCACGAACAGCGAGATCGATGTCGGCCCTGGGGACGCCGAGCAAACCTGCTATCTCCGAAGTAAGCTTCTCGGGCCAATGGTCGGCCTTTTCCGCCGTGTCGTTGCGGAGATTCGGCTTGAACAGCGCACGTCGCTGCGAATCGGACTCGATGAGCCAGACCTTCTCCTCCGAGCCGTCGGCCTCGAAGAGGTCAACGGCCCAGTGAGTCACGTCCACCACGGGGAAGCGCGCGACCATGGGAGGACCGTACAGCACTCGCGGTGACCGGTCGTACACGAATACAAATGGGTGGCTGGGTCGCCGGAAGTCGAGGACAGCGGCGCAGGACGGACCCGGGTCACCAGATGGGCAGCCACTCCGACAGATCGGCTCGCGCCCCGCTGGCCGAGATCCGGCCTGCCGCCGCGGCGTCGGCCCAGGGGAGCCGGCCGACGGCCAGCTCCAGCCAGGTGCGGGGGTCGGTCTCGATGACGTTCGGCGGGGTGCCGCGCGTGTGCCGCGGGCCCGCCACGCACTGCACGGCGGCGTACGGCGGTACGCGCACCTCCACCGACCGCCCCGGCGCCCGCGCCGCCAGCTCCTCCAGCAGGTGCCGCACGGCGGCGCGGGCGGCCTCCTTGAGGGGAGTCCGCCCGGCGTCGTAGGCGTCGAGCACCGCGCGGACGCAGGCGCCCGCCGCGGCGCTCACGGGACCGTCGAACGGCGGCCGGCCGAGCTCGGCGAGCTGCGCGTCGAGCGCCTCCCGCACCTTCTCCGGGTCCAGTCTGCGTGGGGGCATCCGCCCATTGTCGCGTCTCAGGCGACGGGCTCCACGACCGCGGGCTCCGACGTGCCGGAGGACGTGCCGGAGGACGTGGCGGGCGACACGGCGGGCGACACGGCGGGCGGCGTGGCCGGGGTGCGCCGGCGGCCCAGCGAGTAGAGGCTGACCGGAACCCCCACGAATATGATCACCGCGGCCAGGATCAGGGTGAACTGGTACGCATCGAGGAACTTGTGCAGGGGCGGCCCGGCGACCGCGTCCTGCCTGGCGCTCAGCACGGCGCCCAGGATGGTGATGCCGAGGAGGCCGAAGACCTCGCGGGAGACGTTCAGCACGCCGGACGCCACCCCGGCCCGGGCGGGCGGCATGGCGCCGAGCACGAGGTTCGTCAGCGGGACGAGCAGGCCGCCGCCCGCGCCGTACACGAGGAACCAGGGGAGCAGGTCGAGGTAGCCGCTGCCCTCGCCCGCGCTGGACAGGCCGCCGATGGCCACGGCCATGAGCGCGAGACCCGCCGCGACTGTGGGACCGCTGCCGAACCGCTCGGCGATCCGCGGCGAGACGACGGCGAGCACCGCCAGGAGCAGCGCCATCGGCACGAAGCCCGCGCCCGCCTCTGTGGGGCTGAAGCCGAGCGCGCTCTGCAGGTAGATCGCCGTGTAGAAGTAGATGCCGAAGACCCCGAAGGCCCACAGGCCCATTGACAGCAGCCCGCCGCTGAAGACCCGATCCCGGAACAGGCTGAGGTCGATCATGGGGCGCGCGGTGCGCGACTCGGCGACCACGAACGCGGCGGCGGCCAGTACGGCGAGCCCGAACGAGCCGAGGATCAACGGGGAGGTCCAGCCGCGTGACTCGCCCTCGATCAGGGCGAAGGTCAGCGCGAAGAGCGTGAGCGCCGAGGTGACCAGGCCGGGCAGGTCGAGCCCTGAGTGCGCTCCGGGGTCGCGCCCGATCTGGATCGACCGGGTCCCGATGACGGCGGTGACCACGCCGATCGGGGCGTTGATCAGGAAGACCCAGCCCCAGTGGGCGTGCTCGCTGAGCAGGCCGCCGGTCAGGGGACCGATGGCCAGGGCGAGCGCGCCGACCCCGCTCCAGACGCCGACGGCGGTTGCCCGTTCCCTGGGGTTGGGGAAGATCTTCGGCAGCAGCGCCAGCGACGTCGGCGCGAGCAGTGCGGCCCCCAGGCCCTGCGCCGCGCGGGCGGAGATCAGGGTCACCTCGCCGCCCGCGAGCCCGGCGGCCACGGACGAGAGCGTGAAGACCGCCAGCCCGGCGAAGAAGGCCACCCGGGGGCCTAGCAGGTCGGCCAGCCGTCCGCCGACGAGCAGCAGGCCGGCGAACACCAGAACGTAGGCGCTGACGATCCACTCCAGCGACGAGATCGACAGCCCGAGATCCCGCTGGATCGTCGGGAGCGCCACGTTGACCACGTTGTTGTCGAGATAAGTCATGAACGTCGCCAGCGACACCGCGACGAGCGCCCACCATCTTCCACGCATGGATACCCCCTCTTGTACGTAGTACACGTACGGCGTACATGTACGTCGTACAGGAGACCTTGTACGGCGTATAGTTGTCAAGCGGGAAGGGAGTGGCCATGAGCGGAGGAGAACGGCTCAGCCGGCAGTTGGTGGTGGACAAGGCGATCGAACTCGCCGACGCCCACGGGCTGGAGACCCTCACGATCCGCAGGCTGGCGAAGGACCTCGGCGTGTCGCCGATGGCCCTCTACTGGCATTTCAAGAACAAGGACCTGCTGCTGGAGGCCGTGGCCGACCACGTGCTGGCCGAGGTGACGGTGACCCTCGGCCGAGGCGCGCCCTGGAACGAGCGGATGCGCGCCATGATCGAGGCGCTGATCCGGGTGCTACGGCGTCACCCGTCGATGACGGAGATCTTCACGGTGATCGAGAAGGGCCGGGTCGACAGCTTCACCCAGGCCACCGAGGCGGCCCTCCAGACCCTCGAAGAGGCGGGATTCGCCCTGAACGAGGCCTACTACGTCGCGTCCTACCTGCTCCACGGCGTCATCGCGCTGGTGGACCAGGAGCCCGGCTGCCAGGGGCCCCGGGCGCCCGAGGAGCGGAAGGAGTGGCGCAGGCAGAAGCGGCTGTCCCTGGAGTCGCTGCCGCCCGACCGGTTCCCCTGCATGATCGCCTTCGCCAGGACGTACGAGGAGGAGCCCGACATCGACCACTACTACGAGTTCGGTCTCGGGCTGCTCGTGTCGGGGCTCGAGGCGATGGCGTCGCGCCGGGCCGCCGGCCGGATCTGATCAGCGGGCGCGCCTGCGCAGGCCCTCCAGGTCGTGCACGATCACCCGGCGCCGGCCGGTCTCGATGAGGCCCCGGTCGCGGAGCGAGCGCAGCGCCTTGCTGACGGCCTCCCTGGAGGCCCCCGTCCAGCCGGCCAGCTCGTCCTGCGACAGCGGCAGGGCCACCCGGACGCCCTCGCTCGTCTGCTCGCCGTACCGCTCGGCGAGCTCCACCAGCCGGGTGGCGACCCGTCCCGTCGTGTCGAACGCGCCGTACTCCACCCGTTTGCGGTCGGCGTCCCGGAGCCTGCCGATGATCAGCCGCATGAGGAGTACCCCCACCCTGCCGTGCTCGCTCAGATAGCCGGTGAAATCGTGCACGACGAGGCCCTCGATGGGTTCGAGCGCCGTCACCGTACCGGACCGGGGATGGCCGTCCAGGGCGGACATGTCGCCCAGGAGCGCTCCGGGGCCCCGTACGGCGAGCACGACCTCGCTGCCGCCCGCGGTGTGCGAGGAGACCTTGACCCGGCCGGACGTCAGCACGAGGACCCAGTCGGCCGAGTCGTCCTCGCTCATGACCGTCTCGCCGCGCTCCCACCGCCTGGTGCGGCCGACCGCTCGCAGGTCGGCCGCCTCCTCGGGCGTCAGCTGGGCGAGGAACTCGCCCGGTTCCGGACTGGTGGCCACCTGGAAACCTCCTCGATCGCCTGTCAGTAAAGCGGGTCGTACGGCGAGGAGCCGAGCCGGGGTCAGCCGAGGGACCGCAGCCGGTAGGCGTGCACCGTGCTCCGTCTGCCCTTGAGCGTGAGGTCGCCGAGCGATTCGAGCGCCGCGGGCCCGATCAGGTCGCGGGTGCTCTGCCCGATCACCACCGTGCCCGGTTCGGCGAGCGCCTGGAGCCGGGCCGCGACGTTGACCGCGTCGCCCATGGCGTTGAAGCCGCGGAACTCCGGGCTGCCGATGTTGCCCACCAGGGCCTGCCCGGTGTTCACGCCCACCCGGAAGGTCGGCCACTCCACCTGGGGCAGCCTCCCGGCCGCCTGCTCGGCCACGACCTCCCGCGAGACCCGCGCGGCGGCCTCCTGCAGTTCGAGCGCGGCCTGCGCGGCCCTGCCCGCGTGGTCCGCCTGCCGTACGGGGGCGTTGAAGAGCGCGAGCATCGCGTCGCCGACGAACTGGACGATCGTGCCGCCGTTGCCGAGGACGCACGGCACGGCGGCCGTGTGATAGCGGTTCAGCATCTCGACGATCTCCCCGGGGGCGACCCGCTCGGAGAACGTGGTGAATCCCCGCAGGTCGGCGAACAGGGCCGTCACCTCCATCAGCCGGCCGCCCAGGGCCGCCTGATCGGGGTCCGACAGCAGGGAGTCGGCGACGTCCGGGGACATGTAGTGCCGGAACAGCGTATTGATCTCCTGGTAGAGCCGGACGTTCTCCAGGAAGATCGACATCTGGCCGGCCAGCGTGGCCGCCAGCGCCTCGTCCTGGGCCGTGACGCCGACCGGCACCGAGAGCGCCCCCGCGAGGCGGCCCTTCACGGTGAGCGGGTGGACGACGCGGCCGTCCGCCGAGACGGCGGTGCCCGCCGCGAGCTCGCCCGTCGCCGGGAAGTCCCCCTGCCCGGACGCGGCGGCGTCCCAGGGCACCAGGCGGCCGTCGCGCATCAGGCCCAGCCGCACGTCGCCGTACGCCTCCCTGATCCGGCCGAGGGCGGAGGAGAGCAACTCGGGCTCGGGCAGGCCCACCCGGGTCTGGCGGCCCACGTCGACCAGCGCCGCGAGCCGTTCGGACAGGTCGCGCTCGGCCGCCAGCGCGGCCCCCGCCCGGTCGAGTACGGCGGTCTGCCCCTCGGTCAGCCGGAACCGCCCGGCCAGCCGGGTGCTGATCGGGGTGCCGGAACGGGTGCCGCCGCGCAGGTGGGCGACGAGCTCCTCCAGGGCCCGTTCGTAGTCGGCCTGGATCCGGCGGGCGGTGGCGGACAGCCCGGCCGCGTCGAACAGCCCGGCCGCCGCGCCCTCCCGGCGGAACTGCAGATAGGCGCTGTAGGCCACGAACAGGAACGCGAAGGTCAGCAGCAGATGCCACTCCCACCAGGACAGATGCCAGTTGAGGTGCGACATCGTCGCCAGCATGCCCTCGGCGAGCAGCGCGTACGCGGTGATGAGGCTGATGAGCACGGCCGCGGGCCGCCTGCGGTGGAGCCGGAACATCATCACCGCGGCGGCGGCGTACAGCGCCACCGTGATCAGGGAGTACTGCTCCAGCCCGGACCCCTCGGGCGGACGCGGGGCGCTGAGCGGGGTCAGCCCGGGAACGAGCGAGGCGATCCCCCAGCCGACGAGCACCACGAGGAGGCCGCCCCTGAGCGCGCCCTGGGCCCGGAGCACGGCCGCCGCGGCACGCTCACCCAGGGGAAGCGCGGAGGTGAACGCGAAGACCGAGGCGATCGTGAGGCCCACCGGCTGGTCGAGGTCGAAGCCGACCGTCGCGGCGGGGTGGAAGATCTCCGGCGTGTCGAGGCCGTGGAGCAGGAAGAACCCGGCCGTGCTCATGAACACCAGTGAGACCAGCAGCAGCCGGGCGTCGGCGCGCCGCGCGGAGGACTGGCCGATGAGACCCCCGAGCGCGACGTTGATCCCCGCCACGCCCACGACCAGCCAGAAGTGACCCAGGTTGTCGTGCCACATCAGGTCGGCGGCGGGGTTGGCCAGGAGCAGCCAGAGGCCGAGCAGCGGCAGCGCCAGATGCAGCGCCCACACCACGCCGCGCACGGGATGCGTCGCGGGCGGCAGATACGGCCCGGCCGCGGGCGCCGTCGGCTGCCCGGTCGTCTGCTCCGCCGCTGTCCGCTCGGTCATCGCGGTCACGTCGGTCTCGGCGGACACGTCTCCTCCACAGGTCCTCGACGGCGGCGGGCTCACGGCGGTCTGGGCCCTTCCGGCAGGCGCCGGAAGGGCCCAGGCCGATACGGGCTCAGCCGAAGACGGCCGGCAGCGCCCCGGTGTGGGCCTCGCGGAGCCGTTCGACCGGCACCTCGAAGACCCCCTCGACCGACAGCGTCGTGCCGCCGGTGGTGCCCAGCCCGTAGCAGGGCACGTCGTGCCGGGCGCACAGCTCCGCGAGGGCCTCGAACGCCTCGGGCCGGACGCAGACCAGCGCCCGGGCGGCCGACTCGCTGAACAGGTCGACGAAGGCGTCGTCGCACGGCAGCGTCACCGAGCAGCCGACGCCCTGCGCCAGGCACGACTCGGCCAGCGCGACGGCGAGACCGCCGTCCGACAGGTCGTGCGAGCCCTCGAGCAGGCCCTCGCCCGCCGCGGCGGCCAGCACGGCGGCCAGCTCCTGCTCCGCCCTGAGGTCGGCCCGCGGGGGCAGCCCCCCGAGGTGCCCGTGCACGACGTGGGCCCACTCGGATCCGCCCAGCTCGTCGCGGGTCTCACCGAGCAGCACCACCCGCAGGCCGGGGGCGACGAAGCCCGACCGCACCCGCCGGGCCACGTCGTCGATCACGCCCAGCACGCCGACGACCGGCGTGGGGTTGATCGCGGCCGAGCCCGTCTGGTTGTAGAACGACACGTTGCCGCCGGTCACCGGCACACCCAGGGTGCGGCAGGCGTCGGCGAGGCCTCGTACGGCCTCGGAGAACTGCCACATGACCTCCGGGTCCTCCGGCGAGCCGAAGTTGAGGCAGTTGGTCACCGCGAGCGGCCGCGCCCCGGTCACCGCCACGTTCCGGTACGCCTCGGAGAGCGCGAGCTGCGCCCCCGTGTAGGGATCGAGCCGGGCGTAGCGGCCGTTGCCGTCGGTCGCGAGGGCGATGCCCCGGCTGGTCTCCTGGGCTCCCGGCATGACCTCCGAGACCCGGAGCATTCCGGCGTCGGCCGGCTGGGCGAGCACGGTGTTGCCCCGGACGTACCGGTCGTACTGCGAGGTCACCCACTCCTTCGAGCCCACGTTGGGCGAGCCGAGCAGTGTGAGCAGGGTCTCCAGCAGGTCGTCGGGGCGGGGGAGCCGCTCCGGCCCGTCGGCGTTGAGCGCGGACTGCCCGGCCGGCTCGGCGATCGGCCGGTCGTAGATCGGGCCGTCGTCCGCCGCGGTGCCCGGGGGAATGTCGACGATGACCTCGCCGTCCCACGTCATGACGAGGCGGCCGGTGTCGGTGACCTCGCCGATCACGGTCGCGGGGACGTCCCACTTGTCGCAGATCGCCATGAAGGCCGGGATGTCGCCGGGGGTGACCACGGCCATCATCCGCTCCTGCGACTCGCTCATCAGGATCTCCTCGGGCCGCAGCGTGGGGTCGCGCAGCGGGACGAGGTTGAGATCGACGTGCATGCCGCCGGTGCCCTTGGCCGCCAGCTCGGTCGTGGCGCACGAGACCCCGGCGGCACCGAGGTCCTGGATGCCGACGACCACGTCGGCCTGGTAGAGCTCCAGGCAGCACTCGATCAGCAGCTTCTCCATGAACGGGTCGCCCACCTGCACGGCGGGCCGCTTGGCCTGCGACTCGTCCTCGAACGTGGCCGACGCCAGGACGGACGCGCCGCCGATGCCGTCAGCGCCGGTCCTGGCGCCGAACAGCACGACCTTGTTGCCCGGCCCGGGAGCGGTGGCCAGCTTGATCTGGTCCTTGCGGAGCAGGCCGACACACAGCGCGTTGACCAGCGGGTTGCCGATGTAGCAGGGGTCGAAGGCGACCTCGCCGCCGATGTTGGGCAGGCCCAGGCAGTTGCCGTAGTGGCTGATGCCCTCGACGACGCCCGGCAGCACCCGGCGGGTGTCCGGCTGGTCGGCGCCGCCGAACCGCAGCGAGTCCATCACCGCGACCGGGCGGGCGCCCATCGACATGATGTCGCGGACGATGCCGCCGACCCCGGTCGCCGCGCCCTGGTGTGGCTCGACGTACGACGGGTGGTTGTGCGACTCGATCTTGAAGGTGGCCGCCCAGCCGTCGCCGATGTCGACCACGCCGGCGTTCTCGCCCATGCCGACCAGCAGCGCCTCCGACTTGGGGGCCTTGGCGGAGAACTGGCGCAGGTGGACCTTGGACGACTTGTAGGAGCAGTGCTCGCTCCACATGACCGAGTAGATCGCGAGCTCGGAGCTGGTCGGGCGGCGTCCCAGGATGTCGCGCACCCGCTGGTATTCGTCGTCCTTCATGCCCAGCTCGACGAACGGCTGGCGCTCCTCCGGGGTCTCGCCCGCCCGCTTGACGGTGTCGAGGGTCATGCGTTCACCAGCCGCTTCAGAATCGAGGTGAAGAAGCCGCGGCCGTCCACACCGGGTGCGCCGGTGAGGTCTTCGACCGCGTGCTCGGGGTGGGGCATCAGGCCGACGACGTTCCCGGCCTCGTTCGCGATTCCCGCGATGTCGTTGAGCGAGCCGTTGGGGTTGCCGCCCGCGTACCGGAACACGACCCGGCCCTCGCCCTCAAGCTCCGCGACGGTGGCGGCGTCGGCGACGTACCGGCCCTCGCCGTGCTTGATCGGCAGCACGATCTCCTGGCCCTCCGCGAAGTCGGCGGTCCAGGCCGTCCGCGCGTTCTCGACCCTGATCCGCTGGTCGCGGCAGACGTAGTGCAGTCCCTCGTTCCGGGTGAGAGCCCCGGGGAGCAGATGCGCCTCGCACAGGATCTGGAAGCCGTTGCACGTGCCGAGCACCGGCAGGCCGGCGCGAGCCGCCGGGATCAGCTCGTCCATGAGCGGCGCGAAGCGGGAGATCGCTCCGCAGCGCAGGTAGTCGCCGTAGGAGAAGCCGCCGGGCAGGAAGACCGCGTCGACCCCCCTGAGGTCGTGCTCGGCGTGCCACAGCGGCACCGCCTCCGCCCCGGCCAGCCGTACGGCTCTCGCGGCGTCCTGGTCGTCGAGTGTTCCGGGGAAGGTGACGACGCCCACCCGGGCAGCGCTCATTAGTTCCTCCAAGGCGCACGCCACCGTCACCTGGTCGGACGGCGGTCTGTGGCGGTACACCTCAGGGTATCGAAGGCGCGAGATGGGCCGCCCTGCCGGAGCGGGGCGGCCCGGGGTCGGCCGAGGTCAGACGGCGGCCAGCCGCCGGTCGAGCGTGAGATGGTGGGCGATGGCGTCCTCGTCCCAGTCGAGCTCCTTGCACATGCGCACGGTCGTGCCACGCCCGGGAGTGATGTCGAAGGAGATGTCGTCCACCACGGCCCTCATGATGAGGATGCCGCGACCGTTTTCGGCGTCGCCGGGCGGATACTGCCGGGGAATGACCTGCAGTCCTTCCCCTCCGTCCGCGACGCGCAACTCGCAGCGGCCGTTGCCGATGGTTGCCATGACCTCGTACCGATTCGCCGGGCCTCCATGCCGCACCGCGTTGGCGCAGGCCTCGGAAGTCGCCAGCAGGATGTCGGACACGCATTCCTTGGTGACGCCGAGTGAACGGAGCGCGTCCCCGACCACGCGCCGCACCATCGGAATGCCGATCGCCTCTCGTGGCATGGCCAGCGAGAACTCAATATCCACCGGACCCCTCCCCGGTGTCGAAGGTCACCAAGGAAGGTTTCCCCGATGAATCAGGGCTAACCGCAAAATCACGCGTCTGTTATTTACAACACGTCGCAGCGCTGGTTTGGGCCAGCCAAATGTCGGTCATAGGGGATTTGTTGCGCCGTTCACCTTGGGTGAACCGTTTCAGTCACCCCTCGACGCGGATGTCGAAGTCCTCAATGACGGTGTTGGCCAGGAGCGTTTCGGCCATCTTCCGGACGTCCGAAAGTGCGGCCTCGTCAGCCGGGCCGTCCAGTTCGAGCTCGAACCGCTTGCCCTGCCGCACGCCGGAGACCCCGGAGAAGCCGAGCCGCGGCAGCGCCCGGGCGATGGCCTGGCCCTGCGGGTCGAGGATCTCCGGCTTGAGCATGACGTCGACGATGACGCGCGCCACGATGTTCCTCCAGGTGGGTGGGGTCGTTACGGCCCAAGCCTATCGACCCGGCACGGGAGCCGGGCCCCGGCGGTCACGCGTGAGATGGACCCCCGGATGCCGTACCGTCTCCTGACATGGTGGATCGGTGGTTGCCGTACGGTCTTTTGGCGGGAAGCCGACAGCGCCGTGCCCACCACGCGCCGCCCGTTGAGAGAGTGTGGGCATCGCGGGTACGGGAATCGGGAAGGGTGTGGAGCGATGGCGGGGACTTGCGCTATGGGGTGTGATCTCTGCCACGATGTCCGCGGAAGCGGCCGGCCGCACACCCCAGCGGCCGTACGCCCGATGGCCCGGCCTCCCGGCGGTGGTGACCCCACCAGCGGACGGCCCGAGACACACAGGAGTGGCACGTGACAGCCGACGCCTCTCACGGTGTTGACACACCCCCGGAACTCGTCCAGCTGCTCACCCCCGAGGGCGAGCGGGTGGAGCACCCCGACTACGACATCGAGCTGACCGAGGAAGAGGTCCGCTCCCTCTACCGCGACCTGGTCCTGGTCCGCCGGATCGACCTTGAGGCGGTCGCCCTGCAGCGCCAGGGCGAGCTGGGCCTGTGGGCCTCCCTCCTGGGTCAGGAGGCCGCGCAGATCGGCTCCGGCCGCGCCCTCACCGACGCCGACATGGTCTTCCCCACCTACCGGGAGCACGGCGTGGCCTGGTGCCGCGACGTCGACCCGGTGAAGCTCCTGGGGCTGTTCCGCGGCGTCAGCAACGGCGGATGGGATCCGGCCGAGCACAACTTCCACCTCTACACCATCGTCATCGGGTCGCAGACGCTGCACGCGGTGGGCTACGCGATGGGCCTCCAGCGCGACGGCGCCGAGGCGGCCACGATGGTCTACTTCGGCGACGGCGCCACCTCGCAGGGCGACGTCAACGAGGCGTTCATCTGGGCCTCGGTGACCAACGCGCCGGTCGTGTTCTTCTGCCAGAACAACCAGTGGGCCATCTCCGAGCCCCTGGAGAGGCAGTCGAGGATCCCTCTCTACAAGCGGGCGTCCGGCTTCGGGTTCCCCGGCGTGCGGGTCGACGGCAACGACGTCCTCGCCTGCCTGGCCGTCACCCGTCAGGCCCTGCGCAACGCGCGCGAGGGGCAGGGACCGACGCTCATCGAGGCGTTCACCTACCGGATGGGCGCGCACACGACGTCCGACGACCCCAGCCGCTACCGCCTCGCCGACGAACTGGAGGCGTGGAAGCTCAAGGACCCGATCGAGCGCGTCAAGGCGTACCTGTTCAAGAACCGGCTGGCCGACCAGGAGTTCTTCGAGAAGGTCGACGCCGAGGCCGACGCGCTCGGCAAGGACGTGCGCGGCCGCTGCCTCACGCTGCCCGATCCGCCGCCCGAGGCGATCTTCCAGAACGTGTACGCCGGTCCGCACGCCCTCATCGACGAGGAGCGCGAGCAGTTCCTGACCTACCTGGCGGGGTTCGAGCGATGACCACACTGACTCTCGCCAAGGCGATCAACGAGGGCCTGCGCCGCTCGATGGAGGACAACGCCAAGGTCCTCGTGATGGGAGAGGACGTCGGCAAGCTCGGCGGCGTCTTCCGGGTGACGGACGGCCTGCAGAAGGACTTCGGCGAGGACCGCGTGATCGACACGCCGCTCGCCGAGTCGGGCATCATCGGCACCGCGATCGGCCTGGCCCTGCGCGGCTACCGCCCGGTGTGCGAGATCCAGTTCGACGGGTTCGTCTTCCCGGCGGCCGACCAGATCATCACACAGCTCGCCAAGATGCCGCTGCGGTCGCTGGGCAAGATCAAGCTGCCTGTCGTGGTCCGCATCCCCTTCGGCGGCGGCATCGGCGCCGTCGAGCACCACTCCGAGTCGCCCGAGGCGTACTTCACGCACACCGCCGGCCTGCGGGTGGTGGCCTGCTCAAACCCGGCCGACGCGTACACGATGATCCAGGACGCCGTCCGCGGCGACGACCCGGTCATCTTCTTCGAGCCGAAGCGCCGCTACTGGGACAAGGCCGAGGTCGACCTCGGCGCGCCGGGCCTGCCGCTCGACCGGGCCAAGATCGTCCGGCCGGGCGCCGACCTCACCCTGCTGGCGTACGGCCCGATGGTGAAGACCTGCCTTGAGGCGGCGGCCGCCGCCGAGGAGGAGGGGCGCGACCTGGAGGTCGTCGACCTGCGTTCGCTCAACCCGCTCGACCTGGAGGTGCTGACCGACTCGGTCCGCCGAACCGGCCGGTGCGTCGTCGCGCACGAGGCGCCGGTCTTCAGCGGGTTCGGCGCGGAACTGGCCGCCCGCCTCACCGAGCGCTGCTTCTATCACCTGGAGGCCCCCGTGCTGCGGGTCGGCGGGTTCTCCACGCCGTACCCTCCGTCGCGGCTGGAGGACTACTACCTGCCCGACCTCGACCGCGTCCTCGACGCCGTCGACCGCTCGTTCGCCTACTAGGAGTTCCTCATGCTGCGTGAGTTCAAGCTCCCCGACGTGGGTGAGGGACTGACCGAGGCGGAGATCGTCAAGTGGCACGTGGCCGCGGGCGACGCCGTCAAGATCAACCAGACGATCGTGGAGATCGAGACCGCGAAGGCCGTGGTCGAGCTGCCCTGCCCGTTCGAGGGCACGGTGGCCTCGCTGATGGTGTCGGAGGGCCAGACCGTCGAGGTCGGCTCCCCGATCATCGCGGTCGCGACGGGCGACGCCGACGACCTACCGTCCACCGGGGGACTGGCGGAGGACCTCGTGCCCCCGCCGCCCGGCGACCAGCCGGAGGGCGGCAAGCGCCAGCCGGTGCTGGTCGGATACGGCGTGCGGGCGAGCGCCACCCGGCGCCGTCCCCGCAAGGCCGCCGAGACGGGGTCGCCCGTGGCTCCGGCCGGGTCCCGCTCCGCCGCCGTGACCGCGGCCCCGGCCTCCTTCGCCGCCCCTGCCGCCACCGCCTCCGGGAGCGCCACCGTCCCCGTCCGCGGCGGAACCGTCGGCGTCCTCGCCAAGCCGCCGGTGCGCAAGCTGGCCAAGGACCTCGGGATCGACCTGGCGTCCGTCGAGGGCAGCGGCCCGCACGGCTCGATCACCCGGGCCGACGTCGAGGCCGCCGTCGCCGCCCCGGCGCCGCGGGCGGGAGCCGTACGGGGCCGGGAGGAGCGCGTCCCGGTGCGGGGAGTCAGGCGCGCCACGGCGCAGGCGATGGTCGCCAGCGCGTTCACCGCTCCCCACGTCACCGAGTGGCTGCAGATCGACGTGACGGAGACGATGGAGGCGGTCCGGCGGCTGCGGCAGCTCCCCGAGTTCGCCGACGTGAAGGTCTCGCCTCTGCTACTCGTGGCGAAGGCACTGCTGACCGCGGTGCGGCGGCATCCGATGGCGAACGCCACCTGGACCGACGACGAGATCGTGGTCAAGCACTACGTGAACCTCGGGATCGCCGCCGCCACCGACCGGGGCCTGATCGTGCCCAACGTCAAGGACGCGGACGCCATGTCCCTGCCGGAGCTGGCCCGGGCCCTCGCCGAGCTGACCGAGCGGGCCCGCGCCGGAAAGTGCGGCCCGGCCGACCTGACCGGCGGCACCGTGACGATCACCAACGTGGGGGTGTTCGGGGTGGACGCGGGCACACCCATCCTCAACCCCGGCGAGGTCGCGATCCTGGCGTTCGGCCAGATCAGGGACATGCCGTGGGTGGTCGACGGGCAGCTCGCCGTACGCAAGGTGACCACGCTGGCCCTGTCGTTCGACCACCGGGTCGTCGACGGCGAACTCGGCTCCCGGGTGCTCCGCGACGTGGGCGACATGCTGGAAGATCCGCTGCGCATGCTCGCCTGGAGCTGAGCGGGATCCTCCCCGGCCGCCGTCCCCGCACGCCGCCGCTCCGCCGGCGGGTGCGAGGATGGCAGCCTCAGATAACGGAAGGGGAACGCATGTTCCGGCACATCGTGCTGTTGAAGTGGACCGACGACGCCGGCGAGGAGCAGAAGGCCGAGGTGTTCCGGCGGCTGAGCGAGCTGCCCGGGGCGATCCCCGAGATCCGCCGTTACGAGTTCGGCCCGGACGCGGGGCTCGCCGACGACAACTTCGACGCCGCGGCGGTCGCCGACTTCGACTCCCCGGAGGACTACGTCGTGTACCGGGATCACCCCGTGCACATCGCGGCCATCAAGGAGAGCATCGTGCCGATCCTCGCCCAGCGGGTGGCCATCCAGTACGAGCTCTGAGGCCTCACTCAGAAGTCGGGGCGGTTCTCCGTCGATGGCGAACGTCAGGATCGCCCCGGCTGTTCGTCTTGCCCTACCGGCCTCCAGCTGCCGGACGTTCACCGTTGCCAGGCGGTGACGGATCCGAGTCGTGCCACTTCTCGTAACTCACTCGTTGCACACTCTCGCCGGGCGGACGGTGCGCAGCAAGGTCATGTCCGATAACGATTCAGATACACGAAGAGGGTTCATGTATGTGAATATCCTCTGACCTGCGTCCTCCGCGCCGCGCCGGTCTTACTGGCGTCGCTGACCCATGTGCCCGTCGTTGACGGGCGGGGCGGGACGGGCGCATGGTAGCGGGGCCAGGCGGTTCACGGTCCGGGTGCCGAAGATTCACCCGGAGGTCTGACACGCATGACCGGACTGGACTGGCTCGTTCTTGGCGCCTACTTCGTCGTCATGGTGGGGATCGGCGTCTACTCGCACCGCCGCATCGGCGACATCAGCGACTTCTTCACCGCCGGCGGCCGGATGCCCTGGTGGCTGGCCGGGATCTCGCACCACATGTCCGGCTACAGCGCGGTCATGTTCACCGGGTACGCGGGACTCGCCTACCTCTACGGCGCGACCTCCTACTTCACCTGGGCCTTCCCGATCGCGATCGGCGTCGCCATCGGGTCGGTGCTGTTCGCGCCCAGATTGAACCGGGTCAGGGCGAAGCTGCGGGTGAGCTCGCCCCTGGAGTTCCTGGCCCAGCGGTACAACGTGCCGACCCAGCAGGCCCTCGCCTGGTCCGGCGGCCTGCTGAAGATCGTGGACGTCGGGGCGAAGTGGGCGGCGATCGCCACCCTGCTGTCCACCTTCACCGGGCTGTCGCTCAACCAGGGCATCCTGCTCACCGGCGTCGTCACGGCCGTCTACTGCACCGTCGGCGGGCTGTGGGCCGACGCGCTCACCGACTTCGGGCAGTTCGTCATCCAGCTCCTCGCGGGGCTGGTCATGCTCGTCGCCGTGCTCGGCAAGCTGGGCGGGATCGGCGCGATCGGGAGCCTGTGGGACCGGCTGCCGCCCGAACACGCCCATCCTCTCAACGGGCCCTACACGCTGACCTTCCTGCTCGCGTTCCTGTTCATCAAGACGTTCGAGTACAACGGCGGCATGTGGAACCAGGCGCAGCGCTACATGGCCGCCCCGACCGCCGCCCAGGCGGCGCGCGGCGCGCGGCTGTCGGCGGTGCTGTGGGCCGTGTGGCCGCTGCTGCTGTTCTTCCCGATGTGGGCCGCGCCGCTGCTCGTCCACGCCGCAAAGCCGGACGCCAGCGACTCCTACGCGCTGCTGACCACCCAGCTCATCCCGCACGGCCTGCTGGGGCTCGTGGTCGCCGGGTTCTTCTCCCACACGATGGCGATGGCGTCCTCCGACGCGAACGCGATCGCCTCGGTGTTCACCCGGGACGTCATCCCGGTGCTCTCGCGCGCGGCCCGCGCCTGGGACACCCGGGCGAGCCTGATCGCCGCCCGGGTCACCACGGTCGCGTTCATCGCGCTGTCGATGAGCGTCGCGACCCAGGTCAACAGCCCGGCGCTGAAGGACATCATCACCGTCGTGATCAAGTGGGTGGCCGGGCTGATCGGGCCGATCTCGATCCCGCTGCTGCTCGGCATGCTGCCGCTGTTCCGCCGGTCCGGCCCCACGGCGGCGCTGACCTCCTGGGCCGCCGGCCTCTTCATGTTCTGGCTCACCAACTACGGCCTCAGCGGCGTCTCCACGGCGGTGGCGACCGCCGCCCCGGTGGCGACCTCGCTGGTGCTGTTCACGATCATCGGCTTCATCCGCCCGGAGAACACGCCGGAGCGCGAGGAGATCATCTCGACCATCAACACCGACGACGACGGCGCGGCCAGGCCACTGCCCGCCGCGACCGGCTGAGGCCGGGTCCGGGTACGGCCGCCGGATCGGCGGCGGCGGCCGTACCCGGGCTCAGAACGACTCCTCTTTTGGGGCTACGGCCTCTGGCTCAGTGGGATCGTCGTGGTCAGTTGGCGGAGGCGGACTGCTTCGGGGGTGTTGCTCTGGCCCGCGTGTTGGGGGAAGCGGACGTTGACTTCCAGGCCGCCGCCGGGGTTGGGGTGTGCGGCGAGGGTGGCGCTGTGGGCTTCGGCGATGGCGGCGACGATCGACAGGCCCAGTCCTGCGCCTTCGGACGAGCCCGTTCGGGTTCGGGTTCGGTCCAGTCTGCGGAAAGGCTCGAACAGTTCGTTGATGCGGTCTTCCGGGACGGTGGGGCCGGTGTTGCGGACGGTCAGCAGCCCTTGGGTGGACAGTCGCACGTCGACCTCGCCGCCGGGCCGGTTGTAGCGGACGGCGTTGTGCACCAGGTTGCCCACGAGCCGGGCGAGCAGTACCTCATCGCCGATGACGTCGAACGGCTCCGCGTCGACTCTCAGGGTCACGGCCTCGGCGGGGGTCTCGTATGCGACCTGCCTGACGAGGTCGGCGAGCGCTACTGGTTCGACCTCTTCGAGTCCGCGCTCGCCCTGGGCCAGCACCAGCAAGCCCTCGATCAGGGCTTCGCTGCGGGCGGTGATCTCCAGCAGCTGGCCGCGGACTCGGGCCAGTTGCTCGGGTGACGGGTCGTCCAGGCCCAGTTGGAGCACTGTGCGTTGGATGGCCAGCGGCGTGCGGAGTTCGTGTGAGGCGTTGGCGACGAACCGGCGCTGGGAGTCGGCGGCGTGCTGGAGTCGTTCCAGCATGCCGTCGAAGGTGTCGGCCAGGTCGCGCAGCTCGTCGGCCGGGCCGGCCAGGGCGATCCGTTCATGCAGGTTGGACAGCGACAGCCTGCGGGCGGTGGCGGTGATGTGATGCAGGGGCCGCAGCACGCGGCCGGCCAGCCGCCAGCTCACGATGACCGACACCAGGATCAGCACCGCCATGATGACGCCCGTGGTGATCCACTGATCGCGGAGCACCGAGGCGTTGAAGGCGTGGAAGGTCTGCTTGATCACCATGGGGCCCGTTCCGGGGGCGGGGGTGCCTTCCGGCGGGACGCCGGTGAGGGGCGCCGTTTCGGGTGTGTGGCGCGCCAGCGTGTTCATCAGCACCAGGTTGCTGGTGACCAGCAGGATGACGCCGGTGGCCATGAACAGGCCGCAGTAGATGATGGTCAACCGTGCCCGCACGGTACGGCGGGTCACAGCCGGTACCCGACCCCGGCCTCGGTGTGGATGCACGGGGGGTCGCCCAGCTTGGTGCGCAGCCGGTTGATGACGACGCGGACGGCCGTGGTGAACGGGTCGGCGCTTTCGTCCCAGGCCTGCTCCAGCAGCTTCTCCGCACTGACCGGGGCTCCGTCGGCGCGCAGCAGGACCTCCAGCACGGCGTACTCCTTGAGCGACAGCGGAACGAAGCGTCCATCGCGGCTCGCCTGGCGCCTGTAGGTGTCCAGCACGATGCCGGCTCGCTGGAGGACCGGTGGGACGGGCGCCAGGCTGCGCCTGCCCAGGGCCTGGACACGTGCGGCCAGCTCACCGAAGTCGAACGGCTTGGGCAGGTAGTCGTCCGCGCCGATGCCCAGGCCCTCGATCCGCTCCCGCACCGAAGCCGCCGCGGTCAACATGATGATGCGGACATCGGCCCCGGACAGGGCCAGCCTCCGGCAGATCTCGTCACCATGCACGCCAGGCAGATCCCGGTCCAGCACCAGCACGTCGTAGTCGTGGACCGCGAGGTGCTCGTCGGCCGCCTCCCCGTCGTAGACGACATCCACCGCCATGGCGAACTTACGTAACCCCTCGGCGATCCAGTCGGCGAGAATCCACTCGTCCTCGGCCACCAAAATCCGCATACGGCGTCTCTAGCACACCGGGTGTTGCGCCGGGGTTAGCGTCCAGGCTCACAGCCGTGCAACGTCGCGACCGCCAACGTTGACGACCATGAAGAAACGAACCGTCACCGCCGCGATCGCCGTGGTGGCCTCGGCCGCCGTCTTTGCGGGCGGGCTCCCCGCCACCGCGAACGGCTCCACCGGACGGCCGGCCGGCTGTGTGCAGCTGGCCCCCTCGAACGGCCCGACGTCGCCGCAGCAGAAACCGACCACCATCACCACGCTGCAGCAGGCCTACTGGTGCATCTTCGACCACTACTACAGCGGCTCGGTCCTCGACAGCCGCGCGCTGCTGGTCCCCGCCTTCTCCGCACTCACGCGAGAGCTGCAACGCCGCGGTCTCGATCAGGCCGTCGCGAACATGCCCGCCCTGTCGGGTGACAGGAGGGCCGACTGGGCCGCGTTCGCCGCGGTCTACACAAAGATCGAGAAGCGGCTGCCGGACGGCCCGGCCGCCCGCCAGGCGATCGCCGCGGCGACCATGCTCGGCATGGTGGACAGCCTCAACGACGACCACGCGAGGTGGCAGTACGGCCCGGCCCCGGCCCCGGGGCCGCTCGGCTTCAAGGTCTCCGGCGTGCAGTGCTGCACCCGCCCGGACCCCGCCGCGTCAGGGCCGATGTTCGTGACAGAGGTGAAGCCCGGCTCACCGGCGGCGACCGCCGGCGTCCGTCCCGGTGACGAGATCATCACGGTCAACGGGGTTCCGCCGTACATCAACGGCACGATGCAGCCCGGCGTGCTGGACTGGATCAACAGCCCGGAAAGCCCGGTGACACTGCGACTCCACCACCCGGCCACCGGCGAGACCTCCAGCGTCACTCTCTCGCCGCCGACCTCGCCGCCCGCACCGCCCGGCGGCTCCGCACCGCCACCGCCGAGCGTGAATTCCCGGCTGCTGAACGGCGACGTCGCCTACGTGCAGATGTCCGCCTTCGCCCCCGGCACGGCCGACCAGGTACTCGCCGCCATCGCCGACATGCGCGCCCAGGCCAAGCTGCGCGGAGTCATCCTCGACCTGCGCGGCAACGGCGGCGGTCTGGGCACCGAACTCGAGAAACTGCTGGGAGCCTGGGAACACGGCAAGCCCTACGCCTACTTCTGTGACATTCACTCCCACTGCACGGCCCAATATCCCGACAACACGCCGCTGGTGCACCTTCCCCTGACGGTTCTCACCGACCGCAACTGCGCCTCGGCCTGCGACATGTTCTCCGGCGCCGTCAAGGACCTGCACCTGGGCACTCTGGTCGGCACCCGCACAGCGGGCTTCGCCTCCGGCCCTCTCTACCAGTACCAACTCGATGACAACAGCACCCTGGGCCTCCCCAACGCCCACAACCTCCAGGCCAACAAGGAAGTCGCCGCCACCATCGGCGTAGCGCCCGACTACCAAGCCCCCCTGACTCCGGACGCCCTTTCCCGTGGCAAGGACCCCGCCGTCGACAAGGCCCTCTCGCTCCTCCACAACAACCACTGAGGAACCGATCAGGCGGTTTCTCTTCAGGCGGCTCCGCTCTTCGAGTGCCGTGGAGCCGGGTCGGCGGCGGCCGTACCCGGGCTCAGAACGACTCCTCCGGAAGCTCCATCAGGTCCTGGCCGGTGGACGCGAGCACCCGTCGCTCGGCGGCCAGGCGCGGCAGCACGGTCTGGGCGAAGAAGGACGCGGCGGCCACCTTGCCGGTGTAGAAGGCGGTGTCGGCGTTCGAGCCGCCCAGAGCCTTCAGCGCGACCTCGGCCTGCCGCAGCAGCAGCCAGCCGATGACCAGGTCGCCGAGCGCCAGCAGGAAACGGGTGGTGTTCAGCCCGACCCGGTAGACCTCCTGCGGGGTCTCCAGCGAGCCCAGCGCCCAGCCCGCCATCGTGTCGGCCATCGCCCTGACCTCGCCGGCGGCCTCCTCCAGCAGGCCGCGTTCGACCTTGAGCCGTCCGTTGCCCGCGTCGGAGGTCGCGAAGGCGCGGATCTCCCCGAGCAGGGCGCCGAGCGCCGCCCCCTGGTTCCTGAGGACCTTGCGGAAGAACAGATCGAGGCCCTGGATGGCCGTCGTGCCCTCGTAGAGGGAGTCGATCTTCGAGTCGCGGATGTACTGCTCGATCGGGTAGTCCTGCAGGAATCCCGAGCCGCCGAGGGTCTGCAGCGACCGCGCGAGCAGCTCGTACGACCGCTCGGAGCCGACGCCCTTGACGATCGGGAGCAGCAGGTCGTTGAGCGCCTCGGCGTCGTGGTCGCGGCGGCCCTCGAACTCCGCGACGAGGATCGTGTCCTGGATCGTGCCGGTGTAGATCACCAGCGCGCGCATTCCCTCGACGTACGCCTTCTGCAGCATCAGCTCGCGGCGCACGTCGGGGTGATGGGTGATGGTGACGCGGGGGGCCGTCTTGTCGGTCGACCGGGTGAGGTCGGCCCCCTGGACCCGGCTCTTGGCGTAGTCGAGCGCGTTGAGGTAGCCGGTCGAGAGAGTCGCGATGGCCTTCGTGCCGACCATCATCCGGGCGTGCTCGATGATCATGAACATCTGCTTGATGCCCTCGTGGACGTCGCCCACGAGGTAGCCGACGGCCGGATGCCGGTCGCCGAACGTGAGCTCGCAGGTCGTGGAGACCTTCAGGCCCATCTTCTTCTCGACGTTGGTGACGTAGACGCCGTTGCGCTCGCCCAGCTCACCCGTCTCCAGGTCGACGAGGAACTTCGGCACCAGGAACATCGACAGCCCCTTCGTGCCCGGCCCGTGCCCCTCGGGGCGGGCCAGCACGAGGTGGAAGATGTTCTCCGCCATGTCGTGTTCCGCGCTGGTGATGAAGCGCTTCACACCTTCGACGTGCCAGGTGCCGTCCGGCTGCTGTAGGGCGCGGGCGCGGCCGGCGCCGACGTCGGAGCCGGCGTCCGGCTCGGTCAGCACCATCGTGGCGCCCCAGCGTCGTTCGACGGCCAGCTCGGCGAACCGCTTCTGCTCGGGCGTGCCCAGCTCGTACAGCAGGTGACAGAACGCCGGGCCACAGGCGAACATCCACACGGCCGGGTTGGCCCCCAGCACCAGCTCGGCCATCGACCACACCAGGCTGCGCGGCGCGGGCGTGCCGCCCAGCTCGGGCTGGAGCTCCAGTCGCCACCACTCGGCGTCCACCCAGGCCTGGTACGACCGCTTGAAGCTCTCCGGCATCGTCACCTGACGGGTCGCGGGATCGAACACCGGAGGATGGCGGTCGGCGTCCTCGAACGACTCGGCGATGGGGCCGGTCGCCAGCCTGTTCACCTCGTCAAGCACGCTGCGCGCGGTGTCCTCGTCGACGTCCTCGAACGGCCCGGTGCCCAGGATCTCCTGCCGGTCGAAGACTTCGAAAAGGTTGAACTCCAGGTCGCGAAGGTTGCTCTTGTAGTGACCCATCGTGTGCGCTCCTAGAACAAGGCCCGGTAACGTACTGATGAGTAACTATAAACCATTGCTACCGGTCAGTAACCACCCGCACGCATGATTTATGTCGGCCGCCGGGGTGGAGGGCCGCAGGTGCCCGGACGCCGGTCCTGGCCCCGCCTCGCCGCCTTTCCCGTCGCCCGTCGCCCGCCGGCGGGACGGCGGCGGCCCGGCCTGCCTGGTACGCCGAAATAACCTGTTGACGGGTTTTGCCGGTGTCGGTTTGGCTGTGGCGATGATTGCCTACACGATCACTTTCGACTCCGCCCGGCCCTATGAACTCGCGCAGTGGTGGAGCGAGGTTCTCGGCTGGCCCCTCGTCGACTCGGAACCGGATGACGAGGAAGTGATGCTCGACCGGCCCGGCGGCCCGCCGCACCTGCTCTTCATCAAGGTCCCCGACGGGAAGACCGTCAAGAACCGGCTCCACCTCGACCTGCGCCCGTCCGGGGGCCGCACACGTGACCAGGAGGTGGAACGGTTGCTGGGGTTCGGGGCCAAGTCGTACGAGGACCATCGCACCGCCGACGGCCTCGGCTGGGTCACCCTCCTCGACCCCGAGGGCAACGAGTTCTGCGTGTGCCGGAGCGAGGCCGAGCGCGCCGGCGACTGAGCCGCTCGGTGTGCCCGGTCTGCCCGGGTCTGCCCGGGACTTGCCGGTGTGCCCGGCCGGGCCATGCGACCGTGGGCCCGCCGGGTCACGACGCCTTGGCGCGGCCCCGCATCGCCAGCGTGATGACGCCGGTCACCAGCAGCACCCACACCCCGCCCCAGACGGCGTCCCACGCCGCTCCGAAGACGCCCTCGTGGTCGAAGACGAGCTGGATCGGGTACATGAGCGCGGTCGCGCCCAGCCCCGGGTAGAGGGAGAACCGCCAGGGGTGGCGCAGGGCCCACAGCCGCGCCTGCCGGGTCGCCCGGTCGCCGTCCTGCGGCCGGGAGATCGAGCCGATGGCGGCCACCCAGGTGAAGAGGCTGATCCCCGAGCAGAGGGCCCAGGTGAGGTCGGGGGATCCGGGCAGGATCACGCCCAGGATGAGGCTCATGGCCGCGACCGCTCCGCCGGTGATCGCCGCGGCCCGCCAGGGCGCGCCGCGCAGGGCCGCCCCGGCCAGGGACATCTCGTCCATTCGGGTCAGTTCGTTCATGCCATCAGACTCTCTCGGCCCGCCCGCGCACGGTATCCGGAACGTCCCTGACCGACCCCTGAGGCCCCCTGGATAGGCGCCGCCGGAGCGCCCCCAGTCGGAGGGGCGCCGTCAGAGGGGCGCCACCAGAGCACCCGCCGTCAGAAGGGCCGTCAGAGAGCGGTGCCGTCAGAGAGCGGTGCCGTCAGAGAGCGGTGCCGTCAGAGAGCGGTGCCGTCAGAGAGCGGTGCCGTCAGAGAGCGGTGCCGTCAGAGAGCGGTGCCGTCAGAGAGCGGTGCCGTCAGAGAGGGGCGACGTCCACGTAGTTGTCGTGATAGACGGCGCCCTTGCCCATGTCGGCGTCACGCTCGTCCACCACGGCGTTCGGGTTGGCGCCCCCCGGCGACAGCTTGGGCCAGTGCCCCTTCGGCGCGGCGACCACTCCGGGCGCCACCCGATCGCTGACCTCGACGTACGCGGTGAACTCGCCGTTCGCGTTGAACACCCTGGCCGGCTCTCCGTCCCGCAGTCCCCGGGGGGCGGCGTCGGCCTCGTTCACCAGCACCCGGGGCCCCTTCGACCTCCGCAGCAGCTCCGGGTTGTTGCCGAAGGTCGTGTTCAGGAACGTGTGCGCGGCCGGTGTGACCAGAGTGAGCGGGTGGGGCCGGTCGGCCGGGGCCGTCCGGGCCGTGTACGACGGCACGTAGCCCGCCACCCTGGGGAGCCCGTCGGCCTCGGCCCGCTCCGAGACGAACTCCAGGCGCCTGCTCGGGGTCGGGAAGCCGTCGGTGAAGGGCACGAACGGGTCGGCGACCGGGAGCCGCACCCAGCCCTGCTTGCGGATCTCCTCCAGGGAGACGCCCGCGGGCCCGAGGAGTTGCTCGGCGAGCTCCAGGTCGCTGTCGTACAGCGAGGGCTCGGTCAGGCCCATGTGCCGGGCGAGGCGCCGGAACGTCTCGGTCGTCGACAGACACTCCCCGGGCGGCGCGACCGCGGGCTCGTTCCACATCAGGTACATGTGCCCGTAGCCCGCGTGCACGTCCAGGTGCTCGATCTGCATCGTCGCCGGCAGCACGATGTCGGCGTAGTCGACGGTGTCGGTCGGGAACTGCTCCATGACGACCGTGAACAGGTCGTCCCGCGCCATCGCGGCCCTGATCCGGTTCTGGTCGGACGTCGAGCCGAGCGGGTTGGCGGCGTAGACCCACAGGCACTTCACCGACGCGTCGAGGTCGTCGGCAAGGCGGGTCATGGTGAGCGTCCTGACCGGGTGGGGAAGCAGGTCCTCCCGGGTGTCGGCGCGGAGCGGCACGTGGGCGCTGGTCGAGTAGGCGACCCCGCCGCCGGGATGACGCCAGTCGCCCGTCACCCCGGGGATGCAGGCGATGACCCGCATGGCCGCGCCTCCGCCCTCGTGGCGCTGGATGCCCATCGTGGCGCGGATGCCGGTGGGCCGGGTGTGCGCGAGCCGCAGGCCGAGGGCCCTGATCCGGTCCACCGGCAGCCCGGTGATCTCCGCGACCCGCTCGACCGGATACCTCCTGATCTCGGCTTCGAACTCGTCCCAGCCGTGCGTGTGCCGTTCGATGTAGTCGCGGTCCTCGGCGCCCTCGTCGAGCACCACGTGCAGAAGGCCGAGCGCGAGCGCCGCGTCCGTGCCCGGCCGGATCGGCAGGTGCTCGTCGGCCTGGTCGGCCGTTCGGGTCCTGACCGGATCGATGGCGACGACGTACGCGCCCGCCGCCCGCGCGTCCTGGATGAACTTCCACAGGTGGTGGCCGCTGGTGAGCGTGTTCGTGCCCCACAGGAGAATCAGCTTCGACAGCGCGAACGTCTCGGGGTCCATGCCGCCGGGGGTGCCGTTCACGTATCGCAGGCCGACGTTGCCCGCGCGCGAGCAGATGTTGAGGTCGTGCCTGGAGGCGCCGAGGACGTTCCAGAACCGCCGCCCGGCCTCCCCCGACTCGCCCTGGATGTAGCCCAGCGTGCCGGTCCCCTGGTAGGGCCAGATGGCCTCGCCGCCGTGCTCCTCGATGATCGTGGAGAGCCGGGTGGAGATCTCCGTCAGCGCCTCGTCCCAGGTGATCCGCTCGAATCGGCCCGACCCCTTGGGACCCGTGCGACGCAGGGGGTGCACAATACGGTCGGTCGCCCGCGTGTGCTCCAGATAGCGGTTCACCTTCACGCAGAGGGAGCCACGGGTGTAGGGGTGATCGCGGTTGCCGCGCATCGCGACGGCCTCACCGTCCTTGACGGTGACGGCCCAGGAGCAGGTGTCGGGGCAGTCGAGGGGGCAGGCGCCGAGAACGGTGAGGGACTCGCTCATGCATACGACCGTAACCTGGGCGTCCGGACGCCGAGAAGCCGCCCGGCATCCTGGGGACAACCGTTCACCTGTGGACGACGGCGGCGCGCCTCAGGAGATCTCGTCCAGACGGGCGATGTTGGCGGCGTCCCGCGGATCGGTGCTCGGCCGGCTGGCGAACCACGCGTCCAGGATCTCGATCATGAGCGGCTCGGACGTGAGGCGCAGGCTGAGGGCCAGCACGTTCGCGTCGTTCCAGGTGCGCGCCCCGGCGGCCGTCGCCGCGTCGACGCACAGGGCGGCCCGCACTCCGGGCACCTTGTTGGCCGCGATGGACGCGCCCGTCCCCGTCCAGCAGCACACGATCGCCTGGTCGGCCTGTCCGGTCGCCACGTCTTCGGCGGCGGCGGCACAGCACCACGCCCAATCGGCCCGGCCATCTGGAGCCAGCGCTCCATAGAGTGTCAGAGTATGGCCGCGCCGTTCCACCTCGGCCACCAGAGTGGGAGCGATGCCGTCGAGGCTGTCTGCGGCCACGGAAATACGCATGCGTCAATTGTGGACACCGAGTGCGAAGATCGCACAGAATCGCTGGTGGTGAGAGGCATCAAGGAGCAGGACCTAACGCTGGACACGCCTGGCACAGGAGAGGTCCTCGTCGTCGAGCCTCTGCTGCCGCAGCGGATCCGCCGGCCCTCAGACGCCCTGAGGTTCCTCATCACGCTCGTGTCGCTGGCGGCCTTCGTGCTGCTCGCCCTGGCCCTGCGCCGTACGCTCAACGGCCTTGAGATCGACGTCCAGGCGGGCACCGGCCGGGCCCCCGACGTGCTCTCGGCAGCCGCCGGCCTGCTCGGCGGCGTCTCCGTGCTCATCGTCCCGGTCGCGTTCGCGATCGAGCGGGTGTTCCACCGCGACGGCATGCGGGTCACCCAGGGCCTGATCGCCGCGATCCTCGCCCTGCTGATCTCGTACGCCATCGACGAGTGGATCATCCTGTCCGGGCTGACCGACCTCAAGCAGCTCCTCACCGGCAATCGGGAGGTCGAGCCGCTCAACACCGTGCTCACCCCGGCCATCGCGTACGCCACGGCCGTACGGATGTCGCGGCGGACACGGTGGCGCGCGCTCATGTGGACGGCGCTCGCGCTCGACGTTTTCGCGCTCTTCACCGCCACCAAGGTCACCGCGCTCGGCGTGATCCTCACCTACCTCGTGGGCCTCGCCGTGGGCTTCGGCACCCTGTACGGCATCGGCAGCGCGAACACCCGGCCGCCCGGCAGCGCGGTGGTGGCCGCCCTGCGGCGGCTCGGCTTCGTGCCTGTGAGCGCCCGGCGGCTGGAGGACGACAGCTCCGGCAGCCGCCGCTACCTGGTGGGCCTGGCCGACGACCGCAGGCTCGCCGTCACGGTGCTCGACCGTGACCGGCAGGTGGCGGGCATGCTCTACCGCCTCTGGCGCCGCTTCCGGCTCAACACCGAGACCAGGCGGAAGGCCATCCGCTCCCTGCGGGCGGAGCTGGAGCGCGAGGCCCTGATGGCGTACGCCGCCCAGGCGGCGGGGGCACGGCTGCCCCGGCTGCTCGGCACCAGCGAGGTCGGCACCGAGGCGGCCCTGCTCGCGTACGAGCACGTGGAGACCCGTCCGATCGCGGGCCTGCGCGACGAGGACGTCGACGACCGGCTGCTGACACAGATCTGGGAGCAGGTCCGGCTGCTGCACGCGCACCGCCTCGCCCACCGGCATCTGACCGGCGAGAGCATCCACGTCGACGACGCCGGGCGGGTGATCCTGCTGGACGCCCGCAGCGGCGAGATCGCGGCAGGTGACCTGCTGCTGCGCCTGGACATCGCCCAGCTGCTCGCCTATCTGGGCATGCGGGTCGGCCCCGAGCGCGCCGTGCGGTCGGCGGCCCCGGTCCTTGGCGCGGACACCCTGGCCGGCGCGCTTCCGCTGCTCCAGCGCATCGCGCTGAGCCGCGAGATCAGGGCGGCGGCGCGGAGGGACAGAAACCTCCTGCCCGCCATCCGCGAGCAGATCGTCGCGCTCGAACCGCAGGCCACCGTCGAGGAGGTCAGGCTCGAACGTTTCCGGCCGCGCACGCTGGTGACGATCATCGCCGGCGCCATCGCCCTCTACATCCTGCTTCCCCAGCTCAGTCAGGTGAACGTGGTCTCGGTCGTGACCACCGCAAACTGGGCCTGGGGCGGCGCCGCGCTGCTCGCGGCCGTTCTCAGCTATCTGGCCGCCGCGATCCTGCTGAGAGGGTTCGTCCCGGAGCCGCTGCCACTCGGCCGCACCATGCTCGCGCAGTTCGCCGGGTCGTTCGTGAAGCTGGTCGCCCCCGCGGCCATCGGCGGAGTCGCGCTCAACACGCGCTACCTGCAGAAACGCGGGGTGCCCCCGGGTGCGGCGGTGACCAGCGTCGGGGCTTCCCAGGTGGTCGGGCTGACCTCCCACATCATGCTGCTCCTGCTCTTCGGCTATCTCACCGGCACCCAGGCGGCTCCGTCGCTCACGCCGTCGCGGGGCCTGCTCGTCGCGCTGCTGGCCGTCGCCGTGGTGTTCCTGATCATCCTCGCCGTACGGCCGCTGCGCCGGGTGCTGACCACCCGGGTCCGGGCGCTGTTCTCCGGCGTGATCCCCCGGCTGCTCGACGTCGTGCAGTCGCCGCGCAAGGTCGCCGAGGCCGTCGGCGGGACGCTGCTGCTGACCATCTCCTTCGTGATCTGCCTCAGCTGCTGCGTCCGCGCGTTCGGCGGCGACATCAGTTTCACCGCGGTCGCCGTGGTCTTCCTCGCGGGCAACGCGATCGGCTCCGCCGCCCCCACCCCCGGAGGCCTGGGCGCGGTCGAGACGGCGCTGTCGCTGGGGCTGACGGTCGCGGGCCTGGCCAATCCGGTGGCGACCTCCGCCGTGCTGCTCTTCCGGCTGATGACCTTCTGGCTTCCGGTCCTGCCGGGCTGGGCCTCCTTCGCTTACCTGCAGCGCCACGACGCCATCTGACTTCTGTGCGTTCTCTGTGAATCCGCCCGCGCCCGGACGGGCGGGCACGGCCGCCGCGCAGGTGGGGCGGGAACGGAACGGGCCCGGCTCACAGAACGCCCGCAGAACCTCTCATCCGTCGTGAAGGCCCGTGCGCCAGCCTTCCTCGCATGATTGAGCTACGGCAGTTGACCAAGCGGTACGGCGAGGTCACCGCGGTGGACGGGCTCACCGTCGACGTGCGGCCCGGCGTCGTCACCGGTTTCCTCGGCCCGAACGGCTCGGGCAAGACGAGCACCATGCGGATGATCCTCGGCCTGGACCGGCCGACGAGCGGAAGCGCCACCGTCGGCGGACGGCCGTACGCCGGCCTCCCCGCGCCGCTGCACGAGGTGGGCGCGCTGCTCGATCCGCACGCCGTCCACCCGAGGCGCAGAGCCGCCGACCATCTGCTCTGGCTGGCCCAGAGCAACGGCATCGGGCGGCGGCGGATCCGCGAGGTGCTCGAACTCGTCGGCCTCGCCGAGGTCGCCCGGCGCCGTCCCGGTGGCTTCTCGCTGGGCATGCGGCAGCGGCTCGGCATCGCCGCGGCCCTGCTGGGCGATCCGCCGGTCGTGCTGCTCGACGAGCCGGTCAACGGGCTCGATCCCGAGGGGATCCGCTGGATCAGGGAGTTCATGCGCGGCCTGGCGGCCGAGGGCCGTACCGTACTCGTCTCCAGTCACCTGATGAGCGAGATGGCGCTCACCGCCGATCACCTGATCGTCATCGGCCGGGGGCGGCTGATCGTCGACACCGGGCTCGACGCGTTCCTGCGGTCCCGTTCGGTGCAGGCCGTTCTCGTGCGGGTGCGGCCCGGAGAGGACGCGGCGCGGCTCACGGACCGTCTTCGCGCCGCCGGAGCGACCGTGCGGCCAGAGGAGGGAGACGCCCTCACGGTGATCGGGCTCTCCGGTGCGGAGATCGGCCGTGCCGCCCTGACCTGCGGGATCGCGGTGCACGAGCTCACCCCGCAGCAGTCCCTGGAAGAGGCCTACCTGGACATCACCCGCGACAGCGTGGAGTTCACGGCCGCCGGAGGTCCGTCATGATCACGCGAGACCCCGTCGCGCCCACCGCCGAGTCGCGAAGGAGCGCCGTGCTCCCGTATCGCGTCCTGCTCTCCGAGTGGACGAAGTTCCGCAGCATCCGGGCGACCGTGTGGCTGCTGGCGGGCGCGTTCGTCGTGGCCGCCGTGTACGCCTTCCTGTTCGGTACGGCCTCCGCCCGCCAGTACACCGCCGCCACGGCCGCCGATCAGGCGGCGTTCGACCCGACCGACCCCGGATTCCGCAGCCTGTTGCTCGCCGGGGTGCTCGCGAACGCCGTCGGCGTGCTGGCCGTGACCTCCGAATACGCCTCGGGCACGATCCGCGTGAGCGTGACCGCCGTCGCGCGCAGGCGATCCCTCGTCGCGGCGAAGGCCGTCGTCGCGGGCGCCGTCCTCTGCCTCGCCGGGCCGCTCATCGCCCTGACGTCGTTCCTCGTCGCCCAGGCCGCCCTCGCCGCGAACGGCGCACCCGTCGCCAGGATCGGCGACCCCGGCGTCCCAGGAGCGATCGCGGGTGCCGGCGTGTTCTTCGGGCTGCTCGGCGTGTTCGGCGTGGGGCTCGGCTTCCTGCTGCGCAGGTCGGCCGGGGCGGTCTGGGCGGCGGCGCTGCTCATCCTCCTGCCGGGAATGGCCTCGCTGTTTCCCAAAGGCCTGGCGCTCTGGATGGTGACGTGGTGGCCGACAGCGGCCGGCGTTCGCCTGTTCTCGGTCCACCCTCCCGCCGGCGGACCCTCCGCGCTCGGCGGGGGCGCCCTGCTCACCGTCGCGGTGCTGGCGTTCCTCGTGGGGGCGATGGCGCTCTTCAGGAAACGGGACGTCTGACGGGCCGCGCGCGTACGCGGACCTTATTCGGCCGGTCCCTATCCTCGAACGGCGTGATGTGGCCCTCGCGGTGGTCCGTGGGTCCGTGAGTCCGTGAGTCCGTGATTTCGTGAGTTCGTGGTGAGGAGGAACGCCGTGGGAGGGGCCGCGGACAGGCAGCGCCTGCTGGTGGTGGACGACGAGCCCACTGTGCGGGAACTGCTCTCGGCCACGCTGCGCTTCGCGGGTTACACGGTCGGTTCGGCGGCGACGGGAGCCGAGGCCCTCGACGCCGCCTGTGCCGAGCCCCCCGACCTGGTGCTGCTCGACGTCATGCTGCCCGACATGGATGGATTCGAGGTGATCCGCCGTCTGCGGGAACTGCCCCGTCCGCTGACCGGGGGCTGGCCGGGGCAGATGCCGGTGCTGTTCCTGACGGCCCGCGACGCCACGGCCGACAAGATCAACGGGCTACGGCTGGGCGGCGACGACTACGTGACCAAGCCGTTCGACCTGGAGGAACTGCTCGCCAGGATCGAGGCCGTGCTGCGCCGCGCGGGGCTGGCCCCCGACGACCGGACCCTGCGGGTGGCCGACCTCGAGCTCGACCCGGACGCGCAGCAGGTGATCAGGGCGGGACATCCGGTACGGCTGTCGCCCACGGAGTTCCGCCTGCTCCACTACCTGGTCCTGAACGCCGGCAGGGTCGTCTCGAAGGCCCAGATCCTCGACCACGTCTGGCACTACGACTTCGCCGGAGACTCCAGCATCGTGGACACCTACGTCAGCTATCTGCGGCGCAAGGTCGACACGACCGAGCCCAAGTTGATCCACACCCGGCACGGCGTGGGCTACGTGCTCCGCGAAACCCGCCGGTGATCCCCAAAGGGACGTTCCCGCGGAGCGCCCAGGGCAGTCGACTGTCCTACGCGGCCCGGTTCTGGCCGGGCACCCGGCCGGGAGGCCTGTCGTTGCGAGGGCGCCTGCTGCTGATCGCGATGGCCCTGCTGTTCGCCGGCCTCTCCGTGAGCGGCGCTGTCGCGGTCACCACGCTCCGTTCGCACCTGATCCACCGGGTGGACCAGCAGCTCGCCCCGATCGCGGCACTCATGTCACGGGTGTCCCCTGACCTGTTCGCGCTCCGCGACCCCGCACGGCGGCAGCCGGTGACGCTGCCCGGCCTGGACATGATCGACCAGGCGTACGTGGCCTACCTGGCCGCGGACGGCACGTTGCGAGACGACGCCGGCGCCGGACAGCCGAAGGTGGCGACGATCCCCCGGATTCCGCGCCTCGACACGGCGGCCGTAGCGCGGCTCGGCGGGCAGCCGTTCGATGTGCCGCCGTCGGAGGGGAGGGGTGACTGGCGAGCGGTGGCTCTGCCACTCGACCAGATGATCAGGCCGCCGGCCGGGATCGCGGCCGGAGACGGGAGCGTCGTGGTCGCGGTCTCCCTGGCCGGCGTGCGGTCGACGGTGGGTCGCCTCACCATCGTGTGCGCCGTCACCGCCACCCTCCTGATGATCTGCCTCGCCATGGTGGGAAGGTTCGCGATGGGCCGGGGGCTGCGGCCGCTGCGCGAGATCCAGGAGACGGCGGCCGCGGTGGCGGCCGGAGACCTGTCCCGCCGGGTGCCCGCGCCGGCCTCCGCCACCACCGAGATCGGTCGCCTGGCGGGTGGACTGAACGGCATGTTCGCCCAGCTTGAGTCGGCCTTCGCCGAACGGGAGCGGTCCGAGGCGCGGATGCGGCGTTTCGTCGCGGACGTGAGCCACGAACTGCGCACACCGCTCTTCGGGATCAAGGGATTCGCCGAGCTGCACCGGATGGGCGGCCTGACCGACGCCACCCGGACACTGCGGCGCATCGAGAGCGAGGCCGACCGGCTGGGCAGGCTCGTGGAGGACCTGCTCCTGCTGGCCCGTCTCGACGAGGGCGACGACGCCCTGCCGATGGACCTCGCCCCGATGGATCTGCGGACGCTCGCCGCCGACGCCCTCCACGACCTGCGTGCGCTCGACGCCGCCCGCCCGGTCGCCCTGACCGGCCCGGACGGCGGCCTTCCCGGCGAGGCCCAGGTGGTCGGCGACGAGGCCCGCCTGCGGCAGGTCGTGTCCAACCTGGTGGGAAACGCGGTCACCCACACCCCGCCGGGCACTCCCGTACGCCTCGGCGTCGGCCGGGTGGGGGACGACGGGGTGCTGGTGGTCGCCGACAACGGGCCGGGCCTCCCCCCGGAGGAGGCGGCGAAGGTCTTCGACCGCTTCTACCGGACGGACGACTCACGCACCCGAACCGGCGGCGCGGGCGCGGGCCTCGGGCTCGCGATCGTCCAGTCGATTGTCGCCGCTCACGGTGGGCGGGTCGAGCTGTCGACGGAGCCGGGACAGGGCGCGGCCTTCCGGGTCGTCATCCCCGGCCGGCGGCCCCCGGACGACTCGCCACGGGACGAGTCCTGACCGGTCTGATCGAGGAGCCGGCCGGATACACCGATCAGTGGGCGCTGGAGGCCGCCCAGAGATTGATGCCGGATTCCACGGCGTCCTTCTCGATGATGTCGAGCTCGTCCGCCGTGAAGTCGAGACGGTTGACCGCGTCGAGGCTGTCGTCCAACTGCCCGACGCTGCTGGCGCCGATCAGCACCGATGTCACCCGGCTGTCTCGCAGAGCCCAGGCCAGAGCCATCTGCGCGAGGGTCTGGCCCCGCCCCCGGGCGATCTCGTTCAGCCTGCGGATGTGCCCGAGCGCGTCATCGGTCAACAGCGTGGGGTCGAGTGACTTGCCCTGCGCCGCCCGGGAATCCTTCGGGACGCCGCCGAGATAACGATCGGTGAGCATGCCCTGGGCCAGGGGAGAGAACGCGATGCACCCGACGCCCTCCTCCGCCAGCACGTCGAGGAGCCCGTCCTCGATCCACCTGTTGAGCATGGAGTAGGACGGCTGATGGATCAGCAGCGGAACGCCCATGTCCCTGAGGATGTGCGCGGCCTCCCGCGTGCGCTCCGGAGAGTACGACGAGATCCCGGCGTAGAGAGCCTTGCCGGAGCGGACGGCGTGGGCCAGCGCGCCCATCGTCTCCTCAAGCGGGGTCTCCGGATCGAAGCGGTGGCTGTAGAAGATGTCGACGTAGTCGAGGCCCATCCGCTTCAGCGACTGGTCGAGGCTGGCCAGCAGGTACTTGCGGGAACCCCATTCGCCATAGGGGCCGGGCCACATGTCATATCCCGCCTTGGTCGAGATGATCAGCTCATCCCGGTACCGGGCGAAATCCTGCTGGTAGATGTGCCCGAAGTTGATCTCCGCGGAACCGTAGGGCGGGCCGTAGTTGTTGGCCAGGTCGAAGTGCGTGACGCCACGGTCGAAGGCGCGGCGCAGAATCGCCCGCTGGGTCTCGATCGGCTTGTCGTCGCCGAAGTTGTGCCACAGGCCGAGCGACACGGCGGGCAGCCTGAGCCCGCTCCGTCCGGTCCTGTTGTACGGCATGGACCGGTATCGGCCCTCGGCTGCCACGTAGCTCACTGCGTCACTCCCACTCGGTCAAGGATCCAGGAGAGCGCGAACGCCTCCTCGCGCCAGGCGTCGTAGCGGCCACTGCGGCCGCCGTGGCCGGCGCCCATCTCGGTCTTCAACAGGAACGGCCCGCCGGCCGCCGTCGCACGCAGCCGCGCGATCCATTTCGCGGGCTCGTGATAGAGGACGCGGGTGTCGTTCAGGCTGGTGATCGCGAGTATCGGGGGGTACGCCCTGCCGTCCACGTTCTCGTACGGCGAGTAGGACTTCATGTACTCGTACACCTCGGGGTTGTGCAGCGGGTCACCCCACTCGTCCCACTCGATCACGGTGAGCGGCAGCGTCGGATCGAGGATGGTGTTGAGCGCGTCCACGAACGGGACCTCGGCCACCACGCCGGCGAAGTCCTCGGGAGCGAGGTTGGCGACCGCGCCCATGAGCAGACCCCCGGCCGAGCCGCCACGGGCCACGATCTCGCTCGACCAGCCGCCCTTCTTCAGGTGCCGGGCGCACGCGACGAAGTCGCTGAAGGTGTTCTTCTTGTGGGTCAGCTTGCCGTCCTCGTACCACCGGCGGCCCATCTCGCCGCCTCCCCGCACGTGCGCGACGGCGAAGACGAACCCGCGGTCGAGCAGCGAGAGCCTCGCCACCGAGAAGTACGGATCGATGGAGGTCTCGTAACTTCCGTACCCGTAGAGCAGGGTCGGCGCGGGACGGTCGGTGCCCTTCTTGATGACGATCGACACCGGGACCCTGGTGCCGTCCTCGGCCGTCGCCCACTCGCGGAACTGCTCGTAGTCACCCGGGTCGTAGCCGCCGAGCACCGGCCGCTGCTTGAGGAGGATCAGCTCGTCCGTCGCGAGGTCGTAGTCGTACACGGACGGCGGAGTGACCATCGACGTGTAGGCGAGCCGGAGCCGTCCCGTCTCGAACTCGGGATTCCCGGTCGGGGCGGCGTCGTACAGAGGCTCAGGGAAGGAGATCTCGTATGGCTCGCGCCCGTCGCCGGGCAGGATGCGGATGCCGGTCAGGCCGTCGCGGCGGAAGTGGACGACGGTGTGGTCCTTGAACGCGTCGACGTCGAGCAGCCGGGTGTCGTCCCGGTGGTCGATGAACGGGCTCCAGTCGGCGGGGTGGTCGACCGGCGCGGTGGCGAGCTCGAAGTTCACCGCACCGTCGTTGTGGAGCACGAGGAACCGGTCGCCCGCGTGGTCGAGCGAATACTCGACGCCGGTCCGCCTCGGTCGCACCACCTCGAACCGCCCGGCCGGCTCGTTCGCGTCCAGGATCCGGACCTCACTGGTGATCTTGCTGCCGGCGCTGAGGACCAGGTAGCGCTCGCTGCGGGTGAGTCCGATGCCGATCCAGAACCGCTCGTCGTCCTCCTGATAGACGAGCACGTCCTCGTCGGAGCCGAGGGTGTGGCGGTAGACCTGGTGGGGCCGCCAGGCGTCGTCGACCTTCGTGTAGAAGAACGTGGAGCCGTCCGCCGACCAGGCGCCTCCGTAGAAGACGTCGGGGATCTCGTCCGGGAGGGACTCGCCGGTCTCCAGGCTCTTGAAACGAAGGGTGAAGCGTTCGTCGCCCCGATAGTCGGTGGAGTACGCGAGCTTCGTGCCGTCGGGGCTCACCGCGCTGGTCCCGATGGAGAAGAAGGGGCTGTCGCCCGCCAGCTCGTTGCCGTCCAGGAGGACCTGCTCGCCGGGAAGGGATTCACCCGGTGTCAGCACCGGCGGGTCGTCGCCGTCGGCGGGCACGCGGCACTGGATGCCGTACTGCTTGCCCTCCTCGGTGCGTGAGTAGTACCACCAGGCGCCCTTGCGCGTGGGCACGGACAGGTCCGTCTCCAGGGTGCGGCCCTTGATCTCCTGGAAGACGGCCTCCTCCAGATCCTTCAGGTGCCCCGTCCGCTCCTGGGTGTAGGCGTTCTCCGCCTCCAGGTACGCGATGGTGTCAGGGTCGTCCTTCTTGAGCAGCCACGCGTACTCGTCGATCACGGTGTCGCCGTGATGCGTGCGCTCGACCGGAACCCTCTTCGCCACAGGCGGCATCTCGCTCACCCGCCAAAGTCTATGTTCGCGACGGTGTCCGTACGGCTCGCCGCCTCACCCTGTGGACAACCGCTCAGGGCAATGCGGATGGCGGGACAGATGCCGGACCGCGAGCCGACCGTGCCCGTGAAGGAATCCTTTGCGACACGGCCCGATGGGCGGCGTTCTGCGGCGACCAGTGGATACGCCGGCAGGAGACGAGGGCCTTGAGCAAGTTGGGTCTCGTGGTGTTCGAGTGCTGGTAATCTTTCGTTGTCGGCGCGGTTCGGCGCGGCTCCTCTCGATCATCTCGGTGGTTATGTGGTGCCTGCGTGTTCGTCGCCGATGATCTCTTGTTCTTGGTCGTGCTCTTCCGCCGGTTTGTACCGGTGCGAGAGTTCGGGTAAGGTCGAGGGGTTGCCCCGGAGACGGGGCGGTCGAAATTCCGGTGAAAGTCGGATTTCTGGAAAATCGGCTCGAAAGAGCGGATTTGACAGAAATCAGGGAATTAGCCAGAATTAAGACACAACGAAATGAACGCCCCGGAGTTCGGGTCCCGCGGTTTGCGGGTTTCGGGTGATGGTGATCGCGTCCGTTTCTTGAGAACTCAACAGCGTGTTAAAAGCCAGTGCATTTATGCATGAACCCCGTCATTTATGACGGATTCCTTTGTGGCATCCCAAATGTGTTTGGGGTGCTGCTGGGGTTGAATTTTTCAGCATTGTTTGGAGAGTTTGATCCTGGCTCAGGACGAACGCTGGCGGCGTGCTTAACACATGCAAGTCGAGCGGAAAGGCCCTTCGGGGTACTCGAGCGGCGAACGGGTGAGTAACACGTGAGTGACC
>NZ_JAFCNB010000021.1 GCF_017896165.1 Microbispora oryzae
TCTCAAGAAACGGACGCGATCACCATCACCCGAACCCGCAAACCGCGAGACCCGAACTCCGGGGCGTTCATTTCGTTGTGTCTCTATTCTCGCCGCCTGGAAGATTTCTGTCAAACCGACCCGATTCGGATCCATTTGACTCGAAACCCGCCAACCGATAGGAATTCGACGCCCCGTCTCCGGGGCAACCCCTCGACCTTACCCGAACTCCCCCACCAGCACAAACCAGCGGAAGAATCCGGCCAAGACAAAGAGATCACCGGCGACGGACACGCAGGCACCACACAACCACCGAGATGATCGAGAGGAGCCGCGCCGAACCGCGCCGACAACGAAAGATTACCAGCACTCGAACACCACAAGACCCAATCGCCGATGAGTGCCCCACTGTTCGCGTTCATTCCCCACAGCACCCATCTCAGCGATCGCAACCTCGCATCGGTGCCGGCCCCCTCCCGGCTCCCCGCTCAGCCGCGCAAAACACGCGAGGGGGTAGAAGACAACCGGATCCGGCTCTCAGGCATCTAAATAGCGCTACGGCGATCACGCCGACATGGCGCGGAGGATCGGGGAGGCACGGCATGAGGCGCGGCACCATGGTGGCGACGTCTGTGTCCGGTACGAAAAGGGCCCTCGCGGAGTGGTCCCTCCCCACGCAACCGAACGTCAAGTCGCCCGCAATCGCCCCGCGCTACGAAGACGATGCGGAAGTCTCCGTTCGGCGCCAACCCGGCTGCCCGGACTTCCGACGCTGGAGGTGGCCATCATGACGCGGTCGGAGTTCGACGACATCCGGGCCCACATCGCGGCCGAGGCCGGACACCCGAGCGAGCTGCTGGAGCTCGCCCGGATCCTGCTCGACGACCTGGAGCAGATCCGGATGCGCGAGGCCGCCCTGCGGTCGTACTACCTGGGGCTCCTCACCGCCGCCCGCGCGACCGTCGCCGCCGATGACCAGGGCGACGCGGCTCCTCTGACCTTCCTCCGCCACGAGCTGGCCAAGCACGGCCAGCTCCCCGCGGGCGACCAGGTCCAGCGGATCCTCTCGGACGCCCGCACCGCGCAGGCCCTGCTGGACCACGCCGAGGAGACGCCCCCGCGTATGGGCGCGCCGAAGGGCCGGGTCCCCCGGTGCGGCGGGGTCAGCCGTACTGTGCGCGGCTGACCCCGGCGCGCGCCGCGAGCTCACCCGCTGGGGATGAGGTCGTGCACGAAGACGACGTTGGGGTACGCCGGGTTGTCGGTGAACCCCTGGACGTTGCCGAGGTAGGCCCTCTGGTAGTTGGACACCCACGGCACGGCCACGGCCGCCTCCTTCCCGATCAGCGCCGACTGGAGGTAGGCGTACGCCTTCTCGGCGGCTCCCCGGTCGGTCGCCAGGAGTGACGGCAGCGCGTCGATCCGGGAGTCGATGTCCCTGTTCTCCAAATAGGTCAGGTTGAACGACACCGGCGTCGCGCTGTGGAAGACGTTGCGGAACCACGAGTACGCGTCGGCGTAGTCGGGCCACCAGTACATGACGAAGATGTCCTGCCGCCTGGCCGGGTCGCTGGCCTTCCCCCGGTCCCACTGGGCGTTCCACTGCATGGCCCGGGCGTCCACCTGCACGTTCAACCCGGCCAGGGCGTTGGTCAGGAGCGTGGCGAGCACCTGCTCGTCGTCGTCGCCCTGGGCGTACGTCATGGTGAGGCGCAGTGGCTTGCCGCCGGGGCCGTACCCCGCCTGCGTGAGCAGCTCGGCCGCTCCGGCGAGGTCCTGGTGTGGCTGCGCGCCCGCCGCGGTGACGTGGCCGAGCAGCCCCCCGGGCACGAGGCCGGTGGCGCCCGTGCCGGCCCCCTTGAGCGCCGTGAGGATGCCGTCGTAGTCGATGGCCTTCTGCACGGCCTTGCGCAGGCGGACGTCCGCCAGCGGGCCCGACGCGGTGTTGAAGAGGACGAGGAGGTTCTGGAACGACGGCACCTGGAGAGTTCGTACGCCGGCCGTGCCCCGTGCCTTCTGGAACAGCTCCGGCGTGAGCCGCTGCACGAAGCTGGCCTCGCCGCGCAGGAGGAGCTGCCAGGAGGTGTTCAGGTCCGGGGTCACCCGGAACTCCACGTTCTGGTAGTGCGGGCCTTCCCAGCCCCCCCAGTACGAGCCGAACGCCCGCAGCACCAGCTCCTTCTCCTTGCCCTTCTGCCAGCTCGCGACCGTGTACGGCCCGGAGCCCGCGTCCCTGCCGCGCTGGAACCACTTCCCGAGGTCGCCCGAGCCGGCGGCCTGCGTGTCGTAGATGTACGCCGCGTAGTCGGCCGAGGCGACGAGGTCGATCGGCGCCGGATACTTCAGCCGGAACTCCACGGTGAGCGTGTCCTTGGCCGTGATCCCCCGCACCGCGTCCCAGATGTAGGCCGCGCCCTGGCCGAGCTTCCTGGTGCGTTCGATCGACGCCTTGACCGCCGCCGCGTCGACCGGCCTGCCGGTGTGGAACCGCATGCCGGGCCGCAGGGTGAAGGTCCACGTCTTGCCGTCCGGCGAGCTCTGCCAGCGTTCGGCGAGGCGGGGGCCGGCCCGCCGGGTCAGCGGGTTGTAGACCGTCAGCGACTCGTAGATGTTCTGCATCGCCACGAGCTCGTTGGAGTACGACGTGGCCGGGTCCCAGTCGGTGACGACGTCGACGTTCTGCAGGTAGACGAAGGTGGCCTGGTTCCCGGTCGGCGGGCCGGGCATCGACGTGCCGCGGACCTCACCACCGCCGCACCCGGCGAGGGCCAGCGCGGCCATGAGACCCAGGACACCGGGGACGAGGAAGCGGCGCATGCGGTGCGGGGTCCTTTCCACCATCAGCTAGCATGATCGAAGCTACTGCAAGATCGGGATTAGACGGGAAATTTCCGGATAGCGCGTCTCATTCACCGCATCAGACACAATGCGCTGCTAGCCTCTGTCTCTGTCCCACAAGAGCTTTCGGGAAGCTTGCTCACTTCCCGGGACGAGGGTTGCCATGAGTCCCCGAAGGCGCGGCCGGCCGATCAGGTACAGGCTCATCGGTTTGCTTCTCGTTCCGCTCTTCTCCCTGGTCGCCCTCTGGGTCGTGACCGCCGGGGTGACCATCGGGGACAGCCTCCGCCTCCGGACGTACAACACTCTGTGGTCGACGCTGCGCCAGCCGGCCGACACTCTGATCGTCGAGTTGCAGGCGGAACGGCTCTCGTCCGCCCGCTACATCGGATCCCGGGCCCGATCCGCGCGCGCCGAGATGACCGTGCAGCGGCAGCGGACCAACGCCGCCCGTGACCGGGTCCGCACGCTGGCGCTGTCGGATTCGTCCCGGGGGGCCACCACCCCCACGATGCGGTCGCAGGTCGACGAGATGCTGGCCGGGCTCGGCCGGCTCGACGAGATCCGCGCGGAGATCGACGAGGGCGAGCCCGACCGGCTCCGCGTGATCGAGACGTACAACCTCGTGAGCGACTCGATCTACCGAATGCACTACAGCCTGGCCCTGATCGACGACATCCCGATCTATCAGCAGTCGCGGGTCGTGATCTCCCTCGGGTACGCCAAGGAGCTGCTCACCAGGGAGCAGGCCCTGGAGGCGGGCGCGGCGGCCTCCGGCGCGATGACCGAGGAGGAGCGCAAGCTCTTCACCCAGCTCGTGGGCAACCGCCGCTTCCTCATCGACCAGGCGCTCCCCGAGCTCGACCCCGGGCTGCGCCAGATCCACGTGAACCTGATCACGACCCCGCTCTACCAGCGCCTCCGGCTGCAGGAAGAGGCGATCATCGCGGGGCGGAGGCTGTCGCCGAGCTCCCAGCGCCTCTGGCAGACGACCTCCGACGGCTTCGCCCAGTCGTCGCAGAAGGCCCAGACGCAGGCCGGGTCGTTCCTGACCGAGCGGGCCGCGCCGATCGCCGACTCGATCCTCTGGCGGGCGGTGCTCGTCGGCGGCTTCGGGCTCCTGGCGGTGGTCGCCTCGATCCTCCTCTCGCTGCGCTTCGGCTCCCGGCTCGCCCGCGAGCTCGCCGGGCTCCGGCAGGCTGCGCTCGACCTCGCGAACGTGCGCCTGCCCAGCCTCCTGGACCGGCTCAGGAAGGGCGAGGACGTCGACGTCGCGACCGAGGCGCCGCCCATCAGGACCCCGGGCGAGACGGCGGAGATCCAGGACGTCGGCACGGCCTTCTCGACCGTCCAGCAGACGGCCGTGGAGGCCGCCATCGGCCAGGCGCGTCTCCAGCGAGGCGTCGGCCAGGTCTTCCTGAACCTGGCCCGGCGCAGCCAGACCCTGCTCCACCGGCAGCGCACGCAGCTCCACAACATGCAGCGGCACGCGACCGAGCCGGACGTGCTGGAGGAGCTGTTCCGCCTCGATCACCTCACCACCCGCATGCGCCGCCACGCCGAGGGCCTGATCATCCTGTCCGGCGCGGCACCGGGACGCGCCTGGCGCAGGCCCGTCCCGATGTACGACGTGGTGCGGGGCGCGGCCGCGGAGGTGGAGGACTACGTCCGGGTGAACGTGATGCCGATGGAGGAGCACGGGCTCGACGGCTCAGCGGTGGCCGACGTGATCCACCTCATCGCCGAGCTGATCGAGAACGCCACGATCTTCTCGCCCCCGCACACCTCGGTGTCGGTGCGGGGGGAGCTCGTGGGCACCGGCTTCGTCGTGGAGATCGAGGACCGCGGACTGGGCATGACGGCCGAACGGCTGGCCGAGCTCAACGAGCGGCTCGCGAACCCTCCGGAGTTCGACATCGCCGACACCGACCGCATGGGGCTGTTCGTCGTCGCCCGCCTGGCCGCCCGAAGGGACGTCAAGGTGACGCTGCGCCCCTCGCCGTACGGAGGAACGACCGCGATCGTGCTGATCCCATCCACCCTCATGGTCTACCCGAAGGACGCCGACCTCGCCCGCCTGACGGCGCAGGAGGTCACCCCAGAGGACATCATCCTCGCCCCGTTGACGCGGGGAACCGAAAACGAAGAACGACCGGGCGAGGAGGGGTCGTGAGCGAACGGCTGCAGGACCAGTGGCTGGACGACGAGGCGGGGCCGGTCGTCCCCGCCTACGCCCTGACGCGGGGCCGGGTCCGGCCGTCCAACAAGTCCATCGACCTGGTCGCGATCGTGACGGCGACGGGCGGTCCCACCCCGGTGAGCCTCGGCCCCGAACAGTGGATGATCCTCAGCCTGTGCGCGCGGGCGACTCCGCTGGTCGACATCGCCTCGGCGATCGACCTTCCGTTCGGCGTGGTGCAGGTGCTGGTGAGCGACCTGCACGAGCAGGGGCTCGTGCAGGTCCGTCCGCCGAAGAACGTCGCACAGCTGCCCCACTCCAGCATCCTGACGGAGGTCATCACCGGCCTGCGCGCGCTGTGAGCCGCGCCGGATCCCGTACCCGGCGCGGCCCTCGGGTCAGAACGCGTGCGGGTAGTGCCGCCGTGCCTGCTCGGGGCTGATGTAGCCCTCGCGCACATCGGCTCGTACGGCCTCGGGGTCGCGTTCGGAGGGCGGTCCGTACCCGCCGCCCGAGCCGGTGCGCAGGTGGACCACCGATCCCGTGGGCAGGAAGATCCGCGTCTTCAGGGAGAAGTCCTCGGTGCGGCCGTCCGGATATTCGACCGTGAGCCGGTTGGGCCGCCCGGCGAGGCCGCCGTCGAGGCCCCACGGTTCCAGGGCCGTCCTGGCCAGCCCGGCCGTGAGGTACTGGTCCTCAAGCACCCGGAACGACAGGTCCAGCCCGAGGCCGCCGCGGTGCCGTCCGGGGCCGCCGGAGTCCTCGGCGAGCGCGAGCCGTTCGATCCGCCAGGGGTTGCGGGCCTCCCACACCTCGGACGGTGTGAACCTGGTGGCCGACTCGGAGATGTACATGAGCGCGCTCGCCCCGTCGGCCGAGCGGGAGGCGCCCTGGCCGACCGGGTGGGGGGCGCCGTCCGCCCAGGGCTCGCCGGTCGCCTCCCGGTTGCCCCACCACACCAGCGCGTTGATGTCGCCGCCACTCGCCGCCGGCACGACGTCGGGGACGGCCTCCGCCAACGCCCGGATGATCAGCTCGATGGCGTGGTCGGATGGGACGCCGTACATGAAGCACGGGGCCGGCCGTACGGGATGGAAGAGGGAGCCGAGCCGGGTGACCAGTTCCAGCGGGCGGAAGTGGCCCTCGTTGGGCTGCTCCCCCGCGCCCGCGAGGAAGGCCACCGCGATCCGCGCCGCGGCCACCGTCGAGGGCAGCGGGCAGTTGATCGGGCCGCCGGCCTGGTCGGGGCATCCGGTCAGGTCCACGGTCACCGACGACCCGGCGACCGTGACCTCGACCCCGAACGGGATCGGCGCGCCGTTCACACCGTCGGAGTCGATCACGCTGTCGGCCCGGTAGACGCCGTCGGGCAGCCGTTCGAACCAGCCGCGCACCAGCGCCTCGCCGTGGGCGTACATCCGGGCGACGCTGCGGCGGAACACGTCCGGGCCGTAACGCCGGACGACGGCGGCGAGCGCCTCGCCGCCCGTCCTGGCCCCGGCGACCATCGCGTTGATGTCGCCGATCACCATCTCCGGCATGCGGCTGTTGGCGACGATCATGCGGTAGATGTCGCTGACGAGCCGGCCCGCGTCGTACAGCTTGACCCCGGGGAAGATCGTGCCTTCCTGGTGGACGTCGACGGTGTCGGTGCAGTAGGGATCCTTGCCGCCGATGTCGAGCCAGTGCGCCTTGATCGTCGCGTAGCCCACGAGCAGGTCGTCGCCCGTCTCGGGCCGGTGGAAGACCGGCACGATCATGGCGGCGTCCTGCGGGTGGGAGCCGGTACCGTACGGGTCGTTGTAGAGGATCACGTCGCCCGGGCTGAGCGCGCCGGGGCCGCCGACGCCCTCGACGGCCTCCCGTACGCAGAACCCGAGCGTGCCCATGAACGCGGGCAGCGTCGGGGCCTGGGCCAGCATGCACATGTCGGCGTCGTAGAACGCGACCGCGAAGTCCAGCGCCTCGTAGATGATCGGGGAGAACGCGGTGCGGATGAGCGACTGCTTCATCTGCTCGGCCGCCGCGTTCAGCGCCTGCCGGATGATCTCGGTGGTGACCGGGTCGGCGTCGTCGGCCAGCCCCGGATGCGCCTCGGCGAACCGGGTGCGCACGATGGTCATCGGCGGTCCTTTCGCTTGATGACGAGGCAGCCGCTCGGATGCGCCTCGGCGGTGAAGCCCGCGTCGAGATAGGTGGTCGCGGTGGGCTCGATCACGAGCGCGGGCCCCTCCACCGGTTCCGTGCACGCCGCCCTCGGCACCACCGGCGCCTCCACCCGGGCCCGCTCCCGGAACGACCACAGGTGGGTGGTCTCCGCCGTCGCCTCGGCGGACGGCGGGGCGGGCACCAGCGGACGCGACCGGTCGAGCACCACCCGGCTGGTCGCCCGTACGGTGACGACCTCCAGCGGATCGGGCAGCCGGTGGCCGAACGCCCGGTGGTACGCCTCCGAGAAGCGGGCGCCGATCGCGGTGAGGTCGTCGCCGGGACGCAACGGAATCGTGAGCGTGTGCTCCTGGCCGCGGTGGCGCAGGTCGAGATGGACCTCCCGGACGGCCCCGTCCTGCGCGAGGCGCTCGAACAGCGCGCCGGCCATCCGGTCGATGACAGGCGGCGCCTCCGCGTCGAGCGGGCGGACGAGCGTGCGGGCCGCCGAGCGGACGATGTCGGCCTGGACCAGCCCCACGGCGGAGAAGTTGCCCGCGTTGGGCGGGATCACGACGGTGTCCACGTCGAGCTCGTCGGCGAGCAGGCAGCCGAACAGCGGTCCGGCCCCGCCGAACGCGACGATCGCCGTGCCGCGCGGGTCCACGCCCCGTTCGACGGTCACGCCGCGCACGGCCTGGGCCATGTGGGCGGTGGCGATCCTGATCACGCCCTCGGCGACGGCGTCGGTGCCGGCGAGCCCGGTCGGCCCGGCGAGCGGCGCGAGCGCGTCGGCGGCCCGGCCCGGCGAGAGGTCGAGTCCGCCGGCGATGCGGCCCGCCGGGATCATGCCGAGGTGCAGCGCGGCGTCGGTGACCGTGGGCTCGGTGCCGCCGCCCGGGTAGCAGGCCGGGCCGGGGTCGGCTCCGGCGCTGCGCGGTCCCACCCTGAGCAGGCCGCCGAAGTCCGCGTACGCGATCGAACCGCCGCCCGCGCCGACCGACCGGACATCGACCCAGGGGCTCTGCAGCGGCAGCCCGAGGACCTCACCCTGGAACAGCAGGGGAAGCCGCGCCTCCTCGATGAGGGCCGTGTCGAAGCTGGTGCCGCCCACGTCGGCGGCGACCACGGCCGGCAGGCCGAGCGTCTCGGCGAGCCGGGCGGTCGCGGCGGCTCCCGCGACCGGGCCGGACAGGATCGTCTCGAACGGCCGCGCCACGGCCTCGGCCAGGGTCAGCGCGCCGCCGCCCGAGCGGGTGACGAGCAGCTCGCCGGTGAACCCCCGATCCCGCAGCTCGCGGGCGAGGTTGCGCAGGTAGGGCCCCATCCGGTGCCGTACGAAGGCGTCGACGACCGTGGTGCAGGTCCGTTCGTACTCCCGGTACTCCCCCGACACCTCATGGGAGAGCGAGATCGGCCCGGTGAAGCCGGCCTCCCGGAGCAGCTCGGCGGTCCGCAGCTCGTGCTCCGGGTTGGCGTACGAGTTGATCAGTACGACGGCGACGGTGTCCACGCCCTCCGCCGCGAAGTGCTCCGCGGCCCGCCGTACGGAATCGGGATCGAGCGGGCGTACGACGGAGCCGTCGGCGGCCACCCGCTCGCCGGCCTCGACGCGCAGCCGCCTCGGCACGAGCGGCGGCGGAGGGGTCCAGAACAGGTCGTAGGGGTCGTCGCGGTCGCCGCGGCGGATCTCCAGCACGTCGCGGAAGCCGGCGGTGGTGACAAGCCCCACGGTCCGCGCGTCCGCGCGTTCCAGCAGGGCGTTGAGCCCCACCGTGGTGCCGTGGACGAAGTGACGGCAGCGGGCGAGCAGCTCGCCGGGCACGGCCGCGTCGACCGCGGCGAGGACGCCCAGCTCCGGCGCGGCCGGGGTGGTCGGCCGTTTGGCGATCCTGATCTCCCCGGTGGCGGCGTCGTGGAGGACGAGGTCGGTGAAGGTCCCACCGACGTCCACTCCGATGACCGTTGTCATGCCTGGCACCGTAGGACCGGACGCGGACGCCGTCGATGTGGCCTCACAACGACGCGAACCGGGGTGTTGTGCCGCGAAGACAGCGCGGCCGGAGGTTCACTGCCCGATTGCGGGCAATAAGTCCCAAGTAGGCGACTTCTTGTCGCGGGTGGGGCCGCGCGCTCCGCCGATCGTGGACGACACGCCCCTTCACACGGCGCCGGATCCCTCCGGGACCCGCCTGGCGCTCGACGGCCAGGCGCTTCGGACACGCGGGGGCGCTCACAGCACTCGCCGGACTCCCGGGACGCGCCCGGGCGGTCGCGGACGGCGACGACGGTCCCGAAGGAGTTCCCATGCGCCCTGCCCGGTCACCGCGCCTCGCCCGGCCGTGTCGCCTCCTCGCTCCGGCGGCCGCGCTGGCCGTCGCGCTGCCCGTTTCGCTGACGGCGCCGTCCCCGCCGCCGTCTCCCTCCCTCTCGCCGTCGCCGTCCCTCTCGCCGTCGCCGTCCCTGTCGCCCTCGGAGACGCGGGCCCTGGGCGCCGTACTCGATCGGGCGGTACGGGAGGGCTCGCCGGGAGCGGTGGCGCAGATCTGGCGACCGGGACACGTCACCACGCTCTACCGCGGATTCGCGGACCTGCGGACCCGGGAGCGGCCCGGCGCCGACACGCATTTCCGGATCGGCAGCACCACCAAGACCTTCGTCGCCACCGTCATCCTGCAGCTGGTGGCCGAGGGCCGGCTCCGGCTGACCGACACGGTGGACCGGTGGCTGCCCGGTCTCGTCACCGGGAACGGCAACGACGGGCGGGCCATAACCATACGGATGCTGCTCAACCACACCAGCGGGCTGTTCAACTACACGAAGGACGCGCGGATGCTCCAGAGATTCGAACGGCACCCGCTCACCACGTTCACCTTGCAGGAGCTGGTCCGGAACTACGCCGTCAGCCACCCACCGGTCTTCCGGCCCGGAACCTCCTGGGAGTACTGCAACACCAACTACGTCCTGCTCGGCATGATCATCAAGCGGGCGACCGGGCAGTCGTACGCCGACGAGATCAACCGGCGCATCCTCCGGCCGCTGCGGCTGAACGGGACGTACCTCCCGGGTACGTCGCCGGACGTCCGCAGCCCCTTCATGCGGGGATACAGCAAGAACGACGCGGGCCGGATCGAGCAGGTCCCAGGGTTCAACCCGTCCTGGGCCGGCCCCGCAGGAGCGGCGATCTCCACGGTCGCCGACCTCAACCGGTTCGACTCCGAACTGCTGTCCGGGCGCCTGCTGCCGCCCGCTCTGCTACGCGAGATGCTCACCCCGACCCCGAAGTCGAAGCTCTTCTCCGGGAAGGGCCCGTACCGCTACGGGCTCGGCGTCATCCTGCTCGACCTGCCCTGCGGCGTGACCGTGTACGGACACGGCGGCACGATCATGGGGTCGCTGACCTGGGTGGCGGGGACACGCGACGGCCGCCGCACGATGTCGTTCAACTTCAACGGCGACAAGGTCGACCAGGGGAAGCTCACCACGGCGGCGTCCACGGCGGCGTTCTGCCCGGGTCGTCGCTGACGAGCGACGCGCGGATCGGCTGTACGAGAAGCGGGTGATCAGGGCCGGGCTTCGAGCACGACGTGGCAGGCCAACTGCAGCGCGAAGCGGGTCTGCGGGTCGGACAGGTCGGCCCCGAGCGCCTCGGAGATGCGCCTGATCCGGTGGGCCACGGCGTTCGGGTGGAGGGTGAGCACCTCGGCCGCCCGGGTCCTCGACCCCCAGGCGTCCAGGTACGCCTTGAGGGTGGGCACCGCGTGGGCGCTCAGCGCACCCAGGCCGTCGAGCGGGGCGAGCATGTCACGGGCGGCCATCAGCGCGCTCTGGCTGCCGCTCAGCTCGGCGAGGATCGCGTGCACGCCCAGGCGGTCGAACCGCACCACCTCGCCGCGTACGGCCCGGCTCGCCGCCGCCCGCGCCTGCGCCGCCGTACGGCGCAGGCCCTCGGGTCCCGCCTGACAGGTGCCCACGCCGAGGGCGAACCCCGGCCAGGCGCCGGCTTCGGGTGGTCCGTCCACCGGCTCATCGGTCGTGAACACCACGAGCAGGCCGTCCTGCCACGGGGTCGTGAGGGGCGGCGCGGCGAGCGGGGCGGTCGTCCCCACGGCCGACCCCACGGCCGTCCCGACCGGCTTGGCGTACGGATCGACGCCGGCGCCCGCCGCCGCGCGGCGCACCTGCCTTAGCACGACGTCGCCGGGCGGCCGGGCGGGCTCGGCCCCCCGCACGGGAGTTCCATGATCGCCGTGAACGCCGGGGTCGCCGGGATCGCGGAGGAAGACGGCGACGTGCCAGCCGTCGACCGGGACACCCGCGTGCCGTGCGCGGCGGGCGGCGGCCCGCAGGTCGCCCGTTCCCGCCCGCAGCAGAGCCAGCAGAGCCTGCTCCCTGGCTCGTTCCCTGACCAGGGCGGCGACGCGCACCCGGCCGAGCATGGCGGCGACCACCCCGGCCACGATCGCGGCGGCCGGGTCTTCGCCGTGCCAGCGCACGTAGCCGTCCGGCCGTCCGTCCACCCGGATCACCGCGGCGTTCGACGCGTGCTCCGCGACCTCGGCCACGCCGAACTCGACCCCGACGGCGGCGGACGCCGCGCGCAGGACGTCGTCCTCGCCGGCGCCCTCCATCGCGCCGAGCCGGTCGATCGCCTCGCGGGTGCGGCGGAGCAGCAGGTCGGGGTCGGCCCGCAGGGCCGCGCCGAGCCCGAGCACGGTGTCCGACAACGACTGCTCCGAACCGCCGGTCAGCAGGGCGACGCCCACCCGCCGGGCGAGTTCGACCACGCCGGGCGTGGTTCCGGCGGAGCCCGGCAGCAGCACGGCCGCGAGGTCGCGGCGCCCGGCGATCCGCAACGTGTCGAGCACGTCGCAGGCTCGCGCGGCGTTGCGGGACAGGATCGCCAGCGCGCCGGTCGGGGCGCACTCCAGCTCCCACATCTCGTCGACCAGCACGACGCTGTCCACCGGGCGGGCGTCCCAGGGACCGGCGACGAGGGTCAGCCCACGCCCGGCCGGAGTTCTCAGCAGGTCACTGACGTGGCGCACCCGGACCCGTCCGCTCTCCCCCGGCCACTGGGGCGAGGCCGGACAGCACCTCCTCCGCGCGGTGGCAGGTCACCCGGCGGCCGTCCAGGTCACGCGGGGCGGGCGCCTCGTCGCGGCAGCGGTCCACGGCGTACGGGCAGCGCAGCCGGAACGGGCACCCGGTCTCGGCGGGCGCGGCCTCGGTGCGGCCCGACGCCCGCGGCGGCTCCCCGCCGAGGCGCGGCACGGCGTCGCGCAGCGCCAGCGTGTACGGGTGGGCGGGCCGGGCCAGAACGGTCCCGGTCGGACCCGACTCCACCACGCGGCCGGCGAACATGACGTGAGAGGTGCCGCACAGGCGGCCGACCACGCCCAGGTTATGGGTGATCAGCAGGTGTCCGAGGCCGCGTTCCGCGGTCAGCCGTTCGAGCAGGTCGAGGATCCTCGCCTGAACGGTCACGTCAAGGGCACTGGTGGGCTCGTCGAGCACGAGCATCCCCGGCTCGACCGCGAGCGCGCGGGCGATGGCCACCCGCTGGCGCTGGCCCCCCGACATCTCATGCGGCCTGCGGGCGGCGAGCGCCGGGTCGAGGCCGACCGCGCCGAGCAGCTCCGCCACCCTGTCGTGCCGCTCGCGCCGTCCCATGCGGTGGTGGGTGGTCAGCGCCTCGGCGATCGACGCCCCGGCGGTCATGCGGGGGTCGAGGGCCTCGCTGCCGTCCTGGAACACCGGCTGCACGGCCCGGCGGAACTCCGCCCGCCCCTTCCTGCCGAGGGAGGCCAGGTCGCGGGAGCCGTACCGGACCGTTCCCGAGCGGGGACGCAGCAGGCCCAGCAGGGCACGGGCGAGCGTGGTCTTGCCCGAGCCGCTCTCACCGATCAGCCCGACGCCGCCCTCGCCCACCGACAGGGTCACGTCGTGGACCACGGCCGTCGTGCCGTAGGCCAGCGTCACCCCTTCCGTGCCAAGCGTCTCCCGCGACGTCATCGCCCCTCCTCGTCGCCCGAGCCGTCCGCGCCCACCGTGTCGGCGGCGCCGGTCGCGCCGTTCGCGTCCCGTGCGGTCTCCCCATCGCCGGGGAGGCGGGGGACCGCGGCGATCAGTTCGCGCGTGTAGGCGTCGCGCGGCCGGGCGAACACCTCGGCCGCTGGCCCGCTCTCGACCACCGCGCCGTCCCGCATGACCACCACGCGGTCGGCGATCGTGGAGACCAGGGCGAGGTCGTGCGAGACCAGCAGCACGGCGAGCCCGCGCTCGTCGCGCAGGCGGCGCAGTACGGCGACGACCTCGGCCTGCACGGTCACGTCGAGCGCGCTGGTGGGCTCGTCGGCGAGCAGGATCTCCGCGCCCAGGGCCAGGGCGAGCGCGATGGCGAACCGCTGCGCCTGCCCGCCGGACACCTGATGGGGATAGCGGCTCAGGATCGCCGGATCGAGCAGGACCGCCCGCACGGCCTCCTCCGCCCGGCCGCGCGCCTCGGCTCCGCGCACCCCGTGGCGGGCCAGCGCCCGGCGCATCAGCGTGCCGAGACGCATGACCGGATTGAGCGCGGCCTGGGGGCTCTGCATGACGAGGGCGGCCCGGGAGCCGCGCAGCCCTCTCAGCTCGGCCGGACGGGCGGACGTGACGTCCACGCCGGTGACCGTGATCGCGCCGGTGATGCCGGCGCCGTGGACGAGGCCGAGCGTGGCGAGCAGAGTGGTGGTCTTGCCCGAGCCGCTCTCGCCCACGATCGCCACGCACTCGCCGGCCGCCACGTCGAGCTCGGGCATGGAGGCGATCACGCGATCGCCGATCCGCACGGTGAGGTCCCTGATCGCGACCAGTGGGGCGCTCATCGGGCCAGCCTCGCGCGCAGTCCCTCGCCGAGCACGTTGAACGCGAACGCGGTGAGGACGATGGCCAGGCCGGGGAACGTCACGGCCCACCAGTCGGTGGTGAAAAGGGTCTGGCCCTGCTGCACCATGAGCCCCCACTCGGGGGTGGGCTCGTGGGCGCCGAGGCCGAGGTACGACAGGGCCGCCGCGGTGAGGATGACGCCGCCGCCGTCGAGCGAGAGCTGCACCAGCACCGGGGTGAGCGAGTTCGGCAGCACGTGGCGCAGCACGATGAGCGGTGCGGGGACGCCCAGGCAGCGGGCCGAGTCGACGAATCCCCGGGTGGCGACCGACGCGGCGACGGAGGCGGTGAGCCGGGCGTACCAGGGCCACCAGGTCGCGGCGATCGCGACGATCACGGTGGTCACGCTCGGCTGCAGGACGACCGCCAGGGCGAGGGAGAGCAGCAGCGCGGGGAAGGCCAGGAACACGTCGGTCACCCGCATGATCACGTCCTGGAGCCAGCCGCCCGCGTAGCCCGCGACCACGCCGAGCGCCACGCCCACCACCCCCGAGACGGCCAGCACGGCGACGGCGATGAACAGCGAGGTCCTGGCCCCGAACAGCACCCGGCTGAGCACGTCGCGGCCCACCTGGTCGGTGCCGAACCAGTGCGCGCCGCTCGGCGGGAGCAGCGCGTCCAGCGCGTGGGTGGCGGACCCTCCGTCGTCCGGGTAGGGGGCGATCCACGGGGCGAGCAGCGCCGCGAGCACGATCAGCGCGAGCAGTACGCCGCCCGCCAGGGCCAGCCGGTCGAGCCCGGCGACCCGCCGCAGCGGCGTGCGGCGCAGTTGGGGCGCGAGCGCGCCGGGGGCCGTCATCGCGTCCTCACTCTCGGGTCGATCACGCCCTGGAGCAGGTCCACGGCCAGGTTGGCCAGCACGTAGAGGAGCGCCACGAGCAGCGTCACCCCGGCCACCGCGGGCGTGTCGAGCGTGCGGATGGAGTCGGCGGCGTACCGGCCCAGCCCGGGCCAGTTGAACACGGCCTCGACCAGGAAGCCGTTCACGATGGAGTAGGCGAAGACCAGCGCGACCAGCGACAGCACCGGGTTGAGCGCGGGCCGCAGCGCGAACCGCGCGAGGACGGCGGTCTCCCCGAAGCCCAGAGCGCGTTCGAGCCTGGCGTGGTCGCGGGCCGACTCCTCGATCAGGGCGGCCCTGGTCATCTGGGCGATCACCCCGGCGGGGTACGCCGCGATCACCAGCGTGGGCAGCACCAGATGGGCCAGCGTGCTGCCCAGGATCGGCCAGTTGCCGGTGAACAGGGCGTCCACGGCCGTGATGTTGGTGTAGACGTGCAGCGGGCTGGTGGTGTCGAGATTGGTGTCGTACTCACCGGCGACGGGCAGCCACCGCAGCACGCTGCCGAAGACCGTCTGCAGCGCCAGGGCCAGCCAGAACACCGGGACCGACACCGCCAGCATGGACGAAAGGCGGACCGAGAGATCGGGCAGCCGGCCCTTGTAGCGGGCGGCGGCGACGCCGAGCGGGATCCCGGCGACGACGGCGAGGAGGAGCGCCGCGCCGACCAGTTCGAGCGACGCGGGGAACGCCTGGAAAAGGTCGTCTCGCACCGGCTGCCGGGTGTGCAGGCTTATTCCCCAGTCGCCGCCGAGCAGGTCGCGCACGTACGTCCACAGCTGCACCGGCAGCGGGTCGTCCAGCCCGAACTGCCGGCGGGCCGCGGCCAGCTCCGCGGGCGACGCCCGCGGTCCCGCGTACGCCACTGCCGGGTCACCGGGGACCAGCCGCATGATCACGAACGTGAGCACGACCACGCCGGCCACGACCAGGGCTGCCTGGCCGAGCCGGCGGATCAGGTACCGCGACATTCCTCAGGCACCGGGCTTGAGGTCGTAGACGAAGACGACGTTCGGATAGGCCGGGTTGTCGACGTACCCCTGGACCGACGCGGCGTAGGCCCGCTGGTAGTTCTGCACGTACGGCACGGCCACCGCCGCCCGGTCGTCGATGATCTGGGTCTGCAGGTCGGCGTACGCCTTCTCGGCGGCGGCCTGGTCGGTCGCGGTCAGCGCGGGCAGCCGGTCGATCTCCTTGTCGATCCCGGAGTCCTTCAGGTAGGACAGGTTGAACGACACCGGCTCGGCGCTGCGGAAGACGTTGACGAACCACGAGTACGCGTCGGCGTAGTCGGGATACCAGTACATGACGAAGATGTCCTGCCGCTTGGCCGGGTCCTTCGCCTTGCCCTGGTCCCACTGGGTGGTCCACTGCAGCGGCTTGGCCGTCAGCTTGACGTTCAGCTTGTCGAGGGCCGCGCTGAGCAGCGTGATCAGCACCTCCTGGTCGCTGTCGCCCTGGGCGTAGGTCAGCGTGAGGTTGAGCGGCTTGCCGCCGGGGCCGTACCCGGCCTCCTTGAGCAGGGCCTCGGCGCCGGGGAGGTCCTGCCGGCCGGTCCGGCCGGGGGTGTAGCCGAGGAGGCCGTCGGGCACCAGGCCGCTGGCCGCGACGCCCGCGCCCTTCAGCGCCGCCACGAGCCCGTCGTAGTCGATCGCCTTCTGCACGGCCTGGCGCAGCCGGACGTCCTTCAGCGGCCCGCTCTGGGTGTTGAAGAGCGCGAGCAGGTTCTGGAACGACGGCGTCTGCGAGGTCCGCACCGTGTCGGTCGCGCCGGCCTGGGCGAACAGCTGCGGGTTGAGGCGCTGGACGAACGACACCTCGCCCCGCTGGAGCAGCTGCCAGGCCGTGGCCAGCTCGGGCGTCACCCGGAAATCGATCTTGGTGTAGTGCGGGCCGTTCCAGCCGCCCCAGTAGCCGTCGAAGGACTTCAGGGTGAGCTCGGTCTCCCGGCCCTTCTGCCAGGTGTCGACCGTGTACGGCCCGGACCCTGCGTCGTGCCCCTCGCCGAACCACTTCTTCAGGTCGCCGGAGGCCGCCGTGGTGTCGTAGATGTACGAGGCGTACCCGGCCGAGGCGATCAGGTCGATCGGGGACGGGTACTTGAGCCGGAACACCAGCGTGGTGGGGTCCTTGGCCTGGATCTTGTCGACGGCGCCCCAGATGTAGGCGGCGCCCTCACCGATCTTCATGGTGCGCTCGATCGCCGCCTTGGCCGCGGCCGCGTCGAGCGGCTTGCCGGTGTGGAACTTCACCCCCGGGCGCAGCGTGAACGTCCACGTCTTGCCGTCCGGCGAGGTGGTCCACGCGGTGGCCAGCCGCGGCTCGGCCTTCTTGGTCTGCGGGTTGTAGCGGGTCAGCGACTCGTAGATGTTCTCCATCGCGATGATCTCGTTGGAGTACGAGCTCGCCGGGTCCCAGTCGGTGACGACGTCGAGGTTGGGGACGTAGACGAACGTGGTGTCCGCCGTGCCGCCGGTCGCGCCCTGGGACGCGCCCGGCTGGGGCGTGCCTTCCGCGCCGCGGACCTTCCCGCCGGCGCACGCCGCCGCGCTGAAGGTCACGGCGGCCACGACTCCCGCGGCGAGAAGACGCTTGTGCCAGCGCATGTGAGGGGGTTCCTTTCCTTTCACCGGCCTACCGGGCGAGTGGACCGGCGGCCTTGACGTGCAGTCGCACAGCGGGCTCGGGCAGATAGCTGAGGGGGATCTCGCTGAGCTCGACGATCTGGACCGAAGCGGGGTCGGCGCCGGCGGCGACGGCCCGCGCCGCCGCCTCCTGCCTGGCCTTGTCGATCAGGGTGGCCCGGTGGTTCCCGCCGCCGGCCGCCGGGACGATCGTCTCCAGCCGTCCGCTGGCGAGCGCGATGGCCGCGCCGACCGCGTTGGCCACCTCGGCGTGCTCGGGGCGGATCACCTCGGGCACTCCCGGCAGCTCGTCCGGCAGCAGGAACGCCCCGCCGCCGACCGCGACCAGCGGGCGGTCCGCGCGGCCGAGCGCCACACGGTCGACCGCGTCGGCCACCAGCTCGTCGATCCGCCGTACGGCGTCCGCGAGCCGGTCGCGCCACTCGTCCGGCACGGGATGGGTGCCGACCACGCCCCGCCCGCCGGCCACCGCGGCGTCGGTCATGGTGGGGGTGGCGCCGCCGAAGACCAGCGCCTCCCGGGCGATCCGGTAGCCCACCGAGCGCGGCTCCTGCCCGACCACGGTGCCGCCGCCCAGGGCGATGGACAGGATGTCGGGCATCCGGAAGTTCGTGGTCACCCCGCCGATCTCCACGGCGGCGGCCGACTCCCTGGGGAACCCGCTCACCAGAACACCGAGGTCCGTCGACGTGCCGCCGACGTCGGCGACGATCGCGTCCGGCACCCCGGAGAGGTACGCGGCGCCCCGGATGGAGTTGGCCGGTCCTGAGCCGATCGTGAGCACCGGATAGCGCGCCGCGTAGCCGACCGCCATGAGGGTGCCGTCGTTCTGCGCGAAGAACGTCTCGACCCGCAGGCCGCGGGCGTCGAGGACGGCCTGGAGGGCCGTGGTGACCTCGCGGGCCACGCCGTACAGGGCGGCGTTGAGTACGGTGGCGTTCTCACGCTCCATCAGGCCGAGTGAGCCGATCTCGTGGCTGAGGCTGACGGGCACCTCGCCCAGCTCGGCCCGGACGATCTCGGCGACCTCGTTCTCCTGATCGGCGGTGGCGGGGCTGAACACACCCGTCACCGCCACCGCGTCGGCGGGCGTGCCGCCGAGGAAGCGCCTGACGGCGTCGGCGTCGAGTGGCGCGATGGGACGCCCGTCCACGAAGTGCCCGCCGCCGACGATCGCGGCCCCGGCGGAGACGGTCTTCCGCAGGTCCTCCGGCCAGTCGCTGAGCGGCGGCACGGATGTCGTGGCGGGAGCGCCGAGCCGCAGCACCGCGACCCGGCCGAGGGCCCGGCGCTCCAGGATCGCGTTGGTCGCGTGCGTCGTGCCCAGCATCACCCGCGTGACCAGGGTGGGCTCGGCCACCTCGCCGAGGACCGCGTCGAGCGCCGCGCGCAGGCCCTCCGTGACGTCCGGGCTGGTGGGCCGCTTGGCCTTCGCCAGCACGCGGTCGGCCTCGTCGAGGACGACGGCGTCGGTGTTGGTCCCGCCGACGTCGATGCCGATCCGCAGCCGCCCGGTCACCCCGGCTCCCCCGCTCACGCCGCGCTCCCAGCGGTCTCGATGGCTTCCACGGGCACGTAGTCGAGGTCGTAGCCGAAGGCGCGCGGACCCGCCGTCTCCAGGCCCTTGGGCGTGCGCCACAACGGATCGCACGGCCAGGCGAGCACGGTCACCCGCTGACCGTAGCGCAGGCTTTCGGTCTGAACGGCCGTAGCGGTCTGACTATCCACAACTGTGATCAAATCGGGCACCATCGCCCGGACGACGCCGTCCTCGATCGCCACGAGATTCTCGTTCTGGATCTCCAGCGTCAGCTTCCTGCCCCGGTCGCCGCCCGTCCCCTCGATCGTCACGGTGCCCCGGGCGAAGCCGCCCGTCGTCCGCCGTTCCAGGTCGGTGAGCTTGCCGGTGACCAGCCGTACGGCGCCGAGCTCGGCCTCCAGGGCGGCCAGCGGGTCCTGGGCCCCCTCGGTGGCCCTGCCGATCGCGATCGCGCGGCCGACCGTGCCCTCGATGACCGCTCCGGCGCACTCGGCCGCGGTGAGGACGTAGTCGGCCATCAACGCGCTCGACCCCGACGCCACGCAGACGGCGCGGGCGATCCGCTCCGACCACAGCCCATCGACGGGCCGGATGGTCACGACGTTGCCCAGCACGTCGGCCATGACGACGAGGTTGGCCGGGATGCCCGCCACGTACATCGAGACCATCTGCACCTCGGGGAAGGCCCGGCCCATCGCGTCGGCGTCGAGCAGCGGCAGCCCCAGCCGGGCCGCCCAGGCGACGGGCGAGACGCCGTTGCCGCCGCCGATCTCCGAGGACATCACGGCGGCGGGCGGCCGCCCGAAGATGCGCTCGATCTCGTCGCGGATGTGCAGCGGCTCGTCCGCCGACTGGATCATCTCGTTGCTGACGGTGGGCGCGCCGATCCCGGACAGGGGCAGCACGAGGGCGTCGCCGGGAAGTTCGTCGAGGCGGACGAGCGGCACCTCGCCGTACTCGCGGATGGCGCCGCGGGCGGCGACGGCGGCGGGACGAACGTCGCCACCACCACCCGTCCCGAGCACGGCGCAGCCGCGGGCGAGGGCGGAGACGTCCTCCAGTGATACGCGGGCCTGCATGCGGGGAGCTTTCACCACGCGGTGGTGCTGACTCAATGGCGGCTTCCGACAGGAATCCGGACTTTGTTGTCGTAGCGCGACAAAAGCAGTGACATGTCCGGATAGTACGCCAAAGGCCCGGAGGTAATCCTCCGGGCCTTTGACCGTGGTAGCGGGGACAGGATTTGAACCTGCGACCTCTGGGTTATGAGCCCAGCGAGCTACCGAACTGCTCCACCCCGCGTCGTTGTGTGTCTTCAGACTACCCTGCGCCCGGGCCGATGCCAAACCGATTAACCGCGCGCGCCGGGCCTCCGGGCCCTCGAACCGATCAACCCGCAGATCAACCGGCAGATCGACCAGGCCGTCAAAGGCCCGATCAAGCAGCCCGATCAGAGCCGATCAGACGAGCCGCCCGGGGCCGAGGCGCTCAGGCGGGGGTCGTCACGGAGGTCGTCACGGAGCGGCGCAACCGCCGGAAAGACCGCGGAAAAGGAAACGGCCCGGTCTCCGTAATCGGAGACCGGGCCGTTTCAACTGGTAGCGGGGACAGGATTTGAACCTGCGACCTCTGGGTTATGAGCCCAGCGAGCTACCGAGCTGCTCCACCCCGCGTCGGCAGTTAGAAGACTATCCGCCTCCGCGGGTTCCGGCAAATCAGAGCCCTCCCTGACCCCTCAGCCGCCCGGCGACGAGCTGGGCGAGGCGCTCGCTCCGGGGCTCGCCGTGACCCCCGGACTCGCCGCGGCGCCGGGGCTCGCCGTGGCGCCGGGAGTCGCGCCCGGCGGCGGTGTGGCGGCCCCGGCGGGCCGGGTCGCGGCCAGCTGGTCGAGCGCCTCCTTCAGCGCCTTCTGCGCCGCGCCGTACGCGGTCCAGTCCGGCGGGCTCTTCGACAGCGCGTTCTGCGCGTCCTGGTACGCCTTCTGGGCCTGCTGTGCGATGGCGGCCAGCGAACTCTCCGCCGCCGGTGGCTTCGCCCCCGTGGGCTGCTGTCCGGTCGGCGGCTGCTGCGGAGGCTGCCCGGTCTGCGGGCTCTCGCCGAACACCTGGCCGAGCGCCTCCTGCAGGGTCCCCGCGTAGCCCACCTTGTCGCCGAACATCACCAGCACCCGGCGCAGGATCGGATAGGGCTCCTGGCCGGCTCCCGCGGGCGCCTGGACGTACACCGGCTCCACGTAAACCAGACCGCCCGCGAACGGCAGCGTCAGCAGGTTCCCGTAAAGGATCTTGGCCTTGCCGATGCCCAGGATGTTGAGCTCGCCCGCCGTTTTGTTGGTGAAGGTGTTCTGCACCTGGCCGGGTCCCGAGATCGTGGTGTTCGACGGCATGCGGAGGATTTGCAGCTTGCCGTACCCGGGGCCGGGGGTCGAGTCGACCGCCATGAAGGCCGCGAGGTTCGGCCCCCTGCGCGGGACGAAGGTGGTCGTCAGCGAGAAGGACGACGACTGCGCCCCGGGCATCTTCACCGACAGGTAGTAGGGCGGCTGCTTGACATTGGTCTCGGTCGGGGACGGATCGTCCGGGACGTTCCAGAAGTCCTGCCCACTGTAGAAGGAGCGGGCGTCGGTGATGTGGTAGCGGGACAGGATGTCGCGCTGCACCTTGAACAGATCTTCCGGGTAGCGGAGGTGCTCGGTGAGCTGGGGGCTCATCCGGTCCTTCGGCTGGATCAGACCGGGGAACGCCTTCTCCCAGGACTTCAGCAGCGGGTCCGTGGCATCCCACTCGTAGAGCTTCACCGTCCCGTCGTAGGCGTCGACGGTGGCCTTGACCGAGTTGCGGATGTAGTTGATGTCGTCGCGCGGCTGTGCCGCGATCGCCCGCGGGTCGGTGGCGGTGTCCCTGATCATGTCGGAGTAGCTGCCGCTCTGCGAGTACGGGTACTCGTCGGCGGTGGTGTACCCGTCGATGATCCAGACGATCCGCCCGTCCACGATGGCGGGATAAGGATCGGCGTCCAGCGTGAGGAAGGGCGCGACCTTGGCCACCCGCTCCGCGGGGCTCCGGTCGTACAGGATGCGCGAGTTGCCGTTGATGTCGCCCGACAGCAGCAGGTTCTTCTCGCCGTACTTGATGGCGTAGAGCAGGCGGTTGAACAGGCCGCCGACGGGCACCCCGCCCTTGCCCGTATAGGTGGTGTCCGCCTGACCGCTGCCGACGCTCTTGGGATAGTCGAGCTCCTGCGGGTTGTCGGCCGACCCGCCGACCACGACGTAGTCAGTGCCCTCCTCGCCGAAGTACACGCGCGGCTCCTTGAGCCCGGCGGACGTCACGAGCGACCCCTCGACCGGCATGTCCTTCGCGTCGAAGTTGGGCAGGCCCTCGCTGTCGACCTCGTTGCCGGGGGCGGCGACGAACCCGTAGCCGTGGGTGTAGACCAGGTGGCGGTTGATCCAGTTGTTCAGCTCGCCGGGCGGCCCGGTCAGCTCGCGGACGGCCACGACATGGTCGCGGACGTTCCCGTCGGCGTCCTTGTAACGATCGACGTCGAGGGGGTCGGTGAAGTCGTAGAAACCGCGGATGCGCTGCTGTTGCTCGAATGTCTTGGCCACGAGCACGGGGTCGAGCAGCCGCACCCCGGAGACGGTGCTGTCCTTCGCGACCTCACCCTGCTCCGGCGTGCCCTCCGCCTGATACTGGGTGACGGTCACGTTCCGGTCGCCGACTCCGAACGCCTCGCGCGTCGCCGCGATGTTGCGGTCGATGTACGGCTGCTCCTTGAGCTGCTGGTTGGGCCGGACCTGGAACTGCTCGACGAGCGCGGGATAGACGCTGCCGATCAGGATGGCCGACAGGACCAGCAGGCCGAACGCCACGCCCGGCCACATGCCGCCCGGCCGCACGACTCCGGCGAAGAAGATCAGCGCGCAGATGAGCGCGATGACCGCCAGGATGCCCTTGGCGGGCAGCACGGCGTTGACGTCGGTGTACGAGGCGCCGTCGACGAAGCCGCGGGTGGAGTAGACCAGGTCGTACCGGTCGAGCAGGTACGCGGCGGCCTTGAGCAGCACGAAGACGCCGAGCAGCACCGACAGGTGGGCGCGCGCCGCCCGGGTGGCCTGCACCCCGCCAGGGGACTGGAAGCGGAAGCCGCCGTAGAGGTAGTGCACCACGGCCGCCACGACGATCGAGAGGATGACGGCCGTGAACAGGAAGTTGAGCACCATCCGCAGGAACGGATAGGTGAACATGAAGAACGAGATGTCGAGGTGGAACTGCTGGTCCTTGGCGTTGAACGGCGTGCCGTTCGCGAAGAGCATCCACGTCTTCCACTGCCCGGCCATGGACGAGCCGGTGAACAGGGCGAGCACGCCCATGCCGATCAGGAAGACCAGCCGCCGGTGCGGGTCGAGGGCCAGGCGATAGCGATCGGCGCCCTGGGGCGAACCGAACGACCCGGGGCCGAACATGGGGCGGGCGCGGTACGCCAGCAGCATGTTGCCGCCCACGATGGCCACCATGACCAGCGCGCCCACGATGAACAGCAGGATCTGGGTGACCAGCAGGGTCGAGAACACCGAGGCGAAGTCGACCGAGTCGTACCAGAGGTAGTCGGTGTATATACCGGTGAAGATCAGAATTAAGACGACGAACGCCGCGACGGCGATCAGGACGGGCAGGAGAATTCGGGGCCGTCTGGGCAAGCGCATCGCCCGTCCGGCTCCAGGGCTCCGGAAGCTCAACGCCAACCCCTTGTCTCAGAGCAACGGTCCGTGCTTGGAAACCTACACCGCGGCAGGCTCGGTCGTGGCGGTGGACCGGATCTCTGTGGATTGACGGAAGACGGGAACGGGCACGTCAGAGGGCCCGCAAATGCCGTAGATCTTTGTCCGGCGGCTCAGCCGGCCGGGCAGGAGGGCACGTCGCCCGACCCGGTGCGCAGGGCGTCCAGGGCCTTGATCGCGCCGTCGAGCGTCTCCACCTTGACCAGGCGCAGGCCGCGCGGCACCGACCGTACGGCGTCGGCGCAGTTCTCCGCGGGCGTGAGGAACACGGTGGCGCCGTCGTTCCGCGCGCCGACCATCTTCTGCTCGATGCCGCCGATCGGGCCGACGTTCCCCTCCGGGTCCACCGTGCCGGTGCCGGCGACGGACTTCCCGCCGGTGATCGACCCGGGGGTGAGCTTGTCGTAGATGCCGAGCGAGAACATCAGCCCCGCGCTCGGGCCGCCCACGTCGCCGACGCTGATGTTGACCGGGAACGGGAACCGGAAGGCCGACCGCATCCGGACGCCCACCACGGCCTTGCCGTCCTTCCCCTTGTCCGTCCCGACCGTCACGTCGGTCGTGGCGCTCCCCCGCTTGACCGTGAAGCGGACCTGCTCCCCCGGGGTGTGGCGCTGCACGGCCGCCGCGACGGCGTCCACCTCGCCCACGGCGGAGCCGTCCACGGCGGTGATCTCGTCGCCGGGCTTGAGCCTGCCGTCGGCGGGGGCGCCCTTGTCTGCCGACACGACCGTGATGGTCTTCTGGACGGGGATCTTCAGCTCGCTCAGCGCGGCGGCGATGGCGAACTGCTGCGAGTCCGTCATCTCCTGGGTGTTCTCCTCCTCGACCTGCTGGGCCGTGGAGGTCCGGGGGAACAGCGAGTCCTCCGGCACGACCGCGACCGTCGGGTCGAGCCAGCCCCGCAACGCGGTGATCAGGTCGAGGCGGTTGCCCGGACCGCCCTGGTAGGCGACGGTCACCAGGTTCAGCCTGCCGTCCGCCGGATAGGTCTGCCGCCCCGAAATGCTGATCACCGGTTTGCCCTTGACGTCCCCGATCGTGTTCTCCGTCGGGCCCGGGCTCAGCACGACGTACGGCACCGGCAGCACGGCGCCGACCACCGCGAGCACGAGGGTCAGGAAACCCGCCACCAGCAGGGTCAGGGAACGTCGGGACATGGTGGAACTCTATGCGTTCCGCACCGCGCTAATCGCAGGCGCCGACCCACTCGGCGGCACCGTCGGCGAAACGCTGGTGTTTCCAGATGGGCACCTCGTTCTTGAGGTCGTCGATCAGCCGCCGGCAGGCCTCGAACGCCTCGCCGCGGTGCGGGCAGGCCGCGGCCACGACCACGGCGATCTCGCCCAACCGGAGATCGCCCACCCGGTGCACGGCGGCCAGCGCGGTGACCGGGAAGTCGGCCGCGACCTTCTCCGCCACCCTGCGCAGCTGATCGAGCGCCGACGGGTGCGCCGTGTAGGACAGGAGCGTCACGGGCCGGCCGCCGTCCTCCTCGCGCACGGTGCCCACGAAGACCGCCGTACCGCCCGCCGCGTGATCGCCCACCGCGGCCAGCACCTCGTCGACGGACAACGGGGTCTCACGAACCTCCAGCAATCGGATGACATCCACGTGCAGAGCGTAACCGAGCGGCCGGCGGCGCCGCCGGTCCGGCGGGATGCTCCTATGGATGTCAGTCGCGGCGCTTGCGCCGCGCCGCGCGCACGATGGCGGCCGTGCCGATGACGGCGACGGTCGCGCCCGCCGCGGTGATCGTGGCGTCCTTGCCGGAGAGGCGGCGGCCGACGACCGCGTGCCTGCCCTCGACCAGCTCGAGCAACTCGCCCAGGGCGGCCTCGTTCGTCCAGGCCGCCTTCCACCCGGCCTCCCTGAGCTGGGCGCAGTCGACCGCCCAGGGGTAGACGACGTAGTGGAGGTCGGTGGCGGGGGTGGGGGTGATGCCCAGCCGGTGGAGCCGCTCGGCGGTGCCGAAGGTGAGCCCGGCGGGCAGCTCGAAGCGGCGCATCCCGGAGATCTCCTCCACCTGTTCCATCTCCAGCCAGCCGTCCGATCCCACCGCGACGACGCCGCTGACCCGGCCGAGCGCGGCCAGTTCCAGCGCCGATACGAGGTCGTCCACGTGGCAGAACTGCCAGTGGGGCAGGCTGCCCTTGACCGCGAGGAGCCGGGGCGCCTCGAAGTGGCGGGTGACCACGGTGTCGATCCCCGGGCCGACCAGGGCGGCCGGCCGGAGCACGGTCACCTCCAGCCCCGGGTGCGACCGCGAGCGGCGCACCAGCGCCTCGATCTCCAGGTAGTCGCCCACCACGCCGGTGTCCGACTCGGCGGCCACCGGGGCGTCCTCGGGCAGGGGTACGGGATTGTCGGGGGCCGCGCCGTACACCATGGCGCTCGTCACCAGCACGACCCTGCGGACCCGGGCGGCGGCGCAGGCGGTGAGCACGGTCTGGGCCGCCCGCAGGTTGTAGCGGCGGCGCTCGGCCGCATCGGAGTCGAGGGACTCGTCGGACCCCAGATGGACCAGGACGTCGACGTCGGATATGCGGTTCGCCAAGAGCGGATCCCGGATGTCCAGCACCCGCCAGGTGACGTCCGGCACATCGCCGCGGTGATCGTCTATCGCCACGACGCGGCGGAAATCCGCAGACGAGGCCGCTCTCGCCAGGAACGCCCGGCCGATTCCTGAGGCGGCGCCGGTGACGGCGACGACGGGCGAGCGCAGGCGTTTCGAGGTAGGCACGAGGTCCTCACTTTGCACTGATCCGCCCCGCGGCGGATAACGTGGCGGATGTGGACTCCTCCATCCTGCACGAGGTGGCGCGGTGACTGACCTGCCAGGTCGCGAAAACGACCCCAACGACAATCCGTTCGCCATGTTCGGCAGCCCGGAGCAGATGGCCGCCGCCATGCGGCAGTTCGCGGACATGCTCTCCGCGTCGCCGGACGCCGGACCCGTGAACTGGGACATGGCGAAGAACATCGCCCGGCACGCCATGGTCGCCGAGGGCGGCGATCCGAGCGTCATGGAGGGCGAACGGCGCGAGATCGTCGAAGCCCTCAATCTGGCCGACCTGTGGCTCAACGAGGTGACGGCCCTGCCGAGCGGCGTCGTCAACCCGCAGGCGTGGAGCCGGTCGGAGTGGATCGAGAAGACGGTCCCGGTCTGGAAGCAGCTCGCCGACCCGGTCGCCGCGCGCATGGTGGAGACCATGGGCGGAACGCTCAGCGCGGGCGGCCTGCCCCCGGAGGCGCAGGCCATGGCCGGCCCTCTCATGGGCATGCTGAAGCAGATGGGCGGCATGATGGTCGGCCAGCAGATCGGGCAGGCCCTCGGGTCGCTGGCCCGTGAGGTGGTCGGCTCCTCCGACATCGGCCTCCCGCTGTCGGACACCGCCGCGCTGCTGCCCGGCGGGATCGCGGCCTTCAGCCACGGCCTGGAGACGCCGTCCGACGAGATCAGGCTCTACCTGGCGCTACGCGAGGCCGCGCACCACCGGCTGTTCCAGCACGTCCCGTGGCTGCGCGCGCATCTGCTCGGGGCCGTCGAGGAGTACGCCCAGGGGATCACGGTCGACGTGTCCGCGCTGGAGGAGAAGCTCCAGGGGCTCGATCTCTCCAACCCCGCGCAGCTCCAGGAGGTGCTCGGCGGCGGCGAGCTGCTCAAGCCGGAGGAGACCGAGCGGCAGAAGGTCGCGCTGAATCGTCTGGAGACCACGCTCGCCCTGGTCGAGGGCTGGGTGGCGACCGTGGTCGACGCCGCCGCCGCGGGCAGGCTGCCGTCCGCCGTGGCCCTCGCCGAGACCGTGCGGCGCCGCCGGGCGACCGGCGGGCCGGCCGAGCGGACCTTCGCCACCCTCGTCGGCCTGGAGCTGCGCCCGCGGCGGCTGCGCGAGGCCGCCGCCCTGTGGAAGGCCCTGGGCGACGAGCGCGGCGTCGAGAGGCGCGACGCGGTGTGGGGTCACCCCGACCTCATGCCCACCTCCGACGACCTCGACGACCCCACGGTGTTCGTCAAGGGCGGGATCGAGCTCGACCTGTCCTCGCTGGAGGCCGGCGACGAACATCAGGGTGACGACCGTGCGGACGGCGGCACGGACGGCGGCACGGACGGCGAGGACCGCGACAGCCGCGGATGAGCGCCGCCCCGGCCGGTAGGCTGCGCCGGTGAGCCTCCACGACGACGCGCGAGCCGTACTGACCGGATGGGCCGCGCCCACCCCCGCGGAGGAGACGCTCCGCGAGCAGTTCCTGGCCCACCTCGACGTCCATGAGAACGGCATGTGGCGCGCCTGCGTGCCCGGGCACCTCACCGCGACCACGGCCGTGTTGTCGCACGACGGCACGAGGGTGCTGCTGACCCTGCATCCCAAGGCCGGCATGTGGCTGCCCATGGGCGGGCACTGCGAGATCACCGACGTCACCCTCGCGAGCGTGGCGCTCAGGGAGGCGACCGAGGAGTCCGGCATCTCCGGGCTGGTCCTGCTCGACGGGCCGCTCGCGCTCGACCGCCACAAGGTGTGGTGTCACCCGCCGCACAGCTGGCACCTGGACGTGGAGTACGGCGCGATCGCCCCGCCGGGGGCGGAGGCCGTGATCAGCGACGAGTCGCTCGACCTGCGCTGGTTTCCGGTGGAGGAGATCCCCGAGCTCAGCGACGAGGCCACCCGGCGGCTGGCCCGCCGCGCCCGCGCCCTGCTCTCCGCGGCGTGAGCCCGGCACGAGACGCGGCCTGGGCCACGGCACGAGACCGCGGCGTGAGCCCGTGCCCCGCGTGGGCGCGGCATGAGCGGGGCATGAGCCCGGGGTGACCTCATCGCGGCCGGCGGCGGACTCCGGGGTCGGCGGCGTGATCGCGGCTCCGCCGCGCCGGCCGCCGCGTCCGCCGGCGCCGATCGCCTGGATCGCCGTGATCCCGTTCGCCGTCTGGGCGACGGTCCGGCTGTCCGGGGCCGATCGCGGGCCGGTCGCCCCTCTGCTGGCCTTCACGCCGTACGCCGCCGTCGGCTCCGTCTTGTCCGTCTTCGTCGCGGCGGCCGCGCGCAGCCGGGCGGCCGTCGCCCTCGGGACCGCGACCGCCGTGCTCATGGCGGCCCTGACGCTGCCGCGCGCGGTGGGCTCTCCTGTCACGGCGACCGGTCCCACGCTGCGGATCCTCACCGCGAACCTCTTCCTCGGACGCGGCGACCCCAGGGCCGTGGTCGCCCTGGCACGACGGCTCCGGGCCGACGTCGTGAGCCTCCAGGAGCTCACGCCCGAGCTGGCCCAGGGGCTCAGGGCGGCGGGGATGAGCGCGATCTACCGCTACGCCCGCCTTGAACCCGGCCCCGGCGCATCGGGCAGCGGGCTCTACTCTCGTCTCCCGCTGACACCGCTGCCCGATTTCCGCCCGGCGGGCGGCCATCGGATGCCGTGGGCCACGCTGTCGCCGTCCTCCGGTCCGGCCGTCGAGTTCGTGGACGTGCACGTCGTCTCTCCGCTCGGCACGGCGACCTCCCGGTGGGCGGACGATCTCAGAGGGCTGCCCGCCCCGGTCTCCGGGGCCGTCCGCGTGCTGGCGGGCGACTTCAACGCGACCCTCGACCAGGCGGCGCTCCGCGAGGTCCTCTCGCCCGGGTACGCGGACGCGGCGGACTCCACCGGGGACGGCCTGGTCTTCACCTGGCCGGCGGACCGGCGGTTCCCGCCGCTCGTCACGATCGACCACGTGCTGTACGACCGGCGGGCGTCCGCGGTGACCACCGCCGCCTACACGGTGCCGGGGAGCGACCACCGGGCGCTGTTCGCGGAGCTCCGGCTGCCGGGGTGACGCCGCTTCTGGTCCGATCTGGGGAAGGATCCACATCCCTCAGGCGCCGGGCTCCGTCTCGTGCGCGCCGGCGAGGTCGAGAAAGGCACGGCCGGGCACGGAGACGGCGCGGCGGTGCCACACCAGGGCCATCGCGCGGTGGAGGACCGGCTCCCGCAGGCCGACGATCACGAGGTCGCGCCGCACCCGGGGAACCGCGGGGAGCGGCAGCACCGCGACCCCCAACCCGTGGGCGACGAGATCGCTCATCAGGGTGAGGTCGTCGGTCTCCACCCGGATGCGCGGGGCGAACCCCGCCTCGGCGCAGGCGCTCTCGACGACGGTCCGCAGCCCCGACCCCTCGCCGAGCGTCACGATCGCCTCGTCGCGCAGCCGCGCCAGCGCCACCTCGCCCACCGCCAGATCGTCCTGCGCCAGATCGTCCTTCGCCTGATCGTCCTGCGTCAGAAGTGGATGGCCGGGCGCGAGGGCGACGCCGAGCGGCTCGCCCGGCACGCTGTACGAGGCGAGCGAGGCGGGCAGCCGCTGCCCGCCGGGGCCCTCCGGGAGCCGGCCGGACGCCAGGCCGATGAGAGCCGCGTCGAGGGCGCCGGCCGCCACGTCGGCGGCGAGGGCGCGCGGATCTCCCGTGCGCAGGACGAGACTCACCCGGGGATGACGGCTCCCGAACCGGCCGAGCCGTTCAAGCAGCCACTCCGGCGGCCAGGGGATTGTGCCGATCACGAGGCGGCCGGCCAGCTCCCCGCGCAGGGAGGTCACCGCGTCGCGGCCCGCGCCCACGGCCTCCAGCGCGGCCCGCGCGTGGGGGAGGAACGCCTCGCCGGCGGGGGTCAGCCGGACCCGGCGCTCCGATCGGTCGAACAACCGCTCCCCGAGCTCTTTCTCCAGCTGGGCGATCTGCTGGCTGACGGCCGGCTGGGCGACGTGGACCCGGGCCGCCGCCCGCGTGAAGCCGCCCTCCTCCACCGCCGCCACGAGATACTGCAGCTGGCGCAGCTCCATAAGAGCTCCTTATCATTCGGCATACGTTTTATATCTTGGACTTCTGGATCGCGCCGCCGCAAGCTAGGGACATGAGCACGGCGGCTCCCCGCCGGCTCAGGGAAGTCACAGAGCTCGTAGAACTCGCCGAGCTCATAAAACTCACCAGCACTCGCGGCATCACGCGCATCCGAAGGAGCCCCCCATGACCGAGACCACCGTTTCCCGGCCTTTGGCCCAGCCCTCGCGCCACCTGCAGGCACTGGTGGTCTGGACGGCCGTGCTGCCCACACTGACCGTCCTGAACCTGGTGCTCGGGAGCGTGCTCCGCACCCTTCCCCCGTACGCGCAGCCCCCGATCATGGCCACCCTGACGGTGCCGATCGTCGTCTACGTCCTGATGCCGCGGCTGATGCGGCTGCTGGGGCGCCTGGCGCGGGTCAGGTGAGCAGGGCGCGGGTGCTCTCCCAGCCCTCCAGGCCCAGGTCGAGGCGGGACACGTCGCCCGGTGCGCGCAGCCGGTGCCATCCCGGCCCGGTGGGGACCATGCGGGGTCCGGGCGCCCTCCGGCGCAGCGACCACACGATGTCGGGATCGTCGAACCCGAATCGCGCCCATTCCGGCAGCGGCAGCCGGGCCGCGACCGCGGTCGCTCCCCCGCCGTCCGCAGGGCACACCGCGAGCGGGGCCCCGCCCAGCGCGCGGAACAGCTTCCCGATCAGCAGGGGCGGCAGGTCCGGGGCGTCGCCGCAGACCACCACCGCCTCATCCCCGTACGGCAGGGCGGCGAAGGCCTCGGCGGGGGAATCGATGGAGATCACGGGGGTGCCCGGCCAGGCGATCTCCTCAAGCCCTGGTACGCCCGCCGAAAGGATCACCGGCCTGACCAGCTCAAGGCCGGCGACCACCTCGTAGGTGTCCTCGGCGACCGCCCGCAGGAACTCACCGGGATCGACGCCGGGGGGCGCCGCATCGGCCATGCGCTCGGTGACCAGGACCGCCGCGACGCGGTTCAACACTCTTCCGTGGAGCCGTTGGCCGCCATGGAGAATCCTTCGAGGAAGCCCCTGGCACGTTCCGCCCGGGGATAGCGCTCGACGAGGGCCCAGAAACGAGGGCCGTGGCTGGGCACCAGCAGGTGAACCAGCTCATGCATGATCACATAGTCGACCACCCACGCCGGCATGCCCCGCAGCCGGGAGGAGACCCGGATCGTGCCCTGCTCGGGAGTACAGGAGCCCCACCGGTGCAACTGGTTGCCCACCCAGCGCACGCTCGTGGGCAGCGCCCGGCCGTCCAGGTAACGGGCGGACAGCTCCATGGCCCGGTCGAGCAGGTCGTCGTCGCTCGGGCGTCTTCGCTGCTCCTTGGCGGCAAGCCGGTCGAGCATGCGTCGCACCCACTGCTCCTCATCGGTCGTGCTCAGACCGGCCGGAAGCAGCACGATGGTTTTGTCACCATCGCGGTACGCGGAAACGGTTCGCCGCCGTCGTGCGCTCCGACGAACCTCGACTGTCTCGGGGGGCACATATGAAAGGTAGCCGACACGCGCGGATTTCCACAGGGGGTGGTACACGTTCTCCCTGGTCAATCGGGCGAACGTGACCTTGCGGGCGTGGAAATTCCGGCGTTCGGGATAGCGGTCAGTCACGATCATCCCGGTAATTATCCACAGCACCGGGCGTGCGAAGCCCACGCGGAACCGTGATGTGGCAGGGTCCGGAGACCATGAGACCTCGTCTGAAAGCCGCCCTGCGCCGCGTCGAGCGAGACCCGATGACGCTGCAGTTCGGCGTCCATCCCCTCCACACCGTCGTGCTTACCGACGTCGACGACGCCGTGCGGCGGTTCCTCGACCTGCTCGACGGCACCCGTGGGCTGGGGCAGGCGGCGGCCGGCAGCGGCCTCGGCGACGCGCAGGCGCGGGAACTGGTCGACTGGCTGGCGGGCCACGGCCTGATCGAGGACGCCGCCGTCCGCCCGGCACCGCTCGCCGGTCTCACGACGGACGAGCGCGACCGGCTCCGGCCCGAGCTCGGCCGCCTCTCCCTCGTCTCCGGCGACGGGGGCATGGACGCCATGGCCCGCAGGAGGGCGGCCCGGGTCCGCCTCTACGGTGCGGGGCGCGTCGGCGCGCGGATCGCCGCTCTGCTCGCCGCCGCGGGCGTCGGCCACCTGTGCGTCGTCGACCCGGGCACCGCGCGGCCCGAGGACGTCGCGCCCGGCGGTCTCGTCCCGGCCGCGGTCGGTCTGCCGCGCGAGCAGGGCGCGGTGACGCTCGCCCGGCAGACCGCGCCCGGAGTCGATGCCTCGCCCGGCGCGTCGGCGTCCCACCTCGGCGACCGCGCCTACCACCCCGACCTGGTCGTCCTGGCCCCCGTCGAGCCGCTCGACCCGGCGCTCGTCCACGAGCTGACCGCCGAGGGCGTCCCTCACCTGCTGGTCACCGCGTTCGAGGGCCGGGGCTCGGTGGGCCCGCTGGTGCTGCCGGGGCTGACCCCCTGCCTGCGCTGTCTGGACCTGGCCCGGCGGGATCGCGATCCCGCGTGGCCGATGGTGTGCGCGCGACTCGGCGGCTATCCCCCGGGCGAGATCTCCTGCGACGTCACCCTGTCGTGCCTGGTCGCGGCCCAGGCCGCCGGACAGGCGCTGTCCCACCTCGACGGCACCGACGTGACGAATATCACATGGGACGTCTCCCCCGACTGGCGCTGGCATCGGCGGACCTGGAAATCCCATCCCGAGTGCGATTGTGGGCGAAAGGACGTGATATCGCCGACAATGGTCGCGTGAGTGACCTCCCCCACCGTGCCGTGACCCGTTCGGCCAAGCTCGCCACACTGCCGCTGGGGTTCGCCGGCCGTACGGCCCTCGGACTGGGCCGGCGGCTGGGCGGAGCCTCGGCGGACCTCGTGGCCCAGGAGATCCAGCAGCGTACGGCCGACCAGATCTTCAAGGTCCTGGGCGAGCTCAAGGGCGGAGCCATGAAGCTCGGCCAGGCCTTGTCGATCTTCGAGGCGGCGCTGCCGGCCGAGATCGCGGGGCCGTACCGCTCGACCCTGACCCGCCTGCAGGAGGCGGCCCCGCCGCTCCCCGCCTCGGCCGTCCACCGGGTCCTCACCGACCAGCTGGGCGACGACTGGCGGGACAACTTCCTGGAGTTCGACGACGCCCCCACCGCTGCCGCCTCGATCGGGCAGGTGCACCGCGCGGTCTGGCACGACGGCCGCCAGGTGGCCGTGAAGATCCAGTACCCGGGGGCCGGCAAGGCGCTGATCTCGGACTTCACCCAGCTCTCCCGGCTCGGCAAGCTCTTCGGGGTGATGCTGCCCGGCCTCGACATCAAGCCGCTCCTCGCCGAGCTCAAGGACCGGCTGTCCGAGGAGCTCGACTACCTCCACGAGGCCGAGGCCCAGCACGCCTTCGCCCAGGAGTTCCACGGCGACGCCGACTTCCTCGTGCCCGACGTCATCGCCGCGAACGAGCAGATCCTGGTCAGCGAGTGGATCGACGGGACGCCGCTGTCGCGCATCATCACGGACGGCACCAAGGAGGAGCGCGACCGCGCCGGGTTGCAGCTCACCCGGTTCCTCTTCTGCTCACCCTCCCGGGTGGGCATGCTGCACGCCGACCCGCATCCGGGCAACTTCCGCGTGATGGAGGACGGCCGGCTGGGCGTGCTCGACTTCGGCGCGGTCAACCGGATGCCCGACGGCTACCCGATCGCGTTCGGCACGCTGACCCGCATCTTCAACCACGGCGACATGGAGTCCGTGGTGCGCGGGCTGCGCGAGGAGGGGTTCATCCGCCCCCACATCGAGGTCGACGTGGACGCGTTGCGCGCGTTTCTCGCTCCGTACGTCGAGCCGACGCAGGTCGAGGAGTTCACCTTCAGCAGGGAGTGGCTGCGGCACCAGGCCGCGACCGTCACCGATCTGCGGCCCACCAACGTGCTGCGCCAGCTCAATCTCCCGGCGTCCTACGCGCTGATCCACCGGGTCCACGCGGCGGGGGTCGGCGTCCTGTGCCAGCTCGGCACCACGGCGCGTTTCCGCGACGAGGTCGTCCGCTGGGTGCCCGGCTTCGCCGGCGACCCCCGCTGACCGGCGGGTCCCGCCGGCGGACGAACGGCGTACAGCCGGCACGAGGGCGCCGGAGAACACGAGGGCCCGGGCCGATCACGGCCCGGGCCCTCCTCCATCGGCGGGAGCCGGCGCTCCCGGATCATCGAGGCGGGATCACACGCGCCAGAGCGCGGAGCTCAGACGCTGGGAAGCCCGCTCGACCTGCCGGCGTGCCTTCCGCACGCTCCTGATCCGGCTGACGAGCCGCTCCTCCTCCGCCTCTCGGTGGAGGGTTCGTATTCGGTCGTGAACCAGTTCATGGTGGAGATGCAACGGCGTCGTCGGGGACATGCTCATCGGAATCGGGTCCTTTCGGGTGGTTCTGCGATGCGTTCGGTCGGTCAGGCGGCGACGACAGGGGACTTACGCGGACGCCCCCTGGGGCGCTTGCGGGGGACGACGACCCCCCGCAGGATCAGTTCGCCGCCCCAGACGCCCCACGGCTCCTCGCGCTCCAGCGCGCGGGCCAGGCAGGCCTGCTGGATGGGGCAGCCTCCGCAGAGCGCCTTGGCGAACTCCACGTCCTCCGGAGACTCGGCGAACCACAGGTCGGGTTCTGTACGGCACGGGATTTCGGCTTCGATCAGGTCCATGACCGGGGCCGCCATCTGCGTCACCTTCTTTGATCGGTTCTGGTCTGGTTGTCCTCGTGACGGGTGGATTCGTGGCCGACAAACAAATAGGCCGCGGATCCTGTGCGGATCCGCGGCCCGGAGAGGGGAGGCCGGTCAGGTTGTGACCGGTTCTCTCCAGGCATAGTGCGGACCCTGCACCCCACTGGTGCGGTTGGTCTGCTCTTCGCCCATGTGTCGCCGCGGGACGGCGACATAGGCGGGGGCGGTGCCACGGGCGGCGAAGCCGATGGCGGTGCCACGCCCATTTAGGGACGTGGCGCGAGTGCGGGCGGCCGCGGCGAGTGGCAGTTTCACCTGCACGCCGTCGGCGGCCGGGCATGCGGAGGCGAGCCACGGCGTAGCGAAAGCGATGATGCTTGCCACGAGACTCACCTCCAATGCGGTGGAACGTGCCGGGCGTGTTCGCCCGGCTGACCTGTGCAAGACCCTAAACGTGCGGTGCGGGGACGGGCAACCTATTTTCTACCTGCGATTTTCACGACTTCGTGACATCTCCGGAGACACGGATCATGCACTCCTGCACCACCGAAACCGCCAGTTCCCCGGAGGGCGTGAACATCTGCCCGCGGGCCAGGCCGCGGGCGCCCCCCGACCACGGCGACTCCTGGGCGTAGAGCAGCCAGTCGTCGGCGCGGAACGGCCGGTGGAACCACATGGCGTGGTCGAGGGACGCGCCACTCACGCCGGACGAGCCCCAGGCCAGGCCGTGCGCCAGCAGGACGGTGTCCACCAGGGTGAAGTCGGACGCGTACGCCGCGAGCACGATGTGGAGCAGCGGGTCGTCCGGCAGGTCGGCGTCGTACCGGAACCAGACGAGGTTGTCGGACGTGACGAGGCTGGGGTCCCGCTCCGCCTCCCACGGCAGGGCGTTCACGTAACGGGCGTCGACAGGGCGCGGCTTCGCCAGCCAGTCGCGCATGCTCGGCTCGTCGCCGAACACCGACAGCATCCGCTGATGCCACGTGGGCAGGCCCTCGGGACCGGGCACGTCGGGCATCACGGCCGCCTGATGGCTGACGCCCTCCTCCTGGATGTGGAACGACGCCGACATGGAGAAGATCACCTTGCCGTGCTGGATGGCCGTGATGCGCCGCGTCGTGAACGACCGGCCGTCCCGCACCCGCTCGACGTTGTAGATGATCGGGATCGCCGGGTCGCCTGGCCGGATGAAGTAGGCGTGCAGCGAGTGGACCATCCGGTCGCCCGGGACCGTGCGTCCCGCCGCCACCAGGGCCTGGGCCGCGACCTGGCCGCCGAAGACCCGCTGGAACCGCTCCTCCGGGCTACGGCCGCGGAAGATGTCGAGCTCGATCTGCTCCAGGTCGAGCAAGTCCAGCAGCTCCTTGAGAGCCGAGTTCACGGGGGCCTCCAACACCAAGGGCGATTACTCGCCGGTAACACTATCGGCGCCGCGGCAGAGCTCCAGCACCGCGTCCCCGTACCGCTCAAGTTTGACCCGCCCGATCCCGGCGATTCCGAGCAGGTCCTGCTCGGAGACCGGCGCCCGCTCGGCGATGGCCTGCAGCGTCACGTCGGTGAAGACGACGTACGCCGGCACCTTCGCCTCCTTGGCCGCCGCGGTGCGCCACGTCCTGAGTCGTTCGAGCAGCGCCTCGTCGTAGTCGGCGGGGCAGGTGGCGCAGCGGCCCAGCTTCTGCTCGGCCGCGGCCGACAGCGTCTTGCCGCAGATGCGGCACTGCACCGGGGTGGCCGTCTTCCTGCCCCGGCCCGCCGGCCGTTCCACCCTGGCCGCGGTGGTGCGGGGGGACAGACCGTCGAGGAAGCGGGACGGGCGGCGGGCGCGCCGCCCCCCGGGGGATCGGGCCAGCGCCCAGGAGAGGTGGAGGTGCTCGCGGGCCCGGGTCACACCGACGTAGAGCAGGCGGCGCTCCTCCTCGATCTGGTCGGGCGTCTCGGCGTACACGATGGGGACCATGCCCTCGGTGAGACCGACGAGGAAGACCGCGTCCCACTCCAGGCCCTTGGCGGCGTGCAGCGAGGCGAGCGTCACGCCCTCGACCGGCGGGGCGTGCTGTTCCATGGCCCGGCGCTCCAGCTCGGCCACGAACGCGGGCAGGCCGGCCCCCTCCGCCGCCATGTCCTCGGCGAGGTCGGCGAGGGCCTTCAGGGACTCCCACGCCTCCCTTGCCTTGCCGCCGCCGGGCGGCTCGGGAGTGAGCCCGATGCCCGACAGGATGGCGTGCACGGCCGGAGCGAGCGGCTCCCCGTCGTCGCCCGCCCGCGCCGCGCCGCGCAGCAGCACCACCGCCTGCCGCACCGCGGGCCGCTCGAAGAAGCGCTCCGCGCCGCGCAGCACGTACGGCACGCCCGCGTCGGCGAACGCCTGCTCGTACGCCTCCGACTGCGCGTTGATCCGGAACAGCACCGCGATCTCACGCGTGGGGACGCCGTCGGCCATCAGCTTCTTGACCGTGAGCGCCACGCCCAGCGCCTCGGCGGCCTCGTCGTCGTACTCGGTGAAGACGGCCTCCGGCCCCTCGGGGCGCTGCGCGACCAACTCCAGCCGGTGCGGCGACCGGGCCATCACCCGGTTGGCCAGGGAAACCACCTGGGGTGTCGAGCGGTAGTCGCGGACCAGCCGCACCACCGTGGCCGACGGGTGTTCGACGGCGAAGTTCGTCAGGTAGTGAGGGGTCGCGCCGGTGAAGGAGTAGATGGTCTGGTTGGGGTCGCCGACGACGCACAGTTCGTCGCGCCCGCCCAGCCAGGTGTCGAGCAGCAGCTTCTGCAGCGGGTTGACGTCCTGGAACTCGTCGACCACGAAGTAGCGGTACTGCTGGCGGATCTGGTTGGCCACCTCCCGGTGCTCGGTCATCACGGCGGCCGTGAGCTCCAGGATCGTCTCGAAGTCGATGAGGTTGCGCTGGCGGCGCAGGCCCTCGTATCCCTCGTAGAGCCGGGCGACCTCCTCGGGCGCGATCGGCGGGGTGCGGCCGGCCTTGACGGCGGCGGCCGGGTAGTCGTCCGGGCCGATCTGGGTGACCTTGGCCCACTCGATCTCGCTCGCGACGTCACGCAGCTCGCCCCGGTCGGGGTTGCGGCGCATCCGGCGGCACGCCTCGATCAGCAGCGGCAGCTTCGACTCGACGACCTGCGGCGTATCGCCGCCGATCACCCGGGGCCAGAAGTAGCTGAGCTGCCGCAGGGCCGCCGCGTGGAAGGTGCGCGCCTGCACGCCGGGCGCGCCCAGACGGCGGAGCCGCTGTTTCAGCTCGCCCGCCGCCCTGGTGGTGAAGGTCACGGCGAGCACGCCCTGGGGCTCCACCACGCCCGTGTGCACGGCGTACGCGATCCGATGGGTGATGGCCCGGGTCTTCCCGGTGCCCGCCCCCGCGAGCACGCAGACGGGTCCGCGGACGGCCTCGGCGACCTCTCGCTGCTCGGGATCCAGACCCTCCAGAACGTCCAAGGGGCGCTCCCAACATGCGACGCGGACGACATTACTGGCATCATCCTTCCAGCAGGCCCCCGGACGTGTCCCGGGGACCGGTCGGCGCGATGGTGAGTTCGGGGAGGAACGAAGCCGTGAAAGCAGCGGTGAAGTCAGCGTCAGCCGCCGGGGCCCTCGCCCTCGTCGCCGTTGTGCTCGCCCAGTCGGGCGCCGCCGCCGAGGCCGGCGCCACGGCCGCGGTGACCACCGCGGCCACGGGAACACCGGCCACGGAGACGCCGCAGCCGAGCGCCACGCCCAGCCCGTCGGCCTCCGCCTCGGCCTCCTCCGGGGCTTCGCCGTCCCCCTCTCCGTCCGCGACGTCGCCCGTGAGGATCAGGACGTTCGCGTACGGCCCGCACGTCCGCCAGCGGATGGACGTCTGGTGGCATACGGACGGGCCGCGCCGGCCGGCGGTGTTCGTCATCCACGGCGGCTGGTGGTCGGGTGGCGACAAGAAGTACGAGACCTCGGTCAGCCGCAGCTACGCCCAGCTCGGCTACACCGTCGTGAACATCGACTACCGGCTCTCGGGTGACGCCCCGTGGCCGGCCCAGCGCGACGACACGATCGACGCCATCGCGACCGTGCGCAGGAACGCCGCCGCGCTGAACACCGACCCCAACCGCTACGTGCTGCTCGGCTTCTCCGCGGGCGGTCACATCGCCGCGGCCGTCGGGACGTACGGCGACGGCATCCCCGGGCTGCGCGGCGTGGCCGGGATCTCCCCGGTCGTCTCACCGCTGACCGCCTACGCCGACGGCGCGCTCGGCGTGGGCGACGCGGAGCAGCGCAAGCTGCGCAAGGCCGCGATCGCCCTCGCCGGCGGATGCCTGCCCACCCGCTGCCCGAAGATCTGGGCGAGCATGGAGCCCGCCTATCACGTGACCTCGCGCGACGCGCCCATGTTCACCGTCCACTCGGACGACGAGTTCGTCCCGCCGTACGAGAGCGAGCTGCTGAAGCAGGCACTCGCAGAGGTGGGGGTGCCGATGACGGTCAAGACGGTGCCCGGCAGGCAGCACAGCGCGCCCGTCTACCGGGAGCGGGGCGTCGCCCGCACCGTCCAGTCCTGGATCGCGGCGAGGCTGGCCCCCGCCACCCCGTGAGCCCCGCCCGGCCGCCCCTCCGCCCGCGGCGCCGGAGCGTCTAGAGCGTCACAGGAGCCGACAGGTTCTGCTTGACGGCCCGGGTGAGGTCATCGGCGAGGATCTCCGGCTCGCCCGCCTCGACGGCGTCCAGGGCGATCCCGGCGATCAGCGCCGGGTCGCTCTTCTGTCCCGGGTCGACGTAGTCGGCCATGTCCGTGTCCATGTAGCCGACGTGCAGGGCGGCGACCTGGATGCCCCGGGGCGCGAGCTGCTGCCGGGCGACGTTGGTCATCGCCCAGGCCGCCGTCTTGCCCCCCGCGTAGGCGCCGTAGTCGGGCAGGTGCACCCACGACAGGACCGACAGCACGTTGAGCACCGCCCCGCCGCCGTTGGCCTCGATCACCGGCGCGAACGCCCGCGTCACGGCCAGGGGGCCGAAGTAGTGGGTCTCCATCTCCAGCCTGATGTCCGCGAAGTCGCCGCCGATCAGGTGGGTGTGCGTTGAGATGCCGGCGTTGTTGATGAGCAGCGTGGCGTCGGACGCGATCCGGGCCGCCTCCTCCACCGCCGCCGGGTCGGTGATGTCCAGGCGCAGCGGCACCGCGCCCGGCACGTCGACCGTCTCGGGCCTGCGGGCCGCGGCGTACACCTTCGCCCCCCGTTCGATCAGCTGGGCGACGAACTGCCGGCCCAGCCCGCGGTTTCCACCGGTCACCACCGCGACGGCGTGGTCGAGCTTCATGGCGTGATCCCTTCGACGACGAACCAATTTAGATGAAGGTTAACATCTATTCGGCCGCCGACCGCCACCCCTAGTCGCCCAGTGCCACCCCTAACCGTCCAGTGCCGTCCTGGCCGCGCGCAGGATCTCGTCCGACAGCTCGGTGCCCGCGGTGGCGCGGGCGAGCAGGAGCGCGCCGACCATGGTGCACACGGCCGCCAGGTCCTCGCCGCCGTCCGCGGAGACCTGACGGGCGAACCGCCGCACCCCCTCCGCGTACGGCTCCCGCGCGGCGGCGGCCGCTTCGTCCCTGGCCATGTCGGCCCCGAATCCGGCGACGGGGCAGCCACTCCCGGCGTCGTCGCGGTGCGCGGGGGAGAGATAGGCGTCGAGCAGGTCCCGGCGCGCCCCCTCCGGCCCCGCCGGCCGCCCGCCGGCGTCGCCGTAGGAGGTCTCCTCCGCGAACGCCTGCGCCACGGCCTCCGCGACCAGCGCGTCCTTGGAGGCGAACTGCCGGTAGAACCCGCCGTGGGTCAGGCCCACCTCGCCCATGAGCTCACCGAGGCCGACGGCCTGGACGCCGCGCTCGCGGAACAGACGCGACGCGGCCTCGACCACCTGCCGGCGGTGCTCCTCGGCCTGCGCACGTGAGACCCGGCCCATCGCGGCCCCCTTTCTCCCGACGAACTTCTCCCGACCATTAGATGACATTTATCATCCTAGATCCCTGCACGGCGGGCGACGCGGAAACCGGCCCGCGGGCGGGAACATCGGAAGGGTGATCGATGTTCGGACTGTCGCTCACGCTGACAGGAATCGGCGCACGAAGGGAACCAGGATGGCGCTTACGGTGTACACGACGAGTTGGTGCGGGCCGTGCAAGCGACTGAAGAGCCAGCTGACGAGGGAAGGCATCGCCTACAGCGAGGTCAACATCGAGAGCCATCCCGAGGCCGCCGCGTTCGTGGAGAGCGTCAACAACGGCAACCAGGTCGTGCCGACCGTGGTCGCCGACTGCCACACCATGACCAACCCCTCGGTGGCCGAGGTCAAGCGCCACCTGCAGGGCGCCTGCTGACGGCCGCGCCCGGCGGCGGACCGGGCGACCGCCCGCTCGGCCGGCACCCGTTCGATCGCCGGCCGCTCAGTCGTCGGCCGTCGTGATGGGCGATCCGTACCAGGTCTCGATCAGCCGGCGCGCGATCGAGACCTGGCCCGGCAGCCGCAGCTCGCCCGACTCGACCTGGGCGGCGAGTTCCTCCCTCGACAGCCACCGCGCCTCGGCGATCTCCTCCTCGTCGGGGCGCAGCTCGGTGGTCACGGCACGGGCGACGAAGCCCAGCATGAGGCTCCGCGGGAACGGCCAGGGCTGGCTCCCCATGTAGCGCGGGCCGGTGACCACGACCCCGACCTCCTCAAGCACCTCCCGGGCGACCGCGTGTTCCAGCGACTCCCCCGGCTCGACGAATCCGGCGAGCACCGACATCCGGCCCTCGGGCCACCGCGGGCCGCGCGCGAGCAGCACACGGTCCGCGTCGTCGCGGACAAGCATGATCACCGCGGGGTCGACCCGCGGGAAGTGCTGGCTGCCATCCTCGGGACAGATCCGCGTGTGCCCCGAGGTCGTGATGTTCGTCCGGCTGCCGCACCTCGGGCAGAACTCGTGGGTGTCGTGCCACGCCTCCAGGGCCACGGCGTAGACGAGCAGGCCCGCGTCGCGGTCGTCGAGCAGCACGGCCGCCTCCCTCAGGCCGGCCACCTCTCCCGTCGCCTCCGGCGGGAGCGGCGCGCGCACCGCGAAGTAGGGCACCCCGTCGTCGTCGACGCCGAGCAGGTAACGGGTGCCCTCCGGCGCCTCCCCCGGGGACATCAGGACCAGGGCGGCACCGTCCGTGAACCGGCTGATCAGAGTGCGTCCCTCGTGAACGAGCAGGACTCTCGTCTTCTCCGCCGCCCACGCCCGTACGAGCCACTCCTCGTCGCCGCGCAGGGCCGCGGAGCGGTCGATGGCGTTGCGGGCCAGCAGGAGGGGGCCGAGCAGGCCGTCCGAGATTTCCACGGCGTTCATCCTTCCACGGGCTGCCAAGGAAACAAGGAGGCTGCCCGTGGGGATTCCCCGCACGTGAGGGGATACGGACGCTACCATATTCGAGTTAGGTTAGCCTTACCTACGGAGGGCCGGTGCGGCTGTACCTCACCACGCTCAACCCGACCGACTCGGTGACGTCCGGATTCCTGCCGGCGGCCGCCCGCCTCGGCTGGGACGTGACGATCCTGACCGACCAGCCCGACCGGTATCCCGGATTCGAGACGATGGCGGCCGACGTGCGCGATCACCGGGCCGTCATCGACGCCGTCGCCGCGCACCACCGCCCCGATGTCGTCTTCTCCAACTCCGATCACCTCCAGGCGGCCACCGCGCTCGCCTCCGCGTACTTCGGGCTGCCCGCGAAGGACTGGCGCGCCTGCGTGACGGCGAAGAACAAGGCGCTGACGCGCCGCGCCCTGTCGGTGCTCGACCCGGTCAGGTCGGTACGGCTGCCGCCCGGGGCGGCGCCGCCCGCCGCCCTGCCGTACCCGGTGGTGGTGAAGCCCGCGTACGGCGTGGCCAGCGAGGACGTCGTGCTGGCGCACGACGCGGCGGAGCTCGGCGCGGCGGTGGCGGACATCCGGACGCGACGGCCGGACGAGCCGCTCGTCGCGGAGGAGTTCCTCGACGGGCCGGTACGCACGCTGGAGACGCTGGGAGACGGCGACGCGATCCATGTCCTCGGCGGCTTCCGCACCACCCTCGGCCCGCGTCCCCACTTCGTCGAGGAGCGGCTCGACTGGGATCCAGAGATCCCGCCCGACCACCTGGAACACCTGCTCGCCGCCTTACGGGTGGTGGGCGCGGGCTTGGGGGCGTGCCACACGGAGTACGCCGTGACGCCGGAGGGCCCCCGCGTCATCGAGATCAACTACCGGCTGATCGGGGACACCTGCGACTTCCTGCTGGCCGATCTCCTCGGTGTGCCGCTGCACGAGTGGATCCTGCTGGCCCACGCAGGCCGTCCGCTCCCCCCGTGGCGCCCCGGCCCGTCCACCGCGTACGGATCCGTCGTCAGCCTCGTCGCCGACCGCCCCGGAGTCGTCACCGCCGCCCCTCCGGGAACCGCCGCCGAGGCGGACACGACGGACGGCGTGCGGCTGTGGCACCGGCCGCTGCGCGGCGTCGGCGACCGGGTCGAGCTGACCCACACCAACCGCGACTATCTCGGCCTGGTCCGGGCCCTCGGCCCCGACCGCGCGAGCGTCGACGCCGCGGTGCGGTCGTTCCTGGCGCGCGATCCCTGGGTGATCACGTGACGGGCGGCCCCGTCGAGCACCGCCCGATCGAGCGTCGCCTGATCGAGCACCGTCTGGCGGTCCGCGCGCTCGACGCGCTGCTGCGCGAAGACTACGGCGGCCTGATGTCCCGGCTGACGCACGACAAGAACGGGGTGGCCCTGGTGCTCGCGTCCGGCCGCACGGTGCGGCCCGCCCCGGGCAGCCCCTACCAGGACTTCTCCGTCTCCGCTGGGGCCGTGGAGACCCCGGCGACCGCCGGGGCTCCGGACGCGCCACTCCGGCTGGACGAGGTGCTCGGCACCCTCGGGGCCGTCGCCGATCCGGCCGACGCGGAGGGCGTCGCGGCGTTCGCCCGGGAGTGCCGCGAGGCGCTCGCGGCGCTGGAACTGCACCAAACCCATCGGGACGAGGTGTCCGCCCGCCTCCTCGCGGAGGAGGAGCACGACGGCGGGCCCGGCCGTGCCTCCGCCTTCTACGAGGCCCTCGCGGCGACGGTCGACCACCCCGTCTATCCGACATCGCGCTGCCGTCTCGGCGTCTCCCCGCGCGACCTGACGGCGTACGCGCCGGAGTTCGCGCCGCGGTTCGCGCCGGCGTGGGTGGCGGTGCCGCGCGAGCGGGCCACGCTCGCCCGCCCGCTGCCGCCATGGTGGCCGGAGCCGGGCGACGCCGGCCTCCCCCCGGGTCTGGCCCGCACGCACGTGCCGTTCCCGGTCCATCCGCTGACCCTGCCCGTTTTGCCGGAGCTGCCCGGCCTGATCGTTCCCGGCGTCGGTGCGGGCGACCGCGCGGGCGGCACCGCGCGCCCCCCGCGCCTGACCGTACGGCCGACGCTGTCGATGCGGACCGTCGAGGTCGACGGGCGGACCCACCTGAAGCTGCCGCTGCCCATGAGCACGCTCGGGCTGCGCAACCGGCGCTCCATCAAGCCCGGCACGCTGCGCGACGGCGCCCTGGCCGAGTCGCTGCTCCGCGCGATCCTGCGCCGGGAGAGCGGGTCGCGGGTCGTGCTCGCCGACGAGCAGACGTACGGCCACGCCGGCCACGAATACCTCGGCTGGCTGGTCCGCGGGCTGCCGGAGGGTGAGATCGTCCCGGTCGCGGCGCTGCCGGCGGAGCTGCCCGGCGGGCGGGGCACGGTGGCGCATGACCTCGCCGCCCGCTTCTACGGCGGCCGGATCGGCGAGCTGCTGCGCGACTATCTCGGCGTGCTGCTCGGCTGGAGCGTCACGCTGTTCGTCCGGTACGGCGTGGCCCTGGAGGCCCACCAGCAGAACCTGTCACTGGTGTTCGGCGACGGGCCGCCGCGCCTGCTGGTGAAGGACAACGACGGGCTGCTCGCCTCCCCCGACCGGCTGCGGACGGCGGGGCTGCCCGTCCCCGCGTTCGGCGACGAGCGCATGCTGACCGACGACCCCTACGCGCTCGCCGACGTCTTCGTCACCGTCACCCTCCACCTCGCCTCGATGGCGGTGGCGTACGGCGCGGTGGGGACGGCGGGGGCGCGGCTGGTGCGCGGGGCGCTGGCCGCCGCGCTCGACCGCTTCCCCGGCGATCCCCTCGCGCGGCTGCTCCGGGCGCGCACCCTCGACGCCGACCGGCTCGTCGGCAAGTCGATGGTCGTCGCCGGGACGCTGGTCGCCAAGGAACGGACCGGGGCCAGGGACGTCAACAAGTTCTACGGCACGTCAGGCCCGAACTACCTGCGCTGGTGACGTCATCGCCGCGGACCCGACGCGAAGGGCGGCTCGACCGATGAACCATCTCCCGACCGATCCGGACACGCTCGCGGAGGAGGCGACGGTGGCGGCGCTGCTGCGCTGCTGCCTGCGCGAGCTGGGCGGCGACGCCGCGCCCGGCCGCGCCCTGGCCGACGACGTCACGCCCGGCCGCGCCCTGTCCGGGCACGCCGCCGGACCGTACCTGACGCTGCGCGTCGCCGGCACGCTGGTCCGCGTGCGGGCGCGGGGCGGGATCGCGCTGCGCTTCGACGGCCCCCCGGAACAGCTGTCCGGCGGCGTGTGGCGGCCGCTGACCTCCGACCTGCTGATCACGCTGGTCGAGCGGGAGCTCGCCGCACGGGCCGGAGACGAGCGGAACACCGGCGAGCGGAACGGCGAGTTCGCCGCCCAGGTCACGAGCAGCCGGGAGGCCATCGCGGCGATCGTCGCGGCCCGGCGGCGGGCCGCGGCGCCCGCCGACTCCTGGCTCGCGTCCGAGCAGGCCCTCGTCACCGGCCACCCCTTCCACCCGTCGCCCAAGGCGCGCGGCGGCGACGGCTGGGCGCGGTACGCCCCCGAGACCCATGCGTCGTTTCCGCTGCGTCTGCTCGGAGTGCGGGCGGACGTCGCGGCCGGGGCGGGCGAGACGGGCCCGCTCGACACCGGCCCGCTCGACGCCCTGGGCGACGCGCCGCCGGGCTATCTGCCGCTGCCCGCGCACCCCTGGCAGCTCGACCTGCTCGCCGCCGAGCTGGCCGGGCCGCTCGCGGACGGGCGGCTCGTCGACCTCGGGCCGGCCGGGCGCGAGGTGTTCCCCACGTCGTCGGTTCGGACGGTCTACGACGCCGTCACCGGCACCTGCCTCAAGTTCAGCCTCGACGTGCGGATCACCAACTGCGTGCGGAAGAACGCGTGGTACGAGCTGGCCGGCGCGGTCGAGCTCACCCGGCGGCTGCGCCCGGTGTTCGACCGGCTGGCCGGGCGGTTCCCCGGCACTCGCTGGCTGCCCGAGCCCGGATACCGTTCCGCCGCCCTCGGCGCCCGGCTGCTCGAAGGGCTCGGCGTGATCGTCCGTACCGGCCCCTGGTCGGTCTGCGGCCCGGGGGTGGTGCCCGTCCTCGCGGCGGCGCTTGCGGCCTCGCCGCACGGCACGGATCCGGAGGGCGGCGGCCCGCCGGGCGTTCCCGTCGCCGTGCGCGCCCGCCGCGCCGCCGACCCGCTCGGGTGGTGGGAGGCGTACGTGGAGCTGGTCGCATTCCCCGTGCTCGACGCCTACGTCCGGCACGGCGTCGTGCTGGAGCCCCACGTGCAGAATGTGCTCGTGGGATGCGACGCGGACGGGCTTCCGGCCCAGGCGGTCTTCCGCGACCTGGAGGGGACGAAGCTGGTCGGCGGACGGCACGACCTGTCCGGCCTGCCCCCCGGGCTGGCGGAGCCGCTCAGCTACCCGGCCGACCGGGGGTGGGACCGGGTGGCGTACTGCCTGATGGTGAACCACCTGGCCGAGGTGTCGGCCACCGTCGCCGCAGCCGCGCGGCCGGGCGACGAGGACGGCCTGCTCCGGGAGCTCTGGGCGGTCGCGCGGGCCGCGCTGTCGCGCTACGCCGACGAGCACGCGCCCGGGACTGGCGGCTGGGCGCTCCCCCTCGCGGCGCTCCTGACCGGCGAGCCGCTGCCCGCGAAGGCCAACCTCGCGGTGCGCTGGGCCAGGGCCGCCGACCGCTTCGCCGGTTATGTCGAGGTTCGCAACCCACTGGCCGTGGAACTGGAGAGGACCGCCGGATGATCGAGGTGCCCGAGGGCGTCCGCGCCGTCGCCCGGTCGCTCGGCGACGTCCCGGCGTACGTGTACGACCTGCCCGCGCTCGACCGCCACGCGGCGGCGGTGCGGGCGGTGACGGAGGGCGTGGAGCTCCACTACGCGGTCAAGGCCAACCCGGACGCGGAGATCCTGCGGACGCTCGCCCCCCACCTGGACGGGCTGGAGGTGTCCTCCGGCGGCGAGTTCGCCCACGCCACCGCCGTGCTGCCGGACCTGCCGGTGAGCTTCGGCGGCCCCGGCAAGATCGAGGCCGAGCTGGCCCTCGCGCCGTCCGCGTACCGCTGGCACGTGGAGAGCCCGGCGGAGCTGCGCCGCCTCACCGGTCCGGCGGAGGTGCTGCTCCGGGTCAACCTCGGCGTCCCGGTGGCCGGGGCCGCGCTCGCCATGGGCGGCGGCGCGACGCCGTTCGGGATGGACGGCGAGGGCGTCGCCGAGTGCCTGCGGCTGCTCGCGACCGGCCCCGGCGCGGAGGGCCCGGCCGCGCACAGACCCGCCCCGCACGGAGCCGGCGTGCACGACCCTGGACGGCGCGGCCCCGTGCGGCTGCGCGGCGTCCACGCCCACCTGGCGAGCGGCCTGGCGGCCCCCGCGCTGCTCGAACTCGCGGAAGCGGTCCTCGCGTACGGCCGGGGGCTCGGTCTCGCGGAGTTCAACCTCGGCGGCGGGATGGCGGTCGACTACGCCGACCCGGACGCCCGGTTCGACTGGGCGGAGTACGGCCGGGGGCTGCGCGACCTGGCGCGGCCCGGCGAGACGCTCCGCATCGAGCCGGGCCGGGCGATGACGGCCTACTGCGGGTGGTACCTGACCCGCGTCATCGACGTGAAGCGGGTGCACGGCGAGCGGTTCGCCGTGTTGTCGGGCGGGACGCACCATCTGCGGACTCCGGTGACGAAGGGCCACGACCAGCCGTTCGCCGTGCTCGGCGGCGCCACGAAGACAGCGGGGACCGTGGAGATCCCGCAGATCGCGCCGACGACCCTCGTGGGGCGGCTGTGCACGCCGAAGGACGTCTTCGCCCGGCGCGTCCCGGCCGCCCTGGAGCCGGGGGACGTCGTCGCCTTCGCCATGGCAGGCGCGTACGCGTGGAACATCTCGCATCACGACTTCCTGATGCATCCCAAGCCGTCGTTCCACTACCTGGGGTAGCCCGCGCTTACTCCTCCGGGATCTGCCGGATCAGGGCGACGAGGCCGTCGGCGCCGAGAAGGTCGACGGGGCGGACCGTCTCGTTCGATCGGACGTAGTGGAAGGCCGCACCCACCTTGTCCAGCGGCACCCCGGCGAGCGAGGCCCACGCCACGCGGTAGGCGGCGAGCTGGATCGACGCGGTCCGCTCGGCCCGGCCGCGCGGCCGTTCGCCGGTCTTCCAGTCGACCACCACGTATCCGTCGCCCTCGCGGAAGACGGCGTCCATCCGGCCGCGCAGCAGCCGGTCGGCGAGCATGGTCTCGAACGGCACCTCCAGGTCGAGCGGCTCCCGCCCGGCCCATTCGCTCTCCTCGAACCGCTCCTGGAGCTCGGCCAGCCGGACCTCGGCCTCGGACGGCTCGTCGGCGGCGCCGGGCAGTTCGAACTCGTCGAGCAGCCGCTGCTGCCCCCAGCGCGACTCCAGCCAGCGGTGGAACGCGGTGCCACGCCGGGCGAGCGGCGCGGGCCTGCGGGGCACCGGGCGGCGCACCTGCCGGGCGTACGCGTCGGGGTCGCCGGCCAGGGTCACCAGCGACGACACCGTGAGCTTGGCGGGCAGCTCCACTACACCGCCGCCCCGCCTGCGGCCCAGCTCCCGCTCGCGGAGCAGCAGGTCGGTGTCCCTGGCCCAGGCACGCATCCGGTCCCGATCGCGATCCCGCAGCTCGTGCGCGACCGGCCCGTCCGACGCGGCGGGCGTGCCGGTCGCCGTGGTGTCATCGGCGGTCAGGGCGGCCAGCGCCTCCGCCACGAGGCGGGCGCCGTCGCGCACCTGCTCCCGCACGGAGACCTCCGGCCAGGTCGCCTCAGGCGGCTCGGCGAGCAGCGGATTCTCCGTGTGGTCGCCCTCGTCCCAGCGCGCCACCCGCGCCCCGGCCTCCCTGACCTCGGCCAGGAACCGCGACGGCTCCAGCGGCTTCGACGAGGTGCCCCAGCGGTAGCCGGAGGCGATGAGCAGGTAGTGGGCCCTGGTCACGGCCACATAGGCGAGCCGCCGCTCCTCCATCAGGTCGCGCTCGCGGCAGAGCTCCTCGAACTCCGCGACGGCCTCCTTGTCCAGGCCCGCCAGCCGCGGCAGGTCGTCCCGGTCGCCGCGCAGCGGGTACGGCAGCTTGCGCGGGTTCTCCGTCCACCGGGAGTTCGTCACCGGGGTCGCCGGGAACATCGAGCCCCTGGCCAGGCCGCCCTTCTGGGTGGTGAGCTCGGACAGCCCGGGCACCACGACGACGGGCCACTCCAGGCCCTTCGAGGCGTGCACCGTCATCAGCTTCACGCTGTTGCTGTCGCCGACCCGCCCGGCCTCCAGGCCGAACTCCTCGCTCTCCGCGGCCTTCAGGTACGCCAGGAAGGCGCCCAGCGTGGGATCCTCGGCGTCCCCGGCGAAACGGGCGGCCGCGTCGACGAACGCGTCGAGGTCGGCCCGCGCCGCCATCGGGCTGCCGCCCCGCGCGGCCACCTCCACGTCGAGCCCGAGCCTGCGCTCCACCTCGCCGATGAGGTCGGGCAGCGGCTGCCCGGTGTGGCCGCGCAGTAGCCGCAGCTCGGCCGCCATCCTGGGCAGGCGTTCCCGCGCCGGCGGCGAGAACGCCTCCAGCCAGTCGGGCCGGTCGCGCAGCTCGTCGAGCGCGTCGATCAGGCTGCCCCGCTCCTCGGCCAGGTCGGCCACCACCTGGTCGAGCGGGTCGTCCGCGCTCGGACCCCGCCGGGTCTCGCGGTTGAGCTCGCGGGCGAGGTCGCCCAGCACCTTGAGATCGGCCGGGCCGATCCGCCAGCGCGGCCCGGCCAGCAGCCGCACGAGGGCGTCCCCGGCCGTCGGGTCGTACAGCGCCCGCAACGTCGCGACGATGTCGGCCACCTCGGGCACCGTGAGCAGGCCGCCGAGGCCGACCACCTCCACCGGCACGCCGCGCGCCTCGAGCGCCCGCCGCAGCGCGGGAAACTGGGCGCGCTTGCGGGCGAGCACCGCGACGTCCTGCGGCTGCAGCAGCGGGCCGCGGCGGCCCCGCTCGCCCTCGCCCCACGGCAGACCGTCCGGCGCGGAGTCGAGGCCGAGCATGCCCGCCACACCCTCGGCGACCCACTCGGCCTCATCCTCGGCCGTGGGATGGAAGGCGCAGACGACCCGGCCGCGTCCGGCCCGGTTCTGACCGGGCACCAGGACAGGGACCCGCGCCGCGCCCGCCCGCAGCGGGGTCTGGATCGCCGCCGCGACGTCGAGCACCCGTTCGCCGTTGCGGAAGCTCACCGACAGCTGCCGGACGGCCGCGGGGTCGCCGGAGGCGGTCGGGAAGTCCTGCGGGAACCGGGACAGGTTTCCCGCCGACGCGCCGCGCCAGCCGTAGATCGACTGGCACGGGTCGCCGACGGCCGTCACGGGATGCCCGCCGCCGTAGAGCGCCCGCAGGAGCACGAGCTGGGCGTGGCTGGTGTCCTGATACTCGTCGAGCAGCACCACCGAGAAGCGCGACCGCTCCGACACGCCCACGTCCGGGTGCCGGGACGCGATGCGGGCGGCCAGCGCCATCTGGTCGCCGTAGTCGATGACCTCACGGGTCCGCTTCAGCCGCTCGTACGCCTCGACCAGCGGGAGCAGCTGCTCGCGGATCGCCTGCGTCTTCCCCGGCCGCTGCTGGGGCAGGGTGGGCCTGCCCTTCACCGAGGCGAGCCGTTCGCCCAGCCATTCGCCGATCTCCCGCACCTCGCCGGGGCCGCGCAGGTGCTCGGCCATCTCCCCGGCGAGCTCGAGCACGGCAGCGGTGACGCTCGCGGGAGCCAGGTCGACGCGGTCCATCGGCCCGTCGTAGCGGCCCACGACCCGGGAGGCCATCTGCCAGGCCACGGCGGGGGTCACCAGCCGCATGGTCGGCTCCAGCCCCTCGCGCAGGGCGTGGTCGGTGACGAGCCGGGCCGCGTACGCGTGGTAGGTCGACACGGTGGGCTCGGAGTCGAGCAGCTCCGCCTCGACCAGCCCGGCCGACGCGAGGCCCTCCAGGCGGCGGCGGACCCGCTCGGCCAGCTCCGCGGCGGCCTTGCGGGTGAACGTCAGGCCGAGGATCTGCTCGGGCCGGGCGAGGCCGTTGGCCACCAGCCACACCACCCGCCCCGCCATGGTCTCGCTCTTGCCCGAGCCCGCGCCGGCGACGACCACGGCGGGCTCAAGCGGCGCCTCGATCACGGCGGCCTGCTCAAGGGTGGGCGGGAGGATGCCGAGCTTGCCCGCGAGGTCGCCGGGGCTCAGCACACCTGCCCCCCGTTGTCGTTCACCGGGCAGGCCACCTTGGCGGCGCAGGTGCGGCAGCCGTCGTTGACCCGCGCGACGAACACCCTCTCGGACATGCCGGCCGCCACCGTGGTGACGAGGTCTTTGGCCCATTCCGGATCGGGGTCGTCGCCGAGCGCCCGCTGCGCCTGCTCCTTGGCCGTGCTCCCGGTGCCCGCCGCCTTGCCGACCTGGACCAGCGACGCCCCGCCGGGCTCGGCCAGGCCGTGCCGCCGGAACGCGCCGAGCACGGTGGCGAGCTGGTAGACGCCCAGCTGGGGGTGCCGGTCGATCTCGTCGTCCTTCGGCTTGCCCCCTCCGGTCTTGATGTCGATGATCACCGCGCGGCCGTCGCCGTCGCGCTCCACCCGGTCGACCCGCCCCCTGATCTCCACGCCGTTCCCGAGCGGCGCCGTGAACGCCTCCTCAAGCGCGACCACCTCGCGCTCGTTGTCCTTGTGCCACCGGACGAACCGCTCGACCATCTGCTCGGCGACCCGGCGCTGCTTGCGGTTGAACCACACCCCGCCGAAGTCGAAGCTGTCCCACACCTCGTCGAGCCGGCCGGTCAGGTCGGCGCCGTCCTCGGTCGCCAGCACGGCGATGGCGTGGATCACCGTGCCGAGGCTCTGCGTGACGCTCGTGCCGCCCGCGCCCACCGCCGTCTCCAGCACCCAGCGCAGACCGCACTTGGTGAAGCTCTCGACGGCCGACGGCGAGACGCGCACGATGTCGTCCGGCCAGCCCAGGGGCCGGTCGTCGGACAGCGGCGTCAGGGCGTACCACTCGTCCGGGCTCGCCCCCTGCACGCCCGCCCGCGCCAGCCTCGCCAGATGGGCGGCGGCCTCGCGGCGCAGCGCCTCGGGCCGGGAGGTGTCGCACACGGCCGCCCGCAGGTCGGCCACCAGGGCCGGCATGCTGAGCCACCGGGCCCGGTCGTCGACCGTGGCCTCCGCCACGCCGCCCGGCAGCAGCTCGGTCAGGAAGCGGGACGGCCGCTCGTCGGTGTCCTCTCCGCCGACGGCCGTGACCACCAGCGTGCGCCGGGCCCGGGTCGCGGCCACGTAGAACAGCCGCCGTTCCTCCGCCAGCAGCTTGGAGGCGATCGTCGCCGCGGCGACCTGCGTCGTGTCCAGGGCCGATCCCGCCGCCAGCTCGACCAGCGCCTCGGTGCCGAGGAGCGACCCCCGCAGGCGGAGATCGGGCCACAGCCCCTCCTGCACCCCCGCGACCACCACGACGTCCCACTCCAGGCCCTTCGACCGGTGCGCGGTCAGGATCCGTACGGCGTCGCCCTCCGGGGCCGACTCGGCCAGCGTCTCACCGGCGATCTCCTGCGAGGTCAGGTCGTCGAGGAAGACCTCCACCCCGGCCTTGGGCAGGCGGTCGGTGAACCGGGCGGCGTGGTCGAAAAGGGCCACGACGGCGTCGAGGTCGCGGTCGGCCTGGCCGCCCCGCACGCCGCCCTGCACGCTCGCCTCGCTCCACCGCTCCGCCAGCCCGCTGGCCTGCCACACCTCCCAGAGCGCCTCCTCCGCCCCCTTGCCCTGCCGTACGGCGTCGCGGGCGGTCTTCAGCAGGCGGGCCACCCGTTCCGCGGGCGCGCCGACGTGGGGCTCGACGCGGATCAGCTCGCGGACGTCGCGCAGCGCGGCGACCAGCAGCTCGTCCGACGATCGCGGCGCGAACGGCAGGACGGGCAGGCCGTCCTCCGGCGCCGCGGCCGTCGCGGTGGCCTCGTTCTCCGCGACCCGCAGCGCCCGCCGCAGCCGCCGCACCCCGATCATGTCCGTGCCGCCGAGCGGGCCGGTGAGCAGCTCCTCCGCCGTCGCCGGGTCCAGCGTCTGCGGCCGTACGGCGGCCTTGAGAAGGGTGAGCAGCGGCCGGACGCCCGGCTCCTGGACCAGCGGCAGCTCGTCGCCCGCGACGACGACGGGCACCCCCGCGGACAGCAGCGCGCGCCGCAGCACCGGCACCTGCCGGACCGCGCTGCGCACGAGGACGGCCATCCGCGACCACGGCACGCCGTCGAGCAGGTGGGCCCGGCGCAGCGTGTCGGCCACGACCGCCGCCTCCTGGCTCTCGCTGTCGGCGAGCAGCACCTTCACCTCGCCCGGCTCCGCGCCGGCCGTCGGCAGCAGGTCGCGATGGCCGCCGGCCCCGCCCGCGCCGGGCGCGAGGACCGCGGGCAGGCGGGCGGCGACCCGGCGGGACGCCTCCAGGAGCGCCGGGCCGCTGCGCCGGCACACCCGGAGCGCGACCACGGGCGCGTCCCGGCCGTCCCGGGTGGGGAACCGCTCGGGGAACCGGAGGATGCCGTGCACGTCGGCGCCGCGGAAGCCGTAGATGGACTGGTCGGGGTCGCCCACCGCGATCAGGTCGCGCCCGTCGCCCGCGAGCCGCCGCAGCAGCGTCTCCTGGGCCGGGTCGGTGTCCTGATATTCGTCCACCAGCACCACGTCGTAGGCGTCCCGCTCGCGCCGCCGGACCGCGCCGTCGCCGAGCAGGCCGGCCGCCTCACGGATCAGCTCCGCGTAGTCGAGGGACGGCACCGGGTCGAGGTCGAACCGGTCCTGGTAGCGGTCGGAGAACCGGCCGGCCGCCACCCAGTCGGCCCTGCCGTGCTGGAGCCCCAGCTCGGCCAGCGCCTCGCCGTCCAGGCCGCGCTCGGCCGCCCGCGACAGGAAGTCGCGCAGCTCCTCGGCGAATCCCCGCGTCTTCAGCAGTTCCCGCATCTCCGGGGGCCAGTGCCGCGCGCCGTCCTCCAGCTCGCCGTGCAGCAGCCTGCGGACCTCCAGGAGCTGTTCCGGGCCGGTGAGCAGCCGGGGCGGCTCCTCGCCGGCCAAGACCGCCTCCCGGCGCAGCAGGGCGTACGCGTAGCTGTGGAACGTGAGGGCCAGCGGCGTGCGGGTCGTCCTGCGCATCCGCGCGGTGATCCGCTCGCGCAGCTCGCCCGCGGCCCTGCGGCTGAAGGTGAGGACCAGGACCCGCTCCGGGTCGACGCCGCGCCGCTCGACCCGGTCGACCACGGTCTCCACGATCGTGGTGGTCTTGCCGGTGCCTGGCCCGGCGAGCACGAGCAGCGGACCGCCCTCGTGCTCCACCACCGACCGCTGGTGCTCGTCCAGCACGGGAGGCGCGGCACGCCCCACGCCTCCGCCACGCACCAGCCGATAGGTCTGACCACTCACAACTCAGCATTCCATCAGAACACTGGGATAGATCGTGCCCGATTGCCCAGTACAGGTGCTCGATACGCCAGGGGCGGACGAGCTCAGCGGGTGAAGACGTGGTCCACGAGGCGCGCGGTGGCCTTTCCGTCGTCGTGCGGGGCGTAGGTGCGGACGAACGCGGCGTAGCGGTCGTGCAGCTTGGCGGTGAAGGCGTCGATGTTCCTGAGCGCCTCCACCACCTCGGCCGAGGTCTCGAACCTCGGCCCCGGCCGCTGCGACTCCAGGTCGAGGTAGAGGCCGCGGCTGGACTTGTACTTCGCCATGTCGGGGGTGAAGAGCACGACCGGCCGCCCGGTGGCCACGAAGTCGAACATCACCGCCGAGTAGTCGGTGACCAGCACGTCCGCGATCAGCAGCAGATCCGCCATGTCGGGGTAGGTCGTCACGTCGATCGCGAAGCCGCCGTGCGGCAGCACGTGCGGGAACGCCTGCATCATGTGTCCCCGCACCAGGACCACGTGGTCGTCGCCCAGCGCGCGCCTCGCGTCCGCGAGGTCGAGCCGGACGGACGCGTTCCTGCGGTCGTGGTCGCGGAAGGTCGGCGCGTAGAGGACGACCCGCTTGCCCTCGGGGACGCCGACGCGGCGCCTGACGTCGGCGGCCAGGGCGTCCCTGTCGGGGGCGACGAGGACGTCGTTGCGGGGGTTGCCCGACTCCAGGATCTCCCCCTCGTAGCCGAACGCCTTCCGCAGGATGGACGAGGCCCAGGAGCTCTGCGAGAGCAGCAGGTCCCATCCGCGCACCTCGACCGCCTGCCGGTGCCAGACCGGCGGCCGCGGCTCGCGCTTCATGTGCGACTGGTCGCGCCCGATGTGCTTGACCGGGGTGCCGTGCCACGTCTGGACGTACACCTGGTCGTCGCGGGTGCGGAACCACTGCGGCAGGAACTGGTTGGCCACGATGTAGCGGGCCCGGGCCAGCGCCTCGTAGTGCTCCCGGCTGCCCTCGCGCACCACGGTCGGCACGATGCCGTCGCCGAGGCCCAGCTCGCGCGAGCCGGGCGGCACGAACGCGCCGTCCCTGACGATCCAGATGTGCTCGCCGTCGTCGCCGCGCCGCAGCCGCTCCTCGTAGACGGCACGGGGATTGTCCGAGTACGACCGGCCGTCGAAGGAGACGTAGACGGTCGCCTCCCGCAGCGGGCGGGCGCGCTCGGCCTGGTAGAACGTGCGGCTGAGGGCCCACAGGCCCGCGGCGCTGCGCTCGTCGCCGGGACGGTCCTCCGCCGCCACCAGCACGGGGACGTCGAAGCGAGTGGCGACGAACCGGTACACGCGGCCGTCGACCGTCCGCGGGTTCTCGTCGAGGGCGTCGAGACCCGCGTGGTCGAACCGGGCGGGCACCATCGCGGGGCCGTACTTGCCGGGCGGCGCGACGGAGACGTTCCAGGTGCCCTCGGCCAGCGGCGCCGTCGACCCGAAGCGCGGCATGGCGCCGGGCGAGAACCGGACGGTGAAGTCGTCGCCGTCCCTCTCGAACGGGACGCGGATGGTCAGCCCGCCGCGGTGCCGCAGCACGAGGTCGCGCGGCCCGGGGTCGGGGTCGGGGTAGCGGCCGGTCAGCGTCAGCGACTCCGCCTGCCACTCGGCGGCGGTGATGACGGGCAGGATGCGGTGCCCGGAGATGACCACGCGGTCACGCCGGTCGCCCTGAACGGTGATCTCCCGCTCGCCGACGAGCAGCCGGGTCTCCTCGGCCCCCTCCAGCATGACGGCCGCCGCGGGGTCGCCCTTGGGCTCCACCCACAGCCGCCGGGCCTCCGCGTTCATCACGGTCTGCAGGGCGAGCTGCAGGGAGAACCGGCTGCCGCCCTCGGCGGGGGCGAAGTCGGCGGACATCCGGTGGCCGCCCACGCGGGCCTTGCCCCTGGTGACGGGACGGCCGGGGAGGAAGCCGGTCAGCTCGATCGTCTCGCCGTCGAGGCGGACGCCGGTCAGCTCGGCCCGGGTCGGCTGGAGCACCACCTGCAGGGCCTTGTCGGAGGTCCACACCGGGCGGACCCACCAGCGGCGGCGGACCTGGAGCCCCGCCGGACGCTCGGTCCGGCCGATGGCGGGGCCGCGGAGCACGCCGCGGGCCCTGGCCGCACGGCTCCAGATCACGATCTCGGCCCGCCAGGTCGTGGTGTCCTGGACGGTGTGCCGCCGGCGCAGCAGCCGCTTGGCGCCGCGCACCACGGCGCGCAGCCCGGCCCGCCAGCGCAGCGCCAGCGGGTTCAGCTCGGCGGTGAAGCCCGCCCAGTCGTAGTTGCAGCCCGGCTCGCGGGCCGCGTGGGTGGCCTCCGGGTGGTAGATCCGGCGCGTCTTCAGCGTCACCCGGGGCAGCCAGCGAGGGCCGCGCAGCACGACGGTGGCGCGGTTGAAACGGCCGCTGCGGACCGACAGGCCGGCGATGTACGCGTGGCCGGTGATCCGCAGCCGGTTGCCCGCCCAGGAGATGTCGTCGATCTGGGTGACCGGCACCAGGTCCGCGGCGCGCAGCCGGAGCAGCTCCGGCTCCCCCACCTCGACCGGCAGTTCGGCGTACCAGCGCAGGCCCTTGCGGACCCGGCGGGACGGCTCGGCCGCGGCGGCGGCGAGCTTGGCGAGCGCGTCGCCCGCGGCCAGTTCCTCGGCGTCCGTCGTCTCGACCAGGTGGAAGCCCACCCGGCGGCCCACCGGCAGATCCCGCTTGATCTTCGGATCGACCTCGGCGAGGTACGGCCGGAGCGCGTCGATGGCCTCCCGCCTGCGCGCGGGACCGCGTTTGGCGGCGGCGTCCAGTCGGAGACCGAGCGGGCCGGCGAGGGCCTCGCGGTCGACCTCACGACGCTGGGCCGGAGTGAGGCCCTCGCTGCGGACCAGGGCGACCAGGGCCGATATCGGCTCACCTCGGTCGTACAGTTCCTGGACAGCCCGCAGTCGGTCGGCGACCGGGTCGCTCGTGGGCGCGGGTGTCATGAGGGGGGCACCACCCTTCGGAGACCGATGTTCCTGAAATGGTAATGCCGGTCAGGGAGTCCGCCCGTCCCATCGCGCCAGACGCATGTCCGCCCGCGCCCCGCGCATGGGCGTGCCCTCCTGTCGCCACCTGGCGAAACACTCGTCCTCAAGACCGGCCGCGGGAGTTCCGTCCGCCCGGATCACCCGCCACCACGGGACGCCTCCGCCCCAATGGGACATCACCCGCCCGACCTGGCGGGGGCCGCCTTCACCGAGGTATTCCGCGACGTCGCCGTAGGACATGACCTTACCCGGCGGGATCCGCTCGACCACGTCGAGCACCCGCTCCGCGAACGGCGGCAGGGGGCGGTTCAGGCGCTCCACTCGGTGGGCCCGGCGGCGATGATCTCTTCGAGCTTGCCGAACTCGTAGCTGGCCGAGCCGTTGATCTGCTCGACGATGCCGTTCCTGATGCCGTAGACCTCGCCGTCCTCGCCGACAAGCCGCGCGCCGATGACGTCGGTCAGCCGGGCGAGCTGGGCCACCTGCCAGTCCGACCCCGGCGTGCCGATCAGCCGGCCCGACCAGGCGGCGACGTGGTGCAGCGCGTCGCCGTGCCGCGCGACGACCTCGCCGGCCTCATGCGACCCGCGCAGCTCGAATCCGGCCTCGGCCGAAACCACGTTCGCGAGTTCGGCGTAGGCGAGCGGTGCATCCCGCTCTACGCGCAGCTCGTACCCCATGAGCCGGGACCATAGCGAAACTTGACCGGGTTCTGTCACTGAAAAAGCCAACATCCACGGGACCGCGTCCGAAATGCGGCCGAACGGCGGCCAACATGTGATCACCGACGGGTGAGCGCGATCACGCCGGCCGCGAAACCGCCGATGCCGGCGGCGATGGCGATGCCGTAAATCCAGAGCCTAACCGGATCGGGGCCCGGCCGCGCCGGAGCGCGGAAGACCGCGCCCTTCCCGAAATGCGCGTCGTCGTCGACCGGCGCGGACCGGCCGTATTCCAGCAGTTCACCGGCCTTGCCCAGGGCCGCGGCCGCGTCGACGACGCCGAACCCCACCTTGTCGTCATAGCCGGCGGGCGGATGGGGACGGGAGGTCGAGGTGAGAGCGCGCGCGACCAGTTCTGGCCTTATATCTGGATATTTGGCCTTAATGAGTGCGACGACGCCGGAGACGAGCGCACTGGCCACGTCGGTGCCGCTCAGCGTGTCGCGCCCGCCGCCGCGGCGGGCCGCGGGCACCTCGGCGCCCGGGGCCGCGACGAGCACGGACAGGTTGTCGCTGCTCGCGCCCGCCTTCGCGCCCTTCCGGTCGACGGCCGCCACGCCGACGACGCCCGGGTAACCGGCCGGGAACCGCCAGTAGGAGGTGCCGGTCTGGCGCGTGTAGGCCGACTGGCCGTCGTCGCCGACGGCGGCGACCAGCACGGCGCCCCGGGCGAGCGCGTACGCGACCGCGTCGCGTTCCATCCGGTTGATCCCGTAACGGGAGGAGGGAAGGCAGATGACGGAGGCCCCGCTGTTGACGGCGAACCGGATGCCCCTGGCCAGGGGGCTGTCCGCGAGGGCGGCGTCCTCCTCCGGGTCGGCGAGGGCCTCGGCCGGTCGCGCGTTGACGGGGATCGACAGCACGCGGGCCTCCGGGGCCATCCCCGAGGCCGTACCCGCGATCAGCGAGGCGAGTCCGGTGGACCGGTCGCCGAGCGGTATGTCGTCGCCGATCGTCAGGGTCGACAGATCGGGCCCCTTCTCGACCCTGCCCCGCAGCTCCCGGACGCCGCCGTCGGGGTGGCTGTCACCCAGGACCGCGACGATCACCCCGGCTCCCCGGGAGGTCTTCCACGCCGTGGCGGCGTTCAGCGCGTCGAGCGCCCACCGGTCGTCACCGGCTGCGGGCTCGGCGTGGGCCGGCCCGGCGATCAGCAGTACGCCCGCGAGGACCGCGCAGACGGCGAGCGGCCTCAGCACACGTGCCCCTGAGTGCAGCGCGGCACGTCCGGCGGCTCGCCGAGGGCGCGTGCGATGCGTCCCGCGACGGATTCGGCGGCCGGCCACAACTCGCTGTTCACCTGCTCCTCCAGGGGGACGGACTGCCGGGTCCTGCCGTCGGTGTACCCCGCGGTGGAGAAGACGATGTACGGCCCGGAGCCCACCCAGCCGGTCTTCTGCCGTTGGGCGGCGCCGAACCCCTCGGTGACCGTGCCGGGGAAGGCCACGGGTTTGACGCCGACCCGGTCGTCGACGGGCAGCTCGGCGGCGGCGTCGGTCCGCGCCGCCTCGTCGCGCAGGACCGCCACGCCGACCGTGATGGCGAAGGTGGACGTCTGGTCGACGTAGGTCGCACGCAGGACCGTGCGGCAGCCGTGCCGCCGGAGCACCGACGCGACCGGCGCGTCCACCGCCCGCGCGCACTGCTCCTCCGGGGCGATCCCGACCCGCTTGGCGTACTGCTGGACCCGGCCGAGCCCGGAATACTGGAGCTCCTCGGGAAACACCATGCCGACGGGCCAGGAGTGCCACCGGCCGGCCACGTCCTCCGCGACGTACCGTGCGCGCTCGGCGTCGGTGAGCGGGCGGGAGCGCGATTCCAGGATCAGCCCGACGGACCCGGACAGGACGTTCACGGCGGCGACGGCCAGGACGACGCTCATGATCGTGAGGTAGATCGAGCGGTAGCGGATCCCGCGTTCGAGCGCGGCCCGTTCGAGGGCGGCCCGCGCGGCGGCGGCGCGCCGTCGCGAGGCGGGCCACGGACGCGCGCCCGGCCGGCGGGCGGCCGAGCCTGGCGGCAGTCCCCTCCGGCCGCCGGGCGGACTTCCGGGCTGCGCGGGCGGCATACTCCGATGCTACGTCGGCAGACCCGTCGGCCGGGGTGCGGGCATCAGCGCGTCGCCGTCATCTTCCTGTCGCGCGCGGGCGCGGCGGCCGAGCACGAGCAGGACGGTCAGGCCGCCGCCCGCGCCCGCGAGGGCCACCAGGGCGAGGCCTCCGTACAGAGTCACGGCCCGCCGGTCGCGCCGGACCACGACGATCGGGCCCTGCGCTCCCGCGCCCGAGCGGACCGCGTGCGACGGGTCCTGCACGCCGTGCCCCGAGGCGACGGCCCGGTGGCGGGACAGGGTCGCCGCGACCTCCAGCGCCCGGTACGCGTTGACCACCCCGAACCCGGTCCCGGTGTTGTACGGATCCCTGCGGGCGGGCGACGAGGTGAGCGCCTGCGCGACCAGCGCCGGCGACATCCGGGGATAACGGGACTTGATCAGCGCGGCCACGCCGGAGACGAGCGCGGTCGCCTGGGATGTCCCCCGGCCCACCCAGTATTCGTCGTGCGGCCCCGCCCCGAGCACGTCCACGCCGGGGGCGGCGACGAGCACCGAGGAGTTGCGGTTGGAGAACGACGCCCGGCGCAGGGCGGGGGTCACCGCCGCCACCGAGATCACGCCGGGGATGGACGCCGGGTAGGAGTACGGCGCGGTGCGCTTGCCCGCGCCGTCGTTGCCGGCGGCGGCCACCAGGACCACGCCCTTGGAGATGGCGTACCCGATCGCTTCGCGCTCGGCCTTCGTCGGGGCGTCCTTCGAGAGGGACAGGTTGATCACCTTGGCGCCGCGGTCGACGGCGTACCTGATCCCCCGGGCGACCACGTTCTCGAAGCGGGCGTCGGAGTTGAACGTGCCGAACCCCGGCTCCTCGTCCTCCAGGATCACCCGCACCGACAGCACCCTGGCCTGCGGCGCGACGCCGACGATGCCGTCACCCGCCCCGGGTCCGTGCCCGTGACCGGCGATGAGCGAGGCCATGTAGGTGCCGTGCAGCCGCACCGGCTCGACGCCCGCGGGGTTCGCGCCCGCCGTGAAGTCCTTGCCGGTGACGACCGAGCCGACCAGATCGCGGTGGGCGGGGTCGACCCCGGAGTCCAGGACGGCCACGGTGACGCCCTTGCCTTTGGTGAGCCGCCAGGCGTCGTCGACGTCCAGCGTCCGCAGCACGTCGTGCTGGCTCAGCCGCACGTCGTCGGCCCGGCTCACACCCGGCGCGAGCGCGGCCCACGCCGCCAGCGCGGCCGCGGCGGCCCGGGTCGCGGCCCGCCTGGTGGCCCGCCTCAGCACCGCCACTCCGCGCCTGAGCAGACCGGGGCCGCCTGGGCGGTCAGCACGTCGGCGACGTCCTGGGTCAGGTCTCCCACGAAGGAGAACATGGTGGGCCGCTGCCGTTCCAGCGCCCGGGCCGGACGCCCGTCCACCTGGCCGGCCGTGGCGATCACGAGGTACGGCCCGGCCTGCCGCACGGTGGCCGCCTGCCGGCCGGCCTGGGCGAACCGGTCGGTCACCGTGCCGGGGAAGGGCAGCGCCCGCAGGCCGGGGGACGGCCTGCCGTCGTCGGGGAAGGCGGCCCGCGCCGAGCCGGCCGCCCGGACGTCGGGGAAGGCGGCGACGCCGAGTGTCACCTCGATCCCCTGCAGGGCGTCGATGTAGGTGGCCCGCAGGACCGCGCGGCACCCGGACCGCTGTAACGACGCGGCGAGCGTGGCGTCCACCGCCGTACGGCAGTCCACCCGGGTGGAGATGCCCACCCTGCGCGCCCGCTCACGGGCGCCCTGCTCACTCGTGTAGGCGAGGGTGGCGGGGAAGATCCTGCCCGCCTGCCACCGCTGCCACCGCCCGGCCACCTCGGTGAGGGAGGCCTGGCGCAGCTCCTCGGGGCTCGGGCCGCGGATGAGCTCGGCCACCGCGGCGCTGCCGGCGACCCCCGCGACGATCGCGAAGATCAGGGTCAGTGCGGCGGCCACGGCCACGACCGGCCAGGTCCGCATCTCCCCCACCGTGCCTCCGCTCATTCGCGTCGCTGGCTCCCTCAGCGACCTTAACGCGACCTAGCGCCCCTCTTCCTCCCAAATCACCACGGAAAGTACTTGACGCTGGGGAAAGCGGACGTGCCCGCTACGTGAACACGCCGCAGGAGATCGTCTCCGCGGCCGGCCTGACCGTCCTGCCGCAGGCCACCGCCGAGCGGTCCTGACATGTTCCCCCGCCGGAACGCGACGGGCACACGACGGACAGCACGGAAAGCACGACGGCCGCCGTCCCCCGAGGGGAGCGGCGGCCGTGACGTGTGGAATCAGTACGTGGGCAGGCTGGGGTCGACCGTCTTGATCCAGCTCAGCACACCGCCGCCGACGTGGACGGCGTCGGAGAAGCCGGCGTTCTTGAGGACCGCGAGGACCTCGGCGGAACGGGCGCCCGACTTGCAGTGCAGCACGATCTTCTGGTCCTGGGGCAGGCGCTCCAGGGCCGAACCGTTCAGGAACTCGCCCTTGGGGATGAGCACCGCGCCGGGGATGTTGACGATCTCGTACTCGTTCGGCTCGCGGACGTCGATCACGTAGACGTTGTCGCCGCGCTCCTGCATGTCCCTGAGCTCGGCCGCGGTGATCGTGCTGCCCACGGCGGCCTGCTGGGCCTCGTCCGAGATCGTGCCGCAGAACGCCTCGTAGTCGATCAGCTCGGTGATCGACGGGTTCTTGCCGCACAGCGGGCACTCCGGGTCCTTGCGGACCTTGACGTCGCGGTACTTCATCTCCAGCGCGTCATAGATCATGAGCCGGCCGACCAGGGGGTCGCCGGTGCCGGTGAGGACCTTGATGGCCTCGGTCACCTGGATCGAGCCGATGGACGCGCAGAGCACGCCGAGGACGCCGCCCTCGGCGCAGCTCGGGACCATGCCCGGCGGCGGCGGCTCGGGGTAGAGGCAGCGGTAGCAGGGGCCGTGCTCGGCCCAGAACACGCTGGCCTGCCCGTCGAACCGGTAGATGGAGCCCCAGACGTACGGCTTGCCGAGGAGGACGGCGGCGTCGTTGACCATGTAACGGGTCGCGAAGTTGTCCGTGCCGTCCACGATCAGGTCGTAGCCGGAGAAGATGTCCATCACGTTGTCGGTCGTGAGAGCGACGTTGTGGATGATGACGTTGACCAGCGGGTTGATCTCCCGCACGGACGCCGCCGCCGACTCCGCCTTGAGGCGGCCGACGTCCGACTGCCCGTGGATGATCTGCCGCTGCAGGTTGGACTCGTCGACCACGTCGAAGTCGACGATGCCGAGGGTCCCGACCCCGGCCGCGGCGAGGTACATCAGCGCCGGAGAGCCGAGGCCACCCGCGCCCACGACCAGTACCTTCGCGTTCTTGAGGCGCTTCTGCCCCGCCATTCCGACATCGGGGATGATGAGGTGACGCGAGTAACGCCGCACCTCGTCGACGGTCAGCTCAGCTGCCGGCTCTACCAGCGGTGGCAACGACACAGTTCCACTCCCGTTTTCGCGCCAATGGTCGCGCTCCGGCTCCATGGGCCCATCACAGCTCTACTCACAACTTAACCGGGGCCGTCGCGCATTCCCCAATCATGCTGATCGTCGCATCGAGGCTCGGGTCCGGGCAAAGAGTCCCCTCGCCTCGGCCGCCACAATCTCCGGATACTCCATCTGGGCGACGTGCCCGGCGTACGGAAGAGTGACGAGGCGCACATCGGGAAACACCTGGCCGGCGCGCCGCGCCATGCGGGCGTGCACCAGCCGGTCGCGCAGCCCGTAGATCACCAGGGTGGGGGCGGTGACGCGGGCCGCCTGGCGCCACAGGTTGTCCGGCCCGGTGCGGAAGTACTCCCGGACGATCGCGCGAGCGCACTCGATGGTCGCCGCCGCCGAGTAGGACAGCCCGTCGCGGCGGCGCACCTCCTCCACCGCCTCCTGGAGCCGCTGGGGATGGACCCGGCCGGAGTCGGCGTAGCACCAGCTGAGCGTCGCGCGGACCCGCCGCTCCGGCGGCACTGAGCCGAGCCACCTCATGGCGAGCTCCCCGAGACGGGGCGTCGCGGACATCACGACCCTGGCCGGGCCGTACCTCGGCAGGAGATCCGGCAGGGCCGGCGAGACGAGTGTCAGCGACGAGACGAGATCGGGCCGGGTCGCCGCGAGGCGCACGGAGACGGCTCCGCCCATCGAGTTGCCGAACAGGTGGACCGGCCCTCCGATGCGCTCCACGAGCCGGGCCACTGTGGCCGCGTGCCCGTCGACCGAGTAGACGCCGTCGTGCGGCGCCGGCGAGTAGCCGGCCCCCGGCAGGTCGACCGCCACACCTCGCACGTCGCCGGCCAGCTCGCCCATGAGGTCGGTCCAGTTCGTCGCGGAACCGGCCAGCCCGTGTACGAACACCGCGGTCTCGGCGGGCCCCTCCGGCGTCGTACGCACGTGGATCGAGGCGTCCCCGACGTCGACGAGACGGCCAGGCCAGCATGGAATCGGCTCGACACCCACGCTTCCTCCTCTGTTCGCCTTCCGTTTCGACGATAACCGCGTCCGGCACGGCCCGCCGCCGCCCGGCGGCCCGGAGCCCCGTACCCGCGGCTCGTGCGGCGATACCTCCCCGCCCATCACTCGGGCGCCCCATGGGGAGCTCCGGAAAGCGGCCGCCGCCCAGCCCGACAGAACGGCCAAATCAGACCGATTCGGACATTTCAAATGCGACAAGAATGACATTTGCGAGCAAAGCGATCGGTAGCGGTCCAACGTCGTCAATAAAGCGATAAGCGGATGGCAAAAGCCGCTGATCGCTGTTTGTCGCTCGGGCAGCGAGGAAATCAAGACAATGCAGGGATGATCCGTAAGGGTCATCAGAAAGGGCATTTTCCAACTGATTTGGAAAGTGCCGGAGTGTCGGGGCAGAAATCCTTAGGGGGAAATGAAATGCCCAAGCTGAACAACCTGATCGGGGTGCTCGCGATCGGCGCCGCGCTGACCGGTGGTGCCGTCGCTCTGGGCGGCGCCGCGACTGTGACCTCCGCGAACGCCGCGACCGTGATGGGTGGCTACGTCGGTGGCCCCAGCTACGTGAGCCGTGGCTGCTGCCCGCGTTACAAGAAGTCCGGCACCAAGAACAAGAACAAGAACAAGCAGTGGCAGCACGAGCGCCAGCACCAGAACCAGCACCAGTTCCTGCTGCGCGACTTCACGCTGGTCCTGACGCCGTTCCAGAAGACCGAGACCGACTCGCGGGCCCTGCCGTACAACTGGCAGGCCTCGGACACGAAGGCTCAGCCCTGGAACCGGCAGAACTCGCAGACGGACACCAAGTCCGACCCGAACACCAACCAGGACACCGACATCCACCCCAAGGTGGTCATCGTCAGCCCGTCGCCGTCGCCGTCGCCGTCCACCCCGTGACCCACTGACCCCTGACCTCGGCCCCGGCGGCACGCCGGGACACCGATCGGGGGACATCGGGTGACGCCTGAACGGGTGCCCGCGCCCGCCGCGACCGTGGTCTTTCCGGTTGACGGTGAACGGCGGCGGAACCGCGTGCGCCCCACGGTCGGGATCACGCGGGACGGCGAAGTCGTCCCGCGTGGTCCCCTCCGAATTTCCGCGCTCAGGTCGCGCGGCGCGAGCCCGGGAACGGGTGAGCCCTGCAGCGGCCCAGTCAATGTGTCCGGGGCCGCCAGGGCGACCCCGCAAGACCGCGCCCTCATCGCCGGGCCGTCCCGCGGGTGACGCCTTGGCGTCTCCGGGCGAGCATTCTCAAGGAGAGCAGAAGCATGTCCACGATCAAGAACCTGGCCGGCATGCTCGCGGTCAGCGCCGCGCTGACGGGCGGCGCCGTCGCCCTCGGCAGCGCCGTCGGCGGCACCGCGAGCGCCGCCACCGTCATGGGTGGCTACGTCGGCGGCGGCCGTCCGGTCGTCCGTCACTACGTCCGGAGCTGCTGCCCGAGCGTGAGCCGCAAGCGCACGGTCAACAAGAACAAGAACAAGCAGCACCAGCACACGCGTCAGCAGCAGAACCAGAACCAGTTCCTCATGCGGGACTTCACGCTGGTGCTCACGCCGTTCCAGAAGTCCGAGAACTCGGCCGCCGCCGTGCCGTGGAACCACCAGTCGCAGCAGGCCGAGGCGCGTCCCTACAACAACCAGTGGGAGCGCGTCGACACCAAGTCCGACCCGAACAGCAACCAGGACACCGACATCCACCCGACCGTGACCACCACCACGATCGTCACCGTCAGCCCGTCGCCCAGCACGGCAGCCGCTGGTACGCCGTGATCTCGCCTTCTTGGCGCCCTTCACACGCGGGGGCGTAAGCCCTCGTCAGGGAGGACGACCGCAGCCGTGAGGCTGCCCCGGCCTTCGGGCCATGATGCCGGTCCTGCATGGCGGAACCGTGCCGTCCCACACCGGGACGTCACCTGAACAGTTCGTCAACCGGCGGCTCATCTGTGGTGCCGTCGCGTCGCGCGCAGCGCGACGCGGAGGCCCCGGACGACACCGCTGCCATATATATGCACTAATTCGCCGCCCAACGCCGTGCGGCGATCAGCCGAGGGCTCCGGAGCACCGAACCGGGGCCCTCGGCTACCCGCGTTTCTCCTGTCCCCATTTCCCCGCCCCCTGTTGAACACGCCGCTGTTCGAATCCCTCCCTGTCGACGCCGTCAGGGTTCGAGCGCGCCCCGGCACGCCCCGGTTTTCGCCGTGCCTCCCGATGCGGCGCAGCCCATTTCGCCGCGGTCCTGTTTCACCGGCCCATGCACCGGCCATGCGTCGTCACGGGCTCCCACGCACGGCGGCCGTAGTCCCCGGGCGCACCTGCGCCGCCCTGTCACCGGGTCGTCGCCACGCCCGCGCAGCGCCCTCGCCATTCCAGTCGCAGCGCCCTCTCGCAGCGCCCTCGCAGCACATCTGCCGGCCCACGCCATTCGGCGCCCACACCCTCGTGACCGGCGCGGATCCGGCGATCCGGACGCGGGTCCCGCGTGCCCGTACGGCGGCGCCTCGGGGCGACGTTCAGCGCCCGGAGGAGGTGGTCCACCTATGAGCCAGAACCGCCCCATTTTGCCCTTTTCGCCCCTCAGTGAGCTGACTCTTACGCGGGCGGGATATGGCGCGGGCCCTAAACGACGGCACGGCGATTCGGACATTTCACCGCAAAGCCGTCATTAATAGTCTAAGGCTGACCATAAAGAGATAACAAGAGATCAAAAGCCCGAGATCCTCGTTTGTAAGCAGACGCGCCCGGAAATCTAGACAGCGCAGGAAGATGGCTCAATTGAGAGCCATAACGACATTTCCCAGCGAGTACGGGAAATGTCGTGGAATTCGGGGCAGAAACTTGGGGGGAAACTCGATGCCCATGTTCACGAAGGTCATCGCCGGGCTCGCTCTTGGTGCCGCGGTCGCGGGTGGCGCTCTCGCCGCCGGCGTCACGGCCGCCAACGCTTCGGCGATCCCCGCCAGCGACTGGCGCGACGGGCACGACCGCCACGACAAGAACCGGCCGGTCGAGCACGACGACTCCAACTGGTGGAACAACAACAGGGACTGGCAGCGCGACAACAACGGCTGGTGGGGTCAGAACTTCTGGAAGTTCGACAAGACCGACCACTCGGCCTTCGGCATCGCCGCCAAGGATGTCGCCGTCGGCTTCCAGGACAAGACCGACAAGGATGACTGGTACAACAACCAGAACTGGTGGAACCGCAACGACAACCAGAACCTCAAGGACGACAACTGGTGGAACAAGGACGAGCGTAACCACCACTAATCATCGGTAAGGGTTCCCTGGCCCGTCGGCCGTCAGCGTAGTACCTCTCTCACGACATTCTTCTGGAATGTCAGCGAATCAATGGCAACACAAACCTTTCAGAGAAAGGCAGTGCCCATGTTCAAGAAGGTCTTCGCCGGTCTCGCTCTCAGCACCGCTATCGTCGGTGGCGTCATGACTCTCGGCGCCACGTCCGCCAGCGCCAGCACCATCCCGTCCAGCAACTGCGGTAGCCCGAACTGGAACAACAACAACTGCTGGAACAACTGCAACAACGACTGCTGGAACAACAACAACTGCTGGAACAGCAACAACTGCTGGAACTCCTGCCGTGACGACAGCTCCTCGTTCGCGATCGCGACCAAGGACGTCTGCATCGGATTCCAGGACAAGACCTGCAGGAACGACTGCTTCAACAACAACTGCTGGTGGAACAACAACGACTGCTACAACAACTGCGACAACAACTGGTGCAACAACAACAACTGGTGCAACTGAGCAAAACGGCCTTGACGGCCTTCCTGAATGAACCGTGAGAACGACGCAGAACAGCCGGAGGACAGGAGGGACCGAGTTTCCCAAGTGACCCGGAGCCGCCGGAGAGGCGACCCCGGGAGGCGGGGAGACCCGAGACCTCGGCAGTCCGCCGACTGAGACGGACATTCCAGGTACAGGGCATATAGGCAGAGGCTCCGGTGGGATCCGCTCCCACCGGAGCCTCGTCCATGTGGCCCCCTTCTCCGGCCGGCCCCGGACCCGCCCCCTCGACCTGGCTTCCGGGCCTCCCTCGCTCGCCCCCCTCTCGCCGTTCCGTCCGCGTCTCCCCGGCCTCTCTCGCCCTCAGCGCTCCTCCCCCGGCCCCGCCTCGCCCTCAGCCCACCTCGTCTCCCCCGGTCTCCGCTGCGGCGAGCCCGCCTCGCTGCCTTTCTCGCCCTCTCGCCCTCTCGACGCCTCACCGCCCTCTCGGCGCCCCACCGCCCTCCTACGCCCGCGGGCGGCGCCGCGAAAGCGCGCGCTGGGAAGCGGATGACCATCGGAAGAAGGATGGATGGGAACGCCATGGCCGGTTCAGGATTCGAGTGACTCATCAAATCGGACATATCAGGACGAACACCCCATCGCCCGTCTGTGATCAGCCAGGAAGAGACAGCGACCCACAAAACCGCGAACCGGCGCCGTTTGCCGCTCCGTCAACCCGGCAATTAAGACATCGCGGGAGAGACAGCCCATTATGGGCCATCTAGCGTCATTTCCGCCCTTATCTGGAAATGTCGCTGTAGGGCAATCGATCCTTTCAAGGAGGACACGCAATGCCCACTTTCCGGAACGTCATCGCGGGCCTGGCCATCAGCACGGCTCTCACTGGCGGGGTCGTCTGCCTCAGCGCCGCGACCGGCGCGAGCGCCGCGAACGCCGCGAGCATGTGTTCGAGCTGTGGCCACGGTGACGGCTGGCGCCGCTGCAACCGTGCCTACAAGCGCTACTACGAGCGCAAGTATCGCCGCACCGTTCAGGCCGCCCTCGTCGGCGTCCGCAACCGCTGCTCCAGCGGCGACACCATCGTCGACATCGACTTCGACGACTGATCCGCGCGTCGCCATGACCTTCGCGCCCCGGGCTGAGCGGTAGGGAGAAGCCACCTCTCGGCCCGCAGGCGGAGACGGATGCGGGGTGCGAAGAGACGACGGCTCCGGCGGACACGATCCGCCGGAGCCGCTACGCGTCTCATGCCGCCTTCGCCGTTACGCGCCGGCCCATGACCGACACTGCGACCGACACTGCGACCGGCACCGCGACCGGCACCGCGACCGGCACCGCGACCGGCACCGCGACCGGCCGCCCCGGGGCGGGGATCACGCCGAGCGTCGCGTCTTCCGCTTCCTCGCGGCCTTGTCCTCTTCCGTGTCCTTCTCCGTGCCGGCCTCCGACGCGGCCTCGGCCTTCGCCGCCGGCTTGACCGCGGACTTGGCTCCCGGCCTGGTTCCCGGCTTGGCCGTGGTCTTCCCTGGGGACTTCGCCCCGGCGGCGGCGCCCTCGCGCTCCCGCTTCGCGGCCTCGACGCTGGCGCGCAGCGCCGCCATGAGGTCGACGGCCGGGCCCCGCTCTGCGGGCGCCTCCGCGGCCACGACCTCCTTGCCGGCCACTTTGGCCTCGATGACCTCCTGCAACGCCTCGCGATAGGCGTCCTTGTACTCCCCCGGGTCGAAGTCGGCGACCATCGTCTCGATCAGCGACTCGGCCATCTTCAGTTCCTGCGGCCGGACCTCCACGTCCTCTTCCAGGAACGGGAACTCGGCCTCGCGCACCTCGTCCGGCCAGAGCATGGTCTCCAGCACGAAGACGCCGTCACGCACCCGCAACGTGGCCAGCGACTCCCGCTGCCGCAGCGCCACCTTCACGATGGCCACCTGGCCCGACCGTTCCAGCGCATCCCGCAGCAGCACGTACGGCTTGGTGCCCTGAGCGTCCGGCTCCAGGTAGTACGACTTGGCGAAGTAGATGGGGTCGATCTGCTCGACGGGGGTGAACTGCAGCACGTCGATGCGGCGAGACGTGGTCAGGGGGAGATCGGCGAAGTCGTCGTCGGTCAGCACGACCATCTCGCCGGTCGCGAGCTCGTATCCCTTGGCGATGTCGGAGTAGGGCACCTCTTCGCCGTCGACCGTGCAGACCCGCCGGTACTTGATCCGTCCGCCGTCCGCCCGGTGCACCTGGTGGAACGAGACGTCCTTCTGCTCGGTGGCCGAATACAGCTTCACCGGGATGGTGACCAGACCGAACGAGATCGCGCCTTTCCAGATGCTGCGCATAACCACATTCTCGTCTCTGTGTTCGAATACCACTATAGGGTGATTCAAAGGAGTTACTTCATGGGCAGGTACCCACTATGGCCGTGCCGTACCCGGTGGAACCGATGCTCGCGGTCCCCGGAGAGCTGCCCGGGGACGGCGACGCGTACGCCCTTGAGGTGAAGTGGGACGGCATCCGGGCGATCGCGTACGCCGGGCGCGACGCGCGGGTGACCGGACGGCACGGCGCGGACTTCACCTCCCGCTACCCGGAGGTCCGCGACGTCCTCGCGCCCCTGGCCGGCCGGGGGGCGGTGCTCGACGGCGAGGTGGTCGCTTTCGACCCGCTGGGGCGGCCCAGTTTCGCCCGCCTCCAGCGCCGCATGCACGTCACCGACCCGGCGGGAGCGCGCCTGCTCGGCCATGTGCCCGTCACCTACGTGCCGTTCGATCTCCTCCACCTGGACGGCCACTCCCTTTACGACCTGCCCTACCGTGAGCGGCGGGACCTGCTCGGCTCGCTCGGCCTCGACGTTCCGCCGTACTTCCCCTGTGAGCCCGAGGTGGTGGAGGCGACCCGGCGGCAGGGGCTCGAAGGTGTGGTCGCCAAGCGGCTCGACTCGCCGTACCGGCCCGGACGCCGCGTCGGCTGGTGGGTGAAGGTCAAGAATCTGCGCACGGCCGACGTGGTGATCGGCGGCTGGAAGCCGGGCAGAGGCCGCCGCGCGGGCGGCGTCGGGTCGCTGCTGCTGGGCGTGTACGGCGAGCGGCCGTACGGTGGATTCGAGTTCGTGGGGCACGTGGGCACCGGGTTCACCGACGCGATGCTCGACGACACATACCGGCTGCTCGCGCCCCTCCGCATCGGGCGGAGCGCCTTCTCGAGCGACCTGCCCGGGGGGATCGCCAAGGACGCGGTGTGGGTGCGGCCCGAGGTGGTAGGTGAGGTGGCCTACACGATGTGGACGCGGGACGGACGGCTGCGTAACCCCGTCTGGCGCGGAGTGCGGGCGGACCGCGTCCCCGCGGAGGTACGGCGGGAGGAACCGAGATGACCGCGAAGGTGCGGGTGAGGGTCGGCGACAGGCAACTGGCGCTGACCAACCTCGACAAGGCCCTTTACCCGGACGCCTCATTCACCAAGGCCGAGGTCATCGACTATTACACGCGGATCGCCCCGCTGCTGCTCCCCCACCTGCGGGGCCGCCCGCTGACCGTGAAGCGCTACCCCGACGGCGTGACGGGCCATTTCTTCTTCGAGAAGAACGTGCCGGCCCACACGCCCGACTGGGTCCGCACCGTGACCCTGCCCGCCCCGGGCAGCACGAAGGACCGCGAGGAGATCGAGTTCGCCGTCGTCGACGACCTGCCGACTCTCGTCTACTACGCCAACCTCGCGGCCCTGGAGATCCACGTGCCGATGTGGCGGGTGGACGACGAGGGCAAACCGCTCCCGCCCGACACGCTGGTCTTCGACCTCGACCCCGGCGCCCCCGCGACGATCGTCGACTGCTGCCGGGTGGCGCTGCCGCTGCGGGAGGCGCTCAGCGAGGACGGCCTGCGCAGCTACCCCAAGACCAGCGGAAACAAGGGTCTGCAGGTCTACGTGCCGTGGGATCGGGGCGAGGGCACCTCCGACTACGCCAGGCGGCTGGCCGGGCGCCTGGCGGCGGAGCACCCGTACGTGACCAGCGTGATGGCGAAAAGCGCCCGCACCGGGAAGGTCTTCGTCGACTGGAGCCAGAACAACCCCGCCAAGACGACCGTGGCGCCCTACTCGCTGCGGGCCAACCCGACGCCCACCGTGTCGACGCCGCTGCTGTGGGCAGAGGTCGAGAGCTGCGCCGCACCCGGGCAGCTCGTGTTCACCGCCCCGGACGCGCTGGCCCGCGCCGAGGAGCACGGAGACCTGTTCGGGCCGGTCAGCGCATAGTGGCGAATGCGGCGCCGGTCGTAGTGTGGACCTGTCGCAGCAGACCTTCGAACGGGAGGATGGACATGTCCGAGATGGACCCGCTCGACGACGTGGCCGGGGAGATCTCGATCGAGGCTCCGGAGGCGGACGCGGTCGAGCAGCATCAGCAGGTCGAGGTCCCGGAGGACAACCACTGGCCCGAGCACGTCCCGTTGGAGGCCGACCCCGCCGACGTCGCCGAGCAGGAGCGCACGGTCGGCGGCGACGACGAGGATTATCGCTGACCTGGTTTGCCCGACACGTAGGATGACACCCCGAGGGGCGGGCGAGCCCCCCGATGCGCATCCTCACAAGGAGACTGCCGTGACCGCTACCCCGGATGCCAAGCCCCGGGGCACCCGGCTGCCCCGGATGGCCCGCCGCCGCCAACTCCTGAGTGCCGCGCAGGAAGTATTCGTGGAGAACGGCTACCACGCGGCCGCGATGGACGACATCGCCGAGCGGGCCGGGGTCAGCAAGCCGGTGCTCTACCAGCATTTCCCGGGCAAGCTGGAGCTCTATCTGGCCCTGCTCGACCTGCACGTGGACGACATGGTGAGCCGGTGCCGGCAGGCCCTCGCCTCCACGACCGACAACAAGCAGCGGGTCCAGGCGGCGATCGGCGCGTTCTTCGACTTCGTCTCCAGCCAGGGCGAGGCGTTCCGGCTGGTCTTCGAGTCCGACCTGCGCAATGCGGCGCCCGTACGGGAGCGCATGGAGAGGTCTCTGCGGGAGAGCGCCGAGGCGATCAGCCAGGTGATCCAGGAGGACACCGGGTGCTCCAGCGACGAGGCGCACCTGCTCGGCGTCGGCCTGGTGGGCATGGCGGAGGTCAGCGCCCGCTACTGGCTGAGCAGCCAGGGCTCCATCCCCAAGGAGGCGGCGACCCAGCTCATGGCGCGCCTGGCGTGGCGCGGGATCAGCGGTTTCCCCCGTACCGGCTGAGGGGCCCTGTTCGCTCGACGCGATCGCAGGGCGCACCCGGCGGCCGGGGCGACGACGATGGGGATGAGAGCCCACGCGAAAGGAAACCCCGATGGAGATCAAGATCGGTGTGCAGTCGGTGCACCGCGAGCTCGTGGTGGAGACCGACCTCACCGCCGAGCAGATCGAGGAGGAGCTCCGCAAGGCGCTCGCCTCGGACAAGGGCGTCTTCTCGCTCACGGACACCAAGGGCCGCCGGGTCGTCGTTCCCGTCGCGTCGCTCGGGTTCGTCGAGATCGGCGAGGACGAGCTGCGGCCGGTCGGTTTCGGCGGCACGCTCTGAGCCGCCGCCCGCGCATGACGGCGCGCGGCGGCGCGCGGCAGGGTCGCGTCACACGCCGCCGCGTCTGACGCGCACGGGCCCGCACGGGTCTACGCGGCGTCGGCCCACGTCTCGTAGACCCGGCCGCCGGCTCCGCGCTCGACGGTCACTGCTCGACGGTCACTTCAGGGTGAGGGGCGAGTTCAGCGGCGTCCATAGCCGCATCCGCGCGGGCGGCGTCTCCGATCGGGGCCGTGGGGCTCATCCGGTCTGTGACTCGTGGTCGGACAGCCCGCGCTCCCCCTCCGTAGTACGGCGCGCGAAGTCCAGCGATTCGGCCCACATCTCGTCAAGGAACTGCCGTAGCGGCGCGAGGCCCTCATATCTCGCACGGTACATCCGTTTGGTGCCCTCACGCCGCTCGACGAGCAGACCGGCTTCCTTGAGCACCTGCAAATGCTGCGACACCGCGGGCCTGGTCACCTCGAAATGCTCCGCGATCCGGCCCGCGGGCAGCTCCTGGTTGGCGACGAGCCGCAGGATCGCGCGCCGGCGGGGCTCGGCGATCGCCCGCAGCGCCTCGTCCATCGGCTCGTTCACGTGTCGCTCCATGCGGGTCGGCGAATTCGGCGAGGGTTCCGGCGCCCGGCACGTCGTACGGCTCGACGAGGCGCCACGAAGTCAGCCACCCCTTCAGTAAGTATCAACTAACGCTATGACCCTGGCGTCAGGCCGAGCGCCACCATCCTCCTGCCGTGCTCCTCGGTCAGGCGGGCGAACAGGCGTCCCACCTCGGCCAGGTCGCCGATCCCGCCGTCCGCGGCGCCGATCGCGCCCGTGCCGTCCGCTCCGTCCGCGTTGTCCGTCGCGACCAGCAGGGCGGCGAGCTCCGGACGGACGGCGGCGAGCCGCTGCCCCTGGCTCAGCGCCTCGCCCACCATCCGGCGGGCCCACAGTGCCAACCGGCCCGACAGCCGCGGATCGGCCTCCAGGGCGGCCCGCACCCGCTCCACGACGAACTCCGACCGGCTCTCGTCGGCGAGCACCTCGTCGACCAGGCTCCTGATGGACGGATCGGCGTGCCGGGCGGCCTCCCGGTAGAAGTCGCCGGCGATGCCGACACCGACGTACGCCTTGACCAGGGCCTCGTACCAGTCGCCCGGCCTGGTCTGCGCGTGCCAGGCGTCGATGGAGTCCACGAACGGCGCCATCGCCTCCTCCGGGTCGACCCCGAGCCCGGACAGCCGGTCGCGCAGCACGCGGAAGTGGCCGTACTCGGCGGCCGCGACGTCTCCCAGCTCCGCCCGGTCGTTCAGGGTGGGGGCCAGCAGGGCGGCGTCCTCGGCCAGGCGGAGGAAGGCGGCGAGCTCCGCGTAGGCCAGCACGCCGAGCAGGTCCACGATGCCGGAGGAGGGACCGGGAGCGGAATCGTTCATGGGAGCAGCGTAAGGCCCCGGCGTCCGCCTCTCCGGCCCCCACTCGCGACAGGGGATGGACGGTGGGTGAGGCGCGGTTTTTTGGGGAGAAGGCACAGAAATCGGTTCCCGGTTGTGGTATCGAGTAGACTGCTTCGTGGAAGTGCGACCGCACCATGCCGATCCGGGGCGTCGCCTCGGACCCCAGTCACTGGACGACGGCGGTCGCTGATCACGACGAGGGCGCGACTGTCCGCGAGGGCCCGGACCGGGTTGAATCTGCCGGCCGGATGTCCCGGAAGGCCCCGCCTTCGCACAGATTTAGGCAGGCCACGCTGACAACGACGTTCCGAGACCTGGGTGTCATCCCGGAGATCGCAGATGCCCTCGAGACCGAGGGCATCACCTCACCGTTCCCAATTCAGGAGATGGCGCTCCCGCTGGCACTGTCCGGGCAGGACGTCATCGGCCAGGCGAGGACCGGCACGGGCAAGACGTACGCCTTCGGCGTCGCCATGCTCCAGCTCGTCGGCAAACCGAGGAAGAACCGCAAGAAGCCACGCGGCCTCGTCCTGGTACCCACCCGCGAGCTCGCCCTCCAGGTGACCGAGGACCTGGTCCTCGCCGGAGGCAAGCTCGGCTCCCGCATCCTCACCGTCTACGGCGGCCGGGCGTACGAGCCCCAGATCGAGGCGCTCAAGAACGGCGTCGACGTGATCGTCGGCACCCCCGGGCGGCTCCTCGACCTGGTCAAGCAGAAGCACCTCGACCTGGCCCAGATCAGCATGCTCGTCCTCGACGAGGCCGACCGCATGCTCGACCTCGGTTTCCTCCCGGACATCGAGCGGATCATCAAGCTGGTCCCGGAGCAGCGGCAGACCATGCTGTTCTCCGCGACCATGCCGGGCGAGATCGTCTCGCTCTCGCGCCGCTACCTCACCCGGCCCATCCATGTCCGCGCCGAGAACACCACGGCAGAGGCCGAGGCCACGACGCTGACGACCCAGTTCGTCTACCGCACCCACCGCATGGACAAGATCGAGATCCTGGCGAGGGTGCTGCAGAGCCGCGACAGCGGGCTCACGATGGTCTTCTGCGAGACCAAGCGGGCCTGCGACATGGTGGCCGAGCAGCTGCGCGACAAGGGCTTCGCGGTGGCGGCGGTCCACGGCGACCTCGGCCAGGGGCAGCGCGAGCAGGCCCTGCGCGCGTTCCGCAACGGCAAGATCAACGTGCTCGTCGCCACCGACGTCGCCGCCCGCGGCATCGACATCGACGACGTCACCCATGTGGTCAACTACGACTGCCCGCAGGACGACAAGACCTACGTGCACCGGATCGGCCGTACCGGCCGTGCGGGCCGCACCGGCGTCGCGGTGACCTTCGTCGAGTGGACCGAGCTGACCCGCTGGAAGGTCATCAACAACGCGTTGAGCCTCGACTTCCCCGACCCGGGGGAGACCTACTCCAGCTCGCCTCACCTCTACACCGACCTCGACATCCCCGAGGGGACGAAGGGCGTGCTCCCACGGGCCCAGCGGTCCCGGGCCGGCCTGGAGGCCGAGGAGATCGAAGACCTGGGCGAGACCGGCCGGAGCCGTTCCCGCGGCAGGTCCGAGCGGGGCGGCCGGGCCGACCGAAGCGACCGGGAGGAGCGCAGGGAGCGTCCGGCGCGGACCCGGGAGCGCAGGCGCACCCGGGGCGGGCGGGCCGCGGAGGAGGCCGCGGAGTCTTCCACGGCACCTTCCACCGCACCTTCCGTACCCGCCGCCGACGAGGCCACGGCGCCTCCCGCAGCACCTCCCACGGCGCCCCTCGCAGCGACGTCCGCTGCGGAGGTCGCGGCGGAGGTCGCGCCGACGTCCGCTGTGGAGGCCGACGCGTTGGCGTCCCCCGTCTCCGGCGTGGCCGCCGGCGCGGTTCCCGCCGACGAGGCGGCTCCCGCTCCCGAGGCGGCCCCGCGCCGGCGCGGGCGCAGAGGGGCGGCCGGCCCGGCCCTCAGCGAGGCCCTGGCCGACGCCTCCCTCGTACAGCAGCCCGCGGCGCGGGCGACCGCACCGAAGGCGGCGGTGTCCAGGCCACGGGTCGACGACGACCACGCCGACGACTACGCGCCGTTCTCCGGAGCGGGCGCCGACGTCGCGGCGCCGGAGACCCGCCCGGTCGAGCCGGAGCCCCGGCCCGAGCCGGAGCGGATCATCCCGGCGAGCCCGTTCGCCATCGTGTTCAGGTCACCCGATCTCGCCACGGACGACGACGACCTCGCGCCGTCGGCCGCGAGCGAGCGCGCCCAGCAGCGGCGACGGCCGGCCCGGCCGAGACCGCGCCGCTCGGGGTGAGCGGCGGGATACCGCCCCACCTGCGATGATCTCGACAGCGACGGCGGGGGAGCGTCCGGAGGTTCAGCCGGCGCTTCCCCGCCGTCGTGCGTTCTCCGCCCCGTCGGCCCCGGGCGCCCGCACGCCGAACGGGTATGACCTGGACAGAAGGGAGGAGAACGATGAGCATCGGAAACCCTCGTCAAGCCTTCGGTGGTGTCCCCGCACTCCCCGCTCGGTATCGTGATGCCACGTGAGCGAACGAGCCTGCGTACGCACAAGCCGGTCCGGGACGGGAGGGTCGTCCGGCCCACCGCCCCCGGACACCCCGATCGACGTGGAGGAGGCCTCGTGAGCACGCCGCGGTTCCTTACGCTCCCCCCCGGTGTCAGCGAACAGCAGATCGAGACGCCGATCGGCTCGTTCGCCGCATTGGAGGCCCTGCCGGTGAGCGGGGTCGCCGAGCGTTGGCCCGCTCTCCTGGTGCCCGGTCTCACGGGTAGCAAGGAGGACTTCATCGCGGTCCTGCAGACGCTCGCCCAGGCGGGCCGCAAGGTCGTCGCCGTCGACCTGCGCGGGCAGTACGAGACCCCCGGTCCTGACGATCCGGACGCGTACACCTGCCAGGCCCTGGGGTGGGACGTGGCGGCGCTCGTGTCGGAGATCGGCGCCGGAGAGCCGGTCCACCTGCTCGGCCACTCCTTCGGCGGCCTCGTCGTCCGGGAGACGGTGCTCCACGGCACGGTGAAGCCCGCCTCGCTCACCCTGATGAGTTCGGGCCCCGCCGGCATCATCGGACCCCGTGAACGCGCGGGGCGCGTCCTGCTGGCCGAGCTGCCCGAGTTCGGCCTCGACTACCTGTGGTCCAACCGAATGGAGCCGGAGGCGCTGCGCGCGGGGGTGCCCGACGACATCGTCGCCTTCCTGCGCAAGCGGCTGCTCGCCAACCACCCGACCGGGCTGATGACCATGGCCAGGGAGGTGCTCGACGCCGGCGACCGGGTGCCGGAGCTGATCGGCTGCGGCCTCGACCTCATGGTCCTGTACGGCGAGCACGACGACGGCTGGCCGCCCGCCCTGCAGGCGGAGATGGCCGACCGGCTCGACGCGGAGTGCGTCGTGGTGCCGGGGGCCGTCCACTCTCCCGCCGTCGAGGCGCCCGAGACGACCGCGTCCGCGCTCACCAGGTTCTGGAACGTCGCCGAGAGCCGCATCCTGCAGCACGGCTGATCGCCGTTCCACCCTCTCGTCGGCCGTCCCACGAGCCCCATGCGATGATTTATGTACTATGCCGGGTAGCCAGGGCCTGACCGCACAGCCTCCGGAATCCGCCACATGGCTGGTCCACACCGACCGGACGATGTGGGTCGCGGGCGTCCGGGGGCTGATGTTGCAGGCCCTGCACCCCCTGGCGATGCGGGGCGTCTGGCAGAACTCAAACTTCCAGGAGGACCCGTTCGGCCGGCTGCGCCGTACCGCCGACTTCGTGAGCCGGGTCACCTACGGCAGCCCCGAGGAGGCCGACGAGATCGGCAGGCGGGTCCGCTCGATCCACCGCGCTCTGCGCGTCCACGATCCCGAGACCGGCAGGACCCACCGGGTCGACGAGCCCGAGCTGTTGCTGTGGGTCCACTGCGCCGAGGTCGTGTCATACCTGGAGGTCGTGCGCCGCGCGGGTGTCGCCATCGGCGACCGGGAGGCGGACCGGTACCTGTCCGAGCAGCGCCGCAGCGCGACGTACGTGGGTCTGCACGAGGAGGACGTGCCCGGCTCGGTGCGCGAGATGGAGGCGTACTTCGACGGGATGCGGCCCCGGCTCAAGGTCATCCCCGAGTCGGCGGCGGCCGTGCGTTTCCTGCTCTGGCCCCGGATGCCCGCCGCCGTACGTTATCTGGCGCCGGCCAAGCCGGCGTACTTCCCCTTCGGCGCGCTCTGCTACTACACGCTGCCCGACTGGGCCCGCCGCATGTACGGCGTGCTGCCGGAGGTGCCGCAGGCCACCGTGACCGCGGCGCTGCGCGCCTTCCGCCTGACGGTCAACTCGATCCCCGACGCCCTGCACCAGCGGGTGCTCGACTCGGGGACGCGGGCCATGATGCGCGGATCGAGAGATCGGCTCGCCGCCGCGGGCTACGACGTCCGGCGGGGCTTCCGCGGCCTGCTGGATCCGCGTCGCCGTCCCGGCGCGATACCGGCCTGACCCGTCTCCGGGCCGGCGGCCTGGCCGTCGCTCTCCGGTCTCCGCGGCGCCGGTTACGCGGACACGTCCGTGCTACCCGCGGTGGAGGCCGCTCCGGTCTGGTTCTGGTCGCCGGCCGTCGCCAGGCCGTCCCAGGGAAGGCGGTCCGCGGACGCGGCCCTGCCCTCCGGGCAGTGGCGCCGGAAGTCGCACCAGGAGCAGATCGGGCCCGGGCTGGGCGGGAAACGCGCCTCGACGTCGGCCGGGATCGCGGCCGCGACGGCGCCCTCGGACGGCGCGGTATTCGCTGAACCGCCGCGGGACGAGCCCCGGGACCGGCCGGTGCCGCCGCCCGAGGACGCCCAGGCGCGGTACGCCTCGTCGGCGTCCGACGCCTCCAGGGCGATCTCCTCGGCCCTGCGCAGGTGACGGCCGAGCGACTCGTCGCCGTGCTCCCACTCCGCGACGGACCCGGTCGGCAGATGGTGCAGCTCGACCCGGTGGCAGCGGCGGCGCATCATGCGGGAGGCGGCGATCGCGTAGATCGCCAGGGCCAGGGACGACCGGACGTCGTCCTCGGTCAACGGCCTGCGGCCGGTCTTGTAGTCGACCACCACCAGCTCGTCGCCGCGCCGGTCGAGCCGGTCGATCCGGCCCGATACGGCGATCACCGACGTGCGCGTGGCCACCGTGCGCTCCACGCCCACCGGCTCGTCGGCGGGGTCGAGCGTCTCGGCGTAGCCGGACACCATCTCACGCGCCCGGTCACGCCATAACGCCGACTGCTCCTCGTCGCGGAACCCCTCGCGGATCCAGCCGTTCGTCAGCAGGATCGCGGCCATCCGCGGCGTGCGCCGCTCGTACGGCTCCCGCCACCACGCGGCCAGCGCGTTGTGGACGGAGGCTCCCACGCTGTTGTGCGCCCACGGCGGCCCCTTCTGGGGAGCCGGCCGGTCGAGATAGGAGAAGCGGTACCGTCGCCGGCAGTCGAGCCAGGTGTTCAGGCGGGACGGTGTGCAGGAGTAGAGCCGCCTCGGCATGCCCTCAAGACCGAGCTGCTCCACGTCTCCCCCATTCCGTCGCCGCTGCCCTCCGACGCCCGACCCCGGCCGCTACTCGTCGAGGTTGAGCTTGATCCCGCTGGCGCCGGTGCCGTCGACCAGGGGCGGCGCCTCGGTCTCGGCCGTACCGGTGAGGGAACCCGCGAGCCACTGGTCGAACTGCGGCTCCAGGTCGCCGATGGTGCCCTCCTCGCCGTGCGCGGGCAGGACGCGGGTCTCGTGCGGGAGCGTGAAGAGCCGCTCGCCGATCGAGGTCAGCTGGTCGGCCAGCGCCGGATACTCCCCGCCGATCTTGCCGGGGCCGTCCATCAGCAGCGTCTTGCCGGTGAAGACGACGGCCAGCTCCTCGCAGTACAGCGACACGCCGCCGGGGGTGATCCCGGGAGTGGCCAGGACCTCGAGCTCGACGTCGCCGACGGAGAACAGCCCCTCGTCCTCCATGTCGATGTCGGGCCAGGTCTCCTCCCAGGTCTGCCGCCACAGGCGCTTGTCCTTGACGTGGACCGCGATGACCGCCTCGTCCCTGGCCGCGACCTCGATGGCGGCGCCGACGTGGTCGGGCAGTCCGTGGGTGCAGATCACCGCGAGCACCTCGCGGTCGCCCACCTGCTCCAGGATCTTCTCCGCGTCGCGCGCGGGGTCGATGACGATCACCTCGTCGTCGTCGCCCAGGATCCAGGTGTTGTTCTCGACCTTGTGCTCGACGCCCTCGATGTCCACGGGACCCGAGGTAACCACTCGTTCGATACGCGCTGTCACGGCTCAGAACCTTACTATCCTTCGCGGAACCGGCCCGCCGGATGCGTGCCGAACCCTTATCCCTCTCCGCCGAGACGCGGCGAAAACGCGCCGAACGGCAGGATCATCGCCTGGTCCTGGTCGCGCAGGTCGCGCAGCGACAGGTTGGACAGGGCGATGAAACATCCCGCCTCGGCGGGCCAGGCGATGGTCCAGATCCAGTTGCCGAGGGCTTCGCCGACGTACACCGCCCGGTCGGCCGGCACCCGTCCGGCGCACCACAGCGCCGTCGGATGGCCCCTGATGTCGATCTTCGCGTGCGGGGGCCCGGCGTCGAATCCGGCGCCGGGGTCGGGCCCCGGCAGCCCGGCGAACCCCGCGCCGAGCCCGACTCCGGGCTCCTCGGCGATCAGCAGCAGGTCGGCGGGGCCGTGCGTGACGGACGGCCCGCTGAGCGCGACCACGCTCGCCCTTACGCCGGTGCGTTCGTCGCCCGCCTCGGCGAAGCCCGTCACCAGCCAGCCGGTCGGCAGCGGCCAGGGGATCCACACGGGCACCCGGGCGGCCTGCCGGACGATGTCGGCGGCGGCCTCGGACGGGCGGCGCGGAGACTGGAGGGGCAGGACGTCTCCGTGAGCGTCGCATCGCCAGGAGCTCGTCCAGACGTTCGGTTCGTGCAGCGGCCCGAAGCACCGCGGACATGTCGGCGCGGTTCTCACAAATATTCACGGTGCGTCGGCGACGTGCCGACGTCAAGGGTATTCCCGTTATCCAGCCGTAATCTTGGTCATGTGCGGCTCATCCGATGCGTGGGCGGGATCGTCGTCGACTCCGCCGGACGGCTCCTGCTCGTCCGGCGCGGGCGGCCTCCCGGGCAGGGGCTGTGGTCCCTTCCCGGCGGCCGGGTCGAGGCAGGTGAGACCGACGAGCAGGCGCTGCGGCGGGAGATGCGGGAGGAGACCGGCCTGGAGATCGAGGTCGGCCGCCTCGCCGGGACCGTCATCCGGCCAGGACCGGACGACGGCGTCGCCTACGAGATATACGACTACCTGGCGACGGCCGCCGGGGGCCGGCTGACCCCCGGGGACGACGCCGCGGACGCGCGGTGGTGCCCGCCGGCGGATCTCCTCCGGCTCCCGCTGACCCCCGGCCTGGCGGACGCCCTGACCGAGTGGGGGGTCATCGATCTCCCGTCGTGACCGTGCTCCGCCAGATCGTGAGGTGATCGTCGGCGTAGCCGGTCGACCTGCCGATCGCCACCACCCGGCTGCCGGACACGGCCACCGCGGCCAGGTACTGCGCGCCCGGACCGCCAAGCCCGTCCTGGGTCAGCGTCTGGCGGGCCCAGTCGACTCCGTCGCCGGAGACCCAGGCGGCGCTGTCGCCCTCGCCCCCGTCTCCGTGTGATCCGACCGCGACCACGCCGTCGCCCTGTCCGGTCGCCGTGACGTCGAGCACCACGGCCGCCTGCTCGGCGGGCAGATACCCGAACTCCCAGTGTGCGCCGTCGTCGGTGGAAAGCGCGGAGAACGGACGCACACCGTGCTTGGTCACCGCCGTGCCGACAGCCACGACGCCGTTCTCGGTGGTCACCACGTGCCGCAGTCCCGCGGAGCGGGCGTCCGGCGGGACGACGCCGCCACGCGAGGTCCAGTTGAGACCGTCGGAGGACACCCAGACCACGCCGGTCTCCCGGTCGGCCGTGCCGGATCCGCCGACCGCGACGAACCCCTGCGGTGTGGCGGCCACGTCGAAGATCCGTACGCCGGCGCCGCCTGCGGGCAGGCTGCCCGGCGCGGAGCGGGAGAAGCGCTTGAGGTCCGGGCTGAACCAGAGGGCCGGCAGCACGCCCGTGGCGCTGCGGTCCTCGCCGGCGAGCACGTAGCCGCCGCGCCCGGCGGCCACGACCCTTGGCGCGAGCAGGAAGTGGCCCTGGGGCACGTCGAGGACCGGCCCCGCCCGCCACGATCTGCCGTCCGCGGAGGTGACGAGCAGGGGCCGGGCCACGGCCGGATCGGTCGTCGTGCTGCCGACGGCGAGCCAGCCCTTCGGGCCGTGGGCCACGCCGCCGAGAGCCTGCCGTCCCTGCCCGCCGAGCAGGCGGGAGGCGGCGGCGTCGGTCCAGTTGGCCCCGTTGTTGCCGCTCGTCCAGATCGCGGCGTCGCCGTTGGCCGATCCGACCGCCACGAACGTGCCGCCCGCGAAGGACACGTCGGCGGTGTCCCTGGCCAGGCGGTTCAGCCCGGCGACGCGGTCGAGCGGAACGGCCCTGGCGGCCTGCCCCTTCCGCGCGGTCATGAGCACCGGGAGGTTCTCCACGTCGCCGGGCCCGCGCTTGTCGCCGGCCGCCACGAGCAGGCCCTCGTCGGTGATCGTCAGCCCGCGGAGCGTACCCGGGATCGAGCCCAGATCGGCGCTCCTGGTCCACGTGCGCCCGTCGTCGCTGACATAGACGGCGTACCGCTCCCAGCCCGACTCCACGACCGCGGCGACGCCGGCCGCCGACGAGGCCAGCCCGCGGACGCCTGCGCCCTCCGCGCCCAGCTTGCCGATGGCCCCGCACCGGCTCCAGGCGCCGCCGTCGGGTGAGCAGTAGACGGCCGCGTCCCCGGCCGGCGACTTCTGCCGGGTGGGGACCAGGAGGAAGCCCTTCTTCGCGACGCCGAGCGCTCCGGGCTCCGGCCGCACGCCGGCCAGGGCCGTGGCGGTGCGCAGCCAGCTGCGGCCTCCGTCGTCGGACCGCAGGATCACCGAGACCGAGTCGCCCGTGCTGGGATCGGCGAGCGCGACCACCCGGTCGCCCCTGGCCACCACCGCCCGCATGCCCCGGACCTTGTCCGGGGTGCCGATCTGGTCGGTGTCGACCCTCGTCCAGCCCCGGCCGTCGGGCGAGATCCAGGCCACGGGCCCGGCCGTGCCGTCCTTGAGAACGGTGACACCGACGGCGAGGAAGCCGCTCGACGTCCGCGCGAGATCGGTGATCCTGTCCTGGCTCCAGAAGGCGGTGAGCCGGTCGGGACCGACCGCCGTCCAGTCGAGTCCGTCCGAGGAGACCCACATGCCGCGTGAGGCCGGGCCGGCGGACCCCGGGGCGTCGGTGCCGACGGCGAGCCAGCGCCCGCCACCCCCGGTCACCCGGGCCACGGCGCCCGCCGTGGGCTCGTAGCCGGCCGGGCCGCCGACCCTGCCGAGCCGCCACCGCTCACCGCCGTCCGTGGAGACCAGGAACAACGGCCGCGGCGTGGGATCGGTGACATCGCTGCCCACCGCCACGATGGTCGAGCCCACCGAGGTCACGGCGTTGAGCACCTGGCTGGAGCCGTTGCCGGGCAGGCCGGGCGCGGTGAACGCCACGTCGCCCGACTGACCGTCGCCCGCGGCGAGCCGGAGCCCGCCGGACGAGGGCGTCCGGTTCCACTTCACGAACGCGACGCCCAGGACCGCGGCCAGGACGAGGACGACGGACACCACGACGGGCGTCACCAGCCTGCCGCCCAGACGTCCGGCCAGCGCCCCGGAGACGCTTCCGGACAGTATGCCCGTTCGGGGCCGCGAGGGGGCGATGCGCCGGTGGTGCCGGCCGCCTCCCGGCCGTGACGGGCCCACGGGCGCGCCCCCAGCGGGGGGCCGGCTGGCGGGCCGCCCGCCGGGGGGCCGGCCGATGCGCTCGACGGGCGGGACGGGGGCGCCGGGGCCGTCCTCATACGGGATCTCGCCGCCGAGATCCGGCTCCTCCGGCGGATCGTCCAGCCCGTGGCGGGACGTCGGCTCGGGCGGCGTGTGGACCGGCTGCGGGACGGGCGGAGCCGGAGACCACGAGTGCTCGCGTAACGGGCCCGACGGGGGCGTGTCGATCTCCGGAGCCCCGGGGCCGTCGGGGTTCTCCGTGGGTATGCGGGCGCGCGTGCGACGGGGCGGGCCGGACGCGACCAGCTTGTCCGGCCGGTCCACCAGCCGCCTCCGCCCGCCGCCCTCTCCCTGACGATCGCGCCCGGCGCTCTCGGCCGGCCGGCCTGCCGGCTGTTCTGGTTCGTCCGGCGCCATCGGCGACCTGGCACCCTCGCCGTGCCAGGTCTCCGGGCCCGCGGCGTCGCCCGCGGGAGAGGCCGGATCCGCCCGTGACGGCGCCTGTAAGGGCTCCTGGGGCGGTTCATGGGACCGTTCATGGGACGGTGGCTGCCCACGCCCGTGCCTCGGCGTGGGCGAGCCGTACGGCGACGCGTAGGGACGGCGTCCCGCCCTCGCGCCCCGGCCGGCCTCCGGCCCCGAATCGGGCCCCGAATCGCGCACGGACCCGGGCCGTGCCTCATGCGGGGACTCAGGCGCGGGCTCTGGCCGTGTCTCAGGTGGGGACCCGGAATGGGACTCCGGCGTGGGCTCGGGCCGGGGAGCCCAGGTGGCCTCTCCGCCCGGCCGGCTCTCGCCCTGCGGTCCCTCCTCCGGCGTGTCCGGCTCTTCGGGGACGGGGGCGGCGAACGGCGGCATCGCCCACGGGGAGGGGCCGGGCGGGGAGTGGTGCAGCCTCGGCGGGGGGCCCTGATCGGGGGACTCCCTGCCATGCGCGCTACCGCCGTGTGCGCCGCCGCCGTATGCACTACTGCCGCGCGCGTCGCCGGTCTCCCGCCGACGATCATGCTCGTGAGGGCCCGAGGCCACGCTCAGTACCTCCTCACCCGGGGAGCTAATCCGGACCGTTCCACCATCGGTACGGCAAAGCGGACGCGATCACTGTGATACCCCAACACCAATCCAGAGCAACACGGGAAAGCCCCGGGGACCAGACCTCTCTAGTCAGATTTATCGGGAGAGCGTCTGAATTGTCGCCTTTCGGGCGATTATTATGATTGCCACGCCGTAGACGGCGAACTGGACGGCCGTTCCCACGAGCGACTGCCACGGCAGCGACCCCTGTTCGAGCGCGCTTCCCGTTTCGCCGCTGGCCGCCACCAGCCCGAAGGCCATCAGGTTGTTCGTGGCGTGCAGGGCGATCGGCGCCTCCAGCCCGCCGGTCAGGATCGCCAGCCATCCCATCAGGATCCCGAAGCCGAAGACGTAGGCGATGCCCCAGTCCGTATACCCGTGCAGCGACGCGAAGGCGGCCGAGCCGATCAGGATCCCCGGCCAGGGAGTGCGCAAATAGGCCCCGAAGGACTGGATGATCCAGCCCCGGAAGGCGTACTCCTCCGCCGCGGACTGGAACGGCACCAGCACCAGGATGAGGATCATCGGCGGCAGGAACGCGTCCCATCCGGCCCAGCGATAGCCGGGGTCGGCCCCGGTGCCGAGCAGCGTCGCGGCCTCGGCGAGCTGCCCCAGAACGACGGCCGCCAGCGCCACGAGCAGGCAGACGCCCAGCCATTTCCAGCGCAGGTGGAACACCACCGACGACAGCGCCCCCGGTCTTCTCCTGATCGCCAGCGCGGCGACGAACACCAGCGGCAGCGCCAGCGCGATCACCCCGAGATGGAACCCGAGGTCGAGAAGGGGATCCTCGAAGAGGCGCGATCCCCTGGCCGACATGGGCGTGCCGAGCAGGATGGAGACCACTCCCGCGATCAGGCCGATCCCGGTGGACATCACCAGGAAGCCCACGATGATCAGGGCCGTGCCGACGATCGGCCGCCACCACCGGTGATACGGCGTGTCCGCGAGCCGGTCGTACCGGCTGCCGGGCGCGGGCGGCGCGGACCACGGACGCGGACGCGGCGGCTCCCAGCCGTACGGCGGCGGATACCGCCCGTACTGCCCGCTAAAGGGGCCGCCGTCATAGGGGCCGGGGCGTGCCGGGTGGCGCCCCCGCGGCCACTGACCACTCGCCCCTACGCCCGGCGGCGGCTCGGCCGACGACGGCGGCGGGTCGGGCTGTGGTTCGCTCATGTCTCCATTCTTCGCGCCCATGCGCGCGCGTTCCCTGGCTGCCCTCACCTTTTGCGGAGAAGTGCACCTTTCGGGGGCGCAGGAAGGGTCAAGGGGTGAACTCGGTCGTCCGGGACAGCCCGGCCGCACGGCCCTTCGCGGCCACCACCAGCGCCATCTTCCGCGACGCCTCGTCGATCATCTCGTCGCCGAGCATCACCGCGCCGCGCCGCTCCACGGTCGTGTAGTAGTCGTACGCGTCGAGGATCAGCTCGGCGTGGTCGTAATCCTCCTGTGACGGGGAGAACACCTCGTTCGCCGCCTCCACCTGCGTGGGATGGAGCACCCACTTGCCGTCGAAGCCGAGGGCCGCCGACCGCCGGGCGACCCGGCGGAACCCGTCCAGATCGCGGATCTGCAGGTAGGGCCCGTCGATGGCCTGGAGGCCGTGGGCTCGGGCGGCCATCAGGATCCGCATGAGGATGTAGTGATAGGCGTCGCCCTCTCCGTAGCCGGGCGGCTGCTCCCCCACGACCAGGGTCCGCATGCCGATCGAGGCCATGAAGTCGGCCGGGCCGAAGACCAGGGTCTCCAGCCGGGGCGACGACGCGGCGATCTCGTCGGCGGCGACCAGCCCGCGGGCGTCCTCGATCTGCGCCTCGATGCCGATCCGGCCCTCCGGCAGCCCGTTGGCCCGCTCGATCTGGCCGAGCAGCACGTCGAGCCAGGCGACGTCGGAGGCCCCGCGGACCTTCGGCAGCATGACGCAGTCGAGCCGGTCGCCTGCGCCCTCGACGACCTCGATGACGTCGCGGTACGTCCACCGGGTGGTCAGGTCGTTCACCCTGACGACCACCGTCCGCCCCGTCCAGTCGCCGTCCCTGAGCGCGGCGACGACGTTGGCGCGGGCCTCCTCCTTTGCCGCGGGCGCCACCGAGTCCTCCAGATCGAGGAAGACCTCGTCGGCCGCCAACGTCTGGGCCTTCTCCAGGAACCGGGGACTGCTGCCGGGCACCGCCAGGCACGATCGTCGAGCGCGCATGGTTCACACGCTAGCGAGGTACGGCGGCCCGCTCGTCCCGGTGGGGCGATCAGGCGGCGGCCCGCCCGGTGGTCCGGACCTGAGAGGCTGGACGGCATGAGCCTGCCGCTGATCGAAGAAGGCGCGAAGAAGTCCAACGTGCTGTGGCTCGTGCTGCCCTCCGGCCCGCGGCTTGCCTGGCACGTCTGGCACGACGGGGCGATCTGCCTGGTCACCGGCGGCGGGGAGCAGTCACTGCCGGGCCTGGCGGAGGCGGCGGAGGTCGAGGTCGTCCTCAGGAGCAAGGACAACGGCGCCGAGCTGGTCCGTTTTCCCGCCGCCGTCGAGGTGGTCGACCAGGCGTCCGCGCCCGACGTGGTGGCGGCCCTGGCCAGGGAGCGGCTGAACGCCCCTGACGCGGCCGGGCTGCCCGCCCGGTGGGCCGAGCGGTCGGCCGTCGTGCGGCTCGTGCCCCGCCCGGCCGTCTCCTCCTGACCCGTTCCCGCCGGCCAGTTCCCTCTGGCTCCGCTGGAGCACCCGGCCCGCCGGGGCTATCCGCGCGCCGTCTCCAGGACCACGGTCTCGGCCCGGGGCGCCGGCCGCGCCGTCGCGGTCTGGGCGAGGAGCGCCCCGGCCAGCACGACCACGCCGCCGCCGATCTGGGCCGGGCCGAGCCGCTCGCCCGCGAGCACCCAGGCGATCACGGCTCCGGCGATCACCTCGACGGAGGCCACGGTGGCTCCCACGGCCGCTGACAAGCGGCGCACGGCGGTCACTCCCGTGACGTACGCGATCACGGTGGCCACCGCCACCAGCCAGGCGGCGACCACGGCGACGGGCAGGGTGTGCCCGCCGACCGTCGCGACGCCTCCGAACGCCGCCCAGTCGATGCGCCACGGCGCGGAGATCGGCGTGAGCACCACGGCGGAGCCGATCAGCCCCCACCCGATCAGGCCGAGCGCGTCGACGTCGTCCCCGAAGGATTCACTCATCAGGAAATATCCGGCGCCGCAGGCCGCGGCGAGCAGCGCCAGGACGATGCCCAGCGCGTCCAGCCGCACGCCGTCCCAGATCTCGACCACGACGGCCAGGCCCGCGACCGCGACCACCGCGCCGAGGTACGCGGAGCGCGGCAGCCGTACGTGCCGGACGAACCGCACCCAGACCACCACCAGCACCGGCGAGGTGTACTCGACGAGCAGCGCCACCCCGACCGGAAGCCGGGTGATCGCCAGGAAGAACAGGCACTGCACGGCCGCCACGGCGACCACCGCGTACGCCGCGAAGAACCCCAGCCTGTCGCGCGGGATGCGCAGGGCCCGCGGGCGCACCACCGCGAGGAGCAGCAGCAGGAGCACCCCGGCCCCCGCCATGCGCACCCACGCCGCCTCCAGCGGGCTCAGCCCCGCCTGTCCGAGAAACTTCGCCATCGTCCCGGAGAAGCCGAAGCACAGCGCCGACAGGCCCGCGATCCCCAGACTCACCGCCCGCATGCCACCCACCCGTGTAATCACTCAAAGATGGCTTTGATCCTGTCACACCGGCCCCTCTCCACGCACCCGCAGCCGGGCGCTCATCGGTGTGCCGGTCACGCATGCGTACCCTGGCAGAGTGGATCGGATCTTCGTGGCCCGGCTGGCCGGGCTCGCGGTCTTCGATCCGGCCGGCGACCAGATCGGCCGGATCCGCGACGTCGTGGTCTCGCTGCGCGGGCCACTGCCGCCGCGCGTCCACGGGTTCGTGGTCGAGGTCCAGCCACGCAGACGGGTGTTCCTGCCGATCACCCGGATCACCAGCATCGAGGCCCGCGCGGCGATCTTCACCGGCAAGCTGAACATGCGCCGCTTCGAGCAGCGCGACACCGAGACGCTCGCGATCGGAGAGCTCCTCGACCTCGCCGTCGAGTTCAAGGGCGAACGGGTCACCGTGCAGGATCTCGCCCTGGAACAGCCACGCCCGTCCGACTGGCTGATCACCAAGGTCGCCGTACGACGCGGGTCGCGGCGCCGCGGTGAGACGCTGATCGTCGACTGGGACGAGGTCGGCGGCTTCGACGTGGTGCAGAAGGACCAGGGCGCGGCCAACCTGCTCGCGGCGTTCGCGACGGTGCGCCCCGCCGACCTGGCCAACATGCTGCACGAACTGCCCAGCAAGCGCATGGCGGAGGTGGCGGCTGCGCTCGACGACAACCGGCTCGCCGACGTCCTGGAGGAGCTGCCCGAGCGCGACCAGGTGCTCGTTCTCAGCCGGCTGCACCGCGAACGGGCCGCCGACGTGCTGGAGGAGATGAGCCCCGACGACGCGGCCGACCTGCTCCAGGAGCTCCCGGCCGAGCAGGCGGAGGGCCTGCTGCGCCTCATGATGCCGGAGGAGGCGGCGCCGGTCCGGCGGCTGCTGACCTACGGAGAGGACACGGCGGGCGGCATGATGACCAACGAGCCCGTGATCCTGCCACCCACGTCGACGGTCGCCGAGGCGCTCGCGCACATCCGGCAGCAGGAGCAGACCCCCGCCGTCGCCGCCCAGGTGTTCGTGGCCCGCCCGCCCACCGAGACGCCGACCGGCCGCTACCTCGGCGTCGCGCATTTCCAGCGGCTGCTCAGGGAGCCGCCCTCCACCCTGCTCGGCAGCGTGATAGACAACAGCGTGGACCCGATACGGCCGGAGCACACGGTTGCGGAGGTCGCGGCCTATCTCGCCACCTACAACCTGGTCGCGGTCCCCGTCGTCGACGAGCTCGGCCGCCTGCTCGGCGCCGTGACCGTGGACGACGTCCTCGACCACATGCTGCCGGAAGACTGGCGGGAGCGCCCGTGACAGAGCGTCTGGACCAGCCGCGCGAGCTCGCCCCGCGGCTGCGGCTCTACTACGACCCCGAGGCCTTCGGACGGCTCTCGGAGCGGATCGCGCGGTTCCTCGGCACGGCCCGCTTCATCGTCTACATGACGGTGTTCGTCGGGGTCTGGCTGCTCTGGAACACCTTCTCGCCGTACAAGTTCGACCCGTATCCGTTCATCTTCCTGACCCTGATGCTCTCGCTCCAGGCGTCGTACGCGGCCCCGCTGATCCTTCTGGCGCAGAACCGGCAGGCCGACCGCGACCGCATCCAGTACGAACAGGACCGCCTGGTGGCGGAGCGCAACCAGGCGGAGATCGAGTACCTCACCAGGGAGATCGCCGGCCTGCGCCTGGCGATCGGGGAGGTGGCGACGCGGGACTACATCCGCGCCGAGTTCCAGCGGCTCCAGGAGGAGCTCAGCTCCGCCGGTGAGTAGCGCGGCGCACCGGCGGGGGCACGGCCGCGCGACCCCGGCCCCGCCGTACCGGAACCCGATGTTCTGAGAACGTCCGCCGAGTCCATAGCATGGATTCATGGCACCATCCCCAGAATCGGTCATGGCCGCGCTGGCCACGGTCAACGATCCCGAGATCCGCCGGCCGATCACCGACCTCGACATGGTCAAAAGCGTCGACATCTCCCCCGAAGGGGTGGTGCGCGTCGACATCTATCTCACCGTCGCCGGCTGTCCGCTCAAGGACACCATCACCCGTGACGTGACCACGGCGGTGTCGCGGCTCGACGGCGTGAGCCGCGTCCAGGTCGTGCTGGACGTCATGAGCACCGAGCAGCGCAAGAGCCTGCAGACCAAGCTGCGGGGCGACCGCGGGCCGGAGAAGGAGGTGCCCTTCTCCAAGCCGGGCTCGCTGACGCGCGTCTTCGCGGTGGCCAGCGGCAAGGGCGGCGTCGGCAAGTCGTCGGTGACGGTCAACCTCGCCGCCGCGATGGCCGCGTCGGGCCTCAAGGTCGGCGTGGTGGACGCGGACATCTACGGCCACTCGGTGCCCCGCATGCTGGGCGTCAGCGAGCGGCCCACCAAGGTCGAAGACATGATCATGCCGCCGGTGGCGCATGACATCAAGGTCATCTCGGTCGGCATGTTCAAGCCGGAGGGCAACACCCCGGTCGTGTGGCGCGGGCCCATGCTCGACCGCGCGCTGTTCCAGTTCCTCACGGACGTCTTCTGGGGCGACCTCGACGTCCTGCTGCTCGACCTGCCTCCGGGCACCGGCGACATCGCCATCTCGGTGGCCCAGCGGGTGCCCACGGCGGAGATCCTCGTCGTCACGACGCCGCAGCAGGCGGCGGCCGAGGTCGCGGAGCGGGCGGGCTCGATCGCCGCGCAGACCCACCAGCAGATCGCCGGCGTCATCGAGAACATGGCGTGGCTGCCCTGCCCCCACTGCGACGAGCGTATCCAGGTCTTCGGCGAGGGCGGCGGCCAGACCGTGGCCGACGCCCTGACCCGCACTCTCGGATCACGCGTGCCGCTACTCGGGCAGGTGCCGATCGACATGCGCCTGCGCGAGGGCGGCGACGAGGGCAAGCCGCTGGTCCTCACCGACCCCGACGCGCCGGCCGCGGCGGAGTTGCGCCGCATCGCGGCCGGGCTGGGCAAGAGGTCCAACAGCCTCAAGGGGATGAAGCTCGACCTCTCCCCGGTCAAGCACTGACACCGGGCGGCCGGGCCGCGTCCCCCGCCGGAGCGGGCGCGGCCCGGTGAGCGCCTTCCGCGGCCCGATGCGGCCTAGGTCGCCTCGTTGTCGTACGGCGGGATCTCCCCGACGCCGAGCTCCGGCTGCGTGGAGACCGAGTCCGGCTTGTCCGACGGCTCGCTGTTCCAGTCCTTCTCAAGGTCGTCGAACAGGTGCTTGCGCACGAACGCCTTGGGATTGAGATCGGCCGGGTCGAAGTTGGAGAACTCCGGGCCGAGGTTGGCCTGCAGGTCTGCCTTGGCGCTGTTGGCCATCTGGCGCAGTTGCCGCAGCGTGCGCCCGGCCTGGGAGGCCGCCTGGGGCAGCTTCTCCGGGCCGAACACGAGCAAGGCGATCACGACCAGTGCCAGGAGCTCCGGCCAGCCCAGTCCGAACACCGTGATCTCCTTCCCAGGCAACGAACGGTTTCAGCCTAGTGCCCCAGCCCGCCGGTGCGAACGGGACATCCCCCACCGGTTAGGTCCAGATGTTCCCTCCCAGGTCAGGACGGGTGGTCGGTGGGAGCCGGGGCGGCGCCGACGGTGACCATCGCGGTCCGCAGCTGGCCGTCGTGCTGGAACCTGACGCTGACCTTGTCGCCCGGCGCCCGGCTGCGGATGGTCACGATCAGCTCCCTGCTGTCTCCCACCGGCTGGCCGCCGACCTCCAGGATGATGTCGCCGGGCCGCAGGCCCGCCCGGTCGGCGGGGCCTCCGGGGGTGACGGCGGCCGCCCCGCCCTCCGTACGCGTCGCGATCCGCACGCCCTGACCCTGGTAGCTCTGGTCGATGCTGATGCCGATGCGCGAGGTCCTGGCGGTGCCGGTGGCGACGAGTTCCTGCGCGATGCGGCGGACCTGGTTGACCGGGATCGCGAAGCCCAGGCCGATGCTGCCGGACTGCTGGCCGATCGCCGTCCCGCCGAGGGTGGCGATGGCGGAGTTGACCCCGATCACCTCTCCGGCCGTGTTGACCAGCGGGCCGCCCGAGTTTCCCGGATTGATCGCGGCGTCCGTCTGGATAGCGTTGATCAGGGCGTAGTCGGAGCCGGTCGTGCCGCCCGCCTCGACGGGACGGTTGAGGGAGCTGACGATGCCCGTCGTCACGGTGCCCCTGAGCCCGAGCGGCGACCCGACGGCGATCACCGGATCTCCGACGACCACGCCGTCCGAGTTGCCGAGGGGCAGCTCGGGCGCCCTGATCTCGCCGGACGGCTTGACCACGGCGATGTCCGAATTGGGATCGCGGCCGACGATGGAGGCCGGGATGGAGCTGCGGTCGTTGAACCTGACCCGGATGGCCCCGCCCTCCGCGGCGACCGCGACCACGTGGTTGTTGGTCACGATGTAGCCGCCCTTGATGACGAAGCCGGAGCCCGTCCCGGCCGACCCGCTGCCGCCCTTGACCTCCAGCGACACGACGCTCGGCAGCACCTTGGCGGCCACGCCCGCCACGGAGTCGGGCGGACGGGCGATCGGCTGGCTCGACGGCGTGCTCAGCGAGTATCCGGGATCGGTCCCCCCGGACGACCGCAGCAACAGGAACGTCCCCCAGCTCGCCACGCCGCCCGCGACCAGCGCGATGACCACCGCGAGAGCGGCGAACAGCCCCAGGTTGAGACCGCGCTGCTCCGGACCCGCGGGTGACCCGGGCGCGGGCCCGGCCTTCCAGCCGTCCGGGGGGACGGGACCGCTGAGCGAACCCCAGTTGGGCTCCTCCTGCGACGGAGACGGCACGGGCCGGTCCGACGGGTCGGAGGAGCCCGGGTGGTCGGTCATCGGGGCAGTCACTCCTCGTGCACGGCGTCATCCACGACACAGCGCCATCAGTCGTGCGCTCCGGCACCCGACGGCTGTGAGGTCCGATCGTATGCCGTATTCCACTGTCAGTGGGTAAGCCCCGGCGTGACTCTGTGTGATGGAGTCGGGGTCGGCGTCACGGTCGGGGCCGGGTTGTGCACCTGCGGAGGTACGAACATCGCGGGAGACGGAGTCTGCGGAGCGGACGCCCCGCCCACCATGAACATGGTGCCGATCGCGACGGCGGCCGAGGCGAAGCCCACGGCCACATATCCCACGCGCCGGGCCCGGCCGGGCCGCCCCGGACCCGATGACCCCGCCCCGCGGTCGCGCGGCCGGTTGTCGAGCGGCGCCGGATGCATTCCGGGCAGTCCGCCCGAGCCGAAGGCGGGGTGGTCGGGAAAGGGCCGCATCCGCGGCGGCAGCGGCCCTCCCGGCTCGGCCATGCGCAGCAGCGACATGGTCAGGTCCGCGGGCACCGCGGGCGGGTCCATCGACCGCAGGCGGCCCTTCAGCGCCCGCATGGCGTCGACCTCCGCCCGGCAGTCCGCGCAGAACGTCAGATGGGCGAGGGCCCGTTCCCTGTCGTTGTGGCCGAGCTCGCCGTCGATGAGCGCGGAGACGCGCTCGCCGAGATGACTCATAGTCCCTCCCTGCTGATTGAAGGGGGGGTTTGGTCGCCGTTCCGGTTAACGGAGGGCGCCCGGTGGTCCAATGCCTCCCGCAGCTGCGCGCGGCCGCGGTGGATGCGGCTGCGCACGGTGCCGAGCTTCACGCCGAGCGTCGCGGCGATCTCCTCGTAGGAGAGCCCCTCGATGTCGCAGAGCACCACCGCCGCACGGAACTCCGGCGCCAGCGCGTCGAGCGCGGCCTGGATGTCGGGCTCCAGATGCGCGTCGTCGTACGCCTGGGCGGGCGACGGCTCGCGGCCGTGCAGCCGCTCCGCCGCGTCGTCCCCGAGCCCCTCGAAGCGGATGCGCTGCCTGCGCCGCGCCATGTCGAGGAAGAGGTTGGTGGTGATCCGGTGCAGCCAGCCCTCGAACGTGCCGGGCGTATAGCTCGACAGGGACCGGAAGACACGGACGAAGACCTCCTGCGTGAGATCCTCGGCGTCGTGCACGTTGCCGGTCAGACGATACGCCAGCCGGTACACCCGCGCGGAATGCGTTCGGACGACCTCCTCCCAGGTGGGAGGCGTCCAGCCGGACACCGAAGTCTCCGCCTGGTGGTCGTGGTCGTCCACCGGCATTCCTCTCTGCAGGACCGTCGCTACAGCCATAGTGCCTGGTTTCGCCCCTTCCTGCGCACCGCGGGCCGAGCGGTCTTGAACAAAGACCGTTCAAAGCGTGCAACGTCCCCGTTGTGGCGTGAGTTCCCGTTCCGGGCCGACTCCCCTAGGCTGCGTCCAAGATGAAGCAGGGAGGGAGAGGCCGATGGCGACACCGGCCAGCCTGGAGTACGCGGAGGAGTTCGTCCCCGAGGACGACATCCTGCGGTCCGCGCGCCGGCGTGGCATCGAGGTCGGAGCGCACCCGATCCTGCCCGGATGCGGGGCGGCGCTCTGCTTCCTCGCGACCGCGGTAAACGCCCGCTCGGTCGTCGAGGTCGGCACCGGCTGCGGTGTCTCCGGCCTGTGGCTGCTGCGCGGGATGCGCGCGGACGGCACGCTGACCAGCGTGGACGTGGAGCCCGAACACCAGCGCATGGCGCGGCAGACCTTCGCGACCGCCGGTTTCTCCGGCAGCCGCATCCGCCTGATCGGGGGCCGCGCGCTCGACGTGCTGCCCCGGCTCGCCGACGGCGGATACGACCTGGTCTTCTGCGACGCCGCCAAGCAGGAGTACACCGACTACCTCATCGAGTCGGTACGGCTGCTGCGCGTCGGCGGCGTGGTGGTCTTCGGCGGCGCCTTCCACGCCGACCAGGTGGCCGACCCCACCCAGCGCGACCCCGACACCGTGACGATCCGCGAGCTCGGCAAACTCGTCCGCGACGACGAGCGGCTCCGCCCGCTGCTGCTTCCCCTCGGCGACGGGCTGCTCGCCGCCGTCAAGCTCGGCTGACCGGCCTCCGCCGCCCGTGGGGCGGGGAGGCCGCGGCAGCCGCCTCAGCCGGCGAGGTAGCGCAGCAGCAGCCGCACGCCGAAACCGGTGCCGCCCTTGGTGAGCTCGCCGTTGTCGGAGGCGGCGCGGGCCGGCCCGGCGATGTCGAGGTGGGCCCAGGCCCGCGCGCCCACGAACTCGCGCAGGAACAGCGCGGCGGTCACCGACCCGGCCGCCCCGGTCATCTTCCTGTCGACGTTGGACAGGTCGGCGATGTCGGAGTCGAGCATCGCCCGGTAGTCGTCGAGCAGCGGCATGCGCCACAACCGGTCGCCGGTCGCCGCACCGGCGGCCAGCAGTTCCCCCGCCACCGTCTCGTCGTTCGCGTAGAGCCCGCCGAGGGACGGGCCGAGCGCCACCTTGGCCGCCCCGGTCAGCGTGGCGATGTCGATCAGGACGTCCGGCTCAAGCTCGGCGTCGGCGTAGGCGAGGGCGTCGGCCATCACCAGCCGCCCCTCGGCGTCGGTGTTCAGCACCTCGACCGTCCGGCCGCCGTACTGGGTGATGACGTCGCCCGGCCGCTGGGCGGCGCCGGACACCGCGTTCTCCGCGCAGGCGATCAGCCCGGTGACCCGCACCGGGACGCCGGAGGCCGCCAGGGCGCTCATCGTGGCGATCACCGCGGCGCCGCCCGCCATATCGGTCTTCATCGCTTTCATGCCCTCGGTCGGCTTGAGCGAGAGCCCGCCGGTGTCGAACGTGATGCCCTTGCCGACCAGCACCACGTGGGACCGCGCGCCCTCGGGGGCGTACGAGAGCTCGACGAGCCGCGGCGGGCTGGCCGAGCCCTGCCCGACCGCCCGGATGCCGCCGAACCCGGCGAGCCCGTCGCCCTTCCTGATCCGCACGCCCAGCCCGGCCGCCGTGGCGATCTCCTCCGCCCGCCCGGCCAGCCACGCGGGGGTCTTGACCGACGAGGGGGTGTTGACGAGGTCGCGGGCGAGGGCGGTGGCGCGGGCGACGGTCTCGCCCCGGCGGAGCTCCCGCTCGTCGCCACCCGCGAACACGATCTCCCGGACCGGCCGGGAGCCGGCTCTGCCGATCCGGAACGCGTAGGCCGCCAGCTGCGCCCCCTCGACCAGGGCCCGCGTCTCGCCCGTCTCCGGGACGGAGATCGTCACGGACTCGCGGCCTCTGGCCTTGCGGGCGACGGCCGCGCCGGCCGCGCGCAGCGCCCGCGCCGAACCGTCCCCCGTGCCGTACAGCAGGACACGGCCCACGCCGTCGCCCCGGGCGACCGGCATCTCGACCACCTCACCCGGCTCACCCTTGGCCTCGTAGTGGGCCAGCAGCGCCCCCGCGGGGACGGGAAGCTCGACGGGCGGGGCCAGATCCGGCCCGTACGGCAGGGCCAGCAGCTCCGCTCCGGGGTCGGGTCGCTCGGCGAAGACCGTGGCGGTCTCGATGGGCACGTGCACCTCCAACAGGGCGGCCCCGGTGCGGGAACCCCCGCGACCAGGGCCGGAAATCGTAAACGTCAGCCGGAAACGTTCAGCCGACGACCTTCTTCAGCGCGTCGCCGAGGGCGCTGGCCTCGTCCGCAGAGAGCTCCACGACGAGTCGGCCGCCACCCTCGAGGGGGACCCGCATGACGATGCCCCGTCCTTCCTTGGTGACCTCCAGCGGACCGTCACCGGTCCGCGGCTTCATCGCCGCCATGCGTGTATCCCTTCCCGCGTTGTCGGCCGCCCCGGAGGGTAACCGGCGTATTCACGTTTCTGTGATGTCTTATTATCCCGCCTCGGAGCTCAAAAAGGTAACGTCCCGGCTCCGTTCGGTGGATCAATGAGGGCGTGAAACCTCATTGTGGGCAGAGCGGACCTGACCCCACACTGGGTGAGGTGAACGCCCGAGCCGCGCTTTTCGATCTCTACGGGGACCACCTTCGCACCAGGGGCGGACGCGCCTCCGTGGCGGCGCTCGTCCGGTTGCTCGCGCCACTCGGCATCGCGCCTCCCGCCGTGCGGACCGCGATCTCGCGCATGGTCCGTCAGGGCTGGCTCGACCCCGTACGGCTCCCGCAGGGACCGGGCTACGCCGTCACCCCCAGGTGCGAACGCAGGCTCGACGAGGCCGCCGCGCGTATCTACCGTCTCGGGGCGGCCTCGTGGTCCGGACGGTGGCATGTGCTGGTCCTCGAACCGGTACGCGAACGGGCCCGGCGTGAACGGCTCCGCGCCGACCTCGCGTTCCTCGGCTACGCGCCGCTGACCGAGAACACGTGGATCGGCCCCCGGCCGTCCCCCGAGCTCGACGGGCTGCAGATGCGGGCCCGCCGGTTCGACGCGTGCCTGGAGGGAGATCCGCGGACGCTGCTCGCGTCCGCGTGGGACCTGGACGGCATCGCCAAGGCGTACGAGGAGTGGCTGGCCAGCGCGGCCGTCCTGGTGGGGTCGCTGCCCGAGCGGGCGTCCGACGACCACGTGTTCGCCGTCCGCAGCAGGCTGGTGCACGGCTGGCGCAACTTCCTGTTCCGCGACCCGGGGCTGCCCTCCGAACTGCTGCCGCCGGGCTGGCCGGGCGACAAGGCCCGCGGCTTCTTCGAGCAGGAGGCCACCCGGCTGCTGCCGGCGGCGGCCGCGTTCGTCGAGCGCAACCTGGACGGCCCGCACTGACACCTCAGCGGGCGGCGGCCGGGCCGCGCAGGCCGTCGACCGTCCCACGCACCCAGCACTCGGCCACGTGGTCGTTGACCAGGCCGATGGCCTGCATGAGCGCGTAGGCCGTGGTGGGGCCCACGAACCGGAAGCCGTGCCGCTTGAGCTCCTTGGCGAGGGCCTTCGACCCGGGCGTCTGGGCGGGGACGTCGGCGAGCGTCAGCGGGGCCTTCACCGGCTCCTCGGCGTAGCGCCACACGAGGTCGCTGAGACCGCCCGGCAGATCCATCGCCGCCCGGGCGTTCGCGACCGCCGCCTCGATCTTGGCGCGGTTGCGGACGATGCCCGCGTCGGCCATCAGCCGCTCGACGTCGGCCTCGCCGTACGCGGCGACCGCGGGGATGGAGAACCCGGAGAAGGCGCCGCGGAAGTTCTCCCGCTTGCGCAGGATCGTGAGCCACGACAGCCCGGACTGGAACGCCTCCAGCGTGATCCGCTCGTAGACACCGTCGTCGCCGCGGACCGGGCGGCCCCATTCGTCGTCGTGGTAGGCGAGGTAGTCGGGCGCGTCGGTGACCCAGCCGCAGCGGATCACCATGACTCCTCCGCGTCCGCGCGGCCTGCCTCCCAGGCGCTCGTGGCCGCTGGAGGCACGTCCGGCTCGTGGTCGGTTCGCGGGGGCTCGGCGGGCCGGGCGAACGCCTCCTGGCGCGCCTGCACCCGGGCGGCCAGCAACTCGGTGACCCGCTGCTCCAGCACCGCGATCCGGCTGTCGCGCTCGTCAAGCGCGAGAGCCACCCGCTGGAGCGTCTGGTCGACGAGATGGGTGTTGTAACCCACCAGGCCGACCGGGAGCTCTAACCCGAGGATGTCCGCCGCCGCCAGCCGGCTCCCCTCGGGCAGGTCGAGCGGCGGGGCGTCGGGGGGAAACTCCGCCATCTCTCCGCCGTGTCCCAGGGAGACCATCATCACGCAGGCGACGACGGCGAGCCCGGCGATGACGAGTACGACCAGCACATACGAATCGTGCCACAAGTCGTATGCGGGCGAGCGGGAGTCGCCTGTCCGGGGCCGGGTTCAGGACTCACCGATCTCCTCCCCCGTGGGGCTGAGACGGGCGGCCGGCTTCTCCAGCAGGTCGAGCGCCTCGTCCACCGATGTCGCCCAGGAGATCGCGTCGAAGACGTTCGGCCTGGTGAAGCCGTTCGTGTACATGTCGTCCACCAGCTGCCGCAGCGGGCCGTACAGACCCCAGGGGTCGAGGACGACCAGCGGACGCTCGTGCAGGCCGAGTACGCGCGAGGTCCAGATCTCGAACAGCTCCTCCAGGGTGCCGATGCCGCCCGGCAGCACGAGGAACGCGTCCGCCCGGGCGTCCATGACCCCCTTGCGCTCCCGCATGTCGGCCGTGACGATCAGCTCGTCGGAGTCGGTGTCGGCGATCTCGACGTCCACCAGCGCCTGGGGGATGACGCCGACCGTGTGGGCGCCATGGCGGCGGGCCGCCCGGGCGACCTCGCCCATGCAGGAGACGATGGCGCCGCCGGTGACCAGGCCGTGGCCGCGGCGGCCGATCTCCGCGCCCACCTCTCCGGCGAGTTCGACGTACCTGTGGTCGATCTTCTGACTGGAGGCGCAGAAAACGCAGATGAACACGGCGCAACCCTACTCAGCCGCCGGACTCCCGGTCGGTACGGGTGCTGTCGGCCTCGACGATGATCCGCACGGCCTCGTCGGGGTCGTCGGTGAGCGAGATCAGGTCGAGGTCCTTCGGGGAGATCTTGCCGACCGCCTCCAGGCTCTCCCTGATCCAGTCGATCAGCGGCGTCCAGAACCGCACTCCCATGAGGATCACCGGGAACGAGGTGACCTTGCGGGTCTGGACCAGGGTGAGGGCCTCGAACAGCTCGTCGAGGGTGCCGAACCCGCCCGGCAGCGTGACGAAGCCGCACGCGTACTTGACGAACATCGTCTTGCGGACGAAGAAGTAGCGGAACTCCACGCCGAGGTCGACGTAGTCGTTGAGCCGCTGCTCGTGCGGCAGTTCGATGCCGAGCCCGACGGAGACCCCGCCGGCCTCCAGCGCGCCCTTGTTCGCCGCCTCCATGACGCCCGGCCCGCCACCGGTGATCACGGCGTATCCGGCCTCGGCCAGCGCGCCGCCCAGGCGTTCGCCGAGCTTGTAGTCGGGGTCCTCGGGGGAGGTGCGGGCGGACCCGAACACGGTGACGGCGGGGGGCAGATCGGCGAGGGCGCCGAAGCCCTCGACGAACTCCGACTGGATGCGCAGGACCCGCCAGGGGTCCTCGTGCAGCCAGCCCGTGGGGCCCTTGCGGTCGAGGAGTCGCTGGTCGTAGGTGGAGTCGGGGACGAGGTCGCCGCGGACGAGGGAAGGACCCTGGCGGCGTTCCGGCCTCATGTGCTTCATGACGCTCACGCTAACGGGAAGGATCGGACGTCGGGCGCGCCCGGTCCGGGTCCACGTCCACGAGCGCGCCCGGGGCCGCGTCCGCGCCAGGGGAAGAATCTTGAAATTCCGTTGGACCCGAGGGAACCGGCGCGCGGGGGCGGCCCGTCTAAGAGACGAGGGTGCTGCTCGGGACGAAAGTGGCTTTCCCCGCCAAATGGCCGGCGAGGAGAGCCACTTTCTCTTTCCGGCCCCTTCCCGCGCCGGGCCCATCCGACCGGCTCATCCGACCGCCCGGCCGGATCACCCTGCGGAAACCGGCCCGGTCAGCCAGGCGGTGAGCCGCCGCTCGCTGTCCGCGATCCGGTCGAGGGCGACGTGTTCACCGGCGGTGTGGGCGAGGTTGGGATTCCCCGGGCCGCAGTTGACCGCGGGCACGCCGAGCGCGGAGAAGCGGGCCACGTCGGTCCAGCCCAGCTTGGCGCTGGGGGTGCCGCCGACCGCCGCCGCGAACGCCGCCGCCACGGGGTGGGTGAGGCCGGGACGGGCGGCCGGGGCGCCGTCGAGCAGCCGCACCTCGAAGCCCTCGAACAGACCGCGGACGTGGTCGAACGCCTTCTCGACGGTCAGATCGGGCGCGAACCGGTAGTTCACGGTCACGACGCACTCGTCCGGGATGACGTTCCCGGCGACCCCGCCCCGGACGCCGACAGCGTTCAGTCCCTCGTGGAACTCCAGGCCGTCCACGACGGGACGGCGGGCCTCATAACGCTCCAGGATGTCCAGGATCGGCCGGATCCCGTGGATGGCGTTGACGCCCTCCCACGACCTGGCGCTGTGGGCGCGCGCGCCGCGTGCGACGATCTCGGCCCGCAGCGTGCCCTGACAGCCGCCCTCGATCAGCCCGTTGGTGGGCTCCATCACGACCGCGAAGTCGCCGGCCAGCCACTCCGGGTGCTCACGGGTCAGCCTGAACAGCCCGCTGCGATCGGCCTCGATCTCCTCGCACTCGTAGAACACGAAGGTCAGGTCGCGGTTGGGGGTGTCGAGCAGGCACAGTTTCAGCTGCACGGCGACGCCGCTCTTCATGTCCGAGGTGCCACACCCGAACAGCAGCCCGTCCTCGACCCGGCTCGGCAGGTTGTCCGCCACGGGCACCGTGTCGATGTGGCCCGCGATCACGACGCGCTCGGGCCGCCCGAGGGAGGTGCGCGCCACCACGTTCTCGCCGACCCGGTGCACCGTCAGGTGCCCAAGGGGGAGCAGGGCCTCCTCGATCGCGTCGGCGAGCGCCTTCTCGCCGCCGCTCACCGACTCGATGTCCACGAGTTGCGCCGTCAGCGCGCCCACGTCCTGGGCAAGGTCAAGCCGCATGCTCCATGACCCTAGTGCCCCTCCCGTCGCCCGTGCTCCGCCGCGTCCCGCACAGGGGCTCACGCCACCTCGACGGATCCGTCGGCCTTGCGGTCCTTGCGCCAGCCGTCGTGCCCCGAGGCGGCCTTCCAGGTCACCCCGTCGAACCGCACGACGTTCAGGCCGTACTTCTGCGCGTAGGAGACGTACCAGGCGGCCACCAGCCAGCCCCGCCCGGACGGTGTGTCGGTGCCGAGCGCGCGGACGAGCTGCTTGCGCGCCGCCTCGGTGCGGGCCTTGACCGGCTTGTTCGGCGGCGGATACCAGCAGTGCACCGCCCGGGGGACCCGGCCGGTGAAGGCGCCCGAAAGGATCTTGGCGTCGACCTCGTGCATGGCGTAGGCCGACCCGTCGGCCGAGCGCTGCACGGCCTGGGCGGCCTCGTGCAGCGGCAGCGTCCGGTAGTGCTTCACCTTCTCCAGCGCCGCGAAGAACTTCTTGCTGGCGTAGACCGGATCCTGCAACTGGGCGGGCGTCCCCCAGCCCTGGGACGGGCGCTGCTGGAAGACGCCCACGGAGTCGCGGTCGCCGTACGGCAGGTTGGACAGCTTCGACTCCTGGATCGCGGTCACGTACGCGATCTCCAGCGCGCGCTCCGGCAGCTTGCGCCGGGCCGCCACGGCCGCGATGGTGGCGGCCACCTGCGCCTGCTCGATGTCGAGATCGAGCTGCCCCTGGGATGTGGCGACCAGGCAGTGCTCGCCCAGCGCGAACGGCTGCGCCTTCTTCATCAGGTGATAGGCCCCGTAGAAGATGGCGGCGGCCAGCAGGACGACGATGACCACGACGGTCAGGGTTGTTCTGGACGGTCGCCGGCTCACGTGGCTGAACCTACCCGCTCGATCAGGGCAGACGCTCCACGCGGATCGAGCCCGGGGTCAGCGGCCGGGCGTACGCGGACTCCCACTGGCCGCCCTGCACCCGCTGGAACGACAGGAGACGGCCGTCGGCGGCCCGGTAGTCCGCGTAGTCGAGCAGGCCGCGCTCCGGCAGCCCGGTCCGCCCTTCCGAGCGGAAGGCGGCGGTGCCGCGTTCGTAGGGCTCGAACTCCACGCCGTCGACGATCAGCATGTGCTTCGCCGGCACCATGCCCTGAGTCGGGACGTCGGTCCAGAGGAGCACCTCCAGGTGGCGGGGCTGTCCTTCGGCCTGCCGCTCCTCGACGGACAGCCAGTTGTAGCTCCGACCGTCGTCGTCCAGCAGGTAGTCGGTCCACTGGTCGCCCTGCACGCTGCAGTAGAGCGCGCCGACGGCGCGGTAGCGGGCCGCCTCGACGTAGACGGTGTCGCCGACCTTGATGCCCCGGGGATCGAAGTAGCCCGGGTCATCGGCCGCCGCCCGCCCCTGGGGCTCCTCGCCGGGGGGCCGGGGCACGGGTCTGGGCACCCGGCTCCGCCGCCCGCCGATCATGTACGCGCCCAGCACGACGGCGACCGTGGCCAGGGCGATCACGAACACGATCGCTGTCGTCATGGCGCGCGATCCTACTGGAGGCGGGTCACCGCCGCATCGATACGTTCGTCGGTGGCGGTGATCGCGACCCTGATGTGCTCGCGTCCGGCCGGGCCGTAGAAGTCGCCCGGCGCCACCAGGATGCCGCGGTCGGCCAGCTCCCTGACCTGGTCCCAGCATCCGGTGCCGTTCGTGGCCCACAGGTAGAGCCCGGCGGAGGAGTGCTCGATCCGCCAGCCCGCCCGTTCGAGCGCGGGCCGCAGCACGGCCCGGCGCCGCGCGTAGCGCTCCCGCTGCTCGTCGGCGTGCCGGTCGTCGGAGAGCGCCGCGGCCATCGCCGCCTGCACGGGGGCCGGCACGATCATGCCCGCGTGCTTGCGGATCTCAAGCAGGCGCTTGATCAGTGTGGGGTCGCCCGCGACGAACGCCGCCCGGTAGCCGGCGAGGTTGGACCGCTTGGACAGCGAGTGGACCGCCAGCAGGCCCTCGTAGGAGCCGCCGCAGACGTCGGGGTGCAGCACGGAGACCGGCCGGTCCTCCCAGCCGAGCTCGATGTAGCACTCGTCGGACGCGACGACCGCGCCCCGCTCGCGGGCCCAGGCCACGACCTTGCGCAGGTGCTCCGCCGGGAGCACCCTGCCGGTCGGGTTGGACGGCGAGTTCACCCAGACGAGCGGCACGCGCTCCGGGCCGAGCGCGAGCAGGCCGTCCGACGCGTACGGCTCGGCCCCGGCGATCCGGGCGCCGACGTCATAGGTGGGGTAGGCCAGCTCGGGGAACACCACCCGGTCGCCCGGCCCTGCGCCGAGCAGCGTGGGCAGCCAGGCCACCAGTTCCTTGGAACCGATCGTGGGCAGCACGTCGGCCGGGTCGACCGTCACGCCGTGCCGTCGCCGAAGCCAGCCGGCGGCGGCCGCACGCAGCTCCGCCGTGCCGTAGGTCTGGGGATATCCCGGACTGTCGGCGGCCCCCGCGAGTGCCTCCCGTACGACCTGCGGCACGGAATCGACCGGCGTGCCGACCGACAGGTCGACGATCCCTCCGGAATGGCTCCGCGCCACGTCCTGGTACGGCGTCAGCCGATCCCACGGGAAGTCCGGCAACGCGATCAAGAAAAATCCCCCGCTCCTGACGGACGCGCCGACACGGCGCCGTCACCCGGCCCGTCCGGCCGACGCGATCCCACGACGGTGAGATCGCCCGGCCGTCCTCATTCGATCAGTGGTCCTCGCCCTGCGGCGGGAGCGCCGCCACCAGGGGGTGGTCCTTCTCGATCTTCCCGACCTTCGAGGCGCCGCCGGGCGAGCCCAGCTCCTCGAAGAAGTCGACGTTGGCCTTGTAGAAGTCCTTCCACTGCTCGGGAAGGTCGTCTTCGTAGAAGATCGCCTCCACCGGGCAGACCGGCTCGCATGCCCCGCAGTCCACGCACTCGTCGGGGTGGATGTAGAGCATGCGCTCGCCCTCGTAGATGCAATCGACGGGGCATTCCTCGATGCACGCCTTGTCCAGGACGTCCACGCACGGCTGCGCGATGACGTACGTCACCTCGGGCTCCTTCTGGTTTGCACGACTCGACCGCGGTTGCTAGCCCTAGTATTGCGGTGCCCGGCCGTCGGCAGGAACAGGAGGGGCCCAAACCCAGTGAGCCCACAGCCCGGACCCCGCTACGTGATCTCCATCACCCCCGCCGACGTGGGGCGAAGGGTCACCACGCGACGCAGGGTTCCAGGTGGCCTGAGCGACGCCGTCGGCGTGTTGGAAGCCTGGCGCGACGGCGCGCTGACCGTGCGCAAACGGGACGGCACCCTCGTCGAGATCCCCGAGGAGACACTGGTCGCCGCCCGGGTCGTACCCGAACGCTGAAGGCCCGCTTAGGTAACGCACCCGCGCGAGGTAACACACCCGCGCGCTGACGGCCCGCCTCGGTAACGCACCCGCGCGCCTCCTCGACCCGTGCCGCACGATCGCGGAACATACGCAGCGTGACCAAACGTGCCTGCGCTGTAGTCGCGATGCTCGCCTCGGTGACCGCCGCGTGCTCCCACCCGGCCGCCGACAAGCCGCTTCCGCCGTTGAACCCCCGGGCGACGAGTCTCGGCTCCGGGTTCGGCACGATGGACCGGCTGGTCGAGGCCGCGCGTCACGAGGGCGTGCTGAACGTCGTGGGGCTGCCGCGCACCTGGGCCGGTTACGGGGAGATCATCGACCGCTTCTCCGGCAAGTACGGCATCAAGGTGGTCTCCACCGCCCCCGAGGCGTCCAGCAAGCAGGAGATCGACCTCGCGGCGGCGCGCGGGAACGGCAAGGACGCCCCCGACGTGCTCGACCTGTCGATGGACGTCGCGGTGGCCAACGCCAAGCGGTTCGCGCCGTACAAGGTCTCCACCTGGTCCGACATCCCCGACGACCTGAAGGACGCCACGGGCCGGTGGTTCGGCGCGTACGGCGGCTGCATGTCCATCGGCTACGACCCCAGGAAGGTGCCCACGCCCGCCTCGTACGCCGCCCTGGCCCGGCCGGGCACCGTCGTGGCGCTGGCCGGCGACCCGCTGCGCGTGGCCTCCGCCTTCAGCGGCGTCATGGCCGCCTCGCTCAGCGGCGGCGAGCCGGACGCGGCCAAGGGCGTCGACCTGTTCGCCCGGCTGAAGAAGGGCGGCATGCTCGGCCAGCCCGAGCAGGCCACCGCCGTGGTCGACTGGGACTACATGAACGCCGCGAGGGCCGCCAGGGGCAAGGGCGGGGCGGCCTGGCGGGTCACCATCCCGGCGGGGACCGCGCTCGCCTCCTACTACGTGCAGGCGATCAACGCCCAGGCGCCGCATCCCGCGGCGGCCCGGCTCTGGACGGAGTTCCTGCTGTCCGACGAGGGCCAGAACCTCTACCTCAAGGCATTCGCCCGGCCCGCCCGGATGGAGGCGATGGAGATGCGCGGCAGCCTCGACGGCGACGCCGCGGAGAAGCTGCCCCAGGTGCCCGGCACACCGGTGATCCTCACGATCCCGCAGCAGGACCAGGCCAAGGCGTACCTCAAGACCCATTGGGCGCAGGCCGTCGGCCAGCCCGGCTGAGCGCCCCGGCGGGAGCGGCTGAGCGCCCGGACAGGGGTGGCGCGGCCCCGCCACCTGCGGCGCATCTCGGGTGGTCACCCGAAGCCCTACAGTGTGTCCTTGTCCCAGTGATCGCGGTCTGTTGATCGCGCGTCGGCATGGGATCGCGGCGACACGGACACCGGGCACGATGTGCCAGAAGGCGAGCCGATCTTGCGGTACGAAACCCCTGGTCTCATGAGGTGGAACGCCCGCGCCTACGACAGCTCCTTCGGCTACGTCTCGGCGCACGGGGCGCCCCTGGTCGAGCTGCTCGACCCGCAGCCCGGGGAGCGCGTGCTCGACCTCGGCTGCGGCACCGGCGTGCTCACGGCCGACATCGCCTCCCGCGGGGCGTCCGTGCTGGGCATCGACGGCTCCCAGGCCATGATCGAGACCGCGATCGCCCAGCACCCGGGGCTCGACTTCACCGTCGGCGACGGGTACGACTTCACGGTGGCCCAGCCGTACGACGCCGTCTTCTCCAACGCGGCGCTCCACTGGATGAGCCGCGACCCCGAGGCCGTGATCGCCTGCGTGCGGATGGCCCTGCGGCCCGGCGGCCGGTTCGTGGCCGAGCTTGGCGGCGCGGGCAACTGCGCCGCGCTGACCTCCGCGCTGCTCACCGCCTGGCGGGAGTACGGCCTGGCGGAGCCGGAGCTGCCCTGGTACTTCCCGACCCCCGCCCAGTACGCCCTGCGCCTGGAGAAGGGCGGCTTCGTCGTCCGGCTGCTGGAGTATTTCGACCGCCCCACCCCGTTGGACGAGTGCCCGAACGGCGCCGCCGACTGGGTGCGCATGTTCGCGGGCGCGCTCCTCGACCGGGTGCCTCCGGCGACCGTCGAGCCGCTGCTGCGCCGGGTCAACGAGCTCGCCGCGCCCGCGCTGCGCCGGGAGTCCGGCTGGATGGCCGACTACGTCCGCCTGCGTTTCGCCGCCGTGCGCCACTGACGAAACTCTCACCACGGCTGGGTGTTTTGCCAGACTATGGTCTGGTCTTTGAGTGATGGGGAAAGCATGAACTTCTGCCTGAGTGACCTCGTGCCACCGCTGCGCTGGAGTGACGCCGCCCGCATCGGGCTCCTCGTCGATCAGCCGGGCCTGCCGGACGCCTGGTGGCGCAGCCTTCCCCTGCACCGGGTGCTCGCGGTGACCGACGCTGAGGCGCTCGCGGAACTGCTCACCGACCTCGCGCTGGCGAACTGGCCGGCGGCCGCGGTCGGCGACGTGCTTCCCGCTCTGCACGTGCTGGATCCGGACGACGCCGACGATCCCCAGGTGGCCATCGCGCTCGACCGGGCGGGGTCGTGGCCCGGGCTGCTCGCGCTCTCCGGCCGTGAGCTGTCGGATCAGCCGTTCATCAAGGCCCGTCCCGTGCTGACCGCCCTGTTCACGGCGGTGTTCTCCCGGTTGGCGCCGGCGGCCCGGGACGGCGGGAAGGCCCCTGGGAAGACCGGCGACAGGGCCGGCGGCGGGAACGGCGCCGTGCCCGGCGGGCTCGCGGAAGGCCCCGGAGCCGCCGGAGCCACAGAGGCCCCCGGAGCACCGGCGGACCAGGTGAACTCCGAGGGCCCACCGGCGGAGGGTCCGGAGGCGGCGCCCGCGGCCGGCACCACGGGCGACATCACGGGCGACGCCACGGGCGACACCGCGAGCGACACCGGGGGTGAAACCACGGGCGACACCGGGGGCGACCACGACGCGGCTTCCGCGGCGGGCGACGAGGTCGCGCCGGACGAGCCGCCATCAACGGGCGAGCCGGACGCACCCGAGGATCCGGACGCACCCGAGGATGACGAGGAGCTGGCCGCCCTGGTCGAGTCGGCCTTCGCCGACCTCGACGACCTCACCTGGATGGTGGCCCAGAATCGGGTGTTCACCGCCGTGCCCTCGGCGGTTGAGGAACTCTCCCGGCTGCTCGCGCTCTCCCCCGACGCCATCGAGGAGCTGGAGAGCGCCCTGCGCACCCGGCTGGCCGCGTGGCTCGCCCTGCCACAGGTCGCGCCGTACCGGCGGTACCTGAGCCGGCTGGCGGACCGGCTCGGCGTGGCGGCCCCGACGGCCCGGCTCGTCGCCGCCGCCGAGTGGCACGGCCGCGAACTGCGCTCGCTTGACGTGCCGGTCTGGCACTTCGTGGTCGCCACCCTGCCGGGCTACCGCCTGTCGGACGGCTGGCTGGTCTCCAGTGACATCGAGGAACTGCGCGAGAGCACCAGGAGGCTGATCGCGGACTCCCCGCGTCCGCCCACGATCTCTCGGGCCCAGGAGCTGGTCTCGTCTCTCGGGATCCGCCCTGAGGTCGCCAAGGAGTGGCTGGAGAGCGTTCCGCGGCTCCGCATCAAGAGCGGCGCGAACGGCGCCGCCCCGCCGCCCGCGACGTCCACCCCACCGGCACCACCGGAACCACCCGAGCAGGACTCGTTACCCGCTCCCCCGGATCCGCCCGCGACCGCCGGTCCGGACGACCCCGACGGCCCAGCCGACCCGGGCGACCTGAACGAGCCGGGCGACCTGGACAGCCCGGCCGACCAGGAGGGCCAGGACGGTCAGGACGGTCAGGAGGGGCGGTCCCGTGACGTGGCGCTGTCGCCGTACTGCTTCCGGCAGCCGGACGGGCGCTGGTGGCTGCGCGTGGACGTGACCCGCGACCATCTCGACGGCGGCGAGGTCGCGCTGCCCGAGGGCTTCGCGGCCTACGTGGGCCTGACGCCGGGCCACGCCCGCCGGGTCCGAAGCGCCGCGGACGACGTCGAGATGACCTGGGCGGACCGGCCGGTCCTGACCTCGCTGGCCACCGTCCTGACCGAGCTGGCCGCCGAAGAGGGCAGCCATGTCTTCCTGACGCTCTCCGGCGAGGGGGTGCTGCGGATCCGCAACCTTCCGGCGGCCGAGAGCGGCGACGACATGAGCCGGGCCCTTCGCCTGGTGGGTTACACGGCCCCCGCGGACACCGCCGAACAGGCGGTGCGGGTGATCGCGACCAGGATCGGCGCCACGGGACCGATCGGCCTGCCCGAGCTTCTCGCTCGCCTGAGTCAACGCGGGGACCGCGATCTGCTGTCCCTGCTGGGGTAGCGCCGATGCCCCGACTGGCGATATCCCCGGAGGTCCCCCGAGACCTCGGCGCGCTTCCCCCGGCCGTACGCGAGGACGCGCTCGTCGCGTTACGCAGGTTCCTCGGCGACTCTCCCGTCGCCCCTCATCCCGAACGGGTGCGCGGCACCCGGGATCCGCGGACGGTCACGCTCCGTCTCGGCGACCACCACCGCGGGGTGGCCGTGCGGCAGGGCGACGTCCACTGGCTCGTCACCGTCCTGCCGGAGGCCCAGGCCTGGTCGTACGCCCAGCGGCACCGGTTCGGGGTCAACCCGGCCATCGGGGTGGTCGAGTGCTGGGAGGCGGAGGCGCTGCGACAGGTAGAGCCCGCACTGCGTCGCGCCGCGGAGAGCTCGGACCGGCGGCTGTTCGCGGGATTCTGCGACATCGAGCTGACGGACATCGGCATCGACCCGGAGTTGCTGCCGCTGCTCCGGCTGATGACCTCGCAGACCCATCTCGACGCCGTCGAGCCGCTGCTTCCGCAGACGCAGTACGCACCGCTGGCGGTGCTCGCCCGCGGCGGCTCACCCGCGGCGGCGTGGCGCGAACTCGACGCCTTCCGGTCCGAGGAGGCCGGCGAGATCGATCCGGACGACCTGGCCGCGGCGCTGCGGCGCAGCCCGGATCAGGCGGCCTTCGCCGCCGGCCCGGACCAGCTCGACCACATCCTGAACGCGCCCGCCTGGTGCACCTATCCGCACCCGCCGCAGCGTCTCTACTCGAACTGGCCCAGCTACGACGGATCGGTGCTGGTGACCGGCGGCGCGGGGACCGGCAAGACCGTGATGGCCCTGCATCGGGCCGCCCATCTGGCCCGGGAGGCCACCGGCCCCGTCCTGCTGGTGACGTTCAGCCAGGGGCTCGCCGCCGAGCTCTCCTCCCGCCTCGACCTCCTGCTGCACGACGAGGTGGTCAGGAAGCGCGTCGAGGTGGGCAACGTCGACCGGATCGCGCACCGCATCGTCTCCGAGTCGGAGGGCCGCGCCCCCGCCCTGGTGGGCACGGGCGACCTGGCCGACCTGTGGAACGAGGTGGCCGTCGACCGGTTCGGCGCCGCCTTCCTGCTGCGGGAGTGGGAGCAGGTCGTCCTGGCCCAGAACCTGCGGACCCTGGAGGAGTATCAGGCCGCCGCGCGGCCCGGCCGTGGCGTGCGGCTGGACGCCGAGGCGAGGCGGACCGTGTGGGAGGCCGTCCAGCACGTCGTGGGACGCCTGCGGGAGACCGGCCGGCGCACCCTCCTCCAGCTCGCCTCAGACGCGGCGAGCCTGCTCGGCGGGGCCGTCGGCGACCTGCTGGGCGACGAGGGCCCCGGCCCCCGGCCGTACCGGCACATCGTGGTGGACGAGGCGCAGGACCTGCACCCGGCGCAGTGGCGGCTGCTGCGGGCGGCCGTGCCGGTCGCGCCGGACGACCTGTTCATCGTGGGCGACCCGCACCAGCGGATGTTCGACACCCGGGTGGCGCTCGCCGACGTCGGCATCCCGGCCCGCCGGTTCCACCTGAAGATCTCCTACCGGCTGCCGAGGGAGATGCTGTCGTGGGGCGTCCGGCTGCGCGGCGGCGGACCGGCCGACGGGCTCGTCCCCGGGAACGCCGAGCTGTACGGCTTCCGCGCGCTGGGCCACGGGCTCCGACCGATCGTGCGGGAGTACGTGAGCCCGGAGGCGGAGATCTCCGGACTGGTCGCCACGCTCACCGAATGGCTGGAGGAGGGTGTGCCGACGGCGGAGATCGCCGTCACCGCCCGTACCGCGGACCTCGTCAGAACCGCCCGCACCGCACTACGCGAATCGGGCATCATGGTCAAAGTGACGCTACTGCACGGGATGAAGGGGCTGGAATTCCGCCGCGTGGCCGTGATAGGCGTGGCTGACGGAATCGTGCCGGCGCCCGACGCGCTGACCCCGGCCGCCGAGGACCCCACGGCCCGGGCGCACGATCTGCAACGGGAACGGGGGCTTCTCTACGTGGCGTGCACGCGGGCCCGCGAGCTCCTCCAGGTGTCCTATTCCGGTCGCGCCAGCCCCTTCCTGCCAGCCTGATCCCCTACTCTGAACTGCGGATATATTCCCCTTGCCGGTTGGATCTGCATTGAACCTGAGTCTTAGCGACATCGTTCCTCCGCTGCGCTGGACGGCACCCAGCCAGGTCGAGCCGATCGCTAGCGACCCCGGCCTCCCGGACGCGTGGTGGCAGGCGTTGCCGATCGACCGGGCCTGCGCGGCGGTGGGGGTGGCCCAGGTCGCCTCGCGGCTCACGGACCTCACCAGCGCCTGCTGGCCCCACCTGGTGCTCGGCGACATCCTGCCGCTGCTGAGGTTCACCGATCCCGAGGAGAGCCTGCGGCTCCCCGGCCCGCGGGAGAGCGTCCACGCCCTTTTCTCCGGTCTGATCGGCAAGCTGCTCGCGACCGAGCCGGATGAGGAGCGGGCGGACGACCAGGCCCCGCCGGCGCCGTCCGACCGGCCCCTCCCGGAGATCATCGACGGGATCTTCGCCCGGCTGGACGACCGGCAGCGGGCCATCGCGCGCGACCGGCTCTACTTCGACGCCGCGCACCATCCGGGACAGACCGCGCAACGCGCCACGCTCGACGATCTGGCCCAGCGGTTCTCCGTCACCCGCGAACGCATCCGGCAGATCGAACGCGACCTGCGCGACCACGTCATGAGCTGGCTCGCCGGTCCCGAGGCCGCCCCGCTCAACGCCCATCTGTCCTGGCTGCGCTCCCGGCTCGGGTCGGCCGTACCGGCCGAGGAGCTGGCCGCCGCGGCGCCCTGGCACGGCACCGAGCTCGTCACCCTCGCCATCCCGGCCTGGCGTTTCGTCCGCACCCTGCTCACCGGCTACGAGCAGGCCGACACCTGGCTGGTGGCCGGCGGCGCCGATGAGCTCAGGGAGAAGACGCGGCAGCTGTTCGCCGACGGGCCCCGTCCGCTGGCCGAGGCGGTGTCGCTCGTCGCCCAGCTCGGGGTCCGGGCCGACGTCGCGGAGCGCTGGATCACCTCCGTTCCACACCTGCGGGTGCTGGACGGGCACGTCGTGCCGTGGTCGCGCGGCCTCGGCGACAAGGCCGAGGCCGTCCTCGGCGTCACCGGCGCGCCGCTCACACCTGAGGAGATCCAGGCCCGCATCGGCGACGACCACAGCCCGGTCGGCGTCCGCAACCAGCTCGCCTCCGACGAACGGTTCATCCGCCTCGACCGGAACAAGTACGGCCTGCGGCGCTGGGGCGGCGACGAATACCTCGGGATCCGGGAGATGATCGCCCGGGAGATCGAGCGGTCCGGCGGCGAGGCGTCCGTCAGCATGATCATCGACAATCTCACCTCGCGCTACGACGTGAGCGAGAGCTCGATCCGCGCCTACGCGGGCGGACCCGGGTTCGAGCGGACCCAGCGGGGATGGATCCGGGTCGCCACCCCCGATCAGGGCGATTCGTACCAGCCGCGCCGCGACGTCTCCATGACGCGCCGCTGCTTCCGCAGCAGGGACGGACGCTGGTGGCACCGGGTCGACGTGAACGCCGAGCACCTGCGCGGCTCCGGGTCGCCGCTGCCCACCGGTTTCGCCGCCCACCTCGGCATGGCCCCGGGCGGCCAGCTCACCGCCTCGACGTCGTCCGGGGAGGTGGTGATCAGCTGGCACAACCAGCCCACCATCGGGTCGATCCGTCATGTGCTGGCCGAATACAACGCCACCGAGGGAGACCACGTCTTCCTCACCGTCTCCGACGGCGGCGAGCTGCTGACCCGCTTCCTGCCCGCCTCGGCCCCCGGGATCCCGACGCTGAACCAGGCCCTGCACCTGATCGGATACACGGCCCCGGTGGCGTCCGAGGCCGAGGGCCTGCGGCTGATCGGCGCCCGGATCGGGCTGGAGGACGGCGCGGTCCGCGAGGACGTGCTCGACCGCCTGCGCGAGCGGGGCGACCGCGACATCGTGCAGTTCCTCTCCTGACCCGTCTCCTCACCCGCCTCCTGATCCGGTCCCGACCGCGTCACCCCCCGCGTCACTCCCGTGCCTCCGCCGGGCGGGACGTAGGCTCGGGACATGCTCCGGCTCCACGACATCCGCACGCGACAGGTTGAGCCGATCGTGCCCGCGGGCTCCCGGATATTCCGGATGTACATCTGCGGTCCAGCTCCGCACCGGTACGCCCTCCTCGGCGACCTGCGTACCCATCTCTTCGCCGACCTGGTCCGCCGGGTCGCGGAACGGCGCCGGCTCCGGGTGGTCGCCTGCCAGGGCATCGACGACATCGGAGGGCCGGACGGAGAACCCTCCCCGGAGGCGGCGCGGGCCCACGAAGACGCGTTCTTCGCCGACGCGCTCGCCCTGAACATCCACCGGCCGGAGCACACGCCGCGGGCCGGCGAGACCGTCGGTCCGGTGATCGAGCTGATCGCCCGGCTGATCGAGCGGGGGCACGCCTACGCGGCGCCCGGTGGCGGGGTCTACTTCGACGCCGCGTCCTTCCCGTCGTACGGCGAGCTCTCCGGCGTGGCGCGGGGTGACGCCGGGGGTGACGCGGCGGGCCGACGCTCCGACCTGGCCCTGTGGGCGCCCCGAGACGGCGAGCCCGCCTGGGACTCCCCCTGGGGTCGCGGCGCTCCCCGGCGGGAAGTCACCTGTTCGGCCATGGCGCTGCACTCACTGGGAGACCGTGTCGACCTCCGCGTCGGCGGGCCCGGCCCGCATCACCGCGAAGCCGAGCGGGCCCTGTCGGCCGCGGCGACCGGCCACGAGGTGGTCCGCCACTGGGCCGAGGGCGAACGGCTGCTCACCGACCTGCCGCTCACCGACATCGTCGCGGGCGGCCTCGACCCCCTCGCCGTACGGCTGGCCCTGCTGGAGCGGCACTATCGCGCGCCGGCGCGCCTGACGTGGGACGCCCTGCGGGCCGCCGACGCCACGCTGCGCCGGTGGCGGCGGCGGGTGGCCGAGTGGGCCGAGTCGCCCAGCCGGCCGATCGACGCCGGTTACGCCGGGCGGATCGACGACGCGTTCGACGACGACCTCGACGTGCCGCTGGCGTCGCGGCTGCTCGGCGAGCTCGAACGCGACGACTCCGTGGCCGCGGGGTCGCGCTTCGAGACCTTCCTGCACGTCGATCACGTGCTCGGACTCGACCTGTCGGCCGAGATCGGCCGGGCACCGGTCGGCCCCGTGGAACCGGCCGAACCCCTGGAACGCCGTTTCCCGCTTTAGCGAACGCCGTGCTACAAGTCGAGCATGCCAGGACGGATGTCCATACCCCTGATGATCGCCGGTGCGCTGCTCGTCTGCGTCGCCTCGACCGTCGCGGCCGTCGTGATGGTTCTCTCCCCTTCTGGCTCGGCCTCCGGATCCGGCTCGCAGCCACCGGCGCTCCTCGCCGGCTCGGCCGCGGCCTCCCCGGAAGCCGCGGGGGCCGCGGGAGCCTCGCCGGACGCCTCCTCGGGGACACGGACCGGCGCCACCGCGCCGGCCGCCGGATCGGCCGGATCGGCTGGGCAGGGCGCCTCGGGGGGCCGCCGCCCGGAGGGCACGATCGCGCCGCTCACCCCTGACCAGGACGTCCGCGACGCGCTCAGCGCGGTCGCCCGCGCCTCGGGCGACTCCGCCGCCGCGGAGGCCGCCGACAAGGGCACCCTGTTCTACGGCATGGTCTACGGGGCGACGGAGGCCGCCGACCTCTACTACGCCGTCACCCTGCCGCCGCAGCGGGACGACTACGCGGCCATGGCCGTGCCGAAGCAGATCGACCTGTGGAGCCGGCTCGGCGCCGGCGGATGGACCTACCGGGGCCCGTTCGACCCGGCCGACTGCCCGCCTGCCCTGCCGCCCGCCCTGTACGCGGCGTGGCAGAGCGCCGCCTCCGTGTCGCCGCCGATCTCCTGCCCCGCCTGAGGGAGTGGCGGGCGGCGAGGCGCACACTGGAACCGTTCTGAGCCGTTCTGGGCCGTTCTGGGCCGTTCCACAGGGGGGAACGATGCGCGCCATCGTCATCGAGCGGTTCGGCGGGCCGGAGTGCCTCGTCTACACGGAGTTGCCCGAGCCCGAACCGCTCATCGGTCATGTCGTCATCGAGGTCAAGGCGTTCGGTCTCAACCACGCCGAGATGCACATGCGCAGGGGTGAGTGGGCCGAGGCTGCACCGGTCAGCGGCATCGAGTGCGTCGGGCTGGTGAAAGCCTGCCCGGGCGGCGAGTTCCCGGTCGGCGCGAAGGTGGCCGCGCTGATGGGCGGCCTGGGCCGGACCGTCAACGGCAGCTACGCCGAGTACACCAGGGCGCCGGCGTCGAATGTGGCGCTCATCGAATCGGACCTGCCGTGGGCGGAGGTCGCGGCCATCCCGGAGACGTATGCCACCGCCTGGACCTGCCTGTTCCGCAACCTCGGCCTCACCGAGGGGCAGACCCTGCTCGTCAGGGGCGCGACCTCCTCCTTCGGCCAGGCCGCGATCAACCTCGCGGTGAACGCCGGAGCGAGAGTCATCGGGACCACCCGCGACCGCGAGCGCTTCCCCCTGGTGGTGGGCCTGGGCGCGGAACGCGCCGAGCTGGAGGGACCCGGCCTCTCCCAGCGGATCGCCGAGGCCAAACGGCTCGACGCGGTGCTCGACCTCGTGGGCAACAGCACCATCCTCGACTCGCTCGCCATGCTGCGGCGCGGCGGGCGGGCGTGCCTGGCCGGGTGGCTCGGCGGCCTGGCTCCGATCGCCGCCTTCGATCCCCTGTCACAGATGGCGAGCGGTGTCTGCCTGACCTTCTTCGCCAGTTTCGTGTTCGGCACCCCCGGCTTCCCGCTGTCCGACGTGCCGCTCCAGAGCATCGCGGAACAGGTGGCGGCCGGCCGGCTGCGGGCGAAGCCGTCGCGCGTGTTCGGCTTCGAGGAGATACGCGAAGCGCACCGCGTCATGGAGGCGAACGAGGCCGGCGGCAAGATGGTGGTCGTCCGCGCCTGACCGGTGTCCCGTCAGTCGGCCGGGCGGCCGTACGCCCCGGCCCTCCGGCCGCGCCGCCGCGCCCTGCGCCACAGCGGGAGGGCGTACGGATAACCGCCGTCGTCGAGGCCCGCCAGGCGCTCGAACACGTTCCACGACGCCGGATGGCCGCAGACCAGCAGCGACAGGCCGGAGGCCGCCACGTAGAGGACCAGCATCGGCAGGCCCACACAGGCGGCGTACTGCGTGGCGTGCCGCGACTCGTGATCGAGCAGCGGGCCGGTCAGATAGCCGTCCGGGTGCTTGGTCAGGATCACGTTGCCGACCGTGAACGCCCCCGCCACGGGGAAGGGGATGCGGTAGCCGTGGGCGTAGACCAGGCCCCGCTCGCCCCGGCGCGTCGTGGCGCGGCCGATCCGGGCGATCAGCAGTCCCAGGGGCGTGGAGAGGTTGACGTAGTTGACCACCTGCCTGACCCGGTGCGCACGCCGCATCCCCCCAGCATCGGGGAGGACACCCGCCGGGGTAAAGCACACTCGCGACGAGCCCTCAGGCGTTTCCGTACCGGCGGAGCAGCCAGGAACCGGCCGAGCGGGTGGCGACGACGGCGAGCGCCACCGCGACGGCCCCGCCGTACAGGTAGCAGAACCCGGACGGGTCTCCCGCGATGGCGAGGTCTCCGGCGGCCTGCGGAGTGGCCAGGACGAAGGAGCTCACGAGCCACCCGGCGGCGGGCACGAGTGCGCCGAGCTTGCCGCCCGTCAGCCTGCCCATCGCGTACGGCACCGCGAAGAGGATCACCAGCCACCCGACGGCGGCCACCGGGAGGTCTCCGGCGTACCAGGAGTGCTCGAATCCGCCGACCACGCCCAGCACGACGCCCAGCAGGAACAGCACGCCGTAGGTCGCGCCCGTCACCGCGCCCGCGAGAGGGCCCCCGAGAGAGTCCGCGGCCTCTTCCCGGCCTGACGGCGCCCAGGGGGCGACGGCGTCGGGCGCCGGATCCGGAAACCCGGGCCCCGCGCCGTCGCCGGCCGGGCCAGAGAAGCCCGGCCGCGCGGCGTCGCCGGTGATCCCGTGCCCGGGCGCCTCCTCGGTCATGCCGCCGAGACTAGCCGATGCCGGCGAACAGGTCGGTCTCCCGGTCGTACGGCTCGCCCAGGCCGCCCGCCTCGTGCGGAGCGCCGGGCCCGGGCGGCCCGGGTACGCCCGCGCGCAGGATGAAGTGCTCGACACCGAAGATCTGCTGCCCCACGTCGTTGGACAGGGCGAACCACGGCGGGTCGACCGAGAGCTGGGTGGCGTGCGCGCGCATGGCGTCGATCTTCGCCTCCACGTACGGCCGGGCGTCGATCTCCGTGGTGACGTCCTCGTCGCGGCAGCCGAACGGCATGTCGTCGACGTCCTCGACCAGGAACCGGACGCCCGCCTCGCGCATCGACTCGGCCGACCGGCGCATCACCGACCTCGGCATCGCCGTGTAGTAGAACTTCGCGACCCGCCAGGGCTCGCCCCCGGGGTGGGCGGGGTCGGCGGCCAGCTTGAACGCCCGCCAGGAGACCCGATGGGCCTGGATGTGGTCGGGGTGCCCGTAATAGCCGTTCTCGTCATAGGTGACCAGCACCTGCGGGCGGACCTCCCGGATGATCTCGACGAGCTCGGCCGCCGCCTCGTCGAGGTCCGCCTGCCAGAAACAGCCGGGACGACCGTTGGAGGCCGCGCCCATCATGCCGGAGTCGCGCCAGTGGCCCGGCCCGCCGAGGAACCGGTGGTCGGTCACACCGATCGCCTTGCAGGCGTCCGCCAGCTCCCCGATCCGGTACGTGCCGAGGGTGTCGTCGCGGTCGGGCGCGTGGTGGGCGAGGTGCTCCGGGATGACCTCGCCCTCTTCACCGAGCGTGCAGGTCACCAGCGTGACGTGGGCGCCCTCCGCGGCGTACTTCGCCATGGTCGCCCCGGTCTCGATCGTCTCGTCGTCCGGATGGGCGTGCACGAGCAGCAACCGGCGATCAGTCATGGACCAGAGCCTAGTACTCCAGCCGTAGATGGCGATCTTGCGTGTGGGCTGGTGGCAGAGATGGGAACGGCCACCGCGATCATCGAGTGTTGTGCTGACAATCAAAGATCAGGCGGTGGCCGCAGGCGATAGCGTA
>NZ_JAFCNB010000022.1 GCF_017896165.1 Microbispora oryzae
CTGGGGACTCTGGAACACCACCAGCACCATCACCAACCACCTCACCACCACCGACCACGCCCGCATCCAACGCACCGGCCTCCACCCCCTCAACCCCCACCACGCACTCACCCTCTTCGACACCGCCCTCCAGAGCAGCCAGAACCAGCCGGTCCTCGTCCCCGCCAAGTTCGCGACCTCGGTGCAGGGCGCGCCTCCGCCGCTGCTGCGCGGCATCGTCCGCGCTGCCCGTCCGGCCGCGGGCACGGGTACCGGCGGCGTTCCGCTCGTGGCGCGGCTACGGGGCCTGGAGGGTGAGGCACGGACCGAGGCTCTGCTCGACCTCGTCCGCGCACAGGTCGCCCTGGTTCTGAACCATCCCGACCCGCGGGCCATCCCCGCCGACCGAGCCCTCGTGGAGCTCGGCCTCGACTCCCTGACCGCCATCGAACTCCGCAACCACCTCACCACCGCCACCGACCTCCGCCTCCCCGCCACACTCACCTTCGACCACCCCACCCCCCACGCCATCGCCACCTATCTGGATCGCGAACTGCCGGCCGGGGAGGGCGCCCGGGAGGCCGTGCGCGCGGAGACGGGATCGAGCCGGGGGCTGGCGGCGCTGCACCGGCGGATGCACGACACGGGCAAGCACGACGAGGCCGCGCTGCTGCTGGTGGCGGCCTCGCACGCGCGTGACAGCTTCGGCGCGGCGGAACGGGAGCGGCACGCGCAGGCGCCCATCAAACTCGCGACCGGGCCCGGACGGGTGTCGCTTGTGTGCTTCCCGGCGCTGAGCGCGATCTCCGGGCCGCACGAGTACGCGCGTTTCGGCCAGGCGTTCCGCGACGATCGCGACGTGTACGTGGTGCCGTCCCCGGGTTTCACCCGGACAGAGAGCGACGCGCTGCCCGATTCTCTGGAGACGCTGATCCAGATGAACGTCGAGGGTCTGCGGCGGGTGGTCGGGGACGGCGAACCGTTCGTGGTCGTCGGCCGGTCGATGGGCGGCTGCGTCGCGCACGCGGTCACCGTGGCGTTGGAGGAGGCGGGACTCCCTCCGGCCGGCCTGGCGCTGATCGACAGCTATCCGATCGACGCCGCCTCCCGGGAGGACATGGGATGGTGGCAGGGTGCCATGATCGGCGGCATGCTGGAGCGCATCGACCGGTTCGACCTCAAGCTCCACGACGACAGGCTGACGACGATGGGTGTCTACAACCGGCTGTTCATCGGCTGGCAGCCCAAGCCCGTGGAGACGCCCATCCTGCTGCTGCGCGCGGCCGAGCCCCTGCCCGGCACGACGGTCGACCCCGAGGGCCGTACGGACTGGCGGGCGTACTGGCCGGTCGCGCACGAGTCGGTGGACATCCCGGGGGACCACTTCAGCACCCTGGAGGAGCACTCGGGCAGCACCGCCGAGGCTGTGCGGTCCTGGATCGAACGACAGGCCGGGTGACGCGACCCGCGGTCATCGTCACGGGCGCGGCCGGCTCAGGAAGGGCGTCAGGCGGTGAGCTGCTGGACGATGCCGAGCCGGTCGGGGAGCACCTCGTATTCGACGATCTTGCCGTCTCTGAACCGGATGGTGCTGATGCTCTGCCCGGTGAACCGGCGGCCGCTCGGCGGCGCGCCGAAGACCTCGCCGCGCTGCACGCCGTCGATCGTCCAGTACACGACGACCCGGTCGCCCTCGGCGACGGTGTCGGTGACGGTGGCCGTCACACCCTCGACCGCCGACCGCAGCCAGGTGATGTGCCGGACGAATCCCGCGCGTCCCCGGTTGCCGTCGGCCGGTCCGGCGGCGTCCGTGGCGTCATCGGCGATGATCTCGTCGAGGACCTCCAGCCGTCCCTGGGTGACGGCCTCCTCGTAGAAACGCTTGGCCACCGCGCGGTTGGTCTCGGTCGTGCTCATAGCTGTGGGTCCTCTCTCTTGTGGGGTGCATGGTGGACGGGAAGCCGTCCGTCATCGGCGTGCGGACGGCAGGGGGAGGACGCCGAGGCTGGCGTCGAGGCCGCCGTCCACGACCAGGGCCGTCCCGGTGACGTACGAGGCGGCGGGCGAGACGAGGAACCACACGGCCTCGGCCTGCTCGCGCGGCTCGGCGAACCGCTGGAGCGGCACCCGGCTCTCGATCTCGGCCGTGAGCAGCGGGTCCTGCCGGACTCCGGCGTTGATACGGGTCCACGTCAGCCCGGGGGCCAGGGCGTTCACCCGGATGCCGTCGGGCGCGTGGTCGATGGCGGCCGCCCTGACCAGGTTGAGCACGGCGCCCTTGGACGCGTTGTACGCCCAGTTGCCCGGGTCGGCGCGCAGGCCGGCGACCGAGGCGGTCACCACGATGGCGCCTCCGCCGGAGGCGCGGAGCGCGGGCGCGGCGGCGCGGATTCCCAGGATGGGACCGAGGAGGTTCACCGCCAGGATCCGCTCGGCAGCCTCGACCGCCCCGGGCGCCTCCCACGGCCTGGTGCCGCCGACTCCCGCGTTGAGCACGACGGCGTCGAGCGGGCCGAACTCCGCGAGTGCCCGCGCGACCGCGGCCTGGTTGGTCTCCTCAAGCGACACGTCGCCGGCGAGTGTCACCACCCGGTCGAGGCCGGCGAGTTCCTTGAGGGTGCGTTCGTCGTGATCCACGGCGAGCACGGCGACCCCGCGCTCGGCGAACAGCTCGGCGGTCGCCCGGCCGATCCCCGATCCGGCGCCGGTGACGACGGCGGCGCGGGGGGCGGCGGGAGAGGTGGCTGAGGTCATGTCGGGCCCTTCAGGTCCATGTCGGGTACGGGTATGGGGACGGCGGTCCGCCGGCCCACGGCGAGGCGCGGGACGGCCGAGAGCAGCGCACGGGTGTAGGGGGCGCGAGGAGCACGCAGGACGGTCTCGACGTCGCCGATCTCGACGAGCGCGCCGTCCTTCATGACGGCGACCCGGTCGCACACCTGACGGACGACGCCCACGTCGTGGGAGATGAACAGGAGCGAGAGACCGGAACCGCGGCGCAGCCGGGCGAGCAGTGCGAGGATCTGCGCCTGCACGGTGACGTCGAGAGCCGACACGGGTTCGTCGCAGACGAGCACCTCCGGCCCCGGGGCGAGCGCGCGGGCGATCGCCACCCGCTGCCGCTGCCCGCCGGACAGCTGGGCGGGCAGCCGATCCAGGATCTCGGGCCCGAGACCGACGTCGCCGAGCAGTCCGGCGACGCGCCGCCGCCCGCGGTCTCCCGTGAACCCGCGTGGCAGCGCCTCGCCGATGATGCGTTGGACGGTGAACCTCGGGTCGAACGAGCTGAGCGGGTCCTGGTCGACCAATTGGATCCGGGCACGGCGGGGCCTGCGGTCCCGCTCACGCAGGCCGCTCCACGCCTCGCCGTCCAGCAGCACGTCTCCGGCGTCGGGGGCGAATTCGGCCAGCACCATGCGGGCCGTGGTGCTCTTGCCCGACCCCGACTCGCCGACCAGTCCGAGCGCCTCCCCCGCGCGCAGTTCGAACGACACCTCGTCCACGGCCGTACGCCGGGAGCCCCCGGCTGAGCGGAACCGCTTGGTGACGCCGCGGACCGAGACGACCGCGCGCTCGGCGGCCGGCGACTCGGCGGGGACCGGAAGCGTTACGGGCACGGTGACCGGCGGGGTCTCCGGCGCGCGCGGCGGATCCTGCCCGGGCCGGAAACACCGGACCGTCCGGCCCGGCCCGTACGGCGCGGCGGGCGGCGATTCGGCCCGGCAGCGGTCGTCGGCCAGCGCGCATCGGGACGCGTACGGGCAGCCGGACCGGGCGGCCGGGGCGAGGGAGATCTCGCGTGGCCGCCGCACCGGGCCGTCGAGACTCGGCACGGCGGCGAGCAGGTCGGCGGTGTACGGATGGGCGGGCGACGACAGCAGGTCCGCCGCCGGGCCCTCCTCCACCACGAGCCCGGCGTACATGATCGAGACGCGATCGGCGAGGCGGGCGACCACGGCCAGGTCGTGGCTGATGAGCAGCGTCCCCGTGCCGTCCCGGCGCCGGGCGTCGAGCAGGTCGAGGACCTGCGCCTGCACGGTCACGTCGAGGGCCGTGGTCGGCTCGTCGGCGATCAGCAGGGACGGGCGGGCCGCGATGGCCGAGGCGATCAGGGCCCGCTGCCGCAGACCGCCGGACAGCTCGTGGGGGTACTGCAGGAAACGTGTCCAGGGGTCGGGGATGCCCACTTCGGCCAGCAGAGCGACGACCTGGTCGTCGAGGTCTGCCGCGGTCGCCAGGCCGTGCACCTCCAGCGGTTCCGCGACCTCGTCCCCCACGCGGCGGAGCGGGTCGAGGGAGGTGAGGGCGTCCTGCAGGACGTACCCGATCCGCCGGCCGCGCAGCAGCCGCCACTCGCGGGGCGTGAGCGCGCGCAGGTCGCGCCCCTCGAAGCTCAGCGTCGCGGCGCGCACCCGGGCGGCCGGGCCGGCCAGTCCGAGCAGCGTCCGGGCGGTGACGCTCTTGCCCGAGCCCGACTCGCCGACGACGGCCAGGCACTCCCCCGCGTGTACGGCGAAGCCGACGTCGCGGACGGCCCGGACGACGCCGCGGCGAGCCGGGAACTCCACCGACAGGCCCGCCACCTCCACCAGTGGGCGGCTCATCCGCCTCCCCGCCCCTCGTACCGGGCCTGGAGGGCGCGCCCGGCGATCGTCGCCGACATGACCGTGAGCGTGATCGCCGCGCCAGGGAAGAGGGCGAGGGTCCAGCTCACGTCGAGGTAGTCGCGGGCCTGGGCGAGCATGGAGCCCCACTCGGGGTCGGGGGGCTGGGGCCCCAGCCCGAGGAAACTCAGCGAGGCCCCCGCGATGATCGCGGTTCCGATGTTGACCGTGGCGAGGATGAGCAGGGGCGCGACGACGTTCGGGACGATGTGCCGCACAAGGACGCGCGCCGGCGACAGCCCGAGGTTCACCGCCGCCCGGACGTACGCCGAGTCCCGCACGACGAGGGCCTGTACGCGTACGACCCGGGCGAAGCCCGGCGCGAGGGCGACGGTGATCGCGAGAACGGCGTTCCGGGTGCCGGGCCCGAGGACGGCGACCACGAGGAGGGCCATCAGGATGGCGGGAAACGCCAGCAGCACGTCGGCGACCCGCATCGCCGCCTCGCCCACGACCCGGCCGCCGAGCGCGCCGGCGAGTCCCCACACCGCGCCGGCCAGTCCCGCCAGCAGGGTGGAGCCGGCACCGACGAGCAGCGAGGGCCGCGCGCCATACACGATCCGGGCGAGCACGTCGCGGCCGAGCTCGTCGGTGCCGAACGGGTGCGCGCCTCCCGGGCCGCGCAGAGCGGCGGCCGGGTCGACCTGGTCGGGCGCGTGACCGAGCAGTCCGGGGAACGCGGCGGCCGCGCACACCAGCATGAGGAACGCCGCGGCGAGCAGCACCCCCGGCCGGAACGGCCACCGGCGGCGCGGTGCGCGCGCCCGCGCCTCGGCCGCGCGCACCGGGTCGTACGGCACGGCGGCGGGCGCGCTCACAGGGCCGCCTGGCGCATACGCGGGTCGACGAGCCGGTAGAGCAGGTCGAGCGCGGTGTTGACCAGTGAGAACGTCAGCGCGGAAAGCACGACCACCCCCGTCACGACCGGGAAGTCCCGCCCGCGCACGGCCGCGACGACGACGTGCCCCAGCCCCTGCCGGGCGAAGACCGTCTCGACGACCACGGCACCCGCGAGCAGCTCCCCGAGCGCCCATCCGGACAGCGTGAGCACCGGCAGGGCGGCGTGCCGCAGCGCGTGGCGGAGCCGGACGCGGTGCTCCGTGGCGCCTCTCGCCCGTGCCGTGAGCGCAAACGGCTGACCGAGCGCCCGTTCCAGTCCCTCTCTGGTGACCTGGGCGAGCACGCCCGCGATCGGCAGCGCGAGCGCGACCCACGGCAGCACGAGCGCGGAGAGCCCGCCGTCGCCGATCACGGGGAACCAGTGCAGGCGGAACGAGAAGGCCGCCAGCAGCAGGATCCCGATCCAGAAGTTCGGGGTGGAGATCGACCCGAACTCCAGCGCCCGGGAGACGACCCGCGGCCCCGGCCTGCCCGCCGTCAGCAGGGCGGCGCCGACCGCCAGCGAGAACCCGAGGGCGGAGGCGCCGGCCGCGAGGGCGACCGTGGGGCCGAGCTGGTCGAGGATCACACCGCTCACGGACTGGTTGAGCTGGTAGGACTCGCCGAGGTCACCGCGGAGGAGCCGGCCCAGGAAGACGCCGTACTGCACCAGGACGGGCTCGCGCAGGCCGTACTGGTCCCGGATCGCGTCGAGCACCTGCGGGGTGGCGTTCGCCTGCACCCCGCCCGCGATGACGCGGGCGGGGTCGCCGGGCACCAGCCGCATGCCGGCGAACGCCAGGGTCGCGGCGCCCCACATGGCGATCAGGGTCAGCGCCAGCCGGCGGGACAGCCGGCGCGCCAGCGTCGGCATGCGGGTCAGGCCCCCAGCCACGCGTCGTAGAACACGGGATAGGTCTGGGCGTCGAAGGCGACGCCGCGCACCTTGGCCGAGAAGGCGGTGAGCTGGACGGGTGTGTAGAGCGGCACCACGTAGGCCTGGCGGAGCACCTCGCGCTGGACGGAGGAGTAGTCGCGCGCGGCCGTCGCCGGGTCGAGGGTCTCGGCCGCCTCCTCGACCCATTTGTCGATCTCAGGCGATTTCACCAGGGCGACGTTGCCGCCGGCCTTGGCGTAGGTGTTGCCCGAGGCGAACGCGAAGCGCAGCACGTCGGGGGTGGGCCGTGCGAAGCTGACGTCGACCAGGTCGTAGGCGCCGCCGATGAGGTATTTGCTCACGAACGCCCCGGTGTCCACCGTGGGCCGCTCGATCTTGATGCCGACCAGCTTGGCCTGGGCCTGGACGCCCTGGGCGAGGACGTCGCGCTGCTCCTTGTTGCCCTCCGCCCAGTACGGCCACACGAGCGTGAGGGTCTTGCCGTCCTTGACGCGGTAGCCGTTCTCATCCGTCTTCGTCCAGCCCGCCTCGTCGAGCAGCCGCTTCGCCTCCTGCGGGTCGTAGGAGGCGAAATCCCCCTCGGCGGCCGCGTCGTAATCGGCGGTCGTCCGGCTGAGCGGGTTGCGCGCGGCGGGAAAAAGCCCGAAATAGATGTTCTTCACCAGCTCGTCGACGTTTATCGACGCCGACAGCGCCCGCCGCACCCGGACGTCGCGCAGCGGCCCGCGGGTCTGGTTCAAATAGAGGTTGTAATTCAGTCCGGGCGTTTCCTGCGTGGCGAACGAGAAACCGGGCAGCGATTTGAGCCGTGCCGCGTTGACGGGTGGCACGCCGGCGATTCCCTGGGCCTGGCCGCTGGTGAGCGCGCCGTAACGCGTCGCGTCCTCCCCGACGAATTCGAAGACCAGGTCGTCGAGGTACGGCGCGCCGCGGTGGGCGGCTCCGGCCGGAGGGGAGGCGTAGCCCGGGTTCTTCCGCAGCGTGACCCTCTTGTCCTTCTCCCAGGAGACGAACGAGAACGGCCCGGTCCCGACAGGGCGGTAGTCGGCGACGGGCTTGGCCAGCGCCGCCGGGCTCTGGATGCCCAGATAGGGCACCGACAGCGCCTGCAGGAACGGGGTGAAGGGCCGCGCGAGAGTCACCTCGACCACGTGGTCGTTCACGACACGCGACTCCTTGTACGGCGCGATCAGCGAGGCCGCGTACGCCGACTTGGTGGCGGGGTCCACGACGTGGTCGAGCGTCGCCTTGACCGCGTCGGCGGTGAACGGCGTGCCGTCGTGGAAGGTCACCCCCTGGCGGAGGGTGAAGGTGTAGGTGCGGCCGTCGGCCGACACCTCCCACTTGCTGGCCAGCCAGGGGCCGAAGGTGTCCGGGCCGGTCTGGGTGATGAGCGAGTCGAAGACGTTGCGGTCGATCAGCCCGGTCACCGCGGTGGCGGCCACGGCGGGGTCCAGCGACACCTGGGTGCCGGCGACCGCGTAGGTGAGAGTGCCGCCGGCGACCGGACCGGCGCCCGCTGCCCGCGCCGGCCGGTCGTCGCCGCCCCGGGCCGACACGACGAGGACCGCGGCGACCACCGCGATCACGAGCAGCGCCGCCACCACGGCGAACCGGCGCCGGGAGCGCAGGCCCCGCCGCCGCGGGGCCGGGCGATCGTCGAAGGTGGTGACGGTCTCATCGCTCAATGACATGGGTGGAACCTTTTCCTGTCGCACGGGGGAACCACGGAGGAAGGGAGTGAGAGATCGGCGTGCCCCGCGCGGTGACCGGGAACCGGCGTGCCCCGCGACGCCATCGCCCCTGCGGCGGGACACGCCGGGACGGAATCGCCTTCTCCCGGGATCCCACGCGTGAATCAGGAAAAGCCAATTCCGTTTCTCATGCGGGCCACCATTCGGATCCGCACTTCGATCACACCATAACCGTACGCACCCGTCAACGGATTCCATGCAATTTCGAAGGGTATTTCCGGAGCCACCTCCGCGAACAATTCACTTTCCCTATGGGTGTTAATTCGAATTTCCTATTGGAACCCGTTCGGCGAGCGGGCCGGGGAAATCCGTGATGGACGAGAAGAACCGCCGCAGCGCCTCCCCCGCACCCGCCTCGATGGCCGCGTCGAGCCCCTGCCTGCTGACGAGGCGCAGCCCGATCGAGCCCTGGGACGGCAGGTGACGCACCTCCTCCAGACCCTGTGGGACGCCGTACGCCGTGGGCAGCAGCGCGACCCCAAGGCCCGCGCGGGCCGCCGCCAGCACGCCCTCGAGATTGGTGGCCTCGGTGGTGATCCGCACCGACCAGCCGAGCCCCTCGAGCGCGCGGACCGCCCGCGTGCGCAGGGCGCACGGCTCCTGGAAGGCGACCAGAGGCACCGGACCGTCCGGCGGCGGCATGAACCAGCCGGGCGCCGACAGCCAGTGCAGCGGCAGGGTGCCCACCTGGACGCCACCGACGTTGGGCACCACGCCGAGGATCAGCGCCATGTCGAGCGTGCCGCGTGTCGTCGCCTCCGCGAGCGCCGTGCTGCGGTCGAGCCGGAAGACGACGTCCTGCCCGGGAAGCGCCGCCATCAGCGCTCCGAGGAGGTCGGGCAGCACCTGGCACGCGGCGTGCTCGATGGCCCCGACCGTGAGCGCCGCCGGCCGCTCGGCGCCGAGCCGGCACATGGCCGCGTCGTGTGCGGCGAGCAGCCTCCGCGCCTCCACCAGCAGGGTCTCCCCCGCCGAGGTGAATCGGGTCGATCTGCCGGTCCGCTCGACGAGCGGCTGACCCACGACCCGCTCCAGGGACCTGACGTGCTGACTCACGGTGGGCTGGCTCGTCCGCAGAGCGGAGGCGGCCCGGCCGAAGCCCCCGCACTCGGCGATGGCCACGAAAGTTCGCAGTTGCACTAGGTCGAGCAATGCTCCCATGGGCCCATGATAGCTAAAAACCTACATTACCTACATAGAAAATGGGCTGTTACCTCGGGTGACTCCGGTGGCGGCCACCGTGCCTCCGGCCTACTGCTCCCGGGGCAGACCGGGGGGATTGACCAGCGACTTGGGGACCGACTCGTTGGACAGGCCCCAGCGGGTGAGGACCTGGCCGTAGGTACCGTCCTTGATGAGGGCGTCGATGGCCTCGCTGATCGGCTTGGCCAGTCCGTTGCCCTTCTGGGTCATGGCGGCGATGAGTCCCTGGAGCGTGGGGCCGGCCCCGGAGAAGGTGCCTACGATCTTGGTGTCGCCGCTCACCGCCACGTGGTACGCCGACGTCGGGTTGGGCCCGAAGAACGCCTGGATGCGGCCGGACTTGAGCGCGAGGTAGGTGTCGGCGGCCTGCTTGTAGTACTGGATCTGGACGGGCTTCAGTCCCGCGGCCTGGTTCTGCTTGTCCCAGCCCAGCAGGATCTTCTCCTGGTTGGTGCCGGACCCCACGGCCACACTGAGCCCGGCGATGTCGGCCGGCTTGGTGATCGCGGCGATCGTGCTGTCCTTGGGCACCTCCCACGCGAGCTGGTCCAGCCGGTAGGTGGCGAAGTCATAGATGTCCTTGCGCTCCTCGGTCACCGTGATGTTGGAGAACCCGGCCGCGTACTTGCCGGACCGGACGGCGAGGAACAGGTTCTCCCAGGAGGTCGGTTCGAGGCGCAGCCTCAGGCCCAGCACGTCGGCGACGAGGGAGGCGATGTCCTCCTCCACGCCGATCGGCGTGACGTTGTCGTCGGCGACGAACGACAGCGGCGGTTCGGATGTGGCGGTGCCGACCAGGAGCTCCCCCTTCTCCCGGAGGGCGGCGGGGACCTCGGCGGCGATCGCGTCGACTTTCCTGGCCCGGATCCGGTTCTGCTCCGGACTGGTGTTGATCTTCAGTCCGCCCGGAGCCGCGGCCTTCGAGACGGCGGCGGGGGCGGCCGGAGCCGCACCGGTCGCCGCGTCGTCGGGCGTCGCGCCGCACGCGACCAGCAGGACCAGCGCGGACGCGTTGAGCACGGCGAACCGGGATAACGAGGGGATGGAGGGCATGGGTTTCCTAGTGAGTGTCGGCGAGCCGCCATCCGGCGGACTCGGGAGTGGCAGCCCCGGGGGCGGGGAGTCAGAGCACCTTGCTGAGGAAGGCGCGGGTACGGTCGTGCCGCGGACGGTCGAGCACCTGCGGCGGCGGGCCCTGCTCGACGATCCGGCCGGCGTCCATGAACGCCACGGTGTCGGCGACCTCACGGGCGAAGCCGATCTCGTGGGTCACGACGATCATGGTGGTGCCGCCGCGGGCCAGCGCCTTCATCACCTCCAGCACCTCGCCGACCAGCTCCGGATCGAGAGCCGAGGTGGGCTCGTCGAACAGCACGACTTTGGGCCGCAGAGCCAGGGCCCGCGCGATCGCGACGCGCTGCTGCTGCCCGCCGGACAGTTGCCGTGGATAGGCGCCGGCCTTGCCGGAGAGGCCCACCTGCTCAAGCAGCTCGGTCGCCAGCGCCTCCACCTGGTCGCGGGGGCGGCCCTGCGCGGAGAGCGGCGCCTCGGTCACGTTCTGCCGGACGGTGAGATGGGGGAACAGGTGGAAGTTCTGGAAGACGAAACCGATGTGGGTGCGCTGGCGAAGGATGTCGCGTTCCTTCAGCTCGTAGAGACGGTCTCCGGAGCGCCGGTAGCCGACGAACTCGCCGTCGATGGTGACGTACCCGCGGTCGATCTTCTCCAGGTGGTTGATGCTGCGCAGCAGCGTCGATTTTCCCGACCCCGACGGGCCGATGACCACCGTCACCTCGCCGGCCTCAACCCGCAGGTCCACCCCGCGCAGGACGTCGAGCGAGCCGTAGCTCTTGTAGACGCCGCGCACGTCGACCATGGGCCCGCTCATCGTTCCTCATCTCCGCCACCGGCCGAGCGCCGCCGCCGGGCGGCCCGCCGTACGGCGAGCACCCGGCGGACGCGCCACACCGGTGTGGGCGGCAGGGCCCGCGCGAGGCCGCGCCCGAACCTGCGTTCCACGTAGTACTGCCCGACCGAGAGCACGGTGGTCAGGACGAGGTACCAGATCGCCGCCACCAGCAGCATCGCGATCACCCGGCCGTTCCGGTTGTAGATCACCTGCACCTGGTAGAACAGCTCGGGCAGCGCCATGATGTAGACGACCGAGGTTCCCTTGACCAGGCCGATGATCTCGTTTCCCGCGGCCGGGACGATCGATCGCATGGCCTGCGGAAGCTGGATCCGCACGATCTGCCTGGCCCTCGGGATGCCGAGCGCCGCGGCCGCCTCCAGCTGGCCCGGGTCCACGGAGAGGAAGCCCCCGCGAACGATCTCCGCGGCGTACGCCGCCTGGTGCAGCGCCAGGCCGAGCGCGGCGGCCGTGACCGGTCCGATCAGGTCCATCGAGCCGACGGAGAAGAAGGCCGGCCCGAACGGCACCCCGAACGAGATCTGCTTGTACAGCGCGGCGAGGTTGTACCAGAAGAGCAACTGCAGGATGAGCGGCACCGAGCGGAACAGCCACACGTAGCCCCAGGCCACGGACGCGAGCAGCGGGACGTGCGACAACCGCATCAGCGCCAGCACGGTCCCGAGCAGGAATCCGAGCACGATGCCGAGCGCGGTCAGCTCCATGGTGAACAGGACCGCGTGCAGCACCGAGGGATGGAACAGGTACGCGGCCACCACCGGCCAGTCCCAGGCCGGATTGGTGACCAGAGCGTTGGCCGCCATCGCCAGCAGCACCGCCACCACCGCGCCGGCGGCCCAGCGTCCCGGGCGGCGCGCCCTGATCACGGTCAGAGAACCGGCGGACTCCGCCGTCGTCTCCTCCAGCACGAAGGACGCGCTCATCGCTCCCCCAGAGCGGGGCGGGGCTGGAGATTCCGGAGCTCGAATGGCTCGACAGTCATGGATCAGCCCTCCCGGCGACCGCGGCGGTCCGCGGGCATGCCGACATCGTGAGAGGTACCTGAGCAATCTTCGCCAGCGGCAGATATTCCCGTCAAGACCTACTGATTTAGTGGGATATTCGCTCTAGGATGCAGCCCGTGGACGTAAGAGCGACAGGAGGTTCCCCCATGAGCGACCGGCGTCTCCTGGACAACCCCGTGTGGGCGTCCCTGACCGGTCCGCACGCGCGCTTCGCCGAAGGGCACGGCGGCGCGCTGCGCTACCCGGACGACGTCTCCCCCTTCTACGCCCTGCCCGGCGATCCCTCCCCCACCGACTGGGACGACCTCGCCGCGCTCGCCGGACCCGGCGCGACGGTCCCCCTCACCGGCGACGCCTCCGCGGCGCCCGACGGCTGGGAGGTCGTGACGAACATCACGGGCGTGCAACTGGTCGGCGACGACGTCACCCCGGCGACGGACGACGAGGCGGTCCGCCTGGAACCGGCCGATGTGCCGGAGATGCTCGACCTCGTCGAGCGGACCCAGCCGGGCCCGTTCCGGCCACGCACCGTCGAGCTGGGCACATACCTGGGCATCCGCCGTGAGGGCGCGCTGGTGGCGATGGCCGGGGAGCGGCTGCACCCGCCCGGCTGGACGGAGATCAGCGCGGTCTGCACCGATCCGGGTTTCCGGCGGCAGGGTCTGGCGTCACGGCTCGTGCTGGCCGTCGCCGCCGGCATCCGCGCCCGCGGCGAGACCCCGTTCCTGCACACCGCCGCCGAGAACACCTCCGCGATCCGGGTGTACGAGGCGCTCGGTTTCCGCCTCCGCCGTCAGACACCGTTCGCCTTCATACGTGTGCCCGCCGACGTCCCGGCGGACGTCCCGGTCGGATGAGGAGCGGACCGCCGGACGTGCCGCGACCCCCGGATCACCGGGGGCCGCGGCGGGGATCGGCGTGGGGTCAGCGCACGAAGTTCACGTCGCTGCAGAAGAAGAACGCCTGATCCATGTGGGAGGCCTGCCAGATCGTGTAGACCACGGCCCGGCCGGTACGCCCGGAGGTGTTCAGGTTGACCGTGTAGTTCTGGCCGGGGCTGAACCTCCCGGTCTTGGTGAGCAACTGCAGGTCACTCCACTTGATCGCCTGCGTGGTCGGGTCGAAGCCCGGACGGGTGATGTAGACGAGAAGGTAGTCGGCGCCGTGGTTGGCCAGGTCGCGCAGGTTGACCGTGAACGAGTTGCCGATGTCCGTGGCCTTCCAGTTTCCGACCGTGTCCATCGACTTGTAGGACCCGTTGTCGGCGCGGCCGCCGCTGCACAGCTGTCCGTCCGGGATCCCGGCCTGGAAGTTGCCGCCGAGCCCGTTGCGGTAGAGGCTCATGTAGTTCCACATGGCCAGCGGGTTGTCCTGCCACGCCTGCCAGCACATCGGGTCCTGCTGGGCCATGGCGGGGTTCTGGAAGTCGCTGCCCCAGCGCACGTAGCAGCTGTAGTTGCGGTTGGCCGGGTCGACGATCGAGCCGTGGGCGGAGGCCGGCCCCGCCCAGGTGGCCAGGCAGGCCACCGCGGCGGTCACCAGGGCCGACGCGCGCACGGCCCAGCGCCGGGCCAGGGATGAGCGATGTGGATGCATGTGGTGGTCCATCTTCCGGTTGGGGGATCCGGTCGCATGTGAGCGCTCGCACATGTGGCGACGATGGTAGGTGACTTCTCCGGGTTCGAATACCTTGCCGACGATGTCAGACCCTCGCCCCGCCCTGCTCAGGCCGGTCCAGGCGCCGCCGAGCTGCCTCTTCGCGGCGGCGGCGATCACGGCCACCCGTAGACGACTCTGTACCTTTCAGTGAGTCATCAAACGGTCTTACAGCCACCGTTCGCGGGCCGCGTGCCACGCCAGCTGCATGCGCGTCCGCACCCCGGCGACGTCCATGATGTGGGAGATCCGGCGCTGGACGGTTCGCTGGCTGATGCCGAGCTGACTGGCGATGGACTTGTCAGGAACGCCCGCGACCAGCAGGGAGAGGAGGAAGAGGTCGTCGGAGTCCAGCGGGCAGGGCGCCTCCTCCATGGACACGACGCCGTCGTCCATGACGCGCAGCGGGATCGCGCGTTCCCAGTACGCCTCGAACAGGGCGAGCATCGCGTCCAGGAGCGTGCTGCCCCGGATCAGCGCGGCCGTCGGTTCGGCGACTCCGGAATGCTGGACCAGGGTGAGCACCCCGACCTGGCGGTCGACGACGGTCAGCCGTACGGGGAGGTGCGGAACCGCCCGCGCCTGCTCCCCCAGCTTGATGCCGTACGCCACATTGGACTGCATGCCCGGCTCTTCGAGGTGCGCCCGCTCGTAGATGGCCCGATAGGAGACTCCCCTGGCCAGGGCCGCGGGCTCGGCGTCGTTCTCCTGGGACGTCAGGGCGACCGGAGCGGCCCGGCAGAAGCAGACGACCTCGTCGCGGGCGTTGTCCTGCAGGTGGAGCAGCTGTTCCCGGATCGAGTCGCGGCAGGGCAGCAGGTCGACGAGCTGCCTGGAGTCGTAGCGGCGGGCGTTGCCCCGATACTCCTCCGACAGCTGGTCCATGACCCGGCGCGCCCAGTCGAGCTCCTGGCGCCGCCGCAGCAACGACGCGCCGAGCGCGATCTCCGGCGGGACCGGGGCGTACCGCCGTTCCGCGCGGGAGTCCTCGTGGGAAGGCTCGTGGGAAGGCTCGTGGGAAGGCTCGGGGGACGACCGGCCACGGGGAGCCGCCAGACGCACCAGGCCCTTGGCCCGCATGGACCGCAGGACCTCCTCGACTTCTGCGGTCTCCATCCCGAGGACGTCCCCGATGGACGAGGCATCGGCCTCCACGGCTGCGACCAGCAGCCGGTATGTGCGCTCCTCCGCGGCGCTGAGCCCCGCCACCTCCAGCATCGTCCAATGATGGCAGCCGAAATGACGGTTTTTATCACGCTAATACCACTGAACCATGCCGGTTCGGCCGCGTCCGCGGACGGCGGGGCGCCCCTCCACCCGGCCGGGCGGAGGGGCGCCGTTCAGTCGACACGGGGCCGGTGACAGGGCCAGCGGCACCGGTCAGGGGATCAGCCCGGCGGGAAGTTGCCGTTCTTGGCCACCGGCAGGGCCAGCTGGCTCGCGCCGGCGAGGACGGCCTTCTCCTCCGGCAGACCCGCGAGGACGGGGTTGATGTGCCGCAGGACCAGAGAGACCGTCGGCAGGGCGGGCGTGGTGATGTCGAACTTCTCCACGTCGATGTACTGCACGACCTTGAACACGTCGGCCGGGATCGTGTCACCCGCCTTCTGCACCGGGACGCACAGCTGGCGGGCGTAGAGGATTCCCGCGCTGTGCGTGGGGATCGACGGAACCAGCACGGGGTTGAGCTGGCGCAGCGACACCTTCTGGTTCAGCGCGGCGTTGGGCGTGATGCCGTAGCACTTGAGGTCGATGTGGCTGACAAGATTCAGGATCTCCTGCGGCGGGACCACATTGTTCTTGATCACCGGAACGCACAGCTGCTGCGGGGTGTTCACGACGACCTCTGTGCGCGGCAGGTTCTGGAACAGCGGGTTGAGGTGGCTGAGCACCAGGCCCGTGTTCACCGTGGCACCGGAGATCCGGTAGCAGGACAGGTCGACGTACCGGATGAAGTCGAGCGCGGGCGACGGCGGCACCTGGGTGTTCTTGGCGACCGGGACGCACAGCTGCTCGCGCTGGCCGAGAGCGACGGTCTCGGTCGGCAGGTTCGCGAGCACCGGGTTGATGTGCCGCAGCGTGAGCTTGGTGGCCGGCGGCTGGTACGGGTCGGTCTTGTAGCACTCGAGGTCGAAGAACGCGGTCAGGTCCTTCGGCGTCGGCAGCACGGAGGCGGCGGAGGCGGGTGGCACGCACAGGAGTGCCACGCCGAGCACCGCGACGACGGCGGACAGCAGACGCCGGAGGATCGATTTCCTGCGTCCGCGAACTCCCATTACGGCTCGGTCCATTGCGGCTCCAAAATGGGGGGCGGGATTCTTCCTCACCGAGTGTGGACCGCGAAAGTGAGGCTGACAATATCAGCGGAACGGATTTCTCATACCGGAAAATTCGGGCCGCCGGGCGGGCGATTTATCATCGGACATAAAGACGTCATCCGCTTGCCGGAAATCAGAAAAGGGGTGGCTTTCTCCGGCGTTCACCCACGTTCACCCACGTTCACCGGCGCGGACGGCGGATCCGGGCGATCCGGCTTCCCGCCTCGCCTCCGCCCGTCCTGCCGGGACGGGTTCCCTGAAACTTACATCCGCGCCCCGAAGACGCGGCCCTTCAGCACAACCCAGCCAAAAGCTGGGAATTGCCGGAGAAATCAGACTGGTATTCGGATCCCCGCCCCGGCGCCGTTTCGGGAACCCACGCCGAGAGGGGAGGACGCGAGCCGGTTCAGGGAGTTTTGTTTTCGATTTTCACCAATATGGCAATCGGGCGTCGTCCGATAATGCCCGGCGCGACGGAGAGGCGCGAGATCGATCACCGGTTCGCCGTGACGACCGCCGGGCGTCCGCGGGTAAGATGGCGCTCTACGCGACGTAGAGCAGGGGCGGAGGTCATGCGGCGCCCACCTGGATGGTTCCGGCTGATGCGCGCCGGGGTTTTCGCCCTGGTGTGTGGTGGCCTGTCCCAGGCCGGCCACGACGTGATGGCGCCGCGCCCGGTGCCGGCCTGGTCGGTCGGCGTGGCCCTCGGCCTGGTCACGTTGATCGGCTACCGGCTGGCCGGCCGTGAGCGGTCGGCCCGCTGGCTCCTGGCGGCGGTGGAGACGGTCCAGCTCTATCTGCACGTCTGGTTCACCTGGACGACCCCGGCGGGCGGAGCGCCCGGAGTCGCCGTCCACGGCGCGATGACCGGGCACGCGACACCGATGGACGTAGCGTCAGCCGCCCAGACGGGGCTTCCGGCACACGACGGGATGCCCGTCCCGGCGATGTTCGCCGCCCACGCCGTGGCCGGCGCGCTGGTCGCCCTCTGGCTGTCGGTGGGCGAACGCGCGCTCTGGCGGGCCCTGCGCTCGCTGGCGTTCGCCGTCTCCACTCACCTGGGCCGCGTGCTCGCCCTCGTCGCACCCCTGACGATCCACGTCATCCCGGCCACCGCGCCCGCGTCCCACGACGAAGACGATCTTTCGGTCACCGCCGTACTCCGGCACACCGTGGTGCGGCGGGGACCGCCACGGGGACGACGCGTCTCGCTTCACCTCGTCTGACCACGTCGAACCTCCTCCCGGGCACCGCGCCGTCCGCGGTCACGGCCGGCATCGGCCTGGTCAGGCGTGCCCGTCGGCCTGCCCGAGAACGAGGAAACGACCTTGACACTCCACCCATTCACCACGCCGGAATCCCGGCGAAGGCCTGCCGTACGAGCGGGGCTCGCCCTGCTCCTGCTGGCCGGCGCGCTCGCCGGCTGCGCCGGCCCGCAGGACGGCCGCACCGGCGCCGGCACCGGCGGGGCGCCCGTGCGGGTGCTGAGCACCGCGCGCGAGTTCCACGGGACCTGGCTGCGGCAGCCGCTCCCCGAGCCCGACGTGACGCTGACCGGCACCTCCGGCAGGCCGTTCGACCTGCGCGAGGGCACGGCGGGCCGGCTCACCCTCGTCTACTTCGGCTACACCCACTGCCCGGACATCTGCCCGACCACGATGGCCGACCTCGCCTCCGCGCTGCGTGAACTGAGCGGAGCCGAGCGGGCCAAGATCTCCGTCGTCTTCGTCACCACCGATCCGCGCCGGGACACTCCCGCCGTCATCAGGTCGTGGCTCGCGTCCTTCGACTCGTCGTTCGTCGGGCTCACCGGCGACTACGCCACGATCCGGGCCGCGGCCAGGACGGCGGGGATCGCGCTGGAGCCGCCCACGTCCACGTCGGGCGACTACGAGGTGACGCACGGCGCCCAGGTGATCGCCTACGACGCCGCGCACCAGGGCCGGCTGATCTTCAGCTCGGGCACCCCGTCGGCCGACTACGTCGCCGACCTGCGCGAACTGCTCAGGCGGGGCGCGGCCACGGCAGCGGGCGCCCGGGGAGCGGCGTCATGACCCCGGCGAGGAGCCGCCCGTCGCTGATCGTCGTCTGCGTCGTCGTGGCCGTCGTCGTGGCCGCGATCGCCTGGGTGTGGAGCGGCCGCACCGGGAACGTGAAGATCTCCGACCTGCGCGTCACCGACGCGTACGTGCCGCGACCGGCCTCTCCGGACGTCGCCGCCGCCTATTTCACCGTCGCCAACTCCGGCGACGTCCCGGCGGTGCTCACCGGCGTCCACACCGACGTCTCCGCGACGTCGATGATGCACCGGACCACCGGCACGTCGATGACGATGCTCGACTCGGTGACCGTGCCCGCGCACGGCGTCTTCGTGTTCGCCCCGGGCCGCTACCACGTCATGATCGAGTCTCCGTCGCGGACGTTGGAGCCGGGCGACCACGTGCGGCTCACGCTCAGCTTCGCGAAGGTCGGTCAGGTCACTGTCACCGCTCCGGTCGTGCCGGTGGGCTACCGTCCTCCGGCGCGGCACCGGTGAGCGCCGCGGGCACGCCGCGCCGCTTCACCCGGCGTGGCGTGCTGGCGGCGACCTCGGCGGCCGGTGCCGCGGCCGTCGCGGGAGCGGTGGGCGGCACCGCGGCGGCCTCGATCCGCGGGGGCGAACGCGCCGAGGACGTCGGCGGGCTGCGCGTTCCGTTCGACGGCGTCCACCAGGCGGGCATCCTGGCCCCGCCCGCCGCGCACGGCTGGTTCGCCGCCTTCGACCTCGCACCGGGCGCCGCACCCGCCGAGCTGGCGTCCCTGCTGCGCACGTGGACGCGGGACGCCCGGCTGCTGACGGCGGGCGAACCCGTGCCGGGAGACGACGCGATGGCGCTGGGCCACGGCCCGTCGTCCCTGACGATCACCGTGGGCTTCGGCGCGTCGCTGCTGCGCGCGCTGAAGGCGCCCGTGCCGGCCGAGCTCGCGCCCATCCCGCCCTTCCCCCGGGACGAGCTGGACCCGCGGCGCGGCGACGGGGACATCGGCGTGCTGCTGACCGCCGACGACGCGATCGTCGTCGCGCACGCCCTGCGCGCGCTGACCCGCACGGCACGGGGAACGGCGACGGTCCGCTGGCAGATGAGCGGCTTCAACTCCACCGGCGGCGTCACCGTGGCCAGAGGGACCACCCCGCGCAACCTCATGGGCCAGCTCGACGGAACGGGTAACCCCAAACCGGATGATCCCGGGTTCGGCACACGGGTCTTCGCCGCCGATCCGGCGTGGATGCGCGGCGGCACCTATCTGGTGTTCCGGCGGATCCGGATGCTGCTCGACGCGTGGGACACCCTGCCGCGTGAACGGCAGGAGCAGATCATCGGACGGCGCAAGGACAGCGGCGCTCCGCTGTCCGGCGGCACCGAGTTCACCCCGCTCGACCTCGGCGGGCAGAACCCCGGCGGCGGGCTGGCCATCGGTCCCGGCGCCCACGTGCGGCAGGCCGCGCCGGCCTCGAACGCGGGGGCGACGATCCTCCGGAAGGGGTTCTCCTATTTCGACGGCCTCCGGCCCGACGGCGCTCCGGACGCCGGTCTGCTGTTCCTCGCCTTCCAGAACGATCCCCGGGACGGATTCACCCGGATCCAGCAGCGCCTGGCGCTGGCCGACGAGCTGAGCCGGTTCGTCGTGCACGAGACCAGCGCGCTGTTCGCCGTCCCGCCCGGGACGAGCTCCCGGAGCCACCTCGGCCAGAGCCTGCTTGACGCCCTCTGACCGCGTCGCACGACCCCCCATTTCGAAGATCAGGAGCGAAGATGAGCACATCGAAGCGTGAGCGGCTGCGGCGGGAGCGGATCCGGCAGGCGCAGCGGGAGAAGCGCCGCCGCAGGCTCGTGGTCGCGTCCGTCGGCCTGGTGGTCGTCATCGCCGCCGTGTCCACGGTGCTCTTCCAGATGAACCGCACCACGGCCACGTCGTACGCCGGCGCCCTCGCCCCTGTGACCGTGCAGGCGGACGGGACGGTCACCATGGCCACGGCCGGGACGACGAAGCCGGTGCTGGACGTCTACGAGGACTTCCAGTGCCCCATCTGCAAGGAGTTCGAGCGCATCAACGGCGCGCAGATCAAGCGGTTCGCCGCGGAGGGGAAGATCAAGGTCGTCTACCACCCGATCGCGTTCGTCAACCCGCAGGGGTCCCTGCGGGCCGCCGCCGCGGCGCAGTGCGTGCCCGCCGTCTCCTGGATGGCCTACCACGACGAGTTGTTCGCCAGGCAGCCGGACGAGCGGGTCGCCCTCACCGTGGACGACCTGAAGAGGTTCGCCGCGAAGGCGGGCGTCACCGACCCCGCCGTGCTGTCCTGCATGGCGTCGCAGAGCCATGCCGCCCAGGTGCGGCAGCGCACGCAGACGGCCTTCTCGTCTCCCGACTTCCACGGCACCCCCACGCTCCTGCTCGACGGCGTGAAGGTCGACGACGACGCGACGCTCACCTCCAGCGGCCTGCGCGGCGTCCTGGAGAAGGCCACCGCGTAGAAACCGGCGCCTTGGCGGGCAAAGGCCGCGAACGGTCACTGACGGCGCATCTAATCACTTTTCCCTACCGGTTCATGGACCGGTAGGGCGGAGTTCCCACGGCCGACCGTCGCGGCCACCAAGGTCTCCACAGGTTGATCGACGCGTCGCCCGCGGTCGCGGGCGACGCGGCCGCCCAGCCTCCAAGACCGACGCCGACAGAGGAAACCATGCTCTCTCGTCCCACCGTGACCGCCACCCTGACGGCCGCGCTCGCCGCCGGCACCATCGCCTTGGGCGCGGGCCACCTGCCCGCCCGGGCGGCCGAGCCCACGCCCGCCGCGACCACCGCGGAGACCACCGGCGCCACCACCGGCGCCGCCGCCACGACCGCCACGCCGCCGGTGCTCACCGCCACCCTGGACAGGTCGTACGACACCTTCGACGCGCACCAGGCCGTGGCCGTCGACAAGAAGTACTTCTACGCGGTGGACAACCAGCACATCACCAAGCACGACAAGGCGACCGGCCGGCCGCTGCTGCAGTTCGCGGGCGACGAGGACGGCCCGATCATCCACATGGACAGCGCGGCCGTGGTGGGCGACAAGCTCTACACCGCGCACTCCAACTACAGCGACTGGCCGATGGAGAGCTCCATCGAGGTCTACGACACCCGGACGCTGCGCCACATCGAGACCCACAGCTTCGGCATCTACCGCGGTTCGCTGACCTGGCTCGACCGCCACGACGGCGCCTGGTGGGCCGGGTTCGCCAACTATGACAAGGTGCAGAGCGGCCAGACCAAGCCGTACGGCGAGACGTACAACACCCAGGTCGTCAAGATGGACGACGACTTCCGGGTGGTCGAGTCGTGGACGATTCCCAAGACGATCCTCGACCGGTTCAAGCCGATGAGCAACTCCGGGGGGTCGTGGGGCCCGGACGGCCGGCTCTGGCTCACCGGTCACGACCTCGGCGAGGCCTACGTCATGAAGCTCCCGGCCGCGGGCTCCGACCTGGAGTGGGTCGCCACCGTGACCCTGCCCGGCGTGGAGGGCCAGGGAATCGCCTGGGACCGTTCCGGCGGCACCCCCACACTGTGGACGATCAAGCGCTCCACCTCGCAGGTGCTGAGCTTCACCGCCCCCTACCGTTCGATCTCCGACCCGGCCGGCCAGCCGTGGCGGATCCTCGGCCCCGGGCAGTTCGAGCAGTGACGTCCCTGCCGGCGTCCGCGTCCGCGCGCTGACGCCCGACGCCGCCCGGCATCCCGCCGGGCGGCGTCGTCTTCCTGCTCCGGACGGGTGACGACCGGGTCACCCGTCCGGTGAGCGGGCCTCCCCGGTCAGACCGCCGCGCAGCGGGCGCCGTTCAGGGTGAAGGCGCCGGGAGCGGGGTTGACACCCGTGTGGGAGCCGTTGAAACCGATCTGGACGGACGCGCCCGGAGCGATCCGCGCGTTCCACGACAGGGCGGTCGCCGAGACGTCCGCACCCGACTGGAGCCAGGTGGCCGACCATCCGCTGGTCACCTTCTGGCCCGGAGCGGGGAAGGCGAACCGCAGGGTCCAGCCGTCGATGGCCGCCCCGCCGATGTTCGTGATCGTCACCGTCGCGGTGAACCCGGTGTTCCACGACGTCGCCGAATAGGTGACCGCGCAGGCCGAGGCGGGGCTCGCCGACGGGCTCGGCGACACGCTCGGGGACGGACTCGGCGACGAGGTGGGGGTGGGAGACGGGCTGTACGTCGGGAAGCCCTGCCGCGCCAGCGCGGTGACCAGGCCGGACGGCCGGCTGATGTTGCCCGCGGCGTCCCTGGCCACCACGAAGTAGGTGTAGGACCGGCCGGTCACCAGGCCCGTCTCGTAGAACCAGGTGCTGCTCGCGCTGCGGCTGCCCACCTTGATGTAGCCGGTCGCGGTCTGCCGGTAGATGTCGTAGCCGGTGACGCCGACGTTGTCGGTCGAGGCGTCCCAGCAGAAACTGGTGCCGGGGATGTCGTACACGCAGTCGGGGCGCAGCCCGGTGGGCGCGGTCGGCGACGTGGTGTCCCCGGTCGGGCTCGGCGTCGCCGTCGGCCGCGCGCCCGTCACGGCGGTCGTGGTGACCAGCACGGACGGCTCGCTGACGTTACCCGCCGCGTCCTTGGCCACGATGTAGTACGTGTAGTCGTGCCCGTAGACGAGGCCGTTCGACATCACGGTCGAGGTGCCCGCCGGGCTCGCCGCGAGCACGAAGCCGCCGTCGTCGAGCCGGTAGACCTCGTAACCCGTCACTCCCACGTCGTCGGTCGACGCGGCCCAGCAGAGCCCGACGTACGCCGTGATGCTTCCCGCGGGGACGGGCGGCGGGCAGATGTTCACGAACGGCGGCTTGGTCGGCGCGGACGTGTCGGCGCCGGATGTGCCCGCCGTGCTCGCGGGCGCCGACGGGGTCGCCGCCCGGGTGGGGGTCGCCGGGGCCGCGGGGGTTGGGGCAGGGGTCGCGGCGGTCCCCTGGCCGAGGGCGGGGGACACGGCCGGTCCCATGAGGACGGCGGCCAGGGCGGCACCGGCCACCGCCGCCCATACCAACGGCCTTCGCGCTGTCATCGACGGCTCACCTCTGCTCGGGTACGGCGTGGGGCGGGGTCACGCGGGGATTATCGGCTCGGCCGATCGGAGGGTCAACGATCATGAACCTGGGGCCGAGGTCACGGCCCCGGGCGCCTGAGAGTTTCAGGAACCGGCGGAGGCCGGCCGCCCGGGGGCGGCCGGCCGTTCGCGGTATGACTCAGCGGAACCGGGTCACAGGACGGTGCAGACCGTCCCGTTCAGGGTGAACGACCCGGGCAGGATGTTGGGCCCGCTGTAGTTGCCGACGAAGCCCACGTTCGTGGTGCCGCCGGAGGGGTCGAGCCTGCTCCCGGGGAGGCCGGTGACGGTGACGGACCTGCCGGTCTGGGTCCAGGTGCCGTTCCAGCCGCTGCCGACGGTCTGCAGATCGGTGGGCCAGGAGAACCGGAGGGTCCAGCCGTCGATGGCCGTGGAGCCGTTGTTGGTGATGTCGACGCTGCCGATGTAGCCGTTGCCCCAGTCGTTGGTGTCGGTGAAGCGCACGGAGCAGGTGCTCTGGGCGGGCGAGCCGGTGGTGAACGTCAGGGGCGGGGAGGCCCAGCTCACGCCGCCGCCGCTGTCACGGGCGACGATGTTGACGGTGTAGCGGGTGCCCGGGATGAGGTTGTGGACGGTGAACGACGTGCCCGGGGTCTCGCCGAACTGGTCGCCGGTGGCGCCGTTCTGCCGGTAGACCTCGTACTTGACGATGGGCTTCGCGCCGGGGTCCGCGGCGGTCCAGTTGATCGTCGCCGAGGTGTCCGTCACCGCGCTCGCGGAGAGCCCGCCGGGGATCCCGGGCGCGCCGGTCGTCGCGGCGGCCGGGTGCAGGACGAGCGTGGTCAGCGAGTACGGCGGCAGGGTCTGGGCGGTGGCGGTCCCGGTGGACGCGCTGGTCACCGAGGCCGCGCCGTTCGTGTAGGAGTACACCGTGGGCGCGCCGGAGGCGGGGGCGAACCCGGAGTAGTCGAGGGTGACCGGGTGGGGGTTGTCGGGGTCGCGGTTGACCAGGAGCACCGCCAGGTCGCCGTTGGGGCGCCGTGCCGCATGGGCGCTGACCAGGGGCTCGCTGCTGGCTGCGCGGACCAGCTGGTCGCCCGGGCGGGCGAAGGTGCTGACCATCTTGATCCCGTGGTAGGGCGCGAACGGGGTGTTCAGGGCCGGCTCGCACTCGCCGCTGGCGGCGCAGGTGCCGCTGGACAGCATGCCCCAGTCGCCGTAGTCGGTCTGCCCGGCGATGGTGGAGACGGTGCCGGGACCGTTGTGGACGTCCCACCAGTCGACGTTGAAGACGCCGTTCTCCAGGAGGGTCGTGTACGCGTCGGCGGCGAACAGCGCGCCGGGCTGGGTGGTGGTGCCGAGGCCGCTGTTGGTCTCGGTCATCGCGATGCCGATGTCGGCGGCGCGGCTGCCGGCGTACGCGGCGATCTGCCGGCGGACCAGGTAGATCATGTCGTCGATCTGGCCGGGCCTGGTCAGCACCTCGGCCGGGGACGTCGCGCTGGGGTACCAGTGCAGGATCACAAAGTCGATCTTCGAGGCGGCGGCCGCCAGGACGACCTGGTTCCAGTTGCCCTGGTCGCCGCTGCCGACGAGCGCGTCGGGCCAGTTGGCGGGGGCGGTGAGGACCGCGCCGATCTTCACGGTGGGGTCGACGGCCTTCATGGCGTCGGCGTAGGCGACGACGTTCCTCGCGTACTCGGCCGGGCCCTTGTCGACGTGGTCGTCGGCCTCCCAGTTGGCGCCGTAGTGGCCGTTGCCGTACAGCTCGTTGCCGATCTCCCAGTACTTCACGCCGTAGCCCTTGGTGACGTTGGCGTATTTGACCCAGTCGGCGGCTTCCTGGGCGGTGCCGGTGCCGTAGTTGGCGATGATGATGGGCTGCGCGCCCGCGCGCCTGACTCCGCCCATGAAGGTGTCGAAGTCGGTGCCCGGGGCGACGTATCCGCCGGGCGCGGTGTTGTCCTTCCAGTGGTAGATGTCGGAGTACGAACCGCCGGGGTAGCGCATCATCCGCACTCCGGCGTCCTTGAGCAGGTCGGCCACGGTGTCCGTGCCGAGCTGGGAGTCCCAGACGGCGTGGTTGGCGCCGACGCCGGTGTCGGGGACGGTGGCGAGCGCGGCTCGGGTGTTGACGGTGACGGTGGCGGGCGACTCGGCGGCCGATGTGCCCGCCGATGTGGTGGCCGATGTGGTTGCGGCGTTCGCGACGGGAACGCTCATGGGGGCCACGGCTCCGACGCCCAGCAGGAGGGCGGCGCTCACGGTGGCGGTGCGTAACCTGCTCGTGCTCATACAGGGGCGCCAATCAGGGTAAAGGGGCGGATGTCCGCGCGTGATCGTTCTCGGCGCCGGTCCGCCGGTCAAGGATCGGCGCCCCCTCCTCCCGCGTGAGCACTCGCTACGCGCCGCGGGCCCTGCAACTTTCACCACGTCAGCGCGCGACCCGCCAAAGGCGTGGGTCGCGGCGGACCCGGGAGCCGGAGTGCCGTGCCCGGCGTCCGGTTCCGGAGGGTCCGCCGCTTCCCGGTGGTGATCGGCCGGTGAGCCGCTATCGCGTGCCGGTCGTCGTCACGGGCTGGTGCACGTGACGGCGGGGGTCGACGCCGTGCCGTTGGCGAGGAATCCGAACGTGGCCGATCCGGCCGCCGGCAGCGAGCCGTTGTACGAGACGTTCTTCACCGTCACCGTGGAACCGCTCGTTGTCAGCGTGCCGTTCCAGACCTGGCTGACGGACTGGCCGCTGCCCAGCGTCCATCTCACGGTCCATCCGTTGATCGCCGCACTGCCCGCCGTCACGGTGACCTCGCCCTGGTAGCCGCCGGGCCACGAGTTCACGGTCTTGTAGCTCGCGGTGCAGGCGCCCGAGGGCTGGGACGAGGGGCTGGCCGACGGCGAGGCCGAGGGCGACACGCTGGGCGACGCCGACGGGGACACGGACGGAGACGCGGACGGGGACGCCGACGGCGACGCGCTGGGCGACACCGACGGCGACGGGGTGGCCGACGGAGAGGGCGACGACCCGCCCGGCGGCACGTACGGGCACTTGTTGCGGTACATCGAGATGCCCGACGAGTCGGCCAGCGGGCACAGGAACTGGGTGTAACGGGTGTCGTTGTCGAGGAAGATCTTCAGCCACGGGATCAGCACGCGCATCTCGGTCGTGTTGGCCCGCGTCGCGAACAGGTGGTCGACGCCCGTTATCTCCACCCACGCGCTCGGGGTCGAGGCCGGGATGGTGGTGTACAGCCCGTTGAGGTAGGACTGGGTGACCGTCGTGTCCTTCTGCCCGGAGATGAACATCAGGGGCACCTTGTCGGCGGACAGTTCGTAGTTGCCCACGGGCGAGCCGGGCGCGAGCCCGACCGCGGCCTTCAGCGAGGGCCGCCGGATCACCGCGCTGAGCACGCCGGCGCCGCCCGCGGAGTGGCCGACCACCGACAGGCGGCTGGGGTCGACCCGGTCGCGTACGGAGCTGCGCTGGGTGAGGTAGTCGAGCGCGGCGAGCAGCTGGGTGCCCCGGGCGTCCGCGCTGTCGGTGCGGCTGTTGGTCTCGATCCCGATCACGACGAAGCCGAAGGACGCGAGCCACGGCCCCATCCACGCCTCTTCGTTGGCGAACAGGGCGGAGTAGCCGGGCACGATCGCGACCCCGCCGAAGGTGCCCTGGCTGGTGTCGGTCGGATAGTAGATGACCCCGCTGCCGAAGCCGTTCCCGCCCGGCACGTTGATCTGGGCGGTGGCGAAGGTTCCCCTCGTGGCCGCCACGCTGGCCAGGGTCGGGTTCGGACCACGCTGGTAGGGGTTGTCCGCGGCGGCAGCGGGCCGGGTGGCCACGGTCGCCGAGATCAGCCCGAGGACGACCGCCGCCGCGGCCATCGCACGCCTGATCAGCCGGCCCCGTGGCACGGATCCTGATCGGAGCCCTCCGGCGGCACGGGGGGCCGGGGGGTCACTCACACGTCGTCGCACTACGGCGTTCCTCCTTGTCGATTTATGGGTCGCTTTACGGCATGAAATGCCTGACCTCTCGGGCCCGGATCATCCGGCTCTTACTCGACGCTCGTCAAAAATTGACCCGACGTCTGGCGGATCGCCCAATCGGGGGGTGAAACTTTCAGCTCGCGCCGGCCCCGCTAGCGGGCGCGCTCCTCCGACGCGACGGCGGTCGCGACGTCGCGCGCGTAGGTGCGCCGGGCCCGGAGCAGGATCACCCCGTTGGCCCCCAGCGGCGCCAGCATGATGAGGAAGGCGTATTCGAGGCCGCCGGCCTGCCCCGCGACACCGCTGAACATGTCGGCGACGAAGCCGAACGCCACGGGCGCGCCCGCCTCCGCGGCCATCCGGACGGTGGTGCGCGCGCTCTCCGCGCGCCCCCAGAGCAGGAAATGCATCACGTCGAGGCGCGCCGCGTCCAGCGGCGGGTTGGCCGCCGCGAGCGCGAACGCCGCGGCCGTGTAGAGGGGGATCGCCGCCGCCAGCGAGGTGGTCGTCATCGCGGGCAGGAACAGCGCCGTCGCGGCGACGTAGGCGGCCGCGGGCACGACGACACGCGCGGCGGGATGCCCGCGCCGCATGAGCCGGTCGGCCAGGCGCCCTCCGCTCAGCACGCCGAGGAGAGCGCCGACGCCCACGATCGGGACCAGTCCGCTCACCGCCACCTTGTTCAAGCCGTAGTGCCCGCCGATGAACTCGACGGCGAAGGTGCGCAGCCCCGCGAAGAAGAAGTAGCCGACGGCGGAGGCGATGATCATCACGCGGTTCGTCGGGATCCGGAGCGTGTAGATCACCGCACGCCACATCGGCATGCGCGCGGGATCCTCGCGCAGGACCAGTGATGGCTCGGGCGCGATCCCCCGCCGCCGGATCGATCGCCGCGCCAGGTCGCCCGGTCGTGGGCCGCCCGGTTCCGCTCCGCCAGCTTCCGCTCCGCCCGTTCGCGGCCGGAGCAGTCGAGACTCGGGTTCCATACGGCTCGCGCCGCCTCGGGCGGGCTCGGCGAGCCCGCGCCCGACCGCCCACGTCAGGCCGATCGCGAGCAGGGCGAGGATCCAGAAGGAGAACCGCCACGACATCAGATAGCCGAGGTCGCCGACGACGATCAGGCCGAAACCCGCGCCGAGCATCTCCCCGGCGAGGATGAACCCGTAGATCCGTCCGCGCTCGGCGACGGGGAAGTAGTCGCCGACGAGTGAGGCCAGGACGGGCCCGGCGGTCGCGGTCACCGCGCCCAGCAGCACCCGGGAGAGCAACAGCGCCGGGAACGACCCCGCCAGGGCGCCCAGGCTCATCGCCAGGGCCCACAGGGTGATGCCGGCGGTCAGCAGCCGCACCCGGTGCACCCGGTCGGTGAGCAGGCCGACGAAGAGCGCGGCCACCGCTCCGGACAGCGACGAGACGGCGACCAGCGCCCCCACCTGGGTCTCGGTGATGCCGAGATCCCGCCGGAGCTCCGGAGCGAGCGCTCCGACCGTCCCCTTGTCGGCGGAGTCGAGAGCGAGCACGCAGGCGAGGATGACGATCACCCGGGTCCGGGCCCGCCCGCCCAGCACAGCCGTCAACCGGCCCCACAGGCGTCCCCACAACCGGCCCCACAGCCGCCGCCACGGCCCCGCCGCCGCGCCCCGGCGCGGGCGGTGGCCGGCTCGCCTGGCGTACCCCCCTTCCACCTGGTCTGCGTGCCCTCGCGGGCCCACCGGAAACCACGCGCGGGCCGCGTCCCGACCTCCGGACCGGTCAGGCCTCGTCTTGATTTTTGTTTGGTGGCTGGTCAAACTAACCACCAAAGATCGCGAGCGGAACTCGTCCCCCAAGGATCGGAAGGCCCGCATGAAGCTCAAGGCTCTGGCGGTGCTCGCGGCATCGCTCGTCCTGCTGTCCCCGGCCTTCGCCGGTCCCGCCGAGGGCCGCACGGCCGGGCCCCCCAAGGGCTCTGCGACCGGGTCCGGCGTGACGTACGACCATCACTCCCTGATGATCGGCGGCCGGCGACTCGTCGTGCAGGCGGCCGAGGTCCACTACTTCCGCCTGCCCAGCCCGGGGCTGTGGCCCGACATCATGGACAAGATCAGAGCCGGCGGGTTCAACGCGATCTCGGTGTACTTCGACTGGGCCTACCACTCCCCCAAGCCGGGGGTGTACGACTTCACCGGGGTGCGCGACGTCGACCGGTTCCTGCGCACGGCCGAGCGGGCGGGCCTGTACGTCATCGCCCGCCCGGGGCCGTACATCAACGCCGAGACAACCGGCGGCGGCTTCCCGGCGTGGCTGAAGAACGTGCCCGGCCGGGCCCGCAGCAGCGACGCCGGGTTCACCGAGGCGTACCGTGACTGGCTCCGCCACATCAATCCGATCATCGCGAGGCACCAGCTGAGCCGCGGCGGATCGGTCGTGCTCTACAACGCGGAGAACGAGTACGCCGCCAACACCGACGCCGCCTACATGCAGGACGTCCAGGACCGGGCGCGGGCGGACGGCATCGACGTGCCGATCACGACCAACGACTGCTGCGACGCCGCGAGCTGGACCTCCACCTGGGCCGAGGGACCGGGCGCCGTGCAGCTCCCCGGCGTGGACGACTACCCGCAGTCCTTCGACTGCGCGAACGCCGATACGGTCTGGGGCCCCTGGGGCGAGGGCACGACGGAGAGGCTGCGCGACGACATCCCGGTGTTCGCCGCGGAGTACCAGGCCGGCGCCATCGACGGGAACAACACGGGCTACGACGGATGCCGCGACCTGACCGGCCCGGCCTACATGAAGTACTTCTACAAGTCCAACCTCATGGTGACCGGCGCGACGGCCTTCAACTACTACATGGGCTTCGGCGGCACCAACTGGGGCTGGCTGGCCCAGCCCAACGACGTCTACACGTCGTACGACTACGGCGCGGCGATCACCGAGGCCCGGCAGCTCACGCGCAAGTACGACGAGTTCAAGCGGCAGGGCTACTTCCTGCAGGCCGTCGCCCCACTCGCGAAGACCGACCTCGTCACCGGCCCCGCGGCGGCCGTGGCCGCCGACAATCCCGCCATCGGGGTCGTCGCCCGGGCCAACCCGGACACCGGCACGCGGTTCGCGCTGATCCGGCACGCCGACGGCACCGCCACGACCACCGACTCCGCCACGCTGACGTGGACCGTCCCGGACGGCACCTACTCGCTGCCCGTGCAGGTCAAGGGGCGGGACGCGCACGTCCTGGTCGGCGGCTACGACCTGGGCGGCCAGCGCCTCGCCGCGTCCAGCTCAGAGATCATGACGCACGCCTCGATCGGCGGCCGGGACGTCGCGGTGCTGTACGGCACGGCGGGCTCCCCCGGCGCGACGATCCTGCGCTACTCCACCCGGCCCGACGTGCGCGTCCTCGCGGGCGACGTGCGGTACGCCTACTCGCCGGACGGCGACCTGCGCCTGGACTACCGGCACGAAGGGCTCGCCCGCGTGCTGGTGTCGGGCGGCGGGCGGCGGCCGCTGCTGCTCCTGCTGGGCACCGACGAGACCGCCGCGACGTTCTGGCGGGCCGGCACCGCCGCCGCGCCGATCCTGGTGCGCGGCACCTCGCTCGTCCGATCGGCCGATCTCGACCGGGGCACCGTGCGGCTCGACGCCGACACCGCGGCGCCCGGCGAGGTGGAGGTGTTCGCCGATCCCGGCGCCGCCCGCCTGCGGGCCGGCGACGCCGACGTGCCCGTCACCCGCACGCCGAGCGGGTCGCTGCTCGGCCGGGCGCCGGGGCCCCGCGAGGCGCGCCTGCCCACGCTCACCGGGTGGCGCACCCACGACGGGGCGCCGGAGACCGCGCCCGGCTTCGACGACTCGTCCTGGCGCACGGCGGACAGGGCCACCACCGAGAGCCCGATGAAGCCGGCGTCCGGCCCGGTGCTTTACGCCGACGATTACGGCTTCCACTACGGCGACGTCTGGTATCGGGGCCGCTTCACCGCGACCGGCGCGGAGACCGCCGTCACGCTCAACACGATCACCGGCAGGCGCGGGCAGTACCTCGTCTGGCTCGACGGACACTATCTGGGCACGGCCGCGGGCGGCGTCCAGGCCGACTCCGACACGGCGAACCCCGCTCCCGGGCCTGGGCGCTTCACCGTGCCCGCGGGCCTGCTGAAGCCGGGACACACCGCCACGCTCGCCGTCCTCGTGCAGAACATGGGACACAACGACGACTGGACGGCCGACGACAACCGCTTCAAGCAGCCGCGCGGCCTGGTGGCGGCCGCCGTCGAGGGGTCCACGGCGCCGATCGCCTGGAAGATCCAGGGAGCACGGGGCGGCGAGGACCTCCCCGACCCCGTCCGCGGACCGCTCAACACCGGCGGTCAGTACGGCGAGCGCTCCGGCTGGCACCTGCCCGGCTACCCCGACCGCTCGTGGACCGGCGTCCCCTCACCGGCCGGCCGCCCGCTCGCGCCCGGCGTGACCTGGTATCGCACGGACTTCCGGCTCGACCTCCCCAAGGGCCAGGACGTGTCCACCGGCCTGCGCTTCGGCGGCGACGTCCCGGCCGGCTGCCGGGTGGTCGTCTACCTCAACGGCTGGAACGTCGGTCAGTACGGCGGCGACATCGGCCCCCAGAAGGAGTTCGTCCTGCCCGCCGGGCTGCTGCACGAGCACGGCGCCAACACGCTGGCCCTGTCGGTGACCGTGAAGGACCGGACGCCCGCCGGCCTCGGCCCGATCAGCCTGTTCTCCTACGCGAACGTCCGGGGCGGGGTGCCCGTCGCGGACGTCCCGGCGCCGGCGTACCCCCTGCCGGGAACGCGTTGATCGACGAGGACCGGGCCGGGGACCTGCCGTGCGCGTGAGGGCCGGGCGGGGGCGGCACCGCCCCCGCCCGGCCCGTCAGGACATCGCGCGGGTCACCGGTCAGGAGGCGCCGCAGGTGATCGGCGACGGAGCGCCGTTGCTCCCGTTCCAGGCGCCGGTGAAGCCGAACGTGGCCGAGGCTCCCGCGCCGAGGGCGCCGTTGTAGGAGACGTTGCCCACGGTGACCGCGGAGCCGTTCTGGGCCAGGGTGCCGTTCCACAGCTGGGTCACGGTCTGACCGTTGGGGAACGTCCAGCCCACGCTCCACGAGGTGGTCGCCGCGCTACCGGTGTTCGTCACCGTGACCTCGCCCTGGAACCCGCCCGGCCACTCGTTGACGACCCGGTAGGCGGCGGTGCAGCCGCTTCCGCCGGGTGACGGGGTGGTCGACGGGCTCGAAGACGGACTCGGTGACGGGCTCGAAGACGGACTGGGAGAAGGACTCGGCGACGCACTCGGCGACGCACTCGGCGACGCGGAGGGCGAAGGCGAGGGCGACGCGGACGGGCTGGGAGACGGGCTCGACGGCGGGACTGGATTCTTGATGTCCTGGTAGGCCGCCTGGAGACCGGCCGAGGCCATCACCGACCGGGCCCCGGAGGGCCAGTTGCCGTTGGTGACCCCGACGTTGCCCGACACGGTGTTGCCGCGCGAGCCGTTGACCAGGTCGGTGCCGGTGTTGGTCGTCCAGTTATTGGTCAGGGTCAACGTCCCGGTGTTGTTGCCCCCCTGGGTGTTGGCGTGCGCGAACATCCACCAGCTCCCGTCGAACACGTTGTTCGACGCCGCCGTGTATCGCGACCCCTCGTCGAAATACAACCCGAACTGACCCGTCGAGGCGCGGAGGCAGTAGTTCCCGCTGATCGTCCCGCCGGGATTCGCCGACAACGTGTAGATGCACGCCCCGTCGTTCATCTGCTGCATCACGTCATGCACATAGTTGTCAGTGATCTTGTTGTTCGACGCCGTCGTCGCGGTCGAATACCGCGGCTGGTAGTTGTACAACCCGCGGTTGGTGTAGTCCGGGCTGCCCCCCGCGTCGTTGGATCCCCATCCGTATCCGTACGCCACTCCCAGATACGGCATGTTGTAGATCTCGTTGTGCGAGATCGTCGCGTTCGTCACGTACGTCGGCAGGAACGAGGTGATCCCCCGGTAGTCCAGCCCCATGTCATGCACCAGGTTGTTGCTGAACACCAGATCCCGGTTCACCATCCGCGAATCGCTCGGATGGTGCGCGTCGGCCTGCACGCCACCGGCCACCACTCCGCCCGCCGCGCTGTAGGCGAACACGTTGCCGGTCACCGTGATGGAACCGGTGCCCAGTCCCACCCCCGAGGCGTGCGCGTTGGCGTCGTTGCCGATCCCCAGCGCCGTCTGCCCCAGGTTCAGGAAGCGGTTCCGGATGAAGTCGACGTTGTTGGCCGCCGACACCTGGACCGCGCCCGGCATCTGGTTCCAGTGCGGCCGCACCGACTCGAACTGCGTGCACCCGTACTGACACGACGACAGCGGATTGCCCGGCCACCCCCAGTTGCCGGAGATGTAGGCCCCGGTCTGCTGGTCGGCGTACCCCTGGTTGCTACTCGGCCCCAGCCAGCTCGTCCCCGAGAACGTGATGCCCGAGAAGGTCAGGTGATGCACCGGCGCCGCGTACGTCCCGCCGATCTGCACCAGCGACTGGACCAGCGGGAATTCGACGTCGGCGGTGTTCATGCTCTGCCCCGGCAACGGGATGTAGTACAGCGTCCCCGTGCCGGTGTTCAGGTACCACTCCCCCGCCGCGTTCAGGAACTCATAGGCGTTCTCCAGATACATCGGCCCCTGACGGTAGGGATTGATGATCGTGTCGTACCCGAAGATGTTGTTGTTCCAGGCCGGCTGCTTCATCGTGATGACGTTGCCGCCGATGCTCTGCACCGGCACGTACCGGTCGGTGAACGACCCGATCCCGTGCAGCTCCACCCGCCCCTGATTGGCCAGGTTGTTCAGATAGCCGAGCGCGCCGCTGGAGAAGCTCAGCCCGGTGTTGCTCGCCGTGAAGTCCGACCGGTTCACCGCCGTGCGGGCCCGCACCGCCTCCACCCCGTCGACGTACAGCTGGCGGGTGTCGATCCCGGCCCCGACCGAGGCCTTCCAGATGTTCTTGCCGGAGTCGGCCACCGTCCATCCGGTGACCGCCTTGGCCCCGCTGATCGTTGGATGCGCCTGCGGCGCGGCCTGCCACACGACCCGGTAACCGTTGCCGCCCGAGTCGGCCGCGGTGAAGACCAAGGGGGCGGTACGCCGATACACACCGTCGGCCAGCTCCACGACGATGTCCCCCGACATCGACCCGTTCCGCGACCGCACCGCCGCCTGCGCCCCGTCCAGCGAACACGGCTGCGCCGACGAACACGCCGAACCGGAACCCCACGGGGACGCGTACAACGTAGTGGTGGCGGCGAAAGCCGGAACCACCGAGGCGACCGCACCGGCCGCGGCTAAGACAGTGGCGACCAGACCGGCGAGAACCGGTCTGGTCGCCACACGAGACGAAATGAGCACAGTTTTTCCTTACGGGGTTGGGAGTGTGGTCAGGTCACGCCCACCTCGCAGGAGAAGCCGACGTGGCCGACCTCCCCCGAGCGAGGTCGGCCCCGGGCATTAAGTGCTAATTACCTGTGGAAACCGGGAGCCCGTCAAGGCATAAGTTTCAGACACACCCGGCTCATGACCACGCCGCCCGCCGACCGACCGCCGTGCGGCTCGCCTCCTTCACCCCAGGCTGTCCGCCCGAACCGCCCCTTCCGGCGGGCCGATGCGGTATTCACCCGTACATACGCCATGCCAGGCCACACTGCGCCCAGCAGATATAAGTCGTACTCATACTTTCGCACTCCGGGAAACGTGCGGCCGCCGATGCGAAAGGCCCCCGGACGAGCCCGGCCCGTCGAGGTGAAAGTTTCAGCGCCACCCCTGGACACCCTCCGACCCGGGCGGCCAACCCCACCACTCTTGCTCCCTAATATGGAAATTCGGGAGAATTTCCCATACACGGCGTTTGATCGCATCGCCCGTCCCGTTTGGTGGCCATCGATGATCTCCCCGCCGCTGTGCGTGAGAGAAGGCGCCGGCGGTCGGACCCGATCCCCCGAACACCGTCACGTCCACCGCCGCCCACCACAAGCGGGCGGCGGCGCGGGGCCGAGCACTCCACGACCCCGGCGACCTGGCTGAGAAAGGAATCGCGATGAGTCACTCACCCCAGCGCCTCGGCGTGGTCGCCGAATCGGCGCCGGGCGAGACCCGGGTGGCCGCCACCCCCGCCACCGTGCGGCAACTGGTCTCGCTCGGCTACGAGGTGATCGTGCAGGCCGGCGCGGGCAGGCGGGCGAGCTTCACCGACGAGGCGTACGTCCAGGCCGGGGCGCGGACCGGCCGGCGGGAGGAGGCGTGGGGCGCCGACGTCGTGCTCAAGGTGAGCGCGCCGGCGACGGAGGAGATCGCGGCGTTGCGCGACGGCGCCACGCTTGTGTCGCTGATCGGCCCGGCGACCGGCGCCGCGCTGCTGGACGCGCTCGCGGCACGGCCGCTCACCGTGCTGGCGACGGACGCCGTGCCGCGCATCTCCCGCGCGCAGTCGCTGGACGTGCTGAGCTCGATGGCGAACATCGCCGGTTACCGCGCCGTCATCGAGGCGGCGCACGCCTTCGGGCGGGTCTTCACCGGCCAGGTGACCGCCGCGGGGAAGGTGCCGCCGGCCACGGTCCTGGTGGCGGGCGCGGGCGTGGCCGGGCTCGCCGCGATCGCCACGGCCGCCAGCCTGGGCGCGGTCGTGCGGGCCACCGACCCGCGTCCGGAGGTCGCCGAGCAGGTGCGCTCGCTGGGCGCCGAGTTCCTCGACGTGGGCGTCACGCAGGAGGCGAGCGCCGACGGGTACGCCAGGGAGACCGGTGACGACTACGACCGGCGGGCCGCCGCTCTCTACGCCGAGCAGGCCGCCGACGTGGACATCGTCATCACCACCGCGCTGATCCCCGGACGCCCCGCGCCCAGGCTGCTCACCGCCGAACACGTCGCGCGCATGCGGCCGGGCAGCGTCATCGTCGACATGGCCGCCGCGCAGGGCGGCAACGTCGCCGGCACCCGCGCGGGCGAGGCGGTCGTCACCGAGAACGGCGTGACCATCATCGGCTACACCGACCTCGCCGCCCGGCTCCCGGCCCAGGCCTCGCAGCTCTACGGCACCAACCTGGTCAACCTGATGCGGCTGCTGACCCCGGGGCGGGACGGACGGCTCGTACTCGACTTCGACGACGCCGTGCAGCGGGCGATGACCGTGGTGCGCGACGGGGAGAAGACCTGGCCGCCACCGCCCGTACCGGTGAGCGCGAAGCCCCCGGCCGCGCCTCCGGCCCCGCGCCCCGCGCCCATCCCGGCGCCGCCCCCGCCGGGCCGCCGCCGCCACGTGATCACCGCCGTGGCCGCCGCCGCGCTCTTCCTGCTGACCGCCTTCTCCCCGAACGCGCTGATCGAGCACGTGACGGTCTTCGTCCTGTCGATCGTGATCGGCTACTACGTCATCGGGAACGTGCACCACGCGCTTCACACGCCGCTGATGTCGATCACCAACGCCATCTCCGGGATCATCGTCGTCGGCGCGCTGCTGCAGATCGGGCAGGCGAACACGATCGTCACCGCCCTGTCGTTCGTCGCGATCCTGCTGGCGAGCGTCAACATATTCGGCGGCTTCGCCGTGACCCGGCGCATGCTCGGCATGTTCTCCAGGAGCTGACGTGACCCTCTCCACGGCCGCGCAGGCCGCCTACATCGTCGCCGCACTGCTGTTCATCCTGAGCCTCGCCGGTCTGTCCAAGCACGAGAGCGCGCGCTCGGGCGTCGTGCTCGGGATCTCCGGCATGGTCATCGCGCTCGCCGCCACGGTCGCCCTCGCCGCGGACGGCGGCGACGTCCTCGCGGTCGTCCTGCTCGCGGCGGCCATGGCGATCGGCGCCGCGATCGGGCTCTGGCGGGCCCGGATCGTCGAGATGACCGCCATGCCGGAACTGATCGCCGTCCTGCACAGCTTCGTCGGGCTCGCCGCCGTGCTGGTCGGCTGGAACGGCTTCCTGGAGGTCGAGGCGGACGGCGGGGCGCGGGCGGACGTCACCGGCTCGCTGCTGGGCATCCACCACGCCGAGGTGTCCATCGGTGTTTTCATCGGGGCGCTCACCTTCACCGGTTCGGTCGTCGCGTTCCTCAAGCTGGCGGCCCGGATCGACTCCAGGCCCATGACGCTGCCCGGCAAGAACCAGCTGAACGTCGGCGCGCTCACCGCGTTCGCCGTCCTGACCGTCTTCTTCGTCGCCTCCCCGAGCCTCGGGCTGCTCGTCGCGCTGACCGCCGTGGCGCTGCTGCTCGGCTGGCACCTGGTCGCGTCGATCGGCGGCGGCGACATGCCGGTCGTCGTCTCGATGCTCAACAGCTACTCGGGGTGGGCGGCCGCCGCGTCCGGCTTCCTGCTCGACAACAACCTGCTGATCGTCACCGGCGCGCTCGTCGGCTCGTCCGGCGCCTACCTGTCGTACGTCATGTGCCGGGCGATGAACCGCTCGTTCATCTCCGTCATCGCCGGTGGGTTCGGCATCGAGGCGGCCTCGTCCGGCGACGCCGACTACGGGGAACACCAGGAGATCACCGCCGCCGAGACCGCCGACCTGCTGAAGGACGCCAAGTCGGTGATCATCGCCCCCGGCTACGGCATGGCGGTCGCCCAGGCTCAGTATCCGGTGGCCGAGCTCACCCGCAGGCTGCGCGATCGCGGGGTCGAGGTCCGCTTCGGCATCCACCCCGTCGCCGGGCGCCTGCCGGGCCACATGAACGTGCTGCTCGCCGAGGCGAGGGTGCCGTACGACATCGTCCTGGAGCTGGACGAGATCAACGACGACTTCCCCGGGACGTCGGTGGTCCTCGTCATCGGCGCCAACGACACCGTCAACCCGGCGGCCATCGAGGATCCGGCCAGCCCCATCGCCGGCATGCCCGTCCTGCACGTGTGGGAGGCGGAGAACGTGGTCGTCTTCAAACGGTCGATGGCCACCGGATACGCCGGGGTGCAGAACCCGCTGTTCTTCCGGCCCAACAGCCGGATGCTCTTCGGCGACGCCAGGCAGCGGGTCGAGGAGATCGTGGCGGCTCTCTGACGACCCGCCCGGACCGGATCACCCGCCGGCGCGCGCGGCGGCGGGGTCCCCGGGTTCCTCGGCGGGCTCCTCGGCCCGTTCCTTCGCGGCTTCTGCCGGTCGCGGCCCCGTGGGCAGGCCGTACCGCTCGTTGAGCATGCCCATCGCCGCCCCCGCGGCGATCACGTCGACGCCGAGGGCCGGCGTGGTCACCTCGGCGGCCAGCCAGTCGGCCCGCGGCACCTCGGTGCGGACGGCCGTCCGTACCGCTTCCAGATAGGCGGCGGCGTGCGGAAGCAGGTCGGCGCCGGCCAGGACGACGTGGCCGACGTCGAGCGTCTGCAGCAGGTTGACGACGCCGACGGCCAGGACGCGGGCGGCCGTCCCGACGTCTCCGCGGGCGAGCGCCCGGTCGTGCAGTGTCTCCAGGCAGCCGCGCCTGCCGCAGACGCAGGGCGGGCCGTCCGTCTGGACCACCATGTGCCCGAACTCGCCCGCGTTCGTGTGCGCGCCGCGGTAGGCGCTGCCGCCCAGCCACAGGCCCGCTCCGATGCCCGACTCGACCATGATCAGCGCGGCGTCGCGGAAGTGCGGCCCCCGCAGCCACGCCTCACCGACGACCCCGGCGGCCACGTCCTTGTCGAGCATCACCGGCAGGCCGAGCCGTTCCGCGGCCATCTCGCGGAGCGGCACGTCGTGCCAGTGCCGCAGGCGGTGCGCGTCGCGCACGACGCCCTGCGCGTGGTCGAGCGGGCCGACCATGCCGATCCCGACGCCGACGAGCCGCCCGGCCCGGCACTCGCCGGCCAGCCTCCCGACACCGGCGGCGAGCTCGTCGAGCAGCCGCTCCGGGGTGAAGTCGGGGGGCAGCGGCCCGACGATCGTGTTGAGCACCTGTCCCGTCAGGTCGCTCAGGACCATCCGGAGCGTACGGCGGGCCACGTGCGCGCCGATGGCGTAACGGCTGTTCGGCACGAGGCGGTAGACGCTGGCCGGTTTGCCGACGCCCTGCCGCCGCACCCCGTCGGGCTCGACCAGACCAGCGGCGACCAGCCGGGCGACGACCTTGGAGACCGCCTGCGGAGTGAGGCCCGTGGCCGAGGCGATCGTCGCACGGTCGAAGACGCGGGCACGGCGCGCCACGGCGACCACCGAGGCGTCGTTGTAGTCGCGCAGAAAATCCAGATCGGCCGGTTTGACCACCCCGCCATCTTATTACGCAACACCGTTGCTATACGCTGAAGCGCACCTTGACGTGAGCATTCCGGACCGCCCCCATGGCACCGGGGCGCTCCATTGAGCACGAAGGTTTTCCATGAGCTCCCTCACCCCGGCGCAGCGCCGGTCCGCTCTCCTCGCCCTTGCCCTCGGTGGCTTCGCCATCGGCCTCACGGAGTTCGTCGCGATGGGGCTGCTCCCCGGCATCGCCCGCGACCTGCTCCCCCAGCTGTACGCGCAGTCCACCTCGCAGGCGGTCGCCCGCGGTGGGTGGATGATCACCACCTACGCCCTCGGGGTGGTCGTCGGCGCGCCGGCCGCCGCGGCGCTGACCGCCCGGTTGCCGCGCAAGACGATGCTGATCACCCTGCTCGCGATCTTCATCGCCGGCACCGTCGCGTCGGCGCTCGCCCCGGCGTTCGGCCTCGTCCTCGTCGCCCGTTTCGTGGCCGCCCTGCCCCACGGAGCCTACTTCGGCGCGGCGGGGCTCATCGCCGCCTCCATCATGGGTCCGGGCAGCCACGGCAAGGGGTTCGCCGTCGCGCTCGGCGGCCTCACGGTGGCCAATGTCGTCGGCGTCCCCGCGATCACCCGGCTCGGCCAGGCCGCCGGGTGGCGGGTCGCCTATCTCGCCATCGCCGCGGTGTTCGTGGTGACGCTCCTGGCCGTGCTCGCCACCGTGCCGAAGGTCGACGTGCATCCGAACGGCTCGGCCCGCAGCGAGTTGCGGGCCTTCCGCGCCCCGCAGGTGTGGCTGGCCGCCGCCACGGCGTCGCTCGGCTTCGGCGGCTTCTTCGCGATCGACAGCTACATCGCGCCCATCACCACCCACGTCGCGGAGTTGTCCGCGTCGACGGTCCCCTGGGTGCTCGTCGCCGTGGGGCTCGGCATGACCGTCGGCAACGTCGCGGGCGGCTGGGCCGCCGACCGCGACCTGCGGCTGACCCTGATGATTGGATTCCCGCTGTTCATCGCCGCGATGGCGATCTTCGCCCTGGTCGCCCACTGGCCCGCCGGGCTCTTCGCCGGCGCCTTCCTCGTGGGCGCGGCGTGCCTGATCCTCGGCCCGCCCATGCAGTCGCGCCTCATCAACATCGTGCCCGGCGCGCAGATGATGGGCGCGGCCGTCACCCAGTCGGCCATGAACATCGCCAACAGCCTGGGCGCGTTCCTCGGCGGCCTCGTGATCGCGCACGGCTTCGGCTATGTCGCCCCGGCCTGGGTCGGCGTGGGCCTCGGCGTCATCGGGCTCGTCCTCGTGAGCGTCAGCTTCGCGCTGGAGACCGCCGGTAAGCGGGGCGCGGCAGCCGTACGGGAACCCGCCGGAGTGCGCTGACACCGTGCCGCCCGCACCCCGAGGGCGTGGACCGGTCAGCGCACGATGACGGGGTGACGCGCCACCGCGTCGAACGCGTATCCGAGGGTGTTGTACGGCGCGTGATCGGGCTGCGTCGCGCCCGTCTCGTCGGCGGCCCGCGCGAGCAGCCGGTGCTCGCCGGCGACCCGGGGAGCCCAGGGGATGTCCCACCGGGTCCACCCCAGCGGTTCGCGATCGTCGCGCAGACGTGCCGGCCGCCAGGTGACGCCGTCGTCGGCGCTGACGTCGACCCGGACCACCCGTCCGCCGCCCGACCACGAACGGCCGCACAGCAGGTGCTCGCGCCCGGCCTCCAGACGGGCCGGCCAGGGCAGTTCGAAGGCGCTCCTGATCCCCACCCGGGTCAGCGGCGGGCCGCCCTCGGGCGGGTGACCGGGGCCGCGCATGCGGTAGAGGCGGGTGCTCCACGGAGACTCCAGCGGCTCCGCCGACACCTCGATGTCGCCCAGCCACTTGGTCCAGGCGACACCGACCCACCCCGGCACGACCAGGCGCGCGGGATGGCCGTGGTCGGGCGGCAGCGGCCGCCCGTTCATCTCGTACGCCACCAGCACGTCGTCCAGTGCCTTGGCCACGGGGAGCGGGCGGCGCACCCGGCCCAGATTCTCCCCCGCTTCGGCGTAGTCGCCGTCCAGACCGCGCGGCATCAGCGCCACGGCCGCGCCGGTCATCCCCGCCCGCTCCAGGAGCGCCGCCAGGCGCACGCCGCGCCACCGGGCGGTGCCCACCGCGCCCAGCCCCCACGGAGTGCCCGACACGTTCTGCTTCTGCTGCGTCTCGTACAGGCTCCGGCCGTTGCCCGCGCACTCGACGAACGCCGTCACCGTCTCGGCCGGCATGTCGAGGAGCTCGCGGTAGGTGAGGTCCACCGGTCCCGCGCGCAGGCCGGAGCCCCAGAACGTGAGCCGCCACGTGGCGGCGTCGATCAGCGGCGTCGCCGTGTGGTTGCGGACGAAGAAGAGGTCGTTCGGCGTGAGATAGCCCTCGTCGCGAAGCGCCTCCCAACGGGTCTCCGCGTTCGTGCCGTGCAGAGCGAACAGGTCGGGCGGCAGGGGTTTGCGGATACCGGGTGACACGGCCGGCGCCGCGCGTCCGGCGACGCGAGGCGCTGTGCGCTCACTCGACGAGCGGATCGAGTCCAGGCCCATGACGAGAGTATCCCATAAAACTGGTAGGTAATGACAGCTATTAGCCGCCACCCTTGGGCCCCGGGACATTGACGGTAAAACCCTTTTTTCCTACTCTATTACTAGGTTTATTGAGCGGTGGCCGTGCCGGAGGCATCCGGCACGGCTCCGCCCCCACCTCGGAGCAGCCACGAGGGCCACCGGGTGCGTCCCGCCTGGACCCCACCGCCATCAGGAGCCCCGATGACCAAGCAGATCCATCTCGCCGCGCACTTCCCCGGCGTGAACAACACGACCGTGTGGTCCGACCCCAGATCGGGCAGCCAGATCGACTTCGACTCGTTCCGCCACCTGGCCCAGACGGCCGAACGCGGGAAGTTCGACTTCTTCTTCCTGGCGGAGGGACTGCGGCTGCGCGAGGCGAAGGGCCGGATCCACGACCTGGACGTCGTCGGGCGCCCCGAGTCGCTCACCGTCCTTTCCGCCCTGGCCGCGGTGACCACGCGTCTCGGGCTGGCCGCGACGGTGAACTCGACGTTCAACGAGCCGTACGAGGTGGCCAGAAGGCTGGCCACGCTCGATCACCTCAGCGGAGGCCGGGCCGCGTGGAACGTCGTGACCAGCTTCGACGCCTTCACCGGCGAGAACTTCCGCCGGGGTGGCTTCCTGGACGAGGCCGACCGGTACACCCGGGCGAAGGAGTTCCTGCAGACCGCGAGAGAGCTGTGGGACTCGTGGGCGCCCGACGCGGTCGCCGCGGACCCGGAGTCGGGACGGTTCCTGCGGCCGGGCGGCGTCACCCCCTTCCGGCACGAAGGCCGGCACTTCGACATCTCCGGCGTGTTCAGCACGCCCCGGGGACCGCAGGGTCACCCGGTGATCATCCAGGCCGGCGACTCCGACGAGGGCCGCGAGTTCGCCGCGTCCTCCGCCGATGTGATCTTCAGCCGGCACAGCAGGCTGGAGGAGGGCCGCGCGTTCTACCGCGACGTCAAGCGCAGGCTCGCCGCGTACGGCCGGCGGCCCGAGGACCTCAAGATCCTTCCCGCTGTGACGTACGTGCTCGGCGACACGGAGGCCGAGGCCGCGGAACGGGCCGCCGAGATCCGCCGCGCGCAGGTCAGCCCGCAGACCGCGCTCTACTTCGTGGAAGCCGTGTGGGGCCGTGACCTGTCGGGATACGACCCGGACGGCCCGCTGCCCGACCTGGAGCCTGACCTGGACGACGGCGTCTCCAAGGGTCACGCGCAGTTCCGCGGCGACCGCGGCGCGGTGGCGGCCAAGTGGCGCGCCCTGGCGGAGGAGAAGAACCTGTCGATCCGGGAGCTCGTCGTCGAGGTGGCCGCGCCGCAGACCTTCGTCGGCACCCCGCGATCGGTGGCCGACGAGATCGACAGGTTCGTGCAGACCGACGCCGCCGACGGCTTCATCTTCGTGCCCCACCTGACCCCGGGCGGGCTGGACGACCTGGTGGACAAGGTCGTCCCGCTGCTCCAGGAGAAGGGGGTCTTCCGGGCCGACTACACCGGGCCCACCCTCCGCGACCACCTGGGCCTGGCCCCGCGCACCCTCACGACACGCACCGAGGAGATCTCATGACCCTGTCTCTCGCCGTCGCGCTGGACGGGGCGGGCTGGCATCCGGCCGCGTGGCGGTCCGGGAGCGCGCGGCCGGGCCGGCTGTTCACGCCCGGATACTGGGCGGAGCTCGTCACGGAGGCCGAGCGCGGCCTGCTCGACTTCGTCACGTTCGAGGACGCGCTCGGCCTCCAGTCGACCCACCTCAACGAGCTCGACGGGCGGCTCGACCAGGTGCGCGGACGACTCGACGCGGTGCTGATCGCGTCGGCCGTGGCCCCGCTCACCTCGCGGATCGGTCTCGTGCCGACCACCAGCACGACTCACACCGAGCCGTTCCACGTCGCGATCGGTATCGCGTCCCTCGACCACATCAGCCGCGGCCGGGCCGGCTGGCGTCCCCGGCTCTCCCCCCGGCCGGACCAGGCCCGGCACTTCGGCCGCCGCGTCCTGCCTCCGCTGGACCTCTCCGACGACCCGGATCCCGCCTCCACCAGCAGCGTGGCTGACCTGTTCGGCGAGGCGGCGGACGCGGTCGAGGTGGTCCGCCGCCTGTGGGACAGCTGGGAGGACGACGCGGAGATCCGCGATGTCGCGACCGGCCGGTTCATCGACCGCGAACGGCTGCACTACATCGACTTCCGCGGTGAGTGGTTCAGCGTGCGGGGCCCGTCGATCACGCCGCGCTCCCCGCAGGGCCAGCCGCTGGTGACCTCTCTCGCCCACGACACGCTGCCCTACGAGTTCGCCGCCCGGTCGTCCGACGTCGTGTACGTCACGCCGCGCGACCGGGCCGACGCCGCCGCCATCGTCGGACGGGTGCGGGAGGCGGAGGCCGCCGTCGGCCGCCCCGGGGCGCCGTTGAAGATCTTCGGGGATCTGGTGGTCTTCCTCGACGCGGACGGCGCGGCCGGCCGGAAGGCACGCCTGGACGAGCTCGACGGAGGCGAGCTCGTCTCGGACGCCCATGTCTTCACCGGGACCCCGGAAGGGCTCGCCGGGCTGCTGCTCGACTGGCGGGAGGCGGGGCTGGACGGATTCCGCCTCCGGCCGGGCGAGCTGCCCCACGATCTGACGGCCATCACCCGGGGCCTGGTGCCCGAACTGCGGGCCCGGAACGCGTTCCGGGCGGCGTACGAGACCGCCGACCTGCGGGGACGGCTCGGCCTGCCCCGTCCCGGCAGCCGCTACGCGAAGGTGTCATGAACGCCGTCCCCATCGCGGAGACGAGGCGCGGAGCGGCCTCGCGTACCCGCACGATCCGCGTGACGAGGGAGGTCCCCCGGCCATGAGATTCCTGGCGCTGACGCTCGCGTTCCAACTGCCCCATCCGCTGACCGGAGAGGTGAAACCGGAGACCGAGCGGTTCCGGGAGGTCGTCGCGGCCGCCGTCCTCGCCGAGGAGCTGGGGTTCGACGGCTTCGCGTTCGGCGAACGGCACGAGCGGCCGTTCCTGTCCTCGGCCCCACCCGTGGTGCTGAGCCACATCGCGGCCCTGACCAGCAGGATCAGGCTGTTCACCGCGGTGACCACGCTGAGCCTGCTCGACCCGGTCAGGGCGTTCGAGGACTATTCGACCCTGGACCACCTCTCCGGGGGACGCCTGGAGCTGATCATCGGCAAGGGCAACGGCACCGCGCAGGCCGAGCTGTTCCACGTGACCGACGCGGACCAGTGGGACCGCAACCGCGAGGGCTACGAGCTGTTCCGGCGGCTCTGGCGGGAGGACAAGGTGACCTGGTCGGGCCGCTTCCGGCCGCCCCTGACCGACGCCGAGGTGCTCCCCCGGCCGCTGCAGCGGCCCGTCCGGGTCTGGCACGGCAGCGCCACCAGCAGGGAATCGGTGGACCTCGCCGCCCAGTACGGCGATCCGCTCTTCTCCGCCAACGTCACCAACCCCGTCGAACCGTACGCGGAACTGGTCCGGTACTACCGCGAGCGCTGGGAGCACCACGGCCACGACCCGGCCGACGCCCTGGTGGGAGCGGGCAGCGCCGGCTACTACGCCACGCCCCGATCGCAGGACGCCGTCGAGACCTACCGGCCGATCTTCGACGCCCGGGTGGCGTTCCTGAAGAGGCGGGGCCTCGACCCGGTGTTCCCCACCCTGGAGGACGCCATCGAACGCAGCTCCATCCTCGTCGGCAGCCCGCAGCAGATCGTCGACAAGGTGCACCGCTACCACGAACTGCTGGGCCACGAGGTGATGCACGTCCAGGCGGAGGCCGACGGGCTCACCGACGCACAGCACCGGGCGTCGCTGGAGCTGTTCCAGAGCGACATCGCGCCCGTCCTGCGGAAAGAGATCCCCAGCAGGCCGTTCCCCACGGGAGGACCGTCATGACCCGCCTGTCCATCCTCGACCTCTCCCCCATCTCGGCCGGGAGCACCCCGCGCGAGGCGCTGCGCAACACGGTCGATCTCGCCAGGCGGGCGGACGACGCCGGCTATCACCGCTACTGGCTGGCGGAGCACCACCTCACGCCCGGCGTGGCGAGTTCCGCGCCCGCGGTCCTCATCGGCGCGGTGGCCGCGGCCACCAGCCGGATCAGGGTCGGCTCCGGCGCGGTCCAGCTCGGCCACCAGACGCCGCTCACCGTCGTGGAGCAGTTCGGCACGCTCGACGCCCTGCACCCCGGCCGGATCGACCTGGGGCTCGGCCGCTCCGGCCAGCGGGCGCGTGAGCTGCGCGCCGCGCGCCCCGAGCCGGCGGCCCCCGAGCCCGCTACCTCCGAGCCCGCGGCCCCTGTGGCGGCCCGCACGGTGCGCGGCCTGCTGATCCCGCCGCCGTTCTCGTTCGCCGGGCTCGTCCACTCTCCGCTGTTCGCGCTGGCCCACAGGCTGTTGCAGCAGCCCGGGGCCGAGACGCCCGACTTCGCCGGTCAGGTCGACGACATCGTGGCGCTGCTCGGAGGACACTACCGATCCGACGAGGGGCACGAGGCGCACGCCCAGCCGGGAGAGGGCGCCGAGGTGGAGCTGTGGATCCTGGGCAGCAGCGGCGGTCAGAGCGCCCAGGTCGCGGCCGAGCGCGGGCTGCCGTTCGCGGCGAACTACCACGTGAGCCCGGCCTCCGTGCTGGAGGCGGTGGACGCCTACCGGGACGCCTTCAAGCCGTCGCAGGCGTATCCCGCGCCGCATGTCATGGTGTCCGCCGACGTCCTGGTCGCGGACACCGACGCCGAGGCCCGCCGTGTCGCGGAGCCGTACGGCCTGTGGGTGCGCAGCATCCGGACGGGCGCGGGGGCCATGCGGTACCTCTCCCCGGAGGACGCCTCCGCGCACGTGTGGACGGACGAGGACCGGGCGCTCGTCGCGGACCGTGTGGACACCCGGTTCGTGGGGACGCCCGGCGGCGTGGTCGAGGGACTGCGGGTGCTCAAGGAGGCGACGGGCGCCGACGAACTCCTCGTGACCACGATCGCCCACGACCACGCCGACCGCGTCCGCTCCCAGGACCTCCTCGCCGAGGCCTGGACGGCGGCCGGCCTCTAACGCCCGGGCGGCTCGTCCCAGTCCGCCTCGCGCGGCGCGACCTCGATCCGCACCGGCCCGTCGCCGGAATGGGCGGGCGTGCCGGGGAACCGGAACGCGGTGAAGTCGGTGGTCTCCCGGAACGCCGGGATCGTGTACAGATCCCTGGCGTACGCCCAGAGGTTGGGGTAGCCCGTCAGCGGCCGCTCGCTGATTCCGGCCAGCGGGTTGTGCAGCAGGTCGAATCGGACCAGCACCACCCACAGCTGCACGTCGGACTCGGTGAGGCGGTCGCCGAACAGGTACCGCCCGCCGGCCAGGCGGGCGTCGAGCCGGTCGAGCGCGGCGGTCACCCGCGCACGCCGCCGCTCGTACTCCTCCTGCGCCGAGGCCCTGGCGACCTGGAGCACGCCGTGGCTGACCTCACGGGCGATCTCCTCGTCCAGCGCCTCGATCTCGTCCCGCAGGCCGGCCGGGTAGAGGTCAAGGCCCGAGACGGCCCACTGGGCGAACCGGGTGCCGAGATCGACGGGGATCTGGGGGTAGTCGTTGCTGACGATCCGGTTCGTCCGCCGGTCCCACAGAACCGGCACGGAGATGTGGCCGGGATATCCGGGCTCGGTGGCGTCGTACGCCTCCGACAGGAGCGTGAAGCCGTTGACCGGGTCGGGCCCGCGCCGCTCGCGGAACGCCCAGCCGCGCGCGTCCCGGTCGTCGTCCACGTACGACAACGACACGACGTCACGCAGCCCGGCCAGGTCGCGCACGATGGCGACGCGCTGCGCCCACGGGCACGTGTAGGAGACGTACAGGTGGTAGCGGCCGGGTTCGGCCGGATATTCGCCGGATCCGTCGGCGGCGATCCGGCCCCGGAACGGGTAGAGGGGCCCCGGGCGGTCGGTCCGGCCGGGTCCGTACGGACCGTTGGCGGCCACGTCGGCGGGGCTCGCGTAAGCGGGTGCGTGGGTGGTCATGGGTCTCCTTGTCATCGTGTGGTGGATCAGCCGAGGATGCGGGCAGGGCCGAACCCGGCGGCGAGCTCGCCGCCGGTGCCGGAGCGGGCGGGGCCGAAGGCGGCGAATCGGGGGTCGGGCTCGTCGAGGAGCAGCCGGGCGACGTGCTCGCCCCAGGCGGGCGCGAGTTTGAACCCGTGGCCGCTGGTGCCCGCGTCGACGAAGATGTGCTCGCCGACCTGACCGGCGACGGGCTGCCAGTCGGGGCTCACGTCGTAGAGGGAGGCCCAGCCGCCGACGACCTTGGCGCGGCGGCGGGCCGCCGAGCGCGCGCCGGCGGCCGCGGCGAGCCTGTCCAGCTCACCGGGGCGGGGCGCGGCGAAGTCGTCGGGGTCGGCGGCGGAGGCCGAGATGACTCCGCCGACGAGATACTGCGTGCGGGGCTGCGGGGTCGTGTAGTAGCCGCCGGCGATGTCGATCAGGACGTGCGGGACGAGGCCCGCGGTGTCCGCCGGGTCGTGCTCGGCGACCGCCACGACGTGCCGTTCCACGGTCAGCGGCAGGTCGACGCCGAGCGGCCGCAGCAGCGGGGCGGTCCACGGGCCCGCGGCCACGAGCAGCCGCCCGAACCGGTGCTCCCGGCCGTCGGAGGTGACCACCGCCGCCCCTCGGGCGTTCTCGGCCAGCGCCACGACCGGCAGGCCGGGGTGGAACACCGCCCCGAGGTGCCGCGCCGCCGCGGCCAGCCCGGTCGTCGTCGCGTACGGGTCGGCGTAACCGGCGTTCGCCTCCCAGACCGCGACGGCGACGCCGTCCAGATCGAGGTACGGCAGCCTGCCGGGCAGCCGGTCCGCTCCGACGAGCTCGCTCTCCACGCCGAGCGAGCCGAGCCGCGCGGCGGTCTCGGCCGCGGCGGCCACGTCGCCGGGCCCGTGCAGATAGAAGGCGCCGGTCCGGCGGAAGCCCGACTGGTGCCCGCCGGTCCGCTCCGCGAAGCCGGCGAGGAACGCGATGCCGTCGCGCGCGGTCTCCGCCAGGAACGGATCGGTGTAGTAGGCCCGGCAGATGCCGCCCGACCGGCCGGTGGGCCCTCCCGAGATCGGGCCCCGGTCGAACACGGCCACGGGCACGCCGCGCCGGGCCAGCTGGAACGCGGCCGACACGCCGTGCACGCCCGCCCCGACGATTCCGATGTCGTACGTCATGCCACTGCCTCCTCGTCGCGAGCCCGGGGCTCCAGCCGGGGTATCGCCGCCAGCAGCTCACGCGTGTACGCCGCGCGCGGCTCGGTGAAGACCTGGCGGACGTCTCCCGACTCCACCACCCGGCCGTCCCGCATGACCAGCACCCGATCGCTGACGTGCTGGACCACGCCAAGGTCGTGGGAGATGAACAGATAGGCCATACCCAGCTCGGCCTGCAGGTCGGCGAGCAGGTCGAGCACCTGGGCCTGGATCGACACGTCCAGCGCGGAGACCGGCTCGTCGCAGACGATCACCTGGGGCCGGGGCGCCAGCGCCCGCGCGATCGCCACCCGCTGACGTTGTCCTCCGGACAGCCGCAGCGGCCTGCTGTCCAGGAGGGACGCCTCCAGGCCGACCTGCCCGAGCAGCTCGGCCGCGCGGTCGCGCCGGGTGCGGCGCGGCTCGCCGCCGACGGCGAGCGCCTCGGCGAGGATCCGCCACACCGTGAAACGAGGGTCGAACGAGCTGAGCGGGTCCTGGTAGATCACCTGGATGTGCCGCCGCAGCGCGCGCCGTCCGGCGGAGCCCAGTCTCCGCCAGGACCTCCCGTCGATCTCCACCTCGCCCGCGTCGGGCTCCACCAGCCCCAGCACGAGACGGGCCGTGGTGGTCTTGCCCGAGCCCGACTCCCCCACCAGCCCGAGCGTCTCCCCCGCGCGCAGCTCGAACGACACCCCGTCGACGGCCGGCCTGCGCCGCCCGTCCGGCCCGGTGAACGACTTGGCCAGACCGGATGCCCTGATCACCACCCCGCCGGGCGGCGGAGGCGCCGCCGGAGGCGCGGCCGGGCCGTCCTCCGGAACGGTGAGCCGGGTGCCCCTGCCGTGCTCGGAGGGCACCGCAGCGAGGAGCCGGCGCGTGTAGGCGTGCCGGGGCGCGCCCAGCACGTCGCCCGTGGGCCCCTCCTCGACGACCGTCCCGTCCTTCATCACGAGCACCCGGTCGGCCAGTTCCGCCACCACCGCGAGGTCGTGGCTGATCAGCAGCAGCCCGGCCCCGGCCCGGCGGCGCTCGGCCAGCAGCCGCAGGATCTGCGCCTGCACGGTGACGTCCAGGGCGGTGGTCGGCTCGTCGGCGATCAGCAGCGGCGGCTCGCAGGCGACCGCCGAGGCGATCAGCGCCCGCTGGCGCAGCCCGCCGGAGAGCTGGTGCGGGTACTGCGCGGCCCGCAGCTCGGGCTCCGGCACGCCGACCTCGCGCAGCAGCTCGGCCACGCGCCGCCGCACGTCCGCGCGGGGCACGGCCCGGTGGAGCCGCAGCGTCTCGGCTATCTCCTTGCCGACGGGTCGCAGCGGGTCGAGCGAGACCAGCGCGTCCTGCAGGACGTAGCCGACCTGGCCGCCCCGCACCGCCCGCCACTGCCGCTCGCCGTAGGCGGAGACGTCGCGGCCGGCCACGACGAGCGACCGCGCGGTCACCCGGGCGTCCGGGCCGGTGAGCCCGATCAGCGTGCGGGCCGTGACACTCTTACCCGAGCCCGACTCTCCGACGACGGCGACGCACTCCCCCGGGCGCACCGTGAAGGAGATCGAACGGACCGCCTCGATCGTGCCGAACGAGACGCGCAGATCGGACACCTCGACGATCGGGGCGAGCCGCTGGCCGGGGATCACGGCAGCCTCCCTTCGACGCGCCGCCGCAGGTGGCGGCCGACGACCGTGACGGACAGGACGGTGAGGGTGATGGCCAGGCCGGGGAAGAGCGCGACCCACCACGCGACGGAGAAGTAGTCGCGCCCGGCCGACAGCATCGCCCCCCACTCCGGGGCGGGCGGCCGGGGGCCGAGGCCGAGGAAGCTGAGCGAGGAGGCCGCGACCAGCGCGGTGCCGACCTCGATCGTGGCGACCACCAGCAGCGGCGCGACCGCGTTGGGCAGCACATGCCGGGCGATGACGCCGGCCCTGGTCAGACCGAGTGAGACGGCCGCCTCGACGTAGCCGGACCGGCGGATGACCATGGTCTGCGCGCGGACCAGGCGGGCGTAGCCGGGCAGCGTGTACGCGGCGATGGCGAGGACGGCGTTGAGCGTCCCCGGGCCGACGACGGCGATGACCAGCAGGGCCAGCAGCAGTCCGGGCAGCGAGAGCAGCACGTCGACGACGCGCATGGCGATCTCGTCGAGCACCCGCCCGCCGAGCGCGGCCAGCAGCCCGACGGCGGTGCCTCCGGTCACGGCGAGGGCGGTGGCGGTCAGCCCGGCCAGCACCGACGGCCTCGCCCCGTACACGATGCGCGAGAACACGTCGCGGCCGTTGGCGTCGGTGCCGAGCGGGTGGCCGCCGCCGGGCGGGCGGAGCGCCGAGACGGCGTCGGCGAGATCGGGCGATCCGTGCGCCACCAGGCCGGGCGCGACCACGATCACCGCCAGGACCAGCAGGAACGCGGCGGCCGCCCAGACTCCGGCGCGGGGCGCTCGGCGCCGTCCGCGCCCGATCACGAGCACGGGGGACGCGACGGTGGACGCGGTCACTCAGGCACCTCGCAGTCGCGGGTCGACGGCCAGATAGAGCAGGTCGAGCAGGATGTTGATCACGACGTAGAGCAGCGAGGCGATCAGGACGACGCCCATCACGACCGGCAGGTCCTTGTTGACGACGGCCGCGAGGGTCAGTCGCCCGATGCCCTGCCGGGAGAAGACCGACTCGATGATCACAGCTCCGCCGAACAGGTAGCTGACCAGCCAGCCGGCCAGGGTGACCGCAGGGATCAGGGCGTGCCGGAGCGCGTGCCGCAGCCGTACGCCGAGATCGGACATGCCGCGCGAGCGCGCGGTGAGCACGAACGGCTCCTCCAGCGTGAGCTCAAGGCCCTCGCGCAGCACCTGGCTGAGCGTCGCGACGACCGGGATCGCCATCGCGACGGACGGCAGGACCAGGCTCTCCGGCCCGTCCCCGCCGGTGGCGGGGAAGAGCCCCAGCCCGAACGAGAAAACGGTGAGCAGCAGGATCCCCGCCCAGAACGACGGGATGGAGACGCCGACGAGCTCGATGCCGGAGAAGACCGCCCGCGCCCACCGGCGGCCCGCGGTCAGCACCGCGACCGTGACCGAGACCACGACCGCCAGGGTGAACGAGGAGAGCATGAGCTGGACCGACGAGCCGACCTGCGCGCCGATCGCCGAGGCGACCGGCTGGTGCAGCTGGTACGACTGGCCCAGGTCGCCGTGCAGCACCCGGCCCAGGTAGGTGAGGTACTGGACGACCAGCGGCCGGTCCAGCCCGTAGTCGGCGACGATCCGGGCGCGGACCTCGGGCGTGACGGTGCTGCTGCCGATCAGCAGGTCGACGACGTTGCCCGGGGTGAGGTGGAGGCCGGCGAACGCGACCGTCACCGCCCCCCACAGCACCATGACGGACGTGCCCAGCCGCACCAGCGCCGGGCGGGCCGCCCGGGCTCGCGTCCGGGCGGCCGGTACGGCGACGGCGGTCATGCCTGCTCGACCCAGGCGTCGTAGAAGGTGGGGTACGCCTGCGGCTCCCAGCCGATGCCGTGCGCCTTCCTGGAGGCCCCGAGCAGGTAGGTGAACACGTAGACCGGGAAGACCGCGGCCTCGCCGGTGACCCGCTGCTGCACCTTGGCGTACAGCTCGGCCCGCTTGGCCTGGTCGGTCGTGTCCAGCGCGTCGCTCAGCCAGCCGTCGACGTCCTTGTCGGACAGGCGGGCGGCGTTCTGCCCGAACTTGGCGGCCGTGGGGATGCTGGAGGTGCCGAACAGGTTGCGCAGGGTGTCGCCGTCGGCGCGCTGCCAGCTGAAGTCGACGAGGTCATAGTCGCCCTTGGGGTATCTCTCCAGCCATTCGTTGACGGTGCCGGCGACGAACTGCACGTCGAAGCCGATCTTCTTGGCCTCCGCCTGGATCTGCTCGGCCAGCGTGTCGCGCTGCTCACGGGCGGCCGCCTTGAGGAATCCCCAGCGGATCGTCAGTCGCCTGCCGTCCTTGGTCCGGTAGCCCTCGGCGTCCCGGCCGGACCAGCCGGCCTCGTCCAGCAGACGGCCCGCCGCCGCGGGGTCGTACTCCGTCCTGCCCTCGAGTGTCCTGTCGTATCCGTCGGTGGACGGGGAGATGGGGCTCGCCGCGGGCTGGAACGCCCCGAAGTAGAGGTTCCTGACGATCGTCGCGAAGTCGATGCCGTCGCGGAACGCCTCCCGGACCCGCTTGTCGGCGAAGGGCCCCGAGGTGGTGTTCGGGTAGTAGTTGTAGTTGCCGCCCGGCGCCTGCCGCGTGGTGACGGTCAGCCGGGGATCGGCCCGCACCTGCTTGACGTTCACCGGCGGCACGCTGGCGATCCCGTCGACCTGTCCGCTGGTCAGCGCGCCGAGCCGGACCGAGTCCTCGGTGATGACCTTGATCTCCAGCTTGTCCAGGTACGCCGGCCCGGTGTGCCCGGCGCCCTCCGGCGCCCAGTCGTAGCCGGGGTTGCGGTGGTAGGTGATGCTCTTCTGCTGGACGTACTCGTCGATCACGAACGGCCCGGACCCGACGACCTTCTTGCACAGCGCGTCCTGCGGCTGCTTGAGCGACCGCGGCGACTCGATGCCGAAGTAGGCCGTGGCCAGGGCGGACAGGAACGGCGAGTACGGCCTGCCGAAGTGGACCTTCACCGTCAGCGGGCCGGTGACCTCGCTGCCCTTGTACGGCTCGATGTATCCCGCGGCGAGTTGCGACTTGGTCGCCGGGGCGACGATGTGGTCCAGGTTGGCCTTGACCGCCGCGGCGTCGAAGGGCGTGCCGTCGGAGAACTTCACGCCCTCGCGCAGCGTGAACGTGTACGTCTTCTGGTCCGGCGAGACCGTCCACTTGGTGGCCAGCCAGGGGTGGATCCTCCCCTCGGCGTCGAGGGACACGAGTGAGTCCAGCGCGGGGCGGGTGAACAGGCCGGCCACGTCGGCGGGGCTCTGGTGGGGGTCGAGGCAGGTGGAGGGTTCGGTGTTGACGGCGAACGTGAGCGTGCCGCCCTTCACCGGCCCGGCGGCACCGGCCGCCGCGCTCTTCTCGCCGCGCGTGCCGCAGGCGGCCAGGGTGAGTAACAGGAACAAGGAGAGACCGGCCGGCAGAAGGCGACTTCTGGACATCGGGGGGTGGGCCTTTCGGTGGTTCGGCCGTGGCCGCGAAGGGAATACCTATTAATAAAGTAGGAAAAGTGGGTTAATCTGTCAACGGATCTCCCCCTACCGGAAGGACCAGAACTCGATGTCATCGCTCACCGTCACCCCCGTCGCAGGCCGCATCGGAGCCGAGATCACCGGTGTGCGTCTCGGCGGCGATCTCCCCGCGGACGTGGTCGCCGAGATCCGCCGGGCCCTGCTCACCCACAAGGTGGTCTTCTTCCGCGGGCAGGGGCATCTCGACGAGCGCGGCCAGGTCGCCTTCGCCGAGCTGCTCGGCGAGCCGACCACGGCTCATCCGACCGTTCCCTCTCTCGGCGGAAACGCCCACATCCTCGACCTCGACTACCGCGACGGCCAGAAGGTCGACCGCTGGCACACCGACGTCACCTTCGTCGACCGGCCGCCGGCCGCCTCCGTGCTGCGGGCGCTCACCGTGCCCGAGGCGGGCGGCGACACGTTGTGGGCGAACACCGCCGCCGCGTACGCGCACCTGCCCACCGAGCTGCGCGACCTGGCCGACCGGCTGCGCGCCGTCCACACCAACCAGTTCGACTACGCGCGGATCTCCGGCTCAGACAACCCCGAGCGGGCGCGGGCCCACGCCGCGGTCTTCGCCTCCACCGTCTTCGAGACCGAACATCCCGTCGTACGGGTGCATCCGGAGACCGGGGAGCGGTCGATCCTGCTGGGCGACTTCGCCCGCCGGATCAGCGGGCTGCCGTCGTCCGTCTCGGACTCGGTCATCCGGCTGTTCCAGGACGCGGTCACCCAGGTGGAGAACACCGTGCGCTGGCGCTGGGCCGCGGGCGACGTCGCCGTCTGGGACAACCGCGCCACCCAGCACCGGGTCGTGCACGACTTCGGCGACCGGCCGCGCCGCCTGCACCGCGTCACCATCGCGGGGAGCGTTCCGGTCGGCACGGACGGACGGCCCAGCACGGTGCTGACCGGCGACGCCGCCGCCTACTCCCCCATCGCGGCCTGAACGTCACCGAAGCCCCGGCCGTACGGTCACGGCCGGGGCTTCGGTGATTTCGGACGGGCCGGCGGCCCGCCGGACGCCCGTCAGGCGGGGGAACTCACGACCCGACCACCTCGAGGCGCCGGCTCAGCGCGTACCGCGACGCGGGCCGGGCGAGGCCGTAGTTCTCGCGCAGGGTCCGGCCTTCGTACTCGGTCCGGAACAGCCCTCTCACCTGCAGTTCGGGGACGACGTGGTCCACGAAGTCCTCCAGGCCGCCCGGCAGGACCGGCGGCATGATGTTGAACCCGTCGGCCGCGCCGTTCTCGAACCACTCCTGGATCTCGTCGGCGATCTGCTCCGGCGTGCCGGCCACGACCCGGTGCCCCCGCCCGCCGGCCAGGCGGACGAGCAGCTGCCGCACGGTCAGGTCGTCCCGGCGGGCGAGGTCGACGACCAGCTTCCGGCGGCTCTGCGCCCCCTCCGTCTCGACGGGCACGTCCGGCAGGGGCCGGTCCAGGTCGTCCGTTGTCAGGTCGATGCCGACCATGGTGGACAGCTGCGCCAGGCCGTACTCGGGGATGATGAGGTCTTCCAGCTCCTTCTCCAGCAGCAGCGCCTCCCGCTCGGTGGACCCGATGATCGGGGACAGACCGGGCAGGATCAGCAGTTCCCCGGGCTGCCTGCCGTAGTGGACCAGGCGGCCCTTGAGGTCGGCGTAGAACTCCTGGCCCTCGGCGAGGGTCTGCTGGGCGGTGAAGACGGCCTCGGCGTGCCGGGCGGCGAACTCCTTGCCGTCCTCGGACGAGCCGGCCTGCACCAGCAGCGGGCGCCCCTGCGGGGTCCGGGACGTGTTGAGCGGCCCGTTCACCCGGAAATAGCGCCCCGCGTGCCTGACCGGGTGGATTTTCCGGCTGTCGGCGTACAGACCCGCCTGGCGATCGCCGACGACGGCGTCGTCCTCCCAGCTGTCCCACAGCTTGGTGACCACCTCCAGGAACTCGTCCGCCCGCGCGTAGCGGTCGGCGTGGGCGGGCCGCTCGATGCCGAAGTTGCGGGCCTCGGCCTCACCCGCGGAGGTCACGATGTTCCATCCGGCCCGCCCCCCGCTGATGTGGTCGAGGGAGGCGAACGCGCGGGCGAGGTGGAACGGCACGCCGTAGGTGGTGGACGCGGTGGCGATCAGGCCGACGTGGTCGGTGACCGCGGCCAGCGCCGACAGCAGCGTGAGGGGTTCGAGCCCGCCGAGCGCGTTGTGCCGGACGTCCCCGTGCAGGGCCAGCCCGTCGGCGAGGAACACCGAGTCGAGCCTGCCCCGCTCGGCGATCCGGGCGAGCTGCTGGTAGTGCCGTACGTCGGTGAGCCGGGCGGGCTCGGTGCGCGGATGGCGCCAGGCGGCCTCGTGATGCCCCACGCCCATGAGGAAGGCGTTCAGATGGAGCTTCCGGGTGGTCATCAGACGGTCCTCCAGGTCGAGAAGCGGCGCTCCACGCGGAGCAGGAGCAGGTTGAACAGCAGGCCGAGCGCCGAGATCGTGATGATCCCGGCGTACATGTCGGGGATGCGGAAGTTGAACTGGGCGTCCTGGACGAGGTAGCCGAGGCCGGCCTTGGCGCCGACCATCTCGGCGAAGAGCAGGACGAGGATCGAGGTCGCCCCGGCCAGCCGGACACCGGTGAAGACGGTGGGCACGGCCGCCGGGAGGATCACCTTCTGGAACAGGCGCAGCGGCCCGAGCCCCATGGAGCGGGCCGACTTCACCAGAAGCGGCTCGACGGTCTTCACTCCGCTGATGGTGTTCAGCAGGATCGGCCACGAGCAGGCGTAGAAGACGAACACGATCTTCGACGGCTCGCCGAGGCCGAGGATCAGGATGAACACCGGCAGCAGCGCCACGGCGGAGGTGTTGCGGAACAGTTCGAGCACCGGGCTGAGGAAGTCGGCGACCGGGCGGTACCAGCCGATGGCCAGTCCGAGGGGGATGGCCACCACGATGGCGAGGCCGAACCCGCCGAGGGAGCGGATCAGCGACGCCTCGAAGTGCTCGGCCAGTTGCCCGCTGAGCAGCAGGTCGTACCAGGCGGCCAGCACCTGTGAGAGCGGCGGCACGAACACGGGGTCGACCAGCCCGGTCCTGGGCAGCACCTCCCAGGCCGCGGCCAGCAGCACGAGGGCGAGCGTCCGCCGCGCGAGCAGCGCGGGCCACGACCCCGTCCAGCGACGGCGGCCCGCCGCCGCGGCGGTCTCGGTCTCGGTCTCGGTCACGGTCACGGCCAAGGCCTCGGTCCTGGTCTCGGCGCCGGTTCCGGCCGGTCCGGTCACCGCGGGGACGCGGGAGGTGGTGACGGTGTCAGCCACGGGCTCGCTCCTGTTCCTGGGCGGCGGCGACCTCGTCGCGCAGCAGGGTCCAGACGTGGTGGCGGTATTCGCCGAAGCGCCGATCGGCGCGCAGGTCTCCGTCACGGGAGTCGAAGCCGATGTCGAGCACGTGCTTGATCCGGCCGGGCCGCGACGTCATCACCGCCACCCGCTCTCCCAGGTAGACGGCCTCGTCGATGCCGTGGGTGATGAACACCACGGTCTTGCCGGTCTTCTGCCAGATGAGGAGGAGTTCCTCCTGCAGCGACTCACGGGTCTGCGCGTCGAGGGCGGCGAACGGCTCGTCCATCAGCAGCACCTCCGGATCACAGGCCAGGCTCCGCGCGATCGCGACGCGCTGGCGCATCCCTCCGGACAGCTCGTGCGGGTAGCGCTGCTCGAACCCGCTCAGCCCGACCAGGTCGAGATAGTGCCGGGCCCGTTCGGTGCGCTCGCCCTTCGGCACGGCCCTGGCCTCCAGCCCGAACGCGACGTTCGCCAGGGCGGTACGCCAGGGAAAGAGCGCGTACTGCTGGAAGACCACTCCCCGGTCAGGTCCGGGCCCGTCGACCGGCACGCCGTCGATGACGATCCGCCCGGTCGTCGGCGCGGTGAGGCCGGCGATCAGGTCGAGCAGCGTGGACTTGCCGCATCCGCTGGGGCCGACCAGCGTGAGGAACTCCCCCGCGCGCACGTCCAGGCCGACCCCGTCGAGGGCGGTGAACGTCCGGTCGGATCCCCTGATCGGGAAGGTCTTGCCGACGTCCCTGAGGCTGATCTTCACGGGCGCGTCGGCGTACCCGGACGGGTTGTACTCGGCGACGTTCACGGTCATGCGGCGCTCCCGGTGCCGAAGGGGTTGAATTCGTTGGTGTAGAGGTCGGAGAGCTTCACCTGGTCGGGCTTGATCTCGCCCTCCCGCTTCAGCCAGTCGAGCCAGGTCTGGAACTCGCTCGGGGCGATCACGCCGCCCTTGCCGTGCACGCCGCTGCTCTTCCACAGCCCGACGGTGGTCGCGTCCTCGTTGCGATGCCTCTTGGCGATGATCTGCTTGAACCTGGCGATCACCTCCGCGCGGGGATGGGTCTGCGTCCAGTCGACCGCCTTGGCGAACGCCTCGACGAACCTGCGCGTCGTGGTGGGGTTCTGCGCGATGAACCGCTTGGTGAGCACGACGCTGCCGGCGGTGAAGGAGCCGAACAGGTCGATGTCCTTGAAGAGCGGACGGATGCCGCCGCGCTCCAGCGCCTTGTCGCGCAGCACACCCGACAGGGCGGCCACGTCGATCTGTCCCTGACGCAGCGCCTGTTCCGTGTTAACCGGCGGCACGACTACCAGCTGCACCTTGGCGATCTCCTCGGGGGTGAGACCGCCGCGGCTGAGATACTCCTTGAGCGCGGCCTCCAGATGGGCCCCCAGCGTGTTCACCCCGATCTTCTTGCCGATCAGGTCGCGCGGGCCCTTGATGGGCGACCCGTCGGCGACGTAGTAACCGATGTAGCTGTCGGTGTCGCTGCCGTAGTAGCCGATCACCGCCTTGATCGGGGCCCCGGCGGCGACCAGCTTGATGATGGCGCCGTTGAAGGCGCCGCCGAAGTCGGTCTGGCCGGTGGCGACCGACTGGATGTCCTGGGGACCTGAGATGGTGTTGCCGACCCATTTGAGCTTGATGTTTCCGAGGTAGCCGAGGTCCTCGGCCAGCTCCGGGAAGCCGACGGCGCCGACGCTGCCCTGGTAGCGCAGCTCGGTCGTCTCCGTGCCGCCCGCCGAACCCGAGGTGGAGCCGCAGCCGGCGGCGAGAACGGCGGCCAGGGCGACGGACATGAGGGCACGCGTGGTTCTGGTCACGACTGATCCTTGTGAAAGGCGGGCCGGTCCGCGACGGGCGGCCGGGCCACAGGTGAGCGCGGGCGCCGTCGCCCGCGCGCGGAGAGGTGAAGGAGACCCCACCCGGTCACGGATGGGCGATGAAACGGCCGAAGCGGCCCTGGTGGTAGAGGAGCGGGCGGCCCGGGGCGCGTACCTCGGCCTCGGCGACGAGGCCCACGACGAGGAGGTGATCGCCCACGCCGACGGTCTCGTACGGCAGGCAGATGAGATGCGCGGCGACGTCGTCGAGCAGCGGCGCCCCGAGCGGCCCCGGACGCCACCGGGTGGGGTCCGCGAACCGGTCGACGCCCCTGCGGGCGAACCTGGCGGCGATGTCGGCCTGGTCGCTGGCCAGGACGTTGACGGCGAAGTGGTCCGCCTCGCGCAGCGAGGGCCACGTGGTGGACGACTGGTCCACGTAGAAGGAGACGAGGGGCGGATCGAGGCTGACCGAGGAGAACGAGGTGGCGGTCAGCCCGGCGGGAACGCCGTCGGTCTGCGCGGTGATCACGACGACGCCCGCCGCGTGTACCGCGAGGGCGCGCTTGAAACCCTCGGCGTTCAGAGTCGGGCGGGGCAGAGTCTCCGTCATGGGAACCTCCGTGAAGTTCACAGCTGGCTGAGGATGGGTCCGGGGATCGGGGCCACCTCGGCGTGCGCGTTCCGGGGCTCGGGCGAGGCCCGGCCGCGACCACGGCACGGCACGGCACAGCACGGGCGAGCGGAAGCGCGGGGTCATGACCGGACCGTTGACGCGCGGGGAGGGCGACCGTGGGGCCGGACCCTCGTCGAGGTGGGAGGGAAGGGGGAACGAAGATCCTCGATCAACAACACCGTGCGCTGGCGACGTGGCCGAAGTCCACGTCCGGACGCCGGGTCAGATAAACGCCCTGGCTCATACCTCTGATGCTACGATCTCCCCGCAGCTAAGTCAACATTTCCTACTGGGTTTACATGAAAACTCAGGCCCCGCCCGCTCCCACCCCGCTCCCAGCCCGCTTACGCCCGCGCGGCGGCCGGCCCTGCGTCCACCTCCGCGTCCAGCCCCGCGTCCGGATTCGCGACCGCCTCCGCGGCCGGCCCCGCGTCCAGCGCCCTGCGCGCGTACGCGCGTACGTCCGCGTCGGAGTCGCCAAGGGCGCCGCGCAACGCGGCGGCCACCTCCGGCCGCCCCGCCCACGCGGACAGCGAGACGACCGCGGCCTTGCGCACGTCGAGGTGCGGATCGGCCAGCGACGCGACCAGCGGTTCCACCGCCGGATCCGGGTCCGCCGCCGCCAGCCCCCGCGCCGCGCCCACCCGCACCTGCCAGGCCGGATCGGCCAGGGCCCGGACGGCCGTCTCCGTGAAGCCGGAGTCGCGCCGGAGAGCCGCGCCGAGCCCGGCGAACGCCTCCAGCGCCGCCGCCCGGACGAGCGGGTCGGGATCGGCGGCGAGCCGCGCGACGGCGGGCACTCCCGCGGCCAGGCCGATGCCGCCGAGACCCCTGGCCGCCCACACGCGCACCTCGCGGTCGTCGTCGCCGGCGGCGAGCGCCACCCGCTCCGCGTCGTCGAGCGCGATCAGCCCCCTGACCGCCTCGATCCGCACCCGGGTGTCGGGATCGGCGAGCGCCGCCTCGAACAGCCCGGCGTCGCCGAGGCGCAGGGCCCGCAGGAGGTCCAGGACGGCGGCGCGGACGAGCGCGTCCCCCGCCGCCACCCCCACCGCCACTCCAGCCGCCACCTCCGCCTGCGTCTCGTCCGCGGGCTCACCCGCCGTGTCATCAGCGGTCTCATCAGCGGTCTCGCCCGCCGGGCCCGCCGGACGGGCCGCGTAACCGGCCACCTCGCGGAGTGACGCGCCGAACTCTGCGGTCGCGGGCAGCACCTCGACGAGCTCCCGCAGGCCGGTGGCGGCGGCCCGCCGTACCATGCCGTGCGGGTCGGCCAGGGCCCGGGTCAGCGCGGTCTCCACGCCGCGGGGCGCGGTCTCGGTCAGCGTCGCGACCGCCGCCCTGCGGACCTTGGGATCGGCGTCGGTCAGGTAGGGACTGATCTGGTCGAGCGCCGGCTCTCCGTCGCTCAGGCGCACGAGTTCGAGGATGCGGGGCGACCGGCCGATCGCCTCCACGGCGAGCCGGCCGCCCGCCCTGCGGCGCGCCGGCCCCGCCGCGCCGAACGTCCCGACGACGACGGGCTCGGCCGGGCGGGGAGCGAAGCCCTCGACGGGCACGAGGTAGGGCTCGACCGGGCGCTTGACGAACTCCATGGCCCCGTCGGCGTTCCTGCGCAGGTTGAGATGGAAGAGCCACTCGTCGTCGTCCCGGCCGGGCAGGTCGGCGCGGTCGTGGTAGAGGCCCCACCTGCTCTCGGTGCGGACCAGCGACGACCTGGCGGCCATCTCGGCGCAGTCCCTGATGAACGTCACCTCGGCGCAGCGCATCAGCTCGTGCGGGGTCCGCGCGCCCATGGCCGCGATCTCCTCGCGCATCCGGCCGAACGTCTCCAGCGCGATGTCCAGCTTCCTGGCGGTCTTCGGCGGCGCCACGTAGTCGTTGACGAACCGCCGCAGCTTGTACTCGACCTGCGGCTGCGGCGGGCCGTCGGGATTGCGCAGCGGCCGGTAGATCAGCTCGTGCGCGTCGGCGATCTGGTCCTCCGGCAGCTCCGCCGGAGTCCGGTGGTGTCCGGCCGCGTGGGCGCCTGCGAGGTCGCCGAAGACGAACGCCCCGATCATGTAGTTGTGCGGCACGCAGGCCAGGTCACCCGCGGCGTACAGGCCGGGGACCGTCGTGGCGCCGTTCTCGTCCACCCACACGCCCGAGGCGGAGTGACCGCCGCAGAGGCCGATCTCGGAGATGTGCATCTCGACGTCGTGGGTCCGGTAGTCGTGCCCGCGTCCCGCGTGGAACGTCCCCCGGGTGGGGCGCTCGGTGGTGTGCAGGATGTCCTCGAGCGCGGTGAGCGTCTCGTCGGGCAGGTGACTGACCTTGAGGTAGATCGGGCCGCGGGCCGAGGCGATCTCGCTCGCGACCTCGGCCATCATCTGGCCCGACCAGTAGTCGCAGTCGACGAAACGCTCCCCCTCGGCGTTGACCTGGTAGCCCCCGAACGGGTTGGCCACGTACGCGCAGGCAGGCCCGTTGTAGTCCTTGATCAGCGGGTTTATCTGGAAGCACTCGATGCCGCTGAGCTCGGCGCCCGCGTGGTAGGCCATCGCGTACCCGTCCCCGGCGTTGGTCGGGTTCTCGTACGTGCCGTAGAGGTAGCCGCTGGCGGGCAGGCCGAGCCGTCCGCACGCGCCGGTGGCGAGGATCACCGCTCCGGCGGAGACCGTGACGAACCGGCCCGAACGGGTGTCGAATCCGGCCACGCCGACGGCCCGGCCCCCGGTGGTGAGCACGCGGACCGGCATCACCCGGTTCTCGATGCGCACCTTCTCGCGGATGTCGCGGCGGCGCAGCACCCGGTAGAGGACCTTCTTGACGTCCTTGCCCTCCGGCATGGGCAGGACATAGCTGCCCGACCGGTGGACCCGGCGCACCGCGTACTCGCCGTGCTCGTCCTTCTCGAACTTCACGCCGTAGCCCTCGAGCCGCCGCACCATGTCGTAGCCACGGGTGGCCGTCTGCCGGACAGTCCGCTGGTTGACCACTCCGTCGTTGGCCCGGGTGATCTCGGCGACGTAGTCCTCGGGCGTGGCCCTGCCCGGGATGACCGCGTTGTTCACGCCGTCCATGCCCATCGCCAGCGCGCCACTGTGCCGGACGTGCGCCTTCTCCAGGAGGATCACGTCGGCGCCGCGCTCGGCGGCGGTGATCGCGGCCATGGTCCCGGCGGTGCCGCCGCCGACCACCAGGACCTCGCACTCCATGTGCGTGCGGTCCGCCAGGGCGGGGATGTCCATCACAGCTCCTCGATGATGCGGGCGCGCAGGCCGGCCCGGTCGACGTCAGGGGTACGCGGGCCGGGCACGGAAAGGACGCTCCCGATGCCCCCGCGCCGCAGCACGACGACCCGGTCGGCCAGCAGGAGCGCCTCGTCCACGTCATGGGTGACGAAGACGACGGTGGCGGAGGTGCCGTGGAGCACGTCCAGCAGCAGCCGCTGCATCTCGCCGCGGGTCTGTGCGTCCAGCGCGCCGAACGGCTCGTCCATGAGTACGGCACGCGGCGCGCCGGCCAGCGATCTGGCGAGCTGCACGCGCTGCCGCATGCCGCCGGAGAGCTCGCGGGGCAGCCGGTCCTCGAAGCCGGCGAGCCCGACGCGGGCGATCCAGCTCTCGGCGACCGTGCCGCGCTCCCGCCTCGGCACCCCGCGGATCCGCAGCGGCAGCTCGACGTTGCGGCGGACCGTGCGCCAGGGCAGCAGCGCGTCGTCCTGGAAGATCATCGCGCGGTCGGGCGACGGGCCCGAGACGGTAACGCCCTGGGCCAGCACACGGCCGGCGTGGGGTGCGAGCAGTCCCGCGACGGCGCGCAGGACGGTGGACTTGCCCGATCCGGACGGCCCGACCAGCACCAGGACCTCGCCAGGGGCGATGTCGAGGCGGAGGTCCTCCAGGATGGCCCGGCGACCGTAGCCGAGGGCCACGCCGTCGAGCCGGATGGCGAGCCCGGCGTCCACGCGGCGGGACTCCGTCCCCGCGGTCATCGCGGCGGGAGAGGCGGTGGTCGACCCGGTGGTCGACGCGGTGGGTGCGGTCATCGGGTGTTCCCCTCCGCCCGGGGCAGCCATCGAGTGAGCCGCCGGCCGAGCAGTTCGATCGACGCCGAGGTGACCCAGCCGAGGACGCCGATCGACGTCATGCCGACGAGCACCGCCGGATAGTCGACCACCGTGTAGGCGTGCCAGGTGCGGTAGCCGACGCCGAACTCACCGGAGATCATCTCCGCGGAGATCACGCAGATCCAGGCGACGCCCATGCCGACGGACAGACCGCCGAAGACGCCCGGCAGCGTCCCCGGCAGGACGACGTTCCACAGGACATGCGCGCGCCCGCCGCCCATCGTGCGCACCGCGTCCTCCCAGAGCGTCGGCAGCGCCCGCACGGCGTGCCGCGTGCTCACCATGATCGGGAAGAACGCCGCAGCGAACGTGATGAACACGATGCCCTGCTCGTCGGTGGGGAACACCAGGATCGCGATCGGGACGAGGGCGATCGCGGGGATCGGCCGGACGACCTCGATCGGCGGCAGCAGCACGTCGGCGACCCACCGGGACCGCGCGACCAGGACACCCAGAGCGATGCCGGCCACGGCCGCCAGCGCGAACCCGGTGATGATGCGGATCGTGCTCTGCGCCAGATCGAGGTAGTAGGTGCCGGTGCCGAGCTGGCGGGCGAACTCCGCGGCGACCTCGGTGGGCGAGGGCAGCCGGTCGAACCGCAACCCGGCGCTGACGTCCGCGGTCGTCAGCCACTGCCACAGCGCGACGAAGGCCGCCAGAGAGCCCAGCCTGACCGCCCACCCGCGGGCCCCGGCCGCCGTTCTCCCCCGGCCCGTACGAGCCGGCGCGGCACCGTCGTCCGTGCTCGCGGTGCCCGTGGCTCCCAAGCCCGTGGTTCCCGCGCCGGGGCTCGCGGTGCCCGGGGTTCCCGAGGCCGGGGTCGCGGTGCCCGGGCTGAGCGCGTCCGCCGCGCCCAATGCCGGTGTGCTCATCGCGACGCACCGCCCGCCGCGGCCTTCAACGCCTCGTCATAGCCGACGATCTCCGCCCGGGAGTGCTCCTTCACGAACGCCTCGGCGCCGTCCCGCGTGGTGAAGGGCTTGAACACGTCGTCCGCGCCCGCCGAGGGGTCGCGCACCCAGACCGACTTGCCGGCGAACCAGTGCGTCCCCGTTGTCGTGTCGGGCACGTAAGCGGCTCGTACGGTCTTGCCGCCCGTGGTGGCCGCGGCGATCTGGCGCAGCAGGCAGGTGGGGGTGGCTGCGGGGCGCAGCCGGTCCTCCCCCGCGAGCCAGAGCTCGCCCGCCGTGGCCTGGTCTTCGGCGGCGATCCCGCAGGCGTCGTCCCGGCCCGTGATCTTCGCGGGGTTGGCGGTGCTCGCGGTGTCGGCGTCGTAGGAACCGCCGTACGCCTTCCTGATGTAGGAGTCGTTCGCGAACTTCGTCACGTCGACGTCGGTGAAGTCGGCGCCGATCACCTTCAGATACTTCTCGTCGTGTCGCATGGCGGACAGGAGCGGCGGTTTCACGGTGACGTCGAACGACGCCACACCCGACCGCCCGTTGTAGAGGTAGACGACCTCGGGCGGCAGGCCGGTCGCCGTGGCGACCGCCTCCGCGGCGTCGACGGGATGCTCGTGGAGATACCGCGTCGCCTCGATCTGCGCCCGCAGGAACGCCTGGAGCACATCCGGGTGCTCCTGTGCGTAGGCCTGCCGTACGACGACGCCGTGGAACGTCGGCACGTCGAGCGCCGACCCGTCGTAGACCAGCCGCGCCTGGTTCTGGAAGACGAGCAGTCCCGGCCAGGCCACGAACTGGGCGTATCCCTGCACGTTGCCCGACTGCAGCGCGGACGCCCCCACGGGCGGCTGCTGGTTCACGACCTCCACGTCGGTGGCGGCGTCGAGCCCGGCGCGCTCCAGGGCCTGGACGAGCGTGCCGTGGCCCGCGGACCCGACGCTCGCGGAGATCTTCCGCCCCTTCAGGTCGGCCAGCGTCCGCACCTGCGAGGACGGGGGAACGACCACCGAGTTCAGTCCGCCGCGCAGGTTGTAGCCGGTCACCGAGACGAACTCGGTCCGCGCGGCGGGGGTGCCCTGGGTGCGGGAGGCGTTGATGAGGAGCGGGTAGTCGCCCATCGACCCGATGTCGATCTTCCCCGCCACCATCTTCGCGGTGATCGGGGCGCCGGTGTCGTAGTCCTGCCACTCGACCCGGTACCCGTCCCCGAGCTGCTTCTCGAAATAGCCCAGGCCGCGCAGCAGCGTGCCGGCCGTCACCGTGTTGATGGTCTTGGACTGGTAGCCGATGACCACCGTCTCCCTGCCTCCGCCGGCGCCCGGGGCGACCGAGCAGCCGGCGGCGGCCAGCAACGCCACTACGGCGAAGATCTTGCGCATGGGGGGTCCTTCTATCGGAGCAGGTAGGGGATGTTCACCGTGACGGCGTCGGCCGGGCACCGATCGGCGCAGGGGCCGCAGTACCAGCACTCGTCCACGTGCATGTACGCCTTCCCGCTGACCTCGTGGATGGTCAGCGAGTCGAGCGGGCAGACGTCCACGCAGAGGGTGCAGCCCTCGATGCAGAGCGACTCATCGATCGTCACGGGCACGTCGGCCCGGCTGTTGACCAGGGTCATCGGTGTTCCTCCAGAGGTGGCCACGCATGGTGAGGCGGTCACCGCGGAACCTGACGAACTCGAGGTCCACGGGACGGCCGTCAGAAAGATGGGTGAGACGCTCGACCATCAGCAGCGCCGCGCCGCGCGGAGCGTCGAGTACGGCCGCGGTGTGGGCGTCGGCGTTCACGGCCTCGATCGTGAGCTCCGCGACGCCCAGGGGCTGGCCGGCGATCCGTTCCAGCAGCACGAACACGTCGTTGTGCACGAGATCGGCGTCGAAGAGCGGCTCTCCCACCTCACGGACGAGGTAGGTCAGATCGAGCGAGAGCGGCAGCCCGCTCAGCCTGCGCAGCCGCTCGACGTAGACGACGGGCTCATCCGGCGGCAGGTGGAGCCGCCCCCGGACCGCGGCCGGAGGCTGGATGAGCCCCATCGCGCGGACCTCGTTCGTCACCTCGCCGTGTTCCCGGAGAGTCTCGGCCAGGCCGAGCAGCCGGTGCAGGCCGTGCGGGAACTTCTCCGCCGCGACCGTGGTGCCGACGCCCGGGCACCGTTCGATCAGGCCCTCGTCCCTGAGCAGGTCCAGGGCGTCCCTGATCGTGTTGCGCGACGTCCCGAACTCCCGGGCGAGGGCGGATTCGAGCGGCAGGTGACCGCCGTCGAAGCCGCCGCCCACGACCTCGCGCCGCAGCAGGTCGGCCACCTGACGTGCCCGGTCCGCGCGGCGCCGCCTCGCATCCGCCAACTCCATGGTGCCGAAGCCTACCTTTTAGGTAGGAATAGCGGGATAACGACACTATTACGCCACCCCGGCCGGTCGTTCCACCCCTCCGACCTGGGATTTCGTCGGCTCACGGCGGACAACCGCCACCCCCGCACGGGCTCCGCTACGGGAAACGCCCGCCGGTCGCCAGCGCGATCGCGGCGGGTGTGGTGACGCGCCCGCCGGCCGGGGCCGGGCCGGTCACGGTGACGCTGACGGCCCGCCTCGACGCCGGCGCCACCCGCACGTGCCGCGACTTCGTCCTGACCGTGCGGCCCGCGGTGCGGCTCGCGCCGTTCTCGCGCTACGGCATGGTCAACTTCGCCCGGTCGAACAGTCACACCGGGCAGTAGATCTACATGGCCGCGAGCGTCGGCGACGACCCCACCCGCTGTGCGGCGGTCAACGGCGGGCGGATGGTCCTCGCGTCCACCGAGGGCATGCACGCCGTGCGTGACCCGTCCGTCGTCGGGCCGGACTACGAGGCGGCGAACGGCGTCATCCGCCACGGGCACGTCTTCGCGCTGACCCAGGCGGAGCACGCCGCCCTGCGCGGCGCCGGCCTGTCGTCCGTCTCGGTGCGGACGCCGCCCGCCACGACCGTCTACGCCGCCGGCCGGCCCTCGATCCGACGGGCCTCGTGGTCACGGCCGCCTACACCGACGGCGTGACGGACGAGGTCCTGGCCGAGGGATACGGCGGATACGCGGTGTCGGGGTACGACCCGGACGTCCCCGGGCGCCAGACCGTGACCGTGTCGTACACGGTCGCCGATCGGACGCGGACCGCGGCGTTCCACGTCGAGGTGCTGGATCAGCCCGTTGCCGGGGACATAACGAGCACCACCGGCCGGTGCGGCACGTAGCTCGGCGGCGAACGCCGTGGCCCATACCGTGAGTCCTCCGCCGAGTTCCCCGCCGAGTTCCCCGCCGTGACCGCGGGAAGCACCCGCGCCGCCGGTGGATCGTCTCCCCGGCCCCGGGCGAACCGGCTGGCCCGGAAATGAGAACTTAACGTCCCCTTTTCCCAACGGTGCGACCGAATCCCGCATTGTGGACATCCATTGACGGGTTCCGGGCGGCCTATTTATGGTCTGTGGACCAGACCTTATACCGAATCACACCGATGGAGGTGGCATGCTCAGCGGGGAGGCCCTCGACGGCGCGGTCGACGCCCTGGCGGAGGACGCGTTCGCCTTTCTCGAGCGCCTCGTCGCGGCGCGGAGCACGATCGGGCACGAGGCCGCGGCCTGCGAGGTGTTCGGCGCCGAACTGGAGGCGTCCGGCTTCGGCGTGGAGCGGCTCCCGATTCCGCCGGAAATCGTCGCCGATCCCCTCGCCGGGGTGCGCCAGGTTCCCTACGACGGGCGCGCCAACGTGCTCGGAACCCGGGGCGGGAACGACGGGCGCTCCCTCCTGCTGAACGGCCACCTCGACGTCGTGCCCGCCGGCACACCGGAGGCGTGGGCCAGTCCCCCGTTCCTGCCGGTCCGCAGGGACGGCCGACTGTACGGGCGGGGCTCGGGCGACATGAAGTGCGGGTTCGCCATGGGGCTGCTGGCCGTACGGGCTCTGGACGAGGTGGCGCCGGGCTTCGACACCGGGCGTCTGATGTTCCTCGGCGCCATCGAGGAGGAGTGCACGGGCAACGGCACCCTCTCCGCCGCCAGAGCCGGGGTGCTCGCCGACGCCGTCGTGGTGCTCGAACCCACCGACCTCGGCATCCTCACCGGCGGTGTCGGCGTGCTCTGGCTCGACCTGCGGGTGACGGGCCGTGCCGCGCACGCGCAGTCGGCGCATCTGGCCGTCAACCCGGTGGACCTGTGCCTGACCCTCGTCCAGGGGCTGCGGGACTGGTGCGCCGGGTTGCCGCAGGAGGTGCCGGATGAGGCGTTCGCCGAGCTGGACAGCCCGTACAACCTGAACCTCGGTGAGATCTCCGCCGGCGACTGGCCTTCCAGCGTCCCGACGGAGGCTCTGGCACGGATCCGCGTGGGATTCCCCCGGGCCTGGTCCCCCGGCGAGGCCGAGAGGCGGGTCCGTGCCGCCATCGACGACATCGTGGCCCGCGACGGCCGCTTCCCGTCGGCGCCGGAGGTCACGGCCACCGGATTCCGGGCCGCGGGCTACGCCCTCTCCGCCGGGCACCCGCTGTCGGCCGCGATGGCCCGGGCCCACCGGGAGGCCCACGGCGATGACCCGCGCGAGTTCGTCCTCGGCGCCACCACCGACGCCCGCTTCTACGTGAACGACTTCGACGTTCCCGCGCTCTGCTACGGTCCGCGAGCGTACGACATGCACGGCGTCGACGAGAGCGTCGACCTGCGGAGCATCGTCGACGGCGCCAAGACGCTCGCCCGGTTCCTCCACCGGTGGTTCCAGCCGGAGGTCCGGGGATGAGCGAGATCTTCGAGACGCCGCTGCTGAACGAGCTTCAGCGCGACAGCACCGACCCGCTCGCCGAGCCCATCGTGGTGCGCAACGCGCCTGAGCAGATCGTGGAGCGCCTGGTCACCGCGGTCGCGCTCGGCGTCTACGTGCCCGGCCAGGCGCTGCCGCCCGAGCGCGAGCTCGCGAGCCTGCTCGGCGTCTCCCGGGCGACGGTACGGGAGGCACTGCGCCGGATGACCGAGAGCGGCTTCATCGAACAGCGCCGCGGGCGCAACGGAGGCTCGTTCGTGCTGGAAGGCTGGCGGCCGTCCTCGGCGGACCTGATCCGGCGCCACCTCCTGCCCAACTGGTCACGCTTTGAGGCGTTGTTCGACGCGCGGCAACTCCTGGAACCGGTGATCGCCGCGACGGCCGCGCGACGCCGCGGCGACGGCGACGTGGCGGCGCTCTCCCAGGCGCTCGTCGACTATCGCGAGGCCACGGACCGCGAGGAGTCCCGCGTCGCCGACGAGCGGCTGCACCGCGCGGTGGCGGAGTCGACGCACAACCCGGTCCTGGTCGGCCTGAGCGCGCAGATCCGCACCAGGATCAGCCTCGAGCTCGGCGCCGAGCCGTACACGCCGGAGATCCGCCGGGTCGCGGCCGTGCAGCACGGCATGCTCGCCGAGGCCGTGATCGAACAGGACCCCGGCCGCGCCCACTCGATCGCCCTGGAGCACTTCGGCCTCACCGAAGGACTCGTCCGGGATCTCGTGGCGCGGGTGGGCGAGGCGGCGACCCGGGAGAGTGACGGATGAACCATCGACTGCGCTTCGTGCTCCGGCGGCTCGTCCTGACGATCCCCGTGCTGCTCGTGATGAGCGTCTTCATCTTCCTGATCATCAGGCTGGTCCCGGGGGACCCCGTGCGCACCATGCTCGGTTTCCGGGCCACCCCGGCGGCCGTGACGCAGGTGCGGGCCCAGCTCCACCTCGACGACCCGCTGTGGGCGCAGTACCGCGACTGGATCGCCGGGGTCCTGCACGGCGACTTCGGTGAGGACTTCGTGAGCAAGGCGCCGCTCGGCGAACTGCTCGCCCAGCGGATTCCGGTCACGCTGGAGCTCACGCTGCTGTCGATGATCCTCGCCGTGGTCGCCGGAGTGCCGCTCGGAGTCCGGGCCGCGGTCGGCGGCCGGTGGGCACGCCGTCTCACCGAGGGGTTCGTCGTCTTCGGCGTCAGCGTCCCGGACTTCTGGCTCGGCATCATGCTCGTGCTGCTCTTCGCGGGCACGCTGACCTGGCTGCCGCCGTCGGGATACATCCCGTTCACCGACGACCCCGCCGGCAACCTGCAGTACATCCTCCTGCCGGTGCTCACGCTGGCCGCGGCCGAGACGGCGTACATCATCCGGACGACCCGCGGCTCGATGCTGGGGGTGCTGGGCCGTCCCTTCATCGTCTACCTCCGGGCGAAGGGCACCCGGGAACGTTCCATCGTCTACGGCCACGCCCTGCGGAACGCGGCGGCCCCGATCGCCACGGTCGTCGGCATCCAGTTCGGCGTCCTGCTCGGCGGCGCCATCGTCGTGGAGACGCTGTTCGCGCTCCCGGGGGTGGGCCGGCTGATCGTCACGGCCATCAACCAGCGCAACTACCCGGTGGTGCAGGCGGGCCTCTTCGTGGTGGCCACGTTGTTCATCGTGGTCAGCCTGATCACCGACCTCGTCGTCGGGTTCATCGACCCGCGCGTCTCCGACAGGGGGCAGTCGTGACCACGACCATGACCGTGACGTCAGGTGTTCGCCGGGCCCGGTCGGCCGTGGGCGCGCTGCCCCGCTCGGCCCGGGCGGGGGCGGCCATCCTGGTGGTGCTGGCGGCCGTCGCCGTCCTGGCGCCGCTGATCGCGCCGCACGATCCCAACGCCATCGACTCCGCGCGCATCCTGGCAGCGCCCGACCTGGGACACCCGTTCGGCTCGGACGCCCTGGGCCGGGACGTGTTCAGCCGCACCGTCTTCGCCTTCCGGACGAGCCTGTCGATCGTGTTCGCGGCCGTCGCCGTGGCCTCCCTCGTCGCGCTGCCCCTGGGCACGCTCGCCGGCTACTTCGGCGGGTGGGTGGACCAGATCATCTCCCGCCCCCTGGACATGCTGCTCGTGCTTCCCGCCCTCCTGCTGGCGATCAGCCTGATCGCCATCGTGGGCCCCGGCAGCCTGGTGGCGGCCCTCGCGATCGCGCTGATCTACCTGCCCATCCTCGCGCGGGTGCAGCGGGCGTCGGCCCTTGTCGTCTCGCAGTCGGGGTTCGTCGAAGGCGGCAGGGCCAGAGGATGGTCGCCGCTCGCGGTGATACGCCGGCACGTCGTCCCGAACGCGCTGGGGCCGCTGCTGGTCCAGGCCGCCATCCTGGCAGGGTTCGCGGTGCAGATCGAGGCCGCGCTCAGCTTTCTCGGCCTGGGCACGCAACCGCCGACCCCCTCGCTCGGGCTCATGCTCTCCGACGGCCGGGACGTGCTCACCCAGGCGCCGTGGGTCGAGATCTTCCCCGGGCTGGCCATCGCGGTCGTCGTCCTCGCCTTCAATCTGCTCGGTGACGGCCTGCGCCGCCACCTCGACCCGCAGGGGGTGGTCTCGTGAGCGAGCGGGCCGGTCGGAACGGCGGCGGCGCCGTTCTCGAACTGCACGACCTGAGCGTGCGGATCCCCGTGTCCGGCGGCCGGTGGGTGGAGGCCGTCGGCGGCGTCACCCTGACCGTCGGCTCGGCGGAGATCGTCGGGCTGGTCGGCGAGTCCGGATGCGGCAAGTCGACGCTCGGCGGGGCGATCATGGGCCTGCTGCCCGGCGGGTCGCGGGTCGCCGGGGAGGTGCTGCTGCGCGGGCAGGACCTGCGCGGGCTCGCGGAGGAGGACTACCGGCGGATCCGCGGTGACGACATCGCCCTGGTCAGCCAGGACCCGTCGGCCAGCCTCGATCCCACGTTCCCCGTGGGCGCCCAGGTGGCCGAGGCGATCCGCAACCACCGCGACGTGAGCCGCCGCGCCGCGCGCGAGCGCGCCGTCGAGCTGCTGCGCGTCGTCGGGATCCCCGATCCGGGCGCCAGGTACGCCGATCCGCCGCACCGGTTCTCCGGCGGCATGAAGCAGCGGGTCGTGATCGCCGCGGCTCTGGCCAACGACCCGGCGGTGCTCATCGCCGACGAGCCCACGACCGCGCTCGACGTGACCATCCAGGCCCAGATCCTCCACCTGCTGCGCGACCTCACCGTGCGCAGCGGAACCGGGGTGCTGCTGATCACCCACGACCTCGGCGTCGTCGCCCAGGTCTGCGACCGCGTCGCCGTCATGTACGCGGGACAGGTGGTCGAGCAGGGCACGGTCCGCGAGGTCTTCGCCCACCCGTCGCACCCGTACACCCGGGCGCTGCTCGAATCCCAGCCCGCCGCCCACCACCGGAGCGGAGACCTCCCCGTCATCCCCGGCCGGGTCCCCGACCTCAGCGAGCCGCCGGCCGGGTGCCGGTTCGCCGCGCGGTGCCCGCGGGCGCACGACCGCTGCGCCGCTCCTCCGCCCGAGATCCGTACGGCCGGCGGGGGCCGCGTCTCCTGCTGGCTGCACCACGACACCGCCCGGGAGGCGCGATGACCGGCCTGCTCGACGTGCGCGGAGTCGTCGTCACGTTCCCCGCCCCCGGGGCCGGGCCGCGCCGCCGGCGTGTGCACGCCCTGTCCGGCGTCGATCTCAGCATGCGGCGCGGGCAGACCCACGGGCTGGTCGGCGAGTCGGGCAGCGGGAAGAGCACGCTCGCCCGCTGCGTCCTGGGGCTCCAGCGGCCGGACGAAGGGTCGGTCGTCTTCGACGGCACCGAGATCGTCGGCCTGCGCGGGAAAGCGCTCCGAGAGGTGCGCAGGCGGATTCAGCCGGTCTTCCAGGATCCCCTCGGCAGCCTCGATCCCCGGTGGACCGTGGGCCGCAGCGTGCGCGAGTCCCTCGACGCGTTCGGCGTGGGGTCGGCGCTCGACCGAGAGCGGCGGGTCAAGGAACTCCTCGACCTGGTGGGGCTCTCACCGGACCACGCCGACCGGCACCCTTCGCAACTGTCCGGCGGCCAGCGCCAGCGCGTGGGAATCGCGGCGGCGCTCGCCAGCGGCCCGGACCTCATCGTGGCCGACGAGCCGGTCAGCGCGCTCGACGTCAGCGTGCAGGCTCAGATCCTCAACCTGGTGTCGCGGCTCCGGCGCGACCTGGGCGTCGCCGTGCTGTTCGTCAGCCACGACCTCGGCGTCGTCGAGCACGTCAGCCAGGAGGTCAGCGTCATGTACCTCGGGCGCATCGTGGAGACCGGTAGCCGGGAGGAGCTGTTCGCCGAGCCCGTGCATCCGTACACCCGGGCGCTGCTGGACGCGATCCCGGTGCCTGAACCGGACGCCCGGCTGGTCCACGTCCCTCTGCCGGGCGACATCCCCAGCCCGATCGACCCGCCGCGGGGGTGCCGGTTCCACCCCCGCTGCTCGCTCCGGGTCGACGCGTGCTCGCGGGAACGCCCCCCACTGCGGCCCGTCACGGCCGCCCATCACGTCGCCTGCCCCGTGGCCCTGCAAGCCAGGTCGCAGGCCGGCACCGCCCCTGTCGAGCACTGATCCGGAGGTTTCCGTGCCCACCGCCGATGTCAACGGCATCACCCTCAACTACGAACTCGAAGGCGAAGGACCGGAGACCGTCGTGCTGGTCAACGGCCTGGCCGACGACCTGCAGACCTGGGAATTCCAGATGCCCGCCCTGCTCGACGCCGGGCTGCGTGTCCTGCGCTTCGACAACCGCGGCATCGGCTCGTCGGACAGCCCGGCGGGGCCGTACACCTCCCGGCTGCTCGCGGACGACGCGAAGGCTCTCGTCGACCACCTGGGCCTGACCGGCGTCCACCTGGCCGGGGTCTCGATGGGCGGCATGATCGCCCAGGAGTACGCCCTGGCGTACCCCGGCGACCTGAAGTCCCTCACACTCGCCTGCACCTACGCGGCGCCGGGGCCGTTCTGCTCCCGGATGTTCTCCCTGTGGGCCGACATGGCCCGTGACATGGGCGTGCCCACCGTCATGCGCGACGTCCTGCTGTGGGCCTTCACCGTGCCGTTCTTCGAGGAGCGTCCCGAGGAGGCCGCGGCGTACGACGAGGCCATGGCCGGGCTGACCATGCCCGTCGACGCCTATCTGGCCCAGCTCAACGTGATCCAGACCCACGACACCACCGAGCGGCTCGCGCAGATCACCGCGCCGACGCTGGTGCTCGCGGGCGAGGAGGACATCCTCATCCCGGTACGGCTGTCGCGGCGTCTGCACGAGGGCGTGCCGCAGTCCCGGTGGGCGACCGTGCCCGGTGGCCACGCCTGCCTGTGGGAGACGCCCGAGCCGTTCAACACGACCTTCATCGACTTCGTCCGCGCCCACTCCGGCTGATCGGGAGACACAATGACCAACAACCCCGGGCAGGGCCTGCCACGGCGATCCTTTCTCCAGCGTGCCGGGCTCCTCGGGCTGGCCGTCGCCGGCGGCGGAATCGTCTCGGCCTGCTCGCCCAGCGGCTCGAAGGCCGGGGCGGCCGCCGGCTCCGGCGCCCCGGCGGCGGGCGGCGTGCTGAAGGCCGCGCTGACCGGCGAGCCCGACAGCCTCGACCCCGCCGTGTCCTCCGTCTACACCGGCGCCCAGGTGTACGACGGCATATTCAGCAAGCTCGTCGACCTCGGGCCCGACGGCCAGGTCGTCCCCCGGCTGGCCACCAAGTGGACGCCCACCGACGAGAAGACCTGGACCTTCGACCTCGTCGGCAACGCGTACTTCCACAACGGCGAGAAGTTCACCGGCGACGACGTGAAGTACACCTTCGAGCGGATCCTCAACCCGAAGACCGCGAGCGCGTACGCCCCGCTCTACGCGCCCATCGACGCCGTCGAGGTGGTCTCCCCCACCCAGGTGGTGTTCCACCTGAAGACGTCTTTCGGGCCGTTCCTCACCAACCTCGCCAACAACGGCGAGATCGTCAACCAGAAGGCCGTCGAGTCCAAGGACCCCGCCCGCAACCCGGTCGGCACCGGGCCCTTCCAGTTCGTCGAGTGGGTACAGGGTGACCACATCACGCTGAAGAAGTGGGACAAGTACTTCCGCTCCGGGCGGCCGTACCTGGACGAGATCGACTTCCGCTTCCTGCTGGTCGACCAGAGCCGCGTCGACGCGCTCTCGGCCGGGGAGATCAACTGGGCCGACGCCGTCCCCCTGCAGCAGCTCGCCACGCTGAGCAAGGATCCCCGCTTCACCTACACGAGCAGCCCGGTCGCCGGCATCCCCGACTTCCTCGCGATGAACGTCGCCAAGGCGCCCTTCGACAAGAAGGAGGTGCGGCAGGCGATCGCGTGGGCCATCGACAGGAAGGTGATCCGGCAGATCGCCTACTTCGGATCGGGGGAGGTCGGCGTCGAGGAGGTGCCCAGCGGCTCACCGTGGTTCGACGGCGTCGACCCGTACGCCTCGGGTCCCGACCTCGCCAAGGCCAAGCAGCTGCTGGCCGCCGCCGGCTACGCCGACGGACTGACGATTCGCTATCTGGGCCTGCCGCAGTATCCGGAGCTCCTGAAGACCGGCGAGGTGGTCGCCGACCAGCTCAAGCAGATCGGCATCACGATGCAGATCGAGCAGGTCGACGTCTCCGTGTGGTTCGACAGATACTCCAAGGGCGACTACGAGATCACCAGCGCCTACCAGGAGCGGACGATCGACCCGGACAACTTCTACTCCCTGGTGGTGAAGACCGGCGGCTCGATCAACGCGATGAAGTACTCCAACCCGAAGGCCGACGCCCTCATCGACCAGGCGGCGGCGTCCACCGACACGGAGACCCGCAAGAAGCTCTACGCCCAGATCCGGGCGATCGTACGGGACGACTGCCCGCTGATCTTCGTGCACTACGAGACGCTGAACTACCTCATGCAGAAGAGCGTGACCGGTTCCGTCGTGAACCCCACCCTGGAGCTCAACCTGGAGGATGTCGCCGTCACCCGATGACCCCTTTCTGCCGCGGCTCCGATTTCGTCCGCGGCTCCGAGCCCCGGGGCGGCCGTGGGCGCATCCCGAACAGGAGACGGACCGGCGGAAGGCGGCGCACCAGCAGGTCGTAGACGGCCAGGGTGAGGACGAGCGAGACCGTCGCGATCACCGCGTATTTTACGGCGATGGGGGCGTCCCAGCGGACCACCGGGTAGGCGACCGCGACCACCACCGGCTGGTGCAGCACGTAGATCGGCAGCACCCCCTCGGCCAGGTAGGCGTAGACCCGCCGCCGCGTGCGGCCGCCGTTGTTGCCGTCACCGCCGTCTTCCCGGGCGGCGCGGCGGCGGCCGAGCCGGTCGATGAGGGCGAGGATGCCCAGCACCCAGCACCATCCGGCGACGCCGTACAGCGCCCGGGCCGCGACGGCCGCCGGAGCCATGCCGGTGAACGGGTCGCCGGGCGCCATGAGGAACATCGGCAGGCCCGCCGAGGGGAACACCAGGCCGCAGACCACCACGATCGGCGTGTCGCGGCGCAGCGCGTCACGCAGCCGCCCGTCCGCCGCGAACGCGAAGCCGTACAGGAAGAAGATCAGGTACGCCCAGCGGCTCCAGCCGGCGTACTCCTTCTCCAGGCCGAGCAGCGCGCTGACCAGCCCGAGCGGCAGGCCGGCGAGAAGCGCGAAACCGCGCCGCGCCGCCAGCGCCGCGAGCCGCTCCCGCGCCGCCGACGCCACCCGCGCCGGGGTCAAACGCACGACGGGCGCCAGCATGAGCGAGAACGCGAGCAGCAGGACGACGAACCACAGGTGACCGGTCTCGAAATGCTCGCCCTGAATGACGAACGGGAATTCCGTCAGGTCGAAGCGTATCCGGAAAAAGCGCGGCAGGAACCGCCAATATGATTCGTGATAGGCGGGATCGGCGCGCAGGCGCAGCCATTGCGGCACGGGGATGAGGGTCACGGTCGCGAACGCCAGCGGCACGCCGAGCCGGCGCATCCTCTCCACGGCGAAACCGCCCGGGCCCCGCCGCCGGAGCGAGTGACGGGCCCCGAAGCCCGCGATGAAGAACAGCACCGGCATCGCCCAGAGCACGGCCACCCCGGCGATGAACGAGGTGAACTCCACGGTCTGGGCGTTCTTCACGTAATAGTCGTCCTGGCTGTCGAAGACCAGGGAGGCGTGGAAGAACACCAGGCCGACGACCACGATCATCCGCACGAGGTCGAGCTCGGGCCGCCGTCGCGCCGCCGTGGGAGCGTCATCCGTGGCCACCGGCGGTTCGACTCGCATGGCGGCCACGCTACCCGGCCGCGTGAATACCGTACATATATCGGTGCTGACCGGTTCTTCCGGCAACTAGTTGCCATCCGGCCCGTTCTCCCTTTGTCGTTATCGTGGGGCGGACAGCAATTCAGCCGCGAATATCCGGCGCATAACCGGGAGCTCGGCTCCATGCGGATTTCCCGCGAATCGGAGGTGACGCGTTGCTGGTGGCAACCGACCTGGTAAAGCGGTACGGCACGGTGCGGGCCCTGGAGGGCTTCACGCTGAGCGTGGCGGCCGGCGAGATCGTCGGGCTCGTCGGGCACAACGGCGCCGGTAAGTCGACCTTCGTGGAGATCGTGTCCAACCTGGTACGCCCGGACAGCGGCACGGTCAGCATCGACGGCAGGCCGCCGGCCGCGGCGCGCGGCCGCATCGGCGTGTCGCCGCAGCACATCTCGCTGTACCCGTCGTGCACGGTGCGCGAGCACCTGGAGCTGTACGGCAAGCTGGCGGGGCTCAGGGGGCCCACGCTCCGGGAGGCCGTCGACGAGCTCGCCGTCGTCCTGCGGCTCACCGAGATCATGGACCGGCGGACGGGCAAGCTCTCCGGCGGCCAGCAGCGCCGCACGCAGGCCGCGAGCGCGCTCGTGCACCGGCCTCCGCTGCTGCTGCTCGACGAGCCCACCGCGGGCGCCGACCTCGAGACCCGCGAGGCCATCCTCGACGTGGTCAAGCAGCGCGCGGGCGAAGGCGCGGCCGTCGTCTACACCACTCACTACCTGCCCGAGCTGACCGAGCTGCGGGCCACGATCGCGGTCGCCCGCGACGGCCGGATCATCGCCCACGGCTCCTACGAGGAACTGGTCAACGATCTGCCGGGCGAGGTGCGCGTCAGGCTCGACAGCGAGGAGGAGATCAGCGTCTCCACGCACGAGCCGACGGTGACGCTGATGGACCTGCTCCGCCAGATCGACCGGCCGATCAGCTCGGTGGACGTGCGCCATCCCTCCCTGGACGACCTCTACCGATCTCTGGCGGTTCACGATGCTCCTTGACAACGTGCCGAGCGCGCCCAGCGCGTCCGGCGTTCCGGGCGTCCCCGGGGGCGCGGAGGCGCCGCGCTCCGCGCGGCTGCTCGACTCCGTCCACCGCATCGGCGCCCTGGCCAGGCACAACATGCTCATCCGGCTGCGCGACCCCGGGCAGATGATCAGCTACATCGTCATGCCGATGGTCCTCATGCTGGTGCTCAAGCCCCTGTACGTCCGGGCCGTCGACGGCGGGGCCACCCAGGTCGCCACCGGCCTGATGGTGATGTTCTCGGTCTTCGCGATGGCGATGGTGGGCAACGCCATCCTGTCGGAGCGCACCTGGCACACCTGGGACCGGCTGCGCGTGAGCCGGGCGTCGGCCCCCGAGCTGCTCGTGGGCAAGGTGCTCCCGCTCTTCGCGGTGATGGTCGTGCAGCAGACGCTGCTGCTCGTCTACGGCTGCCTCGTCATCGGCCTGCCCGTCCCGCCCGCCCCGCACGTCGTGCTGCTCGCCATCGCCCTGTGGGCGTTCGCGCTGCTCGCGGTGGGGGCGGCGCTCGCCACGGTGGTACGCAGCCACGGTGAGCTCAGCGTGATCACCGATGTGGGAGCACTCACCCTGAGCTCGCTCGGCGGGGCGCTCGTGCCGCTGAGCATCATGCCCGACTGGGCCCAGTTCGCCGCGCACGCCTCGCCCGGCTACTGGGCCCTGATCTTGATGCAGGCCGCCGTACGCGGCGACGTCGCGGGCGCGCTTCCGTCCGCCGGCGTGCTGCTCGCGATCGGCCTGCTGGCCGGGGCGTTCGCCGCCCGGCGGCTCGCCCGCGGCTGGGCCCGCGGCGGACTCATCTGAACCGATGCCGGCAACTCCAGCGAAGAGGGGCATGTGGATGGATCAGCACAAGTCGCCGGGCGACGCCGGCAGCGCCGGTGACGGCGGGACCGGCGGGACCGACGACGGCGGGGCGGATGCCATCGCCGTCATCGGGGTGGCCGGCCGGTTCCCCGGCGCCTCCGACGTCGAGACGTTCTGGCGCAACATCAGCACCGGGGTGGAGTCGTTCACGGCGTTCACCGACGACGAGCTGATCGCCGCGGGGGTCGGTCCCACGACCTTCCAGCGGCCCAACTACGTCAGAACCCGGCCGATCCTCGACGACATCCGCGGGTTCGACGCCGAGTTCTTCGGCTACAACCCGCGGGAGGCGACGCTGGCCGACCCCCAGCAGCGCATCTTCCTGGAGTGCGTGTGGGAGGTGCTGGAGTCCGCCGGCTACGGCAGGCCCGAGGGCCGCGGCAGCGTCGGCGTGTTCGCGGGCATGAACATCAGCGGCTACCTGCTCACCCGGCTGCGGGCCTTCGAGATGGGCATCGACACCTCCGCCCTGATGATCGGCAACGACAAGGACTCGCTCTGCACGAACGTCTCCTTCCGGCTCGACCTCGACGGGCCGAGCGTCAGTGTCCAGACGTTCTGCTCCACCTCGCTCGTCGCCGTCCACCTGGCCAGCGAGAGCCTGCGCCGCCGCGAGTGCGACATCGCGCTCGCGGGCGGCGTGTCGGTGCGGATCCCCGACCGCGTCGGCTACCTGTGGGAGGAGGGCGGCCAGGAGTCGCCCGACGGGCACGTGCGCACGTTCGACGCCGAGGGCCGGGGCAGCATGTTCGGCGACGGCGCCGCGGTCGTCGCGCTGAAGCGGCTCTCGGACGCCGTGGCCGACCGTGACACCGTGCTCGCCGTGATCCGCGCCTCGGCGGTGAACAACGACGGCGCGATGAAGTTCAGCTACCTGGCGCCGAGCGTCGACGGCCAGCGCCGCTGCGTCTCCTCCGCCCTCGCGCGCGCCGGGGTCGATCCCCGGGACGTCTCGTACGTCGAGGCGCACGGCACCGCGACCGAGGTGGGCGACCCGATGGAGGTCGCCGCGCTCACCCGCGCCTTCGGCACCGCCGCCGGCACACGATCCGCCGACAGGCGGGCCGCAGACAGGCAGAAGGCAGACAAGCAGCCCCTCGACAAGCAGTACTGCCTGCTCGGGTCGATCAAGCCCAACGTCGGCCACCTCGACCGGGCCTCCGGGGCGACCGGCCTGATCAAGGTCGTCCAGTCGCTCCGCCACGACCTGATCCCCGGCACCCTGCACTACCGCTCCCCCAACCCGGAGATCGACTTCGCGAACAGCCCCTTCCGGGTCACCGCCGCGCCGACGCCCTGGCCCCGCACGGCGGACCGGCCGCGGATCGCGGGCGTCAGCTCGCTCGGCATGGGCGGCACGAACGCCCACGTCATCGTCCAGGAGGCACCCGAACCCGCGCCGCGCGAGACGCGCAGACGGCGCGTGCAGGTCCTGCCGTTCTCCGCGCGCTCCACGGCGGCGGCCGACCGGGCCCGCGAGCGGCTCGCCGAGCGGCTGGCCGGCGCGGCCGACGACCTCGGCGACGTCGCCTACACGCTGCAGACCGGGCGCAAGGTCTTCCAGCACCGCCGGTTCGTCGTCGCGTCCTCCGCGGAGGAGGCCGCCGCGCGCCTCGGCGACCCCGTGGGGGCGCTCGGCCGGACCGACGCGACCGTGGGCCGGAAGGCCGGCTTCCTCATCGCCGGGGTCGGCGAGCAGTACCCCGGGATGGTGGCCGGCCTGTACGCGGAGGAGCCGAGCTTCCGTGCCGACGTCGACGAGTGCCTGGCCGTGCTGGGGCTGACCGACCCGGCCCAGCTGTCCGACGTCTTCACCCCGGCCGAGCGGGATCCGGCGGCCGCGGGCGACCTCGCCCGGATGCTCGGCCGCGCCGAGCCCGCCGCCGCCCGCCCGGCCGCCGAGGCCCACCTCGTCCAGCCGGCCGTCTTCGTCGCCGAGTACGCCCTGGCCCGCCTGCTGATGCGGTGGGGCCTGCGGCCGGAGATCATGGTGGGCTACAGCCTTGGCGAGTACGTCGCGGCCTGCCTGGCGGGCGTGCTGTCGCTGCCCGACGCGCTCCGCCTGGTCGCCTACCGGGCCAAGCTGATCTCCGCGCAGCCCGAGGGCGCGATGCTCGCGGTCTCCGCCGCCGAGGGACGGCTGCGCGCCGTGCTCGGCGACCTGTTCACGCGCGACCTCGACGTGGCGATCCGCACCGGCTCGCAGACCGTGCTGGCCGGCCCGCCGGGGGCGGTGGAGGCGGCGGCGGCCCTGCTGCGCGACCTGAAGATCGGCAACCGGCGGCTCGACACGACGCACGCGTATCACTCGCGGATGCTCCAGCCGATCGCCGCCGAGCTCACCGCGTGGATCGCCGACAACGTCACGCTCAACCCGCCCGTCCTGCCGTACCTGAGCGACGTGACCGGTGAGATCGCCACCGCCGAGGTCGTCACCGACCCCGGCTACTGGGCCCGCCACATGTGCGAGACCGTCGAGTTCGGCGCGGCGCTGGAACGGGTCCTGGCCGTCAAGGACCTCGCGCTCGCCGAGATCGGCCCCGGCCAGTCGCTCGGCGCGCTGACCCGCGGCCACCCCGCCTGCGAGCGCGACCAGTGGCCGCTCATCGTCACCACTCTCCCCGGCGCGAACGACCCGCAGGACGCGGCGACCGCTCTGGCCACCGGCGTCGGCAAGCTGTGGCTGACCGGGGTGCCCGTCGACTGGGCCGCGCTGCACGCCGAGGACGGCTGGACGCCGGGCCGGGTGCCGCTGCCGACCTACCCGTTCGAGCACCAGGACTACTGGCTGGAGATCGACCCCTCGGCGCTGAGCTCGGGGGCGCCTGTCATCGACGAGAACGACCCCACGAGCATCGCCAAGGCGTACCCGCGGCTGCCCGACACCCGCTGGATCCACACCCCGGTCTGGCGTCAGACCACCACCCGTCCCGCCCGGGAGGACGAGGCGGACCGCTGGCTGGTCTACACCGACTCCGGGCTCGCCGACGCGCTGGCCGCCCCGCTGGCGCGGCGGCTCGCGGAGGCCGGCCGCGAGGTGGTGTTCGTACGGCCCGGCGACGCCTTCTCCAGCGATGCGGACGGCATCCGGGTGCGGCCCGGCTCCCCCGAGGACGCCTCGGCCGCGCTGCGCGTGCTCGCCGAACGCGACTGGACGCCCGAGCGGGTGGTGCACCTGTGGTGCGCCGATCCGGGGCGGCCCGCCGCGGAGACGCTCCAGCGCGGGCTCCACAGCCTGGTCGCGCTCGCCCGCGCGGCGGGTGACATCGGCCTGCCCTCCTGGTCGCTCGACATCGTCACCGGCGGCGGCCAGCGGGTGCTTCCCGGAGACCGCGTCGAGGCCGCGCAGGGCACGCTGCTCGGCCCGGCCCGGCTCATCCCCGTCGAGTATCCGCGCGTGCGGACCCGCGTGATCGACCTGGACGGCCCCGGCCGGGACGACCCCGCTGCGCTGCTCGCCGAGCTGGCCGCCGAGCCGGACGACCAGGTCGTCGCGCTGCGCGGCGGACGCCGCTGGATCCCCGACTACGAGGTACTGGACGCCGCCGTCATCGAGGCGGCCCCGCCCGCCGCCCAGGTCAGGCCCGGCGGCGTCTATCTCGTGACCGGCGGGCTCGGCGGCATCGGCCTGGCGATGGCCGAGCGGCTGGCCGAGCACTACCGGGCGCGGCTGGTCCTGCTCGGCCGCACCCCGGTACCGCCGCGCGAGCAGTGGCCCGCCATCCTGTCGGCCGACACCACGGCCGACGAGGTGCGGCGCAGGCTGGAGGGCCTGCTCCGGCTGGAGGCGTCGGGCGCCGAGGTGCTCACCGTGGCCGGCGACGTCTCCCGCACCGAGGACGTACGGCGGGCGGTGGGCGAGGCGGTCGAGCGGTTCGGCGAGCTGAACGGCGTGGTGCACTGCGCGGGCGTGCCCGCGGTCGGCCTGATGCAGTTCAAGACCGTCGCCGACATGGACCGCGTGCTCGCCCCGAAGGTCGCCGGCACCCTGGCCCTGGCGGAGGTGCTGCGCGAGGTGCCGGTCGACTTCCTCGCCCTGTTCTCCTCCACCACCTCCGCCACCGGCGGCGGCGCAGGCCAGGTCGACTACTGCGCGGCGAACGCGTTCCTCGACTCCTTCGCGCTCAGCGATCCGCTGCCCGGCACCGTCGTCACGTCGATCGACTGGTGCGAGTGGACGTGGAACGGCTGGACCGAGGGCCTGGAGAACTACGACGAGGGCTCCCGGCAGTACTTCACCTGGTATCGGGAGAACTTCGGCCTCACCTTCGACCAGGGGTGGCAGACCCTGCTGCGGGCGCTGGCCGGCGGCGAGCCCCATGTCGTGGCGTCCACGCAGGATTTCTCCCCGCTGGTCGCGATGAGCCGGCGGTCGTCCATCGAGAGCCACCAGGCCACGGTCAAGAAGATCCGGGACGCCTTCGGCCGCCATCCGCGGCCGGAGCTGTCCACTCCGTACGTCGAGCCGCAGTCGCCGACCGAGGAGAAGATCGCCGAGGTGTGGGGTGAGGCGCTCGGCCTCGAACAGGTCGGCGCGCACGACAACTTCTTCGAGCTCGGCGGCAACTCCCTGCTCGGCATGGAGATCATCGCGGAGGTCCGGCGGGCCCTCGGCCTCTCCTACCTGCCGCCGCACATCCTCTACCAGTCGCCCACCATCGCCTCCCTCGCCGAGGCGGCGACCGCCGGCCAGGAGCCGGACGACCGGCAGGCCGAGGCCCGCGAACAGCAGCGATCGCGCATCGCCCAGCGGCGCTCCATGCTCAGAAGCGGAAGGACGTCATGACCGAGATCGACTACGGCTCCGCGGTCGCCCTGATCGGCATGTCGGGGCGCTTCCCCGGCGCCTCGACCGTCGACGACCTGTGGGCCAACCTCCTCGCCGGGGTGAAGGGCCTGCGCACGATCACCGACGAGGAGCTGCGCGAGGCGGGCGTCGAGCCGGGCCGGATCGCCGACCCGCGGTACGTCCGGGTGGGCGGCCCGATCGACGGGTTCGACCGGTTCGACGCCGGCGTCTTCGGCGTCAACCCGCGCGAGGCCGAGACCATGGACCCGCAGCACCGGCTGTTCCTCGAATGCTCGTGGGAGGCGCTGGAGGGCGCGGGTTACTGCCCCACCGACGTCCCCGGTCAGGTCGCCGTCTTCGGCGGCTGCGGCTTCCCCGACTACATCGTGCAGAACATCCAGCACATCACCGCCCAGCCGGGCGGGGCGCTGCTGATGGCGATCGGCAACGAGCGCGACTCGCTCGCCTCACTGGTCTCCTACAAGCTCGGCCTGCGCGGCCCCGCGGTGTCGGTGCAGACGTTCTGCTCGACCTCGCTCGTCGCCGTGCACCTGGCCTGCCAGAGCCTGCTGACGTACGAGTGCGACGTCGCGGTGGCCGGCGGGGCGTTCACGCCGCTGCCGCAGCCGAGCGGCTACCTCTACGAGCAGGGCGGCATCCTGTCGCCCGACGGCCGGGTGCGCAGCTTCGACGCCGAGGCCGGCGGCACCGTGATGGGCAGCGCCGTCGCCTCCGTCGCGCTCAAACGCATGTCGGACGCGCTGAACGACGGCGACGTCATCCACGCCGTGATCCTCGGCTCGGCGTCCAACAACGACGGCAGGCTGCGCGCCGGTTACACCGCCCCCGGCGTGGACGGCCAGGCCGAGGTCGTCGAGGCCGCGCTGGGCGTCGCCGGGGTCAAGCCGGACACGGTGGGATACGTCGAGTGCCACGCCACCGGGACCATGCTGGGCGACTCGATCGAGCTGGCGGCGATGAGCCGGGTGTTCACCGAGGGCCGCGCGACGCCGTGCGTGCTCGGGTCGCTCAAGCCCAGCCTCGGCCACCTCGACCGCGCCTCCGGCGTCACCGGTCTCATCCGGGCCGCCCTGACGCTCAAACACGGGGTGCTTCCCGGCGTCCCCGGCTACGAGACGCCCAACCCGGCGCTCGCCTCCGCGGGCGACCGGTTCACCGTGCTCCGGGAGGACCGGCCCTGGCCGGTCGGCCCGCACCCGCGCCGCGCCGGGGTCAGCTCCTTCGGCCTGGGCGGCACCAACGCGCACGTCGTGCTGGAGCAGGCCCCCGCCCGCCCGGCCCGGCCGCCCCGGCCGGGCCCGCACCTGCTGGTGTTCTCCGCCGCCGACGACCGGGCGCTCACGGACCTCACCGAACGGCTCCGCCTCCACCTCGCCGCTGTGTCCCCCGGAGCCGTAAGAGCCGGGGACGCCGAGGACATCGCGGACGTGGCGTTCACCCTGCAGGTCTCGCGGGGCGGGTTCGCCCTGCGCCGGGCCGTGGTCTGCCGCGACCACGACGACGCGGTGGCCGCGCTGGCCGACCCCTCCCGGTGGATCGACGGCAAGACCCAGCGGCGCAACCCGCAGGTGCGGCTGACCGTGCCGGGCGGCGAGATCCCGGCCGGCTGGTGGGCCGAGCTGCACGCCGCCGTCAACGCCGTGCTGCGCGGCACCCCAGCGCCGTCCGGTCCCACCGGCCGCGAGGAGGCGCTGAGCGCGCTGGCCGACGGCCTGGCCGGGCTGGGCGTGCACGTGGCGCGCGGCGACGGCGGGACCGGCGCGGTCGAGGAGGTCGAGGTCGTCCCGGCGGAGGGGACCGGCGCCGCCGAGTGGCTGCTCGCCCAGGTCGCCCGGCTGTGGCTCGCGGGCGGCGCGATCGACTGGGCGACGCTGCACCGCGGGCGGGGCCGCCGCGTCGAGCTGCCCACCTATCCCTTCCAGCGGCGCAGGTTCTGGATCGACGCCGACCCGGCCCGTCTCCAGGCGCCGGCGAGCACCGGGAAGAACTTCGACCGCGCGCAGTGGACCTATCTGCCGGCCTGGCTGCCCCGTCCGCTGCCCACCGCGGGTCTCGACGAGCGGCTGCGCATGGCCGGGCCCTGGCTGGTCCTCTCCGGCGACGCCCGGGGTGAGGCCCTGATCGAGCGGCTCGCCGAGGCCGGGGCCGAGGTGACCGCCGTACGCGCGGGCGACAGGTTCGAGCAGGAGGACACCGGCGACTTCACGATCCGTGCCGGCGAAGCCGGGGACATGACCGAGCTGTTCCGCTCCCTGGTCAGCGGCCCGCGGACGATCGTCCACGCGTTCAGCCTCGGGGCCGCCGAGCCTGAACCCGGGACCGACCCGGTCGGGCACTTCGCGGCGGCGCAGGAGCCCGGTTTCCACTCCGTCCTGGCGCTCGCCCGCGAGCTCGTCGACGACACCGGGACCGCGCCGCGAGCCGAACTGGTGCTGCTCACCCCACAGGCGGCCGGCGTCACCGGCGCCGACCTGCGCCATCCCGAGCACGCCACGCTCGCCGCGCTCGCCCCGACCCTGGCCCAGGAGAACCCCCGGCTGCGGTGCCGCCACGTCGACGTGGACTCGGCCGTGACCTCGCCCGGCCAGGCCGCCGCCGTGCTGGCCGCCGCGGTCTGCGCGTACGAGGGGCCGATGGCGGTCCGTGCGGGCGAGACCTGGCTGCGCCACTACCGGCCGTACCCCATCGAGGAGCCCGCGCCCGAGGACCGGCCGTTCCGCGACGGCGACACCGTGCTCGTCACCGGCGGGCTGGGCGACGTCGGGCTGGTGCTCTCGCGCCACCTCGCCGCGGCGTACGGCTGCCGCCTGGTCCTGACCGTGCGCACCGAACTGCCGCCGCGGGAGGAGTGGGACGCCTACCTGGCCGCCGTTCCGCCCGGCGGGGAGCGGGCCGCCCGGCACATCCGCAACATCCTCGACCTGGAGAGCCGGGGCGCGCAGGTGCTCGCCCGGTCCGCGGACGTCGCCGACGAGGCCGGCATGCGGGCGGTCGTCGACGCGGCGGTCGAGCGCTTCGGCGGGATCGACGTCGCGGTCCACGGCGCCGGCGTGCAGGACGGGGCCTACTTCACCTTCGCCCACCTCACCGACCGCCGGCAGTGCGAGGCGCACCTGGCGGCCAAGGTGACCGGCTTCCACGTGCTGGAGAAGGTGCTCGGCGACCGGTGCCCCGACCGGCGGATCACGCTGTCGTCGATCGCCGGCGTCCTCGGGGGCATGACCCTCGGCCCGTACGCCGCGGCGAACGCGGCGCTCGACGCGTACGTGCGGGCGACGCGGGTGGCGGGCGGGCCGCGCTGGGTCACGGTCGACTGGGACACCTGGAACATCGACCCCGACCGGCTCGGCGGGCACAGCGGCGCGGTCGTCGACTACGCGATGACCCCCGCCGAGGGTGTGGACGTGTTCGAGCGGGCGCTCTCGGCCGCCGACCGGGCCGGGCACCTCGTCATCTCGACCGGGCCGCTGGAGGCGCGCCTCGCGCAGTGGGTGACCGGCGACCTGCACGACGGCGGCGACGACGCCGACGACCGCGAACGGCACCCGCGGCCGGACCTGAACAATCCCTACGTGGAGCCCCGCGAGGGCACCGAGACCACGCTGGCCGGGATCTGGTCGCGCGTGCTCGGCATCGAGCCCGTCGGCGCCCTCGACAACTTCTTCGAGCTGGGCGGGCACTCGCTGCTCGCGATCGAGCTGACCACCCGGATCCGCCGCGCGCTGAACGCGTCGGTGCCGGTGACCGGCCTGCTGGAGTATCCGACGGTGCGTCAGCTCGCCGAGGTGCTCGACGCGCGGGGAGAGGACGCGGCATGAGGCAGCCGGAGTATCTGCGCACGGTGCAGTCCTTCGCCCGCCGCGAGCTGACGGGCAAGGACGCCTACCTCGACAGTCTGGCCGAGGCCCCGATGCCGTTGTACGAGAGGTTCGCCGCCACCGGCCTGGCCAACTGGTGGCTGCCGAAGGACGTCGGCGGTCTCGGGCTCGGCCTCGAGGAAAGTGTGCGCATCGCCGCCGAACTGGCGTACGCCGACGCGGGAGTGGCGTTCACCCTGTTCATCCCGGTGCTGACCACGAGCATGGTCGCCTGGTACGGCGACGCCGTGCTCAGGGAGCGCCATCTCGGCCGCCTGGTGGCGGACAACGGCTTCTGCGCCACGCTCGGCAGCGAGCACGCCGCCGGAAGCGAGCTGGCGAGGATCACCACCACGGCCCGGCGCGAGGGCGACACGATCGTGCTCGACGGGCAGAAGGCGTTCTCCACTAACACGGGATTCGCCCAGTTCCTCGTCGTGATCGCGCGGGCCGAGGACGACCCGGCCGGATATCTGGCCGTGCTGGTGCCCCGCGACACCCCCGGCGTCCACGTGGACAAACGGTGGGACGTCATCGGCCTGCGTTCGTCGGCGACCTACCAGGTCTCGCTGTCGGGGGTCCGCGTCCCGGCCGGCAACGCGCTGCGGGGCAACGGCCTGCGCCTGCTGGAGGTCGGGCTGAACGCCAGCCGCGTCCTCATCGCCGCGACGGCGCTCGGCATGGCCCGGCGGATCCGCGACGTTTGCATGGACTACGGCAAGTCGAAGTCGGTGAAGGGCGGCCCGCTCACCGCGAACGCGGTCTTCGCGAGCCGGCTGGGCCAGTTCGAGATGCTGATCGACGTCATGTCCAACCAGTGCCTCGCCGCCGCGCGGGCGTACGACGCGATCGCGACCCGGCCGGACGCCGGTGAGGAGTTCCTCCGGGTCGGCACGCTCAAGCAGGCGCTCACGACGAAGATGTTCTGCGGGCAGACCGGATGGCAGATCGCCTCGACGGCCTCCGAGATGATGGGCGGCCACGGCTACACCCACGAGTCGGTCATCGGGAAGCTGCTGCGCGACATGCGCTACGTGTCGATCGTCGAGGGCGGCGACGACGTGCTGCGGGACCTGGTCTTCAGCCGCTACGTGGTGCCGGTGTCGAAACGGTCGTAACCCCCGTAGCCCAGTCGGTTGGCCGGGCGGGAGGCTCGCCCGGTCGGTTGGCCGTGCCCGGTCACACGGCTTCAGCCCCGAGCGGGCCGCAGGTCAGGTCGGCGAAGACCTGGTCGACGATCGCGTGGGCGGGATGCTGTTCTTCGGGCCTGGCGCCGACGGAAGGTGCTGTCGGACAAGTTGCGAGAACCAGCATTATCCGGACTCGGGCAAGAAGAATGTACTCAGCACTTCGCCATGCAGTGTCGAGCCATCAGTCAATACCAAGTACTCCGCCTCCAAAGGAGCGGATGAAATCTTCTTCACCACCTACTCGGTCTTATCCCGGCCCGACCCCTCAGCAACGGGCCTCCGGTTAACTCCGGGCGCCCAGGCGCGGGACACGTTGCAGAAACAATCCGCACCTCTGCCGGCCATCCACACCGCACGCCCTCGGAATCGGGAATTAAGTAAGCGATCGCATTCACCGATCTACCGCCGGGAATGTCGGGTAGGGCGTCCGCCCGCGGCCGGCCACCCGCACGATCTTGAAGAGGGTCCGGTCTCGCGTCTCGTCGTTGACCTGTCCGTCCGCCGCCGCACACATTGCGATGCCCACGGTCGCCTGTTGTCAGAGACCGCGGGCATCCGCGTAGCAGAACTCATGAGCACTGGCAGCGTTCGTCTTCGACGCCGACCACTGCGCCACTCAGCCGTAAATCATGCTACGCATCAGCAAGTTACGACCTTGTCGTACTGAGCCAGCGGCTGATTCTCTGCCCCCACGAGCTTCGAGCCCCCGGGGCCTACAGTGAAGCAACCGGAGTCGCGAGCGTAGGACCAGACGACCTTCAACTTCCAGCTTCTCGAACAGTTGTTGTATATTGTGACGTTGTTGAAGCTGTTCACGGTGACCGTGACGCAAAACGGCTTGTCGCCGGCAAAGGCTGGTAGAACTGCGCCGACGAGAGCGGATGCGGCGAAAGTTGAGACGACCGTGACCCGCGCGATGCCCTTTCTCATTTTCAGTTCGCTGCCTTCCTGGAGTGACGACTGCTGTTCACTTCAGCGATCTTAGGAGATGGCAGGGAACATCCACTTGTTAATCAGTGCCAACTTTCTGGCTATGCGTGCCACCGACTGCTCCGCAGCGTTGACCTACTTGATCGCCGTATCGAAGGCGTTGCCCGGTCAGCACCAGCAGCGCACGGGGATGGGCATCGCTCAGTTGCTTCCGCTCGCGCCGGTCCGGTAGCCGTCCGATGGTAGCGGTCTGCCGTCTATGTGTGACCGGACTCCCGTGGACCTTCCCTGCGCCGAAGGTCAATTTTTCGCGGCATTCTTAGGCTGGGTTCTGAGAGTTCCTGGGGCTCCGGTTGGGAGTTCGCCGACTTCTGTCAGTCACGGTCTGTAGTGTATCGAACACACGATCGGACTGGTGGGGAGGAGGTGCCTTCGTGTCTGCGGTTCGTGACTTTGGCGTCGGCGGCGTTCCCCGCTCTGGCGATATCTATGGCGCCGCGGAGCTCGGGGCGGGGGAGGATGCCGGCTTCCTCGGGTCGTCCGACTCGGATACTCGTGTCTCGGCGGACGGGGTGCCACCCCTGCTTGCGGGCACGTGTCTGGATCCTCGCTCCCCCTCCCAGGGGCGGCCGGCGGGGCGGCCCGCCGTGAACCCGCGCGGAGGCGGCTTCGCCGACGACGCGACCGGCGACGGCGACACGGCAGGTGACACGGCCTCTGACGCCGCCGGTGACACGGCCGGTGACACGGCGGGTGACATGCCCGGTGACGCGGCCGACGATGTGGACATCGTGCTGGAGTTGGCCGCCCGGATGGCGCGCAGGCAACGGCGCGGCGGTGCGGTGGTGTGTTTGCCGTCGGCTGAGAAGCTGATCCAAGCGATAGACCTGTTGAGTTCGGTGTTCGTGGCGCAGTTGCATCAGGCGCATGTCACCGGTGAGGCCAAGGCGTACGGTCATGCCTCCACCGCTTCATGGCTCCGCTCAACCAGACCAAGCACCCCTGCACCGGGCACCCCCGCACCGGGGGCAACCGCGTCGGGTGCGGCGGAGACCGGTGCAGGGGCACCGGGAGCGCCGGTGGTGGTGCGGCGTGGTCCGGGGATGACGGGTGCGCAGGCGTCGCGGTGGTTGCGGATCTCCGGTGAGGTGGCCCGCCTTCCCCTGGTGAAGGCCCGCTACCGGGATGGTTCCCTGTCCGGTGGAGCGGTGGATGCGATCACCACGGTGACGGCCAAGTTGGCCGACAAGCAGGCGGAGGAAGCCGAACAGATCCTGGTGCAGTTGTCCGACAGCGCGTCGTGCGCGGAGGTGGCCAAGGCCGGCCGCTACATCCGGGAGATCCTCGACCCCGGCACCCTCGTCCAAGAGTGTGAGGACGATTACGCGTCCCGGTTCCTGCTGGTCCGCCCGTCCAGCACCGGCGGTGTGGAAGGGGAATTCCGCCTACCGCGGGAGGCGGCGGCCCGGTTGCGGTCGTTCCTCACCTCCTACGCCCGGCCCAAGGACAAGGACGACGACCGGCCGCTACGCGTTCGCCAGGCCGACGCGTTCGCCGCGCTGTTGAGTAAGAAGGTCTCCACCGAACTCCTCGTCCTGGTCCGCGCCGAATCCATCCCCGACGACATCCTCATCCCCACCGGCACACCGAAGGCCCCGCCGGCCGGAACACGGGACGCCCCGCCGGCCGGAGCGCAGGAGGCCGGGTCGACCGCCGAGCCGACCGGCACCGACCCGGACCCTCCCAATGCCTCCGCCGATGCTGCGCTCGCCGCCGGTGCCGCAACCGCCGAAGACGTCGCTACTGCTGCCACTGCGAACGCAGACCCAGACGCAGACGCGCGAGCGGAGGAGGGGACCGCCGGAGCGCGGGCTGACGCGTGCCGCACCTGCGGGCATGCTCCCGACCGGCTCGCCCCGGGCCTGCTGGTGGCGACCGGGCAGTTGCTGCCGGTCAGCGACGTCCACCGGCTGGCGCGGACCTCACGCCTGACCCGGATGGTGATGGACGCCAAGGGACAGGTCCTGGACATGGGGCGTTCCGTGCGGCTGGCCACCCCGGCCCAGCGGAAGGCTCTGCTCGCGCAGTACGCCACCTGCTACTGCCAGGGCTGCCCGATCCCCGCCACCATGGCCGAAGTCGACCACGTCAACGGCTGGATCGACGACGGCGTCACCAACCTCGACCTGCTCGCCCCCGCCTGCACCTTCCACAACCGCGACAAATTCGCCCACCCCGAGCGCTATACCGCTCGCCGCAACCCCTACGGCACCTGGACCCTCCTCCACCACCCCAACCGCCGCAGCTACGAACGCGGCACCCGCCAACCCCGGACCGACCAGGTCACCCACCCACCGGGATAAGGTGCCCGGGGACAGAACCCCCCGGGCATGACACCCGGGACAGACACCTGGAGGCCCTGGCGAGACCGTCACCCGCCCCAGGTGTTATGACCGCACGCCCTGAGCCTGCCGGGCGTGAGCCTGCCGGGACGGCACGGTCACCACGGCGGCGGCGTAGCCGGGGGCCACGTCCAGCCAGTGCACCGGCCGAGCCTCCGAGCCCGCGGACAGCGACAGCACCTCGGCGCGGTCCGGACGCGCCCCGTCGCCGACTCCCCAGGCGGCGCCTGTCTCGTAGGCAGTGCCGGTATCGCGGACGACGCCGGCCTCCCGCGCGTCGCCGATCTCGCAGGCAGCGCCGGTCACGCGGACCACACCGGTCTCGCAGGCAGCGCCGGTCTCGCAGGCGACGCCGGTCTCGCGGACCAGGACGTCGCGCAGCCCGGCCAGACCGACGCCGGTGGCCTTGACGTATGCCTCCTTGGCCGTCCAGAGCCGGAAGTACTCCCCCAGGCCGGCCCGGCTGACCCGGGCGGCCTCCTCCGGCTGGTACATGCGCCGGGCCAACTCGTCGTGGTCCAGGTCGGCGCGGATCCGCTCGACGTCGACGCCGACGCGCTCGCCGGGCGGGGCCACCGCGACCAGCGCCCAGTCTCCCGAGTGCGACAGGTTGAAGTCGGGCGGCGGCTTCCGGTCCCCCGGGGGCAGGCACGAGGGGTCGAGGCGGGGGCGGCCACCGTCCTCCGCACCGAAGGCCAGCCGCTCCGGCGGAACACCGCACAGCCGCCCCAGCAGCGTGCGCAGGGCGGCGTGGGCGACGACGTACCTGCGCCTTTCGCCGGGGGCGGCGAAGCGCATTGCACGGCGGCGCTCGGCCTCCGACAGACAGCGCCACCGGCCCGGGTCGCCTGGCCGGTCGAGCGGGATCCGCCAGATCCTCGCCCCCACGAGGCCCCGGGCCGGGAGCGGCGCGGCGACCGCCGTCACCGCCACGGCAGCAGCGCCTCCGCCACGATCTCGTGGGTCCGCGCGACCTGTTCGAACACCGCGAAATGGCCGCCCTGGATCGGGTGCAGGGTGAATCCCCGCGAGGTCTGCGCCCACCAGCCGGCCACCTTGGCCCCGGACACGCGCGGATCGGCGTCGCCGGGCAGCGCCGTGATCGGCACCTCAAGCGGCGGCTCGTCCCGGTAGGCGTAGGTCTCCTTGACGGTGAAGTCGGCCTGCACCGCGGGCAGCACCATGTCCAGCGCCTCGGGGTCGTCGAGCAGCCACTCCGGCGTCCCGCCGAGCGCGCGCAGCAGGGCGACCAGCTCGGCCCGGCCCATTTTCGCCACCTCGGGCCCGTCCTCGTAGGTGAGGTGGGGCGCGTCCGAGCCGGAGACGAACAGGTGGACCGGCTCGGGGCCGCCGCGCCGCCGGATCTCCCTGACCAGCTCGAACGCGACGAGCGCGCCGAGGCTGTGCCCGTAGAGGGCGTACCGGCGGCCCGCCGCCGACAGCTCCACGTCGGTCAGCACCACGTCGGCGAGGTCGGAGACGAGCGGCTCCATGCGCCGGTACGGCTCCTCGCGGTGCCTGCTCTCCCGGCCCGGCGGTTGCACCGGCTGCACGGCCACCCCGGGCAACCGCCGCTGCCATCCCCGGAAGGCCGAGGCGGCGCCGCCGGCGTGCGGCAGGCAGTAGAGGGGCAGCGCGCCCGGCTCGGCGCCGGTCAGCGCGGAGAACGGCAGCCACCGGGCGACCAGATCGCTCCCCACTGCGGGATCAACGGTCATGGGTCCTCACTTGAGAATCTCGAGCCGCACGTACGGCGGCGGCTGCTGCACGGCACTCAGGTCGGCCTCCAGCAGGACCCGGGCGCCGTCGCGGCGCGCCTCCCGGAAACCGGCGAACGCGTACGTGATCTGCATCATGCGGTTGCGGCCCGTCTCCACGAAGTCCGCCCGCAGGACGGCCCCGGCCTGGGCGGCCAGCCGCATGATGTGGTTGAGCAGCACCATCCCGACACCGCGGGACATCACCCGGCACGACATCAGCATCATGTTCAGCCGCCAGACAGGTGCGCCGTCCTCCGCGCCGTCCTCCGTGCCCTTCTCCACCAGGGCCAGCCCGATCTTGCCGTAGGAGCCGAACCTGTCGGTGAGCGACGCGACGAGCAGCATGTGATCGGGCGACTCGCGCAGCGCGTCCAGCTCCTCGTAGGAGTAGGTGCGGCCGGTCGAGTTGAGCTGGTTGGTGCGAACGGTCAGCTCCTCGGCCCGCTGCAGGTCGTCCCGCTGGGCCGGCGCGATCGTGAACGTCATCTCCAGGCTGGCGAGGAACTCCTCGTTGGTGCCGACGAACTCCTCCTCGATCCGGTCGCGGGTGAGCTGGCTCCGGTACATCTCGCGCCTGCGGGCCGACTCGTCCGTGACGAAGCGCGGCTGGAACTCCGGCGTCGCCAGCGCCGCGTCGAGGTCGAGGATGTCGACGCACGTCACCTCGGGGGCCTGGTGAGCCACCTCGGCCCGTTCGAACTCCTGGTCGTCGACGAACGCGAACGCGTCCAGGCCGAGGTTGAGCGCCTTGGCGATCTGCCGGATGGACTCCGACTTGGCGTTCCAGTTGATCTGCGGATAGAGGAACAGGTCGTCGAGCCCGAGGTCGCGCAGCTTCGCCAGGGCCGTCTCCCGGTCGTTCTTGCTCGCGACGGAGTGCAGGACGCCCTTGCGGTCGAGCTCGCGGACCCGTTCGACGACGGCCTCGCGCAGGGTCACGTCGGCGTCCTCCAGCAGCACGCCGTCCCACAGCGTGTTGTCGAGGTCCCAGACGACGCACTTGATCCGGCCGCGCGCGGGCTTGGCGGGCGGCGGGGCGACGGCGGAATCGGGCCGCCCCTCGGTGGTGACGCTCATATCGTGGTCTCCCGCTCCGCCTGGCCGGCGATCGTGATCCGCTGGATCTCGCTGCTGCCCTCGATGATCTCCATCACCTTGGCGTCCCTGTAGTAGCGGGCCACGGGATAGTCCGGGCTGCACCCGTTGGCGCCGTGGATCTGCACGGCCTCGGCGGCGTGCCTGGCGGCGGCCACCGACGCGAAATACTTGGCCACCCAGGTCGCCATGATCGTGTTGGCGTCCCCGGCGTCCTTGAGCCGGCCCGCCTCGGCGAGCAGCAGCCGGGCCGCGCGGGCGTCGGTGACCATGTCGGAGAGCTTGGCCTGGATGAGCGGTAGCCGCGCGAGCGGCGTGCCGCCCACGGTCCGCTCCGCCGCGTACGCCGAGGATGCCTCCAGACAGGCCTGGATGATGCCGACGGAACCCGCGGCCACGCTGTAGCGGCCGAGGTCGAGGGCGCCGGTCAGCACCATGCCGGCGGTGAAGCCGCTCGGGCCGAGCAGCGCGTCCCGGCCGAGGACGACGTCCTGGAAGGAGATCTCGGCCAGCATCGAGGCGCGGGTGCCCAGCATGTCGTCGATGGGGACGACCCGGACGCCCGGGGCGTCCCTCGGCACCAGGAACGCGCCGATGCTGGTCGCGGTGCGGGCGAAGACGAGGAACAGATCGGCCCGCTGGCCGCCGGTGGTCCACTTCTTCACGCCGTTGAGCACCCATCCCCCGCCCGTCTCGACGGCGGTGGTGGCGATGCCCGACGCGTCGCTGCCCGCTCCCGGCTCCGACAGGCAGAACGCGCCCAGCGTCGCGCCCGAGGCGAGCTCGGGCAGCCAGCGTTCCCGCTGCGCGGGGTCGCCCCACCGCCGTACGGTCCACGCGAGCATGGTGTGGACGGTGAGGAGGCTGCGCAGCGACGAGCAGCCCCGGCCCACCTCCTCGTGGACCGCGCCGAGGGTGACCATGTCCATGTCGGCGCCGCTGTACGCGGAGGGCAGGAACGGCGCCCACAGGCCCGCCCGCGCCACCTGGTCAAGCAGGTCCTCGGGGACCCGTCCGGCCCGGTCGTACGCGTTGGCGTACGGCGTCACGCAGGCGTCCACGAACGCGCGCGCCGAGGCGCGGTCAGTGACAGGGCCAGTGACGGGGCCGGTGACAGGGCCGGTGACGGGGCCGGTGACAGAGCCGGCCGCCGCGACGGCGGCCGGGGCCTCGTTGAGGAGCGTCATGCGACGACCGGCTCGTTCTGCAGCCGGCCCACCAGCGCGGCCATGGTGTTCGCGGAGCGGAAGTTGTCGATCCGCAGCTCCTCGTTGGGGATCGTGATGCCGAAGGTCTTCTCCACGAACATCACCAGTTCCATCGCGAACAGCGAGTTGACGAAGCCGAACGCGAAGATGTCCTGCTCGGCGTCGATCTCGGCCTGGGGGTACCTGCCGCGGACGAATTCGAGGATCTGGCCCTGAGCCGTGTCGAACATGGCGGTTCTCCTTGGATTGTCTCGATATTGGGGGAACGTCGGGAAGGTCAGGCAAGTCTGGAAAGTCGCGAAAGCTGGGGAATTAGGGGGATCAGCCGGCCGTGGCGTAGGTGTAGAAACCGCGGCCCGATTTACGGCCGTGCAGCCCGGCGTCGGTCATCTGCTTGAGCAGCGGGCAGGGGCGGTACTTGCTGTCGGCGTAGTGCTCGTAGAGCACCTCGACGCTGTAGAGGATCGTGTCGACGCCGATGAGGTCGGCGGTCTCCAGCGGGCCCATGGGGTGGCCGAAGCAGCTGCGGAACACCTCGTCGACCGAGGCCGCGTCGGCCACGCCCTCGTGCACCAGGTAGGCCGCCTCGTTGACGGTCAGCATCAGCACGCGGTTGGAGACGAAGCCGCAGGAGTCCTTGACGTCGACGGCCTTCTTGCCCATGGCCTGCAGCAGGTCGCGGGTCCGCTGGACGGTCTCGGGCGAGGTGTGGAAGCCGGGGATCAGCTCCACGGCCGGCTTGGCGGGCACCGGGTTCATGAAGTGCACGCCGATCACCTTGCCGGGGCGCCGGGTCACGGCGGCGACCTTGGTGATCGGGATGGCCGAGGTGTTGACGACGAAGACGGTGTCCGGGTGGCACTCGGCGTCCAGCGCCTCGTAGACCTCCCGCTTGACGTCCCAGTTCTCGGTGACGTTCTCGATGACGACGGCGGCCTTGGCCGCCCCCGCCACGCCAACCGAGGTGGAGATCCGCGACAGCACCTCGTCGGAGTCGAGGGCGGGGCCGCCCATCAGCCGGCTCATCCGGGTGTTGCGGGCGATGGTCGCCAGCGCCTCGCGGAGGATGCCCTCCTCCTTGTCGACGAGCACCACGTCGTGCCCGGTCTGGGCGAGGTTCTGGGCGACCCCCACCCCCATGACACCGGCGCCGATGACACCGATCACGCTCATGTCCGCTCCTGTTCGTTCATGTGGTGATTGCAATGACGCGAAACGCGCGGTCACCGCCCGCGTCTGCGGGCGGCGGACGCCTCCAGCCCCGAACGGCGGAGCTGGGCGCGCACCTGGCTGCCGCCGGAGTCGGCGGCCTCCGGCGCCTCACCGGCCGCCAGGGCCTCGACCGTGCGGGTCAGCGCCGCCACGGTGGGCGCTTCGTAGAGGATGTGCGGAGGCAGCTCGGCCAGGCCGAACTCCCTGCGCACCGCGGCCACGACGGCGACGCCGAGCAGCGAGTTGCCGCCGAGCTCGAAGAAGTTGTCGAGGACGCCCACGCGGTCCAGCCGCAGCGAGTCGCCCCAGATCGCGGCGATCGCCTCCTCGGCGGGGCCGGACGGCTCCTGGTAGGGGGTGAGCAGCTCCGGCCGCGGGTGGCGGTCGGCCGGCGCGCCGCCGATCGCCGGGGCGGTGACGGCCTCGACGGTGAACCGGGAGCTGCCCATGACCAGCGTGGGGAAGTCCTGGGTGGAGACCACCACGTGGGGCTCGCCGGTGGCGAGGGCCCGCAGCAGCGCGCGCCAGCCCTCGTCGAAGCCGATGCCGATGCGGGCCCGGTTCTCCCGGAAGAAGTCGCGCAACGACTCCTCGTACCCCTCCAGCCCGGCCTCCCAGGCGTTCCAGGTCCACTCGCCCCAGCCGACCGACACCACGCGCCGGCCTGTCGCGGCGAGCCGCGCGGCGTGCGCGTCGAGGAAGGCGTTGGCGGCGCAGTAGTCGACCTGGCCTGGCCCGCCTCCGGTCGCCGAGGTGATGGACGAGAACAGCACGAGCAGGTCGAGCTCGATCTCGCCGGGCGTGCCGATCCGCAGGGCGTGTTCGATCGCCAGGGCGCCGCCGGTCTTGGGGGCGAGCACGGCGTCCAGCTCCTCGGGCCGTTTGAACTGCATGAGGCCCATCGCGGGCACACCGGCCGCGTGGAGCACTCCATGCAGCGCACCGAACCGTTCGAGGGCCACATCGACCGCCCGGGCGACGTCCTCGGGCCGGGCCGCGTCGCCGGTGACAATCTCGATCTCGCCGCCCAGCGCGACGATCTCGCTCACCGCGGCCACCCGCCGCCGTACGGTCGCGTCGGAACCGGAGCCGGAGCCGGAGCCGGAGCCGCCCGCCAGGACGGCCGGCCACTCCTCCCGTGGCGGCAGCCCGGTGCGGGCGAGCAGCACCAGCCTGGCGCGGCTGTGGCGGGCGAGGCGCTCGGCCAGGCCGAGCGCGATGCCGCCGAGCCCGCCAGTGATCAGGTAGACGCCGCCCTCGCGGAACGGCGCGGCGCCGTCCGGCGCGGGCGCGGGCATGGGGTCGTAGCCGGGCAGCCACCGGCGGCCGCGCCGCAGCGCCACGATCCGGTCGCCCTGCGGCCGGGCCAGCTCGGCGGCGAGGTCGTCCAGGTCGGACGCGGCGGGGCCGGCCGGCAGGTCGACCAGCCGCGTGGTCACCTCCGGATACTCCAGCGGGACCACCAGGCAGGGACCGGTCAGCGTCGCCCCTGAGGGGTTGGCGACCTCCTCGCCGAGCACCGGCTGGGTGCCGGAGACGGCCACGTCGAGCGACCAGCCCCCGACGCCCGACTCCCCGGCGGCCCGCGCGAGGGCGACGAGCGTGTGCAGTCCGAGGCGTACGGCGTCGTCGTGCCCGCCGGGCTCCAGGGTCCACAGGTGCACGGCCCGGTCCAGCGGGCGGCCCTCCGCACGCAGGTCGCGCAGCAGGGCGATGGCGTCGGCCACGTGTCCAGGCCGGACGGTGTAGCCGTCGGCGGTCCTGGTGTAGGCGTCGCCGGGTCGTACGAACGTGACGGGCGCACCCGCGGCGGCGCCGGCCAGCCGGGTCGCGGCGGCGTCGGCCAGACCGGCCCGGGTGAACACCAGCCACGAGCCCGGAGGTTTCTCCGCCGGCGCAGGGCGCGCCGTCTGCCGCCAGACGGGCAGGTAGAGCCACCGGTCCTCGGGCAGCTTCGGCAGGCTGGTGACGGCCTCGAACAGGTCGCCGGGGTCGGCGGGGACGGCCGCGCGGTCACGGCGCGGAGGGTCGATCCAGTGGCGCTGCCGCTGGAACGGATACGTGGGCAGCGGCACCCGTCCCGGCAGCCCGGCAGGATCGGCGCCCTCGACCCGGCCGTGGTAGGCGTCCCAGTCGACGGTGACGCCGCACAGCCACAGCCGCGCCAGGCATCCGGCGAGCACCTCGTCGCCGGGCCGGGTGTCGCCGGTCGCCGGCAGCGTGTGGGTGATCAGCGGCCACCGGTCGGGTGGGCAGCCCGCCCCGCGCGCCAGCGCGCCGAGGGACTGCCCCGGCCCGATCTCGACGACGGCCAGGGCGGGGTCGGCGAGCAGCGTCTCCACGCCGGCCGAGAACCGCACCGTGCCGCACATGTGGCGGGCCCAGTAGCCGGGATCGCAGACGAGGGCGGCGTCGGCGACCTCACCTGTCACGTTCGAGACGTACGGCAGGGCGGGCGGCCGGAGCTCGATGTTGGCCTCGATCCAGCGGGTCAGCTCGCCGGTAAGCGGTTCGAGCATCCGCGAGTGGAACGCGTGGGTCGTCGGCAGGGGGCGGCAGGCGATCTCGGCCGCGCGCAGATCGGCGGCGAGCCGCGCCACCTCCTCGGGCGGCCCGGCGACGACGGTCGCCTGCGGGCCGTTCTCCGCGGCCACGTCGAGGCCGCGCGCGGCCAGCCCGTGCCGGTCGCGTAACCGGCCGGCGGGCAGCGAGACCGCGAGCATCGCGCCCGCCGGCATCCCGGCGATCAGCCGGGCCCGGTGGGCGACCAGGGCGACGGCGTCGCGGAGCGACAGCACCCCGGCCAGGCAGGCCGCGACGTACTCGCCCAGGCTGTAGCCCAGCATCAGCTGGGGCCGCAGACCCCACGCCATGAGCGTGCGGGCCAGCGCGTACTCGACGGCGAACAGGGCGGGCTGGGCGACCTCGGTGCGCTCCAGCGCGGCGGCCCGCCCGTCGCCCGTGCCGTTCGTGCCGTTCGCGCCGTTCGTGCTGGTCGTGCGGCCCAGCAGGGCGGCCAGGTCGGCGCCCGCGCCCGAACCGCGCGGGCCGGCCAGCAGCTCGCGCAGATCGGGCAGATCGGGCAGGTCGGAGATCGCGTCGGTGGGCCCGCCATTGGACCCGTCATCGGACCCGGCGAGGGTGTCGTCGAGCAGGCCGAGGCACTCGTCGAGCGCGGCGCGGAAGGCGGGCTCGTGCCGGTAGAGGTCGCCGGCGAGGCCGGGATACTGCTCTCCCACGCCGGCCAGCAGGAACGCCACCGGCCGGTCGCGTACGGTGTCGACCCTGCTCAGCAGGGCCCCTTCCGTCTGGCGGGTCAGTGCCGCGGCGGCCGCCGCGGCGTCGCGGGCGACCACCGCCCGCCGGTGCTCGAACGTCTTGCGCCCGGCCTGCAGCGTGTAGGCGGCGTCGGCGAGGCGGCCGCCGGCATCGGCGGCCAGATGGCGGCCGAGACGGCCGGACGCCTCGTCGGCCGCGGCGGCGGTCCGCGCCGAGACGACCAGCACCTGATGCCGGCGGGCGGAGGGCGGCGGCGCCGTCCGGACGGGCGGCTCCTCGACCACCATGTGGACGTTGGTGCCGCCCATGCCGAGGGAGTTGAGCCCAGCTATGCGGGGCCGCCCGCCGCGGGTCCGCCAGGGCGACAGCTCGGCGTTCACCCGGAACGGGCTGCCGTCGAAGTCGATCTCGGGGTTCGGGCTGGTGTAGTGGAGGGTCGCCGGGATCACTCCCTCGCGCAGCGCGAGGGCCGTCTTGATGAGGCCACTGGCGCCGGCGGCCCGATCGAGGTGCCCCACGTTGGTCTTCACCGAGCCGATCGGGCAGTAGCCCTTCTCCGCCGTCGGACCGAAGGCGCGGGTCAGCGCGGCTACCTCGATGGGGTCGCCCAGCTCGGTGGCGGTGCCGTGGGCCTCGACGTAGCTGATGTCGTCGCCGGTGACCCCGGCGTCCGCCATCGCGTCGGCGATGACGCGCGACTGGCCGACCACGCTGGGCGCCGTGTAGCCGACCTTCAGCGCGCCGTCGTTGTTCATCGCCGTGCCGCGGATGACCGCCCAGATGTGGTCGCCGTCGCGTACGGCGTCGGGCAGGCGCTTGAGCAGGACGGCGGCGGCTCCGTCGCCGAACATGCTGCCCTTGGCGCGGGCGTCGAAGGCCCGGACGTGCCCGTCGGGCGACTCCTGTCCCCCGGGGCCGTAAAGGTGGCCCACCCGGTCGGGCACCCGGATCGACACGCCGCCCGCGAGGGCCATCTCGCATTCGCCCGCGCGGAGGCTCCGCACGGCGAGGTGCGCGGCGACGAGCGAGGTGGAGCAGAACGTCTGGACTGCCACGCTGGGGCCGTACAGGTCGAGCAGGTAAGAGACGGTCGTGGTCAGGGCGTCCTTGTCGTTGCCCATGATGACCTCGAAGTCGCTGAAGTCGCGCCGCCCGCCGCCGAACACGTGGTCGGTCATCCGCAGCAGGTAGGTGCTGATGTTGGCGCCGCCGAACACGCCGACCCGGCCCCGGTGGGCGGGCTCGGCGTAGCCGGCCTGCTCCAGCGCCTCCCAGCAGACCTCCAGGAACGCCCGCTGCTGGGGATCGGTGATCGCGGCCATCCGGGGGCTCATGCCGAAGAAGGCGGCGTCGAAGCCGGCCACGTCGCCGAGGACCGGCCGGGCCGGCACATAAGCCGGGTCGGCGATCTGCGCGGGGTCGGCACCGGCCGCCAGCAGTTCCTCGGGCGAGAAGAACGTGATCGACTCAACGCCGTCGCACAGGTTGCGCCAGAACGCCGCGACGTCGGGCGCGCCGGGGAACCGCCCCGCCATGCCGACGATCGCGATCCGCCGGTCCTCCCCTGCGTCGTCCCCCGCGTCGTCCCGGACGCGCCCGCCCGTGGCCGAGGGCCGTGGCACGGACACCGGCGCGCGTACGGGAGTGATTGCGGGCGCGGGTGCGGCCGCGCCGGGAACGGCGGCGGGGCTGATGGGAGCGAGGGCCGCGGGGTTGAGAGGGGCGGGGTTGAGAGGGGCGGGGTTGAGAGGGGCGGGGGCGGCCCCGTCCGGCGCGCCGCGCTCGTCCAGCAGGGCGGCCAGCGTGCGCACGGTCGGTGCCTCGAACAGCGCCACAGTCGGGACGGCGACGCCGAAACGCTGTTTCACCAGGGTGAGCATCTGCAGCGCCACCAGGGAGTTGCCGCCCAGGTCGAAGAAGTTGTCCCTGGTGCCGACCGGCTCGACGCCGAGCACCTCCGACCACAGGCCGGCCAGGCCCCGCTCCGTCGCGGAGACCGGCGGCGCGTACGGCTCGGGCAGCTCGGGCCGGGGGAACCGGTCGGCCGCACCGGGCAGAGCGGCGGCGGCCGGTGGCAGCGCCCGGGGCAGCCGGTCGTCGAGGCCGCCCGCCGCGACCACCACGTCGGGCAGGTCGGGCACGCCGGCGGCCAGCAGGTCGAAGGCCGCGAGCGACTCCTCCGCCGTCATGGAGTGGGCCGCCATCGCGGCGCCGAGACCACCCTCCATCCGGTCGAGAGTGACCGCCCAGGTGTCCCAGCTCGCTGCCACCCATCGCGTCGCCGTTCCCTCGACGTCGTGGCCGGCGTCGCCCGCGTGGGCGCGGCGGGCGATCGCGGTCAGCGCGGCGTTGGCGGCGGCGTAGCTGCCGAACGTGATGCCGCCCAGGATGGCGGAGGTGGAGGAGAACAGCAGGCAGAATGCCGGGCGGCGGTCGTCGGGCAACTCCTCGAGCAGGCGCTCAAGGACCAGGGCGCCGGTCACCTTGGCCGCGAAGTGCCGGTCCACCGCGGCGGCGTCGAGGTCTCGCAACGGAGCGAAGGTGCCGGGACGGGTCTCGGCCGCCGCGTGGATCACCCCGTCCAGGCGTCCGCCGGAGGCGAGCAGGCCGTCCAGCAGCGCGCGCATGGCGCCGGTGTCGGTGACGTCCACCCGGGGGGTCAGCACCTCGCAGCCGAGCGCGCGGAGCCGGTCCACCGCCAGTCGCCGGTGGTCGGCCGGGTCGCCGGGCAGGCCGCCGCGCCCGGTGAGGACGAGCCGCCCCGCCCCGGCCGCCGCCAGGTGACCGGCCAGCAGCAGGCCGACGTCGCCGAGCCCTCCGGTGACGAGATAGGTCCCGCCCTGTTTTATCGGCGCAGGCCTCGTGATGGACGTCGGCGCGGGCGTCGGGATGGACGTCGATGCGGGCTCCGGCGGCGCGGTGGGCGTGAAGCTCCGCACCAGCCGCACCCCGTCCCGGTACGCGACGACCACGTCGGCGGACGGATGACGGATCTCGGCGGCGAGCGCGTCCGCCGCGGCGGCGGGCCCGGCCTGTGGGTCGAGGTCGACCGCGGCGCACGCGAGCGAGAGGTACTCCTGGTTGGCGACCACGGGAAGGGTCGCGGCGGCGGCATGACCGGGCCGGGGGTTCTCCCCCGGCGCGACCGCCTGCCCGCCTCGCGTGACGAGGAGGATCCGGCTGCCGTCGCCGCCCTCCTCACCCCAGGTGGCCAGCAGCCGTGCCGCGGCGGGCAGCGCCGCGGTGGCCGACGCATTGGGCGCGGTGGCCGACGCATTGGGCGCGGCGGCCGACGCTGCCTCGCCGTCGGGGTCGTCGAGGAGACGGAGATCCACGACCACCGCGGCGCCCGCGCGACGGGCCACGTCTGCGACCGCCCCGGCCGCCGCGCCTGCCGCTGTACCCGCCTCTGTGGCTGCGTCTGTAGGGGGAACCACGACGATCTCGGTGCCCGCGGCGCTGAGGGCGCCGGCCAGCGCCTCGGCCACGCCCGTCCGGTCGGCCAGCAGCACGCAGCGCGCCACCGGCTGGGGGACGCCCGCCGAGGGCGCCAGGTTCCACGCCGGGGCCAGCAACTCCACATGGGGACGCGCTGCGGGCCGATCCGCGGCGGCTGTCACAGGGGCGGCCGCCGTGGTGGAGGCCGTGGTGGAGGCCATGGTGGAGGCCATGGTGGAGGCCATGGTGGACGCGGTGGTGGACGCGGCAGCCGACATGGCGGCAGGCGCAGCGGTCGGCACGGGGGCGGTCGTGACGGCGGTGGGGACGCCGCCGGTGGCAGCGGCGGGCGGCGGGTCGATCCAGTAACGCTCCCGCTGGAACGCGTAGCCGGGCAGGCCGACCTTCGCCACCGGCCGGTCCTGGCGGAACCCGGCCCAGTCGAGCGCCACCCCGGCGAGCCAGAGCCGGCCGGCCGTCTCGGCCAGTGCCTCCCCTACCGCCGGCGACTCGCCGACCGCCAGTGACTCGCCGACCGCCGGCGCATCGGCCGCATCGGGCGACGCGGCGACGACCAGGGGCAGCCGCTCGGGCGGGCAGCCGAGACGGCCGTCGGCCGACACGGAACGGGACGTCCCGGGGCCGATCTCCAGCAGGACGGGCTCCCCCTCGTGCCGCAGCAGCGTGGCCAGCACGTCGTCCAGCCGTACGGGCGCGGACCAGAGCGTGGACCCGGGCCTGGACCCGGACATGGACCCGGGCCTGGACCCGGGTCCGGCCCAGTACGCGGGGTCGGTGAGCCGCTCGCCGGGGACGAGCGCACCCGTCACGCCGGAGACGAAGGGAACGGACGGCGGGCGGAGCGGCGCGCCCACGGGGTGTGCCCCATGGACGATCAGGGCCAGCGCCGACTCCAGCGGGAACACCTCCGCCAGGACGGCGGCGACGAACTCGCCCACGCCGCATCCGGCGACCACCGAGAGCCGTATCCCCCACGACAGCACCAGCCGGGCCAGGGCGTACTCGACGGCGAACACGACGGCCGGACCGGGCAACGATCCGGGCGACGATCCCGGCAACGAATCGGGCGCCGAGCCGGGCAGCGGGCCGGGAAACGAGTCCGTCCCGGCGCGGTCGAGCAGGGGCGCGAGGGGGTCGGTCGCGTCCGTCAGGCGGCGCAGCCCGGCCCGGCAGGCGTCGATCGCCTCGCGGAAGACCGGCTCCGACTCGTACAGCTCGGCCGCCAGGCCCGGGCAGGGCTCACCGGCACCCGTGAGGAGCAGTCCGACCCTCCGGTCGGCGCCGGTGGCCGTACCGCTCAGCACTCCGCCACCGCTCAGCACTCCGCCACCGCGCGGCGCCGCGCCACCCCGCAGCGCCGCGGCGGCCCCGGCCGTTGAGGAGGCGACCAGCATGCGGCGGTGTGCGAAGACCTGCCGCCCGGCCTGCAGGGTGTGGGCCACGTCGGAGAGCCGGTGGTCGCGGCCCTCGCCGTCGAGGTGCGCGGCGAGCCGTTCCGTCATGGCGTCGGCGGCGGCGGCCGTGCGGGCCGACCACACGAGCAGTTCCGGCCGCGGCGGCTCCGCGGTGCGGGGCACCAGCGGCGCCTCCTCCAGTACGACGTGGGCGTTGGTGCCGCCGATGCCGAAGGCACTCACCCCCGCCCGGCGGGTGCGACCCGCCTCGCGCGGCCAGCTCCGCAGCCGGGTGACGACCTCCAGGTGGGCCTCGCCGGAGCCGAGCTGGGGGTTGGGCCGCTCCAGGTTGAGCGTGGGCGGGATCTCGTCGTGGCGGAGGGCCAGCGCCGCCTTGATCAGGTTGGCGACCCCGGCGGCCCGGTCGAGGTGGCCCACGTTGGTCTTGACCGAGCCGATCAGCACCGACCGCCCGCGGAACACCTGCTGCAGCGCGGCGAGTTCGGCGGCGTCGCCCAGCGCGGTCCCGGTGCCGTGTGCCTCGACGTAGTCGATGTCGGCCGGGGTCAGGTCGGCGCTGGCCAGCGCCTCGGCCATCACCGCGGCCTGGCCCTGCACACCCGGCGCGGTGAAGCCGACCTTGCGCCCGGCGTCGTTGTTCACCGCCCAGCCGCGCATGACCGCGTAGATCTGGTCGCCATCGGCGAGCGCGTCCTCCAGCCGCCGCAGGGCGACGACGCCGACGCCGCTGCCGAGCGGCGCGCCGAGCCCGCCCGCGTCGAAGGCGCGGCAGACGCCGTCGGGCGGGGTGATGCCGCCCTGCTGGTAGAGGTAGCCGACCCGCTGCGGCACGTTCACCGCGACGCCGCCGGCCAGCGCGAGGTCGCACTCGAACGCGGCCAGGCTGGTGGCCGCCGCGCAGACCGCGACCAGCGACGTGGAGCAGTAGCTCTGCACTCCGTAACTGGGACCGGACAGGCCGAGCGTGTGCGCCACCCGCGTCGTCAGCGAGTCCTTGTCGTTGGCGAGGCCGAGGGCGAGGTCGCCGATCACCGCGCCGATGCCGCTCGGCACCAGGTTGTTCTGCAGGTAGGAGCTGTGCGCGCAGCCGCCGAATACGCCGATGGAGCCGTCGAAGCGGGTGGGGTCGCAGCCGGCGTCCTCCAGCGCCGACCAGCTGTGCTCCAGGAACAGCCGGTGCTGCGGATCCATGATCTGGGCCTCTTTGGGACTGAACCCGAAGAACCCCGCGTCGAAGAGCTCGACGCCGTCGATCGCCGCGACCGCCTTGACGTACGCCGGATCGCCGATCAGGTCTTCGGGGACGCCGGCCGCGCGCAGGTCGTCGTCGGTGAGGCGCGTGATGCCGGACGTGCCCGCCCGGACGGCGTCCCACAGCTCGGCCGCGCCGGACGCCCCCGGGAACCGGCCCGACATGCCGACGATCGCGATGTCGGCGCCGGAGCTGTCGATCCCGTCGATCTCGTCGATCACGTCTTCCGCCCTCATCTCAGGCCCTCATCTCAGGGTTCGTCTCGGTTCTCGTCCCGGGCCGCCCTGTGGGGAGCGTCGCGGGGAGTGTGTCGCGGGGTGTCGTGGGGAGCGTCATGGTGGTGTGTCGCGGGATCGCGTGGGGAGGGCCGGGCCGTCCGCACCGGGCGGGGGTCACCCGCGCCGGCCGACGCGGGCCCGGCGGCGGCGTTGGCCGCGCGCCGAGCCGTCCGCCAGCGCCTCCTCGCCGCCGGTGTCGGGCCCGTCCGCGCCGCCGTCCAGCGCGGCGGCGAACTCGGCGACGGTCGGGCGCTCGAAAAGCAGGGCGGGAGGGACGGGCCGGCCGAGTTCCTTCTCGATGACCAGCACCATCGCCATGCCGACCAGCGAGTTGCCCCCGAGGTCGAAGAACGGGTCGTGCACCCCCACCCGGTCGATGCCGAGGTAGGCGCCCCACAGCTCGGCCATCCGCGCCTCCGCGGGGGTGCGCGGGGCCGTGTAGTCGGCGCGGAGCTCTGGGCGGGGGAACCGTTCGCTTCTCGGCGCGGCGGCGCCGACCAGACTGTCCAGGTCGAGCATCCCGGACCAGTCGCGGATCACCTCGTGGAGCGGTTGCCGCACCGCGAGGACGCTGCCGTGACCGGAGGCGGCGATCCGGTCGAGCAGCGCGCACCCGGCCTCGTCGGAGAAGCCGTACCGTTCCCGATAGGCCGCGACCCGCTCGGCCAGGCCGCCCGCGGACTTCAGGTTCTCCGCCTGCCAGACGTCGTGCCGCCAGGGCCCCCAGGCGACCGAGACGACACGGGTCGAGGGCGCGGCGGCGGCCAGGGCCTGGCCGTACGCGTCGAGCAGGGTGTTGGCCGCGCAGTAGTCGCCCTCGCCGATGCCGCCGAACGCGGTGACCGCGGAGGAGTAGAGGACAAGCAGCTCGGGCCGCTCCTCCGGCGGCGTGCCGGGGCCGACCAGCTCGGCGAGCGGCCCCATCGCCAGCACCTTGGGGGCGAGCACCTCGCGGGCCTGCGCGACCGTGCGGCGCCCCAGCAGGCCGCCCGCGGGCAGCCCGGCGGCGTGGACCACGCCGTGCAGGGCGCCGAAGTGGGTCCGTGCCCGGCGCAGCGCCTCGCGTAGCGCCGCCGGATCGCCCACGTCGGCCGTGACCAGCAGCACCTCTGCGCCGGCGGCCTCCAGCTCGGCGACGTCCCGGAGCGTGCGCGCCGCCCGCTCGTCCGGCTCCGCTCCGCCCGTGCGGTCGATCGGCGTACGGCCGGCCAGGGCCAGCCGCCGCACTCCCGACCGCACCAGGTGACGGGCCAGGGCCATGCCGAGGCCCCTGGTGCCGCCGGTGATCAGATAGGCGCCGTCCGGGCGCCACACCGGCTCGCCGGGCCGCGCCGCGTCCACGGGGAGCGGGGCCCAGCCGCGGGTCCAGCGCCGCCCGCGCCGCCACGCGGCGAGCGCGTCGCGGTCGGCGTCTCCCTCCGGGTCGGTCCCGATCTCGCGGAGCACCTCCCGGGCGGCCTCGCCCGCGCCGTCCCCGCCGGTCTCGGGGTCGAGGTCGACGCCACTCCAGACGAGCCCGGGGATCTCGTGGCGGGCGGCCCGGCCGAGGCCGTGGACGAGCGCCTGCTGCGGCGCGGGCACGTCCCGTCCGAGGATCTCCGCGGCCCCCCGCGACACCGTCAGCAGCCGTACGCCCCGGCTTGCGGGCAGGTCGCCGAGCGCCTGCAGGGCGAGCAGCAGGCTGTCGAAGCCGCCCGTGACGGCGGCGGCGAGGTGCTCGTCCGCCGAATCTCCGGCCGCGGGGGTCAGCCCCCACAGGTGAGCGACGTGGACCCGGCCCTCGCCCAGGCCGGCGAAGACCTCGGCGTAGTCGCCGGGCGCGGCGGGGTCGACGGTCAGCCGGCGGCCCTCGCGGTGCCGCGCGGCGCCGGGGACGACCTCGACGACGGGCACGCCCGCCGCCTCGGCGAGATCGGCGAGCGCGGTCCCGACGCCGCCGGGGTCGGCGAAGACGACAAGGGGCCCGGTGAGCGGGGGCACGGAGAGGGATGCAGAGGAGGACACGGCGGTGGGTGCGGCCGGGGGCGCCGGGTCCTGCCGCCAGCTCGGCACGTAGGCGTGGTCGGCGGCGCCCCCCGTGCCGGCCGTGCCGGTTGTGCCGGTTGTGCCGGCCGCGGTCGCGGCGCCTCCGAACGGCTCGGGCCGGGCCGACGGGTCCGCCGGCTCCGGCCAGAAGCGGGTCCGCTGGAAGGGATAGGTGGGCAGGCTCAGCACGCGGCCGCCCTGGGGCTGGGTGTTCTCCCAGCTCACGGGCGTGCCGAGTTCCCAGAGCCGGGCACACGACCGGGTCAGCTCGTCGGCCGTCCCCGAGGCGTGCGAGGTGCGCGCGCGGTGCCGGGGAGGCAGCGTGCCGAGGACGGCCGCGCCGGAGGCCGCCGTGAGGTTCTGCCTGACCAGCCCGCCGAGGGTCTGGCCGGGCCCGAGTTCCACGAACGCCGCGACGTCCTGGCCGAGGCAGTGCCGTACGCCGTCGGAGAAGCGGACCGTGCCGACGAGCTGGTCGGCCCAGTACGACACGCTGGTGGCCTGCTCGGGCGTGAGCGGACGGCCGGTGAGGTTGGACACGATGGTGACGGCGGGCGGCCGGCGCGGTACCGCGTCGAGGAGGGCGGCGAGTTTCTCCCGGGCGGGCCGCAGCAGGAAGGAGTGGAAGGCGTGCGCCGAACGCAGCGGGCGGCAGGCGATCCCGCGCTCCGTCAGCGCGGCGGTCACGGCGGCGACGTCGTCGGGGGTGCCGCTGAGCACGGTCATCGACGGCCCGTTGAGGGCGGCGACGTCCACCTCCAGGCCCGTGAGCGCGGGCCGGACGGCGTCCAGCGGGCCGGCCGCCGCGACCATGCGGCCCGCGGGGGCGGCCGCGATGAGATGCGCCCGCTCCACGACCACGTGCAGGGCGTCCTCCAGCGTGAACACGCCCGCGAGGCATGCCGCCACGTACTCGCCCAGGCTGTAGCCGATGAGGAGATCCGGGGTGACGCCCCGGTGGGCCAGCAGCCGCGCCAGCGCGTACTCGACGGTGAAGAGGAAAGGGTGCGCCGTGACGGCGTGGTCGAGCGGGTCGTCCCCGGCGGGCGTGCCCCGGCCCAGCATCTCGGCGAACGGGTCCGGCGCCGGATCGCCGGCCGGCGCGGCCGGGTCCGCCTCGAACGGGGGGCGCAGGTCGCGGCCCGACCGCCGGTGGACGATTTCCACGCACCGGTCGACGGCCTCCGCGTAGACGGGTTCGCGGGCGTACAGGTCGCGGCCGAGCCCGGCGTAGTGGTCGCCGACCCCGGGGAGCAGGAACGCGATCCGCGGCCGGCCCTTGACCCGGTGCGAGCCGCCTCCGGCGAGGTCGCGCAGCCCCCGGATCGCCTCGCCGAGGTCGGCGGCGACCATCGCGCGGCGGTGGTCCAGGGCGGATCGCCCGGACCGCAGCGTGTGCGCGAGGTCGGCCGGATCGGTCTCCGGCCGGTCCTCCAGCCACGCCGCGAGGCGGGCCGCCTGCTCCCGCAGCGCGGCGCCGCTCGCGGCGGACAGAGGGAAAACGTACGCGCTGGGTAACGCGTCGCGGGACGTGTTGGGGGGCGTGTTGGGGGACGCCGCCGCGTCCGGGGGGACGGCCTCGGAGCCGGCTTCGCGACTGGGGGCCGCCTCAAGCACGAGGTGGGCGTTGGTGCCCGACAGGCCGAAGGAACTCACGCCCGCGAGCCGGGGCCGCCGGTCCGGGGCGGAGGCCGTCGCGCCGGTGACGGGCCGCACGGTGCCGTCCTCGGGGATCGCGACGGCCGGGGTGCTGACGTTCAGCGTTGGCGGGATGAGCCCGGTCTCCAGGATCAGCGTCGTCTTGATCAGGCCCGCGATGCCGGCCGCCGCCTGCGTGTGGCCGATGTTGGTCTTGGCCGCTCCGACGTGCAGCGGCCGGTCGGCCGGGCGGCCGCCGAAGACGTCGTGCAGCGCGGACAGTTCGATGGCGTCACCCAGGTGGGTGCCCGATCCGTGCGCCTCGACGTAGTCGACGTCGTCCGGCGTGACCCGGGCCGCGGCCAGGGCCCGGCCGATCACGTCGGCCTGGGCGCGCCGGCTCGGCGCGGTGAGCCCGTTGCTGCGGCCGTCCTGGTTGACGGCCGACCCGCGCAGCACGGCCCGGATGCGGCGGCCGTTCGCGATCGCCCTGGACAGCGGCTCCAGCACGACGAGGCCGCCGCCCTCGCCCATGACGTAGCCGTCGGCCCCCTCGTCGAACGTCTTGCAGCGGCCGTCCCTGCTCATCATCAGGCCCGCGCACGCCTGGATGTAGAGCGACGGGTGGATGCTCAGCGACACCCCGGCGGCGATCGCGAGGTCGCACTCGCCCCGCCGCAGGCTCTCCGCGGCCAGGTGGACGGCGACGAGTGAGGACGAACAGGCGGTGTCGACGGTCATCGTCGGCCCGACCAGGTCGAACTGGTAGGCGATGCGCCCGGCGGCGACGCTCGGCACCGAGCCCTGGCCCAGGTAGGGGTCGCTCAGCGCGTCGCGGCCCTGCCGCTCGATCTGGAGCCTGCCGTACTGGAGGGTGTCCATGTAGCCGACCGTCACGCCGGTCCGGCTGCCGGCCAGCCGGGAGGGGGCCAGGCCCGCGTTCTCCAGGCCCTCCCAGGTCAGTTCGAGCAGCAGGCGCTGGTGAGGGTCCATGCGCAGGGCCTCACGCGGGGACAGCCCGAAGAACTCCGCGTCCCAGCCGGCGATGTCGTCGAGAAACGTGCCGGACTTCGTGTACATGGCGCCCGGCGCCCGGGGATCGGGATCGTAGTAGTCGTCGGCGTTCCACCTGCTGGCGGGCACCTCGCGCACCGGGCTCCCGCCGTCGCGCAGCAGCGCCCAGAAGTCCTCGACCGTGCCGCCTCCGGGGAACCGGCAGGCCATGCCGACGATGGCGACGGGCTCGTTGCGCCGCTCCTCGACCTCACTCAGGCGCTGCCGGGTCTGGGCCAGTTCGACGGTCGCGCGCTTGAGGTAGGCGCGGAGCTTGTCCTCGGTTCCCATCGTGGAAGCCCTTCCGGTCCGAAGTCACAGTTCGTTGTCGATGAGGGCGAAGATCTCCTCGTCCGAGGCCGAGTCGATCGTGTCCGTCACGCCGCCTGATCCGGCGGCGCCGAGGCGGCCGAGCGCGTCCTGGAGGATGCGGGCGAACCGGCCGCGCAGCACGTCGGCCTCTCCGTTCGCGCCGGCGATCAGTTCGTCCATGCTCCGCAGCGCGGTGCGGAGGGTGTCTTCGGGGGAGGGCGGTGGCGGAGCCAGAGTGCGGAACAGGTAATCCGCCAACGCCGTCACCGTCGGATGGTCGAACACCAACGTCGCCGGCAGACGCAACCCCGTCTCCGCGTTCA
>NZ_JAFCNB010000023.1 GCF_017896165.1 Microbispora oryzae
CCGCGGGCCCGTGGAACCCCGCCCACCCGGCGCGACAGCCGGGCCACCACCCTGACCACGGCCGCGATTTCACACTCCAGCCGAACCGCTCAGCCAGCCACCGGATGGGCACGAAAGATCGAGGCTAACTATCGGACCAACAGCGCCTCTGACCTTCGTAGGCCGAGGCGCTTTTTCTCTTTTAAGCAGGGCACGTCAGAGCCACGGCACCGACTCGACGTCTCCCGCCCATCGATCGTTTTTAATTGCCTTCTGGTAGGAACCGCTGTACTCCATGTGGTGCAGCAGGAGTAACGTCAGATAGTGATAGCAGAGAAGCCAGGCATCGCGGACGAGGCCTTTGGATTCATATAGCTTCTTCTGAGGCTGTTTGGGATGAACAATCTCATTGCGTATTCGTGTTATCGCGGCAGGACCATCCAGATTGGCATCTTCTGCAAATTTGGCCAACCCTTGCAGAACATCAGCGTCTATATCACATCCAACGTTCGCCCGATTAAGGAGTTCTCGAAGGCGACCGACAGCCTTCAGCCTATCATAGTCTTTTTTACTCATTCCATCTTGCGCCCTCAAGGTTATCCAGGATAAATGCTCGATGGCGGCAAACGCAGTCATAATTCTTTGCTCAACGAACCCCGCAAAATTCATGAGAACCGCAGAAGTCATAAGGAACTGCGTTGAGAATCTCCTATCGGGGTCACTGAAGCGGACAATCGCCTCGTTCAGGTAGTCCCTGATGTCGACCCCTTGCGGCCACCACCAAGCAAGTGCGCCGCTCCGGCCGTTGGAACAGTGGTACGGGGCCCATTCTCGCCAGACCGGCCGATCTTCACCGTCCAGGCCCACTGGTAGAGCTGGAGCCACCCAACGACCCAAGGCGAAAGAAAGTGCGAATTGTAATGCCTTCAGCACTTGCTTCGCGTCCGCGGCCGTGAAGTCCCGCTCGTCCGCGCGCCGCACCTCCATCACATGAGTGACGGCAATCGAGTGCGCTTCTCCCAGTGCACGCCAAACATCCGCATGATCAGGACGTCTATCTATAGTAAGGCGCCACTCTCCAAGAGCGGCTGTCCATCGACCAGTGAACCACTCCAATTGGCTGCCGCCATTAATTCGGATTGGACTTCTCAGGGCCGGCAAGTTCAGCCAGTGAGCGACAATGCGCTTGATTGGCGCTTCCGTAGAGCCGATCTCAAGCCCGTCGAGCCAACCCTCTCGAAAGTTCCGGCGGTGCGCAACGAAGGAGCGGTCGCCTTCCTGTCTCAAAATCAACTCAAGATCATCTATATCCAGAAGATTGGCCCTAAGGCTACCCGGTTCCTCTCCTTCCAACCGCCAGACAAGATCCATGTTTGGAGAGCAGCGGAGCTCTACTACTCCATGTAGGTCAGGATCGGCAAATCCGCCTATTGGACCGTCATATAGGGTTACCGGTTCACCCGGTGCGTTGAACGGATAGATAGGGTCAACGGGAGCGCGAACCGCTCCAATGTCATCCGCCGAGTCATCTGGGGCCATACAGACACGGTAGGCCTCAACGGTAGGGCGCGTAGCCCTCATCGAAGACACGGCCCGTTTTCGCATCCCCCTGATGGAGCCGACTCCGCGAAGCTACAGAGCCGTCCCCGAGGCCGGCTGAGGGACACGGGTCACCGTCCGACTGTTGCGAGGCGGAGCCTTAGGTTCACGGGCTTGAACGTTCTGTCCATCTGTTCTAACGTAATAGCCGTGACAGAGGAACCGTTCACAGACCACGTGCGCCGCCTTCGTTCTGACGGTCTCACCTACAAGGACATGGCCCTCCGTTCGAGCGGAGCACGGTCGTCTGCTTGGTGGCATGGCCTGGTTACGGGGAAGCCCTCACAGCCACCAGAGCCGGAAGTGATTCCCGACATTGCCAAACTGTTTGACCTACCGGAGGAGACGGTGTCCGAGATGATCGCCCTTCAGTGGTACAGCGTTAGGCCATCACGCGGACATAGCGACATGGCTGACAAGGTTGCCCACTTCTACGACCAACTGCCGGAGATGGACCAGCAAGCCGTCAGAGCGGTCGTCAGCGCCTTCTATAGCCATGTAGTGGAAAAACAAGCGCAGGAACTGCAGCGCAGGTACGAGGCCGGAGAGGATCTCCTCGCCCCCTGATCACGTGTGACGTTGCTGTCAGCGTTGCTGTCACTAGAGATCAAAAAGCCCCGGGCCGTGATCGCTCGGGGCGTTTGGGCTGTTCAATGGTGGTGGTCAGGGGCAGGGTCGAACTGCCGACCTTCCGCTTTTCAGGCGGACGCTCGTACCAACTGAGCTACCTGACCTCGGCGGCTGCCGCCGTGCGCGGTCCTGACGGGACTTGAACCCGCGACCTCCACCTTGACAGGGTGGCGAGCACTCCAAACTGCTCTACAGGACCTTTATGTCCGGGAGATTTTCGCTCCCGTGTTGTTCGGCTTGCCTAGCGTACCAGTTCTTCGGAGGTCTTCGACCTTCGTGTCCCCGGTGCGCTCAGCGCCCCGTTGTGCCCCCAACGGGATTCGAACCCGTGCCGCCGCCTTGAAAGGGCGGTGTCCTAGGCCGCTAGACGATGGGGGCTCAGGGACGATGCCCTGTTCCGTGACGCCTTCCGTCGGAGACCTCTGAAGCATAGGGGACGTTTGCCCCCGATGCCAAAGCGGTTGGCGACGGCGAGCCAGTGATCGTTTCCACAGGCGAGGGAACGCTCCCCGGCTCTGGGGAAATTGTACGGCCGGGGTTCGGCTCGATATGCCGCTGACACTGGATCCACTGCTCGCCCAGACCGCCCACGGTGATGTCGTCCCACGCCTGGAGCCGGTGGGTGCTCTTGCTGAAGTAGAGCACCGACGCGGTCAACGGGGTGGGCTCGTCGTGCTCCAGCCCGCGCAGGCCCGCGCCTCCCGTGGAGCCCTGGATCATCAGCCGCGTACCGGTCGGCAGGAGCTCGGTGGAGCGCGCGTGGACGTGCCCGGCCAGGACGAGCGCGACGCGTCCGGACAGTCCGCGGCCGATCGTCGGGTCGTGTACGGCCGCGATGTCGGCGGCGATGTAGTCGGCAGACGACGTGGCGGGCGATCGGGGCCACTCGGGCGGGGCGAGGCGCTGGGCCTCGGTCCGGCCGAGGTTCAGGAGCGACTGGTCGGAGTCGTTCGGCAGCTGTACGGCCTTGTCGGGGGTGAATCGCGGGTCCCCGATGCCGAACACGCGCAGGCCCTTCACGGTGGCGGCGCCGCCGTCCAGCACGATCGCGTTCTTCTGCTTGGCGACCGCCCGCTGGGTGGTCATGGAGTCGTGGTTGCCACGCACGTAGATGTACGGCACGCCGAGGCCGCCGATCTCCTCGACGAACTCGTTCTCGGCCTTGGTGCCGTGGTCGCTGATGTCTCCCGTGTCGATGATCATGTCGACCTTGAACTGGTCCTTGAGCGACCGGATGACACTCCAGCCCACCGGGTTGATGTGCAGGTCGGAGACGTGCAGGACCCTGATCATGTCCGGGTCGGGATCGAAGATCGGCAGGGTCGACCCGGCCTCGTAGAGCTGCGAGACGTTGGTCAGCAGCTTGGTGAGCTGGCCGCGATATTCGGAGAAGCGGTTCACGATGGACTCCGCGCTGCCCACCAGGGACGGCACGCCGGTCAGCAGACCGGTGTAGCGGGGCTCGTACACCGAACGGGGATTGAACGTCAGCGCCGACACGCAGCCGATGACCCCGGCCAGCACCAGGGAGACGGCCCCCGTCCAGCTCGCCGTGGAGACCCTCCGGAAGACCACCAGGCCGGCGAGGAAACCCGCGGCGACCGCGAAGATCACGGCACGGATCACCAGCCGGCGGAGCCCGTCCAGCACGTTGTCCTCGATCAGCCGGGGCAGGTCGACGGTCCAGCGCGGGTTCTGCAGGATCTGCTCCGCCGCGTCGGGGTGAACGGCCTCGATTGTGAGGCTGAGCCGGATCGGACCGTTGTGGCTGTTGAAGTCGAGCGTGCCCAGCGGCCGTACGTCGACGACCGTCTCGCCCCGCCACGACGGCTGGAGTGACATCCCGATGTCGGCCGGGCCCACCGCCGTCTCCACGGAGGCGCCGAGGGCCAGGCCGAGCCAGCCCCCCGCGACCGCCACCAGGACGACCGCGAGGGCCCGCGCGACCCTCCCACTAGCCAGACGTCGGCTGTACGCCTTCCACCGAGAGATCTCCATCTCCTTCCCGACCGACAAAACCGACAGAACCGATGGCACCCGCAGAATCCGCGGGATCCGCAGGGCCGGACGCCAGCCGCGCCCGCATACCCGCGATGATCAGGGACAGGCCATGCTCGAACGAGGCGTCGCTCTGGGGCCCGCCGGTCTCCGCCATGACCGCCCGCAGGTGGGGGTACGGCGCGAGATCTTCCATGGCTTTGTCGAACTGCGACTGATCACTCAGCCCCCGTTCCCGATCCGCCTGCTCCTCATGCACGAACCCGCCCAGAAAGCTCGCGAGCGTGCCGAGGCCCCACATCGCGTCGACTCCGGTGAATCCGGCCCGCTGCAGCGACTCCAGGATGAGCTCGACGGCCTCCAGGGTGGCCCGGCCCGGGTGGGTACCGGCGATGAGACGGGCGGCGTCCCTGTGGGAGTTGAGGACCTCACGCCGGCCACGGATCCAGTCGCCCAGCCAGCTCTCCCATGACTCACCCTCGGCGAGGGGTCGCAGCGGCGGCGACTGCCCCACGCTGATGACCTCCGTCATCTCGTCGAGGAGCTCCTGCTTGCTGCGGAAGTGCCAGTAGAGGGCGGGCGCCTGCACGCCGAGCTCGGCCGCCAGGCGGCGCAGGGTCAGCTTGTCCAGCCCCACCTCGTCGAGAAGCCGGAGGGCGGTGCCGACGATCCTGTCCCGTTCGAGAGCCACGCTTGACAGCTTAACCAGGGCCGAGGAAGCTTAACGTCGTTAAATTTAACGACGTTAAGGAGGCCCTCTTGATACGGACGGAAGGGCTGCGGAAGCGCTACGGCGCCGTCGAGGCCCTGGACGGCATCGACCTCGACGTGCCCGAGGGATCGGTCTGCGGCCTGCTCGGGCCCAACGGGGCGGGCAAGACGACGCTCGTACGCGTCCTCACGACCCTCCTGAGGCCCGACGGCGGCACCGCTCGGGTCGCCGGCTGCGACGTCGTGGCGGACGCGGCCCGCCTGCGTCACCGCATCGGCCTCGCCGGGCAGCACGCCGCCCTCGACGAGGTGCTCACCGGCCACCAGAACCTGGAGCTGTTCGGCCGGCTCTACCACCTGCCCCGCCGTACGGCACGGCGGCGGGCCGGTGAGTTGCTCGACCGCTTCGGCCTGACGGACGCGGGCGGACGGCCCGTACGGACCTACTCGGGGGGAATGCGCCGGAGGCTCGACCTGGCCGCCAGCCTGATCGTGGCGCCGCCGGTGCTCTTCCTGGACGAGCCGACCACCGGCCTCGATCCGCGCAGCCGCCTCGCGCTGTGGGACATGCTGCGCGAACTCGTCGCGGAGGGAACGACGTTGCTCCTCACCACGCAGTACCTGGACGAGGCCGACCACCTCGCCCGGCAGATCGTGGTCATCGACGCGGGACGGGTGGCCGCGGCCGGCTCGCCGTCCCAGCTCAAGGCCAAGGTGGGCGGCGACCGGGTCGACGTCGCCTTCCGGGAGGCCGGCGACCTGGCCCGCGGCGTGGAGGTGGTGCGCGGCGTGCTGCCGGGCGAGCCCGACATCGACCACGGCGAGCGCCGCCTCGCCGTACGGGTCGACGAGGGGGTGGCGGCGCTCGTCAAGGTCGCCACGGCCCTCGACGCGGCCGGGGTCGGCGTCGAGGACCTCGGCCTGCGCCGGCCCACTCTCGACGAGGTGTTCCTGCGGCTGACGGAGGCGAACGCGGCATGACCCTGCTCCTGGAGCCACCGGTCACCGTCCTGGACCGGCTGCGGTGGGGCGTGCACGACACGCTCGTCATCGCGGGCCGCAGCTACGCGCGCCTGCGCGCCCAGCCGGGCGAGCTCGCGGGCGCGCTGATCTTCCCGATCATCATGACGGTGCTGTTCGGGTACGTCTTCGGCAGCGCGATCAAACTGCCCGGCGGGGCCGACTACCGCAGCTACCTGATGCCCGGGATCTTCATGCAGGTGATGGCGCTGGGCGTGGTGGCGTCCGCGACCGCGGGCGCCGAGGACATGGCGCGCGGCGTCATCGACCGCTTCCGGGTGCAGCCGATCGCGCGCGCCGCGGTGCTCGCGGGCCGGAGTGTCGCGGAGATCTCCCGGGGCTTGCTCTCGCTCTGCATGATGGCCCTCTGCGGGGTGCTCATCGCGGGCTGGCGTCCCCACGGCACTCCGTTGGAGACGCTGGCGGGCTTCGCGCTGCTCGCCCTGTTCGGGTACGCCATGCTCTGGGTCGGCACCTACATCGGGCTGTTCGTGCGGAACGGCGCCCAGGCGGACGCGGCCACATTCAGCTGGGTCTTCCCGATGACGTTCCTGGCCAACGCGTTCGTACCGCTCGACGGGCTGCCGGGCTGGCTGCGCCCGCTGGCCGACTGGAACCCGATGAGCGCGGTCGTGAGCGCGGCGCGGCTGCTGTTCGGCAATCCGGGATCCGCGGCGGCCTCATGGCCCCTGCGCCACCCGGTCGTGGCGACGCTCGGCTGGTGCCTGGCGATCCTCGTCGTGTTCGTGCCGCTGGCCGTACGGCGCTACCGGACGACGACCTCCCGTTGATCCACGGCCCTCGCGGAAGGGGCGGATCCGGGCGGGGCGGCGCTTCCGCCGGGGGACGCGGCGGTGCCACGATGACAAGGTGATCGGCATCCCACGCGCGAGGTTCGAGGAGCTCGTCTCCGACGCTCTCGACACGATCCCGCCCGAGCTCGCGCGGGTCATGGACAACGTCGTGGTCGTCGTGGTCGACGACCCGCCCGAGCCGGGGCTCCTCGGTCTCTACACCGGCGTGCCGCTCACCGAACGCGGCGACTGGTACGCCGGGGTGCTGCCGGACCGGATCGAGATCTACCGCAACCCCACGCTGGAGATGTGCGCGAGCGAGGAGGAAGTGGTCAAGGAGGTCCGGGTCACCGTGGTTCACGAGATCGCACACCATTTCGGCATCGACGACGAGAGGCTCCACGAACTCGGCTGGTAATCACCGGTCCGCAAAGCATCGCCACGCCGGATACTTTAAGTAACATGTTGACCACGGCGTGTCAGGCTCGGTGTCGAAGCACGCCCGCGCGATCCCACCCCAGCGGAGACGTCAGCGGAGCGACATTTGGCGGCGACCAAGCCCGGCAGGCTAGCAGGCAGACATCGTCGTCCCCCCGAGGCGCGGGCCACCTATCGGGAGGTCCTCGCGATCAGGGAGTTCCGCGCGCTGTGGCTCGGGCAGGGGATGTCCCTGCTCGGAGACCAGCTCGCCCAGGTGGCGCTGGCCGTCCTCGTCTACGACCGCACCCGGTCGCCCCTGGCCACCGCCGCCGTCTACGCGCTGACCTACCTGCCGCCGATCATCGGGGGGCCGCTGCTCGCGGGGCTGGCCGACCGGTATCCCCGCCGCCGGGTGATGCTCAGCTGCGACGTGCTGCGCGCCCTGCTGCTCGCCGTCATGGCCGTGCCCGGCATGCCGTTCGCCGCCCTGTGCTGCCTGGTCTTCTGCGTGGTGCTGCTCAGCGCGCCGTTCTCGGCCGCGCGGGCGGCGCTCCTGCCGGAGATCCTCGACGGCGACCGGTACGTGGTGGGCTCCGCCGTCCAGAACGTGACCAACCAGGCCGTCCAGATGCTCGGGTTCGCCGTGGGAGGGGCGGCCATCGCGACGCTGGGGCCCTACCGGGCGCTGGCGCTCGACTGCGCCACCTTCCTGGGGTCAGCCCTGATCATCGTCGCCCGCGTGCGGAGGCGTCCGGCGCCGCTGCGCTCCGCACAGGGGAAGCCGTCCATGTGGCGGATGACCCTGGCCGGCTCTCGGCTCGTCTTCGGTGACCGGCGGCTGCGGACGCTCGTGATGTTCGCCTGGCTGTGCGGCTTCTACGTGCTGCCCGAGGGGATCGCTGTGCCCTACGCCGAGAGGCTGTTCGACGGCACGCTGTCCGTACCCGTGATCACCGGGCTGCTCATGGCGGCGATGCCGAGCGGGACGGTCGTCGGGGCGTTCCTGTTCGGCCGCTTCGTCAGCCCCTCGGGGCGGCTGCGGGCCATGGGGTGGCTCTCGATGCTGACGTGCGCGCCGCTCGTGGCCTGTGTCGTACGGCCGCCGTTGGAGGGGGTGCTGGCGCTCTGGGTGCTGTCCGGCATCGGCGGGGCGTACCAGCTCGCCGCGAACGCGGCGTTCGTCCAGTGTGTGCCGGCCGAGGGCCGGGGGCAGGCATTCGGGCTCGTCCAGTCCGGGCTTCTCGCCGCCCAGGGGATCGCCATCCTCATCGGCGGCGCCGCCGCGCAGCAGCTCGGTCCAGAGCCGGTGGCCGCACTCGCCGGAGCCGCCGGGCTGTCGGCCGCCGCCGTGCTCGCCGCGCTCTGGACCGATTCTCGTACGGAGATCATCGCTACGGCCCGGGCCACGGTCACCTGACTCAGCCCTGCGGCCCGTCCTCGGGGCGGGGCGCCGGGGGACCCTGAGGAGCGTCGGGGATGGTGGCGTCGGGCGGCGTCGCGGGGGCGCTCGGAGCCTGGGGAGCCTGCGTCGTGGCGGCACCGGGCCGGCCGTACGGGTGCTGCTCGTAGGACTGCCCCGGGGCGTGCGGCGGGTACGGCGACTGCGGCGCCTCGCCGGACGGCCGGTTCTGGCTCTGCTGGGACCAGTTGCTCTGGGCCTGGTCCCACTTCGACTTCACGTCCTGCCAGACGTGGCCGTCCTTGTTCTTGTCGATCAGGTCCTGCACGATCGAGGCGTCCCTCCCTTCCTCGGGCAGCAGCAACCACGCCACGGCGTACACGCCGATGCCGAGGCCGCCGAAGAAGCTCGCGACACCGAGCGCGAGGCGCAGGATGTTGGGGTCGACGCCGATGTACTGGCCGACTCCGGAGCACACACCGGCGATGATCCTGCCGTTTCTGGTGCGCTGCAGTTGCTTGCTCGAACCGTTGAAGTTCATTTCGCTCATGCCTCCACATTGCGCCGTGGGCGGCGTTGGGGACATCGGGATTCCCCCTGGCCCTACCCCGAGGGCGCCCGGATACCCTGACCGCATGGACGACCTCCTGGATCTCGACGATCAGCTCTCGGCCGAGCAGCGCATGGTCAGGGATGCCGTAAGGGATTGCGTCGCCGACCATGTCCTCCCCTATGTGGGCGACTGGTTCGAACGGGGCGTCTTCCCCGCCCGCGAGATCGTCCCGCGGCTCGGATCGCTCGGCGTGCTCGGCATGCACCTGGAGGGATACGGCTGCGCCGGCCTCGACGCGGTCTCCTACGGGGTGGCCTGCCGGGAACTCGAGGCCGGCGACTCAGGGCTGCGGTCCTTCGTCTCCGTGCAGGGGTCGCTCGCGATGTTCCCGATCTGGAAGTACGGGTCGGAGGAGCAGAAGAGCGAATGGCTGCCGCGGCTCGCGTCCGGCGAGGCCATCGGCTGCTTCGGGCTGACCGAGCCCGATCACGGCTCCGACCCGGCGGGCATGCGGACCACCGCCAAGCAGGACCCTTCCGGAGACTGGATCCTGAACGGCGCCAAGATGTGGATCACCAACGGCTCGATCGCGGACGTCGCGGTGGTCTGGGCCCAGACCGATCAGGGCGTCCGGGGCTTCGTCGTCCCCACGTCCACGCCCGGCTTCTCCGCCCCCGAGATCCACCGCAAACTTTCGCTCCGGGCATCGGTGACGTCCTCGCTCTACCTCGACGACGTACGGCTGCCCGCGTCGGCCGTACTGCCCGGCGTGTCGGGCCTGAAGGGCCCGCTGTCCTGTCTCAACGAGGCGCGCTTCGGCATCATCTGGGGAGTGGTCGGGGCCGCCCGCGCCTGCCTTGAGGCGGCGGCCGACTACGCCACGACGCGGATCCAGTTCGGCAAGCCCATCGGGGCCTTCCAGCTCACGCAGGAGAAGCTGGCGTGGATGGCCGTCGGCCTCGGCCAGGCGGGCCTCACCGCCCTCCACCTCGGCCGCCTCAAGGACGCGGGCGTTCTCAAGCCCCGGCAGGTCAGCTTCGGCAAGCTGGCCAACGTACGCGCCGCCCTCGACATCGCCCGCCAGGCACGATCGGTGCTCGGCGCGAACGGGGTCACCCTGGAGTATCCGGTGATCCGGCACATGAACAACCTGGAGTCGGTGCTGACCTACGAGGGCACCCAGGAGATCCACACTCTCGTCCTCGGTGAGGCGATCACCGGACTGCAGGCCTACCGGTAAGGCCCATTGACGTCGCCGAAGAGCGATACTCTCTGTACCCTGCATCTAGGAGTGTTCCGTAGCTCTTGTCATGGTTCACGGGACACGTCCTGCCCAGGGGCGCTAGCTCAATGGCAGAGCTGCGGACTTTTAATCCGTCGGTTCAGGGTTCGAGTCCCTGGCGCCCCACCGACCAACCACCTGCGAAAACATACTCCTGGAAGATCGCTCCGAGCGGCCGGTGACAGGAGAGATTGACAGGGCACAGCCCCCAGAACAGAACGGGCGGGCGCGGAAAGCCCGCGCCCGCCCGTCACACCCCCACGATCACCCCAGCGCCGGCCCGACCGGAAGGTCGAACACCCCGCCCCTCACGCCCTCGACTTCGACCACGGCTACCAGCCTCGCGTCCCAACCAGGTCTGTGCTCGACCTGCTCACCGAGCACATCGGCCGGGCCGACGAGACACCACGCGACGTGCTCAACTACGTCACCTCCCGCACCCACAAGCTCGGCGCCTACCGCGGCGGCACCAGCGGCTACGACGACGAGGCGCAGGCGTTCGCCGCCGCGCACTTCCACTCCTGCGGCATCCCCACCAGACCCTCGCAGGTCATGATCTTCGCTGGCGGCGCGAAGGGCGCCTTCGCCGCGTTCTTCGCCGCGCTGATGACCCGCCGCGATCACGATCAGCTCCACCACGCCGGCGGAGTGATGCTCGCCCCGGCCGGGTACTACCAGAGCCTGCGGCTGATCCCAGCCCTGTTCGGCGGCAGCATCGACGTCGTCCCGCACCTGACCGGCACGTCCGTACGGGCGTGGCTGTACTCCACCGCCGGACATCCACATCGCTGCATCTACGTGCCGCTGGTCAACAACTTCAGCGGAGAGGTCCTCACCACGCCACGGGCCCGGGCGATCGCCCGTACTGTGCTGAGGTACAACGCTCGCCACCCTCGTACCCCCGTGTACGTGCTGGCCGACGACGTCTACGTAGACAGCTACCTCGACGATGTGCAGGGCCACCCGATCGGCTCCATCACCGGCGAGGACCTTCAAAACCCGCGCCTGGGCGCGATGAGCGACTGGACCCTGTCGGTCGTCACCGCCTCCAAGACGTTCGCCCTGCCCACCTCCCGCATCAGCTTCGCCACCACGACCAACCCGCGGCTGCTCCAGGCGCTCGCGCACTACCGCACCGTCCTCGCGCAGGGCAGGGTCCCTCAGGTGACCGAGCTGACCGCGGCCGCGGCGCTGTGCCTGACCCCACCCAGCTGGGTGGCTGATTGGAACCGCCGCTACCGGCGCCGGCTGGACGATCTGTCCAGCCGCCTCGACGAGATCAACGCCGTCGCTGGGTTCCCCGCCCTCACCATCGGACGCCCCCAGGGCGGGTGGTACCTGCCGCTGCGGATCAACCCGAAGCTGATGCCGGGTGCCACCAGCAGCATGGACGCCTTCTCGGTTCTGCTGCACGCGGCCAGGGTGGCGCTGCTGCCCGGCGAGCTGTTCGGCTACCGCGACTACGCCAACGGCTACGTCCTACGCGGAACGCTCGCGGTCAGCCCGGACGACCTGGCGCGATTCACCGCCGCGTTGAAGGCCACCGTGGTGAAGCTCATCGGCCCCGACGGTCCGGAACAAGTGGAGCTGGCGAAACGCAGAGCACGCCAAGTCGCCGATGTCGACGCGATCCTCGCCAGCTGCACCTATTGATCTTCAGTGATCGCCGGGACAGGCCACACTCGTCTCACTAAGCTCGTTGCCCCCACATGTGGGGCCAGCGATCGGGCATAACACAAGACTAGGAGGGATGCATGGGCGAGGCAGCCACACGCCGGCGGGTGCCAAGGCGGCGGCAGGGCCGCACCACGCAGGTCACCATCAGCGGCGAGGACATCACCCTCATCGCGACCGCCGACGATGACGGACTGCTGGCCGACGTCGCCATCCACTGGGGCAAACACGGCACCGCCACCTCCGGCCTCATGGACATGTACGCCCTCGCCGTGACGATCGCCGTGCGGCACCATGTGCCCCTCACCGAGCTGGTCGCCGAGCACCGCAGCATGTACTTCGCGCCCAGCGGCGCCACCGACGACCCGGACCTCCCGGTGGTGCGCTCCCCGATCGACTGGGTGGTGCGCCGCCTGGCCCTGGACTGGCTGCCGTACGCCGAGCGGACCCAACTCGGCGTGCTGACCTTGCAGGAGCGCCTCGGCGTCGCCCAGGAGCACCTGGACGCCGAAAGCTTCGCGCTGACGTCCGGAACGGCGCCCGCCGACCCGCTGGACGGCGACCGCTGGATGCTGGCCACGACGATCGGCGCCCCACCCGGGCAGTAACCCGCGCCCAAGAAGCTCCAGCCCCTACGGCTGAATCGCGCCGGGTTCCGTGGAGACTCGGCTACTTGGTTTGTGCCGCGGTGAGTGCGGCCTGTTGGTGACGGTAGTAGATGGCTTCGTACTCTGCGGGCGGGATGTCGCCGCAAGCGGTGTGCAGCCGGCGGTGGTTGTACCAGTCGAGGTACTCCAGGGTGGCCAGTTCGACGTCGTCCATGCCTTTCCAGGGGCCATAGCGGCGGATCAGCTCCGCTTTGAACAGCCCGTTGAAGGATTCGGCCAGGGCGTTGTCGTAGGATTAACCGGCTAATGATCTTGTTTTCTGGTGTTGGCCGGTTATAAGAGGGAGTCGCCGCGGCTGCCAACGGAGGCGACCGCGCCGGCGTCGGCCAGGCGCTCGGTGTAGCGAATTGCCAGATATTGCACGCCGCGGTCGGAGTGATGAACCAGTTGCGACAGGTCCGCACCGCTGTCGTGGCCGCGCCGCCAGATGGCCATCTCCAGTGCGTCCAACGCCAGGTCGGTGCGCAGGTGCGTGGCGACCTGCCACCCGACGACCATCCGGGAGTACACGTCGATGACGAAAGCCGCGTATACCCATCCCGACCAGGTACGGACATAGGTCAGGTCGGCAACCCACAGCCGGTTCGGCGCCGGCGCGTGGAACGCGCGCGCGACCAGGTCGGCCGGTCGCTCGGCCTGGTCGGCGGTGATCGTGGTGCGGCGGGCCTTGCCGCGGACCAGGCCGGTGATGCCCAGCTCACCCATGCGCCCACCGCGCGCATCACCCGCCGTATCCAACACCCCGCCGCACCAAGGCCGCGCCGCCACCCCAGCTCAAGGTACTTTCGCGCCTCCGGCGGGGGCCTCCGGTTCCGGGATGATCACCCGCGTACGAGCCGGGGCGTAGGTGGTTGCGGTGCTGATCGGGCGACCGCTTCACGATTCATTGACACTCTTCTGATGACCGCGAAGGAGCGCTTGCGCTTCATTGGATGCTGCTTCCGCCTCTGCGGGGCGATCCAGCGCCGAGAAGGTGGCGCCGAGATTGGACAGCGAGGCGGCGAGGTCGGGACGGTACCGGTCCGGGTAGGCCTCGGCCAGCTCCCGATAGATGGTCACCGCATCCTGCGCCGGGGGCAGGGCCTCAGCGGGGCGGTCCAGCTCCAAGAAGGTGGCGCCGAGATTGGACAGCGAGCGGGCGAGGTCGGGACGGTACCGGTCCGGGTAGGCCTCGGCCAGCTCCCGATAGATGGTCACCGCATCCTGCGCCGGGGGCAGGGCCTCAGCCAGGCGGCCCAGTTCCGAGAACCGCACGCCCAGGTTGGACAGCGAGGCGGCGAGGTCGGGACGGTACCGGTCGGGATAGGCCTCGGCCAGCTCCCGGCGAATGGTCACCGCCTCCTGCTCGACCGGCAGGGCCTCAACAGGGCGGCCCAGCTCCGAGAACCGGATGCCGAGGTTGGACAGCGAGGCGGCGAGGTCGGGACGGTACCGGTCCGGGTAGGCCTCGGCCAGCTCCCGATAAATGCTCACCGCCTCCTGCTCGACCGGCAGGGCATCGTCGGGCCGCCCCAGCTCAGAGAACCGCACGCCCAGGTTGGACAGCGAGCGGGCGAGGTCGGGACGGTACCGGTCGGGATAGGCCTCGGCCAGCTCCCGGCGTATGGTCACCGCCTCCTGCGCCGGGGGCAGGGCATCGTCGGGACGGCCCAGCTCAGAGAACCGGATGCCGAGATTGGACAGCGAGCGGGCGAGGTCGGGACGGTACCGGTCGGGATAGGCCTCGGCCAGCTCCCGGCGAATGCTCACCGCCTCCTGCTCGACCGGCAGGGCCTCAACAGGGCGGCCCAGCTCCGAGAACCGGATACCGAGGTTGGACACCGAAGCGGCGAGGTCGGGACGGTACCGGTCGGGATAGGCCTCGGCCAGCTCCCGGCGTATGGTCACCGCCTCCTGCGTGGGAGGCAGGCCCTCAACGGGGCGGCCCAGCTCCGAAAAGGTGGAGCCGAGATTGTTCAGCGAGGTAGCGAGGTCGGGACGGTACCGGTCCGGGTAGGCCTCGGCCAGCTCCCGATAAATGCTCACCGCCTCCTGCTCGACCGGCAGGGCCTCAGCCAGGCGGCCCAGCGCCGAGAAGGTGAAGCCGAGATTGGACAGCGAGTCGGCGAGATCGGGACGGTACCGGTCAGGATAGGCCTCGGCCAGCTCCCGGCGAATGCTCACCGCCTCCTGCGCCGGGGGCAGGCCCTCAACGGGGCCGCCCAGCTCCAAGAAGGTGGAGCCGAGATTGGACAGCGAGCGGGCGAGATCGGGACGGTACCGGTCAGGATAGGCCTCGGCCAGCTCCCGATAAATGCTCACCGCCTCCTGCTCGACCGGCAGGGCCTCAGCCAGGCGGCCCAGCGCCGAGAAGGTGAAGCCGAGATTGGACAGCGAGCGGGCGAGATCGGGACGGTACCGGTCAGGATAGGCCTCGGCCAGCTCCCGATAAGTGCCAACCGCCTCCTGGGTGGGAGGCAGGGCCTCAGCCAGGCGGCCCAGCTCCAAGAAGGTGGAGCCGAGATTGGACAGCGAGCGGGCGAGATCGGGACGGTACCGGTCAGGATAGGCCTCGGCCAGCTCCCGATAAGTGCCAACCGCCTCCTGGGTGGGAGGCAGGGCCTCAGCCAGGCGGCCCAGCGCCGAGAACCGCACGCCCAGGTTGGACACCGAAGCGGCGAGATCGGGACGGTACCGGTCGGGATAGGCCTCGGCCAGCTCCCGATAAGTGCTAACCGCCTCCTGGGTGGGAGGCAGGGCCTCAGCCAGGCGGCCCAGCTCCGAGAAGATGGAGCCGAGATTGGACAGCGAGCCGGCGAGATCGGGACGGTACCGGTCAGGATAGGCCTCGGCCAGCTCCCGGCGAATGGTCACCGCCTCCTGCTCGACCGGCAGGGCATCGTCGGGGCGGCCCAGCTCAGAGAACCGCACGCCGAGATTGGACAGCGAGGTGGCGAGATCGGGACGGTACCGGTCGGGATAGGCCTCGGCCAGCTCCCGGCGAATGGTCACCGCCTCCTGCGCCGGGGGCAGGGCATCGTCGGGACGGCCCAGCGCCGAGAACCGCACGCCCAGGTTGGACACCGAAGCGGCGAGATCGGGACGGTACCGGTCGGGATAGGCCTCGGCCAGCTCCCGCAAGATGGTCACCGCCTCCTGGGTGGGAGGCAGGGCCTCAGCCAGGCGGCCGAGCTGGCTGAGCAGGGCGCCCTTGATCATGAGCCATTGACCACGCTCGGCACTACGATCAGCCGGGGGAAAGGTGTCGAGAACCTTGCCGGCGATGATGGCGTCCGCCTCGGCGAGGGCCAGCGACGGATAGGGCATGGCGTTTGAGATCGCGATCAGCGTCTCCCGGGGCGCTTGCAGCTCGGCAGCCACGCGACTGACCAGAGGCAAGATACGTTCCAACAGGGACTCAGCGGCCTCGTAGTCGGTCGAAGCCCGACCCAGCACGATCAACGCCTGCTGAGTCTGGATGTCGTCCAGCTTGGTCAGGCACGCCCGCGCCAAGTCATCGGAGGCGGCAAGCTGGTGGGTCACATGCAACTCCGCCAGCCGATCCGGGCGCAGGCTGCCCAACCAGCCCTCTCCACCATCAGGGGGATACAACCCGCGCAACCACTCGGCGATCTTCCTGCTCTGGGGCACGCCCGGCACCCGACCGACTATCGCCACCGCCTCAGCGGCCGTTCGCGCCCCGAGCAGTGCCCCCGCGGCGACGATCTGGGCCAGCATCTCTCCAGTCAGACCGGCTGGCCCGTCACACAGCCCCATCGCTTCAGCGCTGCCCCGCCAGAACCGCGCCTCATGTCCCAGCAGATCCTCAAGGACCATGCCAAGATCCACGCGTACGGTACGCAACCCTCCCGACTCTCGGGCAGTCAACAGGCCCACCAGCGCCGCCGCATGCAGGTCGAGGATGCGCGCCCGACCGACGGTGTCGCCAAAGACAACCTTCGGGGCCGCGGTTACCCCCAACTCTCGGGCGAAGTCCACAACCGCGGCGTCCACCACCTCGGCGTCGGTCATCTCCGCTTTCACCTGCGGCGACAAGACCATCAGCTCAACGGTGGCACGGGCATGCGCCTCGCGAACCGGGCGCTCTGCCGAGCCCAGCCGATCCCACCACTCGCCGACATCACGGGCCAGCAACAGCAACCGCACCCGCTTGCCGTCATCGGCCACCACCGACCGCAGCAACGCCTCCAGCCCCCGGCGCGTCTCGGCATAGTCCACGACCACCAGCACGTTCGCCTGGGAGACCTCCCGCCACCGCTCCAGTGCTGTGGCCTCCGCGCGCGCTCCCACTTGGATCACGCCCCACGTGCGCGTATCCAGGCGTGAGATCAATCGAAGCATCAGCCGTGTCTTGCCGACACCGCCCGGCCCGGTCACCAACCGCACCCGCGCCGCCGATGGGTCCGCGCACCAGGCCTCCAACGCGGCCAGCTCCACCTCACGGCCGACGAAGTCAACCGCTTCACGATGCGGCGCGAGCAGACTCGCCGGCCCGGTGTCGCCACTGGTCAACTCGGCCACCGACCGCGCCGTCTCCCTGGCCCGGCCACGCTCACGGACCGCGTCGTAGACGGTTGGGGCGAACGCCCCCGACACCGCACCGACGATGCCCCCCACCCAGGCCCAGGACGTATCGCCGAACACCTGCCCGACCGCCGCCCCCGCGCTGGCCAGTCCCACTCCCAGGCCTCCGGCAGCCAAGGACCGTTTCGCACCGCCCATGGCCTCCATAGTGGAAGCCGCCCATACGCCTGTCGCCCTCCGTCACCACAACGTGATCCAGGGGCGGTGGAGGGCTACGTTTCCTACCCAGTGCCGTTGGTTGCAGTTTGGGTTGCAGTACGAGGCCGTCCAGGACGGTTCAAGACGGACCCCGCAGGCCCGCTGACCTGTAGTGAACTCTCTGGAACCATGATCGGCCGAGCTTTTTATCCGTCGGTTCAGGGTTCGAGTCTCTGGCACCCCACCGAAATGTGAGTGATCTGTGCGGTGAACAGGTCGGCGAGCGACCACCGGCGCGCTCCGCTTCCGCGCCCGGGATGGTGGTCCGCATCGGGCCGTACGGGCCGCGTGAAGGCGCCCGGGGACAAGGGGTTCTCACGGCGCCGGGCACTGCCTTGATCATATGTCGGCGGGCACGAATAGACTGTGGGCCGCCACCGTCGCGGAACGCCGATGACCCGCCGCCGCCCCACGGGAGCGGCCGTCAGCGGGCGGGGAGGTCAGCATGGATTTCCGGCTCCTCGGCCCCGTCGAGGTATGGGACGTCGACGGACAGGTGGCACTCGGGCGGCGGGCGGAGCGGTGCCTGCTCGGGTTGCTGCTGCTCGACACCGGGCGGGTCATCCCCGTCGGGCGGTTACTGGACCTCCTGTGGGAGGGCGAGCCGCCGGACAACGCGCGCGGCGTACTGCAGAGCCACGTCGCGCGACTGCGCGGCACACTGGACCCGGACCGCACCGGCGGACGCGGGTTCCGGCTGCTCCGCCGAGGCGACGGCTACCTGGCCGAGACCGACCCCGGCGCGGTGGACGTCCACCGGTTCCGGGAGGGCGTCGGACGGGGGCAACGCACGTCCGACCCGGGGGAGCGGGCCCGGCTGCTCCGGGAGGCTCTGTCCTACTGGCGCGGTCCGCTGCTCGCCGACGTGGCGAACGAGCGGATGCGTGATCGGGTCGGCGTCGGGCTCGAGGAGCTGCGGCTGTCCGCGCTGGAATCCTGCCTGGAGGCCGAGCTCGACTGCGGCCGGCACCGGGAGCTGCTGCCCGAGCTCGCCGACCTGGTGCTGCGGCACCCCGACAGGGAGAGGCCGATCCGGGCCTACATGGTGGCGCTCTACCGTGACGGCCGTCCGCCCGAGGCGCTGGCTGTGTACCGCAGGGCGCGTGCCCACTTCAGCCGCGAGCTGGGCCTGGAACCCACCGCGGAGCTGCGCCGGCTCCACCAGATGATCCTCGCCGGAGACGCCTCGCTGCATGCCCGGACGCCGGACCCGGCCCGTACGGCCGTGGTGCGGCCCCGCCCTCCGGTGCCGGCGCAGCTCCCGCCGGACCTCCCCCACTTCGTCGGGCGGACGGCCGAGGTCGCCCGGCTCGACACCGTCCTCGCCGGGGCCGCGTCGATGACCGTCTGCTGCCTGTCGGGGACCGCCGGGGTGGGCAAGACGACGCTGGCCGTCCACTGGGCCCACCGAGTGCGGGACCGGTTCCCGGACGGGCAGCTCTATGTGAACCTGCGCGGCTTCGATCCGGACGCCGCGCCGGTGGATCCGTTCGACGCGCTGCGCCGCTTCCTGGGCGCGTTGAACACCCCGCCCGAGCGGATCCCCCAGGACTCGGACGCGCTGGTCGGGCTGTACCGCAGTCTTCTGGCCGGACGGCGCGTGCTCGTGGTGCTCGACAACGCGCGCGACGCCGAGCAGGTCCGTCCCCTGCTGCCCGGCGGGGCGAGGTGCCTGGTCCTGGTGACCAGCCGCGATCCCCTCACCGGGCTGGTCGCGGCGGAGGGCGCGCAGCCGCTCACGATCGGCCTGCTGTCGCCCGGGGAGGCCCGGGAGATGCTGGCCGCCCGCCTCGGCGCGCCGCGGCTCGCGGCCGAGGGAGAGGCGGCCGACGATCTGGTCGCGCTGTGCGCGCGCCTGCCCCTCGCCCTCGCCGTCCTGGCGGCACGCGCGGCCACCGAGCCGGACCTGCCGCTGGCGGACCTGGTGGCGCGGGTGCGCGGCGCGGGCGCCGAGCTCGACCCGTTCGGCGGCGAGGACCGGGCGACGGACGTGCGGGGGGTGTTCTCCTGGTCGTACCGCACGCTCGGCGCGCCGGCCGCGCGCCTGTTCCGCCTGCTGGCGCTGCACCCGGGGCCGGACGTCTCCACGCGGGCCGCCGCCGCCCTGGCCGGGCTTCCGCACGGGCGGGCGGGCGACCTGCTCACGGAACTGGCCCGCGCCCATCTGGTCACCGAGCATCTCCCCGGGCGGTTCGCCCTGCACGACCTGCTGCGCGCCTACGCCAGGGAGCTCGCCGACCGGGACAGCGCCGACGAGGGCCGTGCCGCGCCGCTGCGGCTGCTCGACCACTACCTGCACACCGCGCACGTGGCCGCGATGGTCATCAATCCGCGCCCGGACCCACTCGGTCTCGCGCCCCCCGCCCCAGGGGCGGCCCCCCAGGAGCACCCGGACTACGACCACGCCATGACCTGGTTCGCCGAGGAACGTCCGGTGTTGCAGGCGATGGTCCCGTGGTCGGTGGCGAAGGGCTTCCCGGCGCACGCCTGGCGACTCGCCTGGACCATGGTCGACTTTCTCGACCGGCGCGGCTTCTGGGACGAGTGGGCCAAGGCCGAGACCGTCGCGCTCGACGCGGCCCGCCGGACCGGCGACCTCGCCGGTCAGGCCCTGTGCCACCGCGACCTCGCCTCCGCGTACACGCAGATGCAGATGTTCGAGGCGGCGGAGGCGGACCTGCGCGCCGCGCTCGCGCTGTTCACCGAGCTCCAGGACGTGCGCGGCCAGGCGGGCTGCTACAACAACCTCGGCTGGCTCTACGGGGTCCAGGACCGTTACCAGGAGGCGCTGGAGAATGCCGAACAGGCGCTGCACCTGGTCAGGCTGATCGACGACACGGTGGAGGAGGCCCGGGCGCTCAATTCGGTCGGTCAGAGCCATGCCCTGCTCGACCATCCCGAGCACGCCATCCTCTACTGCAGGGAGGCGCTGACGCTGTTCGAGCGTGCCGGCGACCTGCACGGGCAGGCCGCCGCTCTCGACGGGCTCGGGCTGGGGTATCAGAAGCTGGCCGACCACGCCGAGGCGGCCTCGTGCTACGAACGCGCGGTGGGCCTGTTCAGGAAGGCCGGCGAACGCTACTTCGAGGCGGACACACTATCGAAGCTCGGCGACGTGCTGCGCGCGGCCGGCGACGACCGGGGCGCCCGTCTGATCTGGCGTCAGGCCCTCGACATCCTCAGCGAGCTGGACCACCCGGACCGGGCACTGCTCCAGGAGAGGCTCGCCGGCCCGGGCGTGTGACGCCGCGGTTCGGGCGACCGGCCCCGGGAGCACCCCGGGGCCCGCCGCTTGACATGCCCTTGACGCCCCGGGTCGCGGCGACCGCCCGTCCCGCCCGCATGCCGCCGCTGGTGGCAAGCCCACGTCAAGCCGCCCCCGCGATGCTCTCCGGGGAAACGAAAGAAACGGAGACAGCATGAAGACCACCCGGAAGCTCGCCGCAGCGGCGACCACGGCCGTCCTGGGCCTCAGCGTCCTCCCCGCCTCGCCCGCGCACGCCGCCGCCACCCGCAGTTTCAGCGTGTCGGCCTACGACGGCGCCGCCTGGGGCACGGTCACCTTCAACAGCTACTCGTGGACCGTGGACGCGTACATCTACCGCGACTCCAGCGCCTCGATCTCGTTGGAGGTGTGCGGCTGGCAGACCTTGAACAACGGCAGCTCCGCTCAGCTGGTCTGCAAGACGGCCAGCAACGGTGGCTCGGTCGGCTCGACCCGGCACGTCACCACGCTCGGGGCGTCCGCGAACTGGGCCCAGGTCTACGCGGCCACCGCGTACCTCTACGTCAACGGTGCGTACGTCGCCGGACAGTGGGTCTACAAGTAGTCGTGCGACCCGGTAGGACGGCTGGCGCCCGGTTTCACTCTCCGCGGCCCGGGCGCCGGTCAATGCCGATCACGAGGCGGCGGCGACCGCGCCGCCCCTCGTGACGGGGGCATGGTGAAGGCGGGGCACCTCCGGACGAGGTGCCCCGCCTTCACCGTTTCTCCTGTGTCTACCAGCCTGTGTAGTTCACCCCGGAGCTGCGAAGGTGGTTGCCGAGCACCGTCGCGAACTCCGTCGCCCCTCTCTTGGTGGGGTGCATGGAGCTGCGGCTCGCGCAGCGCACCCCGTCGGTGATGCAGCCGTCCCAGAGGTCACCGAAGTCGCCGGGGCCGGTCTTGGTGAACATGACGGGGTTGATCCACCTGTCGCTGTCGCACACTCCGTGCCCGGTGAACGCCGGCATGGAGTCGGCGAAGGACACCTCGAGCCCGGCGTCCCTCAGGACCCGGATGGTGTCCTTCGTCTCGTTGACCAGGTATTCGGCGACCCCGTGCAGGGTCGCCCGCTCGTAGGTGTCGAAGTGCGCGCAGTCCGGCGCGCTGCCGAACACGTCTGGGTAGCCCATGAGCACGATCTTGGCCTTCTTCCCGCGTGCCGGGCTGCTGTTCTCCGTCTTCGTCTCGATCCGCTGGAGGATGTCCGCGACATTCGCCGGGTCTCCGGACACCGTCCGGTAGTTGAGCACGGCGGGGATGTCGGCCTCGAAGTGACCGTCGTCGTCGTTGCAGTTGAGGGCGTAGCACTCCGCGATGACGTCGGACCACCTCGCGTCGTTGGCGCCGACCGACAGGGCGACCAGCGTCGTGTTCTTGTTCAGGAAGCCGCTGTTGAGCTGGGCCGCCTCCCGGAACCGACCGTCCGCGTTCCCCCGGTAGTCCGACCAGGATCCGATCGGCTGATCCATCCAGTCGTACTGCCCCACGGTCATGTCGCGTGTCCAGGCCCCGGAGCACGCCACGAACGCGAAGTCGAGCTTCGGGTCGAAGGAGTCGGCGAGCTGGCCGATGGTCTGGGTCTCACCCGGGAGGACCGTCTGCCTGATCCAGGCGTCCTTGCTGCGCCGGCAGGCGTTCCACCGGGGGGTCTGATACTCGAAGTCGGTCTCGGGGTAGTAGTTGCCGACTCCTTCGCCTGAGGTGATGGAGTCACCCATGGCGACGACGAAGTGCTTGGGCCGTTTCGCGAGCACCTGGAAGGCGATCGCGTCCCAGGAGATGGCAGCCGTGCCGTCGCCTTCCAGGTTCAGGTTGGTGAGGGACACCTTCGGGGTCCCGGCGAACTGGAAGACGCCCAGGTTGTACCACTGGTTCTGCTCCCGGCTCTGGTTGAGGTAGCGGGTCTCCGTGACGCCGTTGCCCAGGTCGACGGTGTACGGAGCCTGCTGCGTCTCCGCGCGCCGTTTCGGGATGTGGACGAGGACACGGGCCCACCCGTTGATGGCCTGGTCCGGCTCCCAGGTGCCGGTCACCTGCATCACGCCGCCGTTCCTGGACCACGTCCGCGTGTACCCGAACCACTCATGGCCGCCGAACCCGTTGCCGAGCTGCTGGAAGTCGGCCCTGGCGGGCACTCTGCCGGCGGAGTCCTGGGCGAACTCGAAGGTCAGCGTGCCGTGGTTGGTCCACCCGGAGTTGTCGCAGCCGCCGCGGATCGCCGGGACGGTGACGTCGTCGACGATCAGGACCTTCGTCGTGTCCCCGGTGACCGGTGGGAGCCCCGGCGTCAGGCACGGCGTCCACTGGTCGGTGGGCTCGACGCGTTCCGTTCCGGCCCAGGTCGAGTCGTACCGTAGTGACGCCTCGTTGCCGCACGCCGACGGGCAGGTCTTCCACGTCTTGGGCAGGTGCCACCAGCACTTGGAGTCCGCCCGCTGGCACGTGCCTGGCCTGTTGTTCGAGGGCGGCTGGCATTCGTTGTTGTCGGGTCCCGCGGAAGTCGGCACGCAGAAGGCGTTGACGTCCACGAACGACGTGTTGAGGACGGTGGGCACGACATTGGTGCGGTCGCTGGCGGCGGTCCACCAGGCGTAGTTGTACCCGCCCTCCGTGACGAGCTTGTTCGTGGCGGGGTCCAGGTAGGTCTTGGCGATCGGCCACGCCGCCCAGCCCAGCACCTTCTCCTGGTAGGGCCAGTCCTGCGGGTGCGCGGCGTCGGCGTAGCTGTTGCCGTCCAGGAACGGGTGCCGGTCCTGCCGGTACGCGGGGTTGGCGGGGTTGTTCAGCCAGCCCACACCCCACGCGCCGTTGTTCGGCTGGTTGTCGGCGTCCCGTCCCCACGCGTCGGCCTTGACGTGCCAGCCCGAGTTGTACGCCCAGACGGCGAGATACCAGTTCTCGATCTTCGACGGGTCACCGTCGTTGATCTTCGCCATCCCGTTGGTGTCGGTCCAGATCTGGTTCCACTTGCTCGCCAGGGTGGACATCCCCGCGGCGATGTTGGTGACGTAGTCGAGGGCCACCCGCTTCTGCTTGTTGGCGTCCCACCCGGGGGCGCCCTTCCTCATGTTGTCGGTCTGCTGGGAGATGCCGTACCCGCAGTCGGCCTTGGAGAAGTCGACCGCCCAGTCGTTGGTGGGGTCGCTGTCGTAGATGTTCACGCCGTAGTAGTTGCCGACGAGCGGGTTGCCGGTCTCGCCCTCCTGCACACTCCGCTGGGCCTGCCAGAGGTTGGACTCCTGCGCGAGGATGCCGAACATGATCGACACAGGGATGCGGCCGCCTCCCTGCAGGTCCGGGGCGGGGAACTCGGTCTGCGGGTTCCACCCGGGCAGCCCCGAGCCCTTCCAGTTGTTCGGGCGCGTCACCTGCAGCCGGTTCTTGAAGACGAGCTGGTCCACCGCCCACTCCACCTGGCGCCAGTGCGGCTGGTACACCTGGATCGCCGGGTCGTTGCGCGGGACGGCGCAGGTGTAGCCCTGGTCGACGGTCCCGGTGACGGCCGCGGTCACGGCGGCGCCCGCCGTCTTGGAGGTCAGCGCCAGCCGGGGGTTGGCCACGCGTCCCGAGGAGGCGTCGGGGGCGAGGTCCGCGCCGGGCTGCACCTCGAAGCCGACGTCCGCCTTCGTCGCGACGACCCGCGCGGTGATGTCGACGGGCTCCCCGTCCGGCATGTCAGGGCTGACGCCGCGCTTGTCGTCGCCCTGGGAGGCCGCGGGGTCCGGCCGCCCGGCGGGTGGGGCGCCGGGTCCGGCGCGCAGTCCTCGCCGCGCCGCCGCCGTGATCGCCAGACCGCCCTCCGAGGACACGTCGGCCGTCGCCGGCGCGTCCAGCACCGACACGGCCTGGGGCAGGGCACCGCGCCGCTCGGTCTTGCCCACGAGGAAGACGCGGCCGTTCGTGCCGGCGTGCACCGCCAGCTCGCCCAGGGGGCCCGACGCCAGCTCCCGGGTCTGTCCGCGCAGGTACTGCCGGATCGTCACGGTCGCGCCGTCGCGCGCCGCGAAGGCCACGCCGCCGTCGGCGGTCGCGCGGAGGTCGAAGGGCACCGAGCCCGTGTCCGCGAGCTGCTTCAGCTCGCCGCCGGTCCGCACCTCCACGAGCCGCGGCCCGTGCGCCGCCACCAGCGTGTCTCCCACGGGGACGGCCGAGGTGACCTGGCCGGAGGCCACGACGGCCCGCGTCACGCGCGCGGTGGCGGTGTCCACCATGAGCAGGCGCGTGGTGTCGCGCTGCTCGCTGACGCCCTGCGTGAGCGCGACCGTGTCACCGGCGCCGCAGCCCGGGTTGAAGTAGGCGAGAGTCACCTGGTCCTTGAGCTTGGTGACCGCGCCGGTCTCGGCGTCGATGATCGCGGCGAACGCGCCCCGGCTGAACAGCCAGGACCGGTTGGTGAAGTGGCGCGGCGCGTAGACGGCCACGATCTTCTTGCCGGATCCGGTCAGGCAGGCGTTGCCGATCCACTGGTCGGTGTCCATGCCGGGCTCGCTGAGCGTGGCGACGGTCCGCCACTGGTAGCCCGTTCCGGCCGCCGCCGTGAGCACGTGGAACCCGGTCGCGTCGCCGGCCGTGGTGACGGCGACATCAGTGGACTTCTGCCAGTTCGCGCCGAGCACGCGGTCACGCTGGGCCGGCTGGACGGACGATCGGTCGAGGTGTTCCGGCCGGTCCGCGGGCGGCTGGGCGGACCCCGGGGCGGCGGAGGCGGCCGGGGCGGTGGGCGCGGGGGCGGCCAGTGCGATGTTCGCGGGGGTGGTCAGTAAGGACAGACAGGCGGCGATCGTGGCGCCGAGAAGCGGCAGCCGTCGCCGGTGGTGTCTCATAACGCTCCAGGGGTCGGTATGACGGGGAGACAGGGGAGGGGAGAACCGAAGGCCGAAACCGGCACGCCGGGCGACGCCGACCTATAAGGTCTCCGACAGCATCGCGAGACCGGCTTGACACGGGCTTGCCATGCGCGGCCGTGCGCGCGCCTCACCAGGCCCGCGCGGCCGGGGCGTGCGGCCCTCGGGGCCAGGGGCGTCAAGGTCCCGTCAAGCGTGCCCAGACGAGATCCCGGTCCTACCACCTCTCCCCCGCCGCCGCGCGCCCGGCCTCCTGGGCTTCACGGTGCAGCTTCAGGAGCGGGATCAACGGCGGAGGAAGCGGGACCACCCTGTCAGCCGACTCCGGCATCGTTTATCCGCCACGGCTGAATCTCACCGGCACGGACAAGGATGTATCCCCCAGACCGTGGGACCGTTCGGCATGGAGCTCTCGTCCGGCGACAGTTGTCGCCCCAATTGCCTGTCATGGGCGTTGATCGCATCGATGTAGGCCGCCACCACCCGCTGAGGTGACGCGCCGGCAGGGTGATCGCCCTCCTGCAGGACCTGTCCGACCGGGACCGGCAAATCCTCGCCGAGCTGATCAAACAGTTGGCAGGAATTCCGGCTTCTCATACGTTCTCGCCCAGAATTGACTACGTTGGGCCACTCGCGCGGACGGCGGCCGGTCCGTGACCGTACCAGCGGTTGATGGCTCGCCGCAGGGCCCGGGAGTCGGTGAAGCCGACCCGCGCGGCGATGGAATCCACGCTGAGTGACGTCTCCCGCAGCAGGCGGTCCACCCGCCGCTGCCGAAGCTTCTCCAGCTCCTCCCGCCAGCTACTGCCCTCCTCACGCAAGCGGCGCTGGAGAGTCCGGGGGCTCATCGCCAGCCGCCGAGCGACTTGGTCAAGGCCCGGCGCGCCATCGGCTATCGCGGACTGGAGGATGGCGTGGAAGCGGTCGAGCCAGCGCCCCACCGGACGGGCGGCCGCGGTGGACAGGTGCGCGTGGTCGTCCAGGATCGCGGCGAGCAGAGGATCGGCGCGCGGCAGGGGTGCGTCGACGTCCGCCTCGGCGAACGTGATCGACGGATAGTCGGCCTCGAAGTCGATGCGCCTGGTGTCGTACAGCTCGGCCAGGCGCTCAGGCGAGATGGACGGGCGGTGTGGCAGCCCCACCTGTGTCGGCGTGAGCCGCCGACCGGCCCCCGAACTTGCCACCATGAGCAGCATGTACGGCACGAATTCCGCTATCAGCGGATATTCGGGGTAGTCCAGGTAGGGGCCCTGCCAACCGACCGTCAATCCGCCATCGTGACGTGTGACCAGGAGCCGGTCGGCGGGGTCGGCGATGGCCGTGAAGCGGCGGCCGGCCACGCGGAACGCGTCGTCGAGGGTGCTGGAGGCGGAGAACAGGTAGTCCCATACGCCCAGCGTGCCCGGTTGCCACAGTTCCATGATCCTGTCGCTGCCGCCCGCCTTCCACACCGGGCCGGCGACCAGTTCCCAGACCCGCAGGATGGTGGCGGTCGGGATGCGGATCCCGTCCTCATGCAGTACGGCCAGGCCGGGAACGCCGACCAGGCATGACCGATCCAGGCCCGTCGCGATGCCCGCGCGGACCAGCAGGCGGGTTAGGTGAGGCGAGACGGTGCCATTCACGGTGTCGCTCACCGCGCCGCCGTCCTGCATCGCGTTGTTCACCATGACGGGCCCTATCTCCCAGGGACGGTGCCGACACCCTTGGCATGACATACCGAACAAGCAGGATATGCCGCAACGGAGATGGCGCCTTCGGCCCTCCTCGTGACGTGTTCGGCCCTCTTGGCCCGCACCTCGGGCTCCTACCTTCATGGACAGGCGACCCCTTCACAGGGCGCGGAAGCAATCCAGGAGGAACGCTATGAAGAACACGCTGTTCGACTACAGCCCGATCGTCGGGCGCGAACCGATCAGCTGGCCGGGCGGCGCCCGCGTCGCCTTCTACGTGGGCCTCAACGTCGAGCATTTCACGATTGACCGCCCCTCCACCAGCATCAACGAGGCGACCGCGGCTCTCGTGCCCGATCCCCTCAACTACGGCTGGCGCGACTACGGGCCGCGGGTGGCGATCTGGCGCGTGATGGAAGTCCTCGACCGGCACGCCATCCGGGCAAGCGTGCTGCTCAACGCCGACGTGTGCGAGCAGTACCCCCAGATCATCGAGGCGGGCAACGCCCGCGGCTGGGTGTGGCTCGCCCACGGTAAGAACAACTCCACTCTCCAGGCCGACGTCGACGACGAGCGCGCCTACCTGACAGAGGTGGTCGAGACCATTCAGAAGGCCACCGGGCGGCGGCCGCGCGGCTGGCTTGGGCCTGCGCTCACCGAGACGTTTCAGACACCGCCCCTGCTTGCCGAGCTCGGCCTGAGCTACGTGCTGGACTGGACCAACGACGACCAGCCATACCGGCTGAACGTTCCCGGAATGCTGAGCGTGCCGTACTCACTCGAACTCAACGACCTGGGCATCTTCACAATGCACGGCAGGAACGGCGGCGACTTCGTGCAGATGGTCAAGGACCAGTTCGACCAGCTTTATGCCGAATCCGCCGACAGCGGGCGCGTCATGGCACTGGCGCTGCACCCGTTCGTCATAGGCCAGGCGTCCAGGGCGAAGTACCTCGACCAGGCGCTCGAGTACATCGCCAACCACCCCGGCGTATGGCTGACGACAAGCGACGAGATCGCCGAGCACTACGCGAGCATCGTCACGGCCACACCCGCCTGACAACTCCCGGACGGGGGCATGGGGAAGCTCGCACGCCCACCGCCGTGCCGATCCGCTGGAGTGGAACAGCGACCGGGAAGAGGAGCTTGAGTCTCCAGCAGGGGGAGACGCGAGGGTGAGGGGTATGGACGGCGGCACGTTTTACTCGATCGGCGATCTGGCTCGGCGGACCGGGCTGACGGTCAAGACCATACGGTTCTACTCCGACTCGGGAATCGTGCCGCCGACTGACCGCAGCCCGGCCGGCTACCGGCTCTACGACATCGATGCCCTCGCGCGTCTGGACCTCGTGCGGACGCTGCGCGACCTGGGACTCGACCTTGCCGCCGTCCGGCAGGTCCTGGACCGGGAGATCTCGCTGCCCGAGGTCGCCGCAGCACACGCCGAAGCACTGGAGGTGCAGATCCGTACCCTGCGACTGCGGCGTGCGGTGCTGCGAGCGGTAGCCAAGCGTGGCTCCACCCCTGAGGAGATGGACCTGATGCACAAGCTCGCCAAGCTCTCCGACGACGAACGCCGACGTCATATCAGCGACTTCATCGACGACACCTTCGGTGGTCTCGACGCCAACCCCGACCTGGTGGCCATGATGCGCTCGGCTATGCCCGACCTGCCCGACGACCCCGCGCCGGAGCAGGTCGAGGCCTGGGTCGAACTCGCCGAACTCTCCCAGGACCCGGACTTCCGCGCCTCCGTGCGCCGGATGGCCGAGTATCAGGCGGCCGAGCGCGCTCAAGGCGACACCACGGGCCTGCACCATGACCTCACCGACGCCGTTCGCGACCGGGTCGGCCAGGCGCTGGCAGCCGGTGTCGCCCCGGCCTCGCCCCAGGCCGCCCCTGTGATCACAGCGCTCATGACCCGCTACGCGCACGTCTTTGGCCGCCCCGACGACGCCAACCTGCCGCGTTGGCTGCTGACGCGCTTGGAGACCGCCAACGATCCCCGCGTGGAGCGGTACTGGCAGCTGCTGGCCGTGATCAACGGCTGGCCGGTCCCCGAGAGCCTGGCTCCGGTGTTCGATTGGTTCGTCCGGGCTCTGCGTGCCCACGTGGAGCGGTAGCGCGAGTCCGAACAGGACGCGGCATGGCCCGACCATGCACCCCCAGGGCGTCGATCAGCTTCTGTTCCTTCGGTTCAGGGTTCGAGTCCCTGGCACTCCGCCCTCAATGAGCTGGCCAGACTCCCGAATCATGATCGATCGAAAGCCTGCCCGGCCGCGTTTCTGGCTGAACGATCGACCGCTCCCGAAAACCGTTGGACACCGTCCAGGGCGCTCCGCAATCATCCGCGCTGTGACAGATGAGCCCGAACGCCGGCCACCAGCCCGTACCGACCTGAGGTCGGTGAGACTTGTCGATCTGACGAGCAAGGCCATGGCCGCCTTGCTGGACGACGACCTTGCCCAGGCCAGTGCCGAGGCAGGAGTCGAGCTCACGGACTACTTCCTCACCGATCAGGCGAAGTGGGTCTGGCGGTATCGGATCAATCAGCTGACCTCGAACCCGGGTAGCGCGGGGTGGCTCACCCGAGCCGTAGTGGCCGAGCCCGAGGGCGTCGTGGTGGGGTATGCCGGGTTCCATGGGCCGCCGGACGAGACGGGCATGGTGGAGATTGGTTATTCGGTGGCTCCCAGCCACCGTCGTCAGGGGTACGCCAGGACGATATTGACCGAGTTGATGCGTCGAGCCGCAGCCGAATCCGGAGTCAGGACTGCGCGAGTGACGATCAGCCCCGAGAACACCGCGTCTCTGGCCACGATTTCCGGATTCGGCTTCGTCGAGGTCGGAGAGCAGTGGGACGAGGTGGACGGCCTCGAGCTCATATTTGAAGTCCCTGTCTGAACGAGCCGCGGATCTCGTTGTCGCTCGTCGTTCGCTCACCCTTGCGGGAGGCCAACCGAAGAAGACATCTGAGATCGCTCCGACTGCAATGATGACCGCATGAGCGACATGGTCCTGGAGATCGCAGACCTCCGCTTCGGCGGAGTCTCATCGAAGGGGTTCGCGCGGGGTGGGTGCCATCCATTCCGGCACGGGTAGCGCGCGCCGGTCGACCTTGCCGTTCCTCGTGATCGGCAGATCGTCCAGCACCACGTATCGGGCCGGCACCAGGTAGGACGGCAGCCGCGCCGACAACGCACGCCGAAGCTGGGGAACGCGGAGGTCGGCGCCGGGCGAGAGGACCAGGTAGGCCACGAGGCGCTTGTCACCGGGCCGGAACTCCTGGGCGGTCACCACGGCCCTGCGTATGGTGGGCTGCTCGACAAGAGCGGCTTCCACCTCGGCGGGCTCGATGCGGTATCCGCGTACCTTCACCTGGTCGTCGATCCGTCCGAGGAATTCCAGCAACCCGTCGCCGCGCAGCAGCACCAGATCGCCGGACCGGTAGGCGCGGGAATCCGGTCTCCCCGGTTCGGGAACGAATCTGCGGCTGCTCTCGTCCGGATCGCCCAGGTAGCCGAGTGACACCCCATCGCCGGCGATCCACAGCTCGCCCGCCTCCCCGGGGGGCGCGGGCACACCCTCCTCAGTCATGATCCATAACCGGGCGCCGGGGATCGCGCGGCCGATCGGCACCGGATGTCCGACGTCCTCGACCGCGGACACGCGATGACAACAGGCGAAGGTCGTCGTCTCCGTCGGGCCGTAGCCGTTCACCACGGCTCGGCCCGGCACCGCCGCGAGCGCCCGCCGCACGTGATCGGCCGAGAGTACATCGCCGCCGGCCAGCAGCTGGGTCACCGGTTCGAGTGCCGGTAGGTCCGTGTCGACGATCCGGTGGAACAGCGCCGAGGTCAGCCACATCGTGTCGACCTTGTGGTGCGCCAGCATCTCGCCGATCCGGTCGCTGCCGAGGAGATCCTCGGGTGCGACCACCAACTTGGCGCCGTTCAGCAGGGCACCCCAGATCTCGAACGTCGACGCGTCGAACGAGATCGGCGCGAACTGCAGCAGCGTGCGGGCCGGGCTAAGATCCACATAGTCGGCACCGGTCGCCAGATTGACAATGTTGTGATGTGAGACCACGACGGCCTTGGGCCGGCCGGTGGTGCCCGACGTGAACATGACGTACGCCGGGTCCGAAGGCCGGCGCTCGGGCTCGGCGAACGGGCCGGCCGCCGCGACGTGCCGTTCCTCGTCGAGGAGGATCAGGTCCACGCCGAGGTCTCCGGCGGGGTCGTGAGCGGCGGTCGTCAGCACCAGCGTGGTGCCGCACTGCTCGATCAGCCCCAGGAGCCGTGCCTGGGGGTACGCCGGATCGAGAGGCACGTAGGCCGCGCCGGCCTTCAGGACGGCGAGCAAAGCGACGATGGTCCGCGTCGAGCGGCCGAGCAGAACTCCTATGAACCCGCCCTGCCCTCCACGGTCGACGATGAGCCTCGCCAGCTCCGTCGCCCGCTGATCCAGCTCGGCGTAGGTCAGACAGTCCTCGTCGTCCTCGACGGCGACCGCTCCAGGCATCGACTGAGCGAAGCCGGCGAAAACTCCGTGCACCGTCCGTGGCGAAGCCCGAGTCACGCTGTTCCCCTTCGCACCGCGTCGGCGAGCGCCGCCACCGTCGGATGGCGCAATACGGCCGCCGGTTGCATTGGCATCCCCGCCGCGGCCGCTTGCCGAGCCACCGCGAGCGCCAGCAGCGAATCACCGCCGAGGTCGAAGAAGTCGTCGTCGGGGGCGACGGCGACACCCAGTTCCGCCTCCCAGATCGCCGTCAGCCTCGGCACGAGTTCACCGCCTGCAACCTGTGACATGACCAGGCTCCTCTCATCAATGCGATGCCGGATCCGCGGCCTGGTTCCGCATTTCCTGATTGCTGGGCACGGCGCGCGATCGGGCCCAATGCCTCTCGATCAACGCACAGATGAATCCGGCAACGGAGACCACCAGGCCGAGCGCGGCCCAGCCGTATATTCCTCCGTTGACGCACAACGTGATGACGATCACCGGCGCCACTGCGGCGGCAATGGCGTGGCCCAGGCCCATGACGCCCTGGTACTGTCCCTGCGCCTCGGGCTGCGCAAGGGCGAAAGACAACTCGAAGGTCCCACCGGCCTGCCATACCTCCGCCAGCGAGTGCACTAGCACACCGAGCAACAGCAGCACAACGGCGATCCACTCGGCGGGGCCGGCCGACAAGGCCATCAGGAGCCAGGCGACCAGGAAAAGTGGTCCGGACAGCGTGATCAGACGTGCAGCCGATTGTGGGCCGTCAATGGATCGCGTCGCCGGCATCTGCATCAACGCGACGGCGATCGACGCGACGAAGAGCATCAGCGCCGCTGCCGAACGCGGCGCGTCCGTCTTGAACACAATCCACACGGGAAGGGCTTGGACAAGCACCCAATACTGCAGGCTGGCCACCGACGACGCGACCGTCAGGCCTAGATAGTGACGGTCACGCAGGGCAATCCACTTACGTTCCTTCTTGGCGGATTCGTCGATTTTGGCGACCCGCGTCGGCGGAAGGTGCGGAAGCCGGGACAGAACGGCGGCGGCGAGCAGGAACGTGACCGTGTCGGTGACGATGAGGAAGAGGTAGGCCGGGCGAGTATCGATGGACAGAGCGACAGCGGCCGACAGCATGCCGATCGCGAGTCCGACGTTCGTCACGGCACGCAGGTACGAACGCAACCGTGCGCCCTTGCCCGGTTCGGCGAGCACACCGATCATCGCGCCGCGGGCGCTGCTGGTCCCTCCGTTGCCGATGGAGGCGAGGGCGGCGACGGCTATCAAGGTCCACAGATTGTCGACCAGCAGAAGGCAGATGCTTCCCACGGCCTCCAGCACCATGGCGGCGATGACAACCTCGCGTGAGCCGCGGCGATCGGCCAAATCACCGATCAGCACGCCGGCCCCGACACCGATCAGGGATCCGATCGTGAGCCCGGCACCGACCGCGGCCGGACTCAGTCCGGTGAATTTGATCAGGAAGATCGTGCCGGCGGACAGGAACATTCCCATGCCGATGGTGTTCACGATCGTCGCCCGCGCCAGCAGTCGCTGACGACGTTCCGCCGGACCGCGCAGCGCGGCGCGTAACCGGGTCAGCCGGCCGGTACCGCTCATCGGCCGCCCCTCTGTGACAGGTCCGACAGTATCCAGCTCGATCTCCTCGTCATTGTTCGCGAACTCACGATGCGCCGTGGCCCGGTCAGGAGCCCGTCAGGAATTCGCCTTCGAGCCGGACGAGGTGCCCTTGGGCCCAACGGGCCACGCGCAGCGCGCAGTCGCCGTCGGACTCTCCCGGGCGGGCGCCGTCCAGCACCGCGGACCGGAATTCGTCGGCGTCTATTCCGCACTCGGGCTTGCTCCGCAGACGGCGCATCGTCCATTTTTCGTCGTGGCAGTAGTCCCCGTACAGGGCGAGACAGGCGTCGGCCGCACGGAACGCCGCGACTCGGGCGGAGATGCGCGCGGAGGCCTGGTCTCCGGCATCCAGCTGACCCGCCACATCGGTGAGGGAGTTCTCCGCCCATACCTTGGCGGTCCGGGCGCGTGCGCGACGGAACGACGACCGGTCCAGCAGTTCGCGCGCTTCCTTGAAGAAACTGTCGTTCTTCAGCGGGATGGCGATGGACATCCGGTAGACGAAAGCCAGCATGCCTTCGCTCGTGCCGCAGAGTTCGAGCTCGTCGTCGAGGTAGGGCTGCAGCACCTTGGCGAAAGTGCCGGTCGGCCACACCGTCAGATCGACGCGTGCCTTCTCGTACTCGCCCATCCAGTTGTCCCAGCGGATCCCGCTCTTGTCGACCCCGGGCCACGCCTCCATGGTCTCGTCCACGGGGAGCTCGAGGGTCCGATCCGAGAACGCGAACAGATCGTAGTCGCTGAAAACGTTTCCCCAGCCGATCGCGGTCGATCCGGTCCAGCAGACGGCGTCCGCCTCCGCCAATCCGGGGAATCGCTTGAGGATGCTGTTGAAACTCATGTCCGGAGGCTGCCGGAATCTCGGCTGAGCCACAATGACTTCGATAGTGGGGTTGAACATCGGAATCCCTCCGGGTCGTCGTCAGAAGACTTTTGAAATGCAGTGGAAAGCTGACTGGAAACGCCTCTCCGGCACTACACATCGGACGACCGGCGACGTAGTATCCACGCTATGAAGCAGGCCGATCCGACACCGGAAAAGGGAAGATCGCTCGTTTCCTGGGGAGCGCCGGCGAAAACTGAACTGGCGCTCGTGTGTATTCCGTGGGCCGGTGCCGGAGCCGCTCCTTTTCGCTTGTGGAGTCCGGTGCTCGGCGACGTGTCCACCGTTTACGGTGTGCGACTGGCGGGGCGCGAGAGCCGCCGGACGGAACCGCCGGCGGACACGGTCGCCGAGGTTGTCGGCGACATCGCCGGCGAGCTGGTCGATCTGGGCGTACGGCGCGTGGCGCTGTTCGGCCAGTGCTTCGGAGCGGTGCTGGCGTTCGAGCTGGCGAAGGCCCTGGCCAGATCCGGTCATGACATCGAGGTGGCCCACCTTCTCGTCGCGTCGCAGCTGCCGCCCCCCTGCTTCGCCGAGGCCGATCCCGAAGCGGAGCACGACCTCATGCAGTACGTGCCGGAGAATTTCCGGGAGGAACCCGACTTCGTCGAGTTGCTGCTTCCCGTCATCGCCGCGGACATCGGCCTGGTGTCGCGCTACGTCTACGAGCCCGGGGTCTTTCTCGCGGTGCCGCTCACCGTCGTGTACGGCGCACATGACAGTCAACTGAGCAGGGCCCAGGTCGATGCCTGGCGCCGGGAGACGACGGGGCCGACGAACTTCCGCGAGATCGCCGAGGGTGATCACCTGTTCGGGGGTGAGGCGTGGCTGCGGCTCGCGGAGACGGTCCGTGCCGCGTTGACGTGCCGGACCGCATCCGGGGTCTGACCTATTCATCGTCGAGGAACGCCGCGAGCTGCGCGACGGTCGGGTGGGAGAAGACGTCCACGATCCTGAGTCGGGGCCAGCGCCGGCGGAGAACGCGAACCACGCCGAGGATCATCTCCGATGTCGCTCCGAGGTCGAAGAAGCCGGCGTCCGGGTCGACCTCCGCGACGCCGAGGGCATCCGCCCAGACGGCTTGAAGGATCTCGGCCGGGGTGCCGTCGAGGTCAAGACCGTCCTCCGGGACGCGTGTCCGATCAGTCATCCAGTGCCTCCCGCAAGGTCGTGCCGACGGCATGCAGGTGCGCGACATCGGTGGGGTCGAGGACGGCCAGGATGAATCCATCCACCCCTGACTCGCGGTACTTCCGCACCTGACGCCGCACCTGGTCCCTGGTGCCGCAGAGGGCGAAGCCACGAGCGGCACTCGGTGTCAGATCCAGGAGTGTTCCGAGCCGATCCAGCGCCTCATGGAGCTCCCACTCGGAATCTGTGATGATCACATGGCCCAGCCACGTCTTCGTGATCTCGCTGCTGTCGCGGCCCGCGGCCACGCATGCCCGTTCCAGAACGTCGATCTTGTGTCGTACGGTCGCCGGCCCGCCGAAGAAGTTGCAGGCGTCGCCGAGCCTGGCGATCATCGGAATCAGCACCCGCTCACCGCCACCCCCGATAAGGATGGGCGGCCCGTCGGGATTGATGGGTCCAGGCATGTTGAGTGGCTCGTCGATGCTGTGGTAGCTCCCGGAGAACCGCGGCGCGTACTCAGTGAACATCGCCCGGCAGATCTGTACCGCCTCGGCGAGCTCAGCCAGGCGCTCCTTCGCGGACGGGAAGTCAAGCCCGTACGCGCGGTGCTCCTCCTCGTGCCAACCGGCACCGATGCCGAGGATGGCCCGGCCACCGCTGATGATGTCGATCGTGGTGACCATCTTGGCCAGGACGGCTGGATTCCGGAATCCGCAGGCGGAGACGAGCACCCCGAGACGTGCGACGGAGGTGACGGCCGCGAGGGCGGCGAGGGTGGTGTACGCCTCCAGGATGGGCTCGTCCCGGCCCCCCACCGACGCGATCTGGTGGAGGTGATCCATGGTCCACAGGCTGTCGAAGCCGGCGGCCTCGGCCGCCAGTGCGGAGTCCGCGACGCGCTGGAAAATCTTGTCGTCCGTGACGCCTGCGAACGAGTAGCCACTGAACTGGAGGCCGATGCGGGTGATCGGTTGGCGGGCCATCCGAGACCTAACGGCTGGTCAGGGCGCTGACATCGGCAGGCGTGGCGACGTCGACGAGGCCGAGTTCGAGCAGCCGCTCGCAGAACCGGTACGTCGGCTGCCGGATCTGTTCGAGCGGCAGACCCGACGCCTCGGCGACACCGTCGAGCAGTTGACCGACACTGCGGCGACCATCCATCAGCAGCCACGCCAGACGAGCGTCGCTGTCGAGGACGTAGCGGCCCGTCACGGTTTCCAGCAGGATGCCGCCGGCGGCACGGTCGCTGAGTTCGGCGACCGTCTTGGCGAGGCGGGCCGTCACGTCCAGCCCGCGGATGAGAATCGTGTTGTCGTTGATGGTGGTCATGAACCTGTCTCCTTGCAGGCCGAGGCCTCCTCGACGAAAGCCGCTGTGGCAGCGACTGTGGGTGCTACGTACGGCAGGTCGACCGGCAGTTCGAGCCCGAGCCCCTCGCGGAGGCGGGCTGTGACCTCCACCGCGTATATGGAGTCGCCGCCGAGGTCATCCGAGAAGTGCGCGTCCACCGGGATGTGGTCGACGCCGAGAACCTCGCGCCACACCTGCTCGACGTAGTCGACGATGTTCACACCGTTCCGGCGCGTTGATCCGCCCGGGGAGCTGCCGGCGGCGCCAGAGGATCGCACGGGACGGTCAAGCCAGAAACGGCGCCGGGTGAACGGATAGGAGGGCAGCGAGACACGCCGTCGCGGCTCTTCGGCGTAGTAGGCCGCCCAGTCGATCCCCGATCCCGCCTGCCACGCCGTGGCCAGCACTTCGTCCAGGTCGAACGACGGGCCGATCACCACTTGACCGGGGCTGTGCCGGGCGTCTCGAGCCTCGGCGGCGCCGGTGCAGGCGTCCAGGGCCGCGGTCAACGACGCGGTGTCGGCGCCCGTGGCGAGCCACTGTGCGATCGGCCGCGCCCACGCCTGCGCGTCCACTCGGGAGAAGGTCAGCCCCAGACGCCGCAGGATCCGGCCGATGACAGCCGCCACGAGCGCGCCTGCTCGTTCCGCGGGTAGGTCGCTCAGCTCCGCCGATCCGGTGAGTTCGACGATGCCCGACCGCACCATCGGCTCGGACGCCTGGAGCCGCTTCCCCAGCTCCGCCAGGTCAGCGGGCGCCCCGGCGATCGCCAGCGACCAGCGGGCAGTGGACCTGGCCGTCTCATCGGGTGCTCGTAATTTCGCGATCGCGTCGGCACTGCCGCTCACCACCGCCGACCACCGTCTGACGAAACGGCCGCGCCCGACGGCGAGCGTGTAGGCGATGTCGGCGAGTTCGGCGGAGTCGGCCGGCGTCACGGTCGCGAGCCGTTCGGCGAGCCGCTCGCGCATCCGATGCAGCTCGTCGTCGGTACGCGCGGACAGCGTCAGCACGGCACGGGGTCTCATCGTCGCCACGGCCGGCTCGGCGAGCGCCCTTTCGAGAACGACGTGGGCGTTGGACCCGCCCAGCCCGAAAGAGCTCACACCGGCGACACGCGGACCGTCCGTCCGCCATGGCCGGGTCTCGGTGGTCACGACGAAGGGCGTCGAGTCCATGTCGAGTTCGGGATTGGGAGCGGAGAAGTGCGCCGTCCCCGGTAGCGTGCCGCTCTCGACGGCCAAGATCGCCTTGATCAGCCCGGCTACGCCCGACGCCGCATCGGCGTGGCCGATGTTCGCCTTGACCGCGCCGAGGGTGACGGACCCGGGCGGCCGGCCATCGCCGGCGAAGACTCTGCGGAGCGCCTCGAACTCGACGGTGTCCCCGATGGCGGTACCGGTGCCGTGAGCTTCGACGTAGCCGACCTGGCCGGGAGTGAGACCGGCCCGGGCGAGCGCGGCTCGGATCACCGTCTCCTGACCGTCCACATTGGGCGCGGCGAATCCCACGCGCGCTCCACCGTCGTTGTTGACGGCCCAGCCACGGATCACGGCCCGGCGGTTGTCGCCGTCGGCCTGCGCGTCATCGTCACGTCTGAGGACCACGATTCCGGCGCCCGAGCTGGGCACGGTCCCCAATGACCCGGCGTCGAAGGGACGGCAGCACCCATCGGCGGACAGGATTCCGCCCTCGTGATAGGTGTAGCCGTCGACGTCCGGCGGCAGCAGACTCACACCGCCGGCCAGCGCGATGTCGCAGTCCCCCGCTGCCAGTGACGAGCATGCCAGCGCGACCGCGCTGAGGGACGTGGCACATCCGGTCTGCACGGTGATCACGGGTCCGGTGAGTCCCAGTTTGAACGCGAGCCGTGGCGCGAGAAAGTCCTTCTCGTTCGCCAGGGTGACCCGGACATCGTCATGGTGCCCGGCGTCGGCCTCGGCGGGAGCCAGGAAGTCGCGGTAGTACAGGTTCTCTCCGCACCCGACGAACACACCGACCACGGCGTCGCGCTCGCCCGAGTAGCCGGCGTCGTCCAGAGCCTCGGCCGCGACCTCCAGAAGGACCCGCTGTTGCGGATCCAGGATGACGGCCTCCGCCGGCGGCACCCGGAAGTGGTCGGCGTCGAACCGATCGACGTCGCCGACCTTCCCCACCGCGCTCACGAAGCCGCCGTCGCTCACACCGCCGGGCGCAGGCCGCTCACCGGTCCGGCTGACCGATTCGACGCCGTCGAGAAGGTTCCTCCAGTACTGCGCTATGTCGTCCGCCCCAGCGAAGCGACCGGCCATGCCGATCACCGCGACAGGGCGGCTACGAGGTGGCTCATTCCTCATCGGACCGCCCCCTGCCCCGTCAGCAGCCGGCGCTCGATGATCAGCGGTTCGAGCGCCGCGGTCAGCTTCTCGACGACCGCGCCGGGCAGCGTCCCGGGATGCCACCCGCGGACCCAGAACGGATGGCAGGCGTCCTCGTCCCAGTAGATGTTGGCGTTGAAGTCCGCCAGCGAGGTGCAGACGACGCGGGCGACCGGATACCAGGTCTCGTAGTCGACGTCGAACCGCTCGGCCACCTCGGGCGCCCGCAGCCGGATCTTGTCGTGATCGCCGAGGCCGTGGTGCGGTATCGGCAGGTCCAGGGCACGGATGGTGCCGCAGCCGATGTTGACCGGAAGCGGGAAGCTCCGAACCTCAAGGGCGCCGTCGCGCAGTCGCAGGAACGCCCGATCGTTGGAGAGGAACGAGCTGCCGGCCCGGACGTTGCGGAACAACTCAGTCGACTTGCCCGCGCCCGAGCTGCCCACCGCCAGAGTGGCACGCCCGTCGTCGAGCCACGCCGCGCAGTGCACCTGGACCGCGCCGTTCGCCCTGCTGCGGCAGAGCAGCCAGTCCTCGATCACGTCACTCAGCAGCATCTGCGGGAGGCGGTCGGCGACGATAGTGGCGGAATCACCTGCCACGACGAGCAGCGCGTCGTCCTCCGCGTAGACGTCGCAGCCGGACCCCTCACTGACGATGGTGATGTCGCGCTGTTGTTCGGCGCCGTCGAAGGGTGTTCCGTCGAGGAAGTATTTCCCGGCCGGCGAGCCGCCTCGGTGACGTGACCGGCGCTCGCCCGCCCCGGCTGCGCTCCCGTGCTGCCGGTGCACTGTCAGCTGCGGTTCCCGGCCGTCGGCGATGACGTCGATGCTGCCGCCGAACGTGTCGAACACCTCGGCCAGCTCCTCATCCGCGAAGCCGGTGAGCTTGATCGCCTGACCCCAGATGCGCAGCGCCGCCTCACTCATGACCGTTCCCCTCCGTCTCCAGGGCGTCCAGCACTCGGCGCAGGACGTCTTGGTGATGTTCGATCTGACCGATGTGAATGAACTCGTTCGGCTGATGGTTGCGGTTGTCCGGCTCCGCACCCGGAACGACGACGAGACGGTCGACCTTCAGCGGCCCGAGCTGCCCAAGCCGGTTGGAGAACGGTGCGAGACCACCGGTGACCAGCCCCGGTACCGAGATCGCCCGAGCTCCCGCTACGGGGGCCATCGACTGACGCGAGGTGTGTGGCCACGCCTCCAGCAGGGCATCCACCGCGGGCTCCTCGTCCGGGCCGTAGCGGATGTCGAACCGGACGTCGATTTCCTGCACCGCCAGCGAGCGCTCGGTGTGCGGCGCCGTGATCCCGGTCAGGGTGAACCGCGGGCAGCCGGCGACCGCGACGAGCAACGCCCGCAGCAGGTCGGCCGCGTCACCACCCGGCCGGGCCGGATGGTGTGTCGCGCGCCCGGTCCGCAGGTGGAAAACCCCGTCGGCCTGACCGCTGTAGCCGGCGTAGAGGTCGGCGTCGCCGCGTGCGCCGTCGCAGATCAGGAGTGTGGCCGGGAGGTGCCGGGCGACGAAGGCCGCCGCGCCGGGCGCCCCGTCGGTCTCCTCACTCGTGTCGATCAGGACGAAGTGCCGGGCCGGGTCCGCCACCGACAGCGCGTTGAGCAACTGGAACTTGGAGTCCGAGACGCCGAGCCCGTACAACATCCCGTCCCGCTCGGTCAGGGTCAGCGGCTCGGTGTTCCAGGCCGTACGAGAACCGATCGGCTTGGTGTCGAGGTGGCCGTAGAGCCAGACCGGCGCAGCGGGGTCGCCGAAGGCGAACAGACGGTCACCGACCGGCCGGCAGCCGTACCGGCTCAGTTCCGCGGCGCAGCGCTCGAGCTGCTCGTCGTCGATCGGGCTCACCGTGTCCAGGGCGACCAGCCGGGAAAGGGAGTCCAGGTAGTCGATCACAGCAACTCCTCCAGCCGCAGCCGCGCCTCCAGGGGCGCCGGCATGACGGCGATCGCGGGTTGCTGCCGAACGCCCTCCTGGTACGCCTCGTTGCGGGCCTGGAAGCAGTAGTGCCACTGCGCGTCCACGGCGTCGTACTCGTGTCCCGCGAATCGGAAACCCGGCATCCGCGCCATCCGCCGGTGTCCGACCGAGCCGGTCAGCACCTCGGCGAAGTCGTCGGGGGGCAACGCGTCGAGAACCGCCGGCTTCGGGTCCGCGGAGACGTACCTCGTCCGCCGCAGCACCTCGTCGCGCATGATCGAGTCGACTCGGGGCTCGGCCACCTCGATGGGGGCATCGGTGAAGACCACGGCACTGCCGCGCTCACCGAGCCGGACCACATCCGAGCGGTAGCCGATCTTGAAGGCCACCGGGCGAAGCCCGAGCTCGAGCTTGAGCATCTGACTCGTCGTGTCCTCGCAGGTGCAACTGACGTAGCAGGACACGCCTTTTCCACGTATGTAGTCGTAGCGGACCCGTTCCAGCCGGCGGCCGAGCCCGGTGCCGCGGCTGCCCATATCCACCAAGAGGTTGGCGAGACGGTAGAGCTTGCCCGCCTGGCTGGCCGAGGCGTAGCCGCAGACCCGGCCATGCGCCGTAGCGACGAACTTGACCCGGTCGGTCGAGGCGACCTCGGCCAGGTAGTGGTACCGGTGGTACGACACCCGGAAGAGTTCCTGGACAGCGGCCAGCGTGCCTGGCGGCAAGTCAGTTCCCGGCTCGTATACGTTCACGTTCATCGCGCCAGCGCAGCGGTGAGTTGGTCGAACGAGGTGACGTCCCGGCCGTAGTGGATGGCGGTGAAGCCGATCTCCCGCGCGGCTGCCACGTTCGCCGCCCGGTCGTCCACGAACCACACGCCGTCGGCGGCGATGCCGAGGCGGCGCAGCATTTCGTGGTAGATGGCCGGTTGCGGCTTGCGGACGCCGATGTCGGCGCTGATCACCCAGTCACGGATGGACTCGGTGAGGCCGAAACGCCGCCGCAGAAGCTCGGACCACCGGGACACATCGTTGCTCAGGCACGCCACCCGCACCCCGGCCGTGTCGGCCGCCTTCAGCAACTCGTGGACCCCGGGCGTCAACGTGTGCCGGGCGCAGTACTCCTCGTCGTCCGCGGAACCGGCGACGCCGGTCGCCTCCCAGAACCCGGCCGAGGTCAGCTCGCCCAGGCTGGCTCTCCGGTAGGCCTCCTCGATGTCGGCCGTGTCCAGCGCGCACCCGTGTTCGCGGAGATAGGGGACCAGCAACTCGCCGACATCGTCAGCCGACTCGTACAGCACACCCATGGCGTCCAGGACCACGGCTGTGGGTTCAGGCATACCGATCCTGTTCGAAGAACATCCCGTACTTCATGCCCAGCGCGGAGAGCTGAGCCGTCACCGAGGGCGAGTAGAAGGAGACACTCAGCTCGTCGCCGAAGAAGTAGCCCAGCTCGGTCGGGCGTACCGCGGCCTCCGTCACCTCGAACAGCCCGTGCTGTTCGGCATGACGAATGGTGGGACCGAAGACATCGAGCGGGTCGGCACCGAACTTGGCCGCGAACCCGGCGCGGGAAACGCCCGTGCTGGTGTGCACTCCCAGCACGAAGGTCTTGCGCATCAACTCCTCCTGGCCCAGCGTCTGGCCCATCCAGGTCGGATGCAGGCCTTGGCGGACCTGTGCGCCCCATTCTCCGAGCGACTTCGTGTTCCAGTAGAAAGTCGAGTTGAGAAAGCCGTACGAGCCGCAGCCCGCGCTGAGCAACTGCGTCTGGTCCACGCCCCGCTTGAGCTCGGTCTGCTGCTGCATCTTCTCCCGCGCCTTGGCGTACTTGTGACTCTGCACCCGTACATAGTCCGCGTCGCCCATCATCAGACCGTGAGCGAGCTGCATCCGCAGCCCATCGTCGTACGACGGGTAGAGATCCTGCTCGAGTTTCGAGATCCGCTTCATCGGGTGCCGCCGCAGCCGGTACACACTGACCGACTCCAGATCCCACGCGATGATCTGTTTCAGCGTCTCCACCCACGAGGCGAGCGACTGCCCGGGAAGCGCGTAGATCAGGTCGACATTGATGTTGTCGAATCCGGCCTTACGCATGTTCTCGATGCCGCGAAGCGTCATGTCCGCACCGTGCCGGCGCGCCATGATCTTCAGCACCCGGTCGTCCAGGCTCTCCACGCCGAGGTTCACACGGTTGACGCCGTTGTCCCGAAGGATCAGCAGCTTGTCGAGGTTCGCATGGATCGTCTCGGGCGCGCACTCGAAGGTGACTTCCAAGCGGTCCGACACCTTCAGAGACCGCAGATACCCCATGATCCGCTTGATCTGCCGCTCCTCCAGGATGGAGGGCGTCCCGCCGCCGAAATGGACTGTTCCGATCGTCGCATCCGGGTTGTATCGCTGCAGCTTGGCGTCGATCTCCCGAATCAGGAGCTCGATGTACTCGTCCTTGTCGACCGGCGCGTTGTCGTTGTCGACGACCTTCGCGAAATAACAGTAGGAACAGATCCCACTGCAGTACGGGATGTGCAGATACATGTTCAGCACGTCCGCCGGAGGTTCCAGGTCGGACCGCGCGAACATCGCGTCGTGCGGCAACTCCTCCAGTACGCGCACCGGCGGATAGCTGTAGATGAAGCAGTAGTCGCCGTGCTTGTCGAAACCGGCCGCCGAGAGCCTGTCCCAGTCGATGCCCCGGTACGCCGCCTCGACCGCATCGCCCACGGCCTCGTCGAGCACAATCCGTGCGTTGTCCTCATGGACGCGCCGACGCAGGTCCTTCGCCGCAATGTACATGTCGAGTCCCTCAGTCCGTGCAGATCGACAACGAATAGTTGCGCTGACGTTTCAGAGCGATTTCCTTCCATTCCGACTTGACCTCGTACCCGCCGATGAGCGCTTTGTAGGTGTCCGTCGGAGCCGGCACCCAGAACAGCGGGTAGGCCTCTTTGAGGAATTTGAGCGCCGCAGGCACGGCGTCGTAACGGCTGATGGTGTCGAGCAGGAAGAAGGGATCGGTGCCGGCGAAACCGATGCCGAGGTCGCTGCACGCCCGGGAGATCCGCTCGACCCGCTCCACCACGAGGTCCGCGTCGGGCACCGTGCCGTCCGAGTTCTGGTACTGCCACCAGCCGGAGTCGAAGGTGGTCAATTGGATCCCGAACTCCTCGGGAGCGCGGGCGATGGGAGTGTCCGGTGGGAGGTAGAAGGGGTTGATTCGGACGGAGTGGATCGTGTCGACGTTGGCCGCGAGAAAGTCGATGGTCCGCTCGATGTCGTCGGCGATCTCGCCCGGGAAACCCACCAGGAAATTGACGTGGTTCCAGATGTCCTCCGCCGCCGCGTTGCGCAGCGTGGCCGACATCGTCGGTACGTCATAGTCCTTGCGCATCAGGTCGAGCAGCCGCTGGGACCCGGACTCGACGCCGTACCGGGCGAGGCGCCCACCGTTCCGGCGGATGCGTCCGAAGTCATCCGCTTCCAGCCGGTCCGCGCGTACGTACGTGAACCAGTTGGTGGACCCTCCCCCGCCGCGGGCCTCGAGCTCGTCAAGGAATCGCAGCAGGTATTTGCGTGACGGGTTCAGCTCGTTCGTCATGAAGTTGAGCTGGTCCACCTCGGCCTTCACCAGGCCGGCGAACGAGTCGATGGCCACCTGGGGCGGGGTCAGAACCGCCCGGCTACCGGTCGCGACCCGGCAGAAGGCACACCGGAAGTTGCATTGCTTGTCCCAGACGTACAGATGGGCGCGTCTCGCCGGTGTCGGGTTCTTGTACGTCGCGACACCGAAGTTCTCGTACTGCTCCCACGGCACCCAGTCGTACACCGGCTGCGGGGGCAGTGACTTGGCCACCTTCCGCGGGCCCGTGACAATGGCGCCGCCCGGCGTGGCGCTCGTGGTGTAGCTGTTCGGGATCGTCTCCGGCGCGGCTCTCTCGGCGAAGGCGGTAACCGATTCCCAGCCGTCGCCTACGGTGACCGTGACCGAGCCGAAGGGGGCGAGTGCGTGGATTACCTCGGAGGCCGACCGTTCGGTCCAGAACTGGCCGCCGAAGATGACCCGCATGCCCTGGGCCAGGGCCAGCCGGGCCAGCAGCAGCGCGGAGGCGCTCTGCTCGAAGCCCATGACCGAGATGCCGAGGACCTCCCCGCCGCTCGCCCCTCCGATAATCCGCCAGAGCTGATCCCCATACCCGCGAACGGGCTCGGACAGGTCCGGTGAGAGCACGTCCGCGGTCGACAACACGCCGTCGTACAGCAGCACTTTCTCGCCTTGCCGGCGAAGGTCGGCGAGCTGCATCTCGAGGTCGAAGACCTCCGCCTCATGGCCGGATAATCGGAGATTCGACGCCAGCAGTGAGACCCCCACCGGCGGGTACGGAATGATGCGCTTGGCGGATGGGGCAAAGACAAGCTTCAACGCGGTCCCCCGACGATCGGCCTATCGCTACATTACAACTCTGATTACCGCAGGAAGTTTCGCTACAGCAAACTCGCGCCTATTGCAATAGCGATCGCCTCGGCCCAAGGAGAGCACACTTCAGGCCCGGGAAGGCACCGCCCGTGATTCATCTTGCGGTCAACTGTTATTACGTTGATATTCATACAGATATCACCTGATGTCGCGGCTGTCACCCCGGGCCCGAAGGTGTTCTCACATCGTGAGACCAAGGACGGTCAGGAGGGCGCGGAGTTCATCGAGTCGCTCGAACACGATTTTCCTGGTCAGCGGCGTAAGTGCGCCTATCTCCGCCCACGGACCGGACGTCCGCCGACAGGAAGCTGTGGCCGAGTGGCGCCCATGTTCACCGTCTCGCTCAACCAAGGTGGAGCCCGACTGTGACCCGGCGGCATCGCCACGAGTACGCCCGGCGCTATTCATTCCATACGACTCACCTGCTTATGATGCGTCATACCCGACCGGACGGGAGGCGAGAGGCCGCATTCACAAGTGCCTTTCACCTACGTTCCTTGAACCCTTCCGTTGGCGACGTCCGATCGAACGCCCACCATCCCCACCGGCCCGATCCGTGGCATGGAGAGGAAACATGAGCGACGCTGCTGTTGGGCAAGCCTCCGACAGGACGCGGAATGTCGTCGATCTCGTCCACCTTCAGGTACGGCATGACCCGGACCGGCCGGCCGTGCGAGGCCGGGCAGAATCCTTGAGTTACGGCGAACTGTGGCGCCGCTCCGGCATGATCGCCACGCGGCTGAGGGGCCACGGCGTACGGCCCGGCGACGTGGTCGGCCTCTGCCCGCTGCGCTCCCCCGATCTGGTGGTCGGCATCCTCGGCATCCTGCGCGCCGGCTGTGCCTACCTGCCGCTCGACGCCGGATATCCGCGGCGGCGACTGGAGTACATGCTCAGCCAGGCCGGCGCTTCTGTGCTGGTCGGGCACCGCGAGAGCGCCGAGGTCCTGGCCGGGGAGCGGACGCTGATCTCTCTCGACGAGGCTCACGACGGACCATCGGCCCTGGATGATCCAGCGATCGCGGGCGGCGATGTCGCGTACGTCATGTTCACCTCCGGGTCGACCGGCGTGCCCAAGGGGGTCATGCAGACACACGGGGCACTGGCCAACCTGATCCAGTGGCAGCTCCGCGATTCGGCGGTGGGCGCGGGCGAAGTCACCGCACAGTTCGCCCCGATATCGTTTGACGTCTCCTTCCAGGAGATCTTCGCGACCCTGGCGGCCGGAGGCGTGCTGCTCTGCCTCACCGATGAGGAGCGTCGTGACCCGGTCCTGCTGTGGAAGCTGCTGACACGGAACCGAGTCGCCCGGCTGTATCTGCCGTTCGTCATGCTGCAGACGATGGCCCTGTTCGCCGACGACCTGGCGGCCGACGCCCCGCCTCTGCGGGAGGTCATCACCGCCGGTGAGCAACTGCGCTGCGACGACCGGATCAAACGCCTGTTCGCCGCCCTGCCCGGGTGTCGCCTCGTCAACCAGTACGGGCCCACCGAGACGCACGTCTGCACCCGGTATCCACTTCCCGCGATACCCGACCAGTGGCCACTGCTACCACCGATCGGAGTCCCGATCGACGGCGTCCGGGTGCACGTCCTCAACGCCGCCGGCCATCCGGTTCCGGACGGTGAGCCCGGCGAGTTGCATGTCTCCGGCATCGCCGTGGCACACGGGTATATCGGGCAGCCGGAACTGACCGGCAAGCGGTTCCGCCCCGAGCCGGGTGGGGGCGCCGCCGTCATGTACGCCACGGGGGATGTCGTCCGGTGGCGGGACGGACAGCTGCACTACCTGGGTCGCAACGACGATCAGGTGAAGATCAACGGCATCCGGGTGGAGCCCGCCGAGATCGAACGCGCCCTGCTGGCCTTCCCGGACGTACGCGAGGCGGCCGTGGTCGCGCGCGAGGACGCCGGCGGCGGCACCCGGCTCGTCGGCTTCGTCACCGGCCACCTCGATACCGACCGCATCGCCGTGATCCGAAGGCGGGTGGCCGAATCTCTGCCCGCGCACCTGGTGCCGCACCGGATCCTGCCACTGCCGAAGCTGCCCATGACACCGAGCGGGAAGCTCGATCGCGCCGCGCTGCTCGACCTCGCGTCGCAGGACCGAAAGCCCACACCCCGCGATCTCGACGCGGCGGGCCTCGCGGCGATCTGGCACACGGAACTCGAACTGCCCGACGAGCATGTCGAAGATCTGCGGGCCGCCGGGGTGAACTCCCTCGCCGCGGCGCGCGTCTCAGCCCGAATCTCCCGAGAGCTGGGCGTGCTCGTCGCGACCGACCAGTTGCTGGCCGCGACGTCCCTGCAGCACTTGGCCGAGATCGTCGCATCCAGCCCTCCGGTGCCGGGCCGCACGGCGAGCGAGCCCACCGGTCCGCTGCCGGTAACCGTGATGCAGCGGCAGATCTTCATAGACGAGCTGCTCACCGAGAACGGGCCGTCGCACTGGGTACTGGCCGAGCTCGACATCACCGGGCCTTTCGATCCGGCCGGCGCCGAGCCGGCGGTTCGCGCACTCACCCGCCGTCATGCCGCACTCCACACTCGTTACGACCTGGCCGGCCGGAACATCACTCAGACATACGTGGCCGATGCACCGCCGGTGGTCACGTACGCCGACGCGACCGACCTCGCAGCGCTGCGCGGGCGTCGCCTGGCCGAACGCTACGAGTTCGGTGAGGTCGCCACGCCGGTGGTGGACATCGTCCGGATCGGCGAACAGCATCACCGGATGCTGTTCCGGCTGCATCACGCCAGCTGCGACGGCTGGTCGATCGCGTTGTTGTTCGAGGAGTTCGCGGCTCTTTACGCCGGGAACACCCCGCCGCACGCGATCCAACCCTGGGAGCTGCCGGCGGCCGACCGTGATGCCGACAGAGATCTCTCCTACTGGGTGGAGCGCCTGACGCCGTCGGCCGGCAGGCCGCCGGCCGACTGGGGGCGGGAACGCGATCCGGCGCCGGCACTGCGCCGCGCCCCGGTCGTACTGAACGCGGATGAGGTCGATGCCGTCCGGAAGCGGGCCACGGACGCCCAGGCGACACCGTTCGCGGTGCTGCTGGCCACCTGGGCCACCCTCTTCGGAGACGACGACGCCGAGGTGTGCGTGGCGGTGCCGATCTCCATGCGAGTCACGGCCGAGGAGGCGAGCTGCGTCGGCCTGTTCCTCAACACCGTCGTGCTGCCTCTGGCGACCGGCGCGGAAAGCCTGACTGTGCTGGTCGACCGGACGCAACAGGACGTCACCGCGGCCCTGCGGCATCGCGCCGCGACCCTCCCCGACGTCCTGCGACGCCTGCGCGTCGACCGCGTCGGCAGGCACCATCCGCTCGCCCAGATGATGTTCACGCTGCAGCCACCGGGGCCGCGGCAGTGGCGGCTGCCCCATGGTGCGCAAGCAGAGCTGATCCTCGATGTCGGCAGCCCCGAAGTCACCAGGTTCGACCTGGTGCTGAACCTCGACGACCGTGGTGACCGGATCGTTGGATGGGTCGACTACGACGCGGGATCGATCGATGCTTCGCATGTCACCGAGCTGATCGCTCGATGGCGCCTGGCACTGAAGAGCTGAGTGCCGCTTGGGTCGTCTCAGGCGTGGGGGCGGCGGACGCGGGGAACGGGCTGACCGCGGCGGGCGGCCTCGGCCTTCAGGCGTTTCCTGAGCATCCTGCCCTGGCCGAGGAACGAGCGGTTCCGCTCGCGGCGGTTCCCGGAGAGGCTCCAGTCGTTCAGGGCCCGCTCGACCCGCACGCTCAGCCGGTCGCCCTCTCCGGTCGCGGTCCCGACGAACACCACGTTCTCCTGCCATTCCATGGCCGGGCCGTGCCGGTGGAACGTCAGGCACACCGGCCCACCGGCCGCCTCGACACCCGCGGGCAGCCGCAGGTCGAAGCCGGCCTCGGCGCGTACGGCCGAGCGGGTCCGCACGGCCAGCGGCATGCCGTCGGAGACCATGGTGACGACGGGCTCGCCCAGGCGGGCCGCACGGTCGGCGAAGGGCCGCCAGTCCATCGGCGGGGCCGACCGGCTCGGCAGCCGCGGGCCGGTGGGGGCGGGATCGGAGGCGGGGACCGTGACGTCCCCGGGGGCCGTCCAGACCTCGGGTGTCCCGGACAGGTCGCCCTCGGGCCACCAGACGATCCTCTCGGGGGTGACCTCCACCCAGATGCGGGCGAAATACCACCCCAGCCGTTTCACGAGGAACCACGGCATCCCGGCGAACCCGGCGCCGGTCTTGGCGAGCGACTCCCGGACGTACCGGTCGGTGTTGGCCTGCAGGTCCGCGTCGCGTACGGTCGCCCGGCCCTGCACGAGGACGATCGGTGCCCGATCCGGTTCCGTGCTCTCGGCGCTGGAGCAGAGCAGCGCGACGCGCGGGTCGCGCCGGGCGCGCTCGGCCTTGTCGGGATAGGTGAGCCCGGTGCTCACGTCGAGCGTGCCGCCCGCGCCGACGTACGGCGTGACGGGCCAGGTGACGGGCCGGCCGTCACGGGTGAGCGAGGCGTACTCGCAGACCATCGAGCGGCCGAAGATCTCGGCCGCTTCGCGCGGCCACGTCGTCGATGCGGATGTGGTCATCACGACTCCAGGAGGGCGATCGCGGGGGGCGGAAACAGAGTGCGCGACCCGCCTCTACGTGCACTTGTCGAGGGCTTGGCGGGCCCTTGCCAGCCAGTAGCCCCCGCCCGCCTGCTCCAGCAGGCGCACCGCCTCCCGCAGGTGGGCCCGCGCCCCCTCGCGGTCCCCGAGCGCCAGCAGCGCCTCACCCATGTGGCCGTCATACGCGCCGTCGATCGTGGTGCAGGTGCCGCTCACGTGCAGCAGCCCGGCGAAGGGACGGAACGCGTCGTACACCTCCCGCACGACGTCCAGCTCGCCGAGCCGGATCGCCGCGTGCAGCCGGCACATGGTGGCCATCGCCCAGTGGTAGTCGCGCGGCGGCGGAGTGGTATCACGCAGGAGCCGCCGGGCGCGCTCGCGCTCGCCCCGGTCCGCCAGCGCGTACGCCAGGACGTAGGCGAGCCCGGCCATGCCGGTGCGCCGGAACATCTCTTCGATCCATTCCGCCTCCTCGCTGAAGCGGTCCTCCTGGATGAGCGTCTCGGCCCGCACGGCGAGCATGCCCACCTCGAAGTACGCGAGGTCGGAGAAGGACAGCGTCGCCCTGACGGGCTCGAAGTGGCGAGTCGGGTCCGGCACGCCCTGGAACAGGTCGAGACCCACGTGTGCGATAGCCGCCTGCAGCGCCAGCGTGGGGTTGTGCAGGTCGCGCAGCAGCGCGTCGGTCTCCGCCAGCAGCGCGCGGGCCTGCGGCACCCTGCCGTGCTCGACGTGATCGGCGACGAGGTGGAGCTGTGCGATCGCCCTGAGCTGGGCAGACAGGTCCGGCTCGGCCAGCAGGCGCCGCGCGGTCGCGGCGAGCTGCTCGATGAAGTCCTGCCCCTGCATGGCGAGCAGCCGCAGGTGGAGCGCGCGCCGCAGCAGGGCGGGGTCGCCCAGGCGCTCGGCCGCCGCCACGGCCCGCGACGAGACCGCGTCGACCTCGTCCTCGCGGCCGATCTGGGCGAGCACGACGGCCCGGACGGCCTGCGCGGTCGCCCAGTCGGACGTGTCCGGGGGCAGCTCGCGCCCGGCGCGGTCCATCGCGTCCCGCAGGGCGGTCACGTCAAGGCCGTACCGGAAGGGCACCCAGACGCCGTGTCCCATCGCGATGTCGGCGGCCCTGACGGCCCTGTCCAGGTCGGCGCCGGCCATGGCGAGCGCCTGCTCGACCGCCTCGTAGCCCTCGTCGAACCTTCCGGCGGCGTAGCGGCTCTCGGCCAGCCCGACGGCGAGCTCGAACCGCTCGGCCGGGCCGGCCCCGGCCGGCTCGGCCGCCGCCAGCGCCTCCTGCCATGAGGTGGCCGCGTCGTCGGGCGCGTGCCGCCGCAGGGCCGCCCGCGCGGCGCGGGCGGCGTAGTCCATCGCCATGCGGGCGGGCTCCGCGCCCAGCTCCGCCGCGGCCAGCCAGTGCAGGGCGATCACCGCCGCACGGTCGTCCCGCTCCCCGTAGGCGCGGGTCAGGACGGCGGCGACCTGCTCGTGCACGCGCGCCCGCCACAGCCGCGATCGGCGCGACAGCAACGCGTCGGTCACCAGGGCGTGCGCGAACTCGTACACGCCCAGCCGGTATGACGACTCCCGGATCAGCCCCGCGCCGAGGGCCGCGTCGAGCGGCGGCAGCAGGTCGCCGACCGTGCCGCCGGCGACCTGGGCCAAAACGCCCGCCTCGAACTCGTCGCCCATCACGGCGGCGAGCTCCAGCACGCGGGCCGCCTCCTCCCCCAGGCGCGTCACCCGGTGCAGCACGACGTCCAGCACGCCCTGCGGCAGTTCCTCGCCCGCCCGGGCCAGCTCCGCCAGGAAGAACGGGTTCCCCGCGGTGCGCCCGCGCAGCTCCTCGGCCTTACGGCTGCCCGGGTCGCGGCCGGACACCTCCCGGACGAGCGCGCGGACCTCCTCGGTGGCGAGCCCGTCGAGCCCGAGCCTGCGCGCGCCGAGCCGCGACAGCGCCGACAGGGTGCCGGTGAGCGGCGACGCCTCATGCCGCCGGAAAGTCGCCACCAACAGCAGGCCCGGCCGGGCGGTGGACGCCACGTGGACCAGGAGCCGCAGCGTCGCGTCGTCGGCCGCGTGGATGTCCTCCAGCACGACGATCACCGGGCCGACGCCGGCCAGGAACGTGCCGACCGCCTCGAAGAACCGCAGCCGCGCCCCCTGCGCGTCGGACGCCGGTATCGCCGCCGGCCCGCCCGACAGGAACGTGCTCACCTCGTCGGGCAGGACGGCCTCCGGGACCACGGCGGCGAGGTCGCGCAGGACCCGTTCCCAGGGCCACAGGACGGGCGCGGTCTCGTGGTCGGGACTCGAACCCCAGCCGACCGGCACGCCGGCGTTCGCGCGGAACCGCTTCAGCAGACTGGTCTTGCCGACGCCCGGCTCGCCGTCCACCAGCACGACCTGCCCGGCGGCGGACGACGCCTTGGCCGCCTCGTCCAGGAGCTCCAGCGCGCTCTCCCTGCCGACGAAGACCGGCTGGTCCGCCGCGGGCTCGGGAGCCCTGCGTGTCGTCTGTGCCGTCGTCTGTGCCGGTTGCCGCTCCGGCGGGAGGAGCGTGGCGTCCTGGCGCAGCACCGCGCCTTCGAGTTCCCGCAGCCGCGGCCCGGGGTCGATGCCCAGTTCCCCGGCGAGCGCCTCCCGCACCCTGCGCAGGCATTCGAGGGCCGCCGCCTGCCGGCCCGCCCGGTAGTGGGCCAGCACCAGCAGTTCCCAGGCACGCTCCCGCAGGTGGTGTTCGCGGACGAACGGGTCGAGCCGCGCGACCACGTCCGTGTGACGGCCCAGCTCAAGCAGGGCCGCGGCCAGTTCCTCCACGGCGTCCAGCCGCACCTGGTCCAGACGGCCGATCTCCGGCTGTGCCCACTCCTCGGAGCGCACGTCGGCGTACGGGTCGCCCCGCCACAGGTCGAGCGCCTCGGCGAGGGCGGCCGCCGCCTCCTCGTGCCGTCCCTCGGCCAGACGGCCGGACCCGTCCGACACGAGCGTCTCGAAGTCCCTCGTGTCGAGGCGGAGCCCGCCGGTCATCAGGCCGTACCCGTCGGCGGCGCTGACCAGGACGGTCGGAGTCGCGCCCGGCCGCCGGTCGGGCTCCAGCAGGCGGCGCAGATTGGAGACGTATACGTGCAGGCTCCCCCTGGTCGGCGGGTTGCCGGACCACAGCCGGTCGGCCAGCAGGTCCGTGGGGAGCACGCGGTCGGCGTGCATCGCGAGGAGGGCCAGGAGGGCTCGCTGCTTCGGCGGTCCGGCCGGTACGGCCTGCCCGGCCACGACGAGTTCCATGGGCCCGAGGACGTTCAGCCGCACGCGCCAATGGTAGGGAGGCGCCTTCAACCGGTCCAGTTAGCGCATTTCGCACCACGACGCGGAGCCCCCCCGGGACGCCACCATCACGATCACGACGACCGACACGGCCGGAGCGGCGGGCGAGACCGAACCCGCCGACTTCGCCAACTCCGCCCTCTGGGGCTGAGCGGCCGCCTGATCACGCGTCCATGTCAGAGGCCCCGCAGCCGTCCGGCCGCGGGGCCTCTCGCGTAGCCGGAGAGATCTACGGCCCCGGCGATTATCTGTTTCCAGATGAGCCACGACGGCCACTTCCGGCTCTCGATAGAGTTGGGTCTTCGCCCCGCCCACCACGAAAGGCCAGAGATCAACCGTGGCTGATTCGTTCGTTCACCTGCATGTTCACACCGAATACTCGATGCTGGACGGAGCGGCGAAGATCGGCAAACTGGCCGAGCGGGCGGCGTCGCTGGGCATGCCCGCGATCGCGATGAGCGACCACGGCAACATGTTCGGCGCCTACGAGTTCCAGTCGAAGATGAAGGCCGCAGGGGTCAAGCCCATCATCGGCATCGAGGGTTACGTCAGTCCGGAATCCCGTCATTACAAGCAGCCGGTGTTCTGGGGGGAGCCCCACCAGCGCAAGTCGGACGAGCGTACCGGTCTGGGCGGCGACGTGTCGGCCAGCGGCACCTACCTGCACAAGACGATGTGGGCGGTCAACGCCCAGGGACTGCGCAACCTGTTCAGGATCTCGTCACTGGCCTCGCTCGAAGGCCACATGAAGAAGTACCCGCGCATGGACGACGACCTGTTCGAGCAGTACCACGAGGGCATCGTCGCGACCACCGGCTGCCCGTCCGGCGCGGTGCAGACCCGGCTCAGGCTCGGGCAGTACGACAAGGCGCTGGAGCACGCCGCCAAATACCAGGAGATCTTCGGGCGGGACAACTACTTCCTGGAGATCATGGATCACGGTGGGATCCCGATCGAGACGGGTGTCCGCGAGGACCTGTTGCGGATCGGCAAGACTCTCGGCATCCCGCCCCTGGTCACCAACGACTCCCACTACGTCACCGAAGACCAGTCGACCGCGCACGACGCGCTGCTCTGTGTCGGCACGAACTCCCTGATCAGCGACCCCAGCCGGTTCCGCTTCTCCGGCAACGGCTACTACGTGCGCACCGCGGAGGAGATGTGGGCCCTCGACCCGAGCTCCGACGTGTGGACCGAGGGCTGCAAGAACACCCTGCTGATCGCTGAGCGGGTCGAGCCCTACGACGAGGTCTTCGCCCACCGTGACCTGGCCGCCAAGTTCCCGGTCCCCGAGGGGGAGACCGAGATGAGCTGGCTCCGCAAGGAGGCCCAGGCGGGCGCGGTGCGCCGCTACGGGGATCCCGTGCCGGCCGAAGTCGTGGAGCGGATCGAGTACGAACTCGGCGTCATCGAGAGCATGGGCTTTCCCGGATACTTCCTCGTCGTCGCGGACATCTGCCGCTACGCGCGGGACAACGGCATCTGGCTGGGCCCCGGCCGTGGATCGGCCACGGGGTCGATGGTCGCTTATGTCACCGGAATCACCGAACTCGACCCGATCGAACACTCTCTGCTGTTCGAGCGGTTCCTGAACCCCGAACGAATCTCCATGCCCGACGTCGACCTGGACTTCGACGAGCGCCGGCGCGGTGACATGATCCGTTATGTCACGGAGAAGTACGGCGAGGACAACGTCTCGCTGATCATCACCTACATGACGATCAAGTCGAAGGCGGCGGTGAAGGACGCGGCCCGCGTCCTGGGCTACCCCTTCCCGGTAGGCGAGAAGATCACCAAGGCGTTCCCGCCAGCCGTCATGGGCAAGGAGATCCCGCTCACCGGCATCTTCGACGAGAAGCACCCCCGGTACGCCGAGGCGACCGAGCTCCGGAAGCTCTACGGCGAAGACTCCGACGTCAAGCAGGTCATCGACACCGCGCTCGGCCTCGAAGGACTGACCCGGGGCACCGGCGTCCACGCCGCGGGCGTCATCCTCTCCTCGCAGCCGTTGATCGACGTCATGCCGATCTTCATGCGCCCCGACGACGGTGCCCGCATCACCGGCTTCGACGGACCGAGCTCCGAGTCCATGGGCGCCCTGAAGATGGACTTCCTGGGCCTGCGCAACCTGACCGTCATCGGCGACGCCGTACAGAACGTGAAGGACAACCGCGGCGTCGAGCTGGACATGCTCAGCCTCGCGCTGGACGACAAGAAGACCTACGACCTGCTGGCACGCGGTGAGACGCTCGGCGTGTTCCAGCTCGACAGCTCGATGATGCGGGACCTCACCAAGCTGATCGCGCCGGCCCGATTCGAAGACATCTCGTCCATCCTGGCCCTGGGCCGTCCCGGCCCCATGGGCGCGAACGCCCACACCAACTACGCGCTGCGCAAGGCCGGGCAGCAGGAGATCACCCCGATCCATCCCTCCCTCAAGGACGTCCTGGACCCGATCCTCGGAACCACCTATCACCTGGTGGTCTACCAGGAGCAGGTCATGGCCATCGCCCAGCAGCTGGCCGGCTACACCCTCGGTGGCGCCGACATCCTGCGCCGGGCCATGGGCAAGAAGAAGAAAGAGGAGATGGACAAGCAGTGGGCCACCTTCTCCTCCGGCATGATCGCCAAGGGTTACACCAAGGAAGCGGCCAAGGCCGTCTGGGACGTGCTGGAACCGTTCAGCTCCTACGGCTTCAACAAGTCCCACACCGCCGGCTACGGGCTCGTCTCGTACTGGACCGCCTATCTCAAGGCCAACTACCCGGCCGAGTACATGGCCGCCCTGCTCACCTCGGTCGGCACGAACAAGGACCGCATGGCGCTCTACCTCGCCGAGTGCCGGCGTATGCGGCTCAAGGTCCTGCCGCCTGACGTCAACGAGTCGGGCCTGCGGTTCACCGCCGTCGGAGAGGACGTCCGCTTCGGTCTGGGCGCCATCCAGAACGTCGGCGAAAACGCCATCAAGGGCATCATCGCCGCACGCCAGGAGAAGGGCGCCTACACCGATTTCAACGACTTCCTGACCAAGGTCCCTCAGGTCGTCTGCAACAAGCGCACGATTGAATCGCTGATCAAAGCGGGAGCGTTCGACGGTCTGGGCCATCCCCGGCAGGGCCTGATCCAGATCCACGACCAGGCCGTGGACGCCGTCATCGACGTCAAGCGCAAGGAAGCCCTCGGCCAGGATTCGCTCTTCGGCGCGTTCGACGACGACAGCGGAGCGGGAAACGTCTTCCATATCGCCGTCCCCGACGGCGAGTGGGACAAGAAGACGAAACTGTCCTTCGAACGGGAAATGCTCGGCCTGTACGTATCCGACCATCCCCTCAACGGCGCCGAACGCATCCTGGAACGCAACCGTGACCTGACCATCGCCCAGGTCCTGGACGGACAGGCCGGAGCAGGCAACGTCCGCATCGCCGGCATCATCTCCGGCGTCGACAAGAAGGTCACCAAGAAGGGCGACGTCTGGGCCATCCTCAAAATCGAGGACCACGACGGATCCATCGAGGTGCCCTGCTTCCCGCAGACGTACCAGCTTTACGGCACCAACCTCGCGCCCGACCTCGTCGTCGCGGTCACCGGCCGGATCCGTTCACGCGGTGACGGCGAAGACGCGACCATCTCCTTCAACGCCACAGACATCACGTTCCTCGACATCTCCGGAATCCAGGACGACGGCCGCGAACCGATCGTGATCGCCCTCCGCGAGGAGCGCATCAACAGTGACCTCGTCTACGAACTCAAGCGCATTCTGACCGTGCACCCGGGCGAAACCCCCGTCCGCTTGCGGGTGGAGCGGCTCAACCGGAAAATCAACGTCGTCGAGCTTCCCGATTACGCGGTGAACATCAGCAACGGCGCGTTCGCCGGAGACATCAAGGTCCTCCTGGGGGCGAACGCGCTCGTTGTGCCGTGACAGGTCGTCCTGCCTGAAGGACGTCGGGTGAGCGCCCGCCGCACCGGTGCGTGGCTCAGTGGACGTGTGGTGCCGCGCCGGCGGGTGCGACCCCCGCGGGCACGACGAACGCGCTCAACACGGCGGCGGCCAGGGCCGCGACGGCGCTGACCGTGAAAGCCAGGGCAACGCCGGCCGCGGTGACCTCGCCGGTCACGCCGGCGGCGGCGACGGTGGACAGGACGGCGACTCCGAACGCGCCGCCGAGTTCGTGGAAGGTGTTCACGATCCCCGAGCGCGTTCCGGTCTCGCCCGGGGCGACCGCGGTCAGTGCCGCGGTGACCGCCGTCACCAGAGCGGCGCCGACACCGATCGCCGCTACGGCGAGCCCGGCCACCAGCCAGACGGGACCGGCCGCGCCGGCCGCCAGCCCGGAACCGGCCGCGGCGAGGGCCAGCGAGCCGGCGGCGAGCACGCGTCCGTCGAGCTTCGTGACGGCCCGGCTGCCGCCGTGGGCCCCGATGATCGTGCCGAGCGCGATCGGCAGGAAGGCCAGACCGGTCCCCGCTGCGCTGTAGCCGTGAAGACGCTGAAGGTAGAACGACCCGAGGAAGAACGCGCCGACCAGCAGGCCGGTGGCGACCAGCATCAGCGACGCCCCGGCCACCACCGGGCGACGGGTCAGCACCCGCAGCGGCATGAGCGGCGCGGCGGCCGCCCGCTCGATCATCACGAACACGCCGTAGAGCAGAGCCGCCATGGCCAGCGGTACGAGCGTCGACGCCGCGAGCCAACCGTGCCCACCGGCGTTGACCAGTCCGTATATGAGGGCACCGGTGGCGAGGGTGGCCGAGAGCGCTCCCGCCACATCCACCGGAACGGCTCCCGGCCGGTGTCGCCGCCCGGCGGGAGCCACCATGGGCAGCAGCGCCAAGGCGATCAGCCCGGCCGGCACGTTGATGAAGAACACCCACCGCCAACCGGGGCCGGAGGTCAGCAGGCCGCCGAGGAGCACGCCCAGGGCTGATCCCGTGCCGCCGATCGCCGCCCATACGCCCAGCGCCCTGGCCCGATCCCGGCCGGCGAAGGTCGTGGTGACCACCGACAGCGCCGCCGGCGACATCGCCGCCGCACCGATGCCCTGCGCGGCTCGACCGGCCAGCAGCATCGTCGCGCCGGCCGCGAGTCCGCTGGCCAGCGACGCAGCGACGAAGATCGCAAGCCCGCTGAGCAGCATCCGGCGAGCACCGAACATGTCGGCGGCACGGCCGCCGAGCAGCATGAGACCACCGAATGCCAGCGTGTAGGCCGCCAGCACCCACGGCACGACACCTTGGTGCAGCGCCAGGTCGGCGCCGATGTCGGGGAGCGCCACGTTCACGACGGTCACATCGAGGACAAGCATGAACTGTCCGGCGCTCAACAGGCCCAGCAGCCACCACCGTCTCGCGCCGGGAGCTCCGGGGTCCTCCCGTTCCGTCGCAGGTCCCGACTGTGACGTAGCCGCCATGGCCGCCTCCTCCGGTACGTCGGCGGCGATCGCAGGCGCGACCGGCCCTCCGATCAACTCAAACAACCATGTTCGGGTTTCACCGTAGCCGACCAATTCATACATGGATGTTCGACTTATGACGGTGTGACGGAGCTCACAGCGCGGCGCTGCGGGGAAGAGGCGCACGCGGGAACGGCGCCGGACCGCGGGCCCGGGCGCGCGAGGAAGGCGACTCGGCGAGACCGGCGGTTACGGAGTCGGCGGTTACGGGGTCGACGTGGCCGCGGCCGCACCGGGCGCGGCGAGGGCCGCGAGCAGCGTCACCGAGATGACACGCGCGGCATCGTCGGCGTCCAGCCTCCCGGCGGCGCTGTCTTCGGCCGCGGCGTGCATCAGACTGAACGCGGTCGTGACGAGCCATCTCTTGGGCAGGTCGTCGCGGAAGGCGCCGGCGCGCTGGCCGCGGTCGATGATCGTCTGCACCCTGTGCAGGATCCGGTCGTGGACGGCACGGATCCGTTCGGCGGGCAGTTCACGCTGGGCGGCCTGAAGCACCGACCGGAACTGGTGGACGATCTGCCACGAGGCGCCGACGAGCCGGGCGAGCGCCTGGCTGGGGTCACCGGTGGTGTCGGTCGCGTCGAGCACGGCGTCGGCCTGCTCCACCGTCCGCGTCAGCACGGCGTCGACGAGATCCGCCCGGGTTCCGAAGTGCCCGTAGAGCGTGACCCGGCCGACCCCCGCCGCCTTGGCGATGTCGGCGACGCTGGCGTCGGCGTCGCGAGCCAGGCACAGCTGGGCCGCGTCCAGGATGGCCTGGATGTTGCGCCGGGCGTCGGCCCGCCGCTCGCCCTGCGCCGCGGGGCGCTGCGCGGACCGCGGCCTGTCACCGGTGTCCCGCGATGTGGCTGCCATCCCCGCTCCTGTGCCGCATGAGCCGATGTTTCCGAGTAACCGGAACAGCATAGTTCGTGTTGCCACCGCGTACCGCCCGCCGGGCGCGTCGGCTTCTGCGCCACGGCGGGCGGGCCTCACGCCCGCGGATCAGGGCTCGGCCGGGCCGTGGTCGCCGGCGCCGTACAGGAGCAGCACCGAGGTGCGGAACTGGTCCGCAGCGGTGCGGGCGTCCACGAGGCCGACGCGGATGCACTGGTGGACGGCGTGACCGAGGGCGATCGTCGCCGCCACCAGCCAGCCGGTCTCCAACTCGGTGGCGAAGTCGCCGCTGTCGCGGCCGCGGCGGATGAGGGACTCCAGGGTCGCCTGGAGCGGCACGTGGCGTGCGGCGTCCGCTTCGGGCACGGGTTCGGGACCGCCGAGGACCGTCTGCTCGGCCAGCAGCGTGCCGACGGAGGCGAGGAAGCGGTCGAGGGCCTGGAGGGCGGTGCCGGTCTCGACGTCGGCGGCCTCCAACACCGCGTACGCCCGGCGGCTCAGCTCGTCACGAACCGCCGCCAGCAGCGTTTCCCGGGTGCCGAAGTGCACGTACGCCGTCTGCCGCGTCACCCCGGCCGCGGCGGCGATCTCCGCCATGCCCGCGTCGGGACGGGAGGAGAGCAGCTGAATCGCCGCCGACACCAGGGCGGCACGGTTGCGGGAGACCTCCACTCGCTGCCGGCGGCGCCTTATCTCTGACACGGTTGACAACCTTAACAGAGCTCCTTAAGAGTGACAGACATGTCAGAGATAACGCAGACAACCGAGCTGGCGGCCCGCCGCCTCCTGATCGACTACACCCGGGAGATGGCCAGGTCCGACGAGGACCCGGCGCTGATCGTGGACCGCACCGTGACCGGCGACGTGGTCTGGGTCACCGATGGCACCGCGCTCAGCCGGGATCAGCTGATCGCGCACGCGGCCCCGGCCCGCAAGAACGTCACCGCCGTCGAGATGCTGATCGACGAACTCCTCGTCGACGGCAACCGGTTCGCCGCGCGCTGCCGCCTCCTCGCGGAACACCGCAAGCTCGGCCGCGTGTCGATGGACTGGATCGTGATGGGTGAGGTCGCCGACGACGGCCGGGTGCGGCGCGTCCACCAGCTCGCCCACTCGACCTGACGGCGCGACCGGCGCCCGCAGGGCCAGTCCAGTCCTGGCGCCGCCGCGCTGTGAGCTTCACCACACCCCAATAAGTCGAACACAACTGTTCGAGCTGGTGGTAGCGTCGAAACTGAACATTCGCGTTCGAATTAATGAAAGAGGGTCGTCGTGACAGATGACGTGCGAGATTCCGGGCGCGTCCGCCGCTGGCCGTACCTGCTGTGCCGCGGCACGACGGCGGGCCTGGGCGCGCTGGGGGTGGCGCAAGCCGTATTCGCCGGGAGCTTCCTCGGCGGGCATTACGACGCCTTGCGGGTGCATTCGACGACGGCCCTGGTGATGGTGGCGGTCGCGGTCGTGCAGGCCGCCGGCGTGGTCGTGATGCGGCGGGCGGGCGGACCCTGGTCGGTGCTGCTGTTCGGCCTCGCCTTCCCCGTGATCCTGGGCGGGCTGACCGGCCTGGGGATGGGCCGGGTGCTGACCCTGCACGTCCCGCTCGGGGTGCTCGCCGTGGTCGGCCTGTTGAGGCTGGCGGCGTGGGTCTGGCGGACGCCGGTGCCCGCCAGGGCCCAGGCGGCCGGCCGGGTGCACGACCGGCCGGTCGGAGCGCTGTCGTGAACCGGCGCACGGCGCTACGCCTCGGTGTGGCCGCGGTCGGGGTGGGCGCCGTGGGCGCCGGGTGGCCGTTGGCCGGCCCGCTGCTCGGCCCGGGACAGCCCGGCAAACGACCTGCCGCAGCCGGTCGTGGTGCACCTGCATGGCGGGCACACGCCGGCCGACAGCGACGGATACCCCATCGACCTCGTCCTGCCCACCTCCGGAGCCGCGCCCGCCGACCACGCCATGCCCGTCATGGCCGACATGGCCGACATGGCCGACATGGTCCGCGACGTGGCGACCGGTGAGCGGGCGTACACCTATCCGATGAACCAGCGGGCGGCGACCCTGTGGTACCACGACCACCGCATGGGCCACACCGGCCTGAACGTGTGGCGCGGCCTGGCCGGGTTCCATCTCGTCCACGACGACGAGTCCGACGCCCTGCCGCTGCCGCGAGGGGAGCGCGACATCCCCCTGATGATCGTTGACCGGTCCTTCGCCGCGGACGGGTCCTTCCGGTACCCGGTCTCCGCCGGCGGCGTGGCGGACGCGTACATGAACGGGGTCCTCGGCGACGTCATCCTGGTCAACGGCGCGCCCTGGCCGGTCGCTCGGACGGACCCGGCCCGCTACCGGCTGCGGCTGCTCAACGCCTCCAACGCCCGCCGCTACCGTCTGGAACTCGATCCGCAGCCACCCGGCGGCTCCGCCCTGGTGCAGATCGGCAGCGACGGAGGGCTGCTGGACCGCCCGGTCGGCCACGACGCGCTGGAAATCGCCCCGGGCGAGCGCTTCGACGTCGTCGTCGACTTCTCCCGATACCGCCCCGGAACGAAGGTGCGGCTGGTCAACCGCCTGGGGTCGGGCGGCACCGCCGAGGTGATGCGGTTCGACGTCACGGGCCGGGACCGCGGCGACGATTCCGCGATACCCGGCCGGTTGAGCGCCGGCGCCGTCCGGCTCACCCCGCAGCGCGCGGTCGCCACCCGTACGTTTTCCTTCCGGCAGCGCCGCGACGGCACCTGGACCATCAACGACCTGGCCTATCGCCCGGGTCGCGCGCTGGCGCGGCCGAAGCTGGGGACCGTCGAGATCTGGCGCTTCGTCACCGACTTCCACCATCCCGTGCATCTGCACCTGGACCCCTTCCAGGTGCTGTCCCGCAACGGCCGCGAGCCCGGGCCGTACGACTCCGGCTGGAAGGACACCGTCGACGTACGCCCGTCCGAGGCGGTCGAGGTCCTCACGCGGTTCACCGATTACCAGGGCGCGTTCCTGCTGCACTGCCACAACCTCGAACACGAGGACATGGCGATGATGGCCGATTTCATCACCACCTGAGAAGCCCGATCCGGCCCCGCCTCGCTCGCACCAACCATTCATGACAGAGGAGAACCAATGAAGATCGCGCTTTTCGGTGCGACCGGGGGCACCGGCAGGCAACTGATCCTGCAGGCGTGCGACGCCGGCGACGAGGTCACCGCGGTGGTCCGGGACCCGGCCCGGCTCCCCGAGTCGCATCCTCGCCTGACGGTGTTGCGGGCCGACGTGATGGATCCCGCCACGCTCGGCCCGGCCGTGGAGGGCTGTGACGCGGTGGTGTCGGCGCTGGGCTCGCGCGACGGGCGGGTGCCGACCAGCGTCTGCGCCGACGGCACGGCCGCCATCGTCGGGGCCATGCGCGCCGCCCGGGTGCGACGGCTCGTCGTGGTGAGCGCCGGCACCCTCACCACCGACGGCGACGGGCCGTTGACCCGTCTGATCGTGAAGCCCCTCCTGGGAAATCTGTTCAAGCACACCATCGCCGACAAGCGTCGGATGGAGGAAGTCGTGCGTGCCAGTGGCCTGGAATGGACGATCGTGCGTCCCCCGAGGCTCACCGACGGACCCCATACCGGCGTCTACCGCAGCGCCGTGGACCGCAACGTGCGCGGCGCGCTACGCGTCTCGCGCGCCGATCTGGCCGACTGCGTCCTGCGGTGCCTGGTCGACCAGGAGCCGATCGACGCCGCCGTCTCACTCGGATACTGACCCGCCGACCACAACCGTCTCGGAGTCCTGAATGGCAATCCGCTACATCTCACCCGTGCCGAGGAGAACGGCCTCCGGCCGGGTCGCCGAGGTCTACGCCCAGTCCGTCGCCGACTTCGGGCAGCCCGCGTTCATGATGCTGTCGCCCGCACCCGACCTGCACGCCGCCGCCTGGGCCGTCCTACGCGAGTCGAGCCTGACCGGATCCGCGCCCCGCGTCGACAAGGAAGTCGTCTCCGTCGCCGTGTCGCACGCCAACCGGTGCCGCTTCTGCATCGACGCGCACAGCATCCTGATCCACGCTCTCGGTGACCATGACCTCGCTGAGGACCTTTTCCACGACAGGACCCCGGCCGAGGCCGGCTACGCCGAACTCGTCGCGTGGGCGAAGGCCACCCGTACCCCCGGTGCGGCACAGCTCCCGGCGCCTCCGTTCCCGGCCGAACTCGCCGCCGAATACATCGGCACGGCCCTGTTGACCCACTTCATCAACCGCATGTTCTCCACTCTCACCGACGAGCAGCTCCTCCCCGGCAACCTGCAACGGTCGCGGTCGGTACGCCGCGTCGGAGCCATGGCGTACACCCGCGTCGTCCACCGCGAGCTCAACCCGGGCGACAGCCTGCCGCTGCTGGCCGGAATACCGCTGGGACACTCACCCGCCTGGGCCGCCGGCACACCGATCGCCACCGCGTTCGCCGCGCTGCGTGGCGCCGCGGCCGCAGGCGGCGCCCTGCTCAGCGGACCAGGTCTGGACCTCCTGCGGACCACCGTCGCCCAGTGGGACGGCACTCACCAGCCGTCGCCCGGCACGTGGCTCCCCCAACGGCTTGCGGGCCTCCCCGGCGCCGACCGGCCCGCCACCGCGCTCGCCCTCCTCGCCGCCCTCGCACCGCACGACATCACCGACGCGGACGTCACCGCGTGGCGCGCCTCGGCCCACGTCACCGACGCCGACCTGGTGCGCCTGCTGGCCTACGGCGCCGTCGTCGCCCTGGACCGGATCGATGAGACGATCGCCGGTCAGGCGTCCACCCGGTAGAGGTCGCCGACCGGCCTGGCGCGGCGTCGCCTCGCGTCGCCGACCGGCGCTCCGTGACGAGGAACACCGCGCCCAGGACCAGCGACATGCCGAGGGGCGTACTCCAGCTCAACGGCTCTCCGAGGAACGCGGTGCCGTACAGCAGGCCGAACAGCGGGACGAAGAAGGTGACGGTCAGCGCACCGGTGGGCCCGACCCTGTTCACAAGGTGGAAGAACAACGCGAATCCGAGCGCGGTGCAGGCGAGCGCGAGGGCGAGCACCGCGAGGACGATGCCGCCGGTGACAGGATGGCGCGGAGGCAGGGCCAGTGTGGGAAGCAGCAGGCACACGGCGGCCCCCAGTTGCTGACCGGTCGTGGTGACCAGGGGGTGCGTGCCACTGAAGCGGACCTTCGCGTAGACGCCCCCCAGCGCGTAGAAAAGGGAGGCACACAGGCTCGCGAGGGCGGCCAGGATCAGCATGCCGTCCAGATGCAGAGGCCCCAGCCCGACCAGGACCGTCACCCCGGCCACCCCCAGCACGACGCCGGAAAGCTGCGTGCGGGACGGGCGGGTGCCCTGCCTGACCGAGGTGACCAGCAGGGCGAACAACGGGGTCGTCGCGTTCAGGATGGCCGCCAGCGACGCGGTGATCTTCAGCTCGGCCGCAGCGATGAGCGTGAACGGCACCGCCGCCATCAACGCGCCGAGCACGAGGAACCCCCACAGGTCACGACGGAAGTTCGGGACCCTCCGCATGATCACTGCCACCAGGAGCAGGCCGAGGCCGGCGACGAGCACGCGGGCCTCGATCATCGGAATGGGCCCGAGCACGGAAACCGCCTGGCGCATGAACAAAAAGGAGGCACCCCACAGGGCGGCCACACCGAGCAGCATCAGTAGATCGATGATGGCCATTCGTCTCCCACCGTGAGGGCCGTCACCATGCCCGTCCTTGATACGGGAAGTTGGATCGATGAGGCAAACAAGTCGAACTCATCCAAAAAATGAGAAGGCCTCATGAATGTGGCTCAGCTCCGCGCTCTGCGGGCCGTACACGAGGAGGCCGGCGTCGTGGCGTTGCCGCTCCGGCCGCGCGCGCCCAGGAGTCTCCTCCTCGCCGCGAGGTCCGCCGCCGATCTGAGCCCGGCGGGCACGGCCTCCCTGGCATCGGCCTCCCGGAACGCCGCCACCGATCTCACGACCCCGGGCCCGTCTTTGCCCATTCCGGCCGGGCAAGGGTTCCAGCCCGCCCGCCGCTCGTGATAATCAGAAATTGGCCACCCGGGCTGCGGGCTCTCTATTGATCACGTTTCGGCCGTTCATCGGCGAGCTCGCCTCCTGGGCATACCCCCGTCTCGGAAACATCGGCTTCCAGGGGGTTGTCGGCAAAGCTTTCGCCATCACCCGGAAGTCTCATTCTTCGGCGAACGGGCTCCTTGCCGAGGAGACCAATGTGACTGCAGGGGTATTCCGTGAACTTCACCAAGTCATGGTCGATAAGGGCTCGATTAACGCTCGCGGGCGGAGGAGTCGCGGGCCTGCTCTCCCTCGCGTCGGCCCTGGGCGTCCTCATGGCCATCCGCAGCCTGGCCACGGAGTATCTGGTCGCCGGCCTTGTAGCGGTGGCCGACCGCGTCGCCTCCATCGTGTCGACGCGCCCGGCACAGTCTCTCGCACTACGCCCGCCCGCGCGGCAACTCCAGGTCGTGGACCAGGGAGGACGAGTGATCGAGGCGACCGGCCCGCCGGGGCAGCGGACCATCGCCTCCCTCCACCCCGCGGCGAGTTCGCGCGGGCCGATCGCCACGACGGTATGCCACCACACCCCGTCCATCCTGGGCTGTCATCTCGTGGTGGCCGTCCCGGCGTTCCGCGGCGGACACACGCTGACGGTCTACGCCGCCGCCCCCGTCATACCCCTCTACGTCCGGCCGAGTGTGGCCGCCCTGGTCTTCGGCGGCGCACTGATGCTGACCTGCGCCCTGACCTTCCTTTGCTACCGGCTGCTGGGCAGAACGCTCCGCCCGGTCTACGGAATCTGCACCAAGCTCGGCGACATCCAGGCGACAGACCTGACCGGCAGGGTGCCCGTCCCGCCCAACCGGGACGAGATTCACATGCTGGCCCTGACCGTGAACAGCACCCTTGAGCGCCTGGAGAAGGCCCTGGAAGAGCAGCGCAGGTTCACCGCCGACGCCTCCCACGAGCTGCGTACGCCCCTCGCGGCCATGCGCGCTCAAGTGGAGGACGCCCTCCTCGCCTCCACCGAGGACGAGGCGCTGGAACTGGGCCGATCACTTCTACCCAGCGTCGACCGGTTGGAGGCGATCACGACGGACCTGCTGACACTGTCCCGGCTCGACGCCGCGGCGCACTCGGGCCGGTGCCGCGTCGACCTCGCGGCGCTGGTGTCCGAGGAACTGGCACGCCGTCACACGACGAGGAAGATCGATGCCAGCCTGCAGACCGGCGTCTACGTCCTCGGTAACGGTCTCCAGCTCGCCCGCCTGCTGACCAACCTGCTCGACAACGCCGAGCGGCACGCCGCCAGGACGATCTGCCTGACCCTCCGTACCGCGCCGGGCTCCGCGAACGACGCCCGCAAGGCGGGTCTCGCGGTTCTGGAGGTCGTCGATGACGGCCCGGGCATCCCGCCGGACAAACGCGAGGTGGTTTTCCAGCGGTTCGCGCGGCTCGACACCGCCCGCAGTCGCGCCGCCGGCGGCACGGGTCTCGGTCTGCCGATCGCCCGGCGGATCGCCGAGAGCCACGCCGGAACGCTGACGGTCGAAGACAGCGGGCGCGGAGCACGCCTCGTCCTTCGCCTGCCACGATGCCCCGGTGAGCCATGACCTTGTGATCAGACTCCGAGTGCTGCAATGGATGGACGGAGCTTCTTGGGGGCGTGATGGCAATCCATGATCCCGTCTCATCCGATGTCGTGGCGTCTCCGCGGGTGACCGTGGTGGTGGCCACGCGCAACCGCGGCGCCGACCTCGCGCGCTCACTGTCCTGCCATGAAGGTCCCGTCATAGTGATCGACAACGGCTCCACCGACGGCAGCCCGGATGTGGTCCGCGAGGGTTTTCCGCACGTCCGCCTCGTCGAGGCGGGCCGGAACCTCGGCGCCCAGGCACGCAACGTCGGGGTACGGCTCGCCACGACGCCGTACGTCGCGTTCGCCGACGACGACTCCTGGTGGGCGCGCGGCGCGCTGGAACGGGCCGCCGACGTGCTGGACACCCATCCCCGCCTGGCGGTGCTGGCCGCCCGCGTCCTGGTCGGCGCGGAGCAGACGATCGATCCCGTCTGTGCAGCCATGGCCGCCTCTCCGCTCACGACCGAACCCGATCTGCCGGGGCCGAGCGTCCTCGGTTTCCTCGCCTGCGGAGCGGTCGTGCGCAGAAGCGCGTACATGGCCGCAGGCGGTTTCGACGACGTGATCTTCTTCTACGGCGAGGAGGAGCGGCTCGCCCTTGACCTGGCCGCCGCGGGCTGGGGACTCGCCTACGTGAACGACATCGTCGCCCACCATCTCCCCTCTGGCGTACGCGATCCTCGCCGGCGACAGATTCTGGCAGCCCGGAACACCGTGCTGACCGCCCTCCTCCGCAGGCCGTGGCCTGTCGTTGCTCGTGCCGTGCTGGCCTCCGCGTGCTCCGGCCCGGTCGGACGGCGAGGCCTGGGCCAGGCGATCGCCCTGGTGCCGCGGGCGTTGGCACGCCGTCGCAGGGTGCCTCTGCGGGTGGAGGCCGCGCGCAGATCGTTGGACCGCCATGATCCCGATGGGACCGGCACCTCATGACCGATCCGCGTGTCGGCGTCGTCGTCATCACCTGGAACCGGCGGCGGGAAGCTCTCACGGCAGTGGGCAGACTGGTCGCCCTGCCTGAACGCCCCCACGTCGTCCTGGTTGACAACGCCTCCAGCGACGGCACGGCGGAAGCCGTCAGAGCACGTTTCCCCGAGGTGGAGGTGGTCGCCCTTCCACAGAACCTCGGGGCGGTCGGGCGCAACATCGGCACGCGACGGTTGAGGCCTGCCCTGGGTGCTGGCCACGCGGCGCCCTCTCCCGCCCCGGGTGGAGGAACGCCTGCTGAGCCTTGAGGAATCGTGGTCACGCTCGACCGCCAGACGCTATATCAGCTGAGGCGGCGCCGCTCGACGGCCAGTCTGCCCCTGTCGGCTCCGGGTAGGCCGCACGCCACAGTCGTGGCGGACCCACCTCGCGAGCGGTTGGTCCGTGAATGACAAAACCCCGGACTCGGCGAGAGTCCGGGGCCAGATGCCGGTCGGAGGATGGGGCCGGGCCGACCCAGCCCCATCGTCGCCTGCTGGCGGCGCTGCCTAGAGCGGCCGCACCTGCTCGGCCTGCGGGCCCTTGGCGCCCTGGCCCGCGGTGTACTCGACCCGCTGGTTCTCCTCCAGCGAACGGTAGCCGCTCGCGTCGATGGCGGAGTAGTGGACGAAGACGTCCGGGGTGCCGTCGTCGGGGGCGATGAAGCCGAAGCCCTTCTCGGCGTTGAACCACTTGACGGTTCCCTGAGCCATACTTTTCTCCTTGATGAGACGATCTCGAGAGCCACGGGTGTGATCCTCGGGCTGCTGCGACCGACCGCCTTCTGAAAGCCTCGGCTTCGTACGGTAGACGCCCGCTGTCATAGCTCCGCAGGCGCTAACACGCATACTGGGACTTCGACACAACCTGTTTCACAGAACACTACCCGATGCGCGTACCCGTGCGGCCTCTTCGCTGAACTTGTGTACGCTCCGGGCCGCAGGCTTGACTCTCCGTACATGCCCGCATGGGTGGACGGTGGTCCAGGCTCGACGTCACACTTCGCTCCCCGCCGGTCCTCTTAGGAGACGTGACCGTGCCCGTACGCGTACAGCGGCCGGGACGGCGTGACCCACGTCGACAAGGAGCACTCGGCATGACCGTTCTCGTCACCGGAGCAACCGGCACCGTCGGCCGGCAGGTCGTCCGCCATCTTCTCGAACGCGGCCGTAAAGTGCGGGCGCTGACCCGCGACCCCGGCCGCGCCGGCCTGCCAAACGGCGTCGAGGTGACGGCGGGCGACCTCACCGGCACCGCCGGCCTGGAGGCGGCGTTCGACGGCGTCACCGCCGTCCACCTGATCAATTTCGGCGGCGGCTACCGGCCTCTCGCCAACGGACGCGACATCGTCGGCCTCGCGGAACGGGCCGGGGTCGGCAGGGCCACCGTCCTGGGCGGCTGGCAGGAGGGCACCCTGGAGCCGGCCGTCAGGGCGAGCGGCCTGGAGTGGACCTTCCTGCGGCCGACGCAGTTCATGGCCAACTTCCTGAACGACTGGGCCGAGCCGCTGCGGACCACCGGCCGGGTGCGTGAGCCGTACGGCGACCGCCCGAGCCCGCCGGTCGACGAGTACGACATCGGCGCCGTCGCGGCGGCCGTGCTGACGCAGGACGGTCACGGCGGCAGGTCCTACCACCTCACCGGTCCCGAGGTGCTGACCGCGCGGCGGATGGTCGCGATCATCGCCGAGGCGACCGGCCGAGACCTTCGGTTCGAGGAGCTCACCCCCGACGAGGTGCGCCGCGAGTGGAGCGTGCCGGGACGGCGTCCGCCGCTGGCCCTCTTCCGCGCGTTCGCCGAGATCGAGGGAGCCGACGAGGCCGACCTGGTGGAGCGCCTGCTGCGGCTGTACGGCACGCCCAATGAGTACGCCACCAGGCTGAGCGACCAGGTGGAGCAGGTCGTCGGCCGTCCGCCGCGCACGTTCGCCCAATGGGCCGCCGAGCACGCCCGTCACTTCCTGCCCACCACACCGTCCGACCACAGCTGAGAGCGGAACCATGATCTTGATCACCGGAGCGACCGGCGCCTTCGGGCGTCTCGTCGTCCAGCGTCTCGTCGCCGAAGGCGCCCCCGTACGCGCCGTAAGCCGCTCTCCGCGCGATGCGGCCCTGCCGGACGGCGTGGAGGTCGTCCAGGGCGACCCGGCCCGGCCCGGCACCACGGCCGGGCACTTCGCCGGCGTCGAGGCCGTCTTCCTGCACCCACGCGCCTTCGGCGACTCCGCCGACCGGCTCCTCGCCCTGGCCGCCGAGCGGGGCGTGCGCAAGGTGGTGGCCCTGTCGGCCATGAACATCGACGACCCGTCCGACCTGCAACCGTCCCGCCGGCGGGGAGACCGGAACAAGGAGGCCGAGGACGCTGCCGTCGCCAGCGGCCTGGCCTGGACCAGCCTGCGCGCCAGCAGCTTCGCCGGCAACACCCTGCGGGCGTGGGGCGCCCAGATCCACGCCGGGGACGTCGTGCGCTACGTGCACGCCGGCTTCCGCGAGTCCGTGCTCGACGAGCGGGATCTGGCCGAGGTCGCGGCCCGAGCCCTGCTCACCGACGAACTGGCGGGCCGCCGGCTGGAGCTCACCGGACCGGAGTCGCTGTCGCACGAGGAGATGGTGGCCGTGATCGCCGCCGCGCTCGGCAGGCCCCTGCGCTTCGAGGAAGTCCCCCCGGGGGCCGTCGCCGCGCACCTCATCGGCAACGGACTGCCCGAGCCGTTCGTACGCGCCCTGATGGCCCGGTACGACCACTACGCCGGTCGCGACCAGCATCCTCCGACAGGTGAGATGGACAAGGTCCTCGGCCGTCCGGCCCGGACGTACGGCGACTGGGTGGCCGATCACGTCGCCGCCTTCCGGAACGGATGAGCCTCCGATGCCGACCGCGTACGTCGTCACCGCTCTGGTGACCACCGCATTCAACACCTTCTCCGGATTCGCGGCCATGACCCGGTTCGCACCGATCATGCGTACGCTCGGCCCCGCGCTCGCGCGGGCCGGCGTGCCGGAGTCCTGGCTGGTCTGGCCGATCGGCGCGCTGAAGGCGCTGGGCGCACTGGGACTCGTGCTCGGGCTGCTCGGCGTGCCCTTCGTCGGCACGGCCGCCGCCGCGGGCCTCATCCTCTACTTCGTCTGCGCTCTGTACACTCACCTGCGCGTCGGCGACTTCTCACCCCAGTTCTACCTGGCGATCGTGTTCCTCGGCCTGGCGGTCGCCACGCTTGCGCTCGATCCCGCCCTCGTGCTGCACGCGGCACCCTGAAACCGTGGGTGCGGTTCCCCCGCGAGGTCACACTCGCGCGCCCCACGGGCTCTTGGGGGGGTATCCGTACCGGCAAGGAGCGCCCATGATGCGTGAGAACCCCGCCGCCGACGCCTCCGAGGTGTTCGCCGAGCACCGCGAGCTGTTGTTCTCGATCGTCTACAACATGCTCGGCACGGTCGGCGACACCGAAGACGTGCTGCAGGAGACCTGGCTGGCGTGGGCGGCCCGAGATGTGGCCGGCATCGACAACCACCGCGCGTACCTGGTGCGTGTCGCGGTCAACCAGGCCCTCGCCCACCAGAGCGCGTTGCGCAGGCGCAAGGAGGCCTACCTGGGCCCGTGGCTGCCGGAACCGCTGGTCACCGGTCCCGACGCCGCCGAGCCCGCCGTACGCGGTGAGTCGGTGTCGATCGCGCTGCTGGTGGTCCTGGAGACGCTCACCCCGCTGGAGCGGGCCGTGTTCGTCCTGCATGAGGTGTTCGCCTACCAGCACACCGAGATCGCCGCCATGCTGGACCGCAATCCGGCCGCGATCCGGCAGATCGCCCACCGGGCGCGCGAACACGTACAGGCCCGGCGTCCGCGCGCCCGGATCGACCGGCGTACGCACCGGGAGGTGACCGAGCGCTTCATCGAGGCGGCGTTCGGCGGTGATCTGCCCGCGCTGATGGAGATGCTCGCGCCCGACGTCGTCCTGTGGCCCGACGGCGGAGGCAAGTCGACGGCGGGCGGGCCGCGTCCGATCCACGGCCGCGACAAGGTCGCCCGGGTGGTCGTGGCCAACGCACGCGGCGGCGTGGACGTCCGGTACCGCCAGGTCAACGGCGACCCCTCCGTGGTGATCTTCACGGAGGACGCGCCCCTCGCGGTGATGGTGCTCGACCTCGACGCGGACGGGGAGCAGGTGCGCGACATCTACGTGGTCAGCAACCCCGACAAGCTCGGATCCGTCTCCGAACGGGGTCCCGAGACCGCCGAAGGACGCGATGCCGATCAGGTGTCGTAGGAGCCGTCCCAGGGCTCATAGAACCCGATGTGGTTGGGGTAGTACTCGACGTAGCCGTCGGCTCTGTCTGTTTCGTCGATGAGCCCGAACACGCAGTCGTGGGCGTCCACGCGGAAGGGACGGATGGCGATGTCCCCGTACTCCATGTCCCGCAAGCGGGCCACCATCCGGCGCAACGCTTGATCTGCCTCTGTGTCGTCGGTAAACGGGCTGATCTCGGAGCTGAGGTGCCGGCCGTCCTGGTCGAACAGATGAAGGATCGCGAACCACGGCCCCGGGATCGGCTCACCACGCTCATCACGCCAGGGCCACTTGCCCATCTCTTCGAAGGCCGCGACGGGCCATCCCCGGCACACCCCTCCGAAGAACAGTCCTTCGGCGTGGGCGCCGATGGTGTCGGTGTGGTAGTCGGGCTGGTAGGCGATGGGGATCAGCTCGGGCGTCGGCATGGCAGTGACAGTAACCTCTGCCGATGGCACTTCGGGGAAGGTCCTCGACCCGGCGCTATGCCGAGGACGGCTGCGCCGCCTCGGCGCCGCGGCCGTCGGTATGGCACCGACGAGGTCCGCGTGGCCGGGGCCGGAAGACGGGCGTCTTCCGGCCCCGGCCCGCACGCGGAGATCCGGTGCGGGAACGGTCAGACCTCGTCGACGGTCATCGCGCCCTCGTGGGGACGCCGGGACAGATCGATGCCGAGCTCTTCCGCCGCGCGGAAGACGTCCTCGTCGGTGTCGCGCATCTCGATGGATCTGCCGTCGCTGGAGAGCACCTCGACGTTGAGGCAGAGCGACTGCATCTCCTTGATGAGGACCTTGAAGGACTCGGGAATGCCCGGCTCCGGGATGTTCTCACCCTTGACGATGGCCTCGTAGACCTTCACCCGGCCCAGGACGTCGTCGGACTTGATGGTCAGCTGCTCCTGCAGGGCGTAGGCGGCGCCGTACGCCTCCAGCGCCCACACCTCCATCTCGCCGAACCGCTGCCCGCCGAACTGCGCCTTACCACCCAGCGGCTGCTGGGTGATCATGGAGTACGGGCCCGTCGACCGGGCGTGGATCTTGTCGTCCACCAGGTGGAGCAGCTTCAGGATGTAGATGTAACCGACCGCGATCGGGTGCGGGAACGGCTCGCCGGAGCGGCCGTCGAACAGCCGGGCCTTACCGCCGCCCTGCACCAGCCGGTCCCCGTCGCGGTTGGGGATGGTGCTGTCGAGGAGTCCGACGATCTCCTCCTCGTGGGCGCCGTCGAAGACGGGGGTGGCCATGTTGGTGTGCGGCTCGACCTGGCCGAAGCCCTTGTCGCGCAGCCGCTCGGCCCACGCCTCCTGGACGCCGGTGATGTCCCACCCTCGGGCGGCGATCCAGCCCAGGTGGGTCTCCAGCACCTGGCCGACGTTCATCCGGCCGGGCACGCCCAGCGGGTTGAGGATGATGTCGACCGGGGTGCCGTCCTCCAGGAACGGCATGTCCTCGACCGGCAGGATCTTGGAGATGACGCCCTTGTTGCCGTGCCGGCCCGCGAGCTTGTCCCCATCGGTGATCTTGCGCTTCTGCGCCACGTAGACGCGGACCAGCTCGTTGACCCCCGGAGGAAGCTCGTCGCCCTCCTCACGGGAGAACACGCGGACGCCGATGACCTTGCCCGACTCACCGTGCGGCACCTTCAGCGAGGTGTCACGCACCTCACGGGCCTTCTCCCCGAAGATCGCCCGCAGCAGCCGCTCCTCCGGCGTCAGCTCCGTCTCACCCTTCGGCGTGACCTTGCCGACCAGGATGTCCCCCGTGGTGACTTCCGCGCCGATGCGGATGATGCCCCGCTCGTCGAGGTCGGCCAGCACCTCCTCGGAGACGTTGGGGATGTCGCGGGTGATCTCCTCCGGGCCCAGCTTGGTGTCGCGGGCGTCGACCTCGTGCTCCTCGATGTGGATCGACGACAGCACGTCGTCCTGCACCAGCCGCTGGGACAGGATGATCGCGTCCTCGTAGTTGTGACCCTCCCACGGCATGAACGCCACCAGCAGGTTCTTGCCCAACGCCATCTCACCGTTGTCGGTGCACGGCCCGTCGGCGATGACCTGGTTGACCTCCACCCGGTCACCCTCGGTCACGATCGGCTTCTGGTTGAAGCAGGTGCCCTGGTTGGACCGCTTGAACTTCGCCACCCGATACGTCGTGCGGGTGCCGTCGTCGTTCATCACGGTGACGTAGTCGGCCGAGACCTCCTCGACCACACCGGCCTTCTCCGCGCTGATCACGTCGCCGGCGTCGGTCGCGGCACGGTACTCCATGCCGGTGCCCACCAGCGGCGCCTCGCTCTTCAGCAGCGGCACGGACTGGCGCATCATATTGGAGCCCATCAGCGCCCGGTTGGCGTCGTCGTGCTCCAGGAACGGGATCATCGCGGTCGCCACCGACACCATCTGACGCGGCGACACGTCGACGTAGTCGACCTCCTCGGCACGCGCGAGCTCGGTCTCGCCGCCCTTGGTCCGGACCAGGACGCGAGCCTCGGCGAACGAACCGTCCGGGTTGAGCGCCGTGTTGGCCTGCGCCTTGACGTAGCGGTCTTCCTCGTCGGCGGTCAGGTAGTCGATCTCGTCGGTGACCCTGCCCTCGACGACGCGCCGGTACGGCGTCTCGACGAAGCCGAAGGCGTTGAGCCGGCCGTAGGAGGCCAGTGAGCCGATGAGGCCGATGTTCGGGCCTTCCGGCGTCTCGATCGGGCACATCCGGCCGTAGTGGGACGGGTGCACGTCACGAACCTCGAAGCCGGCCCGCTCACGGGACAGACCGCCGGGACCCAGCGCGTTCAGGCGCCGCTTGTGGGTCAGACCCGCCAGCGGGTTGGTGTGGTCCATGAACTGCGACAGCTGGGACGTGCCGAAGAACTCCTTGATCGACGCCACCACCGGGCGGATGTTGATCAGGGTCTGCGGCGTGATCGCCTCGACGTCCTGGGTCGTCATCCGCTCGCGGACAACGCGCTCCATGCGGGCCAGGCCCAGGCGGACCTGGTTCTGGATCAGTTCGCCGACACTGCGGAGCCGCCGGTTGCCGAAGTGGTCGATGTCGTCGGTCTCGACGATCACCTCACGGCCGCCCGCGCCCGCCATCGACTCCTCACCCGCGTGCAACCGCACCAGGTATTCGATGGTGGCAACGACGTCTTCCTCGGTCAGCGTGCCCTGCGTGATCTCCGAGTCGACGCCCAGCTTCTTGTTGATCTTGTAGCGGCCCACCTTCGCCAGGTCATACCGCTTGGGATTGAAATACAGATTCTCCAGCAACGCCTGCGCCGACTCCTTGGTCGGCGGCTCACCCGGACGCAGCTTGCGGTAGATGTCCAGCAGCGCGTCATCCTGACCGGAGGTGTGATCCTTCTCCAGCGTCGCCCGGATCGACTCATACTGACCGAACCGCTCAAGAATCTGGTCGCTCGTCCACCCCAGCGCCTTCAGCAGCACGGTCACGGGCTGCTTGCGCTTACGGTCGACTCGCACCCCGACGCTGTCACGCTTGTCGATCTCGAACTCCAGCCAGGCCCCCCGCGAGGGAATCACCCGGCAGCCGAACAGATCCTTGTCGGAGGTCTTGTCGACCGAACGATCGAAGTAGACACCCGGCGACCGGACCAGCTGGGACACCACCACACGCTCGGTCCCGTTGATGATGAACGTGCCCTTCGACGTCATGAGCGGGAAGTCGCCCATGAACACCGTCTGGCTCTTGATCTCACCCGTGGTGTTATTGATGAACTCCGCCGTCACGAACATGGGGGCGGAGAAGGTCATGTCCTTGTCTCTGCACTCCTCCACGGAGTACTTCGACGGCTCGAATCGATGATCGCGGAACGACAGGGACATGGTCCCGGAGAAGTCCTCAATCGGACTGATCTCTTCGAAGATCTCTTCAAGGCCCGACTGGGCCGGAACGTCCCTGCGCCCGGCCTGACGAGCCGCCTCGACCCTGGCCTTCCACTTCTGGTTCCCGAGCAGCCAGTCGAAGGACTCGGTCTGCAGGGCGAGAAGGTCGGGAACTTCGAGCGGCTCCTCGATACGCGAGAAAGACACACGACGGGGACCAGCGGGGACGGCGGAGGCGTTGCGCGAGGCTGCCAACAGATGTCCTTCCGGAGAGCACGGATGGAATCGGACTGCGCGCACACCAAACGCCCCGGACGGAATCCAGGGGCGTCGACAAACGGCGCGAGAGAGCAGCGTACCGCAAACAATAAAGACGTGTCCACGCGTACTATAAGCGTCAACCTCGCTGCCATGTTCAGGTTGCCACAGCCGCAACGGGCTCGTCAACTTCCCTACGATCGCACCATGTGCCGGCGGTCCGGTTCGCGGCCGAGCGTACAGGCACCGTCATATCTCTGGGTTTTTCAAGACTTGACCGCGCGCTCCCCCAAGGGATGCTTCTCGCGACGGCAGCGACAAACCGGAGGCTGATCGACGATGAGCGAACCCGTTCTGGAGAGCGCGGCGCAGGCCTTCGCCGACGCGACGGCGAGCCCGCCCCATCTGTTCGAACTGCCGCCCGAGGTGGGCCGCAAGGCCGTCGACGAGGCCCAGTCACCAGAAATCGACGTGCCCGGCACCACGCGGGAGACCGTCGGGAACCTGACCGTCTTCCGGCCCGCCGATGCCGCCGAGCCCCTTCCCGTGATCCTGTACCTCCACGGCGGGAGCTGGGTGTACGGCAACGACCACACCCACGGCAGATTGGCCCGCGAACTGGCCCTGGGCGTGGGAGCCGCGGTGGTGTTCGTGAACTACAGCCTCGCGCCCGAGGCACGCTATCCGGTCGCGATCCAGGAGAACCACGCCGCCGCCCGCTGGGTGGTCGAGCACGGTGCCACGCTGGGCCTGGACCCCTCCCGGATCGCGGTGGCCGGCGACTCGGCCGGCGGCAACATGGCGGCCGCGCTGACGTTCCAGGTCAAGGGCGCGATCCCGCTGGCGGCCCAGGTGCTGTTCTACCCCGTCACCGACGCCGCCTTCGACACGGGCTCGTATCAGCGGTTCGCCACCGGCTACTTCCTGCGGCGGGACGCGATGCGATGGGCCTGGGACCAGTACACGACCAGCGAGGCCGAACGCGCCGAGATCACCGCGTCGCCGCTGCGCGCCACCACCGAACAGCTCCAGGGGCTGCCACCCGCGCTGGTCGTCACCGCGGAGGCCGACGTGCTGCGCGACGAGGGCGAGGCCTACGCCGGCAGACTGCGCGAAGCCGGCGTGCCGGTCGTCGCCGTGCGCTACAACGGCATCATCCACGACTTCGTCATGCTCAACGCCCTGCGTGGCACCCAGGCGGCTCAGGCCGCCATCGCCCAGGCCGTCGCCTTCCTCAAGGAGAGGTTCTCGGAAGTATCGCGACGTGTGCCAAATTAGAGGTATGTCGAAGCAAGTGCTGCCGATCGTGGACTCCGATGCGAACGCGTGCTGCGCGCCGCTTGCGTCCGAGCCATTGTCGGAGGGCGAGGCCGCCGAACTGGCGCCGCTGTTCAAGGCGATCGCCGACCCGGTGCGGCTGCGCCTGCTGTCCCTGATCGCCTGTCATGAGGGCGGCGAGGCGTGCGTGTGCGACCTCACGGTGGCCTTCGACCTGACCCCGCCGACCATCAGCCACCATCTCAAGGTGCTCAGGCAGGCCGGGCTCATCGACTCCCAACGGCGCGGCACGTGGGTCTACTACTGGATCAACCCCGCGGTCCTGGCCCGCATGTCGGCGCTGATCGGCCCGGTGCCGCCCGCACTCGCGGGTACGGCGTGACGGGTCCCGCAACGCTCACGCCGCAGTGAGGTCACGGGGCTCTGACCGCGGTCACGCGAACCGGGCGATCGGGTTGTCCAGCTCGCCGGCGAAAACGAGCGCGGCGGAGGGGTCGGCCAGGTCGAGCATCTGCACGTTGTTCCGCAGTTGCAGCCGGTTGAGGCACGACAGCGCGAACCTGCCGGCGAACATGTCGTACCGGCGGAACCGGTCGGCCAGGTGCGGCGCCGACGCCTGGTAGCGGGAGACGCACCCGGCCACGGTCCGCCAGAAGGTCTCCTCGTCGAGCACGCCTTCGGTGGCCAGCACGGCGTTGAGGAACCTGAGGAAGCAGTCGAAGACATCCGTGAAGATCGACAGCAGCCGCAGGTGTTCGGGGACGTCCGCCCGGATCCGCTCGACCTCGGGAGGCAGCGGCACCCGCGAGTCCATCACGACGATCTCCTCCGCGATGTCCTTGAAGATCACCCGCTCGACCGCGCCGCCGTCCAGGACGAGGATGACGTTCTCTCCGTGCGGCATGAACGCCAGGTCGTACGCGTAGAAGGCGTGCAGCAGCGGGGTCAGGTACGCGTCGAGGTAGCGCCGCAGCCACTCCTCGGCGGCCAGGCCCGACCGCTCGATCAGCGCTGCGGCCAACGACCTTCCCTCGTGGTCGACGTGCAGCAGGGACGCCATGGTGGCCAGGCGCCGGCCGGGTTCGAGCGCGGGGACCGGGCTCTCCCGCCACAGCGCCGCGAGCATCTTCCGGTACGGCGAGTGCCTGCCGGTGACGGCCTCGTACTGCCGATGGCGGTAGCCGACGGCGGCCCGCTCCCGGATGATCGTCAGCCGGGTCGCCCGGAAGGTCGCGTCGCCCGCGACGAGACCCGCGACCCAGTCGTTGATCGCCGGGGTCGCCGCCATGTACGCCGCGGACAGGCCCCGCATGAAGCCCATGTTCAGCACCGACAGGGCGGTCTTCACATAGTGCTTGGCCGGGTCGGTGACGTTGAAGAAGGTGCGGACCGACTGCTGGGCGAGGTGCTCGTCGTCGCCGGAGCCGAGGCAGACCAGCCGCCGCCGGGCGACCTCGCCGGCGAACGTCACCGACAGCTTGTTCCACCACTGCCAGGGATGCACCGGGATGAGCAGATAGTCGGCGGGGTCGAGGCCGAGGCCGGTCAGGGTGGCCGCGAACCGGCCGAGGACCTCGTCGCCCAGCTCGGCTCGCATCAGCCGGTCGTAGTCCAGATCTGCCGAGCAGGTGAAGACGGCGTGGTCGCGGTGGGCGGCCAGCCAGATCAGCCGCACCGGGCGGGCGGCCTCCGGAGCGTAACGGTGGTACTGGTGGATGCCGTAGCCGATCCGCCCGTTGTTCGCCACGAAGCACGGATGGCCCTCGGTCATGCCGGTCTCGACGGCCTGGAAGCCGGCCTCGGCCAGCTCGGCCGCGCCGACGGGAGGCTTGGCCAGCTTGTACGCGAGGCCCGACAGGGTGGAGCCGATCTCCTCCAGGTAGACGGGGATGACCTCGTCGCTCAGCCCGAGCGACCCGCGCAGTTCGGCGCACAGGTCGAGCGCGTCGAGCGGGAGTTCCGCGCCGTCGGCGACCCGGTGGCGGGTGATGCCCCCGATCCGCCAGTGGTCGAGTGACAGGAGGTCGGCGGCGAACCGGTACTCCACCGTGCCGTCGTCGGAGCGTACGGCGTAACGGCCGGCGCCCGCCGGCGCGGGGACGATCAGCCGCTCGTGGGCGAACTCGGCGAGCGCCTTGCGGACCAGGTGCCGGTTGGCGCGCGCCCAGTTGTCCGGTGTCAGATGGGAGACGGCGTCGCGGGGATTCACGCGCGCACCCCCCGGGTGGCGGCGCGGAACCGGTCGCGGGTGCAGACGCTCAGCAGCGCCTCCTTCTCCGGCTTGGCGATCCGCCCGACGACCTCGAAGCCCACGGCCGCGTTGAGCCGGTGGACCGCGGTGTTGCGCACATCCGGCTCGACCACGACGCGCCGGGCCGCCGGGTCGGCGAAGAGCATCTCCATGACCGTGGTGATCACGGCCAGCGTGAAGCCGTGGACCGGGGTGGCCGCCGGCGCACACAGGAAGTGCATGCCGACGTCGCCCTCCTCCGCGTCGTAGAGGCCGGCGAGCTCGACGTGGGCGGGGTCGTACCGCTCGACCAGGAACGCGGGCTCGCCGCCGGCCAGCCCCACGAACGCGTCGTGGTGCGGATGATCGACGATCGCGCGGTAGCCGGCGGCGACGCGGCCGAGGTCGGCGTCCCCCATCAGCCAGAATTCGGCCTTGGGGTGGGTCACCCACCGGTGCAGCGTCGCGGCGTCCGCGTCGACGTCGAGGGTCCGTACGGCGAACTCGCCGAGCCGGTCGCCGGTGCGGGTGAAGACGATCTCGCTCATCTGATCACATCCTCGGGCGCCCCGAACTCCTGGAACGCGATGGTCTTCTCGATCGGGTAGTACTCGCGGCCCAGCAGCTCGCGGATGACGCACGAGTTGCGGTAGGGCCCCATGCCCAGGTCGGGCGAGGTGACGCTGTGCGCGTGGGTGGCGCCGTTCTGCAGGAAGATCCCCCGGCCGGTGACGTCGACGCTGTAGTTCCTCGCGACCCGGAGGCGGCCGCGGCCGTCCCGGCGGATGCGGTCGCGCACCGGCTCAAGGAAGGCGGGCACCTCGTAGCGGTAGCCGGTCGCCAGCACCAGACCCTGGGTGACCAGCGAGAAGTCGCGTCCCTGCTCCACGTTGCGCAGCCCGAGCACATACTCGCCGCCGTCATACGACGCGGTCCGCAGCTCGGTGTTGGTCAGCAGCCGGGTGGGGATCGGGCCGCGCACGGTCTTGGCGTAGAGCAGGTCGAAGATGCCGTTGATCAGCTCCGAGTCGATGCCCTTGTACAGCCCCTTCTGCTCCGACTCCAGCCGGTAGCGGGTGTCCTCCGGCAGCGCGTGGAAGTAGTCCACGTAGTCGGGGGAGGTCATCTCCAGCGTGAGCTTGGTGTATTCCAACGGGAAGAACCTGGGCGACCTGGTCACCCAGGTGAGCCGGTAGCCGTGGGTGTCGATGCCGGACAGCAGGTCGTGGTAAATCTCGGCCGCGCTCTGGCCGCTGCCGACGACGGTGATGCTCTCCTTGCCCCGCAACGCGGCCCTGGCGTCCAGGTATCCGGCTGCGTGGACGAGGTCGCCGCCCAGCTCCCGGCACGGCTCGGGCAGGTACGGCGGGGTGCCGGTGCCGAGCACGAGGTGCCGCGCCCGGTGCTCGGCCGTTCCCCCGGCGCTCGTGTCGGTCACGTGGACCGTGTAGAGCCCGTCCCTCTCGTCGTACGTCACCGAGGTGACCTCCTGGCCGAAGCGGACGCCGCGCAGGCGCGCCGCGGCCCAGCGGCAGTAGGCGTTGTACTCCGTGCGGAGCTGGTAGAAGGTCTCGCGGATGTAGAAGGGGTAGAGCCGCCCCGACTCCTTGAGGTAGTTGAGGAACGAGTAGGGGGAGGTCGGGTCGGCCAGGGTGACCAGGTCGGCGATGAACGGCGTCTGGAGCGTGGCCGACTCGAGCAGCATCCCCGGGTGCCAGTCGAAGCCGGGCCTGCGCTCCAGGAACAGCCCGTCGAGCTCGCCGATCGGCTCGGTCAGGCAGGCCAGGCCGAGGTTGTGCGGACCCAGCCCGATCGCGATGAAGTCGTGCGTGGACATGCGTGTCTCCGATGTGGGCGTCGAAGGCGGGGTCAGCCGGCGGACACGCCGAGCGGGACCCGGTCGTTCACGTACCGCTCGGCGTGACCGGCCAGGAGATCGAGGACGTGCGCGATGTCGTCCAGCGTGGTCTCGGGGTTCAGCAGGGTGAACTTGAGGTAGTGGCGGCCGTCGACCCTGGTCGCGGCGACCATGGCGGCGCCGGACGCCGCCAGCGCCTCCCGGGCGTACAGGTTCGCCTCGCCGGCGAGCGCGCGCCCCGGATCGGCGGGCAGGTAGCGGAACACGACCGTGCTGAGCTGCGCCCTGGTGACGACCTCGAAGCGCGGGTCCTCGTTCAGCAGGACCCAGGTGGCCGCGGCGAGGTCGACCACCTCGTCGAACAGCGCGCCGATCGCGTCCGGGCCCATGACGCGCAGGGTCAGCCAGAGCTTGAGCGCGTCGAAGCGGCGGGTGGTCTGCAGGCTCTTGTCGACCTGGTTGGGGATCCGCCCGGCCGTCCCCGCGGGGTTGAGGTAGTCGGCGTGGTAGGCGGCGTGCCGGAGCACCGCGCGGTCGCGGACCAGCACCGCGCTCGAACTGACCGGCTGGAAGAAGGACTTGTGGAAGTCGACGGTGACGGAGTCGGCGCGTTCGACGCCGTCGAGCAGGTGCCGGCGGGTGCGGGAGACCAGCAGCCCGCAGCCGTACGCCGCGTCGGCGTGCAGCCACGCCCCGGCCCCGGCGCACAGACGGGCGATCTCGGGCAGCGGGTCGATCGAGCCGAAGTCGGTGGTGCCCGCGGTGGCGACGACGGCCATGACCGGCAGGTTCTCCCGGCGGCAGCGGTCGAGCTCGCGGGCGAGCGCGGCGGGCCGCATCCGCCGGTCGGCGTCGGTCTCCACCACGATCACCGCGTTGGGGGCGAGGCCGAGCAGCTTCGCCGACTTCCGCACGCTGAAGTGCGCGGCCTCGGAGGTGATCACGCGCAGCCGGTGCTGCTTCTCGCGTCCGCCGGCCAGCGCCTCCTCGCGCGCCAGCAGCAGCGCGTGCAGGTTCGACTGGGTGCCGCCGCTGGTGAACACCCCGTCGGCGTACGGCCCGAGCCCGAGCCGCCCGGCCGTCCAGTCGATCAGGCGACGCTCGATGAGCGTGCCGCCCGCGCTCTGGTCCCAGGTGTCGAGCGAGGAGTTGACGGCCGTGAGCACCGCCTCGCCGAGCAGGGCCGGGATCACCACCGGGCAGTTGAGGTGGGCGAGGTAGCGCGGGTGATGGAAGTAGACGGCGTCCCTGAGGTACACGTCCTCCAACTCGTCGAGCGCGACGGCGGCCTCGCCCAGCGGGCGGTCCAGGTCGACCTCGGCGATCTCGCGGGCCAGCGCGGCGGCGGAGATGCCGGTGAACGGCCGGTCGGCGCGGCCGATCCGGGAGACCACCCGATCGATCCCGTCGGCCAGGGTCCGCCGGTAGCCGTCCAGGGTGCGCTCGTTGAAAAGGTGCGGCTTGGCGACGTCGACGGGCCGCCCGTCCATCTTCATGATCAGCTGACCTTCCTGGCGTTCCGGATGGCCGTGGCGAGGTTTTCCAGCAGCGGCGCGGCACCCGCGTACGAGAACCGCGGGACGGCGTCCCAGGGGGCGACCTGACCGGCCTTGACGGCGGGAAGCTTGGCCCAGGTGGGCTTGGCCGCGAGGGCGGCGGGCTGCAGAGCCGTGCCGCGGTTGTCGAGCAGGATCAGGTCGGCGTCGTATTTGTCGGCGTTCTCCCAGCTCAGGCTCTCGAAGTAGCCGCCGGTGCCGGGCTTGTCCGGCGTGACGAGATCGACGCCGAGTTGGGCGAAGTACATGAGGTCGGTGCCGACCCCGGGGTTGGACACGTACAGCAGGTCGGGGCTGCCGGAGGCGGCCATGACCGTGATCCCGGGATTGGCGGCGACGGCCTGCCGCACCGCCTCGGCCGCGGCCTCGAACCGGGCCTTGGCGTGGACGACCTTCGGCGCGTCGAGGTCGGCGCCGAGCGATTCGGCCAGCTCCGCGTACCGCTTGATCGGCTCGGTCATCGGGGTCCGGGCCACGGTGATCGCCACGCTGGGGGCGAGCCCGAGGATCTTGTCCTTACTCTCGTCCGGCACGTACCACAGCGCGCCGGGGTCGTACATGTGGGTGACGAGCAGGCCGGGCCGCAGGGCGGCGTACTTCTCGATGTCGAACTCACCCCACGCGTTGCCGAGGATCGTCACCTTGCTCAAATCCAGGTCGCCCGCCTGGGGCTCGGGCGTGCCGTCCGCCTTCCTCGTCTCGCCGAAGACCCCGACGATCTTCTCGCCGAGGCCGAAATCCACGAGCGCGGCGGCGGTGCCGGTGAAGGCCACGATGCGCGACGGGGCCGCCTCCGCGTCGGCTGTCACCTTGCGGTCGTCGGTGAACGACCAGCCCCCGCCCGCCGTAGAGCCGGACGGCGACCCTGACGATGTCCCCCCGTCCGCCGTCCCGCAGGCGGCGAGCAGGACGCCGACGGTGGCCGCGCCGCCCAATGCGAGCAGACCACGCCTGGTCATCGGCCGGCCGGACGTTCGGGCGATCGCGGGATGCGACATGGATTTCCGTCTTTCTCTCGGCAGCAAGGTTTGGTTAGGCTTACCTAAGTAGATACTTTTTTAGGGTAACCTAACCTAAGTTGTCCAGTAGGGAGCCGCCATGCCCGTACGACCTCCCGGCGAGCGGAACGCGCTGCGCGCCGCCGGGCTCGCGGGCGCGGCGCTCGTCCTGGTCGCCGTGCTGGCGTTCAGCGTGGCGTTCGGCGCGAGGCAGCTCTCGGCGGGCGCCGTGTGGCGGGGCGTCTTCGACGACGGCTCCGCCGCGTGGACCGTGGTGCGCGAGATGCGGCTGCCGCGCACCCTGCTCGGGCTGCTCGCCGGGACGGCGCTGGGCCTGGCGGGCGGCGTCATGCAGGCGCTGACCCGCAACCCGCTCGCCGACCCCGGGCTGCTCGGGATCAACGCGGGCGCCTCGGCCGCGGTCGCCACGGCCACCGCGTTCCTCGGGATGACCTCGTTCGGCGGCTACGTCTGGTTCTCACTGGCCGGCGCGGCCGTCGTCTCCGCCCTGGTGTACGCGGTGGGCGGCGGGCGCGGAGCGACCCCGGCCCGGCTGGCGCTGGCCGGCGCCGCGCTCAACGCCGCGCTGTACTCCTACGTCAGCGCCGTGATGCTGCTCGACTCCGACTCCCTGGAGAAGATGCGGTTCTGGACGGTCGGCTCGCTGGCGAGCGCGCAGAACGCGACGTCGGCGGCGGTGCTGCCCTTCGTCGCGGCCGGACTGGTGCTCTCGCTGGGGCTGGCCCGGCCGCTCAACGCGCTCGCGCTCGGCGACGACTCCGCCCGCGCCCTCGGCGCTCGCCCCGGCCTGGTGCGTACGGCCGCGATCGTGGCGGTGACGCTGCTGTGCGGCGCGGCCACCGCCGCCTGCGGGCCGATCGTCTTCGTCGGCCTCATGGTGCCCCATCTCGTCCGGGCGCTGACCGGCCCCGACCTGCGCTGGGTGCTCCCCTACTGCGCGGTGCTCGCGCCCGTGCTGCTGCTCGGCGCCGACGTGCTCGGCCGCGTGCTGGGCCGGCCGGGCGAGCTGCAGGCGGGCATCGTCACCGCGGTGGCCGGGGGCCCGTTCTTCCTCTACTTCGCCCGTCGCGCGAGGGTCGCCCGGACATGACCGTCGTACATCTGCCCGGCGACCGCTCCGTGCGCTTCCGGCCGCGCGCGCTCGCCGCCGGAGCGGCCTGCGCGGTGCTCGCGCTCGCCGTCGGCGTGTTCACGATCGGCGGCGGGAACTATCCGATGAGCCCGGCCGAGGTCCTGCGCGCCGCCCTGGGCGGCGGCACCCCCGCCCAGGACTTCGTCGTCAACGAGCTGCGGCTGCCCCGCGTGGTCACCGCCCTGCTCGTCGGCGGCGCGCTGGCCCTGGCCGGCGCGCTCTTCCAGTCGCTCGTACGGAACCCGCTCGGCAGCCCGGACATGCTGGGATTCACCCAGGGCGCGTCGACCGGGGCGCTCGTCGTGGTCGTCGCGGGCGGCGACAGCCTGGCGCTGGCCGGCGGCGCGGTGCTCGGCGGCCTCCTCACCGGTGTCGCGATCTACGCCCTGGCCTGGCGGAAGGGCGTGCACGGCGCCCGGCTCGTGCTGATCGGCATCGGCGCCCTCGCCATCCTCACCGGAGTCAACGGCTACCTGCTCACCCGGGCCCAGCTCATGGAGGCCGCCCGGGCGGTGCTCTGGCTCACCGGCAGCCTGGACGGCCGGGGCTGGCAGCAGGCCCTGCCGCTGGCGGCCGCGATGGCCGTGCTGGTGCCGGTGGCGCTCATCGGCCACGGACGCGCCGTACGGGTGATCGAGATGGGCGACGACCTGGCGGGCGCCCTCGGCGTCCGGGTGGAGCGCGTCCGGCTCGCCGTGCTGGCCGCGGCGGTGCTGCTCACGTCGCTGGCGGCGGCCGCCGCGGGTCCGGTGTCGTTCGTGGCGCTCACCGCGCCGCAGGTCTCCAGGCGGCTGACCGGTGCGCCCGGGCCGAACCTGCTCGCCTCGGCGTGCACGGGCGCGGCGCTGCTGGTGACGGCCGACTGGGCGGCGCAGCGGCTGTTCGGCGATCACCAGTTGCCCGTCGGGGTGCTGACCGGCGTGGCCGGCAGCGGCTACCTCGTCTGGCTGCTCGCCCGCGAGCGCGGGGCGGGCCGGATTTGAATGGGAACGGAGTCTCGGACATGGAACGCGGCGCCATCACGGGGGCGGAGACGGACCCACAGCGTCACCGGAGTTCGCCGTCGCGGCTGGCCGGGAGCGCGCTCACGCTCGCCTACGACCGGCGCGTCATCGCCGAGGACCTGACCGTCGCCATCCCGGACCGGTCCTTCACCGTGATCGTCGGGCCCAACGCGTGCGGCAAGTCCACGCTGCTGCGGGCGCTGTCGCGCACTCTCAAGCCGGCCGCGGGAGCCGTACTGCTGGACGGGCGGGACGTCACCTGCCTGCCGGCCAAGAAGGTCGCCCGCGTCCTGGGCCTGCTGCCCCAATCGTCCGTCGCGCCGGAGGGCATGACCGTGGTGGAACTGGTCGGTCGGGGCCGATACCCGCACCAGTCGCTGCTGCGCCAGTGGTCGAGGGAGGACGAACGCGTGGTCCGGGAGTCGATGGAGGCGACGGGGGTGGCCGACCTCGCCGACCGCGTCGTCGACGAGCTGTCCGGCGGTCAGCGCCAGCGCGTCTGGATCGCGATGGCCCTCGCGCAGCAGACGCCGCTGCTGCTGCTGGACGAGCCCACGACATACCTGGACATCGCCCACCAGATCGAGATCCTCGACCTGTGCGCGCGGCTGCACGAGGAGGAGGGCCGCACGCTCGTGGCGGTGCTCCACGACCTCAACCACGCCGCCCGTTACGCCACCCACCTCGTCGCGATGCGCGACGGGCGGGTGGTGGCGGCCGGCGCGCCGAAGGACGTGGTGACCGCCGACCTGGTCAACGAGGTCTTCCGGCTGCCCTGCCGGGTCGTCGACGACCCGGAGACCGGCACCCCGCTCGTCGTGCCCGCCGCCCGGAGACGTGCCGCGCAGGCCGCCCAGGCCGCACAGGCCGTACGGCGGGCCACGGCATGAGCGCCGAGGTGTTCCGGGACGCTGCCCCGTCCCCGCTGACGCACCCGATCTCCGGAGGAGAAACCGTGCTCGACATCCTCTCTAACCACCTGGAGGGCCTCGCCGCCGAGCGCGGGGGCGTGCTCGGCGTGCTCCCAGGGCTGCTCGCCGACGACTCTCCCGGCTGGCTGCCCGTGGCCGACCTGGTGCGGGAGCCGTACGAGGGGCTGCGCCTCCTGGTCGACCGGACCGCCGAGCGGTGGGGCGCGCCGCCGCACGTGGCGGCGGCCCTGCTGTGGAAGACGTACGGCTACTGGCACACCCTGCCGATGGCCCTGGGGTGGGCGCTCGAACGGCGGGTGCCGCTGATGCGCTTCGGCGACACGGTGGTCAAGGAGTCGGCGGCGGGCGTCACGGTCGCCGCGACCCGGGTGACCGTCGCGGTCCTTCCCGGCGACCCCCTGGCCGGAACCCCGGGCACGGTCGTCGTGCCCGACGCCGCCACGGCGGTGCGCGAGGCCCTCGCCGACGGGCAGCGCCCGCTGATCACGGCGCTGGGCGCGCTGACCAAGGTGGGTGAGCGGACTCTGTGGGGCTCGACCGCGGAGGCGGTCGTCCACCCGCTAGTCCTGCTCGGCGACCAGGCGGGAGCGGCCCGGCTGCTGGAGGACATCGGCCCGCCCGTGGCCGGGCTGGTCACCGCCGAGGGCGACGGTTTCCGCCGCCGCACCTGCTGCCTGTGGATCACCCTGCCTGAGGCCGATCCCTGCTCCACCTGCTGCGTCCGCTGAGCTCCGGCCGAACGGCCGCGGCGCGAGCGCGGGACGGTCGAGCGGGGCCGGGGGGTCGTCGTCGACGAGGAAGCCGCCGGACTGGTGGTGCCAGAGCCCGGCGTAGACGCCCTCGGCCTGGAGCAGCTCGCTGTGGGAGCCCTGCTCCACGACGCGTCCCCGGTCGAGGACGAGAAGCCGGTCCATGCGGACGACGGTGCTCAGGCGGTGGGCCACCACGAGCGCGGTGCGGTCCTCCATCAGCCGCCACAGGGCCTCCTGGACGAGGATCTCGCTCTCGGAGTCGAGCGCGCTGGTCGCCTCGTCAAGCAGCAGGATCGGGGCGCCGCGCAGGATGGCGCGCGCGAGCGCGATGCGCTGCCGCTGCCCGCCCGAGAGCTTGACGCCGCGCTCCCCGACCAGGGTGTCGAACCCGTCCGGCAGCGCCTCGACGAACTCCGTGACGTGCGCCGCCCGCGCGGCCCGGAGGATCTCGCCGTCGGTGGCCCCCGGCCGGGCGAACGCGATGTTGTCGCGCACGGACCGGTGGAACATGGCCGGTTCCTGCGGGACGTAGGCGATCAGGCTGCGCAGATCCGTCTGACGCAGCCGGGCGATGTCCTGCCCGCCGATCAGGATCCTGCCCCCGTTTATATCCATGAGACGGAGGAGCAGGCGGCTGAGTGTGCTCTTGCCGCCACCGGACCGGCCCACCAGGCCGATCTTGGTGCCGCTGGGGATGTCGAGGTCCAGGTCGTCGAAGAGGAGCGGGCCGTCGTTGTACGCGAACTTCACCCGTTCGAAGCGGATGCTCGCGTCGGCGGGGCGGAGCGGCTGCGGGTCGGGCGGATCCAGCACGGTCGGCGGCACCAGGAGCAGCTCAGTGAACTGTGCCGCCTCGGTGAGCACGCTCTCCATGCGGCGGTAGGTCTGGTTGAACTCGAACATGATGCTGGTCGCGTTCGTGTAATAGGTGAACGTCACCACGATGGCCTCCACGCCGAGACCCCCGCGGAGCGCCACGGCGACGAGCAGACCAAGGGCGCTGGTGAGCACAGAGAACGGAACGACGACGGCGTCCACCCGGAGGTTGTTGTAATCCCAGGAACGGATCGACAACCTGCGCTGCTCCGCGATCCTGGCCCGGTATTCGACCGCTTCGCGGTCCTCGGCCGCGAACGCGCGGACCGTCTCCATATTGGTGAGCACGTCGGCGACGTGGCCCGACACCAGCACCTTGGCGGCCTCGCGTTCGTCGACTATCGCCTGGCGACGGCGGATGAGCGGAGCGGCGAGAACGCCGGCGATGAAAATGAGGCCGACGAGAACGAGGACCAGCAGCGGGTGATATCGCCACAGCACCACCGAGGCGAAGGCCAGGGGCACCACCTTGGCGACGATCGAGACCGTGAGTGTGTCGGCGAAATCCTCGAATCTGGCCGAAAATCCCAGCACCCGTTTGGTCAGCGAGCCGGCGAAGTTGTTGTGGAAGAACGCGGTGTCCTTGGCCAGCAACTTGTCCATGCCGACCATGCCGAGCCGTTCGACGCCCAGGCCGTCGGTCCGGTTCAGGAAGTGAATCGCCACCCGCCACAGCGCCTCACCGGTCAACAGCAGCGCGCCGAAACCCAGCACGTAGGGCAGGAGCACCTCGACGGACCCCGCCCCGCCACCGGACAGCCGCCCCACGAGCCCCGCCACCGCCAGCGGCGCGAGATAGAGCTGGCAGATGTTCCCGAGCGCCGGCAGTGTCAGGGCCGGTAGCGCGACCCGCCAATCGCTTCTCAGCTCGCCGCAGTAGTAGCGCAGCGCCAGCAGAACCGCCGATCTGCGCACGGATTGGTCGTTTTTGGAATCATCGATCGCGCCGAGTGTCGTCATCAGCCCTCCCGAATGCCGACGTCGCCGTGGCCATGGTCCCGCAACGCGCAGGGCGGGGGCGAACGATTTTCTCGTCGCCCGGCGTCCACAACCGTACGTTCTTCACATCCGGCACGTGATCAGTAAAATAAGGGCGCGTTTCGCTGATTTTCGCGTCCCTATTCATCCGCCGAGTCCGGAAAAGGCCCGCCACCGTGTCAACGAACGACGTCCTCGCCTTGGGAATCAACCCCGACGTGCCCCACGCCGCCCGCATCTACGACTATCTGATCGGCGGCAAGGACAATTTCGCCGCCGATCGTGAGGCGGCCGAGGCCCTGATCCGGATCGTGCCGTATCTCCGGCAGCGGGCCCGGGAGAACCGGGCCTTTCTCATGCGCACCGTACGGCACCTGGCCGAGGCGGGTGTGCGCCAGTTCCTCGACATCGGTTCCGGCCTGCCCACCGCCGAGAACGTCCATCAGATCGTCCACCGCGTCGCGCCCGATGCCCGGATCGCGTATGTGGACAGCGACGAGATCGCGGTCGTCCACGGTAACGCTCTGCTGGCCGGCGCCCCCGACGGGCCGGTCCGCATGGTGCACGCCGACGTGCGCGACACGGCCGCGCTGCTGGATCACCCCGACATCGCCGGGCTGTTCGACCGCGGACAGCCCATCGCCGTCATCATGATCGCGCTTCTGCACTTCATCCCCGGCGGGCAGGCCCGCGAGATCGTCGACACGATGCGCGCCTGGCTCCCCGAGGGCAGCCACCTGGTGATCAGCCACGCCACGCCCGGTGACCTGAGCCCGGAGGCCCAGAGGGAGGGCACGGCGGTCTACGAGCGGGCGAACATGCAGATCACCATGCGTTCCGTGGCGGAGATCACCAGCCTGTTCGACGGCTTCCAGCTCTCACCGGAGGGCGTCGTACCCGTCTCCGAGTGGCGGCCGGAGGGCGGCTTCCGCGAGCGTCCCCCGAGCGGTGGGCACTTCGTCGGCGGCGTGGCCCGGCTCGCCGGCGGTAGCGAGCCCCGCTGACGCCCGTGTCGCCCGGAGCCGTTGACAGCCGCGGCTGACTCCTACCGGCGATGCGCATACGTGATGTCCGGCATGACAACCACCGCTTCCCCTGGGGCGTAAATCACTCGTACCCCTGAATTTCCACGCACCTCGCGTGCCTCAGAAAGGGAAGTCCCGTGGCTATCAAACTGCCGGGCGGTCGGAGCATCGGCCTCGTGACGGCCGGCGCCCTGGCCGGGTCGTTCCTGGTTCTCGGTGGCGCTGCCACCGCTTCGTCGGCGAGCAACAGCATGCTCTTCGCGTGTGTGAACAAGACGACGCGCTACATGCGCCTGGTCGGCTCCACGACCACCTGCCGTCCGACCGAGACGAAGGTTCACTGGAACCAGACCGGTCCGCAGGGGCCGGCGGGCATCGGCGGCACCGGTCCGCAGGGGCCGCAGGGCCCGCGCGGCTTCCAGGGACCGCGCGGCCTCCAGGGTCTCCAGGGCCCGAAGGGCGACACGGGCGCCGCCGGCCCGCAGGGCCCGCAGGGTCCCAAGGGCGACGACGGCAAGGCCGGCGCCGCCGGGCCGCAGGGTCCCAAGGGCGACAAGGGCGAGACCGGCGCCCCGGGTCAGAAGGGCGCGCCGGGCGAGCGCGGCCCGGCGGGTCCCCAGGGCCCGAAGGGCGACACGGGAGCGCGCGGCCCCGAGGGCCCGGCGGGTCCGGCCGGTCCGGCCGGCCCTGGGGGTGGATCGGCCACCGTGACCACCAAGGCGGATTCTCTCTACCTGCCGGCCAACGGCGGCGGCGACGAGGTCAAGTGCCCGAGCGGAACGGTCGCCACCGGCGGCGGCTTCATCGCCGGCGGCAACGGCCAGCCCTACATCACCACGAACGCGCCGCTCATCGAGAACGACAAGGCGGTCGGCTGGAGGCTCTGGGGCAAGGGCGTCAGCGGCACCATCTACGTGATCTGCATCAAGGGCTAGCGGAACCGGCGGCCGGTGCGGTGCCGCCGAACCGGCACCGCACCGGCCGGGAATCACGGGTGACCGTACGCCCGTCACGATGGCGCCGCCTCCGGACGCCACGAGTGCCGGGATCTCGTGCTTGAGGCTGAAGAACACACTGGTCAGATTCACGCTGATCACAGAGTTCCAGGACGCTTCGTCGATCTCCCGGATCCGCCCCATGACGCTGCCGCCGCCGGCGTTGTTGAACGCGCCGTCGAGGCGGCCGAACTCGGCCGTCGCGGTGCCGACGAGGGCCGCCACCTCTTCCTCCACGGTGACGTCTGTCGCCACGAAGACGGCCGTGCCGCCTTCGGCCCTGATTTCGGCCGCCGCCGACTGAGCGCGGGAGCGAGCCCAGGTGGCAACCGACGCGGCGGCGGCCGGTGAAAGTTACACGTCGTGCGACCCGGCGAGGGGCATCGGCCCTGCATCCCAGAGTCCGGCGCGCGGGGCCGTTGCCGGTCCGACCGCCGCGCCGTGCAATGCGAGTATCCGGTCACCGATCCTCGCCAAGGAGAATCCGTGCGTCATCGACTCGCAGCCCTCCTGCTCGTCGCCACGGCCGTCGTCGCCCCGGCCGTGACCTCGGCCGCCCCCGCCAACGCCTCGACCCTTCAGATGGTCTACTCGAACCTGCCGTACGACATCTGCATCTCGTTCGGGCAGTCGGGTTACCAGAACGGCCGATGGAACGTCTGGTGGTGCAGCACGCATCAGCCGCAGAACGGCTGGAACTACACCTACGACCTGTGGGCATACGTGAACTGACGCACTCCTGGCGGCTCCCGGCACACCGCCGGGGGCCGGCCCCACGCGGTCAGTCCTCGGTCACCCGTCCGTCGCGGACCCGCAGGTGGCGGGTGACCCTGACCGCGTCGAGCAGCCGCCGATCATGGGTCACGAGCAGCAGAGTCCCGGCGTAGCCGTCGAGGGCCGACTCCAGCTGCTCGATCGCGGGCAGGTCGAGGTGGTTGGTGGGCTCGTCGAGCACGATCAGGTTGACCCCGCGGGTCTGGAGCAGCGCCAGCGCCGCCCGGGTCCGCTCCCCGGGCGACAGAGTCGCCGTCGGGCGTAGCACGTGATCGCCGCGCAGGCCGAACTTTGCGAGCACGGTGCGCACGTCGGCCGTGGGCAGCCCGACCGCCTCGCCGAAGGCGTCGAGCAGCCGCGCGTCGTCTTCGAACAGCAGCCGGGCCTGATCGATCTCGCCGACGACCACACCGGGGCCGAGGGCGGCGCTGCCCTCGGCGAGGGGCACCCGGCCGAGGAGCGCGCCCAGCAGCGTGGTCTTGCCCGACCCGTTCGCACCGGTGACGGCGACCCGGTCCGCCCAGCCGATCTCCAGGTCGACCGGGCCCAAGGTGAAGGTGCCCCGGCGCACCACCGCGCCGCGCAGAGTGGACACCACGGCGCCCGAGCGGGGCGCGGCGGCGATCTCCATGCGCAGCTCCCACTCCTTGCGCGGCTCCTCGACGACCTCCAGCCGCTCGATCATCTTCTCGCTCTGCCGCGCCTTGGCCGCCTGCTTCTCGGTCGTCTCGCTGCGGAACTTGCGGCCGAGCTTGTCGTTGTCGGGCGCCTTCCTGCGGGCGTTCTTGACGCCCTTCTCCATCCAGGCGCGCTGGGTCCTGGCCCGCGCCTCCAGGTCGGTCCTGGTGGCGGCGTATTCCTCGTATTTCTCCCGGGCGTGCCTGCGCGCCACCTCGCGCTGCCGCAGGTAGGCCTCGTAACCGCCGCCGTAGGCGTTGACCTGCTGCTGCGCGAGGTCGAGCTCGACGACACCGGTCACGGTGCGGGCGAGGAACTCGCGGTCGTGGCTGACCACGACGACCCCCGGGCGCAGGCCGGACACGAAGCGCTCCAGCCGTTCCAGGCCGTCGAGGTCGAGGTCGTTGGTCGGCTCGTCGAGCAGGAACACGTCATAGCGGCTGAGCAGCAGCGAGGCGAGACCGGCCCGGGCGGCCTGCCCGCCGGACAGGGAGGTCATCGGCTGATCCAGGTCGACCGCGAGCCCGAGGTCGGCCGCCACCTCGCCGGCGCGATCGGGCAGGTCGGCGCCACCGAGTGCGAGCCACCGCTCCAGCGCCTCGGCGTACGCGTCGCCGGGGTCGCCGTTCGCCAGCGCCTCGGTCGCGAGGTCGAGGGCGCGCTGGGCGTCCGCCACCCCCGTCCGGCGGGCCAGGAACGCCGAGACCGTCTCCCCTGGCCGCCGCTCCGGCTCCTGCGGCAGATAGCCGATCGCGGCCGACGGCGGGCTGACCCGTACGGACCCCTGTTCGGGCGCGGCGAGCCCGGCCAGCAGGCGCAGCAGCGTGGACTTGCCCGCGCCGTTGGCGCCGACCAGCCCGACGACGTCACCCGGCGCGACGACGAGGTCGAGACCGGAGAACAGCACGCGGTCGCCGTGGCCGGCGGCGAGATCCTTGACGACGAGGGTTGCGCTCATCAGGGGACCAGGCTATCGGCAGCGCGCGGGCGCGGCGCCGTGAGTCGCCGGCCAAGCCGCTGCGCCGGGGCCTCGATCAGGCGATGGGTCAGGTAGGCGAGCGGCACCAGGACGAGGAAGAACACCGGGAGGTTCGGGGCCAGGCGGAGCAGCAGCGGATGCAGTAGGTAGAGCGAGAAACTGATCACTCCCAGCTCGGTGAGCCACCGGGGGAAGCGCCGTCGCCGCAGCGCGTACGCGACCCCGAAGACGGCGGCGGCGAGCAGGATGGCCGGAGCCCAGCCGGGGTCGTGCTTGGCGAACACACCACAGGCGAGCACGGTGAGCACGGCGGCGAGGGCGGTGCGCCGCCGGATCGTGCCCTGCTCCGCCCGGTGGACGGCGGTCCCGGCGAACATCGTGGCAAGGATGATCAGCCCCTGCCAGGCGCCGATCCGGCTGCCCAGGATCACCAGCGCGAGCCCGAGGACCCCGCCCCCGGCCGCGGCGGCCACCCGGAGGCCGCCGGACGCGCGGGACGACACGACGACGGCCAAGGCGACCGCCACCCCGAAGAGAGCGGCGACCACGTCGGCCCGGCCGCCGATCGCCGGACGCGGCAGCAGGGCGCCGAGCGGCACGGCCAGCATGGCCAGGGCGATCGCGACGGGAGCCGACCTCCGCTCCTTCCGCACCGCGAACAACCCGGCCGTCAGCAGGTAGAAGGCGATCTCGTACGACAGGGTCCACATGACGCTGATCACAGCGGGCACGCCGAGCAGTTCCTGCAGCATGGTCAGATTGCCGAGCACGGAGAGCGGCAGGGGGCGCGTCGCGAGGCCGGGATGGAGATCGAAGACGCCGGCACGGGCCAGCAGGAGCGCCAGCACGAGGGCGACGGTCAGCAGCGGCAGCAGGCGGAAGGCCCGGCCGATCCAGAAGGCCCGCAGGTCGCCCCCGCGTTCCAGTGAGGCCGGGATGATATAGCCACTGACCAGGAAGAAGACGAAGACACCCCACGTCCCGACGTCGATCCTGCCGTCCACCGCCGCCCAGGCCCCCGGGATGAACGTCCAGGCGGAGTGGTGCAGCGCCACGCCCAGCGCGGCGGGTCCGCGGAGCGCGTCGAGCCAGGCGAGCCGGGGAGCGGGGGACACCGGACCGACTCTAGGGGATCCACCGGCCGCCCGCAGCGCGCGGCCCTTTCACCCGTTCCCGCTGGTTGGCCGGGCGGGAACTGTTCCGAACAGTTCCGAACGGCGGAACGGAGCCTGCCGGCGGGACCACGGCCCTAACGTTCAGGCACCCAGCCTGAACGTTCAGGCCGGGACATCTGCGACGGGGACACCACGCCGAGCGAGGAGCGCCGATGACGACAGACATGAGAGTGATTCCAGCGGGCGCGCGCGCCGGCGCGCCGGGAAACACTCCGGTACGCCGGCGGGGCTATCCACCCGCCCCGCAGGAACGGCTCGGCGTCAACCGCGTCGCCGAGACGAGACGGACGGGGCTGCGGCTGCCCGCCCAGCTTCCGGTCGAGGAGTGGCAGCGTATCGGCGAGCAGATCAGCCTCATCTCCGACTCGTCGAACTGGTGGCTGGGCGACTGGCTCGTCTACGGCCAGAAGGAATATCCCGACCGCTACCGGCTGGCGGTCCAGCGGACCTCTCTCGATCTGCAGACCCTCCGCAACTACGCCTGGGTGGCCAAGAAGGTCGACGTCTCGCGACGACGGCCCCGCCTCAGCCTCCAGCACCACGCGGAGGTGGCCGCGCTGTCCGCCGACCAGCAGGACTGGTGGCTCGACCAGGCCGAGCACGAGGGCTGGTCGCGCAACGAGCTGCGCAGGCGGATCAGGGCGGACCGTACGAACGGGACGGACGCGCTCTCCGCGGAGGCAGTCATCCGGGTGCAGGCGTCCGTCGAACAACGGTCGAGCTGGGAGGACGCCGCGGCACGGGCCGACTGCGACTTCACGGCGTGGGTGGTGCGGACCCTTGACGAGGCGGCGGATCGCGCCGCTCGAACGTGAACACCTGGTGGCGGCCGGAGGCGCACCGCTGCTGGACCAGCTGGACGCCCTTCTCCCTGCTCGCCTCCAGCACGCCGACGCAGTACTGCGGGCCGGACAGCGAGCGGATGCGGTAGCCGTCGCCCTTGCCGCTCGCCTCGATCGTGAACCGCTGGTCGGGGCGGTCGGGCTCACAGGCGCCGCCGGCGAGCAGTAGGCCGGGCCCCTTCCCGCCCAGGTCGACGGTCATGCACCCCGGGCCGTACTGCGGGTGATGCAGGATGATCCGGTAGACCGCGCCGCCGACCGGCTCCAGGGTTATCGGCGGGCCCGCGGTGGCGCAGTCGTGCTGACCGAGGACGATGCGATCGGACTTCTTGTACAGCTCCGGTCCCTCTCCGACACACAGGCCGGTGCTGTCCACATGGACCCGGTAGGGGCCGACGCCCAGCGCGGGCCCTGCGTTGGACGCCTGGGCGGGATCCGTGGGCCCGGGAGTGGGATATCCGCCGCCGGCACGCTCGGGCTCCCCGCCTCGGTCGGACTCGCCGGCCACCAGCCACCGGCCGCCCAGCCAGGCGCCGACGACGAGCACGAACGCCAGGACGGCGAGAAGGACACCGCGCCGCCCTCTCCGGAGCGCCTTCGGCGGCTCCCCAGGCATCGAGGAACTCCCCGCGTCGGGCTCACGCGTCGAGGGGGCCGCGAGCAGCCGCGACCGTACGGCCAGCCAGCCGGCCACGGTCTCCTCGTCGCCGCCGCAGGCCAGGACCAGGGCCCTGACCACCTCGGGGCGGGGCATGCTGTCGCGCGTCAGCGCGGCGGAAAGCGTCGAGATGGGCAGCGACTCACCGGCCGAGGCGGCGCGTTTGGCGAGCTCGCGGTAGCTGAGGCCGGTGCCGGTGCGAAGCCGGCGCAGGGCGTCGACGAATTCGGTCTGGTCCCGCGCGGATTGGGGATCAGGCCACGTCGTCGGGTCCATGGACCACTCCCGTCGATGCCCCAGTGGACACGCGCAAAAGTAGTGATACTTGCGTGTCTAATCAACCAGGATGTTTCACCCCTGTACGGGACATCGCACACCTATTTGCTACAAGCGGCGATCGAATGAACACCGTTCAGGAGACCTGGCTCCTGATCACGTCCTCGGCGATCGGCAGCCGGACCACGAGGCGGGCCCCGCCACGGCACGTCTCCCCGGCCTCCAGCGTCCCGTCGTGCGCGTTGGCGATCTCCCTCGCGATGGCCAGCCCGAGCCCCGTGCCGCCACGGTCGCGGCTGCGGGCGGCGTCCAGCCGGACGAACCGATCGAACACCCGCTCCCGGTCCTGCGCGGGAATGCCCGCCCCGTCGTCGGCGACCACCAGCTCGGCGTAATCGCCCGCGGACCGCAACTCGACCAGCACGTGCGTCCTGCCGTGTTGCTGGGCGTTGTCCATCAGATTGGCGAGCACGCGGACGAGCTGCCCGCGGACGGCCGAGACCACCACGCCGGGCTCAAGGCACGTCCGGACGGGCAGCGGGTCGGACCGCCGGGCCAGCTCGGTGCGGATCAGCTCAGACACGTCGATGGGCACGCGCGTCTTGCCGGCGCCGGCGTGGATCCGCGCCAGCAGCAGCAGGTCGCAGACGATCGACTCCAGCCGGTCAACGTCGACGAGCGCGCGCTCGATCAGGGTCGGCAGCTCGGTCTGCTCGGGGTGTAGATGCCCCTCCTCCAGCTCGGCGCGGAGCCCGGCGAGCGGGGTGCGCAACTCGTGGGAGGCGTCCGCGACGAACTGCCGCTGCTGGGCGATGACCCGGTCGGTGTGGCGCTTGGCGTCCTCGATGCGGCTCAGCGTGCCGTTCACCGTCCGGGCGAGCCGGGCTATCTCGTCCTGTCCGTACGGCTCGGGCACCCGGCCGCTCAGGTTGTGGCCGTTGATGACGGCGAGCCGGGCGCGGATCGCCTCCACCGGCTTCAGCGTCCGGCCGGTGATCGTCCAGGCGGCCAGCGCGGCGAGAACGGTCAGTGTGGCGTTCTGGAAGCCGAAGATCTTGGAGAGGGCGCCCGACGACGTGAGGCCCGCGACCGTCCTGCCCGCGTAGACGACGGGTGACTCGACGGCTGGGGAGACACGCAGCGCCGTCAGCCGTACGCACCGGTTCAGAACACAGGTCTGCACGTCACGTTCCGGATCGCCCGGCGCGGGCCGGACCGAGGCCAGCGGAGGCCTGCCGCCCGCGGCCTTCGAGGCGGCGAGGACGAGGTGATTGGGCGCGACCACCTGGACGAGGTCGATGCCCGCGACGGTCGGCACGATGGGATGGGTAAGGCGGCCCACCCGGAACGCCGCCGCGGTCAGGACGGCCTGTTGCCGGTCTTCCAGCCAGATCGCGTCGGTGAGTGCCTGGTGCCCGAGCTCGGCCTCGGCGAGGCCCATGGGTAACAGCAGGAGCACGGCCACGAGCGTCACCAGAGCGGTGATGCGCCCGCGGATCGAGCGTGGACGAACGACCATCATGGCTCGCCACGCCCAATATCGAATTGTGGACATCCTGATCAAGGCCTGTCCCTTCCTCAGCATGCGCAGCGTCCCGCACGGGCAGGACGCGTAACACATACTGTATACAGTATCCGCCGTCGATCGCCGTCGATTCACTCCTATCGATCCCGGGCCTAGGGGGTCCCCTGTTGCCCCAACCAAGGATTGCCGTAAAACTCGCCAAAAGGGAAATGACCGCATCGCCCTCGGTTCATGCGTCCGGCGCATGATGGGGATATGACCATCGACGAGCTGCGGTGGTTCCTGGAACTCGCCGAGACCGAACACATGACTCAGGCGGCGGACCGGCTGCACATCACCCAGTCGACGCTCTCCCGGGCCCTGCGCCGGTTGGAGAGAGGGGTGGGGGTGCAGCTGTTCGACCGGAACCACCAGCGCCTGCGCCTCAACGAGTACGGCCAGGTGTTCCGGCGGCACGCGCGGCGCGCCCTGGACGAGCTCGACGTCGCACAGGACCGGATCACGAGCCTGATGGCGCCGCCACGCGAGCCGGTCAGCCTCGCGTTCGCCCATTCCTTCGCGTCGTGGCTGGTCCCCGAGGTTTTGGGGGCCTACCAGCGCGAGTTCTCCGATGTTCGCTTCGTCCTGCGGCAGGACACGCCCGAGGGCATGCTGAAGCTGTTGCTCGCCGGGATGGTGGAGATGATCCTCACCGCTCCCCGGCCGCCCGGGCCCCAGATCAGCTGGCTGCCGTTGATGGACGAGCCGCTCCATCTGGTGGTGCCCGCCGACCACCATCTGGCGTGCCGGTCCGAGGTAAAGGTGATCGACATCGTCGACGTGCCGCTCATCCTCCTCCGGCACACGATCGGGCTGCGGGGGATCATTCGCCCGCTCCTCCACAGCACCGGCGTGACCCCGATCGTGGTCGCCGAGGCCGAGGACTTCCCCACCGTCAAGAGCCTGGTGGCCAGCGGTCTCGGGGTCTCGGTGCTCCCCGCCGGCGACCGGACCCCGCCGCCGCCCGGAGTCCGGATGATCCCGATCGCCGACAGCGGCGCGTACCGGCCGGTCGGGATCGCGTGGGACACCACCCAGCCGGCGACCACGGCGGCCCGCCGCTTCCGGGAGTTCGTCGCCCGCTACGCGAAGACGAGAGCCGAGTCCGTGGAATACCGCTGAACGCCAAGCGGCCGGACGCCGGGGCGGAACCCCGGCGTCCGGCCGTCGCGTGCGGGACGGATCAGCCGATCAGGTGATCAGCCGGCGGTGCAGGCGGTGCCGTTGAGGGTGTAATTCGTCGGGTTGCCGTTCGCGCCGTTCCAGGTGCCCTGGAAGCCGAAGGAGGTGCTGCCCCCGGCCGGGATGGAGGCGTTGTAGGACATGTTCCGCGCGGTCACCGACGATCCGCTCTGCGTCACCGTGGCGCTCCAGGCCTGGGTCACCTGCTGGCCGTTGGGGAAGGTGAAGCCGAGGGTCCAGCCGTTGATCGCGCTGGATCCGTTGTTGGCGATCGTCAGGTTCGCGGTGAAGCCGCCCTGCCACTCGCTCTTGCTGTAGGTGACGCGGCAGGCGCCGCCGCCCGGACGCGGGCTCGCCGACGCGCTGGGAGAGGGGCTGCTCACCGAACCGCCGACGCTGTAGCTGAAGTTGTTCACCGCCAGACCCGTGCCGCCGACCCAGGGCTCGAAGCCGGCCTGGACGCTGGTCAGGTACCACGACCGCTGGGCGTAGCCGCGGTTCACCGCGTCGTCGTAGAAGGTGCGGACGGGGAAGCTGATCGAGTTGGTCGGAGAGGTCCGGACGTAGGAGATGACGTTCCAGCCGATGTTGCCTTCCCAGACGTCCCAGGTCCCCCCGGCCAGGTTGACCGTGGCCCGGCGCGAGCCGACGGGCTGGACCGATCCGGTGTGGTTGAGCCAGACCATGATCTCGGCGCCGGTGTTCTGGCCGTCCGTGCGGGGGGTCGGGTCGAACCAGATGTCGTACGCGGCGTCGTAGATGCCCGAGCCCGGGTAGCTCATGCTGACGCTTGTCTGCACGTTGTTGAACTGGCTGCTGCTCGCCTGCATCGGCAGCCCGCTGCCGGTGGAGCAGTTGGCGTAGTGGCAGCCCGCGTAGATGGCCGGGTACGCCGCCGGCGTGCCGCCCGTGTTGTTGTGCCCCGCCTGCGTCACGGTGAAGCCGCTGTTCGTGACGTTGATGCACTGCGGTGCGCTGCTGCCCCACACGTTGTTCATGACGACGTACTTGCCGCCCTGAACGGTGGTGCTGCCGTACTTCTCGCAGATCGTCGTGTCCGCGCGCGCCGCCTGACCGACGACGAGCGACGCGGCGACCGAGCCGAGCAGAGCCAGGCTCGCCGTGATCATTCGCATCTTCATGCCCGGACCATAGGCACGACCGGGCGGCCGGGGACATGGACGGCCTCTGCCGACGGCCGGAGAACCACGACTGGCCTGGGACGACACGGGTGATCTAGGTGAAATTTTCACCTCGTGAGCGGCCCGTCCGCGAGACGGTCCGCCGTACGGTGAAAGTGAGCGGACGCTCTGGGGAAGGCAGGTGTGCGTGATGCCGGCACCGAAGGTGCGGTGCGTGAGAGTGCGCCGCGTTTACGACGATCCCACCGGCGACGACGGCGCCCGCGTCCTCGTCGACCGGCTCTGGCCGCGTGGGCTGCCCAAGGGGGAGGCGCGACTCGACGAATGGGCCCGGGATGTGGCGCCGTCCGGCGAGTTGCGACGTTGGTACGGCCACAGGCCCGAGCTGTTCGGGGAGTTCCGCGACCGCTACGAGGCCGAGCTGGCCGAACCGGCCCGCCGGGCCGTACTCGACCGGCTCAGGGAGCTGGCGGAGGCGGGGCCGCTGACCCTGCTCACCTCGACGCGGGACGTCGAACACAGCAACGCCGCCATCCTGGCGGAGCTGCTGTCCGGTCCGTCCGACCGGCTCAGCGCACCTCGCGGGTCCGGGTCCCCCGCTCGACGCTGAGCCGTACGAGTGTGGGAAGGCGGCTCAGGCCGAGCGTGCCGCGCACGTCGGGCACGGCCTCCTCGTGCAGCCGCGTCACCAGGTCGCTCAGGTCGGCCGGTTCGCGCGCCGAGACGCCAAGGTCGAGCAGGGGGGCGTCGGGCCGTCCCCGCAGCACGGCCCGGGCGCGCCGGACCGCCGGATACCGCCCCACCTGATCGGCCAGCGCGGCGCCGACAGGACCGCCGTCGACCTCGGTGACGCCGGAGGCGCTCTCCTCCAGCCGCACCCGGCGCAGCCGGTCGATCCGCAGCTGGGCGAGCAGCCAGGCCAGCCCGATCAGTGCGATCACCACGCTCACGGCGGCCACGACCGGCCAGAACCACGAGCTGCCCGCGACGAAGGCGGACGTCGCCGGCGAGAAGATCGGCTGGTTCGCCGCCCGCGCCCCGAATGCCCCCACCCCGCGGGCGATCGCGAGCCCGCCCCCGGCGAGCAGCAGCAGCCCGAGGATGGCCAGACCGGTCCGGTTGACCTTCCGGTTCACCGCGGCCTCCTTCCGGTACGGCGCCCGCTCACGCGGGGCCGTCCACTCTCACGTGCACGGACATCGGACGGGCGGGGGCGAGCCGGTCGAGCTCCGCGGCGACGGCGGCGCGGACCCGCTCGCGCATGGCCGTGGTGTCGCGCAGACCGGTGCTGGCCTTTATGTCCGCGTGCCTGCCGTGGACCCGGGCCCGCGCCCGCAGGACCCCGGGAACGCGGGACGCCGCAGCCGACAGCACGTTCGACAACGTGCGCCGCGACACCCCGACCGCCAGATCGGGATCGCCCGTCCTGAGCGTCACCAACCGCGCACGGCCGCGGAACGCGGTGGCCGCCAGCAGGAGCAGTCCGATCAGCGCCACGGCGCTCACCAGCGCCAGGGCCCGGCCGTCCGCCCAGGCCGTCGTGCTCGCCCAGCGCGCCGCCCGCTCGTACGGCACCACCCGCACCGGCCGGCCGACCAGCGCGGAGATCACGTGGACCGCGGTCAGCCCGCCCACGACCAGCAACGCCAGCGACGCGATCGCGGCGGGTACGGCCCGCCTCGGCCGGAACGCGCGCGCCACGCCCCTGCTCTCGGGGCGGCGCATCGGCACGAAGAGTCCTTCCGGCCGCTCAGACCGGGTGCCGCCTGTGATCATCGTCCCTCCTCTGACCGGGAACGAGCCGGACCACCTCGATGTCGATGTTCTCCACCGTGATGCCGGTCAGCTCCCGCATCCGGCTGCGGATCCGCTCGCGCAGCTCGTGCGCGAGCCCCGCGACCGACGTGGGATAGCGGACCGCGAGGTCGAGGTGGATCGCCGCGACCGACCCGGCCACCGTGCCGGACACGTGCGGCCGGTCGGCGACGTGCTCGTCCTCCCCCGCCACCTGCTCCGCGATCTTCATGAAGGCGCGGTCCGACACGATGGTCGTCCCGCGCCCGCCCGGCGTGCTCATGTGCGTCCCGGTGACTGCCGTCTGGAGTGCAGCGTCGGCATCTGGACGCCGCCTTCGAGCACCAGGCCGACGAAGAAGCCGACGACGCCGAGAACCAGGACGATCAGGAAGGCGCTCAGGCCCCCGAACGCCCCGACCACCCCGAGTACCGTGCCGAACACGAGCCCGGCCAGCGCCCATACGGGAAACTCCTCCATGATCATTCTTCCTCTCGCAGGTCGCCGGCGCCCGCGACGTCGGCGATGGTGACGTCCACACGGCGCTCGCCGGCCAGGTGGCCGATCGCGGCCCGCACGGCCTCCGCCACCTCCGGCAGCGGACGCCCGTACCTGGCCACGACATGCACCTCGATGTGGTCCTCCCGTTGGGCGATGCCCGGGATCAGGAATCCGGGCAGATACGTCGCGACCGTCCCGAACGGCCCGCCGGACAGCCGGGCCACATCCGGGCAGGAAAGCACGCGTTCCGCCAGTTCCCTGGCCCCTGCCTCCCGCTCGGGGGCCGTCGCCCCGGCACCCCGATCAGGCTCGCCGCCGGATCGGCGGGCTCTGGCGCTCGCTCCCGTCCTGACGTGGTGCGCCTCCGCCCTGCCCTCTCCGCCCTGACCGGACGGACCGGTCCTGGCCGCCCGTGCGTTCATTGGACCCGCGGCTCCTCACCGCCCTGCGGCTCCTCCTGCCTGGGCAGATGCACGTCGTCCACGGTGATGTTGACCTCCGTGACCTCCAGCCCGCACATGCGCTCCACGGCGTTGATCACGTTGCTCCGTACGGCGTCCGCCAGGTCGGGGATCGCGACCCCGTAATCGACGATCAGGTCGATGTCCGCCGCCGCCTGCCGTTCGCCGACCTCCACCGCAATGCCGCGAGTGACGCCGTCCTCGGCTCCGAGACGTCCCTTCAGCGCGCCGATCGCGCGGGCGGTCCCCGTTCCGAAGTCGTGTACGCCCCGCACCTCGCGGGCGGCCATTCCGGCTATCTTCGCGACCGCGACGTCCGCGATGGTCGTCCGGCCGCGCTCCGTCATGAGGCTCGTTCCGGCCGGTGCGGTCGCCGTCCCGGTGCGGCTCGTCGGGCTCTGGCGCTTCTCCTGGACTGTCACGCCGCCGCCGGTTGGCGTGTTGGTCTCCGTCATGTGATTCCCCCGCTTCGACCCTGCGGCTTCCGAGGAGTTTCCCTCGATTCGTCCTCGTAATACCCGGTTTGCGGAGGGTAATCGGTACAGGCAGGGCGAGGTTGGGTCATCGAAAACCACGCATCGGGCCAAGGCTTCCGGCGTCCGGTGTGCTCCCGGCATCCCCGGCGGGGCGCCCGTGGGACACCACGCAAATCGCGGCTCGGCCAGCCCCAAATCTGTCCGTTATAGACCTGTATGAGTTTCCTTGTCCATCTCTAGGGCATGCGGACCGGGAGCGCGCGTTGCCGCCGCAGACGGGTGCCGGGCCTTACGGGCACGTGCCGCGAACCCCGGGGAGGGGCGATCATGAAAGACGGACTGAAGGTGGCCCTGGCGGTCATCGCGGGCTACTACCTGGGGCGCCATCACAAGCTGCGCTTCGCGTTCACGCTGGCGCTGGCCATCCTGGCCGGTCGGCTGCGCGGAGAGGGTGCCCTGGGGAACATCCTGCAGCAGGGCACCAAGATTCTCGGCAGCTCCCCCGAGCTGAGCAAGCTCACCGAGCGGGTGCGCGGCGACCTGGTGGACGTCGGCAAGGCGGCGGCGCTGCGGGCGACCAGCAACCAGATCGACGCGCTCAGCGACAGACTGCACGACCGGGCCGAGGCGCTGCGCCACCCGAAGGCCCCCCGTCCGGAGGGCCGTCGAGAAGACCGTCCCGAGGGCCGTGCGGAAGGTCGCGCGGAAGGTCGTGCGGAAGACCGTTGGGAGAGCCGCCGCGAAGGTCGCCGGGAGGACGAGGAGGAGCGCGAGCCGGCTGCCCGGCGCGTCCCTCGCCCCGGCGCCCGGCGCCCCGCCCCGCGCAGGCCGGAGCCGGTCGAAGACTACGAGGCCGAGGAAGAGGAGTACGAGGAGCCGTACGACGAGGAGGATCAGGGGCCCGAACCCGAGGAGCGGCCGAGGCCCCGTCCGCGCCCGACCCGGCCGGTCACCCGGTCACGGAGGTGAACCCCGATGAGCGAGGACGTCCGAGAGGCGCCCGTCCGAGAGGCGGGCGCGGGGCTCCCGACACACCGGCTGAAGGCGGAGTTCCAGAACATCGCGACCGCCCTGGGCGAACGGGCCCTGTCGTCCGTGACCGACAAGGTGGACAACCTGGCGGGGCGGCTGACCAACTACGTGGAGCACGGTGCCACCGGAGGCGGCGGCCTGCTCGGCGGCCTCGCGAGCCGCTTCACGGGGGGTGACGGAGGCCACGGCCTGCTCGGCGGCCTGGTGAGCCGGTTCACCGGCGGCGAGGGAGGCGGCGGTCACCCCATCGGGGCGGCGGTCATGGCCTACGCGAAGGAGAAGATCAAAGGGGTCTTCGGCGGCGGTGCGGGCGGCGGCAAGGGCGGCAAGGGCAAGAAGCTCAAGGTCACCAACATCGTCGAGCAGCTCGACATCGGCGCCCCGATCCGGCTGGTCTACAACCAGTGGACGCAGTTCGAGGATTTCCCCAGCTTCATGAAGAAGGTCGAGACCGTCGAGCAGAAGTCCGACGAGAAGATCGGCTGGAAGGCCCAGGTCTGGTGGTCTCACCGCACCTGGGAGTCGACCATCGTCGAACAGGTCCCGGACAGCCGGATCATCTGGCGCTCGCAGGGCCCGAAGGGATACGTCGACGGGGCGGTGACCTTCCACGAGATCACGCCGGAGCTCACCCGGGTGCTCCTGGTGCTCGAATATCACCCGCAGGGCCTGTTCGAGCGGACCGGCAACCTGTGGCGCGCCCAGGGGCGGCGCGCGCGCCTGGAGTTCAAGCACTTCAGGCGGCACGTGATGGCCAACGTCCTGCTGCACCCGGAAGAGATCGAGGGCTGGCGGGGCGAGATCCGCGACAGCAAGGTGGTCAAGGACCACGAGACGGCCCTGCGCGAGGAGCAGCAGGGCGAGCGTGGCAGGGCGCCCGAGGAAGCCGCCCAGGAAGAGGAGCCGTACGAGCCCGAGGAGGCCGAGGAGGCCGGAGAGCCGTACGAGGAGGCCGGAGCCGAGGGGCGCGAGGAGCCGTACGAGGAGGTCGCGGAGGGGCGCGAGCCCCGGCGGCACCCGGTCCGGCACAGCGCCATACGGCGGCGCCGCCCATCGGAGGAGCCGGCGTCCCGGTCGGCGGGCCGCCGCCGAGCCACCGGGGACGAGTGACACGGAGGAGGGGGAAGGAATGACCGTAGCCGTTCCGCCGACGGGCGGCGGGGGAGGACTCACCGGCGGCTCGACGGGGTCGGGCCTTGCGGACGTCATCGACACGATCCTCGACAAGGGTCTCGTCATCGACGCCTACGCCCGGGTCTCGATCGTCGGAATCGAGGTTCTGACCATCGACGCGCGCGTCGTTGTGGCCAGCGTCGACACCTATCTGCGGTTCGCCGAGGCGGTGAACCGGCTCGACCTGTCCCAGACGCAGGAGGGGCTGCCCGAGCTCATCGGCGACGTGACCCAGGGAGTCGCGAAGAACAAGTCGAAGGGCGTGGCCAAGGGGGTGCTGGAGGCGGCCGGCGAGAAGCTGCAGGACCTGGTCTCGGGATACGCGGAGGAGCCCGCGCCCCGGTCGCGGCGCCGGCGGGAGGAGGACTGACATGTCGAGTTCCACGGAGGCTCCCGGGAGGACCGGCGCCGCGCGCCCCTCCGACGAACGGCGCAACGTGGCCTGCTACGTCTACGGCATCGTCCCCGAGGACGTGGACATCAGCGACGACGCCGTCGGTGTGGGCGAGCCGCCCGGCCGCGTCCGGCTCGTCCGGCACGGCGAGATCGGCGCGCTCGTGAGCGAGGTCGACGCGGACCGGCCGCTCGGCCGCGCGCAGGACCTGGTCGCCCACGAACGGCTGCTCGACGAGGCGGCGGCCGAGGTGCCGGTGCTGCCGCTGCGGTTCGGCGCCGTGATGACCACTCCGGAGGCGGTGGTCGGGGAACTGCTGGCCCCGCACCACGACCAGTTCGCCGCCGCGCTGAAGGAGATCGAGGGCCGCACGCAGTACATCGTCAGGGCGCGGTACCTGGAACGGCCGGTGCTGCTGGAGGTGCTTGAGGAGAACTCCGAGGCCCGCCGGCTGCGCGACCGCATCAGGGATCTGCCGGAAGACGCCACCCGCAACGAACGCATCCGCCTCGGCGAAGTGATCACCTACGCGGTCGCGGCGAAACGGGAGTCCGACACGGAGGACGTCCTCGACCGGTTCTCCGGCTGCACCGCGGCCGCCGCCGTACGGGAGCCGACGCACGAGCGGGACGCCGCCCATGTCGCGTTCCTGGTGGAGAGCGAGCGGCAGGCCGACTTCGAGCGCACGCTCGAAGAGCTGCGCCGGGAGTGGAAGGACCGGGCCGAGGTGCGGTTGCTCGGCCCGATGGCGCCGTACGACTTCATCGTGACGGAGCGCTAGAGGAGACGCGATGGGCCTGTTCGGCGCGATCCTCGGTCTGCCCCTCGCCCCGGTCCGGGTGGTGATCCGGCTCGGGGAGCTGATCCAGGAGCAGGTCGAGCACGAGCTGCGCGACCCCGCCGCCGTACGGCGCCGCCTGGAGGCCATCGAGGAGGCCAGGCGGACCGGCCAGATCACCGAAGAGGAGGAGGCCCAGGCGGTGGAGGAGGTCCTGCGGTTGATGTCGGGCACGAGGGGAGGGTGACGATCCGGTGCCACCGAGGCGAGAGGCCGAACGAGGAGGGGCCGAGCGGCGAGGTGAGCGACCGCGCCGCAGGCCCGAGCCGGCCTACGACGAGGCTCCCTACGAACCGGACGAGCCGTCATACGGGGACGACGCGTACGAAGAGGCGTACGAAGCACCGCCGCAGCCGCGCCGCCGCGCGCTCACGGCCGTCACGGCGGGCCAGGCGGGGCTGCGCCACATCTCCGGCCTGACGTCGAGGAAAGCGGAGGCGGTCACGCTCGTCCAGCCTGTCGAGAACGGCTGGGTCGTGGACGTCGAGGTGCTGGAGGACCACCGCATCCCGTCCTCCGGCGACCTGCTGGCCACCTACGAGGCCGAGATGGACGGCGACGGCAACCTGCTGTCGTACCGGCGCACGCGGCGCTACCGCCGCGGCACCGGCGAGTGCGGCGAGGGGCCGCCGCGATGACCGAACCCCGGCCGCGCCCGGTGCTGCGCGAGTCGTACCCGCCGTCGGTCTCCGCCGGCGGCGGCAGGCAGGCGGGCAACCTCGGCGACATCCTGGAACGGGTGCTCGACCGGGGGATCGTGATCGCCGGAGACATCCGGGTCAACCTGCTGGACATCGAGCTGCTCACGATCAAGCTGCGGCTGGTCATCGCGTCCGTGGACACCGCGCGCGAGCTCGGCATCGACTGGTGGGAGCACGACCCCTGGCTGAGCGGCCGCGACCGGGAGCTGATCGAGGAGAACCGCAGGCTCAGGCAGCGCCTCGCGGCCGTCGAGGACCGCCTCGGGGAGATCCGCGAGAGCGAATGGCCACGCGAAGTGGAGCGACGGCGTGAGTGACATCGGCGTGTATCTCTACGCGGTGACCCAGGACACGGGCCGGGCCCCCCCGGAGGGGCTGCGCGGCGTGCTGGGTCACGAGGTGACCGCCGTTCGGAGGGCCGGGCTGGCCGCGTACGTGAGCGAGGTGCCGCTCGACCAGTTCGGGGAGGAGCCGCTGCGGCGCCTGCTGGAGGAGCTCGACTGGGTGGAGGATGTGGCCCGCTCTCATCATCGCGTGGTCGAGACGCTGTCGACCGGCACGCCGGTCGCCCCCGTCCGGCTGGTGACCGTCTATCACGGGCTCGACCAGGTGGGCGACCTGCTCACCCGCCGCCGGGCCGACTTCCTCCGCGTCCTCTGCCGGGTCTCCGGGCGGCGGGAGTGGGGAGTCAAGGCGTACGCGACCAGACCCCCCGAGCGGCCGCCCGAGGGCCCCGCCTCGGAATCCGCGGCGTCCGGGCCAGCCGGGGCCGGTCACGGCACGGCCGAGAGCCCGGGGACGGCGTACCTGCGGCAGCGCAAGGAGAGCCTGCGCGGCCGGCGGGAGGCGTGGCGGTCGGCCGCCGAGCGGGCGGAGCGGCTGCACGCGGCCCTGGGCGAGATCGCCGACGGCGCGTGCCGCCATCGGCCGCAGGACCCTCACCTGTCCGGCCGCGACGACGTGATGGTGCTGAACGGCGCCTATCTGCTCGATCCCGCCCGTGAGCCGGAGTTCTCAGAGGCTCTCGCGGCCTTCCGCGGCGAGGGGATGGAGGTGGAGCTGACCGGGCCGTGGGCGCCCTACTCCTTCACCTCTCTGGATCTCGATACGGATCCCGGTACGGGGACGACGGGTCCAGGCGCGGACACGCCGGAGGAGGGCTCCGATGGGCGTTGACACCCCCGGGGGCACGCCCAGGGGCACCACACTGGCCGCGGAACGGGGGCTGCCGCCCGAGCGGGTCGCCCTGGTCGACCTCCTCGACCGCCTGCTCGCGGGTGGCGTGGTGGTCGCCGGAGATCTCGTGCTGTCCATCGCCGACATCGAACTGGTCCGCATCTCGCTGCGCGCGCTGCTGGCGTCCGTACGGGACACGGACGAGACGGCGGGCGGGTGTGAGCCGCCCCGGCCATGACCCCGGCGGCGTGCCCGGCCACGAGCATGGGGGCGAGCCGGGCCGCGAGCCGAAGGGCCTGGTGCGCGACGCCGCGACCGGCCAGTGGCGTCTCAACACCGATCCCGAGGCGGTGCGGCGCGACCTCGGCCGCCTGGTCCTGACGCTGGTGGAGCTGATCCGCCAGCTCGTGGAGCGGCAGTGCGTCCGGCGCATGGACCAGGGCGACCTGTCCGACGAGCAGATCGAGACGCTGGGCCTGACGTTGATGCGGCTGGAGGAGGCCATGACCGAACTGTGTGACCGGTTCGGCCTGTCGCCCAGTGATCTCAACCTCGACCTCGGCCCGCTCGGAACGCTCCTTCCCACCGACCGGCCCGGCCCGCCCTAGCCTCGGGCTTTCGCGGCGAATTTGAGCGGGCTTGATCGTTTACATGAGAAAAGTGCCTTTGAGCTGGGAGGATTGGGCTTGTCTAGAGTCCTGTCCGCACCAGTTCAGAAGGCACTTTCCACGTGAA
>NZ_JAFCNB010000024.1 GCF_017896165.1 Microbispora oryzae
GGCGAACCTGTATGGGGTGTTCGTCGCCTCTTACACCGATTCGGGTGGGTTGACGACGACGGATATTCATACGTTGCAGCCGCGTCATCGGCAGGCGGAGCATTTCGCTGCGATGCAGGGTGTGCAGGCGGCTGATCACGCGACGGCTGAGGGTGGTAAGACGGTCGGGTACACCGATGACGGTGATTGGATTTCGTTCCAGCCGTATGTGCTGGGTAACGCGAACAAGATCACGGTTCGGGTGGCGTCGGCTGGTGCGGGTGGCCGTATCGAGGTGCGGGCGGGTTCGGCGACGGGGACGTTGCTGGGCACGGTGACGGTGCCGGTGACCGGGAGCTGGGACACCTTCGTCGACGCGACCGCGAACCTGAGCGGCGGGCCCGCGGGGGCGACCACGTTGTATCTGGTCTTCCGCGGCGCGACCGGCTCGGGTTACCTGTTCGACCTCGACGCCTTCACCCTCGGCACCGGCACGTCTTCCTCGCCGTCGCCGTCTCCCTCGCCGTCTGTGTCGCCGTCCGCGTCGCCCTCTCCGCCTGCGGGTGGTACGAGCGCGATCCGCGGTGTGGGGTCGGGCCGGTGTGTGGATGTGACCGGCAGTTCCCAGAGCAACGGCGCGCAGGCGCAGATCTACGACTGCAACGGCGCGGCCAACCAGCAGTGGACTCTCACCAGCTCGAGTGAGCTGCGGGTCTACGGCAACAAGTGCCTGGATGTGAACGGTGGCAGCACGGCCAACGGTGCCACGGTGATCATCTGGGACTGCAACGGGCAGAACAACCAGAAGTGGCGCTTCAACTCCGACGGCTCCCTGACCGCCGTCGGTGCCAACAAGTGCCTCGACGTGCCGGGCAACGCCACGGCGAACGGCACCAAGCTCAACATCTGGGACTGCAACGGCCAGGCCAACCAGCGCTGGACCCGGGTCTGAGGCACCAGTTACGCCCCGACAGGGGCTGAGGGCTCCGACGTCCCGGTAAGCGACGGGCTCGGGCGGGATCACCCGGTCCCGCCCGAGCCCGAAGACCGGGACGTCGTCCGGCCTCGACCGCACCACCGATCACCAATTGAGGTGACACCCGGCGCGGCCCAGCTGATCGCTGAGACGGCCGTCCCGGGCGCCGCGACGGAAGGACATCCATGCTGCGACATCTGACCCCCGCGCTCGGGGGCATCCCACGGAGCGACAGAAAGACATCCCTGCTGCGACGTCTGTCGGTGACCGCCGTGGCGCTCACCACCGCCGCCGCGACGATGATCCCGGCCATCCCGGCCCAGGCCGCCGCCTTCAAGGTGCTCGTCTTCTCCAAGACGGCCGCCTTCCGGCACGACTCCATCCCCGCCGGAATCCAGGCGATCCGCGACCTGGGTTCGGCCAACAACTTCGCGGTGGACGCGACGGAGGACGCCGGCGCGTTCACCACGGGCAATCTCGCGCAGTATCAGGCCGTGGTGTTCCTGAGCACCACCGGTGACGTGCTCAACGCCACCCAGCAGACCGCCTTCCAGTCGTACATCGACGGCGGCGGCGGTTATGTGGGCGTGCACTCGGCCGCCGACACCGAGTACGACTGGCCCTACTACGGCCAGCTCATGGGCGCCTGGTTCAACAACCACCCGGCGATCCAGCAGGCCACCGTCAGGACCGAGGACCGGGCGAACGCCGCGACCGCCCATCTGGGGGCGACCTGGACGCGTACCGACGAGTGGTACAACTACCGCACCAACCCGCGGGCCAACGTGCACGTCCTGCAGAACCTGAACGAGAGCAGCTACAGCGGCGGCAACATGGGCGACCACCCGATCACCTGGTGTCACCCCCAGTCCTCCGGCCGCGCGTTCTACACCGGTCTCGGGCACACCCAGGAGTCGTACGCCGACTCGAACTTCCGCAACCTGCTGCTCGGCGGGATCCGGTACGCGGCCAAGGCGGCCAACGCCGACTGCCGCCCGGAGAACGGATACACGACGTTGTACAACGGGTCGACGACGGGCTGGTCGCAGGCCGGGCCGGGGTCGTTCACCAACAGCGACGCCACGCTGACCTCCCAGGGCGGCATGGGCATGCTGTGGTACAGCGCCAAGGAACTCCACTCGTACTCGGTCAAGCTCGACTGGAGGCTGACTGGCGACTCCAACTCCGGCGTGGTGGTCGGCTTCCCGGCCACGAGTGATCCGCAGGCGGCGCTCGACACCGGCTACGAGGTGCAGATCGACGCGACCGACACCGCCGACAAGACGACGGGGGCGGTCTACGGGTTCCAGTCGGCGGACATCGCCGCACGCGACGCCGCGCTGAATCCGCCGGGTCAGTGGAACACCTACGAGCTGCTGGTGGAGGGTGAGCGGCTGCAGGTGTTCCTGAACGGGTCCAAGATCAACGACTTCACCAACAGCGACCCGGCGCGCTCCCTCCAGCAGGGCTACATCGGCATCCAGAACCACGGGTCCGGCGACGTGGTGTCGTTCCGCAACATCCGCATCAAGGAACTGACCAGCGCGTCGCCGTCGCCTTCTCCCTCGCCGTCTCCCTCGCCGTCCGTGTCGCCGTCCGCGTCGCCCTCTCCGCCTGCGGGTGGTACGAGCGCGATCCGCGGTGTGGGGTCGGGCCGGTGTGTGGACGTGACCGGCAGTTCGCAGTCCAACGGCGCGCAGGCGCAGATCTACGACTGCAACGGCGCGGCCAACCAGCAGTGGACTCTCACCAGCTCGAGTGAGCTGCGGGTCTACGGCAACAAGTGCCTGGACGTCAACGGCGGCAGCACGGCCAACGGCGCCACGGTGATCATCTGGGACTGCAACGGGCAGAACAACCAGAAGTGGCGCTTCAACTCCGACGGCTCCCTGACCGCCGTCGGCGCCAACAAGTGCCTCGACGTGCCCGGTAACGCCACGGCGAACGGCACCAAGCTCAACATCTGGAGCTGCAACGGCGGCTCCAACCAGCGCTGGACCCGCGTCTGAGCCGATCGCGGGCCAGAAGAAAGCGGCCGGGAGCCGCGGAGCGGCGTTCCACGTAGAACGCCTTCCCGCGTGACATGCCGTCCGGCGTGACCCCCGATCGGGTCACGCCGGACGGTCCCGGGCTGGGAAGCGCGGAAGGAAAACGCGCCCGAAGTTTCATACTCATTTACGCCTGCCCCTCGGGATGTATTGCCGATCGTCTCCGGTGCTGAGGCGAAAAAGCTCTGGTACAGACCTATCTGGACGTGCGGTTTTTTCCTCTGTGGGGTAATCGAGGTTATCGTCCGCTATGTCGCAATATTCGGTTCTCGGCTGATAGATAAGCGGGCTTGACAGTCGGGTTTTGGGCATTTAGTTTCAGTCACAATTGCTTGATCATTACTGCCGTGTGGTCAGGCCCGGCGTCCGCCGCGTCACAACGCCGTCCGCCAGGCGGTGAAATCTTGTCGACGGCGCCCTGCCGGACGCGGTCCGGCAGGGCGCCGTCACCGGCGTCCGGGGTGGGCCTCATGCCGGGCCGGCACGACCCTCGGCTGCTCGTTAGGAGACCCCTCTGTGCATGACTCCTCGGTCCGTACCCCACGAAGACCTGTCCCAGCCGGTTCCACCACCGGGGTGACGACGGCCGCCCCGGGCGCGGCAGGCACGGCCGCGCTGATCGACGGGCGGTCCGCGTGCTGAAGATGACCGGCATCGGCAAGAGCTTTCTCGGTGTCCGGGTCCTCGGCGGGGTCGACCTTGAGGCGTCCGCGGGCGAGGTGCACGCGCTGGTGGGGGAGAACGGCGCGGGCAAGTCGACGCTTATGAAGATCCTCGCCGGAGTGCACACTCCGGACGAGGGAACGATCGAGATCGACGGCCGGAGCGTGGCGTTCGGGCACCCGATCGAGGCGCAGCGGGCCGGGGTGGCGATCATCTATCAGGAGCTCACCCTGCTGCCGGAGCGTACGGTCGCCGAGAACGTCTACCTCGGCCGGGAGCCCGTCCGGCGAGGGCTGGTCGACCGGGCGGCGATGGAGTCGGCCACCGCTGAGCTGCTGAGCTCGCTCGGAGAGGAGTCGTTCGGGCCGCGCGATCTCGTCCGGCGGCTCTCGGTCGCGCAGCAGCAGGTCGTCGAGATCGCCAAGGCGCTCTCGCTGAACGCCCGGATCGTGGTGATGGACGAGCCGACCGCCGCCCTGGCCGATCACGAGGTCGAGCTGCTCTACACGCTGGTACGGCGGCTCACCGAGCGCGGGATCGCGGTCCTGTACGTCTCGCACCGGCTGCGCGAGATCTTCGATCTCTCCCAGCGGATCACCGTGCTCAAGGACGGCGCCAAGGTGACCACCGCGGAGACGTCGGCCCTGGACACGGCGGCTCTGGTCCGCCTGATGGTCGGAAGGGACCTCCAGTCGTACTACCCGCCCAGGGCGACGGAACCGCCCGGTGAGGTGATCGTGAAGGTGCGCGGCGGCGGCAACGCCAGGCTGCACGACATCGACCTCGACCTGCGCGCGGGTGAGATCGTCGGGATCGCCGGGCTGCAGGGGTCTGGCCGCACCGAGCTCGCCAAGGCGCTGTTCGGGGCGGAGCCCTTCACCAGCGGAGAGATGACGCCCTGCCGTCCCCGCTCGGCCCGCGAGGGCATCTCGGCGGGGATCGGCCTGGTCACCGAGGACCGCAAGGCCGAGGGGCTGCTGCTCAACCAGCGGGTGCGCGACAACGCGCTGCTGGTGGCCCGGGCGACCGGGATGCGGCGGCCCGCGGTCGAAGGGCTGCTCGAACGCGTGCGGCTCAAGCCGCCCCGGCCCACCCAGGAGGTGCGGCTGCTGTCCGGGGGGAACCAGCAGAAGGTCGTGCTGGCCAAATGGATGACGGTCGCCCCGCGTGTCCTGCTGTTCGACGAACCGACCCGCGGCGTCGACGTGGGCGCCAAGGCGGCCATCCATGAACTGATGCGCGAACTCGCCCACGACGGCATGGCCGTACTGATGATCTCTTCCGAGCTGCCCGAGCTCATCGGCATGAGCGATCGCATCGTCGTGCTGCGGGACGGCCGCGTCGCCGGAGAGCTGCCCGCCGGCGCCACCGAGGAGGCCGTGATGCACCTGGCGGCCGCGTCATGACACAGCAACTGAAGCTCCGGCGCGTCTCGGCCGAGGGCTCGTTCCTGCGGCGGCTGTCGGCCGACCGGCCCGCGCGTCCCGTCTACCTGGCGCTCGTCCTGCTCATCGTGCTGGGCTGGCTGTTGTTCGCCCTGGACGGCGGGCAGTTCCTCAGCCTGGAGAACGTCGTCGGCATCCAGCAGCGATCGGCCGCGCTGGGCATCGTCGCGGTCGGCCAGACCCTGGTCATCCTGGCCGGGAGCCTGGACCTCTCGGTGACCTACCTGATCAGCCTGACCTCCCTGGTCGCGGCCGAGATCATGGCCGGCTCCGACGCGAACGTGCCGGCCGCGGTCGCGGCGGTGCTGGCGGTGAGCGCGCTGGTCGGACTGGCCAACGGCCTGATCGTCACCAGGCTCCGGGTGCACGCGTTCATCGCCACGCTCGGGGTCGCACTGATCATCAGAGGGGCGCTGGACGAGCGGTACGACGGACCGGCGGGCAGTGTTCCCGCGTCCTTCCAGCATCTCGGGTACGACCGCATCGGGCCGCTGCCGGTGTCGGCGCTGCTGTGGGCCGCCGTGGCGGCGTCCGTCTGGCTCCTGCTCAGCCGGACGAGGCTGGGGTACCGGATCTACGCGGTGGGCGGGGACATCGAGGTCGCGCGGCTGTCGGGAGTCCGCACCGAGCGGGTCGTGGTCGTCGCCCACGTGGTGTGCTCGGTCTGCTCCGGGATCGCCGGACTGCTGCTGGCCTCCCGCCTGGGGGCGGGCGCGCCGACGGTCGGCACCGACGGCGGGTACGACCTGGAGTCGATCGCCGCGGTCGTGCTCGGCGGGACCGCCCTGGCCGGAGGGCGCGGCGGGGTCGCCGGGACCGTCGGGGGAGTCCTGCTCCTGGCCGTTCTCGACAGCATCTTCAACCAGCTGGAGGTCAACTCCTTCGCCAAGGACGTCGTGCGGGGCGTGGTCCTGGTGGCAGCTCTCGCGATCTACGCCCGCAGGAGGCGGACCTCATGAGACGTACTCTGCCGATCTTCGTGGTGCTGGCCGTGCTGCTGGTCGCGATCGCCGTGGCCAACCCGTACTTCCTGGAGCCGCCGGCCTTCCTCGCCTTCGTCAAACGCGCCGCGCCGCTGGTGATTCTCGCGGCCGGGCAGTACGCCGTCATCGTGTCCGGCGAGTTCGACCTGTCGGTCGGCTCGCTCGTCACCGCCGAGGTGGTGATCGCCGCGCGGCTCATCGACGGATCCGCGGAGGCGACGTGGCCCGTGGTGGCCCTGCTGATCGTTCTGGGGCTGCTCGTCGGGCTGGTCAACGGGGTCGTCACCACCCTGCTGCGCGTCCCGTCGTTCATCACGACACTCGGCATGCTGCTGATCCTGTCGGGAGCGATCTTCCTCTGGACGGGAGGCGCGCCCCGGGGCGCGCTGTCCGAGGAGTTCCGGGAGCTGGGCCGGGGAAGCCTGGGCCCGGTGCCCTGGTCGGTCCTGATCCTCGTCGTGGTGGCGGCTGCCGCCGCCTACGCGATGCGTGCCCGTTTCGGCCACACGCTGGTCGCGGTCGGCGACAACGACCGCGCCGCGGCCCTGTCCGGTGTCCGCGTCGCGCGGGTGCGGACGGTGGCATTCATGATCTCCGGGCTGGCCGCGGCGGTCGCCGCGATCCTGCTCGGTGGTTTCGCCGGGGTGTCCGCGCAAGTGGGCAAGGGCCTGGAGTTCCAGGCCATCACCGCCGTCGTGCTCGGCGGCGTGGCCCTGGGGGGCGGCCGCGGTTCCGTGGTCGCCGCGATGGCCGGCGCCTTCACGCTGGAGGCGCTGTTCACCCTGCTCAACCTGTACGGCATCTCGGGCGCGCTGGAGCCCGCCGTACAGGGTGTGATCATCATCGCCGCGGTGGCGCTGGGAGCCGTGCGCTTCCCGCGCAGAAGAGTCGCGGCGACATCGTGATGGAAGGAAAGACTATGAATTCATATTCGCGGCGGCTCCTCGCCTGCGCCGCGCTGGCTGTGGTGACGCTGTCGGCGGCCGCGTGCACCAGCGACAAACCCGCCACCTCCTCCGCCTCCGCCGGGTCGGGCTCCGCCGAGCCGGCCGGGTCCGCGGCGGCGAAGGACGCGGGCACCGGAGACCAGTCGAAGTTCTTCGTGCAGGCCGACTACGACGCGCAGATGGCGATGCGCAAGGCGCAGGCGGACGGCCCGGCGGACAAGCCGTGGGAGCAGACCATCGACGCGCAACTCGTCGACACCGGCAAGTACAAGAAGTCGGGGCCGTACAACCTCTGCTTCTCCAACGCCGCGGTCAACAACCCCTGGCGGCAGGTCGGCCTGAAGAACATGCAGGCGGAGGTCGCCCTGCACAAGGAGATCGCGAAGTTCACCGCCCTCGACGCCGAGGGCAAGGACGACAAGCAGATCTCCGACATCGCGGAGCTGCAGGGCAAGGGCTGCGACGTGCTGATCGTCTCGCCCAACACCACGGCAACACTGACTCCCGCGGTGGCCGGGGCCTGCCCGAAGGTGCCCGTCATCGTGTTCGACCGGGGCGTCCAGACCGACTGCCCGGTCACGTTCATCAAGCCGATCGGCGGCTACGCCTTCGGCGCCGAGGCGGCCGAGTTCCTGGTCGACAAGGTGCCCGCCGGCGGGAAGATCCTCGCCCTGCGCATCCTGCCCGGCGTGGACGTGCTGGAGACCCGCTGGTCGGCGGCGAAGGTCGCGTTCGACAAGAGCGACCTCGACGTCGTCGGCGTCGAGTTCACCGACGGCGACGCCGCGAAGACCAAGAGCGTCGTCAGCGACTACATCCAGCGCTTCGGCAAGATCGACGGAGTCTGGATGGACGCGGGCGCCACCGCCGTCGCGGCCGTCGAGGCGTTCGAGGACGCGGGCCAGCCCGTGCCGCCCATCAACGGCGAGGACCAGCAGGACTTCCTGAAGAAGTGGAGCGACTCGAAGCTGACCGCGATCGCCCCGACCTATCCGACGTACCAGTGGCGCACGCCCATCATCGCGGCGCTCAAGATCCTCAAGGGTGAGCAGGTGCCGAAGGTCTGGAACCTTCCGCAGCCGACGATCACCCAGGACAACCTCACCACCTACCTCAAGCCCGGCATGCCGCCGCTCCACTACGCCATGTGCGGCTGCGAGAACCTGCCCGGCTACCCCGAGAAGTGGGGCGGCACGTCGTGATCGGCGTCAACACGTGGGTCTGGGTCTCGCCGCTCACCGACGAGACCCTGGCCGCCCTCGCGCCGCGGCTCGCGGAATGGGGATTCGACGTCGTCGAGCTGCCGGTCGAGCAGCCCGGCGACTGGGATCCCGCGAGGGCGGCGGCCCTCCTTCCCGAGTGCGGGCTCGGCGCGTCGGTCGTGCTGACGATGCCGCCGGGACGCGAACTCGTCGGAGCCTCGCCGCAGACCGTCAAGGAGACGCAGGACTACCTGCGGCACTGCGTGGACGTGGCGGTGGCCGTCGGCGCGCCGGCGGTCAGCGGGCCCGCCTACGCGTCCGTCGGCCGGGCCTGGCGGATGAGCCCGGACGAGCGGCGCACGATCTACGCCGAGCTGAGGGAGAACCTTGAACCGGTCGTCTCCTACGCGGCCGAACACGGCGTCCGGATCGGCATCGAACCGCTCAACCGGTACGAGACCAGTGTCATCAACACCGTCGAGCAGGCGCTCGAGGCGCTCCCGGAGGAGTGCGGACTCGCCCTCGACACGTACCACATGAATATCGAGGAGAAGGACCCCTTCGGGGCCATTCGGCTGGCCGGCGCCAGGATCGCGCACATCCAGGTGTGCGGGAACGACCGCGGCGCCCCCGGCAGCGACCACTTCGACTGGCCCGCCTTCGCGGCGGCCGTCCGCGACGTGGATTACCGCGGCCCGCTCGTGATCGAGTCCTTCACCGCCGACAACAGGACCATCGCCACCGCCGCGTCCATATGGCGTCCCCTCGCGCCGAGTCAGGACGCCCTCGCCACCGAGGGTCTCGCCTTCCTCCGCGCACTCATGCCCTGACCTAAGGAGGCTCCCATCACCGAGCCCTGAGATCCGTGCCATCGCACCCTTTCCCTCTCCTTACCAACTGGTTATCCCCCAGGAGATTCTTCATGCGAAGAACACGGCTACTCCCAGCCATGGCGGCGGCCCTGTTAGGGCTGCTGCTGTCCGCGGTGCCATTAGTGGCATACGCGGCCGATCCGCAGTTCAAGGTCCTGCTGTTCAGCAAGACCGCGAGCGGCGCCTACCGGCACGACTCCATCGCCGCCGGAATCGCGATGTTCCAGCAGATGGCGACCGACAACAACTTCCAGCTCGACCGCAGCGAGGACTCCTCGGTCTTCACGTCGTCGACGCTGAACAGTTACGACGCGATCATCATGCTGCAGACCAGCGGCATGGTGTGGGACAACGACGCCCAGCGTCAGGGCATGCAGGCCTATGTGCGCAGCGGCCACGGCATCGTCGCGGTCCACAACGCCACCGACATGAACATCGAGTCGCAGTTCCCGTGGTGGGACCAGGTCGTGATGGGCGGCGCCCACATGACTCAGCACTCGTCGATCGTGCAGGGCACCGCCAAGGTGGCCGACCAGGCCCACCCCTCCACGAAGGGTCTGCCGGACCGGTGGACGCGGACCGAGGAGTGGTACAACTTCGACAAGAACATGCGCGGCTCGGTGCATGTGCTGGTCACCGCGGACGAGACCACCTACGACGCCGGCGCGAACAAGATGGGCGCCGACCACCCGATCTCCTGGTGTGGCAACCCGGAGGGCGGCCGGGTGTGGGCCACCGCGATGGGCCACAACGCGTCCTCCTACTCGGAGGCGCTGTTCAAGCAGCACCTGCTGGGCGGGGTGAAGTGGGCCGCGGGCTCGGTGCCCGGCGACTGCGGCGGCACGATCGCGGCCCGGTTCCAGAAGGTGACCCTCGACGGCGCGCCCGACCAGCCGATGGAGCTGGACGTGGCCTCCGACGGCAGGGTCTTCTACATCTCGCGCTCGGGCAAGGTGAACCTGATCCCGGCCAACGGCGGCGGTACGCGCGTCATCGGCACCCTGTCGGTGTACGACGGCGGCGAGGACGGCGGGATCGGCCTGGCGCTGGATCCCAACTTCGCCACCAACGGCTGGATATATCTCAACTACTCGCCGTCCAACGGCGGTGAGGTCAACCGGGTGTCGCGGTTCACCTTCAACGGCACCAGCATCGACCTCGCGAGCGAGAAGAAGATCATCGAGGTGCCGGCGTTCCGCAACGTCGACGAGCCCGGTCACACCGGTGGCTACCTCGCGTTCGGGCCGAACGGCAACCTCTACATCGGCCCGGGTGACGACACGAACCCCAACGCGTCCAGCGGCTACGCCCCGATCGACGAGCGGTCGGGCCGGGAGCACTACGACGCGCAGCGGTCCGCGGCGAACACCAACGACCTCCGTGGCAAGATCCTCCGCATCCACCCCGAGTCCGACGGCACGTACACGATCCCGTCCGGGAACCTCTTCGCGCCGGGCACGGCCAAGACGCGGCCGGAGATCTACGCGATGGGCTTCCGCAACCCGTTCCGTTTCTCGGTCGACAAGGCCACCGGCTGGATCTCGCTGGGCGACTACGGTCCGGACGCGGGCAGCGCCAACGCCAACCGCGGTCCCGAGGGCACCGTGGAGTGGAACCTGATCAAGGAGCCGGGCTTCTTCGGCTGGCCGTACTGTGTCGGCAACAACATCCCGTTCAACGACTTCAACTTCGCCACCAACACCTCGGGGGCGAAGTTCAACTGCTCGGCGCCGGTCAACGACTCGCCCAACAACACCGGGCTGACCAACCTGCCGGCGGCCAAGGGCGCGACCGTCTGGTACAACTACCACGTCTCTCCCGAGTTCCCCGAGATCGACTGCTGTGGCGGCGCGGCCCCGATGGGCGGCCCGTTCTACCACTACGACCCCAGCAGCACGTCCGACCGCAAGTTCCCCGAGTACTTCGACAAGACGCCGTTCCTGTACGAGTGGAGCCGCAACTTCGTCAAGGAAATGCGGCTGGACTCGTCCGGAAACCTCCTGAAGATCAGCCCCTTCGTCGCGCAGCTCGCTCCGCACGCGCCGATCGACATGAAGTTCGGCCCGGACGGCGCCCTCTACATGGCCGACTGGGGCAACGGCTTCGGTCACGCGAACACCGATGACGGCGTCTACCGCGTCGACTACGTGGCCGGGAACCGCGCTCCTCTCGCCAAGGCGAGCGCCAACCCCGACTCGGGCGCCGCGCCGCTGACGGTGGCCTTCTCCTCGGCCGGATCGTCCGACCCCGACGGCGACGCGATCACCTACAGCTGGGACTTCGGCGACGGCGGCACCTCCACCGCCGCCAACCCGTCCCACACCTACAACAGCAACGGCAACTACACCGCCAAGCTGACCGTCCGGGACTCCAGCGGGAAGACGGCCAGCGTCACGTTGACCGTCTCCGTCGGCAACACCCGGCCGAAGATCGTCTTCGCGGCTCCGGCCGACGGCGGGTTCATCGACTTCGGCGACCAGGTGAGCTACACGCTGAACGTCACCGACCCCGAGGACGGCACCGTCGACTGCAGCAAGGTCAACGTGATCACGGCGCTCGGCCACGACCAGCACGCCCACGACACCGGTCAGTTCACCGGTTGCTCCGGCACGGTCACGACCACCGCGTCCGGCCATGACGAGGCGGCCAACGTCTACTACGTGCTGCAGGCCGACTACACCGACAAGGACGGGCTGAAGGGCAACGCCGGCATCACGCTGCAGCCCAAGCACAAGCAGGCCGAGCACTTCACCGGCTCGTCCGGGATCCGGGTCGTCGACGAGACCGGCGCCGAAGGCGGCAGGCGAGTCGGCGACATCTCCAACAACGACTGGATCTCCTTCACCCCGATGAACCTGTCGGGCATCAACGCGGTGTCCTTCCGCGTCTCGGCGCCCTCCAACACGGGGGGATCCATCGAACTGCACGCCGACTCGCCGACGGGGACGCTCATCGCCACCAGCTCCGTGCCGGCGACCGGGGGCTGGAACACGTACGTGTCCCTGCCTCAGGTCCAGGTCACCAACCCCGGTGGCACCCACAATGTCTACGTGGTGTTCAAGGCCCCGTCGGCCAACGCGTTCGACGTCGACTCGTTCACCTTCGTGGGCAAGGGCGTCGCGCAGGGCGGAAGCTCGCCCTCGCCGTCTCCCTCGCCGTCCGTGTCGCCGTCCGCGTCGCCCTCTCCGCCTGCGGGTGGTACGAGCGCGATCCGCGGTGTGGGGTCGGGCCGGTGTGTGGACGTGACCGGCAGTTCGCAGTCCAACGGCGCGCAGGCGCAGATCTACGACTGCAACGGCGCGGCCAACCAGCAGTGGACTCTCACCAGCTCGAGTGAGCTGCGGGTCTACGGCAACAAGTGCCTGGATGTGAACGGCGGCAGCACGGCCAACGGCGCCACGGTGATCATCTGGGACTGCAACGGGCAGAACAACCAGAAGTGGCGCTTCAACTCCGACGGCTCCCTGACCGCCGTCGGTGCGAACAAGTGCCTCGACGTGCCGGGCAACGCCACGGCGAACGGCACCAAGCTCAACATCTGGGACTGCAACGGCGGCTCCAACCAGCGCTGGACCCGCGTCTGACCCTGATTGACAACTGAACCCCGAACCATGGAGCCGGTCCGCGTAACGCGGACCGGCTCCACTGGTGTGTGAGGCAGAGGGACGTCAACCGATCAGCGGCGGCTCCATCGTTGGTTGGCGCCCCCGTTGCAGCTCCAGATCTCCACCTTGGTGCCGTTGGCCGTCTGCCCGCCGGTGACGTCCAGGCAGAGGCCGGACTGGGCGCTGGTGATCGTGCCGTTGGAGTTGAGCGTCCATTTCTGGTTGGTGCCGCCGTTGCAGTCCCAGACGCCGACGGCGGAGCCCGGCGTCGTGCCGCGGTTCAGCACGTCGAGGCACTTGGTGCGGCCGAATGTGCGCAGCTCGCCGGCGGAGGTGGCGTACCACTTCTGGTTCTCGCCGCCGTTGCAGTCGTAGATCTGGGTCTGTGTTCCGTTGGCGGAAGCGGCGCCGGGGACGTCGAGGCAGCGACCGGACTGTTCCCCCACCAGAGCGGAGTCCGGCTGTGTCGCCGGCGGCGCCCAGGAGCCGGTCACCGTGTCGATGGTCCAGGACGAGTAGAACGTGCTCATCGACGCCGTACCGCCGTTGATCGTCAGCGGGAGCCACACAGGCACCGAGCTGTTCAGGTCACCGGAGTTCCAGCGGTCGCCGAGATAGACGTACGTCGTCCCGGACGATCCGGAGACCGGCAGGACGAACGAGGTCTGCGAGTTGAAGGTGCTGGTGCCCGCCGGCGCGAAGGTGGTGAATCCACTCCACGGGCCGGACAGCGAGGTGGCCGTGGCGTACACGTTGTCGTTGGTGGACCAGCCGGTGAGGTGGGAGGCGAACAGGAAGTACCGGCCGTTCACCTTCACCATCGCCGGAGACTCCAGATCGGCGAGGACCGCCGTCGCGCTCACCACGCTGGTGTAGTCGGCGGAGAGCCGGTCGATGCGCAGCCCGTTGCTGCGATCCTCGGTCAGCAGGTACGCGCTGCCGTCGTCGTCCTTGAAGAGGCCGAGGTCCCGGCTCTGGTACCCGAGGGGCCGCGAGGAGCCTCGGTAGGTGTAGGGCCCGCAGGGCGTCGAACTGGTGGCCACTCCGGCGCGTGCGTCGCTGTACGAGCTGTTGTCGATGTGCATCCACATCACGTACTGACCTGTGTTGGAGTTGTAGATGACCTTCGGCCGCTCCACGATCCGCCCGGCCGCCAGGTCGCCGCTCGACTGCCGGCTCAGCGCGTTGCCGACCCGCGTCCAGGTGGCCAGGTCGGTGGAGGAGTAGCAGGCGACGGCGGTGAACGTGGCGCCGGCCGTCTTGTCCTCTCCCACCATGTAGTAGGTCGAGCCCACCTTGAACACGCCGGCGCCGTGAGCCTGCAGCCGGTTGCCGGCGGTGTCGTACCACATGGTCCCCGGGTTGATCGTCGCGGCCGCGGCCAGGGCCGGGCCGGGCGCGAGCAGCCCGACGAGCATTGAGGCGACCGCGCAGAGCGCCAGGATCCAGCTGAATCTTCGTCCTGCGATTCCACCAGGTGTACGTGGGTGGGTGTGTGCCGAGGCCGGGCGGCCCCGGCGGTGACACGCCGCATTCACCATGATTCGATCTCTCCCCGCATGTCGCGCCCGCGGAGATCGATGCCGGCGGAAACATTCGTGGCCGGGCCGGAACGTCACCGCGAACTCAGGAAAACGGAGGGACGCCGGCACGTCCCCGGGAACCGCCGGCGCGAATCGGAGCAGGCCGCGCCGGAGCCGGGCGACGCCCCCGCTGTGCGCCTAATTGGGCGCCGAATTTCGGTGGTGATCACCTGGCGATTCAGTATGAGAATCGGGCGTGAAACGTGTCAAGGTCGCCGGTGAATCGATTCGATTCGATTGTCGCGCTTCGCCTCGCATCATCGGATTTTCTCTCGGGGTGGGAGGAATTACCTGAAAGATTCACGGAGAGGTATTCGCCGTACGCCGCCGCCCGTCCGGGATCGGACGGGCGGCGGCGTCGTCAGGCGGGCGGGTCGATCAGGCCGCGCCGGTAGGCGCGCACGAGGCGGCGGGGCACCAGCAGCCCTCGGCCGTTCAGGGTGATCGGGACGAGGTCGGGGCGCTCGGCCTTCCACTGGGCGCGGCGGTGCCGGGTGTTGCTGCGGGAGGTCCTGCGCTTGGGTACGGCCACGGCTACCAGCTCGCCTTCCTGACGCCGGGCAACTCGCCCCGGTGCGCCATCTCCCGGAAACGGATCCGGGACAGGCCGAACGTGCGCAGGTGGCCGCGCGGACGGCCGTCTACGGCGTCGCGGTTGCGCACCCGGGTGGCGCTGGCGTCGCGTGGCTGGCGGCTCAGCGACCGTACGGCCTCTTCCCGCTGCTCGGGGGTGCCGGTACGGATGATTTCCTTCAGCTCCGCGCGGCGCTCGGCGTGGCGGGCGACCACCGCCCTTCTGCGCTCGTTGGCTGCGATCTTGCTCTTCTTCGCCATCAGACCTTCTCCCCCCGGGCCCGGATGAGAGTCACGGCCTTCTCGACGCCGATCTTGTCGACCGTCCTGATGGCGCGGGTGCTGAGCGTGAGCCGGACGAACCGGTCCTCGCTCGGCAGCCAGTACCGCCGCCGCTGGATGTTGGGGTTCCACCTCCGGCGGGTGCGGCGGTGGGAATGGGAGACGTTGTTGCCGAAGACCGGCCGTACGCCGGTGAGCTGGCAGTGCGCGGACATCAACTCCTCCCGTAGCGCTGGTTGAACCGCTCCACCCGGCCGGCGGTGTCCATGACCCGGTTGCGGCCGGTGTAGAAGGGGTGGCTGGCCGATGAGACGTCGACGTCCACCACGGGATAGGTGTTGCCGTCCTCCCACACGACGGTCTTGCCGCTGGTGACGGTGGACCGGGTGAGGAAGGCGAAGCCCGCGCCGGGGTCTCGGAAGACGACCGGCCGGTAGTCGGGGTGGATGTCCTTCTTCATCGTTCCTCCCGGAACTCGACGTGGCGGCGGATCGTCGGGTCGTACTTGCGCAGCGTCAGGCGGCCGGGGTCGTTGCGCCGGTTCTTCCTGGTCACGTAGGTGTAGCCGGTGCCCGCGGTGGACCGCAGCTTGATCACCGGTCGTAGCTCGTTTCTGGCCATCCCTCTCGTCCTTCTCGGTCGGCGGCTGTGCCATGATAACGACAATCGTTTTCATTTTCATCCCTGGAGGTCACATGCGCACCCCCGTCGTCCTCGTGGCAGGCCTGTACGGCGACGCCCGGGCGACCGTGGTCGATCGGCTGCTCCGCGCCCATCCCGGCGCCGTCGCGATCCACCACGATCTGACCGGCGTCGCAGGCAACCGGGTCGAGCGCGTCACCCGCGACGCCTCGGGTCTTCTGGACCGGACCGAGGTGCACCTGGCCCATAGCTGTGTCACCTGCACGATCCGCGAGGACCTGCTCCCACAGCTGGTCCGGCACGCGCGGACGGCCTCGCTCCTGATCGTCGACCTGTGGGATTCGGTCGAACCCCGCCCTGTCGCCGAGGCGCTCGCGCATGAGGCGGCCGATCTACTGGCGCTGACCGGCGTGCTGACCGCCGTCGACGCCGAGCTCATGCCGGTGGACATCTGCCGCGGCGAGCGTCTGGCCGAGACCGGGCTGCTCACCGCCGCGGGCGACCGGCGCTATCTCGCCGAGGTGATGGCCCGCCAGGTGGAGTACGCCACGGGGCTGCTCCTCCTCGGCGACGACGAGGAGGACATGGAGCTGTCCGCCGCGGTGCTCGGCCATCTGGCCCCGCACACCCAGGTCTTCTCCACGTCGCTGCCCGAGGTGACCGGCCTTCCGCTCTGCGTCCACGAGCTGGGTGAACGGGTGGATCCGGCGACCGCCCAGTTGCCCGGGGACGCGCAGACCGGCGAGATCACCACCGTCGTCTGGCGGCGGCTGCGCCCGTTGCACCCCGGACGCCTGTTCGACGCGGTCGACGAGCTGGTGACCGGCTCCGTCCGCTCCCGGGGCCGGTTCTGGCTGGCCAACCGGCACGAGCGGATGCTCGCCTGGGACGCCGTGGCCGGCGTCGTCTCCGTCGAGGACGTGGGTCCCTGGCTGGCCGCGATGCCCGACGCCGCCTGGGACCTGGCCTCACCGGCCCGGCGTGCCGCCGCCGCCCTGGACTGGAACCCGGTCACCGGAGACCGGATCCAGCACCTCGTTTTCACCGGGCCCGACCTCGACCGCGAACGCATCCACACACTGCTCGACTCCTGCCTGCTCACCAGGCGAGACGCCCTTCCCGGCGCCGCAGAGTGGGCGGCCTACTCCGACCCGTTCGCCGACTTCATCGACATGAAGGAGACCGCGTGATGCCCCGCCGTACTGTCCGGAAGAAGAGCAACCCCCTGCTCGGGTTCGGCTACATCGACTACAAGGACGAACGGTCGTCCGGTCAGCCGTTCCCGCGGCGGGTCGTTCTCCGGGTGGGGACGGCGCCGAGGGGATCCTCCGGCCAGGGATGCCGCGGATATCGGCCGCGCAGCTCGGCCCGCACGGCCCGGTAGCCGTCCCGCCAGAACGACGCCAGGTCGGCGGTGACGGCGGCGGGCCTGCCAGCGGGCGACAGCAGGTGGACCACCAGGGGAACTCCCGCGACGCGGGGAGCGGCGTCCCAGCCGAAGAGCTCCTGCAATTTGGCGGCCAGCACCGGCTGGTCACCCGAGTAGTCCACCCGGATCCGCGACCCACTGGGGACGGTGATCCGCTCGGGCGCGACCTCGTCCAGCCTGAGCCGCCACGGCAGCAGGGTCGTGAGCGCCGAGGCCATGTCCACCCGCTCCAGGTCGGCGCGGCGGCGCAGACGCGGCAGGTCGAGCCAGGTCTCCGCGGTGCCGATGAGCGCGTCGTCGGACACGTCCGGCCACGGCTCGCCCAGGACCCGGTGGCAGAACGCCATGCGCTGGCGCACGGACACCGCCTCCGGGGTCCAGCGGAACAGCGAGAGCCCCTCCCGGCGCAGGCCGGTCAGGACGGCCGTGCTGACGTCCGCGCCGGGGAGCGGAGCGGAGGCCAGCTCCACGGCGCCCAGGCGTTCGACGCGCCTGGCGACGACGTCGCCATCCCAGGAGATCTCGTCTTCCACGTCGTGGAACGGCCCGGCCGCCGCCAGCGCGACGTCCTGGTCGATGACGGCGGCCTGGCGGATACGCGCCGAAGCGGCCCCGGCCGGACGGTCGGCCACGGCGATCGCCAGCCACTCCGCCGAGGCCAGGCGGGAATCGGCGGGCAGGGTCGCGGCCGTTCCCGAGACCATCAGATAGCCGCCGCCGCGGCGGCGCGCCACACGCTCGGGGTAGGCGAGCGCCACGACCGTACCGGCCACGGCGTCGTCGCCCCCGCCGCCCAGCCCACGTTCAAGGGGGTCCGCGTGATCGCGTACGGCCTGCGCCAGGCGGCGCGTCTCACGCCGCCAGTCGCGCCATCCGTTCCGCCGCGCCTCGCGCCACACCGACACCAGGTCGTCGGACGCGTGCCGGGGGAGTTCCCCTGAGAGCAGCGCCACCACCTCGGCGGCCTCGGCCGGGCCGTCGAGCAGCGCACGGGCCAGCCGGGGATGGACTCCCATCGCGGCCATCCGGCGTCCGCGATCGGTGACCCGTCCGTTCTCCAGTGCCCCGAGCGCGTGCAGCGTGCGACCGGCGGCGGCCATCGCGGCCGCGGGCGGCGGATCGAGCAGCGCGAGGGCCGAGGCGTCCGGCGTGCCCCAGCAGGCGGCCTGGAGCGCGAACGCCGTGAGGTCGGCCAGTGCGATCTCCGGCTGGGCGTGGTCGGGCAGCCGTCCGTCTTCCGCCTCCGACCAGCACCGGTAGACGACGCCGGGGGCCTCACGTCCCGCGCGCCCCGCCCGCTGACGCGCCGACGCCTTGGACACCCGTACGGTGGTGAGCGAGCCGAGCCCCCTGCCATGATCGGTGCGCGGCTCCCGTGCCAGGCCCGCGTCGATCACCACCCGGACCCCCGGAACCGTCAGGCTCGACTCGGCCACCGAGGTCGCGAGGATCACCCGTCTGCGCGTGCCGGGCGACAACACCTCGTCGAGCCGTTCGGCCCGGCCGTGGGCCTGCAACAGGTCGATCTCCGGCAGGCCGGCCAGCGCCGCCGCCACCCTGCCGATCTCGCCGGCCCCCGGCAGGAAGCACAGGATGTCACCGGTGCGTTCCGCCAGCGCGCGGCGCACGACGCCTCCGACGTGGGTGAGCAGGGCGGGGTCGACGCGCAGGCCGTGCGGCGGGGCGACCGGCCGGGCGGGCGGCGCCCAGACCACCTCCACGGGATGCGTCGAACCGGACGCGTGCACCACGGGCGCGCCGCCCAGCAGCCGCGACCACGGCGCGGCGTCGGCGGTGGCCGAGGCCGCGACGAGCCGGAGATCGGGCCGCAGAGTCTCGCGGACGTCGAGCAGGAAGGCCAGGGTGGTGTCGGCGTCCAGGTGCCGCTCGTGGCACTCGTCGATCAGGATGGTGTCGATTCCGTCCAGCTCGGGGTCGTCCAGCAGCCGCTGGAGGAGCACACCGGTGGTCACGACCTGGACGTGCCGTCCCGGCCGATGCTCGCCGCGAACGCTGAAGCCCACCTCCGCGCCGACCTCGGACCCGAGCAGCCACGCCATGCGCCGGGCCGCCGCACGGGCCGCGATCCGCCGGGGCTCGGCCACGATCACCCGCCGCGGCGATCCGCCTGAGTCGAGGCCCGCCAGAGCGAGCGGGACGAGGGTCGTCTTGCCCGTGCCCGGCGGCGCGGTGAGCACGGCCGTACCGGCCTTCTCCAGAACCGCGCGCAGCTCGGGCACGACATCGCGGATCGGCAGATCACCGGCCCGCGCGTCCAGGATCACGAGGGGTTCCCGCGCTCGGGCGCACGGGCGGCTGTGCGTACGGCGTCCACCGTACGAACGGTATCGGCCGGCCGGCTCCTCCACCCGACGGGCCCGCCCAACCCCGGCACTTTCGAGCGGCTCTGCACGCGGCATCTTGGGCACGGCCCCGCCTGCGGTCTGTTCTGAGGGATCTCGGTCGCCGGCGAAAGCTGTTTGACAGCATTCCTGGGCTGGCTACGATAGGTAGTGTATTGCTCACTCGGAGTCATTAAGGGGAGCCGGGTTAACCTCCGCAGGTGGTGGCCCGGCTTTCGCGTGCCAACCGATTCATATGGACTCGCAACCGACGTAGGTAAGCGCTGTCCCCAGTCCCAAAGTGGCAGGGTCCTCGTTGATGGCCAGCGTCTTGGCCGTACTGCTGACGACCACATCTGCTACCCAAAGCAGGGGTTCCTTGGCGAAGGCTGCCTGGCTGTACTCGAAGCGTGGGGCACGGCCTGCCAGTCCTCCAAGAACCTTGCGATCTGACAAGATCGATTCGCGCGTGGGTTGTCCCACGTGTCACGTGGAGTGAGTTGCCGGGTACGGAGGCGACCCTGTTTACTGTTCGTCACTGCACCACCCGTTTCGGTGGGTGGCCCGGGGCCCCGTCCAGTGGACGGGGACCTATGTTTGTTCACCATCGCGCCGGCGTCTGATCTTTCCCCGGTAATCCTCAAGCAGATCGGGTAGTCGGCACCTGCTCAACGTCCCCCGGTTGCTCTGTCTGAGGAACGTGGGGAGTTTGACTCGTCGAACGAGCGTGCGAGCACGGCGTACGCGTAGGCGCCGGAATTTACGACCGGTGCTCCAGTGCGTCGCGGGCCGCCATCAGGGCGAAACCGAGAAGGTTGAGACCCTGCCAGGTCGCGGGGGTGGCGGCGCGCTCGTCGCCCGCGGTCAGGCCGATGCCCCAGATCCGGTCGTACGGGCTGGCCTCGACCAGGACCCGCTTCCCCGTCGCGAGCAGATAGCGCCGCAGTTCGGCGTTCTGGCCGAACTTCGCGATGTTGCCGCGCACCACGATGTCGAATCGGCGGGCGTTCCAGGCTTGCTCGTCGAAGTCGCGTACGGCCCGGCCGAGCTTCTTGGCCTCACCCGGGTGATCGGCGGCCAGAATCTGTTCCGCGGTCCGGGCGTCACCGAACAGCCACGCCTTGTGCGCCATCATGTAGTGCTCGGCGGAGGCGAAGGTGTGGCCGTCCTCGGTGAAGGCGACCGGCCACCACTGCGACAGGCAGCCCGGCCCGGCGCCGCCGTCGCGCGCGGGCCGATGCCCCCAGAAGTACAGGTAGCGGAGGGTACGGCCGGACCGCTCCGCGGCGACCGCCTCCTCCACACTGCGCGGAAGGAAGATCTGCTCGGACACGCCCACACCGTGCCACAGGCGGCCGGGTTCGCGCCATCGACTTATGCGCTCTGTGCGCGGCGCCGGTCCGCGCCTGCGGCGAGCAGGTCTTCCAGTTCGGCGAGGTCACCGGTCTGCGCGGCGGCGAGGAACGTCTGTACGAGGCGCCGGTGCACGGTGGCGCTCACCGGGCGGCGCCGTTCGGCGGCGAGGCCGACGCGGGCGCGACGCACGAGCTGCCGCGCGTGGTCTTCGCCCAGGTGGAGGATCTCGGAGATGCGGCGGTAGGGGTAGTCGAAGGCTGTGCGCAGGAGATAGACGGCCCGTTCGGCGGGAGTCAGTCTCTCCAGCAGCAGCCGGATCGCGGTGCCGACCTCCTCGTGTCGTTCGGCCGCGGTCTCAGGGGTGACGGAACGGTCTTCCTGGTCCGGCAGGCGGGGGCCCGCGATGGTCTCGTGGCGACTGCGGGCGGACTGGGCGACGTTGATGGCGAGCCGGGTGGCGGTCAACGCCAGAAACGCGGGCGGATTGACGACGACCGAGCGGTCGGCCCGAGCCCATCGCAGCCAGGTCTCCTGCACCACGTCCTCGGCCTCGCCCGTGTCCCGCAGAACGCGCTGAGCGATCGCGAACAGCCGGGGGGCGGCGCTGACGAACGCCGAAGTGGCTTCGTCCCGATTTCCGATCGACCGCCGATCGGCCCGCTCCGCGGGGTCCCGGTACGGCTCCAGCAGGTTCATGGTCACGTTCTCGGCTCCGTTCGCACCCGGCATCCGCGTGATGCCACCGCGATCACGGTCGCTTTCCGGACCCCCGTGTCGCGCCCCGGGGGAAGCCTGGTCGATACCCTGGCCGTGGTCCCCTGGTCCCCTGGTCCCCCTGACCTGTCACGAACCGCGTGATCATCCGGTCTCGGCGGGAGAGCGGGCTCCTCGCTTTCGTACTCGACGGCGAGCAGGCGCGCGGAGTCGTGTCCGAGAGCCAGGAGGTGGGAAATGAAGATCGCTGTCATCGGTGGGAGCGGCCTCATCGGATCCCGGGTGGTCGAGATCCTTGACGCGGGCGGGCATGAGGCGGTGCCGCACTCGAGATCCACCGGTCTCGACCTGCTCACCGGGCGAGGCCTGCCCGAGGCTCTGGCGGGCGCCGACACGGTCGTCAACCTGACGAAGCCGGCGGCCTTCGACGAAGCGTCGCCCGTCTTCTTCCGGAAGACCATGGACAATCTGCTGATCGGCGCCGAGGCGGCCGGGGTGGGCCACGTGGTCATCCTGTCGATCGTGGGCGTCGACCTGGTGCCCGATCTGGCCTACTACCGCGCGAAGGTGCTGCAGGAGGACATCCTCAAGGCCGGTCCCGTGCCGTACTCGATCGTCAGGTCCACGCAGTTCTTCGAGTTCGTCGACACGGTGTTGTCCTGGACGTCCGACGAGCACACCGTCCGCCTGCCCGCCACCCTCGTACAACCCATCGCCGCGGACGACGTGGCCAGGGCCGTGGCCGACGTCAGCGTGGGCGCTCCGCTGCGCGGCACCCGGGACATCGCGGGACCCGAGGTCTTCGCGCTCGACGAACTGGGCAGGATTACCCTGGCCGCCCGCGGCGACCACCGCGTCGTCGTGACCGACGACGGCGCCGGCATGTACGCCGCCGCCTCGGGCCACGCCCTCGTCGCCAAGGACGGCGCCGTCGTCGCGCCGACCGGCTACCGCGAGTGGCTCGCGCGCTGAGGCGTCACGGCCGCTCGATCATCGGCTTGTCACGGATCAGGGGGCCACCCGGTCCAAGTGGGCGGCTGGATCCAACGTGGAGAAAACGGAGAGTCCCACATGATGGAGCATGTCCTGGAACCGGAGGCGCAGCGGCTCGCCGACGCGACGTCCGCACCGCCCTTCGTGTATGAGCTGGACCCCGACGGCGCCCGGGCGGTGCTGGACGACCTGCAGGCCGCCCCGGTGGACAAGCCCGAGGTGGACGAGAAGTGGATCACGGTCTCGACGGGTGTCGGCGCGGTGCGGGTGCGCGTCGTCAAGCCCACGGGCGCCGACGGAACGCTGCCCGTCGTCCTGTACATGCACGGCGGCGGCTGGGTGCTCGGGAACGCCGGCACGCATGACCGGCTGGTGCGCGAGCTGGCCGTCGGGGCGGGCGTCGCGGTCGCGTTCGTGGAGTACGACCGTTCGCCCGAGGCCCGCTATCCGGTGGCGATCGAGCAGGCGTACGCCACCGCTCAGTGGATCACGCAGCAGGGCGCGGTCGAAGGGCTGGACGCGACGCGGCTGGCGGTCGCGGGCGACTCGGTCGGCGGGAACATGACCGCCGCGCTGACCATCCTCGCCAAGCGGCGCGGCGACGTGAACTTCGTGCACCAGTCGCTCTACTACCCGGTCACCGACGCGGGTCAGGACACGGGCAGCTACCGGGAGTTCGCCGAAGGGCCCTACCTGACCGCCAGGGCGATGGCCTGGTTCTGGGACGCGTACACCACCGACCCGGCCCAGCGCGCCGAGATCACCGCCTCACCCCTGCGCGCCGGCCTCGACGACCTGGCCGGCCTGCCGCCCGCCTTCGTCGTCGTCGACGAGAACGACGTGTTGCGTGACGAGGGCGAGGCGTACGCCCGCAAGCTCACCGCGGCCGGCGTCCCGACCACCAGCGTCCGCTACAACGGCACGCTGCACGACTTCATGATGCTCAACCCGCTCCGCGACACCTGCGCCGCGCGAGCGGCGACCGCCCAGGCCATCGACGTTCTCAAGAACGCCCTGAACACCGGAAAGGCACACTCATGAGCGAGCAGCCCGTCATCGTCCTGGTCCACGGCGCCTTCGCCGAATCGGCAAGCTGGAACCGCGTCATCCAGCGTCTGCACGGCCACGGGCTGGCCGCCGTCGCGGCGGCCAACCCGCTGCGCGACGTCGAGGGCGACGCCGCGTACGTGCGCGACGTGATCGCCGGTTTGAACCGCCCGGTCGTCCTGGTCGGCCACTCGTACGGCGGCATGGTCGTCACCCAGGCCGCGGCCGGCAACCCGGCCGTGCGCGCCCTCGTCTATGTCGGCGCCTTCGCCCCGGAGCACGGTGAGAACGCGTTCCAGCTGTCCGGAAAGTTCGAGGGCAGCACCCTGGCGAGCGCGCTGGTCGCCTACCCGGTCGCCTCGGGCGGCAATGAGTTCCGGATCGCGGAGGACAAGTTCCACCAGCAGTTCTGCGCCGATCTGGACGCCGCGGAGGCGGCCCTGATGGCGGTGACCCAGCGTCCGGTCACCGAGCGGGCGCTGACCGACGCCCTCACAGCGGATGACCCCGGCTGGCGGGGCATTCCGTCCTGGTTCGTCCATGGTGAGCGGGACCTCAACATCCCGGCCGCGGCGCTGCGCTTCATGGCCGAACGGGCCGGTTCCCGCGGGACCACGGAGATCCCGGGCGCCTCGCACGCGCTCGCCGCGTCGCAGCCCGACGCCGTGGCGGCCGTCATCCGCGACGCCGCCGACCACGTCCGGAAATGACGGCGGAGGCCGCGAACGGCCGCCCCCCGGCCTGACGGCGTCCGACGGGGAACGTCAGGGACGGCAAAGGAATCACCGGCGGCTGTCACGACTCCGGCGGCCATCCGGTCTTAGCTGACGACCGGGTCGCACCGACGCGTCCCGGCGGAGAGGAAAGAGGTCTTTCGTGAAGATCGTGGTTATCGGTGGGACCGGTCTGATCGGATCCAAGCTGGTGGCGAAGCTGCGGGAGCACGGCCACGAAGCGGTGGCGGCCTCCCCGAACACCGGGGTGAACACCCTCACGGGCGAAGGGCTGGCGGAGGCGCTGGCCGGCGCGTCGACGGTGGTCGACGTGTCGAATTCGCCGTCGTACGAGCCGGAGGCGGTGATGGAGTTCTTCCGGACGTCCACCGGAAACCTGCTGGCGGCGGAGGCGGCGGCGGGCGTGGGCCACCATGTGGCGCTGTCGGTGGTCGGCACCGAACGGATGCCGGAGAACGGCTACTTCGCGGCGAAGATCGCGCAGGAGCAGTTGATCGTGAGCTCGCCGATTCCGTTCTCGATCGTGCACGCGACGCAGTTCTTCGAGTTCGCCCGCGGCATCGCGGACGACGCGACGGTGGAGGGCAAGGTGCACATGGCGCCGGTGCGCTTCCAGCCGATCGCCGGCGACGAGGTCGCGCAGGCGGTGGGCCGGGTGGCGGTGGGGTCGCCGCTGAAGGGCAGGACGGAGGTGGCCGGTCCGGAGCAGACGCGGATGGACGAGTTCTTCCGCCAGGCGCTGGCCGCGTGGGGCGACCCGCGTGAGGTCGTCACCGACCCGCAGGCGCAGTACTTCGGCGCCGTGCCGGGGGAGCGGACCCTGGTGCCCGACGACGGCGCGACCCTGGGCACGATCCGCTACCTCGACTGGCTGAAGCAGAACCCCGCGCCATAACCCCTTCAGACTGCAGAGGTAGGAATCTGATGAGAAATCCGGAATTGCAGGCGAATATCGCCGTTTCCGGACCGGCTCGGATCGATACCCTCGACAGCCTGCGTGAGCACCTGCAGTGGGCGGTCGAGCTGGAACACGCGACGTTGCCGCCGTACCTGTGCGCGCTGTACTCACTGGAGCCGGAGCGGAACCCGGAGGCCGTGGAGGTGGTGGGTGGCGTCTTCGTCGAGGAGATGCTGCATCTGGTGCTGGCCGCTAACCTGCTCAACGCCGTCGGCGGCCGGCCGCGCCTCGACATGCCGGAGATGCTGCCGCCCCATCCCCGGCGGCTGCCCCACAGCGATCTGGAGCTGGCGCTGCTCCCGTTCGGACCGCAGGCGCTGGAGATGTTCCTGACCCTGGAACGGCCGGCCCCGCCCGGCGCCCCGCCGGAGGGCGACGGGTACGAGACGATCGGGCAGTTCTACGACGCGATCGAACAAGGGCTGCGCCACCTGTGCGAGGAACTCGGTGAGCGAGAGGTCTTCGGCGGCGACCCCGCCCGCCAGGTGAGCGGCAGCCATTTCCGGCACACCGCCGGGAGGTTGTTCGCGGTTCAGGATCTGGAGTCGGCGCTGAAAGCGCTGGAGGAGATCGTCGAAGAGGGCGAGGGCACGGCCCGGGGCGAGGTCTGGGACGGAGACCAGGACGTCTTCCACCCGGACCGGGACGAGGTCGCCCACTACTACCGGTTCCAGGAGCTCAAGCTCGGGCGCCGCTACCGGAGGGGCGACACCCCCGTATCCGGGCCCACGGGGGAGCCGCTTTCGGTGAACCTGACCGGAGCCGTCCGCCCGATGAGGCCCAACCCCCGGCTGTCCGATCACGCCCCCGGCAGCGCGATCCGTACCGCGCAGGAGGAGTTCAACCGCACCTACTGCACGCTGCTGAGCCAGCTGGAGCAGGCCTTCAACGGAGAGCCGCAGGCGCTCGGGGCCGCCGTCGGCACCATGTACGCGGTCAAGTCCCAGGCCGAGGCCCTGATGGCGATGCCCGACGAGGACGGCGCCACGGCCGGGCCCACCTTCGACTACGTGCCCCCGGAGTCGCGCTCCTGAGAAGGGCCGGCCCCTCGGGTACCGGTGCCGGGCCGATCCCCGGCTCCGGAACCCGCGGGCTATCCGGCGTCCGAAACCGCGTGGCCCAGCTCGGCGAGCGCGGTCTTCAGCTCCGCGCGCCCCCTGATGCCGAGCTTCATGAACACCTTGCGCAGGTGATATTCGGCGGTACGCGCACTGATGAACAACCGGGTGCCGATGTCCCGGTTCGTGAGTCCTTCGCGGGCGAGGCGCGCCACGTTCAGCTCCTGGTCGGTGAGCCGCGCCGCCGAGCCGTGCGTGCGCGTGCGCAGGGTCTCGCCGCTCGCGCTCAGCCCGCGCGCGGCGCGGTCGGCGAACCCGTTCAGGCCGCAGCCCGACAGCAGCTCGTAAGCGGTCCGGAGCTGTTCGCGGGCCTCGGTGTGCCGGTGGAGGCGGCTCAGCGCCTCCCCGTACAGCAGACGGCAGCGCCCCACCATGATCGGAATCCGCTCCTGCTCGAAGTGCCGGATCGCGTCCAGGAACAGGGTTTCGGCCTCGTCGCCCTCGCGTAGCTGCGCCTCCGCCATCGTCACCACCCCCAGCGCGTAGCCGGTGCCCGCCGGCCGCGTGACGCTCGCCAGCCGCTCCAACGCCTGCTCGGCGAGCGCGCGTTCACCGGTGTGCGCGGCCGCCTCGACGAGTTCGAGCAGCGTGCGCATCGCGTGGCTCAGCTCGTGCGCGTACGGCAGCTCGCGCCGGCCCGCGTCCACCGCCTCGGCGAAGCGTCCCAGCCCGTTGTAGAGGACCGCCTCAGCGAAGTTGACCGCACTCAGCCCGAAGCCCTCGCCGCGCGCGTACGCGTCGGACCGGATTCGCTCCGCCCACCGTTCCGTCTCCGCGACCTGCCCTCGGTACGCCGCGAGGAAGAGCCGCCCGTACTGCGGCAACGGGTTGCCGGTGACGTCCTTGATGGCGTCGATCTCGTCGCAGGTGGCCTCCGCGGCGTCCAGTTCGCCGTCGACCGTCTGGGCCAGCATCAGCAGGCTCAGGGCGATCGGCAGCACCGTCACGACACCTTCCGCACGGGCGAGCTCCACCTGCCGCTGGGCGAGCGCGCGGAGCCCGTGGGGGTCCCACAGGTCCTGCGCGGCGCGCGAGGCGAACCACATCCAGTGCAGTTCGAGCGCGTCCGGAACCTCTTCGAGGAACGCGCGCTGAGCGCGCCGCAAGGTGGCCATCGCGGCCTCCTGACCTTTGGCGGCGAGCAGCGCCTGGCCGCGCAGGATCAGGTCCCGGGCGCGATCCGACTCCTCGGCGGCCGGCGTCGCCGCGAGGATCGCGTTCGACACGGTGGCCACCTGCTCGGCGTCACCGAGCCTGCCGCGGTAGATCGCCGCTGCCAGCGCCTCGATGTAGGTGTCGCGGGCGAGCACCGGGTCGAGCTTTTCGAGGCCCTGCGCCGCGGCGAGGAGGAGCTGCGCCCCGTCCCTGTCGCGCCGCAGCGCGTATCCGGCGCGGGCGCGCAGCCGGGCGATCAGCGCCTCCTGCAACGCGGTGAGTGGAAGGCCGCGGGCGGCGTCGAGCAGGCGCAGGGCCGCCGCGGGGGCGGCCGCGTCGTGCTTGGCCTCGGCGGCGGCGATCAGCCGCTGGCCACGCCGGACCGGCTCGGGCGTCAGCTCGGCCGCCCGTTCGAGGAACGCGCCCGCGGCCGCCGCGCCGCCACGGGTCCGCGCACGCACCGCCGACCGTTCGAGATCGGCGGCGACCTCCTCGTCCGGACGCAGTGTCGCGCTGGCCCGATGCCATGCCCGGCGGTCCGGGTCGTGGTCGGCACTGGTGACGTCGGCCAGCGCGGCGTGGACGCGTCTGCGGTCCTCCGGCGACGCCGCCCGGTAGACCGCCGACCGCACCAGCGGATGGCGGAACCCGACGCGCGCGCCGACGGCGAGCGCGCCGGCGTCCGTCGCGGCGTCGACATCCCCCGAGCCCAGCCCCAGCACCGCGCTCGCCCGCCACAGCAGTCCGGGATCGCCGGTCGGGTCGGCGGCCGCCAGCAGGAGCAACAGGCGCGCCGACTCCGGCAGTGGCTCAAGCTGCGCGACCAGGCTCTGCTCGATGCGGCTCTCCAGCGGCATCGACCCGGTGAGGGCGAACCCGCCCGCGATCTCGGCCGGGCTCAGCGCCCGGGGCAGTTCCCGCAGTGCGAGCGGGTTGCCGTGCGCTTCCGCGATCAGCTGGTCGCGCACCCGCCGGTCGAGGCCTCCGGGGGTCGCGAGCCGCAGGAGCTCGCACGCGTCGTCATGACCAAGCCCCGCGACGACCAGCTGTGGGAGCCCGGCGAACGCCTCACCCACGGTGCGCATGGCGAGCACGACGGCGATCCCCTCGACGTCGAGACGCCGGGCGGCGAACGCGACGGCGCGCGCCGACGCCTCGTCGAGCCACTGCGCGTCGTCGACGACGCAGAGCAGCGCCCGGTCACCGGCGGCCTCGGTGAGCAGGCCGAGCAGCGCCAGCCCCACGAGGAACGGGCTCGGCGCGGAGCCCTGGCGCAGGCCGAACGCCGCCTCGATGGCCTCGCGCTGCGGGTCGGGCAGGCATCCGGCGAAGCTCATCATCTGCCCGCACAGCTGATGCAGACCGGCGTAGGCCAGCTCCATCTCGGACTCCGACGCCCCGATGCGCTCAATCCGGACATTGGCCGCGGCGCGCGCGGCCATACGGTCCAGGAGCGCCGTCTTGCCGACACCGGCCTCGCCGGCGACCACCAGCGCGCCGCTGTGGCCGGCGCGGGCGCGGTACACCAGCGCGTCCAGCTCCGCCAACTCGCGATGCCGCCCCCGCAGCGGCACAGCCTGGGACACAGTGTCACCCTCGCTGCGATTACCGACGCATGGTGTCTCTGACCGTCAAATCCTATCCGAGGCGGCGTCGATGCATGAAGGAGACACCAAGGTCATGATCGTGGTGCGCGGCGGTCTCTCCGGGCTTCCAGCTCCTCCGGACTGACCACGGTCAACATCGGCTGCCCGGGAGCGCAGAACATGGTCACCACGAAGGCCGACTCCTCGTCGGCGAGGTGGTTGCCGTCCTGGTAGTGGATCACGTCGCCACCCGGCTCCCAGAACGTCTCACCGGCCCGGACCACCCGCATGGGCTCGCCTTCCAGCTCGAAGTTCACGGCCCCCTTGAGTACGAACCCGAACGCGGGCCCCGAGTGCCGGTGAGGCGGGGCGCCGGGGCTGTTGGGCGGCAACGTGACCAGGATCGTCATCGCCTCGGCCCCCTCCGGGGCGGGCGGCGCCCCCGTCACGGTGGAGACCACATCGATCTTCGGCGGCGGCCCGCTCTTGTCGGGGTTGTCCAGCTGGTGCGCGTGGGCGTGATCCGTGCTCATCGGGCTTCCTCCGCGGAACGGCGGCCGGCTCCTCCCGGCCGTGCACCAGCTGAGACCGGACAGCGCCCCCACCTGTGACAACGCTTCGACCGTTATTACGGGCCGCTATTACGGATATTACGGAGCGAGGAGCGGGAGGGCGGGGAAGGTGTGGTCCTGCCACAGCAGTCGTGAGGTCTCTTCCAGGTAGGCGGCGACCGTCGACGGCGTGCCGAAGAGCTGTGCGAGGCGACTGCCGGGGTCGTAGGGGGGCCAGCCCGGGTCGCCGTGAGCGGCGAACGCCGTCCATGCCCCGCGAATCCGCGCCGACAGCTCCTCGGCCGCCGGGGAGGGCGGGTCACCGAGCAGGACGGCGGGCCGGCCGCTGCGCAGGTTGCCGAACACGAGCGGCACGTCAAGGCCGTGGCAGGCGCCGAGGCCACCGCCCAGTCCCGGGGCGGGCCAGATCAGTTCGTAGAGGTGGGCCCGGCCGCCGCCGGCGATCTGCGCGTCCGCGAGGTGGAGGCTCGGCATGCGGAACAGCCAGTCCCCGTTGACGAGCTCGTACAGCTCCTCGTCCGAGGCCGCCGGGTACGCCTCCCGGTAGCGGCGTGCCCCGTCAGGGCCGGGGGCGAGCAGGCGCAGGGCGGTCTCGGTCTGCTCGTGCGCGACCTGGCCGAGCACGCCGTCGATCAGGCTGAACAACCGGTGCTCGTCACGAGTGTGGCCGACGAGAAGCCCGACGTCCCGGGCGGCGCCGCCGGCCAGCGCCTCCCACGGGGTCGCCGGCAGGACCTCACCGTCGACAACCGGTGCGAACGGGATCGGCCGGTGCGTGATCTGCCCCCAGCGCTCCCGCCACTGGGCCGTCTTGGCGGCGATCGCGTCGCCCGCCGCGGGCAGCAGGGCCGGGGCCACGGCCGACAGGCCGGACACCGTGGGCCGCACCCCCAGCTCGGCGGCGCAGGCGGCGGCGATGTCGGCGGCCAGTTCGGGAGAGAAGAAGGTGCCCGGCACACTCTGCGCGACCACCCGGCGGAAGAGCCCGGCGGCGCGCGGCATGGCGAGCAGCGCGGCGACCGATCCGCCGCCCGCGGACTGCCCGAAGACCGTGACCCGGTCCGGGTCGCCGCCGAACACCCTGATGGTGTCCCGCACCCACTGCAAGGCCGCGACCTGGTCGAGTAGCCCCCGGTTGGCCGGGGCCCCGTCGATCTGCGCGAAACCCTCGATGCCGAGACGGTAGTTGAGGGTCACGACCACGGTTCCGCTCGCGGCCAGGTGCCCGGCGTCGTATTCCGGGAGGCTGGAGTCGCCCATGGCGTAACCGCCGCCGGGGATCCACACCATCACGGGGAGCCGTGCCGCCGGATCAGGTGCCGGCGTCCAGACGTTAAGGGTCAGCCAGTCGTCGCCGGTGGTCTCCTGGGACGCCCCGAGCAGGCCGGACTGCGGGGGCGGCGGGCCGTACGCGACCGCCGGGCGCACACCGTCCCAGCCGCGTACCCGCTGCGGCGCGGCGAAACGGAGGGGGCCCACCGGTGGCTCGGCGAACGGGACGCCGCGGAAGACCGCCAGGCCCGCCTCCCGGCCGCCGCGCAGGGCGCCGGCCGCCGTGCGGACCTCCGGCTCGGACTCGGACGGCGTGCTGGACGCGGTGACGGCCATTTCGCGGTCTCCTCCCCGTTCCTGTCCGTTCCTGCTGGGCCGAGCCTCCCAGCGCCCGCCATCCACCGGCAATCCATTTACAGCACCCCACATCAGCCGGAAACCCGTGATGTTTCGCCTCTCGGCTTAGGGAAGAGGGCGACGGACGTGACGGAAACACCAGACACAGGGGAACAGAGGAGGAGTGAGATGGCGGACGTGTTCGAGGTCCTGAGTCACGATCATCGCGAGGTCGAGCGGATGCTCGCGGAGCTGGAGAGCGGAACCGCCCCGGCAGGGCTGGACGGGCCGGAGCTGCGCGGCAAGATGGTCGAGCAGCTCATCATCGAGGAGTCCAAGCACGAGGCGGTCGAGGAGGAGTACTTCTGGCCCGCCGTGCGGGAGCTGGTCCCGGACGGCGACCGGCTCGCCGACCACGCGGTGGAGGAGGAGCAGGCGGCCAAGCAGGTGCTCGACGACCTGCTCGGTCTGGAGGCGGGCGAGGCCAAGTTCGAGGAACTGCTGTCGGGCTTCATCGCCGACGCGCGCGAGCACATCGCCTACGAGGAGAAGACGGTCTGGCCGCAGCTCCGTTCGGTGATCGGCACGGACCGGGCGGCGGAGCTGGGGAAGAAGCTCGTGGAGGGCAAGAAGACGGCGCCCACCCGCCCCCATCCGCACACCCCGCCGAAGCCGGGAGTGCTCAAGACCGCCGGGCGCGCCGTGGCAGCGGCCGACCGGCTCCGCGACAGGGCGACGGGCCGGGATCAGGGCTGACCGTCTGCCGCTGTTGCGGCAGCACCCCGGCGCGCCGAGCCGACGGGACCCGCCCCCGGGGTCGGTGAACAGTTCCGCGCCCCGGGCGGCCGGTGTCGATATCGAGGGCAACACGCCGACGAGGACGCCGCCGGCCGGCAGCGCACCCGTCGCGGCCAGCATGACGACCAGGACGGCGCCTCCCGTGACCGCCGACACGACGATGAACGCGACCCGCGGCCAGGGACGACCCGCCGCGGCGGCTGCCTCCTCGGCGACGGCCTTGCCCAGCCCGGGCCGAAAGGCGGCAGACCCACCAGGGCCAGCGCCGCCAGCAGGAACATCCAGCACGCCGGTTCCCGGAAGCCGCCCCCCGTGATCACCAGGACGAACGCCGCCACGACGAGGGCGTCCGGGCGGCGCCCGATCTCGAAGAAGACGAACATGTCGAACAGGTCGCCGCTGACGGCGAACCCCGCCATGCCGGCGAGGACGAGGAGCATCAGGGCGTGATAGTGCGCCTCGACGTCCTTCAGATAGCGCAGGGCCGCGGGCGGCGTCCAGCGGCCGGCCACCAGCACGGCACAAGACCCATCGCACGCTCTAACCCGACGAGCCGCAGAGCCTCAAAGGGCTGACGTGCGCCCCGACGAGCCGGTCGAACGGGTCGCCGTGGAGAGCCAGGGACGTCGCCGGAACCACGCCGCCGAGGACGAGCGCCAGCCCGGCGGCCGGCCAGTACGTCACCGCACGACCACCTGTCCCAGGTCAGGGCGGCCGGAGCACGGCGTGTGAACGAGGACGTCCCGCCCGCCGGCCGGCCGTCCAGGACGACCCGCTCTGTCCCGCACGCCCCGGGCTGAGTCGCGGCGGGGTCTGGCAGGCGCGGCCGGCAATCGTGGCTGGTAAGCGACATTTCCCCAAGTTTCCTGAGAGGTTTCCTATTTGCGGCTAATGGTTTCCGTTTAACGCCTATGTAACGGTCTATTGACACGCATGCCACGCGGTCTCTACGGTCAAGGCAATCGTTTTCTTGACTTTCCCGTCGCGATTCGAAGAACGCTCTATCCGAGCTCCTTCGACCGCGGCGAAAGGCCGGGAGGCGATGACACCCTCGCTCCGCCTCAACGGCGGAACGTCTCCATCGACGCGGAAACGCCCCCACCGGCAAGGGGGACGCTTCCGAACGCGGCGCGCCCGGATGTTAACGCTAACTTCCCCGGTCGGCGGTCTGCCCTCCCGCCGTCCGAGGAGACCTCCGAGGCGATGCGCTCTCGGACGTGTGAGGGCTCCCTCCTTCACAGAACGCAAAGGAGCACCACCACCCATGTCCCGGACACACTCCTCCCGGGGCGCGGCGGCAGCCGCGCGCTCCGGTTCGGACCTGCTCCGCGGCGGGTTCCGCGGCCGGTTCCGGCACCCGGCGGCCGTGGTCGCCGCGTTCGCGGTCGTGGCCGCGGGAACCCCGTTCGCCGCCGCGCCCGCGTCCGCCGCGGCGGCGCCCGCGTCGACCCTCGTGGTCAGCGCGGACCAGCCCTTCCGCCCGGTCACGCACGTCGCGACCGGATCCCTGTACGGCCTCGCCGACGACGCGACGCCCTCCGACGCGCTGGTCCAGGCGATCAAGCCGAACACGTTCGTCCAGATGGCCGTAGGCGGCCAGCAGCAGGCGAAGGGCGACGTTCTGGTCGTCGCCGACAAGGCGGCCAGGGCGGGCGCGAAGGTCGTCGACCGCCTCTCCGACTACTACGCGGGCTGGCCCTACCAGTTCAGCTGGTCCACCTGGCCGTCCGTCGTGGAGCAGCAGGTCAAGTCCATGCAGTCGGCCGGGGTGAAGAACCTGGCGGCGTGGGAGCTGTGGAACGAGTCGGACAACACCTGGCTCGCGGCCAACGGCACCTACGAGGACTTCTGGACGAAGACCTTCCGTCAGGTGCGGTCGCTCGACCCGACCACGCCGATCCAGGGGCCGAGCTTCTCCGACAACATCGGCGACATGCAGAACTTCCTGCAGAACGCGGTCGACACGGACACGGTGCCCGACATCATCGCGTGGCACGAGCTGATCAACTCGGGGAAGATCGTCACCGACGTGGCCAAGGTCGCCGCCATCATGAAGGACCTCGGCATCAGCCCGCGCCCGATCGCGATCGAGGAGTACGGCGCGCCCGCCGAAGTCGGCATCCCGGGGGCGATGGTCGGATACATCGCGAAGTTCGAGCGCTACGGGATCCACGACGCCGAGCTCGCGTTCTGGAACGGCTACGGCGCGCTGGGCGACCTGCTGACGGGCACCGGCGGGAACCCGAACGGCGCCTACTGGCTGTACAAGTGGTACGCCGACATGAGCGGGGACATGGTCACGACCACCCCGCCCAACGCCACGACGGGCCTCGACGGCGCCGCCGCAGTCACCACTGACAAGAAGCAGGTCCAGGTCATCTTCGGCGGCGGCGGCGGAGCGACCGCCGTCCGCGTCGACGGCCTGGACAAGCTCGACCTGGGCGCCACCGTCCACGCGAAGCTCGAGTACACCCCGTCGTACGGGCGGACCAACCCCGCCGCCGGTCCGATCACCATCTCCGACACCGTCTATCAGGTCACCGACGGCTCGATCACCGTGCCGGTGGCGACGAACTCCGTCAACGGCTATCACCTGGTGATCAGCGGCGCCGGTACGGCGACCGACCTGCAGAACACGTACCGGATCACCAACCTCAACAGCGGGCTCGCGCTCGGCGCCCAGGGCGACGGTACGGCCGGAAGCCTCGTCGGCCAGGTCACGGCCTCCGGCGCGGCCGCGCAGCGGTGGAAGCTCCTCTCGACCGGCTCGGGCCTGTACAAGGTGGTCAGCGCGGCCGGCGGCCTGGTGCTCGGCGTGAAGGACGGCGCGTCAGGCAACGGCGCGTCCGCCATTGTGGAGACCGACACCGGCGACAACTCCCAGCTCTGGCAGGTCGTTCCCGACGGCAAGGGCCACCACAAGCTCGTGAACTACGACGACGGCTACGTGCTCGGCGTCGACGGCATGAGCAAGGAACCGGGCGCCCAGGTCGTGCAGTGGAGCGACAGCACCGTCACGTCCTCCGGCACCGGCGGCACACGGGTGGCCGGCAAGCTCGGCAAGGCCCTCGCGCTGTCGGGAAGCAACCAGTACGTCAACGTCCCGCGGGGCGCGGTGAGCGGTGTCACGGGTGACTTCACCATCTCGGCCTGGGTCAACCCGGCGAAGAACTCGACGTGGTCGCGCCTGTTCGACTTCGGCACCGGCACGTCGAAGTACATGTTCCTGACGGTCAACAAGGGCACGGGGCTCAGGTTCGCCATCACGACCGGCGGCGCCGGCGGCGAGCAGCAGATCAACTCCACCACGACGCTCCCGCTCAACACGTGGTCGCTGGTGACGGTGACCGTGTCGGGCACCACCGGCACCCTCTACGTCAACGGCCAGGTGGCGGGCACCAGCACCAACCTCACGCTGCGGCCGTCCGACCTCGGCGCGACCAACCAGAACTGGATCGGCCGCTCGCAGTACTCGGGCGACGCCTACCTGGCCGCCGCGGTCGACGACTTCAACGTGTACGGCCGGGCGCTGACCGCGGCCGAGGTGTCCGCCCTCGCGGGCGGGGACGCGGGCGCGGGCGACGTGCTGCGCTACACGTTCGACGAGAGCTCCGGAACGGCCGTCGCCGACTCGTCGGGCAACGGACGCAACGCCACCGTCGTCTCGAGCCCGCAGCCCGCGACGAGCGACGCCGCGGTCCCGGACCACTTCTGGACCCTGGCCGCCTATCCGGCCATCACGGGTGTCTCGGTCGCCGACGGCGCGACCGTCTCGGGCACGCGGACCTTCACCGCCGACCTCGGCGGCGCGGCCTCCGACGTCTCCTACACCTACATCGAGCTCAACCGCGGCGGCGTCTGGCTGACCGACAACACCAAGGCGCCGGGCAGCCACAACGACGGTCTCCACCCCGACCTCGTCGTGGACACCACCGCGTACCCGAACGGCGACTACCAGCTCAAGATCGACGTGGTCGGTACGAACGGGCTGACCACCGAACAGATCGTCCCGTTCGTGATCGGCAACCCGCCTGCCTGGGTCGGCACCAAGGTGTACGACACCGGTGACCAGGCGACGTACCACGGATCGGTCTGGCGCGCCCTGTGGTGGACGCAGAACCAGACCCCCGGCGACCCGTACGGAGCCTGGGAGCAGATGGTGACCACGCCGGACGGCACCGCGGTGTGGACCCCGTCCCGGATCTTCGTCTCCGGCGACCGGGCCGACTACCAGGGCGTCGTCTACGAGGCGAAGTGGTGGACCCGCGACCAGACGCCGGGCGACCCCAACGGTCCCTGGAAGCGGATCGGATAACGCCGACCCGCGGAACCTCCCCGGGCCGGGCGTCCTGCGGGCGCCCGGCCCGGCCTGCGTCTCAGGCCGGTTCAGCCGCGGGCGAGCCAGTCGATGTACCGGGTCGGGGCGATGACGGCGCCGGCGGGAGCGATGATGACGTCGCCCTTGACCGCGGCGAACATGCCCGCGGTGTCGTCGGTGACGACGGAACGGCTGTCCCCCCTGGCCTTCAGTGTGAGCCTGCCGAGGTCGTCGAGAGGGAGGACGTCGGGCCCGGCGATGTTGCGGACGCCGTTCAGCGGCGCTCCGACGGCGACCTCCGAGACCGCGGCGGCGACGTCCGCGGCGGCGATCGGCTGGATCGGCGTGCGCGGCAGCCGCACGGTCTTGTCGTCGGCGGTCCAGGACAGGGCCGCGTCCATGAATTCCATGAACTGCGTGGCCCGCACGATCGAGAACGGCACCCCGCCCGCCCGCAGCAGGTCCTCCTGAAGCACCTTCGCCCGGTAGTAGACGAGATCGGGCACCTGGTCGACGCCCACGATGGACAGGATGACGAAGTGCCCGACGCCGGCCTGCGCGCTCGCGGTGAGGAGATTGTCCATCGAGGTCTGGAAGAAGGCGGGAGAGGCGTCGTCGAAGGTGGGGGAGTTGGTGAGGTTGACGACGACGTCCGCGCCCGCCACCGCTTCGGCCACGCCCGTGCCGGTGATGATGTCGACGCCCGTGGAGAGCGAGTGCGGCACCGCCTCGTGCCCCGCCGCGGTGAGGTTCCGTACGACCTGCGAGCCGATCAAGCCGGTCCCACCGATAACTGCGATCTTCATGAAGAGCCTCCTGTCGCCGGCGCGCCTGTCGCGGACCGGTCGCCAGATAGGACAAGACAGCCTCCCTCGTTGTGACAGCCGGACGGCCGCGGCGCCGGGGGGAGTGTCTGAGGGAGCGAGAAGAGGCCGGACAGGCCCGGGTCGCGGAACGCGATGATCCGCCTGATCCCCGCGTCGCCGGCCGACAGGACCATCACCGCGTGGAAGTGGTACACACCGTCCGGTCCGCGGTCGTACATGGCGGCCGCGGGCTGCCCGTTGGCGGCGGTGGCCACCATCCGGAAGGCGCCCGGCGCGGTGAGCACCCGGGACCGGAAGAACCGGCAGACGGCCTCGCGGCCGGCGAACCAGGTGGGCGTGGGCGGCATCTCCAGGACGACGTCCTCGGTCAGCAACCCCATCAGCGCGGTGACGTCGGCGTTCTCGAAGGCCGCGACATAGCGGTCCAGCAGCTCCCGCTCGCGCGCGCCGGAGGCGTCGGACGCCTCCTCCTCGGACGGCGCCACCTGGCCGAGCTGGGCCCGGGCGCGTTGCAGGATGCTCTTGACCGCGGGCACGGAGACGCCGAGCAGGTCGGCCACCTCCGCCGCCCGGAGCGCCAGCACGTCACGCAGGATGAGGACGGCACGCTGGCGCGGGGGCAGGTACTGCAGGGCCGCGACGAGGGCGAGGCGCAGGCTCGCCCTTGTCACGACGATGGTGGCGGGGTCGTCCGAGCCGGCGCCAACCAGCCGGTCGGGCACGGGCTCCAGCCAGGGCACCTCCGGCGGTGGCGCCAGAGGGGTCTGGGGGTCGCCGGAGGGACCGCCGAGCCCGGACGGCAGCGGCCGGCGCTTACGGTTCTCGAGCGCGGTGAGGCAGACGTTGGTCGCGATCCGGTAGAGCCAGGTGCGCACCGACGCCCGTCCCTCGAACGCCTCGAACGAGCGCCACGCGCGCAGGTAGGTCTCCTGGACGAGGTCTTCGGCGTCGTGCGTCGAGCCGAGCATGCGGTAGCAGTAGGCCAGGAGCTCGGGCCGGTACGCGGAGGTCAGCTGCGCGAAGTCGTCGACGTCGGCACAGATGTGGCCCATCCGCGTCACCGTCCGGCGGCGGGCCGGGCGCCGAGCTCGATGATCTGCACGTAGTTTCCGACCGGATCCTCCACCGTCGCGATGAGGCCCGGGCCGAAGTGCTCCACCGGGCGGATCCACCGCGTGACGCCGAGGGCCCTCAGGTGATCCGCGACAGCTTCGATGTCGTCGCAGTAAAAGTTGATCAGTACCCTGCCGGGCTCACGCGTGCTCTTCTCGAGATCGTCGCGCCGATCGAAGACCAACCGGTTGGCGCCCACCATCAGGACGGTGCCCGGCTCGGCCGAGGGGGCGAAGGCCGCGCGGTACCAGTCGCTGAGCCGTTCCGGGTCGTCGCTGCCCAGCACCAGGCCGCCCAGCCGGATCGCCGTCGTGTCCGTCATGATCACTCCTTGATCGTCTTCAGGATCGAGTCACATCTACAGACTCGGAGACCCGAGAAAAGGAATCGGCCGAGACGGCCGCGAGATCAGTCGATCCATCGGCTGCAGCTGTGGGCCTGGTCGCCGACGAGGGTGACGTAGTCGTTTCCCCGGAAGGCGGCGTTGCGGACGAACGTGTACTTGAGCCCCGGCTTCAGGACGCCGTCGCCGCCGGGTGTGCTGCGACAGGCCGAGGCGCTGGCCCGCCAGGGCTGGCGGCCGTTCGTCAGCGTCTGGGTGTAGATCTGATCATCCCCCTGGAAGGAGTAGTCGAAGGAGATCGTGAAATCGTAGGCCGCCTTCTGCGCGATGAACGTCAGCGCGAGATAGTCGGACTCTCCTCGCGGTTCGATGGACAGCTCCTTCGTGGAGAAGAAGGGCTTCTCGGTGTGCGGCAGCTCGCTGTCGAGCCGCGTGGTGGGCGTGGTTCTGCGCAGGACGGGATCCGGATAGTCGAGGATCATGAAAGCGTTGGTCGCGTCGCCGGAGCCCGACGGCATGTAGAAGATCGCCCCGGTGGCTATCGGTTGCCTGCGGAGCTTGTTGACGCGGACCGCGTTGACGGAGAGTCTCCGACCGCTGTTGTTCTCGATGCGCAGCGCGATCTCGATCCCCCCGAGCGAGTATCCCCCGAAGCTCAGACCGTCCGCCGGCGGGGGCGTGGTGTTCGAGGGGCCGAGATAGGTGTTGAACCTCTCGATCTGTTTGTGCGCCGACTCCGGGAAGACCACGTCGTCCGGCCCTCCCTCTGGAGTGCCGACTCGTTGGACCTTGAATTTCAGGGCGCTGCCGTACCGGGGCTTCGGAGACGCCGGCGGTGAGCCGGAGGGAAGGCTCGTCGACACGTCGGGTGGATCCGCCGGCGGTGGGATCGGCGCGAGAGGGTCGTCCGCCGTGGACGATCTCGAGGGTGACTGATCATGAGGCAGGAGAACGGAGGTCGCGACGGCGGCGATCGCCATGATCACCAACGCGAGGCTGAGATACGCGGGCCAGCGGAGCCGGGGACGCCGGTCTCCGATGATGTTGATGTTTCCGGTCTCGACGTTGTACTGGTGCGACTGGCCGGAGGACTCGTTCTTCATCTTCTGTCGTCGCCCGGCCGCCGCCCGCGGTCGCCCTCGGGTTCGATCTCATGCGCGTTGACGTTGATCGTGCCATGGCCCACGTTGAACTGGCGGGACCGGCCGTAGGAGTTGTTCGTCATCGTCACCCGCGCCTCACCGGCCGCCCGGGCCAGTTCCACCGCGAACGCCGGATCGGCCGCCAGCGTCTTCCTGATCCGCAGGCGCAGCGCGGCCACGGCGTCCGTGTCGTCGGGATCGGCGAGCACGTCCGCCAGCTCCTCGGGAACGTCTTCGCCCTCGGCTCGTTCTCCGAACATGCGCACCAGGACGCGGCGGCCCCACCGGACCGTCGCCTCGGCCGCCTCCTCCTGCGTCCGCGCCAGCACCGCGCCACCGTACGCGCCCGCGGCCGAGACCACCCACGGCGTCACCTCGGCGGCCACCCGCGTCACATCCACCCCTGACACCTTCGGCCTCCATTCGCATGGTCGCGGCGTCCGTCGTCTGCCTGCGACATTAGATGCGAGTGGCTCTTGAAGGAACGCGAACCGGGAAACGGGCCCGTTGACCGGGAGAGGACGGCGAGGCCCGCCCACCGGGCGGCCGGGCCTCGCCGCCCCCGCCGTTCACCTTCCGCGCGCGACCTCAGTCCGCCGGCTCAGTCCGCGATCATGCCGCCGCTGAGGTCGGCGACCGCGCCGGTCATCGCGGCGGCCCGGTCCGACGCCACGAATGCGGCCACGTCGGCGATCTCGGCGACCGTCGGCACCCGCTTGCGCAGGGTGCGGTCCGCATGCGGGCCTCGAAGGCTTCGCGGGTGATGCCGTAGGCGTCGGCGTGCGGGCCGTACACCTCGGTGAGCCCCGGTGTCTCCGGCATCCTCGCCGCGTTGACGCAGACGACCCGGACGCCGAGCGGCCCGAGCTCGGCGGCCAGCCCCCGGGACAGCGCCTCGACGGCGCCCTCGTCCATCACGTCCACGGGGTCGACGTCGGCGACGCCGCCAGAGGCCCGGATCTTCTCGGCGACCACCTCGAGCGTGGCGCGGGTGCGCCCCGCGAGGAAGACCCGTGCTCCCTCCGCGGCGAAGGTGTGAGCGACCGCGCTCCCGATCGCTCCGCTCGCTCCGTAAATGATCGCGTTCTTGTTTGCGAGTAGCACTACTCCTCCGAATTTCGAATCGCGTGACGGGTTCTCCGTCGCCGCTGTCGACTCGCCGGCCCGCCGGAAGGAATCGGAGGAGGAGGCGAGCGCCTCCGGCGCCCGCGGGCACCGGAGGCGCTCAGGGATCGATCGGGCTACTTGGTGTTGGGCCCGCCCGGCGTGGGCACGGTCGTCGTGACGAAGTCGTGGCAGAGGCTGTCGGCGTCGGTGCCGTCAGGCCAGCGGGCGTTGCTCCGGCCCGCGCCGGCGGCCGCGCCCGCCACCACGGCGATGCACCCGCCCTTGCCCTGGTCGGCCTCCATGAGGGCGAGTTCGGGAGTGGCGATGGTTCCGTTGCCGCTCGAACTGCTCTGCTGGGAGCCGTAGACGACGGCGTCGACGACCACGTGGCCACGTTCGTCGAGCAGCGCGATGGAGCCGGCGCTGGTGGACAGGGCGCTCCCGAACCACTGGTCGGGCGCCGGCGTTCCCTGGTAGCCCGCCGTCGTGACCAGGGGGTTGACCACGGCCGCCCCGGTCGGATGGGCCATGACCGGCTTGTCGAGCGTCAGGCCGCCACCCAGCGCCTGCACCGGCACGCCGCTCGTGTGCGGGCGACGGGTCGGCGGCGAGAAGCTGATCCCCGTCCCGGGGTCGGACACGTCGACGCCCGACGCGTGGGCGAGCCGCAACGGCGCGGCGAGGTCGACGCCCGTTCCGCCCGCGCCGGTGGTGCCGACGTTCGCGACCGTGACGGTCTCCTTGTTCTCGCCGGTGTCCACCGTCAGGGTGTCGCCGACGGTCATGTTGGCGTCGGCCGCGACCTTGATGTTGGTCGCGCCCTCGGCGGCGTCGGCCGACAGGGTCGTCTGCGTGGCCGCCTTGCCGACCGCGGTGACCGTGGCCAGTTCGTAGTCGTCGCCCGAATCGATGCCGATCTTGTCGCCGACGGTGAAGCCGGTCGCGTTGGTGACGGGCACGTTGGTCGAGTGGGCGGGGACCGTGATCCACGGCCCGGTGGACACGGGGACGAACAGCGTCGTCGCCGGGCTGGCCGCCGTCCCGACCGACTGGATCGTGCGGGTCTCCCGCTCGTGGCCGGTGTCGATGTCGATCTGCTGGCCGGCCGCGAAGCCGGTCGTGCTCCTGACGTTGACCGTGGTGTCCTTGTGGCTCGCGGGGGCCGCCAGTCCGGAGCCGGCGAGGCCCAGCAGGTAGTAGGCGCCGCTCGCGAGCCGCGTCCCGGCCGGGATCTTGGCCAGCGTGGTGCCGGGCGAGCCGCTCGGCGTGGTGGTCAGGGTCCAGCCGGAGATGTCGACCTCGTTCGCGGAGGGGTTGTAGAGCTCCACGAACTGGTCGGTCGAGTTGGTGCTCGTACGGAACCGGACTTCGTTGATCTTAATCGGGATGACGTTGCGTACGGTTTGGGCCGTCTCTGCGGACTGGCGGCCCTTCACCGGGCCGGAGGGGTTCGTCCACTCGGCCTTGCCGGTCAGGTAGCCGGCGTCGGTCCTCTCCGCGGAGGTGACCGTGAAGGTCGCGCTCACGCTCTCATCCGGTGCGACCGACGGGAAGGTCACCGACATGTCGCGGGTGTCCTTGACCGAGGCGGTCCATCCACCCGGGGTGGACAGGCTCAGCTTGACGCCCACCGCGGCCGAGCCCGTGGTGTTCGTGAACGTCTCGGTGACGTCCTGCGCGGAGCGCGGGGTGAAGGTGGTGGCCCGCGACAGCGCCAGACGCGTCACGTCATACTTGGCGGCCACGACGTTGGCCTGCACCGCGTCCGTGGTGGTCTCCGACGGGTAGCCCTTCGTCATCACCCCCTCGTAGAAGGTGCCGGACGACCCGTTGCCGTTGTCGCCGCCGGTGCCGAGGAGGACGGCGCCCTTCTTGTGCATGGGGTAGTAGCTGCTGTTGGTCAGCGAGCCTGGACGGATTCCGCTGTAGAAGGTGGTCAGGGGGCCGTCCTGGGCGTTGCCGCCTCGCAGGTCCCACTGGTTCCCGCCGCCGCCGTCGACGACCGCGGTGACGAACCGCCAGGAGTCGACGGTCGGATCGGCCGGATTCTGCTTCGCGTTGTACCCGGAGAACAGGCCCGCCTCCATGTCGGCCATGATCCACGGGCCGGGGCCGCTGCCGCTGCCCCAGGCGGTGGCGGTGCCGAAGTAGGTGGTCTCCATGGTGCCGGTGCCCACGGCGCGGCCGTTCGTCGAGGCGTTGCCGTAGTCGAAGCAGCAGCCGCTGTCGTAGTGGGTGCCGTCGATGACGTAGTAGATGCCCTCCGGCTCGTCGCCCTTCGCGAGGCCGGTGGCGTTGTTGTTGCGGTACCCCATGCCCGGCATGATGTACACGCCGTAGGCCTTGTGGCCGCTGATCGTGATCGGCGCCATGTCCGCTATCGAGAGGGTGTCGAAGCCGCCGACGGCCGGGCCCCGGAACGTGCCGGGAGGAGCCTGATAGAGGGCGTTGCCCGTGCCGGACTGGTCGTAGATCTTGGTGATCACGCAGACCACGTGGTCGCAGAACGCGTCCTGGGCCGCCGCGTCGGCGTATCCGCCGGGGTCCGGGGAGGGGTGGGCGGCGGAGCGGACGACGCCGATGTCCCTGGTCGCGTTGTCCGAGGTGCGCATGACCTGGTAGAGCGGGCCGTTGTAGGAGGCGTACAGCGCGCGCGTGGTGCTGTGGGCGGCCACGCAGGGCGTACCGCCGGCGGCGTAGATGTCACAGGGTCCCTGGGGCCGGTCCGGGGCGGACGGCGGCGCCGCCTGCGCCTGCGGCGTCACCGCGAGTGCGCCGCCGATCAGCGCCAGCGCGGTCGCCGTACGAGCGGCCAGGCTTCTGAGGCGTCCACGTCGGATGGGGGGTCCGAACATGTTGGATCAACTCCTACATGCGTCTTGCTCGACTGGGTCGAACGTCCGAGGGCGTGGCCTGCCGATGCTCGGGCGCGCCGCGGACACGTCACACGGGCATGCGTGATCCCGCGCCGGTCGTCTCGGTCGGCACTCGGCAGGACATCCGGTGGCCGCGAAGTGTTAGCGCTAACAAAAGCGCTCGCGTCAACGGGGTCGTGGGTGGCGGAGGGAGTCGGGGGCGGGATCGATCTTGATCAACTTCCCCACACTATGGCACCGGCCACACGTTACGTCAAGGTTACATATGCGATATCGGGCCGGTCCTTTCCCGGCCGTCCGCCCGCCGGAACGCGAAGGACCGGCGGGCGCTCACCGGCCGCCGGTCCTCCCGCGTCACCGGCCGTTCGGGGCCGGTCTCAGATCAGGTCCGAATTCCACCTTCAGGCTCAGGCGAAGGCCCAGGCGAAGATGTGCAGCTCGCCGTCGTCCGGCTGCGAGAACGACAGGCTCTTCACCTGCTTACCAGGAGTGAGCGCGATCGGCTGGGCCGCGAAGACGTTGGCCGGGATCGGCTGCAGCGCCCACGAGCCCCAGTAGAGCCGGTACGGCGTGGTGGCCACGACCTCGTTGCCGAACCGGGGCGCCGCACCCCCGAAGTCGAGGATCCAGTCGCTGAGGCCCAGGGTGCCGGTGCTCGTCGAGCCGTCCGTGTAGGTGACGGTCACCGTGGACTCGGGCCAGCCGTTCACACCCGCGCCGAGGAAGGCCAGTTTGGTCGCCCCGGCGGGCGCGGTGACCTCGATCGGCCCGGTGCCCGGCCGCAGGTTGTCCCACTGGCCCGGCGCGCGGTCCGGCCAGGTGAACGTGAAGCCGTTCCAGGCGAGACTCCCGCCCGGGGTGAGGCCCGCGTCCGCGAGCGCCTGCGCGGAGTAGCTGAATCCGGGACCGTCGAGGTTCGCCTCGTCGGGGCCCGCGGCGTCGCCGATGCCCGCGTTGTTCTGGTGCCAGGCGATCGTGCCGCGCCTGGCCACGTTGAGCCGCAGACCGCCGGTGGCCGAACCCCCGGTGAATTTCACCGTGGTCAGTCCGAGTGGTACGCCGGAGCCGACCGTGACGTGCACCGTGACCGTCGTCCGGCCGCCCGCGGTGGTCCGGAGGGTCTGCGACGACGGCGAGACGGTGATCCCGGCGGGCGCCTGGGCGGTCACGGTCACGTTCGCGGCCTGGCCGAGGGACTGCAGCGAGAGCCGCGCGTCGAACGACGAGCCCGGCTCCACCGGGCCGCTGCCCGGGTCGAGACCCAGGACGTACGGCCGGCCGCCGGTGCCGAAGGACGGGGGCGCGTCGGCCGGATTCGCGCCGAAGGCGGTGTTGGGCGTGGAGCGGAGGGCGAAGTCGAGCCGGCCGCCGGAGGTGGCGAACGACTCGGGCAGCCACGCCCTGTTCGTCGAGACGCCGTTCACGCGCAGCGACTGGATGTAGCGGCGCGACGAGTCGGGGGCGTTGACGACGATGTCCCCAGCCGGCCGCCTGATCGTGATCTGGTCGAACAGCGGGGTGCTGACCAGCAGCTCCGCCCGCCCGGGGACGGCGGGGAACAGGCCCATGGCCGACCACACGTACCAGGCGCCCATCGTCCCGAGGTCGTCGTTGCCGACGAGCCCGTCGGGCCCGGAGGTGAAGAGCTGGTCCTGCGCGCGGCGCACCACGTCCTGCGTCTTGTACGGCTGGCCGGCCCAGGCGTACAGCCACGGCTGCGGCAGGGAGATCTCGTTGCCGAGGTAGGCGTACGGCTGGTGCGGCCCGGCGTTCAGCTGGGTGAAGTAGGAGTCGAGCCGGGGGACGACCTTGCCCGGGCCGCCCATCGCGGTGAACAGCCCGCCCACGTTGTGCGGGACCATCCAGGTGTACTGGGCGCCGTTGCCCTCCATGTAAACGTCACCGGCGGCGGGGTCGAACGGAGCCGTGAACGATCCCTCGCCCATCCGCGGCTGGATGTAGGAGTTGGCCGGGTTGAACAGCTGCTGCCAGGCCTGCGAGCGCTTCATGAACTCGGCCGCGGTGGTCTGGTCGCCGAGACGCGTGGCGAGCTGGGCGATGCCGAAGTCGGCCACGCCGTACTCCAGGGTGGCGGAGGGGTCGGACGGCACGTACCCCTTGTCCATGTACGCGGTGTTGCCGGGCCGCTCGTCGTAGCCGAGCAACGGGTGGCCGATGTCCATCGGGCCGGACCGGCGGGCGGCTGCCGCCATCGCGGTGAGCGCGGCGGAGGCGTCGAAGCCGCGCGCCCCGAAGGCGTACATGGTCGAAAGGATCACATGGAAGGGGTCGCCGTTCATGACCCCGGTGACCGTGTTCTGGTGCGACCAGCGGTCCCACACGTTGCCGAGCGCCTGGGCGTTGTCGTACATCGACTGGGCGATGTCACCGGCGACGTCGGGGACGAGCAACGCGAGGAGCTGCGCCTCCGACCGGTAGATGTCCCAGCCGGAGAAGGTGGCGTACTGGTGGTGCCCCGCGCGGACCTGGTGGGGCTTGTTGTCGAATCCGGTGTAGGTGCCGTCGGTGTCGTCGAAGACGTACGGCTGGAGCAGCGCGTGGTAGAGGTTGCTGTAGAAGGTGCGCCGCCGGTCGTCAGTGCCCCCGGTGAGGCGGATCTGGCCGAGCCGCTGGTTCCAGACGGCCGAGGCGTCGGATCGGACCTGGTCGAGCGTCTTGGTCCCGATCTCGGTCCGCAGGTTGTTCCTGGCGCCGTCGACGCTCACGTACGACAGCCCCACCCGCATCTGCACCGGCTGGGCGGGGTCGAACTCCAGGTACGCGCCCGAGCCGGGCCCGTTGACCACGACGTCGTCGGTCGTGACGACGTCGCCCTGCACCCTGGCCCGCGAGGCGTTGGCGACGGTCTGGGCGCCCGGCCGCACCGCGTCGTCCTTCCAGGTGCCGAAGCCGGTCACCGGCCGGTCGAACTCCGCGTGGAAGTAGACCTTGTAGCGCATCGGCGGGCCGCAGAAGCCGCCGGTCAGCACCCAGCCGTCGACCGTGTTCCCGCTGATCCGGGTCTCGCCGTCGTCGACGCCGTTCACCGAGCCGCTGGTGTTGAGCAGCAGCGTCGCCGGCTTGTCCTTCGGCCAGGTGAAGCGGGCGACACCGGCCCGGGCGCTCACCGAGATCTCGGTACGCACGCCCGTGTCCAGCGTGGAGCTGTAGAAGCCGGGGGAGGCGCTCTCGTTCTGGTGCTGGAACGTCTGGACGTAGTCCATGCCGTGCGTCGCCGGGGAACGGTCGATCTTGCCTGGGAACGGCATGACCGGGAAGTCCTGCGCGCCGGTGCACCCCGGCCCGGAGATGTGGGTCATCGAGAAGCCGCGCAGGCGGTTGTCCTCGTACCGGTATCCGCCGCCGGCGTCGGCGACGGTGTCCGGGCTCCACTGCATCATGCCGAACGGCAGGACCGCGCCAGGGAACGTCATGCCACCGCCCCCGCCGTGGCCGAAGTCGGCCGCCGCCTCCTTCGTTCCGTGGAAGACGTTGACCAGGCCGGCGGGCTGCGTCAGGGAGGAGGCGTCAGTGGCGGACGCGGGCGGGGCGCCTGGGGGGAACACCAGGGCGGCCACGAGGGTGGTGACGACGGGTAAGGACCATCGGGACAAGGCGAGCCCCCAGGGAGGAAGTTCCGATCAGAGTCAGTCGGATGGAAACGCGCCAAATAATTAGGGTCAACGAGCAGAAATGACCGGTGGAGCCTGCCAGTGGCGGCACGCTGCGCGGAGCGGAGCAGGGGAGGGCCGTCCCTCGCGAAATCGGCATGTTCGCGGGGTGGCCCGCCTTCCCCTGGTCACCACTGTCTGAGCGGCAACTCGGTGCGCCGGGTGACGTTCAGCTTGCGGTAGATGCGGGTGAGGTGCTGCTCGACTGTGCTCACCGTGATGAACAGCTTGCTGGAGATCTCCCGGTTGGAGTAGCCGTCGGCGGCCAGGGTGGCCACCCGTCGCTCGGCGTCGCTGAGGATCGGCAACACGGTCGCGGAGCCGGCCTCCGCGGCGTCCCCTCCGTACGGCAGCGTGACGGCCAGGCTCTCGGCGTCGCACTCCTCGGCGAGGGTCCGCACCCGTCGCCCGACGAGCCAGGCGCGCCGATACTCGCCGGCGGCGTGGTGGGCGTGAGTGAGGTCGGCGAGGGTGCGGGCGAGTTCGTAGCGGTCGCCGCCGGTCTCGAGCAGCTCGGCCGACCTGCGCAGCAGGCCGATCCGGTGCCGCTCCTCACCCGCGACGGCCAGCAGGCGCAGCGCGACGCCGTGCACCCGCGGGGATCGGAAGCCGCACCGCGTCCGCTGGTCCTTGATGAGCAGACGTGCCTCGTCGGCCTCGTCCAGCCGGATCAGCGCCTCGGCGGCGTCGAGCCGCCAGGCGATGAACTCGGGGACGTCGAGCCCCCACTGCTCCATGAGTTCCCCGCACAGACGCAGGTCGCCCAGAGCCTGCGCGGGCTGCCCCGTAGCGAGGTGGAAACGGGCCTTGCCGTACAGGTACTGCAGGCCGAACCGGGTCTCCAGCATCGCCGCGGGGACCGCGCCCTCAGCCCGCGCGAGGAACGCGTCCTGCCGCCCGGTCGCGGCGTCGGCCCGCAGCAGCGTGCCCAGGAGACCGCCGAGGGCCACCCCCCAGCTCTCCGGGGAGATGAGTTCGAGTGCCTGCCGGGCATCGCGCACCGCCGCCGCCATGTCGCCGCTCCGTGCGTGGATCTCGGCCCGGATCGCCGACAGCCGGGCCTGGCGGCTCGGCGCCCGGCGGGCCGCGGCCTCGGCGACGAACGCGTCGCACCAGGGCGCGGCCTGGTCGGTCCGGTCGCCGTAGGTCAGGGCGAGCAGCGCGCACTCGACCGTGTCCAGCGACATCTCGTCCAGCCGGGCGCTGCGCAGGACGCGTTCGGCGGTGGCCGCGGTGTCCTCTCCCGGCCCCTCCGCCAGGGTGCGGGCGAGGGCCTCGGCGGCCTCCAGGCGGCGGCCGGCGCCCAGGGAGTGTCCCGCGCCGCCCGCCCGTTCGTCGTCGAGCGGCGGCAGGTGCGCGACGAAGGACGGACAGCCGGTGCGGAACCAGGCATGCGCCGCGGCCAGCTCGGCCATCGTCTCGCGGTCGAGTGCGCTGCCCCCGAGCCGGTCCAGCACGTCGCGGGCGTCGTCGCTGTGCCCGTGCCACAGCAGCGCCTTGGCGAGCACCACGGCGTCGCCGCCGCCCAGGTGCCCGTCGCGCAGCGCCGCCGCCAGCTCGGCCAGGTGTCCGGTCGAGATGCCCGGGTTGATCCGCCACTTGGCCCGCACCAGGCGGGTGGCGATTCCGGCCCGGCGTCTGTCGTCGTCGCAGGACCGCAGGGCAAGTTTCAGGTACTCGATGGCGGGCTCCACGCCGTCCTCACGGCGCAGGGCGTGTTCGGCCGCGTCCTCCAGCACGGGCACCGCCCAGGAGTGTGCCGGATCACCGGCGAGCAGGAGGTGGCCGGCCACCTCCGTGGCCGGGGCGCCGTCCTGATAGGTCAGCTCGGCGGCCCTGCGGTGCAGCGCTGAGCGCTCGGCGTCGTCCATCGCCGCGAGTACGGCCGATCGGGCGGCCTCGTGCCGGAAGCGGCCGTCGAGGAGCAGGCCGGCGCCGGTGAGCGCCCGCACCGCGGCGGAGACGGCGGCCTCGCTCACCCTGAGCATCGGGACGGACTGGGCCGGGGAGCCGAGGACGGCGATGACGCCGGCCACCACCGCGGCGCCGGGGTCGGCCCGGTGCAGGCAGCCGAGGACCGCCTCGCCGTACCGCTCGGCCGGGGCGCCGGCCGTTTGATGGTCGTCCAGCAGCGCGTCGACGAGCAGCCGGTTGCCGCCGCTCAGCTCGTGGAAACGGGCGGCCAGCTCCGCGGCGGCCTCGTGCCCGGCGGTGCCGGCCAGCCGCTCGCGGACGCCTTCGGGGGACAGGTGGCCGAGCCGGATGTGGCGGCAGTGCGGCCGGCGCAGCACCTCGGCGTGCAGCAGTCCGCGCGACTGCGCGTGGTCGTCCGGGACCGAGACCACCATCAGGAGCCGGGCGTTCCTGGACCGCCGCGCCAGATAGGCGAGGCAGAGCTGGGAGGAGCGGTCCGCGTGGTGCAGGTCGTCGACGACGATCACGAGCGGACACTCCCGTGCCATATCCAGCAGCGCCGTCGACAGGGCGTCGACCATCCGCACGTCGATGTTCCCGACGGCCTCGGCGTCCGGGCCGCCCGCGGCCGGCGCCCGCTCGGCCTCCTGGAGCAGGCCCAGCGCGACGGACCGGTGCGGCGCGGACAACGGGGCGTTGTGGACCAGTTGCGAGAGTACGCCGAGCGGCAGGCCGCGCTCGGACGGGGCACCCATCGCGGTGAGCGTGAGCGCGCCCCGCCCGGCCGCCAGGTCGGCGAAGCCGTACAGCAACTCGCTCTTGCCGGTGGCGATCGCGCCGGTGACCATCGCGCCCCGGCCCTGTCCGCCGGCGGCCTCGTCCAGCATCGCGCGCAGCAGGGCCATGCCCTCCCGCTGGTTGTGAACGGCCATCGTGCCCTCCTTGTGTACGTGCGACGGACAGCCGGGGTCGCGGTCGCGGGGGTGTCCGGGTGAGTGGTTTGGGTGTGCGGTGGTTGGGTCTGCGGTGTCTGGGCTCGCGGGTTTGGGTTGCGGGTGTTCGGGTCTGCGGTGTTTGGCGGCGCGGTCAGTGGCCGGCGACGGCCACGCGGCGGCGGCGCTTTGGGCCGTGCCCCGGCCCCTGCCCCTGCCCCTGGTCCGGCCCTTGCGCCGCCTGTCCCTGCGACTGCCCTTGCACCAGGGCTTGTGTCTGTCCCTGTCCCCGCGCTTGTCCCTGTCTGTGCCGCTCCCATGCGGCCCATGCGGCCCGCACGGCGGACATGGCGGCCCGGACGGGATCCGCGTCGATGCCCGCGCCCCATGCTGTCGTGCCATGGGCGGAGCATTCGGCGTAGATCACCATCGCGCCCTCGGTCCGGCCGGCGAATCCGGTCGCCTCGTCCGGCCGGGTGCGCGAAAACGCGTCTGATGCGACGGGGCCGGGTGTGACGGGGTCCGGAGCCGCGGCGCGCTGGACGGCGCGCACCCGCACGCCCCGGGACGCGAGCGTGGCCCCGAGCGTCTGAACGGCCTCGGCCCGGGGGCCGGTCAGCTCGACGCCGCCGTCGACGTACAGCGTGACCGGGACCGGCCCGGCGGCGGACGTCAGGGGGACCTCGGGGCCGCCGTGACAGTCACTGTGGCCGAGGTACTCACGCTCGAACAGCGCGCCGATCCGGGCGGGGGACAGCTCGCCGCCGTCCGCGTCGGCGAGCGCCTGTACGCGCGCCGCGAGGTCGATCCGCAGCCCCCGGGGCAGGCGCATCCCATGCCAGGCACTCATCACATAGCCCACGCCGCCCTTGCCGGACTGGCTGTTGATCCGCACCACGGCCTCGTACGTGCGGCCCACGTCCTTCGGGTCGACCGGCAGGTACGGCATGGTCCACGGCAGGTCGTCGGGGGTCAGGCCGGTCGCGGCGGCCCGGCGCTCCCGGTCGGCGAATCCCTTGTCGATGGCGTCCTGGTGGGAACCGGAGAAGGCCGTGTGCACCAGCTCGCCCCCGTAGGGGTGGCGGGGGTGGACCGGCAGCCCGTTGCAGAGCTCCACCGTGCGGCGCACCGCGTTGATGTCGGAGAAGTCGACGCCCGGGTCGACGCCGTGGACGAACATGTTCATGCCCAGCGTCACCAGGCACACGTTGCCGGCGCGCTCTCCGTTGCCGAAGAGGCAGCCCTCGATCCGCTCGGCCCCGGCGAGGAGGGCGAGTTCCGCGGCGGCGACCCCGGTGCCCCGGTCGTTGTGGGGGTGCACCGACAGGCACACGTGCTCGCGTCGCGACAACCGCCGTTCCAGCCACTCGATCTGGTCGGCGAAGACGTTGGGGAGCGAGCGCTCCACCGTCGTGGGGAAGTTCAGGATGATGCCCCGGCCGGGGCCCGGCCGCCACACGTCCATGACGGCCTCGCAGACCTCCAGCGTGAAGTCCAGCTCGGTCTCGTTGAACAGCTCGGGGGAGTACTGGTAGCCGAGGTCGCAGTCGCCGAGCACTCGCTCGGCCTGGTCCAGCAGCACCTCGGTCGCCCGTACGGCGAGGTCGCGGCAGCCGTCCCGGCCGAGGCCGAAGACGAGCCGGCGAAACTGCGGCGAGGTGGCGTTGTAGATGTGCACGGTCGCCCGGGGGGCGCCTCGCAGACTGTCCACGGTGGCCCGTACGAGTTCCTCGCGGGCCTGGGTCAGCACGGTGATGCGCACGTCGTCGGGGATGCGGTCCTGCTCGATGAGCAGCCGGACGAAGTCGTGGTCGTCGCGGCTGGCGACCGGGAAACCGACCTCGATCTCCTTGAAGCCCATCCGGACGAGCAGGTCGAACATCATGAGCTTCCGCTCGGGTGTCATCGGGCGGGCGAGCGACTGGTTGCCGTCGCGCAGGTCGGTGGACAGCCATCGCGGGGCGGATCGGATGCGATTGCCCGGCCAGGTGCGCTCGGTCAGATCTATCGGCGTGAAATTCGCGTAACGTTCGGCTCCCTGCATGGTCCGGATTTCCTTTCCTGAAAGGGGCCGCGTCGGCGCGGCCGTTTCGAGGTCCGCGCCGGACGGTCGCCGTCGCCGGAACGACGGCTTACCGCTCCCCCCTTTGAATGCGGCGCGCGGGATCGGAAGAAATGGCTGGGACGGCGAACTTCTCGGCCTCGGGGAAAATGTGTGGCCGATTGCGAAACTAGTAGGGGGTCCGGTGCGTCGGCAAGAAGGTGCGACAGGAGTTCAGGGCAGGTCAACCAGGGGTAGCCTGCGGGGTATCCCCGGTATCAGGGCCCTACAACTTTCGGATATCACCCTTATCGGACGCAGGTCCCAGGGTCATACTCCGGGCTATGCTGGCCATCCGGACGTGGGCGCCGCAGCGCCCGTCCGCAATTCGCATTCTGCTGCTGTGCGTCGTGGAAGCGCGGCCCTGTGTGCTCGGGGTATCGGCGCTCCGCTTCCTCACCGGCGCGGCCCTGGCACTGCCGGCGGGCGCGTCCCCCAATCCCCTGACGGTCCTCCAGGGCATGGCCGCCTGGGTGCTGTCGATCCTCGCGATTTACCTGTTCAACGGCGTGACCGACGTCACCGAGGACCGCATCAACGGATCCGGCCGGCCGATCGCCCGCGGCGACCTGCCCCAGCGGACCGCGGCCCTCGTCGTGGCGGCCGCGGCCGTCCTCGCGCTCGCGGCGACGCTGGGGCTGCCCGCGCCGATGGCCGTGATCATCGCCCTCAACCTCGTCCTGGGCTACCTCTATTCGGGCCGTCCGGCCCCGCTGAAGGACAGTGTGGCGGGCACGCTGACGGTGCTCTGCGTGTCCGGCCTGCTGTCCTATCTGGCCGGGGCGGTGGTCGCGATGGACGGCGCGGTGGGCGGGACAGCGGACGGGGTGGCGGTCGGGGCGGGTGGCGGTGTGGCGGACTGGGCGGTGGGCGGCGCGGTCCTGGCGATGCCGCACGGTCTGCTGGTGTTCGCCGCGGCCGCCATCTCCTGGATGGTGCTGGTGGGCATGCCGGCCAAGGACCTGTCCGACATCACGGGCGACGCGGCCGTGGGCCGGCGCACTCTGGGCGCGCTCGTCGGCGAACGGGTGTCGCGACGGCTGATGGCACTGGCCGCCGTCGGTGTGCTGACGGCCTTCGGCGTGGCGGTGGCGATCGTAGGGGTGCCGCTGGAGGGGCCGCTGCTGGCCATGGCGGCGGGGGTGGCCGCCGTGGTGATCTCGGGGGCGAAGTGGTTGAAATTTCATCCCGAGGACGGTGACCGGCGTCGCCGCCGGCGGCCTTATGCCGCATTCATGGTGACGCAGCATCTGCTTCATATTATGGCCGTTCTATCGGTCATCTGACCCCGTATGTTGCAAATGCCTGTCGTCTACGGGATAGTGGAGGGCGCTCGTACACTCATCCCGTGGGGGAGGGTGGGGCCTTGGACGCGGCAGTCGACGCGGCGGGTGACCCGGGGAGATATGTCGAAGCGTGTCGGGACGAAGTGCTCGCCGAATTCGAGTCTGCACTGCAGGCGACCGGTAATGTGCTCTTCGCCGACCCGCTGGCCAGGCGGCAGGCCCTTTCGACCGCCGGCTACGTGCTGGACGATGTGGCGGCTACGCTCCGCGCCGGGAAAATACTTTCCGGTAGCCAATCGCGGTTGCACGCCTGGGAGGTCGGAAAGGCGAGGGCTGCGGACAGAGTGAACCCCAAAGCCTCTCTTGAGGCGGGCTCACTTTTTTTCCGCGTCGCGCTGGCCCGGCTGACGTGTGAATTGGCGAGGGAAGAAAATCCGGCCTCCGGTCTTTTCGTGCTCGTCGCGACCGGGCTGGAGGAGAGTCTGTCGCGGCGCATCCGCGAGGCCGCGGACGCCTACCACAGCTTCCTGCTGAACCAGGTCTTCGAGGCGCAGGAGAGCGAGCGCCGCCGGATCGCCCGTGAGCTGCACGACCGCATCGGGCACGGCACCGGCGTCGCCCATCAGCAGCTCGCGCTGGCCGAGGCGTACCGGGCCGCCGATCCGGCCAGGGCCTCCGCCAAGATCGTCATGGTGCAGCAGGCCATCAGGGAGATCATGGATAATCTCCGCCTGATGACGAGTGAGTTGCACCGCCAGGCGCCGGTGCGCAACCTGGAGAAGTCCCTGCTCGACCTGCTCGAGGCGGTCGAGGACGAGTCGATCTCCGTTGTGTTCGACGTGAACGGCGACGAGTCGTGGGTTGAGCCCGCCGTGCTGGAGGAGACGTTCCTGATCCTCCGCGAGGCGGTGCGCAACGCCCTCAACCACGGCGCACCGACGATGGTGCTGGTCCGGGTGGACATCGCGCCCCACCAGCTCACCGGGTCGATACAGGACAACGGCCGGGGCTTCGGCCCGGCGCGGGTGGGACACGACGGAGTGGGCCTGATGTCGATGCGCGAACGGGCCGAGCTGCTGGGCGGCACGGTCATCATCTCCAGCGAGCCGGGCGCGGGCTGCCTGGTCGAGCTGTTCCTCCCGTTGCGCGGGTCCGGCCGGTGACGGGTGCCATGCCTGGTGCCGGGCTCGGCTCCGGGCCGGAATCCGGGCCCGACTCCGGGCCCGACTCCGGGCCCGACTCCGCCATCTCCATCGCGCTGGTGGACGATCACGCGCTGTTCCGTGAGGGGCTGCGCGAGATCCTCGAGTCGTTCGGCGGCATGCGGATCGCCGGCGAGGCCGGCGACTCCGCGGCGGCGGTCGCCCTCGTCTCGGCCACCCGCCCCGACGTGGTCCTGCTCGACGTCGAGATCCCCGGCGAGGAGGTCACCGACACCGTCGCCCGGATCCGCGACCTCTCCCCGGAGACCCGGATCATCATCTTGAGCATGTACGACGGCCCGCAGCTGCTCACCCGGCTGCTCAGCGCCGGAATCCGCGGCTACCTGCACAAGAGTGTCCGCCGCGACGAGCTGATCGCGGCCGTGCGCAGCGTCTACCAGGACTCCTCCCGGCTCGTGCTGGCGGTGTCGCGGACCAGCCTGGCCCACGTGGAGGCGCCGCCCTGCCCGGTGCTGTCCGACAAGGAGTTGGAGGTGCTCCAGCTCGCCGCCCAGGCGCTGAGCAACCACCAGATCGCCCGGCGGCTCGGGGTCGCGGAGGCCACCGTCAAGCGGCACATGCACAACATCTTCCTGAAGCTGAACGCCGTCTCCCGGATCGACGCGGTCAACAAGGCCGTGGCGGGCTCGCTGATCACCCCTCACAGCAGGTCGGACGCGGAGGGGCCGTAGGCGGCGGGGAAGAGCCCGGCCAGCTCGTCGCGCACCTCCGGCGGCAGGTCGACCCGCGTGGCGGCCAGGTTCATCTCCAGGTGCACGGGGCTGCGGGTGCTGGGGACCGGCACCACGGGACCGTCCTGCGCCATCAGCCACGCCAGGGCGAGCCGCCCGGCGCTGAGGTCGAGGCGGGACGCCGCGGACTCCACCGCCCGCAGCGGCGCCGCGCCGAGCTCCCGCCCCTCGCGTCCGAACCGGGGGTCCGCTCGGCGCCAGTCGCCCTCCTCGAACGCGGCCGGGCACTTGATCCGGCCGGTGAGCAGGCCACGGCCGAGCGGGCGCGCCGCGACGAGGGCGATGCCGAGCTCCCTGACCGTGCGCAGCAGTTCCGCGTCGGGGGGTCCGGTCTGCAGCGAGCATTCGACGGCGACGGCGGTGATCTCGTGGATCGCGTGCGCCCGCCGGATCTGCTCCGGAGTGCCGCCGGACAGGCCCAGGTAGCGGATCTTCCCGGCCCGGACCAGCTCCGCCAGGCGGGCCGTGCCGGTCTCGACTTGGACGCCGTCCCCGCAGCGCAGGTAGTAGAGGTCGACGTGGTCGCGGCCGAGTCGTCCGAGGGACGCCTCGCAGGCGCGGACGAGCCGCGCGAGCCGGTCGGGCCCGTCGCCGGCCTGGGCCGGTCCGCCCCGCGTGCTCACCAGGACCTGCCCGTCCCGCCCTGCCACGGCGCGGCCGATCAGGCGCTCGATCCGCCCGCCGGCGTAGAAGTCGGCGGTGTCGAGAAGGGTGACCCCGCTGTCGAGAGCCCGGCGGATCAGGCGGTCCGCCTCGGCCGTGCCGATCCCTCCATAGGCTCCCGCCAGGGCGAGCGAGCCGAGCCCGACCGCGGAGACGACGGGTCCTGATCGGCCCAGCTTCGTGTAGCGCACCAGCACCCCTTTTTCGAATCCCGATTCCGGGAAATCGGGAAGCGATTACGCCGCGCTCGGCGGTATAAACCGTGCGCCGCCGTGCCAATGGTAGGAGAACCGCCGGTGGCCGCAACGGCCGGTGACGAACGCCTACCCCCTCATTTTCGCGGCGACCCCTATTCCGCGGATCAAATCTTCAGCCCAATCGCCGGGCCGGGTTATTGTGTGCCGCGACGGGCGGGAGGATGCGGTGGCGAGGTTCGGGGTGGTGCTCATCACCGAGGACTGTTCGCGGGCGCAGTGGATGGACAAGTGCCGCCGCGCGGAGGCGCTCGGCTACGACGTCATCGCGGTGCCCGATCACCTGAACCTGCTCTCGCCGTTTCCCTCCGCCATGCTGGCCGCGGAGGCGACGGAGAAGGCCGTCATCGGCACCTACGTGCTCAACGCGTCCCTTCACCGCCCGGCCGTGCTCGCCCGGGACGTCGCGACGACCGACCGGCTGACCGGCGGGCGCCTGGAGGTCGGGCTCGGGGCCGGCTACGTCCGGGCGGAGTTCGAGGCGGCCGGCGTCCCGTTCGGCGCCGCCGACCGGCTGCGCGCCCTGCGGGACGCGACCGGCGCGCTCGCCGCGCTCGGCGACGCGCGGCCCCCTCTGCTGATCGGCGGTCATGGTGACCGGGTGCTGCGGCTGGCCGCGGAGCGGGCCGAGATCGTCAGCTTCACCGGCGCCCCCTACCGGGCGGAGTTCGGCAGGACCGCGCTGGTTGACGCCGACGAGATGGCCGAGCGGGTCGCGTACGTCCGGTCGGCCGCCGGGGTGCGCGCCCCGCGGCTTGAGCTCAACGTGCTGTCCAAGGGGACCGTGCTGACCCGCGACCGCAGGGCGGGCGTGGCGGCGCTGCGCCGTTACGCGCCGGACCTCGGCACCGACCGGCTTCTGGAGGTGCCCACGCTGTTCGTCGGCACAGCCGGCCAGATCGCGGAACAGGTCCTCCACCACGGCGAACGGTACGGCTTCTCCTACTTCACCGTGATGGAGTCGTCGATGGAGGCGTTCGGCGCGGTCATAGAGCGCCTGCGCTGACCGGTTCCCGCGCGTGGGTCAGGCTGTGCAGGCAGGCGTTCAGCGTGCGCGCCTGCACGTTCAGGTAGTAGCTGTGCCGCAGCAGCTCGTCGAGCTGGTGCAGGGCGACCCAGTGGAAGGACGGGTGTCCGGGCAGCGGGTCCTCGTCCGTTTCGACCACCACATAGCGGTTGCGCGCGCGGTAGAAACGTCCGCCCTCCTCCGACAGCATCGTGTCGTACCGGATGCGGTGCGGCGGAGCGGCCATCACCTCGTCCACGAGCAGGGGGCGGGCCGCGGCCGGCAGGTGATCGTAGTTGCCGGGGGTGCACTGGACGGTCGGCGCGAGCTCGACGACGTCGGTGTAACCGGGCTCGACCCGGGCGTGCACGAGGGCGTGGAGCACGCCGTCGATCCGGCGCACCAGGAACGCGACCAGGCCGGTGCCCACGGGGGCGATCATCGGCTGGCTCCACTCGGCCACCTCACGGCCGCACGCCTCGACGCGGACGCCGATCACGTCGAAGAACCGGCCGGTCTCATGGGAGATGCGGCCCTCCGCCCGGCGCCACCCGCGCAGGAGGTCGAGCCGGCTCGGCCGGGTGTGGATCTCCACGGTGGAGCGGATGTCGCTGAGCCAGCTCAGGATCTCGCCCAGGCCGTGCCGCGCCCCCGCCCGCGGGTCGCGCGACCGGGCGAGGTCAGCCGCGAAGCCCTCCCGGCCGCCCGCCCCCGCCTGCACGGGCAGGCAGGCCAGGACGGTGCGCGCGTCCATGTTGACCAGGTCGGGGACGGCGAGCAGCTCGTACACCTCCCGCAGCGAGAGCCAGCGGAAACCCTCCACCGCCTCGATGTGCGGGCCCACCTCCACCACGATGTTCCGGTTGCGCTTGCGGTAGAACCACGCGCCCTGCTCCGACTGGCGAACGTCGGCGAGGACCCGGCCGCGGCGGTCCAGGAAATGCTCCAGGTACGGCACGGGCAGCCCCTGGTGCACCCGCGTGTAGTTGCTCCGCGTGGCCTGGACGGTCGGCGACACCTGCGGCCCGCTGGGGTTGCCCGGCTCGTTCTTGGCCTGCATGAGCAGGTACGGCATGCCTCCCACCCGCTTGAGCAGGATGCCGAGGACGCCGGTCTCCGGCTGGTTGATGATCGGCTGGGACCAGGTGGGCACGGGACCGCCGGGGCGGCGCACGTCGAGTCCTTCGACCGTGAAGAACTTGCCGCTCCGATGGTGGAACCGTCCCGTCGCCCGGTCTTCGCGCCATTCCGGAAGCTGCTCGAGAGGAAGCGGGGTCACCTGCATGAAGGTGTGCCCGGCCACCTCCCGGAGCCAGTCGTGAACGTCGATGGCAGGCTCCTCACGGTGGTCCGTCACCGCCGACGCTGCCACCGGGGCCGGCCGCGGCCAACCCCTTGCCGCCCCGTAACTCCGGGCCCGCGGGGGCGCCGAGGATAAGGGTTCTTCGCGGGGCGCGCGGCTTCATAACCTTCTACCGTGGACGCCATGACCGATCATCGCGATGTGCGAGCCGGTGACCGTGACCGCGACAGGGTCGCCGAGAAGCTGCGTGTCGCGGTCGGCGAGGGGCGCATCTCCCTGGAGGAGCTGAACGAGCGGATCGACCGGGTGTACGCCGCCCGGACGCTCGGCGACCTGGACGGCATCGTGGCCGACCTGCCGGGAGACGCCGTGACGGCGGCCCCGGTCAGGCCCGTCGTGCGGACGCCCACCCAATATCCGGCCGAATACTCAGCCGAGCTGCAGCTTCACACGGTCAGCGGCCGGCTCGCGCAGGTGGGCCGGTGGGTCGTCCCGCGCACGCTCAGCGCCAGGGCGGGCCGGTGGGGCCGGGTGCGGATCGACTTCACCCAGGCGGACTGCCCGCACCACGAGGTCGTCCTCGACGTGGGGATCAGCTCCTGGTTCGGCGACGTCATCGTGGTGGTCCCGCGCGGCTGGCGGGTGCGCGACGACGAGGTCGTCCGGCTGCGGCTGGGCGCCGTCCACAACCGCCCGCCGGTCCCGCTGGCGCCCGACGGCGTCACCGTGCGGCTCACCGGCTACGTGCGGACCGGGGACGTCTGGGTGCGCTACCGCCGGTCCGCTACCTGAGGAGGGTCGCATGGCGTGCCGAATCTGTTCGGGCCGTCTCCAGCAGTTCGCCGACTTCGGGAGCCAGCCCGTCTCGGACGCCTTCGTCGCGCCGTGCGACAGGGAGGGCGACGGGCAGGGTGACACGGCCGGGGAGTACTTCTTCCGCCTCGCCGTGGGGATCTGCGAGAGCTGCTCGATGGCGCAGCTGCTTGAGGAGGTGCCGCGGGAGCGGATGTTCCACGAGGACTACCCCTATCTGTCCTCCGGCTCGGCTGTGATGCGGGCGCACTTCGGGTCCCTGGCCCGGCGTCTGCTGGCCACCGAGCTGGCCGGGCCCGACCCGTTCGTCGTGGAGCTGGGCTGCAACGACGGCACCATGCTGGAGACCGTCGCCTCGGCGGGCGTGCGCCATCTGGGCGTCGAGCCGTCCGGCGGGGTCGCCCGCCTGGCCGCCGCCAGGGGAGTGCGGGTGCGCGAGGACTTCTTCGAGGCCGGCACGGCCGAGGCCATCCTGAACGAGCACGGGCCCGCCGACGTCATCTACGCGGCGAACACCCTGTGCCACATCCCCTACCTCGACTCGGTCATGAGCGGCGTCGACACGCTGCTGCGCCCCGACGGCGTGTTCGTGTTCGAGGACCCCTACCTGGGGGACATCGTCGAGCGCACGTCGTTCGACCAGATCTACGACGAGCACTTCTACTTCTTCCGCGCGGGCTCGGTGCGGCTGATGGCCCGCCGCCACGGGTTCGACCTCGTCGGCGTCGAGCGCCTGCCGGTCCACGGCGGCGAGGTGCGCTACACGCTCGCCCGCCGCGGCGCGCGCCCCGTGTCGCCCGCCGTCGACGCACTGGTCGCGGCGGAGGAGGCCGCGGGGCTCGGCGACCCGGAGACGCTGCGCGCGTTCGCCGCCAGGGTCGCGGCCAACCGCGACCGCCTCGTCGGGCTGCTCACCGGTCTGCGCGACCGCGGCGCGACCGTGTACGGCTACGGCGCCACGGCCAAGAGCGCCACCGTCCTGAACTACTGCGGGATCGGCCCCGACCTGGTGAGGTTCGTCTCCGACACCACGCCGGCCAAGCAGGGCCGGCTCACCCCGGGGTCGCACATCCCCGTGCGCGGGCCGGAGGCGTTCGCCGACCCCTACCCCGACTACGCGCTGCTGTTCGCGTGGAACCACGCCGAGGAGATCATGGCGAAGGAGACGGCCTTCCGCGAGGCGGGCGGCACGTGGATCCTCTACGTCCCGGACGTTCACCTCGTCCGGGCCTGAGGTCGCCGGGACGAAGGAGTCGTTCAGTGCAGCACCGCGGGCTCGCCGTGACGGGCGCCTACGAGTTCGTTCCCGAGGTCTTCCCCGACGACCGCGGCACGTTCGCCTCTCCGTACCAGGAGGGCGCGTTCGCGGCCGCGGTCGGCCGGCCGCTGTTCCCCGTCGCGCAGGTCAGCCGCAACGTGTCGCGGCGCGGCGTCGTGCGCGGGGTTCACTACACGCTCGTCCCGCCGGGGACCGCCAAGTACGTGTACTGCGCGGCCGGGCGGGTGCTGGACATGGTGGTCGATCTGCGGGTCGGTTCGCCGACGTTCGCCCGCTGGGAGGCCGTGGAGCTGGCCGGCGACACGGCGCGGGCGGTGTATCTGCCGCCCGGCGCCGGTCACGCGTTCGCCGCGCTGGAGGACGACACGGTGGTCTGCTACCTGCTGTCCACCGAATACCGCAAGGAGAACGAGCTGACGCTGTCGGTGTACGACGAGGAGATCGGGCTGGCGCTGCCGGCGGGGACGCCGCACGTGCTGTCCGAGCGCGACCGCGCCGCGCCGACCCTGGCCGAGGCGGCGGCGCTGGGCCTGCTGCCCGAGTACGTCGGTTGACCCCCCACGCGGGGCGCGGGCTACAGGACCGAACGCAGCGCCGCGATGACCTTCTCCTGCAGGCCGGCCGGCAGCGAGGGGTACATCGGCAGCGAGAAGATCTCCCGGGCCAGCGACTCGGTCACCGGCAGGCTCCCCGGCCGCCGTCCGAGGTGGGCGAAGCCCGACATCGTGTGAACCGGCCACGGGTAGCTGACGTTGAGGTGGATGTCGTGGGCGCGCAGCGCCTCCAGAATCGCGTCGCGGCGGGGATGGCGCACGACGTACAGGTAGTAGGCGTGCTCGTTGCCCTCGGCGGTGACCGGGAGCACCAGGTCGGTGCCGGCCAGGCCCTCGGCGTAGCGCGCGGCGACCGCCCGCCGGGCGGCGAGGTAGTGGTCCAGGCGGCCCAGCTTGCGCCGCAGGATCTCGGCCTGCACCTCGTCGAGCCGGGCGTTGTGCCCGGGGGTCTCGACGACGTAGTAGACGTCCTCCATGCCGTAGTAGCGCAGCCGCCGCAGCCGCCGGTCCACGTCGGCGTCGTCGGTGATGACGGCGCCGCCGTCGCCGTACGCCCCGAGCACCTTGGTCGGATAGAACGAGAAGGCGGCGGCGTGGCCCATCGATCCGGCCGGCCTGCCGTGGTGGCGGGCGCCGTGCGCCTGCGCGCAGTCCTCAAGGATCACCAGGCCGCGCTCGGCGGCCAGCCGTTCCAGCGGGGCCATGTCCACGCACTGGCCGTACAGGTGGACCGGCAGCAGGCACCGGGTGCGGGGCGTGATCGCGGCCTCGGCCCGCGACACGTCCATGAGGTACGTCGCGGGGTCGACGTCGACGAAGACGGGGGTCGCCCCGACGGAGTCGATCGCGACCACGGTCGGCGCGGCGGTGTTGGAGACGGTGACGACCTCGTCGCCCGGGCCGACGCCGAGCGCCTGCAGTCCGAGCTTGACGGCGTTGGTGCCGTTGTCGACGCCCGTGCAGTGACGCACGCCGTGATAGGCGGCGAACTCCGCCTCGAACGAACTCACGCTCTCACCGAGGATGAGGCGGCCCGAGCGGAACACCGTCTCGACGGCGTCCATGATGTCGTCCCGCTCCGCCTCGTATTCCGGCAGATAGTCCCAGACGCGCGTCGGCATGGTCGTCCTCCCTGAGGCTCCGGAGTCACAATAAGCGCGGGCCGGCGGGCCGGTGGAACCCCTAGGAAATCGGGCCCGTACGTTAGGGGAGCTAAGGGGTGCTGCGTTCTCGGGGCGTTCACTAGATTGGCCGCCATAAACAGGACGTGCATTCCGGCCGAGAGGCTTGTCATGGCGGGGCATTATTTCTTCCTGTGCCACCCAGATCACGGTCACGTCATTCCGACCCTCGCCGTGGTCGCCGAACTGACCCGCCGGGGCAACCGGGTCACCTATCTCACCGCGCCGAGCACCGCCCCCCTCGTGGAGGGCGCGGGCGCGACCGCGCTGACGTACGAATCGGTCTACCGGGCGGCGCACGTGCGTGAGCTGGAGGACGACGCGCTCGGCCTGCTGGCGCTCCTGCTCGACGAGAGCGGCGCGATGCTGGAGCGGGTGGCCGGCCTCGCCGTCGACCGCCCCGACGTGATCGTCTACGACACCTCCGTGTTGCACGCCGGCCGCATCCTGGCCCGCGTCTGGGGGGTGCCGGCGACCCAGCTCGTCCCGGTCTTCGCGTCCAACGCCCACTTCTCCTTCCTCCGCTCCATTTACGCGGGCGCGGACGCCGGGCCGGACGCCGGGCCGGACTCCGGGCCGGACTCCGGGCCGGGCGACCTGCCCGGGTGGGTGGGGGAGATGCTGGCGCGGATCGAGGCGCTCGCCGCCGCCCACGGGATCACGGCCGACCCGGCCGAGCTGTGGTGGGAGGTGCCCGACTCCAATCTGGTGACGTTGCCGCGCGCCTTCCAGTTCGCCGGCGACACCTTCGACGAGCGCTTCACCTTTGTCGGCCCCTGCCTGGGCGAACGCCGGTTCCTGACCGACTGGCGGCCGCCGGGTGACGGGCTGCCGATCGCGTTGCTGTCGTTCGGCACCGCGGCGGCCGAGCGGCCCGCCCTGCTGCGGACCTGCGCGCGCGGCCTCGCCGGGCTGCCGTGGCGCACGGTCGTCACCCTGGCCGACGGCGTCGACCTCGCCGGCCTCGGGCCGCTGCCTTCCCACGTCGAGCCGCACCGCTGGGTGTCGCACGTCAGCGTGCTGCGCCACGCCGCAGTGGCCGTCACCCACGGCGGGATCGGCACGGTCATGGAGGCCCTGTCGCACGGCTGCCCGCTGGTCGTCGTCCCCACCTCGGCGATGAACGGCCCGCCCGCCCGCCGCATCGAGGAGCTGGGCCTCGGCCGCGCGCTCGACCCGGTGGGTCTCACCCCGGATCGGGTGGCCGAGGCGGTGCTCGCCGTCGCCGCGGACGAGTCCGTACGGCGCCGTGCCGCGCGGATGCGCCGGGAGATCCTGGCGTCGGGCGGAGCCGCGCGAGCCGCCGACGAGCTCGAACGGCGTCTGGCCAGGGCCGCCTGATGGACGGCGCGATGGTCGGCGGGACGGCCGGTGTGATGGTCAGCGGGACGGCCGGGCCGGGCCGGCGGCCCGTGTTCGAGTTCCGCGTGCTGGGTCCGCTCACGGTGCTCAAGGACGGCGTCGAGCTGCCGATGCGGGCCAACCGGGAGCTGGTGATCCTGGCCAGCCTGCTGCTCAACGCCAACCGGGTGATGAGCGTGGAGCGGCTGATCGAGGCCGTGTGGTCGGACGCCGCGCCGCGCAGCGCCTGGCGGCAGATCGCCATCTGCGTCTCGCGGCTGCGCCGCACCCTGGGCGCGGGAGTGATCGAGACCTCCAGCCCCGGCTACCTGCTCAGGGCCGCGTCCGACAGCGTCGACTGGGGGCGGTTCACCACGCTGGTGGCCCGGTCGCGCGGCGAGGCCGCGGGCGGAGACCGCGACCGGGCGGTCCTGCTGCTGCGCGAGGCCCTCGCCCTGTGGCAGGGAGAGCCGTTCGAGGACATCCGCGGCCTCGGCTACGACGCCGCGCGGATGGCCGAGGTCCGCCTGGACGCCCTGGAGACCTGCCTCGACCTGGAGATCGAGCTGGGCCGCCACCACCAGGTCATCCCCGAGTTGCTCGCCCTGGTCGCGGAGTCGCCGCTGCGGGAGCGGCCCCGGGCCCAGCTCATGCTCGCGCAGTATCGCGCCGGCCGCCGGGCCGAGGCGCTGCGCACCTACCAGGAGACCCGGCGCCACCTGCTGGAACAGATCGGCCTGGAGCCAGGCCCGGCGCTGCGGCGGCTGCACGAGCAGATCCTCAGGGACGAGTCGGTGCTGATGCGCGCGTCCGCGCCCCGGCCGCGGGCCGGACAAATGGTGCCGTGCCAGCTTCCGCCGCAGGTCCTGCCGTTCGTCGGGCGGGCGGACGAACTGACGGCGCTGGACGCCGCGCTCCGTCCCGATCCGGAGACGGCCCGGCCGGGCACGATGATCCTGAGCGGCCCCGCAGGTGTGGGCACGACCACGCTCGCGCTTCGTTGGGGACACGCCCGGATCGACTGGTTCCCCGACGGCCAGCTGTTCGCCGACATGGCCGAGGACGGCTCCGCGACCGTGCTCGACCGGTTCCTGCGGGCGCTCGGTGTGCCGGGCCCCGACATTCCGGACGACCACGCCGAGAAGGTGTCGCTCTACCGGAGCTGTACGGCCCGCCGACGGCTGCTGGTCGTGCTGGACGACGTCCGCGACGCCGCGCAGGCCCGGCCGCTGCTGCCGGGCGGCCCCGCCTGCCGGGTGATCGTCACCAGCGCCCGGCCGCTCGACGACCTGGTGGCCCGGCAGGGCGCGCACCGCGTCTTCGTGCCGCCGCTCGGCGACGACGTGGCCAGGGAGCTGGCCGGGATGCTGGTCGGACCGGCCGGGACGGCACTCGGCCCGCAGGCCGTGACCGAGCTGGTGAGCGACCTGGTGACCACCTCGTGCGGCAGCCCGCTGTCGCTGCGGCTGGGCGCGGCCCGCCTGCAGTCCCGCTCCGCCGCCCTCGTGCCGGGCGCGGCCCGGCCCCGCTCCTGAAAACCTCGCCCCTGAAACCCGGGTTCCGGAATCCCGCGCTGATATTCGCGCTCCTGATCCCGGCTCCCGGCACAGTCTGCGGCACAGCTACCGTTCAGCGGCCGCTTCAGTGTCCGCTTCAGTGTCCGCTTCAGTGTCCGGTTCAGTGTCCGGCTCGGTTCCTGGCCAGGATCGACTCCAGCGCGCCGGTCAGCGCGTCGTCCGGCGCGGGCCCGGCCGTCCGCCACCCCACGTGACCGTCGGGGCGCACGAGCACCGCGCCGGCTTCGGCCACGCCGTACGCGCCGGCCCAGTCGGGGGAGGTCAGCGGGACGCCACCGGCCCGGCCTCCGGCGATCCCGGGGGTCGTCTCCGCGGCCGTCTCGGCTGCGATCCCCGCGCCGATCCCCGCGCCGGTCTCTGCGCCGATTTCGACGGTGGCGATCTCCACGCCGGTGCGGCGCGTGGCGGCGGCGGCCCGCTCCGGCCACCCCGCGCCCGCCGGGGACATCAGCGTGAAGCGGGGCCCCAGCAGGTCGAGCGTCGACACGGGGCCGTCGGCGCCGGTCAGCCAGACGTGCGGCGCGCGATGGCCGGGCCGGGCCGTCGGAAGGTAGGCGCGGTAGGGGTCGCCGGTGACCGGGACGGGGGTGCCGTCGGGCACCACCGCGGCCGACTCGTAGTGGAAACCGAGCACCAGGCCCTCGCAGCTGCGGCGCCCCGCCTGCTGGTCGATGGCCTCGTCCATGGACAGCGCCCCCTCCATCATGCGGAAGGTGATCAGCGCGTTGCGCAGGCTCTCCTCGACCGTGCGCGCCGCGATCGGGCGCCGTTCGGCCGTGTAGGTGTCGAGCAGCCCCGGACCGGCCGTGCCGCGCGACACGGCGGCGAGCTTCCAGGCGAGGTTGTGGGCGTCCTGGATGCCGCAGTTCATGCCGAACCCACCCTGCGGGGTCGCCACGTGCGCGGCGTCGCCGGCCAGGAACACGCGGCCGCTCTGGAACGCGGTGGCGACCTTGGCCTGCTGCAGCCAGGGCATGACCCCGAGGATCGCGACCGGCAGGCCGGGCACGCCGACGGCCGCCCGCACGGCGGCCAGGCAGGCCTCCTCGGTGAAGTCGGCGGGGCTGCCGCCCGTCTCCGGGTCGTAGCCGGTCTGCAGCATCCAGCGCCGCCGGTGGTCGACCGCCTCGATCGCGCAGGGCGGATCGCGGAGGAACGACAGGGCGGCCAGACGCTCCGGCGGGAGGAAGCCGAGGTCGGCCTCGAACATGATGCTGATCATGTGGCCTATCGGCGGCGGGCCCTCTGCCGCGATGCCGAGGCCCTCCCGGACGCCGCTGCGGCTGCCGTCGGCCGCGACGACGTATCGGCAGGTCACGAGGGCATCCCCGCCGCGCCAGGAGATCTCCGCCCGGGCGCCGTCCGGCCCCGGCAGCAGGGCGGTCATCGTGGCGCCGAACCGGACGTCCGCGTACGGCTCCGCCTCGGCGCGCCGCCGCAGGATCACCTCAAGCAGGTCCTGCGAGCACAGGCACGTGTACGTGGGGCTGTGCGGGGCGTCCCGTGCGAGCGCCGCGGCCGACCTGACGAAGTCGCCCGCGGTCAGCGTGGTGCCGACGCCGACGGCGAGGTAGTCCTCGCGCGGCATGCCGGCCTTCTCCACCTCGTCCTGGAGACCCCAGGCGCGCAGCAGCTCCATCGTGCGGGTGCTGATGAGCCGCGCCTTCGGGAAGACGGACGTCCCGGAGTGCCGCTCGACCAGCAGCGTGGACATTCCGTGCCGGGCGAGCTCGATCGTCATGCAGAGCCCGACCGGTCCGCCGCCGACGACCAGAACGTCCACGTCGATTCTTTTCACGATGTCACAGTCATATACGACGCCCGGCGCGGTCAATGAGCGGCCGATGAATGGATAACCGCGTGATACAGGGATGATGTCGCCGCTCAGTAGCTTTGCAGACATAAATCCAGATAACTCATCTTGCGGTTTCCTATTTCCTGGAGACGCTGATGCTTTTTGCCCAGGGCTCCGTGGCCGTCGTTACGGGCGGCTCGCGCGGGATCGGCCAGGCCGTCGCGCTCGACCTGGCCAGGGAGGGCGCCCATGTCGTCGTCAACTACGCACGGTCGGAACGGGACGCCGAAGAGGTCGTGGCCCGGATCCGGGAGGAGGGCGGCAGTGCCGCCGCCGTACGCGCGGACGTCACCGACGAGGAGGAGGTCAAGCGGCTCTTCCAGGGCGTGCGGGCCGACCACGGCCGGCTCGACGTGCTGGTGACCAGCGCCGGAATCACGCTGGACCGGTATCTCATCACGATGAGCCTGGACCAGTTCCGCGGGCCGGTGGACACCAATCTCATCGGCACGTTCCTGACGTGCCGGGAGGCCCTGAAGCTGATGCGGCACCAGAGGAGCGGGGCGATCGTCACGATCTCCTCCTCCAGCGGGATCGACGGCGGCTTCCCCGGCCAGACCAACTACGTCGCGTCCAAGGGCGCGATCATCGCCTTCACCCAGGCGCTGTCCAACGAGGCGGCCCCGCACGGGGTGCGGGCCAACGTGGTGGCGCCGGGGTTCGTGGCGACCGACATGACCCGCCGGGTGCCCTCGAATCTGCGCAAGCAGTACGAGGAACGCATCCGGCTCGGCCGGATGGGCCGGCCCGAGGAGATCGCCTCCATCGTGAGCTTCCTCGCCTCGGAGCGGGCCTCGTACATGTCCGGCTCGGTGGTGGTCGCCCACGGGGGCGGCCTTGGCTGACCAAGGAGATTCGATGACGATCGACGAGTTGCGCGCCCGGGCCGCCGCCCGGCAGGAGACCTGCGGACAGATCAAGAAGATGATCGTGTCGCGGCTCGACCTGGAGATCGAGCCCGACTGGATCACCGACGACCAGCCGCTCTTCGGCCGCGGGCTGGAACTGGACAGCCTCGACGTGCTCGAACTGTACGTCGCCATCGAGGCCGAGTTCGGCGTCGCCCTCTACGACAGCGAGATGGCGGTCTTCGGCTCGGTGTCGCGCCTGGCCGACGAGGTCAACCCGGCGCTCCGGGCCCGGGTATGACGGGTTTGACGGGTGCGGCGGTCGCCGAGGCGCCCGCCGCGGTCTCGGGGCTCAGCCACGACCAGATCCGGGCCGTTTTGCCGCACCGCTGGCCGATGCTGCTGCTCGACCGCGTCATCCGGGTGGAGCCGGGGGTCAAGGGCACGGCTGTCAAGAACGTGTCCGGGACCGAGCTGTGGTTCCAGGGCCACTTCCCCGGTGAGGCCGTGCTGCCCGGCGTCGTGATGATCGAGGCCATGGCCCAGCTCGCGGGCGTGGTCTTCGCGCTCGCCGGGGCCAGCGAGATCAGCTACCTGGCGGGGGTCAGGTCGATGCGCTTCCGGCGCCCCGTCGTCCCCGGCGACCAGCTCTCCCTGACGGCCGAGCGCACGGCGGGCGGCGGCGGCTTCGCCGAGTACCGCGTGTCGGCCCGGGTGGACGGCCAGGTCGCCGCCGAAGGAAACCTCACGATCGCCGACCCGGCGAGTCAACGTTCCACGCGAAAGGTGTGAACCATGGCCAGTGACCTGGCGACCGTGCATCCGGAGGGCACCGTCTTCGGCGACGTGGGCGACACGGCCGTCCCGCTGCGCTTCTCCTCACTGTCGGACGAGTACAGGGCGCTCCGCGAGCGCGCCGTCGTCGTCGACCTGACCGGCCACCGGCTCATCGAGATCACCGGGCCTGCCGCGGTCGAGTTCGCCCAGCGGGTGCTCGCCCGCGACGTCGAGTACCTCACCTCCGACCGCTGCACCATGAGCCTCGTGCTGGACGACACCGGACGGGTCGTCGACCAGGTGCTCGCGTTCGGCCGGGAGGACGGCGTCCTGCTGGAGAGCTCCGCCGGCGCGGGCACGCGCCTGTGCGAGCACCTCCGCGGGCTCGGCGAGGAGGGCGTGCGGATCACCGAACGGACCGACCTCGCCGTGATCGGGCTGGAGGGCCCGTACGCCTGGGGCGTGGTCGGCCGGTTGATCGACCCCGAGCTGGCCTCGCTGCCGTTCGAGTCGGTCGTCGACGCCACCTGGAACGGGACGGACATCGTCTTCGCCCGAACCGGCTACACCGGCGAGTACGGCTACCAGATGATCGTGCCGGCGGACGCCGCGGCGGAGCTGTGGAGCCTGGCGCTCGAGCACGCGAGCCCGGCCGGGCAGGAGGCGCTGGAGCTGGCGATGCTGGAGGTGCGCCAGCCCGTCCCGCGTCACGAGACCGGCGAGGGCGCGACGGTCGTCGAGATGGGCGCCAACTGGCTGATCGACATCACCAAGGACGCGTTCGTCGGCCGGGAGGCCACGCTGGCCGCGTTCGCCGACGGCGGCGGGCGGCGGGTCGTCGGCTTCACCGGCCCGGAGGGCGTGCCCGCGCCCGGCACCCGGGTGCTCGCGGGCGGCCAGGACGTCGGCGAGGTCGTCTACGCCGTGCACAGCGTCGGTCTCGACGCCACGCTCGGCCTGGCCCGGGTCGACCGCGATCTCGCCGCCGCCGGGCTCGACCTCACCGTGGGCGGAGCCGAGGTCACCACGCTGACCAGCCCGTACGTCGTGCCCAAGAGCTGGAGCATCCCGATCATCTGATCGCCGCGGACCGCCGGGCGCCGGCCGGCAGCCGGCCCCGTAACCGGCCCCGTAATCGGCCCCGTAATCGGCTCGGCTTCCGGCTGAGAAGGAGACAAGCATGACGCTGCGGCCCGTCGTGGTCACCGGCCTGGGCATCATCTGCGCCGCCGGCCGCGACCCGGACGACTTCTGGCGGCGCCTCACGACCGGACAGGGCGGCCTCACCCCCGTCGAGGACGAGGCGTACGCGGTGTTCACGGCCCGGTTCGCGGGTCAGGTGCCGGACGCGTGGCTCCCGGAAGGGGGCCCCGAGGCGGCCCTCGACCGCACGGCCCGGCTGGCGCTTGTCGCCGCCCGGCAGGCGCTGGGCCAGGCCGGTTTGGACGGTTCGGACGGCCTGGGCGGCGGGGTGGAGGCCGGCCCAGCCCCGGAGCGTTTCGGGATCATCCTGGGCAAGTGCCAGGCCACGCCCGACGCGGCGGGCCGCTACCAGCCCATGCACCGCACCGCCGACGTCGTGGCGGAGCGGCTGCGGCTCGGCGGCCCGCGGATCGTCGTCTCGACGGCCTGCGCCGCCGGCGGCAACGCCGTGGGGCTGGCCCGCGACAAGATCCTCACCGGGGAGGCCGACGCCGTCCTCGCGGGCGGCGTCGACCCGTTGCTTTTCGGCACCTACGCAGGTTTCGCCGGGCTGCAGGCGCTGAGCACCGGCCCGTGCCGGCCGTACAGCAGGTCCGACGGGCTGAACCTCGGCGAGGGCGCCGCGTTCCTGCTGCTCGAGCCGCTCGACCTGGCCCTCGCCCGGGGCGCGACGCCGCTCGCCGAGGTCGCGGGGTACGGCCTGTCGGCCGACGCCTACCACGCGACCGCGCCCGACCCCACCGGCCGCGGCGGTGCCAGCGCGATGCGCCGGGCGCTCGCCGACGCCGGTCTCACCGCGGACGACGTCCACTACGTCAGCGGCCACGGCACCGGCACCCCGGCGAACGACGCCATGGAGGCCAAGGTCATGCGGCTGGTCTTCGGCGAGCGGGCCGGTCGGGTGCCTACGAGCAGCATCAAGTCGTTCGTCGGCCACACGCTCGGCGCGGCCGGGGCCGTGGAGGCCGTGGCCTCGGTGCTCGCCCTGCGGCACGGCGTGGCGCCGCCCACCATCGGCTTCGGCGACGTGGTGACCGATCTCGACTTCGTGCCGAACCGGGCGCGGAAGATGCCCATCGACACCGTGGTGTCGAACAACTACGCGTTCGGCGGCAACAACGTGTCGCTGGTGCTGACCCGGCCGCGCGGCCCGCGTGAGTACGGGGATGAGCACGGGGGACTGCCCGACCGCGAGGCGGTCGTCACCGGGCTCGGCCCGGTGACCGGCGCGGGCACGGGTATCGACGAGGTCGCCGAGGCGATCGCCGCGGGCCGCGACGGCGCCGGTCGGACGCCGTCCCTGGAGGGACGGACCTTCGCGCCGCGGTCGCTGTGGCGGCACATGAACCGCCTCTCCCGGATGGCCATCGCCGCGTCCCGCCTCGCCTGGGAGGACGCGGGGCTGAAACTGCCGCGCAAGGAGCTGGACGACGTGGCGCTGGTCTTCGCGACCGCGGCCGGGTCGGCCGAGAGCACCGGCGGGTTCGACGAGAGCGTCGCGGCCAACCCGAACAAGCCCGCCGTGCTCAGTTTCTCCAACGTGGTGCTGAACGCCACCGGAGGCGCGGTCTGCCAGACACTCGGGCTGCGCGGGCCGACCACGACCGTCTGCAACGGCGGCGCCTCGGCGTCCATCGCCCTTGACTGCGCGCTGGAGATGATCCGCGCGGGCAAGGCCGAGGTCGTCCTGGTCGTGGCGGCCGACGAGGCCCTCCGCCCGGCGGAGGGGACGGCCGTGCCGTACGACAAGGGATCGGCCGGGCCGGTGCCGGGATCGGCCGCGGTGGCGTTCGTCGTGGAGTCGGCCGAGCACTGCGCCGGGCGCGGCGGGCGGCCGTACGCGCGGGTACTCGGCACCGGGCACGCGGGCTCCGGCCCGGACGGCCCGGAGCCGGTGGCGCGCAGCATGGCCCTGCTGCCGCCCGAGCCTCCGGGCGTGGTCCTCGGCGCGGGGACCGGTCTGCCCGAGGACGGCGAGGAGGCCGCGGCGGTACTGGCGGCGCTCGCCGCCATGGCGGAGGAACGGCCGGACGGCGGGCGCGGGCTGCTCACCGGCTCGGCGGGGCTGACCGGCGACTGCCGGGCGGCCACCGGGGCGATGAACATCGCCCTGGCCGCGCTCGCGGTGCGCGACGGCGTCGCGCCCGCGCTGACCGGGCTGACCGCTCCCGCCGCGGGCGACCCCGGCCGCTATCTGACCCGGCCCGGGGGGCTCTCCGGCCCGGTCGGCCGGGCGGTGGCGCTGACCTCCGCACCCGGCTCGGTGCGCGGCGCGGTCCTGCTGGGGGCGCTATGAGCGAGCCCCGCCGGGACGGCGCCGCGGCCGGGGAGGGGCCGTTCGACGTCACCGAGACCGACCGGCTGCTGACCACGACCCGGTCCGTACGGCGCCGCCTCGATCTGGACCGGCCGGTGCCGCGCGAGGTCGTGGAGGAGGCGCTGGAGGTCGCGGTGCAGGCGCCGACGGCCAACAACCACCAGAACTGGCGGTGGCTCGTCGTCACCGGCGGCACGGTCAAGGCCGAACTGGCCGAGATGATCCGCACGTCCTGGCAGTTTCACCGCAACGACATGTGGACCCAGGCGGGGCGGCGGCGCAACGACGCGCAGTCCCGCCGCAACTACGACTCGGCGCAGGCGCTGAGCGAGACGATCGCGCGGGTCCCCGTGCTGGTCATCCCGTGCGTGCTGGGCCGGCCGCCGGACATCACGGCGATCAACGCGGCCTGGCGCGCGCGGATGGCGGGCAAGGCCGCCGACGACCCCGGCCACCTGGTCCAGCACGGCGAGACGCGGGCGAGCATCTTCTACGGCTCGATCTTCCCGGCCATCTGGTCGTTCCAGCTCGCGCTGCGCAGCCGCGGCCTCGGCAGCACCATCACGTGCCTGCACGTGCCGCACGAGCGTCAGGTCGGCCGGCTGCTGGGCATCCCGTCCGGTGTCACGCAGGTCTGCATGATCCCGGTCGCCTACACCGTCGGCACCGGGTTCCGGCCGGCGGCCCGCTACAGCGCCAAGGAGCGCACCTACTGGGAGAGGTGGGAGAGGTGACGGAACGGGCCGAGCAGCCCGACGTGGTCATCGTCGGAGGCGGCATCTCCGGCGCGTCGGCGGCCTGCCGGCTCGTCGCCGGGGGGCTGTCGGTGGTGCTGCTGGAGAAACAGGACGCCTACCGGGACCTGGTTCGTGGCGAGTGGCTGGCGCCCTGGGGCATCAGGGAGGCCCAGCGCCTCGGCGTCGACGACTGCTTCTCCGCGGGCGGCGCCTGGGAGATCCGGGAGTGGATGACCTGGGACGAGTCGGTGAGCGACGACGAGGTCGAGGCCGTCGACATGACCCGGTTCATCCCCGGGATCGGCGGTCCGATGTCGTTTCCCCACCACGCGGTGTGCGACCTGATGACCGAGCAGGCCGTCGCGGGCGGCGCCCGGATCGTCATGGACGCCGCGAAGATCGCCGTCACAGCCGGTCCCCGGCCGGTCGTGACCTACCAGACCGCCGAGGGCGCCCACGAGCTGCGCCCACGGCTGGTGATCGGCGCCACCGGCCGGGGCAACACGGTCGGCCGACAGGTCGGCATCACCATGCGCAACTCCATGCACCACTGGGGCGGCGGCATGATGGCCGAGGGCCTGGACGGCTGGCCGCCCGACGTGCAGGCGATGGGCACCGAGGGCGACGTCATGTTCATGGTCTTCCCTCAGGGGTACGGCCGGGCCCGCCTCTATCTAAACTTCCCCACGGTCAACAAGCACCGCTACCGCGGCCCCGGCGGCGTCGAACGCTTCCTGGCCGCCTTCCGGCTCGACTGCCTGCCCGACCAGGGCAAGGCCGTCACCGAGGCGAGCCCCGCCGGGCCGCTGTCGGTGTGGCCGTCGGTCTCCAGCGTGCCGGAGGGGCCGCCGCTGGCCGAGGGCGTGGTGCTCATCGGCGACGAGGCGGGCAACGCCGACACCGTGCTCGGCACCGGCCTGTCCTGCGCGCTGCGGGACTCCCGGATCGTCTGCGAGATCCTGCTGTCCACCGCGGACTGGTCGCCCCGCGCGTTCGACCCGTACGTCGAGGAGCGCTCCTTCCGGCTGGACCGCCTGGCGTTCGGCGCCTCGATCATCAGCCGGCTGCACGTGGAGTTCGGCCCGGCGGCGCTGGAGCGGCGGCGGCGGGTCCGGCGGCTGATGGCGAGGAACTTCGCCGCCCAGGTGACCGGACTGCTCAACATGGTCGCCCCCGAGGACGTACCCGAGTTCGGCTTCAGCGAGTTCTTCGCTGAGCGCTTGTTCAGGGAGACGGCATGACCGAGAAGAGAACCGTTCACGTCAACGGCGTCGACATCGCCTACGTCGACGAGGGGGAGGGCGACCCCGTGGTGCTCCTGCACGGGTTCCCCGACTCCTCCTACCTGTGGCGGCACCAGATCCCGGCGCTCGTCGAGGGCGGCTTCCGGGTGATCGCCCCGGACCTGCGCGGCTTCGGCGACTCGGGCAAGCCCCAGGACGTCGAGTCGTACGGCATGCAGACCATCGTCAACGACGTCGTCGCGCTCACGATGCACCTCGGGATCAGGCGGCCGCACATCGTCGGCCACGACTGGGGCGCCGCGATCGCCTGGATGTACGCGTTCCTGATGCCGCGCCGGATCGATCACCTGGCCGTGCTGTCCGTGGGGCATCCCGGGGTGTTCAGCACGCCGTCCCTGGAGCAGCGGGCCGCGTCGTGGTACATGCTGCTGTACCAGTTCCCCGGGGTCAGCGAGGAGCTGCTGCGGCGCAACGGCTGGCGGCTGCTCAAGGAGATATTCGGGCGCGACGGCGACTACGACCGCTACCTGCGCGACCTCGCCCGGCCCGGGGCGCTGACGGCCGGGCTCAACTGGTACCGCGCCAACCGCTCGCCCGCGGCCGAACTGCGGCCCGCGCGGCCGTTCCCGCCCGTGCTCGCGCCGACGCTCGGCGTCTGGGGCGCGGGCGACAGGGCCCTGCTCGAGGAGGGCATGGCGGCCTCCGGCAAGTACGTGAAGGGGCCCTGGCGCTACGAACGCGTCGAGGACGCCGGTCACTGGCTGCCGCTGGACGCGCCGGAGCAGGTCAACAAGCTGCTGCTCGGCTTCCTCGGGACCGAGCGCCCCGCCCACGAGGAGCGGCGCCCGCGGCGCCGGCTCTGACGGCGCGGGCGGACGGAGGGGAGACGTGATGCTCGGCATGCTCGGTTACCTGTTCCCCGGCCAGGGCACGGTCCGCGTGGGCATGGGCGGCTGGCTGCGCCGCAGACCGGCGGCGCACGACCGGCTGCGGGAGGTCGACGCGCTGCTGTCGCGGCCGATCTCGCCGGTGTGCGCGCGCGGGCCGCTCGCCCGGCTGGTCGCCACGGAGCACGCGCAGATCGCGGTGACCGCGTGCAACCTCGCGGCGCTGACCGTGCTCGACGAGGAGGGTTACGCGCCCGCGGTCGTCGCCGGGCACAGCGTGGGCGAGCTGACCGCGCTGCACGCGGCGGGCGTGCTCGGCCTCGCCGACACCGTCCGCCTGGTGGAGACCCGCTCGCGCCTCATGGCCGGGGTGGGGGAGACCGGGGGGATGCGCGCGGTGATGGGCCTGCCGGTCGGCCGGGTCGAGGAACTGGCCGAGGCGGCCTCCGCGCCCGGAGAGCCGGTCGTGGTGGCGCTGGAGAACGCCCCCGGTCACGTCGTCGTCTCCGGCGCGGTGCCCGCGCTCGACCGGCTTGCGGAGCTCGCCACCGCGGCCAGCAAGATCGTCACGCTGGCGGTCGGCAACGCCTTCCACTCCCCGCTCATGGCGGCCGCCGTCGACGGCTGGGCCGAGGCGGTGCGGGCTTCGCCCATGCGGCCGCCCGTCGTCCCCGTGGTGCCCAACGTGACCGGCGAGCCGACCACGGACGTCGCCGTCCTGCGTGAGGCGCTGATCGCGCAGCTGACCGGCCGCGTCCGGTGGACCCGTACGGTCGCCGTCGTGGACGAGACCGCCCCCGGCGTGGAGGTGGGCGACAGCAAGGTGCTGACCGGGCTGTCCCGGCGGGCCGGAGCGCGGTGCCTGAGCCTCGCCGACCCCGGCACGCTCAGACGGCTCCCCAGGACGGTGGCCGCGTGAACCGGTGGGGCAGCGCGGTCGTCGGCTACGCGGGGCTGGCACGCCCCCGCGAACTCCTCGGCGGGCTGCGCCTGGAAGACGTCTACACCCCGGCCGAATGCGTCAGGTCGGCCGGCGCCGCGCTGCAGCACTGGGCGGGACGGCTGGCCGGCAAGCGGGCCGTGCTGCGCCTGCTCGGCCTGCCCTCCACCGCCGAGCATCTCGGCCGGGTCGAGGTGCTGCCGCGGCCCACCCCGGCCTGCCGGGCCACCGCGGCCTGCCGGGACGGGCACCCCCCGGCCGTGCGGCTCGGCGGCTCCCTCGCCGCGCTTGAGCGGCCCGGCGAGCGGATCCGCCTCTCGATCAGCCACACCGATCAGTGGGCGCTCGCCGTGGCGCTGCTCTCCGCGGCCCTCCCCGAGGACCAGCACGCAGACCAGCACGCAGACCAGCGCGTCAACCAGCACGAGGACCAGCACGACGACGAGGACCGGTGACATGACCAGTCGGCACAGTCGGCCCAGCGGGCACGAGGACGCGCGCAAGATCGCACAGCACCATCTGGAGGCGTGGTGCGCCGGCGACGCGGACGCCGTCGCGGCGGGGATCGCCTCCTACGCGGACCCCGACACGGGCGGGCCGCTCACGGGGGAGCGGCTGCGGGCGCACGCGACGTCGGTGCTGACCCGCTTCCGCGACCTGCGCCTGACAGCGGACGTGATCACCGGCGACGCGGACGCGGCGGCCGTCTCCTGGACGTTGCGCGCCGGCCACCGCGAGGCGTACCTGGGCATGCCCGCGACGGGCGGCGCCGTGGAGGTGCGCGGCACCGACCTGGTGACCCGCGACGGGGACGGTGTCCATGTGCGGCGCTGCTACGACCGCCTTGAGGTGGCCGAGGCCCTCGGCTACCGGGCCCGCTTCTTCCCCGAGGCCGACGGGACGAGGGAGTTCGGGGTGAGCGCCCGCGTGTCCACCGGACGGACGGAACGGCCCGGCGCGCTGGCCCTGACCTGGCTGGAGATCCGCGACGACGCGGAGGCGGCCGACGCCGACCTGCTGAGCGTGGAGATCGTCAAGTCGCTCGCCGCGGCCCGAGGTTTCCTCGGCGTGTCCACCTTCGACCTCGGCGACCGCAAGTTCACGCTGACCGCCTTCGACCGGCCCGAGTCACTGCGTTCGGTCCACGCGCGCCCGCACCAGCGGGCCGTGCGCCGCTTCTTCAAGGGCGGGCTCTGCACCCGCGTCCACACGAGCGTGTGGCTGCCCTCCGTCATCCGCGACTACGCCCGCTGCCCGGACTGCGCCGCGGTGGTGGCCGTGGGCACCGGGGCGGCCTGCGCCTGCGGCTGGGAACCCGGCCACGCCCCCATGCTCTGACCCCGCGGCCCGGCCGCCGGGCCGTGCCGAAGCCGACCGACTGGAGCGTCGATGATGGACTTCACCGCCGAGAACCGGCCCGGCGACAGCGGCAGGCCGGCCGTGGCCTTCATGTCCGCCCTGTTCGCCGGTGGCTGGATCTGGGACCATCCGTTCGCCCGGCTGGGGCGGGCGGGCTGGCCGGTGCTGCGTACCAACGAGGCGATCTGCGCGCTGCCCCGCCAGGTGGCCGGCTCGATCGAGCGGCTGGGCGACGCGCTGCTGCGGGCCTGCGACGCCGCGGGGGTGGACGACGTCGTCGTCTGCGCCAACTCGCTGGGCGGCCTGGTCGCGATCGACCTCGCGGGCCGCCGGCCCGACCGGGTCCGCGGCATCGTGGTCAGCGGCGCCCCCGGCCTGACCGCCGACCCCGACGTCGGCCTCAGCTTCGACCGCCGTGGCAGCGTGCGGCCGTTCGGCGACGAGTTCGGCGAACGGATGGTGGCGGCCCTCTTCCACGGCGGGCGGAGCCTCTTCTCCGCCGAGCGGATGGAGGAGGTCGGCACGATGCTGCGCCGTCCCGAGGCGATGGTCAGCATGGCCAGGAGCCTCAAGGCCACCCGCGCGTACCGGGTCAGACCGGCGCTCGACCGGGTCACCTGTCCCGCCATGTACGTGTGGGGACGGCACGACCGGATGACCCCGCTCGATCCGTGGCTGGAGGTGCTCGCCGACTACCCGGGCAACGAGGTGCGTGTCGTCGAGGACAGCGGTCACATCCCGATGGTCGAGTGCGCCGACGAGTACACCGGAGCCCTGGAGGCGTTCCTCGGCCGCTGCGCCGGAGTGCCGGCATGAGCGGGCCTCCCGTGCCGATGGGACCCGGGCTGGTGGGACCCGTGCTGATGGGTGTGGACATCGTGGCGGCCGACCGGCTCGACCGGGCGGTGTCCAGGGGCGGGGAGACCTTCGGCCGCGTCGTCACCGGCCCGGCCGAGCGCGGCCCGGGCTCTGGCAGCGCCGCGTTCTCTGTGAAGGAGAGCCTGATCAAGGCCGTGGGGGGCCGGCCCCCCGGTTTTGCCTGGCACGACTTCGAGGCGGTGGCGGAACGGCCGGAGAGCTGGGCCGCCCGGCTGCTCGACGAGGCGGCCGAGGACCTCGCGGCGGCCACGGGACTGCAGCTGACCGGCGCCGCAGGCTACGCGGTGCGCGGCGCCTGCGGGCGGGCCGCCGGCGCGCGGCTGCGCCCGGCGTCCGGCGCGCGTGTGCCAGACATGCCGGACGTGCCGGACATGCCGGACGTGGCGGGCGCGGCCCGGTGGGGACGCGGCGACGGGCTGGTCGTGTCCCTGGCGATCATCTACCGCGCGGCCGGACCCGGCCGCGACGACCCCGTACGGGACCGGGAAGGAGCCGCTCGATGAGCGAGGAGACACGGGTGCCGCCCGGCGAGTCGATCCAGGCGGCGGTGGACGCCGCGGGGCCGGGGGCCCGGATCCTGCTCGCGGAGGGCACGTACGCCGAGAGCGTGTGGATCAGGCACGGCGGCGTCACGCTGGCCGGCGCGGGCCCCGAGCGGACCGTGCTCGTGCCCGGCGGCGGCGCGGCGGCCGACGTGCCCCGGCTGCACGACGCGGAGGCGGACGTGGTCAGCGGGGTCACCGTGCACGGGCCGGCCGTGGCCGGGGTGCGGATCGAGGGGCTGACCGTGCGCGGCTTCTCCGGCGCGGGCGTGTACGCCCACTCGGCCGCCGGGGTCGAGGTGGTGGACGTGACCGCGGTGGACAACGCGGTCTGGGGCGTCTACCTGCGCGAGTCCACCCGTTGCCGGGTGGTGGGCTGCCGCGCCTCCGGCAGCCAGTACGGCGGGATCGCGCTCAGTTTCTGCCCCTCCTCCGACTCGGTCGTGGAGCACAACGCGTCGTCCGCCAACGCCTTCGGGATCTTCGTCGACAACTCCTCCGGCGTCCGGGTGGCGCGCAACGCCTGCCACGGCAACGCGATCGGCGTCATGCTGCTCAACCAGGTCTACGAGGGCGAACCGGAGGGCGGAGTCCGCGACTGCCTGGTCGCCGGCAACGACCTCTACGGCAACGGCCTGGCCGCCGGGGCGGAGCCCGGCGGGCTCGGCGCGGCCGGGCCGCCGATCTCCGGCGTCGGCCTGGCGCTGATCGGGACCCACGGGGTGACCTTGGTGGACAACGACATCCACGACAACCATCCCTCCGGCGCCTCGGTCATGGGGGCCGGATTCGTCATGGGCTCCTCCAAGGACTGGGGCGGCGACGACGCGCTCGGCAACCACGTGCTGTGGAACCGGATCGCCGGTAACACCCCGCTCGACTTCCAGCTCGGCGCCGACCTCGCCCGGCAGGTCTTCGCGGGCAACCGGGCGGGCAAGGGCGAGCCGGCTGAGCTGCTCGACCCGCCCGACGGCCCGCCTGACGGCGCGGCGACGGGGTGGCGGCGGTGAGCGCCGCGACCCACGCGCCGGAGGCGACGGGGACCCGGACGGACGCCGAGACGGCCGGGGCCGTGCCCGCGCTCGCCTGCGCCGGGCTGAGCAAGAGGTACGGCGACGTCGTCGCCGTCGACGACGTGGGCTTCAGCGTCGCGCCGGGACAGGCGTACGGCCTGCTGGGCCCGAACGGCGCGGGCAAGACCACCACGATCTCGATGCTGGTCGGCCTGGTCCGGCCGGACACGGGCACCGTACGAGTGGGCGGGACCGACCTCGCCGCCGACCCGATCACGGCCAAGGCGCGCATCGGCTACGTCCCCCAGGAGATCGCCCTCTATCCCGAGCTGACCGGCCGCGAGAACCTGCGTTTCTTCGGACGCCTCTACGGCCTGCCCCGGCGCGAGCTGACCGGGCGGATCGCGGAGGTGCTCGGCCTGGTCGGCCTCGCCGACCGGGCGGACGCCAAACTCGGCACCTACTCCGGCGGCATGAAGCGCCGCATCAACATCGGGGCCGCGCTCCTGCACCGGCCCGAAGTGCTGATCCTCGACGAGCCGACCGTCGGCGTCGACCCGCACAGCCGCAAGGCCATCCTCGACGGGGTGGAGCGTCTGGTCGCGGACGGCATGGCGCTGCTCTACACCTCGCACTACATGGAGGAGATCGAGCGGGTCTGCGACCGTGCGGCGATCATCGACCACGGCCGCATCATCGCCGACGGCACCCACCAGGAGCTGATCTCGCTGGTCGGCGCGGCCGACACCGTCGAGCTCGTGCTCGACGGCGAGGTCGACGCGGCGTTCGCCAGGCTGCGCGCGGTCGAGGGCGTGATCGAGGCGGTGCGGACCGGCCCCTCCTCCGTACGGCTGATCGCGGAGGGCGGCCGCTACCTGCTGCCCGCGCTGATCACGGCGGTCGAGGGCGGCGCGACCGTCACCGCCACCCAGGTCGTCGAGCCCGACCTCGAGGCGACCTTCCTGCACCTGACCGGCAGCAGCCTGCGGGACTGACGATGGGAGACACGGTGGGAGCCAGGGTGGGAGCCGGGGTGAGAGCCGCGGTGGGCGCCGGGCCGCCGGCGGGGGAGCACGCGGCCCTGGGCGACGAGCCGCCGGCCGGGCGGCGCGCCGGTTGGCGTGGCAGGCGGCGCGGCGGGTGGACGGCGGCGTGGCGTGCCCTGCTGACGGTGAGCGCGCTGGAGCTGCGCGCCCGCCTGCGGGACGGCACCGCCGTCGTCATCGCGGTGGCCGTGCCCATCACACTGGCCACGCTGTTCGGCTTCGCCCTCGGCGGCGACGATCCGCCGCTGCGGGCCACCATCGGGATGGTCGACCTCGACGGCGGCCAGTTCCCTGCGGGGGTGCGGCATGAACTGCTGTCGGCGAAGGAGCTGCGGGGCGTCGTGACGCTGCGCGACCTGCCCGGCCAGGACCAGGCGCGGCGGGAGCTCGACTCGGGGGCGATCGGCTCGGCGATCGTCTTCCCCGCCGGGTTCAGCACGAGCGTCGGGGCCGGGGAGGGGGGCAGGATCGGGGTGCTCACCTCGCCGGAGTCGCCCCTGGCCGGGGTCGTGGCGCGGGCGATCGTGGACCGGATCTCGGCGCTGGTCGACGCCCGGACGCTCGCCGTGCGGGCCGCGCTGCTCGCCGGGGTGTCCGGCGACGACGTCAAGGACCTGGTGGAGCGCAACGGCGCCGCCGGGCCCGCGCTGGAGCTCGGCGACGACCCGCTCACCGGCGGCAAGATCGACCTGTCCGTCTACTACGGCGCGGGAATGGCCGCGCTCTTCGCCTTCTTCGTGGTCGGCGCGTCGATGCGCGGGCTGCTCACCGAGCGCAGGCACGGCACCCTCGACCGGATCAGGGCGGCTCCCGTGCCGGCCTGGGTGCCCGTGGCGGGCAAGGCGGCCGTCGGGTTCGCGCTGGCCCTGACCGGCGCCTGCCTCAACTGGGCCGCGTCCACGCTCATCTTCGGCACGACCTGGGGCTCCCCTCCGGCGGTGTTCGCCGTGCTGGCCGCGCACGTCCTGGCGGCCACCGCGATCACCATGCTGGTGACGAGCCGGGTCAGGACCGACGCCCAGGCCGACGGGACCTTGATGATGGTCTCGTTCGTGATGGCGTTCCTCGGCGGCAGCCTCGTGCCGCTCTTCTCCCTTCCCGGGCCGCTGCGCGAGGTGGCCCGGCTCACCCCCAACGCCTGGACGTCCACGGCGCTGACCGAGCTGGCCGGGGCGGACCGGGCGGGCTGGATGGGCTGGGCCGACGGCATGGCCGCCGTCGCCGGGCCGATCGGGGCGCTCTGCCTGATCGCCGGGGTCACCGGCGGGCTGGCCGTGTGGGGCCTCAGGAAAGGACTGCTCCGATGACGCCGTCCCCGCCCTCGTCACCGGCCTCGTCACCGGTCCCGCCGCGGGGGCGGCCGCGGCCGGTGCTCGCGCTGGTCGCCGCGAACCTGCGCCGTCTTTCCCGCGACCGGGTCGGGCTGTTCTTCATGGTGATCATGCCGTTCGTCTCCATCGTCTTCATCGGGATGGCGCTCGGCGGCGGCACGTCGGGATCGTCCCGGCTGCCCCTCGGCGTGGTGGCCGCCGGCACCGATCCCGTCTCCGCCGCCGTCGTGGACGAGCTGGAACGGCGGCCCGACCTGACCGTCACCCGGATGGGCGGGGAGGCGGAGCTGCGGTCCGGTGTGCGGGAGGGTTCGCTGGCCGCAGGCGTGGTGGTCACGCCGGGCTCTTCCCGGGTCCGCCTGATCATGACGCAGATGAACGGCAGCGGCATGGCGGCCCGCAGCGCGGTCGACGCGGCCGTCAACCGCGTGGCGGCCGTGCTCGAGGCCACCCGCGCCGCGACCGCCGCCGGGGCCTCTCCCACGCGGGCGGCCGAGCTGGTCCGGCGGGCGCAGGCGGAGTCGGGCCGGGTGGCGGTCACCGCCACGACGGCGGCCACCGGCGACCCGCGGGGGTTCGCCTACACCGCCCCGGCCAACCTGCTGCTCTTCACCTTCATCAACTCGATGGCGGTCGCGTCCGCCCTCGTCGAGAGCCGCCGCATCGGCATCCTGCAGCGCGCCCTGACCGCCCCGGTGCGGCGGCGGTCGGTGCTGCTCGGCGAGGTGCTGACCCGCTTCCTCGTGGCGGCCGCCCAGGCGGCGCTGATCATCGTGATCTCCGCGGTGGCGTTCGGCGTCACCTGGGGCGATCCGGCGGCGGTGGCCGCGGTGGTGGCGGCGTTCTCGCTGGTGGCGACGGGCGCCGCGGTCCTCGTCGGAGCGCTGCTGCGCTCGCCCGACCAGGCTCCCGCCATCGGGCCGCCGATCGGCGTCGTGCTCGGCATGCTCGGCGGCTGCCTGTGGCCGCGCGAGTCGTCCGGGGCGATCATCAACGCCGCCGGTCACCTGTTCCCGCACGCCTGGGGAATGGACGCGCTGCTCGCGCTGGAGCGGCCCGGCGCCGGTGTCGCCGCCGTGCTGCCGCAGCTCGCCGTGCTCACCGGGATGGCCGTCCTGGTGCTGGGCGGCGCCCTCGTGGTGTTCGGCCGCACCACCCGGGCCGCCTCCTGAAAGGGAAGAAGGCATCACCGATAGCAAGGGGGTAAGTCCATGACAATGACGACGATGTCCGCGGGCAGTTTCGCCGCCGGCGGTGACTACGTGACGGACGTGTACAGGTACGCCTCCCGGAGGGGCGCGATCGACGGGATCGAGCAGGCGGCCGCCGACCTCGGCGTCGAGGTTGCAGGAGTGGCGCGTGCGGTGGAGCACCTGCTGGAGATCCGGCTCCTGCGGGTGGCCGACGACGTGGGCCGCCGGTTCGAGCCGGTCGACCCGCAGCTCGCCGCCGCCTCGCTGGTCTCCTCGGTGGAGCGGGAGATCTACCTGCGGCGCGAGCTGATCGACCAGATCCGTGAGCGGGTGGGAGTGTTCCAGCCCGACTGGACCGGGGCGGTCACGGCCGCGCCCGGAGCGGCGGTCGACTACCTGGTCGGCGCGATGGAGGTCCGCGGGTTCCTCAAGACGGCCGGCGACGCCTGCCGCGAAGAGGTCCTCGTGCTCCAGACGGGCTCCGGCGGAGCCGACGACCTGGTGGAGCCGTTCCTCGCGTTGCTCGCGAGAGGGGTGGCCGTCCGCATCATCTGCCAGCACCGCAACCGGGGCGACGTGGCGACCCGGATGCGGCTCAAGCGCCTGACCGACGCGGGCGCGGTGATCTACACGCTCAGCCACATCCCGCGGTCGGCCCTGGTCTTCGACCGCTCGCTGGTGGTCATGTTCGGTATGAACGAGGAGGAGGTGAGCGTGGCGCGGGTGCACAACCAGGGCATCGCCCAGTTCTTCCTCGACATGTTCAACCACATGTGGGAGACGGCGACCCCGCTGGAGGGCGTCGGGTTCGGCTACGCCGACGTGGCCGACGACCTGCAGCAGGCGATCGCCGCGCTGATGGCCAAGGGCTACACCGACGAGGTGGTCGCCCGCAAGCTCGGCATGTCCGTGCGCAGCTGCCGCCGGCACATCGGGACTCTCATGCGCGACCTGGACGCGACGAGCAGGTTCCAGGCCGGGGTCCAGGCGGCGCGGCGGTTCCTGCCCAGCGCGTAGCCGGCGCGGCCGCGCCGAGCGCAGGGGGGCGCTCAGCGTGCCGCCGCGGCACCGGTCAGGCCGCGCGCCCGTTCGACGACCAGCTCGATCCCGCGCACCAGATCCTCGTGCGGCATCCGGGGGTCGAGGCAGATCCGGATCGAACTGTTGGCGTCCTCCGGGCTCACCCCGATCGCGGTCAGCACGTACGACGGCTCCTGGGAGTCGGAGTTGCACGCCGAGCCGGTGGACAGCGCCACCCCGTGGAGGCTGGAGACCAGGCTCTCGCCGCGCACGCCGGGCAGCACGACGTTGAGCACGTGGGGCACGCCCCCATGCGGGTCGCCGTTCACCCGCGCGCCCTCGATCCCGGTCGTCAGCATGTCGAGCGCGGTGGCGCGCAGCCGGCGGACCCGGCTCCAGTCGTCGTTCCGCCGCCGCAGCGCCAGCTCGCAGGCGGCGCCGAGGCCGACCACGAGATGGGTCGGGACCGTGCCGCTGCGCAGCGCGTACTGGCCGCCGCCGAACATGATCGGCCGCAGCCGGTGGCGGATCTCGGGCCGCACGTAGAGGGCGCCGACGCCCTTGGGGCCGTGGATCTTGTGCCCGGAGACGGACAACGTGTCGATCTCCGCCGCGCGCACGTCGATCGGGATGCGGCCGGCGGCCTGTGCCGCGTCCACATGCAGCAGCGCCCCGGCCTCGTGACACAGGGCCGCCGCCTCCGCGATCGGCTGCACGGCGCCGATCTCGCTGTTGACCCAGGCGACCGTCGCGACCCGGGTGTGCAGGTCGAGCAGGCCTGCGAGACCGGTGAGGTCCACCCGGCCGTCGGGCCGTATGGGCACGGTCCTGACGTCGACACCGCGTCCGGCGAGCGCGCGGCCGACCGCGAGCGAGGATTTGTGGTCGATCGGGCAGAACACCCCGTTGACGGGGGCGCGGTCGTCGTGGGCGAAGGCGCCGAGCAGCGCGATGTTGTTGCTCTCGGTGGCCCCCGAGGTGAAGACGATCGTCTCCGGATCCGCCCCGACCAGCGCGGCCACCGAGGCGGCGGCGGCGTCCACCGCGCGCCGGGCCCGCTTGCCCAGGACGTGCGGCGAGGACGGGTTCCCGAAGTCCTCCCGCAGGTACGGCAGCATGGCGTCGAGCACCTCGTCGTCGACCGCCGTGGTGGCGCAGCCGTCCAAGTAGATGATCTTCATGGTGGTCAGCTCCGGAAGGTGCAGACGTTCACGAGCTTGCCGTAGATTTCGTCCGCGGACATCTCGCCGCTGCCGCCGGGATCGGCGATGACGATCCGCATGCCGGACAGCTCGTAGAGGTTCAGCGCGATGTCCACGCCGGTCCTGACCGGCTGCAGGCACTCGCCCGGCGCGAAGATCAGGATCGACCGGTGACCGGCCCGGTGCACCTCCGAGATCATCTCGGTGATCTCCCCGGCGCAGCCGGTGACGCCGCAGCTGATCAGCGTGCGGTAGTTGCCGTCGCCGTCGAGGAAGGCCACCTCGGTGTCGTGCCGCGCGCCGTCGAGGTAGCGCCGTTCCAGCAGCCCCTGCTTCACGAAGCGGTCGGCCGCCTTCTGGAAGCGATACTTCAGCCACGTCTCCGGGAACGCCAGCGGGTGCTTGCGGCTCGGCAGGACGACGTCGGTCGGCAGGCCGGCGGCGCGCAGCGCCTCCTCGTAGGAGGGAGGCAGCGCGGTGAGGCCGGCGAAGAACTCGGCGCGCAGCTCGCTCGCCGACCGCCCGGCCGAGGGGACGTACTGCCAGTCGTTGATCAGCAGGAGCAGCCGGGCGTCGACGCCGGCCGCCGTGTAGGAGCGGGCCAGATCGATCGACAGGTCCCAGGTGTAGCCGGGGAAGACGCCGACGCGGCCCTCGATGCGGCGGCGCATGACCTCGTCGCGCTGCTCCTCGATGACGCCGGGGACGAGCCGTCCCGACGACTCCTCCTCGAACAGCATGAAGTGGCCGCCCATGACGACCAGGCCGTCCAGCTCGCCGGCGGGAAGCTCCCGCCGGATCACCTCACGGAGCTCACGCTCGGAGGACACGAGCCGGTGACCGCTGGTCACCCTTCCACTGAGTGTGCGGTTCATGATGACTTCACTCCGAGTCGCATGAGTGCCGATGGTGAGACGAGCCGGCCGGCGAGCGCGCCGAGCGGCGCGGGGCCGGCGAGGTCGCCGAGGGACAGCCCCGACCAGCCGCGCGCGGCGAGGTCGGCGAGCACGCCCGGGATCCGCAGGACGCGGCCCCCGGCGAGGACGTAGCTGCCCGAGGGATCGGCGGCGGCCAGGCCGTTGGCCCGGCACACCGCCTCGGTCAGGGCGGTGAGGGCCGGCCCGGCGGTGGCGCCGTCCCGGTCGGTCCAGTCGCTCCGGTCACCCCGCCCGGACGGGGTGGCCGGTCCGCCGGAATCGCGGGGGGCGAACGCGGCCAGCGCGGCGGCGTCGCTGACGCGCGGCTCGGCCGCGGAATCGTCGCAGGCGAGCACCAGGGCCTCGTGCCCGCGCAGAAACCCTTCGACGGCCGCCGCGTCCAGCACCGCGGCGGACGCCTGCAGCGACAGCGCGACCGCGTCGGGCCACTCGTCCACGCGCAGGTAGGCGTCGCCGCCGTAGTGGGCCCACGCCTCGGGCGCCGGGTGCCACGTGAGCGCCGTGCGCCCGCCGCCGTACGCCTCGCCCGACTGCTTGATGAAGTTGACCTCGGACCCCAGCCGCACTGCCCGGCCGCGGCGGGAGCCCTCCCGTGACAGCAGCTCGACCAGTTCGTCGTACGGCAGGTACGCGTGGGCCCTGGCCCGGTCGAGCGCTGCGGCGGCCCGCCGCAGCAGCTCGCCGAACGGCGGGTCGCCCGAGCAGTCCACCCGTACCGGAACGGGCGAGAACATGCAGGTCAGCACGTCGGTGAAAGGGTGGGACTCGCGGTTGCCGACGAACACCAGATGGCTGACCGTCTCCTCGCCGGTGTAGGCCGCCGTCATCGCGGTGTAGGCGGTCATGTGCACCAGCGACGGCCACACCCCGTGGCGGGCCGCGACCCGCCGCCCGGCGGCGAGCAGGGCCGGCGAGATCAGCGTGGCGTGCGTGGCGGCCGGGGGCCGGGGCGCGGCCGCTCCGGCGGGCTCCGGTTCCGGCCCCGGTTCCGGCCCCATGGGGGGCGCGGGCGCGCGGCGGGTGGCGAACGGGTCGGCCGGCAGCCGCGCGATCTCGTCCCGCCAGTACGCCAGGGCGCCCGCCGCCGTGACGGCCGCGTCGGCGGACGTCTCGTAGCGGGCGAGGTCGGCCGGCTGGTGGCGCACCGGGGGCGGCGTCACCGGGCGGCGGGTGGCGAGGCCGGTCGCCTGCGCTCCCAGCTCCCGTTCGAACTCGCCGAGCGTCCAGACGTCGACGGCGAGGTGGTTGAAGACCAGCACGACCTGCCTGGGCGCGCCGCCCCGGGTGATGAGGCAGGCCCGCATCGGCCACTCGTGCGCGAGGTCGAACGGCTCGGTCCGCAGACGGTCGATCACCTCGGCGGGCGCCGGGGTGCCGTCCCGCTCGGTCGTGGCGACCACGGCGGCGAAGGGACCCGGCGGATGCACCCGCTGCTCGGGGCCCTCCACGTGATAGGTGGTCCGCAACGCCTCGTGCCTGCGGACGAAGTGGGTCAGCAGGGCGCGGCACCCGGCGAGGGTCAGGCCCTCGGGAATCGCGAAACGCATCACGACGTGCGTCTCGTGCTGCTGCCGGGGAGGGAGCCGGTGGACCCTCAGCCACATGTAGCGCTGACCCCAGCAGAGGTTCGCGGACTTCACAGCGGGCACTTCGGCCTCCACGCCGGCGAATTACACGTGAATACGATTAAGGGTTCGCCCTCGGCCCCGCGATAACAACAGCGTTCCGCTGGCAGGTTGGACCCGCGAATAGCTGCCAGTTATTCGCCTTGACCCGATTCCGGGCATTCCCGGATGCTGGACGGAGTGGATTCCTCGGTCAGATGGGCGTGCCACGATGTCAGAAATTCCGGACCACTTCCAGAGCATTCTCCGCAAGCATCTGCCGTACGCGGACGCGGGGGAGCTGGCCGACGACGACGATCTGGCCGGCCTGGGCCTCGACTCCATGGGCGTGGTGCGGTTGCTGGCCGACCTCGAGGGCGTCTACGGCGTCGCGCTGCCGGACGAGCTGTTCAACGAGGAGACGTTCGCCACCGTCGGGTCCCTGTGGCGGGCCCTGTCCGTGTTCACGGAGTTCACGGAGTTCACGGAGTTCACGGAGTTCACGGAGTTCACGGAGTTCACGGAGACCACGGAGTTCACCGGGTTCGCCGGGTTCGATGGTTCCACTGGGCCCACCGGGTCCACTGGTTTCGCCCCATTCGCGGAGCCCGGCGGATTCGCCGGGCTCGACGGGTTCTCCGGGTTCGACCTGCCGGTGGACGCCGGTGGCGAGCCCGGCGACGGGTTCAAACGGCTCGCCGACCTGGCCCGCGAGTCGTCCGCCGGCCCCGGCGCCTCAGCCGGTCAGCGCGGTGGCGACGGCACGCCGGTCGATCTTGCCGTTGGCGTTGAGGGGCAGCCGCTCCAGTGAGGTGACCGTACGCGGCACCATGTAACCGGGCAGCACCTCCGCCACCCCCTTGGCCAGCGTCACCCCGTCCAGGCAAGAACCGGTGCAGGCGGCCCGCAGCTCCGGCTCCCCGTCCTCACCCGGCAGCGCGAGCACGACCGCCTCCTCCACCCCCGGCAGGCCGCGCAGCACGGCCTCGACCTCGCCCAGCTCGACCCGGTGCCCGGAGATCTTGACCTGCTGGTCGAGCCGGCCCAGATGCACCAGGACCCCGTCGCGCCAGGCCACCCGGTCTCCGGTCCGGTACCACAGCTCCGGCGGGACCGCGGGCCCCGCGCCGATGGCCGGATCGGGGGACAGGCCGGGATCCCCGGCGAACCGCCCCTCGTTGTCCCGGGGATCGGTGTAGCCGGGGAAGCGCTGCGGCCCCCGCAGGCAGAGCTCGCCCTCCTCGGCCGGCTCGCCGTCGCCGTCCAGCACGACGTGCTCCACCCCGGGGTACGGCAGGCCGATCGGGACGGTGCCGTTGGGCGTGGCCGGCCAGGCGGCCGGATCCTCGGGCAGCCGATACTGGGTGCACGAGATGGTCATCTCGGTCGGCCCGTACAGGTTCTCCAGCACGGCGGCGGGCGCGGCCCTCCGCCACGCCTCGGCCTGCCGCAGCGTCAGCGGCTCACCGCAGAACAGGCTCCAGCGCAGCGAGGGCATCGACCCCGGCGTGAGCCGCCGCAGGCGCGTGGCCATCGAGATCACCGACGGCACGGAGAACCAGTGCGTGAGCCGCTCGCGGGCCACGAACGACACCGGTTTGAGCAGGTCGTAGCCGCGCGGGACGACCAGGGCGGCGCCGCTGCCCCAGGCGGCGAACATGTCGAAGACGGACAGGTCGAAGGTGAGGTCGAAGGTCTGCGAGACCCGGCAGCCGGGGCCCAGCTCGTAGCGCGGGATCACGTGCGACAGGTACGCGTCGACGCCGCGATGCCGCAGCGGCACGCCCTTGGGCACACCCGTGGAGCCCGATGTGAACAGCACGTACGCCAGGTCGTCGGGGTCCGCCGCCACCGGCCCCGGACCGCCGGAGGCGTCGCCGGAACCGTGCGGCACGGGGTCGAGCAGCACGGGGTCGGCCCGCAGCACAGGGTCCACGCGCAGCACGGGGGCGCACAGCCCGGACGGCACCGGCCCGCCCGTCCCCGCGACGACGATGTCGGGCCTGGCCGCCTCGGCGACGGCCCGGTTGCGCGCGTCGGGCATCGCGGGGTTCAGCGGCACCGCGGCCGCGCCGAGCCGCTGCACGGCCAGGTAACCGGCGTACGCGAGGACGTCGCGGGACGCGTACAGGGCGACCCGCCGCGGCGGGCCGCCGCAGGCGCGGGCGATGGCGGACGCCAGGCGCGCGGCGCACGCGTCCAGCTCGGCGTAGGTGAGGGCGTCGCCGCCGACCTCCAGGGCCGGCTCGTCGCCGAAGCGCGCCGCGGAGTCGGCGAACCACTGGTAGAGCGTGCGTGCCACGACTCGTCTCCTGACGGGGGCGGAAGCGGAGGGCGTCTCTGGGACGTCGGCGCGCGACGGGGATCAGGCCGCACCGGCGGCGGCGACCCGCGCGACCGGCTCGGGGATCTCGCGGGGAAACAGCGAGGGCGGCAGGTCGGCCGCGCCGCGCCACAGATCGGCGACGCGGCGGCCGGGGTCGGTCACCGCGAGCTGCACGCCCAGCGCCAGCGTGCGGAAGATGTCCGTCATCGCGGCGGCGGGCAGGACGTCGGGATCGGCCAGCATGTGCAGGTTGGTCTGCCCGTTCTCCACCGCGACCCGCACCCGGAACGCCTGGCCGTACTGCTGGGCGAGGGGTGTCCAGACCAGTTCGGCGGGGCTCTGGTCGGCGGGGTCGGACGGGCGCCGGTCCATCTGGATGTAGTTGAACCACGCGCGGAACAGGTGGTTCATCCAGCAGTCGTGGTCCGGGCGCCGCCCGGCTCCGGCGGTGTGCTCGGCGGCCAGTGCGGCGACGCGGTCGAAGTCGTAGCAGGAGTAGCGGTAGGACTTGGCCCCGGCCCAGTGCAGCCGCCGGACGTGCTCGGCGAGCGTCGCCCCCTCGCCCACCGTGGTGACGAACGGGACGAGCTGGTTCATCGTGCCGATGACGTGCTGGTCCTCCTGGGCGAACCGGTTGGAGGACATCAGGCTCATCGTGACGTCGGCGGTGCCCAGATGGCGGGCGAGCCCCGCGGCGACGAACGCCATCACGACGGCGGGGGCGGTGACGCCGTGCTGCCGCGCGGCCTGCGACGCCAGCCCGCCCAGGCGGCGCGAGCGCAGCGTGAGCTCAAGCCGGTTGCGCCTGGCTCGCGACGGAAGCGTGGGCAGCCGGTCCATGAGGCCGGCGCTCATGACGTCCCTGAAGTAGCGCTCGGACTGCTCCTGCCGGGGCCGCCACGACTCCGCGCGCTGCGCCCGGGCCAGCGCCCGGGGGGCCGGCCCGAGCGGGGCCGTCGCCCGCGGGTCGGCCACCAGCGCCTTGAACTGGTCTTCCAGATGCTGGATGGACCACAGGTCCACGATCAGGTGGGAGAAGACGAGACTCAGGTACATCGGGGCGCCTCGGGAGCTCACCAGCAGTCCCCGCCAGTTGAGGTCGCCGGCCATCGGGAACGGCACCGCCGCCTGCTCCGCCTTGGTCCGTTCGTGCTCGGTCGGGTCGGTGACGATCCGGTCGACCAGCGCGATCGGCGGTTCGGCGTCGTCGTGGATCCGCTGGAAGGGGATCCCGTCGCGTACGTGGTAGGTGGTGCGCAGCGCCTCGTGCCGGTCCATGAGCCGCCGCAGCGCGCCCGTCGCCTGCTCCGTCGTCAGGCCGCGCAGGTCCCACGTCGCCGGGAGATTCGCCTCGTGCAGCCAGTCCTCCGGATACCGCTCGATGTCGCGCCAACTGAACAGCTGTCCGTTGCTGAGCGGCGCCTCGACCGGCATGGTCATTCCCTTCGCGGCTTTTTCTCGGTCCCGCCAATTCACCGCGTCCGCGCGCGTCCGGGTCAAGAAGGCGGCACTGGTAAATAGCGGCGGTAACAATGTGCCAGCCCGCCTCCATGTGCCGGATCGGCCGTCGTCATTAGAGTCGCGAATGACGTGAAATAGCGAATTTCTTCACCGTCGTTCCGCGAATCCGGCTTGAGGTGGGCGCATTGATGGTTGGAGAGTCTCTTCAGGGGCCCGGGAGGGAGAGGCCCGGGGCGGTCGCCGTCGTCGGCATGGCCTGCCGGCTCCCTCAGGCCGACGATCCCGCCGCGTTCTGGCGGCTGCTGCGCGGCGGCGCCGACGCGGTGACCGACGTGCCCGAGGACCGCTGGGCCGGTGCCACCGGGCACCGCCGCGGCGGCTTCCTCGCGGACGTGAACGGCTTCGACGCGGCCTTCTTCGGCATCTCGCCCAACGAGGCCGCGGCGATGGACCCGCATCAGCGCCTGGTGCTGGAGCTCGCCTGGGAGGCGCTGGAGAGCGCCCGCGTCGCCCCCGCCCACCTGCGCGGCAGCGCCGCCGGGGTGTTCCTCGGCGCGATCTCCAACGACCACGCCGCCCTGCAGGACCGGCGCGGCGCCGGGACCGCCCGGCACGCCTACGTCGGCGCCAACCGCGCGATGATCGCCAACCGGGTCTCGTACTTCCTCGGGCTGCGCGGCCCCAGCCTCGTCCTCGACACCGGCCAGTCGTCGTCGCTCGTGGCGGTGGAGATGGCCTGCGAGAGCCTGCGCCGCGGCGAGAGCGCGGTCGCGCTGGCCGGCGGGGTGAACCTCAACCTGCTCGGCGATACCACCGACGCGATCGCCGGGCTCGGCGCGCTGTCGCCCGACGGCCGCTGCCACGTCTTCGACGCCCGCGCCAACGGCTACGTACGCGGCGAGGGCGGCGCCCTGGTCGTGCTGAAGCCGCTGACGGCGGCCCTCGCGGACGGGGACGTCGTGCACGCCGTGATCCTCGGCGGCGCCGTCAACAACGACGGCGGCGGCGAGGGCCTGACCGTGCCCAGCGGCCCAGCCCAGGCGGAGGTGATCCGCCTGGCCTGCGCGCGGGCGGGCGTGGAGCCCGCCGAGGTGCGATACGTCGAACTGCACGGCACCGGCACCCGGGCCGGCGATCCCGTGGAGGCCGCGGCGCTCGGCGCCGTCTACGGCCCGGGACGTCCGCAGGACGACCCACTGCTGGTCGGCTCGGTGAAGACCAACATCGGCCACCTGGAGGGGGCGGCCGGCGCGGCCGGTCTGCTCAAGGTGGTGCTCGCGCTGAAGCACCGGGAACTGCCCGCCAGCCTGCACTTCGACTCGCCGCCCCCGGAGATCCCGCTGGAGGAGCTGCGGCTCGGCGTCGTACGGGAGACGCGGGCCTGGCCGGGGGACGACGGGCAGGAACCCCGGCCGCTCGTCGCGGGCGTCAGCGCGTTCGGCATGGGCGGCACCAACTGCCACCTCATCCTCGCCGAGCCCCCGGCGCCGTGCGGTGCACAGAACCCAGCCGCCCAGAGCCCAGCCGTCCGAGACACAGCCTTCGCAGACGCCGCCGCCCGAGAGACCTCCGCCCCTCACGACGTGGCGCCCTGGGTGCTGTCCGCGCGGGAGGAGCCGGCCCTGCGCGAGCAGGCGCGCCGCCTCGCGGCGGCCGCCGCGGACCTGGCCCCGGCGGACGTCGCACTGAGCCTCGTGCGCACCCGCGCGGTCTTCGAGCGCCGCGCCGTCGTCCTCGGGCCCGACCCCGGCACGCGCCTGGACGCGCTGCGCGCCCTCGCCGACGGCCGCCCCCACGACGACCTTGTCACAGGCGCCGCGACCGGCGGGCGCCGCGCCTTCGTCTTCCCCGGCCAGGGTTCGCAGTGGCCCGGGATGGCCGGCGAGCTGCTCGCGTCGTCGCCCGTCTTCGCGGCGCGCCTGGAGGAGTGCGCCCAGGCCCTCGAACCGTTCACCGGCTTCGCCCTCATGGACGTGCTGCGCGAGCGGCCCGCGGCGCCGGGCCTCGACCGGGTCGACGTGGTGCAGCCGGCGCTGTGGGCGGTCATGGTGGCGCTCGCCGAGGTGTGGCGGGCGCACGGCGTCGAGCCTGACGCCGTTGTCGGCCACTCCCAGGGGGAGATCGCCGCCGCCACCGTCGCCGGGGCGCTGACGCTCTCCGACGCCGCCCGCGTGGTCGCGCTGCGCGGCCGCGCCATCGGCGCGATCACCGGCGGTGGCGGCATGATGTCGGTCGCCGCGCCCCTGGACGTCCTCGAACGGGCACTGCCCGACCGGGCCGGCGTGGCCGCGTACAACGGCCCGCGCTCCTACGTGGTCTCCGGGCCGCGCGACGCCCTCGGCGAGCTGGCGGCCCGGCTGGACGGCTACCGGACGAAGCTCGTCCCGGTCGACTACGCCTCCCACTCCCCGGAGGTGGAGCGGGTCCGCGACGACGTGCTCGCCGCCCTCGCCCCGATCCGCCCGGTGAGCGTGCCCACGACGTTCGTCTCCACACTCACCGGCGAGCCCGTGGACACCGCCGGGCTCGACGCCGCCTACTGGTATCGCAGCCTGCGCCACCCCGTGCTGTTCGCCCCGGCCGTGCGGGCGGCGCTCGAAATCGGCTGCGGGCTCTTCGTGGAGTGCAGCCCTCACCCCGTGCTGGTCGCCGGGCTGGAGGAGACGGCCGACGAAGACGGCGCGGACGTGGCCGTCGTGGGCACGCTGCGCCGAGGTGAGGGCGGCCGGGAGCGGATCCTGCGCTCGCTCGCCCGGGCGTTCGCGAGCGGCGCGCCCGTCGACTGGTCCGGCCCCTGCACCGAACCCGGCGCCCGCCTCGCCGACCTGCCCACCTATCCCTTCCAGCGACGTACGTTCGGCTCGGCGGCGCCGTCGGCCGCCCCGCGTCCCACGGCGGACCGGGAGCCGGCCACTCCGGAAACGAGCGCGGAACCGGCGGTTTCGCCGCCCCCGGGCCCGGCTGCCTCGCGGGAGGAGCTGCGCGCGCTCGTCCTTTCCGCCGCCGCTCGCGTGCTCGGCCACGCCGACCCCACGGCGATCGAGCCGGGCCGGACCTTCAAGGATCTCGGCGTCGACTCCGTGACCGCGGTGGAGCTGCGTGACCGGCTGCGCGCCGCGACCGGGCTGCGCCTGCCCGCCGGGCTGCTGTTCGACCACCCCACGCCCGACCGGCTGACCGGCCACCTGCACGCGCTGCTCGCCGGCGCCGGCGAGCAGGCCGTCGCCGGCCCGTCCGGCCCGTCAGGTACGGACGGCGACCCGATCGCGATCGTCGGCATGGGCTGCCGCTACCCCGGCGGGGTGACCTCCCCCGAGGACCTGTGGCGGCTGGTGGCCGAGGCGGCCGACGCGGTCGGCGACTTCCCCGCCGACCGGGGCTGGGACCTCGACGCGCTGTTCGCCGACGGCCCCGTCAGGTCGGGCACCAGCGACACCGGGCAGGGCGGCTTCCTGCGCGACGCCGGCCGGTTCGACGCCGCCTTCTTCGGCATCAGCCCGCGCGAGGCGCTCGCGATGGACCCGCAGCAACGGGTGCTGCTCGAGGTCTGCTGGGAGGCCGTCGAACGGGCCGGCGTCGACCCGGCCTCGCTGCGCGGCTCGGCGACCGGGGTCTTCGTCGGCGCGATGGCGTCCGACTACGGCCCACGGCTCGACCGGCCCGCGGAAGCGGTCGAGGGCCACCTGCTGACCGGCACCGCGCTCAGCGTGGCCTCCGGCCGGATCGCGTACACGCTCGGGCTGCGCGGCCCCGCGATGACCACGGACACCGCCTGCTCGTCATCGCTCGTCTCGATCGTCCTCGCCGCGCAGGCGCTCCGGCGCGGCGAGTGCTCGCTCGCGCTGGCCGGCGGGGTCACCGTCATGGCGCGGCCGGGCATGTTCGTGGAGTTCAGCCGGCAGGGCGGCCTCGCCCCCGACGGCCGGTGTAAGGCGTTCTCCGCCGCCGCGGACGGCACCGGCTGGGCCGAGGGCGCCGGAATGCTGCTGCTGGAACGGCTCTCCGACGCCCGCCGCAACGGTCGCCACGTGCTCGGAGTCATCCGGGGCGGGGCGATCAACCAGGACGGCGCGAGCAACGGGCTCACCGCTCCGAACGGGCAGGCCCAGCGCGAGGTCATCCGGCGCGCGCTCGCCGACGCGCGGCTGACGGCCGGCGAGGTGGACGCGATCGAGGCGCACGGCACCGGCACCCGGCTCGGCGACTCCATCGAGGCCGATTCGATCATCGCCGAGTACGGCGCGGCCCGCGACGGCGGAGATCCGGTCTGGCTGGGGTCGCTCAAGTCGAACATCGGGCACACCCAGGCCGCCGCCGGGGTGGGCGGCGTGATCAAGATGGTGGAGGCGCTGCGGCGGCGTACGCTGCCGCCGACCCTGCACGTCGCCGAGCCCACTCCGCACGTCGACTGGGCGTCAGGCGGGGCGGCGCTGCTGACACGTGAGGTGCGGCTCCCCGCCGACCGGCCGCTGCGGGCGGGGGTGTCCTCGTTCGGCATCAGCGGCACCAACGCCCACGTGATCCTGGAGAACGCGCCCCAGATCGAGCCGCCGGACGGCGGCACCGGCGGCACCGGCGGCATTGGGGACACAGGCGACACAGCCGACGGAGCCCCGATCGTCTGGGCTTTCTCGGCCAAGAGCGCCGCGGCGCTGCGTGCCCAGGCAGCCCGGCTCGCCCGGCACGCGGCGGAGATCGCGGGCCCCGCCGCCGAGACCGAAGACGTGCCCGGAGAAGCGGCCGAAGGCGTGCCCGGAGAAGCGGCCGGAGACCTGGCCGGAGCCGAGGCCGGAGACATGGTCGGAGTCAGGGCCGCTCTGGCCGCGGCCGGGCGGGCGCTGGCGCGGCGCGCCGTGTTCCCGCACCGGGCCGTGGTGGTCGCGGCGGACCACGCCGAACTGGCCGCCGGGCTCGCCGCCGTCGCCGAGGGCGTCCCCCACCCCGCCGTCACGACCGGGGTGGCGGCTCCGGACGCCCGGCCCGTGTTCGTCTTCCCGGGACAGGGATCCCAGTGGGCGGGGATGGCCGCCGGGCTGCTCGAGGTGAGTCCCGTCTTCCGCGCCTCGATCGAACGGTGCGACGCCGCGCTCCGCCCGTACACCGGATGGTCGGTGACCGATGTGCTGCGCGGGGCCGGCGTCGCTCCGGACCTCGACGGGTCCGAGGTCATCCAGCCGGCGCTGTTCGCCGTGATGGTCTCCCTGGCCCAGCTGTGGCGGTCGCTGGGAGTCGCGCCCGCGGCGGTGCTCGGGCACTCCCAGGGCGAGATCGCCGCCGCGTGCGTGGCCGGGGCGCTGTCGCTGGAGGACGCGGCCCGGGTGGTGGCGCTGCGGGCCCGCGCGCTGGCCCGGCTCGGCGACATCGGCGGGATGGTCGCGGTGTCGATCCCGGCCGAGCGGGCGCAGGCCCTGCTGGAGCCGTGGGCCGGCCGGCTGTGGCTCGCCGTTGACACCGGCCCGGCCAGCTCCGTGGTCGCGGGGGACGCCGACGCCCTCGACGAGTTCGCCGCCGCCTGCGACGCGGGCGTCCAGCCGCGGCGGGTGGCGATCGGTTACGCCGCGCACACGCCCCACATCGAGGCGCTGCGCGAGGAACTGCTGACCGCTCTCGACGGCATCCGCCCCCGTCTCGCGGACGTCGAGTTCTGCTCCTCGCTGGAGGGACGGTTCGTCGACGCCGGAGAACTGACGCCCGGCTACTGGTTCACCGGCCTGCGCAATCCGGTGCGGTTCCGGCAGGCCGTCGAGACCGCGGCCGCGCGGACCTCCGTCTTCGTCGAGGTGAGCCCGCATCCGGTGCTGGCTGGGCACGTCGAGGACGTCCTGGAGGCGGCGGGCGTGCCGGGCGGCGCGACCGGCACCCTCCGGCGCGGCGACGGCGGCCTCCGCCGCCTGCTGCTGTCGGCCGGCCAGGCGTGGACGCGGGGCGCCGGCGTGGACTGGACGGCCGTGCTCGGCCCCGGTCGCGCGAGCCACGCCACGCTGCCGACGTACCCCTTCGACGGGACGCGTTACTGGCTCGACCCCGTGGGAGACGGGCCGTCGGATGCCCGTCATCCGCTGCTCGGCCCCGCCGTGCCGGTGGCCGCCGACGGCGGGCTGCTGCTGTCCGGACGGCTGTCCCGTACGGCCGCGCCCTGGCTGGCCGACCACGCGGTGGACGGCCGGGTGCTGCTGCCCGGAACGGCCTTCGCCGAACTCGCGCTGGAGGCCGCGGCGGCGGCCGGATGCGTCGCGGTCGAGGAGCTGACGCTGGAGGCGCCGCTCTTCCTGCCCGACACGGGCGGGGCCGAGATCCAGCTCGCCGTGGGCGGCCCGGGGGAGGACGACCGCCGGAGCCTGGCCGTCTTCGCCCGCCCGGCCGGCGACCCCGGTGAGCCCTGGACCCGGCACGCGGCCGCCGTTCTCGGCGCCGCCCCCGCCGCCGGTTCTTCCACCCGTTCTCCCACCGGTTCTTCCACCGGTTCTTCCACGGTGCGCGGCGCATCGGTTCAGTGGCCGCCGCCCGGAGCGGAGCCGATCGACCTCGGCGACCTCTACGACCGGCTGGCCGAGCGCGGCTACGGCTACGGCCCGGCCTTCCAGGGGCTGCGCGCCGCCTGGCGGGACGGCGGTTCGGGCGACGCGTGGGCCGAGGTGGCGCTGCCGGAGGCCGTCCGCGGCGACGCCGGCCGCTTCACCGTGCACCCCGCGCTGCTGGACGCCGCGCTGCACCTGGTCGTGCTCGACGCGGCCGACGACCCCGGCACGCTCCTGCTGCCGTTCGCCTGGAACGGGGTCACGATCGCGGCTCGCGGCGCCGAGATCCTGCGGGTCCGGCTGACCGCGCGCGGCGGTGACGCCGTCGCACTCACCCTCTTCGACGGATCAGGGGCCTGGCTCGGCGAGGTGGAGACCCTCGCCCTGCGGCGCGTGCCGAAGGGCGCGGGCGCCGCCCCCGTCTCGTACGACCTGGAGTGGGCCGAGGTGGCGCCCTCCCCGGTCGGCGCGGAGCGGTGGGCGGTGGTCGGCTACGGCGGTTTCGACGCCGGACCGGATCTCGCCGGGCTCGACGCGCCCCGCTACTACGACCTCGCCTCCCTGGCGGAGATCAGCGCGGGCGAGGTCCCCCGCCTCGTGCTCGCCCCCTGCGGCGGAGACCCGGCCGATCTCCCGTATGCGGCGCACGACGCCGTCCGCCAGGCGCTCGACCTCGTCCAGGAGTGGCTGGGCGACGAGCGGTTCGCCTCGGCCCGGCTGGTCTTCGCGACCCGGCCGGGAGATGTGGCCAGCGCGGCGGTGTGGGGCCTGGTGCGCTCCGCGCAGTCCGAGCAGCCGGGGCGGTTCGCGCTCGCGGAGCTGCCGGACGGCTTCACCTCCTGGGAGGCGCTCGCCGCGGCGGTCGCGTCGGGCGAGACGCAACTGCGTGCCGTCGGCGGACGGCTCACCGCACCCCGGCTGGCCGAGCGGCGGACCCCCGCCGAGCCCGCCGACCCTTCCGGCTCTGTGTCTGGCGCTGTGGCGGGTGCGTTTCTGGTCACCGGCGGGACCGGCGGCCTCGGGGCGCTGGTGGCCCGCCGCCTGGCGGCCCGGCACGGCGTGGGCGAGCTGGTGCTGGCCTCGCGCCGCGGCCCGGCCGCGCCCGGCGCCGCTGAGCTGACCGCGGAACTCGAGTCGCTGGGCGTCCAGGTGCGCGTCGCGGCCTGCGACGTCTCCGACCGGGCGGAGCTGGCCGCCCTGCTCGACTCGATCCCCGTCCTGGGCGGGGTGGTCCACGCGGCCGGAGTCCTCGACGACGCCGTGGTGGAGCGGCTGTCGGGCGCGCAGGTGGACGCCGTGCTCGCGGCCAAGGCCGACGCGGCCTGGCACCTCCACGAGCTGACCCGTGACCGGCCGGTGGGACCGTTCGTGCTGTTCTCCTCGGTCGCCGGGCTCATCGGCACCTCGGGCCAGGGCAACTACGCGGCCGCGAACGCCTTCCTGGACGCCCTCGCCCTCGACCGCCATGAGTCGGGTCTGCCCGCGGTGTCGGTGGCCTGGGGCCTCTGGGACGCGCCGTCCGGCATGGGCGGGACGCTCGCTCCCGCCGACGTCGCCCGGCTCGCCCGGGCGGGCGTCGCCCCGCTCGCCGCGGAGAAGGCGCTCGAACTCTTCGACGCCGCGCTCGCGGCGCCCGGCCCGGTGCTGGTCGCGGCCGCCTGGGACCGCGCCGGCCTGCGGGCCAGGGCGGAGGCGGGCGAGCTGCCCGCCCCGCTGCGCGGCCTGGTGCCCACACCCGCGCGTACGGCCGTGCCGCCTACGGCACCGCGAACGGCACGGACACAGGGGAACACATCCGGCGCGGTCGCGGGCACCGGCGACATCGGCGGGCTGGCGGCCCGGATGGCGGCGCTCGACGAGGCCGAGGCGCGGGCCCACCTGGTTGGCGTGGTGCGCGGGCACGTCGCGAGCGTGCTCGCCCACGACAGCCCCGAACGGATCGACGTCGACCGGGCCTTCAACGAGCTGGGGTTCGACTCGCTCACGTCGGTCGAGCTACGCAACCGGCTCACCGCGGACTCCGGGCTGCGGCTGCCCGCGACGCTGGTGTTCGAACATCCCACGGTCACCGCGCTGGCCGGCTACCTGCACACCGCGCTGGCTCCCGAGCGGCCCTCTCCCGAGGACGCGCTGCGCGCCGTCGCCGACGAGGCCGAGGCGATCCTCCGCGCCGCCGGCGACGCGGACGACGGGGTGCGCGGCAGGCTCGTGACCATCCTGCGGGACACGCTGACCAGACTCGGCGCCGATCCGGCCGTCGCCGGCGCGGGCTCCGCGCCCGCCGGGCCGCGCGCCGCCACCCCGGAGATCGTCTCCGCCTCTGACGAGGAAATCTTCGCGTTGATCGACAACCGGATCATGACGTCGCCGCTGAGGTCGACGTCGGAAGGGCCGGATCATGGCGAGTGAGCACGAGCTGCGCGCGTACCTGAAGCGGGTCACCGTCGAGCTCAAGGAGAGCCGCAGGCAGCTGGCCGAGGATCGGGATCGGCGGCATGAGCCGATCGCGGTGGTGGGGATGGCGTGTCGTTATCCGGGTGGGGTGTCGAGTCCGGAGGGTTTGTGGGATCTGGTGGCGTCGGGTGGGGATGCCATTTCGGAGTTTCCGGTGGATCGGGGTTGGGATGTGGAGGGGTTGTTCGACCCTGATCCGGATGCGGTGGGGAAGTCGTATACGCGGCATGGTGGGTTTCTGCATGACGCGGGTGATTTCGATGCGGCGTTTTTCGGGATGAGTCCGCGGAGTGCTCTGGCGACCGATCCGCAGCATCGGTTGTTTTTGGAGTCGTGCTGGGAGTCGTTGGAGCGGGCGGGGATCGATCCGGGCACGCTGCGCGGCAGCCGCACCGCCGTATACGCCGGATCCATGTACAACGACTACTCGTCGCGCTTCGTGCACGGCGCGGTTCCCCCGGCCCTTGAGGGCACCCTGCTCTCGTCGAGCACGCCGAGCGTCCTGTCCGGCCGGGTGTCGTACACGCTCGGGCTGGAGGGCCCGTCCCTGACGATCGACACGGCGTGTTCGTCGTCGCTGGTCGCGCTGCACCTCGCCGTACGTGCGCTGCGTGACGAGGAGTGCACGCTGGCGCTGGCGGGCGGCGTCGCGCTGCTCGCGTCCCCGGACGCCTTCGTCGAGTTCTGCCGGCAGCGGGCGTTGTCGGTGGATGGGCGGTGTAAGTCGTTTTCTTCGACCGCGGATGGTGCGGCGTGGTCGGAGGGGGTGGGTGTGCTGGTTTTGGAGCGGTTGTCGGATGCGCGGCGGTATGGGCGTCGGGTGTTGGCGGTGGTGCGGGGGTCGGCGGTCAATCAGGACGGGGCGAGTAATGGGATGACGGCGCCGAGTGGTCCGGCGCAGGAGCGGGTGATTCGTCAGGCGTTGGCGGATGCGCGGTTGGGTGCGGCGGATGTGGATGTGGTGGAGGCGCATGGGACGGGGACGACGTTGGGGGATCCGATCGAGGCGCGTGCGTTGGTGGCGACGTATGGGTCTGATCGGGTGGGTGGTCGTCCGGTGTGGTTGGGGTCGGTGAAGTCGAACATCGGGCATACGCAGGCGGCGGCCGGGGTGGCCGGTGTGATCAAGATGATCAAGGCGATGGAGCATGGCGTGCTTCCGCCGACGTTGCACGTGGCCGAGCCCACCCCCCACGTCGACTGGTCGGCGGGCCGGGTCGAACTGCTCACCGAGGCCGTTGAATGGCGGCGCGGGACGGGGCCCCGCCGCGCCGGGATCTCGTCGTTCGGCATCAGCGGCACCAACGCCCACGTCGTCATCGAGGAGCCCGAGCCCGAGCCGGAATTCGAGCCGGAACCGGTGCGCGAGTCGTACGCCGGGCCGCTCGCCTGGCCGATCAGCGGTCACACCCCCGGCGCGCTGCGCGGGCAGGCCCGGCGGCTGCACGCGTTCACGACAGCCGGAGAGAGCGCCGGAGAGGGCCCAGGGGCGGCCGACGTCGCCTACTCCCTGGCGGCGACCCGTTCGGCGTTCCGCCACCGGGCGGTCATCCTCGGCCGGGACCGCGAGGAACTCGTGGCCGGGCTCGCCGCCTTCGCCGACGACGGCCCCGCGGCCGCCGAGGGCGTGGCGGGCGACCGGCCCCACGTGGCCTTCCTGTTCACCGGCCAGGGCGGGCAGCGGCCCGGGATGGGCCGCGACCTCGCCGCGGTCTCGCCGGTCTTCGCCGCAGCCCTGGAGGAGGCGTGGGCGGCGCTCGACCCGCACCTCGACCGGCCGCTGCGCTCCGTCATGTGGGCCGCCCCCGGCACCCCCGCGGCGGCCCTGCTGGACGAGACCGCCTACACCCAGCCCGCGCTTTTCGCCTTCGAGGTGGCCGCCCACCGGATGCTGGAGTCGCTCGGGCTCACCCCCACGACCGTCGCGGGACACTCGGTCGGCGAGTTCGCCGCCGCCCACGTCGCCGGCCTCTGGTCGCTCGCCGACGCCGCCCGCCTCATCGCCGCACGCGGCCGGCTCATGCAGGGGATCACCACGGCAGGCGCGATGATCGCGGTTGAGGCGACCGCCGAGGAGGCCGCGGCGGCCCTGGAGGGCCTGGGCGGCCAGGTGGCCGTCGCCGCCGTGAACGGACCGCGCGCCGTGGTGCTCTCCGGCGCCGCGGACGCCTGCACGGATGCCGCCGCGCGGTGGCGCGATCAGGGCCGGCGTGTCCGGCGGCTGTCGGTCAGCCACGCCTTCCACTCGCCGCTGATGGAGCCCATGCTGTCCGGCTTCGCCGCGGAGCTGGACGCGGTCTCCTTCGACCGGCCCCGGACGGCCGCCGTCACCGGCCTCACCGGTGTCCTGGAAGACGACTGGACCACCTCGGCGTACTGGCTGGAGCAGATCCGGCGGCCCGTCATGTTCCACGCCGCGGTCGAGCGGCTGGAACAGGAGGGCGCCGCCGTCTACGTCGAGGTGGGCCCGCGGGCGGTGCTCGCCGGGATGGTGCACGACTGCGTCACCCGCGACGCGGTCGTCGCCGCGCTCCACCAGCGGGACAGCGGCGAGGCCGAGGCGCTCGTGGCCTGCCTGGCCCGGGCCTGGACCGCCGGTGCGGGGGTCGAGTGGCCCGCCCTGTATCGCGGCGGGCGCGCCGTCACACTGCCGACCTACGCCTTCGAACGTGAGCGCTTCTGGCTCGCGCCGCCCCCGCGCGCCGCCGCCGTCTCCGAGGCGGGGCTGGAGGAGACCGCCCACCCGCTGCTCGGCGCGGCGGTCGACCTCGCCGGCGACGGGCCCACGGTGCTGACCGGCCGCCTCTCGGTCGCCGCCACGCCGTGGCTCACCGACCACGCGGTCTCCGGGGCCGTGGTACTGCCCGGCGCCGCCATGGCCGACCTCGTCCTGGAGGCCGGCGCCCGCGTCGGCTGCGAACTGGCCGAGGAGCTCATGTTCGAGGCGCCGCTGACGCTGCCCAGGAAGGGCGCGGTCGCCGTCCAGGTCGTCGTCGAGCCGCCCGACACGTCCGGTGCTCGTGCGGTGCGGGTCCACTCGCGCCCGGAGGACGACCACGAGACGGGCTGGACCCGCCACCTGTCCGGCGTGCTCACCGATGCCGCCTCTACCGCCGACGCCGGCTCCGTGTCGGGTCCGGTCGTGGGTGTGGCGGGGTGGGCGGGGGTGTGGCCGCCGGAGGGTGCGGTGGCGGTGGGGGTCGAGCGGGGTTATGAGGCGTTGGCGGAGCGTGGTTATGAGTATGGGCCGGCGTTTCAGGGTGTTCGTGCGGTGTGGCGGCGTGGGGATGAGTTGTTCGCGGAGGTGTCGCTGCCGGATGGGGTGGAGGTGAC
>NZ_JAFCNB010000025.1 GCF_017896165.1 Microbispora oryzae
CGCGCCACGACGGTCGTTCGGTATGAATGGGGGCATGACGGTGATGGCGGAGGCGGAAGGCGACCTGTTCGCCCAGGAGTTGCGGCGCTGGCGGACGCGCCGTCGTTTCAGCCAGCTCGATCTGGCGATCAGGGCCGACACGACGCAGCGCCATCTGAGTTTCCTGGAGCGGGGACGCTCACGCCCCGGGCGCGCCATGGTGGTGCGGCTCGCCGAGTCGCTCGGCCTGTCGCTGCGTGAACGCAACGAACTGCTGGTCGCGGCGGGTTACGCGCCCGTCTACGCCGAGTCGGGTTTCGACTCCCCCGGGCTCGGCCCGGTGCGTGAGGCGCTTGAGCGGATTCTGGACGGGCACATGCCGTACCCGGCGGTCGTGGTCCGACCGTACGGTGAGCTGGTGGCCGCCAACCCGGCGTTCAGCATGATCACCGAGGGGGCCGCGCCGGCGCTGCTTGAGCCTCCGGTCAACGTGCTGCGGGTGGCCCTGCATCCGGAGGGGACGGCCCGCCGGGTGGAGAACCTGGCCGAGTGGGGCCGTCACATCACCGGCAGCCTGCGCGAGGAGACACGGCGGAGTCCTGATCCGCGGCTGGTGGAGCTCATCGCCGAGCTGGACTCGTATCTGCCGGAGCCGGGGCCGCCGGCCGGGCATCTCGGTTTCGCCGTGCCGCTGCGGTTGCGGCTGCCGGAGGGCGAGCTCCGGCTGATCACCACGCTGACGTCGTTCGCGACCGCCGTCGACGTCACCTTGTCGGAGTTGCGGCTGGAGGCGTTCCTGCCCGCGGATGCCGCCACGGCGGAGATCCTCGGCCGGCGGGCGTCGTCGCGGCACGGCCGGTGATATCCGGGTATCGGCGCGGCGGGTCAGTTGTGCCGGCTGTCGGGGATGGGATGCCTGCGGTAGTCGCCGGGAGGCATTCCGATGACTCTCTTGAAGGCGACGCTGAGGGCGCTTTCTGATCCGTATCCCACGGAGTGGGCGATGGAGGCGAGGGTTTCGCGGCCTTCCCGAAGCTGGCGGGCCGCGAGCTCGATGCGCCACCGCGTGAGGTATTCCAGTGGTCCCTGGCCGACCGTGGCCTTGAAGCGGGCGGCCAGGGTGGACCTGGAGACCGCGGCGGCGTTCGCCAGTTCGGCCACGGTCCACGAGTGCGCCGGATCGCGGTGCAGGGAGGTCAGCGCCGCGGCGATCACGGGATCTGCGAGGCCGGCGAGCCACCCCGACACCGCGTGCGGCTCGCGCGTGAGGTGCAGACGCAGCACATGGATGAGCATGACGACGGCGAGGTGCTCCGCCACCAGGGTGGAGGCCATCGGCCGATGGGCCAGCTCCCGGTCGATCGAGGTCAGCGCCCATCGGACCGTCTCCGCGTGCCGGGTGGCCGCCGGCACGTGGACGACCGGGGGCAGCCGGTCGAGCAGCAGCTCCTGGGCGCGGGTCCCGAACGAGAAGCCGCCGCCGATGAAGAACACGTCGTCGCCCTCGCCCACCCTGGCGAGGCCGCCCTCCGCGTTAGCGAAGACGGGGCCGGCGTCGACGGGGACGGCGTCCAGGTCGCTGCGGAGCGTGAAGGCGCGCCGGCGTGTGAGCAGGTAGCAGTCGCCCTCGGCGAGTTCGATCGGCTCGTCGACGCCGTCGACCTGCAGCAGGCAGGCGCCGCGCCGCACGGCGTTGAACTTCACCACGTTGGGTGCGTCGAACCGCAGGGCCCAGCGTCCTCCCGCCACCACACCCACGGACAGATAGCTGCGCGTCTCCAGCAGGGTCAGCACATCCTCAAGCGGGTCCACGACCACCCCACCGGCTTGGACGATTGCGAAAGAAGCTTGGAGTCTGAATCATAGTGCGTCCAGTCCGTCGGTCGTAGCGTGACCGTATGACAACGAACCCCCAGGGCGGGCACGCGCGAGCCGACTGCCCCCTCCTGACCACTCCCTTTCACTCCCACGCCCGCGCGGGCGAGGTGATCGACGGTGTCGATCTCACCGGCCGGCGTGCCGTGGTCACCGGCGGCGCCTCGGGCATCGGCACCGAGACCGTCCGGGCCCTGGCCGCCGCCGGCGCGGAGGTCACGATCGCCACGCGCAGCCCGCGGTCGGCCGCGGCGCTCGTCCGGGAGCTGGCCGCCGCCGGCGGCGCGGGCCGGGTGCGGGTTGAGGCCCTCGACCTGTCCGTTCCGGCCTCGGTCCGCGCCTTCGCGGGGGCATGGCGCGGGCCCCTCGACATCCTCGTCGCGAACGCCGGGATCATGGCCCTTCCCACGCGGACCCTCACGCCGGGTGGCTGGGAGATGCAGCTCGCCACCAACTACCTCGGCCACTTCGCTCTGGCGTCCGGCCTGCACGCCGCCCTACGGGACGCCGGTTCGGCCCGCATCGTGGTCGTCAGCTCCGGGGCCCACCTGGGCGCGCCGTTCGACTTCGAGGATCCTCACTTCGAGCGGCGGCCGTACGATCCCTGGGTGGCGTACGGGCAGTCCAAGTCGGCCGACGTCCTGTTCGCGGTGGGCGCCCGACGCTGGGCGGCAGACGGGATCACGGCCAACGCGGTCAACCCGGGCTACATCCTCACCCGCCTGCAGCGGTACCTCGACGACGACGCCATGCGGGCGTTCGGCGTGATGGACAGCGAGGGAAACGTGAAGCCGCTGCCGTACTACAAGACTCCCGAGCAGGGGGCCGCCACCTCGGTCCTGCTGGCCGCCTCGCCTCTTCTGAAGGGCGTCACCGGCCGCTACTTCGAGGACAACCAGGAGGCGCGGACCATCCGGGGCGACGAGGACCGGCTTGCCGGCATGGCGTGCGTGGCCGCCCACGCGCTCGACCCGCAGGCGGCGGACCGGCTCTGGGACTACGGCACCGAGGCGTTCCGCACCGCCTGAGCGTCGCGGGGATCGATATTCGGTGGATCCGCGTGCCGCGTCGTTGGCACAGTAAGCGCCATGGTCGCACCCGCCGCCCCTTTCGTTCCCGGCCTTGAGCTCGCGGGGATCCTGTACGAGGAGGCGGTGATGCCGATCCTCGGCGCCGCCTACCCGGGGCTCCGGTACGCGGCCGCCCGGGTCGGCGCGGGGTCGGAGGTCCTCGGGTTCGACACCGCGCGCTCGGCCGACCACGACTGGGGGCCTCGCCTGGAGCTGTTCCTCACCGCCGGGGATGTGGCACGCCACGGCGGGCCGATCCGCGAGCTCCTCGCGCACCGGTTGCCGAAGCGGGTGCGCGGGTGGCCGACCAACTTCCGCCGCCGCAGCGGCGATCCGCGCGATCCGGTCGGCCACATGGAGCCGACCGACGGCCCGGTCGACCACCGGGTCCGGGTGTGGGACGTGGAGTCGTGGCTCGTCGCGCACCTGGGCCCCCGTGCGGCGGCCTGGGGCGATGCCGGACCGGCGATCGGCGACTGGCTGGCGCTGCCGCAGCAGAAGCTGGCCGAGGTGACCGGCGGGGCGGTGTTCCGCGACGATCGGGGCGATCTTTCCGCGGTCAGGCGGCGGCTCGCGTGGTATCCCGAGCAGGTCTGGCGCTACCTGATGGTCTGCCAGTGGCAGCGGATCTCCCAGGAGGAGGCGTTCGTCGGCCGCTGCGCGGAGACCGGGGACGACCTGGGCTCGGCCGTGGTGGCCGCGCGTCTGGTCCGCGACCTGATGCGGTTGTGCCTGCTGATGGAGCGGCGCTTCGCGCCGTACGGCAAGTGGCTCGGCAGCGCCTTCGCGCGGCTGGGGACGGCCGGACGGCTGGCGCCGTCGCTGCGCGGCGCCCTTGCCGCGACCGGCTACCCCGAGCGGGAACGGCACCTGTGCGACGCGTACGAGATCGTGGGCCGGGCGCACAACGCTCTCGGGCTCACCGAGCCGGTGGACCCGGGCCGGCGGCCCTACCACGGCCGGCCGTTCCTGGTCGTGCACGCCGAACGGTTCGCCCGGGCCCTGCTGGAGACGGTCACCGATGCGCGGTTGCGTGCGCTGCCCCTGACCGGAGGCGTGGACCAGTGGGCCGACAGCACCGACCTGCTGGGCCGGCAGGAGGTCGTCCGCGCGGCCGTGGACGCGATCGTCTGATCCGGTCTTCCGGCTCGTTTTTCGGCCCGGCGTCAGCGGAGCCGGAGCCTGCGGCGCAGCAGCAGCCCGGCCCAGGCGGCGAGCGTGGGCGAATCCCCGCCAGGAAAACCGGGTGGCGGGCAGTCAGTGGGCGACGGTGACCACGATCTTGCCGATCTGGGCGTTCGACTCCAGATGGTGGTGGGCCTCGACGATGTCGCCCAGGTCGAAGGTGCGGTCGACGACGGGGCGGAAGGCGCCCGAGCGCAGGCCGGAGGTCACGAACGCGACCGCGCGGCGCAGCCGCTCGGGCTGCCTGGCCGTCTCCCGGATCGTGTAGGTGCGCATGTTCAGCGGGGGCATGCCGAGTTCGAAGCCCGGATAGGGTGTCTCCTTTCCGCTGAGGGCGCCGTACAGCATCAGCGTGCCGCCTGGGGCGACCACGGAGGCGAGTTCGCGAACGCCGGGGCCGGCGACGGCGTCGAAGACGAGCTCCGCGCCCCGGCCGCCGGTGGCCGCGAGGATCCGGCCGGTCACGTCCTCCGAGTCGCTGACGATCACCTCCGCGGCGCCCGCGGCCAGTAGCGCCTGCTTCTTGGCGGCGGTGCGGGTGACGGCGATCGGCCGGGCGCCGATCCGCCCGGCGACGGCGATGGCGGCCAGGCCCACGCTGCTGGACGCCGCGTTGAGCACGACCGTGTCCCCCGGGCGTATCCCGCCGACCTCGGCCAGTCCGCCGTAGGCCGTGATGTACGCCATCCACACCGCGGCGCCCTCGACCGCGCCGAGCCCTTCCGGCGCGGGGACCAGGGCGGCGGCCGGTACGATCGCCCGCTCCGCGTACACGCCGTAATCGTTCTGCGAGAACATCGGCACGACGCCCACCGCGTCTCCCGGCCGGAAGCCGGTCACGTCGTCGCCGGCCGCTTCGACGACTCCGGCCGCCTCGTTGCCGAGCCGGGCCGGGAACCTCTTCACCGGTTCGATGTAGCGCCCGGTCCGGAACAGCACCTCGGCCCGGTTCAGGCCGATCGCGTCGACGCGGAGCCGGACCTCGCCGGGCCCCGGTTCGCCCACCTCCGCATCCTCCAGCCGCATCACCTCGGGCCCGCCGAGTTCGTGGAACAACACCGTCTTGGCCGTCATCTCGTCCTCCCCTACGACAGGTGGTGGTTCACCCAAACACGAAAGTACGACGACGGTCAAACTTTGATGGTTGTCGTACGATGGGGGCATGGACGCCGGCCGCAACCCCCACCATCCGGATGTGCGCGCGATCGACCTGCAGCGCGTCCTGGAAGCCCTGGTCGACCCGGTGCGGCGGAGCATCCTCGCCCAGTTGAGCGACGCTCCCGCGGACATCGCCTGCGGGGGGTTCGACCTGCCCGTGAGCAAGTCCACGGCCACGCACCACTTCCGCGTCCTGCGCGAGGCCGGCCTGATCCGGCAGTACTACGCGGGCACGTCGCGGATGAACGCCCTGCGGCGCGACGAGTTCGAGGCGGTCTTCCCCGGCCTGTTCGACGCCGTGGTCATCGCCGGGCGCGTCCCCCAGGGGTGATCTCCGCTGGACTGGTCAGCGGCGGACGCCGATCACCACCGTGGCGTCCAGTTCCCGTGAGGCGGCCACCCGCGGGATGAGCCCTCCGCCGGCCATCGCCTCGGCGGCCGGCGCGGCCTGACCCTCGCTGGTCTCCACGAACAGCCGGCCACCCAGCGCCAGCCACTGCGGTGCCTGTGCCGCCAGGCGTCGCACCACGTCGAGACCGTCCGCGCCGCCGTCGAGCGCCACCCGGGGCTCGTGGACGCGCGCCTCCGGCGGCAGCAGCCTGATCGCGTCCGTGGGGACGTACGGCGGGCTGGCGATCGCGATGTCGACGCGGCCGCGCAGGTCGTCCGGCAGCGCGGCGAACAGGTCGCCCTCGTGGACCCGCCCGCCCAGGGCGGCGAGGTTGCGGCGGGCGCAGCGCACCGCCACCGGGTCGACGTCGACGGCGTGCAGGTCGGCGGTGCCCTCCCATTCCTCCGCGAGCGCGCCGAGAAACGCCGCGCCGAGGGCGCCCGACCCGCAGCAGATGTCCGCGACGGCGAGCCGCCGCCCGGCGGGCGTCCCGCCGGCGAATCGTACGGCCTGACGGATGAGGAACTCGGTGCGGGGGCGAGGTACGAAAACCCCGGGTTCGACCGAAATGCGCAGGCCACAGAAGTCGGCCCAGCCGAGGACGTGTTCGAGGGGCGAGCCGCCCGCCCGCCGGGCGGCCATCGCGGCGAGGTCGCCGGGGGTGGGCGCGGCGGAGATCAGCAGCCGCGCCTCGTCTTCGGCGAAGACGCACCCGGCGGCGCGGAGCCGGGCGGCGACGTCGGCGTGGACGGCGGAATCGATCGCGGTGCGGGGCGCGGAGGAAGGGGAGGACGAAGGGGAGACAGCCGTCATGGGAGAGCCTTTCACGATGCCCGTGGGCGCTCCCCTGCCCGTGTCTAACGCGTGTGACGCGCCGGGCGGACCGTTCGGTCGCGAGGTGGGAGCACCCGTCCTGCCGATGCGGTGATGGGTCCCACCTCCTTCGGTCGCTGCCGGTCCTGGAGTCCGTAACGCTATCAGAGCCGATCGCGGCGCTTCGGGAGGGAGCCCGGTCCCGGCTGTCACGCCGTCGGGGTTTGCCTAACCGGAACGCAGTTCCGTATAGTTCCGGAAAGGCGTTCCGCTTAGCTTCAGGCTACGGCATCCCATGAGCGCCCTTCCTCCACCACGACTTCGGGAGAAACCACATGCGGTACCGCACCCTCGGCCGGACCGGCATCAAGGTCAGCCCCTACGCGCTCGGCGCGATGATGTTCGGGGGCATCGGCAACCCCGACCACGACGACTGCGCCCGCATCATCCACAAGGCGCTGGACGCGGGCATCAACGTCGTCGACACCGCCGACGTCTACTCCCACGGCGAGTCGGAGGAGATCGTCGGCAAGGCCCTGGAGGGCCGGCGGGACGACGTCGTCCTCGCGACCAAGCTGAGTCTGCCGATGGGGGACGATCCCAACCGGCGGGGCGCCTCCCGGCGCTGGATCATGACGGCGGTCGAGGACTCGCTGCGCCGCCTGCGCACCGACCACATCGACCTCTACCAGGTCCACCGGCCCGATCCCGCGACCGACGTCGAGGAGACGCTCTCCGCGCTGTCCGACCTGGTCCACAGCGGCAAGGTCCGCGCGATCGGGTCGTCGGCGATGCCCGCGTCCGGCATCGTCGAAGCCCAGTGGGCGGCCGAGCGGCGCGGCCTGGAACGCTTCCGCGCCGAGCAGCCGCAGTACTCGATCCTCAACCGCGGTGTCGAGGCCGAGGTGCTGCCCGTCGCCCTGCGCCACGGGATGGGCACGCTGGTGTGGAGCCCCCTCGCGAAGGGAATGCTCACCGGCCGCATCCGCAGGGACCGCAAGACCGACCTGCGCCGCGCGGCCCTGTTCAGGAACTTCTCCGACGAGCACCGGCTCGACGCCGTCGAGCGGCTCGTTCCGCTGGCCGAAGAGGCGGGCCTGCCGATGACGCACCTCGCGATGGCGTTCGCGGTCGCCCATCCCGGCGTGACCTGCGCGATCATCGGGCCGCGCACGATGGAGCAGCTCGACGACCTGCTCGCCGGCGCCGGCGTCACCCTCACCGACGAGATCCTCGACCGGATCGACGCGATCGTCCCGCCCGGCACCGACGTCGGCGCGCCCGACCAGTCCGCCTACGTGCCCCCCGCCCTCCACGAGCTGGACCTTCGCCGCCGGCCCGCCGGCGACCGCGCCGCCGCCTGACCCCCACACCACGAAAGGACCTCTCATGACGCACAGGCAGCACCCCATCGGGACCGGGTTCACCGCGGCCTCGACCGCCGCCGACGTCCTCGCGGGCGTCGACCTGACCGGTGTGAACGTCGTCGTCACCGGCGGACACTCCGGGCTCGGCCTGGAGGCCACCCGGGCGCTCGCCGTCGCCGGCGCCTCGGTCACCGTGGGCTCGCGTGACCCGGACCGCGCCGCGGCCGCGCTGGCCGGGATCGAACGTGCCGAGGCCGATCGGCTGGACCTGCTCGACCCGGCGTCGATCGACGCCTTCGCGGACCGCTACGCCGGCTCGGGCCGTCCGCTTCACATCCTGATCAACAACGCCGCCCTGCCGGCCCCCGAGACGCGGGTGCTCGACGCACGCGGCTACGAGGCGCAGTTCGCGACCAACCATCTCGGTCACTTCCAGCTGACTGTGGGTCTGCTGCCCGCGCTGCGCGCCGCCCACGGCGCCCGGGTCGTGAACGTGTCGTCCGGAGCGCAGCGGATCTCCGGCATTCGCTGGGACGACCTTCACTTCACCACCGGCTACGACGGTCAGCTCGCCTACGCCCAGTCGAAGACCGCCAACGTGCTTTTCGCCGTCGAGCTGGACCGCCGATGGGCCGAGGACGGCATCCGCGGCTACGCCGTACACCCGGGAGTCGTCGTCGGCACGACGCTGAACGGCTCGGCGGGCGAGGAGGGGTTGCGGGCCATGGGGCTGATCGACGAGTCCGGCCGCCCGATCATCGATCCCGGCAGCGGCAGGAAGACCCCGCAGCAGGGGGCCGCCACCATCGTGTTCGCGGCGACCAGCCCGCTGCTCGCCGAGATCGGCGGCGTCTACCTCAAGGACAACGACATCTCTCCGCTGAACGACGACCCGGCTCCCGCCGTCCTCGGCCCCGATCTGGACATCCCCGCTGAAATCGCCCCGCACGCCATCGACCCGGGGTCCGCCCGGCGGCTATGGGAGCTGAGCGAGGAACTCGTCAAGGTCTGATCTCGCGTCAGGCGTCAGTCCGCGGGGATCGTGAACGGCGTGGCGGAGACCACGGCCGCGACCGGGACGGGGCCGTAGACGTGCGGGAACGCCTCGGTCATCCCCTCGGGCACCTCGAACCTGACCGGGCAGCCCAGCCGCGTCTCGTCGATCTCCAGCAGCACCAGGGGATCGGCGACGTCGCGGTAGAAGCGGCCGGCCACGCCGCGGGCCTGCTCCAGATCGGCGGAGGCGTGAATGAACCCCTCCTCCTCCAGGCTCCGGCCCAGCGTCGACACGCGGTATTCGCCCGCCGCGCGGGCCTCGGCCCAGTCGCGGGCCAGTGTGAGGTGATAGATCATGGCGCGACCTTACGGGGTGGGCCGATCGCGGCCAGCGCCCGGGCCACGACCTCGCGCGCCCGTTCCCGGGCCTGCGGCCGGGCCTCCACGACGTCCTCCAGCCACAGACCCGACAGCAGCGTGGTGACGAACCGCACCTGCGGGTCGCCGTCGGGATAGCCGGCGCGGCGCAGGACGCCGGCGACGATGGTGGCGCACCCGTCGGTCCAGGCGCGGGCGATGCTCTGCAGCGCCTGGTCGCGTCCCGCCTGCAGATACAGCTCCCACAGGCCGAGCTGCCGGGGCCGGTCGAAGGCGTACGCCTCGGCCAGGGTGTCGGCGAGCCGGCCGGGGGCCGCCTCCGCAAGGCAGGCGCGCATCTGGGCCAGCTCCCGGCTCACCAGCAGCGCGAACGCCTGGGCCAGCAGGTCGTCGCGGCAGGAGAAGTAGTACGAGGTGGCGGCCAGGGGGAGGGCGGCCCGCTGGGCGACGGCGCGATGGGTGACCGCGGCGAAGCCGCCCTCGCCCATCAGTTCCACCGCGGCGTCGAGCAGCGCCTCCCGGCGGCGTACGGCCCGCTGCTGGGGCCGCCGGCCCGAGACGCCCCGCTCCCGCACCGCGGTTCTGCCGTCAGCCTGCACGCCTCGTTCCCCTGCTCATCCGTCGATCCGTCAGCCGTCGCCGTTGGGACGCCCGCCGCCCGCACGCGGAGGGCGTCGTGCGGACCACCTTGGAGCCGTACCGGCCCGGCGTCAAACGATCACATCGCGGCCGTCGTCAGTGCGCGCCCGCGATGTTGAGGACGACCACGCCACAGATGATCAGTGCGATCCCGGCGGCCTTTGTAAGGTTCATGGCCTCCCCGAGATACATCGTCCCGATCACCGCGATCGCCGCCGTCCCGGTGCCCGCCCACACCGCGTAGGCCACGCCCACGGGCATCTTCAGCTTGAGCGCCCAGGCCAGCAGGACGAAGGAGGCGAGGTATCCCACCGCGACGACGACCGACCAGCCGGGGCGGCTGAGCCCGTCGCTCAGCTTGAGGGCGGACGTGGCCAGGACCTCCGAGGCGATCGCGGCGACGAGCAGGACCCATGCCATGGAAAACCCCCTGAAGCTGAACGCGCGTACCACTTTATCCCACGCCGGTGACCTGGGCGTTCCCTTGGAATGCTTGGCGTGGGGGTCGAATGCGTGTTCTACTGAACTTCATGCGTCGCGACGCCTCCTCCGCCTCGGGAGCCGGCACTCCGGCACGGCATCCGGTGCAGCAGTCGCTGCTCGACCAGAGCCCCAGCCGCCCGCGGATCGAACGGCAGGCGGTCACCCGGACGTTCGACGGCGTGACCTGCTACGAGGTGCCGGCTCGGACCGCGGTCGAGGCGGTGCCCGCGGCGGCCGGGCTGCCCTACCGGTGGGCGGCGAGTCCCTACCGCGGCTGCGCGGCCGGCTGCCGCCACTGCGCCGCCCGGCGTGGCCACCGTTATCTCGGTCTCGATCCCGTCAGCGACTTCGCGACCCGGATCGTCGTGAAGACCACGCTCGCCGACCGGCTGCGCCGGGAGCTCGCCTCGCCGCGCTGGGCCGGCGACCCCGTCGTCCTGGGGCTGACCGGGGACTGCTACCAGCCGGCCGAGGAGACCTACCGGCTGATGCCGGCGATCGTGCGGGCGTTCGCGGACGCCGGCAACCCCTTCACCGTGCTCACCAGGAGCCCGCTCGTGCTGCGCGACCTCGACCTGTTGCGCGAGGCCGCGAAGGTGACGCAGGTAGGCGCCCTGGTACCGGTGGGGTTCGTCGACGATCGGATCCGCCGGGCCGTCGAGCCCGCCGCGGCGTCCCCGCAGCGGCGGCTGGAGATCTGCGCCGCGCTCAACGACGCCGGCATCTCCTGTGGCGTGCTGATGGCGCCGATACTGCCGCTGATCACCGACTCGGGCGACCACCTGCGGGCGACCGTGCGGCGGGCCGCCGAGGCGGGGGCGGTGAGCGTCACGCCCGCCGTGCTTCGCCTGCCCGCCGGGGCCCGGGAGTCCTACCTCGCGTGGCTCGAGCGCGAGCACCCCGGTCTGGTGCCGCGCTACCAGACGCTGTACGGCAACGGGCAGCTGGCCGAGGAGGGATACCGGGGGCGGATCGCCGCCCAGGTGGCCACCCTCTGTGAGACGTACGGGATCGGCCGTTCCGCCCGGCGGTGGCGCCGCAGGCGCTCCCCGGACCGGCAGCTCGCCCTGGTGTGACCCCTTCGCCGTCCCCCGGTGCGAGCCGGACCGGCCGGCGGGAAAATCAGTCGATGACGGCGGCATCGCACCGCTAGCGTGCGTTTGTGCCCGTGTTCAGCGACATCGATATCGACAGGTTCGTCCGAGACGGGTTCCTCAAGCTGGAGGAGGCGTTCCCCCGCGAGACCGGCGACCGGATCAGAGACCTGCTCTGGGAGCAGATCGGCCTGTCCCCCGACCGGCCCGTCGTCTGGGCGGCCGACCACACCGGGCAGGGGCCGTTCGGCGAGGCCATCGGCAGCCCGCGCCTGGCCGAGGCGTTCGACCAGCTCGCGGGGGCGGGAGGCTGGGTGCCGCGCGGCACCGTCGGCATGGCGCCGATCCGGTTTCCCAGTGAGGACGACTCGGGCGACACCGGGTGGCACATCGACCAGAACGACCCCGGGCCGGGCGGCGCCTGGGGTGTCGTCACGGCCCACCCCCGCACGATGCTCCTGCTGCTCCTCTACTCCGAGGTCGGGCCGGGCGACGCTCCGACCCGCATCCGGGTCGGGTCGCATCTGGACGCCGCCCGCGTGCTCGAACCCTATGGTGAGGCGGGGGTGGAGTTCTTCGCGTCGGGACCGCTGCTGGACGAGGCGAGCGCCCACCGTCCCGTCGCCTACGCGACCGGGCTCCCGGGCGACGCCTACCTGTGCCACCCGTTCCTGATCCACGCCGCGCAGCGGCATCGGGGTTCCCGGCCGCGTTTCATGTCGCAAATGCCGGTCTTCCTGTCCCGGCCGCTCCGGCCGGACAACCCGGCGCCGCTGGGCCGCGCGCTGCGGGCCGCACCCGCGGGGTGACCCGGCCGCCCGGCGCGGGGCGCGCGGGCGGCGAGACCGTCAGGCCCCGGCGGGCCCCGGAAGGGTTCCGGGGCCGTTCCCTGCGACGGCGTCGTCACGGGGGACGCTGGGGTGGACGGCCACCACCAGGCGGTGCTCACGCCCGCCCTCGGCCGTCTCGTCGTGATATTTGGACACGAGCGCGGTGATCGCCGCGGTGAGCTCCTCGGCGAACGCGGCCCGGGTGGCCGCCGAGGCGAAGCACACCTGGCCGTCGATCGCGAACGTGGCCACCTTCTTGCGGGCCCGTTCGGCTCCCGTGATGAGCGCGCCCACGTCCCTGACCAGCTGCGCCGCCACGGCCAGCAGCCAGCGCGCCGACAGCCGGTCGGGCGAGTTCGCCGGATTCGGCGCGACGGCCGCCAGCGCCACCGGGGAGATCACGAACGATGAGGCCGCCGCCCGCATCACCCGCTCGGTGACGTTGCCCTTCCGGCGTTCCTCCACCAGTTCCACCAGGCCGTGGCGCTCCAGCGCCCGCAGGTGGTAGTTCACCTTCTGCCGCGGCAGGCCCACCTTGGCCGCGAGCATCGTCGCGGACCCAGGCTCCGCCAGCTCCGCGAGCAACCGCGCCCGAACCGGGTCAAGCGACACCTCGGCCGCCGCCGGATCCTCGATCACCGCCACGTCTACCATGTGCCCAGCATGCCTCCGACAATTAATATTGTCAATGCCAATTCACTTGTCGGAATCGAGGCGTCCGATGCCGGAGGAGGCGTTCAGGGAGGATCTCATTCTGTCAGGGACGGTGAGCGCCCGGTTGGCCGGGCTCCAGGAGGTGGCGATAACGTGGGCGCCATGTTTCACCGCAAGCCGATCGAGGAGCGCATCGCCGAGCGGGTGGCCAAGCGCCCGCCCCTCAAAGAGGGCAAGCACTTCGAGCACCGGCCCGCGCTCATCGTGTTCTGCGTGGTCCTCGCGGTGGTGGTGTTGAAGATCGTCGGCGCGTTCGCGCTCATGAAGTGGGGCCTCAAATAGCGGGGGGCCGTGACGCCGCCCAGGCACGACACCGCGCAACGGCCGCAGCAGGGCTCGCTTCGTGGCCGGGCGGCGGATCCGTCCGCGGCCCGGCCACGCGCGCTCAGCTCTCCAGCGCGCTGCCCTTCTTCCACTGCTTGAACGGCAGCTGCCAAAAACCCCAGCCGTTGTTCCACTCCAGGATGCGGGTGGTCCCGACGATCTTCACGACGTCGCCCCGGTGGAAGTGGTCGTAGAACCACTTCGCCTGGTCGGGACGCGCGTTCACGCAGCCGTGACTGACGTTGGCGCGTCCCTGCGAGCCGACCGACCACGGCGCGCTGTGGACGTACTCGCCGCTGTTGGAGATGCGCACGGCGTGGTTGACGATCTCCTTGTAGTAGCCGGGATCGCCCTCCTTCTTCCCGGGCGAGATCATCGTGACGGGATTACCGCGTTCCATGGTCAGGTGAATGCCGGTGGTGGTGGTGTACTCGCGGGTGGTCGCCATTCCCGCGCTGATCCTCATCGTCTGCACGGTCTTGCCGTCGCGCTTCACGACCATCATGTGGGTCTTGGTGTTGACCGTGCTCAGCCAGGCGGCGCCGACGTTGATCGTGGTCGAGTGGTCTTCGGTGCCGTACATGTCGCGCCCGCCGTGGACGCCCTCCAGGTGGGCGAGGAACTGCACCTTCTGGTGCGCCGGCCAGTACTTGGAGGTGCGGTAGATGACCAGCTTGTCGTTGATCCAGCGCCAGGCGCCGGACACCGGCTTCTCGGCCTTGATCTCCAGCGCCTGCTCCACGGCGGCCTTGTCGGAGACCGGCTGGTTGAACGTCACCATGATCGGCATCCCGACCCCGACGGTCTCCCCCTTGACGCCGGGCGTCACGTCCGCGACCTTGAGCGGGATCTTCGGAGTCAGCGTGCTGAAGGCACTGGAGACCGTCGCGGGACCGCCCGGGCCGCTGGCCTCGGCCGACACGGTGTATTTGCTGGAGGGCTTCAGCGGGTTCTTCGAGGTCCACTTGGTGTGCTCGGAGTTGAACTCGCCCTCGAGCTGCTCGCCGTCCGCCTCGACCGTGACCTGGCTCAGGGAGCCGCCCGCGGCGGTCACGACAACGGTCTTGTCCGGCCGCACCTTGGCGCTGTCCTTGGCGGGGCTGATCTTGATGACCGGCGCGGGTGTCGCGGGTTTCCCCTCCCCGGCGCCGCCGTTCCCCGTGGTCCCCGATGGGCCGGACCCGCCGGAGCATGCCGACAGCGCCGCGGCCATGACCACGGCGAGTCCAGCGATCGGCATTCTCGAACGAGTGTCAGTCCTCAGCACAGCCTCTCCCCCATGGGCGCAAAGGGCACCGTATGACTTTATTCGGGCTTGTCTCTTGTTTGTGCCATTTCACCAGGAGTTCCATCACGTTTCGGTTGCCCCGCGCTGTGATCCACCTAGGTTCACGGTAAAGTGCTCGTCAAATTCGATCAAGTCGACTGGTCGGAACGCCGGCGGGCGCGCGATGCCGCACCGCGACAAGCGAGATCATTCGGTTCGGATCGTGACGAAGTGCATATGATCGCGGCATGCGACTCAGCCTGGCGGCGATCGTGGTCGACGACTACGACACGGCCATCGACTTCTTCGTCCGCGCCCTCGGCTTCGAGCTGGTGGAGGACTCCCCGGCCGTGACCCACGACGGCCGCCCCAAACGGTGGGTCGTCGTACGCCCGCCGGGCGCCGAGACCGGCCTCCTGCTCGCCCGCGCGGACGGCGAGCGCCAGCGCGCCGTCATCGGCGAGCAGGTGGCCGGCCGGGTCGGGTTCTTCCTGGAGACCGGCGACTTCGACGCGGCCTACGAGCGCATGCGGACGGCGGGCGTCACGTTCCTGTCCGAGCCGCGCACCGAGCCGTACGGACGGGTGGCCGTGTTCCTCGACGTGGCCGGCAACCGCTGGGACCTGCTCGGCCCGGCGTGACCCCATCCGCCCGGGGACGCGTCACGGGAGGATATGCCGGGCCTGTTCACGCGGTGCGCAGCCGGTGGGTCAGGCCGGTGTGCCGCCGGCCGGCTCCCCGCGTCCGCACGGCCTGGGCGAGCGCCCGCCGCGACCCGACGATGACGACGAGCTTCTTGGCCCGGGTGATCGCGGTGTAGAGCAGGTTGCGCTGCAGCATCATCCAGGCGCTGGTCGCCAGGGGGATCACCACGGCGGGATACTCGCTGCCCTGGGAGCGGTGGATGCTGACGGCGTAGGCGTGGGCCAGCTCGTCGAGCTCGTCGAAGGAGTAGTCGACGTTCTCGTCCTCGTCGGTCAGCACGGTGAGCTTGCTGTCCTCCGGGGTGATGCCGGTGACCACCCCCACCGTGCCGTTGAAGACCCCGGCCGCGCCCTTGTCGTAGTTGTTGCGCAGCTGGGTCACCTTGTCGCCGACGCGGAACACCCGGCCGCCGTACCGGCGCTCGGGCATGCCCTCCCGGGCCGGGGTCAGGGCCTCCTGCAGCGCCGTGTTCAGCGCCCCCGCACCCGCCGCCCCGCGATGCATCGGGGCGAGGACCTGCACGTCACGCCGGGGGTTGAGGCCGAATTTGGCCGGGATGCGCCGGGCGACCACGTCGACCGTCAGCGCGGCGATCTCCTCCGGCTCCTCGCACGGGAAGAGGAAGAAGTCCGGGAAGTCGCGCACCAGCGGCGGCTGCCCGGTGTTGACGCGGTGAGCGTTGACGACGACGCCGGACTCCTGTGCCTGGCGGAAGATCTGGGTCAGCCGCACCCGGGGGATCGACGGCGCGGCCAGCAGATCGCGCAGCACCTCCCCCGCGCCGACGGACGGGAGCTGGTCGACATCTCCCACGAAGAGCAGGTGCGCGCCGGGCGCGACCGCCTTGGCGAGCTTGTTGGCCAGCAGCAGATCGAGCATGGACGCCTCGTCGACCACGACGAGGTCGGCGTCGAGCGGGTTGTCGCGGTCGAACGTGGCGTCGCCGCCGGGCCGCAGCTGCAGCAGCCGGTGAACGGTCGTCGCCTCGTGGCCGGTCAGCTCCGACAGCCGCTTGGCCGCCCGGCCGGTGGGGGCGGCGAGGATGACCTTGGCCTTCTTCGCCCGCGCCAGCGTCACGACCGAGCGGACGGTGAAGCTCTTGCCACAGCCGGGGCCGCCGGTCAGCACGGCGACCTTCTCGGTGAGCGCGAGCCGTACGGCCTCGGCCTGCTCGGGGGCCAGTTCCGCGCCGGTCCGCCCGTGCAGCCAGTCGAGAGCGGCGGGCCAGTCGACGGAGGTGAAGGCGCCGAGCCGGTCGTGGCCGGCCGCGAGCAGCCCGCGCAGCGTTCCCGCGAGGGACAGCTCGGCCCGGTGGAACGGCACCAGATAGATCGCGGGCACCGTGTTCTCGCCGTTCTCCCCCGCCGGGATCTCCTCGCGGACCACGCCCTCCTCGGCGATCAGCTCGTCCAGGCAGGCGGCGGTCAGGTCGGGCGGCACGTCGAGGATCTTGACGGCGTCGGTGACGAGGTTGGGCGCGGGCAGGAAGCAGTGGCCGTCGTCGGCGGCCTGCGACAGGGTGTAGCGCAGGCCGGCCTTGACCCGCTGCGGGCTGTCGTGCGGGATGCCGACGGCCTGCGCGATGGTGTCGGCCGTCTTGAACCCGATGCCCCACACGTCGTCGGCCAGCCGGTACGGCTCGGTCTTGACCACGTCGATCGAGGTGTCCCCGTACTCCTTGAAGATCCGCACGGCGATGGACGTGGACACGCCCATCCCCTGCAGGAAGATCATCACCTCTTTGATGATCTTCTGTTCCTCCCAGGCCTCGCCGATCATCCGGGTCCGCTTGGGACCGAGGCCGGGCACCTCGACCAGCCGTTTCGGTTCCTCCTCGATGACCCGGAGCGTGTCGGTGCCGAAGTGGCCGACGATGCGCTCGGCCATCTTGGGCCCGATGCCCTTGATGAGCCCCGACCCCAGGTAGCGCTGGATGCCCTGAACCGTGGCCGGCAGGACCGTGGTGTAGGACCACACCTCGAACTGCCTGCCGTACCGGGGATGGGAGCCCCACCGGCCGGTCAGCCGCAGCGACTCGCCCACCTGCGCCCCGAGTAGCGGCCCGACGACCGTGAGCAGGTCGGTGCCCGAGCGCTCGGTGGCGACCCGCGCGATCGTGTAACCGGTCTCCTCGCTGGCGTAGGTGATCCGCTCCAGGACGCAGTCGAGCTGAACGCCCGGGGGCCTGCCGCCGGGACCGCCGGAAGTGCCGGGAGCGCCGGGAGGAGTGGTCATGCACGGCATTGTGCCGCAGCGGCGGAAGCACACGGGCCCGCACGGACCCCGGCGAGCATGTGAACCGTGGCCGTCCGCGTGAACGGCGTGGTCCCGGGCGCTAGCCTGGACCGGACCGTGATCGGAGGAGCTGCGGATGGTTCTGGAGACTACGGCGCGGGCGCTGCTGCGCAGGGTGGCCGTCGAGCAGGCGTATTCACGCGTGCCGTCGCTGGTCGCGGCGCTCGTCCGGGACGGGCGGACGGTCTGGTTCGGCGGGCGGGGCCGGGTGGACGGCGAGCCGCCCACCGAGCGGACGCAGTACCGCATCGGCTCCATCACCAAGACGTTCGTCGCGGTCATGGTGATGCGCCTGCGCGACGAGGGCCTGCTGGACCTGCTCGACCCGCTGGGCAAGCACCTGCCGGACGTGCCGGTGCCGGACGTGACGATCGCGCAGGTGCTGTCCCACACCGGCGGCCTGACCGCCGAGGCCCCCGGCCCGTGGTGGGAGCGGACCCCCGGCGCCCCGGCGGCCGAGCTGATCGCCACGCTCGGGGCCGAGTCGGCCCGGCACCGCCCGGGCCGCCGCTACCACTACTCCAACGTCGGCTTCGCCCTGCTCGGCGAGCTGGTGGCGCGCAGGCGCGCGGCCCCGTGGGACCGGGCGGTGCGCGAGGAGATCCTCGAACCCCTGGGCATGGGCGACACGACCCCCCGGCCCCGGCCGCCGCACGCCGACGGGTACGCCGTTCATCCCTGGGCCGACATCCTGCTGCCCGAGCCGGAGAACGACCACGGGGGCATGGCCCCCGCCGGGCAGCTGTGGTCGACCGCCGCCGATCTCGCCCGCTGGGCGGCCTTCCTCGGCGGAGACACCGGAGACGTCCTGAGACCGGAGACGGTCGCGGAGATGCGCGAGCCGGCCGCGGTGGAGGACGGGGACACGTGGAGTCGCGGGTACGGCCTCGGGCTGCAACTCGCCCGCCATCACGGGCCCGGCGGCCCGCGCAGGCTCGCCGGTCACACCGGTTCGATGCCGGGATTCCTCGCCACCGTGTGGACCGACCCCGCTGACGGCGTGGCCGTGCTCTGGATGGCGAACACCACCTCCGGGGTGCGGGGCGGCCTCGACACCGATCTGCTGGACATCCTCGCCGAGCACGAGCCGCCGCTGCCGGCCGAGTGGTCGCCCCGGCCCGTCGACGAGGACGTCCTCGCCCTGACCGGTCCCTGGTACTGGGGGCCCGCGCCGTACATGCTGCGCGCCCTGCCCCGGCGGGGCCTGTCGCTGACCCCGGTGAACGGGCAGGGGCGGACCTCCCGCTTCGCCGCCCAGGCCGACGGCACCTGGCTGGGCCTGGACGGCTACTACGCGGGCGAGACCCTCCAGGTGGTCCGCACCCCCGGCGGGGTGCATCTCGACGTGAACACCTTCGTGTTCACCCGCGAGCCGTACGACGCCGATGTGCCTGTGCCCGGCGGGGTGGACCCGCAGGGCTGGCGCTGACAGGCCGTACGACCCCGGCAGGGGGCCGTACGGCCTGTCACGCCGCTCACATGGTGGACAGGGCGACGGTCGGCGAAAGCCGGGCGGCCCGCATGGCCGGATAGAGCCCGGCCAGCGTGCCGATCACCAGGGTCGCCCCGACCGCGCCGGCGAAGGCCCAGGCGGGCACGACCGGGGGCCAGCCGCGTGAGGTGGCGTAGCCCGCGGTGGCCAGACCGCCGAGCACGGCGCCGGCGACGCCGCCCAGCGCGGAAAGCAGCAGCGACTCGGCCAGGAACTGCAGGCGCACCTGTCCCCGGGTGGCCCCCAGCGAGCGGCGCAGGCCGATCTCCTTACGCCGTTCCAGGACCGAGATCACCATGGTGTTGGCCACTCCGACGCCGCCGACGAGCAGCGCGACCGCGCCGAGGCCGAGCAGCAGGTTGGTGAACGCGCCCGCCGCGGCGGCACGGGCGGCCAGCGCGTCGGACGGCCTGCTCACGGTGACCTGCTCGGGGTTCTCCGGGTTGACCGTGCGCGGCAGCACCGCCCGCACCCCCTCGACCGACTCGTCGGAGGACCGCTCGTAGATGGTCGTGGGGTGACCGTCGAAACCGAGGTATTTCTCGGCGGCCGGGAATCCCACGAGCGCCGAGCGTTCGATCTCCGGCGCGAGCGGCATGGATCCCAGGAGGCCCACGACCGTGAACCACCGGTTACCCAGCCACACCCGCACTCCCGTCCTGTCGATGCCGAGCCGCTCGGCGGCCACCGCGCCGAGGACGACCGCGGGCTGCCGTTCGATCGCCGCGTTGAGCCAGGTGCCCAGCCGGACGTCACCCTCCAGCGTGGTGATCAGGCCGGACGTCGCGGCCTGGACGGCGATGCCGCCGGTGACGGCCTCCGGGATGCGGTCGGTGCGCCGCACGGTCGTGTCGACGGAACCCGTCGCGGCGGCCGTGCGCACCGGGCCGATCCGCTGGACCATCGCCAGCGACTCCTCGGGCAGCTGCGCGCCCTCACCGAAGATCGTCTGGCCGGGCGCGACCGTCAGCAGGTTGGTGCCCAGCCGGTCGAGCTGACGCAGCAGTTGCTCCCTGGATGAGGTCGAGATGCCGATCACCGCGATCATGGTGGCGATGCCGATGGCGATGCCGAGCGCAGACAGGACCACCCGGGCCGGGCGGGTCCGCAGCCCCGCCGCGCCCACCCGCAGGACGTCGCCGGTGCCCAGCCGCGCGGGTCTGAGCCGCTCGCCCACGGCGGTCGCCGTCATCGTGCCTGTGCCCGTCACCGCGCACGCCCCGGCACGCTGGGCCCGTGCGCCGCGTCCGCCGGCGCGGCGCGCTGGTCGCGCGGCGCCTGGGTGGGCAACCCCGGCTCGGGGGGACGCCGCCCGCTGCCCGGCCCCTCGTCGGCCACGATCAGGCCGTCGCGGACCCGCACCCTGCGGGGGCACCAGGTGGCGATCGCCTCGTCGTGTGTGATGACCACCACGGTCGTGCCGGCGGCGTGCAGGTCGCGCAGGACGGCCAGGACCTCGGTGCCCGCCGCGGAGTCGAGGTTGCCGGTCGGCTCGTCGGCGAGCAGCAGCGGCGGGTCGCCCACCACGGCGCGGGCCACCGCCACCCGCTGCTGCTCGCCGCCCGACATCTCGTGGGGCCGGTGCTTCAGGCGGTGCCCGAGCCCCACCCGTTCCAGCGCGGCGGCGGCCCACTCCCGGCGGGCCCGCAGCGGACGCCCCGCGTACAGCAGGCCGTCGGCCACGTTGTCCAGCGCGCTCACCCCGGGAGCGAGATGAAACTGCTGGAAGACGAACCCCAGGCGGCGGGCCCGCAGCGCGGACAGCTCGCGGTCCGACAGCTCCGCCAGGTCGTGCCCGGCGATGAGCACCCTTCCGGTCGTCGGGCGGTCGAGCGTCCCGATGAGGTGGAGCATCGTCGACTTGCCCGACCCGGACGGGCCGGCGATCGCGACCAGCTCACCCGGCTCGATCTCCAGGTCGACGCCGCGCAGCGCGCGCACGCCGCCGTAGACCTTGGTCACCTCCCGCAACGCCACCACGTGGGGCGGGCCGGGACGGCCGTTCGGCTCGGTCATGACTTCGGCACCCCGACCTTCATGCCCTCCGCGAGACCCGCGCCGCTGATCTCGACCATGCCGCCCCCGAAGGCCCCGGTCTCGACCGGGACCACCCGCGTGGCCGCGCCCCCGGCGCCCCCGGCACCCCCGGCACCCCCGGCACCCTCGACCACCTCGACGCCGAAGCCGCCCTCGCGCAGCGCGAGCAGCGCCTCCACCGGGACGGCCAGCACGTTCTTGCGCCGTTCGCTCACCAGTTCCACGTCGACCGGTGCCCGGTCCAGCCGGGTCTTCGGAGCCTTGGCGAGGGTGATGTCCACGTCGACCGTGGTGTCGCCGTCGTCCCCGCCCTGCTCGGACTGCTGCGCCTGGGCCACCGTGCCCACGGCGCTGATCTTGCCGGGCACCCGTTCCCCGCCGGGGAGCTCCACCGTGACCTTGGCGCCCTTCCTGGCGAGTTGCTGGTCTTCGGTGTCGAGGTCGACGTGCACCAGGCGGCGGACGCCGGTGACCGTCAGGGCGGGCTGCCCGGGGGCCGTCCGGCCGCCGAGCGTGACCTTCACGTCGGTCACCCGGGCCGCCGCGGGCAGGAACACCACCTGCGCGGCGTCCACCCGCCCGGTCTCCGGCAGCCCCACGTCGTCCTGCCATTCCCGTACGGCCTGGGCGGTGGCGTAGCTGAAGTGGTCGTCCACCGTCACCGAGTCGCCGTAGCCGAGCACCTTCAGGTTGCGTTCGAGCTGCTCGACGTCGGGTCCGTCGGTCACGCCCTCTCCCAGGGCCCGATACATGGGCAGCGACCCGTACATGAGCACGACCGGCTCGCGGTCCACCTTGAGCAGCGGGTGGCCGCGCCGGACGACGGCTCCCTCGGCCGGCACCGCGGTGACCGTGCCGGCGGCGCCGCTGATCACCTCTCGTTCTCCGGCGTAGGTGAGCGCCCCCGAGACGGTCTTGGTGTCCACGAGGTCCTGCCGCTTGATCGCGGCGGTCGCGGGCACCGTGGGCCGCTCGGGCGTCGCGGCCTGCGTGCCGGGCCCGGAGAAGGCGACGGCCGTCCCGGCCGCGGCCAGCGCGAGGACCCCCGCGCCGGTGAATATCACGCCCTTCCTCACGGTTTCCTCCCGGGCGCGTACTCCTTGCACGCCCCCTGCGCCTCTTTCATCTTCTGCTCGCCGTCCGGGCCCTTGAGCTTGATCCGGACGCCCTCGCCGGGTTTGGGGTCGGCCACGTCGACGCCGTGCTCGCGCATGCACTGGGCGAACTTGACGGCCTGGTCGTACGCCTGGGGGTCGAGCTTGCCGAGCTTGTCGCCGACGGCGTCCCGCATGAAGTGCTCGCACACCTTCATCGCGTCGTCGATCTTGCCGGTCTCGCCCTTGCGGCCCATGATGCGGACGTTTCCGTCGGGCCCCGGGTCCGGCATGTCCACGCCGTGCTCGCGCATGCACTGGGCGAACTTCAGCTGCGCCTCGTGCCGGTCCACCGGTGCCGAGGCCGTGCCCGAGGGGGCCGCGCTCGCGGCGGCGCCCCCGGCGTGGGCGATGCCGTCGTCGGCCGGGGCGCCTCCCGCGCAGCCGGCCAGGGCGAACGCGAGCGCCAGCGCCCCCAGGGGCGTCCCCAGCGGTATCCGCCGTGGTCGAAGACTCATGGTTGGTTTCCTCCTTGCCGCGGGCCGTCCGCCCGCGGTGAGCCCCAACTTCAGCGGAGAGGGTGCTAACGGCGGATAAGCGCGAGCGGCTTATCCGCTGCTAACACCCGGTACGCCACCCTCGGTGCGGGAGGTCGGGATGCGTGTGCTGATCGTCGAGGACGAGGATCAACTGGCCGACGCCCTCGCGCGGGGGTTGCGGCTGCATTCGATGGCGGTCGACGTCGCCTACGACGGGAGTGAGGCGCTGGAGCTGGTCTCCTACGTGGCCTACGACGTGATCGTGCTCGATCGCGACCTGCCGGAGGTGCACGGCGACGACGTCTGCCGTGAGCTGCGGTCGGGCGGCGGGGACGGCCGGATCCTCATGCTCACCGCGGCTGGGCGGGTCCGCGACCGGGTCGGCGGCCTGTCCCTGGGGGCGGACGACTACCTGGTCAAGCCCTTCGCCTTTCCCGAGTTGGTCGCCCGCGTCCGCGCGCTGGCACGCCGCTCGCCCCGCACTGCGCCGCCTGTTCTGCGTCGTGCCGGGATCACGCTCGACCCCGCCCGCCGCACCGTCACCCGGGACGGGCGGGCGGTCGCCCTCGGCCGCAGGGAGTTCGACGTGCTGCGTACGCTGCTCGACGCGGACGGCGGCCTGGTCACCTCCGCCGAGCTGCGCGCGAAGGTGTGGGACGAGCACGCCGCCACGGGGACCGGCCTGCTGCGCGTCACCATCGCCGCGCTGCGCCGCAAGCTCGGCGATCCGCCCGTCGTCGACAACGTGCCCGGCCTGGGATACCGGCTGTGACGCCGCCGGCTGTTTCCCCGAAGGGGAGGACGCGCGTCGGGCGGCGCCTGCCGTGGCACCGGCTCGGCCTGCGCATGCGCCTGACCCTGCTCTACGGCGGATTGTTCTTCGTCGCCGGGTCGGTGCTGCTGTGGTTCACCTACCTGCTGACCGCCCGGGGGCTCAACCAGCGTTTCGTGCTGGCGTACGGGAAGGTGACGACGGTGGATCCCCCGCCCGCCAAGGTGCCGATGCCGGTGCCCGACAACGTGCTGGCGCAGCGGCTCAAGTCCGACATGCGTCAGGGGGCGAGCGACGTGCTGAGCGAGATGCTCCGGTCGTCGCTGCTGGTGATGATCCTGGTCGGGCTGGTGGCCGTGGTGCTCGGCTATCTCGTGGCGGATCGGGCGCTGCGGCCCCTGGACCGGGTGACCGAGACGGCCCAGCGCCTGTCGGAGAGCACCCTGCACGAGCGGATCGCGCTGAGCGGCCCCGACGACGAGGTCAAGCGACTGGCCGACACCTTCGACGCGATGCTGGACCGGCTGCACCGGGTGTTCGACGCGCAGCGCCGGTTCATCGCCAACGCCTCACACGAGTTGCGGACGCCTTTGGCGATCAACCGTACGGTCCTGGAGGTGTCGCTGGAGGAGCCCGCGGCGTCGGAGGACCTCAAGGCGCTGGCCCGCGCGCTGCTCGGCACGAACTCCCGGTACGAGCGGCTGATCGAGGGACTGCTGCTGCTGGCCCAGTCGGAGCAGGAACTGACCGTCCGCAAGGCGGTCGACCTGGAGCACGTGGTGCGCACCGCGGCCGAACAGCTCGATCTCCAGCCGCGCCGGCGGACGGTGACCGTCCACCGGGACCTGCGGCCCGTGATCGTGACGGGTGATCCGCTGTTCCTGGAGCGCTGCCTGTTCAACCTCCTGGAGAACGCGGCCACCTACAACGTCCGCGACGGCGAGGTGTGGGTGAGCCTGCGGGAGGAGGGCGAGCACGGCGTCGTCGTGGTGGAGAACACCGGTCCGCCCGTGCCCCCGTACGACGTGGACGACCTGTTCGAGCCGTTCCGCCGGCAGCAGGGCGACCGGGTGCGCTCCGCCCGCGGCGCCGGGCTGGGTCTGTCGATCGTCCGCGCCATCGCCGACGCTCATCGCGGCACCGTCACGGCCGTGGCCCGGCCCAAGGGCGGTCTGATCGTCACCCTCCGCCTGCCCAAATGATCGGCGGCCCCGGCCCGCGCGGATCCGATAGGCTATATAGCCCTATATGCGATCTTTGTCGGGTAAAACTTGACTTGGCGATACTTGACCGGTTTGTGCATGCAGATTACGTTTTATCCAACTCAGGGCATACCTGACCATTTCTTGGTCAAGGGTGCCCGCCTTGGGACCGATGCGGCGCCTCCTCCGGGAGGCCCGCCCGGCCGCCGAGTCCGCGTCCGCGCGGAGCCGGGGATCCACCTCTCCTTGGGGTGAATCGGCACTTGTGCCGTAGGGCCACTTCCAGCCCGAACCCGTCAGCTAACCCGGTAGGCGGCATGGAAGTAAGGGAGTAGACCCCAGCATGCACGCCCTGAACACCTTTACCCGCGCTCTCGCGCTCGCGGCCGTCCTGACCGCCGGCGGGATGGCGGCCTCGCCCATGGCGGCACACGCGGACGCCGTTCCGGCGGCCCCCGTCGCGCGCGCCGCCGCCGTCGCCGAACAACCCCTCGCCGAGGTCGCGGCCACCCTGCCCAGGGTCAGCCCGGCCGACGTGCTCCGCCTGGCCGCCAGCCAGAAGGGCATCACCGAGAACGCCCAGGGGGGCGGCACGAAGTTCCAGGCGTGGTACATGTCCACGCCGCGGGCGCGGGAGACCGTCGCGCGTGACGGGGGTTCCATCTCCGAGTACGCCAACGCCGCCTGGTGCGACATGTTCGTCTCCTGGGTGGGCAACAAGCTCGGCATCCAGCCCGTCATGGGCTGGGACTCCTACACCGTCGAGCACGCCCGCTGGTTCGAGCAGAACAACCGTTTCGGCACCGTGCCCAAGCCCGGCGCTGTGGTGTTCTTCGCCTGGGACGGCGGTAAGTCGATCGACGACATCGAGCACGTCGGCTTCGTTGTCAAGGACAACGGCAACGGCACGATCCAGACCATCGAGGGCAACAGCGACGGCGCCGTCCAGACCCGGACCAGGTCGACGGCCTACGTCGCTGGGTACGGCTACCCGTACTACACCGCTCCCTGACGCCCCCATCCGCGAGGGACGCGGCCGGATCTCCCCCGGGGCCGCCCTGCCTCGCACACGGCGAGAGCGCGCACCTTCGCGGTGCGCGCTCTCGCGTTCGTTCACGGCCCTGAGCGGGGCTCATCCGGCGGCGGGGGCCGCCTCAGGGTGTCCTGCCGGCCGCGCCGTCTCCTCCGGCACGCTGTCCTGGACGACGCTGCCGGCCGGGGACTGCCCCGCGCCGCCCCGGTTCCGCAGGAGCACCACGGCCGCGACCGCGGTCGCGGCGAAGGCGACGGCGCCGACGGCGGCGACGGTGTTCAGCCCCGAGGTGAAGGCGTGCCGGGCGGCGTCGAGCAGCTGCGCGCCGAGGTCGCCCGGGAGCCGCCCGGCGGAGGACATGGCGCCGGTGATGCCGCCGCGGGCGGCTCCCGCCACGTCGGCGGGCAGTCCGGCGGGGGCCGAGTCGGCCAGGTTGACGCGGTAGACGAACGCGCCGAGGCTGCCCATGGCCGCCACGCCGAGGGCCACGCCGAACTCCCCGCTGGTCTCCGACAGCGACGCCACCGAGCCCGCCTTCTCCATGGGGGCCGAGCCCATCATGAGGGTCATGGTCAGGGCCATCGGGAGGGCGATGCCGAGGGAGATGAGCGTGAGCCCGGTCACCAGCAACGGGATCCCGCCGTTCACGCCGACCTGGGTGTGCACCAGCAGACCGGTGGCGGCGATCGCCAGCCCGAGACCGATGACGTTGGCGGTGGGGACGCGGCGGGCGAGGATGGGCGCGACCATGGTGCCGACCACCATCGCGATGTTCTGCGGCAGCAGCCACAGCCCGGCGTTCAACGGCGTGAGCGCGGCGACCGTCTGCAGGTAGAGCGTCGACATCAGGGTGCTGCCGGCCATCACGACACCCGCGACCAGGCCGATCGCCAGCGGCGTGCTGAGCATTCGGTTGGAGAACAGGCTGAGGTCGAGCAGCGGGTGGGCGAGGCCGCGCTGACGGCGGACGAACAGCACGGCCACGACGACGCCGGCCGCCAGGGCGAGCACGGGCACCGGGGCCGCGCCGCCCCGGGCCAGCTCCTTGAGGCCGTAGATGACGGGCAGGATCGCGGCCATCGACAGGCCGACGCTGACCAGGTCGAGCCGGCCGCCCTGCGGGTCGCGGTTCTCCGGCAGCAGCAGCGGGCCCGCCACGAGGAGCAGCACCATGAACGGCACGCCGAGCAGGAAGGCCGAGCCCCACCAGAAGTGCTCGAGAAGGACCCCGCCGACGAGCGGGCCGAGGGTCACCCCACCCATGAAGCAGCTGAACCACAGGCCGATCGCCTGGCCCATCTGCTTGGGATCGTGGAACATGTTCCTGATCAGGGCCATGGTGGACGGCATCAACGTGGCGCCGGCCACTCCCAGCAGGGCCCGGCTCGCGATCAGCATGAGCGGGGTGGAGGAGTAGGCCGCCAGCACGGACGCCACCCCGAACCCGGCGGCGCCGATCAGCAGCAGCCTGCGTCGGCCGATCCTGTCGCCCAGCGTGCCCATCGTCACGAGGAACCCGGCCAGCACGAACGAGTAGATGTCCAGGATCCATAGCTGCTCGGTGGAGCTCGCCCCGAGATCCGCGCTGAGATTCGGGAGGGCGAGATAGAGCACGCTGAGGTCGAGTGAGAGCAGCAGGGTGGGCAGGGCGAGCACCGCCAGCCCGATCCACTCGCGGCGGCCGGCGCGGGCCGGTCCGGGTGCGGTCGTGGTGTCCATGGGAAAGACCCTTCGAGGTCGGAACGTGTGTCGGATGAGGGGCGGCCCGCGTGGGGGCCGCCGGGCCGCCGGATCGGTGTCGCCGCCGGTGCCCTCGGCGGTGTCGCCGGTGGTATGGAGATCGGCGCTACCGGTCACCTGTCAGGCGAACGAGCGGTCGAGCCACGACTGCCAGGCCCGCGCGATCCGCTCCTCCTCGGCGTCCTTGGCGAAGTCGTGGTGCTCGATCACGACCATGCCCTGGTGCCCGTGGGAGAAGGTGCACAGCGCGTCGCCCACCCGTACGCCCACGGCGTTGGGCGCGTGGGCGAACACGACCTCGCCCTCCTCGGCGTCGAGACCGTCGACGGCCAGCCGCACGCGCGTGCCGGCCGTGACCGGGTCGGGCCCGGCGGGGTCGCCGACGCCGAGTGCCGCCCACAGCAGGCCCGCGTCGGCCACCTGCGGGCCCGGGGTGAACACGCTGCACTCGGCCACGCGGTTGGGGAAGCCGGCCAGGTAGGCGGCGAGCTTCAGCAGGTAGACCGGGTCGCCCTTGCGGAGCGCGTCGTACTCGGCCTCCCAGTCGTCGCCGAGGAAACCGCTGTGCACCAGGCGGACGACGGTGCGGCCGGAGTCGCGGCTCTCGATGCGGTAGTCGAACGCCATCGACGTGCCGTCGGGGCCCTCGCTGTTGTACGCGAAGTGGCGGCCGGGCTCCCAGGCGGTGACGGTCGCCTCGCTGGTGAATCCCATCAGCGTCATGCGGGCGGAGCCCCCGACGCCCGGCTCGACCTCGGTGCGCCCCATGAACCACGAGTCGATGCCCGGGCCCGTGGCGACGGCCTCCCACACCTGCTCGGGCGTGGCGGTCACTTCGATCTCTTCGCGGATCTCGAACGGATGCGGCATCGGAGTGCTCCTCGTCGGTCTATCGGTTGAAGCTGCCGGTCTACGCGTGCCGGTCAGCGGGTGTGTCGCTGTCGGTTCCGCCCCGGGTTCCGCTCGGCGCGTCGCCCTTCGGGGTGGCTCCACCGTGCCAGCCGACGATATGAGTTGTCAAGAAGAAAAAAATTGTCGGTACGGGCGGGCTCCCGCCGCGTGGGTGCGGGCATGACGGGCCGGGGCGGTTGTCAGGAGTGCGGAGGCCGGGTCCGCGGTCTCACCGGGTCACCGGGGCACCGGGTCACCGGGGCGGGGTGCCGAGGCTGCGGGTGAGCATGGTCAGGTGATCGGAGACCGGGCCGAGGGTGAGCAGGCCGCTGCCCGCCCCGGCGAGCTCTCCCGACGCGGGGGCCAGCTCGGCGCGGGCGCGTTCCATCACCGCCCGGTCGCCCACTTCCACGGCGGCGCGCGCGGTCAGGCACCACAGGGCCTCGAACAGCAGGTCGCGGGGCGGGCCGGGAACGGCGCGCACCGCTGCCGCCGCCTCGCCGCGGCGGCCCTCGGCGAGCAGGACGACCGGCCGTGCCCAGGGCTCGTACGGTCCCCAGTCGATGTCGCCGCCGGGGGCAGGCGTTCCGTGGCGGAGGCGGAGGCACAGCAGCGCGAGCGGCAGCAGCCCCCGCTCCAGCCCTGGCATGCCCGCGCCCTCCAGCCGGCCGGCCGCCTCGCGGTAGGCCGCCTCCACCTCGCCGACCGGCGCCCGCCCTGACACGTCGAGCCGCAACGCCCGATACCAGCCGGTGAACACCCCCACCAGGGGCAGCTCGTGCCGGGCGGCGAGACGGTCGGCCGCCTCGGCGTGGACGTCGGCCACGGAGAAGTCCGCGAGCGCGCCGCGCGCCTGGACGCGGACGAGGTGCCCGAGCACTTCGAAGGTGGTCAGGCCGTGCCGGGCGGCCACGTCGACCAGTTCCGCGCCGATGGCGTCGCGCCGAACCGCCAGCCCCGCCCGCTGGAATGTCTGCATGAAGCGACCGTTGAGCGCGAACGCCAGCAGGGCCGGGTCGTCCAGGCCCCGGGCGAGTTCCTCGGCCTGGCGGGCGGCCTCGCGACCGCGCGGCGTCCCGGTGCCCCGCGACTCCAGGGCGACGGTCGCCAGCAGGCGGGCCCGGGCCGCGCCGTGCCCGGAGGCCGGAAGCGCCGCCAGAGCGCGTTCGGCGGCGGCCACGATCAGGGCGGCCTGGTCCGGGTCGTCGGAACGGGTCCAGATCGCCGGAACGTCGAAGGCGCCGATCACACGGGCGGTCAGGTCAGGATCGCCCAGTTCCTCGGCCGCCGCGATGGCCGCCACGCGGTGACGCCGGGTCGTCTCCAGCCCGGCGCCTCCGGTTACCGCGAGGTTCCTCAGCAGGTCGACGGTCGACTCCAGCCGGGCTCTGGCACCGGGCGGCACCGTACGGTCGTAGGCGGCGGCCGCCTGCGCCCAGACCAGGTCCGCCGCCCCGGCAGGACCGGGTTCGGGGACCAGCCGGTCGGCGTGGTGGAGGATGTCGTCCTCCAGCCGGCGGAGCCCGGGACCGGGATCCAACCCCAGGTGCTCGGCCAGGAGCCGGCGCGCCCGGCGGAGCACCTCGAGGGCGTCGCCCTGGCGACCGGTGCGGTACAGCGCGAGTGCCAGCAGACGCCAGGCGTCCTCCCGCCAGGGATGCTCGGTCACGTGCGCGTCCAGATCGGGCACCGCCTCGGCGGCCGCGCCCAGGGCGAGGCGGGCCTCCGCGACGCGCTCGACGGCGTGCAGCCGCAGCTCGGTGAGCCGGGAGCGGTCGGCCGTGGCCCAGTCCTCACCGGCGAACCCGGCGTACGCCGGTCCGCGCCACCAGCTCAGGGCGCCGGTCAGCCGGGCGAGCGCGTCGCGGGGCGGCAGCGCCGCCGCGGCGGCCATCGCCTGCTCGAACCGCCAGGCGTCGACCGAACCGGGCTCGGCACGCAGGGCGTACCCGGGGCCCACAGTCACCAGCAACCGGGGCGGCGTCCGGGGTGGGCGCTCCGGCTCCAGGGCCCGGCGAAGCGCGGCCACGAAGGTGCGCACCGCGCCCACGGCTCCGGCCGGGGGATCGGTCCAGAGGTCCTCCACCAGGCGCCCGACCGGGACGACGCGGCGGCGGGCGATGATCAGCCGGGCCAGCACGGCCCGGTGCCGGGGGCCCTTCAGGGCGACCTCGTCGCCTCGGCCGTTCCAGGCCGTCACCGGCCCCAGCACGCCGAAGTCCACCCCCGCTCCCCCTTCCCGCGACGTCGTCCCTGGTCACGGTAGCGCGCTGACCGGATGCTCATCCGGCCGCGGAAGGCTTGGGACGTCTCATCAGCCGACTGGAAGGGGCGGGGCCATGTCCCCTGTCATCACGGGATTCGACTACCGGCGCGTCGCCGTCGCGGACGGCGTGTCCCTGAACACCGCCGTCGCGGGATCGGGCAGTCCGATCGTGCTGCTGCACGGCTTCCCGCAGACCCATCTCATGTGGCGGCACGTCGCCGCGGACCTCGCCCGGGACCACACCGTCATCTGCCCCGACCTGCGAGGGTACGGGGGCAGCGACAAGCCCGCGGACCCCGACGGCACCGCCTACGCCAAGCGCACCATGGCGGCGGACGTCGTGGGCCTGGCCAGGCGACTGGGGCACGACCGGTTCGCCCTGGCCGGGCACGACAGGGGCGCCCTGGTCGCCTTCCGCGCCGCGCTCGACCACCCCGGGGTGGTCACGCACCTGGCCTCCCTCGACGTGCTGCCCACCCTGGACATGTGGGAGGCGATGCACGGCACCTCCGCCGCCGTCGGCTTCCACCTCTACCTGATGGCGCAGCCGCCCGGCCTGCCCGAACGGATGATCAGCGCGGCCGCCGACGCGTTCTTCGGCCACTTCCTGGACGTCTGGGCCACCGGCCCGGGGGTGATCCCCGCCGACGTCCGGCGAGCCTACCTGGACGCCTGCCGGGCGGCCGTGCCCTCGATCGTCGCCGACTACCGGGCGTCGGCCGGCGTGGACGTCGACCACGACCGCGCCGACCGGGACGCGGGCAACCGGCTGCGCATGCCGGTCACCGTGCTCCAGCAGGACTGGGGCGCCGCGCTCGGCTTCGACGCCGCGGCCCTGTGGCGTGCCTGGGCTCCCGACCTGAGTCACCGCACCGTCGGCTGGGGTCACTTCATGGCGGAGGAGGCGCCCGCCGGGGTCGCGGCGGAACTGCGGGCACTGCTCGCGCGGTGACGTCCGGTCATTCCCGCAGGCGGCCGTGCATCGGCGAGAAGCGCCGCTCGTTTGACCCTGACGCTGCGTCAACTCCTAGCATCGGCGCCATGTCGATCACTGTTCTTGACACCTGCTCGGCGATACGGGCGATCCTGCTGGCTCCGGTGGCGGACCGCGTCGACCTGCTGCGTTCGATGCTGGAGCCCACCAGGGGCATGTACCGCCACCACCCCGGCGAGGTGGACCTGGTGGCCATGCACCTCCAGGCGTCGGGATTCCCCGTCGACCGCGATGAGGAGCGTTGCCTCGACGCGCTCGACACCCTGGCGGCGGCCGGAGCCTGGGACCGGATGCGACGGGCCCTCGATGACGCTTCCGCCGTACTTCTGGAGGCGACGCCGGGGCTGGCGGCCCCGGACATCACCGTGCTGTTCGTGCTCGGCGATCCGGGTGACGAGCACTTCATGGGTCCCTGCCAAGGAGTGACCGGATTCGGCGGCATCTCGGGCCACATTGTGATCACGTTCTGGCCCTTTCCCGAGAACGTGGAGCGCCTGGAGGCCACCGCCGTGCACGAACTCCATCACAACCTGCGGTTCGGCCCGGGCGGGGTCGTGTGGAACCCCATGACCGTCACGGTCGGCGATCACATCGTCTCCGAGGGCCTGGCCGACGCCTTCGCCCGCCAGCTCTACGGCGACGAGCTCGGCCCCACCCGCATCGGCGTGCCGCACCTGCACGACGACGAGATCTTCGGCAAGGTGCTCACCGGGCTCGACGTGACAGGCATGCGGAACTTCACCGCCTGGGTGCACGGCGACCCCAGCGCCGAGCGCTTCGGCCTCACCCCGGTGGGGCTGCCGATGGGCGCCGGGTACGCCGCGGGCAACCGGCTGGTCGACACCTACCTGGCGGCGACCGGGCAGACGGCGGCGCAGGCCCTGCACGCACAAAGCTCGGAGATCATCGCGACCACGCTCCGCCGCGGGCGACACTGAACGATGGAGTGGACGATCCAAGAACTCGCGACGAGGGCCGGTGTCACCAGCCGCACTCTGCGTCACTACGACCGCATCGGGCTCTTGGCCCCGTCCCGGGTCGGCGCGAACGGGTACCGCTACTACAACCCCACCGCGGTCGCCCGGCTCCAGCGGATTCTGCTCATGCGCCGGCTCGGCATGGGCCTGCCCGCCATCGCCGAGGTCCTGGACGACGAGGTGGACACGTGCGACGGGCTCCGCGCCCACATCGCCGCACTGGAAGAGGAGCGGGACCGCGTCGAACGGCAGATCCGGTCCGTGCGTCACACACTGGAGGCCCTGGAGGCGGGGGCGGAGCCGCGGATGGACGTCATGTTGGCGGGGTTCAACGACCGTTACAAGGACGAGGTGATCTCACGCTGGGGCGAGCGCGCGTTCCGGGTGAGCAACGACTGGTGGCACGGCAAGACCCTTGACCAGCAGCGGGCCTGGAAGCAGGCCACCGAAGACCTCGTCGCCGCATGGGTCGCCGCAGCGAAGGCCGGGACCTCTCCGACATCGGAACACGCTCAGTCACTGGCTGCCCGGCACGTCCGGTGGCTGAGCCAGATCCCGGGTACCCCCACGGCCGAGGGCGACCGGGAGCGCTCGATCGAGATGGTGAAGGGCCTGGGGGACATGTACGTCGACGACCCCCGCTTCGCCGGCATGTACGACGACGCCGCGGGGGCGACATTCGTGCGCGACGCGCTGAAGGCGTACGCGCGGACCCGGATGTAGCCGGTGTCACGGACTAGGTTGGCGGAGCACGGAGGAGGCGCAATGGCGGACGACGCACGCGTAGAGGACCTGCTGCGCGAGCTCGCGCCGCGCGCGCTCGGCGCGCTGATCCGCCGGTACGGGCACTTCGACGCCTGCGAGGACGCCGTGCAGGAGGCCCTGCTGGCCGCCTCCGTCCAATGGCCGCAGGAGGGCGTGCCGGCCAACCCCCACGGGTGGCTCACCACGGTCGCCGCCCGCCGCCTCATCGACCAGTGGCGCAGCGACGAGGCCCGCAGGCGGCGCGAGGCGACCATGGCCTCGCTCGCGCCGTACGACGCGCTGGTGGCGCCCGGGCCCGGCGAGGAGCGCACCGCCGAGCGGGACGACACCCTGACCCTGCTGTTCATGTGCTGCCACCCCGCGCTGACCGCGCCGTCCCAGGTGTCGCTGACGCTGCGGGCCGTCGGCGGGCTCACCACGGCCGAGATCGCGGCCGCCTTCCTCGTGCCGGAGACGACGATGGCCCAGCGCATCAGTCGCGCCAAGCAGCGGATCAAGACCACCGGCATCCCGTTCGCCCCGCCGCCCGAGCCCGAACGGGACGACCGGCTGCGGGTGGTGCTGCACGTGCTGTACCTGATCTTCAACGAGGGATACACCACGACGTCGGGCCCGGACCTTCATCGACCGGAGCTGTCCGCGGAGGCGATCCGGCTGGTCCGGGCCGTCCACCGGCTGCTTCCCGAGGACGGCGAGGTCGCCGGCCTGCTCGCGCTGATGCTGCTCACCGACGCCCGGCGTGCCGCCAGAACCGGCCCGGACGGCGCGCTGGTGCCGCTGGCGGAGCAGGACCGCGACCGCTGGGACCGGGAGCAGATCCGGGAGGGCGTCGAGCTGCTCACCCGCACCCTGTCCGCCGCGCCGCTCGGGCCGTACCAGCTCCAGGCCGCCGTCGCGGCCGTCCACGCCGAGGCGACGCGGGCGGAGGACACCGACTGGCCGCAGATCGCCGCCCTGTACGAGCTGCTCGGGCGCGTCTCGCCCAACCCGATGGTGACGCTGAACCACGCGGTCGCGGCCGGCATGGTCAGGGGGCCGTCCGCCGGTCTGGAGATGCTCGCGGCGCTGGAGGGCGACGACCGGCTCGCGCGGCACCACCGGTTCGACGCCGTACGAGGTCACCTGCTGGAGATGACGGGCGACCACGAGGCGGCCCGGGAGTGCTACCTGAGGGCCGCGCGCCGGACCACCAGCCTGCCCGAACGGCGATATCTGGAGAGCCGTGCCGCCCGGCTCGCTCCCGAGGGCCGCCCCCGGTGAATCCGCGGCACTAGGATCCGGTTGTACATCCCGTCCTGGAGCCCGACATGCACGCCTTCGACGTCCTCGGAGATCCGGTCCGCCGCCGGATCCTCGAACTCCTCGCGGGCGAGGAGCGCTCGGCCGGAGAGATCGGCGCCGTCGTCCAGGAGGAGTTCGGCATCTCCCAGCCCGGCGTGTCGCAGCACCTGCGGGTGCTGCGCGAGAGCGGCTTCGCCACGGTCCGGGCCGAGGGCACCCGCCGCCTGTACGCGGTCAACCCGGTGCCGCTGCAGGAGATCGACACCTGGCTCGACGCCTTCCGCGGGTTCTGGACCCAGCGCCTCGACGCGCTCGGCACCGAGCTCGCCCGCGGCCGGCGCGCCCGCCGCGCCGCCGAGGGGTCCGGCGACGGGGCCTGAACGCGACCGCCGGCGGGACGCGCGCCGATGTCAGTGTGCGATGGCAGGCTGACGGAAGAACATCCGGAATCACCTGAGGACAGGGGCCCGACATGGCGACGTATGTGCTCGTACCCGGGGCGGGGGGTGGCGTGTGGGTGTGGCATCGGCTCATCCCCGAGCTCGCCGCGCTCGGCCATGACGCGATCGCGGTGGACCTGCCCACGGGCGACGACCGCGCCGGGCTGACGGAGTACGCCGACGCCGTGGTCTCGGCGGCCGAGGGCGTCGAAGGCGCGGTGATCGTGGTCGCGCAGTCGATGGGCGGATTCAGCGCGCCGCTCGCGTGCGCGCGGGTGCCGGTCGGGCTGCTGGTCATGCTCAACGCGATGGTGCCTCTCCCCGGCGAGACGGCGGGCGAGTGGTGGGCGGCCACCGGCCACGCCGAGGCCAGGGCCGGGCAGGCCGTGCGCGAGGGCCGCACGCCGACCGAGGAGGTCGACCTCCTCGTCGACTTCTTCCACGACGTCCCGCCCGAGATCACGGCCGAGGCGATGGCGCAGGGAGGGACGGCCCAGTCGGGGACCCCCTTCGGGCAGCCCTGGCCGCTGCCCGAGTGGCCCGACGTGCCGACTCGCTTCCTGCAGGGCCGCGACGACCGGTTCTTCCCGCTCGCTTTCCAGCGCGAGGTCGTCCGCGAACGCCTGGGCATCCCCGTGGACGAGATGCCGGGCGGTCACCTGCTCGCCCTCAGCCGGCCCGTCGAGCTGGCCGCCCGGCTGGACCGGTACCGGGCGGAGCACGGGCTCTGATCGCGTCCGGCCGCCCAGGTCAGCTCACCGTCGGCTCACCGTCGGCTCACCATCAGCTCGCCGGAGGCGGCTCGGGGAAGGCGGTGTAGGCGGCGAGGACACGTTGGGCGGCGGCCCGCGCCTCGGCGGGGTCGGTGCCCGCCGCGATGCTCGCCTCGGCCCACTTGTCACTGCTGAGCGTCATGAACCGCCTTCCCTCGTCGGAGGCCGCCCAGGCGGCGCCCTCCGCGGGGTCCATGCTCACACCGCTCGACAGGTGCAGCGCCAGGCCGAGCACGGCCATGTCCCAGCCGATCCCGACCGCTCCGGGGCCGAACTCGGGCCACAACTTGTCGTCCACGTGCGCGACGTGCTCCAACTCGAAACGCGCCCTGCCCTCGCCCTCCTCGGTCAGCCGGACCTCGATCCAGCTGACCTGGTCGCCCATCTCCCATGTCGCGGCGAAGCTCCGCGGCGGGTCACAGCGCTCGACCGTGCCGCTCGCGTTGCCCTCCAGGCTGTAGTGTCCGCCGACCCGCAGGTCGCCGGAGACCGGCAGGAACCAGCGGGAGATGCGCTCGGCGCTGGTGCACGCGTCCCAGAGGTCCGCCAGCGGGGTGTCGTAGGCCTGGCTCACGGTGATCACGCGGGCCTCCCCCGCCTCCAGGACCCGCGTGCCCACCGTCCGGCGTACCGCGTTGATCTGCTCGTCGATCTCGATCACGTGTGGCTCCTTCCTGGGAGTTCAGGCCGGCATCCCGGCCGCAAAGGAAAATATCACTAGTCACTTATGTAAACGACGGCTTCCCCATCAACGGCCGGTGCGGCTGCCGGCGCCGTACGTTAGGTTCGGGCCATGTCGAACGCGATGCCGAACGCGATCGTCGCCGCCCGCGATGTCGAGGTGGAGCTGGGTGGCAGGACCATCCTGTCCGGGATCGGCCTCACCGCCGCGCCGGGAGAGGTCGTCGCGGTCGTCGGAGACAACGGCACCGGCAAGTCCACCCTGCTGCGCTGCCTGGCCGGCCTCCAGCCGGCGCGGGCCGGCCGGATCGAGGTCCTGGACGGTCCGCCCGCCGACACGACGGACTTCTGGCAAGACGTCGCGCGCACCGGCGACGAGCCCGTCTGGTATCCGGGGCTCAGCACGCGCGAGCATCTGGAGCTGATGACGGCGGTCCACCGGGAGGTGCGGATGACGGTGGACGAGGCGCTCGCCGCGTTCGAGCTCACCGAGCGCGCCGACCTTGCGCCCCTGTCGCTGTCGACCGGGCAGCGGCAGCGGCTGTCGCTCGCCATGACGCTGCTGCGGCCGAGCCGGCTGCTGCTCCTCGACGAGCCGGAGCGCGGGCTCGACGTGACGTTCCGGGAACGGCTGGCGGACATACTCAACGGCTACACCGCCGAAGGCGGCGCGATCGTCATGGCCACCCACGACCTTCGGCTGCCCGAGGCCACCGGGGCCACGGTGATCAGGCTGGAGGGAGAGCGGTGAATCCCGCGCGCGCCTACCTGCGCTCCCACCGCGGGCGACCGGCGAGCTGGTCTGACCGCTACGTCACCGGATTCAGCCTGGTCCTCGGCCTCGTGCTGCTCGGACAGCCGGTCGCCACCGTGCTGGGCGGCCTGGCCCGCACCGCCGACCCCGCCAGGATCGGGGCCGGGCTCGCCCTGATCGCGGCGGCGTACGCCGGTCTCCTGGCCCTGGCCCGCGCCGTCGGGCCGATCGCGCTTCCGGCGGCCGACGCGGCCTGGCTCGTGCTCTCGCCGCTCCCCCGCCGTTCGGTCGTGCTGCGCAGCGCGCTGATCCTGCTCGTGACCGCCGTAGTGGCCGGGGGCGTGCTCGGCGTCGCGGGACTCGCCGTGCTCGGATCGACCGGGAGCCTCGGCCCGCACCTGATGCCGGCCCTGGTGATCGGCGTGACCGTGAGCGTGGCGGGTGCGGCCACGGCCGTGCTCGCGCAGGCGTCGCAGACCTGGGACACCCGGCTGCAGGTGCTCGTCGCGGGTTGTGTGCTGGCGGCCGTGCTGGCCGCGTTGCTGTCCACGGTGCTGGGCGGCGGCCCGGGCCGCCAGGTCCTCGTCGCAGTCGCCGCCGCGCCCGCGAGCGTGGTCACGGCCGTGGCCGGGCTCGCCGCCGCGGCGGCCGCCCTGCTCGTACGGCAGGCCTGGGCGGCGCTGGACCGTCTCCCCGCACGCGGGGTCCTGGCCTCCTCGGAGAAGGCGGGACGGGTCGCGAGCGCGGCCGTCGCCATGGACCCGGGGGCGCTGAGCTGGATCGCCGAGGACAACCACTGGCGCGGGCGGACGCTGCGGTCCCGGCCGTGGCCCCGCCTGGCCGGGCGGTGGCGGGCCGCGGCGCCGGCCTGGCAGGAGTGGCGCCGCCTGAGCCGGCGTCCCGGCAGGCTCGCCCTGCTGTACTGCTGCGCCGCGTTGCCGGCCCTCGCCGCGCAGGCGACCGGCGGGCTGTCGGCGCTGCCGGTCGTCGCGCTGTTCGGCGGCGCGCTGGGCGCGGCGGCGACGGCCACAACGGGAGCGCGCCGCGACGGCGACGACCCCTCCCTGGCCAGACTGCTCGCGGTCGGTCCGAGGGCGGTCATGGCCGCGCGGACGCTGCTGCCGACCGCGCTGGCCGCGTCATGGCTGGTGCTCGCTCTGTCGGGGCTCGCGGTGGCCGGTCTGCTGCCCTCGGGGCTGTGGTGGGCGCTCGGTGTGGCGACGGCGCCGGCCCTGTCGGCGGGGGCGCTGCGGATGGCCCGGCGGGCGCCCATCGACCACAGCATGCCGATGGTGGAGATACCCGGCAGCCCGCCGCTCCCGATCGGGCTCCTGCTGTGGGCCCTCACCGGGCTCGACCTGGTGCTCGTCGGCTGCCTCCCCGCGCTGGCGGCGCTGGGCGCCCCGCCCGCGTCCCTGGCCTCTCACGTCGCCACGCAGGCGGTGGCCGGTCTCGCGGTGCTCATCGGCTTCGTGCGCCGGCGGCCCGCCCGCTGACCTTCGCGCGGGCGAACCACCCGGACCGCTCGCGCGGTGCGGACCCGTCGCCGTGGTCATGCGCTCCACCCCTTGCCGCGGCGACATCCCTGCCCCTATTATCAATGTATCGGTTGATAAAGAGTTTGGTTGATAAAGATGACGATTGATGACGTGGACGAGCGCCTGGACCGGGCGTTCGCCGCGCTCGGCGACCCGATCCGGCGTGCGCTGATCGCCCGGCTGTCGCGGGGTGAGGCGACGGTGAACGAGCTCGCCGAGCCGTTCCCGATCACCAAGCAGGCCGTCTCACGGCACATCCAGGTGCTGGAGGCGGCCGGGCTGATCACGCGGAGCCGTGACGGCCAGCGCCGCCCGTGTCATCTGAACTCCGCGGCGCTCGAGGAGCTGACGAGCTGGATCGACACCTATCGCCTGACACGCGAGGGACAGTTCCGGCGCCTCGACGACGTGCTCGACGAGATGAAGGAGCAGGAAAAATGATCGAGAACCCGACCACCATCACGGCCCAGCCCGGCAGCCCGTTCATCGAGATCGTCCGCGACTTCGACGCGACCCCCGCTCTGCTCTTCCGCGCGTACACCGACCCCGAGCTGGTCACCCGCTGGCTCGGCCCGCGCGAAATGGAGATGCGCATCATCGAGTACGACGCGCGCCCGGGCGGGGCGTACCGCTACGTGCACCGGGACACCGAGGGCAACGAGCACGCCTTCCGCGGCGTCTTCCACGCCGTCACCCCCGGCGAGCGGATCATCCAGACCTTCGAGTACGAGGGCACGCCCGATGTCGTCAGCCTCGATCACGCGACGTTCGAGGACCTCGGCGGACGTACCCGGCTGCGGACGCGTTCGGTGTTCCCGACCGTCGAGGCACGTGACGCCATGATCGCCAGCGGGATGGAACGCGGCGTCATCGACTCGATGGACCGGCTCGACGAGCTGGCCCACGGAACGGCCGGGAGCCGCCCGGAGGCGAGCCGGGTCGTCGTCGACATCTCGATGTCGCTGGACGGCTACGTCACCGCACCGGGCGCCGACCTCGAACACGGCCTGGGAGTGGGCGGCGAGCCGCTGCACGCCTGGGTGACGGACGAACGCACGCCGCGCGACGCGGAGATCCTCCGCAGGTCCTTCACCGACACCGGGGCCGTCATCATGGGCCGGCGCACCTTCGACATCGTCGACGGGCCGAACGGATGGAGCGACGAGGTGGGCTACGGACACGACCAGGACCAGATCGCCGCCCCGCCCGTCTTCGTCGTCACCCACTCACGGCCCGAGAAGGTACGGCTGGGCGACCGGTTCCACTTCGTCACCGACGGCCTCGGCAGTGCCGTGGACAGGGCGCGCGCCGCCGCCGGCGGCAAAGACGTCGTGATCATGGGAGGCGGCGCGACCGCGTACGAGTTCCTGCGTGCCGGCCTGGTGGACATTCTCAGGATCCACCTCGCCCCGATCATCCTCGGCGGCGGCACGCCGCTGTTCCCCCAGGGCATGCCGGAATCGCTGCGGTTGGAGCCGCTCGGCTCCGTGTCCACCCCGGCCGCCGAGCACCTGACCTACCGTGTGATCAAGTGAGGAACGGTCTGCTCCGTCCCGCTCATCGCGCGCCGCGTAGCGGCTGCCGGCCGAGATGGTCGCGCAGACACCGCAGGTAGACGACCCAGCCCTCGTTGTGCTCGCTGGCGTAGTCCTCTTCCTGGCCGGGTGACCACCCCATGTGCTCCAGCCCGGTCTCGACGACCCGCAGCCGGGTACCGCCCTCCCCGTGCGTGAGGGTGAACTCGACGAGCACCGAGTTTCCCTCGCCTGCCGCGACGCCCTGGGGGTGGAGCCAGCGGTAGGAGAAGGAGCGCGCCGGGGCCACCGACTGGACGGAGACGTGCACGGTGAGGGTCTGCCCGGCATCCTGGTTGCGGAACGTCAGCGCGCCCTCGTAGCCGGGCAGGGGCTTCAGGTCGGCGTCGTCGCTGAACCATCTGACGATCTGGTCGGGCTCGGTCACCGCCCGCCAGACCACGTCGACGGGCGCGTCGATCAGGATGTCCTGTTCGACCCTCGGCGTCATATCTGCCTCCCGGGTTGGCGAGATCGACCGATCACAGTATCGGGCCGGCGGATTCACCGGGCACGTCGCACCCCGTAGACGGCCGCGCCGACGGCCAGCACCGCCACCCCGGAGACCACCGAGGCACCCGGCAGAGCCAACGCCAGGACGAGGCATCCGGCCAGGCCGACGACGGGCACGGGCCGGGGCGGGCGGCCCTCGGCGGGCGTGAGGGTCCAGGCGCTGGCGTTGGCGATGGCGTAGTAGACCAGCACTCCGAAGGAGGAGAAGCCGATCGCGCCGCGCAGGTCGGCGAAGCCCGCCAGGACCGCCACGACCGCGCCGACCGCCAGCTCGGCGCGGTGCGGCACCCCGAACCGGGGATGGACGGTGGCCAGGACACCCGGCAGGTGCCGGTCGCGAGCCATGGCCAGCGTGGTGCGGGACACTCCGAGGATCAGCGCCAGCAGCGAGCCGAGCGCGGCCACCGCGGCTCCCACGCGTACCAGCGGCGCGAGGGCGGGCAGGCCGGCGGCGCGGACGGCGTCGGCCAGCGGCGCGGTCGCCCCGGCCAGCCCCGCGTCCCCGAGCACGCTCAGCGCCGCCACCGCGACCACCGCGTACACGACGAGGACGAGGCCGAGCGCGAGCGGGATCGCCCGGGGAATCGTCCGGGCCGGATCCCGCACCTCCTCCCCCAGCGTGGCCACCCGGGCGTACCCGGCGAAGGCGAAGAACAGCAGGCCCGCCGCCTGGAGCACACCGGCCGCGGTGGCGCCGGAGGAGACGTCGAGCCGGGCGGCCGCTGCGCCGCCCGAGGCCGTGAGGCAGGCGGCCACCACCGCCGCCAGCACGGCCAGCACCACGGCCACGATCACGCGGGTCAGCCACATGGTCTTGCGCATCCCCGCGTAGTCGACCGCGGTCAGCGCCACCACGGCGCCCACCGCGACCGCGTGGGCGTGCTCGGGCCACACGTAGGAGCCGACCGTGAGCGCCATCGCGGCACATGAGGCGGTCTTGCCGACCACGAATCCCCAGCCCGCCAGGTATCCCCAGAACGGCCCCAGCCGCTCACGGCCGTAGACGTACGTGCCGCCCGAGTCGGGGTAGCGGGCGGCCAGCCGGGCCGACGAGGTCGCGTTGCAGTACGCGACCGCGGCCGCCAGCGCCAGCCCGAGCAGCAGCCCCGGACCGGCCGCGGCCGCCGCGGGAGCCAGGGCGGCGAAGACGCCCGCGCCGATCATCGATCCCAGCCCGATGACCACGGCGTCGGCCAGGCCCAGGCGGCGCTCCAGCCGCCCCTCCCCGGCACGTGCAGACGTGCCCGCCATGACGACCCCCAGCGGTACGGACCCGATGTCGGGGTCACGATACTTCGGGCCGGCATGCGGTGGCGTGCCGGGTTCGGTCCACCCGAGCGCGAGGTTATTTGTCCTTTCTCCAGACCGCCGGATCCAGGGGCACCCCGGCGCCTGGAATGCGGTTATTCCCGGCGAGACGGCTCGCCGCGTTCCGGGCTTTCCGGTTCTTGGCGCGCGAGATGTGATGCCGCCGTCGCCGATGGCCATGCTTATCCCGCTGCCCGCCCGGCCGGCGGTCCCGCGGTAAAACATGTCGAAGTAGTCACATAAGGGTGGCGCCCGGACGGTGCTCCGGCACCGGCGGTGACCCGACCACGATGACAGGACACCGCCACGCGCAGGGGATATGCCACTTCGGTGACGCACGGTTATCGGAGTTAATTTGACGTCGTATGCCATTGCCGTAGCCCGATGTTCCGGATCCGTGGCGCATCGATTACGGCCGTGTGAAATATCTTTCGCATTCTTATGTGGCGACCGGCAATGAATTCTGTGCGGCTCGGTGATTATCGTCACACACCCATTCGATCTTATCTTCTTGACGGTTCGAAGATATGCGATTCATGCTCGCGGTAAGGGCAAATGAATCGAAATTCACCCGGAGGAAGAACATCATGGCGCAACAGCAGAACGAGCCCGAGACGGGCGGCAGGGCGATCACCCGGCCGATTCCCGCGCCGGAGGCGCGTCGTCACCGCGCGGTCGTCACCCCGCGGGTCGCCCGCGCGAAGAACGGGGTCAGGCCCAAGACCGGGCACGCCTCCGGCACGAGCCGCTGGACCATCCGCACCCAGCTGCCGGTCTCCTACGAGATCGTCGAGACACAGGGGCTGCTCGACCCGGCCAACCCCGAGCTGCTCACCCTCCCGGGCGGCGGCAGGAGCACGGCCACCCGTCTCGTGGTCCTGGACCACTCGATCGACGAACTGTACGGAGATCGCGTCCGCGCCTACTTCGACGCCAACTCCGTCCCCGTGGAGTACCTCACGCTGCCGGGACTGGAGGAGAGCAAGTCCATCGAGAACGTCCTCAAGATCGTGAGCAGGCTCAACGACGTCGGGACGAACCGGCTGAGCAGCCCTCCCATCGCCATCGGCGGCGGCGTGCTGACCGATGTGGTGGGACTCGCCGCGAGCCTCTACCGGCGCGGCATCCCCTACGTCCGCGTGACCACCACCCTCCTGGCCCAGGTGGACGTCAGCGTGGCGGCCAAGACCGGCATCAACTACGAGGGCTACCGCAACCGCCTGGGCACCTACAGCCCGCCGCCCCGCACCCTCATCGATCGCATGTTCCTGGCGACCGTGCCGCGCCACCAGCTGCGCAACGGCATGGGCGAGATCCTGAAGATGGCGCTCATCAAGGATCCGCGCCTGTTCGCGCTGCTGGAGCGGCACGGAGCCGACCTGATCGAGACCAGGTTCCAGGATCCGGACGGCACGCTCGGCGCGGTCGCGAGCGAGGTGATCGGCCGGGCCATCGCGGGCATGGCGGAGGAGCTCGAACCCAACCTGTGGGAGAAGAACCTCAGGCGCTCGGTCGACTACGGCCATTCGTTCTCCCCGCTGGTGGAGATGCGGGCCCTGCCCGAGCTTCTCCACGGCGAGGCCGTGACGCTCGACTGCGTGTTCTCCGCCGTCCTCGCCGTCCGGCGCGGGCTGCTCGACCCGGCCGACCTGGACCGCATCGTGGCCGTCACCCGCCGGCTCACCCTCCGGCCGTCGCATCCGCTCTTCTGCGACGCGGATCTCCTCCGGGAGGCGCTGGCCGACACGGTCCGGCATCGCGACGGACAGCAGAACCTGCCGATCCTCACCGGCATCGGCCGGGTGTGCTTCCTCAACGACGTCGGCGACGCCGAGATCGCCGCCGCGGCCGCCGTCATGGAGACGATGCTGGACACCGACCCGGTGAGCGCGGCCCGATGAGCCGTCCCGCCGGGCAGGCAGGCAGGACGGTCGTCGTCACCGGCGGCAGCGCCGGGATCGGCCGCGCCGCCGCGGAGGTGTTCGCCGCCGCCGGCATGCGCGTGGTCCTCGCCGCCCGCGGGCGGGACCGGGGCCACGAGGCCGCCGAGAAGATCCGGGCGGACGGCGGCGAAGCACTGTTCGTGCCCTGCGACGTCACCGACCCGGCCCAGGTGGCGAACCTCTTCCGGCGGGCCGTGACGGCCTACGGGCGGGTGGACTGCGCGTTCAACAACGCGGGTTCCTCGGGGGACGGAACCCTCACCGGCCTGTCGGCCGAGGAGTTCGACCGGGCCTTCGCCGTCAACACCCGCGGGCTGTGGCTGTGCCTGCGGGAGGAGCTGCGGCTGATGTCCGCGCAGGGGTCGGGCAGCGTCGTCAACACCATCTCCGTGCACGGGCTGCGGGCCGTCTTCCCCGGCGTCGGAGCGTACGTCGCGTCCAAGCACGCGGCGGTCGCGCTCACCCGCGTGGCGGCCATGGAACACGCGCGCGACGGGGTGCGCGTCAACGCCGTCGCCCCCGGACCGATCGAGACGGAGATGCTGGCCGCCTCCGAGGCCGCCGTCGGCGGAGCCACCGCCTGGCGCGCGCTGATCCCCTCGGGACGGATCGGCACCCCGCCGGAGGTGGCCGAGGTGGCGCTGTGGCTGCTGTCCGACACGTCGTCGTACGTCAACGGGCAGGTGATCGGCGTGGACGGAGGTTTCCTCGCCACCTGATCCCTGCCGGCTACCAAGGAGTGACTGGTGAAATACGACTACATCGTGGTCGGTGCGGGGGCCGCCGGATGCGTCGCCGCCGCGCGGCTGAGCGCGGACCCCGGCCGCAGCGTTCTCCTCATCGAGGCCGGTCCCGCCGACGACGATCCGCGGATCGCCCGGCCGGTCGCCTGGCCGCAGTTGCTCGGCGGCGACCTCGACTGGGGCTACCGGACCGCGCCCCAGGCGGAGCTCCACGGGCGGAGGCTCGCGTGGCCCCGTGGCCGCGTGGTGGGCGGCTCCGGCGCGATCAACGCGATGGTCCACATCCTGGGCGCGGCGTCCGACTTCGACGCCTGGGCCCGCTGGGGCGGCGACCTGTGGACGGCGGACCGCATGCTGCCGCTGTTCGACGAGATCTTCGACGAAACGGAGGCCGCCGGCGGGCCGGACGAGCCCGCCCGCATCCCGGTCGCCGCCAACCCGCGGCCGCATCCGTTCGCGGACGCGTTCGTCACGGCGGCCCAGAAGTACGGGCTGCCCGCCAATCTCGACTTCAACAGGGGCACTCAGGAGGGGGTGGGCCTGTACCGCACGACGCGCACCGGGGACCGCCCCGGCGCTCCGGCGCGACGCGCCAACACGGCGTACACGCACCTGCGCCCGGCTCTCGGCCGGGCGAACCTGACCGTGCTGCCGGACGCCACCGTGCTGAACGTCGTCGTCGAGCGCGGCCGGGCGACGGGGGTGCTGGTACGGCACGGCGGCGAGTCGCGCACGATCACCGCGGACGCGGAGATCCTCCTGTGCGCCGGCACCGTCTCGACCCCGCATCTGCTCATGCTGAGCGGCGTCGGACCCGCCGCCGAGCTGGCCGGCGTAGGGGTGCCCGTGGCCGTCCACCTGCCCGGCGTCGGCCGCAACCTCCACGACCACCTGCAGGTCTCCCTCGCCTACGACACCACGACCGGGCATCCCGTCGACGACCGGTCGAACCTCGGCGAGGCGGGGGGATTCATCACCCTGCTGCCCGGCTCGCCGGCGCCGGACGTGCAGCTCTCCTTCGCCCCGATGAAGAACCTGAACAACGCCTCCCACCTGGGGCGCGGGTTCACGATCGGCCCGGCGATCACCCGGCCGCGCAGCCGCGGACGGCTCACCCTGAACACCGCCGACCCGGCCGCCCACCCCCGGATCGACCCGGCGTACCTGTCGGACCCGAACGACCTGGAGATCCTTGTGGAGGGGGTGCGGATCGCCCTCGACATCGCGGGCACCGACCCGCTGGGCGACCTCACGTGCGGGCCGCCGCCCGTCGCCGGAACCAGCCGCTGGCGACTGGAGGAGTACGTCCGTGACAACGCCGAGACCCAGTTCCACCCCGTCGGCACCTGCCGGCTGGGCCGGGAGACCGACGAGGAGGCGGTGGTGGACCCCCGCCTGCGGGTACGCGGGGTGACCGGCCTGCGGATCGCGGACGCCTCGGTCATCCCCAGCATGATCACCGGCAACGTCCACGCCGCCGTGGCCGCGATCGGCCTGCGCGCGGCGGAGTTCATGCGGGAGGACCACGGATGAACCACACCGGCGCAACCGGACGCCGCCCGGGCCCCCTGCGCTGGGGCGTGCTCGGCGCGACCGCGTACATCAGCGGCCTGCTGATGCCGGCCATCGCCCGCACCCCGGGCTGCGCCCTGGCCGCGGTGGCCAGCCGTCCGGGCGGCGCCGACGTGGCGGCGGCGACCGCCAGGCGGTACGGCGCCGCCGCCCACCGCGACTACGCGTCGCTGGTCGCCGACGGCGACGTCGACGTGGTCTACATCGCCCTGCCCAACACCGACCACGTCGAGTGGACCCTGCGGGCGCTGGCCGCGGGCAAGCACGTGCTGGTCGAAAAGCCGATGGCGATGACCGAGAAGGACTGCGTCCGGATCGAGCAGGCCGCGCGCGAGGCCGGCCGCCTGGCGATGGAGGCGTTCATGTACCGCTTCCACACCCAGCAGCGACGCGCGGCCGAACTGCTGGCCGCGGGCACGATCGGCGACCTGCGCGTCGTCCGGGCGTCGTTCGCCTTCGCCATCGCCGACGGCAGCGGGAACATCCGCCTGGAGCGCTCGCTGGGCGGCGGCGCGACCTGGGACGTTGGCTGCTACGCGATGGACGTCCCGTCGCTGTTCTTCGGACGGGCGCCCGAACGGGTCCAGGGGCGCTTCACGTCCCGGCCCGGCGCGGATGTGGAGACGAGCGCGGTGGGGTTGATGGACTTCGGGGACGGCCGCGGCGCGGTGATCGACTACAGCATCGACTACGGGCCCCGCGCCTGGTACGAACTGCAGGGCACCCACGGCACCATCGGCGTGCGGAACGCCTGGGCCATGGGCGCGGAGGACGGCGTCGTCACCGTCACGACCGGCGGCGGAGTCACGGAGGAGCGTGTGGCGGCGGCCGATCACTACCAGCTGCAGGTCGCCGGGTTCGCCCGTGCCGTGGCCGCCGGCGGGCCGGTCCCCGTTCCGCCGGCCCACTCGCGGTGGACGGCGCGGGTGGGCGAGTCCCTGGCCGCGTCGGCCGCCCTGGACGGGGCCGCCGTGTCCACCGCCGACCCGGAACAGGGCACCGCGCGCAGCGCGGTGGCACCCGCGACCACGGCGGAGGCGCCGTGACGGCGGTCCGCTCGGGGAGCCTCCTCCTCGCGGTGCTCCTCGCGTCGGTGGGCGGGCTGCTGTTCGGCTACGGCACCGGGGTGATCGCCGGGGCCCTGCCGCTGACCGCGGCGGAGTACGGGCTGTCCGCGTGGGTCCAGGGCATCGCGGTCTCGGCGGCGTTGCTCGGCGCGGCGCTCACCGCGCCCATGAGCGGACGCCTCGCCGACCGCTTCGGCCGCCTCCCGGTGATCGCGACGGCCACGGCCCTGTACGCCGCGGGCAGCGGCGTCTCGGCCCTGGCCACGGGGGCGGGCTCGCTGGTCGCGGGGAGGCTCCTCGTCGGGCTCGCGCTGGGCGCGACGTCGTTCGCCGTGCCGCTGTACATCGCGGAGATCTCGCCCCCGGCCAACCGGGGCGCCCTGGTGACGCTCAACCAGCTGATGATCGCCATCGGGCTGCTGGTGTCGTACCTCACGGCGTACCTGCTGGGCCCGGCCGGCGCATGGCGATGGATGTTCGCGCTGGGCTGCGTGCCGGCCGTGGTGCTGCTGGCCGGCACGTTCCTGGTGCCGGAGTCGCCCGACTGGCTCTACGGGACCGGCAGGGCAGAGAGGGCGGCGCGGGCGGCCCGGCGTCTCGGCCTTCCCCCGCACGAGACCGTCCCCCGGGTGTCGCCCGCCAGGCGGGGCCTGCGGGCGGCCCGCGCGGAAAGCGGGCTGCGCGCGCTGGTCCTCGGCCTGGCGATCGCGGCGCTGGTGCACTTCACCGGCCTCAACACCGCCATCTACTACGCGCCCACGATTCTCGGCGCCGGCGGCCTGACCCCCTCGGGCGGCTATCTCGGCGCCGTCCTGGTGGGGACGTGCAACGTGGTCGCCACCGCGGTGACCATCGTGCTGCTCGACAGATCCGGCCGCCGTACGCTCATGATCGGCGGCCTGGGGCTGATGGCGGTCACGGCCGCGGCGATCGCCGCCGTCCAGTCCCTCGGCGGCGGGCCGGCGGCGACCGCCGTCCTGCTCTGCGTGTTCATCACCGCCGGGTCGATCGGGCCCGCCCCGGTCTTCTGGGTCTACACGGCGGAGATCTATCCCCGATCCGTGCGAGGGACCCTGATGAGTCTGGCGACCGCCGTGCACTGGGCGGCCGACTTTCTGGTGGCGACCACGTTCCTCCCCCTGGTGCAGCGGCTGTCCCTCGGCGGCGCCTTCGTCGTCTACGCGGCCGTCACCGCCGTCTCCGCGGCCGCGCTGTGGAAGGCGATGCCGGAGACACGAGGCCGTACCCTGGCGGAGATGGGCGATCACCCACGTGGGAAGGCGGAGGACCGTGAGGACCGTGTTGCCTGAACTCCATCCCGGAGACGCCGGCGCCCTGCTCTTCGACTGGGACGGAACGCTGGTCGACACGCAACCGGCGAACTATCTCGCGATGGCGGGAGCGCTCGCCGAGGAGGGCGTGCGGCTGGACCAGGAGTGGTTCGACGCGCGCACCGGCCTCTCCTCGGCCGAGATGGTCGGCGTGCTGGCGCGCGAACGCGGGATCGGGCTCCGGCGGTCGATCGCGGAGATCGTGGCGGATCGCGACGAACGGTTTCTGCGTACGGCGCACGAGATCCGGGTCCATCCGGAGATCGGGGCCGTGGTCTCGTCCTTCCACGGGCGGCTGCCCATGGCTGTGGCCTCCGGCGGCGCCCGGAAAGTGATCGAGACGACGCTCCGCCACCTGCCGATCCGCCACCGGTTCGGCACTCTGGTCACGCGCGACGACGTCGAGCGGGGCAAGCCCGCCCCCGACATCTTCCTGCGCGCGGCGACGCTGCTCGGCGTCCCCCCGGACCGCTGCACCGTGTACGAGGACAGCGACGAGGGCATCGCCGCGGCGCACGCGGCGGGCATGGCGGTCATCGACGTCCGGCCCTTCACCCGCCGGCGGAGCGGCCCGCACGCCTGACGACCCATTCGCCGTCTTGAGGAAGTCGCGCGGGCCGTGGCCACATCTCCGCTAGTCCCCGGCCATCACCGTGAAGGTGAATCCGGCGTTCGTCGTACGGCGTAGCGGAATGTCGCCCTTGATCCGGCGCAGTACCTCGTTCCTGCTGAGGCCGAGCCCATGCGCGATGAGCCGATCCGGGCGCACCGGTACCGGATCCTCGAAGAGGACGTCCACCTGCACCGGCCACGCCTCGTCGAGCCGCGCCGGCGGGGTGTCCAGCCGCCAGGCCCCCGTCCAGTCAAGGGCGAAGCGGTTGCGCCGGGCGAGCAGCGGATCCAGCAGCCTGGACGCCACCAGTTCCGGATCGTTGACGCGGTAGCCGTGGAGCTCGGCCGGATCCAAGGATCTGACCGGCGCCCGCTCGTGCACGGTGAGCTTGCTCGTCCGATCGCAGGACACGCAGCGGACGAGAAGCCACACGTCCAGCAGCTTGCCGTTGGCGTTGACGCGGAACCTGCCCTCGCCGGTGGTGGCCGACTCGGACCCGCAGTCCACGCACCGCAACGACAGCAGAGGCAGCCTGGTCCGGCGAACGACCCAGGACAGCACGATATGAGGTTGTGAAGACATGATCTCTCTAGACCTGACACGAGGCCGATTGCGCGCGACCTCAAACGCTGTATGACCGGGAGCGCGAGGGCAGCCCGGCAGAACCGACGAGAGCGTCGGCTACAGGTGAGCGGAAGAAGGTGTCAGGTCTAAAGAGCAGGCGGGGTCACGCGGTTCTGTCCTCTGTCTTCACTGCGACTGTCTTCACTGCGACGGGGCTGCGGGCAACCTACGGGAACGCCGTAAGAAGGCTCAACCGGTTTTCCGGCCGGAGGTTCCGCGTCAGAGCGGGGTGAAGACGCAGAACTCGTTGCCCTCCGGGTCAGCCAGTACGGTCCACGGGACGTCGCCCTGGCCCAGGTCGGCGGGCGTCGCGCCGAGGCCCTGGAGGCGTGCGACGAGATCGCCCTGGTGGGCCACGGAGGTGATGGCGAGGTCGACGTGCACGCGGTTCTTCACCGTTTTGGGCTGCGGGTCGCGGACGACGTCGATGCGGACGGCGGCGGGGGCGGGATAGACGAAGCCTTCGGGCTCGAGGTTGGTCACATCGGGTCCCTCGCTGGAGATTCCCCAGCCGAGCGCCCCCGCCCAGAACCGGCCGACTGCGGAGTCGTCCCCGGCTTTCATGTGTATCCGCACCGGCCTCGTCGCCATGCCGCCGAGCCTATGCCCGCGCGGATCAAGGAGCCGCAGGCAGGCGGCGGGGCCCGCGGATGTCCGCCGCCCTAGCCGAGGAACTCCCGCAGCGAACGCGGTTGGCGGCCCAGGATGTCGGCCACGGTGGTGGTCGTGCTCCCCCAGCGCCCATCTCCGATCTGCGACATGAGCAGAGCCAGGTCGCGGGCCGCTTCGCCGGGCATGCCGCGCTTCTCCAGATGAACGGCGGCTTCCTCGACCGAAAGGTCCACGTAACGCACGGTCCGGCCGAGCGCTCGGGTGAGCTCGGCGGCGATCTCGTCATGCGTGGGCGCCACCGGCCCGGTGAGCTCGTACGTGGCGTCGGCTCCGACGGGACGCGTGAGCAGTGCGGCCGCGACCGCCGCGATGTCGCGCGCGTCAATGTAGCCGACCCTGCCCGTGCCGTACGAGCCGAAGATCCGCCCCTCCTCGTCGACGTCGCCCGCGAGATTCTGCATGAAGCCGACGGGCGCCAGGATCGACCACGGCACTCCCGACGCCTTGAGATGCTCGTCGACCTGCCCGTGCATGCCGAACCCGAGCAGGCTGCTCGATGTCACGCCGCGCACGGACACGGTCATCACCTGCGCCACACCCGCGGCCGCCGCCCGATCGATGACCGCCCGATGCGCCCGCACGAAACCCGGCCACAGCGCGCTGTTGAGAAAGAGCCTGTCACCAGGCGCGAGCGCGATGGTCTCCGGCTGCTCCAGGTCGCCGACCACATATTCGCATCCCAGTTCCTCGCCCTGTTCCGCGCGCCGCACCACGGCTCGCGTCACACCGCCGAGTTCCTTGATCAGCGCCCGCCCGATCGTGCCGGTCGCGCCTGTCACCACAATCATCGCGAGGTCCTCTCAGAAGTGGAATGTCGACTTCCGGTTATACTAAGCGGAAACTGACCTTCCGGTTGAGAGGGGGTTCGATGCGAGCCGATGCCCGCCGTAATCGGGACAAGATCCTGGAGGCGGCACGCGACGCGGTGGCCGAGCGCGGCACGGACGCGCCGATGGAGCTGATCGCCCGCCGGGCCGGCGTCGGCGTAGGCACGCTCTACCGCCGCTTCCCCGACCGCGGCACGCTGCTCGCCGCCCTGGCGGAGCAGTACGTTCACGAGCTCATGGACGCCCTCGACGGCGCCGTCGCGGCCGAGCCTGACGCGTGGGCCGCCATTCGCGCCTTCGTCGCCCACAGCGTGGAGACGAGCCGCGGCGCGATCGCCACCGCGCTCGCCGGGACCTCCGCGCCGCAGGCCAGGCAGGCGCTGGTGCGGCGCCTCGACGAGCTGGTACGGCAGGCGCAGGCGGACGGTGCGATGCGCTCGGACGTCGGCACCGGCGACGTCATGGAGCTGCTGAACGTGTTCGCCTGCCACCCGGGCGTCGTCCCGGAGCGGTTCCTCCCCCTCATTCTCGACGGCTTCGACCGGCGCTGGCCTCTGCCGTGATCAGAGGCGACGCGGTGCCCGTGTCAGCGGCCGCGTCAGCACGGCGACGGCCCGGTATCAGAGCGGTCCGCGATCGTGAACGTCATGAACGGCTCAGCGATCGCGGCCTCGGGGTTGCGGAAGGCATACAAGGACAAGGTCGTGCTCGACGGCGTCGACCTGGATGTCCGGACCGGCACGATCTTCGCCCTGCTCGGGCCCAACGGCGCCGGAAAGACCACGACGGTGAACGTGCTGACCACGCTGCTGACCCCTGACGCCGGAAAAGCCGTCGTCGCCGGGCACGACGTGGCCACGGAGACCAGGGCGGTGCGCGCGGCGATCGGGGTCACCGGGCAGTTCGCCTCGGTGGACGACCTGCTCACCGGCGAGGAGAACCTGCTGATGATGGCGGATCTGCTCCATCTGCCCAAGGCGGAGGGCAGACGAGTCGCCGCCCGGTTGCTCGACCGGTTCGACCTGGTCGAAGCCGCGCGCGAACCGGCGGCCTCCTACTCCGGCGGCATGCGCCGCAAGCTGGACCTCGCCATGACGCTGGCGGGCGAGCCGCAGATCATTTTTCTGGACGAGCCCACGACGGGGCTTGATCCGCGCAGCCGCCGCACCATGTGGGAGATCATCCGCGAACTGGTCGCGGACGGCAGGACGATCTTCCTCACCACACAGTATCTGGAGGAGGCCGACCAGCTCGCCGACCGTGTCGCCGTACTCGATCAGGGCCGGCTGGTCGCCGAGGGCACCCCGGCGGAACTCAAGCGCCGGGTGCCCGGCAGTCACATCCGGCTGCGGTTCGCCGACCGGTACGAGCTCGACGTGGCGGGGCGGATCCTGCCCGAAGCCACGAGGGACGACGACAACCTGACGCTGCGGGTGCCCGGCGACGGCGGGGTGAGGTCGTTGCGTGCGCTGCTGGCCCGGCTCGACGAGCATTCCGTCGACGTCGAGGAACTGTCGGTGCACACACCGGACCTGGATGACGTCTTCCTCGCCCTCACCGGCCACGGCAACAAGGAGATCGACGCACGATGAACGTCATCGCAGATTCCGCGACCATGCTGCGGCGCAACTTCCGGCACACGATGCGTAATCCGGTGGCGCTGTTCAACGGCGTCATCATGCCGGTCTTCCTGATGTTCCTGATGGTCTACGTGTTCGGCGGCGCGTTCAGCGTGGGCGTCGACTACGCCGACTACGCGACGCCGGGGTTGATGCTCACGACGATCTGCTATGGCGTCGGCGCCACCGCGATCGCGGTGAACTCCGATATGACGACCGGATTCATCAATCGGCTCCGCGTCATGGACGTGTCCCGGGCCGCGGTGCTGAACGCGCATGTGATCGCGACGATGCTGCGGAGCCTGGTGGCCATCGCGATCGTCACCGGGGTCGCGTTCCTCATGGGATTCCGGCCGGCGGCGAGTTTCCTGGAGTGGCTCGGCGTGATCGGCATCGTGGTGCTGACGGTCCTGGCGATCGGCTGGCTGACCGTCGCGTTCGGTCTCGCGGCGAAGACGCCGGAAAGCGCGGGCCTCGCCGCTGTTCCGCTGATGCTCCTTCCCTTTCTGAGCAGCGCGTTCGTGCCGGCCGGCACAATGGGGCCGGGTGCGCGGCAGTTCGCGGAGTACCAGCCGTTCACCTCGATCATCGAAACCCTGCGCGGGCTGCTGACCGGCGCGCCGTCGGCGGGCTCGGCCATCACGGCGATCGCCTGGTGTGTCGGGCTCACGCTGGTCGGTTATCTGTGGGCGCGGGCCTCGTTCACGAAGCGAGCGTGATCTCGGCCAGCTCGCGCCAGTCGCGCTTCCGGCCGTCACGGGTCGCCTCGGTGAACAGGGTTTCACCGAGGCGATTCCGCGTTTCCGCCGCGATGCTGGAAGCGTCCGGCTGCGAACGGTCCGGTGTGCCGCGCACGCCGTCGCCGGCTGCGAGCAGTCGCGCCGCCTGCTCGTACTCCCCCTGGCGTAGCGCGAGATCCGCGATTCCGATCAGCACTCCGGCGATCGCCGGTGGATACCCGTGTTCCGTCACCGCGCGGAGCGCCTCGCTCCGATACGCGCGGGCCTCGTCGAGATCCTCGGTGAGGTAGCCGTAGAGGTCCATGGCCCTGGCGCGGGTGAAGCCGGCCAGTTCCGCGCTGTCCAGCAGCGTGGCCAGGTGGCGGCGGGCCGTTTCCGGCTCGCCGCGCCAGCGCGCCAGCTCCGCCTTCGACAGCTCAAGCTCGGCGAGCGTGCCGGGCCAGGTGATTCCGCCCGCGTACCGCTGCGCCTCGGCCATGGCGGACGTGCTGGACCGCTCATCGCCGAGCAGCCAGTAGAGCTGAGCCTGCCGCGCGCGCAGACCGACCACGTCCTCGGTCGCGCCCACCTCTGTCAGCGCCACGACCGCCTCTTCGTAGTGCTCACACGCGCGTGCGAACTCGCCGCGCATGGCGAGCCGATCGGCCACGAAGGTCAGCGCCAGCGAGGTGCCCCACCGGTCACCCAGCGTGCGGAACTCGGCGAGGGCGATCTCGGCGTCGCCGTCCACGTCGGTCTCGTCGCCGCCGTGCGTGAGCCGCAGCCGGCCCCGCGTGAGCCTGGCCTGCGCGCGCACCCACGGATCGTCGCCCGCGATGAGCGGCTCGAACGCGGGCAGGAAATCCACCGGCTCGCGCAGCATACGCTCCAGCGGCGCGACGAACCCGAGCAGCGGGTTGCGATACCCGGGCGGGGTGAATCGGTGCGCCGCCTGGATCCACTCCCGCGCCTGATGCTGATCGCGGCCGGGCCCGGAGGTCACGAAGATCGTCACGATGGTGTACGCCATCGCCCGGACCTCGTCGGGCACCTCGCCGGACGCCTCATCGGGCAGCGAGGCCGCGGCGATGCTCAACTCGGTGCCCTCGGCCCGGTGCCCGCTGAGATACCAGTACCAGCCCGCGGCCGCGACCAGCCGCATCGCCTCCCGGGCCCAACCCTCGGCGATCGCCCGGCGCAGGGCCGCATTGATGTTGTCGTGTTCGGCCGCAAGCGTGGACAGCCACTCCAGCTGCCCGGCCCGGCGCAGGTGCGGGTCGGCCGTCTCGGCCAGTTCGGTGAAGTAGGCGAGGTGCGCCCGGCGCGCCGGCTCGTTCTCCCCGGCCTCGGCGAGCCGGTCCGCCGCGTACTCCCTGATGGTGCCGAGCATCCGGTAGCGCGGCGCGTCCGCGCCGTCGGCGAGCAGCAGCGACTTCTCGACCAGCGCGGTCAGCAGGTCGAGCACCTGCTCCCCGGCGAACGTCTCCCCGCACACCCGTTCGGCCGCTTCCAGGCTCGCCCCGCCGGCGAACACCGAGAGCCGCCGCAGCACGCCGCGTTCGGCCTCGCTCAGCAGATCCCAGCTCCAGTCCACGACCGCGCGCAGCGTCTTGTGCCGGGCAAGCGCCGTACGGCTGCCGCCGGTCAGCAGCCGGAACCGGTCGTCGAGCCGGCGCGCCAGCTGATCGACGGACATGGTGCGCAACCGTGCCGCGGCCAGTTCGATCGCCAGCGGCATCCCGTCGAGAGCCCGGCAGATCCGCGCCATGGCCGACAGGGTGTGCGCGTCGGAGCCGATGTCCTGGCGCACCAGGCCCGCGCGCTCCCGCAGCAGCCGCACCGCGGGCGACGACCCGACCTCGGACAGGTCGGCGCCCTTCGCGGGCAGCCTGAGCGGCTCGACCTGCCACAGCATCTCCCCGGTGATGCCGAGCGGCTCCCTGCTGGTGGCCAGGATCCGCAGCCTCCGGCACTCCCCCAGCAGCCGGTCCGCGAAAGCGGCGGCCGCCTCGATCACGTGCTCGCAGTTGTCCAGAACCAGCAGGATCGCGCGCTCCCGGACGGCGGCGATGAGACGATCCATCGGTTCCCCGTCCCGCGCGCCGCCGAGCAGTGCCTGGTCGCGCAGGCCGATCGCGGTGAGCGCGGCCTGCGCCAGCTCACCGCCTGCCCGCACCGAGGCCAGCTCGACCAGCCAGGCGCCGTCCGGCAGCTCCGCGAGCATCGTCCGCGCGGTCTCCGTGGCCAGCCGTGTCTTGCCGGAGCCGCCCGCCCCCGTCAAGGTGACCAGCCGGTGCTTGACGGCCAGACCGGCGACCGCGGAGATGTCGTCGTCCTTGCCGACGAAACTCGTCAGCTCGGCGCGCAGGTTCGTCCTGCCGTTCTCCGTCCGCTCGCCCAGCTCGCCCCGGAGCACCGCGGTGTGCAGCGCGGACAACTCGGCCGACGGATCGGCGCCCAACTCCTCGGCGAGCCGCTCGCGCGTCCGCTGGTACACGGTCAGCGCCTCGGTGCCCCGCCCCGCCTCGGCGAGCGCCCGCATCAGGGCCGCGGCGAACCCCTCCCGCAGCGGATGCGCGGCGACCAGTTCGGTGAGCTCGGAGACCAGCCCCGGGCCACGGCCGAGTCGGATGTCCGCGTCCACCCGATCCCCGAGCGCGGCGAGGCGGAGCTCCTCCAGACGCGCGACCACGGCGTCGAACGCGTCGCTGCCCCGCAATGCGATGTCCGCCATGGCCGTGCCGCGCCACAACGCCAGGGCCGAGCGCAGCAGATCCGCCCGCGCCGCGAGGCCGGCCGCACGGGCCTGGCCGACCAGCTGCTCGAACCGGCACACGTCCACGGCGTCAGGAGCCACGGCCAGCCGGTAACCGCCGGAATCCGCCTCGATCACGCCCTGCGGCAACGCCCTGCGCAGCCTGGACACCAACGCCTGCACGGCATTCGCCTCGTCCGCCGGCGGCTCTTCCCCCCAGATCCAGTCCACCAGGCTCGTACGCGGGACGATCCGGCCGGGTTGCAGGGCGAGCGCGGCCAGCAGCGCGCGCAGCCGGATCCCGGCAACCTCCACCGGGGTCCCGTCATGGTTCAGGACCTCGAACGGCCCGAGCAGTCCGACTCGCACATCGGCAATTGTGCCGAACCGCGGCGACGACCGCGCCACCGCGATCGGCGATCGGGTCCGCACGCCCGGTCAGGCGGTCGTGGCGGAACGGCGAGCGCCCTCCAATCGTGAGGCGACCTCTCATCACGGACTCCTCTTGTTTGGACATGCGGGCGTTCCTGGATCGATGCCTATCAGGAGAATTTCTACGCGCAGCGGTGAGGCGTGACACTCCCTCAAGTGAGCAACCGATCCTGTACAACCCCGCAGCCGGCGACGACGAGTGGATGAAGCAGTTCTGGCTCGGGGACGTGCGGCCACGCCGCGAGGCGCGCCTGATCGAGATCGACGCCGATGACATCACACCCGTCCTTCGCCAAGTCGGCGATGGCACAGCCGTGATGGTCGGCATCGCGGAGTACGCACCGCGCCTGCTGAACTCTCGCTTGCGGGCGGTGAGGCTGGCTGGCGCCGCCCCTGTGATATTCCACGTCGCATGCCGGCGCACCGACCGGCGTGGTGTCGTCCGCGCGCTCGTGGGCGCCTTTCAGGCTGTCAGCCCCCGCCACCTTCTATAGGCCCGATGCGATGAAGGTAGTAAGGGACGGTCATGCTCGGATCGCCCGCTCCGGCATTCAGCTCGGCGAGCACGTGGGGCCGGACTGCGCCGCAGGACCATGGATGATCTGGTCCAGACAATCGCGGAACAGATCGTCGACGGTGCGGCCAGGCTGGAAGTACTCTGTCACGCCGGCCATCACCGTGGGGTACGCCTCGGCGTACGCGGCCATGTCGAAGCCGTCGAGGGCGTCCGCGTCGGGGCGGCCGGCCTGCTCCTCCAGCACGTAGCCGACGGTGAAGCGCAACACCGTCAACACGATCAGGCGAGCCCGCCGCAAGGGAATGCCCCGCCCGACCAGTGTGCTCATCGCCAGTTCGGAGATGGCGGCCATCTTGAGGGACAGCTGCGAGGCCGAGATGATCCGGGCTCCGTCCGGGTGGGCCAGCAGCGCGCGGCGCAGCCGCTCGGCCAGGCCGATCAGCCAGTCCTGCCAGCACTCCTCCGGCGCGGGCGACGACGGCTCGGGGAACTGCTGCTCCAGAATCGCCTCGGCGATCGCGGTGACCAGCGCCGCCTTGTTAGGGATGTGCCAGTAAAGAGTCGGCGACTGTACGCCGAGCCGGGCGGCCAGTTTGCGCGTGGTCACGCCGTCGAGACCCTCGGCGTCCAGCAGCGCGACGGCCTCGGTGACGATCCGCTGCTTGTCCAGAGCCAATTCCGGCACCTCCCTTCCGCACCCTATCAGTGATAGAGTTCTCTATCGGTGATAGAGGCTTATGCGCCAGAGGAGGCAACGATGAGACACCGGCACTCGCTCCGCGACCTGCTGCACTCGGCGACCCATCGCATTCCGGGGGTTCCCGCGCACACCGAGCGGCCGGCCGGGCACCAGGGCCAGACCCGCCACGGTCATGGGTGGCAGCGCTCGCTCACGCACCACCGTTCGCACCACCACGGGTTCAACCACTCACCGGCCCGTCCGCCTCGCGTCCTGGCGGCGTGGCAGACGCGGATCGCCCGCTTGTTCGGTCAGGAGCCGGGATGAAGGCAGCCGCGTCCGCGGCTGCGTTCTGGGAGGTGCGCTCGGTGACGCGCTGGGCGCGCCCATAGAGTTCTCCTCAATCGGTGCGATCCGAGCGCAGTACGGCCCGGACGGGGTCACCGGCCTGGTGGCCGGCGATGGGATGGTCGGGCTGGTCACCGATGACACGCAAATGACGCTGTTCACCCTGGAGGGCCTCCTGCGGGCCGACGTTCGGTTCGTCGGCAAGGGCATCTGTCATGTGCCGTCCGTGGTGCGCTTCGCCTACCTGCGCTGGCTGGACACCCAGGAGCACTCAGCGCCCCCGCCACGCGACGGCGACGATGACGAGCACTTCTTCCGTGACGGATGGCTGCGAGAGCAGCGATGGCTGTATGCGCGCCGGGCTCCTGGCAACGCCTGCCTGTCAGGGCTGCGAACCGAGTTCGGCCGGTCCGCGTCCTTCGGCCGGCCGGGGCCGGTCAACCCAGGATCCAAAGGGTGCGGCACGGTCATGAGGTCCGCGCCGTTCGGACTGGGTGGGGCTCACGCGCGGCAGACCTTCGAGATGGCCGCGGAGTGCGCGCAGATCACCCATGGCCACCCCACCGGCTACCTCGCGGCGGGCGCGTTCGCCGCGCTCATCCAGTTCCTGGTCCAGGGTTCGCCCCTGCCCCAAGCCGTCGCCGCCACCCTCGACCTGCTCGCGGAGTATCCGTCCCACCAGGAAACGACCCAGGCGCTGTGTGCGGCGGTCGCGCTGGCCGGCGACGGCGATCCGAGCCCGGAAAAGGTGGAACGGCTCGGCGGAGCGTGGGTCGCGGAGGAGGCCCTGGCGATCGCGGTCTACTGCGCGCTTGCCGAGCTGCCCGCCGCTCCGAGCCGCGGTGGTGGCTTCGGCTCCTACCGCGGTATCTCCCGGTTTCAGCGGGCTCTGCTGCTGGCGGTCAACCATTCAGGCGACAGCGACTCCACCGGCGCCATGGTCGGCAACATCCTCGGCGCCGCCCACGGCGATCTGGTCCTGCCCGGTGACTGGCTCGTCCAGCTCGAAGGCCGCGCTGTCATCACCGAGCTCGCCGACGACTTCGCCACCCAGATGGCCGACGGCTGCGCAATGGCGCACTCCACAGCCTGGTTCACGAAGTACCCCGGTGGATGACCCGCCCACGTGGAAAGGGGCGGCGGTTCGAGCTCCACCTGGCCGAGCACGGCATCCGGCTGCTTCGGCCGACCCGCAAGGGTGAACCGGAGCGGCCCGACTAGCGCGCTCGACCGGGCCTGTTTCCATGGAAGGGACAGTCGCCGGTACCGGCTCGGGTCATGCGTCGGTGCCCGTGGCCTCCAGCCAGGCGCGGGCGGCCAGCAGACGCCGGTTGCGGCCGTCGTCGCTCTCGAGTCCGAGCTTGGTGAAGATCCGTCGTAGATGCGTCTCGACGGTGCGGGGTGACAGGTGCAGGCATTCGGCTATCGCCGCGTCGCGGGCGCCCGCGGCGACCAGGGCGAGAACCTCGCGCTCACGCGGGCTGAGCAGTTCGAGCCCGGGTGGTGGCTGCGTGTTCGGTGGCGCTGCTGGAACGTCCGCGGGAGAGGACGGCACGGCGAACCGGGTCAGCATCGAGGACGTCCACCACCATGCGACGCCGATGACGGCGGTCACGGCGGCTACGGCGAGGCCCGAGAGCAAGGGCCCGGCGGGGCCGAGCGCAGCACCGGTCCAGGTGACGGCGAGCGTCACACCAGTGGCGGCGTACCCGCCGAGCACGCCGGAAAGCAGTCTGCGCGCCTTGGGGGACGACGTCGTCTCGTCGGTGGACGCCACGAGCGCCGCCGCGCCGAGGAGACAACCTGCGCCCATGGAGACGAGGTACGCGACGCTGCCGGCAGTCGGTGCGATGTCGCCGGGATCGTCGGCGACGGCCGTACCCATGCAGACGACAATCAGCAGAGGTGCGAGCGCCGCGGCGGCGGCGCCCAGGGTGGCGCTCGTGCGTTCAGCTGCCGGGACGCGAGCCGCGCCGTACGCGAGGAGCAGTGCGGTGGTGAGCATGACGAGGCTCACGAGGACGGTGGCGGCGGTGGTGGCGGCACTGATGTGCCAATCGTCCGGCGCCGCCGGGGGGTGACCGGCGAACGGGTGCGCGGACCGCAGCAGCGGCGCCATGGCACCGACCGCACTCGCGACGAGGATGCCGTACAGGATCGACCACCGGTGAGCGTGCGGCCGGGCGCTCAGCGCTGAGAACTGCAACACGGCAAGCGGTACGGGCCACCAGGCTCCCCAGATCCCGACGAGGAGAGAGGCCGCGCCGGAGCCGGTGGTGACCGCGACAACGGCGAGCGCGCTGAGCACGAGGTACAGCAGGAGGGCGACGGCCAGGGCGAGGAGCCGGCCGCTGCCCGTACGGTCACCCCTGTCCGCCATCCCTCGGGACAGCAGCGCGATCCCCACGGCGCCGCCCGCGAGGGCGAGCGTCGAGATGGGATGAGTGGTGTAGCCGCCAGTGCCTCCGGCGCGTGCGACGGTGAGGGTGACCACCGAACACAGTCCGAGCCCCGCGATCAACAAACCAGCCAGCCATCGCCCCGGGCTCTCAGGCGGTATGCGCGCGTTGAGCATCGGCACCCCCGAGGAGTTCTCCATGCGTGGCTGCAAGCGAGTGTAGCTGGACAGGCCGCAGAGGCCTCAGATTCAGGGCTTTCCCGGACACCGGTCAGCAACGTTCAGGGCTGACCCGTATAGCGGCCACGGCCGCGGAGCCCGAGCTTGCCCTTGTACACCCCCCGATCTGAGAGGTCTTCCGTGGTCGCTGTTCCTCCAACCCGGACCGTTCGAATCCTGCCCGTCGTCGTCGCAGGCGTCCTGCTGCTGGTCGCGACGGTCACCTTCGTCGTCATCGACCCGCTGCTCGCCTGGGACGATGCCAACCCGTTCCTCGGCCGGGGCCGGCTGCTCCTGTATTTCACGAGCCAGTCGAACCTGCTGGCCGTGTCCGCCTGCGTGGTGTTCGGGGTCGCGCTGCTGCGTGGCCGGAATCCGGGCCGGGCTGCCGAATACTTGCGCGGGCTCGCCGCCGTGGACATGGCCATCACCGGGATCGTCGCCAACGTCCTGCTCGCCGAGCCCGACGCTCCGTGGAGCTTTTCGGACTTCGTACTCCACCAAGCGATGCCGGTCCTCATGGTCGTGTGGTGGATCGCCGCCCCACCCGCCCAACCATTGCCCGTCACGGCGGTCGCACTGTGGCTCGCGCACCCGGTGATCTGGACCGCCATGACCCTCACCTACGCGGCCGAGTCGAGCGACCGCTGGTACCCGTACTTCTTCCTCGATCCCGCGCAGGTCGGTGGGTGGGGCGGCGTCGCGGCGTTCGTGGCGATGATCCACCTCGTGATCGGCATTCTCGGTCTGGGCGCGGTGCTCGCCAGCCGCGCACAGTGGTCGGACGCCGTGGGGAAGCGTTGGGACGCGAAGTCACCACGCGCCACGACGAGATGATCTACCAGCGTCAACGGTTCCGACGGAGCTGAATGAACAACGGCGTGATCTCAACTCCGTACAGGCCCTAGGACGGTGCCAGCGTGCGCAGGACATCGAACTCGTTGCCCTCGGGATCGGCCATGACCACCCAGCTCCGGCCGGAGCCCTGCCCCACGTCCACCTTGGCGGCGCCGAGGCCGAGCAGCCTGGCCACCTCCTCGTCGGTACCGCCGTCGATCGGGCTGACGTCGAGGTGGAGCCGGTTCTTCACGGTCTTGCCCTCGGGCACCCGGATGAACACCAGAGTGGGCGGCATCTGACGGGCCCGGACCTCCTCGACGGTCGGCTCCCAGGAGCCGATCTCGACCTTGCCCTCGCTCCGGTCGATCACCTTGAAGTCCAGGACCGCGCACCAGAAGGCCGCGAGCCGCTCCGGATCGTGGCAGTCGACAACCAACTCGGTGAACCTACTGGTCATGACTCCCCCAACAGTGCGGACGGGGGCTTAGCCTATGGGGCCGCGCCACCCCTCCGGCAAGTCCGGGATCGCTACGACCACTAACCCTCGGAATCGATCATCTTGGGCAGCGCCCGCCCCAGCGCCCTCTTGGAAGCCTTCCAGACTGTCGGGCCCCCGCCGCCTGCTGTAGGCCCGATGCGATGAAGGTTCGACCCGCCGCGCAGCCATGGTGTACGGCCGAGCATCTCAGCCGGCAGCCCGACGAACACGATGATGTACAGGATGCCCACGATCGACAGCCAACGCGGCATCGTCCTCGACAACAGCGTTCCGATGAGCGCGACCAGCACGCCGACCGCGATGGCGATCTGGGTGCCGACGATCGCCGGGACAAGCAAGCTTTGATGTGCGTTCAGCAGGTCGAAAAGCTTCCGTCCCTCGGTTTCGGGCAGCACCGCGGGATCGGCGGCGTAGGCGAACGGCAGCACCTCCGCGGTGATCGTGAGCGCGAAGAGGATCCCGCCGAGGCCGGACAGCAGAGCGCCGATGAGGTTCAGCACGCTGCCCCCTGCCGTGGGCGAGTAGCACGAGAAAGATCGCCGCGGCGACCCAGGAAACCGCGTATCCCGCGCCGTCGAGGTACAGGTTCATCGGCCAGTAGGCGCCGCCGAGCGCTCGCACGTCGTCGTATCGGACTGTGCCGTCGAAGGGGGCCCGCATCGCGAAGTAGGTGCGGGCGGCGAGCGAGGTGAACAGCAGGACGAAGAGCCCGATAAGGGCGACACGCCGCGTGGTTGAACATGCGGGGACTGACCGGGAGGACGGCGGCATCCGGCCCCCGTGAGTTCGATTGCGGTCACGGTTGTCGTCTCTTTCCTTCGATTGGTGACGGCGCTGTTCGCGCTGTTTTGATCGTCGGCAGAGGGACGTGCGGACCGCATCGGTGTTAGCACCTATCTGACATTTATCCCGCTCAGCGGCGCCGGTTCGCCGTGGAGTTGTCAAGCCAGATCCGCGCGGCCTGCACGCGGCGGTTCGTCCCGGCCTCCGGCTTGAGGTCGAGCATGACGAAGATCGCGCGGAGGTGGGTGTCGACTGTGCGCTCGGAGACGACCAGTTGGGCCGCGATCCCGGCATTGCTCGCGCCCTCGGCGAGGACGGCGAGTACCTCTGCCTCGCGGGGTGTCAGGCCCGGAACCGGTGTCGCCCCGAGCGGCGCAGGAACGTCCTCGTCCTGGGCCGGCTGCTCCTCGGGGGTCAGGACGCAGGCGAGCCGTCCGGTCCAGGCCCAGGTGCCGCCGACGACGACGAGTGTCATGACCGCGACAAGGACCCGGCGAGTGCGACGAGGAACGCGACCGAGCCCAGCGACGGCTCCACGGCTCCGGGGTCGCGGGCGATGGCCAGCATGAGGCAGAAGCAGACGGTGAGCGGAGCGCTGGTCGTCCCGGCCGCGGCGACGCCGATCCTCGCGCGGGCAGATTCCGCGGAGCCGAGCGCGGCACGCCACAGTGTGATCGGGATGAGTAGGAGGGCCGACGCGCCAAGAAGCGTGGCGAGGCCCCCGAGCGGTTTGAGCACTGTCCGCCAGGACTCCGGCGCGATGGTCGGCAGGCCGGCGAAGGGGTCGCTCGGCGTCGACAGCAGCGAGTTCGCGAGCGTCACCGCGATGATCGCCAAGATGAGGGGCTGATGCGTCCACGGTGCTCGACCGCCGGTCCGGATGGCCGCGGAGGCGGCCAGCTGCATGAGTGCCAGCGGTGGGATCCAGGCTGAACTCCACACTGTGACCGCGAGCGCGGCGGCCCCGTCGTGACCCGCCAGCCGGAGCGCGAGCAGGGCGGCCACTGCGGCAGCACCGGTGGCCCCGGCGGCTAAGGGCAACATGCGGATCGCCACTGAGGCCTGGGTGATGGCGGTCATCCTGGTCTGCCCTCGGAGACCTGTGCTGCCGGGTCAGGCGGTGGCGAGGACGGTCACCGGGTCGCCGACCTGGATTTCGCCGTAGTCGCGAGGAACGAAGCGGACTCCGAACCAGGTCTTGCCGTCCCAGCGCCGGTGGCGGGCCAGGGTGCGGAGGGGCTCCTTGCCCTTCTCGAGTGTGGAGGGGTCGTAGGTGGTCACGGCGCAGCGGTCGCAGAGTTCGGACATGCGGAAGCGGAGGTTGCCGATGCGGATCTCGCGCCAGGTGTCCTCGACGTAGGGGGCGAAGCCGTCCACGATGAGATTGGGGCGGAAGCGGGCCATGTCGAGGGAGGCGGGGACCGCCTCCTGACGTTCAAGGGCGCCCTCGGCGATCCAGTCGTCGAGCCGGCGGAGGGAAGCACGGGAGGTGAGCATGAAGGGGGCGTCCCCTGCCAGGCTGACGACATCGCCGGGGAGGCCGCCGTGGGAGGCCGGGACGCGGCAGCGGCGGGGGTCGTCGAGCCAGACGAGACAGGCGGGTTTCCCCAACAAGCGGGTGAACCAGGCGTGGGCCTCCGGGTGGGCGAGGACCGCCGTGTCCAGTTCCACGAAGTGGATGGGGACGTGCTCACCGGTGGCCGGGGGGACCTTCAGCTGCGGCATTCCGGGGGCCTCAAGCAGGAGGCCGCCCTCTGTCGTGGGGGTGGCCACGACGGAGAGCATCCGTGGATTCTCCCCGGCCCAGTGAAGGTTGCCGGATTCGTCCACCACGGCCCATCGGCGATCTCCCGCCAGCCCCCACGGCTCAACGACCGCCGAATTAACAATCCACCCAGAAACCGACTTAACCGGATATCTGCGGATCTCGGCCAGCTCCATTGCGCCAGCGTACGTCCGAGAATCATTTCTCGGAAGCCGTGAGATTCGGCGTCACGTTATTGCGGGGCCATCACCCACGCCATCCGTGGCCGCGTGGTGTCGGTAGGCGCCCGGTGGTGTGCCGTATTGGCGTTTGAAAGCATGGGTGAAGGCGTATGGCGAGGTGTAGCCGACCTGATGAGCGATCGTATTGACGGGTGCGTCGCACGTACGCAGGAGCCGGGCCGCCGTGGTCAGCCGCCACCAGGTCAGGTACGTCAGCGGTGGCTGCCCGACCAGGTACAGTTCCTCGACGGTCCACTGCCGGCCCGCTTCCGCGTGGATGGCACGTAGAGCGGCCGCGATGAACGGATCGTGCAGGGCCGCGGCCCAGCCGGTGTGAGAGTCGTCGTGAGAACGTCGTTCGCTGAACCAGGCCCGCAGGATGTACAGCAGGAGCAGATCGAGCAGCGTGGGAAGTACGGCATCGGCACCTGGACGGGGCGGGCGCCGCAGTTCGCTCCCGAGGAGGTCGACCGCCGCGCGTAGGAAAGCCGCCGAAAGCAGCGCTTCACCTACGTACTCGACGCCCTCGACGCCCTCGGCGCCGGCGGCCGCGGCGCCCGTGGCGTCGTGCAGCGGTACAGAAAGTGCCGCTGGGATTGATCTTGCTTCGGGTTCGCCTACCGCGCGGGCACTTCGAGCCGGCGGGAGACTGCTGCGAACCCGTGTGAGTTAGGTGTGCTACTCGTCCGCCAGGTCGCGCCGCAGGCGGGCGACCAGCGCCTGCAGCCGTCGGCGCATGTCGCCCGGTTCGAGCGTCGGACTCATCGTGCCGTGGGTGGGAACGACCCGTGTGAAACCGAAGCCGTCGAGCCGCTGGAGTGAGTCGACCTGGGTGGGCCAGGAGTACCAGCACACGAACGGTTCTGCGCTGAGGTCATGACGGTAGGGGTCCCAGCCGAGCGAGTCGCCGGTGAACAGGGTGCCATCGTCACTCAAGTACATGACGTGTCCCTCGGTGTGCCCCGGGGTGGGGATCGCCAGCACGCCGGCGGCGACCTCGCAGGTGTCGGCACTCGTCAGAATCCGGTCTGCGAACGGGGCGGCGTCAGCGTCGGCAGCATGGATGGCCACTTCAGCACCGAACGCATCGGCATAGCGCTCGGCGTCGCCGACGTCGTCGCGGTGCGTCAGCAAGATCGCCGCGATGCCACCGAGCGACTCCATCCAGGCACGTAGCGACGGGGTGAAGCGCGGCGCGTCGACGAGGAGGTTGCCCGCGGCGCGCTGCACGAGGAAGGCATTGCCGCCTGCGGCCTTGGGCGAGTTCGAGCCCGTCCGCCAAGTGGCGGGTGCGATCTCCAGGGGGTGGTGTCGCCGCCACGTCACGCCGGATTCGGTGCCGATCGACCGGGACGGGCACACCTCGGCGGCGAGCTGTGCCTGCAGAACCTCGTCTTCGGTGGTTGGCTGGCGGGTCATGACGAAGTGCTTGCCGTCGGTTGCCAGCCCGAACAGCGTCGGCGCGAGCGAGACCGAACCCCCGCAGCCGATACAGCGGTCGTCGACGAACCAGTCTCCGGCCGCGCTCTCAGGGTGGCGCCGGTCTCCGCGAGCCATCGTCGTTCCTCCTCTGAGCCAAGGGTCACCAGGGGGATCAGCGTAACACCAAATGGAACATTGATGTTCCATTAATGATCAGCAATGTCCACCATCGGGACCCGGTAGTACAGTGACTGGCATGAAGGAGCCTGGGCCCGAGGCCGCGGGAGCACGAACGCGCAGTCGTACACGCCGCGCCATCCTCAGTGCAGCCGCCTCCGTGCTCGGCCGCGACTATCACGCCACGCTGGCGGATATCGCAGACGCCGCCGGCGTCGGCCGGACGACGCTGCACCGCTACTTCTCCGACCGCACCGGGCTCATCAGCGCAGCCATCGAGGACTCCATTGCGGCGATCGATGAGTCGGTGGCCGGCGCGGCCATCGACCAGGGCTCCCCCATCGAGGCGATGCGCAGGCTGGTCACCGCGATGGTGGCGGTCGGCGACCGGCTGGTATTCCTGTTCGGCGATCCGCGCGTTCTGGAAGGCCGCGGCGCAGCAGGCACACCCGCGCCTCTCGATGACCCGGTGATCGCTCTCATCAAGCGCGGGCAAGCCGAAGGCGCCTTCGACCCGGATGTCACTCCCGCCTGGATCCAACGTGTGCTCTGGTCGCTGGTGTACACCGGGTACCAAGACGCCGACGCCTGCGGGCTGGCGAGGCACGGCATCGTCTCCGCTGTCATCCGTACGCTCGAAAACGGCATCCATACGCCCACCCCGGAACACCGCCAGGTATGAGCCGCGAACTCAGCCAACCAACAGATCAGAGCGATAGGCGCCCCACGTCCGAAGAGGCCGAGAGCACGACGGCGTTGAGGACCAGGCCGAGGGCGGCGAGCTGGTCCTCCTGGCCCTCGCGGGACGCCTGGCGGATCTGGCCTCGGCCGCGGCGGATCGCGCGGGCCATTCGGTGGCAGGACTCCTGCACGGTGAGCTGCCGGTTCATCAGCCGCCGATAGGTGTCGTCGACTGGGTCGACCAGGGCGAGCAGGTGCATGGTCTTGTCGATGCGGCCGTACTCGGCGGACGCGGCGCCGAGCGGGGTGGGGTGGCCCTCGCGACCGAACATCCGTAGCAGGTCGTAGGCGCGGACCTGGTTGGTGATGAGCGATCCGGCGACCCGGAGCATGTCCGGTCAATCTGTGGCGATCATCTTGAGGTTGACCTTGTTGCAGGCGACCGTGTCCAGCGGCCCGTACCCGGCGGCCGGCGCTTGGCCATCGGAAAGGTCGGCCCGCCAGAACCGTTGGTCGTTCAGGCCGCGAAAGCGCGAGGCGAAAAAAGATCGTTCAGGATGGGTCGGCGAGTGCCGCGCCGAAGACCCACGGGGACGTCTGGGCGATGAAGTCGCCCGGGAATCCGAGCGTGAAGCCGGTGGCCTGCTCCAGGCGGGCGACGCTTTCGGGCGGCAGGGTGAGGTCGGCGGCGGCGAGGTTGTCGCGGAGCTGTTCGACGCGGCGCGCCCCGATGATGGGGTGGATCGCGCGGGAACGGCTCGCCGTCCAGGCGATAGCGACCTGCGAGGGCGTGGCGCCGAGGTCGTCGGCGACGTCCTGCACCACCCGGGCGACGGCGTGGTCACGGGCCGAAAGCGACTCGGCGGTCAGCCGGCCGTCGGTCGCGGGGCCGCCGGGACGGGTGTACTTACCGGACAGCACCCCTCCGGCCAGCGGGCTCCACGCGGTGACGCCCAGCCCGAGTGACTCGGCCATCGGCAGCAGCTCGCGCTCGATGTCGCGCTGGAGGAGGCTGTAGGGCACCTGGAGGCCGATGAACGGGCTCCATCCGTGCCACTGCGCCAGCGTGTTGGCGCGGGACACGATCCAGGCGGGGGCGTCGGAGATCCCCACATACAGCACCTTGCCGGCCCGGACCGCGTCGTCAAGCGCGCGCATCGTCTCCTCGATCGGCGTGTCACGATCCCACATATGGACCCAGTAGACGTCCACATAGTCGGTGCGCAGCCGGCGCAGGCTGGTCTCCAGCGACGCCCGCAGGTTCTTGCGGTGGTTTCCGGCCGCGTTGGGGTCGGCGCGGTCGCGTGAGACGGTGTACTTCGTGCTGAGCACGAATGACTCGCGTCGGCCTTCCAGCAGCTCGCCGAGTATCTGCTCGCTGGCCCCGTCACGGTAGTTGATCGCGGTGTCGATCATGTTGCCGCCTGCCTCGGCGTACAGGTCGAGAATGCGACGGCACTCCGGCAGCGGCGCGCCGACGCCGCCCTGTTCGCCGAAGGTCATGGCGCCCAGGATCAGCTCGGAGACCCGCAGGCCGCTCGCGCCCAGTGTGCGGTACCTCATGCCGTGACCACCCGGTGGATCGCTGTCTGTGTCATGACGGTGAACCATACATGGTGTATGGACATGTCGTCTAGACGCTGTGACCGTACAGGCTGTCATATGCTGGGGCGCATGGCTTCCAAGCGCACCGCCGGTTCCGCCCGCCGATCCGGCGCGGCGCCGGCCTCCGCGGAGCTGCGGGAGCGCATCCTGTCGGCGACGCGTGAGCTGCTGCGCGAACGCCGCTTCGACGGCCTGAGCGTGGCCGACATCCTGGCCGCCGCCGAGGTCTCCCGGGCCAGCTTCTACTTCTATTTCCCCAGCAAACAGGCCGTGCTCGGCGAGCTGGTACGCCAGGCCGTGTCGCAGGGGCAGCAGGCGGCGGAGCCCTGGATCGACGGGCGGCAGGACCCGGCCGCGGCGCTCCGGTCCGGCGTGAGCGACGGCGCCCGGCTGTGGCGCGCCAACGCGGGCGTCCTGATGGCGATCGTGGAGAGCTGGGGCTCTGACGAGGGCCTGCGGGCCCTGTGGCTCGGACAGATGGACCTGTTCACCGAGGCCGCCGCGGCCCGTATCCGGTCCGACCCGGACGCGATGCGGCGGCTCGGCGACGTGGACGTGCGCGCCGTGGCCGCCTCGCTGACCTGGCTGGGAGAGCGGCTCTACTATCTCGCCGCGGCCGGGGTGCCGCCCTTCGACGACGAGCAGGTCCTTGTCGACGTCCTCACCAATGCCTGGACCTCGATCCTGTACGGCCACGTCCCCACCGGCCAGCGCCGGCCTCCGGAGCGGTGACCCCCAACGAAGCCGCCTATACGGAGTCGCGCGTCAGCCTGTGGTCCAGGCACGGAGTTTCTCGGGATTCCGGACCGCCCAGATGCGCTTGATCCGATCGTCCGCGATGTCGAAGGCGTACACCGTGATGGTGACGCCGTCCTGCTGGGCCACCAGGCCGGGCTGACCGTTGACCGTGTGCTCCAGGAATGTCAGGCCCGGTGCCTGGCCGAGGATGTCGAACCAGGCATGTGCGATCTGCTCGCCGCCTTCGAGGGGGTGGAGCAGGGCGCCGACGAGGCCCCCGCCGTCGGCGATCGACGTGGCGTCGGGGTCGAGAAGGGCGACGAGGGCGCGGATGTCCTTGGCCTCCCACGCCTGCTTGAACTCCCTGACGATGTCGGCCTTGCGGCTGTTCGGGGTCGCTGGGGTCTGGGAGGCGTCGATGCGGCGGCGGGCCGAGGAGGCCAGCTTGCGGCATGACTCCGGGGTACGGCCGACGATCTCGGCCACCTCGGCGAAGGGATAGCGGAAGACGTCGTGCAGGATGAACGCGACGCGCTCGGCCGGGGTCATCGATTCGAGCACGACCAGGAAGGCCATGCCGACCGACTCGTCGAGGGTGATCCGGTCGGCCGGGTCGGCCGTGGCATCGTCCGGCCGGCGGCCGACCCACTCCGTGGGCTCGGGCAACGGCTCGGGGATCCACTGGCCCACGTACCGCTCCCGCCGTGCCCGTGCCGAGCCGAGCAGGTCCAGGCAGATCCGGCCGGCGACCCTGGTCAGCCAGGCGCCAGGGGACTCGATCTCCTCCCTTTGCCGCTCGGGCAGGGCGTACCAGCGGGCGTAGGTCTCTTGAACGACGTCCTCGGCGTCGGCCAGGGAGCCGAGGAGGCGGTAGGCGACATTGATCAGCCGACGCCGTTCGCCTGTGACCGCGGACAGGTCGTGATCGGGCCTTCCGGCCTCCGATTCGAATGGGGTGGTCATGGTGCGAACGGCTCCCTCGGTCGCGACTTCGCTCATCAAGCAGACAATTCGGCGCCCCGGATTGTGAGGCGGGCGCGTCGCTTCACAATCCAGGGCACTGCGTCGTCATACCGGTGAGAAGAACCCGCCATCCGGAAGGGCAGGAGGCTCAGCGGAACGATGACCGGCTGCGGCCCCACCGGCCTGGATGCGACCAGGAGGAAACGATGAGCGACTTTCAGGCAATCGCCGACCGTAGCGAGATCGAGGCGCTGCGCGGCGAGTTCACCGACGCGGCGATGATGCGTGACTTGGACCGCTTCGCGTCGCTGTTCACCCACGACGCCGTGTACCGGATCCCCGACGCCGGCATCGAGCACGTCGGCAGGGAGGGGATCCGCGCCGGGACCGAGCATCTCGCGGAAGCGTGGGAGTACTTCGTGCAGACCACGCACCCGGGTGTGATCCAGCTTGACGGCGACACCGCGTCCGGCCGCGCCTACGTCTGCGAGCTCGGGCACCTGCGCGACGGCAGGTCGGTGTTCAACTACGGCTTGTTCCACGACCGCTATCGGCGCACCCCGGAGGGCTGGAAGTTCACCGAACGCGTCTTCGAGGTCAGGTATTTCGACACCACTCCGCTGCGTGGCTCGGCCGAGGTGACCTGGGCGGCCGCCCCCGCGCCGGCCGGGAACGAGCCCGCGGCGTAGGCAGGGCCGCCTATGCCGGCACCTTGTCCAGGAAACCGCGCACGTCCTGGATCCGGCCCGACTCGTCCAGCACCAGGACGTCGAATCCGATCACGAGCGGCTCGGCTCCCTCCGGACCCAGCCCCCAGCGGAACCGCACCTGGCGATGGTGGGCGTCGGCCTCGCCGACCTGGGTGAACACAAACCCCGGAAACTGCGCCTGGGCGCCGTCGACGACCGCCGCGATCCCCTCGTGGCCGGAGACCTCGGCCAGCGGATCGGTGTAGGTCACCTCGGGCGACCAGTGCTCGGAGATCAACGTCGCCCGCTCGTCACCGGTCGCGTTCCATGTGGCCAGGTACTGCTGGACGATGCCCTTCATGTGCATCTCTCCCGTTCGTCTCGATCGGCTGACATCCGGAATCCTGGCCCGTGACGACCGCCGGATCCATGACCTCACAGGTCATGGCCCTCCGGACACGCCCCCTTAGACTCACGGACATGAGCGTCGCAGCCGAAGTCCCACCGGTCGGTGCACTACTGCGGACCTGGCGTGAACGGCGCCGTTTCAGCCAGCAGGAGCTGTCCAACCGATCGCGGGTCTCCACCCGGCACCTCAGCCGGGTGGAGACCGGCAAGGCGCACCCGACACCGGAGATGCTCATGCGTCTCTCCGACAACCTGGATGTGCCGCTCCGGGATCGCAACCGGCTCCTGCTGGCCGCCGGCTACGCACCGCGCTATCAAGATCGTAAATTGGACGACACATCGATCGCGGTGGTGATGGACGGCCTGCGCCGGCTCCTCGACGCCCACCTGCCGTACCCGGCGCTACTGCTGGACGAGCACTGGGACATCGTCGACGCCAACGCTGCCGTTGATCAGCTGCTGGCCGGTTGCGCTCCGGAGCTGCTGGAGCCGCCGATCAATGTGGTCCGGGTCTGTCTGCACCCCGATGGGCTGGCCGGCCGGATCGGCAATCGCGCGGAGTGGGGCAGCCATCTGCTGCGGCAGGTGAACAGCCGTGCCGATCGAACCCATGACCGGCGTCACAGAGAGCTGGCCGCGGAGATCGCCGGGTACCTCGGCACATCCGATGCCGCCGCCTCCCACACCGGACCGGTGACCACCCTCGAGATCGATGTGGACGGCGCTCCGCTCCGGTTCTTCAGCACTTCCGCCACTCTCAGCACCGCCACCGATGCCACCCTGGAAGGCCTGCATCTGGAGACGTTCCTGCCGGCCGACGAGGAGACCCGACGCCGGTTCGATCAGCGGTAGACCATGGCGACTGATCGTCTCGTCGCTACTTGTCGCCCGCGGCGGACCGTTTGGTGATCTCGTCCTTGACCGTCTCGTGCAGCTCGTCCGACGTGAAGCCGAGGTCGCGCAGGATCCGCGCGGCCAGGCTCTCCTCGGTGCGGATCAGGCCCAGCAGCGTGTGTTCCGTGCCGACCCAGTCGTGACCGAGGTCGGCCGACGCGCGGGACGCCTGCTCGATGGCCTCCTTGCCCTCCGGCAGGAACGCGATGTGACCGCGCAGCGCCTTCTGCCCGGCCGGCGGCATCGCTTCCTCGATCGCGTCGCGGATGCGCTGCTCCGACTCGGTCTTCGCCACCAGTACCTCGTACGCCAGGCCCTGGGGTTCGCCGAGCAGGCCGAGCAGGATGTGTTCGGTTCCGATGAAGTCGTGCTTGTGCGCTCGGGCGGCCTCCTGCGCCAGCACGATGCTGTGCCGGTTCAGCTTGGTGAACCGCTCGAACGCGTTGGGCGCGTGGCGTTGCTGGACGGCCTGTTTGGACACCCCGATGGCGTCGCCGACCTCGCTCCACGACGCGCCGGCCTGCTTGGCCTTGCGGACGTAGTGGTCGACGAGCTGGTCACCGAGGTCGGACAGAGTCTGGGCACGTAGATGCGCCTCGCTGATGCGGGCCAGGTTGGTTGCGTCGGGGAGCTCCTCGTCGAGACGGGCGATCAGGTCGGCGAGGCTGATGTTGAGTGGGCTCATGCGTCAACCGTAGCTTGACGATTCTGAGATCGTCAAGCTGTAATTGACGGACGTTCCGGGTTGCTCAGTACGCCACCGGCCTTCGCCGGAAGACCCTCCCCGGTGGCGAATCGTGACAGCCGAAAAGGCGTGCAGAGCGGTGCTAAGCCTCGTGCACCCGGGTCAGCAGCTCCATCAGCTGCCGGGCTTCCGCCGCGCTGAGCGGCGCAAGCAGCTCGGAGTTGGCCCGGTCCGCCAGCTTCGCGCACCGTTCCAGGGTCCGCACGCCCGCCGGCGTCACCGTCACGGCGTTCTTGCGGCGGTCCTGCGGATCGGGTTCCCGCAGCGCCAGCCCGGCTTCCTCCAGATGGTTGAGCAGGAGGACTACGTCTTTCGCGTCGAAGCCCAGTTTGCGCACCAAATCCGCCTGGGCGACCGGTCCGTACTCGGCCACTGCCGCGAGCACGGCGTGATGCGGAAGCTTCAGCCCTTCCCCGGCGATCGCCTCGGCGACCAGGCTCCGGCCGCGCGCCGCCACCCGGCCGGCCAGCCAGCTCGGCAGGGACTGGATGTGCGCCAGGGCGCGCGAGCCTTCGGTCGGAGTCATGAAGGCAGGCTATCCCGAAGTCATTGGACTTCCCAATGACTTCGCCCTACGCTGGCGATCCATTGGGAATTCCAACGATCTCGAGCCCGTGTCACACCCGGAGGTGTCCATGCGTCGTGTCCGCTATGAGGTCAACGGCGGTCCCGAGGTTCTCTTCATCGAGGAGGCCCCCGTTCCAGAGCCCGGCCCGGGTGAGCTGCTCGTCCGTACCGAAGCGGTCGGAGTCACGCTGCCCGTCGTGCGAAAGGTGCGCGGGGGCGCCGAGCCCGGCCCTCTCGGTGGGGAGATAGCAGGCACCGTCGCCGCCGTCGGTGAAGGCGTCACCGGTTTCGGCGTGGGCGACCGCGTCACCGGCCTCTGCTTCTCTCACGCCTACGCCGAACTGGCCCTCCTCCACCACACGATGGCCTCCCGCATTCCCGACCGGGCGACCGCCGTCGATGCCGTGGCCTTGGTCCGCAGTGGCCTGGTGGCGCGCGGCGCCTACGAGGCCGCCCGCCCCAACCCCGGCGACGCCGTCCTGGTCACCGCGGCGGCCAGTGCGGTCGGCACCCTCGCCCTGCAGTACGCGAAGGCAGGCGGGGCCTCCCGCGTAGTCGCGGCCATCAGCAGCGCGGACAAGGCGGAGTTCGTCCGCGCCCTCGGCGCCGACGAGGTCGTGCTCTACGGGGACGAATCCTGGGGCGATCCGGTCGACATCGTCATCGACGGGGTCGGCGGAGAAGTCCTCGGCCCCGCGGTGCGAGCCCTGGCCCCCGGCGGCCGTTTGGTCGCCTTCAGCTCGGGCGGCGGCACGATCGACGCGTATGAGCTGCTGGTCCGGGGCGCCTCGGTCATCGGTTTCCAGATGGCGGCCATCGCCCGGGGCAAGCCCGAGGTGTATGCGCGCTGGCTCGACGACCTGTGGGAGCTCCACCGCGACAACACGCTGCGCCCCCGCGTATCCGCTGAAATCCCGCTCGCTGAGGCGGCGCGCGCCCACGAGCTCATCGAATCCCGCCGCAACCTCGGCAAGGTCGTTCTACTCCCCGAGGCTAGCTAGGACAAGCGACTGGCAAGAGGGGCCGTCAAGGCGTTCCACCAGCTCGCGGATCGTCGTGTGCCGTGACCGGCGCTCTGAGCTCGGCGGCGACGGCACGTTCGCGTAGCTGCGCCGCCTCGGTGCGTGCCACGTCGAGCTGGGCGCGCAGGTCGGCGAGCAGGGCCCGTTCCAGAGCCAGCTCGCCCCGGGCGCGGTCTCGGTCCGCCGCGGCGGTTCTTGCCTCCTCCCGGGCGCGCGCCGTCTCCTCCGCAGCCGCCTCGACGCGCGCCTCAGCGCGGGCCGCCTCGGCTCTGGCCCCCGCACCATCGGCGACGGCCTCCGCCCGCGCGGTCTCGGCCGCGGTGGCGCGGCCCAGCGCGCGGTCCCGTTCCTCGCCGGCCAGGGCGACGGCGCGATCTCGCTCGGCCTCCGCCCGTGACACCGCCCGGTCTCGCTCGGCCTCCGAGGCCTGGGCGCGGGCGACGGCCGCGGCGCTGGCCCGCTCGGCCTCCCGATGGGCGCGGCGGGCCAGTTCCGCCTCGGTCCGGGCCGCCGCGGCGTCGGCCAGGGCCCGGTCGCGCTCCTCCCCCGCCTGTACGGCGTCCGCCGTGGCCCGCGCGGCCGCGCCCTCAGCACGGTCAACCCGCTCGGCCAGCTCTCGGACGGCCTGCTCGCGGGCGGCCTCTGCCGCCTCGGCCCGCTGCACGGCCGACGTGGTCTCCTGCCGGGCCCGGCGCTCGGTGCTCGCGGCTTCGCGAAGCGCGGCCAGCGCCTGCTCCCGCGCCCGCTCCGCGTCGGCGAACGCGGTGTCGCGCTCGCCGTACGCGTCGTCGGCCCGGCGGCATGCCTCGGCCGTCTCGCGGCGTGCCTCCTCGGTGGCCTCCCTGGCCAGCCGGACCTGTTCCAGCGCCTGCTCACGCTCCGTCCGGGCGATGGCGACGCTGGTGTGGGCCTCGGCCTGGATGGCGCTGATCTTCGCCTCCACCCCCGTCGGGCTCAGCTCCTCGGCGAGCACCCGGGCCAGCGGCTCGACGGCCGCCGCGAGGCCCTTCTCCATCCGCTCGTAGAGATCCTCCACCCGGGCCAGCGCGCCCTCCAGCCCCGGCGTCGCCCGGCGCATCTCCCGCTCGCGCTTGGCCGCGGCCTGGCAGTCGCGTTCGGGACAGTACTCCCTCGGTCTCCCCCTGCGGGCCGCACGCTCGATCGGCGCTCCGCAGTGCTTGCATGCCGTGCTCGCCGCACCCGTCGCGTCTGTCGTGGAGACCGTCATGATGCCGATCCTAGCCCGCATTTTCGGATTTCTGGAAATTCATATTCAGAAACAACGATCCGTTGCGTGACTGTCGTCCAGCGATAACTTGGGAGATGTGTAATTCTCGCAAGTTATCGATGAAAGGTCCGGCGCAGGACCAAGGTCACCAAGCGGCCGGACTCGGCGTTCCGCTCCCCGAATGTGGCACCAGCCCCAAGGGCTTCCGCCCCGCCGACGGCGTGCTGGTTCGAGGACCCGGCGACCACCTCCAAGGTCTCGGCGCTGGAGCGGCCCGCGTTCGGACAACTCGCGGCCCCGCCCACCCCGGCGACATCCTGACGGTGTCGGAGCTGTTCCGCCTGTGCCGCGACCTGGTCGACATCCACCACGTCCGCGACTGGTGCCAGACCCGAGCATCCCGACTCCTCGATCACCCCTGACCCGGTCGAGCCCTGACCCGTGGATCGGTCCTTAACGTAGCTAGCCGCCAGTGAAGTCCCGGGAGGCGGGTTCGGCTGCGTGAGCCGCGGGACGGGCGAAGACGCCGGCGCGGGCGGCGGCGGCCACGGCCGCCGCGGACTGATCGGCGGCCGCCGTGTCGAGGGGCTCGGCGGTGACGAGCAGGCGCATGTACAGTGGAGCGCCGATGGCGCGGGACACGTCGGCGGGATCGGTGCCGGCGGGGAGTTCGCCACGGTCGGCGGCCCGTTGGACGATACTGGCGACCATCGTGTTGTGCCGGGTCCAGAAGGCGCGGATGACCTGGGCGACCTGGTCGTCGTGGCCGGCCGACACCACCGCGCGGATCAGGGCCTGCCCGGCGCGGTCGGTGAGGGTCGCTAGGGCGGAGCGGGCGATGTGGCGCAGGTCGCCGTCGAGGGTGCCGGTGTCAGGTATGGCCACGGACCGGTCGGCGAAGAGGGTCAACGCGTCGAGTAGCAGGCCGTCGACGGTGCCCCAGCGACGGTAGAGCGTCGCCTTGTGGACGCCCGCGCGACGGGCGACGGCATCGACGCTGAGCCCCACGTATCCGGTCTCGGTCAGTTGGTCGATGACCGCTTCGAGCACGACCGTGCGAGTGCGTGCGGTGCGGCCTCCGGGCCGGGCCTGTGACATGGCTCCTCGAATCTAATGCGACAACTCGTTGCGTCAAGCGTCTCGTTATGCCATTCTAGCCACTAACGCGACGATGTGTCGCATAAGGGAGTTGGTCATGGATGCTTCGATGTCCGTCGCTGCTGTTCCGTCCCCATGGCAGGCCGCCGGCCGCGTGCTCACCTGGCTCGCGGCCGTGTCGGCGTTGGCCGCCGCGGTCTCGGCCATCTCCGACGTCACCCAGGCCGGTGACGCGACGCTGGTCGTTCAGACCTGGCGGATGTACGGGCTGTTCTTGTGCGCCGGGCTGTTCGTCCTGTTGGCGCTGCGGCCCCGGGTGCACGGTGCGGTGTGGGCGCTGCTGATCGCCGACAAAGCGGCGCTGGCCCTGACCGCCGCCGTCTACCTGGCGCGCGGCGGCGCGGCGGAGGTCGCCTCGACGATCGCCTGGGACGGCGGCCTGGCCATCGTCCTGACCGCCGCCTACCTGATGACCCGCGATTGAATCCCACGTCGAGGTGGCTCAGCCATCCGGCCGGATGGCTCAGCCACCTCGACGTCGGCGTTGACGTACTGGATGCAGCCGAGCGCCGAAAGATCACAGAATTGGTGCCAGAGCCCGTTTTTTCGAGCGTCGTAGACACGGCGCGCCTGATGACTCGCCAGGATGGTGCCGCAGTAAATGCCCCATTATCTGCGGTAGCTTGATTCGTCACCTGCGGTGACGTTCTCCGGGCCGTACGTGAAGCGGCCCTGTTATCTGTGGCAAGGGGGAAGCGGCGCCCACCGTTGTGCCGTTGCCGGCCGGGAAGGCGTTGACCGTCCGCGCGGCGGCCGATGCTTTCCTCGACACGCTTGGTATCCGAACACGGTCCGCAGCTACTCGACCGGCGTCGGCAAGACCGCGGCGCGGATCGGGGAGGCCCCCCGCTCGGGTCGGTCGCGGACGACGAGATCGGCGAGGCCTTGGAACTGCTGTGGGGCACTGCGGCGGTCAACACCTGGAACGCCCGTCGGTGCTGTCGCGGCTGGGCTGGTGCGAGTCGTACGGCTACGAGGGCCCGGCGGTCCCGGCCTGGACGAAGCCGCTGACGGTGCCGGATTCCAAGACGCCGGCCTGCTTGAAGATGGGAGCGGACCGGCTCATCGCACGGCGCGAGGTCTACCTACGGGAGAAGACGCTGTGGCGGATGCTCTACGAGACTGCCGGGCGGGCGGAGGAGATCCTCGGCGTGAACATCGAGGCCCTGGACCTAGCCGCGCGCGGGCCGGAGACAGGCTGGGACGTGCACGAGTACCGTCATTCCGCCCTCACCCACCTCGGCGAGCAAGGTGCCTCCCTGCTGATGCTGATGGCGAAGTCGAGGCACAAGAAGCCGGAGAACGTCCGCCGTTAAACCCTCCCCCGAGGCGCTCTCTGAGCTGACCAGCCTGCTCGCGCCGGGCAGCGGCCGCCGCTGAGGATCGGTTTGGGCGCCGTCGAGATGCGATGGTCCCGGCGGGATGAATGCGGCTGGGAAACGGTTCTTGTGTTGCTGCCCACTGACATTGTCGGAGCAGCTTCTCTCGTTGCAGCCAGTGCCGCAGAGGTAACGCGTGCGATGCGGCTACGTCGCCGAGCACGTAGCCGGGGCGTTCTCGTACTCGGCGGAGAGGCGGATCAGCTCGTCGAGACGATCTTGAGCCCTGGTAAGGGCGTCGATCTGGACCCTGATACGGGCACGCTCGTCCATGAGTCGGCGTGTCATCTGCGGGGTCGCAACGAGAGTGTCCAGGAACGGAAGGATCTGCCGGATCGCCTTACTGGCCAGACCGGCCGCGTAGAGGAGTTGGATGAACTTCACCCGCTCAACGGCAGACTCGGGGTACCGCCGGTGGCCGCTGGGGCTGCGGTCGGCGATGACGAGCCCCTGCTCTTCGTAGTACCTCAGCGCACGGACGCTGACTCCAGCGCGTTCGGCTACCTTTCCGATACGCATGACACCTCCCGTCACTCCGGACTTGATCCTCACGTTGACGTGAGGTTCTAGCGTACGTCTTATGAACATCAAGGGAGCCACTGCGCTCGTCACCGGAGCCAACCGCGGCATCGGCCGCCACCTCGCTGCCCAGCTCGTCGAGCGAGGCGCGAAGGTCTACGCGACCGCCCGTCGTGTCGAGTCCATCGATCTCGACGGCGTCGAGGTCCTCGCCCTGGACATCTCCGACCCGGACGCCATCACAGCCGCAGCCCGCACGGCGAGCGATGTGAACCTGCTGGTCAACAATGCCGGCATCGGAGGCGGTACCCTGCTCGGCGACCTGCAGGCGGTCCATGCTGCGCTGGACGTGAACTTCTGGGGCACGCTGTCGATGGCCCGCGCCTTCGCACCGGTCCTTGCAGCGAACGGCGGGGGCGCGATCGTGAACATAGCTTCTTCGGCATCATGGTTCGTCTTCCCCGGCAGCAGCGCCTACGCGGTCTCGAAGGCAGCCGTCTGGAGCATGAGCCAAGCGCTGCGCCAGGAGATGGCCAGTCAGGGCACGCTCGTCACCTCGGTGCATCTCGGGGCGGCTGACACCGACATGACGAAGGGTCTTGACGTGCCCAAGATGGCCCCAGCCGATGTCGCCCGAATCACCCTCGACGGCGTCGAGGCCGACGCCGTCGAGGTGGTAGTCGATGAGTTCACCGAAATGGTCAAGGCATCGTTGAGCCGCGACCCTCGGGAGTTCGACAAGCAGTTTCAGCAGTTGCTGAATTCCTGACCGCAGTCCAGGGCTTTCGTTGAGGAGCGGCGGTGGTTGCCGTACGACTCCAGGCCATCCGCGCCGACCTGCCGGGCGACCTCCGGATGCGGCGTTGAGGTCACCGCCGAGCTGCTGGCGCAGCTGTCGCCCTACCTCACCGAGTACATCAACCGGTTCGGGATCTACCCCACCGACGACCTGGCCATCAGACCCGCCGCCTTCGACGCCGCCCTGGCCGAGATCGATTTCGAGACCCTCGACGAGGCCGCGTGCATCAGGGCCCCTCGACGGGCGCCCGGGCTCCGCGATGACCCTGCCTTGGCTGGGAAATCGGCATCCTCTCCGGAGACTGCCGAAGTTCAGAGGGAAGTGTCAGCCGAAGAGGGAGGTGGCGATGTCAGCATAGAAGAGGGCGGGGTCGCGCGAGAGGGAGGCCTTGACGTTGGCGGTGGGAGTGTCGGCGATCACTTCGAGTTTGCCCGCTTCCAGACCGTCCAGGGCCATGGTGACCACCTCGTGGGGTGGGAGTTTGGGGATGTCGTAGGCGGCCATCATGTCGGTGTCGGCTATCGCCAGGGCCAAGGCGGTGACCTGGGTTTTCTGGTCGGCCAGTTCAAGTCTGACGCCGTTGGTGAGCGACCATTCCGCCGCTTTTGAGGCGGCGTAGCCGTTGCTGGCGGGGGCGAAGGTGTACCAGCTCAGCGCCGAGATGACGTTGAGGATCGCGCCGCCGGCAAGTCTGGGGGCGAAGGCCCGGGTGACGTTGAGGGTGCCCCAGAAGTTGGTCTCGAACTCGCGCCGGACGTTTTCCGTGGAGGGGCCGAGCAAGGGGGCGTCTGTTGAGATGCCGGCGTTGTTGATGAGGATGTCGAGCTCGCCTACCTCGGTGGCCGCGGCTTCGATGGACGTCGGATCCGTGATGTCCAGCTGGAGGGGCACGACGCCGGGGATGTTGATGTGGTCGGGGCGGCGGGCGGTGGCGTAGACAGTGGTGGCGCCGCGGGCGAGGAGAGCCTCGGCGAACGCCTTGCCGAGTCCGCGATTGGCGCCGGTCACGAGGGCTTTTGTGCCGTTGATCTGCATGCCGCTACGCTACGACCTCACGTTGACGTCAGAGGCAAGTGTTGTGAGGTGGATCACTGTGCGGATCGGGGACCTGGCGAGCATGACGCGCGTGAGTGTGCGGGCGCTCCGGTACTACGAGGAGCAGGGGTTGCTGGCCTCGACGCGTAGTGAAAGCGGGCAGCGGCTCTATGAAAACGCGGCGGTCAACCGCGTGCGGCTGATTCAGCAGTTGTACGGCGCGGGACTGTCCAGCAAGACGATCGCGGAGCTCCTGCCGTGCGTCGACGCCAAGGTGAGCACGCCGGAATCGCGGGAACGGCTGGCGGCGGAGCGGGACCGGATCAACACGCAGATCGCCGAGCTGATCATCGCCCGGGACAGGCTCAACGACATCATCGACGCGACGTCGAGGCCGAATCCGGAGTGCGACTACGTATGAGCGTATGCCCGCGATCCAGCTCTGTGCTCAGCTGTCTGTGGTTGTGGGTGGCATGAGCGGATCTCCCCTGAGGGAAGAGCGGGTGTCAGCGTGGTTCGAGGCGGAGGGTGGACTCGCGGCGCGATCGGTCAGAACGTGTTCGACGATGGTCGTGTACCGGCCGTACTTGTCGAAACGGTACGTCGCCCGGGAAGTCTTCCCAATCATCAGGGAAGCACTCTCACCAGCGCAGACTTCGGCATCTGCGGCTTGACAAACCTAGAGGCGTCATCACGCTCCATCTCCAGCTCCGCGCGTTACCGCCGCTTGTCTCCTCACCACCGCAGGTGACAACCCTGAGTGTCCTTCTCCCAGGCCGCCTTCTGCCGCGCGCAACCGAGCCAGCTCCTGCCGTTCGGACGCACCCACCGTGCCGCTCTCACCCTCCCGCTCGCGGTCGAGCTTCACCCAGTTGTGCAGCGTGTAGGGGTTGATCCCCAGCTCCCGCGCGACCTGCGCGACGGGCTTGCCGGTCTCCTTAACGATCCGTACCGCTCCTTCTCGGAACTCCGGATCAAACCGGCGTCTGTTGTCTCCCACGATCCGCGCCCACGAAAACGCCCTGACAGACATCGTCACCGGCCGCGCCCCACGGCTGCTCGAACGACACGGAGTCGGCCCGGACAGCCAACCGATGTAGGCCGCCCAGGACGTACGCGTCGAGGACGTCGCCGACCCAGGGGCGTGGCAGGCGAACGAAAAGTCCCGGTAAGGACCAGCGGGTGCTACGGCTTAGGGCCTGTATCGAGCTGACCCAGATGTGGGGCGGCCAGGTGGCGGGGATCGGCGCGATGGTGGTGCGCGGCACGCCGCGCGACAGCCTGTACATCCTGGACACCCTGCTGAACCTCGACGGCGGGTGAAGCCGGAGATGGTCGCGACCGACAACGGCTCGTACTCCGACATGGCCTTCGGCCTGTACAAGATGCTTGGCTTGTGCTTCGCCCCGCGCTTCCGGGACCTGGAAGACCAGCGGTTCTGGCGGGCCGACCTACCCGACGACGGGGAGACGCCGGCCGCCGGGTACGGGCCGCTGGAGGCTGTCGCCTGCAACAAGGTCAACCTTAAGAGGATCGCCACGCACTGGCCGGACATGCTCCGGGTCGCCGGATCGCTCATCACCAACCCCTGGGCGCCGGGACGTCAGGCCGTTCGTTCGCTGCTTGCTACCGGGCCTGGGGCCGGGGGCGGGCGGGGTGCGCGGTCGCAGGCGCTCTCCCTGCGGCCCGAACATGATCAGGTACTCGACCGGGCCGCGCGGGCGGCTCCTGGACGGCATGCCGGTCGCGCAGCTGACGCCATTGAGCGTGGAGCCGCGGTGTTCGCGTGCGGCCCGCAGCCGGGGGCCCATCGCCGCCAATGTGTCGGCCACGTCGTCGCCTGTGACCCGCTCTGCCCCCTTCCGGACGTGCCGCTCCACCATCCTGTCCGGCAAGTTTGCCAGAACGGCAAGGGCAATTGCGGTGGATGGTCGCAGCTCCGCAGGATCGATGCGTACCTGCGTCCACCCGCGAACCGAGAGAAGACCCCATGCAGCCCGAGCCGTCCGCCGCACTCCGCCACCGCACCGTCGAGGCCCCAGCCGGGCGCCTGCACCTGGTCGAGCAGGGCACCGGCCCGCTGGTCCTGCTCGTGCACGGCTTCCCCGAGTCCTGGTACTCCTGGCGCTGCCAGCTCCCGGCCCTCGCCGCGGCCGGCTACCGGGCGGTGGCGCTCGACGTGCGCGGCTACGGCCGCTCCTCCAAGCCTGCGGAGACCGATGCCTACCGGATGCTGGACCTGGTGGAGGACAACGTCGCCCTCGTGCACGCCCTCGGCGAGGAGAACGCGGTGGTCGTCGGCCACGATTGGGGCTCCAACATCGCCGCCACCTCCGCCCTGCTCCACCCCGAGGTCTTCCGGGCCGTCGCCCTGCTGAGCGTCCCGTACGCGCCACCCGGCGGCCCCCGCCCCACCGACATCTTCGGCCAGATCGGTGGCCCCGAGCAGGAGTTCTACGTCTCCTACTTCCAGGAGCCCGGCCGCGCCGAGACGGAGATCGAGCCTGACGTGCGGGGCTGGCTCGCGGGCTTCTACGCCGCCCTGTCCGCCGACACCATGCCCGCCCAGGGCGAGCCCGACCCGCACTTCGTCGCCCACGGCGGCCAGCTGCGTGACCGTTTTCCCGCCGGCATCCTCCCGGCCTGGCTGGCCGAGGACGACCTCGACGTTTACGCCGGAGAGTTCGAGCGCACGGGTCTGACGGGCGCCCTCAACCGCTACCGCAACGTGGACCGCGACTGGGAGGACCTCGCCCCCCACCGCGGAGCCCCGATCAAGCAGCCGTCCCTCTTCATCGGCGGCGCCCTGGACGCCTCCACCACCTGGATGTCCGACGCTATCGACGCCTTCCCCACCACCCTCCCCGGCCTGACCGCCTCCCACCTCGTAGAGGGCTGCGGCCACTGGATCCAGCAGGAACGCCCCGAGGAGATCAACCGTCTGCTGACCGGCTGGCTCAACACCCTCACGGGTTGAACCGCAACGCCCCCGAGCTGATGACCCTCTCCGGCCAGCTTCAGGACGCCGGCGTCCAGCTCGAACTCCTCACCGGCCCGCTCACCGGCATCTACGACCCCAACGGCATGGGCGCGATGTTCTTCGCCGTGCTCGCCGTCGCCGCCCAGTTCGACCGTAACTACATCCGAGAGAAGACCCTGGAGGGCCAGCAGACCGCCGCTGACAAGGGGCCGGTGACCCGGCACCGGCGGTCTCAAGACCAGGCGATCTCGCCATGGCGGTCGATGAAGCGTCCGGTGCGGGCGCCGGGCTCCTCGGTGGCGAGGGCGACGATCGCGTCCGTGCCCTCGGTGAGGGTCTGGGAGCCGCTGTGACCGTTCATGTCGGTCGCGGTGTAGCCGGGGTCGGCGGCGTTGACGCGAATGCCCTTGAGCCCTTTGGCGTACTGCGTGGTCAACATCGTCAGCGCCGCCTTCGAGGAGGCGTACAGCGGCGCGACGACGTGCGACTCGGACCGGCCGGGGTCGTGGGTGAAGGTGAGGGAGCCCATGCCACTGCTGACGTTGATGATCACGGGGTCGTCCGAGCGGCGCAGCAGCGGCAGGAACGCGGTGGTGGTGCGGACGACGCCGATGACGTTGACGTCGAGGACGGCGCGGGCGTCGGCGGCGGTGAGGTCGCCGGGATCACCGAAGGGACCCTGTACCCCCGCGTTGTTGATCAGGACATCGATCCTGCCCTCGTGCTCGGCGACGTCCGCGGCGGCGGCGGCCACGGACGCGTCGTCGGTCACGTCGATGGGGACGAAGCGTGCGCCCAGCGCGGCGGCTGCCTCCTCACCCCGCTCACGGTCGCGGGCTCCCAGGAGAACGGTGTGACCGCACGCGATAAGGCGGCGGGCGGTCTCGCGGCCGATGCCCTTGTTGGCTCCGGTGATGAAAGTGATTGTCATGCCTTCGATGGTTGCCTTGACGAGGGAGCCGAACCAGGGACGCTTCGACGGTAGGAAGACCAGTACCACCCTCGCGCCCCCGCATGCGATCGGGGATGCAGGAGGATGGAGGGCATGACGACGACACCCCCCGGGGCCGGACTGGGCGCGATGATCCGCACGTGGCGGGACCGGCTGCCCCCGTCGGCCGCCGGGCTGCCGGTCGTCCGCAAGCGCCGGGCTGTCGGGCTGCGGCGCGAGGAACTGGCCGACCTGGCCGGAGTGTCGGTCGACTACGTCGTGCGCCTGGAGCAGGGGCGGGCCACGACACCCTCGGAGTCGGTGGTGGCGTCCCTGGCGCGCGCCCTTCAGCTGTCCACCGCCGAGCGGGACCACCTCTACCGGCTGGCCCGGATCGTGCCGCCGGCGGACGGTACGATCTGTGACCATCTTCCGCCCGGCGTGCAACGGGTGCTCGTCCGCCTCGGAGACGTACCGGTTGCCGTATTCGCGGCGGACTGGCAACTGGTGTGGTGGAACCATGGGTGGGCCGCCCTGCTGGGCGACCCCTTGGCCTCGCCGCCGCGGATGCGCAACTTCGCCCGCGACAGGTTCCCGGTGGGCGCCGATCACGCCCCCCTCGCGCTGTGGCCGGTCACCGAGGCGGACCGCGACACCACCGACGCCGCCGTCGTCTCCGACCTGCGCCGCGCCACCGGCCGCTTCCCCCGGGACAGCCGCCTGGCCGCGCTGGTCCGCGACCTGAACGCAGGCAACGAGAGGTTCGCCGAGCTGTGGGCGACGGGAGAGGTGACCGCGAACCGCGAGGTCCACAAGACGGTCGACCACCCGTCGGTGGGCCCAGTCACGGTGGACTGCGATGTCCTGACCGACGGCGACACCGAGCTCAAGATCGTCATCATGACCGCCGCGCCGGGCAGCGAGGACGAGACCAAACTCCAGCTCACCACCGTCGTCGGCCCACCGGCCGGCACGCGCAACTGATCCGCCCCGCGCGTCGGCCGACCGACGCCTCACAGTCCCTGCGACCAGGCACGCCAGCGCCCGGAGCGATGGGGTGCGGGCGTAACCGGCGTGCCCCCGGCGGCCGTTGGAACTGTTGTGACGAGAACCAAAGAACGTCAAGAACTGGCGGACCCTCACCAAACTCCGCACCGAGCCCGCCCGCGCCACCCACCTCTTGCGCGCCCTGCTCGTTCTGACGAACCTCGAAGTCAACCGCCGACAGATGATTTACTTCGCAGAGTGTCGCCCACGACCAGCGTGAGCACCCCAAGAACCGGTGGCCAGCTCTTTGAACTGCGGTTTCAAGTTGGCGGAGGCTCCGTGCTGGACGACCTGGCCCGCCAGGCTCAGCACGGCACCGATGACGTCGTGGCCCAGCTGCTCTCACAGGCCCGGAACGGAAACGCACAGTGATCCCCGTGCCGCTGCACCGCTGGAAGGACCCCGGCCTCCTCGGCGCCTCCGGTCCCGGGAACACGGCGTCTTCACCCTCCCGTGCGCCGAGTTGCCAGATAACTGGGAATCGAACGGGCCCATCATGGAGGGATGATTCCTGCTCACCATGGCCTTTGATCTTGGTCTTGCCAGATAACGAAGGTTATTCCGCAACCTTCGGCGGGCGAGGCGTTCAGGCTGGAGCTGTGGATCTTTTTAGGACTTCGCCAATCCGGCCGGGGTGCACGGTGGGCGATTACGGTATGCGTGGTGATCTATGGGAGGATTCTCCCATGGCATCCGTTAGGCAGATTCAAGTCGCCTTCGATTGCGCTTCACCTGAACGTGTCGGTCGCTTCTGGTGCGAGGTGTTGGGGTATGTCGCGCCGGCACCGCCTGAGGGGTTCGCCAGTTGGGACGACTTCAATCGCACGCTGCCGCCCGAGCAGCGGGACTCATGGTTCGCATGCAGCGACCCCTCGGGTGTCGGTCCGCGGCTGTACTTCCAGCGCGTCCCCGAAGGCAAGGTCGCCAAGAATCGGCTGCACCTTGACGTGCGGGTCGGCACCGGACTCGTCGGTGCAGAGCGACTGGCAACCCTCGAGGCCGAATGCGCACGATTGATCCCTCTCGGCGCGAAACGCGTGCGGCTCCTGCCCGCCGATGAAGAAAACGAGTCGTGCCTCGTGATGCAGGACATCGAGGGCAACGAGTTCTGCCTGAGCTGACGAACGTCTACCTCGTTGAACGCGACACAGACCTGACTCCCTGATCTGCTCCCACGGGGAAGGCTGTCCGTCAGCTCTCCCTTCACACCGCGCCGCTGTTGATCTCGGGAAGATCGGGGATCTCGCCGAGTTCGCGAAGTCCCTCGCGTCCGACTCGCCCAGCAGGGAGAGAAGCGGGGCGCACGGTGTTGTAGCGCAGGGCCAGCTTCTCCAGCATCGCCGCCTCCGCCGACCCGTCGTCCTCCGGCACCAGGGCCTCCACGGTAGCCACCGCCGAGGAGACCGTCGTACGCGGCACGGCCTCCTCCACCGCCGCCCACGATGCGGCGACGTCCAGGTCCGCGTCGTGCTCGGTGGCCAGGTCCAGCTCCTCGGTGAGGATCTTCGACGCCTTCGCCAGGACGCGGGCCGCCTTCTCCAACTGCGGCAGCATCGCCAGCCGTTCCCGGTCCGACGCCCGCCGGGCCGGGCTGATCAGCCAGTTCGCCATCAGCACCGCAAACAGGTCGAGCGCGTCGTCGACCGCCTGCGCCTCCATCTGGTGCACCACCGCCGTACCCGTCGACTTCGTCGGCGGAGTACGCAGCCGCTCCAGCTCCGAGAACCGGGAGCCCTCCGCCGTCTTCAGCGTCGCCACCAAGTCGCCGGGCAGCCGCCGGGTCCGTCCGCCGCGCGGCCCTCGCGATCGTGGTGTGTAGCCGCTTCTCCGCGACCTTCCGCGCCTCCGACACCTGCCGGGCAACCACCGACATCCTGGGTAGCAGTACCCGTTGACGGCGCAGCCGGCCCACCGCCTGGTTGAACAGTGCCACCGGCCCCTCGGCGTGCGTCCACGCCCGCACATGCAGGAACGTGCTGAACCGCCGCGACCACTCCGCATCCTCGAACTCGTGGTACTCGTAGGCGTCCCGGGTCTCCCACGCGTGCTCGTACGCCGTCGGCTTGCGCTCGGTGTACCGCTTCACGCACGAGAGTCCTCGATGCCGAGCTGCGTGGCCAGGTGCTCGACCACGACCCATGGCACGTCCAGCGGGTCGTCCGGGAGGAACCGGCCGATGTAGCGCAGGGTGCACATCTGGAGAGCGAAACCGAGTCGGCTGTGATCCCCGCGCGGTTTCGCGATCAGTTTGCGGTCCTCGTCGTCCACGAAGAAGATCCGCTCCAGCTCCGGCCGGGTCGGCTCCTCGTTGAACTTGCCGTACGACGCCGCCTGTTCGTCGGTCAGGAACTCCACTGACATGAGCGTGAAGCTATCGGCGCCCGGAGCTCAGGGATCTTCCGTCGCACCTCGCCGGCGGGCCTGCCACCTGTGCTAGACCACGTCGAACTCGTTCCCTTCGGGATCCACCATCGCCACCGCATAGTGATCAAGCCCGGACTGCGACAGCACCCGCACGACGGACGCTCCCGCCTGGACAAGCCGCTCCACCTCGCCATCCACCCGCGCTTTCCGGGTCTCCAGTGGTACGTCCTCCCGCTTGCCGCCCACCTTCACATCCAGATGGAACCGGTTCTTGACCACCTTGCCCTCAGGCACCTGCTGAAACCAGATCCTCGGTCCGTGCCCCTCGGGATCGACGATGCTGTCGCTGCCGTCTCCCTCGCCCAGCTCGTCCTCGGGCACTCCGATGCTGCGCCAGTAATCCCGCCACGTGTCGAATCCACCGGGCGGCGGCTCCACCGTGTATCGCAGCGCGCCCGCCCAGAACCGGGCCATCCGCTCAGGTGCCGCACAGTCAATGACCAGCTGATAGGAAACCATGGCAGCCATCCTGCCGGACCCGTCCGACAATGTTGGCTCGCGGTCCGGACGAGGGGCGCCTGGTTTTCCACTTACTTCACGATCACGGCACACCCGAATGCATGGCGAGCAATTGTCAAATCCTGTGGATTGCGTGTGATTCACAGAGCTCGAAGCCATTGGTCGAGGGCTGCGAAGTCGTCGTCGGCGAGTCCCCGGTATGACTCCACGTGGTGGAGGAGAGCCTGGCCGCT
>NZ_JAFCNB010000026.1 GCF_017896165.1 Microbispora oryzae
GCACCCCAACACAACATTGGAATGCCACAAAGGAATCCGTCATAAAAGACGGGGTTCATGCATAAATGCACTGGCTTTTAACACGCTGTTGAGTTCTCAAGAAACGGACGCGATCACCATCACCCGACACCGCACCAAGCGATCCCAGGATCCAGGGCTTTGACTTCCGTTCCCGCCCCCCGCTCCGGCACCGCACCCTCACCGGCCTTCTGGCCAATGACGCTGGTCGGCACCCCTTCGCGAAGGGGCCCGCCTCGTTTCCGAGGCAACCACTCCAACTTACACCCGATCCCGCTTCGCGTCAATCTCCAACTTCTGAAGATTCTTCGCGTCGCCCGACCGGCCGGGCGGGGCGTGAACCTCGCCGGACTGCTCGTCGTAGTGGCCTGCCCTCGGCCCGGCCGCCTTTCGGCGTCCCGCTCCTCCGGGGGCGAAGGAAACATTAAGCAAGACCGTCGACGGCGTCAAATCTGGGTGAGGAGTGCGAAAAGCCAGGTCAGACAGGGCATGGCGGCCAAACCTGACGCCCAGGCCACAAGATTGTTACCTTGATCACACCGAACTTTGGTGCTGAAAAGGCCGCCTCCGGCTTCCGGAGGCGGCCTGGACACGGCCTGGGCGCAGGGTCAGGCGACGCTGATGCCGCCGATCGTCTTCCTGCCGCGGCGGATCACCAGGAAGCGACCGTGCAGGAGATCGTCGGCTCCCGGCACGTACTCCTCATCTGTGATCTTCACGTTGTTGAGGTACGCGCCGCCCTCCTTGACCGCCCGCCGCGCCGCCGACTTCGAGTCGACCAGGCCGCTCTCCGCCATCAGGTCGATGAAGGACGCGCCCAGCGATGGAACCGTGGCGTTGGGTACCTCCTCGAGCGCCGACTGGAGCGTCCGAGGATCGAGCTCGGCGAGCGATCCCTGTCCGAAGAGCGCCCGGGAGGCGGCGATCACGCGTGCCAGCTCCTCCGGGCCGTGGACCAGCGTGGTGAGGTCCTCCGCCAGCGCGCGCTGGGCCTCACGGGCCGCCGGCCGCTCCGATACGGCCTTCTCCAGTTCCTCGATCTCCTCGCGGGTGCGGAACGTGAAGACCTTGAGGAAGCGCACCACGTCCCGGTCGTCGGCGTTCAGCCAGTACTGGTAGAACGCGTACGGCGAGGTGAGAGCGGGATCGAGCCACACCGCCCCACCCGCCGTCTTGCCGAACTTGGTGCCGTCGGCCTTCGTGATCAGCTTTCCGGTGAGCGCATGCACATGGGCGCCCTCGACCCGGCGGATCAGGTCGACTCCCGCGGTGATGTTGCCCCACTGGTCGCTGCCGCCGAGCTGGAGGGTGCAGCCGTGTCTCCGGTAAAGCTCCAGGAAGTCGTTCGCCTGGAGGATCTGGTAGCTGAACTCGGTGTAGCTCAGCCCCTCTCCCGCCAGTCTGGCCGAGACGGACTCTCTGGCCAGCATGCGGTTCACCGGGAAGTGCTTGCCGATGTCGCGCAGGAAGTCGATCGCGGAGAGGCTGCCCGTCCAGTCGAGGTTGCTCACCAGTGTGGCGGCGGTGGGCCCTTCGTCGAAGGACAAGAACTTCTCCACCTGCACCCGGATCCGGGAGACCCACTCCTCGACGATCTCCGTCGAGTTGAGTGCCCGTTCTGTGCTCCGGCCGCTGGGGTCGCCGATGAGGCCGGTCGCCCCGCCCACCAGGCCGATCGGCCGGTGGCCGGCCCGCTGGAAGCGGGTCAGGATCAGCAGCGTCGCCAGGTTGCCCACGTGGAGTGACGGCGCGGTCGGGTCGAAGCCCGCGTAGACGGTGATCGGCCCGTCGGCCAGCGCCTTGCGCAGCGCGTCAACGTCGGTGGTCTGCGCGACGACGTCGCGCCACTCGAGCTCGTCGAGGATGTCACCGATCCCGGTAGTCGGCTCGGAATCGTTGGAAGATGCGGTCACTGTCGTGGCTTTCACTGATCGATGGGTGAACGGCCATGGCCCCCGTACAAGCCTGCCTGACCGGGAAACCCTATCGCCACTTGATTCACCGCCTGGAACGGACGCCCGAGCGCCGCGATCATCCGCGCCGGCGGGGGACGTGCCGCCGGTACGGCGAGACCGTGGGGTCCTCGCCGATCCAGAACCGCCACGGCGTCTCGGCTCCCGCGGCCACCCCGGTCCGCGGCCCGGCCCCGACGTCTCCGGCGTCGACCGGCCGGCCCGCGTGCACCCGCATCGGGCCGGGCACGCAGCAGTCGGTGCCGTTGTGCTCCCGGATCAGCCCGAGCGCCACGGCGAGCCGGGCCGGCCCGCGCGCGAGGTCCCGATCTCGGATCGGTCGCCTGGCCGCGGGTGCGGACGGGCCGTCGGCCGGCCCGAGCCGCCGCGCACGGGCCACCTCGGCGCCCGCTATCACCTCTCCCGCCCGGAGGAGCACGGCGGAGCCGATTCCCTCGGGCATGCAGACGAGGTTGGCGCAGAAGTGCATGCCGTAGGTGAAGTAGACGTAGAGATGACCGGGCTCGCCGAACATCACAGCGTTGCGGGGCGAACGGCCCCGGTAGGTGTGCGAGGCGGGATCCTGCCCCGGCCCGCCGTACGCCTCGACCTCCGTGAGGCGTACGGCCACCGGGCCGTGGACGAACACCCGTCCGAGGAGGTCGGGGGCGACCTCGTCGGACGGCCGTCCGAAGAAGCCCCGGTCGAGGGGCGGCCCGATCAGCTCTCGCTCGCCCATGCGGCCTGGCCGTCGACAATCTCGCGGAGCGCGGCGATCTGGTCGCGGACGCGGTCGGGCGCGGTGCCGCCGAACGCGCTGCGGGCGGCCAGCGCCCCATGGACGTTGAGCACAGCGCGGACTCCGGGGGTGCCGTCCGCGGTGCCGGGCGACGGGCTGAAGTGCGGGGAGACCTTGGCCAGTTCCTCGTCGCTGAGGTCGCCGAGGTCCTTGTCGTTGACCTGGCACCAGACCACGAGGTGGCCGACCGCCTCGTGCGCCTCGCGGAACGGGACGCCGCGGCGCACCAGCAGCTCGGCGAGGTCGGTGGCGAGGGCGAAGCCGTCGGGCGCGCTCGCCTCCAGCTTGGCCCGGTTGACCCGCATGGTGGACACCATGCCCGAGACGGCGGGGAGCACGAGCAGCAGCGTGTCGACGGCGTCGAAGACCGGCTCCTTGTCCTCCTGCAGGTCGCGGTTGTAGGTGAGCGGAAGACCCTTGAGCGTGGTGAGCAGCGACATGAGCGAGCCGATCAGCCGGCCGCTCTTGCCCCGCGCCAGCTCGGCGACGTCGGGGTTCTTCTTCTGCGGCATGATTGACGAACCGGTGGAGTAGGCGTCGTCCACCTCGATCCAGCGGAACTCCTGCGACGCCCACAGCACGATCTCCTCGCCGAGGCGGGAGATGTGCACTCCGATCATGGCGGCGCAGAACAGGAACTCGGCGGCGAAGTCCCGGTCGGCGACGGCGTCCATCGAGTTCGGCGCGGGCGCGTCGAAGCCCAGCTCCGCCGCGACGGCCGCGGGGTCGAGGGGCAGCGAGGAGCCGGCGAGGGCGCCGGAGCCGAGCGGGGAGACTGCGGCGCGCCGGTCCCAGTCGCGCAGGCGGTCCACGTCCCGTGACAGGGCGTGCACGTGGGCGAGGAGCTGGTGACCGAACGACACGGGCTGCGCGTGCTGCATGTGCGTCATGCCCGGCGCCGCGACATCGGTGTTCTCCTCGGCCTGGCCGATCAGGGCGGTCTCCAGCTCGACGAGCCGGGACACGATCGTGCGGACGTGGTCGCGCAGGTAGAGGCGCAGGTCGGTGGCGACCTGGTCGTTGCGGCTCCGGCCGGCGCGGAGCTTGCCGCCGAGCGTGCCCAGTCGTTCGAGCAGTCCGCGTTCCAGGGCGGTGTGCACGTCCTCGTCTGCCACAGTCGGGCGGAACTCCCCCCTCCGGCAGGCCTGGTCGAGGTCGTCGAGCGCGCCCAGCATGCGGTCGAGCTCCTCCTCGGTCAGCAGCCCCGCACGGTGCAGCACCCGGGCGTGCGCCCGCGACGCGAGCAGGTCGTACGGCGCGAGCCGCCAGTCGAACTGCACGCTCACCGACAGGCGCGTGAGCGCGTCCGCGGGTCCCCCCTCGAACCTGCCGCCCCACAGGCGCATCGGCTTGTTGTCCGCCACCGTGTTTCTCCCTCCGAACCGTTTCCCAGCGAATGACGACCGCGCCGTACCGCGGCGAGGACCGCCGTACCGGAATTCTTCGCGCCCGGCCGGGCCGTGGGCCCTGAATCCTCCGGCGCGTATTCGATACGCGGATCCTTTTGCGGGACCATCGCGACCTTAGCCGACATGTGGCCCGTGTTCCGCACGGAAACCTTCGGCGCCGGATCGAGCGTGGCCGGGCAGGCCAGATCCCTCTCTTATGCCAATTTCACCCGATATGTACCTCGGTCAGGCCGGTGGCCGCCGGGTGGTGAGGTCCAGCAGTGACCGGGCCAGGGCGGTGCCGCCGACCGGGTCCCTGCTGATCACCAGGATCGTGTCGTCGCCCGCCACCGTGCCGAGGATCGACGCCCACCCGGCGTGGTCGATGGCCGACGCCAGGAACTGCGCCGCTCCCGGCGGCGTCCGGAGGATCACCAGGTTGGCCGACGCCTCGGCCGAGACCAGGAGCTCCTCGGCGATCCGGCGGAGCCGCGCGTCCGGGTTCTCCACGGGGCCGTTGCCGCCGCCCGCCCGGTAGCGCGGGATCCGCCCGCCGCCCTCGCCGGGCAGCGCGTAGACGAGGGTGCCGTCGTCCGCCCGCAGCTTCAGCGCGCCGAGCTCATCGAGGTCTCGCGACAGCGTCGCCTGGGTCACCTCCACGCCCTCCTCCGCGAGGAGCTTGGCCAGCTCCGGCTGTGAGCGCACCTTGTGCCTGGTCAGCAGTCCGACGATGCGGGAGTGCCGGGCGGCCTTGGTGAGCGGGATCGTCACGACGGCCCCGCGCTCCGCGCCGCCAGCCAGTGAAGCAGCGCCTTCTGGGCGTGCAGCCGGTTCTCCGCCTGGTCCCACACCACGCTGCGCGGTCCCTCGATCACCTCGTCGGTGATCTCCATGCCGCGGTACGCGGGCAGGCAGTGCAGCACGATCGCGTCGGGGGCGGCCGCGCCGAGAAGCGCGGTCCCCACCTGGTACGGCGCGAAGGCGGCCACCCGCTCGTCCTTGCCGTCCTGGCCCATCGACACCCATGTGTCGGTGGCCACGACGTGGGCCCCCGCGACGGCGGCCTCCGGATCGCTGACCGCGACGACAGAGCCCCCGGTCTCGGCGGCGATCCCGGCCGCGCGGTCGAGGATGGGCGCGTCGGGCAGGTAGCCCGCCGGGGCGCCGATCCGCACGTGCATGCCGGCCGTGGCCCCGCCGAGCAGGTAGGAGTGCGCCATGTTGTTGGCGCCGTCGCCGACGTACGCGAGGGTGAGCCCGCGCAGCGCGCCCCGGTGCTCGCGGATGGTCTGCAGGTCGGCGAGGATCTGGCACGGGTGGAACTCGTCCGTCAGCGCGTTCACGACCGGGACGGACGACGCGGCGGCCATCGCGTCGATGCGGTGCTGCCCACCCGTGCGCCACACGATGGCCGCGACCTGGCGGGAGAGCACGCGGGCGGTGTCCTCGATGGGCTCGCCCCGGCCCAGCTGCGATGTGGCGGTGTCCATGACCAGCGGCTGGCCGCCGAGCTCGGCGATGCCCACCGAGAACGAGAGCCGGGTGCGCGTGGACGGCTTGTCGAACAGCACGGCCACGGTGCGGGGACCCTCGAACGGCCGGTAGCCGTACCTGTCCTTCTTCATGGCCTCGGCGAGGTCGAGCACCTGCGCCTGTTCGTCCGGCGTCAGGTCGTCGTCCCGCAGGAAGTGCCGTAGGGGGGTGTCATGCCCGGACATGGGCGGCCTCCAGGATGCCGGGCAGCGCGTCCAGGAAGGAGCGCGCCTCGGCCTCGGTGATGACGAGCGGGGGCGCCAGGCGGACGGCGTCGGGCTGGAGGGCGTTCACGAGGAACCCGGCCTCCTGGGCCGCGGCCTGCACCTGGGCCGAGCGGGGTTCGGTGAGCACGGCGGCCAGCCAGAGTCCCCGTCCTCTGACGCCCTTCAGCAGCGGGTGACGGATCGCGGCGATGCCGTCGGCCAGCATCCCGCCCACGGCCTTGGTGTTGTCCAGCAGCCCGTCACGCTCGATGGTGTCGAGCACGGCGAGCGCGGCCGCGCACGAGACCGGGTTGCCGCCGAACGTGGAGCCGTGGTCGCCCGGGCCGAAGAGGGTGGCGGCCTCGCCGAAGCCGACGCAGGCGCCGATCGGCATGCCGCCGCCGAGGCCCTTGGCCAGCGTCAGCACGTCGGGGGCGGCGCCGTCCGCCTGGTGGGCGAACCAGTGACCGGTCCTGCCGATGGCCGACTGGATCTCGTCGGCGACCAGCAGCGCGCCGGTGGCGGAGCAGATCTCACGGGCCGCCCGCAGGTATCCCTCCGGCGGCGGCACGACCCCGGCCTCGCCCTGCGTGGGTTCGAGGAAGACCGCGGCGCACTCGCCGGTGACGGCGTCCCGCAGCGCGCCGGCGTCGCCGTACGGGACGAACCGGACATCGATCGGGAACGGACCGAACTTGTCGCGGATCGACGGCTTGCCGGTGAGCGCGAGCGCGCCCAGGGTCCGCCCGTGGAATCCCATCTCGGTCGCCACGAAGTAGCCGCGGCCGTGCCGGCGGCCGTACGTGATGGCGAGTTTGACCGCGGCCTCGTTGGCCTCGGTGCCCGAGTTGGCGAGGAAGATCCGTCCCGGCCGCCCGAGCAGGCCGATAAGGCGCTCGGCGAGCAGCACCTCGGGCTCGTGCAGGTAGAGGTTGGAGGTGTGGGCCAGGGTCGCGACCTGCCGGGAGACCGCCTCGACCAGGGCGGGGTGGGCGTGGCCGAGGGAGTTGACCGCGATGCCGCCGACCAGGTCGAGGTATCGGCGGCCGTCGGCGTCCCACACGGCGCAGCCCTCGCCCTTGGCCAGGGCCAGCGGCGGGACTCCGTAGTTGGGCATGAACGCGGCCTCGAAGCGTTCGCGGAGGGCCCGTCCTTCACTCATCGGGCCACTCCCCTCTCCTGGCCGGGCTCGACCATGGTGCCGATCCCCTCGTCGGTGAAGATCTCCAGTAGTACGGCATGGGCCATGCGTCCGTCGAGGACGTGCGCCTGCGGCACGCCGCCCTGGACGGCCGTCAGGCACGCCTCCATCTTCGGGACCATGCCGCTGGACAGCGACGGCAGCAGCTCGGCCAGGTCGGCCGCACTGATCCGGCTGACCACCTCCTCGCTGTTCGGCCAGTCGGCGTACAGGCCCTCCACGTCGGTCAGCACGATCAGCTTGGACGCCCGCAGCGCCACCGCGAGGGCGGCGGCGGCCGTGTCGGCGTTCACGTTGTAGACCGTGCCGTCCTCGCCCCGGGCGATCGACGACACGACCGGGATCCGCCCGTCGTCGAGCAGGGCGCGCACGGCTCCCGCCTCGACCCTGACGATCTCGCCGACCTGGCCGATGTCGACCCGCACGCCGTCGACCACGGCGTGCTTGCGCTCGGCGGTGAACAGGTGGGCGTCCTCTCCGGACATGCCGACCGCGAACGGCCCGTGCCGGTTGACCAGGCCCACGACGTCGCGGTTGACCTGGCCGACGAGGACCATGCGCACCACCTGCATGGCCTCGGGGGTGGTCACCCGCAGGCCGGAGACGAAGTGGCTGTCGATGCCGAGCAGGTCGAGGTGCCGCTGGATCTGCGGCCCGCCGCCGTGCACGATGACCGGCTTCAGCCCCGCGTAGCGGAGGAAGACCACGTCGGCCGCGAACTTCTCGCGCAGGTGCTCCTCGGTCATCGCGTTGCCGCCGTACTTGATGACGACGGTGGCCCCGTGGAAGCGCGCGAGCCAGGGCAGCGCCTCGATCAGCGTCTGCGCCTTGTCCAGGGCGCCGCGCCGGTGGCCGTTCAGGGGCGCGGTCACGTCGAGTACGCCGAGTTCTCGTGGACGTACGCGGCGGTGAGGTCCGTGGTGTGGACGGTCGCCGAGTGGGGTCCGGCCGACAGGTCGACGGTGATCGTGACGTCGCGGGGGCGCAGGTCGACCTTGCCGCGGTCGTCTCCGGCGGCGCCGCCCCGGCAGATCCAGATGCCGTTGACCGCCACGTTGAGCCGGTCGGGCTCGAACTCCGCGTCGGTCGTGCCCACCGCGCTCACGACGCGGCCCCAGTTGGGGTCCTCGCCGTGGATGGCGCACTTGAGCAGGTTGGACCGGGCGACGGCCCGGCCCACGGTCACCGCGTCGTCCTCGGACGCGGCGCCGACGACCTCGATGGCGATGGCCTTGGTGGCGCCCTCGGCGTCGACGAGCAGCTGCCTGGCCAGGTCGGCGCAGACGGCGGTGACCACCTTCTCGAAGTCCGCCAGGTCGGGCGTGACGCCGGAGGCGCCGCTCGCCAGCAGCAGGACCGTGTCGTTGGTCGACATGCAGCCGTCGGTGTCGAGCCGGTCGAAGGTCACCGAGGTCGCCCGGCGCAGCACGGCGTCCAGGTCGCCGGAGGACACGTCGGCGTCGGTGGTGAGCACGCAGAGCATGGTCGCCAGGGCGGGGGCGAGCATGCCGGCGCCCTTCGCCATGCCGCCCACCATGTATCCGCCCTCGCCGCGGCGGAAGGAGATCTTGCTGACCGTGTCCGTCGTGCGGATGGCGTCGGCGGCGGCCAGGCCGCCGTCCCTGGAGAGCTGGCCCGCCGCCACCTCGACCCCGGCGAGCAGCGGGTCCATCGGCAGCCGCTCGCCGATCAGGCCGGTGGAGCAGACCGCGATCTCGGCCGCCGAGTCCTCCAGCACGCCGGCGACCTTCTCCGCGGTCGCGTGGGTGTCCTGGAAGCCGGCCGGGCCGGTGCAGGCGTTGGCGCCGCCCGAGTTCAGCACGACCGCCCTGACCCGGCCGCCGCCGACGACCTGGGCCGTCCACAGCACGGGCGCGGCCTTGAACCGGTTGCGGGTGAAGACGCCCGCCGCGGCCCTGGAGGGGCCGTCGTTGACGACGAGGGCGAGATCGCGGGCGCCGCCGCTCTTGATGCCGGCGACGACGCCGGCCGCGCGGAACCCCAATGGCGCGGTGACGCTCACGCGGTCCTCCCGTCCGTGGTGCGGGCGCCGGACCACGCCGGGTGCTGGGCGCGCCCGCGGCGGCTCCGCTCGGCGTTCCGGTGGCGGGATGAGACGGTACGGCTCACGGGGCGACTCCATTGAGGGGAAGGCCGAGTTCTTCGGCGAGGCCGAGGGCGAGGTTGGCGCTCTGGATCGCGCCCCCCGCCGTGCCCTTGGTGAGGTTGTCGATGGCCACGACCGCGACGATCCGACCGGCCCGCCGGTCGAGCGCGACCTGCAGCACCGCGGTGTTGGCGCCGAGCGTCATGGCGGTGGCCGGCCAGGCGCCCTCGGGCAGGAGGTGGAGGAACGGCTCGTCCTTCACCGCCGACTCGTACGCCTCCCGGAGGGCGGCCGGGGTGAGGCCGGGGACGGCCGGGGCGGTGCAGGTGGCGAGGATGCCGCGGCTCATCGGCGCGAGGGTGGGAGTGAACGACACCCGCACGGGGCCGCCGGCGACGGCCGACAGGTTCTGCTCCATCTCGGGCGTGTGCCGGTGGACGCCGCCCACGCCGTAGGCGCCGACCGAGCCCATGACCTCACTGCCGAGCAGGTGCGCCTTGGGACTGCGGCCCGCGCCCGAGGTGCCGCTGGCCGCGACGACGACCACGTCGGGTTCGGCCAGGCCGGCCGCGAAGGCGGGGAACAGCGCGAGCGTCGCGGCGGTCGGGTAGCAGCCGGGGACGGCGATCCTGCGGGTGCCGCGCAGCACGTCGCGCTGACCGGGCAGCTCCGGCAGGCCGTACGGCCAGGTCCCGGCGTGCTCTCCGCCGTAGAAGACCGCCCAGTCGTCGGCGCTGGAGAGGCGGAAGTCGGCTCCGCAGTCCACGACCAGCGTGTCCTCGCCCAGCTCGGCGGCGACGGCGGCCGACTGGCCGTGCGGGAGGGCGAGGAAGACCACGTCGTGACCGGCGAGGACGGCGGCCGAGGTCTCCTCCACGACGCGGCCGGCCAGCGGGATGAGGTGTGGCTGGCGTTCGCCGAGCCTGCTCCCCGCGCTCGTCGCGGCCGTGAGCGCCCCGATCTCGAAGCGGGGATGGGTGAGCAACAGCCGGAGCAGCTCTCCCCCCGCGTATCCGCTCGCTCCGGCGACGGCGGCCCTCATCGACCCTCCTGCATGTTCATGCGTTAGACCTCATAGTCTTGCCTAGACGTGAGTATGCATCTTACGACATGGGCATGCAAGCGACGTTCCACCAGATGGACGTCTGGCCTCCGTACCTACTGGTCGGTATCCTAACGTCCCGGCTGATCTCACTCCTGGGAGCGCGTCGAACCATGGCGATCACCTACCAGCAGGTCCAGGCCCACCTCACCGCGCCGGGTCAGCTCTTCGAGATGGAAGAGGTCGAGGCCGGCGGCTCGCGCATCCGGGCGTGGAAGCACGCGCCCGCGACGTTCCGGACCCTGCTCGAGAACTCCCGGTTCCACGGCGACAAGGTCTTCGTCGTCTACGAGGACGAACGGATCACCTACGAGGACCACTACCGGCTCGCCGCGACCCTGGCGAACCGCCTCGTGACGGACTACGGCGTCCGCAAGGGCGACCGGGTGGCCATCGCCATGCGCAACTACCCGGAGTGGATCATCGCCTTCTCCGCCGTACTGGCCGCGGGGGCGGTGGCGGTGCCGCTCAACGCCTGGTGGACCGAGCGCGAGCTGCGGTACGGCCTGAGCGACTCGGGCGCGACGCTCCTCATCGCCGACGGTGAGAGGGCGGACCGGCTGGCCGGCGCCCGGCTGCCCGCGATCGTCGTCCGGGGCGACGGCGCCAACTGGGCCGACGTCGTCGGCGAGGCGGCGGCGGACGTCACGCTGCCGCCCGTCGACCTGGACCCGGAGGACTCCGCCACGATCTTCTACACCTCCGGCACCACCGGCCGGCCCAAGGGGGCGCTCGGCAGCCACCGCAACCTGTGCCAGGCGCCGATGACCGTGGCGTACGCGATGACGCGCGGGGCGGCCCTGGCGGGCCGGGACCCGGCCCAGGTCGCCACCGTCCGCAGGATCACGCTGCTGACCGTGCCGCTCTTCCACGCGACCGGCTGCTTCGCCGTGCTGCTGCCCACCATGTTCAGCGGCAACGGGCTGGTGCTGATGTACCGCTGGGAACCGCGCCGCGCCCTGGAGCTGATCGAGCGCGAGAGGGTCACCGTGATGAGCGGGGTGCCGACCAACGCCTGGCAGCTCCTGTCGCACCCCTCGCTGCGCGACTACGACATCTCGTCGCTCGGGTCCGTGTCGTACGGAGGCGCGCCGGCCCCGCCGAAGCTCCTGGAGCGGATCACCAGGCTGCTGCCCGACCGCACCCCCGTCAACGGGTACGGCATGACCGAGACGACGGCCCTGGCGATCTACAACAGCGGGCCCGATTACCTGGCCAGGCCGGACAGCATCGGCGTACCGCTCGCCGTGATCGACGTGAAGGTCGTCGATCCCGCCGGCGTGGAGCTGCCGGCGGGGCAGGTCGGCGAGCTGTGCGTGCGCGGACCCGTCGTGATCAAGGGCTACTGGAACCGGCCCGACGCCACCGCCGAGGTCCTCGTGAACGGCTGGCTGCACACCGGCGACCTCGCCAGGATCGACGCCGACGGCTTCGTCTACATCGTCGACCGGGCCAAGGACATGGTGATCCGCGGCGGCGAGAACGTCTACTGCGCCGAGGTCGAGGCCGCCCTCTTCGAGCACCCGGCCGTCGACGACGCCGCGGTGATCGGCGTTCCCGACGAGGAGCTGGGCGAGCAGGTGGGCGCCGTGGTCCTGGTGAAGCCCGGCGCCGAGACCACGGCGGAGGATCTCCAGGAATTCCTCCGGGAACGGATCGCGCCGTTCAAGGTGCCGGTCCGCTTCTGGTTCCGTGACACCGAGCTGCCGCGCAACCCCGGCGGCAAGGTGCTCAAGACCCTTCTGCGCAGAGAGGCGCTCGGCCGGTGACCTCGCCGGGCCCGGCCCACTGAATCGACCGGTACGGCCCGCACCGCCGGGAGCGTGGGCCGTACCGGTCTTCTCCGCGCGTGCCCTGACGCGCTCGCCGACCGGTCAGCGGAAAGTTTCAGGCCGAGACTCCGCGTGTAGAGGAAGCACGAGCTGGTCCTTAAGCGGTTCATCGTCCTGAAACCTTTCTAAATTTCTTTGACACATTTCTGTCGGCTCCGCACAATGCGTGCAGCTGCAGCTCCCCCCGTTTCCGATCGTCGTTCCGAGCGGAGGAACAGACATGATCGACAGCCCCGTCCCCGTCCCGGCGGGCGGGCGGCGTCAGCGCGGGCGTAGCGCCCTCCTGGCAGGCGCCGTCAGCATGCTGGTGGCGATCCTCACCGCGGCCCTGTGCGCCGTGGCCGGAGCCGCGAGCGCGGCCTCCTGCAGTGCCGGTTATGTGGGCCTGACCTACGACGACGGCCCCAACCCCAGCAACACGACCACGCTGCTGAACACTCTCAGGGCGAACGGCGTGCGGGCCACGTTCTTCAACATCGGGCAGAACGCCCAGAACAACCCCTCCCTCGTCAGGGCGGAGCGGGACGCCGGCATGTGGATCGGCAACCACAGCTGGACCCACCCCCACCTGACCCAGCTCGGCAGCGCGCAGATCCAGTCGGAACTGCAGCAGACCCAGCAGGCCATCCAGCAGATCACCGGCACCGCGCCCAAGCTGTTCCGGCCGCCGTACGGCGAGACGAACTCCACGCTCAAGTCGATCGAGCAGCAGCTCGGCCTCAGGGAGATCATCTGGGACGTCGACTCCCAGGACTGGAACGGCGCGAGCACGGCCCAGATCGTGCAGGCGGCCGGCAGACTCCAGAACGGCCAGACGATCCTCATGCACGACGGCTACGCCACCACGGTCGCCGCCATCCCGCAGATCGTGGCCAACCTGAACAGCCGCAACCTGTGCGCCGGCATGATCTCCACCTCGACCGGCCGGGCCGTCGCGCCGGACGGAGGCACCGGCCCCACGACGCAGCCCAGCCCGTCGCCGTCGTCACCCGGCGGTGGGGGCAGCTGCACGGCGACGATTTCCCCGGGTCAGCAGTGGAGCGACCGGTTCAACCTGACCGTCACCGTCTCCGGCACCAGCACCTGGGTCGTCACCGTGACCCTGCAGAACCCCCAGCGGATCATCAACACCTGGAGCGCCAGCACCAGCATCAGCGGCAACGTCATGACGGCGCGGCCCAACGGCAGCGGGAACGCCTTCGGCTTCACCGTCCAGCACAACGGCAACTGGACCTGGCCGTCGGTGTCGTGCCGCGTGGGCTGACGCCCCCGCGCCGCATGTGACTCACCGTGTGGCGCGGCGGTCTCGGGCGCCGCGTCACACGATCCGCGCCGCTCGTGACCGGCGTCGGCGGGTGCCGGAAGCCCTCGGCTGCGGCCACGCTTCGGTGGAGGGGCTGCGGGGAATCCCTCCATCGGGCATTCCGCGTTGCTACGGTGAGCGCATGACGGCAGAGGTACGGAGCGAAGTGATGAGTGACGCACCGCGACTCCCGGACTGGGTCTTCCCGCCTCCGGAGGGCTTCACGGCGGCCGACCTCGATCACCTTCCGCAACTGCCTGCGCACACCGAGCTGATTGATGGAAGCTTGGTCTTCGTGTCCCCCCAAGCCTCCTTTCACATGCGCGCCGTCGACCTTCTCAGCGACGGCCTCAGGCGGCATCTGCCCACGGGCTATCGCGTGCGCCGGGAGATGAGCCTGATCCTCGGCCTGCGGCAGCGGCCCGAGCCGGACCTCAGCGTGATCAGGGCCGAGGGCGAGCACGGGCCGGACCAGACGGCGTACGACGCGTCGGACGTGCTGCTGACCGCCGAGGTGGTCTCACCCGACTCCGAGGAACGCGACCGCAAGCGGAAGCCGCAGCTCTACGCCGAGGCGGGGATCACGCACTTCTGGCGGGTGGAGAACCAGACCGGCCGGCCCACGGTGTACGTCTACGAACTCGACCCGGCCACCAAGCTGTACGCGCTGACCGGGATCTATCACGACCGGCTCAAGCTGTCGGTCCCCTTCGACCTCGACATCGATCTCACCGAGATCGACTCACTCTGATCGCCCCTGGCCCGAGGACGCCGCGCGGGAGTTCCGGTGCTTCGCCTGCCGTCGGCGCGGTCCCGGAAGCAGGGCGCGCTCCGGGACGACCGGGCCATGATTCCCCCATTGCCGGTCCCCTGTCCCCCGCGTATCGTCCCGAGTTGAGCACTACTCATATTCCAGCGCGCTGAACACCCGCACGGCCGGCCGTCCCTTCACCCCCCGATTCCGCGAAGGGAAGTTCCCCCATGCACCCGCGCCTACGACGGGCGATCACCGCTGCCGCCGCGCTGGCCCTCGTCGCCGCCGTCCTCCCCGCGGCACCGTCGGTGGCCTCCTCCTACCCGTCCGACGACTACTGTCTCGGGCAGTGCGCCGACGTGCTGCCGCCCGGGCAGAACGGCAACGCCACCCTCGTCGACATCCTCGGCAACCAGGCCCTGGGCACGTATCCCGGTCACAGCACCGACCAGCTCGGCCGGTACGCCAATTTGGTCGCGGGATACACCGGCCTCAGCGACGAGCAGATCAGCGCGTTCTTCAACGACAGCGGCTTCGGCGTCCCGGCGGCCCAGGTGGCCTCCACGACCAAGCCGCGCTCGGACGTGACGATCGTCCGAGACAAGGCGACCGGCGTCCCGCACATCACCGGCACCACCCGCGAGGGCACGATGTTCGGCGCCGGCTACGCGGGCGCGCAGGACCGGCTGTGGCTCATGGACCTGATGCGGCACGTCGGCCGGGGCGAGCTCACGCCGTTCGCCGGGGGCGCCAAGGGCAACCGGGACCTCGAGCAGAGCGTCTGGCGCAACTCCCCGTACACCGAGGCCGACCTGCGGGCCCAGATCGACCGGATCAACGCCTCGGGGCCGCGCGGCGCCCAGCTCTACGCGGACGTCCGGAACTACGTGGCCGGAATCAACGCGTACATCGACCACTGCATGGCCAACCGGGACTGCCCCGGCGAGTACGTCCTGACCGGCCACCTCGACGCGATCACCAACGCCGGCGGCCCGGTGGACTTCACCATGACCGACCTCATCGCGATCTCGGGCGTCATCGGCGGCCTGTTCGGCGGCGGTGGCGGCGCTGAGATGCAGTCGGCCCTGGTCCGCGTGGCCGCCCGCGCGAAGTACGGCGCACAACAGGGCGACCGGGTCTGGTCGGCGTTCCGGGAGCAGGACGACCCGGAGACGGTCGTCACCCTGCACGACGGACAGAGCTTCCCGTCGGGGACGGCGCCCTCCGGCGCGACCGGGGTCGTGCTCCCCGATCCGTCGGCCGCGCCCGTCGACATCACCGAGAACGAGAGGGGCACCGCCACCTCCGCCACGACCGCCGGGACGAGCGCGCTGACCGGGCTCACCGTCGACGGGTCCAAGCCGAGCATGTCCAACGCGATCGTCGTCTCCGGCGCCAGGTCGGCCGGCGGCCACCCGATCGCCGTGTTCGGCCCGCAGACCGGCTACTTCGCGCCGCAGCTGCTGATGCTGGAGGAGCTGTCCGGGCCCGGCATCCGCGCCCGGGGCGCGGCCTTCGCCGGGCTCGGCATGTACGTCCTGCTCGGCCGCGGCACCGACTACGCCTGGAGCGCCACCTCGGCGGGCGAGGACATCACGGACACCTACGCCGTGACGCTGTGCGACCCGGACGGCGGCACGCCCTCGGTCTCCTCCAACCACTACCTGTACCACGGCACCTGCACCGCCATGGAGACGCTGAAGAAGACGAACTCCTGGAAGCCGAACACCGCCGACTCCACCGGCGCGGGCTCGTACGACCTGGTGATCAAGCGGACCAAGTACGGCCTGGTGACCTGGCGCGGGACGGTCGGCGGGGTGCCGACGGCCTTCACCACGCTCCGCTCGACCTACCAGCACGAGGCCGACTCGGCCGTGGGCTTCCAGATGTTCGACGACCCGGCCGAGATGGGCTCGGCGGCGGCTTTCCAGAACTCCGCCGCCAAGATCGGCTTCGCGTTCAACTGGTTCTACGTGAACTCGTCGGAATCGGCGTACTTCATGTCGGGCGACGTGCCCGTGCGGTCGGCGGTGTCGGACCCGAACCTGCCGATGACCGGGGACTCCGCGCACGAGTGGGCCGGTTTCGACCCGGCGGGCAACACCGCCACGTACGCGGCGGACCCGGCCCATCCGCAGGCGGTGAACCAGGACTACTTCGTCAGCTGGAACAACAAGCAGGCCAAGGACTACGGCGCGGCCGACGGCAACTTCAGCTTCGGATCGGTGCACCGGGCCGACCTGCTGGACGCGCCGGTGAAGGCCGCGCTCGCCGGCGGGCCGATCGACCGCGCCGGAGTGGTGAAGATCATGGCGTCGGCCGCGGTGACCGACCTGCGCGGCTCCAGGGTGCTGCCCAAGCTCCTGCGGGTGATCGGCAGCGCGCCGGTGACCGACCCGTCGCTGGCGTCGGCCGTCTCCGCGCTGTCGGCCTGGGCGTCCGCGGGCGCCAAGCGGGTCGAGAGCTCTCCCGGCGGCAAGGCGTACGCCGACGCGACCGCCATCCGGATCTTCGACGCGTGGTGGCCGAAGCTCGTGCGGGCACAGTTCCGGCCCGGGCTCGGCGACGGCCTCTACCAGGCGCTGGTCAACGCGCTGCAGATCAACGAGTCGCCCTCCGGGCACCAACAGGGCGACGTGTCGTCGCTGCCCTCCTCGGCCAACGAGGCCCAGGCGCACAAGGGGTCGGCGTTCCAGTACGGCTGGTGGGGCTACGTGGACAAGGACATCCGGGCCGTGCTCGGCGACCCGGTCGCCGGGCCGCTGCCCGCGAGGTTCTGCGGGGACACGCTCGCGGCCTGCCGTACGGTCCTGCTCGACAGCCTGGCGGCCGCGGTGGCCGAACCGGCCACGACGACCTACCCGGGAGACGACTCCTGCTCCGCCGGCGACCAGTGGTGCGCCGACGCGATCCGCCAGTCGCCCCTCGGCGGGGTCAAGCACCCGCTGATCTCCTGGCAGAACCGGCCGACCTACCAGCAGGTGGTGTCCTTCCCGGCGCACCGCGGCGACGACGTGACGGACCTGGCCCAGGGCCGTACGGCGACGGCGTCGAGCTCACAGGGCTCCTACACCCCGGGCCGGGCGGTCGACGGCGACCCCGGCTCCCGGTGGGCGAGCGGCTGGAGCGACAACCAGTACCTCCAGGTCGACCTGGGCTCGGCGCGGACCGTCGGGCGGGCCATCCTGCACTGGGAGACCGCCTACGGCTCGTCGTACCGCGTCCAGGTCTCTGGCGACGGCGCGACCTGGACCACGGTCTACGGCACCACCACAGGTGACGGCGGCACCGACGTCGCCGCCTTCACCCCCGTGAGCGCCCGCTACGTGCGGATGCAGGGCGTAAAGCGGGGCACGTCGTACGGCTACTCGCTGTACGACTTCGAGCTGTACGGCAGGTAGGACCGGCCCGCGGGAAGGGCGGCCGGTCCTCCCACACGCGGCGGCGGGTGCCCGGACGACCGGGCACCCGCGGCGGCGCGTCGTCAGGCTCCGCGGAGCTGCGCCCCGGTCCGCTCGCCCGCCAGGGCCACGGCGGCGGCGCGCGCGGCCGTGGTCTCCTCGACGGTGAGCGTGCGGTCGGGGGCCCGGAACCGCAGCGTGTAGGCGAGCGACTTGTTCCCCTCGCCCGCCTGGGCACCGGTGTAGACGTCGAACAGCCGGATCGACTCCAGCAGCTCGCCGGCGCCCTCGCGCAGCGCCACCTCGACATCGGCGACCGGCGTGGCGACCGGGACGATCAGCGCGACGTCCTGAGTGGCCACGGGGTAGCTGGAGACCGCGGGGGCCTGCACCGGCCCGGACGGCGCCAGCAGCGACAGCTCCAGCTCGACCGCCGCGGTCCGCGGCGGCAGGCCGTACGCCTCGGCCACGCGGGGGTGCAGCTCACCCGCGTGACCGACGATCACCTGCTCGCCGGTCTCCGGGTCGGTGACGCTCAGCGCCGCGCACCGCCCGGGGTGCCACGGCTCGTGCCGGTCCGCCCGGACGCCGAGCTCGACGCCGGCCTCTCTGGCGATCGTGCGGGCCGCCTCGATCGCGTCGGCCCAGGACGCCTGGCGGCCCCGGCCCCACCAGCCCGACCGTTCGAACTCTCCGGCGAGAACGGCGGCCACGCGGACCGGCTGCCGTGGCAGCGCGCGCTCGATCGCGGCCAGTTCCTCCGGCGTGGGACGCCGGTCGACGGCCAGCACCGGGGCCGCCCCGGGGGCGTCCGGCTCCGGCCGGTAGACCAGGCCGATCTCGAACAGCGCCGCGTCGGCGGATCCGCGGCCCACGTTGCGGGCCAGGGTCTTCAGCAGGCCCGGCAGCAGGGTCGTCCGCAGGTAGGGCTCGTCCTCGCTCAGCGGGTTGACCAGCCGGGTCACCCTCCTGCGCGGGTCGTCCTCGGGGAGCAGCAGGTCGTCGAGGTCGCGCGCGCCGACGAAGGGGTAGGACAACACCTCGGCGTAGCCCGACAGCGCGAGCGCCCGCCCGGCCCGGCGGCGCAGCCGCTGGTTCTCGGTCAGCCCGGCCCCGGCGGGGGCGTGCGGCAGGACCGACGGCAGCCTGTCGTAGCCTTCGAGCCGGATGACCTCCTCCGCGAGGTCGTTGGGGTCGGTCAGGTCGGGACGCCAGCTCGGCGGGACGACCGTGATCAGGTCGTCTCCGCGCACGGCCAGCTTGCCGGCGAGGTCGGCGGTGGACACCACGCCGGTCGCCGCGACGCCGTGACCGCCGGCGGGCGCGGGGGCGCCGGCCGCGCCCTCGGTCACCGTGCAGCCGACCTGCTCGAGCCGGCGGATCACCGTCTCACGCCCGTACGCCATGCCGGCGACCCGGTCGGGATGGTCAGCCGGGATGGTGATCGTGACCGGCGCCACCTCCGCCTGGGCGTGGGTGACGCCCGGCTCGGCGACGGCCCCGCCGAGCTCGGTCAGCAGCTGGACGGCCCGCCACGACGCGGCCAGGGGCAGCTCGCGGTCGACGCCCCGCTCGAAGCGCTTGGACGCCTCGCTGACCAGGTTGTGCCGGCGGGACTCGCGTGCGATGCCGGTCGCGGAGAAGTGCGCGGCCTCGATGACGATGTCGGCCGACTCGGCGGAGATCTCGGTGTGCAGGCCTCCCATGGTGCCCGCCATTGAGATCGGCCCCGACGCGTCGGTGATCAGGATGTCGTCCTCGTGGAGCGTGCGCGTCACGTGGTCGAGCGTCTCCAGTGACTCCCCGGGCCGGGCCCGCCGGACGACGATCGCGCCGGACAGGCGGGACCGGTCGAACGCGTGCAGCGGCTGACCGAGCTCCAGCATCACGTAGTTGGTCACGTCGACGGCGAGCGAGACCGAGCGCATGCCGGCCCGGGCCAGCCGCACCCGCATCCACAGCGGGGTCTCGGCGGCGGGGTCGAACCCGGTGACCGACCGCAGCACGAAGCGGTCGCAGGCGGTCGGGTCGCCGATCGAGGCCGGCCACGACTCGCCGGTCGCGGCGGGGAGCTCGATCGCGGCCGGGTCGCGGAACGGCACGCCGAACGCGATGGCCGCCTCGCGGGCCACGCCGCGGATGGACAGGGCGAAGCCCTTGTCGGGGGTGATCTCCAGCTCCAGGACCTCGTCGCGCAGGCCGAGCAGCTCGACGACGTCGGTGCCGATCCGGGTGTCCTGCGGCAGCAGCAGGATGCCCGGGGACGAGTCGGCGACGCCCAGCTCGGCCTCGGAGCAGATCATGCCGTCCGACAGCCGCCCGTAGGTCTTGCGGGAGCCGATCTCGAAGCCGCCCGGGAGCACGGCGCCGGGCAGCGCGACCGGGACCACGGCGCCCTCGGTGAAGTTGACGGCGCCGCAGATGATCTCGCGCGGCGTCGCCTCCCCGACCTCGACCCGGCAGTGCCGGATGGGCTTCTTGAACCCGGTCAGCTCCTCGATCTCGAGGACCCGGCCGACGACCACATTCTTGATCTCGTGGCCGTGGGAGGAGATCGCCTCCAGCTTGAGGCCGGCGGCGGTGAGCCGCTCGGCGACCTCGTGGGCGGTGACCGCGGGCAGGTCGACGTACTCCCGCAGCCAGGAAAGCGGGACCTTCATCAGACCTCCAGCCCGAACGGAAGGGTGAACCGGATGTCGCCCTCGACCATGTCGCGCATGTCGTCGGCGTTGTGGCGGAACATCAGCGTGCGCTCGATGCCCATCCCGAAGGCGAAACCGGAGTAGACGGACGGGTCGACGCCGCACGCGATCAGCACGCGCGGGTTGACCATCCCGCAGCCGCCCCACTCGATCCAGCCCTCCGACTTGCAGGTGCGGCAGGGCGGGTTGCCGGGCACGGCCGAGGAGCCGCGGCAGACGAAGCAGCGCAGGTCCATCTCGGCGGACGGCTCGGTGAACGGGAAGTAGTTGGGCCGGAAGCGCGTGCTGATGCCCTCGCCGAACATGACCTCGGCGAACCGGTCGAGCGTGCCCTTGAGGTGGGCCATCGTCAGCCCCTTGTCGACCGCGAGACCCTCGACCTGGTGGAACACCGGGGTGTGGGTGGCGTCGAGCTCGTCGGTGCGGAACACCTTGCCCGGCGAGATCACGTACACCGGCAGCGCGCGCGACAGCAGGGTCCTGATCTGCACGGGCGAGGTCTGCGTGCGCAGTACCTTGCCCGAGCCGGTGCTCTCGACGAAGAACGTGTCGTGGTCGGAGCGGGCCGGGTGATCGGGCGCGATGTTCAACGCGTCGAAGTTGAACCACTCGCCTTCGAGCTCCGGTCCTTCGGCCACCTCGTATCCCATCGCCACAAAGGCGTCGGCGACGCGCTCCTGGAGCGTGGTGAGAGGGTGCCGGGCGCCGCGTGGAACGCGGTCCCAGGGCAGCGTGACATCGACCGTCTCCTCGATGAGAACGCGCGCGTCACGTTCGGCCTCAAGCTCGGCCTGACGTGCGGCGACGGCCGCGCCGATCGCCTTGCGGGCCGCGCCGATCCGCTTGCCCGCCTCGGCGCGCGCGGCGGGCGGCAGCGCGCCGATCTCCCGGTTGGCCAGCGCGATCGGCGAGCGGTCACCGGCGTGCGCCAGCCGGGCCTGCTTCAGTTCGTCGAGATCGCGGGCCGCGGCGATGGCGGCGAGCGCGTCGTCCTGCGCCTTCGCCACCTCGTCGGTGTGCAACGGCGTCACCTCGACGGGGTCATAGGTGTTCGACAAGAGAGAGCTCCGTATCCAGGGCGTGCGAGCGCCGGGCGCTCAGCGACGACTACTTTAGTCGGATCAGCCCACCGGGCCGTCCTTCGCGCGCGGAGCGTGTGGACAGGCGCCGCGTTCAGGCGAAGTCAGGGGTGCCGGTGGGCAGACTAAATCGGAACTCGGCGCCACCGCCGGGCGCGCGCTGCACGGTGATCGAGCCACCGTGCGCCTCGACCAGCCCCTTGACGATGAACAGGCCGAGCCCGGTGCCGCCGCGCCGCCGCCCGTGGCCCCGCCAGAACTGGCGGAAGACACGGTCAACCAGCTCGGGTGCCACACCCTCACCCTGGTCGCGGACCGCCACGGCTACTCCCCACTCGACCGGCTCCACCACTATCGTCACCGTACCGCGACCGTGGCGCACCCCGTTTTCCACGAGGTTGGCGAGGATCTGGTCGATCTTGTCCTGATCCGCCCAGATCTCCGGCAGGTCGCCGAGCACCTCCAGGGCGAAGCGATCCGCCGGCTCCCCCGCCGCGACCCGCCCGGCGACGATCCGGCGGGCCCGCGCCGGGATGTCCACGACCTGCCGGTGGATCTCCACGCGGCCCGACTCGATCCGCGACACGTCGAGAAGCTCGGTGATCAGCCGGGTCACCCGGTCGGCGTCGGCGTTGACGGTCTCCAGCATGACGAGCTTCTGCGCGTCGGTGAACCGCTCCCACTTGGCCAGCAGCGTCGCGGTGAACCCTTTGACGCTCGTCAGCGGTGACCTCAGCTCGTGGGCGACGGTGGACACGAGGTCGGCGCGGCTGCGCTCGACCCGGGCCCGGGCGGAGGCGTCGCGCAGCGTGATCACGACCCGGGTGACCGGTCCGCCGCGCGCGGGCGCGCGGACGAACCGCGCGGCCACCAGAAGCTCCTGCCGGCCGGGCAGGTGCAGCGGGCGCTCCGGCTGCCGGCTGCGGCTGATCAGCCCGCCCTGGGGGTCGAGCCACTTCCACCAGTCGCGGCCGTCGGGGTCACGGAACGGCAGGACGTCGCCGATCAGCCTGCCGACCGCGGCCTCGCGGCCCACCCCCGTCAGGCGCTCGGCGACCCGGTTGACCATGAGCACGACGCCCCGATGGTCAGCCGCCACCAGGCCGTCGGGCAGCTCGTCCACGTCGATGAGGTCACTCCCGCCGTCCCCCTCGCCGAGGGCGCCGCCGGGGGTGCCGTCACCACGCACGAAACCGTCTCCTCCACCTCTGCCGGACCCCGCGGACGGCCCGGCCCGCAGGCCCGGCGTCCCGGTTCACCGCGACTCCATCGCCGACAATAGCGGGTTTCCGGAGGGCGCCGGCAGCCTCAGGAGGCGGGGGTGGGGGGATGTTCCACCGGATATAAGCTCTGGCGTTGCACCCGGGCGGACGCGTACAGGCAGACCGCCGCCGCGGTGGCGAGGTTGAGACTCTCGGCCCTGCCGTAGATCGGCACGCGGACCACCTCGTCGGCGAGTTCGAGCAGCTCCGGCGGCAGACCCCACGCCTCGTTGCCGAACAGCCACGCCGTCGGGCCGGACAGGTCCACCTCGTCGAGCGTCCTGGTCGCCGTCCCGTCCGCGGCGAGCACCCGGAGCCCCGCCTGCCGGGCGTGCCGTACGGCGTCGGGCACGGGCGCGCCGGTGGCGACGGGCAGGTGGAACAGGCTCCCCGCGCTGGCGCGGACGCACTTGCCGTTGTAGGGGTCGACGGACGCGTCAGTGAAGACGACGGCGTCGGCCCCGGCCGCGTCGGCCGTGCGCAGCACGGTGCCGGCGTTCCCGGGATCCCGCACGTGGGCCAGCACGGCCACCAGGCGGGCGCCCGGCGGTACGGCCTCCGGCAGCGGCACGTGGACGAAGCGGCACACCGCCAGCAGACCCTGGGGGGTGACGGTCTGCGTCAGCTCGGTCATCACCTCACCGCTGGAGCGGTGCACCGGGATGCCGCGGGCCACGGCGGCGGCGACGATGTCGGCGTGCCGGACCTCGGCGTCCGCGGTCGCGAACAACTCGACCGTGACGCCCTCGACGGCCAGCGCCTCACGGACCGCCTGGGGACCCTCGGCGAGGAACGCCCGGTCACGGTCGCGGAAGGCCCGCTTGGCCAGCCGGCGCGCCGCCTTGACGCGGGGTGACCTGATGTTGGTGAGTTCCGCCATGCGGGACTCTTCCCCCCTCAATGTGAATGAGGGCCCGCCGGCGACGGCGGGCCCTCATCGGAGCGGTGTCAGGCGACCGGCGCGTTGACGTCGGACGGCAGCGCCTTCTTCGCGGACTCGACGAGCGTGGCGAAGGTCGCCGCGTCGTTCACCGCGAGGTCGGCCAGGATCTTGCGGTCGACCTCGATGCCGGCCAGGCGCAGGCCCTGGATGAACCGGTTGTAGGTCATGCCGTTGAGGCGGGCCGCGGCGTTGATCCGCTGGATCCACAGCCGGCGGAAGTTGCCCTTCCGGTCCTTGCGGTCCCGGTACGCATAGGTCATCGAGTGGAGCATCTGCTCCTTGGCCTTGCGGTAGAGCCGCGAGCGCTGACCCCGGTAACCGCTTGCCCGTTCGAGAACGACCCGGCGCTTCTTCTTGGCGTTGAGCGCCCTCTTCACGCGTGCCATTTTTCAGTCTCCCCGGGTCGTTACTTAGCGAGCAGCTTCTTGATCTTCTTGGTGTCGGCGTCGGACATGACGACGACGCCCTCGAGACGGCGCGTACGGGTGGACGGCTTGTGCTCGAAAAGGTGCTGCCGGTTGGCACGGCGGCGGACAATCTTGCCGGTCCCGGTGAGCCGGAACCGCTTCTTCGCACCGCTGTGCGACTTCATCTTCGGCATGTCAGCCGTCTCTCCCTCATTCGTCCGTGCCGAGACCCGGGCCGGTTTCCCGAGCCTGCGGCAACTGCCTGGCTCCGCGAGACCGTCCCGGTCCCGGTTTCTTCGTGTCGTCGGCGGCGTCGCGCGATGGTTCAGACCGACGTCGCCGGAGGCTGCTCGTCCAGTTCCCCGGCGGAGCCGTCCGTCGAATCGTCCCCGCGATGGGCCCTGGCCGCGGCCTTCTCGGCCCTGGCCTCGGCCTTCTTCTTGTGCGGCCCGATCACCATGATCATGTTACGACCGTCCTGCTTGGGCTGTGACTCCACGAAACCCAGCTCGGTGACGTCCTCGGCCAGGCGCTGGAGCAGCCGGAAGCCCAGCTCCGGGCGCGACTGCTCGCGGCCACGGAACATGATGGTGACCTTGACCTTGTCTCCCGCCTTGAGGAACCGCACGACGTGACCCTTCTTGGTCTCGTAGTCGTGCGGGTCGATCTTCGGCCGGAGCTTGATCTCCTTGATGATCGTGTGCGCCTGGTTGCGACGGGCCTCGCGCGCCTTCATGGCCGACTCGTACTTGAACTTGCCGTAGTCCATGAGCTTGCAGACGGGCGGGCGGGCCGTGGCCGCGACTTCGACGAGATCGAGGTCGCTCTCCTGCGCGAGCTTCAGCGCGTCGCCGATGGAGACGATGCCGACCTGTTCGCCGTTCGGGCCGACGAGGCGGACCTCGGGCACACGAATACGGTCGTTGATGCGGGGCTCGGTGCTGATGGGACCTCCAAAGATCTCCGCTTGGTGCTCGACCGTGCAGGGAACACGAAAAACCCCGCACGTCACGCATGCGGGGTCACTGAGCTCTCCTACCGAAAACTCCGGTGTGATCCTTGACCCGTCCGCCTTTCGGCGGATCAGGTGGGAGGAGGACCTCCGCTTGCGCGTCCAGCGTCATGCCGGACCGATCGAGTGCTTACGTTACCACAACCCCGGAAGGCCCCCCAACAATTCCCCCGCGCGCTCAGCCCGCCCGGCGGGCCAGCTCGGCCTCGCCGGCCGCGCGCATCGCCTCCACGGGGACGTCCGTGCGACCGGTCATCAGCTCCACCTGCCGCACCGCCTGGTGCAGCAGCATCGGCAGCCCACCGACCACCGTGCGTCCCCGATCGCGTACGGCCGTCGCGAGCGCGGTCGGCCAGGGCGAGTAGACGACGTCGAAGACGGCGCCCTTGTCGGGGAGGGAGGCGGCCACCACGTCGGCGACGCCGTCCGCCGCCCCGGACGGGAGCGTCGAGACGACCAGGTCGGCGCCGCCGGGGAGGTCGCCGAAACCGCGGACGATCACGGTCACGCCGAGCCGCTCGGCGACGCTCAGCGTCTCGCCGGCCCGGGAGGGGTCGCGGACGACCAGGGTGACGGTGGTCAGCCCCAGCTCGCGCAGGGCGGCCAGGGCCGAGGCGGCGGTGGCGCCCCCGCCGAGGACCGTCGCGCTGGCCGGGGCGGGCACCCCCGCCTCGGCCAGCGCCCGCACGATGCCGTACACGTCCGTGTTCTCGCCGTGCCGCCGCCCGTCGCGGAAGACGACGGTGTTGGCGCCGCCCACCTCCACGGCCAGCTCCGAGACCGTGTCGAGCAGCGGCAGCACCACGCGCTTCAGCGGCATCGTGAGCGACACGCCCGCCCATTCCGGGCCCATCGTCTCCAGCAGCCCGGCGAGGTCGTCCTCCGCGCACTCGATCGCGTCGTAGCGCCAGTCGTGCAGGCCGAGCGCGGCGTACGCGGCCCGGTGCAGGAACGGCGACAGCGAGTGGGCGACGGGCGAGCCGAGCACCGCGGCCCGGCGCGCTCCGGCGACGTGCCCCGCCATCAGCCGTTGTTCCTGTTGAACTCGTCGCGGATCTTGATGAAGTCGGACTCGTTGTCCGTGAACTTGGTGATGCCCCGCTTCGGATCGGTGGTCACGAACCACAGCCAGTTGCCGTCGGCGGGGTGCAGCGCGGCGTCGATCGCGTGGTCGCCCGGGTTGCTGATCGGTCCCGGCGGCAGGCCCGGCCGTTTGTAGGTGTTGTACGGCGAGGTGCTCCGCAGATCGGCGTTGGACGCCGAGATGCCGTATTTGTCGAGGCCGTACATGACCGTGCTGTCCATCGCCAGGTTCATCGGAGGGTTGCGGCCGAGCCGGTTGTAGATCACCCGGGCCACCTTCGGCATGTCCTGGACGTTCCCCGCCTCGGCCTGGACGATGCTGGCGACGATGATGATCTGCCGGGGCGAGACGCCGAGCTGCTTGGCCTGACCCTCCAGATCGGCGTGCTCCGCCGCCTGGTTGAAGCGGTCGACCATCTTGGTCAGGATGTCCTGAGCGGAGAGCTTCGGACTGATCTCGTACGTCGCCGGGAACGCGAAGCCCTCAAGGCGGCCCTTCGCGTACGGCGGGAGCCCGAGATCGGATCGGGAGGCCTTCTTGAACTCGTCGACCGGCTTGCCGGTCGCCGTGGACAGCTCATCGAAGATCTTGCTGAGCCGCAGGCCCTCGCGGATCGTCAGCTGGTTGAGCACCCGCTTCTTGGGGTCGAGCAGGGTGACCGCCTCGGCCGCCGGCATCCCCTTGCGCAGGACGTACTCGCCGGGCTGGAGCGAGGCGCTCTTGCCGGCCGCGCCGATGGCGTTCACGAACGCCCGCGCGCTCGCCACGACGCCCTCGTCGGCCAGCATCTCGGCGACGTCGCTGGCGGTGGCGCCCTCCTTGATCTCCACGGTGACCTCGCCCGTGCCGGGACCCGCGAAGTCCTTCGGGACCATCACGCCGCGGACCAGGTTGAACCCGTAGTAACCGGCCCCGCCCAGCACGCCGGTGATGATCACAACGGCGAACACGGTGGCGGCGAAACCCTTGCGCCGCTGCCGTTTGCGCCGCCTCCGGCTCCGCCGCTGCTGGCTGCGGCTGCCGGGCTGGCGACGCCTGGGAGGCCCGTCGTCGTCCTCCGAGCCGAGCAGGAAGTCCATGTCCAAGTCATTCATAGTGCGCTGGCCAATCTCTCGGTACGAGCGGCCTGCCGTCAAGCGAGTGCGCCAAACCGAGGGGGGTCGAAAACGTGAGGATCGCGTCCCCCGGAGCGCACGCGTGGCGAGCCCGGCGTGCCCGCGACGGGCACGCCTCACCGGGGAGGGGTGTACCGAAGACCACTAGTTCGTCCCGAGATACCTGTTCAGCTCTTGCCGATATTTCCTGAACTCAGCCTCGTTGTCAGTGAATTTGGTGATTTTACGACGGGGATCAGTCGTGACAAACCAGTACCAATCGCCCACGGCGGGGTGCAGGGTCGCCCTGAGGGCACTCTCCCCCGGGTTGCCGATCGGGCCCGGCGGCAGACCCGGGCGACGGTAGGTGTTGTACGGCGACTCGATCCGGGTGTCCGCCTCCGAGACCTTCAGCGTGTGCCGCTTCAGCGCGTAGTTGACCGTGCTGTCCATCTCCAGCTTCGCGCCGCGCGCCAGCCGGTTCTGCACCACCCGGGAGACCTTGGGGTAGTCGGCCTCGACGCCGCCCTCCGCCTGCACGATGCTCGCCACGGTCACCGCCTGCCGCGGCGTCAGCCTGACGGCCGGTGCGGACCGCTCAAGTGCCAGCTTGACCGCCGCCACCCGGAACCGCGCGATCATGCTCCGCAGCAGCGCCCTCGCCGTCGTGCCCGGCTCGATCTCGTACGTCGCGGGGAACAGGAAGCCCTCGATGTCGCCCTCGGCGTACGGGGGCAGCCGCAGGTCGCCGGGCCGCGCGGCGGCGCTGGTGAAGTCCGCCAGCGGGATGCCCGTGCCGGCCGCGAGGACGGTCAGCACCTCCGCCGTGCGCAGGCCCTCGGGCACGGTCACCGTGCGCACGACGCGGGAGCCGGGCGCGAGCAGCAGGTCGAGGGCCGACGCCGCCGCCATGTGCCGCCGCAACCGGTAGCGGCCGGGCCGCAGGGTGTTCTCCTTCGCCCGCGCGGTGACCTCGTGGACGAAGGACCTGGAACTGGCCACGACGCCCGCCCGCTCCAGACTCCGGCCGATGTCCCCGGCGCTCGCTCCGGGCGTGATGTCCACGTTGACGGCGCCGTAGCCGGCGCCCGCGTAGTCGGCGGCCCCCGGTTCCTGCCGCACGGCGGCGTGGACCCCGAAGGCGATCGCCGCCGTGACCGCGGCGGCTCCGGCCACCAGGGCCGGTGACGCCTTCACCTGCCGGTCCCGCCGCTCGCTTCCTCGCCGGGCCCGCGGCCCGGCGGTGGTTCCAGTGGTCGTCCCGGTGGCCGGCCGGAGATCCGCTCGCCGTCCAGCGCCGCCTGCAGGAGTACCACCGCGGCGGCCTGGTCGACGACGTCGCGCTGGTCGCGCGCCCTGACCCCGCTCGACCGCAGCCCGCGCTGGGCCGTGACCGTGCTCAGCCGCTCGTCCACCAGCCGTACCGGCACCGGGGTCACCCGGGCGGCGAGCCGTCCGGCGAACTCCCGGGCGGCCGCGGCCGCGTGGCTCTCCCTGCCCGACAGGGACGTCGGCAGTCCGACGAGTATCTCGATCGCCTCGTGCTCGGCGGCGATCGCCGCGATCCTGCCGAGGTCGCCCCGGCCGCGCCGTACGGTCTCGACCGGCGTGGCGAGCAACCCCGAGGGATCGCTGCGGGCCACGCCGATACGGACGGTGCCGACGTCGACGCCGACGCGGACGCCGTGCCTCATGGGTCCGTCCCCACCCTCACCCGGCCGGTCAGCCGAGTGAGGAGGTGATTGTCTCCTCGACCGCGCGCAGCGCGTCCCCGATCGCCTCGGGACGGCTTCCTCCGCCCTGCGCCACGTCGTCCTTGCCGCCACCGCCACCCCCAAGAGTCTTGGCGGCGACGCCGACGAGCCTGCCGGCCTTGAGCCCTCGTTCGCGCCCCGCCTCGTTGACCACGGCCACGACGACCGGCCGATCGGAGGGGACACCGGACACGACGACGACCGCGGCGCGGTCGCCCGGGAACCGCCCGCGCACATCAAGGGCGAGTTTACGCAGGTCGTCGGCGGAGGTGCCATCAGGCGCGCGGTGTGTCACGACCGAGACGCCCTGGATGTCGCGGGCGCCCGCGGCGAGCTCGCCCGCCACGGCGAGGACCTGGGCGGAGCGGAGCCGCTCCAGCTCCTTCTCCGCGGTCCGCAGCCGGGTGACGATGCCCTCAATGCGCTCGGGCAGCTCCTCGCGGCGGACCTTGAGCTGCTCGCTGAGCTGCGCCACCAGCACGCTCTCGCGGGCGAGGAACCGGAACGCGTCGGTGCCGACGAGCGCCTCGACCCGGCGGACGCCGGCGCCGATCGACGCCTCCCCGAGGACCTTGATCAGGCCGAGCTGCCCGGAGCTGGCCACGTGGGTGCCGCCGCACAGCTCCCGGGAGTAGTCGCCGACCTCGACGACGCGGACCTCGTTGCCGTACTTCTCGCCGAACAGGGCCAGGGCGCCCATCGCGCGGGCCTCCGCCTGGCTCGTGTAGAACGCGTTGACCGTGAGGTCGTCGATCAGGACCGCGTTGACCTCGTCCTCGACGTCGCGCAGGACGCTGTGCGAGATCGCCCCGGCGGCGGTGAAGTCGAAGCGGAACCGGCCGGGCGAGTTCTCCGAGCCCGCCTGGGCCGCCGACTCGCCGAGCGCGTTGCGGAACCCGCGGTGGACCAGGTGGGTCGCGGTGTGGCTGCGGGAGATGGCCCGCCGCCGCTCCAGGTCGATCTCCGCGTGCGCCTGGTCGCCCACCCGGACCTCGCCGGTACGGACCTTGCCCCGGTGTACGACGAGACCGGTGATCGGCGACTGCACGTCGAGCACCTCGATCTCGGCGCCGCCGGTGCGGATCAGTCCCTGGTCGGAGAGCTGGCCGCCGCCCTCGGGATAGAAGGGGGTCCGGTCGAGCACGACCTCCAGCGTCGTCCCCGCACCCGCGGCGGGCACCGACACGCCGTCGGCCAGCAGGCCCACGACGTTCGCCTCGGCCGTCGTGTACTCGTAGCCGAGGAAGGCGACCTTGCCGGACTTCTCCAGGATTCCGGTGAACACGGAGATGTCGGCGTTGCCGGTCTTCTTCGCCGCCGCGTCGGCCTTGGCCCGGTCGCGCTGCTCCTGCATGAGCCGCCGGAAGCCCTCCTCGTCGACCTCCAGCCCCTGCTCCGCGGCCATCTCGAGGGTGAGGTCGATCGGGAAGCCGTACGTGTCGTGGAGCTGGAACGCCTGGTCGCCGCCGAGCGTGGGCGCGCCCTTGCGCTTGGTCTCCTCGACCGCGGCGTCGAAGATCGCCGTACCGGTGCGGAGGGTGCCCAGGAAGGACGCCTCCTCCGCGTCGATGACGGTGTGGATGTTGGCCGCGTCGCTCTTGAGCTCGGGATAGAGCCTGCTCATCACGTCGACGGTGACGGCGGTGAGCTCGTGCATGTAGCGCTCCTCGCCCGCCCCGAGCAGGCGCAGGTTGCGGATCGCCCGGCGGAGCATGCGGCGCAGCACGTAGCCGCGGCCCTCGTTGGAGGGCAGCACGCCGTCGCCCACGAGCATCACGCCCGCGCGCATGTGATCGGCGATCACCCGCAGCGAGACGTCGGAGCGCCGGTCGCGGCCGTACTTCGACTTGGTGAGCTCGGCCGCGCGGTCGAGGATCCGGTACGTGGTGTCGATCTCGTAGATGTTGTCGACGCCCTGCAGGATCGCGGCCATGCGCTCCAGGCCCATGCCCGTGTCGACGCTCTTGGCCGGCAGTTCCCCGGCGACGTCGAAGTCGACCTTGCTGCGGACCGCGCTCAGCTGGAACTGCATGAAGACGTTGTTCCAGACCTCCAGGTAGCGGGTCTCGTCGGCGACGGGACCACCCTCCCTGCCGTACTCCGGGCCGCGGTCGTAGTAGATCTCGGTGCAGGGGCCGCCGGGGCCGGGCACGCCCATGTGCCAGTAGTTGTCCGCGAGGCCGCGGCGCTGGACCCGCTCGGCGGGCAGGCCGACCTTGCGGTGCCAGATCTCGAACGCCTCGTCGTCGTCGTGGTAGACGGTCGCCCAGAGCCGGTCCTCGGGGAAGCCGAAGCCGCCGTCGGACTCGGACCGGGTGAGCAGCTCCCACGCGAACGGGATCGCCTGCTCCTTGAAGTAGTCGCCGAAGGAGAAGTTGCCGAGCATCTGGAAGAAGCTGGCGTGGCGCGTCGTCTTGCCGACCTCGTCGATGTCGAGCGTGCGCACCACCTTCTGCACGCTCGTGGCCCGCTTGAACGGGGGCTTCTGCTGACCCAGGAAGTAGGGCTTGAAGGGCACCATGCCCGCGTTCACGAGCAGGAGCGTCGGATCCTCGGCGACCAGGCTGGCCGAGGGCACGACGGTGTGCCCGCGTTCCTCGAAGAAACGCAGGAAGCGGCGGGCGATCTCTGCCGACTCCATCTCAGCGGCCATCCTTTGCGTCGTCGTTTGTGCTGGTGGCGGTACGGTCAACCCTGTCGAGCCCGAACTCGGCGCGCAACTCGGTTTCCCTGCTCGCCGACAGGCGGCGCACGTCGCCGGCGAAGTCGCGCAGCTCGTCGGCCGCGCGCCTGGCCACGTGGTCGGGCCGCAATGACTGAAGCTTACGCATGGTCCAGACCGCGAGGTACGCGCCCAGGGCCATGTAGAGCAGTCGCCGGATCATCGGCGCCCCCGGCCGACCGCCCGGGGCTCCGGCACGCGACCTGCCGCGCGCCGGTCCGCCGGGGGCCGGTCGCCCGTGCGGGGACCGGCGGCGCCGCGCTCGGCCGTCCGCATGCCGCGGGTCCAGGCGCCCGGCCCGCGCCGCTCCCGCCCGGACATGGCGGCCCGCAGACCGTGCCCGAACGCCGAGATCCTGATGACCGGCCCGGCGAACAGGGTGGAGACCACCGCTGTGATCCTCGCCAGGTTCCCGGTGACCTGACGGGCGTTCTCGGTGACGGCCTCGACGGCGACCAGCCGCCGGTTGGCCTCGGAGACCGTCTGGCCCATGTCGTCGAGCAGCGGCGCCAGCCGGTCGCTGAGCTCGGCGAGCGACCTGCGGGTCTCGGTGAGCAGCCGGGCCAGCCTGACCAGCACGACGGCCATGAAGCAGACCAGGATCGCCCAGAAAATGGCGACGACCAGGCCCGCGAGCTCTCCCGCGGTAAGCATGTGCCGATCTCCCTTAGATCACCCGAGCCGGAATGGCAAGACCTTACCGTGAACGCCCTGCCCCCCGTTCCGCATCACACGCCCACGGCGGCCCTGCGGCGCTCATTCGCCCCTGAGGAAGGCGCGGATCCTGGCCCACCGCTCGCCGTACCTGGCCTCCGCGCCGTGCCCGGTCGGCTCGTAGTAGCGCCGCTCGCGCAGTTCCTCGGGCGCGTAGTCCTGCCGGACCAGGCCGTGCTCGAAGTCGTGGGGGTACTGGTAGCCCTTGCCGTGGCCGAGCTTCTTCGCCCCGGCGTAGTGGGCGTCACGCAGGTGGCCGGGGATCCGGCCGACCATGCCGCGGCGCACGTCGTCGGACGCCGCTCCGATGGCCTTCACCACGGCGTTGGACTTGGGCGCGAGCGCGCAGTGGATGACCGCCTGCGCCAGGTTGATCCGTCCCTCCGGCAGGCCGATGAACTCGACCGCCTGAGCCGCCGCCACCGCGATCTGCAGGCACGTCGGGTCGGCCATGCCCACGTCCTCCGAGGCGAAGATCACGATGCGGCGGGCGATGAAACGCGGGTCCTCCCCCGCCTCGACCATCCGCGCCAGGTAGTGCAGCGCGGCGTCCGCGTCCGACCCGCGCATGCTCTTGATGAACGCGCTGATCACGTCGTAGTGCTGGTCGCCCTGCCGGTCGTAGCGGACCGCCGCCTTGTCGGCCGCCTTCTCGACCACGTCGACCGTCACGTCGTCCGCGAGCAGCGCCGCCGCCTCCAGGTAGGTGAGCGATCGGCGGGCGTCGCCGCCGGCCAGCCGTACGAGCTGGTCGAGGGCGTCGGGACGGACGGCGACCCGGCCGTCCAGGCCCCGGGGATCGGCGACGGCCCGTTCCAGGACCGCCCGGATGTCGTCGTCGCCGAGCGGCTCCAGCGTGAGCAGCAGCGAGCGGGACAGCAGCGGCGAGATGACGGAGAAGAACGGGTTCTCGGTCGTGGCGCCGATGAACGTGACCCAGCGGTTCTCCACCGCCGGCAGCAGCGCGTCCTGCTGGGCCTTGTTGAAACGGTGGACCTCGTCGACGAACAGCACCGTCTGCCGGCCGGTCATGCCCAGGTCGCGCCGGGCCTGCTCGATCGCCGCCCGGACCTCCTTGACGCCGGCGGACACCGCCGAGACCTCGACGAACCGCCGGCTGGTGGCGTTGGAGACGACGTAGGCCAGCGTGGTCTTGCCGGTCCCCGGCGGGCCCCACAGGAACAGCGACATGGGGGCGTCGCTCTCGACCAGCCGCCGCAGCGGGGTGCCGGGGCCGAGGAGGTGCCGCTGGCCGATCACCTCGTCCAGCGCCCGCGGCCGCATGCGCACGGCCAGGGGCTCCTGGCCGCGGTGGGCCTCCTCGGCCGCCGAGTCGAACAGGCTGTCCACATCGCCGACACTACCGGCAGGATCGGGCGCCGGGCGCCCGCCCCGCGCGGGTCAGCCGGCCCACACCGCCCGCGCGCCCGCGTCCCCGGTACGAACGATGTAGTAGCCGACGGCGACGGCGAGCACGACCGACGCGACGGACACCAGGACGGTGACGGCGCGGGGCGCCGGGCCGGCGCCGTCGGGGCCGCGGCGGCTACGCGTGAGGTAGACGAGCGCCAGCGCGGCCACGGTCAGGATCGCGGTTATCGGCAGGAGCACGTCGGCGAACTGGGAGTGGAACTCGACCGCCTCCGGCACGTTGCCGCCGAACATCCGGTGCTCCAGCGCCTCTCCGCTCTCCTTCGCGGCGAAGACGGACACCGGCGCCGCCAGCGCGCACAACACCAGGGCCCAGTCGAGCTTGTGCCGGAATCGCGGCAGGGCGACGTAGGCGATCGCGAGCACCGCGAGAAGCGGGGCGAAGACAACCGCCGCGTGGACGAGCAGCGGGTGCGCGGGAAGGCCGAAAACCTGGTCGAACATCGTTCCTCGCTCCTGGAAGGGGACCTGGCGGCGCCCCGTGATGCCGGGGCGCCTGCACCTCATACGGATCCGATCGCCAGGAGGTTCGCAGGGAGTTCTGAGAGACAGATGAGTGCAAACTCTCGTGATACCCGTGGGGCGCATGCTTTACACGAACACAACGAGGATCACGGATAGAGTGACGCAGCAGTCGTAAACAAGGGAAAAAGGGAAGGCATAGCGGTGACCGACACTGATCGGCAGAAGCCGGCTCCGTACGGGAGCACGGCCAGGCGCACCACCCCCCTCGGCACGCGAGGCTTCCACCTCGGCCTTGGGCTCGGTGTCCTCGCGCTGGCGGGCGGCCTCGCGGCCTGCAGTGGCGGCTCGAAGGACAACGCGGCGGCCAGTTCAAGCCCCTCGGCCAGCACGGTGGGGCCGTCGGCGGCCCCCTCGACCGTGGCACCGCCTACGGTGACGCCGAAGCCCTCCGACCTGCGCAAGGTCACCTGCAGCTACCGCAAGGACGACACCGGCAGCCCCGCCAAGTTCGTCGGCTTTCCGCCGAAGAGGCTGAGCGCGGCGGTCATCAAGGCGAGCACGATGACCGTGCGGACCAACCTCGGCGACATCGTGATCGAGCTGGCCACCGGCGACGCCCCCTGCACGGTCAACTCGTTCGCGTTCCTGGCGAAGAAGAACTTCTTCGACAACACCGTCTGCCACCGGCTCACGACGATCCAGACGAACGGCCTCGGCCTGCTGCAGTGCGGCGACCCGCAGGCCAAGGGCGACGGCGAGAACCCGACCGACGGCACGGGCGGCCCCGGCTACCTGTTCGACGACGAGAACCTGGGGCCGCAGTACACCCGCGGCGTCGTCTTCATGGCGCAGCCGGGCGACGCGTCCAACTCGAACGGCAGCCAGTTCGCGATCTCCTACACCGACGAGAACGCGCAGCTCCCGCAGGCGTACACGCCCTTCGGCATCGTCAAGAAGGGCATGGACATCGTCGACAAGATCGTCAAGGGCGGGGTGAAGACCGCCAAGGACGGGGTCGACATCACCAGCGACGACGGCGGCTCCAACGCCCCCAAGCTGAAGGTCCTGGTCAAGAACGTCGTCGTCTCCTGACACGGCGGACGGCCGCCGGTCCCCCTGCGGGGGCCGGCGGCCGTCGCGCGTACAGGTCCCCGTCGCGGGGCCCGCCCGTCAGCCCTGAGTGGCCGCCTCCGCCTTCGGCGCGGCGTCCACCCCGGCCTCCTTGCGCTGGGCGCCCGTGATCGGCGTGGGCGCGCCGGTGAGCGGGTCGTAGCCCGACGCCGTCTTCGGGAACGCGATCACGTCGCGGATCGACTCACCGCCGGCCAGCAGCATGCAGATGCGGTCCCAGCCGTACGCGATGCCCCCGTGGGGCGGCGGGCCGTACTTGAACGCCTCGAGCAGGAAGCCGAACTTGCTCTCCGCCTCCTCCTTGGAGATGCCGAGCACGTCGAAGACCCGCTGCTGCATCTCCGCCCGGTGGATACGGATGGAGCCGCCGCCGATCTCCATGCCGTTGCAGACCATGTCGTACGCGTACGCGAGGGCCTCGGCCGGGTGGTCCTGGAAGTTGTCGGCCCACTCGGGCTTGGGCGACGTGAAGGGGTGATGGACCGCGGTCCAGCCGCCCTCGCCGTCCTCCTCGAACATGGGCGCGTCGACCACCCACAGGAACGACCACAGCGACTCGTCGATCAGCCCGCAGCGGCGGCCGATCTCCAGCCGCGCGGCGCCGAGCAGTTCGCGGGAGGCGGCCTTCGCGCCCGCGGCGAAGAAGACGGCGTCGCCCGGCTTCGCACCGGTCGCCTCGGCCAGGCCCGCGCTCTCGGCCTCCGACAGGTTCTTGGCCACCGGGCCGCCCAGGCCGTCCTCCTGGACGAGGACGTACGCCAGTCCGCGGGCGCCGCGGGACTTGGCCCACTCCTGCCAGGCGTCCAGCTCCCTGCGGGTCTGGGACGCGCCGCCGGGCATCACGACCGCCCCGACGTAGGGCGCCTGGAAGACCCGGAACGAGGTGTTCGCGAAGTAGTCGGTCAGCTCGGTCAGCTCGACGCCGAACCGCAGGTCGGGCTTGTCGGAGCCGTACCGCGCCATGGCCTCGGCGTAGGTCATCCGGGGCAGCGGCGTGGGCAGCTCGTAGCCGAGCGTCTCCTTCCAGATCCGCCCGATGAGGGCCTCACCGAGCTCGATGACGTCGTCCTGGTCGACGAACGACATCTCGATGTCGATCTGGGTGAACTCCGGCTGCCGGTCGGCGCGCAGGTCCTCGTCGCGGAAGCAGCGCGCGAGCTGGTAGTAGCGCTCCAGGCCGGAGACCATGAGGAGCTGCTTGAACAGCTGCGGCGACTGCGGCAGGGCGTACCAGTTGCCCGGCTGGAGCCGTACCGGCACGAGGAAGTCGCGGGCGCCCTCGGGGGTGGAGCGGGTCAGGTTCGGCGTCTCGACGTAGAGGAAGCCCCGCTCGCGCATGACCTCGTTGGCGAGGTAGGTGGCCTGGGAGCGGATCCGCAGCGACGCGGCGATCTGCTGGCGGCGGATGTCGAGGTAGCGGTACTTCAGCCGCGCCTCCTCCGACACCCCGGCGCCGCCCTCGATGGGGAACGGCAGCGGGGCCGACTCGCTCAGCACCTCGACCTCGTCGGCGACGACCTCGATCTCGCCGGTCGGCAGCTCGGGGTTCTCGTTGCCCTCGGGCCGCGGGCGGACCTCGCCCGTGACCCTGACGCAGTACTCCGAGCGCAGGTCGTGGGCGTGGTCTTCCTCGCGGAAGACCACCTGGGCCGAGCCGGAGGCGTCGCGCAGGTCGATGAACACGACGCCGCCGTGGTCGCGGCGGCGGGCCACCCATCCGGCCAGCGTCACCTGCCGACCGGCATGCTCCTTACGAAGCGTCCCTGCTTCGTGGGTGCGGATCACGAGACTTTCCCCTTCAATACGTCGACGACCTCCGCGAGCGGAACCGCGGTCTGGTCGGCTGTGGTCAGGTCTTTCACTTGCACGGCTCCCGCCTCGATGTCCCGGTCGCCCAGGATCATGGCGTAGCGGGCGCCGCTGCGGTCGGCCGCCTTCATCGCGCCCTTGACGCCACGGCCGCCGAAGGCCATGTCGACCGCGAGACCCGCCCGGCGAAGCTCGCTGACCAGCGGGAAGATCCGTCGCCTGGCCTCTTCCCCGAGGGGCACGGCGAACACGTCGAGGTGCCGGGGCCGCTCGCCCAGCAGCCCCTCGGCCTCCATCGCCAGCACCGTGCGGTCCACCCCGAGGGCCCAGCCCACGCTGGGCAGCGCCGGGCCGCCGATCATCTCGCTCAGCCCGTCGTAGCGGCCGCCCCCGCCGACCGCCGACTGGGCGCCCAGTCCGTCGTGCAGGAACTCGAAGGTGGTGCGGGTGTAGTAGTCGAGGCCGCGCACCAGGCGCGGGTCGTCGGCGTAGGCCACCCCCGCCGCGGACAGCAGCCCCCTGACCTCCTCGTGGTAGGCCTTGCAGGCCCCGCAGAGGTGGTCGGTCACCAGCGGCGCCCCGGTGAGCTGGGCCCGCACCTCGGGCCGCTTGTCGTCGAGCACGCGCAGCGGGTTGATCTCCACGCGCCGCCGGGTGGGCTCGTCGAGGTCGAGGCCCCGCAGGAACTCCTGCAGCGCCGCCCGGTAGGCCGGGCGGCACTCCTTGCAGCCGAGACTGTTGATCAGCAGCCGGACGCCGCGCAGCCCGAGGGCGGCGTAGCCGTCGGCGGCCAGCACGATCAGCTCCGCGTCGAGCGCCGGGTCCTCCGCGCCCACGGCCTCGGCGCCCACCTGGGAGAAGTGGCGGTAGCGGCCGGCCTGGGCCCGTTCGTAGCGGAAGTAGCTGCCCGAATACCAGAGCTTCACCGGCAGCGGCCCGCCCTGCAGACCGTGCTCCAGGACGGCGCGCATGACGCCGGCGGTCCCCTCCGGACGCAGCGTCAGCGACTGGCCGCCCCTGCTCTCGAACGTGTACATCTCCTTGGAGACGATGTCGGTCGACTCGCCGACCCCACGGGAGAACAGCGCGGTGTCCTCGAAGGTGGGCGTCTCGATGTAGCCGTAGCCCGCCCGCCGCAGGGGCGCGGACAGCCCCTCCCGTACGGCGAGCGCCCATTCCGAGCGCGGCGGCATCCAGTCGAAGGTGCCCTTGGGCGCCTGAAACGTCATCACATTCCCCTGGTCGGGCCCTCGTGCGGCGCGACCTCCCGGACGAAGGGATTGGTCGCGCGCTCGCGGCCGATTGTCGTCTGCGGTCCGTGGCCGGGCAGGACCGTGGTGTCGTCGGGCAGCGTCATCGTCTTGGCGAGGCTGCGCAGGATCGTGGGGTAGTCGCCCCCCGGCAGGTCGCTGCGGCCGATGGAGCCGGCGAAGAGCAGGTCGCCCGCGAAGAGGATCTGCGTGTCCTCGTGCGGCGTCCTGAACGTCACCGACCCCCTGGTATGGCCCGGCCTGTGCTCGACGGTCAGCTCCAGACCGGCCAGCTCCAGGGTGGCGCCGTCGCTCAGCTCCCTGAGGTCGTCGGGCTCGCTGAACTCCAGCCCTCCGAACAGCCGCCCGGTCGGCTCGCTCCACCCCTTGCCCGGGTCGGACAGCAGCTCCCTATCGGCTGGATGGATCCAGGCGGGAATGCCGCGGGCGCCGCAGACCGGCACCACCGACCACATATGGTCGATGTGACCGTGGGTGAGCAGCACCGCGACCGGCCTGAGCCGGTGCTCGCGGATCAGCTCGTCGAGCTCCGCCTCGGCGTCCTGACCTGGATCGATGACCACGCACTCCTCGCCTGCGGCGGGAGCGACGACGTAGCAGTTGGTCTGGAACAACCCTGCGGGAAACCCGGCGACGAGCACGGAGCGGCCTCTGGTGTGGTGAGGATGTATCAAGGATTTCGCGAGCGAATGTAACCGAAGGGTACCGGTGCGGGTCGGCGGGCTGCGAATCAATGCCCGTCTGCCGATACGATTCGCCCACCTCAATAGTCATTCTTGGAGTAGTCGAGCCGGATGCTATAGAACGAGCAGCCCCAGAGCGGCCTCTCCGCCGGTCAACCGGCGGCGGGCTCCGGCGAGATCGAGATCCGAACGCGGACCATGGAAGAACAGACAGTCGGGAGGTCGAAGTGGTCACCGGCAAGGACCGTCAGAAGCAGCTGGCCCGGGAGCATCACCTGAGGCAGATGCAGGCACGCGCCGAGCGCCAGCAGAGGGCCAGGCGTAACGCCGTCATCGGGACGAGCGTGGGGGTCCTGGTCGTGATCGCCGGCGTCGTCGGCGCGACCACGCTCATCGGCGGTGGTGACTCCACCACCACGGCGGCCGCCTCCCCGGCGGCGTCGCCCGCGGCGTCGGCGAACGCGGAGGCCGCGGGGCAGCCCAAGCCCTACGACCCGTCGACCGGCACCTGCGGCTACGTCGCCGACAAGGGCAGCGGGCAGATCAAGGACGTCGGCCTGCCGCCCGAGAAGGTCAGCACGGCCCCCGCGACGATGACGATCAAGACGAACCTCGGCGACATCGTGGCCCAGCTGGAGACCCAGAAGGCGCCCTGCACGGTCAACTCGTTCAAGTTCCTGGCGTCCAAGAAGTACTTCGACGACACCCGATGCCACCGGATGGGGCCCTCGGCCTTCCCGATCCTGCAGTGCGGCGACCCGCTCGCCAAGGCGGACGGCAAGAACCCCACCGACGGACAGGGCGGACCCGGCTACCGGTTCGCGAACGAGAACCTGGCCGGCGCGAAGTACACGCGCGGCGTCCTGGCGATGGCCAACAGCGGCCCCGACACCAACGGCAGCCAGTTCTTCATCGTGTTCGGGGACACCGGGCTGTCTCCCGACTACACGCCTTTCGGTACGGTGACCAAGGGGCTGGAAATCCTGGACGAGGTCGCCAAGAAGGGCGTGATCGCCGCTCCCGGCGGTGACGGCACAGGTGCGCCGAAGCAGCCGGTCATCATCAAACACGTGACAATCACCAGCAAGAGCTGACGTAATACAACCAAGGGCAAAACGGGCCCTGGAGGCTGATTCAAGTGCGGGAGGACACGGTGACCACCGACCCGTGGGGCCGGGTAGACGAAGACGGCACCGTCTACGTGCGTACGGCTGAGGGAGAACGGGCCGTCGGGTCCTGGCAGGCCGGTGAGCCGGAGGAGGCGCTGGCGTACTTCCGCCGGAAGTTCGAGGAGCTGGCCGGGCAGGTCCAGCTCCTCGAGCAGCGGGTGCGCGGGACCGACCTGGCGCCGGCGCAGGCGGAGTCCGGCATCGCGAAGCTGCGCGAGGCCGTCGCGGAGGCGCACGCGATCGGTGATCTCGGCTCCCTGCAGGACCGGCTCACCGCCCTGACGGACTATGTGGGCCATCGGCGCGAGGAGGTGCGGGCCGCCCGCGACCAGGCCCGCGCCCAGGCGCGCGAGACCAAGGAGCGGATCGTCTCCGAGGCGGAGCGCATCGCCGAGGAGACGACTCACTGGAAGTCGGGCGGCGAACGGCTCCGCCAGCTCGTCGAGGAGTGGAAGGCGGCCGAGCGCATCGACCGCGCGACCGAGGCGACGCTGTGGAAGCGGCTGTCCGCGGCGCGGACGGCGTTCGCCAAGCGCCGCAAGGCGTACTTCTCGTCGCTGGACGAGCAGCGGGACGCGGTCCGCACCGCCAAGGAGCGGATCGTGACCGAGGCCGAGTCGCTCGCCGGCTCCACCGACTGGAACACGACCGCGGCGGCCTACCGCGAGCTGATGCGCCAGTGGAAGGTCGCGGGCCGGGCCTCCCGTGAGGTCGAAGACGAGTTGTGGGCGCGGTTCAAGGGCGCCCAGGACCTGTTCTTCCAGGCGCGGTCGGCGGTCTACGCCGAGCGGGACGCCTCCTTCGCCGCGAACGCGGAGGTCAAGGAGGGGCTGCTGGCCGAGGCGGAGAAGCTGCTGCCGATCACCGACGCCCGGACGGCCCGCGCCGCCATGCGGGGGCTGCTGGAGCGCTGGGAGGCGGCCGGCCCGGTGCCGCGCGAGCAGCGCGACCGGCTGGAGGGCGGCCTGCGCAAGGTCGAGGACGCCATCCGCCGCGCCGAGGAGACCGAGTGGAAGCGGACCAACCCTGAGGCACGGGCCCGCGCCCAGGACACGGTCAACCAGCTGCGCAGGTCGATCGAGCAGCTTGAGGGCCGCCTCGCCAAGGCGCGCGCCGCGGGCCGGGACAAGGACGCCAAGGAGGCGGAGGAGGCGCTCGCCGCCCGCCGTTCCTGGCTGGAGGAGGCCGAGCGCACGCTCGCCGAGTTCTCCTGACCCTCCGCGGAGGGCGATGTGATCTTGCAGAACGGGGGTTCTACAAGGTCACCACGCCTTCCCCGCGGGGATGACGCCCGGCGAGACCGTCAGTTGTTCACCCGGTAGACGTCGTAGACGCCCTGCACGTTCCGCACGGCCTTCAGGACGTGCCCCAGGTGCTTGGGGTCGCCCATCTCGAAGGTGAACTTGCTGACGGCGACCCGGTCACGGGTGGTGGCGACGGAGGCCGACAGGATGTTCACGTGCTGGTCGGACAGCGTCCGGGTGACGTCCGACAGCAGCCGGGGGCGGTCGAGCGCCTCCACCTGGATCGCCACGAGGAAGACCGAGTCGTCGGTGGGCGACCACGAGACCCGGACCAGCCGGTCGGGCTGGGCGTTGAGCTGCTCGACGTTGGGACAGTTCGCCCGGTGGACCGACACCCCGTGGCCGCGGGTCACGAACCCCACGATCTCGTCGCCGGGGACCGGCGTGCAGCAGCGCGAGAGCCGCACCCAGACGTCGGGGTCGCCCGCCACCATGACCCCGGCGTTGGAATGAGCCCCGGCGCGCCCCCTGAGCCGCGTGGGGACCGCGACCTCGGCGATGTCCTCCTCGGCCGCCTCCACGCCGCCCAGGGACTGTACGAGCTTCTGGACGACGGCCTGGGCCGTCAGGTGGCCCTCTCCGACGGCGGCGTACAGCGCCGACACGTCCGGATAGCGCAGGTCGTGGGCGAGGGCCAGCAGGGCCTCCCCCGACATCAGCCGCTGGAGCGGGAGACCCTGCTTGCGCATGGCCCGCCCGATCGCCTCCTTGCCGGCCTCGATGGCGGTCTCGCGGCGCTCCTTGGAGAACCACTGACGGATCTTGTTGCGGGCCCGGCCGCTCTTGACGAACTTCAGCCAGTCACGGGACGGCCCCGCGTCGGGCGACTTGGACGTGAAAATTTCAACCGTGTCGCCGTTGCCGAGGCGTGATTCCAGCGGCACCAGGCGGCCGTTGACGCGGGCGCCGATACATCGGTGCCCCACCTCGGTGTGCACGGCGTACGCGAAGTCGACCGGGGTGGCGCCCTCGGGCAGGGCGATGACCTGGCCCCGGGGCGTGAAGACGAACACCTCGGAGACCGACAGGTCGAAGCGGAGCGACTCCAGGAACTCTCCGGGGTCGGAGGTCTCCTTCTGCCAGTCGAGCAGCTGCCGCAGCCAGGCCATGTCGTTGACCTGCTTGACCTTGCCGGCGCCCGAGCCGACGGTCTCCTCCTTGTACTTCCAGTGCGCGGCGACGCCGTACTCGGCCCGGTTGTGCATGGCCCGGGTGCGGATCTGCAGCTCGATCGCCTTGCCCTCCGGCCCCATGACCGTCGTGTGCAACGACTGGTACATGTTGAACTTGGGCATGGCGATGTAGTCCTTGAACCGGCCCGGCACCGGCTTCCACTGAGCGTGGATCGTTCCGAGCGCGGCGTAGCAGTCGCGTACGGTGTCGACCAGCACGCGGATGCCCACCAGGTCGTAGATGTCGTCGAAGGCGACACCCTTGGCGATCATCTTCTGGTAGATCGAGTAGTAGTGCTTCGGCCGGCCGCGCACGGTGGCCTTGATCTTCGCGTCGCGCAGGTCGGCGGAGACCTTCTCGATCACCTCGTGCAGGAACAGGTCTCTGCGGGGCGCCCGCTCCGACACCATCCGGGCGATCTCGTCGTATCGCTTGGGGTAGAGCATGGCGAACGCGAGGTCCTCCAGCTCCCACTTGATGGTGTTCATGCCGAGCCGGTGGGCCAGCGGCGCGAAGATCTCCAGCGTCTCGCGTGACTTCTGCTGCCGCTTGTGCTCCGGCATGTAGCGCATGGTGCGCATGTTGTGCAGGCGGTCGGCCAGCTTGATCACCAGGACGCGGATGTCGCGCGACATCGCGACCACCATCTTGCGCACCGTCTCGGCCTGCGCGGCGTCGCCGAACTTGACCTTGTCGAGCTTGGTGACGCCGTCGACCAGCAGCGCGATGTTGTCGCCGAAGTCGGCCTTCAGCTCGTCGAGGCTGTAGGCCGTGTCCTCGACCGTGTCGTGCAGCAGCGCCGCGCACAGGGTCTCGTCGTCGGTCCCGAGCTCCGCCAGGATCGTCGCGACGGCCAGTGGATGGGTGATGTACGGGTCGCCGCTCTTCCGCTTCTGGTCTCTGTGGTGGTACGCGGCGACATCGTAGGCACGCTCGATCACACGGAGGTCGGCCTTCGGATGGGTCGCCCGCACCGTCTTGAACAACGGCTCCAGAACCGGATTCATCGCACCCCACTGCCCCCCGAAACGGGAGAGCCTGCGTCGTGTCGCCGGCGCAGGCTTCTCCTCGGCGCCCGCCGCCGGCTCGTGCACCGCCTCTGCGGGCGCGTCGGCGGGCTCGGGGACGTCGTCGGAGACGACTCCGCGATCCTCCCGGGCGCTGTCGGGAACGACCACATCACGGGGCACACAGACTCCTAACGTCGAGTCCAGATTCCTCAGTGTATCCGTGCTGCCACAGCACACTTCGCCGCGTGCCCCGCTGCGGCCTCCGCCCGGCTCCTCACACGGCGACGAGGGCCCGGACGTCCAGACCGGACAGCCGGTCACGGCCGGAGAGGAAGGACAGCTCCATCAGGAAGGACGCCGCGACCACGTGGGCGCCGGCCCTCCTGACCAGCTCCACCGCGGCCTCCGCCGTGCCGCCCGTGGCGAGGACGTCATCGACGATCAGGACCCGGTCGCCGGCGTCGAACGCGTCGGCGTGCACCTCGATCGTCGCGGAGCCGTACTCAAGAGCATAGGACGCCGCCAGGGTTTCGGCAGGCAGTTTGCCCTTTTTGCGGATCGGCACGAATCCGGCTCCGCTCTGGTACGCCACCGGGGCCGCGAGGATGAAACCGCGCGCCTCGATGCCCACCACCTTGTCGAACGTCAGGCCCGCGGCCAGGTCGTCCACGACCTGGGTGAAGGCCGCGTGGTCGGCGAGCAGTGGCGTGATGTCCTTGAACAGGATCCCGGGCTGGGGAAAGTCGGGAATGTCTCTGATGAGCGCGGTCCAGTCGGTCACGTGCCAACGATAGGCCAATCACCGGGCCCCCGGGCGACGCGAAGGGGCGTCCCCGCGGCCCCTGACGGGCCGTGGGGACGCCCCCTACGCCGTGACGCGCTCCTAGCCGGGTCTGCCCCGGTTCAGCGCTTCTTGCGCTTGTCCGCGGCCGCCGTAGCGCCGTTCTGCGAGCCGGCCGGGACCGTCTCCTTCGACTCACGGGCGGCGGTCTTCGCCTGCGAGGCCTGCCTGGCGGCCACGCGGCGGGCCAGCGCCTGCCACTGCGGCTCCCGCTCCTTGAGCGTCACCAGGATCGGGGTCGCCACGCACAGGGACGAGTACGTACCGACGATCATGCCGACGAACAGGGCGAGCGACAGGTCCTTGAGGGTGCCCGCGCCGAGCAGCGTGGTGCCGACGAACAGGATGGCCGCAACCGGCAGGATCGCGACGAGCGAGGTGTTGAGCGAGCGGATGAGCGTGTGGCTGAGCGCGTTGTTGGCCGCCTCTGTGTAGGTCATCTTCGCGCTCGTGCCCAGCTTGCCCGTCACCTCCTTGATCATGTCGAAGACGACGACCGCGTCGTAGAGCGAGTAGCCCAGGATCGTGAGGAAGCCCAGCATGGTCGCCGGGGTGACCTCGAAGCCGGACCACGCGTAGACCCCGGCGGTGATCACCAGGTCGTGGACCAGGGCGACGATGGCCGCCAGGGCCATCCGCCACTCGAACGCCACCGACAGGTACAACATGATCGCGATCATGAAGACCACGAGGCCGATCCAGGCCTTCTGGGAGACCTCACCGCCCCAGGTGGCGCCGATGACCTGGGAGCTGACATCGCTCTCCGGGAGCTTGAACTCCTTGGCCACCGCCTCCTGGACCTTCGTCACCTCCGCGCCGTCGAGGCTCTCGGTGGTCACCCGCCAGCTGCGCTGACCGGCCTGCTGCACGATGACCTGGTGGGGGCCCGCCGCGCTCACCGCGTCGCGGACCTGCTCGACGCTGGAGCCGGGGGTCCGGGTGAAGTCGAAGACCGAGCCGCCGCGGAACTCCACGCCCAGGTTGAGGCCGCCCTTGACGATCAGCCCCAGGATCGACAGGAGCAGCAGGAAGGCCGACAGGCCGTACCAGATCTTGCGCTTGCCGACGAAGTCGATGTTGATGTCGCCGCGGTAGAGGCGGCTGATCATGCCCGCCATCACGCCTCCTGCATGGTCTGCTCGGCGGGGCTCGTACGGCCCATGCGCTCCGCGTCGAGTCCGGACAACTTGTGGCCCTTGGCGAAGAACCTCAGCCGCGCCGCCAGCGACATCAGCGGCTTCGTGAAGAGGAAGACCACGACGATGTCGATGAGCGTGGTCAGGCCCATCGCGAACGCGAAGCCGGCCACGCCGCCGACCGCGAGGAAGAAGAGCACGATCGCGGCGATGAACATGACGGCGTCGGCCACCAGGATCGTGCGCCGGGCCCGCCGCCAGGCGACCTCGACGGCCGACCGGAGCGTGCGGTGGCCCTCCTTGATCTCGTCGCGGATGCGCTCGAAGTAGACGATGAACGAGTCGGCGGTGATGCCGATCGAGACCACCAGACCGATGATGTGCGGCAGCGACAGCCGGAACCCGGCGTTGTGGCTGAGCACCGTCACGATCGAGTACGTGACCACCGTCGCCACCCCGAGGCTGGCCACGCCGATCAGGCCGAGGCCGCGGTAGTAGAGCAGCAGGTAGAGCACCACGATCAGGAGACCGAACGCACCGGAGATGAGGCCGCCGCGCAGCTGGTCCTGGCCGAGGGTCGAGGAGACCGACACGACCTCGCTCTGCTTGAACTTCAGCGGCAGCGCGCCGTACTTGAGCTGGTCGGCCAGCTCGGTCGAGGTCGTCTGGTTGAAGCTGCCGGAGATCCGGGCGCTGCCGCCCGGGATGGCCTCCTCGATCGTCGGCGCGACGATGACGACGCCGTCGAGGACGTTGGCGAGCTGGTTGCGCGGCGCCGGCAGGCTCGTGATGCGCCGGGTGATGTCGGCGAACTGCGACGCGCCCTTGGACTTGAAGTTGACCTGGACGATCCACTCGCCCGTCGTCGGGTCGGTGCCCGCCTGGGCTCCGCTGATCTCGGTGCCCTGAACGGCGGCCTTGTCGAGGATGTACCGGTAGGTGCCGTCGTCGCTGCAGGCCACGATCTGCTTGGCCGGATCGTCCTGCGCGCCCTGGCCCCGGTCCTTCTTCGTGCAGTCGATGGTGCGGAACTTGTCCAGCAGGGCCGGCTCGATGCCGCTGGTGTCCTGCCCGGCCAGCGGGTCGCCGTTGTCGGCGGGCGCGGCCGAGGGGGTCGCGGCCGGGGAGGTGGCGGTGGGCGAGGGAGTCGCGGTGGCCCGCGCCTTGGTCCCCCGCGTCCCGGCCCCCTGGCCGGCGGCCCGGTGGTGCGTCCGCGTGTTCGTGCCCTGGCCCGCGTCACCCCCGACGGTCCCCGGAGTCGGCGTCGCCGCGGCCAGCGCGGACGACAGGGCCCGCCCGGCGGGCGTCGCGCTCGCGCCCGGCTCGGCCGAGGCGGCCGTGCTCGGCGCGCCGGATCCCGCGGGCGTCGGAGCGGCCGAGCCGCCCGGCGTCGCCGGAGCGGTGGGCACCTGCTGCGCGGGCGGCTCCGTGGCGGGCGCCGCCGCGAGAACCTGCCGCATACGCAGCTCGGCCGTCGTCGAGACGAGACCGAGCGCCTCCTGCTGGCCCACCCCCGCGATCGAGATCACGATGTTGTCGTTCGCCCTCGCGACCTCGGCGTCCGAGAGGCCCTGGCCGTTGACACGGGCGCGGATGATGGTGATGGCCCGGTCGATGCTCTCGCTCGGTGGGGCCTTGCCGTCGGAGAGGACCGGCGACAGGGTCACCGTGGTGCCACCCGCGAGGTCGAGTCCGAACTTGGGAACGAACGCCTTCTGCAGGGCGATCGTCGCGCCCATGGCGATGATGAGCACGAGGAGCAGCAGGAGCGTGCGTCCCGGCTTGCTCTGGCTACTGGTCGGTGGGGCCACTGGAGGTCAGTTCTTTCGTCAAAGGGTGTGTGATCAGCCTACTCAGGACTGCTTGGTACTCGTATCGTCACCGTCCCCCGTGTCGGGGCCGTCGCTCGGCGAGGTGTCGGCGCCCGTCCCCGGGGCGTCCTCGACCGGCGTCAGCACCCGGCCGATGGCTGCCTTCAGCCATCGCGTCTCGACTCCCGGCGCGACCTCGAGGACGACGTCGTCGTCCTCCACCGTGACCACGGTGGCGAACAGGCCGTTCGTGGTCATGACCCGCGCTCCGGGGGCGAGCGAGTTCTGCATCTGGATCTGCTCCTGCTGCCGCTTGCGCTGCGGCCTGATCAGGAGGAAATAGAACACCACTACCAGCAAGATCAGTGGCAGGAACGTCCCAAGCGGGTTGTTACCCACGGGGGCCACCCTTCCGTAACGTGATGAACCGGCGTATGCCGGAGGTCGTGTGCGCTGCCGGGCGCGGCCGTCGCGACGCTGTGCGCGCCGACGTAAGCGGCCAGTCAAGCCACGCAGTGTATGCGAGCGGCCGGAATCCCGGCAACGAGGCCACGATCCGGCACGCGGGAAAGTTCCCGTTTCCGGCACTTCGCAACTGTTCCGTGATCATGCCGACACCGCCGGGCGGGCCCCCGGGCGCTCACGTGTCGTCGAAGAGAGTCGCCACGGCGGCGGCGCCGAACGCGTCAGGGGGCGGAGTCAGACCCAAATGGGTCCACGCCGCCGCGGTCGCCACCCGGCCGCGCGGGGTGCGGGCCAGAAGACCCTGCCTGACCAGGAACGGCTCGGCCACCACCTCGACGGTCTCGGGCTCCTCCCCCACCGCGACCGCGAGAGTGGACAGGCCGACGGGGCCGCCGCCGAACCGGCGTAGCAGCACGCCGAGCACGGCCCGGTCGAGCCGGTCGAGCCCCTCGGCGTCCACCTCGTAGAGGTCGAGCGCCGTGGCGGCCACCTCCCGGGTGACCACGCCCTCCGCGCGGACCTCGGCGAAGTCGCGGACCCGGCGCAGCAGCCGGTTGGCGATGCGCGGTGTGCCGCGGGACCGGCGGGCGATCTCCCACGCCCCGTCGGCGGGCAGGTCGACCGACATCAGCCGGGCCGACCGGTACAGCACCTGTTCGAGCTCGGCGGCCTCGTAGAAGTCCATGTGGGCGGTGAAGCCGAAACGGTCGCGCAGCGGCGCCGGGAGCAGCCCGGCCCGCGTCGTCGCGCCGACCAGCGTGAACGGCGCGATGTCGAGGGGGATGGAGGTCGCGCCCGGGCCCTTGCCCACGATGATGTCCACCCGGAAGTCCTCCATCGCGAGGTAGAGCATCTCCTCGGCCGGGCGGGCCATCCGGTGGATCTCGTCGATGAACAGGACCTCGCCCTCGGCCAGCGTGGACAGGATGGCGGCGAGGTCGCCGGCGCGCTCCAGCGCGGGCCCGGAGGTCATCCGCAGCGGCGCGCCGAGCTCCGCGGCGATGATCATGGCGAGGGTCGTCTTGCCCAGCCCGGGGCCGCCGCTCATCAGCACGTGGTCCGGGGGCCGGTTGCGGCGCAGCGCGCTCTCCAGCACCAGCGACAGCTGCTCGCGCACCCGCGCCTGCCCGATGAACTCGGCGAGGCGCTTCGGCCGCAGCGCCGCCTCGATCGCGCGCTCGTCGCCCTCCGGCTCCGGGGACACCAGGTCGCGGTCCAGGTTCATCGGTCGCCTCCCCCGGGCCGCCGGGCGCCCGGCCGTGAAACGTTCATCGCCCGTGACGCGCCCCGGCCGCTCCCGCCGGTCACTTGACGCTCAGCACGCGCAGGGCCGACTTCAGCAGCGCGCCCACCTGGGGGACGCCGCCCGCGGCCGTCTCGGCCTCCGCCTCGGCCGCCACGGCCGCTATCGCGTCGTCCGCGTCCTTCGCCGAGTAGCCGAGGCCGACCAGCCCGGAGTGCACCTGCTCGCGCCAGGCGGGACGGACGGCCCCGCCGTTCAGCGCGGCGTCGACGGCCCCGTCAGGAGCGCCCAGCTTGTCCTTCAGCTCCAGCACGATGCGCTGGGCGCCCTTCTGGCCGATGCCGGGAACCATGGTCAGCGCCTTGAGATCGGCCGCGGCGACCGCGACCCGCAGCGCGTTGGGGCTGTGCACCGCCAGCATCGCGAGCGCGAGGCGGGGACCCACCCCGCTCGCCGTCTGGAGCAGCTCGAAGACCGCCCGCTCGTCGTCGGCGGCGAAGCCGTACAGGGTGAGCGACTCCTCCCGCACCACCAGCGAGGTGGACAGCCGGGCGGGCTCGCCGACGCGCAGGGCGGCAAGTGTGCCCGGCGCGCAGTGCACGAGCACGCCGACGCCTCCCACCTCCACCACGGCGTGGTCCGGCCCCAGGGCGGCCACCCGCCCCGCCACGGATGCGATCACCGTGCGCTCCCTCCCCCGTCCGGACGCCTGGCGACAGTCCTACCAGAGGGCGCCCGCGATCCGCTCGCCGCGAGCGCCTGGGCCAGCCGCTGCTGGACGCCGCCCCGCCAGACGTGACAGACGGCCAGGGCCAGCGCGTCGGCCGCGTCGGCAGGCCGCGGCATCGCGTCGAGCCGCAGCACCCGGGTCACCATGGCCCCGACCTGCTTCTTGTCGGCGTTGCCGTTGCCGGTGACGGCGGCCTTGACCTCGCTCGGGGTGTGCAGCGCGACCGGCAGGCCTCTCCGGGCGGCGCACACGATCGCCACGGCGGCAGCCTGCGCGGTGCCCATGACGGTCCGCACGTTGTGCTGGGCGAAGACCCGCTCCACCGCCACCGCGTCCGGCCTGATCTCGTCGAGCCATCGCTCGATCCCGGCCTCCACGGCCACGAGGCGGGCCCCGATGTCGTCGTCGGATGGAGTGCGGACGACGCCGACCGCGACCATGCGCAGCGGAGCGCCGGGCCGGCCCTCGACGGCGCCGAGGCCACACCGGGTCAGCCCCGGGTCGACCCCCAGCACCCGCAGATCGGCCAGCCGCACCGGCGCCTCCCTGATCTCGCCGAACATCTGTTCGGTGGGTCACTCTATCGCGATCAGCGGCCCGCCGCGCCGTTCAGAAGTAATCGAGCATGTACGCTTCGCAGCCGAAGGCGGCGTCGAGAGCGTCGTCGGTCTCCGGCGAGCCGCCCGTCAGCCGTCCGGTGCGGCGCAGGGTGGCGGTCGGGACCCCCGCGAACAGGGCGGACAGGCCGCCGATGCCGAGGCGGGACGCCGTCCCGCCGGCCGCGCCCGGCTCGGCCGCGCACGCGCCGTCCGCGACCCGCAACCGCCAGGCCCCGGAGTTCGCGGGCCGCTGCGGGTCATCCACCTCGATCACCGTGTCGAGGCAGGCGCCGTACGGGAACCCCCGCCGGGCGACCGCGAGCGGCAGGTCGATCAGGCGGAACATCCAGCGGTCGCGGACACCCTCGTCCCTGGACCGCTCGCGCAGCAGCCAGAGCACGGGATCGTGCGGCTCGACGGAGGCGGTCACCCGGGCGGCGATCGACGAGGCGGTGCCGACCACGGACCACAGCGCCCTCGCGGTGGCCTCCGAGCCGGCCACGAGGTTGTCGACCTCGATGTCCCCGTCACTCCAGCGGTAGATCACATAGCCGTCGTCGGCCAGGTAGCAGAAGTCGTCCTCGTCGTCCGTCCAGAGCCGCCAGGTGCGCTCGGGCCAGCCGAGCGGGCCCGAGGCGCGGCTGCCGGAATGGACCCGGTCGAGGACGGCCATGAGCTCGGGCACGTCGTCAGGCCCCAGCCGGCGCAGTTTGACCCCGGCGCCGGGAGCGGCGAGCGTCCGCAGCGCCTCCGTCGGCAGCGAGATCCGCAGGCGCCCGCCCGCGTGCTCGTATCCCACCGACCGGTAGAGCGGCGTCGTCGCCGGATAGAGGGCCGACACGGCGTCGCCCAGCTCCGTGCAGCGCTCGATCACGGCCGCCATGAGCGTCCGGCCGATTCCCCGGCCGCGGTCCTCGGGGGCCACCGTGACGCTGCCGATCGCGCCCATCGGCATCGCCCGTCCGTGCCACCACTGGACGCACGGGTTGATCCGCGCGGCGGCGACCAGCCGGGTGCCGTCGGCGACGCCGAGGTAGCGGCCCTCCGCGAGCATCGGTGTGACCAGCCTGCGCCAGGTGTCCACCTGCGCGGACGCCAGCGGGCCGAAGGAGCGCCTGCGGATGTCCAGCACGGCGTCCAGGTCGTCGAGGGTCAGATCGCGAACGTTCACGTACGGAACCTACGCGCCGCCGCCGCGTGGAGTCGAACGGAATTCGGCGCCGGTCAGGCCTCGAGCTTCTCCATGATGTCGTCGCCGACGTCGAAGTTGGCGTAGACGTTCTGCACGTCGTCGCTGTCCTCCAGGGCGTCGATGAGGCGGAACACCTTGCGGGCGCCCTCCTCGTCAAGCGGGACGTTCATGGTGGGCAGGAAGCTCGCCTCGGCCGACTCGTAGTCGATCCCGGCGTCCTGCAGCGCCGTGCGCACGGCGACCAGATCGGTCGGCTCGCTGACGACCTCGTAGTTGTCACCGAGGTCGTTGACCTCCTCGGCGCCGGCCTCGAGGACGGCCATGAGCACGTCGTCCTCGGTCAGCGAGCCCTTGGGGACGATCACGACGCCCTTGCGGTTGAACATGTACGACACCGAGCCGGGGTCGGCCAGCGAACCGCCGTTGCGGGTCAGCGCCACGCGCACCTCGGACGCCGCACGGTTGCGGTTGTCGGTGAGGCACTCGATGAGAACCGCGACGCCGCCGGGGGCGTAGCCCTCGTACATGATGGTCTGCCAGTCGGCGCCGCCCGCCTCCAGGCCGCCGCCCCGCTTACGCGCCCGCTCGATGTTGTCGATCGGGACGGAGCTCTTCCTGGCCTTGGTGATGGCGTCGAAAAGCGTCGGGTTGCCTTCCGGGTCGGGACCGCCGGTCCGGGCCGCGACCTCGATGTTCTTGATGAGCTTGGCGAACAGCTTGCCCCGCTTGGAATCCAGCGCCGCCTTCTTGTGCTTCGTCGTCGCCCATTTCGAGTGGCCGGACATCGCCTAGAGCTCCCTCATCATTTCGACAAAGTGCGAGTGCACGCGCGCGTCACCGGTCAGCTCCGGATGGAAGGACGTCGCGAGCAGTGGTCCCTGCCGGACCGCGACGATCCTATCCCCAGGTTCCGTCCGCCCCAGCACTTCGACATCGGCTCCGACGGATTCGACCCACGGGGCGCGGATGAACACGGCCCTGATCGTCCCGCGCCCGGCGAAGTCGAGATCGGCCTCGAAGGAGTCGATCTGGCGGCCGAAGGCGTTGCGCCGGACGACCATGTCGATCCCGCCCAGCGTCTGCTGTCCCTCGACGCCGCCCTCGATGCGGTCCGCCAGCATGATCATGCCGGCGCACGAGCCGAACGCGGGCATGCCCTCCTTGATCCGCGAGCGCAGCGGTTCGAGCAGTTCGAACGCCGTGGCGAGCTTCCACATCGTGGTCGACTCGCCGCCCGGGATCACCAGCCCGTCCACCGCGGCCAGCTCCTCCTCCCGGCGTACTGTGACGGCGGAGGCCCCGGCCCGTTCCAGCGCGCGCAGGTGCTCGCGCACGTCGCCCTGCAGGGCGAGCACGCCGATCACGGGGGAAGAAGTCACAGCGTTCCCTTCGTACGGTGGCGATTCAGCGTATGACCAGCCGCCCCGGCGGCCCAAACCGAGCCGCCGCGGCTGAGCCAGGACCGGGCACGGGCCCGGGCGGGCTCAGTCGCGGCCGAGCTTCGCCAGGGCGGAGAGCGCGACGGCGATCGCGGAGCGCTCTTCGGGGGTGAGCTCCTCAAGCCGCCGCGTGAGGTAGCCGATCCTGGCCAGCCGCACCGCGCGCAGCCGCTCCCGGCCCTGGTCGGTCAGGATCACCGTGCGCACCCGGGCGTCGGAGGCGTCGAACCCCCGGGACACGAGCCCCGCCTCCTCCAGACGGTTGATCTGCACCGTCATCGTGGGCAGCTGCACGCCGTGCTCCTCGGCGAGGTCGGTCATGCGGCGCGGCGCGCCCTCCAGTGAGCCGAGCACGCCGTACTGCTGCGGCGTGAGCGGCTGACCGGCGGTCGCCCGGCGCAGCAGCAGCACCAGGTGCCGCATCTCGCGTGACAGGCGCTCCGCGAGCCCCGCCGTGTCGTCCGCCGTCATCTCCCGCATCTTCGACCGCCCTCGCTCGATCCGGCACACGATCCCACCCCGTCCCGGGCGCGGCCGGCCGCCGGGACGAGGACTACCAACCGCGCTCGGCGAGGCGGTGGGGCACCGGGATGTCGTCGACGTTGATGCCGACCATCGCCTCGCCCAGCCCGCGGGACACCTTGGCGATCACGTCGGGGTCGTCGTAGAAGGTGGTGGCCTTCACGATCGCGGCGGCGCGCTTGGCCGGGTCGCCGGACTTGAAGATGCCCGAGCCGACGAACACGCCCTCGGCCCCGAGCTGCATCATCATCGCGGCGTCGGCCGGGGTGGCGATGCCGCCGGCGGTGAACAGCACGACCGGCAGCCTGCCCTCGCGCGCGACCTCGGCCACCAGCTCGTACGGCGCCTGCAGCTCCTTGGCCGCGACGTACAGCTCGTCCTCCGGCAGCGAGGTGAGCCGCTTGATCTCACCGCGGATGCGGCGCATGTGGGTGGTGGCGTTGGAGACGTCGCCCGTGCCGGCCTCGCCCTTGGACCGGATCATCGCGGCGCCCTCGGTGATGCGGCGGAGCGCCTCCCCGAGGTTGGTCGCGCCGCACACGAACGGCACGGTGAACCGCCACTTGTCGATGTGGTTGGCGAAGTCGGCGGGGGTGAGGACCTCGGACTCGTCGACGTAGTCGACGCCGAGCGCCTGGAGCACCTGGGCCTCGACGAAGTGGCCGATCCTGGCCTTGGCCATCACCGGGATCGACACGGCACTGACGATGCCCTCGATCATGTCGGGGTCGCTCATGCGGGAGACCCCGCCCTGGGCGCGGATGTCGGCGGGCACCCGCTCAAGCGCCATGACCGCGACGGCTCCGGCGTCTTCGGCGATCTTGGCCTGCTCGGGGGTGACGACGTCCATGATGACGCCGCCCTTGAGCATCTCGGCCATCCCGCGCTTGACGCGTGCGGTGCCGACTGCGGCGGTCTCGTTGACTTCGGGGGCGCTGCTGGACACGGTGCTTCCTCACGAGAGCGGACCAACGGATTCACCACCATCGTAGGCGGTGGGCGATCCGGACCCCGACCTGCCACCGTGTCGGAGTGGATCAGGCGTTTCGTCCACCGTGTCCAGCACGGTGTCGATCGCAGACCGGCACGGCGTCACGGGGGCGTCCGTCAGGGGGCGACGGGCTTCCTGGCCGCGAGGACCACCCACACCTGCCCGCGCGCGAAGGCCAGCGGCTTCCCGTCGGCGCCCGTGTAGGTGGTGCCCTCCTTCTCGGAGGGACGCGACCAGCGCATCGGATAGGCCTTGCCGTCCCTGAGCACCACGCCGGTGCCCTTGCCGACCGAGTGGACGAGCGGGGTGTAGCTGCCGTGGAAGTCGTGGAACTCCGACCTGTCGGTCTTGACCCACTGGACGACGATGGTCGGCGCGCCCTGCTGGCCGCCCTCGGCCGCCTTGTCCGGCACGCCGTCCTGCGTCACGAGCCACCGCTTCTGCGTCTCCGACCAGGTGAACGTGAACCGGGCGGCCGGATATCTGACCGTGACGGACTTCTTCGCCACTCCCCCGGCCGGGGGCTCGTCGGAGAACTCGAAGCCGATGTCGGCGGCCTTGCTCGCCTGCGGGGCGTGCGCCAGGAGCTTGCGCGGGCTCGCGAACAGGTTGTACGGCGCGACCCGGCCGGGCACGCGCGTGTAGGCGCCGGGCGTGCTGCTGTCCGACACGTCGTACAGCGGCGCCTTCTGCACGAACGGGATCATCTTGGTCTGCACGCCCGAGTAGGCCAGCGCGGGCTTGCCGAACTGCGGAAGGATGTGCAGATCGGAGATGCGGGCGCTGCGGACCGGGCCGACCTGGGCCGGCAGCTTCGACGAGAAGATCGCCATGATGCGGGTCAGGCCGCCCTCGACCTGCTCGACGTACACGATGTCGGCGCTGCGCAGGCCCATCTGCGGCTTGCCCGCCGAGGTGTTCTCGATCTTCACGGCGAGCACGGGCCTGCGCCCGGCCGAGGGACGGCCGGTGAACGGATAGTCGGGCGGCGGCGTGGGTGACGGGCTTACCTCCGCCGGCGAGGCCTCGCCCTGCGCGCGCGGCGCGCCGCCGTCGCCGTCCGAGGAGCACGCGGCCCCGGCGAGGGCGGCCCCCAGGGCCAGCGTGAAGCCGATCACTCTCCGCACGGCACAGCTCCTAACCTGAAGAGCCACCGTGACCAGGCACGACTCGCCCGGCTCGGCCGACCCTCGCCAAGAAACGGCATGAGCTTACCGGCGAACGCCGCGAAGTCCCGAACGAACCAGGACAGATCGGATCATTCACCGGAACGATCTCCGTCCCGCCGACGGGCTACTCGGCGGCGAACGTCTCCGGCGGGGTGTCGTCGATCTCGAAGAACTGGGGGAAGTCGGTGTGGCCGGCCAGCCGGAGGGCGCGGGCCAGCCAGCGCCGCTGGGCGGTTCGGGTCACGGCGACGGCGTTGTTGTAGAACCGGCGGGAGTAGAGCACCTTGGCGACCGCCGTGTCCAGCTCCTCCAGCAGCGCGGAGCCGGTCGGCAGCTCGGCCATCTTCTCCCGGAACCGCTCCTGGCCGACGACCACCCGCAGGGTGCGCGACAGATCGCTCTCCGCGTGCTCGCGCTCCTCCGGCCCCGCGGTCCTGGCCTCGTGCGCGGCGGCGGCGAGCACCAGCGAGGTGGCCGGGTCGAGGATGCGCGAGCCGGCCAGTTCGAGGCAGACGGCCGCGCGGCGCAGCAGCGCGGCGTCGAGGGCGGCCTGGGCGGTCTCCAGCCGGATGTGCAGGCGGTCGAGCCGACCGGCCCGCCACGAGATGTAGACGGCGGCGAGCACGGCGACCGCGGTCGCCACCACGAGCAGAGTGGTCACGAGACGTCCTCCACGACCCCGGTGGCGGAGTTGGTGACCGTCTCGTACACCCGGACGACGTCGCGGGCCACGGTCGACCAGTCGTACTTCCGCACCGCCAGGCGGGCCTCGTCCGACAGCTTCGCCCGGCGGGCCGGGTCGTCGAGCAGCCGGGCCGCCTCGGCGGCGAGCGCGCCGGGGTCGCCCGTCGGGAAGAGCGCGCCCGCCTGCCCGTCGCCGAGCACCCGGCGGAACGCGGGGATGTCGCTGGCGAGGATCGGCGCGCCGGCCGACATGGCCTCGGTGAGCACGATCCCGAAGCTCTCCCCGCCGAGGTTGGGGGCGCAGAAGATGTCCACCGAGTGGTACGCGCGGACCTTGTCGGTCTCGCTGACCATGCCCAGCAGCCCCACCCGGTCCCGGTACGGCGCGGGTACCCGTTCGAGCGCCTCGTCGGCGTCGCCCGGCCCGGCGACGAGCAGCCGCAGGCGCGGCCGCTCGGCGGCCAGCCTCCCGAAGGCCTCCAGCAGCACCCCGAGCCCCTTGCGCGGCTCGTCCATGCGGCCGAGGAAGCCGATGACGTCTCCGTCGGGGCCCCATCCGGGCAGCGGCGCGCCTTCGGCGTACCGGCCGACCGCGACGCCGTTCGGGATCAGCACGGCGTCGCCGCCGAGGTGTTCCACGAGGGTCCTGCGGGCGGCGTCGGAGACGGCGATCCTGCCGGTGATCTTCTCCAGCGCGCTCTGCAGCATGGGCGCGGCCACCGACATGGCGCGGGAGCGCTCGTAGGAGGCGTGGAAGGTGGCCACGATCGGCCCCTTCGCCACCCAGCAGGCCAGCACGCCGAGCGACGGCACCGCCGGCTCGTGGACGTGCAGCACGTCGAAGCGGCCCTCCCTGATCCACTTGCGGACCCGGTTGGCCGACAGGAATCCGAACGCGAGCCGCGCCACGGACCCGTTGTACGGCACGGGCACCGCCCGCCCCGCCGAGGTCACGTACGAGGGGACCTCCGCGTCGTCGGCGGCCGGCGCGATGACGGACACGTGGTGCCCGTCGGCGATCAGCGCCTCGGCGAGATCGCGGATGTGGGCCTGCACGCCCCCGGGGACCTCCCAGGTGTACGGGCAGACGATGCCGATTCTCACGGCGCTCTCCCGAGGCGGGGCTCCAGGTCGTCGAGCCACAGGCGCTGCAGCATGTGCCAGTCCTCCGGGTGCTCGGCGATGCCCTTCTCGAAGACCTCGGCCATGCTCTGGGTCATCCTCGCGACCTTCTCCTGCCGGGTGCCCTCCGCAGGGACCGGGATCGCCTCGTGGATCCGCACCCCCCAGCCGTCGCCCTCGAACCACAGGACGGCGGGCAGCAGGGGCGCCCCGGTCTGGACCGACAGCAGGGCGGGCCCCGCCACCATGCGGGTCCGCGCGCCGAAGAAGTCGACCTCCACGCCGGACGCGGTGAGGTCGCGCTCGGCCGGCAGGCAGACCGGCCGGTTCTGCCGCAGGCGCTGGGCGAGCACACCGAAGGCCATGGCGCTGCCGCCCTCCTTGCGGGTGAGCGGCAGGACCTCCATGCCGAGCCCCTCGCGGTAGGCCACGAACCGCTCGAACAGCGACTCGGGCCGCAGCCTTTCTGCGACCGTGGTGAAGGGATAGCCGATGTGGACCAGCCAGGCGCCCGCGAGGTCCCAGTTGCCCATGTGGGGAAGGGCGATCACGACGCCCCGGCCGCGCTCCAGGCTCTCGGAGATCCCCTCCGCTCCGGTGATGTTCATCCCCTCGATGATCCGCTCCCGGCTCATCGAGGGCAGCCGGAACGTCTCCATCCAGTAGCGGAAGTAGGACCGCATGCCGGCCCGGCTGAGCTCGCGCACGGCCGGATCGCCGGGCTCGGCCCCGATCACCCGGGCGAGGTTGGCCTCAAGCCGCAGCACCGAACCGCCGCGCCTGCGCCAGATCGAGTCGGCCAGGACGCGGAAGCACAGGGCGGCGAACCGCTCCGGCATGTGGCGGACCACCCCCCAGCCCAGGGCGTAGGAGGCCGCGACGAGCCGGTCCCCCGGCGACATCCGCGGAGGGGACGGCCGGGACGCGCCCGCCGCGCGGGTCATCTAACCACCGCCTGCCGATAGACATGGACCATCCGCTGCACCACTGTGATCAGGCTCGCCGCCGCGAGCAGCCACAGCCCTATCGCCAGGACGTACGGCACGCCGAGGCCGGACAGCCCCGCCGCGACCAGCACCACCACGAGGCGCTCGCCCCGCTCGGCGAGCCCGACGTTCGCGGTCATGCCGAGACCCTCCGCACGGGCCTTGGCGTAGGAGACCAATGCTCCCGCGACAAGGCAGAAGAGCGCGACGCCCGCAAGAAGGATCTCGGGCTCCTTCTCCAGGACGAAGTAGAGGATGAGCCCCGAGAAGATCGCGGAGTCGCTCAGGCGGTCGAGGGTGGAGTCGAGGAAGGCGCCCCAGGCGCTCCCCTTGCCCGTCATCCGGGCGAGCACGCCGTCCAGCATGTCCGCGAACACGAAGACGGTGATGGCGACCGTTCCGGGGAACAGCCAGCCACGCGGGTAGCAGATGAGGGCGGAGGCGACCACGCCGAGAGTCCCGATCGTGGTGATGACGTCCGGGGAGACCCCCAGGCGGGCGAGGGCTCGGCCCAGGGGAGACATGATTCGGGTGATAGCGGGGCGCAGGACTTTCAGCATCGCCGTCCGATCGTAGGCCATGATCTGCCAGGCCAGCCCGCAAGCACATTACGCGGATGGGTCTTGTGATATGGGCCACATGGGTAAAGGGTGAAGAACACGCGCCTGTGCGGTCGCGGGGAGCTGACGTGGAGGTTAACAGGGCGTTCACCTCCGGCCGGCGAGGACGGTCCTGGCGCGGACGGCGACGGCATGAGCGGCCGGCGCGGGGCCACGCCCGTCCCGGCGGCTCGGAGATTCGGGAGGCGATGTGGCCGAGAGATCACCCGGCGCGACAGCAGGGGCCGCGGGCAGGGCACCCGGGGCCGACCGGCCGGACACGGTGCGCAACGTCGTGCTGGTCGGCCATTCGGGCGCCGGAAAGACCACTCTGGTGGAGGCCCTGCTGGCCGAGACGGGCGCCGTCCAGCGCATCGGACGGGTCGAGGACGGCACCACGGTCTGCGACTTCGACGAGGTGGAGGTGCGGCAGCAGCGTTCGGTCAACCTGTGCGTCGCCCCCACCGTCCACAACGGCATAAAGATCAACTTCCTGGACACGCCCGGATACGCGGACTTCGTCGGCGACCTGCGCGCCGGGCTCCGCGCGGCCGACGCGGCGTTCTTCGTCGTCTCCGCGGCGGAGGGCATCGACGGCGTGACCCGCATGCTCTGGGACGAGTGCGCCCAGGTCGGCATGCCGCGCGCGGTGGTCATCACCAAGATCGACCACCCCCGCGCGAACTTCGAGGAGGCGCTCACGAACTGCCAGGACGCCTTCGGCGACGGCGTGGCGCCCCTCTACCTGCCCGTTGACGGCACCGGCCTGCTCGGCCTGCTGTCCCAGCGGTTCTTCGACTACGGCGGCGGCCGCCGGGTGGAGCGGGAGCCCTCCCCGGACCAGCTCGCCCTGATCGAGCAGTACCGCGGCGACCTCATCGAGGGGATCATCCAGGAGAGCGAGGACGAGTCCCTGATGGACCGCTACCTCTCCGGCGAGGAGATCGACACCAAGGTGCTGATCGACGACCTGGAGAAGGCGGTCGCGCGGGGCGGCTTCTTCCCCGTGCTGGCGGCCGCGCCCGGAGTCGGCGCGGCGGAGATCCTGGAGATCGTCACCCAGGGTTTCCCGTCGCCCCTGGAGCACCCGCTGCCGGAGGTCACGACGGTCGACGGCAAGCCGGCCAAGGGGCTCACCGCCGATCCGGACGGCCCGCTGGTGGCCGAGGTCGTCAAGACGACCAGCGACCCGTACGTCGGCCGGATCAGCCTGGTCCGGGTCTTCTCCGGCACGCTGCGGCCCGACATGACCGTGCACGTCTCCGGGCACGGCCTGGCCGAGCGCGGTCATGAGGACCACGACGTCGACGAGCGCGTCGGCGCCCTCTCCGCGCCGCTCGGGAAGACCCAGCGGACGATCGGCAAGTGCGTGGCCGGAGACATCTGCGCGATCGCCAAGCTGAGCAGGACCGAGACCGGCGACACGCTGTCCGACAAGGACGACCCGCTGCTGATGGCCTCGTGGACGATGCCGGAACCGCTGCTGCCCGTCGCCATCGCGGCCCGCAGCAAGGCCGACGAGGACAAGCTCAGCCAGGCGCTCGCCCGCCTGGTCGCCGAGGACCCGACGCTGCGGCTGGAGAACAACGCGGAGACCCGGCAGCTCGTGCTGTGGTGCATGGGCGAGGCGCATTCCGACGTGCTGCTCGACCGTCTGGCCAGGCGGCACGGAGTGGAGGTCGACCGGGTGGGGCTGCGGGTGCCGCTGCGCGAGACCTTCGGCGGCAAGGCCCAGGGCACCGGCCGCAATGTCAAACAGACCGGCGGCCACGGCCAGTACGCGATCTGCCACATCGAGGTGGAGCCGCTGCCGTCCGGCAGCGGGCTCGAGTTCGTGGACAAGATCGTGGGCGGCGTCGTGCCCCGCCAGTTCATCCCGTCGGTGGAGAAGGGCGTCCGCGCGCAGATGGAGCGGGGGGTCGCGGCCGGATACCCGGTCGTGGACATCCGGGTGACGCTCTACGACGGCAAGGCCCACTCGGTCGACTCGTCCGACATGGCCTTCCAGATCGCGGGGCAGCTCGCCATGAAGGACGCCGCAGCCAAGGTCGCCACACCGCTGCTCGAACCCGTCGACGAGCTGTCGGTGCTGGTCGCCGACGATTACGTCGGCGCGGTGATGTCCGACCTGTCATCGCGGCGGGGGCGGGTGCTCGGCACGGAACCGGTGGGCACCGGCCGCACCCTGGTCCGGGCGGAGGCGCCCGAGCTCGAACTGGTCAGGTACGCCATCGATCTGCGATCGATGGCCCACGGGACGGGCTCGTTCAGCCGTGCGTTCCTGCGGTACGAGCCCCTGCCGTCCCACCTCGCCGACAAGGTGGCGGCGGCGTCCGCCTGACGCCGCGAACAGGGACTTCCCGGACGCCGGCGTTTCCCGTCACCGGCATCCGGGGAGTCCCCTGGCGTGCACCCCGTCGCATCGGCAACACATAGGAATTCGTTTCATCCGGTCCGAGCCCCCGATTCCCGATGGCAAGCTGAAGGACAGACATTTCGGCAAATCGGGAGGACCGCGACGTGACGGAACGGGGCCACAGCCGGGTGGGCCGCGCCTTGATCACCGCCGGCGTCCTGGCCGTCGCGGCCGCGGGGACGGCCTACGCGTTCGGGCCGGGCGCTCGCGCCGACCAGGCGGGGCAGGAGGCCGCGCCGGGAGGGCAGGCGCGCGAGCGGCTGCGCGCCGGCCGGGCGGCGGACGGTGCGCCCGCCCCCGCCGCGCCGCGCGCGGGCTCGGCGGCGGACTCCGTGACCGCGGACTCGGCGGAATCGGCGGGGCGGCAGGTCACCGACGGCGGCTCGTGCGCGACCGCCGCTAACGCGCCCAAGCGCCAGTTGCGCGGTGTGTGGATCGCGACCGTGCACAACCTCGACTGGCCCTCCCGTCCCGGTCTCACCGAGGCGCAGCAGCGGGACCAGTACGTGAAGATCCTCGACGCCGCCGTGAAGAACCGGCTGAACGCGGTCTTCGTCCAGGTGCGGCCCGCCTCGGACGCGATCTACCGCTCGGCCCTGGAGCCCTGGTCGCAGTGGCTCACCGGCAAGGCGGGACAGGACCCGGGCTGGGATCCGCTGCCGTTCCTCATTGAGGAGGCTCACAGGCGCGGCCTGGAGTTCCACGCCTGGTTCAACCCCTTCCGGGCCGCCGACACGGCCTCGGCCAAGCTGCCGGCGAACCACCCGGCCCGGGTGCACCCCGACTGGGTCGTCAAGCACGAGGGCAAGCTCTACTACAACCCGGGTCTGCCGGAGGTACGCGACTGGATCACCCGTGTGGTGACCGACGTCGTCACCAGATACGACGTGGACGGCGTGCACTTCGACGACTACTTCTATCCCTATCCGGGGAACGGCACGGCCTTCGCCGACTCGGCCGCCTACAAGAAGTACGGCAAGGGTAAGCCGCGCGCCGACTGGCGGCGCGGCAACGTCAATGCCATGGTGGCGCAGGTCTCCCGGGCCGTCCACGCGGCCAAGCCGTACGTGAAGTTCGGCATCAGCCCCTTCGGCATCTGGCGGAACAAGGCGCAGGACCCGGAGGGCTCGGCGACCTCGGGCATGTCCGCCTACGACGCCATCTACGCCGACCCGCGGGCGTGGATCAAGGCGCGCTCCGTCGACTATGTGATCCCCCAGCTCTACTGGCCCCGGGGGTTCGAGGCGGCCGACTACGCCACGCTCGTGAAATGGTGGGCGAACGCCGTCCGGGGCAGCGGCGTCGACCTCTATATCGGCCAGGCCCTCTACCAGGTCGGGACCTCGGGCGCGTGGAAGAAGCCCGGTGAGCTGCCCGCCCACCTGGGGCTGAACCGGAAATATCCGGAGGTGGGGGGCGACGTCTACTTCAGCGCCGCCCAACTGCTCAAGAACCCGCTCGGCGTGCTCGACCGCCTGAGGAAGGACTACTACGCCAGGCCCGCGCTGCTGCCGCTGCTGTCCGGCCTGCCCACGGCGGCCCCCGCCGCGCCGAAACGCGTGCGGTACGCCGGTGGCACGCTGACCTGGCAGGCCCAGCAGGGCGTGCGGGCGTACGGGATCTACCGGGTCGCGGCGGGCACGGGTGGCAAATGCGCGACGGCCGACGCGCGCAACCTGGTGGCGGTCCTGCCCGCCGCCGCGGCGCCCACCTACCGGGCCACGACGACCGGGGCCTACTACGTGACCGCGATCGACCGGCTCGGCAACGAGAGCCCGGCCGTACCCGCCGGCGTGACCTGACGGCCGCGAACCCACAGCTGCGGACCGACGGCCGGGGCGCGGAAAACCCGATGGGCGGGCACGACGAGGTCCGGGTCCGATAGCGTGGACCCGAGCTTCGTCAAGATCACTTTAGGTCCGGTTCGGGGAGGTCGCCGGTGAGGCGTCCGCGGGTGGCCGTCCTGCCGGCCACAGGGTTCTGCGCCGTGTTCTGCGCTGTGTTCTGCGCCCTGTTCTGGGCGGGGCTCTGCGTGCTGCCCGGCGTCCTGCCCTCGGCCGAGGCCGGAGCCGTGGCCACCGCCCGGGGGAGGCAGGCCGGGCCGGCGGTGGCCCTGATCGGCGTCCCCGGCCTCCTGTGGAGCGACGTCACGCCCGCCACGCCCAACCTCTGGCGGCTCGCCGGAGGGTCCGCCCTCGGATCCCTGTCGGTCCGGACGGTCGGCAACGTCACCTGCCCGTACGACGGCTGGCTGACCGTGTCGGCCGGGGTCAGGTCGGCGGTCGGGTCGCGCTGCGGCGCCGCGCCCGAGCCGGAGCGGCAGGGCGACGGTGCCGTGGTGCCGGAGTTCTCCTGGCTGTGGGAGGTCCGCGAGCAGCGCGACGCGGGCACGCTCGGCCAGGCGCTGCACGACGCCGGACGCCGCACTCTCGCCGTGGGGCCGGGGGCCGCGCTGGCCCTCGCCGACCGCGGGGGCCGGGTGGACGTCTACGCGGGCGTCCCCGCCGAGGTGCGGGACTGGTCCGCGGCCGACGTGGTCGCCGTCGACGTGCCCGACCTGGTGACGCCGTACATCCACGCGGGCACACCGGCGGGCACGCTGGCGGCCTCTCCGGAGCCGCTGCCGCCCGCCGCCCGGCTGGCCGCTGTCAGGGCGGCCGACGCGCGGCTCGGGGAGGTGCTCCCCCACCTGGGCGGCGCCGTCGTGGTCGTGGCCGGGCTGTCCGACCACGGCTCCGTGCCGCACCTGCGGGCCGCCATGCTCTCCGGAGGGGGCACGACCGGCGGGCAGTGGCTCGGCGCCCGCTCCACCCACCGCGACGACATGGTGATCCTGCCCGACCTCACGGCCACGATCCTCACCCGCGCCTCGGTCTCCGTGCCGCCGACGGTCGTGGGCGTCCCGGTGGAGACCCGCCCGGCGCCGGACGGCGACCTCGCGGCCCGGGTCGGAACGCTCACGACGGCCGACGTGGCCGGCCAGAGCATCCGGAACATGGGCGGCGTCTTCTTCACCGTGCTGGCCGTGCTCCAGGTGCTGTTCTATGTCACCGCATTCCTCCTGCTGCGCCGCCGGGCCCGGCTCGCCGCGGTGCGGGCGGCCGCGCTCGCGCTGGCGGCCGTCCCCGTCTCGACGTACCTGGTCAACCTGACGGCCTGGGCGCGCTCGCCGCAGCCGACGCTGACGCTGGTGGCGGGCATCGTCGCCACGGCCGTCGTGCTGACCGCCGTGGCCCTGGCCGGTCCGTGGCGGCGGGGCGTGGCGGGGGCGTCCGCCGTGATCGCGGCGGTGACGGCCGCCGTCCTGCTCGGCGACCTGCTGACCGGCACGACCCTGCAGCTCAACAGCGTCATGGGCTACACCGGGGTCGTCGGCGCGCGCTACTACGGCCTGGGCAACATCCCCTTCGCGCTGCTCGCCACAGCGGTGCTGCTCGTCACCACGGCCGTGGCCGACCGGCTGGTCAGCTCCGGCCGCAAGGTCCTCGGCGTGGGACTGGTTGTCGCGCTCGGCGGGTTCGCGATGCTGCTGGACGGGTGGCCCGGCGTGGGCAGCGACTTCGGCGGAGTGATCGCCTTCGTTCCCGGCATCGCGGTGGCCGCTCTCATCGTCGCCGGAAAGCGCGTGTCGATCGTGCGCCTCGGGGCCTTCTGCGTCGCGGGCGGCGTCCTCGTCATGGGCATCGCCTATCTCGACTACCTGCGCCCGGCGGCCAGCCAGACCCACCTCGGCCGATTCGTCGGCCAGGTCGTGGACGGCACGTTCCTGCCGGTGATCTCACGCAAGCTGGGCGCGATGCTGCACACGCTGATCAGCCCCAACCTGATGCCGGTCGTGATCGCCGCCTTCGCCTTCCTGATCTTCGCGCTGCTGCGCCCGGGGGCGGCCAGCGCGGGCGTGCTGCCCGTGGCGTTCCAGCGCACGCCCATGCTCAAGGCGGGCCTGCTCGGCGCGCTGGTGAGCGGCGTCGTCGGGATGCTCGTCAACGACTCGGGCGCGGCGGTGCTGTCGATGGCCCTCGCCCTCGCCGTGCCTCTCGTCCTGAGCTCCGGCATCCGGGCCCTGCAACTCGACGCGTCGGCCGCCCCGGCCGTGGCCGGGGACACCAGGGCCGGTCAACCGGCGTAATGCCGTCGACCGGCGTAGGGGCCCGTGGGAGGCCGGGACCCGGATCAGTCCGTGGGCCAGGCGTCCGCCAGCAGTTCGCGCGTGTCGCGCAGGAGCTGCGGGAGGACCTTCGTCCGCCCGACGACCGGCATGAAATTGGTGTCCCCGCCCCACCGGGGCACCACGTGCTGGTGGAGATGGGCGGCGATCCCCGCACCGGCCACGGCCCCGAGGTTCATGCCCACGTTGAACCCCTGCGCGCCGCTGGCCGCGCGCAGCGCCCGGGTGGCCCGCTTGGTGAACTCGGCCAGCTCCGCGGTCTCGGCCTCGTCCAGGTCGGCGTAGTCGGGCACGTGGCGGAAGGGCACGACCATCAGGTGGCCCGAGTTGTACGGGTAGAGGTTGAGCACGGCGTACACGGCCGAGCCGCGGGCGACGATGAGGCCGTCTTCGTCGGAGAGCTTCGGGATCTCGCAGAAGGGGCAGCCGTCCTCGGCCCCGGCGCCGGCGGGCTTGTTCTCGCCCTTGATGTAGGCCATGCGGTGCGGGGTCCACAGGCGCTGGAAGTTGTCGGGCACCCCGGCGCCGGCCTGCTCCATCGGCTCTGCATCCACGGTCGTGCTCTCCCCCAGCCGTCGTGACCGGCGACGACCCGACGCCACCGCCTGTGCAGCAGCATATGTCCGGCGGATCTCCCCGGAAGCCCCGGGTTGACCCGCTCCCTCCGGCGACGGCGTTTCCTGCGGATGACCGCCAGTCGCCGGACAAATCACCGCCACTCCGGCACAATGCCACCTGCCGGACGGGCCGCGGGCCCTCAACCTCCCAGGAGTGGTCATATGACTGAGGTCGTCGCCGAGGAGCACACCGAGCTCGCGGGCGAACTGCCGGACGAGCCCGCCGAGGAGGGGCTCACGGGGCAGGAAGCCGCGTCCGAACCGCGGACGGGCGCCGCTGACGCGCCCGCGGGACCGGCGGCCGACGAGCTCAGGGGCCGGATCACGGTGGCGGACGAGGTGGTCGAGAAGGTCGCGGCCCTCGCCGCGCTGGAGATCACCGGCGTCGCCGACCTGGGCGGCGACCTGGAGCGCGCGTTCGAGTCGGTCCGCGACCGCATCGGGATCGGCGCCAAGCGGGCCACCCAGGGCGTTCAGGCCAAGATCCTGGAGCAGGGGGTGACGGTCGACGTCACGATCGTCATCGTGTACGGCCACGTGGTGATGGACGTCGCGAGGGAGGTCAAGCTCAACGTCGCGCGGTCGGTCAGCCGGATGCTCGGCATGCGGGTGACCGAGGTCAACGTCACCGTCGACGACGTCCGCCTCCCCGGCGAGGGCCGGCCCGCCGAGGCCGCCGAACCCGCGGCCTGACGCCCGCGCCCTGATACGACGGGACCCCCGGGCGGCGGCCCGGGGGTCCCTCGCTGCTCCGCCGACGGCGCTCCGATCAGACCTGGATGCGGCGCTCGACGGCGTCCACGATCTCGTCGATCGCCTGGTCGATCGGCACGCCGTTCTTCTGCTCGCCGCTCCGGTAGCGGAACGACACCGCGCCCGCCGCCACGTCGTCGTCTCCGGCCAGGAGCATGAACGGCACCTTGGCCTTCTGCGCGTTGCGGATCTTCTTCTGCATGCGGTCGTCGGAGGCGTCCACCTCGACCCGGATGCCCCGTTCCCGCAGCCGCTTGGCCATGTCCTGCAGGTACGGGATGTGGGCCTCGCCGATCGGGATGCCGACGACCTGCACCGGCGCGAGCCACGGAGGGAAGGCGCCGGCGTAGTGCTCGACCAGCACGCCGAAGAACCGCTCGATCGACCCGAACAGCGCCCGGTGGATCTTGACGGGCCGCTTCCTGGTGCCGTCCGCGGCCTGGTATTCCAGCTCGAACAGCTCGGGCAGGTTGAAGTCGAGCTGGATGGTGGACATCTGCCAGGTGCGGCCGATGGCGTCCCGCGCCTGCACCGAGATCTTCGGCCCGTAGAAGGCCGCGCCGCCCGGGTCGAGCACGAGGTCGAGCTTCTCCGACTCGGCGACCTCACGCAGGGTCTCGGTCGCCTGCTCCCACACCTCGTCGGAGCCGACGTACTTCTCCGGGTCCTTGGTGGACAGCTCCAAGTAGAAGTCGTCGAGGCCGTAGTCGCGCAGCAGGTCGAGCACGAACCGCAGCAGCGACTTGAGCTCGTCGCGCATCTGCTCCTGCGTGCAGTAGATGTGCGCGTCGTCCTGGGTCAGCCCGCGGACGCGGGTGAGGCCGTGCACCACGCCCGACTTCTCGTAGCGGTACACGGTGCCGAACTCGAACAGCCGCAGCGGCAGCTCACGGTAGGAACGCCCGCGCGACCTGTAGATCAGGTTGTGCATCGGGCAGTTCATCGGCTTGAGGTAGTAACGCGCTCCCTCCAGCTCCATGGGAGGGAACATGCCGTCGGCGTACCAGTCGAGGTGGCCGGAGATCTTGTAGAGGTTCTCCTTGGTGATGTGCGGGGTGTTGACGAAGGAGTAACCCGCCTCCTCGTGGCGGCGGCGCGAGTAGTCCTCCATGACCCGGCGGATGATGCCGCCCTTCGGGTGGAACACCGGCAGGCCTGAACCCAGCTCGTCGGGGAAGGAGAACAGGTCGAGCTCGGCGCCGAGCTTGCGGTGGTCGCGCTTCTCGGCCTCCTCCAGGAAGCGGAGGTACTCGTCCTGCTTCTCGCGCGACTCCCAGGCGGTGCCGTAGATGCGCTGGAGCTGCGGGTTCTTCTCGCTGCCCCGCCAGTAGGCGCCGCCGGACCGCATGATCTTGAAGGCCGGGATGACCCGGGTGCTGGGCAGGTGGGGGCCGCGGCACAGGTCCTTCCAGCACAGCTCGCCCGACTTGGGGTCGAGGTTGTCGTAGATGGTCAGCTGGCCGCCGCCCACCTCGACGCTCGCGCCGTCCTCGGCCTCGGCCGCGCCGCCCTTCAGCCCGATGAGCTCCAGCTTGTACGGCTCCCGCGCCAGCTCGGCGCGTGCCTCGTCGTCGTCGACGGGCCGCCGCCGGAAGATCTGCCCCTGCTTGACGATCTCGCGCATGCGCTTCTCCACGCGCTTGAGGTCGTCGGGGGTGAACGGCTCCCGGACGTCGAAGTCGTAGTAGAACCCGTTCTCCACCGGCGGGCCGATGCCGAGGCGGGCCTCGGGGAAGATCTCCTGGACCGCCTGGGCCATGACGTGGGCGGTGGAGTGGCGCAGGATGGCCCGGCCGTCGGGGCTGTCGATGGCGACGGGGTCGACGACGTCGCCGTCCGCGACCTCGTGGGCGAGGTCGCGGAGCTCTCCGTTGACCCTGGCGGCGATCACCGACCTGCCGTCGGCGTCGAGCGCCTGACCGGCCGTCGTCCCCGCCGCCACCACACGCTCGGCTCCGGCGAGGGTGATGCGCAGATCTTGGGCGGCAGACACGATGGCTCCTTGGTCCGTGGACGTGACTCGGCGGGCGCGTCCCGCCCGCGCGGGCGGGGGCTCCGGAATCCGATGCTACCGGTGTCACCGCCCCGGCTTCGCGCGCTCGCCCCGGCCCCGCCCGGCGTGGCGGAGCCCCCGGGCGAATCCGGCCATACGCCTGTCATCGGGCCCTTGAAATCTCAATCGTCTGTACGCTGACCGCATGGCGGATACCCGGTGGCTGGACGAGGAGGAACAGCGCACCTGGCGTGCGTACATCCGGATGAGCCAGCTGCTCCAGGAGGCGTTGGAGCGGCAGCTCCAGCGGGACTCGGGGATGCCGCACGCCTACTACATGATCCTCGTGGTCCTGTCGGAGTCGCCCGGCCGCGTCCTCACCATGACGGGGCTCGCCGACCTCCTGCAGTATTCGGCGAGCCGCCTGTCCCACGCGATCTCCCGCCTGGAGGAGAAGGGGTGGGTCCGCCGGGTCAAGCGGGACGGCGACCGGCGGACCACCATGGCCGAGCTGACCGGCGAGGGCTTCGCCGCGCTCGCCGCGGCGGCCCCCGGCCACGTGGCGGAGGTCCGGCGGGTGCTGTTCGACCCGCTCACCCGCGCGGAGATGCACGAGTTCCGGGCGCTGCTCGACAAGATCTTCCAGGGCTTCGAGGGCTCCGGCGAGGCCGTTCCCCCGGCTCCCCCGGCCTCCCCGCCTCCCCCTCCGGCCCGCGAGGACGCGCCGGCAGACGGCGCGGGCTGATCAGGCGGCGGCCGGCGGAAGCAGGCGGGACAGGCGGTTGAGGCCGCGGGCCGTGCGGGCCTTGACCGTGCCGAGCGGAACGCGCAACCGGTCGGCGATCTCCCGCTGGGTCAGATCGCCGTAGTAGGCCAGCTCGATCGCCTGACGCTGCACATCGGGGAGGGCGTCGAGGGCCCGGCGCACCCGGTCGCGGTCGGCCAGGAGGTCACCGTCCTCACGCCCGTCGCGGCCCGCGGGGTCGGCGACGGCGTCGAGCGGCACGGTGACCGGCGCGCGCGCCCGCAGGTGGTCCACCGCGCGGTTGTGCGCGATCCCGAACAACCAGGCGGACAGGCTGCGCGCCGGGTCGAAGCGGTGGCGGAAGCGCCACACCTCAGTGAACACCACCTGCAGCACGTCGTCCACGTCCTGCGGCGGCACCAGCTTGCGCAGATACGAACGGACGACCGGGGCGTGCAGGCGGTAACACTCCCCCACCGCCCCGGCCTCGCCCGCCGCGAGGCGGATCTCCAGGGTGTCGCTCATGCTCCCCCCATACCCCGGAAACTTCTTCAAAACCTATTCATAGCCTCCGGCATGGGGCGGCGGCAAGCGGGTCGGCCGGACATTCGGTAAACAAAACGTCAAATGGCGAGAATCACCGCACGGAGGTCATTACCGCTGTGATCGCCTCGTGAAACGCGGTGACCCGGACGACCCCGCGCGGAAGCGCGTCCCACCAGCCGGGGCCGCCCACGACGATCCGGCTGGCCGGCCGCAGCCGCGGCAGGGCGGCGAGCGGCGCGGGATCCCCCGTCACCCGCCGCTGCGACCAGACGAACACCGCGGCGGGGCCCAGTCTGCGCATCGCGTCCGCCAGGGCCGGGTACGGCGTGCGCGCCCCGAGCACGCGGGTCTGCGCCCCGAGGCCGGACAGCGCGGCGGCGAGGGCGTGGGCGGGCAGGCTGTGCTGCTCGTCCTCCGCGCAGGCCAGCAGCACGGGACGCGGGTGGACGGGCCGGGGCGCCCGCGACGCGAACGTCACGAGCGCCGTCATCAGCCGGTCGGTGAACAGGTGCTCGATCTCCACCCCGGCGCCCGTCTCCTCCTGCCTCCGGCAGATGGCGGCGAACACCGGCAGCGCCACGTGTTCCCACGCCCACACCACACCGTGGGCCCGCAGCGCCGCCTCCAGGCCGCGGCTCACCGTGGCGCCGTCCAGGGCCGCCGCCGCCCTGGCGATCATCGCGGCCGGCATCAGGCTCTGCCCAGGGACCGGGGCTCCGCCCGAGTCGGGCACCGGCGGCATGGCTCGCTCGGCCTCATCCCGCGCACGCGGGCCCAGCCTCAACGCCTGCCGCGCGGCATCGGCCGGAGGCATCCCGGCGTGGATCAGCCGGTTCATCTCCGTCAACCGGCGCAGGTCGGTGTCGTCGTAGCGGCGGTGCCCCCCGGGGCTGCGCCTGCTCGGGCCGATGCCGTACCGGAGGTTCCAGGTGCGCAGGGTGGGTGCCGGCACACCGAGCATGCGGGCCACGGCTCCGATCCCGTAACCCGGTTCCTCGTCGCCGACCGGCATGCCCTCGTCCGCCACCGTTCCGCTCCGCGTCTCCATGCCCGTACCGCGGGCGTACCCGCGCCCATACCAGCGGCCATACCCGCGCCCGTGCCCGTGTCCGCCGGGTGCCTCCCGCCCTTGTTTCGGCGGCGGGCCCCGGAACGGATGCAACCGCGGGAACGGCGAGATCCGAAGAGCCTACTGACGACACCGCGATCACCGTAACGAAGGAGCCGGCGCATGGTGACGCTGACCCACGAGGCTACCCCCGGTGGGTACGACGGGAGCAGGCTCCGCGATCGGGCGACGGACCGGAGCTCCTGATGGCCGGGGGCGGGGGGACGGTCGTTATCGGGGCCGGGCTCGCCGGGCTCGCCGCGGCCATGCGGCTCGCCGGGGCGGGCCGGGAGGTCACGGTGATCGAGGCGGGAGACGGCCCCGGCGGCTGCTGCGGCAGCGCCGTCCTAGGGCCCTACCGGTTCGACACCGGGCCCTCGGTGCTGACCATGCCGGGCGTTCTGGCGGACACGTTCGCCGCCGCGGGCGAGGACCCGGACCGGTGGCTGCCGCTGCGGCGGCTCGACCCCTACTACCGGCTCGCCTATCCCGACGGGACGTTTCTCGACGTCGTCGCCGGGGCCGGGGAGATGGCGGAGCAGGTGCGCCGGCTCTGCGGGCCGGCCGAGGCGAGGCGGTACCTGCGCTTCCGCCGCCATCTCGGCGAGATGTTCGACGCGGCGTGGCCGGCCTTCATCGACCGGGACATGACGCGGCTGCGGGCGCTGGCCCGGCCGTACGCGCTGGCGCGGCTCGCCGCCCTCGGCGGCTTCCGCCGGCTTGACCGCCTGGTCAGGAGCCACCTCACCGACGACCGGCTGGTGCGCGCGCACACCTTCCAGGCCCTGTACGTCGGCCTGCCGCCCGGCCGGGCCCTCGGCGTCTACGCGGTGATCGCCCACATGGACACGGTCGGCGGGGTCTACTTCCCCGAGCGGGGCGGCATGCACGCCATCCCCCGCGCCATGGCCTCCGCCGCCGAGAAGGCGGGTGCCCGGTTCCGCTACGGCACGCGCGCCGCCAGGGTCGAGACCGACGGCTCCGGGGTCACCGGGGTGCTCCTGGACACCGGTGAGCGCCTGGCCGCAGCCGATGTCGTCGTCGCCTGCGACCTGGTCCAGGCCCACCGGGGCCTGCTGCCGGACACCGCCCGCGACTGGCGGCTGCGGCGACCGCGTTTCTCGCCGTCCTGCCTGGTCGTGCACCTCGCCCTCGACCGGGCACTCAACCGGGCCCTCAACCCACCGGCGCGATCCGGACAGGCGCACCACACGCTGCACTTCGGCCGGCAGTGGCACGCCACGTTCGCCGAGCTGGCCGCGGGCCGCCCGCAGCCCGATCCCAGCCTGCTGGTCACCTACCCCGAGGCCGACGCCGCGGCGGCGCCGGACGGCCACGCCACGCTCAGCGTCCTGGAGCCCACCGCCAACCTGACGGGCGCCGCCGAACCGTCCCGCACCCCGCGGTTGCTCGACCGCCTGTTCGGTCGGCTCGCCGAACTGGGGTACGGCGACCTGTCCGGTGCGCCCCGGCTCGTGATCGACCCGCAGGGGTGGAGGCGGCGTGGCCACTCGGCGGGCACGCCGTTCGCGCTCGACCACCGGTTCAGTCAGACCGCGTGGTTCCGGCCGTCCGGCAGAGCCCGCCTCGTCCCCGGACTGCACTTCGCGGGCATGTACACCGCGCCCGGAGTCGGGGTGCCGCCGGTGCTGATCAGCGGCCGGCTGGCGGCCGAGCGGATCCTGGAGGCCGCGAGATGACGTCCGCGCCGCGCCATGACCCGGAGCTCCCGCACGGTGTCACTCTGACGGCGAGCTACGAGCACTGCCGCCGGCTGCACGCCCGGTTCGGCCGCTCGTACTACCTGGCGACCCTGCTGCTCCCCCGCTGGAAACGCCCCCACGTGCACGCGCTGTACGGCTTCGCCCGGTACGCGGACGAGATCGTCGACTCCGTCGGCGCCACCGTGGACCGGGCCGCCGCCCTTGACGCGCTCACCCGGCGGCTGGCCCGCGGCATGGCCGGGGATCCACCAGGTGACGGCGTCCTCCCGGCGTTCGTCCACACCGTGCGGGCCTTCGGGGTCGATCACGGCGACGTGGACGCCTTCCTGGCGTCCATGCGGGCCGACCTGACCGTCACCCGTTACGGGACCTACGACGAGCTGCTCGCGTACATGGAGGGCTCGGCCGCCGTGATCGGCACGATGACGCTGCCCGTGCTGGAGCCGCTGCCGCACGCCGCGGATCTCGCCCGGGAGCCCGCCCGCCAGCTCGGCCTCGCCTTCCAGCTCACCAACTTCATCAGGGACGTCGCCGAGGACCTGGCCAGGGGGCGGATCTACCTGCCGCTGTCGGATCTCGGCAAGTTCGGCGTGAGCGAGGAGGAGCTCGCCCTGCCGCGCGCGACCCCGGCGCTGCGGGAGCTCCTGGCGTTCGAGATCGACCGGGCGCGCGACCACTACCGGCGCGCGCTGCCGGGGATCGCGATGCTCGTGCCGTCCTCCCGGCCCTGCGTCCGGGCGGCGTACGACCTGTACAGCGGCATCCTGGACCGGATCGAGGCCGCGGGTCACGACGTGCTGGCACGGCGGGCCCGGGTGCCGCGCCGCCGCAGGCTCTCGATCTTCGTCCGTCACCTGGTCGCCGCCTCGTCGGCCGGTCGCGCCGAACGCCGGGTCCGCGCGGAGGTGGGCTGAGGTGCGCCCCGACCGGACGGCTCCGGACGGGGCGGCACCGGACGGGGGCGACGGAGCCGGGTCGCCTCCGGTGGTCGTCGACGCGATGGGCGGGGACCACGGGCCGGCCGAGATCGTCCCCGGAGCGGTCACGGCCGTCCGCGAGCACGGTGTCCCGGTGATCCTGGCCGGTCACGCGGGTGTGGTCCGCGAGGAGCTGGCGCGTCTCGGGGCGGCGCGCCTGATCGACGTCGCGCACGCGCCGGACGCCGTCCCGATGTCGGATCGGGGGGCAGGGGCGATCGCCGGGGGCTCCAGCCTCGTCGTGGGGCTCGACCTCGTCCGGCGGGGATCGGGCTGCGCCTTTGTGTCCGCCGGGCCCACGGGGGCGACCGTGTCCTGCGCCGCCAGCCTGCTGGGCGCCGCCCCGCCCGTGCTGCGCCCGGCGCTCGCCGTGGCCCTGCCCACCGTGACCGGCGGCGCCACGGTGCTGGTCGACGCCGGCGCCACCGTGGATCCCTCCCCCGATGTGCTCGCCCAGTTCGCCCTGCTCGGGACGTCGTACGCGGAGATCGTGCTCGGCGTGAGCGGTCCGTCGGTGGGCCTGCTGTCGATCGGGGCGGAGCGGGGCAAGGGCAACCGGCTGGCCCGCCGGGCCGCGGCGCTGCTGTCCGGCCTGCCGATCGCGTTTCACGGCAACGTGGAGGGCGACGAGGTGCTGGCGGGCGTCGTGGACGTGATCGTCACCGACGGCTTCACCGGAAATGTGGTGCTGAAGAGCGTCGAGGGGTGCGCGCGGGCCGTGCTGCGGCTGGTCGCCGCGTCCGGGGCGGTCTCCCCCGAGGCGCTGGCGCCCGTCGGCCGGCGCTACGACGCGGAGACCCACGGCGGCGCGGCGCTGCTCGGTCTCGCCGGCACCGTGCTCGTCGCGCACGGCTCCTCCCGGGCGGCGACCGTCGCGCGGGCCTGCGTGGCGGCCCGCGACCTCGCCCGGGGCCGGGTGGCGGCCCGGATACGCGACCGCCTCGACCCGCGGCCCGCGCGGTGATCGCGTCAGGGGCCGAGCGGATCGGTCCCGTCCCACGTCCCCTCGCTCGCGTACGGGACGAACCGGGCGAACAACTCTTCGGAGTACCAGTCGTCGGCCCTGACGCGGCCGATCACCCGCCGATGCTCCGTTCCCTCATAGGCGAAGGCGCGGACGGCGGCGGCGTCCCGCCACAGCGAGAAGGTGGCCTGGCGGGCCAGCGGCCACTCGCCGATCCCGACCGACGCCAGGCATCCCTCCTGGACCCGCAGCAGCGCGTCGACGCGGGGAACCGATCGATAGAACGCCACCAGCCGGGACGGCCTGATCGACGCCCGGGTGAGCACCGCGACCGGCCCGCCCGGCCCTACGCGCCGCCCCGCCGCCTCGGCCGCCTCGGCCGCGCTCATCGCGCCCGCCGGGTCCACCGCGTCCGCCCGGCTCCCGGCCCCGGCGAACGGGTCCGTCCCGCCCCACCGGCCGCGGGAGCCGATCGGCGCCAGCCGCACCTGCCACGACTCCGCCGCGTCCCGCCGCCAGCGGGCCGGGATCGGCGACCGCTCCAGGAAGTCGCGCAGCGCCCGCTCGTCCCGCCAGACCGCGAGCAGCGCCCATCGGCGCAGGTCGGCGCCGAGCGTCATCGAGCGCCCCCGCCCGGTGCCCAGCAGCCGCCAGAACGTCAGGCCGTCCGTGCGGCGCAGCAGCGGCCGGTCGAACGCCATGCGCCGCATGGCTCCCCGATCCGCATACCTGTTGAGGTGAAAGCTCACGATGGTCCCCATGCTCGTCGCGGTCATCGGCGGCTACCTTCTCGGCTCGATACCGGTGGCCGTGCTCGTGGCCCGGGCGCACGGGTTCGACCCGCGCGAGGTCGGCGACCGCAACCCCGGCTTCTGGAACATGCGGGAACGGCTCGGCTCCCGCGCCGCCGCGCCGGTCCTCGCCGGAGACACGCTGAAGGGGACGCTGGCCGGCCTGCTCGGTCTCCTGGCGGGCGGTCCCCACGTCTCCTGGCTGGGCGTGCCCTCCGGCCCCGGCCTGCCCGCGCTGTACCTGGCGGTGGCCGCCGCGATGTGCGGGCACGCCTGGCCGGTGTTCGCCCGTTTCCGGGGCGGCCGCTCCGTCCTCACCTTCGCCGGGGGTTTCGCCGTCATCTGCCCGCCCGCGTTCGCGCTGGCGCTCGCCCTGCTCTCACTGGCCGGGACGGCGGCCCGGTCGTCCGCGGCCGGCGCCAGAATCGCCTTCTTCGCCTGCCCGGTCCTCCAGGCGCTGTTCACCCCGATCGGCCAGGTCGCCGCGACCGGGGCGCTGATGTGCCTCATCGGCCTGCGGTTCGGCCAGGCCGCGCTGACCGGCCGCCGTACGTGACGGGAGCGGCGCGGCCCGGTCTGGGGTAGGTGCGGCCGCGCCAGGTGCGGACCGGCCACAGGGTGGCGGCCGACACCCGGACGGCGGCGGCCGGGTCGAGCAGCGCCGACAGGGCGATCCCGGGGCCCGGCCGCGCGTAGCTGCCGCGCAGCGCGCCCGACAGCAGCAGCCGTATCGCGATCAGCGCCAGGTCGAGCCGGGTCGGCCGGCCGGCGGCCAGGCGGAGCACGGGGAGCGCGCCGGCCAGCCAGAGCACCGCCAGATCGGCCGCCTGCCAGGCGGGGGACGTGACGTCGCCTAGGGGCAGCGACCGCCCCCACTCCCGCCACACGTCCGCCGCGGACTCGTGCATGTCGACCCGGAGCAGATCACCGGCGTCGAGGAACCCGACGGCCCATCCGCGGGCGGCGAGCGTCCGGGCCAGCGCCACATCGTCGGTCATGTGCCCGCGCACCAGCGCGAAGCCGTCGGCCCTCAGCATGGCGTCGCGGCGGAACGCGAGGCACTGGCCGTTGGCCAGCACCCGGTGCGGCGCCGGAGGGGACGGCGGGCCGATCGGGCCGAACCGGTAGACCAGCGTGGCGAGGAACGACGCGTGCAGCGCCTGCTCGGCGAGTCCTTCGCAGACGAACGTCGGCCCGGCGCTGACCAGGTCGAACCCGTCGACGGCGGCGGCCAGCGCGCTCAGCAGGCCGGGCGCGGGCCGCGCGTCCGCGTCGAGGGTCACCACCACGTCGCCGCGCGCCCGCCGCACCCCCTGGCGCAGTGCCCACTGCTTGCCGATCCACCCGGGCGGCGGTGGCGTCCCGGCGACGACTGTCGCGCCCAGCCCGGCCGCCAGCGCGGCGGTGCCGTCGGAGGACTCGTCGTCGACCACGATCACCTCGGCGGCCGCGGGGTCGGCCAGCAACGCCCGCAGGCAGGGGCCGATCCGGTGCTCCTCGTCCCGCGCCGGGATCACCACCGACACCGGCGGGCCGCCGGAGGCCGCCGTCGGCGGAGTGAGCGGAGGCAGGCGGCGGCGTCCCCGCACCAGCCGTATCACGACGGTGAGGGCGGCGGCGGCCTGGGCGGCGGTGAGCGCCCTCGCCCCGAAGCCGGCCGTCACCACCGCCTCCCCTTCGCGAGGTCCGCGCTCACCAGCCCGGCGACGATCCGGCCGCCCATCGCGACCAACGGCAGGCCGCCCCCTGGGTGCGCGGTGCCCCCGACGAGGTAGAGGCCGCGCCGCGGTCCCCGGTTGCCGGGACGGCGGAAGGGGGCGAGGGGCCCGCCGTACGCTCCGCCGTAGATCGCGCCGCCCCAGGCCCGGTAGCGGTCACGGATGTCGGCCGGAGTGAAGAGGTCGAGGAACCGTACCCGGCCGGCCAGGTCGTGCCCCCTGGCCGCGAGCCGGTCGAGGACCAGGTCCGCGTACGCCTCGGGCGGCATCGGCCAGCGCGCCGGGTCTCCGGCCGGGACGTTCACCAGCATCACCCAGTTCTCCGCGCCGTCGGGAGCCTGCGTGGGGTCGTGGACGGCGGAGCAGCCGATGTAGACCGTCGGGTCCTCGGGCGGACGCCTCCGCTCGAAGATGTCGGCGAACTCGCGGCGGTAGTCGGCGGAGAACACCACAGAGTGGTGCGGCAGCGCCTCGGTCCTGCCGTCGACGGCCGCGAGCAACAGGAGGGCCGAGGAGGACAGGCCGAGCCTCGCGACGCGGCGCAGCCGCGCCCGGTCGGGCAGCAGGTGGCCGTACAGCTCGGCCGCGTCGGCGTTGACGACGACGACGTCGGCGCCGACACGCTCGCCGCCGCGCAGACGCACCCCGCGGACCCGATCCCGGCCGGCCGTGATCCGCGCGACCTCGACGCCCGTGCCGACCTCGACGCCGGCCTTCCCGAGCAGCTCCGCCAGGGCCCCGGCCAGCCTCGGCAGCCCGCCGGGCACGTACCAGCCGCCCTCGCCGTGCTCGATCGCGGGGATGCACCCGAGCGCGGCCGGCGCCCGGTAGGGGTTCGACCCCGCGTAGGTGGCGTAGCGGTTCACGTACTGGCGGAGGCGGACGTCCCCGAAGTAGCCGCGCGCCAGCGAGTCGAGGGTGCGTCCCGGAGCCACGGCGCGCAGGTCGCCAAGGCGCGCACCGCTCGGCCGGGACACGAGGTCGCGGGGACTCCCGATGAGCGGCCCGGCGAAGAAGGCGCGCCGGGATGCCTCCAGGCAGCCCCGGGCCCATCGGTGGAAGGCCAGCCAGTGCGCTCCCTCGCCCGGCGCGAGCCGTTCGACCTCCGCCGCCGTCCGTCCCGCGTCACGGTAGGTCGGCAGCACCGAGCCGTCGGCGAAACGGTACCGGCACAGCTCGTCGAGCTGGGCGAACTCCATCCGGACGCCGAGGTCGCGGAACAGGCCGGGCAGTGTCAGCAGGGAGGGGCCCAGGGAGAAGGTGAACCCGTCGCGCCGGTGCTCGGCCAGTTTGCCCCCCAGGTGGGGCAGGCGCTCGTACAGGCGGACCCGGTGCCCGTCCCGGGCGAGCAGAAGCGCGGCGACCATGCCCCCGACGCCGCCCCCGACGACGATCACCTCCGCCATCGACGCCTCCACGCGAGCAGCGCGAGCGCCCCCATCGCGGCGCCGCCCACGGCGGCGACCAGCGGGTCGGGCGGCCGGAACACGGCGGCGAAGCCGATCGTCTCCATCACGGCCATCACCGTGTAGAGGACCACCAGTCCCGTGCTCCCCCGATCCGCTCCCGTCCCGCCCGGCGCCCCCATGAGGACGTCGATCGCCAGCACGACCAGCGCCGACACCAGCAGCCAGCCGGCGAAGTTGCCGAGCGGGACGCCGCGGTACGGCCCCGGGTCGGCCCAGACCCACAGGCCGAGACGCGTCATCTGCGGGTCGAGGAACAGGTCCCAGGCGGTCAGAGCGACGGCGCCCAGCGCGACGCGTGCCGCCCGGGAGCCTGGGGCGACGCGACGGCCGACCGCGTGCGCCGCGAGCCCCATCCCGCTCCAGGCGAGGGCCACCACGACGGGCACCCCGCCCGGCCGTGGCCACAGCGCGTCCGTGTAGCGGTAGTCGCCGAACGGCAGCCCGGTGCGGACCCCCGCCCACTCGGCGGCGTACCCGACGGCGAACGCGGCGCCGAACGCCGCCCCGGCCCTCGACGCGGACCGGGCCGCCGCGGCGAACGCGAGGGCGGCCGCCGCCAGCAGGACGACGACCGCACCGACAAGCCGCAGGTCCCCGGAGTGGAGCCCCGACACCACCTGGGCCACCACCATGCCGGCCAGCAGGACGGCCCCGGCCGCCTCCGGCCCCGGTCTCCCCCGGCGCGCGGCGGCCCGGGACGACGGGTCCGGCCGGCCGCCACCCACCCCTTCCCCGGGGATCTCCCACGTCTCCACACTGGGTGATTCGAGCGTGGGCCCCGGATCAGATGCACCGATTCAAGGGCGGCTGAGGATCACCAGCGGTGGTGCACCTGGGGGCGGATCAGCTCGTCGTAGATCTCCCGGACCGCGGCCAGCGTCTCCGCCGAAAGCGGGGCGAATGCGGCCGCGGCCGCGTTGGCCCGCGCCTGCTCCGGGTTGCGGGCGCCGGGGATGACGACGCTCACCCCCTGCTGGTCGATCAGCCAGCGCAGGGCGAACTGCGCCATGGTCATGCCCTCCGGCACCAGCGGCCTGAGCCGGTCGACGGCTTGCAGGCCGACGCCGTACTCGACGCCGGAGAACGTCTCGCCGACGTCGAAGGACTCGCCCTGACGGTTGTAGTTGCGGTGGTCGTCCTCGGCGAACACCGTCTGCGGGCCGTACTTGCCCGACAGCAGGCCACTGGCGAGCGGGACCCGCGCGATGATGCCGACGCCGGCTTTCTCCGCCGCGGGCAGGACCTCGTCGAGCGGCTTGAGCCGGAAGGCGTTCAGGATGATCTGCACGCTCGCGACGTTCGGCCGGGCGATCGCGGTCAGCGCCTCGGAGACGGTCTCCACGCTCACGCCGTAGGCGGCGATGGCGCCCTCCGCGACCAGGGTGTCGAGGCCGTCGAACACCTCGTCGATCTCGAAGACCGGGCTCGGCGGGCAGTGGAGCTGCACCAGGTCGAGCGTGTCCACACCCAGGTTGGCGCGGGAACGGTCGGTCCAGGCGCGGAAGTTGTCCAGGGTGTACGCCTCAGGCGTCTGCGCGACCCGGCGGCCCATCTTGGTGGCCACCGTCAGGCCCGGCCGCTCCTCGATCAGCCTGCCGATGATCTTTTCGCTGCGGCCGTCGCCGTACACGTCGGCGGTGTCGATGAACGTCACCCCGGCGTCGACCGCCGCGTGCAGCGTCGCGAGGGCGTCGTCCTCGCTCACCTCGCCCCAGTCGGCACCGAGCTGCCAGGCCCCCAGCCCGACGACGCCAACCTGCCTGCCCAGCCTGTCCATTACCCGCTGTTCCATGGGCCCGATCGTAGTCGCGGGCGGCGGACGGCACGGCAACGGGCCGCGGACGCCCGGCCCCCGCCGGAGAGTGGAACGCGTCCCATCGGCGGGGTCACGGGGCTCAGCAGCCGGCCGCGATGTGGTCTCGGAGCCAGTGGAAACCCGTCGCCGGAGTGCGCACCCGCGTCCGATAGTCCACCCGCGACCGCCGGGTGCCGGTGTTCCCCTCGAACCTCAGCACCACGTCCTCAAGCGGCGACCAGCAGAAGTATCCCCTCGCCGGGCCGCCCGGCGTGTCCGGGTCGGCCTCGGCGGGGCCCCTGAGCCCCTGGTAGGGGTAACCGGACCGGCCGGTGTCCTCCAGGACGCCGTCGTCGCCGTAGCCGTTCTCGGTGACGTAGATCGGGGGCAGGTGGGGATAGCGCCCGGCCAGGCCGACGAGGGTGTCGTACAGGCCCTCGGGCTCCACCGTC
>NZ_JAFCNB010000027.1 GCF_017896165.1 Microbispora oryzae
GGCAGCTGACGGAGAAGGTGCGGCGGAAGCCGTTCTCTGTGGTGCTGTTCGATGAGATCGAGAAGGCTCATCCGGACATCTTCAACTCGTTGCTGCAGATCCTGGAGGACGGTCGGTTGACCGATGCTCAGGGTCGGGTGGTGGACTTCAAGAACACGGTCATCATCATGACGACGAACTTGGGGACGCGGGATATCTCCAAGGGGATCGGTGTGGGGTTCGCGAAGGCGAATGACGCCGAGTCGAATTATGATCGGATGAAGGCGAAGGTGCAGGAGGAGCTGAAGCAGCACTTCCGGCCGGAGTTCCTGAATCGGGTGGATGACATTGTGGTGTTCCATCAGCTGACGCCGCGGGAGATCATTCAGATCGTGGATCTGATGTTGTCTCAGGTGGATGAGCGGTTGCGGGATCGGGACATGAGTTTGGAGTTGTCGGGGGCTGCGAAGCAGTTGCTGGCGGATCGCGGGTATGACCCGGTGATGGGTGCTCGGCCGTTGCGGCGGACGATTCAGCGGGAGTTGGAGGATGTCCTGTCGGAGAAGATCTTGTATGGGGATCTTCGGGCGGGGCAGGTCGTCAAGATCGATGTTGAGGGTGAGGGCGATGCCGCCACGTTCACCTTCGTCGGCGAGACCAAGCCCGCGTCGGTCCCAGACTCGGCGGCCGCGATCGTGGCGCCGATCCAGCACTGACACGCTCCAGATCCGCACGCTCCACACCCGCACGCGTCGGGGCTGACGGGCTGGGACGCTGACGCCGCCAGGACGGCGTCGGCGCCGGCCCCACCCGACCGGGGCGCGAGTCGGACTGAGCCAGACCGAGGGGCGTCCTCCCACCCGGGGGACGCCCCTCGGCCTATCTGTGGCCGGGCCGAGCAGCTCTGCGGGTGCCCTCGATCGGTTTGGGACCGGCGCCAGGGCGGCCCCATCGGCGGTCAATGGTCGGATGACTGCCCCGGATTCGCCTCCAGGTGATTTCTCACCTGGAGCGCGTCTTTTACGTGAGATCCGGTATGCCGCCACCATACGTAGTACTACACTCTGTAGAGTCAGCCGCGTCTGTCGTATGGACACGTTCCTTGGCGCGGCCCCATGTTTCCATGTCATCCGCGCGGCGTACCGGACAATCCGCTGCGGGGCGGACGCGGAAACCAGAGCCCGCAGGGAAGGCTCGGCGAAAGCCGGGCCGGAGCCCGCGGGCAGGAGGATCCGTGTTCCTCGTGGTCCGGTCCCGGACACGAGGGCGAGCGGGGGTCCGGTAGTGCACAAACGCCTGGGAGGCACCTGATGCGCCTGTTGCATGACGACGGGACGCTTGTTCACCTGGCCTACAACGCGGGGGTGCACCCCGCGGAGGACCTGGAGAACCTGATCGCCCACCTCACTCGTTACGCCGTTCCGGTGCGCAGGAGGCTGGGCGTCGACCGGCTGGGTATCGGCCTGTGGCTGGCCCCCGCCGTCGCCGACCATCTCATGGCCGACCGGATCGAGCTCGTCCGGCTCCGGCGCAGCCTGGAGGAGCGCGGACTGGAGGTCGTCAGCCTGAACGGCACGGGTGGCCGCAACCAGGACGTGCCGGGCCCCGACTGGGCCAAGCCCGAGCGGTACCGGTACACGATGGCGCTGTCCCGGATCCTCGCCTTCCTCCTGCCGGACGACGTGCAGTCGGGCAGTATCTCGACCATCCCCATCGGCTGGCGCCGCGACTGGCCGAGCGACCTCCACTCGATCGCCTCCCGCCGGCTTGAGCGCCTGTCCCGCGAGCTGCGCGGCCTGTACAGCGTGACAGGCAAGATCATCCGGGTCGGTTTCGAGCCGTGGCCCGGCTGCGTCCTGGAGACCACCGAGCAGGCGCTGGCGCGCGTCTGCGACATCGACTCCGAGCACCTCGGGGTGTGCCTGGACGCCTGCCACCTGTCGTGCGGGGCCGAGGAGCCGGACGCGGCGCTGCGCGGGCTGGCCCTCGCCGGGGCGCCGGTGGTCAAGATCAACCACGTGCACCATCACGGCCAGGAGATCCCGAGCACCCAGCCCGTCATCCACGACACGCTGAACGCCCTCCTCTCCGGCACGGTCAGCGGGACCGCTCACATCGAGGTCGAGGCGCACGACGGCACCGCTCCCAAGTCGAAGGGCCCGGCGGCGCTGGTGGCCAAGCTGGCCGACGAACTCGACTGGACTCGCCGCAACCTCACGTCGCTGGGTCTCAAGCTCGCCGCCTGACACCTCGCCGCCTGACACCTCGCCGGCCTGAGGCCTCGGCTCCCTCGCGGCCGACCGCCCTCAGCCCGGCAGGCGGTAGGTGCCGTCGGGGAGCACCTCGGCGAGCCCGTCGTCGAGCAGCCCGTCGAGCGCCCGCTCCCGCTGCACGTGATCGGCCCAGACGGCGTCGAGCGCGTCCTTGGGCACGGGTCCGTGCGCCTCTCTGAGGACGGCGAGCAGACGGCCACGGCACTGCCGGTCGGTCCCGGCGTACGTCTGGCCGTGCCGCGCCGGGCCGTCGTGGGGCGGTCGCCCGGCCAGCCGCCAGGCGCACTGCGAGACGACGGGGCAGTGGTCGCAGCGCGGTGAGCGCGCGGTGCACACCAGCGCCCCCAGCTCCATGATCGCGACCGCCCAGCGGGGTGCGCCCAGAGGCGGGATCAGCCCCTCAGCCAGCCGCCGTTCCGCCGAGGTGGTGGCCTTGGGGGGATACTCCTCGCCGCGTACGGCTCTCGCGAGCACCCGCCGCACGTTCGTGTCGAGCACCGCGTGGCTGCCGCCGTACGCGAAGCTGGCGACCGCGGCGGCCGTGTAGTCCCCGATGCCGGGAAGGGCGCGCAACTCGTCGTACGTGGACGGCACCCGGCCGTCGTGCTCCGCGGCGATGGCCCGGGCACAGGCGTGGAGGTTGAGGGCGCGGCGCGGATAGCCGAGGCGGCCCCAGTGGCGCACGGCCTCGCCGGGGGACTCCTTCGCGAGCGACTCGGGGGTCGGCCAGCGCTCCATCCACTCCAGCCAGATCGGCAGGACCCGCGACACCGGGGTCTGCTGGAGCATGATCTCGCTGACCAGGATCCCCCAGGGAGTGGCGTCCGGACGTCTCCACGGCAGGTCGCGGTTGTGCTCGGCGTACCAGTCGAGGATCGGTTCTCTCAGTGAGGCGGCCACTGTCCGACCCTATCGCCGCGCATCGCCACCCAATTCCGGAAAGGGCCGGACGGGATCGGGGCGGTGTCGTCACCGGGAACGACAAAGACGCGGCGAGTCTTTTCCCCCTGCGGGCCAGGGATCAGCATACTGTCCGCATGGATCCGGACACGTTCCGTGGTGATGTCGGTGTCGAGGGGGCGGACGTCTACTGGCGCCGCCGGGTGTCCGTGCTCACGGGGATGCTCGTCGTCGTGGCGGTCGTGGCGTGGGCGTGCAGCAGCGCGTCCGGTAAGCCGGACAGCCGGGCCGCGGTGAAGGCGACCCCGGGTGCGGGCGAGTCGATGGTCGTGGCGCTGCCCCCCGGCCTCGCCTCCTCGATCCCCTCACCCGTCCCGTCGGCCCCGAGCGGCAGGCCCAGCCCGTCCGGTTCGCCGGGCGCGTCGGCCAAGCCCGAGCGGCCGCGGCGTCCGGGTGACCCGTGCGACACCAAGGACCTCGTCCTGGCCGTGCAGAGCGGTCAGGACGTCTACAGCAAGGGCGTGATGCCGACCTTCCTGGTGACCATGGTCAGCACCGGCCGCCTGGACTGCACGGTCGACGTCGGTCCCCGGACGCTGGAGATGCGTGTCCTGTCGGGTGGGGAGCGGATCTGGTCGACGGCCGACTGCGTGGCGGGCAGCGGCGTCGACCGGCAGATGCTCCAGCGGGGGATCCCCTACGTGCGGACGATCAGGTGGGACCGGCATCGTTCGGGCACGCAGTGCGACGCGAAGCGGCCGGCCGCCGACGCCGGAACGTACATCGTCACGGCGCACGCCGGGCAGATCAAGAGCTCGAAAGTCGTCTTCCACCTGCGCTGAACAGGCCGAACGTGCCCGCCCGTGCCTGCGTCACAGATAGCGCTCCAGGATGGACGACTCGGCCAGGCGGGACAGGCCCTCCCGTACGGTGCGGGCCCGCGCCTCGCCGACGCCTCCGACGGTCTGCAGATCGTCGGTGGTGGCGGCGAGCAGCTTCTGCAGGCCGCCGAAGTGGTCGACAAGCCGGTCGACGATCGCGCCGGGCAGCCGGGGCACCTTGGCGAGCAGCCGGAAACCCCTCGGGCTCACGGCGGTGTCCAGCGCGTTCGCGTCCGTGTGGCCGAGGACGGCGGCCACCCGGGACAGATCGAGCAGTTCGGTGGCGGACAGCCCGTCGAGATCGCGCATGGCCCTGGCGTGGTCGGCGGTGTGGTCGGAGCGGCGGCCGGCCGGGCCCGGCGTGTAGTCGCGGACGATCTGCTCGCGGTCCGGCTCGACCCCGGCGATCAGCTCTTCGAGCTGGAGGGCTATCAGCCGTCCGTCGGTGCCGAGCTCGACGACGTATCCCTCGATCTCGCCGGCGATGCGCCTGACCATCTCCAGCCGTTGGACGGCGGCCGCCACGTCGCGGACCGTGACCAGATCCTCGATCTCCAGGGCGGACAGCGTGCCGCAGACCTCGTCGAGGCGGTGCTTGTAGCGCTCCAGCGTCGCGAGGGCCTGGTTGGCCTTGGACAGGATGGCCGCCGACTCCTCCAGCACGTAGCGGACGCCGTCGAGATAGAGCGCGATGATCCGCATGGACTTGCTGATCGAGATGACGGGGTGGGAGGTCTGCCTGGCCACCCGCTGGGCGGTGCGGTGGCGCGTGCCGGACTCGTCGGTGGGGATGCCGGGGTCGGGCACGAGGTGGACGGCCGCCCGCACGATCCGCAGGTGGCCGCTGTCGAGCACGATCGCGCCGTCCATCTTGGCGAGCTCGCGCAGCCGGGTGGCCGAGAACTCGACGTCCAGCTCGAAGCCGCCGCTGCAGATCGTCTCGACCGCGCGGTCATAACCGAGGACGACGAGACCCCCCGTGTGGCCGCGCAGGATGCGTTCGAGCCCGTCGCGAAGGGCCGTACCCGGTGCCACCGCGGCCAGTACGGCTCTCCTGCGATCGTCGAATCCCTTGTCGCTTCCCTTGTCGCTGTCCAGCACGTGACCCCCGCGGTCGGACGGCTCGATGGGCCTCCGCAGTCTACCGGCGTAACGGAACGTTCACCTGAGGTGCGTGAGAGCGTCCCAGACGTTCTCCACCTCGGTGACCTCGAACCCCGGAAGGAACGCCGAGGTGCGCGGGCCGCGGTCGCGCAGGGCCACGAGATGCCTGCGGGAGCTGGGACTCTGCAGCTTCGGCGACTCGTCCTCCAGCGACCCGGCGGGGACGATGGCCCGGGTGAAGCCCAGCCGGGACGCCTCGGCCAGCCGCCGCCGGACGTCGCGCACCTGGCGCAGCTCCCCGGCGAGGCCGACCTCGCCGAGCGCGACCAGGCCGTTGGGCAGCGCCTTGTCGCCCGCCGCGCTCACCACGGACAGCATGAGGGCCAGGTCGACCGCGGGGTCGGTGAGCCGGATGCCGCCGACGGTGGCGGTGAAGACGTCGCATTTGCCGATCTTGGCGTTGAGCCGCCGCTCCATCACGGCGAGCACCATCGCCACCCGGTAGGAGTCGAGCCCCGAGGAGGTGCGCCGCGGCTGCGGCGCCTCCGTCGGGCCGACGAGGGCCTGCAACTCGGCGGGGATCGGCCGGGTGCCCTCGATGGTGACGGTCACGCAGGTGCCGGCCACCGGCTCGGCGTGGCGCGAGACGAACAGCCCGCTGGGGTCGGCGATGCCGGTGATGCCCTTCTCGTGCAGGTCGAAGCAGCCGACCTCCTCAATGGGCCCGAACCGGTTCTTCACCGCGCGGACCATGCGCAGCCGGGAGTTGCGGTCGCCCTCGAACTGGAGGACGACGTCGACGAGGTGTTCGAGCACCCGGGGGCCGGCGATCGTGCCGTCCTTGGTCACGTGGCCGACCAGCACGGTGGCCATCGCGTGCTCCTTGGCCAGCCGGGCCAGGTTGCCGGCGACCTCGCGGACCTGGGTGACGCCGCCGGGGACGCCGGAGACCTCGGCCGAGCCGAAGGTCTGCACGGAGTCGACGACGAGCAGGCGGGGCCGTACCTTCTCGACGTGGGCCACCAGGGCGGCCAGGTCGGTCTCCGCCGCGAGATAGAGCCTGTCCTGGACGGCGCCGATCCGGTCGGCCCGCATGCGGACCTGGGCGGCGGACTCCTCCCCGGTGACGTAGAGCACAGTCTCGTCCTTGGCGGTGTGGGCCGCGGCGTCGAGCAGCAGGGTCGACTTGCCGATGCCGGGCTCGCCGGCCAGCAGGACGACCGCTCCGGGCACCAGGCCGCCGCCGAGGACGCGGTCGAGCTCGGGGACCCCGGTCGAGCGGGCGTGCACCTGTTCGGCCTTGACCTCGCCGATCGGGACGGCCGGCGCGGAGACCGGTCCGGCCTTGGCGACATGGACCCCCTGGCGGGCGCCGGCCTCCTCGACCGTGCCCCACGCCTGGCACTCGCCGCACCGGCCCACCCACTTGACCGTGGTCCAGCCGCACTCGCCGCACCGGTACGCGGTCTTCGTTGCCTTGCTCACGACGGGGAGGGTACCTGCCCGCCCCGACAATGACAGCCGGGTCGGCGGGACTGGGGATCCCGCGCCGGTGACCCGCCGCCCGCGATCGCCCCGCGGCCCCGGCCGTCAAGTGCCGTCGGGTGTCCGACGGTCGCCGTCAGGTCAGGTCGACGTGCCCGGAGAGCGCGCCGAGCAGCTGCCGCTTGGGCCGCGCCCCCACGATCTGCTGCACGACCTCGCCGTTCTGGAAGAGATTGAGGGTGGGGAAGCCGAGCACGCCGTACCGCTGGGCGATCTCGGGGTGCTCCTCGGCGTTCAGCTTGGCGACCGTGAGACGGTCGCCGTACTCCCGGGAGATCTCCTCCAGGATGGGCGCGATCATCTTGCAGGGCGGGCACCACTCGGTCCAGAAGTCCACCAGCACCGGGGTGCCGCTCCGCAGCACCTGCTCGTCGAAGTCGTCCGCCGTCAACGTGATCATGATTCTCCTCTTCGTGTCACCAGGCAGCCCGGGCACAGGTCGGCCAGCTGGGCGGCCACCTCGGCCCGGCGGGCCAGGAGGGCGCGGATGTCGCCGTCGATCTCGGCGAGCTTGCGCCGGTAGACCGCGACGGACTCCGGACAGGAGCCGCCCGACGGGTGCCCGGAACGCAGGCACTCCACGAACGGGCGGGTGTCCTCCAGGGTGAAGCCCACCGCGAGCAGCCCGCGGATCTCGGCGACCAGCCGGACGTCGGCCTCGTCGTACTCGCGGTAGCCGTTGGCGCAGCGGCGGGCCCGGATGAGCCCCTGCTGCTCGTAGTAGCGCAGCGACCGCGGGCTCACCCCGGCCCGCCGCGCGAGCTCGCCGATCCGCATCGGTCCTCCTCGGCCTCCCTGGCTTCCCCGGCCGTTCTCGGCCGCGCCGGCCCTCCGCGCCCGACGGTAGGCGTTGACACCGGTGTCAGGGTCAAGTCCTCCGGGGCGGCATCCCTTCCCGGCGGGCCACAAGAGGGCCGGTCGCGGTTCGGCAGCGGGCCGGAAGCGGGGTCAGAAGAGGCGCCAGCGGAGCACGTTGGGGTAGAAGATCTCCAGGCCGTCGGTCTCCCCGGCCGCCGCCCTCGCCACCTCCGGCGTGAACTCGATGCGCAGCACCGCCTCCAGGTCGGCCCGGGAGGCGAACGACATGCGCAGGTCGAGGTCGCGGCGCTCCCAGCCCCGGCGGGACCAGAACCGCTCGACCGCGTCCGGGGAGTAGGAGGGCACCGACATGCGGAACCAGCGGCCGAAGGCGCCACGGGTGCCGTCCAGGTCGACCACGAAGGCCGCGCCCCCGCGGCGGATCACACGGGCCAGCTCGGCGAGGCCCGGCTCGCATCCCGGCCCGAAGAAGTACGCCCAGCGGGCGGTGACCACGTCGACGGACGCGTCGGGCACCGGGAGCGCCTGAGCCGTACCGGTCCGCACGGCGACGTTGGGCAGCCCGGCGCAGCGGGCGGCGGCCCGCGCGGCGAGTCCCGAGTGGGGCTCCACGCCCACGACGCGGGCGGCCGAGGCGGCGAGTCCCGGGAGGTGGAAGCCGCTGCCGCAGCCGATGTCGAGCACGGCCGCGCCGTCCCAGCCCCGGACGGCACGCATGGCGGCCTCGACGGCTCCCTCGGGGCCGACCGCGCGGTTTTCCAATTCGTAGACGTCGGGGGAGTTCCAGATGTTCGGGCTGGGTACGGCCCCACTCGCGATCCGCGGCATGTCACCCACGATAGTTGGCGATCTTGGTTACATCACTGTGGCGTAGCGTCATCCGGGGCCACTCCCGCTTAGTCTGGATCCGTGAACGGGCGCAAGGTATCGACGGGCGGCACGGCCGTGACATCCGGCCGGGCGCGTCCGTGGCGTGCCCTCCGGAGGTTCCGGGGACGTGATAAGACCCCGGCCACGGGGGAAGGCAGGCGTCATGAGTAACATCCGCGTGCCCAACCCGAAGGTGGCGCTGTCGACCGCTTCGGTGTATCCGGAGCGGACGCCGGACGCCTTCGAGCTCGCCGCCCGGCTCGGCTACGACGGCGTCGAGATCATGGTGGGGCAGGATCCGGTCAGCCAGGACATCGAGGTGCTGGAGCGGCTCAGGGACCATTACTCGATCCCGATCCTCGCGGTGCACGCGCCGTGCCTGCTGGTCACCCAGCGCGTGTGGGGCCGCGATCCCTGGCTCAAGCTGCGGCGCGCGCGGGACGCGGCCGAGCGGCTGGGGGCCCAGACAGTGGTGGTCCACCCGCCGTTCCGGTGGCAGCGCGACTACGCCCGTGAGTTCGAGACCGGGCTGGCCCGGATGCGCGAGGAGACCGACGTCCTGTTCGCCGTGGAGAACATGTTCCCGCTGCGGGCCAGGGGCAACGAGGTCGTGCCCTACGCGCCCGACTGGAACCCGGTCGACTACGACTTCCCCCACGTGACCCTCGACCTGTCCCACACCGCCGTCTCCGGCTCCGACGCCATGGAGATGGCGACCAAGCTGGGCGACAGGCTCGCGCACCTGCATCTGGCCGACGGCGTCGGCACCACGAACAAGGACGAGCACCTCGTGCCCGGTCGCGGCAGCCAGCCCTGCGCACCCCTGCTGGAGCGGCTGTCGGGGAACGGTTACCGCGGGCTGGTGGTCCTGGAGATCAACACACGGCGGGCGGTCAGCCGCTCCGAACGCATCGAGGACCTGACGGAGGCGCTCGCCTTCGCCCGGAACCACCTCCCCGCGTCCACGAAGACCGCATGAGCGCAGGCGCGGAGGCCACGCGGCCCGGCGGGGCCGTGAGCGAGGGGCTCGACGCGGGCCATGTGGTCTTCGAACGGGTGGCCGAGGCCTACGACGCGGCGCGGCCGCACTATCCGGAGGCGCTCTACCTGGCTCTGGAAGAGCTGTCCGGAGTCCGGCTGGCCGGCGCACGGGTGATCGACGTCGGCGCGGGCACCGGCATCTCGACCAGAGGGCTCCTCGATCGCGGCGCGCGGGTCGTGGCCGTCGACCGCGGCGGCCGGATGCTCGGTGTCCTGTGCTCCCGCACGGAGTGCGCCGCCCTGCTGGCGGACGGCAACGAGCTGCCGTTCCGGGACGGCGCGGCCGACCTGGTGACCTACGCGCAGGCGTGGCACTGGCTCGATCCGGCCCTGTCCGTGGCCGAGGCCGTACGGGTGCTGCGCCCCGGCGGAGCGGTGGCGGGCTGGTGGAACACGGTCGACGCGGGCCGGGCCGACTGGCTGGCGGCCTACCAGGTGCGGCTCGCCGAGTCGTGCGACGGATACGTCGGCCCGGCGCTGCCCGGCTGGAGCATGCCGCCGATCGCCGAGACGATGGAGCTGGCCGGGCTCACCGTGGCGCGTACCTGGGTGGGGTGGACGCGGTCGGTCCGGCTCGACGACTTCCTCACCGACCTGAGGTCGCACTCCTACGTCGCCCGGCTGGACGAAAGGGACGCCGAGGAGCTGGTGGCCCGGGAGCGGGCCGAGCTCGGCCGGGTCTTCCCCGACGGCAGGCTCACCGTCCCCATGCGGGTATACCTGGCGACGGGACGCGCGGAGGCGCCGGTCGTATGAAGGGGGACGTCATCGGGGATCAGCCCACCGGACACGGCGCGAACGCGGGTGGAAGCCCGGGTGGGGGCTCAGCCGGAGGCGGAGCCGCGTCGGCCGGAGGCGGAGCCGCGTCGGCCGGAGGCGGAGCCGCGTCGGCCGGCGGCAGGAGGCGTCCGGGACGGCCGCCGGGGCGGCGGCAGGGCGCGGCCGACACGCGCGCCGAGATCCTGGCGGCGGCCCGCAGGGTGTTCTCCGAGAAGGGCTTCGACAAGGCGACGGTCCGCGGCATCGCCCGCGAGGCCGGGGTCGACCCCGCCCTGGTGCACCACTACTTCGACACCAAGGAGGGCGTGTTCGTGGCGGCCATGCGGCTGCCGGCCGACCCGGCCGCGGTGGTGCCCTCGATCATCGCGGGGCCGCGTGACGAGGTCGGCGAGCGGGTGGTGCGCTTCATCCTGACCATGGTCGACGATCCGGTCGCCCGGGAGCAGATCCTCGGAGTGATGCGGACGGCGGTGGCTCACGAGCAGGCCGCCGCGATGGTCCGCGAGTTCTTCACCACGGCCGTACTCGGCCGGGTCGGCGAGGCGCTGGGCGTTCCCCCGCTGCGCATGGAGGTCGCGTTCTCGCAGATGTTCGGGCTGGTCATGATGCGCTACATCCTCCGGCTCGAACCGCTGGCCTCGGCGGACGCCCGCGAACTGATCCCGCTGGTCGCCCCCACGATCCAGCGCTACCTGTCCGGGTAAGTTACTGACCGGTATACCATTCTGTGTGTGCCGGTAACCGGCGGTCCCGCCGGCGGCCAACCGCGGATCTGGGAGGAACCCGTGCTCTGGGTAGCGATAGTCGGGCTCGTCATGACCGTCGCGGCGGTCGCGCTCGCGGGTCGCCGCGTGCTGTTCCTCTACCGGCTCGCCGTGGCCGGCCAGCCCGCGCCCGAGCGCGTCGAGTACGCCAGGGCGAACGTGGGCGCCGAGGTGAAGGCCCAACTGGTCGAGGTGTTCGGCCAGCGGAAGCTGTTGAAGTGGACGCCCTCGGGCACCGCGCACTTCTTCGTCATGTGGGCGTTCTTCATTCTGGCCACCGTTTATCTGGAGGCGTACGGCTCACTCATTCAGGGCGCGATCACCGGTAAGCCCGATTTCCACATCCCGATCATCGGGACGTGGCCGATTCTCGGTTTCCTCCAGGACCTCATCGCGGTCGCCGCGCTCGCCGGGATCATCGCGTTCGCGGTCATCCGGCTGCGCAACTCCCCGCAGAAACTGGGCCGCGGCTCCCGGTTCTCCGGCTCCCACCTGGGCGGCGCGTGGCTCATCCTCTTCATGATCTTCAACGTGATCTGGACGATGTTCCTGTTCCGGGGAGCGGCGATCAACACCGGGAACTTCCCGTACGCGTCCGGCGCGTTCGCCTCGGAACTGGCGGCGAAGGTCCTGCCGACGAGTGAGGTGCTGGAGGGCACGGGGCTGCTCCTGCACATCGGCGTGATGCTCGTCTTCCTCGTCATCGTGGTGAACGGCAAGCACCTGCACATCTTCACCGCGCCGCTGAACGTGCTGTTCGCCCGCCGTCCGGACGGCCTGGGGGCCGCCCCGGTGATGCGCAGCGGCGGCAAGGTGCTCGACTTCGAGGAGGCCGACCCCGACGTCGACGTCTTCGGCCGGGGCAAGATCTCCGACACCACCTGGAAGGGCTTCCTCGACTTCTACACCTGCACCGAGTGCGGACGTTGCCAGTCGCAGTGCCCGGCGTGGAACACCGACAAGCCGCTGTCGCCGAAGATGCTCATCCTCGACCAGCGTGATCACGCGTTCGCCGTCGCGCCGTACCTGCTGGCGGGGGAGAAGGAGCGGGAGGGGTTCTCCGAGGACGTGCTCGCCCTGCTCGACAAGCCGCTGGTCGGCGAGGACGGGGTTATCCACCCGGACGTGTTGTGGTCGTGCACCAACTGCGGCGCCTGCGTCGAGCAGTGCCCGGTCGACATCGAGCACATCGACCACATCCTCGACATGCGCCGTTACCAGGTCATGATCGAGTCGTCGTTCCCGTCCGAGGCGGGCGTGATGCTCAAGAACCTGGAGAACAAGGGCAACCCGTGGGGGGTGCCCGAGACGAAGCGGGCCGAGTGGATCGAGGAACTGGCCTCCGCCCCCGACGGATCGGGGTTCGAGGTGCCGATCGTCGACTCGACGATGCCCGAGGACGTGGAGTACCTGTTCTGGGTCGGCTGCGCCGGCGCACTGGAGGACCGGGCCAAGAAGACCACCAAGGCGGTGGCGGAGCTGCTGCACATCGCCGGGGTCAAGTTCGCCGTGCTCGGCCCGATGGAGGCGTGCACCGGCGATCCGGCGAGGCGGCTGGGCATGGAGTTCCTCTTCACCATGCTCGCCCAGCAGAACATCGAGACCCTCAACGAGGCCGGGGTCAAGAAGATCGTGGCCACCTGCCCGCACTGCTTCAACACCCTGGCCAACGAGTATCCGCAGCTCGGCGGTCACTACGAGGTCGTTCACCACACCCAGTTGCTGTCGCACCTGGTGGAGACGGGACGGCTCACCCCGATCACGCCGATCGACCAGAAGATCACCTACCACGACCCCTGCTTCCTCGGCCGGCACAACAAGGTGTACGCGCAGCCGCGCGACATCATGGCCAAGGTGCCCGGCGTACAGACGCAGGAGATGCACCGCTGCAAGGAGCGGGGCTTCTGCTGTGGCGCGGGCGGCGCGCGCATGTGGATGGAGGAGCGGATCGGCAAGCGCATCAACACCGAGCGGGTGGACGAGGCGCTGACCACCGACCCGGACACCGTCTCCACCGCCTGTCCCTTCTGCCTGGTGATGCTGGGCGACGCCATCAGCGAGAAGAAGAACGCGGGACAGGCCAGGGAGACGCTGGAGGTCGTCGACGTGGCGCAGCTCCTCATCAAATCCGTCAAGCAGGGGTAAAGCATTCTTTGCCGGTACGGAACACTAATTGTCGGAATATCGTGTCAACGCGTCAGAAGCAGATGACTATCCGGCCACCATCGACAATGGGTTTCTCCACATAACAGGAAAATCACGGTAACCTCAACGTTGGCTCAATCAACGGGGAGGGGGCTGTGCGGTGGGGGTTGTCGTCACCGACGCGGAAGTCACGCTGGCCGACGTCCTCTCCCTTCGCCTGGCGATCGAGAGGCCGCTCGCGGAGGGCACCCGGCTGGTGCTGCGGCATCGGGCCACCGGCGGGGAGCGGCAGGTGACCCTGGGCAGTCCGGGCGGACGGGCCCGCGACGCGAGTGTCGCGGTCTCGCTCGCGCCGCTGCGGCTGGAGCCCGGCCGGTGGGACGCCTACCTGCAACAGGACGGTCCGCGGACCCGGATCCAGAGCGTCGATCCGGGCTTCTCGCTCGACCGGCTGGACGCGTACGCGCTGGGGCGGAGGACGATGTCCTATCGGGCCTACCGGACCCGCAACGGCTACCTGGCCATAAAGATCGACCAGGCCGGTCCCGTCGCGGACGTCCGGGCCGTCTGGTTCCGCGAGGGACGCTTCGAGGTGACCGGCCTCCTGGCGTACACCGGGCTCGACGACGACGACCAGCACCGCGAGGCGACGCTCGCGCTCTCCCACGGCGATCAGGCCGCGACCGTCTCGGTGGCCGCCACGGTCCAGGGCGTCCGCTTCCACGCCGCGCTGTCGCTGTGCGACGTGCTCGCCGCGACCCCCGACTCGCAGGGCGTCTGGGAGCCGTCCCTGGAGGTGGACGGCGTGGAGCGGCCGTTGCGCCTCGGTGCGCGGCTGGACGACGTCGAGGGCAAACGCCGCCGCGTCCACTACCCGAGCGCGTTCGTGGACGGCGTCCCGATCCGGCCGGCTTTCACGGCCGAAGACGAGTTGCGGCTCGAGGTGGGCGTGTGAAGATCACCTTCCTGATCTCCTCCGCGTACGGGATGCGCGGAGACGCGCGGGCCATGCTCAACCTCGCGGGTGAGCTGGCCACGCGGCACGAGGTCGAGGTGGTCAGCGTCAGGCGGACGAGGGAGACGCCGTTCTTCCCGGTGGACCGGCGGGTCGCCATGCGGTGGCTGGTGGACGCCCGGCCCGGGGTCAACCACCTGCTCCCGCGCGGCCAGGTGCGCATGGAGGTGGCGCTCTGGCGGATGCTGCGCGGACTGCGCTCGGACGTCCTGGTCACCGGACGGCCGGCGCTGAGCGTGCAGTCCGCGAGACACGCCCCGCGCGGCGTGGTGCGCATCGCCCGCGAGTGGGGCCGTCCGGCCGTTCCGGGCCCCGTCCGCCGGTTCTATCCCCGCCTCGACGCCGTGGTGACGAGCACGGAGACCAGCCGGGACGAGTGGGCGCGGGTGCTCGACGACGACCTTTCCGTCCATGTCATCCCCGACTCACTGTCGCCCGCGCCCTGGCCCCGCTCCCGGATGGACAACCGCATCGTCAGCGCGGGCGGCCGGCTGGTGCCCGGCAAGTCGTACGACCGGCTGATCAGGTCGTTCGCGATCGTCGCGGACAAGCGGCCCGACTGGCGGCTGCGTCTCTACGGCGGCGGGCCGGAGGAGCGGCGGCTGCGTGCCCTGGTCCGTGACCTGAACCTGCACAACCACGTCTACTTCATGGGCACCACCCCCGACCTGCGCGGCGAGTTCGCCAAGGCGTCGATCGTCGCCGTGCCGTCCCCGCACGAGGTGCGGGGGATGACCCTGATCGAGGCGCTGAGCTGCGGCGTTCCGGTGGTCGGCTTCGAAGGGGCGCGCGGGCCCGCCGAGTTCCTGCGTCCCGGCCGCGACAGCGTGCTGGCTACCGACGGGGACGACGGCGTCGAGTCGCTCGCCGCGGCCCTGCTCTCGCTTGTGGACGACGAGCGCCGCCGGATGTCGCTGGCCGCGGGCGCACTGGAGACCGCCTCCGCCCACGCCGCGCCGGTCGTCGCGGCCCGCTGGCAGGAGCTCATGTACGGCCTGCGCTCCCGCGACTGAGCGACCCGCTCCCGATGACCCGTGTCAGAGGGGCAGGCGGGTGAGGTACGCGGCCGCGTCGTCGACGGTCGGGTGAACGGCGAGCTCGGCGGCGAGACCGGTGATGCGCAGTATACGGCCGAGCCTGCCACGCACGCCGCTGAGCGCCATCCGCCCGCCGGCCGCCCCGATCGCGGGCAGCGCCCCCATCAGCACGCTGACCCCGGTGGAGTCGCAGAAGGTCAGCTCCTCGGCGTCCACGACGACGCGGGGCGGTGAGGAGCGCCGGATCGCGTCGGCCAGGCAGGCGCGCAGGGACGCCGCGGACATCATGTCGAGCTGCCCCGACATGGCGACGACCACGACGTCGCCGCGAAGGTGTACGGAGAGGGACAGGGAGGGGGCGCTCGACTCCGCTCTCTCCTGGTCCATCCTCGCTCGCTCCGCTCGGCATCGCTCACATCGGCGCACCAATCTTTGCACAGGGCAAGGATTGGTGGGGCACGGGTCAGGATCGCTGGCGGCGTAACAGGAGCATGGCCGCGTCGTCGGGGAGCGGCCCTCCGACGTGGGCGAGCAGGTCGGCGCGCAGCCGGTCGAGCGCGGCCTGCGGATCGTCCACCCGCAGGATGCCGGTGCGCTGTTCCAAGGGGTAGAACTCGCCTCGGGCGTTTCTGGCCTCGATCACGCCGTCCGTGTAGAAGAGGATCTGGTCGCCCTCCGCGAACCCGACCCGGTACGGCTTCGGCCGCGGCGAGCCGAGGACGAGCAGCCCGAGCGGCGCCGCCTCCTCCTGCGGCTCGGCCCGGCGGACCGCGCCGTCGGCGCCGAGCACGAGCGGCGACGGGTGCCCGAAATTGAGCAGCGAGATCTCGTCCTCGTGCACCTCAGCGAGGACGGCGGTCACGAACTTCTCGCCGCTCAGGTGCCGGGACAGGCTGGTCTCCAGCCGTTCCCCCACGTCGGACAGTTCGGCCTCGTCGTAGGCGGCCTCGCGGAAGGCGCCGAGCACCCAGGCCGCCGTCTCCACGGCGTCGAGGCCCTTGCCCTGCACGTCGCCCACGAGCAGCCGTACGCCGCGGGGCGTGGTCACCACCTCGTAGAGGTCGCCGCCGATCTGGGCGTCGGCCGCGGCGGACGTGTAGGACATGGCGATGCGGAGGTCGCCCGCCCGCCTGGGGACGGGCCGCAACAGTACGCGCTGGGCCGCCTCGGCCACGAGCCGGACGTTGGCGAGTTCGCGCTCCCGGCGGGCGCGCAGCCGGCTGGCGAGCATGCTCGCGGCGGTGACGCCGATGATCGACACGATCGTCACCGCGTTCTGCTGTTCGCCCAGCACGTGCTCGTAGAGAGCCAGGGGCAGCGAGACGGCGATCGCGATCCCGCCCACGGCGGCGGTGTATCCCACGCTGCCCGACAGCGCCGCGAAGGCGGGGCCGAGGGTGAGCAGCGTCATGAAGCCCATCCCCGGCCAGGCGAGCAGGTCGACAAGGGCCACCGCCGCCATCACGGCGAAGGGCAGCGAGCGGAGAATCGTCTGCGATCGCATCCGGGACTCCATGGCCGGCTTCGTGCCAGTCAATGAATCGTTCCCCGCGGCCCGCGGTGTTACCCCCGGTTGTGCCGACCGTGTATGGCCACCTGTGTTTGGCCACCTGTGCGAGGTCAAAAGTGTGTGACTGGAACGACAAGGGCGGTCACATACCGGCGAGGGGTACGGTAGGGGGCATGCACGGCTACAGCGGGGACAAGCAGGCATACCTGACTCGCCTGCGTCGCGTCGAGGGACAGATCCGCGGCCTTCAGCGCATGGTCGAGGAGGATGTCTACTGCATCGACATCCTCACCCAGGTCTCGGCGGCGACCCGCGCCCTCCAGGCGGTGGCGCTCGGCCTCCTCGAAGACCACATCTCCCACTGCGTGGCCGAGGCGGTCAGCGGTGGCGGGCCGGACGCCGAGGAGAAGGTGAAGGAGGCGTCGGCGGCCATCGCCCGCCTGGTGCGTTCCTGACCGGTCATCCCCGCGCCGCGCGGCGGCTCCCCGGCCCCGGGAAAGAACAATCCCGGACCCCCGTAGGGAGCCCGGGACCGTTTCGTGCTCTCAGTGTCCTCAACGTTTCATCAACGACTCGCCGAGGTCCGCAATCCGAGCGCGTTGTCGAGCTCTTCCAAGGTCAGGCGGTCATCCGCGATGTTGACGGCCTCCAGTACCTCGGCATAGAGCGCGATCTCGTCCAACGCGACACGGTCGTGGACCCGAGAGTCCAGGTCGTCGTGCCCCACCGCGTCGTCCTTCCTTCCGCAGCCCACACCCATCACGAGGTTACGTCTGGTTAACCTGCCGGGACATGGCCCATCGGGACCATTCCGCCGTGCCGCCCTCGTTCCTCCCTGACCATTTCCCCGTGGTATGCATCACGATTCGGCAAAACGCCTGGTGGAGATGGAGAGATATTGCTAAAGCGGAGGTAAGGGTGAGATATCCGAATTTTGAGTTTCGAAGAGCCAACCCGACTCCTCGGGGTCGCGGACGGTACGCAGCGGGGCCGGAGCCGGGCCGGGATCGTCGTCGCGCTGATGGATCAGGGACTGGACGGCCGCCGAGGCCACCGGGAAGCCTGAGGCGGGCACGGGCGTCCCGGTGAGGCGGCACCAGGCGAGCCCCGTGGCGTACGCCGCGCCGAGCAGGGCGGCGGCGGTGGCGCGATCGGGCGGGACGAGGAGCGGGGCCAGCCGCCCGCCGCGCGGCCAGCAGGCTCTCAGCGGGTTCGCCGGGTCGGACAGCGCCAGATAGAACGCCTGGCGGAGCTCGTCGTCGAGCCACCCGTACAGCCACGTCACGACCTGAGCGGTGGCGGAGGCGCCGGGCGGCGCCCAGGCGGGCTCGGTGGCGCCGCAGACGCCGGAGACGTCGGCGGCGAGCAGGGCGGCCGCGACCGTCCTCGGCTCCCAGCCCCGCGAGGCGGTGACGGTCAGCGCCTCGGTCAGGTCGTACAGGCTGTGCCGGAAGTGGTCGCCGGGCGAGGTCTCGGGCAGCGTGGCCGGGGCCAGGTGCGGCGGGCACCGCGATAGCCAGGCCCGCCGTACGGTCCCGGACGGAACGGCGTGCAGATCGAGCCAGGGCCGGGAGAGCAGGGGCTCGACCATGCCGAGCAGCGCGTCGGCGCGGGGCCGGAACCGGGGGTCGGCGCGCAGGATCGTGGCGGTCTCGGCCATCAGGCCGGCCAGACGGAGGCCGGCCTCGTGGGCGCCGAAGGCCATCCGCTCGGCGTACAGGCCCACGAGTGCGTCGAGCGATCCCATCGGCAGCCAGCGCACCCAGTCGTCGCCCGGCAGCGGCCGGGCGAGGAACTCGCCGAACATCGACAGCAGCACCTCGTTGCCGTCGAAGGCCGGTGCGTAGGCGCACCACATGACGGTGCCCCAGACCGCCGCCACGGCACCGGTCACGTCGGGCGCGAAGACCTCCTCGTAGGGCCCGCCGGCCAGGGGGTAGTCGTCCGTCGACAGGCCCCGGTGGGCGAGCAGCAGGGCCCGGACCCGCTCGGTGATCTCGCGTGGCACGTCCGGCCCGACGAACCCCTGGGTCGAGCCGCGGTCGAAGACGAAGTCGGGACCGGCGGGCACGACGTGCGGCGGAATGGGGGCCCGGGCGGGATGCGGCCGTGCAGCCTCCCGGACCACGGGGTGTGACGGGGGAGCCGACAGGTGCCAGCGGCCGTCGACCCGGTCCAGCCGGTACCACCGGGCGTGGGCCCCGAAGAGCCAGTGGGAGCCGTCGGGCGTCGCCAGGCATCGCTGCGCGATGGCGTGCGCCCGCCCGAGCGGCGTGAGCAGGGACCAGCGGGGATCGGCGACGAGGGCGCGCATGTCGCTCTCGATCGCGCCGAACCCGTCCCATCGCACGTGGCCATGGTAGATCCGGGCACCGACAGGCGGGACGGCGCACCGGTATCGGGGCGCGATGAAACTTTCACCCAGGTGGCTGCGCTGACATGGGGAAATATTAATGTTGTCGCTTTGTTCCACTCAACCTCGCGGGTGGGTACTTGGCACAACCTCATGCCTGCGTATTCCATAGGTGCTCGTGACCGAGATCCAGGAGGCAGGGACCGCCGAGCCGAAGGCCGGCGCGTCACGGGGGCGGCCTGACGCGGAGGGGGGCGCTCCGGCAGAGACGTCGGCTGAGACTTCGGCCGAGACGCCGACCGAGACGCCGACCGAGACGTCGGCTGAGACCGGTCTCAGAGGCTCCGACGTGGCCGCGGCGGGTCAGGAGCCCGCCGGTGGGAAGGCCGCCGAGATGGAAAGCGCCGGCACGGAAGGCGCCGGCGCCGAGCCCGCGGAATCACGCGGTCCGGACGACGAGGCGCAGCGGTGGTGGCACGTCCGGCGGGGCGACGTCACGGCCCTGCTGATCTGGTTCTTCTGGCATGTCGGGACCTACATCTACATGGTCCTGGCGGCTCCCGGGCGCTCGGACGCGCCGCTGCTCGACCGCCTGACGCCCTGGGACAGCGACAATTTCATCGCCATCGCCCAGTATGGCTACGACGGTTCGCCGGGTATGCAGGACGCTCCGAGGCTGACCGCGTTCTTCCCCGGGCTGCCGCTCTTCCTGCGCTACGTGCATCTGATCGTCTCCGACTGGAGCCTCGCCATCGTGCTCGTCTCGCTGGTGGCGAGCGCCGTCGTCGCGGTGGCGCTGTGGCGGCTGGCCGAGGACATGCGGGCGGGCAGCGGGATGCTGGCCGTGCTGGCGTTCTATCTCAGCCCGTTCGCCGTGTTCATGCTGGCGGGATACTCGGAGGCGCCGTTCCTGGCGCTGGCGATTCCCGCCTGGCTGCTCGCCAGGAAGGGGCGCTGGGAGGCGGCCGTCGTCTGCGCCGCGTTCGCGTCGTCGGTCCGGATCTCCGGGCTGTTCCTCGCCGCGGGTCTCGCCGTCGCGTTCCTGGTCTCGGAGAAGGGACTGCGGTCGACCGGGTGGCGGACGGCGCCCTGGCTCGTGGTTCCCGTGGCCCCGGTGCTGGCCTACATGGGCTATCTGTACGTCCGCACCGGAGACCTGATGGCCTGGAAGCAGGCGGAGGCGGTCTACTGGGGCCGCTTCCCGGAGAAGCCCTGGACGGTCTTCCTCAACACGTGGCACCGGTCGATGGAGGAGCCTCTCCTGCAGACGTCGTACCGCGAGGAGATTCTGGCGGCGGCCGTGCTGGTGGCGCTGATCATCTGGCAGCTGGTGCGGCGGCGGTGGGCCGACTTCGCCTATCTGGCGCCGCAGGCCGTGGCGCTGCTCGCCATGTCGTCGTTCTACATGTCGGTGGGCCGCGCCTCACTGCTCTGGTGGCCGCTCTACCTCTCCGTCGGCGTCACCGCCGTACGCAAACCGTGGGTTTTCATGGCCTATGTGGCCGTCGCCGCGCCCGTTATGGCAATCAATGTAGGAAATTTCACCACCGGCGCCTGGGTGGGCTGATCCGCTTCGGGTTACTTTCTCCGGATACGGGAGGAAGTGCCATGCGGAGCCACCTCCCGATCACGGACGCCCATGGGGGCTCCCGGAACCGGGAGGGTGTGGCGGGTGAGGGCGGCAGGGGGACGTCGCGGCGACGTGACGGGTGTGGTGGTCTGGGCGGTCGTACTCGTCGCGCTGGTCATCGGCCGCGCCGAGCCCGCGCGGGCGGCGGAGGACGCCACGGAGGACGGCACCGGGCGCGACCGTTTCGCGGATCATGTCAACGTGCTGACGTACAACGTCTGCGCGTCCGGCAACAGCGCCGGCACCTGCGCCGCCGACCTCACTCGCGCCCGGAGGAAGACCTGGGCGGCGCAGGTCGCGGGCATCATCAAGAGCAGACACGTCGACGTGGCCGGCCTCACCGAGATGTGCTACGCCCAGGTCGCCCTGCTCAAGCGTGAGCTTCCCGGCTACCGGGTCGTCTGGTACGGCTACGCGCGGGGCTGCGGCCCCGGGCGCTCGGACCGGTGCACCCAGATGTGGGGCGACCTGACCGACCGGACCATGCCGCCGGACGGCCTGACCTTCGGCGTCGCCCTCGTGCTGAAGGGCGCGGCGGACGGGGCGCCGCTGCGCCGCAGGCTGAAGGTCGACCACGCCCCGGCTCACAAGGGCGACGCGGTGCACCCGCGCGGCCTGCTGTGCGCGCGAGGGGAGGTGGGTGACGGGCCGGCTGTGAGCTGCGTGACCCACCTGTCGGGCACCGAGACCCCGGGCCAGGTCCTCCGGCTGGCCCAGGCCTACGCCGGAACCGATCCGGTGATCCTCACCGGAGACTTCAACCGGACCCCTCGGGACGGCCAGCTCACCCCTCTCTACGGCATGGGCGTCGGCGACGGCCCGTACGCGGAGGCGGACGCGGCCCGATGCGGCGTCCCCGTCCGGGATGGCGAGCCGACCACCAGGGGTGGCCGGAAGATCGACTACATCTTCGCCAGCGAGGACGACTACACGCCCGTGGACGCCTCGGTGCTCGACACCCATCCCGAGCTCTCCGACCACCGGCCGCTCACCGGGACGTTCCTCACGACACCTCGTACGCCGCGGAGTGGCGACGCGCTTTGGCGAGATATCTGCCGGGAGTTCCGGAGAAGGAAGTCCGCTCGTCGTCGGTGAGATCACGGACGACCTTCGCGGGCACCCCGGCCACCAGCACTCCGGGCGGGACGTTCCGGCCCGGCGGCACCAGGGCCCCCGCGGCGACCACGCTGCCCGCGCCGATCACCGCGCCGTTCAGGACGACGGCGCCGATGCCGACCAGCGCTCCGGTCTCCACCCGCGCCCCGTGCACGGTCGCCCGGTGGCCCAGGCTCACGCGGTCGGCCAGGATCGCGGGCCGGCCCTCGTCGGCGTGCAGGCAGCACAGATCCTGGATGTTGCACTCGGCGCCAACCTCGATCAGCTCGTCGTCACCGCGCAGCACCGCGCCGTACCAGACGCTGGACGCCCGGCCGAGTCGTACCCTGCCGACGACCACCGCGCCGGGGGCCACCCACGCCTCGGGGTGGATGACCGGTGTCGCGTCCTCGTCGAGGGCCATGATGTACGACATGCCACCATGATCCCACGAGGGGTCTTGCGTGATCGGTGCCGGTGTCCTGCATTTTCCCCGGCAGCTGCGCCGTTCGGGTTGCGATGTCCTCCGGATAGCAGGAAAGTCATGTCCTGACGTGCGTTACCGTCGTTGTTCTCCGACCCCCAGGGCTTGCCATGACGAATCAGACCGACAACTTTCCCGACCTCATGAGTGACGACTCCTTCGAAGTCGTGATGCGCGGGTACAGCCGCCGGCAGGTCCACGATTACATGATCCGGACCCGCAACCAGATTCGTGACCTGGAGGAACGGCTCGCGCGAACCATCGACCAGGCCGAGCAGGGCCGGATCGAGCTGGCCGAGGCCCGGCGGAAGATGGCGGAGTCGCCGCAGAACCCTGACGAGCTCGGCGAGCGCCTGAGCCAGATCCTCAAGCTGGCGCACGAGGAGGCGGCGGCCAACAAGGAGGCGTCGGAGGCCGAGGCCAACCGGCTGCGGGACAACGCGGCGGCGGAGGCGGAGCGCCTGGTGACGTCGGCGCGCGAGCAGGCCGACGCGATCAGGACGGCCGCCCAGGAGGAGGCCGAGCGCCGGGTCGCGGACGCCACGGCCTCGGCCGAGCGGCTGCTCGCGCAGGCGGGGGCGGACGCCGAGGAGACGCTGGGCGCGGCCCGGGCCGAGGCCGACGAGACCCTGCGCGCCGCGCGGGCCGAGTCGGAGCGGACACTCGCCGACGCGCGGGGCCAGGCCGAGGCCATGCTGTCGGCGGCGCAGCAGCGGGTCAACTCCCTGGACGAGCACACCGGGCGGCGCGTCGCCTACCTCACCGACACCCACACCGAGGTCGTGCGCAGGCTCACGGAGGTCGAGTCGGTCCTGGGCGACCTGCTCCACCGCGAGGCGGCCGCCGGACCGCTGATCGACGAGGCCGCGGTGCTCCCGCCGGCCCCGGTGGTTCAGCCGCACGCGCCGCAGGCGCCCGTGCCCGCTCCGGCCGATGACAACGCGGCGACGGGACACGACGCGGCCGCGACCGAGCCGGAGTACGCCGAGCACCTCGGGCAGCGGCACGACGACATCCACGACACCGGCCGTGACTCTGTGCGTGACTCCGGCGGCGACACTGCCCGCGACTCGGTTCACGACTCGGTCAACGACTCAGCTCATGGTGCCGTGCAGGTCGGTGGCGACGAGGACGAGAGCGAGGACCGGGTGATCCTCGACGACCGGCGGGGCGAGGACGGCCCGCGGGTGGCGGAGGACACCGACGTCGACCTCGGCCGGGTGCGGGCCGACTCCGGCGAGCAGGAGTCGCTGCGCCGGATCTAAGCTGCGCCGGATCTGAGCTGCGCCGGATCTGAGCCGGGATCGCGACGCCGCGGCGGGTCACCGCGGCCCGGCCGAGTCCGGGCAGCAGCCACGAGCAGCACGAGCAGCAACATGAGCAGCACAGGCATCAGAGCATCGCGAGCAGATGGAAGCGGAAGCCCCCGCCCCCGATCGGGCCGGGGGCTTCCGCGCTCATGGATCGGCGGTGGTGGCACGTTCCTCTTGGTCGCGAAGCTGCTCGCGGAGCCCGTCCGGGTCGTCCGCGTCCACTGTCATCGCGCATCCCGAGGCCCGTTGCGCGGCGGTCAGCGGGTGGTGCCGGGTGGCCCACCAGCGTCCCGCGTCGCTCCGCCAGATCGTCCATCGGGGGAACTCCCGGGCGATCTCGGCAAGGCGTCGGTCAAAGGACATCCGTTCACCTTCCCTCGCCGTGTGCCCGGGTGCTCTTGACGTCTCTCCCTCAAGGTGCGGGACATCTCTAGAGAAATCAATGATCGTGGCGGTCAGGTCAACCTATCGGCGGGGTAGTGACTTGACCTACGCGTCGAAGTCGTACTGGAGTACATAGGCGGCCGCGTCGAGGACCATCTCGTTGAACTCGACCGCCGCGCCCCCGTCGGCGTACGCGATCCGGCTGACGCTGATCACCGGGTTGCCCGGAGGGAGTTCGAGCGAGTCGGCCTCGACCGGCACGGGCATCCGCGCCCGCACCTCCTCGGTGAAACGCACGGGGGCCAGCCCCAGGTCGCCGAGCCGCGCGTACACGCCTCCCGGCCCGGTGTCGGCCAGCACGACCGGGGTGCCCTCGACGAGGTCGGCGGGGAAGTGCGAGGCCGCGAGCTGCACGGGGCGGCCGTCGACCAGATAGCGGCGACGGCGCACCCAGACCAGCTCGGCGCCGAGCGCCCGGGCCGCCTGCTCTCCGGCCCGCTCGCGCTGGATCCGCACCTCGTCCACCGTGTACGCCCGGCCCCTGGCGTCGGAGTCCCAGATGGCCTGTCCCTGGCCCCACTGTTCGCGGGACAGCCGCCGCGACCCGTGCCGGCGGATGGGCCGGAACAGGCGCACGTACACACCGGAGCCTCGTCTCGGCACGGCGAGGCCCTCGTTGATCAGCACGGCGAGCGCCTGACGCGCCGTGGCGCGGGCGATGCCGTACTCGCTCATCAGGGCGTTCTCGCCGGGTAAGCGGTCCCCATCACCTAAGGCCCCGGACCTGATCTGCTCGCGCAGCCGGTCGGCGATGCGCCGGTAGATCGGGGGCTCATGATGCACCGGGGATTCCGTCACGTTTGATCACCCTCTGTCACCAACGGGGGATTGGCGTCTACAGAGAACTTGCCCCGTTGTGTCCACGATCGCACAGAGTCGCAGGTTGGTCCCGTGCTTATTTCGCGCTGATCGTGCCGGTGTGGCGATCTCTGCGAATTTCTGCCGTCCTTTACTGTGGAACGGTCCCGGCCGGTATGGGCCCGCGTATCCACGCTCTGTCATGAAAGCTGCGACGACGTGCGGTAACCGTGATCGCGGAGCTCGGGAGGACGTCCCGTGGCGGCGGGCCGGCAGGGGCCAGGGAAGTATCCCGGCGGTAAGGGCCCCAGTGTCCAAATCGGCGGTCGAGGCCAGCTGTATCGACCCGCAGCCCTGCTGGCGGCATCACCCGACGCTGAAGTGCGGGGCCGCTTCCTCCGGTGCTGGATTGGGCGGCTGTGCCGGGCACTGACCGGCGCAGCCGATCAGGACTGGACGGCCGGCTTCAAGATGTCCTGGCACCACTGGCGGAAACCGGTGGCGGTGGCGGAGGCCGGGTCGCGGGGTTCGGCGTCGTAGATTCCGTTGTTCTGCGCGTTGACCATGTCGGCCATGTCCTGGGCCAGCGCCGGGCTCGCGCCGCGCCGCACCATATGGGCCTGGAAGTCCGCGAGCGGAACCTGCTGGTAGCGCACCGTGCGGCCCAGGGTCTCGGAGATGATCTCGGCCATGGCGTCGGGGGTCAGCCTGTCGGGGCTGACCAGCGGAACGCGGGCCTGTCCGCTCCAGGTCGTGTCCACCAGGAGCGCCGCCGCCGTGGCAGCCACGTCCCGGGTGGCGACGGTCAGCAGCGGCTGGTCCGCGGTGTTCGCCATGGAGAACACCCCCTGCTCTGTGATCGGCTGGGTCTGACGGAGCAGGTTCTCCATGAAGAACGGCAGAGCCAGGGCGCGGTACTGCACGCCGGCGCTCTCGATCAGCTCGTCCATGTCGAGCGCGGCCGACAGGAGTCCGGCCTCGTCCTGGTAGCCGTGGCCCAGAGAGGTGACGTGCACCATCCGTACGCCCCGGCTCGCGGCCTCCTGGGTTACGGCCCGGGCGAAGTCCAGGTAGTAGCGCCTGGCGGGGCCGGCGTCACGGAAACCGGCCGGGGGCACGAGCCAGAACAGCCGGTCAGCGCCCTCCAGCGCCTTCGCGATCGTGTCCGCGTCGGCGTGGGAGCCCTCCACCACCTCAACCTGCGCGCACACGTGCTCCGGGAGCCGGGAGAGGTCCCGGACGATCACCCGGACCTGCTCACCGCTGTCCAGGACGCGGTCCAGGAGCTGTCGGCCGATGTCACCGGTCGGCGTAGTAATGACGATCATGAGTTCCTCCATGCGTGGCGGTCGACGGCGAACCCAAGGGGCGCCGGACGGTCGCTCCCGAGTGAACCCGGAGCAACGGTGCAGGTGAAGGATCAACTTGGTCGCGATTGATACCCTGGGGATATGAATGACCTGGAGGTGCGGCAGCTCCGCTACTTCGTCGCGGTCGCGGAGGAACTGCACTTCGGGCGCGCCGCCGCCCGGCTGGGCATGGCGCAGCCTCCGCTGTCCCGCACAATCCGGGACCTGGAACGGCAGCTCGGTGTGACGCTCTTCGAGCGGACCACCCGGCAGGTGAAGCTCACCGGCGCCGGAGAGGTCCTGCTGCGCGACGCCAGAACCGCCCTGGAGGCGATCACCGCCGCCGCTCACCGTGCTCGGCACGCAGGCAGCACCTCGCCCCGGCTGCGCATCGCAATCAAGGCCGACATCGACGGCGGCCTGCTGCCACAGATCCTGGACGCCTACGGCACCGACCCCGCCGCCCTGCCCACCGAACTGGTCCTCGGAGGGCTCGGCGATCAACCCAAGGCACTGCGCGACGGCCTGGCCGACGTGGCGCTCGTGCTTCGCCCCATGGACGACCGCGGGCTGGACAGCGAGTCGCTGATCACCGAGCCGGTCCTGGTCGCCATGGCCGCCACCGACCCGCTGGCCGCCAGGACCGAGCTGCGCCTGGCCGACCTGGCCGGCCGGAGCCTCCCCAGCGGCGCGCCGGCCGACGGCGGCCGTGCCGTGCCGCGCCGGCCCGGGGTGACAAGGCCGGCCTCCAACCTGTCGGAGATCTTCAGCCTCGTCGAAACGGGCAGCATCGTGTTCTTCGCGCCTGCCTCGGTCGCCCGACGCAACCCGCGCCCAGGGGTCGCCTACCGGCCGGTCAGCGACCTGCCGAACTGCACACTGGCCATCGTGTGGCCCCAGGACGCCCGCTCACCGGCCGTCGCCGCCTTCGTACGCGTCGCATGCACGATCGCAGCCACCCGCCGCACACAAGCAGAGCCCCAGATGCAGAGCACGACCGCCTGAGGGCCGTCGCTCAGGGGACTGGCCAGCATTTAGAGGTATTTATGGGGACATAATGCGGTGACCTAAGGAGCTGCCCATGGCCATCACTCGTGCCGAATGCCAGGCCCTCGACGACCGGGACCCGCTGAGGGAGTTCCGGGACGCGTTCTCACTGCCCCCAGGCATCGTCTATCTGCTCGGGAACTCGCTCGGGGCGCTGCCCCGGCACACCCCGGAGCGGGTGGCGCGGACCGTGGAGTCCGAATGGGGCGTGCATCTCGGGGCGAGCTGGAACACGGCGGGGTGGTGGGACCTGCCGCAGAGCACGGGCGACCGCATCGCGCCGCTGATCGGGGCGGGGCCGGGGCAGGTGCTCGCCGGCGACTCGACCTCCGTGAACATCTTCAAGGCGGTGGCCGCCGCCCTGCCACTGCGCCCCGGCCGCCGGGTCATCGTCTCCGACCTGGACAACTTCCCCACGGACCGGTACGTCGTGCAGGGGGCCGCCGACGCGCTCGGGTCGTACGAGATCAGGGACGTCGGCTCCCTGGGTTCCCAGGACTCAACCGGCTCCCCGGATGACGCTCTCGCGGACGCGCTCGACGACGATGTGGCGCTCGTCCTGCTGTCGCAGGTCGACTACAGAACCGGGGCGATGCGCGACCTGGCCCAGGTGACCGAACGGGTCCAGGCGGCCGGCGCGATCATGATCTGGGACCTGTGCCACAGCGCGGGCGCCCTGCCCGTCGAGATCGGCGCCGCCGACTTCGCCGTCGGCTGCACTTACAAGTACCTGAACGGAGGCCCCGGGGCACCCGCGTACATCTACGTCGCGCCGCGGCATCAGGAGGCCGTCCGCAACGTGCTGTCGGGCTGGCACGGCCACGCCGCGCCCTTCGCCTTCGAGCCGGACTACCGGCCGGCGCCCGGCGTGCGCCGGTTCGCCACCGGAAGCCCACCCGTGCTGTCGTACGCGGCGCTCAACGCCTCGCTGGACATCTGGGAGAAGGTGGACATGCACCAGGTCAGGGCCAAGAGCGTGGCGCTGACCTCGCTGTTCGTCGAGCTGCTCGACGAGCTGGCGCCGGACCTCGAGCTGGCCGGCCCGCGCGACCCGGAGCGGCGGGGCAGTCAGGTCAGCTACCGCCATCCCGACGGCTATCCGGTGGTCCGGGCGCTGGCCGACCGGGGCGTCGTCGGCGACTACCGCGCGCCCGACATCGTGCGGTTCGGCTTCGCCCCGCTTTACCTGCGCCACGTCGACGTGTTCGACGCGGCGACCGCGCTCGCGGCCGTGCTCTCCGACGAGTCCTGGCGGGACGAGAAGTACGCGCACAGGTTGGCCGTCACCTGAGGCCGCCGGCGCCCGCTCCCGTGCGGGAGCGGGCCGGAAGGCGTCAGGAACGGCGGGCCAGGGTGGCCACGATGTCGCCGGCCAGAGCGACACAGCGGTCGCAGATGCGGCCGCCCTCGCCGTGGACCATGTGGACGCCGGGGCCCGGCGGACGCCGGCAGAACGAGCACGACGTCTCGATCCTGCGGCGTCGGTTGGCCAGATGACGGTGGGCGAACCGGGGGGCGAAGCGGGGAGCGAGACGGGGGGCGAACCGCGGCGCGAAGCGGGGGGCGAAGCGCCTCCGGGCCGACGCCCGGGCGGCGGTGAATCGCTCCATGATGGCGGCCCAGCTCACGCCCGCCTCTCTGGCCTGCCGTACGGCGAGGTCGAGCAGGGCGTCGCCGTGCCGGTGCCCGTCAGCCGGCTCCGCCTGCTCCGCTTGCTCGGCCAGCTCGGCGGCGAGGGCGATCGCGGCGGACAGGTTCTCCAACGGGTCCGCGGGGTCGGCCGACCGGGAGCGGGCCCGGTCAAGTAAGTCAGATGGCTCCATGGCCGCAACACTAGGTTGTCGCCCAAAGATGATCAAACGGTTCGTACGGGGTCGTCTGTCCGGGATCCGCACGCGGGAGATTTACTTGCTCCGCGCAGCAACTACTGTTAGGTTGCATGCGCAAGCAAACATCTCTCAAGAGGTAAGTCATGACCAGAATCGGCATCATCCTCGGCAGCACCCGTCCCGGCCGCAACGGCGAGGCGGTGGCCCGCTGGGTCCTCGACCTGGCCAAGCAGCGTCCTGACGCCGAGTTCGAGCTCGTCGACCTGCTCGACTATCCCCTTCCCCACCTCGACGAGGCGATCCCGCCGTCGATGGGTCAGTACAGCCAGCCGCACACCCTCCAGTGGGCGGAGAAGATCGCCTCGTTCGACGGGTTCGTCATCGTGACCCCCGAGTACAACCACTCCACGTCGGGCGCCCTGAAGAACGCCATCGACTTCCTGTTCGCCGAGTGGAACAACAAGTCCGTCGGGTTCGTGAGCTACGGCGCGGTCGGCGGCGCCCGCGCGGTGGAGCACCTGCGGCTCATCGCCGGCGAGCTCATGATGGCCGACGTGCGGAACCAGGTGATGTTCTCGCTGGCCACCGACTTCGAGAACTACAGCGTCTTCCAGCCGAAGGATTACCACCAGGGCCTGCTTCACGCCATGCTCGACCAGGTCGTCGCCTGGAGCAACGCGCTGGCGCCGCTGCGGAGCGCCTGAGCCGCCCAGCCGAGCCGGTCACCTGAGCCGACCGCCTCGGTCGGTCACCGGAGTCCGTCGTACGAGGGGTCCGTCGTCGCAAGGCGGCGGACCCCTCGGCTCGTGGTGCCTCAGCCGGTGGTGCCTCAGCCGGTGGCGACTCGGCTCAACGACAGGGTGAGCTGCTTGAGATCGAGGCCGTCGAGGTGATCGAGGAGGTGCCGGCGAATGCTGTCCAGATGGGTCGGCCACGCCTTCTCCAGCCGGGCCAGGCCGACGTCGGTGATAACCGCGTTCCAGCCGCGGGCGTCCTCGTCGCACTTGACCCGCTGGACAAGGGCCCGCCCCTCCAGCCGGGAGACGATCCGCGTCATACCGCTCAAGGACAGATGACAGGCGGCCGCGAGCTCGCTCATCCTCATCAGCTGGTGTGGGGCCTCCGACAGGTGCATGAGTGTCAGATATTCGCTGAGCGACATGTGTTGCTCGCGCATGAGATCGGCTTCGAGCGCGCGCGGCAGAGCGTAGGTCACCTGTCCGAGCGTGCGGATCAGGGCCTCCTCGTCCTGGGAAAGCGGCTGGGGGCGCGGATCCGAGGTCGCGGACATATGTCTAGTTTACTTGAGAAGGCAAGCACCGCCCTTCCGGCGGGAAGGTCTACGGGCACGACCTAATCTGGACGCGTGAGGATGCCGGCCGAGCGGGCACGTGAATTGTTCGCCGCCGTCCGAGTCGCCCGGCTGGCGACCGCGAGCCGGGACGGGGTGCCGCGCCTGGTGCCGGTGACCTTCGCCTTCGCGGACGAGGCCGGTCTCGGCACAATCGTCACCGCCGTCGACCACAAGCCGAAGAGCACGTCCGATCTGCGCCGCCTGCGGGACATCGCCGCCAACCCGGCGGTCTGCCTGCTCGCGGACCACTACGAGGACGACTGGGAGCGGCTGTGGTGGGCGCGGGCGGACGGACGTGCCCGCGTCGTCGAGACGGGCGAGGATCGTGATCTCGCCGTCGAGCGGCTCGTGAACAGGTACGCGCAGTATCGGGAACGGCCCCCGGCCGGCCCCGCCATCCTCGTCCGCGTGGACCGCTGGTCCGGCTGGTCGTACGCGGACGTGCCGAGCGGGTGACGACATAGCGGTGCCAGAATCGGTGCCGGAAGGTGCCGGAATCAGATGTGAGCGGGGCCGGTTGCAGTGTTGCGGCGACCCCCCAAGATCAGGAGAGCTCTATGACGGCGACTGACACATCGAGCACGCCTGTCCGCCCCAAGGTGGACTTCTACTTCGATCCCGCCTGTCCCTTCGCCTGGATCACCTCCCGGTGGATCCTGGAGGTCGAGCGGCAGCGCGACATCGACCTGCGTTTCCGGGTGATGAGCCTGTCCGTGCTCAACGAGGGCAGGGACGTCTCCCAGGACTACCGCACCTTCCTCGACGGGGCGTGGGGCCCGGTGCGCGTCTGCATCGCCGCCGCGCAGCACAGCGGTGAGCCCGTTCTGCGTGATCTCTACACCGCGCTGGGCACCCGCATTCACAACCAGGGCAACAAGGACTACGACCTCGTCATCAAGGAGGCCCTCGCCGACGTCGGGCTGCCCGCGGAGCTGGCCGAGGCGGCGGTGAGCACGGACTACGACGAGGCGCTGCGCAAGAGCCACCACGAGGGGATGGACCCGGTGGGCATGGACGTCGGCACCCCCACCATCCACATCGACGGGGTGGCGTTCTTCGGACCGGTGCTCAACCGCATCCCCCGCGGCGAGGAGGCCCTGCGGACCTTCGACGGCGCCCTCGCCCTGGCCGCCAATCCCAACTTCTTCGAGCTGAAGCGGACCCGCACCGGCGGGCTCGACTTCAGCTGAGGCCCGCAAGCCTCTGGTCCGGAGGCTGCGCGCCCGGCGGTTGAGCCCGCCAGCCGGGCCCGGAAGCCGGGCCCGGCCGGTTGGTCCGGCAGCTGAAGTCCGGCTCTCAGGTCGCCGCCGCGTGGAGGTGGCGCCGCGGACCGGTCAACCGGCCGCGGTCTCCTCGGCGACGGCGGCCGGGACGCCCGGCGCGGCGGCGGGACGGACCCCGGCCCGCCCGCGCCCGGAGACGGTCCCGGGGATGGCGAGGACGACTAGGGCGGCCAGCAGGGCCACTCCCGCGCCGATGGCGAGCCCGGCGCGGAAGCCGTTCTCCGACGGGACGGTGATCGGCCCGAGCCGCGTGGTCATGTGCGCCAGGACCACGCCCATGACGGCGCTCGCGGTCGAGGTGCCGATCGAGCGCATCAGGCTGTTCAGACCGTTGGCGGCGGCGCCCTCGGCTACCGGGGCGGCCGACATGATCAGTGCCGGCATGGCGGCGTAGGCGAGCCCGACCCCCGCGCTGATCACACTCGCGAAGATCAGTACGCCCCAGACACCGTCCATCAGCGCGAGGCCCAGCGCGTATCCGCAGGCGATCACGACGGCGCCCGTGAAGAGGGAGACCTTGGGTCCCCGCGCCCTGGAGAGCCGTGCGGCGAACGGGGAGACCACCATCATCATCAGCCCCGCGGGCGCCATCCACAGACCCGCCTCCAGCATCGACTGGCCCAGGCCGTAACCGGTGACCACGGGCAGCTGCAGGAGCTGCGGCGTCACGAGCGACATCGCGTACATCGCGAAGCCGATCACAACGGAGGCGAGGTTCGTCATCAGGATCGGGCGGCGCGCGCTGGTCCGCAGGTCGACGAGGGGGGCGGAGCTGCGCAGCTCCCACAGCCCCCAGAGCAGGAGGACGACCACGGCGGCGGCGAAGAGGCCCAGCGTCGTCCCGCTGCCCCAGCCCCAGTCGCCCCCCTTCGAGACGGGCAGCAGCAGGCAGAGCAGGCCCACGGACAGCCCCAGCGCGCCGACGACGTCGAAGCCGCCGCCCGCCCGTACGGACGACTCGGGGACCACCCAGAGAATCAGTACGGCGGCGATGAGCCCGAGGGCGCCGGAGCCCCAGAACAGGGCGTGCCAGTCCGCCTTCTCGGCCACCGCCGCCGACGCGGGCAGGCCGAGGGCGCCGCCCACCCCGAGCGACGAACTCATGATCGCCATGGCGGAGCCGAGCCGCTCGGGCGGCACCACGTCGCGCATGATGCTGATGCCGAGGGGGATCACGCCCATGCCGAATCCCTGCAGGGCCCGGCCGATGACCATCGGCGTCAGGGTGTTAGCCGGCGCGCACACGATCGAGCCGATGATCAGCATCGCCGTGCTGACGACGAGCAGGCGCCGCTTGCCGTACAGGTCGCCGAGCCGTCCGATGACGGGGGTGGCGACGGCGGCGGACAGCAGGGTCGCGGTGATGGCCCACGAGGCGTTGGCGGCCGAGGTGTGCAGCAACCGGGGGAGGTCGGGGATCAGGGGGACGACCAGGGTCTGCATGACGGAGACCGTGATGCCCGCACCGGCCAGTACGCCCACGACCGCACCGGTGCGGTGCGTCGGGGAGGAGACGCTCATGAAATTCTCCACTCGGCACCGGGGAGTGCCACTCGTCAAACGTGCGAACGCGCGGTGTGCATCCTACATATGATGTGCATCATGCATATCCCGGGGGTGGGCGTTCGTCAGGAAGGGTGACGGCATGGAGCAGGAGATCGCGGAGATCGAGCGGGAGCTGAGGCTGGTCGGCCGGCACGTGGTGATGGGGGCGTTCTGCGCCAGATCCGACCGGGCCCTCGAACGCAGCGCCTACCTCCTCCTCAGCAGAATCGAGATCGAGGGCCCGATGTCGATCGGACAGCTCGCCGAGGCGTTCGGGCTCGACACCTCCACCGTGAACCGGCAGACCGCCGCCCTCCTGCGGAGCGGCGTGGCGGAACGCATCCCCGATCCGGACGGAGGGCTCGCCCGTAAGCTCCGCATCACCGAGGAGGGGGCGCGCCGCCTGCGCGCCGACCGTGAGTGGGCCATTGAGGGCCTCGGCCTGGTGCTGGACGACTGGGCCCCCGGCGAGGTGGCGGCCTTCGCCCAGGTGCTGAGGCGATTCAACATGGCGATCGAGCGGCGGGAGGGGCGCCAATGGCCCCGGCCCGGCGTCCCCTCCGGCATCGTCCCGGGTGAGGTCTCCAGCGTCGTCTCCGGTGGCGTCTCCGGCGAGCTGGGCGAGCTCGGGAGGGGCGCCCCGGCATCCTAGGACCACTAGTAGTATTCCTATGGTCTCTAGGAAACGGGGTGGTCGTATGGTCCCGCGGGCGGGTCTGACGCCCGATCGGATCACGAGGGCGGCGGCGGATCTCGCCGACGAGGTCGGCTTGGACAAGGTCACCGTTTCCGGGCTCGCACGGCACTTCGGGGTGAAGGACGCGAGCCTGTATTCGCACATCAAGAACCTTCAGGACCTGCGTACCCGGGTGGCTCTGCTCGCCGCCGGCGAGATGACAGAAGACATCGCCCTCGCGGTCGCCGGCCGTTCGGGCAAGGACGCTCTCGCTGCCTTCGCCCGGGCGTACCGGGAGTTCGCGCTACGGCATCCGGGGCGCTACGCGGCGACGCAGTTGCGGCTCGATCCGGCGGACGTGGCCGGCACACCGGCGTACGTGCGCAACGTCGACCTGACCTACGGCATGCTCCGCGCGTACGGGCTCACCGAGCCCGACCTGACCGACGCGGCCCGCCTGCTGCGCAGCGCCTTCCACGGTTACAGCGTGCTTGAGGCCGCCGGTGGCTTCGCCCACCCTCGTGACGTCGACGCCTCATTCGAGCGGGCCATCGAAGCCCTGCACGTACTGCTGACGCGGTGGCCGTCCGCGGCCCGGAACTCCTCGACCGGAACAGACGACGCACCAGACGAGAAGGAAAACAGATCATGAGAAGCGCGACACTGGCCGTTCCCGGAGCGAGCCTCTACTACGAGGTGCGCGGCCGGGGTCCGGTGCTGCTGTTGTTGCCCGGCGGGGGCGGCGACGCCGCCGTCTATGACGGATTCGCCGACGCGCTGGCCGAGCACTACACGGTGGTGACCCTCGATCCACGTGGCTACTCCCGCAGCCGTCTGGACGATCCCGTCCCCGTTGACCAGCGAGTGGAGACGCAGAGCGACGACGCCCTCCGGCTGATCGACCATCTCGCGCCGTCCGGGGAGGACGTTTACGTCTTCGGGGGCAGCTCGGGTGCGATCGTCGCACTGGACATGCTCGCCCGGCGCCCCGAGCGCCTGCGCCGGGTCGTCGCCCACGAACCGCCCTACGCCGCGCTGCTGCCGGCTCCGGAGCGTGGCTTCTTCCATGAGGTGCACCGCGTCTACGTGGCCGAGGGCCTCGCCGCCGCCTCGGCGTACTTCATGGAAGGGATCGGCGGCACGGTGAAGCCGCTGCCCGACCCGGCCGCCCTGCCGCCCAGGTCCGCCGAGATGATGGTCCGGCTCACCGCCAACTTCCCGGTCTTCATGGAGCACGAGCTGCGGCAGTTCACGTCGCATGTGCCGGATGAAGCCGCTTTGACGACCGCCGGCGACCGTCTCGTGCTGGCCGCCGGACGGGATACCCGGGGGCATCTGCCGTACCGGCCCGTGGCCGAGCTGGCGCGGCGGCTGGGCCGTGAAGTCGTCGAGTTCCCCGGCGGACACGGCGGCACCATGGAATGCCCCGACGAGTTCGGCAAGCTGCTCATCAAGGTGCTGGCCGTGAATTAGACCGACGCCGGGGCGCGCCGCCCTCTACCTGTCGTCGTCCGCCGGGGTCTGGGCCAGGACGCGATCGGCTGTGGCGGTCACCACCGCGGCGGCCGCGGAGATCTCCTGAAGTTGAGCGGGAGTCAGCCCCCGCAGGACCTTCTCCAGTGTCTCCAGGTCGGCATGGTAGGCGGCGGCCATGGCCGCCTGGGCTTTGGCCACCCGGCCGGCCTCGTCGACGGCACGACCGAGCGCCCTGCCCGCTCTGTCCATGACGTCGCCGAACTCCCGCGCCGCCTGCTGCGCGATCCTCTCGAGGTTGCGCATCCAATCGGTGTGCTCGTCGTTCATTGCATTCCTCTGAGTGCGCGCTCGCCGGGCACCACGGCCCCGCCCCGGCGCTGATCGATGGTGTGCACGCCTGGTCCAGCGTGTCAGATGTTTCCGGGATAGTGCCCGTCCTGAGCGGGGTACACCTGGCCGGACCGGTCGTTTCGGTCCCGTTATCCCGCCCCGTTATCCGCAGTCTTGTGATAAAGATCCATAGTCGGGTGATTGAGGTTCGCTCGTGAGGGGCAGGAAGGGCACCGTGGCAGGTGGATGGCTCTCCCGCTGGCCGGTGATCCGGCAGCTCCAGGGAGAGGACGGCAGGCGTGAGGCGGCGCGCTCCGCGCGTACGGACGCCCTGAGGCCCCGGGTCGAGGAGGCCGACTCCGTCGCCAGGTCCGTCTGCCCCTACTGCGCGGTGGGGTGCGGCCAGCTCGTCTACGTCAAGGACGGGAAGGTCACCCAGATCGAGGGCGATCCCGACTCGCCGATCTCCCGCGGCCGGCTGTGCCCCAAGGGTTCGGCGAGCAAGCAGCTCGTCACGCATACCGGCCGCCAGACCCACGTTCTTTACCGGCGGCCGTACGGCACCGAGTGGGAGCGGCTCGACCTCGAGACCGCCATGGACATGATCGCCGACCGGGTCGTGCGTACGCGCCGGGAGACCTGGGAGCAGACGCACGAGGGCAAGGAGGTCAGGCGCACGTTGGGCATCGCCAGCCTGGGCGGGGCGACGCTCGACAACGAAGAGAACTACCTGATGAAGAAGCTGTACACCGCCCTCGGCGCGATCCAGGTCGAGAACCAGGCCCGCATATGACACTCCTCCACCGTCCCCGGTCTGGGGACCAGCTTCGGTCGCGGCGGTGCGACGCAGTCTCAGCAGGATCTCGCGAACGCTGACTGCATCGTCATCCAGGGTTCCAACATGGCCGAGTGCCACCCGGTGGGATACCAGTGGGTGATGGAGGCGCGCCAGCGCGGCGCGAAGGTCTTCCACATCGACCCGCGGTTCAGCCGGACCAGCGCGACCGTCGACCGCTACCTGCAGATCCGTGCCGGATCGGACCTCGTCCTGACCGGCGCGCTGATCAACTACGTGCTCAGTAACGAGCTCGACTTCCGTGAGTACGTGCTGGCGTACACGAACGCGGCCACGATCGTGTCGGAGGACTTCCGCGACACCGAGGACCTCGACGGCCTGTTCTCCGGGTACGACCCCGAGACCGGCCGGTACGACACGGCCAGCTGGGCGTACGAGGGGGACACGGGCCAGACCGACGAGATGAGCGAGGGCGACCAGCGGCACGCCGAGGCCGCCGGTTCGGATTCGTACGGCGCCAGGGGAGCGGGAAGCACGGCGACGCCGCCGCAGGACCCGACGCTGAGCCATCCCCGCTGCGTCTACCAGATCCTCAGACGGCATTTCGCGCGCTACACGCCGGAGCGCGTGGCGGAGCTGTGCGGCATCGCGCCCGAGCAGTTCGCCGAGCTGGCCGAGGCGATCACCGCCAACTCGGGGCGCGAGCGGACGACGGCCTGGGTCTACTCCGTGGGCTGGACGCAGCACTCGGTCGGCGTGCAGTACATCAGGTCGGCCGCGATCCTGCAGCTCCTGCTGGGCAACATGGGCCGTCCGGGCGGCGGCATCATGGCGCTGCGCGGCCACGCCAGCATCCAGGGCTCCACGGACATCCCGACGCTGTTCAACCTGCTGCCGGGCTACATCTCCATGCCGCACGCCCACCGGCACGACGGCCTCGACGACTACCTCAAGCGTGAGGGCGGCGACACCGGCTGGTGGGGCAACCGCCGGGCCTACATGGTCAGCCTGCTCAAGGCGTGGTGGGGCGATTCCGCGACGGAGGACAACGACTTCCGCTTCGACTACCTGCCGCGCCTCACGGGCGACCACGGTCACTACGCCACTGTGATGGGCCAGATCGACGGCACGGTGAAGGGCTACTTCGTCGTCGGTGAGAACCCGGCGGTCGGGTCGGCCAACGGCAAGGCGCAGCGGCTCGGGCTGGCCAACCTCGACTGGCTGGTCGTCCGCGACCTCATGGTGATCGAGACGGCCTCGTTCTGGAAGGACGCCCCCGAGCTTGAGACGGGCGAGCTGAGCACCGAGGAGATCGGCACCGAGGTCTTCTTCATGCCGGCCGCGAGCCACGTGGAGAAGGACGGCACCTTCACCAACACCCAGCGGCTGCTGCAGTGGCGCGAGAAGGCCGTCGACCCGCCGGACGACTGCCGCAGCGACCTGTGGTTCTACTACCACCTCGGCAAGCGGATCCGGCAGCGGCTCGGCGCCGGTCAGGTAGACCCGACGGACCGGCCGTTGATGGAGCTGACCTGGGACTATCCGGAGGAGGGCGAGCACCGCGACCCGTCGGCCGCGGCCGTGCTCCGGGAGATCGGCGGCGTCGACGCCGAGGGCCGTCCGCTCGGTTCGCTGCGCGAGCTGAAGCCGGACGGCTCGACGAGCTGCGGCTGCTGGATCTACTGCGGCGTCTACGCCGACGACGTCAACCAGGCGGCCCGGCGCAAGCCGCGCGGCGAGCAGGGCCCGGTGGCCCCCGAGTGGGGCTGGGCCTGGCCCGCGAACCGGCGCATCCTCTACAACCGCGCCTCCGCCGACCCCGAGGGCCGGCCGTGGAGCGAGCGGAAGAAGTACGTCTACTGGGACGCCGAGGCGGGCCGCTGGACGGGCCCCGACGTGCCCGACTTCGAGGAGGACAAGCCGCCGTCGTACCGGCCGCCTGAGGGGGCGAAGGCGCAGGACGCCATCGCCGGGACCGACCCGTTCATCATGCAGTCGGACGGCAAGGGCTGGCTGTACGTGCCGAGCGGCCTGGCCGATGGGCCGCTGCCCGCCCACTACGAGCCGCACGAGTCGCCGATCCGCAACACCATGTACGGCCGGCAGTCCAATCCCGCCCGCCGGACGGTCGACCGGCCGGAGAACCCGTACAACCCGGCGCTGTCGCCGCGCTTCCCGTACGTGTTCACCACCAGCCGGGTCACCGAGCACCACACGGCGGGCGCCATGAGCCGGACCCTGCCGTATCTGGCGGAGTTGCAGCCCGCGGCGTTCTGCGAGGTCTCGCCCGAGTTGGCCGAGCAGGTGGGGCTGGAGAACGGCGGCTGGGCGACGGTCGTGACGTCCCGCACGGCGATCGAGCTGCGGGTCCTCGTGACGAACCGGGTCAGGTCGCTCCGCCTCGGCGACACGACCGTGCACCAGATCGTCATGCCGTATCACTGGGGCTACGGCGGCGGCGGGCTGGTCACCGGTGACGTTGTGAACGACCTGTCGCCGGTCGTGCTCGACCCCAACGTCTACATCCAGGAGAGCAAGGCGGGTACGTGTGACGTCCTGCCGGGCCGCCGCCCTCGGGGCGCGGCGCTGCGCGCGCTGATCGAGAGGTACCGCGATGGATGAGACGCCCACCCGGCGCATGGGCTTCTTCACCGACACCTCGGTGTGCATCGGCTGCAAGGCCTGCGAGGTCGCCTGCAAGGAGTGGAACGACGTGCCCGACGACGGGTTCGTCTTCCGGGCCACGTCGTACGACAACACGGGCGCGCTGGGCGCCGACACCTGGCGGCACGTCGCGTTCATCGAGCAGGACGGCCGCTGGCTGATGTCGTCGGACGTGTGCAAGCACTGCACCAACGCCGCCTGTCTCGACGTCTGCCCGACGGGGGCGCTGTTCCGCACCGAGTTCGACACCGTCGTCGTGCAGTCCGACATCTGCAACGGCTGCGGCTACTGCGTGCCCGCCTGCCCGTACGGCGTGATCGACCGCAGGGAGCGGGACGGCCGGGCCTGGAAGTGCACGATGTGCTACGACCGGCTGCGCGGCGGGCTGGAGCCGGCCTGCGCCAAGGCGTGCCCGACCACGTCGATCCAGTTCGGCCCGCTGGACGAGCTGCGCGAACGGGCCCAGGAACGGGTGGAGCGGCTGCACGCCGAGGGCAGGACCGACGCGCGGTTGTACGGCGAGAGCCCGGACGACGGGGTCGGCGGCACGGGCGCGTTCTTCCTGCTGCTCGACGAGCCCGAGACGTACGGCCTGCCGCCCGACCCGGTGGTGACGACCAGGGACCTGGGCGAGATGTGGCGCTGGGCGGGGGTCGCGGCCTTCGGCCTCGCAGGCGCGGTCGCCGCCTGTTTCCTGAGGAGGTCGTGATGCCGAGGCGGCGGGACGAGATGGTGCCGGAGGCCGAGTTCCGGTCCTACTACGGCCAGCCGATCGTCAAGAAGCCCATCTGGCACGAGCCCCACATGCCGACGTACCTCTACCTCGGCGGCCTGTCCGGGGCGGCGTCCGTGATGGCCGTGGCGGCCCGGTTGAGCGGCGCCGACCGGCTCGCGCGCGCCTCTCAGATGATCGCGTTCGGCGGCGGCGCGGCGGGGGCCGGGTTCCTCGTCGCGGAGCTGGGCCGGCCCGAGCGCTTCCTCAACATGCTGCGGGTCTTCAAGGTCACCTCGCCGATGAGCGTCGGCTCCTGGACGCTCGCGGCGCACGGCGGCCTGACCTCGGTCGGCGCCGCGTCGGCCGTGACCGGCGTCCTGCCCGTCGTGGGCGACGCCGCGACCCTGGCGAGCGGGGTCACCGGCGCGCTCATGGCCACCTACACGGCCGTGCTCCTCGCCGACACCGCCGTCCCGGCGTGGCACGAGGCCATGCGTGAGCTGCCGTTCCTGTTCGCGGGGAGCGCGACGGCGTCGGCGGGGGCGATGGCGATGCTGACGACGCCGCGCCGCCTGGCCGGGCCGGCCCGTGCGGCGGCCGTGACCGGAGCGGCGGTAGAGACGGCCGCCGGCGCGCTCATGGAGCGCCGCCTCGGCATGCTCGCCGAGCCGTACCGGACCGGCCGGGCCGGGCGGCTGATGCGGGCGTCCCGCGCGCTCACAGTCGGCGGCGGCCTGCTCGCGGCGGTCGCCGGCCGCAGCCGTACGCTGACCGCCCTGTCGGCCGCGGCGATCACCGCGGGCGCCCTGTGCACCCGGTTCGGCGTGCTGGAGGCGGGCCGTGTCTCGGCCGCCGACCCGAAGTACACCGTCGTCCCCCAGCGCGACCGCCTCACCGCGAGGCTCGGCGGGCGTTAACCGGGATCAGGCGAGGCGGAGCGCCGCGCGCTCGCGGGGGACGAGCTCGCCGACGACGGGCGCGCCGGGGACCTCCCCGGCGACGAGCAGCCCGCCCGAGGTCTGGGCGTCGGCCAGCAGGAGCAGATCCTCCTCGCCGTACCGGCCCGCGTCCAGGTGGGGCTCGACCCAGGCCAGGTTGCGCCGGGTGCCGCCGCTGACGAAACCGTCCCGTACGGCTTCGCGGGCCCCTTCCAGGTATGGCACCTCTCTGGCGAGGTCCATGGACAGCGTCTCCCTGGGCCAGCCCAGCAGGTTCACCGCCACGACCGGTTCGCCGCCCACCGCGTACACGTCGGACAGCGTGTTGGTGGCCGCGATCCGCCCCCAGCCGTAACCGACGAGGCCGAGGTCCTCGGAGGACATCGGAAGCACCTGCTCCGATCCCCGAAGGGGAGTGCCTCCGGACCCGCATAGAGGACATATCCGGTGATCAGCCGGTCGGCGAGCTTGCGAGCGAGTCTCCGACGCCCTCCTTCGCACACGCGATCACGGGCATGACCTCGGGAAGACCGGAATCATCGCGGCATCCGGCCGAATTTTCAACGGCGGACCTCACAAGACGTCGACTACTATCAGTAATTAAGTGATAACGTTCGGTGTTATGCCGTCCCCCCTGCATGACACGCTCAACCTGCTGTTCCGGCACAGACCGCAGTTCGCCGTGGAGATGCTCCGCGATCACCTCGGCGTGGACGTACCCGGCGGGCTTCCGGTCCAGGTCGCGAGCAACGACTTGAACGACCGTCCGTCCATCGATCTGCGACCCGATGTCGTGATCACGGTCGGCCCCCGACACACCCCCCTTCACGCGATCGTCGTGGAGATCCAGCAAAAGGAGGAGCCGGGCAAGTTGCAGGCGTTGCCTCGATATGCCGCCGCACTGTGGTTGCAGTTGACCTGCCCGATCACCGTACTGATGGTCTGCCCGAAGGCTCGTACCGCACAATGGGCGGCCGCACCGATCCGTACGAGCCTGCCCGGCTACACGCTGACCTGCCAGGTAATCGGTCCAGATCGGATCCCCGCTGTCACCGATCCCGCGGAAGCGGCGGCCCATCCGGAGTTGGCCGCGTTGTCGGTGATGGCGCACGGCGAACATCTGCCGGTGATGGAGGCGTTCGTGGCCGCGCTGCGTCGCCTACCCGATGAATACGCTCCGCAATACTATGAATACGCATACCGACTCGCTACTAGGGCCGCCAGACACGTCATGGAGAAAGTCATGGAAACTACCACTTGGCCGGTCTACAGCCCCTTCGCCCGTCAGCACTACGGGAAGGGTCTCGAAGTCGGCCGCGAGGAAGGCCGTGAAGAAGGTCGCGAAGAGGGTCGCAGAAGGGGTCGGGCAGAGGGTGAGGCGAGGGCGGTGCTGACCATCCTGGAGGCTCGCGGCATTCCCGTCTCCGATTCCGACCGCGCTTTCATCAGGGCCTGCACGGATTTGGGCCTGCTGGATGACTGGGTACGGCGCGCCGCCACTGCGACCTCGGCCGCCGACCTGTTCGCAGAGGAGTCCTAGCCGCGACGCATACCCGCCATGTCGGGCGGTGACTTCATCCGCATGTTCAAACGGGGCGGCGCCGGCTCTGTTCCTGTGAGGACGGGCGGGAGGACCTCCTCCTGGCCGTATATGCGGCGATCGAAGAGCCCATCAAGGTCTTGCGTACGACGAGGGACGGGATGGCGGTCGGGTCGCTGCTGGGCCGCCAGGGCCGGGCCAGGCCGAAGGACGCGTCGGCCGCGGTCCCGTTGATCACGCATCGCACCGCCAGGTGGCCGTGCGGGTCGGCGGCCGCCGTGCTCGGTGCGAACACGAAGCCGTACGGACGGAACGCTACGTCCCTGGCCAGGGCGGCCCGCAGCCAGTCGTTGGCGAACGTGACGTGCGCGGCGGTGAACCCGTCGGCCTGGATCGCGGTGGTGGCGCTGCCGCTGGTGCCGTACGTGCCGCCCTCCGGCTTGGGCGTGCCGGCCGCGTTGTCGTAGACGATCACCAGGTCCCGAGCGTGGCCGGTCGCCCCAGGAAGCACAGGCCGATCTTGGCCTGCGGCACGAGGACGGTCTCCCGATATGTCCCGGCGGCGATCACCAGGGTCCAGCCCTCGGCCGGGGTGTCCGGGGTCGCGTTGACGGTGGCCTGGACGGTGGCGTGGTCGCGATACAGGTGGAGCCTCGACGGCTCGACAACGCAGACCCGAACGTGGGGTGCACGCTGACGCCCCACTTCAACGCACCGTGCGACGGCTCGCTCCGCATGCGGGCCGTGTCTCGGCCGCCGACCCGAAGTACACCGTCGTCCCCCAGCGCGACCGCCTCACCGCGAGGCTCGGCGGGCGTTAGCCGGGATCAGGCGAGGCGGAGCGCCGCGCGCTCGCGGGGGACGAGCTCGCCGACAACGGGCGCGCCGGGGACCTCCCCGGCGACGAGCAGCCCGCCCGAGGTCTGGGCGTCGGCCAGCAGGAGCAGATCCTCCTCGCCGTACCGGCCCGCGTCCAGGTGGGGCTCGACCCAGGCCAGGTTGCGCCGGGTGCCGCCGCTGACGAAACCGTCCCGTACGGCTTCGCGGGCTCCTTCCAGGTGTGGCACGGCGGCGACGTCGATCACGGCGGTGACGCCGCTCGCCCGGGCCAGCTTGTAGAGGTGCCCGAGCAGGCCGAAGCCCGTGACGTCGGTCGCGCAGGTCGCGCCCGCCGCGAGGGCGGCCCGGGACGCGTCACGGTTGAGCGTGGTCATCACCGCCACCGCCTGCGGGAACACGTCGCCGGTGGCCTTGTGACGGGTGTTGAGCACGCCGACGCCGAGGGGCTTGGTCAGCGAGATGGGCGTCCCGGCCCGGCCGCCGTCGATGCGCAGCAGCCGGTCGGGGTCGGCCAGCCCGGTGACCGCCATGCCGTACTTGGGCTCGGGGTCGTCGACGCTGTGCCCGCCGGCCAGGTGGCAGCCCGCGGCCGTGGCGACGTCGAGGCCGCCCCGCAGCACCTCGGTGACCAGGTCGAGCGGCAGGGTGTCCCTGGGCCAGCCGAGCAGATTGACCGCGACCACGGGTTCGCCGCCCACCGCGTACACGTCCGACAGGGCGTTGGTCGCCGCGATCCGCCCCCAGTCGTACGGGTCGTCGACGACGGGGGTGAAGAAGTCGGCGGTCGCCACGATGGCCCGGCCGCCCTCGACGCGGACCACGGCCGCGTCGTCCCCGTCGTCGAGCCCGATGACAAGGTCGTCGCGGGCGCCGCCGGGCGGCAGCAGCCCCGCCACGATGCCCTCCAGCTCACCCGGAGGGATCTTGCAGGCGCAGCCGCCTCCGTGCGCGTACTGCGTGAGCCGGATCGCGGTGCGCTCCGTCGTCTCCGTCATGCCGCGTGCCCTCTCGTTCGTCGCCGCGCGCCCCACCGTACGTCCGGGGTGCCGCGATCGTCCTACCCCGCACAGACTAGGTTTTCTCCCGGAGGTGTGTGGGCGCCTGGTGGCCCCCGCGGTCTTCAAAACCGACGAGGCCGAGGTCCTCGGCCTGGCGGGTTCGATTCCCGTCCGCCTCCGCCACTCCGCTCGACCTGGAAGGAGCTCCGCCCCGGCGGCCGCCACTCCAGAAGTCTCACCTGCCGGAGCGGCGGCGCTTTCTGGCAGGCGCGTTGTACGCCTCCGCGCCGTTGTTGGTGAGTCGCCAGACCCCCGCACCGCGCTGGCTGGCATAGGTGCACATCACCGCAAGGTTCCGCTCGATCAGCTCCAAGCGCTCGGCCACCTTGGATTCGCCGGGCAGCAGGAACACAGGGATGGCGGCCTTCAGGTAAGCCTGATACTCGTGCTCCCGTTCGAATATGCGGATGTCGGTCGCAGGGTTGACGCCACAAATATCACCGGAGAGAGCGCTGATTCGTTGAAACGAGCAACTTGATCAGATCTGCCAGTGGGCGGGGTACCGCAGCGCGGGCGGGACCTTCGTGCGGGCGTCGCCCCTGGCCGCGTCGAGCTGAGACTGGATCAGGAAGACGCTGCCGGTGAGGTCGGCCCCGGAAAGGTCCGCGCCCCGCAGGTCGGCGCCGATGAGATCGGCCTGGCGGAGGTCGGCGCCGCGCAGGTCGGCCCCGATGAGGTACGCGCCGCGCAGGTCGGCCCCGCGCAGGTCGGCGCCGCCGAGCCTGGCCCCGGTGAGGTCGGCGCGCCGGTGATCTCTCCTGCGGCCGGGCGCCTGGGCGCGGACGAGCTCACTGGCGCGCAGCAGCAGTTCGTTCGCCTCCTTCCAGTACGCCCCCGGGTCGAGGGACAGCAGGACGGCGGGATCGGCGGCGGTCTGGCGTTCGATCTCGCTTATCAGGCGGCTGACGTCGTCGTGCACGGGCCGGGCCGGGGGCAGGCTCAGCGCCTCGTGGAGGTACCACAGCAGCTCGTGCAGGCCCCGCATGACCGGGAAGACCTCGAACATCTGCCCGGCGGTGCCGGGGGAGCGCCGCCAGTCACGACCGCTGAAGGTCACCTGGGACACCTGCTGGCCCGCGCCGAAGCAGTCGTAGACCGTGCAGCCGGAGAAACCACGCTCCCGCAGGGAGTCGTGGACGCCGCAGCGGAAGTCGGCGCCGAGGTTCGGGCAGGGCCGTCCGGCCGGCTTGTCGATCGCGAAGTCGGCCGACGCCGCGAAGGCCGGCACGACGCAGCACAGCCCGAAGCAGCGTGCGCAGTCGGCCCGCAACCCGGCGCGCGGATCTTCCACCGCGGCTTGTCGCCCGTCGGACATGGGTCCCCGGCCTCCTTCTGTCGGTTCGCGGCTACGGTAGCCGAGACCGGAAGGGAGGATCGGCACATGACCTGGGAGCGACCCAGCCCACCCCTGCTCGGCGGCGAGCGTGAGACGCTGCGAGGCTATCTCGACTTCCACCGTGCCACCCTGGCGATGAAGTGCGACGGGCTGTCGGACGAGCAACTGCGCCGCCAGTCGATGCCGCCCTCGACGCTGTCGCTGCTCGGCCTGGTACGGCACCTGGCGGAGGTCGAGCGCACCTGGTTCCGCCGGGTGATCAACGGTGAGGATCTCCCGCTCGTCTGGTCCGTCGAGGGCGACTACCAGGCGGCGTACGACGCGAGTGGCGCCGGCAGGCGGGAGGCCTTCGACGCCTGGCAGGCCGAGATCGAGCACACCCGCCGGATCGAGGAACGCGTCCCGTCCCTCGACGTGCGCGGACGCCACCACAGATCGGGGCAGGAGGTGTCGCTGCGGCTGGTGATGCTCCACGTCATCAATGAGTACGCCCGGCACAACGGGCACGCCGACCTGCTCCGCGAGGGCGTGGACGGGACCGTCGGCGTGTGAGCGGCGGCGCCCGGCAGCGGTAGGAGGACGGGCGACCGGCGATAAGTTGAGGTGTGGACCGAGGCGTGCACCAAGGAGCGGATCGCGAGGCGGACCGGCGGAGGCGGGTTCCCCGCACCGACGCCGTGCTGGCCGACCCGCGGCTGGCCGGGATGACTGGGCGGCTGGGCCGGAGCGTGGTGAAGGACGCGGTCGTCCGGGCGCAGGAACGGGCCAGGCGCGGCGAGATAGAGCCGGAGGACGTGCCGGAGGCGGCCCTGGCGGCGCTGCCGCGTCGCGCGGCGACGATCAGACCGGTCATCAACATGACCGGTGTGCTGCTCCACACCAACCTGGGCCGGGCGCCGCTCTCCCCGGCCGCCGTCGAGGCGACGGTGGCCGCCGCCGGGCCGGCCGACGTGGAGTTCGACCTGGCCACCGGGGCGCGGGCGCGACGGGGCCGGGGTGCCCTGGACGCGCTGGCCGCGGCCGTGCCCGACGCCGAGGCCGTACACGTGGTGAACAACAACGCGGCCGCCCTGGTGCTGGTGGCCACCACGTTGGCGCCCGGCCGGGAGATCGTGATCAGCCGTGGGGAGCTGGTCGAGATCGGGGACGGGTTCCGCATCCCCGATCTCCTCGTCTCGACCGGGGCCAGGCTGCGCGAGGTGGGTACGACCAACCGCACCTCGCTCCGGGACTACCGGGAGGCCGTCGGGCCGGAGACCGGCCTCGTGCTCAAGGTCCATCCGTCGAACTTCCGGGTCGAGGGCTTCACCGGCGGCGTCGAGATCGCCGATCTGACCGGGCTCGGCGTGCCGGTCGTCGCCGACATCGGGTCCGGGCTGCTGCGGCGGGAGCCGCTGCTGCCGGACGAGCCCGACGCGGCGAGCACCCTGCGCGCCGGGGCCGACCTGGTCACCGCCAGCGGCGACAAGCTGCTCGGCGGTCCGCAGGCCGGGCTGCTGCTGGGCCGCCGCGATCTCGTCGAACGCTGCCGGAGGCACCCGCTCGCACGGGCCCTGCGGGTGGACAAGCTGACCCTCGCCGCGCTGGAGGCCACGCTCCGCGGCCCGGCGACCCCGCTCGACCTGGCGCTCCACGCCGACCCGGCCGCGCTGCTCGCCCGCGCGACCGAGATGGCCAATGCCCTCGCCGGCGCCGGCCTGGACGCGAGAGCCGTACGGGCCGGGGCGACCGTGGGCGGGGGAGGGGCGCCGGGAGTGACGCTGCCGAGCGCGGCGGTGAGCCTTCCGGAGCGGTTCGCCGTGCCGCTGCGGACCGGCGATCCGCCGGTGGTCGGCCGGGTGGAGGGCGGGCGGCTGCTGCTCGACGTGCGCGCCGTCCCCTCGTGGCAGGACGGCGAGGTGCTGAAGGCCGTGCTTGCGGTGAGCGCCTGATGCACGTCGTCGCGACGGCCGGGCACGTCGACCACGGCAAGTCGACGCTGGTCCGGGCGCTGACGGGAATGGAGCCCGACCGGCTGGAGGAGGAGCGGCGGCGCGGCCTGACGATCGAGCTGGGCTACGCCTGGACCACGCTGCCGTCGGGGGAGCGGGTGGCGTTCGTCGACGTGCCGGGGCATGAGCGGTTCCTCGGCACGATGCTCGCGGGCGTCGGCCCGGTGCCCGCCGTCATGTTCGTGGTCGCCGCCGACGAGGGCTGGATGCCCCAGTCGGAGGAGCACCTCGTCGCCCTGCGCACCCTCGGCGTACGGCACGGCCTCCTCGTGGTGACCAGGTCTGACCGCGCCGACCCCGGGCCCGCGCTGGCCGGGGCCCGCGAACGCCTGGCGTGGGCCGGCCTCGGGGCCGCCGAATCCGTGGTCGTGAGCGGCCGTACGGGCGCGGGGCTCGGCGATCTGCGCGGCGCGCTCGACCGGCTGGTCGCCACGCTGCCCGCGCCCGATCCCGGGGCGCCGGTGCGGCTGTGGATCGACCGCGCCTTCACCGTCAGGGGCAGCGGGACGGTCGTCACCGGCACGCTGCCCGCCGGGCGGGTCGAGGTCGGGGACGAACTGCTGCTGGACGGCGAGCCGGTGCGGGTGCGCGGCCTGGAGTCGCTGAAGGAGCCGGTCGCGTCGGTCACCGCGGTGGCGAGGGTGGCGGTCAACCTCCGCGGCCGGGTCAGGGCCGAGCGCGGCCGGGCCCTGGTGACGCCGGGCGCCTGGACCGCGACCGAACTGATCGACGTACGGCTGTCGCCCGCCGGTGCCGAAAGGGGTGAAGGGGGCGAGGAGGACGAGAGGCTCGCCCTGCCGCCGAGGCTGACCGCGCACATCGGCTCGACGGCGGTGGTGTGCGAGGTCCGCCCGCTTGGCCCGGGCGCGGCCCGGCTGCGCCTGGCCCGGCCGCTTCCCCTGCACCTCGGCGACGTGCTGCTGCTCCGGGATCCCGGCCGTGACCCCGGCCGCGACCCTGCCCGTGAGACTGCCCGTGAGATCGCCCGTGACATCGGCCGCGACTCCGGTCGTACCTACGGTGACGCGCTCCGGGTGATCGCGGGCGCGCGGGTGCTCGACACCCGCCCGCCGGAGCTGCGCCGCCGCGGCGCGGCGCGGGAGCGCGCGGCGGCCCTGGCCGCGGCCGCCCCGGACGCGGCCTCGGCGCTCCGGGCGCACCGGCTGCTGCGCGGCGGCACTCTGGTGGCGATGGGCTGCCCGCCCTCCGGGAGTCCGGTCGCGGCCGACTGGTACGCCGACCCCGGTTACTGGGCGGAGCTGGCGGCGCGGCTCCCCGAGGTCGTACGGCGGCACGCGGAGGCGAACCCGCTGGAGCCAGGGATGCCCCTGGAGGCCGTCCGCCACGAGCTGGGCCTGCCCGACCGCCGGTTGGTCGCCGCGCTGGTCCGGCCGCCGCTGGAGATCGCGGACGGCCGGGTTCTCGCGGCGCGGCCGGGGCTGCCGGGCCCGGTGGCCCAGGCGGTGCGGCGGCTCGCCGCCGAGCTGACCGACCGGCCGTTCCTCGCCCCCGACGCCGGGCGGCTGGCCGACCTCGGACTCGGCCCCCGGGAGCTGGCCGCGGCCGTGCGCGCGGGGGGCCTGCTGCGGATCGCTGACGGCGTCGTACTGCTGCCCGGAGCCGACGAACGGGCGGCGGCGCTGCTGGCCCGGCTCCCGCAGCCGTTCACCGTCAGCCAGGCCAGGACGGCCCTGGACACCAGCCGCAGGGTCGCCGTGCCGCTCCTGGAGCACCTCGACCGCAGGGGCATGACCGAGCGCGTCGACGACGTCCACCGCCGCTGTGTGGCCGCAGGCCCGCAGGGTTAGCGTGGACATCGGGGCGACCTGAATCTACGGGGGCCGACCCGGGGGGAACGGGGGGCGACATGCCAGGCAACACGTCGGTCACCTACCAGGGGCCGGGCGACGTCGAGCTGGTCGACGCCGGCTACCCGGAGTTCGTGCTGAGAGACGGGCCGGGGGTCCCGCCGGAGAACGTGGGACGGCAGGTGCGGCACGGCGCGATCGTCAAACCGGTCGCGACCAACATCTGCGGCAGCGACCAGCACATGGTGCGCGGCCGGACCACCGCGCCGCACGGGCTCGTCCTCGGCCACGAGATCACCGGTGAGGTCGTCGAGGTGGGCCCGGACGTCGAAGTGATCAAGGTTGGCGACCTGGTGTCGGTGCCGTTCAACATCGCCTGCGGGCGCTGCCGCAACTGCAAGGCGGGCGACACCCACATCTGCCAACGGGTCAACCCCGCGCAGCCGGGCGGCGCGTACGGATACGTCGACATGGGAGGCTGGCCGGGCGGGCAGGCGGAGTATGTGCTGACGCCGTACGCGGACTGGAACCTCCTCAGGTTCCCCGATCGCGACCAGGCCATGGCGAAGATCCTCGATCTCGCCATGCTCACGGACATCTTCCCCACCGGCTACCACGGGTGCGTGAGCGCGGGGGTCACCAGCGGCTCGACCGTCTACATCGCCGGGGCGGGGCCGGTGGGCCTGGCCGCCGCGGTCTCCGCCCTGTTCCTCGGCGCGGCCGTGGTCATCGTGGGCGACCTGAACGAGCAGCGCCTGGAACAGGCCCGCCGCTTCGGCTGCGAGGCGGTCAACGTGGGCCAGGGCGAACCGGGGGAGCTGGTCGAGCAGGTCCTCGGCGTTCCCGAGGTCGACTGCGCGGTGGACGCCGTGGGCTTCGAGGCGCGCGGGCACGGGGAGGACACGGCGACGGAGCGGCCCGCGAGTGTCCTCAACGCGCTCATGGCGACCACCCGGGCGGGCGGCCGGCTCGGCATCCCCGGTCTGTACGTCACCGGAGACCCCGGCGCGGCGGACGAGGCGGCCCGGGAGGGCTCGCTGTCCATCAGGTTCGGGCTCGGCTGGGCCAGGGCCCACACCTTCGTCACCGGCCAGTGTCCCGTCATGCGCTATCACCGGAAGCTGATGACGACGATCCTGAACGACCGGGTGAGCATCGCCGACGCGGTCAACGCCACCGTGCTGCCGCTGACGGAGGCGCGCCGGGGCTACGAGGAGTTCGACCGGGGCGCGGCCCGCAAGTACGTCCTCGACCCGCACGGCATGATCCCCGCGTGATCCCTGTGATCGCCCGTGATCAGCCGCTGATTTCCCCGCCGAGTGGGCGGCGTGGGTAGCCGCGGACCGGGACGGGCGCCCGCCACGGCTCGTGCACCAGATCGTCCGGCAGGGACGCCAGCTCAGGCACGTAGCGCCGCACGTACTCCCCGCACGGGTCGAACCGCCTGGCCTGCCGGACCGGGTTGAGCGTCCGGTTGGGGCGGGTGTCGTTGCCGGTGCCCGCGACCCACTGCCAGTTGCCGAAGTTGTTCGGCACATCCGCGTCGAGGAGCAGCCGGGCGAAGTGGTCCGCGCCGACGCGCCAGTCGATGCCGAGCCGCTTCGTCAGGTAGGAGCCGACGATCAGGCGGGCCCGGTTGTGCATCCAGCCCTCCCGCCGGAGCTGCCGCATCCCGGCGTCGACGACGGGCACGCCGGTCGTCCCCTCGCGCCAGGCCGCCTCGGCGTCGGCGTCCCGGCCCCACGCCGTACGGCCGGGGAGACGGCCACGGGGACGGTAGTCGTGCCGTGTGATGCCCGGGAAGGCGTGGGTGACCTGGTGGTGGAAGTCCCGCCAGCACAGTTGCCTGACGTAGTCGTCGCCGCCGCGGTGCCTGCCCGCCCGCCGGGCCAGTTCGTTGGGCGACACGCAGCCGAAGTGGAGGTAGGCGCTGAGCATCGAGGTGCGGGCGGCGAGGTGGTCGCGGGTGTCGCCGTAGCGGCCCAGGCCGTCGCCGACCCACTCGTCCATCCGCCGCAGCCCCTCCGTCTCACCGCCCCTGACCACGCCGAACGGCTCCGGGGAGAGGGCGGGCAGGCTCCCTGGCGCCAGGCCGTGGGGCAGCCGCACCCGCTCGGGCGGTTCGAGCACCGGCCGGCCAGGCCACGCCGACCAGACCCGCCAGTACGGCGTGAAGATCTTGTAGTGGTCTCCGCCCGGCGGGGTGAGCGCGCCGGGCGGCACCACGGTCACCCCGGGGAAGGTCCGGAACTCCAGCCGATGGGTCTCACACGCCTCCGCCAGGCGCTGCTCCCTCCGGCGGGCGAAGGCGCTGACGTCCGCGCTCGCCCAGACCCCGGCGGCGGACGTCTCGCCCGCCACCCTCATCGCCTCGGCGACGGGGTCGCCGTGCCGTACGACGAGGTCGCCGCCGAGCCGGCGCAGGCTCGCCCGCAGGTCGTGGAGCGACTCGTGCAGGAACTCGCGGCGATGCCCGGCCTCAATGGCGGGGTCGAGCACGAACAGCGGCACCACACCCCCGCGCGAGCAGGCCGCGGCGAGCGCCGGGTGGTCGCGCACGCGCAGATCCCGGTTGAACAACACCACGATGGTCTCCACGCCTGTCTCTTCGGCGCGGGGCTTCTATCCGGTTGCCACCCATGGACCGGCCGCCGTACGGAAACGGAAAAGCGCGGCTTCCCAATTCGCCTGTCTCGGGGGGTCATCCAGTGATCTGCAGGGGCGCGCCGGGCGCCCTGCCCGCTCCGTGATCGTGGGGCACGGATCAGTAATGCCGAGAAAGCATGGAGAAAGATGTCGTCATAAGGCCGTCGGCGGGTATGAAGGTTATTCACGTTGGATGTGGACGCGGGGTTGCCGGGGAAAGTCGGGCGTGGAAACCCCGGTCTCCGGGCGTGTGACGGTGCGTCCATTGGGCGGCATATGTCCAGGTAGGACTTACCTGAGAATTATGGAGGGGCTCAGGATCGCGACCTCTACGGAGAAGTCGGAACCGATATCGGGTGCCTTTCTGGGCCCCTTTTCGGACGGCCGGATTGGTGTTATTTGCGGCCAATCATGAACCGAGTATTTCTCTGGTTCCTTTCCTTCCCAACACATCGGAGTCAGTCTAAGATCTCGTTCTATGTATCGGTATGCATCAGATTTCCCCGTTGGGCAAGTGTGGCCCTGTCATCGTGGAGATGCTGTGGCCGAACATGACTCCTATCCCACGCTCACACCGCCTCCCAGCGCATGAACCCGTCCGCCGGAGCCGGGGACGCCGCGCTCGACCCCGGCCGGGGCGCGGCGTGGGTCGACGAGCACGGTGCTCACCTCGTCGATTACGCCTCCTTCCACCTGGAGCCGGCTCGCGCGGTGGCCGCGGCGGCCTCCGCGCTGACGTCCTGCGTGGGGCTGGAGCGCCCCGACGGCGTCACCGACCGCGCCTGGCTGCTGTCCGCGCTGCGCCGTGAGTGCGGCGTCACGCCGACCGGCGGCCCCAGGCCAAGCGGTCCGGGCACGGGCGGCGCAGGGACGGGTTTTGCGGGAACGGGTTTTGCGGGAACGGGTGGCCCGGGCGGGTTCCGGCCCGGCCCCGGTCCGGGCGTCCCCGACGACGGGGCCGTCGCCCGCGCCTGGTTGCTCGCGGACCCGGCGGGCGCCGAGACCCTCCGCCTGCTGTACCGCCACGAGCTCGTGGTCGCCGACCTCGCCCGGCTCCAGGCCCTGTCGACACGCGAGGTGGGCCGGCTGATCGCCCGCACCCAGGACGTGATCGAGATACTCGTGAGCGGGCTGGACGGCATCGCCCGTAGCCGTCCCCTATGCCCGGAGATCGAGCCCCTCGTCGCCGCGGTCTTCCCCGCGGGAGCAGGGCCCGAGGCGGCCCCGGGACCCGCACGGACTGCCCTGCTGACCCACATCGTGACCTGCTCGGTCTGCAAGCGTCCGATCAACATCCGCTACACCGTCCCGCAGATCGTGTCCCGCCCGCCGATCGCCCCGCTCACCCCCCAGACCCGGGCGCGCCTGGTCGAGGCGCTGCGGGCCCTGCCACCCGCGCGTCCCGTGGCCCAAGCGCGTCCCGTGACTCCCGGGCGTCCTGCGAATCCCGGGCGTCCCGCGATTCCCGGGTCTGTGACTCCCGCGCGTTCTGTGACTCCCGCGCCCCCCGAGCCGCCCGCCGCCCCGCGAACGGGCGGTCACCGGCCTCCGCCGCTCGCCGCGCGGAAGGCGGGGCACCGTCCTCCCTCGTCGTTCGGCGGCGCGCCGCTCCCGGCCCCGGTCGACGCGGCCCCGGTCCGTCCGTCGCCCGCCACTCCGGCGGCGCCTCCTGTCCCCGCGACCCCGGCCGCGTCGGCGGCGCCGCCTGCCCCCACAGGCCAGGTCGCGCCACACCCCCCGGCCGCGCCGGCGCGGCCGCAGGCCGGCCCGTCTCCCGCCAAGCCGTCCGCTCCGGCCGCCGGATCGCCCACCGCCGGATCGCCGACCGTCGGAGCGCCCCCCGTCGGATCGGCCGCGGCCGTGAATGGACCGTTCTCGGCCGCCTCCGTCCACGGCGGCAGGACCGGGCAGGAGACCCCGCTCTACGACGCGCTGCTCTCCCAGCTCCGGGCCCGGGAGGAGGCCCGTACGCGCCCCGGCGAGCCCGGCCTCGACGCGATACCGGGCGCGGTCATGACGCCTGACTTGCCGGCGATGTCCGGCTCGTCCACGGGTCTGGGCGAGGCGTCCGGCGACGAGGAGGGCGGCCGGCTGCCGGGCGCCCAGGTCAGGATCGTCACGGTGCTGGCGCGTGTGGGCTCGCTGGTGCGCGCGACCGCGCTGCGGATCGTCATCGTGGTCGTCGCCGGTGCGGCGGGCACGGTGGCGGGCATCAACCTGCTCGCGCCGGTCTTCGATCACGACGGAACCCCGGCGTCCCTGAGCTCGAACGTGACCAACGCCTCCGGTGCCCCCCGGAACGACACAGCGGGAGGCGGCGCCGTGCCGGACTCGGCCTCAGACGGCGCGCCCTCGGGCGACTCGACCTCGGGTGGCGCGGTATCCGGTGGCGCGGGGCCGGTCGCCACGCTGGAGGCCGTCGCGGCCGGTGGGCTCCAGGTGCCGGCCGCGCTCGCGCTCGACGACTTCGGCCGCGGCCGCCTCACCATCACAGCCACATCAGGCAGCACCCTGAAATGGCGGATATCGGCTCCGGGCCTGGTCGTCACGCCGTCCTCCGGGACCCTGAAGCCGGGTCACACCGGCGTGATCAGCGTGCGGGCGCTCCGCGTCCGCTACTGGTGCGGGGCTCCCGACCAGGTCAGCGCTCCCCTGGAGCTGCACGGCCAGAAGGGCACGGCCACGACCGAAGTGCGGTGGCGCACCTGCTGACCTCCTTCCCACCCCTTTCCCGGTAAAAGGACCACGGCCATGACAGAGACGCACACATCGCTTCCCCTCCCCGGCGAGCCGTTCCCGGAGTCGGTGCCGCTCACGGCGGAACACCTGCTGACCAACCGACGCCTCGAGCCCACGGGCGGCTGGCGGCGCCTCGTCTACCAGCTCTCCGGCGGCCGGATCAACCCGTCGGAGTCGGCGGGAGAGGTGGAGCGGCGCACGCTGATCGCGCAGGCCCAGACGCCCGTGGCCAGCGGACACCACCGGATCGCGGTCATGAGCCTCAAGGGCGGCGTGGGGAAGACCACGACGACGGCCGCGCTCGGCAACACCCTGGCCTCCCTGCGCGGCGACCGGGTGATCGCCATCGACGCCAACCCCGACCGCGGCACGCTCGGGATCAAGGTCAAGTCGGAGACCGCCGCGACCATCCGCACGCTGCTGGCGGAGGCGCCGCACATCGTCAGGTACGCGGACGCGCGGGCCTTCACCTCGCAGTCTCCCGCCCGGCTGGAGGTGCTGGCGTCCGACACCGACCCGGCCGTCAGCGAGGCGTTCAACGCGGAGGACTACCGGACGGTCGCCGGGCTGATCGAGCGCTACTACTCGATCTGCATCACCGACTGCGGCACCGGGCTCCTGCACGGCGCGATGGGCGCGACGCTGGAACTGGCCGACCAGATCGTGCTGGTGACACTGGTGGCGGTCGACGGCGCGAGCTCGGCGGCGGCCACGCTCGACTGGCTCACCGCCCACGGCCACGGCGACCTGGTCAAGAACGCGATCGTGGTGCTGAACGCGGTCGAGCCGAAGTCGCACGTCGACGTGGACCTGCTGGAACGGCACTTCACCAACCGGTGCAGGGCCGTGGTGCGGGTGCCGTTCGACCCGCACCTGAAGGAGGGCGCCGAGGTCGACCTGGCCCGGCTGCGGCCCACCACGCGCGGCGCCTACCTACGCCTCGCCGCCGCGGTCGGACAGGCGTTCGGGCAGCGCCCAGACCGGGGCAAGTGAATGGGAGCCGTCATCCCCGATCCGGCCCTCGACTGGGATCTGGGGCCGCGGCGCCGGTGGGACCCGCGTCACGTGCTGCTCGTGATCGTCGGGGTGGTCACCGTCGTGGCTGTGGCGATCATCGTGCTGCAGACGCGGGAGCCCGAGCACAGGGCGGCCGCCACCGCCCCGGTCGCCGCGCCTTCGATCGCCCTCGCGGCGCCGTCCGGGCACGAGGGGGACGGCGGCTACCCGATCGGGTTCCCCCGTACGGAGCTCGGCGCGGCCTCGGCGGCGGCCGCGGCGCTGGAGGCCGCCTGGACTCTCGACGGCGCGCAGGCCGAGCAGGCCGCCGTCCTGTACGCCCCGCCCGACCAGCGGGACGCGGCACGCGACGGCGCGCGCGAGGCGGTGCGCGGCTGGCGGGAGACCCTGGGCCTGCCCGCCGAAGGCGACCTGCCCGAGGGCGCCGCCCTGCGGACCCAGACGATCGGCGTCCAGTGGAAGGCCCGCGCCGACGACCAGGTCCAGGTGTGGGTGCTGGTCCAGGTGACGGCCACCAAGGGCGGATCCGGCAGCGGACCCGTCTACTCCAGCCCGTACGCGATGAGCCTCCTCATGACCTGGTCTCCCGACATGCGCGGCGCGGGCAAGGGCGACTGGGTCAACGTCCCCGACCCGGCGCCGCCGACCGTGCCCCCGGCCGCTCTTCCCGGTACGCCTCAGTTCGCGGCCGCGGGGTGGAGTTCGCTCCTCCCTCCCCGGCCCACCCCATAGATCAAGGAAGGGCTCCCCCCATGACACGACGCATGTCATCCCGGCGCGCCACTTTGGTCTCCGGACTCCTGCTGGCCGCGGTGTCGGCGACGACCGGCGCCGTCGTCGCGCAGCCCTGGGCCGCCGTGGCGGATCCCGGCGTGGACACCGCCTCCGCTTCCGGCGACACGACCGTCCCCGACGCCCCCGGTGGCTCGTCTGACTCCGGTGGCTCCACCGGCACCGATCCGGCGACGGGCTCCGAGACCAGAGCCGACACCAGCACCGATACCAGCGCCGACACTCGGGCCGACACCGGCGTCGGCGCGAGCTCCGACGCCGGCGCCGATACGCGGGTCGAGCCGCAGGACGCCGCGCCGGATTCCGCTCCCAGCGCGCCGGATTCCGCTCCCACCGTGGATTCGCGCCCGCGGTCCGGCTCCGGCGCGTGGCGTGACCCGGGGCAGACCGTGTCCCATCAGCGCTCCACGCCCGGGGGCGCCTCCGGAGAGCGGCAGGAACAGCGGAGCGCGCCCGATCAGCCGTCGGGGTCCGCCCAACAGGGCGGTTCGCCGGAGACTCCGGCTCCCACGTCCACCGGTACGGCGACGGCCCCGGCCACGCCACCCCGGACGCCGCCCCGGCCGGTGGACAGGTCGGCGGGCGGATCAGCAGACAGCTCGGCGGACAGGTCGGTGCGCCACGCGCGGTCCCAGCCGCCGGCGAGGGCCGTCACCGGGTCGTCCCGTTCCGGCGCCGCACCCGTCAGCACACCGGCCGCCAGTCCTGCGGCAAGCCCCGCCGCCAGTCCCGCCGCCAGCCCTGCGGCCAGTCCGGTGGCCACGCCTGCCGCGTCGCCTGCCGCGTCGCCGAAGGCCAGCGCCCCGGCTGCCTCGGCGACTCCCAGCGTGCCTCCGGCCACCGCATCACCCGCGGTAAGCGTGCCGGCCGCCACGCCCAGTGCGAGCGGCTCCACCTCGCCCACACCGAGCGTCTCGCCGACCCCCTCGCCCCAGGCCACGCCGAAGGCCACGCCCACCCCCACGCCCACCCCCACGCCCAAGCCCACGCCGAAGCCCACGCCGAAGCTCACACCCAAGCCCACACCCAAGCCCACGGCCACCGGCAAACCGCCCGCGCCCACGACACCGGCCCCGAAGCCGTCGGTCACGTCCACGAGCGGTTCCGCGGGCACCGTCCCGGCCACGTCCACCCCGCCCGCGACTCCTAGCCCGACTCCTGCCGGGACTCCCACGGGAACCCCCACCGAGGCGCCCGACATCGCGGAGATCGTCCCGGGTCTGCAGGCGCCGTCCGGCGACACACCCACCATCACGCAGCCACAGCCGCCCGTCGTGACCTCGGTGCCCGTGCTCCTGCCGATGCCCCTGCCGGTCGACCGGTCCTCACCTGAGTCGTGCACGTACGGTGGGCCGGGATGCTGGAGCCTGGCGCCGTGGCGCAGCCGGGGCGCCGGTTCCCACGGGCTGGAGCGCCATGCGGCGGCGCGGCCGATGCCGAGGTGGGCGTTCGCACCTCCGGCCACGGCGGTCGCCGGCGTCTCCCCGAGCCCGTCCGGGGCCTTCGCCGCTCCGGCCGGTTCCGGTGCCTGGCTGGCCGCGGCCGACCGGGTCGGCTGCTGGGCCTTCGGGCCGACCGCGCGCTGCGCCGTGCCGACAGACGAGGCCCGTTAGCGAGTGTCCCGTGGATCTTCTCCGCATGGGTGACCGCGCGGGCCAAGGGGATCTACGGGACACCGCCTAGGGCCTGTATCGAAGTCGATCAGAGCCATTCGTTGATCGTGGCGATGAGGATGGTGGCTTGGTAGCGGACGGCGAGTTTGTCGTAGCGGGTGGGTGCGCCACGAGGCGCCATGGAGTCGAGTGAGGTGAGAGACCTTCACCGCCGGGTTGTCGCAGCAATCCGGCTGAAGCTGGGGGCAGTTCGTATCGGAGGATGCCGAGGCGGGCGGTAAGCAGCCCTGACAACGTCGGGACGGACTGGCACTGCCAGACGGTTCGGGTCCGGCTAGCGAGACGGGAAGGTGTACGCGAGGTACCAGTGCTTGACGCCCGTAATTACGACACCGGCTCCAACCTGGCGGATACGGGCCGGACGCAGCGCACGACTGTCGGCGAGCTGGCGGTCGACTCCGAAGCCGACTCTACTCATCGATGGGGAGGCCAGGCCGAATGTCTGCGGCGTAGGTGTGGCGATGCTGCCGGGGTAGAGCTGGGCACCTCACCCGTCGATCGATTCCGTGGTGAACGTGGGAACTGTCCGCGGTCGCCCTCCGTGCCGGATCTCCACATGCACCATCGGCCTGCCGGTGGCCTTCACCAACTCGGCCATGACCGCCCGTGCCTCGCCTTCGAGCACTGCCCACTCGGCATCGGTCAGATCCGGCGGATATGACGGTATCCGGTCATGACATCGGCATCTCGGTGAGGCGCAACCACTGGCGCTCACGGACGCGGGCGTGTAGACAGACAACCACGGGCTCCTGGTTGCCGAGTTGCGTAGACAACACCTCAGCTATCAGGAGCCCGCTCCTGTCCGCAGGCGTATCACTCGAAAAGCTCGACCAGGGCACCCTCGTCCCAGCCTCAGCGACCAAATCCTTCGTCAGCAGGCGCTAAGGTGGCCAACGAGGTCTCCGGTATTCAGGTTTTTCTTGGTCGATCAACCCTCATACCGGAGACCTCGTTCGTTGTCGATCTCCTACGCGCACACGAGCTTCAGAGCGGCAGGGCCGCCACAGCGGACTTTGATACAGGCCCTAGTCGCGTGCAGATAATGCTCCGCCAAGCTCACGGGATGAAGACCCCAGGCAAGGTCTAAATTTTCAACACCTCTTATTTATGTTGCCATCCAGGGCTTGGCAGGAGGAACTACCGCGCAGCGAACGTCGTCGGAGCAGGGCCAGCCGCCAGGGTGACATCGCCGCCACTGTTAGCCCAAGCCCGAGAATCGCCAGCGCGGCGAACCAGGAGGCGGTGTCATCGAAACGATGCAGGGGCCACGCCCACCATCGCCGGTGCAGTTCGTCGTCGACTCCCCACCATTGCAGTAACACGAAGCCAGCCAGCGGCACGACCCAGGGCAGCGAGCGCCGGAACAGCCGGTCCGAGATCAGAGCGAGACCGGAGAAGAGGATGACGTCACGCGCCCCGGCGGCGGCGTCTGGGGGCGATCCGACCGATAGGGCGCCGACAGCGACACTGCCGCAGGCCAACGTCACTGCACCGGCGGCATGCGCCGCCTCTGCCCGCGCCAAGACGCTGGTGGCCGTCCCCTCCAGCGTGCTCATCGGGGAATGCCTGCTGCCGATTGCGAGGATCGCGGCGGGTAAGGAGGTCAGGGTGACGACCGCCATCGGTGTCCACCCCGCTGCACTCGCCGAGGGCAGGACCAGCTCTTGACCGCGGGAAACGGCGATCAGCGCGGCGCACAGCAGCAGACCGACGGTGGACCATCCCAGGCGATGCACCCGAGCATAGCGTTGGAACGTATCAGACACAGTCGGGCCTTATCGCCTTGATGGCCGCCAGTTTCGCCTTGACCCAAGCTGTCTGATCAGCCTCCGGCCTATGCACCACATTATAGATTTCCTCCATATCGACGCCCGGAGGGCCGCCCTTCATGAAGGCCGGGAAGCGTGAGCCATACGCGCGCACCGACAGCCACTGGTGGATCGGCCAGAACTGCCGAAAGTAAGCGGGAGCATCCGATTCCGTTAGGTCGCACAATGGCAGCGTGCGTTCCAGGATGCTTCCAGCCAGGGCGTCCGGCACAGAGGAGACACCCCGGATGATTAGAAACCCTGAGAGTGGGGGGCGGCCCGGCAGGACCCCCCGCTCATAGAAGGTGTCGGGCGGTCGGAATAGTCCCGCCGGGAGGGCCGCGAGCCGGGACGCCATCGCGGCGACCTGCGGCAGATACTTGGCGTTATCCGGCCATAGGCAGACCCGGGGCGTGTCCGCCGAGCAGAGCGGGGTGTGCGGTGCGGGACGGTTAACCCGCAGCGGCCCGGCTGCTGTCATCGCGATCACACAGCTCCCCACCGCGAGCACTGCCGACCCTGTCATGCCGGCCTGCCGGCTGCGGCTCCGCCATGCCTCACCTTTTGGTGCAATCCCCGGCAGGACAACGGCGATCAACGCTAGGACCCCGGCCAGCAGGAAGCGGCTCCCCAAGGCAAGCGGTGCCAGCTCGACCTGAGGCATCCCGGACAGCACGACCAGCTCCAGCCGTGGTGAGCCGTAGATACTGAGCAATACGACGAGGCCTGCCACCGCGAGCGTCGGGGCGACCCTGCCGGGTAGCAGCTTCCCAGCTAGGTGCCCCGCGGACGCGCTCAGCAGCAGCGTGCTGGCACCGAGCAGCAGGTAGCGGGGCCACAGGAACCCCGGCCCTGCTTCTCGCAAACTCGTGGCCGCCGCCAGAGCGGCTCCGAGCGCGTACGGCACCGCGATGAATAGCAAGGTGGACGCCAATTGCAGTCCGTCGGCCTGCCACCGGCCTCGCCAGGAAGACGCCAGCGAGTCGGTGACGCCGGTTCGATGCTCCCGGCCCGAGCTCCAGGTCGCGGCGGCCGCGGCGGCCGCCGCGAAGGCATGTCCGGCCAGTTGGACGGCCGCGCTAGCCTGGGGCCACACGCCGATCCACGAAGGGTCGCGCCCGAACAGCATGGCGATGTCGAGAGCGACGAATACGGGCAGCCACCACCGCAGCGGGGAGGCCCGCATCTCAGACGAGAAGATGCGCATCATGCCGGTCGCCCGCCTCGGGCCAGAACGCTCATGTAGCCCCGCTCAATATGGGTGTCGCCTACCGCGTCAGCGACAGCGGCCCGTACGAGCTCGTCGGGCAAGCCATGAAAGACCAGCCGACCGCCGGACATGACGGCGACCGTGTCGCACACGGCGGCGACGTCTTCTACCAAATGGGTACTGATCACCACGGCCAGTCCCCGCCGCTTGAGCATTCGCAGGAGGGCCCGGAACTCCAGCCGTTGCGCCGGGTCGAGCCCGGCCGTCGGCTCGTCTAGCAGGATGAGCCTGGGGAACCCCACGATGGCTGCGGCGATGCCGCAACGGCGAAGCATGCCCCCCGACAGCGACCGGAGCTTGGCAGTGCGCCGATCGGCGAGGTTGACGCACTCGATCGCCTCGTTGACGGCGACGTCTGCCGACGCCTTTGGCACGCCTCGCAGCCAAGCACAGTAGTGGACGAAATCCTCGACGGTGAAGGCCGGGAAGTAACCGAAATCCTGGGGTAAGTAGCCGATCTGACGGCGGACCTTCCGGGCATCCCGCTCCGAACGCACCGGAGCGCCGCAGATCTTTAGCAGGCCCTCCCGGGGCGGTGCGACCGTCGCGAGTGTGCGCAACAGCGTCGTCTTGCCCGCGCCGTTCGGGCCGAGAAGACCAAGCACCCCGGCGTCCACGGCCAGGTCCAGCCCGCGAATAACGTCCCTGCGGCCATACCCCTGACGGAGATCGCTGACCGTAGCGATCGAAGCCACCTGACCCCTTTCTGTGACGGAAAGGGCTCCGGGTCCGCATCTCGAGACCCGAAGCCCTCTTGAATACGTCCTGCTGACGTGTCAGCGAGCCGAAATCGGCAACTGGCCTGTCACGAGTAACCGATCCAGGCGTAGTCGGCGGAGAAAATGCAGTCGTCGGAGTCGAAGGGCTCTGCGTACTGGCCCTTGGCCACGTAAGCCCAGGGGCCCGCATAGTCGGGCTCTCCACTGCAGTCGGCGTGCAGCTTCACTTGCTGCGTGCGGGTCGCGGGGGAACAGTAGCCCGCGAACGCGGTGTCCCACCACCTTGCGTAGCATCCGTAGGTCACGGTCGACGAACCAGATGCCTGGGCCGGGGTGGTAGTCATCGTCGTCGCCGCCCCCGCCGACAATACGGCCGCCAACAGTGCGGCGGCCTTTAGTCTGACCTTCTTGGCAGTCGTCCCGAGTATACTCCTAACGTCCGTTGTGGACGGGGCTACAGGTGACGGCCTGTAACTGCTCACCTGTAGCCCCAACGATCTTGGCATTCGCATCTTGCATAAACAGTTGGCTCGCCGTCAAGATCTTGACTCGGGTTGTGACGGGAAGTAAGGTATGTGAATTAGCTGGGAAAATCTCGTCTCTCCCATAGGTTGTTCTAACCCGCCTCGGCTTTCGGTGGAGATTGCCCTCACAATAAGGGTGATCTGAGAATGGGCTCCGATCGTGCGGAAATTGAAGCGTAGCTAGGCGTTGAAAATGGCGCTGATTTGGTGGTTCGGTCTTGCCCCCGGAGGCTCTGCGCTGCTCATATGAAGCGCAGTAACCGTCAGCGCCAGCGCGAGGTCGCCAAGATTCTCCTATGCGCGCCCCGGTTTCATACGACACGACGGGGACGCCACACCGGACTTTGATACAGGCCCTAGCCTCGATCTTTCGTGCCCATCCGGTGGCTGGCTGAGCGGTTCGGCTGGAGTGTGAAATCGCGGCCGTGGTCAGGGTGGTGGCCCGGCTGTCGCGCCGGGTGGGCGGGGTTCCACGGGCCCGCGGGGTGTTCTTCCTGGTAGTCGGGATGATTTGGTGCTGGTCAGGTCGGTGCTGGCAGGGCTTGGAGCCGGGTGACGGCGGTGACCAGCTGGCCGGCCCAGGGCCAGGATGCGGCCACACGTAGGCGGAGACGCCGGCCGCCGCGGACGAGGCGGGCGGCGACGGCGAACAGGCGCAGCCGCAGCCGTTTGGGCTCATACCGGCGAGCGGGCCCGTCCAGGGCGAGCATCTGCATCCAGGCGATGAGCTCGCAGGCCAGGGCGACGACCTCGCACCAGATCTCGTTCTGAGCGAAGTCGTGCAGCGGCAGGTTGCGCAGCCCGGTGTCCTTGGCGGCGCGGGTGCGGTCTTCGCAGCGGGCGCGGCGGCGGTGGCGTAGCTCCAGGTCGGCGAGCTGGCCCCGACGGGTGTTGGTGACGAAGCAGGTGAAGCGGTGCCCGTCGATGTCGGTGAAGCGCAACTGCGCGCC
>NZ_JAFCNB010000028.1 GCF_017896165.1 Microbispora oryzae
CGTGGTCAGAGTGACCGTGGTCAGAGTGACCGTGGTCAGAGTGACCGTGGTCAGAGTGACCGTGGTCAGAGTGACCGTGGTCAGAGTGACCGTGGTCAGAGTGACCGTGGTCAGAGTGACCGTGGTCAGAGTGACCGTGGTCGCCCCCCTGGTGACCGCCCCCGTGGCCGGGATGTCCGGGCTTCACGTGATGCTTCACGTGGTGCTTGACGTGGTGCTTCACGTGACCGGGCTTGACGTGCCAGAAGTGACGCGGGTCGAGGCCGTGCTCCCTGGCGTAGGAGGTCGACACCACGGTCCAGGTGCCGCCGCTGAACACCGCGAAGCGGGTCCCGTCATACCGGTAGTGCCGGCCGTGGTCGGTGCCGTACCAGTAGCCGGCGCTCCCCACGCGGGTCCACCACCGCCGCCCGTCGAAGACCCGGGTGGTCGTGCTCTTCTGCGTGACCGTGCTCTTCTGCGCGACCGTGACCGCCGTCGCCCCGTCGGCGGTCCGCGGTGTCGCCGCCGAGGCGGCGCCCCCCGCCGCGAGAATGACGCCACCCGCGACGGCCACCGTCGCGGCCGCGGTCGCCAGTCCACGCCTGAAGTTGATCATTACTGTTTTCCCCCTTGATGCACACGTGTCCGGTGGGACCGTGCAATCGTCTTGAGCCGCCTGCGTCCGGTGGGACGCCTGCAACCTCAGTACGTAGGGGAGAACGGGGCAATACGCCCCATTAGTCCCATTCGTCCTATGATGTGATGATCGTCACTTTTGGGCGAATTATTGAACCTTAATCCTTCCTAGCACGTCCCCGGCCCGAGCGAGCGCACGGACGCCGATCAACCGCGGCGGGAAGAGAGAGCACATCCCAAGGACACCAGCCCCACTCCACGATCCGTACCCCAGGGTCCGGTAAGCTCCGGACCGGAACCGTACCAATAGGTACGTTTATTGTCGTGGAGGAACGATGAACACTCCGAATGAAGCCCCGGCCCGCGGTGGCCTCGTCGACGCTGCGCGCGCCATCGCGCCGGTGCTGCGGCGGAACGCCGACGAGGCCGAGCGCGAGAGCCGGCTGACCGACGAAGCCGCCTGGGCGCTCCGTGAGGCCGGACTGTTCCGGCTGGCCACGCCCAAGGTCTTCGGCGGAGCCGAGTCCGACCCACTGGCCTGCCTGGACGTGACCGCCGAGGTGGCGCGGGCCTGCCCGTCGAGCGCCTGGATCGTGATGGTGTCGTACGTGGCGCAGCAGCTCGCGGCGTCGTTCGGCGAGCGGGCACGCCAGGACGTGTGGGGCGACGGCCCGGACAGCCCGATGTGCGGCGTGTTCGGCAGCGTCGGCGTCACGGCGACCCCGGTCGACGGCGGCCTGATCGTCTCCGGCCGGTGGTCGTGGGCGTCCGGCTGCCATCAGGCCGAATGGGCGGTTCTCGGCGTGCCGGTCGTCCAGGGAGGGACGGCCGAGCGGGGGATCGCGCTGATACCGGCCGCGGACCTGACGGTCGAGGACACCTGGGACATGATCGGCATGCGCGGGACGGGCAGCCACACCCTGGTCGCCGACGAGGTCTTCGTCCCGGACCACCGGATACGGCGGTTCGCGGACGTACTGGAGGGGGGCGGTGCGGGGTCCGAGCCGCTGTACCGGATTCCGCCCGGTGCGATGACGGTGACCTCCGTGGGTCCCCTGCTCGGGATCGCCCGCGCCGTGTTCGCACAGACCATGGAGGCCGTCGACGCGGGCAAGCCCATGGCCATGTCGGTCTACCGCCGGCTCGCCGACTCCCCCAGCGTGCAGGCGTCGCTCGCGGACGCCGCCACCCTCATCGACTCGGCCCACCTGCACCTGACGCGTTCGGCCGAGTACATCGCGACCGCCGCCGCCTCCGGCGCCACTCCCGGCCTGCTCGAACGGACGAGGCTGCGCATGGACAACGGATACGCCGTGACGAGCCTGCGCGAGGCCGTGCAACTGCTGCTCACGGTGAGAGGGGCGAGCGGCTTCTCCCGGGCCGCGGTCGTGCAGCGCTACTGGCGTGACCTGGAGACCGCGGCCCGGCATCCCACGCTCAATCCCGGGCTCGCCCGCGAGATGTACGGACGGGCGCTGGTCGGCGGCACCGAGCCGGTCAGCCCGATGATCTGAGGAGCCCGGCAGTGAATTCCGGCATGAAGACCGTGACCGGCAGGCGGCCGGCGCGCGAGGCGCTCGGTTCGTTCGCCTCGGGGGTCGTCGTCGTGACAGCGAGCGGTCCCGGGGGCCCGCTCGGTTTCACCTGCCAGTCGTTCACGTCGCTGTCGCTGGACCCGCTGCTGGTGAGCCTCGCGGTCGCGCGCACCTCCCGGACCTGGCCGCGCATCCGGGAGGTGGGCGACTTCTGCGTCAACGTGCTCGCCGAGGACCAGAGGGAGCTGAGCGCGATGTTCGCCGGTCCGGAGGCCGGCAGGTTCGCGGGGGTGCGCTGGCGGCCGGGGCTCGGCGGGGCCCCGATCCTTGACGGGGTCTGCGCCTGGATCAGCTGCCAGATCTGGAGCGAGCACGACGGCGGCGACCACACCATCATCGTCGGGCGGGTCACCGCCCTCGACGCGGCGCCGTCGCCGGCCCCGCTGCTCTTCCACCGGGGGAGGTACGGCGCACTGGCGAAGACAGGCGGCTGAGCGCCCAGGCCGGCCGGCGGCGGGGTCAGGGGCGGAGCGCCTGGAGCGTCAGCTCGCCGTAGCGCCGCCACAGCGCCGGGTCGCGATCCGCGACCCTGATGAGTTGCAGCATCATGCCGCACAGCACCACGCGCAGGTCCAGCGTGGTCGCGTCCTGGCGTATGTGCCCCGACTCCTTGGCCGCCTCCATCAGGTCGGTGAGCCTGGTCATCAGCACGGCCGCGCCCTGCCACCTGCTGTCGGCCAGCATCTCCGACAGCAGGCGGTCACCGGCGAGGCTCTCGAACAACCGCAGCACGTAGTGGCGGAAGAGCCGGTACGGCTCGGGCTCGGCGAGCACGGCGGCGGTGGACCGTTCGAGCTCCTCCAGCCGATACGCCGCGATCGCCTCGACCAGCTCATCCTTCGTGGGGTAGCCGCGATAGACGGTCGCCTTGCTCACGCCGGCGCGTTCGGCTACCTGCGGCACGGTCGCCTGGAGGCCGAGCTCCGCGAAGACCTCGAGCGCGGCGGCGAAGACGCGCTGATGATTACGGCGTGCGTCGGCCCGCCTGAACGGTCCGGCCACCGGCGCGGTCTCCACGGAAGTCACCCCACCAGTGTGCACCGCGTTCGACGAAGGCCCTTCCACGGCGCCCGCCGCCGGTGTCAGTGACCCACCAGCATGACGATGCCGACGATGATGAGGTGGATCAGCACGGCGAACCCCAGCACGGCGACGAACAGCCACTTGGCGGGGGCGTGTTCGAAGTGCTTGCCCTCCTTCAGCGGCGGGCGTTTGGCGACGCGGTCGGCGATGCGCTCTTCGAGACTCTTCCTGCGTGCCATGACTCTTCCTCGGGACGTGAGCTCCTGGGGCGGGATGCCGGGCGAGCACCTACATGGGCCACTAACGTTTCGTTGGCTAATCGTTAGTGTACTAATTGGGCTAGTATGGCGGACACCCCAACGGAGGTGCATATGAGTGATATAGACGACATCACCGACCCGCTGGCCCTGGAGAACCAGGTCTGCTTCGCCCTCGCCGTCGCCTCGCGATCGGTGATCGCCCTCTACCGGCCGGTGCTGGAACCGATGGGGCTGACCCACCCGCAGTACCTGGTGATGCTGGCCCTGTGGGAGCGCGCGCCGCTGTCGATCAAGGAGCTCAGCCGGCTGCTGCAACTGGAGCCGGCCACGCTGTCGCCGTTGCTCAAGCGCCTGGAAGCCGCCGGCCTGCTCGAACGCCGCCGCGCCAGCGACGACGAGCGCTCCCTCGCGGTGGTGCTGACCGACCGGGGACGCGAGCTGCGCCGGCAGGCCGAGAAGGTGCCGGCGACGATCGTCGAGCGCCTGGGCATGGACCTGGAGGAGCTGCGGAGCCTGCACCAGGCGCTGACGCGGGTAATCTCCGCCGCCAACGGCGCCCACCTCGCTCCTCGGTGATGAGGGCCGCGTGACGCCCGGTGCAGGTCGGAACGTACGTCAGAAGTACGTGGGGAAGAGGTCCTTGGTCGGCCACGTGGTGACGCCGTTCCACGCCGTGTTCATCTGGGAGCTGAGCACGTCGTAGTCGAGAGTGCCGGTTTCCTCGCGGTGGTTGAAGATCGCGGCGTACGTGAAGCCCTGCTGCAGCCGGGCCAGGTAGGCGTACGTGCCGGGCATGCTGCCGTTGTGCCAGGTGTTGAGGTGGCCGGTCACCTGACGCACGTACCAGCCGCAGCCGTACCAGGAGCCGTCCGTGCTCACGCCGATCTCCGGCTTGGCGAACGCGCGGGTGATCGAGGTGGCGTTCAGCGCCGGACCGGCGGCGTCGAAGATCCGGGCCCATCTGACCAGGTCGACCGCGGAGGACAGCCAGCCGCCGTTGGCGTCGTGGTTGAGCATGTTGAACCCGCCGTACGGCCACGGGACCACGGCGCCGGAGGCGTCCAGCACGGTCTTGGTGGTGTAGTCGGAGTAGTACGGCACCTCCCCCGGCGCGGCCTGCGACTTCAGGGTGCGGCCGAGCCGCATCCGGGTGATGCCGACCGGGGCGAGCAGCTTCTGCTTCACGTATGACTCGTAGCTCTGCCCCGACACCTTCTCGATGACCAGGCCGAGCAGCATGTAGCCGTAGTTGCTGTAGGCCATGCGCGCGCCGGGCGCGAAGTCGAGGGGCCTGCCGCCGGCGTATTTGATGATGTCGCTCTTGCCGACCGGCAGCGGCACGCCGAGCTTGGCAGCGACGGTGGGATCGACCCACAGGTAGTCGCCGGAGATGTCGCGGTCCCAGCCGCCGGTGTGCTGCATCAGTCGCCAGAGGGTGACGTTCTTCAGCCGCGAGTCGGCCGCGGCCGACAGCCCGAGCAGGTCGGCGACCTTGGCCCCGAGCGACACCTTCCCGTCCTGGGCCAGCCGCAGGACCGCCGCCGCGGTGATGTTCTTGCTGAGACTCGCGATCCGGAACAGCGACGTCGGCTGCACGGCCGGGACGGCCGTGTCACCGCTGTAGCGGTATCCCCGGGCCAGCACCAGCTTGCCGTTCTTGACCGCGGCGAGCTGGGCGCAGGAGATGTTCCGCTGCTTGATGTAGGTCTTCATCAGGTTGTCGAGGGCGGCCAGCTGCGACGGAGCGGTCCCGGTGACCGTCAGGGTCGGTGCCGCCGCCGCGTACGCCGGCGAACTCGGTAACGCGACCGCGGGCACCAGGCCGGCCCCTACTTTGAACACATCACGCCGGCTAAGTGTCACTTCTGTCCCCTCAACACCATCAGCAACTTTTGGCCGATCTTAGCTGTCGGGGACAGACCGAAAAGCCCGTTTGGGTAATCGCGGAGACACCGGCCGGCCCGAGATCACTCCGGCACGTCGGGCCGACGTCATGGATGCATGAGAAGCAGGGGGTCGCAGGTCGCCGATCCCGTCAGTTGCGGGTTGTTCGGGTCGCGCAGATCGCCCTCGCCGTTCACGACGTAATATCCGCCGGCCTTCCGAGGGATCACGATCAGCGTTTGGAGGACCATCCTCTCCTGCGCCTTGGCGGTGGTCGCTCCGTGTCCCAGCGCGTGGACCAGCATGGTCCTGAGCATGGCGAAGAGATTGTCATGCGCGAATCCCGGCCAGACGAGCACGCGATAGGTGTGCGGGACGATCCCCAGATTCTCGCTGTAGCCGCGGACCGACACCCGTGAGTCCGCCCAGTTGGCCACCGTTCTCGCGGCCGTGGCCTCGTGCGCGGCGAGATCGCTCATGGACTCCGGCCGCGCCCTGGCCATGTGGATGTGCAACTGGTTGAAGTGCCTGGCCGCCTTCGAGTTGATGCCGAGTCCGACGGGATTGGGCACCACAGTGGGAGCCTTGCCGGCGTAATAGTCGGCCGCGCTCCAGTAATTCGGCGCGCTGCCGCCGCAGATCCAGGGGCATTCGATACCGCTGATCCGTACGGTCGGCACCAGAATGAAGTTGACATATCCGGACTTGTTGTTATTGCCGCCCATCACAACGTAGTCCGTATCGTTCTGCAGGCAGGAGTTGTTGGCGTGGCACGTCTGGCTGCGCCGCCAGAGAGAGTCGGAGCTCAGGGCGGTGCTGCCGCACTGCTTGGGGTCGGGCCCCTTGGGATGCGGCGGGGGCGCGGCCGACGCGTGCTCGGCGCCCGCGAAAATACCGGCGCCGGCGATGGCGCCGACACCCGCGAGGCCGGAGAACTGCACGAACCGGCGCCGGGTCAGCCCGTTCGTCTCGTCGCCCGCCCGGTCGCACTCACACATGGTTGCCCCCACGACATTGCAGAAATACGCTCCGCGGCCCCCATGACCGCGCCGCCAATCGAGGGCGCGCGGACTCATTCCCCCGCGGCGCAAAGATCGGCAGTCGGTCAGGATGGTCCCCGGACCGGCCGACCGGCAAAACGTTCTGACGCCAGGCTGGAATTCTCGTGGGAAAGAACGGAACGCGCCCGCCGGCGCCGTTGGAAACCCCGGGAGTTCCACCTCCGGGCTTGCACGGCGTCTGCCTTCACGGAGCCGATGATTTGTCGTTTCGCTACGCGCCGGGCGACCCGGAGTGCATTAGGACATCCACCGGGTGACAATGGGCGGTCCAGGCGAGGCGCTACTCGCGAGGCAGGCTCATCGGCAGGTGGCGCCGTTGAGCCGCCAGGCCGACGGGGCGGGGTTGACGCCCTGGTTCGTGCCGGTGAAGCCGATGCTGACGCTGTCGCCCGGCGCGAGGTCCCGGTTCCACGGGAGCGCGGTGGCCGTCACCGTCGAGCCGTTCTGCGACCACTCGGCCGACCACCCGGAGGTCACGCGCTGACCGGGGTCGGGGAAGGCGAAGGTCAGCCACCATCCGGCGATCGTGGTCGAGCCGGTGTTGGTGATCGACACGTACGACGTCATGCCGCCGAACCAGTCGTAGGAGTTGTACGTCACGTGGCAGGCGCCCCAGTAGGAGGACGAGGGCGAAGGGGAGCTGACGACGTCGTTGTGGATCGTGACGTTGACCGACCCCGACGGCGCGCTGTCCGCCCCCCACCGGTCGACGGCCACGACGTAGAGGGTGGCGACACGCGACGCCGTGCCGTACGGCGGGTAGTCCACGTAGAACGAGCCGTCGGTGACGTCGGGCCCGAACGTGGCGACCTTGGTCTTGACGCCACCGCGGTCCTCGAAGACCTGGTAGCAGGCGAGCCCGTCGGCGTCGGACGCGGCGGCCCAGCGCAGGTGCACGTAGTTGTTGGCGACCGACACCACCTGCGGCGTGCCGGGCGCGGTCGGCGGCGTCAGCGGAGGACGGCTGGGCGGCAGGGTCCGTGGGTCGTAACACGGCCACAGCAACGACGGCGACGGACTGCTGGACGAGGGTGGAGCCGTTGTCGCCGCGCCGGTGATCCCACCGGCGGAGGCGCTCGCAACCGCCGGAATCAGGAAGGAGGCGGCGACCAGCGTCGCGACGCCCCAGGCGACAGCCCATCGTCCCTGCATGGATCCGCCCTTCCACGTGGCCCGGATTGCCGTCCGACCACGAGCATGTGAGCGGCGCGGGGCCCGGTCAACGGCGAGACCGCGCGGCGCACGAGCCCCGGTGAGAACCGGGCAGGTGAGGAGCGGGCCGCGGGCATGACGCGCCCTGAATCTTTCACGCCCGCCGAGTACGGGACGGCGGCGCGGCCCGTCCTCACGTTTGACACCCTTTACGGCTAACCGCTATCCATTGGCTAACCGTTAGGGGTGGAAGTGCAGGACGCGGTGCTGGCGATGCTCGCCAAGGAACCGTCGCACGGGTATCACTTGCGTGCCCGGCTGCGGCAGAGCCTTGGCCTGCTCGGCGAGTCGATGAACCCGGGTCAGGTCTACGTGACCCTGGCCCGGCTGGAGAGAGCGGGCCTCGTCGTCTGCGAGCGGGCCGACGGCCTGCCCGATCGGCCCGAGCGCAAGGTGTACGCGCTGACGCCGGCCGGGCAGGAGCGGGTGACCGCCTGGCTGGCCGAGGTGAGCTGGCCGAAGCCCGACCTGGCCGAATTTCATCTGAAGCTCATCGCGGCGGCCGCGGCCCGGCTCGCCGACCCGATCGAGCTCGTGGCGGCGCAGCGCCGTGAGCTGCTGCGCCGCCTGGCCGAGACGCAGCGCGCGGCCCTGGCCGAGCCGGCGGGATCGCGTGCCGTCCTGCTGCTTGAGGGGATCGTGCTGCGACTGCAGGCCGACCTGCGCTGGCTGGAGGCCTGCGAGCGAGCCTGGTCCGGAGCCGCCGGCAAGACCGGCGACGAAGGCGAGCCCGGTGGCCGGGACGACGACGAAGCTGAGGGGGCATGAAGGTGTCCAGCGCTGTCCTACGGGCCCGCGGCCTGGTGAAGCAGCATGGTCACGGGCAGGGCCGGGTCCGCGCGGTCGACGAGGTCGACCTGGAGGTGCCCGAGGGACAGACGCTGGCGGTGATGGGGCCAAGCGGCTGCGGGAAGTCGACCCTGCTCCACCTGCTGGGCGGCCTGGAGCGGCCCAGCGCGGGAGAGGTGTGGCTGGCCGGCCGCCGCGTCGACACGCTGAGCGAGCGGGCCCTGGCGCGGCTGCGCCGCCGGTCGGTCGGGTTCGTCTTCCAGGCGTTCCACCTGATGGAGGAGCTGTCGGCCGCGGAGAACGTGGAGCTGCCCGCGCTGCTGGCCGGGTTCTCGCGGCGGGAGGCCAGGCGGCGTGCGGGCTTCCTGCTGGAACAGGTCGGGCTCACCGGCCGGGCCCGGCATCTGCCCTCGCAGCTGTCCGGCGGGCAACGCCAGCGGGTCGCGATCGCCCGCGCGCTGGCCAACGAGCCGCTGGTCATCCTGGCCGACGAGCCGACCGGCAACCTCGACTCCACGGCGACACTCGACGTACTCAGGATCTTCGAGGAGCTACGTGCCGCGGGGCAGACCCTCGTGATGGTCACGCACGACGAACGGGTCGCGGCCACCGCGGACCGGTTGATCTCGATGCGTGACGGGATGTTCGTCGACGACACCCGGCTGGCCGGCGACGCCACCGGATGGCTCGGCGGCCTGATCGGGCTGGAGGGCTGAACGTCATGGGCCGCGTCGTGCTCATCTTCCGCCTCGTCCTCGCCGACGTCCGCCGGCACCGGGCCCAGGCCGCGATGCTTCTACTCGCGGTGACCGCGGCCACCGCCACCGTCGCCCTGGGCATGTCCCTCGGCGGGGCGAGCGACGCGCTCTACGAGCAGACGCGCGCCGCCACCGCCGGGCCCGACGTCGTGGTGTACGCCCCCGAGATGGGCACTCCGGTGGCCCCGGTGCTCAACGAGCTGACCCGCGCCCCCGGAGTCGTCGGCCACAACGGCCCGTTCCGCCTGGTCTTCGCCACCCTCACCTCGCGCGGCTTCGCCTCCCTCGTGGTGGTGCACGGCGCCGCGGAGAAGCCCGGCGCGGTCGACCGCCCGCTGGTGACCTCGGGCCACTGGGTGCGCCCGGGCGGCGCGGTCCTCGAACGGGGCTTCGCCACCGCGCTCGGCGCCCGCGTCGGCGACCGCGTCACCATCTCGGGCCGGACGTATCCCGTCGTCGGGATCGCCGTGACCGCGGCCAACTCCATCTTCCCGTGGTCGTCGGGGATCGGCCCGTACGGCGGCCCGAGCGACGGAGGCGGTCTCGTCTGGCTGACCCACTCGGACGTCAAGGCGCTGGCATCGCGTGATCTCCCGCTGGCCATGGCCGTCGACCTCAAGCTGAGCGACCCCGCCGCGGCCCGCGCCTTCCTCGACGCCCACCGCGACCCCAGCATCAGGGTGAACTTCGCCACCGCGCAGTTCATCGCCGAGCAGGATTCCGTCATGCTCAGGGACTCGCAGCCGATCCTGATCATAGGCGGCTGGCTGCTCAGCTTCCTGGCCGTGACCGGGGTGGCCGCGCTGGCCGCCGGACGCACCGCCGAGCAGACGCGCCGGGCGGGACTGCTCAAGGCCGTCGGCGCCACCCCCGGCCTGATCGCCGCCGTGCTGCTCACCGAATATCTGGTGCTGGCGCTGCTGGCCGACGCGCTGGGGCTGACGGTCGCCCGCCTGGTGGAGCCTGCCGTCGCCAGCCCCACCGCCAGCCGGATCGGGAATGTCGTCGGACCATCCGGCGGCGTCATCGTCGCGGCGACCGCACTCGCCGTGGCGGTGGCGGTTCTCTCCTCGCTGCGTCCCACGCTGCTCGCCCTGCGCACCGCGACCGTCGACGCGCTGACCGTCACCGCCCACCGGCCCCGCCACCGTCCCCTGCTCACCGCGCTGTCCGCGCTGCTGCCGACCCCACTGCTGCTCGGGTTGCGGCTGACCGCCCGCCGGCCGGGCCGGGCCGTGCTGCACGGGTGCTCCACCGCGGGCGCACTGATCACGATCGACGCCCTGCTGACCTTCCACGTCCAGCCGCGCTGGGGCTACGCCCAGCACCGCGGGGGCTGGGGAGCGGGCCTGTCCGGCCTGTCCAACCTGCGCGACGACCAGAACGGCAAGCTGTTGCTGTCGATCACCGTCATGGCGATCGTGCTCGCCCTCGTGAACGCCATCACGATCACCTGGAGCACGGCGATGGAAGCCCGGGCGAACATGGCCGTCGCGCGGACCCTCGGCGCCACTCCGGGGCAGATCACGGCCGGTCTGTCCGTCGCCCAGGTCCTGCCCGCCCTGCCCGGTGCCGTCGCCGGCGTGTTCCTCGGCATCGGCCTGTACCTGACAGTCGGGCGCGCGACCACACTCCCCATCCTCTCGATGGCCGGCGCCGCGATCTCGGTCGTCCTGGTGACGGCGGCGCTCACCGCCGTTCCCGCACGTGTGGCCGCCCGCAGACCCGTGGCGCAGGCCCTCAGCGCCGAAGCGGCCTGACCGTCTTTCCCCCGGCGCTTACTCGCGTTTCACGGCTATCGCGCCGTAATACGGTGAAGTAAATCCCTGCTTCGGCGATATTTCCGTATCGTCCGATATATAGGAACTTATGGACTTATCAAACCTTCCGTGTTCCCTTGGCAGAGTATTGCGGCTCGGGCCGCACCCATTGGGAGTCGGGAGGCAACATGGCCATGCACGAAGAAGTCCTCGACCTGGACGCGCTCGACCTGGACTCATTGGACCTGGACTCGCTGGACGTCGCCACCGTGGAGCTCCCCGGCTCCGAGGTGCTCGTCGAGGCGGTGACCATGGGGCTGGGCAACACCGAGATCGGCGCCTCGGGAACATGGACCTCCTCGAAGAGCTGGCTCGTCTAGGCGCCAGCCCCGCATGGCGATCCGCCCACAGCGCCCGGACACCGTGGTGGTCAGGGTCGCCGCCCTCCCCGGGGCGGCCCTTGACGACCTGAGGTGTCGCCGGACCTGGCAGGCCGTACAGGAGATCCTGAAGGAACGGGACGCCCTGGCCGCGGAGGGACGCGCGCTCGCGCTCGCCCTTGAGCCGGTCATCGCGGACGTCCCCTCCGGGCAGGCGAGGTCCCGCCTGGTCGCACTCCGCCGGGCGTTGTACAACGGGCGGACACCCGCCATGACCCCCAGCTCGGCCGAGATGCCGGCCGAGCTGGACCGGCGCGTCCGGCGGTGGTCCGACCGGTCCCACGCGTGCGAAGGCCTGGAGACCGCGCTGCCCCTGATCATGGAGAAGGACCGCCAGGATCGGCACCACAGCCTCCGCACGTGGGCGTCGACCGGCGTCTTCACGCATGGCCTGGTCCAGGCGAGCCCGTCGCTGGCCGGAGCGCTGGCACGCTGGCTGGACTCCCCCGGGGCCCCGCCGTCCCGCCGGTTGGACCTGCGGCTAAGCCGCTACCTGTCGCGGGTGGTGGCCAAGACCAGCCCGCACTCCACGTTCACCATGATGGGCCTCGGCCACTGGGGTCCCGGCCCCGAGCCGGTCGCCGTCGAAGGCGAATGGGACTGGCGCACCGTCGCCGAGCCCGATCTGTGGCTGGTCCGCAGGCTGCTCGGCGACCTGGCCGCGGCGGACGACGACCTCGCGGCCCGCTTCCTGATCAGGCCGAACGCCAGCCTGACCGAGGAGGACGGCCGCCTGTGGTACCTGAGCCGGACCGAGGACGCCTACCGGAGCGTCCGCGCCTCGGAGCCGCTGCGCGCGCTCCTGCGCGCCCTGACCGGCGAGACCACGCTCGACGAGGCCCGGCGGCTCGTGGCGCCCGATGTGCTCGCCGGCCTGGTCGAGCTTGAGGTGCTGGAAACGCTTCCGCCGGTCGCCGACCAGTCCTTCAGCCACCTGAGCGACCTGGCCGTACGGCTGGCGCCGCACCCGGCCACCGGCGCGCTCGCCGCGTTCGGCCGGGCGCTGGCCCGCCATCCCCACGTGCGGGGACCGGTCGAAGGGCTCGGCCTCCAGCAGGAGGTGCGTACCGCGTTGCGCCGTCTGTCGCCGCCCGGCGGACGACTTCCGGACAAGAACCTCTTCCACGACAACGCCGTCTTCGCCTCGCCCGGCGTACGCCTGGGAGAACCGGAATGGCGGGCGGCCCTCGACGACCTGCACCTGATCCGCACGATGCTCGGGGTCTTCCAGCGCGACAACGAGATCCGGTTGCTCGCCGCCGACCTCTTCGTCCAGGCGTACGGCGCGGGGGCGCAGGTCCCGTTCGCCCGGTTCCATCGGACGCTGGCCGGGCAACTGGCCACCCCTGCGGGCGACGCGTTGCACACCCTGCTCTATCGCGGCGGGGCCGCGGAGCCGACGGGCCCCGTGTCCGGCGAGGTGGCCGCCCTGCGGCGTTACCGGGACCAGACCCTGACCGTCCTCCGCGAGGAGCCGGAGGCGCTCGCGCGCTGGCTGCGGGGACGGCCGGAAAGCGCGCGGCCGGTGCGCTCGCTGGCCTGCTACGTGCAGGTGCTGCCCCGGCCGGACGACGGAGAAGGGCCGACGCGACTGGTGCTCAACGCCGTGGCCGCGGGCCACGGCACCGCACGCAGCCGCGTCCACCGCCTCCTGACGCTCGCGGGACTGGCTCACCAGCCTGTCGCCGCCGAACCCGGCCCCGCCGACGGGACCCCGATCGAGGCCGAGGTCACCGGACTGTTCGGCCACAACATCAGCCTGCGCTCCCCCACGACCACCCACGAGATCGCCTATCCGGGCGCGGTCTCCGGCCGTCCGCCCGCCGCGCGCCTCGCTCTGCGCGACCTCGACGTCCGCTACGACCCCGTCGCCGGAGCACTGGAACTCGTGCGCGCCGCGGACGGCCGCCGCGTGGTGATGCGCCACGCGGGCCTGCTCGCCACCCCCTTCCTGCCGCGTACGGTCCGGCTGCTGCTGCACCTGTTCGGCGACCAGCCCGGCATCGGGGTGCCGCTCTGGGCGTTGTTCGCCGAGCCGCCGCGGCAGACGCCGGAGGAGGTCGTCGGCAGGCCGCGGGTGTCGCTGGGCCGGGTGGTCGTGGCCCGGGCCACCTGGTACGCGGCCACGGCGGACGTCCCCCGGCGCCGTCCGGGAACCTCCGAGGCCGGGCACCTGCTGGCACTGGCCCGCTGGTTCGCCGCGCACGGCATCCCGTCCCGCTGCTTCGTGTTCTCCCTGGACCCGGGCTCCTGGGGACAGGACCGGATGCGTACGGCACAGCTGGCAAAACCGATGTTCCTGGATCTGGCCGACCCCTCGCTCGTCGCCTGCTTCGACCGGCAGCTCGGCGCCGGCGGCGCCTGCACGGCCTTCCAGGAGGTGCTGCCCGAGCTGGGCGGCGGCCACGTCATGGAGTACGTGGTGGAGGTGGGCGATGGCTGAGCCGTGGATCTCGCTGCACGCCTTCCATCGGGGCGGCACCGATCGGCTGATCGCGCAGGCGGTGGGCGGCCTGGTGCGCTCGCTCCACGCCGACGGCCTGCTCGTCCGCTACTTCTTCCTTCGCTACTGGGAGGGCGGGCCCCACCTGCGGCTGCGGCTCCTGCCGTACGCCCGCCCCGGCGAGGTGGCCGAACGCGCCACGACCGCGCTGGAGCAGCACCTGGCCGCCCACCCGTCGACCGTCTCCTGGGACGCGGAGCGGTACGCCGCCGTCGCCGAGCGGTACGCGAGAGACGAGAACCTCACCGACTACGACCGGCGGGTGCGCAGCCGCGACGGAGTCGAGGCCGTCGCCTACCGCCCCGAGTTCGAGACGTACGGCGGGCCGGAGGCGACCGAGGCCGCGGAACGGCACTTCTGTGACTCCAGCCGCGTCGCGCTCGTGCTGCTCGAAGGCGAGACCGGGCCCGGACGCCGGCTGGGTTTCGCCGCCGCCGCGCTGACGCTCGCCCTGGCGGCCTGGGAGCCGGATCCCGCCCGCCTCGCCCGTGCGCTCGAAGCCGCCCGCGAACGCTGGGATCCGCCGCAGGACCGGCGGCACCGCGCCGAGCCGTCCGACCGGGAGCGCGCGGCTCTCACGGCCCAGGTGCTGCGCAGCCACCGCATCGCCGCCGGCGCGGAGCGTCCCGGTGCCCGCGATCCGCTCGGCGCGTGGTGGCGCTCGATCGACACGCTGCGGCTACGCGCGCTGGACCTCCAGGCGGCCGGGCGTTTCCGCCCCGAACCCGCCGTCTCCTCCTTCCAGCCGCCCGATGTCAGCCGCGAACGCGGCGACATCCTGATCCTTCTCCTCCGCTGTGTCCACCTGCTGTGCAACCGGCTCGGACTGCCGGGCGGGCAGGAGACGCATCTGCGTCACCTCGTCGGCACGACCTACTGCGAACTGGAGCACCGGTGAACGACCTCACGAATCCCTGGCACAGCATCCAGGTGCGGTACTACCAGACCGACAAGGACGGGCTGATCCTCGACGCCGTGCGACCGCTGCTGGCCGAACTGGGCGACCGGGTGCGGCAGCCGTACTTCGTGCGCCACTGGCGGCGTGGGCCGCACCTCCGCCTCAACCTCCGCGCCGCCGACGACGTCTGGCAGGACGAGATCCTGCCGCTCGCCACCGGACGTCTCCGCCGCTACCTCAGCGAGCGTCCCTCCCGCGCGGTCCTGGACGAGGCCGCCCTGGAAGAGGCCCACCGGGCGCTGGCCCTGCGGGAGAGCGACCGCGGCCCGCTCCGGCCGTGGTACCCGGACAACACCATCCAGACCGAGCCGTACGAGGATCGCCGGCACGTGCTCGGCAGCCAGACCCTTGTGGACCTGCTCGACTCCTTCCACGCCGAGAGCACCCGGATGGCGTTCGAGGCGCTGGCCGCCTTCCGCCGGGGCGACCTGACGCTCTTCCAGCTCAGCCTCGACCTGTTGATCACCGTCGCGCACACCAGCGTGCCGCCGATCTCGCGCGGGTACATGTCCTTCCGCTCGCACGCCGACGCCTTCGCCTCGTACTGCGTGGATCGCGACGGAGTGATCGCGGGCTTCGAGGCCAAGTATCGGCAGAACGAGCGGCAGCTCCGCGCCCTCGTGCGCCGCCGGGTCGCCGAGGTGGACGAGGGCCGGACACCGCCGCACGTGCGCGAGTGGCTCGACCACGTCGAACGCGTGAAGGCCGTCGCCGCGCCCCTCATCCGCGACAGGAAGATCGACCTCGACGCCGCCCCGCGCGAGCCAGGGAGGCCGCAGCTGCACACCATCGAGTTCCACGAGATCCTGCTGGCCACCGGGCGGTACAGAACCGAGGTGCTCGGCTCCGACTGGTTCCTCGGGCACCGGCTGGCCCTCAACACGCTCTACTCCCACCTGGGCAGGCTCGGTCTCGCGCCGCTGCAGCGGTACCTGTTCTGCCACCTGATCGCGTCCGCGGTCGAGGCGGAGTACGGCGTGTCGCCCGTCGAGAGAGCCCTGGCCTGGGCGCGGGACTGACCCGCCTTCCGGTCCGTAGTGTCGGGTGCGGCAGCCCGGCCCACGGACGACGTGATCAGAGGATCGGGTCCGAGCGTCCGGCGGACAGTTCGGCGTAGATCTTGGTCAGCGCGCTGTGCAGGCAGCGGCGCTCCTCCTCCGTGAGCGTCGCCGTCACCCGTTCCTCGATGCGGCGCCGCGCCTCCTGCACCGGCGCCTCGGCGTCGCGTCCCCGATCCGTGAGGTAAAGGCGGACCAGGCGCCTGTCCGTCTCATCTCGCCGCCGGGTGAGCAACCCCGCGGCCTCCATCCGGCCGGCCGTGTTGACCATGGTGGGGGTGGTCACGCCGAGCCGGGCGGCCAGCTCCCCGGGGGTCAGGCCGTCATGCTTCCAGAGCACTTCGAGCACGAGGTTCTGGCCGACGCGGACGCCGTGCTCGCTCATCGCCGCGTCCGTGGCGGCCCGAAGCAGCTTGTGGGTGCGGGTGAACAACCGGAGAAGTTCGGACATGGAGCGAGTCTAAACAGGTCGTTTGCATGCTAACGATTTTTGCCTATCATGTCGCTCATTAGCATGCTAACGAAAGGCGAGTGATGATCCTCATCACAGGTGGGCTCGGTTTCATCGGCTCCCACACGGCCCGTGCGCTCCTCGATCTCGGCGAAGGGTGCGTGCTCACCCGGCGGCAGACGACCCGGGTCCCCTCCTTCCTGTCGGACGAGACCGGCGAACGGATACGCATCGAGGCGCTGGACGTGTCCGACCGGCAGGCGGTTCTCGACCTGGGACGACGCCACACCATCACCGGCATCGTGCATCTGGCGGCCGCCCCTCTTGACGGCTCTCCCATCATCGGCAGGCTCCGTGCCGACCTCGGCGCCCTCCTCAACGTTCTGGAGGCCGCCCGGGAGTGGGGCGTGGCCCGCGTCAGCGTGGCCAGCACGATCGGCGTCTACGGAGGCGTGCCGATCGACGGCCCGCTGCGCGAGGACGTACCCCTGCCGATGGACGGGTCGTCACACCACATACCGGTGATCAAGAAGAGCGCCGAACTGATCGGGGCGCTGGCAAGCGGCCAGGAGGGCTTCGACGTGGTAGCGCTGCGGATCTCGGCCACCTGGGGGCCGCTCGGCCGCCCCCGCTCGTCGTTCTTCGTGCTGCCGCAGCTCGTCCACGCGGCCGTCCGGGGCCAGGCGCCCGATCTCACGCCACCGAGCCCGCGCGGCTACGCCGAGGACGGCGCAGACCTCTGTTACGTCAAGGACGTGGCGCGTGCCATCGCCCTCCTGCAGACGGCGAAGTGCCCCGGCGGCGGCACCTACAACGTCGGCGCCGGTCACGCCACGAAGAATCGCGAGGTCGCCGCCGCCGTCAAGGCCGTCGTCCCGGATGCTGTAATCGACCTTCCTGCGGGCCGCGACCCGGACGGGCCGGGCGACGACGTCGTCCTCGACATCACCCGTCTGCGCCGGGACACCGGCTACGAGCCGGCCTACGACCTCGAACGCGCCGTCACGGACTATGTCGACTGGCTGCGCGCCGGAAACGACCGGTGAACCTGCCCGAGCGGAGCTTCGGGGAATCGGTGAAACCGCATCGAGGGCGCCGTGAAACCGGCGCCCCCGAGAGTGAAGCCATGAGTATTACTGAACTCGGACGTACCGGGGCCGGCCCGGCGTCCGACGGGGGCGCCGATCTGGCGGTACGTGCGGAAGGGCTCGTGAAGACGTTCGGCACGCACCGTGCCGTCGACGGGATCGACCTGGAAGTACGCCCGGGGGAGATCTTCGGTGTCCTCGGCCCGAACGGCGCCGGCAAGACCACCACACTACGGATGCTGGCCACCCTGTTGAAGATCGACGCGGGTCGTGCCGAGATCTTCGGGGTCGACGTGGCGGCCAACCCCCACATGATCCGCCAGCTCGTCGGCGTCACCGGACAGTACGCGTCGGTCGACGAGAAGCTGACCGCCCGGGAGAACCTCTGGCTTTTCAGCCGCCTGCAGGGCATCGCCGCGCCGCGCGCCCGGCACATCGCCACCGAACTGCTGGGTCAGTTCGGCCTGGAGGACGCCGCCGACAAACCGATCGCGCAGTACTCCGGCGGCATGCGGCGGCGCCTCGATCTGGCCGCCAGCCTGATCACCAGGCCGCCTCTGATCTTCCTCGACGAGCCGACCACCGGTCTCGACCCCCGCACCCGGGGCCAGATGTGGGACACCATCCGGAGTCTGGTCACCGACGGCTGCACGGTGCTGCTGACCACCCAATATCTGGACGAGGCCGACCAGCTCGCCGATCGTGTCGCCGTCATCGACCGCGGCCGCAAGGTCGCCGAGGGCACCCCCGACGAGTTGAAGACCGCCGTCGGCAACTCCACCCTCCAGGTGCAGCTCGCCGAGCCGGCCGACGTGCCGACCGCCGTGGAAATCGTACGGCGCGTCCTCGGCTCGGAACCGATCCTCAGCCCGGAGCAGGGCCGCCTCAACGTCGCCCTCGACCAGGCCGACCTGGCCGCGGAGGTGCTGATCGGGCTGCGTACCGCCGGAGTTTCGATCTCCTCGGTGAGCGTGGCCAAGCCCAGTCTTGACGAGGTGTTCCTCGCCCTCACCGGTCACGAAGCGGACGATGAGCACGAGGCCGGCACGGAGGAGAACCGATGAGCACGGTGATCGCACCTGTCCGCGAGACGGTCCGGGCCGCCGACCGCGTGGCGGCCGCCCGGCGGCGCGTCTCCACGGCGGAGACCTTCAGCCAGACCCTGATGATGGCCTGGCGTGCGCTCAAGAAGATGCGCCGCAACCCCGAGCAGTTCTTCGACGTGGCGCTGCAGCCGATCCTGTTCACCGCGATGTTCGCCTTCATCTTCGGCGGCGCCATCGCCGGCGACGTGCAGAGCTACCTCCCCCTCATGATCCCCGGCATCCTCGCGCAGACCGTGCTGACCACGTGCATGGCCACGGGCACGCAGCTGCGCGAGGACATGGAGAAGGGCGTCTTCGACCGGTTCAAGTCGTTGCCGATCGCGCGGATCGCGCCGCTCGCCGGCCCGATGGTGGCCGACCTGGTCCGCTACACGATCGCGGCCACCCTGACCTTCGGCATGGGCCTGGTGATGGGCTACCGGCCGGGCGGCGGAGCCGGCGGCGTGCTCGCCGCGATCCTGCTCGCGATCTTCACGGGTTGGTCGCTGGCGTGGGTCTTCACCTGGGTCGGCACGATCGCCCGGAGCGCCCAGGCCGTGCAGGGCATCTCCATGATGATCCTGTTTCCGCTGACGTTCCTGTCGAACGCGTTCGTGCCCATTGACACCCTGCCGGGATGGCTGGCCGCGTTCGTTCGGGTCAACCCGGTGTCACACCTGGTCACGGCCGCCCGCGACCTCGCCAACAACGCCTCCCTCAGCGGAGAGGTGGGCTGGACGCTCCTCGCGAGCGTGATCGTCATGGTGATCTTCGCTCCGCTCTCGGTACGCAGCTACAAACGGCATATGTGATCCCCGGCGGCCCGCGGCCCGCTCGACGAGACTCCGCGCCTCGTCGAGCAGGTCAGGGCCGCGTCGATCGCCGTACTCGGCCCGCACGGCGGCGATCATCCCGGGCACCGCCCGCTCCGCGTACGGTTCGATCCGTTCGAAGGCCATGCTGGGCATGCTGTTGTGGTAGGTGAACCGGTCGGCCAGCACCAGCAGCCCGATCGCGTCGCGGGGAGTCATCGCCCCCCGCAGCAGCCCCCACACGCCGAGCCCGAAGAGCACCGTGCCGCACAGGGGGTAGTCGAAGGCAGGGTCGTCCACGGTCCACAGGGCGGGGTTCCAGGCATCGTAGAAGGAACCCTCCCGGGCCAGCGGGTTGTAACCCCAGGCGATGGAGAACAGCGTCTCGCCGTACCCGGCGTCCTCCGGCGACGCGTGGTACGCGTACGCCGTGAGGCCGGCGGACACCGCGATGATCACCCACGGCGTCTCCGCCGGCTGGCTGCTCTTCGGCAGGCGCAGATCACGCGCCCGCTCGACGGCCAGGCGATACTCCCGGAGAGCGGCGGCCGTCTCGCCGCGGGCGAGGGCGAGCTCGGCCGAACACATCGCGGCGATCGCCGACACTCCGAGCACCGCCTCGCCGGCGTTGATCCGGGTGATCTCGGCGAGCTCGGCCTCGGCGGTGCCGGTATCGCCGTCGTTGAGAGCGGCGACCAGCAGCACCGTACGGAGCTGGGTCTCGTCCTCGGTCGCCGCGAGCCGGTGCAACACCGGGAGGGCGGTCAACGCGTGCCCGACCGCCCCCCGGTGGTCGCCGCGCCGCAACAGCAGATGGGCGAGCGCGGTGTGCAGGATCGCGGCGAGCCACGGTCCGTCGTCCTCGGGCAGCATCGTCAGGGTCCGCTCGGCGGCCTCGATCGCCCCGGTCATGTCTCCCGCGTTCTCCAGGATGTAGACGCTCATCTGCGTCGCCATGGAGGCGACGTGCGGGTCGCGGCTCCGCCGCAGCTCCCCCAGCCGGCGGTGCATCTCGCCCCCGTCGCTCACATGACAGGCGAACAGCACCGTGGCCATCGCCGCCAGCCGGGGGTCCGTCGTGGCGGTGACGGGCAGCGCCTGAAGAAGGTCGCGTACCGGCTCGGCCCGGTGATCGGTGACCATGCTGTTCATAAGCGTGAGCAGCATGGCACCCCTGGTCACCTCGACAAGGTGCGGGGGCGGCGCCCAGGCGGCGACCACTTCACAGATCGCGTCCAGGTGGACGAGGAGCCGGGAGTGGTCGCCGCGGATCGACCACAGCGCCCCGAGGCCGGCCAGCAACTGGACCGCCGTGGCCGGGTCGGCCTCGCCGAGGGCCTGCCGGAACAGATCGGCGAGGTTGCCCTCCTCCGCCCGCATCGCGTCGACCGCCGCGAACTGGGCCGAGGTGAACATCGCACCGCCGTGTTCGACGGCGTACGCCGTCGCCCAGGCCCGTTGCGCCTCCCGGGCGGGTGTCTCCTCACCGGCCTCCCTCAGGCGCATCCGGCCGAACTCCCTGACGGTCTCCAGCATCCGGTAACGCAGGCCGTGCGTCGTCTCGGTGAGGCTCAGCATCGACTGCTCGGTCAGCGCGGCCAGGACGTGCAGGGCGTCCGGGCCGAGCACCTGTTCGGCCGTGGCCAGCGTGAAGCCGTCGCCGAACAGCGACAACCTCCGCAGCGCCCGCCGTTCCGGCTCGTCGAGCAGGTTCCACGACCAGTCGATGACCGCGAGCAGCGTCTGGTGCCGGTCGGGGGCCGTACGGTTCCCACCGCGCAGCAGGGCGAACCGGTCCGCCAGGCGCCGCGAGATCTCCTCCACCGACATCACCCGTGCCCGGGCGGCGGCCAGCTCGATCGCGAGGGGCAGGCCGTCGAGGCGGGCGACGATCTCCTCGGCCACGCCGTCGTCGATCCGTACGCCGGGGCGGGCGGCCGTGGCGCGCTGGCGGAACAGCTCCACCGCGTCGCCCGTCGGCAGTTCTCCGAGCAGGTAGACCCGTTCGGCGGGGATGGACAGAGTGGCGCGCGAGGTGGTGAGCACCCGCAGGTCGCGGGTGGTCACGGTCAGGAAGCCCACCAGGTCGGCGACGGCCTCGATCACGTGCTCACAGTTGTCCAGGATGAGCAGCGCCGGGGCCTGGTCGAGATGCCGGGCGATCCGGGCACGGACGTCCGAGCGCTGCTCCGCGGTCAGGACACGGCGCCCGCTGACCGAGTCACGAACGCCGAGTGCCGAGCCGACCTCGCCCACCACGCCCTCGGGTGAGGAGACGCCGACGAGCTCGACGAAGTGGGCGACGGGCTGCGCGGCGTTCCTGCCGACGACGTGAGCCAGCCGCGTCTTGCCCAGCCCGCCGGGGCCGATGATCGAGACCACCCGGTTGGTCTGCAACAGGGCGTGTACCGCACGGATGTCGTCGTCGCGGCCGAGCAGCGAGGAACCGTCGAACAGGATGCCCTCACGCACCGGCCGATCGGCGACGAGCAGCTCGGCGTACACGCGGGCGAGCTCAGGCCCCGGTTCGGTGCCGAGCCGCGCGGCCAGGCCCGCGCGATATCGCTCGTAGCGCTCCAATGCGGCCGCGACGCCTCGTACGGCGGTCTCGCTCCGCAGGAGGCAGGCGAGCAGTTCCTCGTCGTGCGGCCGATCGGCCGCGGCCTCCTCCAGCAGCGGCAGCGCGCTCTCGTGAGCGCCGCTCCGGCCCCACGCGATCGCCGCCACCCGCCGCGCCTCGGCCGCCCAGCCCGCGGCGGCTCGCCGCAGGTCGGCGAGTGGGCCCGCGGCGCCGTCCAAACCGCCGGCCACGAGGCCCATGGCCTCTTCGGCCCGGCGGCGCGCGACCGTCATGTCGCCTTCGCCCAGCGCGGTCCGCGCCTGCTCCACCAGCGCGCCGAGGAGCAGGGCGTCCACCTCGCCGGAGGGCAGCCCGAGCCGGTAACCACGCGGGATCCGCACCACGGCCTCGGCGCAGGTCGCCGTCCTGGTCCGTGAGACGACCACCTGCAGCGCCTTCGACGGGTTGGCCGGAGCCTCGTCGGGCCACAGCTCCTCGATCAGGCGCTCGTCGCCGACCCCGGCGCGCCCGTGCATGGCGAGCACGGCCAGCAGGGTCTGCGCGCGATCGCCGATCACGCGCGCACCCTGCCAGCGGACGCCGTCGAGCAGGACCAGTGCGGGGGACACACCCTCAGCTTACGGACGACTTACGCTCGACGAGCGTGACCGCGTGTGTGCGCACCGAATCCCCACCCTTAAGAGAGTTGTAAGACGTCCTCAGGCACGTATCGTCCCGACCAGTGATCTCGGATGCACGAGAAGGGACCCGCATGACGGGCGAAGTGGTGCGACGCGTGTTCGAGAGAGTCGATTCGTTCGACCCGAGCGAGTTCGGGCGCCTGCTCGCAGAGGACGCCACATTTGTGTTCGGAAACGCCGAGCCGCTGACGGGACGCGACGCCATAGTCGCCGGTTTGAGGACGTTCTACTCGACCATCGGCGGCCTGCGGCACCGGATCGTCCGGAACTGGCAGGTGGATGCCGACACCATCGCCGAGACCGAGGTGACCTACCGCCGGCTCGACGGCAAGGACGTCAGCGCCGTAGCCGTATCGATCTGGCGCACCCGCGACGACGGCCTGATCTCGGACTACCGGATATTCGTCGACCTCGCCCCCGTCTACGCGGCCTAGCACCCCGAACCGGTCCCCCGGCTCCACCGGACTTCACCCAGCGCAGCCGGGTCAGGATCTTCCAGGTCTACAAGGTGGCCACGGCGCGTTCCCCGCAGGCGCGGATGGGAGCTGCGCGCGTTTGCCGCGATCAGGTCATGCGTGGCACCGGACTCCGGGGCCCAGGTGGCCTGGGCGCCGCTCGCCGGTTGCGCGGCCTCCCACCTGAGTCAGCGGGCTTCGAGGTTGCCGTGTGCCTCGATTGAGAGGTCCTGCCAGTCGGCCCAGGTCTTGAGCCGGTCTGCGTAGGCCCGCTCGATCAGTGGGTGGAAGCCCTTGCCGAACAGCACCCGCACCGGCGGGTTGGCGGAGTCCACGAGCTTCAGCAGTGCCTGCGCCGCGGCGGCCGGGTCGCCTGCGGGCATCCTCCCTGCCATCGCCCCGAGGTGCTGACGGAGACCGTCGTAGGCCGGGTCGGGCTTGGCCATGTAGCCGTTGGCGAGCGGGTCGGGGTTGTCGCCGTTCCGGGTGGCGAAGCCGCCGGGCTCGATGATGGTCACCTTGACGCCGAACTCGGCGACCTCGCCGGCGAGCGCTTCGTTCAGGCCCTCCAGGGCCCACTTAGAGGCGTGGTACGCGCCGCCGAGCGGCATCGCGATGACCCCGGCGGCCGAGGAAAGCTGGATGATGTGCCCCGAGCGCTGCTCGCGCAGGTACGGCAGCGCGGCCTGGACCACCCACACCGCGCCGAACAGATTGGTCTCGAGCTGGCAAGGGTGCGGTTCGACAGGGGAATCGCGGCAGGGTAAGACAGCAACGACGCTCCCGGTTGGGGCATCGGATCTTGGTCGACTGCTGTCTTACCGGGAGCCTCACCTCACACCCAACCCCGCTCCCCGCCACTGTAGGTCCGAGGTTGAGTGAATACGGTGAGCGCTGCTAGCTTCACCCGGTGGACGACATGCGTGCACGGGCGGAGGCGATCGAGAACTTCGCCGCGGCACTGCGAGAACTTCGCAATTCGGTCGGCAACCCCCCTTTCCGCGAGATGTCTGGCCGATCGGGTGCGATTTCGCACACGACATTGCACGAAGCCACGAAAGGTAATCGGCTCCCGAGTTGGGAGACCACGGTCGAGTTCGTCAGGGCGTGCGGCGCGGACCCGGCCGCGTACCGCGAACGCTGGGAGATGGCGAACCTGGCGGTCAGATCGGCGGGCGCCGGAGAACCCTCACTCGGTGAGACCGCGGCATCTGCGCCTGCGTCGCCGCCACCGCCCGACGAGATCGCGGGCGACGCCCAGCCGGTCCTCCCCGCGCCGAATGAGCGAAGGCGATTCCGGCTGACCCGCCCGGCTCTGGCCGCGATCGCGACGGCCACCGTGGGTGTGGCGGCAGCGGTCTTCATCGCGGTCGCCGTCAGTCGCGGCTCCGGGACCGACGGACGCGGCCCGGACCCGTCCGGAAGCCCGTCGAAGGCCGCGCTGTCGGCAGCCGACTGCCCGGTGCGCCCGACCAACCCGCCGTGGGCCCCACCCACGCACAAGGGTGATTCGGGCGCGTTCATCGGGGACATCACGCTGCCCGACTGCACGCGCGTCGGCCCCAGCGAGACCAAGACCAAGGTATGGCGGCTGAAGAACGTCGGGACCGTGCCGTGGAAGGGATATACGCTGCATCGCCTCGACCTCCCGCAGCGACCCGATCAATGCCAGACCATCTCCGACATACCGATCAAGGACACGCGTCCCGGAGAGACCGTCGACATCCGGACCTTCGTCACCACGCCGAGGAACCCGGGGTTGTGCTACGTGCGGTTCAAGATGATGGACGGTTCGGGAGTGGTCGCGTTCCCCGGAGGCCGGCCGCTCAACTTCCAGATCATCGTCGGGTGACGCCCGTTCCCCGCCGTGCATCGCACGGCGGGGAATCAGGGGCCGACGGCTCCGGGAGTTCGCTATCCGAGAGCGATCCCGTTGTAGTAGTTCCTGAGGATCCTGGAGTAGCTCCAGCCCGCCTTGGCCTTGTCGCGAGAGCCGGTCTGCGACATCCAGTCGCCGGTGACCCAGTTGCCACACGCCGTCGTCGTAGAGCAGTACTGGGCCTTGAAGATCTTCCCGCTGCGCGTCATCCGGGTGCCCCACGTCGCGTCCACCGCGGCGTTCGTCGCCGCGGTCGCGGAGCCGGGCTTGTACACCTGGCTCGACGTGTGGTCGGTGACGTCGTAGCACTGACCGCTCGGCGTCTTGCTCGCCGAGTTCAGCGCCCAGTACCAGCCGAAGTTCTTGACGGCGATCGCCCCGGCCTTCAGGGACTCCCTCGGCCAGTACGACGGCCACTCGTTGGGCAGGACGTTCTTGATGTAGGTCTTGAACGGCACCCGGTCCACACGATTGAGGGATTTCCGGTAGACGAGGATCGTCGTGGGCAGCCTGGTGTGCGTGCCGTCGGTCTTGCACCCGGCCGACGATGAGGAGCCCACGAACTGGTGTGAGGCGTTCTGGTTCTTGAGGGAGGGCGTGAGGTTGCCCCTGGCACCGGGCTTGAAGTCCTGGTAGGTGCCGCCGTAGTTGCTGTTGAAGTAGACCCGGACGGTCTTACCGCTGCGGTTCCAGACGGAGGCGGCGGAGTTCTTGATGCACTTGCCCTTGCCGGCGCCGGCTCCCTTGAAGTCGAAGCAGGAGGGCTGCTTGGTGCCGTAGTCGGCGACCGACCCCGCGAAGTCCGAGAGCGATCCCTGGTTGTTGCTGTTGAAGTAGTAGCAGAACTCACCGGTCTCGCAGACGCCGTTGCGGCTTGCCGCCGAGGCGGGTGAGGCAGTGGCGAGCACCGCCCCGCCGAGCGCCATCGCGGCGGCCGCCGCGGTGAGCCGCGAGATCAGCCGTGCAGTTCTTGGAGACACAGTTACCTTCCTCTTCGTCAGAGGCCGTGGTGTGCTAGCGGACGTTGTAGCCCTGGGAGACCCAGAACGAGTTCGGGTTGGGGTTGCTCAGAGTCGGGTCGCCGACGCTCTTGGCGGCGAGCTGCTGCCGTCCCGGGCGCATCTCGACGTGGGTGTGCGCGGCCCCACTGGACGACACCCCATGCCACGCCTCGTCGGCGATGATCTGGCCGCGCGAGATCTGCTGGCCCACGCGCAGGGAGGACCGCGGGGCGGAGTGCAGGTAGATGATCGTCTTGTTCAACGACGCGTTGTAGATGGCGATCGTGGACAGACCCGAGCCGCCGTTGTGCCCACGCGCGACGTAGATGAGCTGACCGCTCACCAGAGCGTGGACATCCGAGCCGATGCCGCGGGCGATGTCGATGCCCTCATGCCGGCCGCGGGTGCTGGTGTAACCGTCGAAGCCGCAGCTGATGTGGCCGCCGCCGGTCTTGTACAGCGCGTACGACATGTTGACGCGCGCCGATGTCGACGGGCCGAACTGGTGTGAGGCGTTCTGGTTCTTGAGGGAGGGCGTGAGGTTGCCCCTGGCACCGGGCTTGAAGTCCTGGTAGGTGCCGCCGTAGTTGCTGTTGAAGTAGACCCGGACGGTCTTACCGCTGCGGTTCCAGACGGAGGCGGCGGAGTTCTTGATGCACTTGCCCTTGCCGGCGCCGGCTCCCTTGAAGTCGAAGCAGGAGGGCTGCTTGGTGCCGTAGTCGGCGACCGACCCCGCGAAGTCCGAGAGCGATCCCTGGTTGTTGCTGTTGAAGTAGTAGCAGAACTCACCGGTCTCGCAGACGCCGTTGCGGCTTGCCGCCGAGGCGGGTGAGGCAGTGGCGAGCACCGCCCCGCCGAGCGCCATCGTCGCGGCAGCAGTGGTGAGGATCTTGTTAAGCGTTCGCATGGTGTTTCTCCTTATGTTCTGTTTGTCGCTGTTTGTGGCTGTTTGTGGCTGTGCGGCCTGGGTTTCGGGCGTGTCAGCGGCGCTGATACTCCTCCCAGGTGCGGATGGTCACCTTCGGCCCGTCGTCCGAGCCACGGCCACTGAGCCCGTTCCGGCCGAGGTAGTAGTCGCCGATCTGGTGCTGGGCCTGGCTGGAGAGGTCGGTGTCGTTGATGGCGGCGGCGTGGATGTGCCACGGCCAGTCGGCCTGATCGGGGCTGCGCAGCCATGCCGCGAAGCCGACCCGTCGCAGTGCGCGGACGGCCTCGGTGCGGGCGGCGGAGTTCATCCCCTCGACCGAGATGTCGACGACGCCGCCGCCGTCGTGGGTGCCCGCGGAGGTGGGGTCGCCGCCGGGGTTGTACGAACCCTGCAACAGCTCGAGGTCGCGGCCGAGCAGCCGCTCCGCCTCGGCAAGCATGCTCCGCGTGCGGGTGTCGATGACGAAGCCGCCGGCGGACACCCGGGCGCCCGGGCCGATGACGTGGGTGACCTTGAAGCGGCCGGCTCCGAGCTTGGTGAGCGACGCCTTGCCCGGCAGGCCGTTGGCGGCAAGACCGGTGAAGCCGAGCGACTTCTGATACTTAGCGAAGGCGGCGACCGTTGTGGTGCCGAAGTAGCCGTCCACCCACTTCGCGTCGAGCAGGTGACGGTCGCGAAGCGCCCGCTCGACGAGGAGCACGCTCGCCTTGGCACCCGGGGTCAGCGTGTCGTCAGACCGCCGCGGGTCGATCTGAGCCGCCTTTACCGTGGCTTCCATGTTCACGCCAGGAAGGGCCCTGGCCTCAGCCGCCTGCGCCGCCGATATCCCGGACACTTCGGTCAGGGAAGCGAGCAGCGCGGCCGACACGAGGACAGCGGCACCTGAAGGCAGCTTCATCGTTTCTCCTGTTTCGGACGGGGACTGCGGTGGAGTCCACAGTTCCGAATCACGCACCCCGTCCACAACAAGATCCTGTTGTCAGGCTGTCCGAACAGGGCCTCCGTACAGGCGTACGCGTCGGCTGACAGGTGATCCGATGGCGAGCGGAGACGTCAAAAAGGCCACTTCCGATGACCGGAAGTGGCCTTTGGCTGGGCGCGGCCGAGAGGTGAGGCCGGGCACCGGTGTCAGTCGAGGACCGTCGCCGAACGCCCCTCTTCCACGGTGTACGCGCCCGCGGAGATCGCGCCGAGGCTCGCGGGCTTGAGCGTCAGCGAGACGACGCCGCCGGGCAGTACACACGAGCTCTCTTCGACGGACGCGAGGGTCGCGGGCGTCGATCCGTCCGGGAACAGGCGCTTCCCCGTCCCGACGACGACCGGAAACTGGAGCACCCGGTAGACGTCGACGAGTCCTGCCTGGTGCAGCGTCCGCACGAGCTTCCAGCTTCCGTGAACCTGAAGCTCCTTGCCGGGAAGCTCCTTGAGGCGGCGTATCTCGTCGAACGGGTCACCGCGCAGGACCGTCGTCGGGCTCCAGTCGGCTTCCTCGTCGGTCAGCGTCGAGCTGACGACATACTTCGGCAGCGTGTTGAGGTTGGTGGCGATCAGGTCGTCAGGGTCGGTGACCTTAGACCAGTACCCGCCCAGCATGCCGAAGCTCGTGCGGCCGAAGAGGAACGCGCCGGCCTCACGGAACCAGCTCTCGACGACCTCGTTGGTGTGCGCCGAGGCGTGCGGGACGAGCCACCCGCCTCGGTCGAAGCCGCCGGAGCGGTCCTCATCGGGGGCTCCGGGTCCTTGCATGACGCCATCGAGACTGACGAAGGTGTTGACGCTGAGCAGCACGATCACTCCTAGCCGATTTCGCGAACGGCCGGGGCCCCGCCCCGGCAGGCGGACGCTAGCTGCCCGGCCCCGGGTGGGTCTTGTACAGGAACGACATCGCGGCATGGTCGCCCGCCTGCAGCTCGCGTGCGGTGTAACCGACGTAGCGACGTAGCGCATGTGCGAGGTGGGCTTGGTCGAAGTACCCGAGCGTCTCGACGACCGCGCGCCAGTCGTGGCCGTCGCGCAGCATCGTGGCCGCGGCGTTCGCGCGGTCGATCTGCGTCACGGCGGTCTGCGACAGTCCAGTGATCGCGCGGTAGCGACGCTGAAGAGTACGCATGGTCAGTCCGGCCTCGGAATGCTCGGCGACGTGCTCCTCGTCCCCGAGGCGCGATCGCACCAGCAGGCCCGCGTCCCGTAACCGCCGGACGAAGTGCTCGGCGTTCTCGTACGTCGGCGCCTCCCACTCCTCGCCGCCGATGACGATCCTGCCCGAGTCCGTCACCGGGAACGGCACGTACCCGTCGGTGATGGAGGCCGCCGGATGCGGCCGAAGAACTGTGCCGAGTGAGAACCGGACTCCGAGAAATTCGGTGTCCGGCGGGACCGGTGCGGTAGTCGCCCTCGTATCGGGCCCGCGCAGGCCGGCGAGCAGGCGACCTCGCGTCCGCGAAATGATCAGTTGCCGGCAGGTGCGCGCCGCGGATGTCATCGTCTCCTCGGCGTCGCTGCGGGTGCGCCACACGCGGTCGGCGACGCTCGCGTCGGTCTCGGTGTCGCGATGCTCGAACCGCAGGGCCATGGCCGCCTCCTCAACGGTCGGACGACCAGCCTATGACCTGGGCAAACCGTGGAGACAACACCGGGGTGGCTGCCCATGGCGGCGAATCTCCACCTGATCGACTGACCCTGCGTTGCTATCGCGTAACTTCACGCGCGGGCGGCAATGGGGCGGGTTACAGATGGCGGTATGGGTGCTAGGCGCGCATTGTGGCTGGGGGTCGGGCTTGCACTGACCGGGGGCGTGGCCGGTGCGGTGACCGATGGAAAGGCGTTGACGGCTGTGGTGGGGGCGGCGCTCGCCGGCGCCCTTGGGGCGTTCGCCCCGACCGTCTATGACGCCGCGGCGGCGCGGCGGCGTGCGATGGACGAGGCGGCTTCGGCGGCGGCGCTGACGGATCTGGATGCGGGCCCCGCGACGTTGCTGACCGCGCGCCGTGCGGTGGTGGAGTTCACCGGCCGCGCCGAGGAGCTGCGGGCACTGGAGGGCTGGTGTGCCGATCAGGCCGCGGCGCGGATGCGGTTGGTGACCGGACCGGGCGGAGTGGGCAAGACCCGGCTGATGTTGGAGCTGTCCGCCCGGATGCATGATCGCGGGTGGGGGGTGGCGGAGGTCGGGGAGCGCCAGGAGGCGACGGCATTGGAGCGCTACCGGCAGGCCTCTGATGGGCGGGTGCTGTTGGTGGTGGACTATGCCGAGACCCGGACCGGACTCGATGCCTTGCTGGCCTCGGTGGTGGCCGATCAGGGGAAGGGCGTGCGGCTGCTGCTGCTGGCCCGCAGTGTGGGTGAGTGGTGGGATCGGTTGGGCGCGGGTGAGCCCCCGGTCCGCAAGGCGCATACGCGGGCGACCGTGGAGCGAATGGAGTTGGCGTCCGAGGTCCAGCCTGGGCTCTCTGAGGCGCAGGTGGTGGCGGCCGCGGCCGCGGATTTCGCGAGGGTACGCCACTTGGCGCGGGTTCCGGACATCGCGCTTGTTCGGGGGCGTGGTCCGGCGCGGATTCTTGATCTGCATGCCGCTGCGCTGGTGGGTGTGCTGGAGGCCGAACAGGCACCGGGGACGGGCACGCTTCATGTCGATCTGGCCGAGGTGCTGGCGGATTTGCTGGGGCATGAGCGGCGATTCTGGCTGCGTAGCGCGGAAGCGGCCGGGTTGTGTGCGGGGCCGGGCGGGCTGACTTCGGGGATGCTGGCCCAGTTGGTGGCAGCGGCGTCGTTGCTGGGGGCGCGGGATCGCAGTGAGGCGGTGGCGTTGCTCGAGCGGGTTCCGGAGGTGCCGCGCTCGGGCCAGGTGGCCGACTGGCTGCGCAGCTTGTATCCGCCCGATACCGACGGCGCAGGCGTTGGAGAATGGCTGGGCGGGTTGCGGCCGGACCGGTTGGCCGAGTTGCACGTGTCGCGGGAATTGGCAGGCTCCGATGAGTTGGCGCAGCGGTGTTTGCGAGACCTGAACACCGCCCAGGCGCGTCAGGCGTTGATCGTGCTGGGGCGGGCATCGGTGGACTACGGGCCGGCGGCGGAGTTGTTGCGGCAGATCGTGCCGTTGGTGGCGCGAGTGGCGGCGGAGTTGGAGGCACCGCGGGAGACGTTGGCGGCGATCTCGGCGGCGATTCCCTACCCCTCGCTGGCACTGGCAGAGGCTCATGCGATCATCGCCCGCAAGGGACTGGACACTTTTCCCGCTGGAGAACGCAGTGGCGACCGGGCCTCCTGGCTTGCGACGGTGGGAATATTAACGGCCCAGCTGGGCCATCCGGCCGACGCTCTGCCCGCCGAACAGGAAGCCCTCGCCATCCGTCGCGAGCTGGCCGAACGCCACCCCGACCGCTACCGCCCCGACCTGGCCCGTTCCCTGAGCAATCTCGGCGTTCGGTTCTGGGAGCTGGGCCACCCGGCCGACGCCCTTCCCCCAACCCAGCAAGCCGTCACGATCTACCGCGAGCTGGCTGAACGCGACCCCGACCGCTACCGCCCCGACCTCGCCGCCTCCCTGAGCAATCTCGGCGTTCGGTTCTGGGAGCTGGGCCACCCGGCCGACGCGCTTTCCCCCGCCCATCAAGCCGTCACCATCTATCAGGAACTGGCCGAACGCCACCCCGACCGCTACCGCCCCGACCTCGCCGCCTCCCTGACCAACCTCGGAATCTGGTTCTCGGAGCTGGGGCATCCGGCCGACGCCCTTCCACTCACCCAGCAAGCCGTCACCATCTATCAGGAACTGGCCGAACGCCACCCCGACCACCACCGCCCCGACCTCGCCCGCGCCCTCAGCAACCTCGGCATGCAGTTCTCGGAGTTGAGCCGCCCAGCCGACGCCCTTCCGCCCACCCAGCAGGCCATCACTATCCGCCGGGAGTTGGCCGAACGCTACCCCGACCGCTACCGTCCCGACCTGGCGCGCTCCCTGAGCCATCTCGGCGTTCGGTTCATGGAGCTGGGCCGCCTGGCCGACGCCCTTCCCCCCGCTCAACAAGCCGTCACCATCTACCGGGAACTGGCCGAACGCCACCCCGACCGCTACCGCCCCGACCTCGCCGCCTGCCTGACCAACATCGGCATCACGTTGGCACTACTGGAACGCTTGGATGAGGCGTTGCCCCTGGTCCGTCAAGGCATGGATCTCTGGCAGGACCTGGCCAACCGTGACGCACAGCGATTCGAGACGAGATATGCAGCGTCGGTCGACCTGCTGAGAGCTCTCACCGGCGAAGCGGACGATTCCTGAGCAGGTCCCCGGCCCATAGTCGCTGAAGTCCCACGCCCTCGCTGAGTGGCAGGCGGACCTGGAGCGCTCGGCCGGCGACGACCGCACGACCCGCTGTGGCGATCTACGTTGCTCGGTCCCGCCCGGGCGCGAGGACGGCACGGTCTGGTGCCAGGCGCACGGTGATCATGAGCCGCGCCCGCCTGGCGCTGACCTCCCGGACTCGGGCGGACTCTCTCAAGTCAGCCTTTGACTAACTATGCGGCGTCGATTTGCGCTAGGCTCGCCACTCAGTCAGCCAACTAACTGGGAAATCGAGGTATCTATCGTGATCGTTGTCACGGGAGCCACCGGAAATGTCGGCCGCACGTTGGTCCGCATCCTCGCTGAGCAGGGCCATGAGGTAACCGCCACCTCCCGCCGCATCACCAATGGCGACGTGCCGCCCGGCGTCCGCACGGTCGCCGCCGACCTTTCCCAGCCCTCCGCTGACCTGCCCTCCGCGGCGGATGCGGTCTTCCTGCTCGTCGGCGGGGACCTGATGATGACCGGCGGCCCCGCTCGGGTCGTCGCCCCGTTCGCGGGTTACGGAAAGATCGTCCTGCTCTCTTCCCAGGGAGTGGCCAGCCGCCCGGACTCCTTGTCACACGGGCAGGCCTTCGCCGCTTTCGAACGGGTCGTCATGGATTCCGGTACCGACTGGACCATCCTGCGCCCCGGTGGCTTCGCCTCCAACGCCTACGCCTGGGCGTCGTCCGTCAAGGCAACCCGCACGATCGCCGCGCCCTTCGGCGAGGTCGGCCTCCCGGTCATCGACCCCGACGACATCGCCGCCGTGGCCGCCGCCACCCTGACTCAGCCGGGCCACACGAAGGCGATCTACGAACTGACCGGCCCCATGCCAACCACCCCACGCCAGCGCGCGGCCGCCATCGGGGACGCCATCGGCGAGCCCGTCACCTTCATAGACCAGACCCGGGAAGAGGCCCACGTCCAGATGCTCACATTCATGCCCGCCCCGGTGGCCGACACCACCCTCGACATTCTCGGCACCCCTACCGTCCGCGAACAGACCGTCAGCCCCGATGCCCAAAAGATCCTCGGCCGTGCTCCGGCCACCTTCGCCGACTGGGCCAAGCGCAACGCCGCGGCCTTCCGCTGATGCCATAGCCCCGTCGAGCGCTTGCGGCAGGCCGGTCGCCGTACGGCGGCGTCGTGTACAGCAGTGCGTACAGCAACCTGGCTGGCTGACTCGTTAGTGACGGCGCCTTCCGTAGCCGGCGGCGCCTGCACGTGGGTGCCCTTGCCATGGACGCTGCGGATGAGGCCCCGTTCCTCCCGTAGCTCCTTCATTGCGCTGTACAGCATCTACGCCGTCAAGCCTCGGCGCGCTGGGCGGCCACCGATGCTTCATAGAGGCGCCACCCGTCGACTTCCCTGGTACCGGGCTCCGTGGGCAATTCTCCGCGCGCTGTCGCACTCTGAAGCAAGCGGCGGACCGTCTTCGGCTCGTACAGGTTCAACCAGTCCCCTGCGGGGCCGACAACGGTGCCAGCCTCGAAGTAGGTGTTGGAGATGACCCTGCCCGGACCGGGCCGGAAGACGATCGACAAGCGGGAACGTGAGCCATCTCGACGGAGCGACAGGGTCAGACGGCAGTTCTCATATCGGTCCCCGTCGAGCTTCCGACGCACCGACCAGAGCCAGACAGCGTCACCATCGACCAGGCGACGCAACCTGCGATCGTTCCTCATACCTTCGCCCTAGTGTTGGACCCGAGCGGACTCCCCAAGCAGGCGCAGCACGTTGACGATAGACGTTTATGCGGCTCTGCGCGAGAGAAGGCCAGCTCGGGCGAGATGGGGCGGACGATGGCTCGCTTTCTAGCGCTACCACCGCATCTTGCCAGAGCTGATCGAGATCTCTGGGATCGCTAGCAGATGCTGTTGCCGTGTCGCGCTGCTGTACAGCGATCAAAAAGGCCCATCCCGGTGATCGGAATGGGCCCTTGAGTTGGGCGCGGCCGAGAGGACTCGAACCCCTAACCTTCTGATCCGTAGGAGGAGACCCACCACAACACCATTAGGCGCCTGACCTGGGCCAATGCTCGACACATGCCCTACGAGAGCCATCTCGCGGGAAGGCATTGGGAACGAGCGAGCTCGCGGCGAGCTTCCTGCCGGCAGTCCACACGGCTACTTTCAGCGCAACCAGCCGGGCGTCGCCGGCCCTCCCTGCCTCTGTGCCGCGGCCTCCTGCCACGGTCTCAGGCTTCTAGACGCGGTGGTCATGCTTCGCTCCAAAGTTGTCGCTCCTTCGGGCTACAGTCCCACTCGTGACCGCAGACTGGGACACCCCTGTAGGCGCGCGCCTAACGCGCACTGAGCGCAAAGCCAAGTACGGCGCATCCATCCAAGGTGGGATCCTCCCATCACGTGAGACTTCGAACGTCTTCATCTACTCCGAGCCGGAAGTCGGCGAGACGTTTGGATATAACTTCGACGGCTGGAGTGCAGACGGGTCCACTTTCCTCTACACGGGCGCAGGGACGCTTGGCCCGCAGGTGATGAAGCGAGGAAACCGCACCCTACTGGAGCATCGAGCACAAGGCCGCGCTCTTCGACTTTTTGTGTATGACGGCATTGACCCTGCCAGCGGACACAAGAAGCACCGATACCTAGGGGAATTCGAAGTCGACAAGGACTACCCCTATTTCGTTGAGGAAGCACCCGACCGCGAGGGAGAGCTAAGGACCGTCTTTGTTTTTAGGCTTCGACCTGTAGGCGAGGCGCTTCGACGCAGCGAAGACACTAGCGGCGCGGGCGATATGCGCGACACTTCTGAGTGCGCACTCGTAGCGCCCGAGTTGCATAACGCGTCCACCTTCGAGCGTTCTGCTACCTCTGCCGGAACCGCCCTACGGCGCGAGAGTGACCTTGTAGCCCGCTACTCTCGTTACCTGTTAGATCTAGGGCATACAATCAAGCGGTGGCAAATTCAACCAGCCGGGAGCACACGTCCTCTCTGGACTGACATCTATGACGAGGCCACAAACGAGCTCTATGAAGCAAAAGGATCAGCAACACGCGATGCAATTCGCCAAGCAATCGGCCAGCTCTTTGACTACAGGAGGCACCTGCCAGAAGGTGTGAAGCTGTCCGTACTTCTGCCCGCTCAGCCAAACGACGATCTCATCGATTTACTGAGCGGGCTCGGTATGCACTGCGTATATGAGGAGTCGGAGGGCTCCTTCGTTCGCGTGTCACCATGAGAAATTCAGAAAACTAGGGTTATGTCCTTCATCAGCGAGCTGCTAGGTCATGCACTAACCGCCGTCTTCGTAAGCGCACTACTGGCGCCCTGGTTGCTACGCAATCCGGAGCGTCGTAAGGTCCGCGCTGAGGTACACAAGTACCTGGCCGCAGTAGAACATGAACGATGGGCTACGCATGATGCCGTCCGGAGCGAATTCCTTAAGATCGTCCGAGATCTTGAAGCGGCAGCACTTATAGCTCGCATTCCCAGGCGTGTAGTGAAGTACTACACCGCGCTAGCTGACACCTGTTGGCGCTGCTCCTATGAAGATTCTCAAGAGGGCAGCGGCGGCGCTTGGGAGATCAGTGACAGGCCTGAGATCAGAGGTAGCATTCCAATCTGGTTGTCTGACCGCATGGAAGATGCGGCAGATTTGCTAGTCGAAGGAATGTGGTCACCTCTACGAGTACGCATTACCATGCGCCGGAAATTGAAGAGACTACAAGCAGCCATCGAAGCAGGATTAGTTGAACAATCGTACGACCCTTTTGGCAATCTCACGAGTGAAGCACCCGTGAGGAACCGCTGGAGGTTCGAGCCCATCAGGAAGCTAGCACCGCATATCCGCTGGCCCGGCGAAGATGAGGCCAAACAAGAGAAAAACGAAAGGCGAACCATCCGTCTAAGGAAAAATAGACGCCGCTCCGTACCGCCTCGCGACCCAGAGATGAGAGAAAGGCCCGAGCTCGAAGAAGCTCGCATGCCTCGACACTAACAGGAAGAGCAACTATGGCCTGGAACGACATACCCGCAAAAGACGACCCGAACTTAACATTTCAAGCATACTACGTGCGCCTTAATGTCCTAGGCAGTTTGCTCGGCCGGTTCAGCGTGGGCTTACTCGGCACCCTGTGGGACGTCGGCGAAAACCGGCCACTAAGTGGGCTGTATCGGAGCGCACTGATAGGTGATCTAATTGCTGATCTGATACGTGGTTTACAGCTAGATGAGGTAACGACCTTCAACCCCAGAGTTGGCGACTGGTTCGTTCACTCTGGCGATACTAGGTACGTAGACGAGCAGACCGCAGAAATCCTGCTAAGAGACGGTACGAGAATCACAGGCACCGTGAGATCAGATTGCAGGATTACAAATACCGCATCAAGTAACATGAGAGGGATAGATGATGCGTCCTTAGTGGTTGGTCGCTTAATCTCTCCCACCAGGTTCGACCTGGTGGCGGCAGGCTATCGTGACCCACTCGCTTCTTTAGGTCGGGATGCACGCGGAAACCTGCAAAGAAACCTCCTTGCCCTTAACTCGCGCAGAACTGAGTACCTCCCCACGATACGGTACGAAGGTCTTTCTAACGAGATGGTGTTGATGGCCGCGGTCCGTGATACCGCAGAACGTTTCGCCATCGCTGTTCGAGATCAAGGCACGTGGAAGCTTCTCTACGATGCCAATGACGAGCCTGAGCACGAAACGCGTCATCAAGAAGTCTTTAGACTATTCGCCAGCCTCACTTTTGAGGCACTTCGCATCCAAGTTCACCCTGGAGCCAACCACGGCAATGGCCCAACAGACCTAACTCTCACCCTGAATGACTCCGTGTGCGTGATTGAGTTCAAAAAGGATCGAGAACCAAAGAAGCTTCGGCATGGCCTCACAAACCAATTGCCACTGTACATGCAAGCCGCTGGCGCCAACTGGGGATACTACATAGCTATGTGCCATGAGAGGGAACCCAGTGAGATTGAAGCCGAACTAGCGGCATTGGCTCAAATTGGACCCGAAGCGATCGACGTCATAGCGATCGATTGTCGGCGCAAAAAGTCAGCCTCGAAGGCCGGCCTGTGAACATCATCGGAGGAGTCTTATGCAAGGTCAAAGTGCACTACTCTGGATCGCTTTCAACCCTCCAGAGCTCGACGACATATATCTGGATGACGAATACACGGAGCACCCCAAAGTCCATGAACTACTTGAGGAGATCGCGGCCCTAATCAAAAAGCGCGGTTGGGTAGTCGGAGACTACGGAACTAGCTACTACGAGGATCGGCCACCCTCGTATTTGTGGGACGAAGAATGACTTGCAAGATACGAACTGACCCAGGTTCAGAGTAGGTCCGCCATATTGGTCACGACGTAATCAGCACCCGCCGCTTCGAGCCGAGACACCTTTCCGGGCCGATTCGCGTACCCGATCGCGACAACTCCCGTGACCTGGCATACCTCCATGTCCGTCTCGGAGTCTCCCACGAGCACGGTTGCCGGTGGATTGCCATTAAGCCATTCGAGCGCTCGCCGTACTAGATGCGGATGCGGCTTCATAAGGTCTGGGTCTGGATCGACGCGTGCTGACACGTAGTCGATCGCGACTGCGAGACCAACCCGTTGTAGGTATGCCGTAACCGCGGCTGACGAGTTGTTACTGACCACGGCTACGGCCTTGCCGAGCCTCTTCGACTCGTAGATGAGCTCGGCGGCCCCCGGAGTCGGCCGCGCCGTCTCTGTCGCCTCAACTTCAAGTTCCGTGAGCGCGTCCAGCGTGGCGCGGCTCACTTCCGCCCCAAGTTGCCCGCTGAATCGGAAGACCGCCAGCGGATCGTCAAGCACCTCGACTGCTGGCGGGATCTCGACGCCACGCGCAGCAAGGAAGGTGCGCAGTGACGCGGCGACCTGGGGCGCCGGCAGGCCAGCGAAGATGTCACAAATTGGGCCGTCGAAGTCGAGAAGGACGCATTCAGCTTTCCGCATCACGTCCTGTAGGGCGGTTCCCATGAGCGCCGTCACGCGAACTCTCGCCCGACCGTGCTCCACACGCTGTCGAACCACGCGCGGGCTTGTTTGACGAACTGGCCGGACGCAGAGTCCTCCCCGTCGCTCAGGGCGAAGTGGAACAGCTCCGCATCCTTGCCCATCAAGTCATACATGGCCTGCGGCTCCCCGCCGAGAGCAACGGTGTGCTCGGTGACTGGATAGAAGCCGAAGAACGCTTCTTCGCCGTTGATCACGTAGAGCTTGGATCGCGGCGGTTCGCCACAGACACGCACCTCGGCAGACGCCGCTGCGACGAGACCGAGATCCTTCAATTCCTGTACGGAATCCACGATGGCGTGAGCGTGGCGTGAAGTGATCCGCTCCGCACGCTTACGGAAAAGCGGCTCATCTTCAAGGGTGTCGACTCGGCACGGCAGAGACCACGCACGTGACGTATCCGGGATCAGGATGCGGATGCTGATGCTCTCAGGAACCAGCTTGCCGGCGCGGATGCTGTCAAGCGGCTCTTGGATCGCCCCGTGCAGGGTCTCGCCAGAGAAGCCCGCGAACTCTATCGAGACCTCGGGGCGCTTGAATGCCTGTTCGATGTGTGGACGCAGGCCGACAGGACGCGCGGTCCGTTCGCGAACAAACACTCCGCTCCCCTGTCTGGAGACCACCAAGCCCTCATCCCGGAGTTCACGGATGGCCTGTTGAACGGTCATGCGGGCCACGCCGAAGCGCTTGGCGAGCTCAGGGCCGGACGGAAGCTTGTCGCCCGGAGCGAACTTTCGCGTGAGGATGGCGGCCCTCAACTGGTGGGCTACCTGCATGTAGGGCGGACGCGGGTCATCCGGGTCAAGTTCCATACCCGCCAGCCTAGTGCCGCTTGACCAACTTTCCTAGGCAGCCTGCGCATGCCTCTTGACATGACTAGGCAAGCCAGTCAGCATGGTGCTTGCCCAGCCTGCTTAGGCAGGTTAGGCAACCTGCACAGCCGGAAGACCTGGGAAGGCGGCTATAGGCCGCGCGCCGACGGGCTGAGCACTCGCCACTTCATAACTTCATTCGGGCTACCGCCTCCCACCGAAAAAGGCGGCTCGCGCAGGCAGTGACGCTGCGCACGTGACAGGTGATGGGCATGGCCCATCTCTTTCGATCATCGCCAGAGGGGCGGCCCCTATCCGCCAAGACACAGGCCGCCCCTCGCTCCCCCTTACAAGAAGGAGAGGTCTCATCATGACCTACGGCTCTCACCAGCGCCGGACCCGACGCGGCACCGCGCCTAGTGACACTGTGAGCGCGCTGTTCGGCGAGAAGGAGGAGTCGGCGGCGTTGCTGGCCGTTCTTCTCGACGCCGGACCGGTGTGCACGACCGCCGACGCCGATCTGTTCACCAGCCCCGACATTGACGAGGAGCCGGACTCGGAGCGGGGGTCGCGCGAGGCCAAGGCCAAGGCGATTTGCGCCATGTGCCCGGCGCGGCTGGCCTGTCTGAACTACGCGCTGGCGGCGCGCCCGCGTGACGGCGTGTGGGGCGGCTACGCCGCGCAGGAGATCACCGCGGCCCGGCTGGGCCTGTCCGCGCCGCTGCCCGAGGCGGCCTGACATGAGCCGCATCCGTGCTGCGTTCTGGGACCCTGCCGGCCAGCGGTACGGCATCCCTACCTTCCCCTGGCGGATGGCGCCGCCTCATCTCCTCACGCTCCGGCAGCTTGCCGCGATGGGGCTTCGTCCCGGCGGGCAGGGCGTACAGGCTCAGGTGTTATGGCGCTCGCGCCGCTATGGCGCCCGCGGCGGGGTGCGCGCCGCTTACCTGTATGACGTGCGGTTCGCGTTGCCGAAGCGGACGCCGTCCCCGCGGCAGCGTGACGCGCTGGCGAAGGCGAACGCCGCCCGCCGCACCTGTCCCGACTGCGGCAGGGATGCCGGGTACGTGCTTCCGCGCCACCTGGGCACGTGCCTGGACTGCGCCGAGGCTGCGGGGGTGGCCGCGTGACCGCCTCCACCTACCAGAGCCCCCCGCCTCTGAACCGAGCACATGCCGCGGCCGAGCTGGCGGGGTTGCAGCGCACCAGCCGCACCGTTCACCGCGCGGTGTGGGGGGTCGCGGTCGGCGTGATGGTCTACGGCGCCGGCAACGTGACCGGTCTTCTCCTGGCGCACGGCGTTCATCCGGCGATTGCGTGGATGCTGTCGCCGATGGTGGACCTGGGGCTGATCGTGGCCTTGGTCGGTGGTTCGGCGCTGGACCGCTACGGGGTGCGCGCCGGCTGGCTGACCATGCTGCGTTGGACCGCCGGGTTGATGACGTGGAGCTTGAACGCCGCCGGCCCCGCTCTGGCCCCGAAGGGGGTGGATGCGGTCGGGGTGCTGATTCACTCCTGCGGCCCGGTGCTGCTGCTGTTTGTCGCCGAGGCCGCCGCCTCGGTACAGCGCGGTATCGCCGTCGCGGAAGCCCGGCTGCGCGCCGAGATGGACGCCGCCGCACCCGCAACGCCGCCCGCCCCGCCGACGCCTGCCCCGGCCGCGGCGCCCGAGGAGCCCGCGCCCGCGACGGCGCCGGCCAAGCCGCGGACGAGCAAGAGCGCCGCGACCTCCAACCGGCCGCGCCGTACGGCGGCCCGGCCGGCGGATGTGGATGAGTTGATGCCGCTGGGGTGGCGCATCGCCGCTGACCACGAAGCCCGCGGCATCCCGTTGACCCGTGACCGGCTCCGCGACGCCGTACGGCAGACCGGTCAGTCGATCTCGACCGACCGCGCCGGGGTGCTGCTGGCCCGGCTGCGTACCGAGGCGCCCGCCGACCCCGCCGACCACCCCACCCTGATCCCCGAGCAGATCACGCAAGGAGGTGACCACTGATGACCGACGACACCACCACCGTGGACGAGCAGCCCCCGCCGGCGGAGACCACCGTGCCGCTTCCCGCGGTCCCCGCCGCCCCGCCCCCGGCCGTCGAAGGTGACCCACCACCGGCCGGTGACGTCCCGCAGGCCGAGGCGCCCGATCCCGAGGAACCCGCCAGCCACGAGCGGGGCATCCCCGCCGGGCATCTCGCAGTCGGCGGGCTGTCGGCAACCGCCGCGGTGCTGGCGAGCTTGTATCAGCTTGCCGGGCCGTGGGGGCTGGCCGCCGGCGGCGCCGCTGCGGGGGGCGGGGCGCTGGTCTACATCCGCCGGCGCCGCATGGGGCGCGCCGATGCCCACCCCTACGGCGCGATGGAGCGGCGGCGCCGCGGTTCGGTCTCGACCGCATCCGGCCGTACCGGTCGCGAAGGCGGGCGGACCGGTGGACGAATCAACGGGCGGACCGCGCACCGGTCCGAAGGGATCGGACGCCGACCGCACCGCGCCGAGCGGACCGCCCGTTGGGGTGGCCGGACCGCCGCCCCGCACGAGTCCCGCGAGCGGGCGAGGACCAGCGGGCGCCGCGGATGGTGGGGGCGCTCGCCCCGCTCCGCCGAGGACGGGACCGGCCACCGAACGACCCGCAAGGGCGCTTTCGGGCGGTTCCGCCGACGCGATCCACGCAGGCGGACCACCGGCACCGGCACCAAGACCGGCACCACGACGACGAAGGCGGGGAGCACCATGCGAGCGACCCGAAACGGCACCAAGACCGCCGCCACGACGACGAAGGCGGGCACGTCACCACGCTCAACCCGCACCCGCACCCGCACCCGCACCCGCGGGCAGACGACCCCCGCGGCGGGTACCGAGCAGACCCCGCGGCAGGCCCCGCGCCGGGGCGGGCGCGCCTTCGCCCGGACCGGTCGGCGCCTGCGCAACGCCGGTCACGCCGCCCGCCGCACGGTGGGCCGGTCCGCCCGCCGGGCGGGTATCTGGGCCGACCGCCGGACCGGCCGCCGGGTCTCGACCGCATGGAAGGCCGCGCGCACCGCCCGCGGTTTCCGCCAAGCCCGGCGGGCGGCGCTGACCGCCCGGAAGGGGGCGCGGCGCTGGGATGCCGAGATCACCGCCGCGGCGGTCGCGCTGGTGGCCTGGCTGACTTCATGGTGGCGCCGCCTCACGACACGCGCGGCCACCACCGCCCCGGCTGCCGACGAGCAAACCACCGCCGCCAAGGACGACAACGGCGGGGAGTCGGACCTCACTGGGACCGCCCGGTGTCCCCGATGTGGCGTCTGGCACACCGTGACCATCCCCGCCTCCGAAGAGGAGGTCACCGTCACGTGCGCGTGCGGTCTTCGCATCCGGTTCTTCCGGGCGGTGCCGGATGTCCCTCCCGACGAGTCCACCGACACCACCACGGACGACCCCGCCAGCACGAACGGCGCCACCCCTGGTGGTGCCGCCTCGACCACACCCACCACCACCCGCACCTACCGCAGGAGAACACCGACCATGAGCAGTTTCCCGCTGGCGGCCACCGCCGCCGAGATGAACGCCGCCGCCGCCAGCTACGCCCCGACCGACATGTGGGTGGTCGCCCGCGAGCTCGACCAGCTTCCCGAGGTCCCCGCCTACGTGGCGCTCGCGGTGCGCACCTACACCACCCGCCTTCAGTCCGAATACCCCATCGACCCCGCGGTGGTGGAGGCCATCCACCGCTTCTATCAGGCACAGGCCCAGCTCGTGGCCCTGGCTGAGGAGATCGGCCCGCTGTTCCGCCGCGTCCACGCCGACGACCTGCGCCGCGAGGAGGCCCCGCGCACCAACGAACCACTGTGGAACGTCTGAGCTGCCCCCGACCCGGCATATGCGAGGAGTGAAAGGAGAGATCCCAGGTGGGCACCACCACGACCGCCAAGCCGCGCGCCGACTGGTCCCTTGCCCCGCGCGGCCCCGTCAGCGCCACCGCGCAGGGGACCCTTGCCCTGGCGGCGCTCGCCACGGTCGGCGACGTGACCGCCCTCGACCCGATCTGGGGCGGCGCCGTCACCGCCGCCGGCCTGCTGGGCACGGTCGTGGTGGGCGCCCACCGCAACACCACACCCAGCGGAATCGTCTACCGGATGGCCTGCTGGATCGGCGGGGGCGGCTGGCTGACCTGGACACTGGCAACCACGCCGTGGACCCTCAACACCTTCGCCGCCCTCGGTATCGGGGCGCTGACCGCGGGGATTCTCGCCCCGCTCGGCAGCGCCACCCCCCGCACCAACCGGGCCGGTAAGGCGCTGGTGTTGCGGCAGTCGGCCCGCATCGGCGCCGAATGGGAAGCCCGGCTGCTGCGGGTCTGCCGCATCCGCGCCACCGTGACCGACGTGATTACCTGGCCCACCGGCACCGGCTATGACGTGCTGGTGGACCTGCCCGGCGGTGGCATCACCCGCAAGCAACTGGAAAGCTTCGCCGAAGCCCTGGCGACCGATGCCCGCCTGCCCGAAGGGTGCGGGGTGGAAATCTGCGGCGGGGTGCACCGCGGCGCGGTCGTGCTGCGCGTATCCACCGTCAACCGGCTGGCCCAGACCATCACCTATCCGGCCGATTACTCCCCGGCCAGCGTGCTTGAGCCGATCTGCTGGGGTGAGCACACCAACGCCGATCCCGCCGGGGCGCTGGTGCGGGAAGAGTCGGTCCTGATCGCCGGGAAGCGGGGAAGCGGCAAGACCACCCTGTTGCAAGACATCTCCGTCGCCCTGGGCCGCTGCACCGACAACCTGGTCTGGCATCTCGACCTGAACGGGGGCGGGCTGACCCAACCGTGGATCGATGTGTGGTTGGACGGGCGCGTGCAGCGCTGCCCGATCGACTGGGCCGCCCCGAACCTGCGGGAAGGCAAGCGCATGATCACCGCAGGGATTGCCATCGCCAAGCACCGCAAGGCCAGCTATCGGCGGCTCAAGCGCGCCCACAACACCAACCTGTTGCCGGTCAGTCCCGACCTACCGCAGATCACCATCATCGTGGACGAAGGCGCCCAAGCGGTCAAAGACCGCGAGCTAGAAGCGCTGCTCAGCGAGCTACAGAACATCGGCCGCAACGAGGCCGTCAACCTCATCATCTCCGCCCTGCGCCCGACCTCGGATCTGGTGCCGGTCAACATGCGCAAACAGACCGGCGTACGGATTCAGATGCACGGCCCGGATGAGGAAGAGCTGGGCCACATGTTCGGCTGGAAGAGCGGCGTGTCCATGGACCAGCTCGCCGGCAAGGGAACCGGGTTCGTCAGCCTCGACGGCGCCACCCCGCGCCCCTTCCGCGCCTACAACGTGCTGCCCGCGCAGATCGAACAGGCCGCGCTCGTCATCGCCACCACCCGACCGAACCTCGACCCCGCATCCGCCGACGCCGCCGGCGAATCGTACGCCAGTCGCTACCAGCGGATGGCCGCCGCCTTCGCCGACCTCGACGCCGACGACACCACCGAGGAGGCCACCACCTACCCCTACGCCCTCGACCACCCGCCCACCTCGCCCCCGGTCCCCGCGGCGCCGGCGCGCCGGTTGACCGTCCTGAACGGCGGCGCGGACTCCTGGGCCGACCCCTTCACCCTGGCCCGCACCACCACCCCGCCCCCGGCGGGATCGGCCGCCGACTGGCCCGACCCCCGCACACGGCTCCGCCCGGCAGACCAGCTCGCCCCCGCGCCCACCAACGCCGGGGCGCCCGTGCCGGCGAGGCCCGCGGCGCCAACGCCGGGGTGGCCGCTTCCGGAGATCCTTCGCCGCGCGCTGCACGCCTTCGCCGACGCCAACGACGACCGTATGCACAGCGCCACCCTCGCCGATGCTCTCGGCATCACCCCGACCGAGTTGGCCGCGCTGCTGCGCCCGCTGGGCGTGACCACCCTCCCGAGGGCGTTCATCCGGAACGGTCGCGAGGCCCGCGGCTACGCCCGAGAGGACCTGACAGCGGCTGCGCAGCGTATCCACCGCGGCGAGATCACCGTCCCCGGCGAGATCGCCAAGTGGCCGGCCGCCTGACCGTTGCCCCGGACATCCGGGCCGAACGTTCGGCCCGGACACTCTCACTCCCCGGACATCCGCCCCGGACACCCATCTGATCAGCGCAAACGGCCCGTCCGTCCGGGTGTCCGGGAGGTCTGGGACCCCCTCCACGCCCCGCCAGCACCGCGGTACCCCCCACCTCCTGACACACCTCGGACACCCGGACACCCGGACACCCAACGTCGACACCCCCGCACCACTCGCCCCGCCGTCACACGCCGACCGTCACCGAGCGTGACCAAAGCCCCTCTTAAGTCGCCCCTCTGTTCCGCCCCCATCACCGCCGAAGGTTGTGGTTCGCCATGCCGAAAATCGCCTGCCTCGCCCTCGCCCTCGCTCTGGCCGGCGCCGCGCTCAACCCCGCCCTCCTGTTCGCCCTGCCCGTCCTGACCTCCGCCGCCCTGATCGCCTACCGCCGCCGCCTCGCCCAGCGCCCCTACGCCACGTGCCGCCCCTGCAAGGGCACCGGCTACCGCCTCAGCCGCGTGTTCGCCAGCTCCACCGGCTACTGCCCCGACTGCCTCAGCACCGGCCGCCGCCTTCGCCCCGGCGCCCGCCTGCTCAACGTCCGCTGATCACCCGCCACCCCTGCAAACCCTGAAAGGAAGACCGCCCATGTCCGGCGAGACCACGATCACGATCACCGGCAACCTGACCAACGACCCCGAAATCCGCTACACCAACACCGGCACCGCCGTGGCCGGCTTCACCATCGCGACCAGTTCCCGTACCTACAACAAGCAGCTTGAGCAGTGGGAGGACGGCGAGGCGCTGTTCATGCGCTGCTCGGCATGGCGCGACCTGGCAGAGCACGTGTGTGAGTCGTTGACCCGCGGAACCCGCGTCATCGCCACCGGCCGACTGCGAATGCGCACCTACCAGACCAGCGAGGGCGACAACCGCACCGTCATCGAGATGACCGTGGACGAGATCGGCCCGTCCCTGCGCTTCGCAACCGCCAAGGTGACCAAGACCGCCCGCACCCGCGGCAACAGCGCCGGCGGCCCCGAGCGCGACCCCTGGCACACCACCGCGCCCGCGGGGGCGCCCGCCGGCGGCACGTCGGGCGGCTGGTCCGACGACGAGCCGCCGTTCTAACCCGAGGGCTGGCCGATGGACCCCGAGGGCATCGTGACCTACCGCGGGCGGCGCTACCGGATGTGGAACGGCCGACTGCTGCTCGATTGGGCCAAGACCACCGCCCGGCCCGTCCTGCGTCACCGAACCGGCTGCGTCCTGTGCTGCGACGTGCGCGTGACCGCCGGCCCCGGTTCGCCGCCCCGGCACCCGCCCGGCTGTACCAACTGCGTGGCCTACCGCGGCCCGCGCCCCGACCCGTGCCGCTACTGCGGCACCACCGCCCACTTCCGCGACGACGACGGCCAACCCGTGCACAAGGTCTGCCTCGAACAGGCCATCACCGCCGCCGTACTCGCCGACGCCGCCACCGGCGACAGGGACCACCTTGCCGCCTGACCACCCCGCCACCCCCACTTGGTGGCCCTACCAGCCGCCGCGCCAAGGCCACCAAGTGGGGGACGGCCCGTCCCACCCTCGACCCCCGCCCCGTCACCGCTCGACCACACGAAAGGAGCACCCTGTGAGCCGTGACCTGATCGCCGCGGCGCTCAACTGCGCCGCCCGCGGCTGGCACGTCTTCCCCATCACCCCCCGCGGCAAGTACCCGCTACGAGGCTTCACCGCCTGGGAACAGCACGCCACCACCAACCCCGACGTGATCGCCCGGTTCTGGGAGCGGCGGCCCTGCAACATCGGCGTCGCCTGCGGCCCCTCCCGTCTCGTGGTCGTAGACCTGGACCTGCCCAAGCCCGGTGAGCACCCGCCCGCCGACGCCGCCGAACGTGGCCTGACCACCGGTGAGGACGTGTTCCGCCATCTGTGCGAGCGGCACGGCCAGCCCTACCCCGCCGACACCTTCACCGTGACCACGCGCCGCGACGGCAGGCACCTGTACTTCACCGCCCCACCCGGCGTGACCCTGGGCAACACCAGCGGCGAGAAGGGCAACGGGCTGGGCCGGCTGATCGACACCCGCGGGCGCGGCGGCTACGTCGTCGGCCCCGGCAGCTTCGTTTCCCTGCCGGACGGCACCGGCACCTACACCATCACCAACCCGACCCCGCCCGCGCCGCTGCCCGCCTGGCTCGCCTCACTGCTCGCCACGCCACCGACCACGGCGGCCCCACCGGCGAGCACACGCCCCCGCCTGGCCGACCTCGACCATGCCCGGCTGTCCCGCTACGGACGCGCCGCCCTGACCGGCGAAGTCGAACGCGTCGCCGGCGCACCCGTAGGAGGGCGCAACCGCGCGCTCAACCTCGCCGCGTGGAAGCTCGGCAAGCTCATCGCCCGCGGCGTACTCCCGCGCGAGCTGGTTGAACACGCCCTGACCGACGCTGCCGAGGCTGCCAACGCCCACGGCGACCCCAACAGCCCCCGCGAGATCGCCGCTGTCATCGCCGCCGGACTCACCGCCGGCATGCGCACCTGACCACGCTGCACCCCGCCCCCTCACGCATGTCACCACTTGGAGGGAGACCGACCTTGACCCGCCCCGCTCAACCAGCACGCAACGGCGCGGCGCTGCTCGATCAGTTGCGCGCCGCCCTGGTCCGCTACGTGATCCTGCCGACGCCCGAGGCGGCCGATGCCGTCGCGCTGTGGATCGCCGCCACCCACGCCCAACCCGCATGGGCGCACGCCCCCCGCCTGGTCATCCGTGCCCCGGAAAAGCGGTGCGGCAAGTCCCGACTCTTGGACGTGGTGGAAGCCACCTGCCACGAGCCGTTCATCACCGTCAACTCCTCACCCGCCGCGGTCTACCGCTCCATCACCGACGACCCGCCGACGCTGCTCGTGGACGAGGCCGACACCATCTTCGGCCCCAAGGCCGACGCCAACGAAGACCTTCGCGGGCTGCTGAACGCCGGTCACCAGCGGAACCGCCCGGCCAAGCGCTACGACGCCGCGGCCAACCGGGTTGAGTCCATCCCCACCTTCGCGATGGCCGCGCTCGCCGGTATCGGCGCGATGCCCGACACGATCGAAGACCGCGCCGTCGTCATCCGGATGCGCCGGCGCGGCCCCGGTGAGACGGTCGCCCCCTACCGGCACAAGCGCGACCGCCCCCCGCTGCGCGCGCTCGCCGGCGACCTCGCGCTGTGGTTGCGCGCTGACCTGCCCACCCTGGAGACAGCCGAACCCGCCATGCCGTTGGAAGACCGCGCCGCCGACACCTGGGAACCCCTCGTGGCCGTCGCCGACCACGCCGGCGCCCACTGGCCCGACCGCGCCCGCGTCGCCGCTCTGGCCCTGACCGCCGAAGCCGACGACAACGACCAAACCTCCACCCGTGTCCGGCTGCTGGCCGATTGCCGTACCGCCTTCGGCACCGACACGGCCCTGCCGACCGCCGTACTGCTCGAACGGCTCAAGGCCGACCCCGAAAGCGGCTGGGCCGACTTCGGCCCTACCGGTCTGACCCCGATGAAGCTCGGCACGATCCTGCGCGAATATGACATCCGCCCGGCCACGATCCGCTTCCCGCACGGGCAGGCCAAGGGCTACCACCGCAGCGACTTCGCCGACGCCTAGCAGCGCTACTGCCCCACCCCCGACCCCGCGCCCGAGACCCCCGCCGGCGGCGCCGCGCGGGCGGATGTTGTCCCGTTGGCGAGGGGAAGCCGTACCAGCCGTACCAGCCTCAATTCCGCAGGTCACAGCGGTACGGCTTGAAACCCTGGTACGGCTCAAGCCGTACCACCAAACAAGCCGTACCAGCCCTGACCAGCAAAAACGAGGCTGGTACGGCTGGTACGGCTCACCCCCTCAAACCCGTCACCTACCCCTCCCTCATGACGCCGGAAGGACCGGTAAGGCCATGACCACACCCCGCGACAAGCTCACTCTCGCCGAGGTCTGCGCCGAACTGCGGATCTCCCGATCGACCTTCTACGACTGGCGCGCCAAAGGCCGCGCCCCGAGGTGCATCAAGCTCCCCAACGGCGACCTGCGCATCCGCCGTGCCGACCTTGACCGCTGGCTCGCCGCACTGGAGGACGCCGCCTGATGAGCAACACGACGTTCAATGTCCGCGTCTACAAGATTGAAAAGCGCAAGAACGCCAAGGGAACAGTCACCTCATACCGCGTCCTGTGGCAAACCGCCGGGCTCATGTGGAAGAGACCGTTCCCGAAGGAAGCTCAAGCCGACGCCTTCCGAAGCAAGTTGGTCACCGCTGCGAGGAGCGGCGAGCCCTTCAGCCTTGCCACCGGCGAGCCCGCTTCCTGGGCACGGGCCGACCGGCCCGACATGAGCTGGTACAGCTTCGCCTGCAAGTTCGTGGACATGAAATGGACCGACGCATCTGCCAAGCATCGCGCCGGCATCGCGTACGCGCTCACGATGGCTACATTCGGCATGCTCGACTCCGCCGCCTGCCCGTACGACTCGAAGGAGGTCCGCACAGCACTTCGACGCTGGGGATTCAACACTAAAGAGCGTCCGAACTGCCCAGAGAGACCACGCGAAATCCTCGAATGGGTCGAGCGGAACTCCCTACAAGTGTCGGCGCTCTCGGCTGCTGCAACCGCGCGGGCGCTGCTCAATGCCGCAACAATCCGCTTGGACGGCAAGCGCGTAGCCGCCAGCTCGAACAGGCGACATCGGGTCATCCTGTCCAATGCCCTGGCCTACGCGGTGGAAGTTGGGTTGCTCGATAAAAACCCGATTCCGGATCTCAAGTGGACGGTCACCAAGACGACGTTTCAGGTTGACCGCCGCTCCGTGGTCAACCCTGACCAGGCGCGCGCCCTTCTCGCCGCCGTGGCAAGCCAGAAGCCGAGTGGCGCCTTGCTCATGCCATTCTTCGCCGTGCTCTACTTCACGGGACTGCGCCCCGAAGAAGCCGTCAATCTGCGGGAGAAGGACTTGACCCTTCCCGATGCCGCCGACACCTGGGGAGAGCTGTACCTGACCGGCGCCACACCCGAGGTTGGCAAAGAGTGGACGGACACCGGGGAACAGCGTGACACGCGCGGTCTCAAGCACCGCGCCGAGGGCGAGACGCGCTCGGTTCCATGTCCACCCGAGTTGGTGACCATCCTGCGGAGGCACCTCAAAGACCACGGCACCGGCCCCGGCGGGCGCGTCTTCCATGGTGCGCACGGTGGGGTGCTTGCGAAGAGTACGGTTCTCCGGATCTGGAGGAAGGCCCGAAAGAAGGCACTGACTCCCGAGGAGTACGCCTCACCGCTCGCACGACGCCCCTACGATCTTCGGCACGCCTGCCTCTCTACTTGGCTCAACGCAGGCGTCTCGCCAAAGCAGGTATCCGAGTGGGCCGGCAACAGCGTGGAGGTTCTCCACCGGACCTACGAGAAGTGCCTCGTGGGTCATGACGAAATCGCCATGCGCCGAATCAGCGAGGTTCTACGTCCGTCCTCGCCGGAAGACATTGAGAGGGATTGACCGGAGACCCGAAGGCAGCCGGGCACCGCCGACCGAGAAAACGAAAAGCCCGGGTCATCGCCTGACGACCCGGGCTCAGCCCGAACTGCCACATAGACCGAGCGGCTTTCTTGCAGGCTGGAGCCGAACATCGATGTGCTATCGATAGCAAGCACGCTCTTTCGGCAGTCCATGTCGAGCGTGTCCTAATCACTCAAGAGCATAGACACTGCCACTTGCAGGGCGGGATCATCCTCTGGCCCCATCCATTGAGCCAACCCAATCTTGATGGCCTGGATAGCGGCATAGTCGTAAGCCGCCGCACTAAACCCACTTCTCGAAATTATCAGGAATGCTACCGGTCGAGGAAAAAGTTCCCTAGCAGGATTGTAAAGCGCTACCGTTCGCGCTATAAGTGCCTGATCGACAGGTTTTTTGAGTGCCTTGATCTCGACGAGGACGATTCTTCTTTCGGTTGCGAAAATTGCATCCACACCAGGAGCGTCATTTGAGAGAAACGCTCGCGCCTCGTACATCCTACCCAAATCGGACATACGCTGGAGGGCAGACAGCACTTCTCGTTCGTACTTAAGCGGCCCAAGAGCATAGATATAGCCCTGATCCAAGGACTGACCAAAGGCCTCGGAGATACTTACTTTAAGCGCTGTGCGGCCACTTGTGTCTGCTTCGACTAGGCTACGCAGGTTCTGGATACTTGGATCGTCGTCGCTAATGAGTCTGATTCTACTGAGCGGCAAATCCAAGCCAAGGCTCATCAACTCTTTCTGGATCAGTCGATATGCAGCCGTCCTGGAGGTGCGATTGCTCATTGGCATCGCAATAGCTAGCTGCCACTCATCAGAATCGTGGGGTGAAATCCAAAGCGCTGCGGTTACCGAGAAATGGTCATCGATCAGCGCTTGGATTAGACGCGCACCCTCGTGGATGTCGCGCTTCACCAATGCTTTCTCACCCATTGAAGGACTCCGTGCGTGCGCTGATTGATCGCCTTATATAGATCCTTAGCTTCAGCCTCGGTCCATTCATTATACCTGCTGCTTTCATTCCAGTCTTTCACGGTCGCCCAGTTGACAGCAAAGGCCGGATCACTCGCCTCAAGTGCCTGACGTTGTCCATTAAGCTCCGCCAGCCTCACGAGTTTCTCAAGATCATGTACATGACTGTCTTTGACTAGATCCTTGTCGGGCATGCGATAACGCCCGAAATTGCGAGTTATGCACGCCTTTAGCCCACACTCGACGGCGTAGCCAGCAAGGTAGTACGCACCCGACCATTCCTTGGCTTCAAGCAGTACGCGCGCCTCGCGCATACGCATGCGCGTGAGAACGCGGAAGTCGGCTGCGGAGGACAGGGGGACCCCCAAGGCTCTGTGGTGGTTGTTCGGGGTAGCGGCTTCACGGTGACCATGCGAGTGGTGTGTCCTATTGGATCACATTACCTACAGTCTGTTCTTCAGGGCACGGGAGCTCATGCCCCCTCGCGGCCCCGCGGCTCGGAGCGCGAGAACGGCGCTCACAGCCCGCGCGCAGGAAACGGCAACAGTACGCCGTGGGTCATGACGAGATCCGCCATGCGTCGGATCAGCGAAGTCCTACGCGCTTCCCCCGCGGGAAGGCATTGGGAAGGATCACCCGTAGACAACGGCTGACGGCCGGACACAGCCGGACACAGCCAACTGATCCAGAACGTGAGAAAGCCCAGGTCATCGACTGATGATCTGGGCTTCCGTGTTGCGCGGCCGAGAGGACTCGAACCCCTAACCTTCTGATCCGTAGTCAGATGCTCTATCCATTGAGCTACGGCCGCCTGCCGCCTGTCGCACCTGAGGTGCTTGGCAACGGGTGTAACTCTACCAGACCCCCTACCCCGGTCCGCGCCAATAACTTGCCCGCCGGGAGGCCGAGCCGTCACGAGCTGTGGACCTTCTTGGGCCACAATGGTGATCGAACGTGATGGTTACATCTCCGTACGTAGCCTTCGGATGTCAGCACACGCGACCCGCTCCTGGTATTCCTGAACTGCGCCCGGGGGGTGCGCGACCAGCACCTCGCGGTGGAGGGCACGTGGACGAGCCGCCAGGTCCACAGGGCAAGCGTTACCGGCTGCGCGGCCTCATTGTGGTCACGCTGGTCGGCCTTGCGTCGTGGGCCGTCCTGATCTGGCTGATCGTCAAGTTTGTGCTCTGAGCATCCACGTCATCCACCGCCCTTGATGCTCTTGAGGATCTCCAGGTGTCGCTGGACGACCGGCTTGGCGCCCTTCGCTAGCTCCTTCACCTGCTGGGAAGAACCGTCCGACACCTCCTGCTTGCCGGCGGCGAGGTCGCCGCGGTGATCGGCGATCTCTGCGGAGACCCACTTCTTGTCGAAGGCGGTGCCCGCCTTCGCGGCGAACGCGTCCAGCTGGGCCTGCTGCTTCTTGGTCGGCTTGTCCGGCAGGGCGACGCCCAACTTGTCCGCCACACGCATGACGTCCTTGTCGAGCTTGCCGTGGTCACGGACGAGGGTCGTCCCGGCGTCCCGGATCGCCTGCGTCGTCCCCTGCTTCTCCGCGAGCCGACCCGCCTGGATCTCGGCCAGATTGCCCTGATGCGCGTCGACCAGGAAGGTCCGGTCCTGCTCGTTCAGAACCGGCGACGCGGACGGCGATTCGGCCGCCGAAGCGGCGAGGGCCACGGCACCGCCTGCGACGGGCGTCGCGGCCATGAGGGCGAGCAGGACGAAGAGTCGTCTGACCATGGGAACCCCCGGATGTCGTCCGGACAGCCGAGCCCGCTTCGCGGTCCCCGGCCTATCCGCTCCGCTCTTTCGCCCGATTCATACCCATTCGTCCGAAACAGTCCAACGCGCGCCTCCCGAGGAGCAGGAACGAGGGCAGTGATTCGGAGCCGAGCCGTACCGCAACGGCCGGTGGTTACGAAGGATCCTCGGCGTCCTTCGCTCGGGGCGGCAGTTGGGGCGCGGACGCCCGGACGGCGCCGATCAACTGCTGGACGGAGGGATTCACCATGGCCGCCCCCGCCACGGTCACCGTCGGGACCGTCTCGTTCCCATCGGCTACGGAACGGACGAACGCCGCCGCCTCCGGATCCCGCCAGATGTTGATCTCACGGTACTCCAGCGGGGTGAAGCGCAGGCGGAACCGGAGCCGCATGCAGAATCGGCAGCCGGGCCGCCAGTACAGCACAACGCCCTGATGATCGGCCTCCCCGAACGTGGTGCCGTGGCCACGCCGGGGCAGGTTCGCGACGATCATCCATGCCAGGTAACCGATGACAAATGAGATCGCCACGGCGGTGACCACACCCGAGACCACAGACACACAGAGAACCTACCCAATGACCGTGAAACACGGCCCGGTCAACACTCACCCGTTATCGGGCAGGGACGCCTGGCCGAGAGAGCGGCTGTCGTAGGCGTCGCGGGCGGCGGCGACCTGTTCGATATGCATCTCGGCCCAGTCCTTGATGGCCCGCATCACGGGCAGCAGGCTTCCCCCCAGCGGGGTGAGGGCGTAATCGACCCGTACCGGGACCGAGGGCGTGACGGAGCGACAGACCAGGCCATCGCGTTCCAGGGCACGCAGGGTCTGCGTGAGCATCTTCTGGCTGACACCGGCGATCTTACGAGACAGGCCGCTGTAGCGCTGCGGCCCGTCGGCGAGGGCGTTGAGCAGGAGACTCACCCATTTGTCGCTGATCCTGTCGAGAAGTTGACGCGTCGGGCAGGTCGCGAGGTACGCGTCATAGGCCATGCCTGCCTGCTCTCGCCGCTGAGAGGCGGTGTGAGGGGTCATCACGCTCCCGTCCGTACGATACGCACCTTGCTGTATGCACTTTCCGACAGAGAGTAACTCTCCATATGGTTGTGCTCAAGCCCGCAAACACGTGGAATGACGGGGAGATTTAATACGCGCAGTCATCGTCCGTACCTCCGGCTCGCCGAACGCCGCCTTCCTGTCCAAGCTGGTCGGTCTGGTTGAAGCGGGCGCCCTCTCCCTGCGTGGCCGAGACGATGCCGCTCGACCACGTCGCCGCCGCACACCGACGCCTGGCCAGAGGCGGCCTCCGTGGTCGCCTCGTCCTCACGCTTTGAGATCTACCTGTGCGACCGGGCCTCGGAAGAGTCGGTAGCCGAACGCCGCGTACCAGGCGTAGTGCCGCGCGTTCCGGCTCCCATCAGCACCCCTGCGGCGTCGATGAGCAGTCCACCGGTGCCGTTCCCGAGTGCGCTGATCGCCTGGTGCACTGGCGAATAGCCGGGCCTGAGCATGCCTGCCACTGTGAACACCACGACCGACAGGACCGGCCCGATCACACCGGTCAACGACAGTCGGCACATCGTGACGCGCCCGTGCGCCGAAGCACTGTCATAGGTCATGACCCCAGGGTCCGGGCACGACGCGCGCCGCACATCCGGCGCGGGGCGATGCCCCCAATACGCCCGTCGGCGTACCCTCGGTCTTCAGCAGCGCACCCACCCGCCTGCCCGACGACCTGTCGGCCGGCGGTGGGCCGGGCCGACGCCGGCAGAGGACATATCGGACTCTTGGGCTCGGGTCCATGGCGGATAGCGTCTGACGGTGCACACCTCGACCGCACTGGAGGCTCTTTCCCGGCGCCCGCTGTCCTTCCTGCGGTCAGGCTGGCCGTGGCGGTCGCTGCTCTATCTGCTGTCAAGCCTCATACCCGGCACCACCGTTGTCGCCGCGGTGGTGGCGATCTCGTTACTGCAGCTCCTCCCTCTGATGGTCTTGGCGGGGCTCGCCGTCGCGGTTCTGCTGGTGCCGCTCGTTGCGAAGTTCGAGCGGTGGCGGCTTCAGCTGGTCGACCTTGCGCCGCTCCCCCCGTGGCGCTCCCAGCGGTCGCGAGAGGCGGTGCTGGGCCTGGTCTCCCTGCTCTTGCTCTGGTGGATCGACCTGGTGGTGGCCTGCGTCACCGTGGCGGGTCCCGCCGTACTGATCCTGTCGCCCGTCCTGCAACCCACCGATGAGGACTGGGCTCCAGCCGCGGCCTGGACGGCGTCGGCGGCAGGGCTCATCCTGCTTCCGGTGGCCGCCTACGTTGTCACCGCGTGGGCGGGGGCGCGTCAGGCCGTGGCCAGGGCGCTGCTCGCTCCAACCGAGCTGGCCGAGGCGCTCCGCTCGCGTGCCCGGCTGGTGAACGCCTTCGAGACGGAACGCCGCAGGATCGAGCGCGATCTGCACGACGGCGCGCAGCAACGGCTCGTCTCGTTGAGCATGCGGCTCGGCCTCGCCCGGCTCGACCTTCCCCAGGACTCGCCGGCCGCAGAGCAACTCGCCCAGGCCCACGAGGAGGCCCAACGGGCCCTGGCCGAGTTGCGGGAGCTGATCCGCGGCGTACACCCGCAGGTGCTCACCGACCGGGGCCTCGCCGCCGCCGTACGAGGCGCCGCCACGCGTTCACCGATCCCCGTCGACATGGACCTCCGCCTATCGCAGCGACTGCCCGACGCCGTCGAGGCGACGGCCTATTTCGTCGCGGCCGAGGCGTTGGCGAACGTCGCCAAACACAGTCGGGCGAACCGGGCGCGGATCCGTGGTCGTCTGGTCGGCGACGTGCTTGTCGTGGAGATCTGGGACGACGGGGTCGGCGGCGCCGATCCGGCAGGCGGCACCGGTATGGCGGGGCTGGCCGACAGGGTCGCGGCAGTCGGCGGCAGACTGTCGCTGTCCAGCCCGGCGGGCGGGCCGACGTCGATGACTGTGGAGATCCCGTGCGCGTAGTGATCGCCGAAGATGCCGTGCTCCTCCGTGAGGGTCTGGCGGGGCTGCTCGAACGCTTCGGGCATACGGTCGTCGCTTCCGTTGGAGACGCCGCCGCACTGATCACCGCGGTTGATGAGCATTCGCCCGACGTCGTGGTGGTCGATGTGCGCATGCCGCCGGGCTTCACCGACGAAGGGCTGCGGGCCGCGCTGGCGTTGCGCGCGACACAGCCGGATCTGGCCGTGCTGGTGCTCAGCCAGTACGTCGAGCAGACCTATGCGGCCGAACTGCTCGCCTCCGGCCGCGGCGCCGGTGTCGGCTATCTGCTGAAGGAGCGGATCGGGCAGGTCACAGAGTTCGTCGACGCGCTCGTCCAGGTCGCGGATGGTGGCACGGTCGTCGACCCCGAGGTGGTACGGCAACTGCTGGGCATGAGACGCGACCCGCTGGAGCGCCTCACGCGGAGGGAGCGGGAAGTGCTCGCCCTGATCGCCGAAGGGCGGTCCAACGCCTCGATAGCGCAGGCCCTCTTCGTCACCGATGCCGCGGTGGCCAAGCACATCGCCAGTATCTTCGCCAAGCTCGATCTGCCGCCCACCGCCGACGGCCACCGCCGTGTGCTCGCCGTCCTGGCCTACCTGCAGGCCGAGCCGGGGTAGTACCAGGACTACCCGAAGGCTCGTCCGGGCGCCAATGTGCGACGAGGGCGGCACGGCTTGGATCGACGACATGGCAACCCCCTCGTTCGAGTTCCCCGGCCGCTGGGTCGAAGGTTCAGGGCTTCTGCTCGGACCGGTTCTGATGCTCACCGGAGTCCTGCTCCGCGCCGACGTAGACGGCTTCTTTCCTTCACAGCTCGCCGCGTTCGCTGTCAGTCCGGGCCGGATGAGCCTGTCGTACAGTGCGTTCGCAGCCGGGAACGTCCTGCTCTGGCCCGCGGTCATCGCCCTGGTCAGGCGTGTGTGGGTGGCCCGGCCGCGCTGGGCACTGTGGGGCGGCACGCTGGTCATGTTCGGCCTGTTCGCGCGCGCGTTCCACGCCGGGATCAACCATCTCGCCTTCCAGCTCGTCCGCGTCCAGAGTCTGGAAGCGGCGCAGAAGGCGATCGCGGACTCCTACGGCGCTTTCCATGTGTTCCACACGCTGTCGTTCGCGATCTTCTTTGGCTGGATCGTGCTGGCTGTCGGGGCGTGGCGGGCGGGCGTGCTGGGCATCGCCAGATCCGTGGCCCTGGCATCGATGAGCGCGCTGCCGATCGGCGTGCTCAAGGGCACGGGGCCGATGTCCGTTGTCGCCGCTGTCGGCCTGTGCCTGGCATTGGTGCCGCTGGGCGTGCGTGTTCTGACGGACGGCCCGGCGCCGCGATGGTGGGCCTACCCGCTGGCGCTCGGCCTGGCCGCTGCGGCGATACTCATCGGTATGGCCGGTTAGGACGGCAGTAGCGGTGCGCGGGCCATACCGGAGCTGAACGGCCCCGCCGCAGGCGTCAGGAGCGGTCTTCGCGTATCTGCATGGCCAGTTTGGTGATGTCCACTGCCTGGCTGGTGTTCACGCGGTAGACGGGGCCGAGAGCGAGTGGCTCTGCTCGGAGTGCCCATTCGTCCCACTGCTGATCCTCTACATGGGAGGCGTAGTGGATGGGGTGCCGGTCGGCGGATCGTTTTTCGCTTCGCTGACGCGCGAGCGATACGGGGACGTCACACCACACCTCGTGGACATTGGAGACTCGTGCACGCTCCAGGCCGGCGATGACAATCGGTCTCAGGTTCGCCAGCCATGGGCTTTCAAGCACTGCACCATACGACGCATCGGCGAGTAGCGCCCATAGGGTTTCCCCTGCTGCCGCGCCGAGTCGCTGGCTCCATTGACGGCCGGTCACGCCGGGCGGCGCTTCGATGCCCAGTGTGTCGGCGAGGGATTCCTTGATGCGGTCCTTGCTGAAGAGAGGCAGGCCGAGAGTCTGGGCGAGGGCCTTGGCGAGGGTGGTCTTCCCCGAGCCGGGCAGGCCGTTCACGAGCACGACGGGCATGCCGGGATGGTAGGTCATTGACCGATGGGGACGTCGCGTCCCGGGCTGCCGGCGGTCGAGACCGGCCCTGGGCCCACAAGGTCACCGGGAACGTCGCCACGCTCGTGGACGCGTGCGAGGGAAGATCAAAAAGCCCCTCTCGCTGAAGCCAGCGAAAGGGGCTTTGAACTGCGGAGGCTCGGGGATTTGAACCCCGGATGGGCTTAAGACCCAAACCGCATTAGCAGCTCGGCTCTCGGCCGTCCCGATCCGTTCCACCTGGACCAACGTGCGCGGCCGGTCCATCTGGGACGGCATTGGACGGCGCTGGATTGCAACTAGAACTGCAACTACGGAGCAGCTACCACGGGCGGCATGACCTCAATGAGCGTGCCGTTCCGCAGGGTGACCGCCGCGTGGTCATCCCTTCCTTGATCTCCCATAGCCGGGAAACCCGCCTGTCCGTATGATCGTCCAATGTCTGATGGAAAGTGCACCCACTGCGGACACCAGGGCCTGGAGCCGGGCTTTCTAGCCGACCAACAACAGCCCGGCTTCGGCGTCTGGGTGGAAGGTGAACTGGAACGGGGAATATTCGGCGGAGCCAAGCTGCTGGGCCGCCCCAAATGGCTGATAGACGCCCATCGCTGCCCGCAGTGCTATCACTTAGAGCTCTTCGCCAGCCGCCAGCCGTAACCCGTAGTGGACGCGGCAAATCGGTTAGTAGCCCAGAAAGATCAAGCCAGGGCGGGAAGCGGTCCCCGGCCTGGCCTTCTTCACTGGAGCAGGTGACGAAAGAACCCGCGCTGTCAGCTTGGGAATCGCATGGATCACGCCTCGTAGGGCGGCTGACCTGGGCGTCGGGCCGGTCATGAGTGACCGTGATTGACCCCTCGTCACCCTGCTCAATGGCACGCTAATGGCACGGCGATCAGCCCGTGACCTGGTCTTGCCCCGCGCGGCGCGCACGCCCTGCCTGCCTGATCATCCCGTCGCCGTCGACGAGCAATCGTCAATACCTGTGGATCGGGATCTTTTAAGCGGCTATCGACGGGTCCTCGATAGCCGGTGATTCCTCGGGCCGCTCGACGAGCTTGCCGTTGATGAAGGTCGCCCCGGCGCGGACCAGG
>NZ_JAFCNB010000029.1 GCF_017896165.1 Microbispora oryzae
GCGGCGGACGATTCAGCGGGAGTTGGAGGATGTCCTGTCGGAGAAGATCTTGTATGGGGATCTTCGGGCGGGGCAGGTCGTCAAGATCGATGTTGAGGGTGAGGGCGATGCCGCCACGTTCACCTTCACCGGCGAGACCAAGAGCGCTCTGACCGAGGCGATCCCCGCCCTCTGATGGCGAACGAGGCGTTCTGGGTCGACCACCGAGCAGGCCGGGAACGCGCGCCCAACGGTGTCAGTCGTTACGCGGAGCTCCTCCGGGACAACGCCGGCGAGTTCGACGGCGTCTGGGGCGACATCGCCCCGGTCGCCTTCGCCAGCGCGGCGTGGCGGGTCGCCACGCCGCCGCTGGCCTCCCCGGCCATCGTGCGATGGCACCGGCGGGTGCTGACGGCCTCCTGCCTGCGCAACGGGTGGGACGGGTCGATGATCGCTCGGCTCACCCTCGTGTCACCGATGCCGTCCCAGCTGACCCGGTCACGGGCCTGGTGGCGTGACCGCGGCTGGCAGGGCTGGCCCGCGATCCTCGGACAGTACGTCGAGCCCGCCGAGCGGGAGCTGACGAAGATTCCCTATCTGCGGCCCGTCGTGATGGTGGACGCGCCGCTGCCCCTGGACGACCTGCCTCCCGCGCCCGACGCTCCGGGCGACGATCTCGCCGAGGTCGCGCACCGTGCCCTGGTCGTCCTCGCACGTGAGCTCAACCAGCTCGTCGGCCCGCTGATCGAGCAACTCGACGCACAGACCTGAGCCGGTCCGGACCGACCTGGGCGCAGCCGACTTCACCTACGCGACGTCGGGTCGTGTCATCAGCGGCGACCGCACATGCAACGCCAGATCCGGGCCGGCCAGGGGCACGGTGCTCCACGTCGCCAGCGCTGTCCCCGCGTCGGCGTCGACCACCAGCCGAACCCGGTGCGGGGTGGTGATGACGTAAAGATCAGCGACGAACGTGCCGCCCTGCCAGGCACCGGCCGCGACGACAGGGCGGCCGAGCGGCGAACTTTCCCGCCATTCGCCGTGGCCGGCCTCGACGTTGAGGAACGACCCGAATCGAAGGAGCCACCCACCGTCCACGGGATCGACGACCACCGTGGTTCCGTCGGGCAGCGCCGAATCCTCGGCGGAGGCGTCGAGCGTCGCCTTGACGGAACGCTCCGGAGCGGCCGAACCCGGCACCGGCGCGAGCGACAGCCGGCGCAGCCGCTCGGCGAGGATCTCGTCGTCCCGGGTGCTCCCCGCCTGGTCCACGCCGGGCAGCAGGCACTCCCAGATCGGGCCGAGTATCGCTTCCCCCTGCGTTACGGCGGCGGTCACGGCGACCACGAGATCGTGCGACGGGACGACCAGGCACAGCTGGCCGTAGGCGCCATCGCCGCGGTAACCGTGCCGTGACATCCAGAACTGGTAGCCGTACCCGCAGAGCGCGTCGGGGTTCTCCGACCAGCCCTCGACCTGCGGAGTGTCGATGTGCCGTCTGGTCGCGAGCTCCACCCATTCGCGCGGGACGAGCCGCCGGTCGCCCCAGAGGCCCTCGCGCAGGAGCAGTTCCCCGAAGGCGGCGACGGCCTCGGTCGTGAGGTGCAGTCCGTGAAATCCGAAGGCGGCGCCGCTCGCCACCCGATCCCATTCGGCGTGGTCGATGCCCATCGGCGTGAAGAGGCGCTCGTCGAGCAGCTCCGGGAGGCCGCGGCCCGTGACCCGTTCCACCATCCGGGCCAGGACGAAGGTGGTCGAATTGTCGTAGGTGTGCCGTGTTCCCTCGGCCTCGGGAAACGGGACGCGCAGGAAGCCCTTAACCAGGTCGCCCGGTTCGAGCCGCCAGGCCTCGGCAAGGCTGTCGGTGCGGTTTCCGGTCGTCATGGACAGCAGGTGGTGAACGGTGAGGCGGCGTCCCTGCTCCGAGACGCCGGCCGGAACGTGGTCCGGCAACACGTCCACCACCCGATCGTCAAGCGAGAGCAGCCCGTCGGCGATCGCGAGCCCCACGGCGACCGAGGTGAACGACTTGGTCAGCGAGTAAAGAAGGTGCGGGCGTTCGGCCGAGTACGGCGCCCACCAGCCCTCGGCGACGACGTGACCATGGCGTACGACCATAAGGGAGTGACACTCGACGGATCGCGCTTCGAGCCGGTCGAGCAGCGCGGCGACCGCGCGGGACGACATTCCCGAGGCGGCCGGTGTCGACCGCGGCAGCAGGGGGCGTTGAGAAGGCATCCAGGGACCCTAACAAGACTCCCAATCACGGTACGAGGCATTTTCGCCCCACCGGACTCGGGCTGAACGATGCCGGCCCATCCGAGGGCGCGCCGTCAGCCGGACGGGTCGGCGTGGAGTTCGGCGTCGGCGGGTCCCGTGGAGAAGCGGGTGAATGTGATCTTCAGGCCCGCCCCTTCGGGAGAGCAGCAGAACGGCCCGGCTGACGCCTTGGCGTCCGGGGCGAGAGGGGCCAGCCGCAGCATCCGCCACGGGCCGTCCTCGCACCGGGCCCTGATGGTCACCGCGTCGCCGGACCGGCTCACCCGCATGGTGATCTCCCGTCCGGCCCACTCGGGCACCGGCGCCTGCGACCAGTCCGACAGGTCGCGGGTGACGACCGCGCCGACCTGCGCCACCCCGTCGCACATCTCCACGCCGGTCTTGATCCAGTTCGCCTCGTCCACCCACACCATGAGACCGGCCTGGTCGTACAGCCGGTCGACGGCGGCGACGAACCCGACCTCGACGGCCGTGCCGGTGGGGAAGTCCGTCAGCAGGGCATGGCCGTCGGCGTGGACGAAGCCGTAGCTCGTGGTGCGCCAGAAGTCGGTCCGCTCGCCCGTGGTGACGACCAGGCGGTCGCCGTCGGCCTCGGCGTGCGGGGGAGGATTGAGCCAGGTCGCCTCCGACCAGGCGATGGAGTGCCGCTGGGTCACGTGCGCGTCCTTCCGCAGGGGGCCGGGGGCAGCCGGGTCAGGCTCGTGTTTCCTGCCGGATCCCATTGTCGATCAGCGCGCGGAGATCTGCACCCGGGCGGGCCGATGACTCGGCCGACAGCGCTGCCGCGGCACGTCATCACCGTGTAAGGAAGTGGCGCCCTCCCAGGGCCTACGGTGCGGTCATGGATGTCGACGTGGTGTTGCCGTGTCTCGATGAGGAAGAGGCCCTGCCCTGGGTGCTCGGGCGGATGCCGGAGGGGTTCCGGCCGATCGTGGTCGACAACGGCTCGACCGATCGGTCGGCCGAGGTCGCCGCGGCGCTGGGCGCGCGGGTCGTGCACGAGTCGCGGCGCGGGTTCGGCGCCGCCTGCCACGCCGGGCTGACGGCGGCCACGGCGGAGGTCGTGTGCTTCATGGACGCCGACGCGTCGCTGGACCCTCGGCAACTGCCCCGGGTCACCGGGCCCGTCCTGGCGGGCGACGCCGATCTGGTGCTGGGCCGCCGGATCCCGCGCTCCCGCTCGGCCTGGCCCGCGCACGCGCGCATCGGCAACGTCCTGCTGGCCTCGAACCTGCGCCGCCGGACCGGAGTCCCCCTGCGTGATCTCGGGCCGATGCGGGCGTGCCGGAGAGACGACCTGCTGGCGCTGGGCGTGGCCGACCGCCGCTTCGGCTATCCCCTGGAGATGGTCCTGCGGGCGGCCGCGGCGGGCTGGCGTGTACGCGAGACCGAGGTGGACTACCTCGACCGGTCGGGCCGCTCGAAGGTGACCGGCACGGTGCGGGGAACCGTACGGGCCGTCCGCGACATGCGACGGGTCATGGCGGAGGCGGCCGCCCTGCTCTGATCCGCCGTCCCGGCGGGACCTCACGCGGCGGGATCGTACGGCCGGATCGTAGGACCCGAATCTTACGGGGCGCGAACGGCTTCGCCGGATCTGGCCGTGACGGGACGGACGCGGCCTAACCTCGGGCCCGTGAAGGTGCTGCTGACCGGTTCCGCCGGTTTCATCGGAAGTCATGTCGCCGAGGCGCTGGAGGGCGCCGGGCACGAGATCGTGGGTCTCGACCTGCGGACGGGTGGAGACGTGCGGGACACCGCCCTCCTCGACCGGCTGCTCCCGGGCACGGACGCCGTGGTGCACCAGGCGGCCAAGGTCGGGCTGGGCGTCGACGTCGCCGACCTGCCCGACTACACGTCGATCAACGCGTACGGCACGGCCGTGCTGCTGGCCGCGATGGCCCGGCACGGCGTCGGCCGCCTGGTGCTGGCCTCCTCGATGGTCGTCTACGGTGAGGGCGCCTACGACTGTCCCGGCCACGGACGGGTGCGGCCGGGGCCGCGGGTCGCCAGTGATCTTGATCGAGGGGCGTTCGAGCCGCGCTGCCCGCGCTGCTCGGCGCCGCTGGAACCGGCCGTCATCGGCGAGGACGCGCCCACCGATCCCCGCAACGCCTACGCCACCACCAAGCTGACGCAGGAACACCTGGCGGCCAACTGGGCCCGCGAGACCGGCGGAACGGCCGTCGCGCTGCGATATCACAACGTCTACGGCCCGCGGATGCCCAGGGACACGCCCTACTCGGGGGTCGCGGCGATCTTCCGGTCGGCCCTGGAGGGCGGGCGCGCGCCCCGGGTGTTCGAGGACGGCCGGCAGCGGCGCGACTTCGTCCACGTGCGCGACGTGGCGCGGGCCAACCTGTCGGCGCTCGCGGGCACCGCGAACGGCGCGAGCGGCACGCTGGCCGCCTACAACATCGCCAGCGGCGAGCCGCACACCGTGGGGGAGATGGCCGTCGAGATCGCGGAGCTGCGCGGCGGCCCCGATCCCGTCGTGACGGGCGAATACCGCCTCGGGGACGTGCGCCACGTCGTGGCCTCCCCTGATCGGGCGCGAGCCGACCTCGGGTTCCGCGCCGTGATCGGGTTCCGTGAGGGCATGCGGGAGTTCGCCACCGCGCCGCTGGGCTGAGCCGCCGCGGCCTCCCGCGCCACCTCGCGGCTCACCGCACGGCGCCCGGTCAGACCGCGCCGGCTCACCGCACGCCCCCCGGGTCAGAACGCGCCGGCCTTCCGCGAGCGCGGGCGAGCGTCACCAGGGGGACGCGATCAGGCCCTGCAGCAGCAGTCCGGTGATCATCTGCGCCATCAGCCAGGGCCCGCCGTACGCCGCCGGCTCAAGCCCGCCGCGTCCGCTCCCGGGACCGTCCGGGGCGCGGCCGGAGATGCGCCCCGAGACACGACCGGGGAGCCGGTCGGCGAACGCCGCGGCGAGGCAGATCCACAGGGCGTACGGCACCCAGATGCGCTCCACCTCGCCGCGGGTGATGCCGCTGAGGTCGAGCGCGAGCACCGCCGCGAGGGCCGCCGCGACCGGGACCGCCACCCGGGCGGGCACACGCCCGTCAAGCCGGGCCGGCCCGGACGGCGCGCGCAGCCCGGACAGCAAGGCCGGCCCGGAGAGCGAGCCCAGCCCGGACAGCCGGACCGACCTGACCAGTCTCGCCAGTGTCACCAGTCCGGCCGCCGTGGCCGGGCCGGTCACCAGCGCCAGCACCCCGAAGTCGGCGACCAGGAAGTACAGGTAGGGCCGGGCGGCGCCGGGGTCGGCGGCCCACTGCGCGTGCGTGGCCAGCACCCCGGCCGGCCACAGGAACCCGGCCGCGGCGAACGCGAGGGTCACCGCCGCGGCACCGGCGACGGCCGCCACGAGCGCGCCCTTCGGCGGCCGCACCACCGCCGCCACCGCCACGGCGATCAACAGGTAGGGGACCAGCCCGTAGCTGAGGTACGGCAGCGCGCCCAGCAGCAGCCCGGCCGCGGCCCCGTAGACGAGGCGTCCGGCCCGGCCGCGCCCGAGCACGAGCAGGGCCACCCCCCAGGCCCCGACGCCGGCGAAGAAGCCGTCCATGCTGGTGGCGATCCACACGGACGCGGGAGCGAGCGCCAGGTAGGGCAGCACCCGCCGGGCGTCGTCGTCGCCGGACAGCCGCCGGACCGTGAGCGCGATCGCCACCGTCGCGGAGCAGCCCACGAGCACGACGACCACCGCGGCCCACAGCGGGCCGCCCAGCCCGGCCGCCCGCAGCGCCCACACCACGAGGACCGGCAGCGGCGGGTGCCCGCGCACATGTGTCGGATACGCCGGCAGGTTTGTGGTGAAGCCCGCCAGCCAGGCCAGGGGATCGTCGCCCACCGCGGGAAGCACCGCCGGATACTCCTGCGGATGGGTGAAGGGCGCGGCGAGGCCGTCGCCCGAGACGGCGAGCAGCACGGTCCATGCCAGCGCGCACGCGTACCCGGCGGCGAGCGCCCATCCGAACCGCACCCGGGCCGTCAGCCGCGGCAGGATCCGTACGGCGGCGACGCCGAACACGGCGGCCGGCAGCAAACTGACCGTCAGGACGCGGAACTGGGCGTGGAACGGCGGGAAGTGGTCGATCCGCAGGACCCCGAGCGCGTGCAGCACGCCCCCGGCCGCGAACGACACGGCGACGAGCAGCCCCCAACCGGCCAGGGCGCGCCGCACCGCCCGGTCCACCGCGGACGCCTCCTGCCGTGCGGACGTTCCCCGCCGCGCGGGCCGCCGACCCGGGTCGCGGATGGCCTGAAATGCGCTGATCACCCTGCCACACTAGGCGTGACCTGCCCTTTCCCGGGATGGACATCAGCACTTCGTAAGGTTTTCCACCCCCGCCCGCCCCTAGTGTCGAGCCCATGAAGATCGCAAGATCGAGCGGTCCGGCGCCGTACCGGCCGGTCGGAGCGAGCGAGCCGGGCGCGATGGGCGCGCAGGTCGTGGTCATCGCGAAGGAGCCGGTGGCCGGACGCGTCAAGACCCGGCTCACTCCGCCGTTCACTCCCCACCAGGCCGCGCGCCTGGCGACGGCCGCGCTCGAAGACACCCTCGGCAGCGTGGCCGCCGCGCGCGCCCGGCACACGGTGCTCGCTCTCGACGGGCTGCCCGGCGCGTGGCTTCCCCCGGACGTGGCGGTGATCCCGCAGCGCGGCGCGGGGCTGGACGAGCGGATCGCCCACGCGATGGCCGACGCCCACCGGCTCCACCCCGTGCCCGTCGTCCTCGTCGGCATGGACACCCCGCAGGTCACCCCCGATCTGCTGCGGGCCGCCTGCGCCGCGCTGTCCGACCACGACGCGGTCTACGGCCCGGCCGCCGACGGCGGCTTCTGGTTGCTCGGACTGCGCCGCCCCGACCCGTCGGCGGTGCTCGGCGTGCCCATGTCCCGGCCGGACACCGGAGCGGGGGTGCTGGCCCGGCTGCGCGCCGCCGGGCGGACCGTGGCCCACCTGCCCGAGCTGGTCGACGTCGACACCGCCGCCGACGCCGCGCGGGTCGCCGCCGCCGCGCCGGACTCCCGGTTCGCCGCCACGCTCGCGGCCCTGTCTCCGGTGGAATCGCCCGTCGCCGACCGGGTCGCCGAGATGAGCGCCGCGCGATGATCGGAGAGTTGTACGCGGAGTCGCTGACCGGGGCCGCCATAGAGATCGAGTACGCCGACGGCACCCGCGTGCCGCTGGAGTCGTCCCGCTGGTTCGAGCCGCTGGACGGAGACGAGGCGCTGCTGTCGCGCTGCGCCGGACCGACCCTCGACGTGGGCTCGGGGCCCGGACGGCTCACCGCGGCGCTGGCCCGCCGGGGCGTGCCCGCGCTGGGGATCGACATCACCCCGCACGCCGTCCGCCTCACCCGCAGGGCGGGCGGGTTCGCGCTGGTCCGCGACGTCTTCGGGCAGGTGCCGGGGAGCGGCAGGTGGGCGAACGTGCTCCTGGCCGACGGCAACATCGGCATCGGCGGTCACCCTCTCGCGCTGCTCCGCAGGGTCAGGCAGCTCGCCAGGCCCGGTGGCGAGGTGCTGGCCGAGATCGACTCACCGGGGGTGACCAGCAGGGTGGACCGGGTGCGGCTGCGCCGCGCCGGGACGCTGGGGGAGTGGTTCGGCTGGGCCCGGGTCTCGGTGAGCGACATCGCGCGGCTCGGCACGGCCGCCGGGTTCGAGAGCGTACGCCACTGGCAGGAGGGGAGCCGATGGTTCGCAAGCCTGCGCTGATCGAGCGCATCACCTCCGATCGGCCGCCGGAGCCGATCGCCCGGATCCGTTTCACCAGTGCCCTGCGCTCGGAGGGGATGGCGGCCCGCCTCGGCGTCGCGCTGGGGATCGCCTTCACGGTGGCCTTCGCCACCGGCCTGTTCAGCCACTTCCTGCAGCATCCGCCGTCGTGGCTGGACTGGCCGTCCCGGCCGACCTGGCTCTACCGGGTCACGCAGGGAGTCCATGTGATCGGCGGCATCGCCGCGATCCCCTTGCTACTGGCCAAGCTGTGGACGGTCTATCCCAAACTGTGGCAATGGCCGCCGCTGCGGTCGGCGGCCCACGCCGCCGAGCGCGGTCTCGTCCTGCTGCTGGTCGCGGGAGCGATGTTCCAGCTGGTCACCGGCCTGCTGAACATCGCCTACACCTATCCCTGGTCGTTCTTCTTCCCGGTCGCGCACTACTGGACGGCTTTCATCGTCTACGGCGCGCTGGTCGTGCACGTCACCAACGAATGGGCGAAGGTCCGCCGCTCGCTCCCGGAGCCGCTGGAGGGCGGCCGCCGCGGGTTCCTGCTCACCGTGGGGGCCGCGTCCGGGCTGGCGGTCCTGCTCACCGCCGGTGAGACCGTCACGCCGCTGCGGCGCCTCGCGCTGCTGGCGCCGCGCGCCCCCGGCGTCGGGCCGCAGGGCCTGCCGGTCAACCGGACCGCCCAGGCCGCCGGAGTCGTCGCGCCCGGCCCGGACTACCGCCTGGAGATCGGGGCGCTCTCCCTGTCGTACGAGGACCTGCGGCGGCTCCCGCAGCACACGGTGGAGCTGCCGATCGCCTGCGTCGAGGGCTGGAGCGCCTCGGCCCGGTGGACGGGCGTCCGGCTGGGCGATCTGGCCCGATCGGCCGGTGCGTCGCCCGACGCCGTCCTGCGGGTCGAGTCGCTCGAACCGCACGGTGGCTACCGGACGAGCGAGCTGCGGCCGCCGCACTGGACCGACCCGCTCACCCTGCTGGCGTTGCGCCTCGACGGCCAGACCCTGCACATCGACCACGGCTACCCGGTACGGCTGATCGCGCCCAACCGGCCGGGCGCCCAGCAGACCAAGTGGATCCATCGGATCGTGATCACATGAGAATCGCCGGATACGCCCTCGGGGGCGGCCTCATCCTGCTCGGCCTGGCCGGCCTGGCGCTGAACGCCGGGCAGGCCGACCCGTTGAGCTGGGCCTTGTGGTTCGGCGGTGGTGTTGTCGCGCACGACTTCGTTCTCGTGCCGGTGACACTCGCGCTGGGCGTCCCCCTGCGGCGGGTTCCCCGGCCGTACCGGGTGGGGCTGGTCGTCGCCGCCATGATCACCCTCGTCTCGCTGCCCGTGGTGCTCGGTTTCGGCCGCCGTGCGGACAACCCCTCCCAGCTGCCGCTCGACTACGGCAGGAACCTCGCCGCCGTTCTCCTCGGCGTCGCCGTGGCGGCGGTCGCCGCCGACGCCTGGACGCGGCTGCGACGCCGGCGGCACGGGCGTGCGGCGCCACCCTCCTCCTGACGCCCTCGCGTCACGCGTCGGGCGCGGCCTTCGCGGCCGGCTCAAGCAGCTCGCGGACGCTCCGCGGCAGCTGGACGAGAGCGTGCCGCACCGTGTTCTCGGACACCTCGTCGCAGATCACCTTGGTGACGACCGGCGCCAGTTTGCGCACGTCCGCGTGGGCGATGCGGCCGGTGAGGGCGAAGTGCTCGATGAACTCCTGCCGTTCCCTGCGTACGGGGACCGCGCTGGGATCCCAGCCGTTGTAGAAGACCCCGCGGAGCAGGTCGGGCAGCTGGGCGGCCAGATGGGCCGCGCCGTCGACGGTGAGGCCGTCCCGCACCGCGTGTAACCACGTGCGCAGCACGCGGTGGGCGAATTCCCGATCCTCGGTGCCGATCGAGGCCGCCAGATCCGCGAGCCAGCGGTTCGTGGTCTGGACGGTGCGGTCGAGACTGTGTACCCGAGCGGACGCCATGGCCCCTCCAAACGGTGCGAGGGCGGTCTGCGTACGTCTCGCGGCGCACGACCCGGGGCCCGCGCCGCTTCCGCCTCCCATGCTATTCCGCCGGTCCCCGGGGCAACCGAGGCGAGTGGCTGAGGGCGGGCGGGGTGTGATCAGCCGTTCTCCTGGGCGCGGTGGGGATGCGCCGGATACACCCCGATGATCCGCATGTCGGAGCAGAAGAAGAGCAGCTCCTCCAGGGCGAGGGCGACCCGGCTCTCGTCGGGGTGACCCTCGATCTCGACGTAGAAGCGGCTGGCCTTCAGCCCGGCGCCGACCTGATAGCTCTCGATCTTGGTGAGGTTCACGGCGTTGCTGGAGAAGCCGCCGAGGGCCTTGTAGAGCGCGCTCGGGATATTGCGTACCGAGAAGAAGAGGCTGGTCATCATCGGCTCGCCGGTGTTGCGCGGGAGCTTGGCGTCCCGCGACAGGACGACGAACCGGGTGGTGTTGTCGGGGGTGTCCTCGACCCCGGCCCGCAGCACCTCCAGGCCGTAAAGGGGGGCGGCGCCGGGCGGCGCGAGCGCCGCGTGCCGGGGATCGCCGAGCTCGGCGACCTCGCGGGCGGCGCCGGCGGTGTCGTCGCTCACCAGCGTCCGCCAGCCGCCCTCGCGGAGGATCTTCCGGCACTGGCCCAGGGCGTGCACATGGCTCCGCACGCACTCCACCTGGTCGACGGACGTGCCGGGGACCCCCATGAGATCGAAGTGGATGGGCAGGAAGTATTCGGCGACGATCGACAGGCCCGTCTCGGGCAGCAGGTGATGGACGTCCGCCACCCGCCCGGCGGCGGAGTTGTCCACGGGGATCACCGCGAGGTCCGCCGTTCCCAGCGTGACCGCCTCAAGGGCCTGTTCGAACGTGGTGCAGGGCAGGTCCCGGCCGTCGGGGTAGAGGTCGCGGGCCGCGGCGGCCGAGTTCGACCCCGGTTCTCCCTGATAGGCGATGGTCACCATATGCGATCGATATCTCCGGCATCTTCGGCTCGGCGACTGCGCCTCGGTCGGGAGCAGATCAGGACGGGATCGGGCCGGCTCCGGCAGGGTGGTGCGGGCGGCCGCGAGAGGGGCTCCACGGGTGACTGCGCCGTGGATCGCTCCTCGCATGTTACCCGGTCGCCGTCCCCGCCCCACGGCCCCCGGTCACCGCTGCACGGACGCTCGGCCGGGCCGCGCGCGGAACCGCCGGCGATGGCTTAGCGGTCGCGGCGGACGGCGGTGAGCGCGGCGATCACGGCGGCGCCCGCCAGCCCCGCGAGGGCGACCCTGGCCCCGGCGACACCGGGTCCTCCCGTGGAGAACAGGGCGAGGGTGACGACGGCGATGCCCAGCGCGGTGCCGACACCGCGCGCCATGCTGATCAGGCCGCCGGCGGTGCCCGACGACCGGACCGGGACGGCGCCCATGACGGCGGCGTTGTTGGCCGGGACGAACACCCCCAGACCCGCCCCCAGCACGGCCAGGCAGATGACGAGAGGGCCGACCTCGGTGGGTGCGGCCGCCGCGAGTCCGGTCGCCGCCGCGGCCGTCAGGGCGCCGGCCAGGCAGCGCGGACGGTTGCCCCAGCGGCGCGGCAACAGGCGGTCGCCCGTGATCGCGGTCAGCGCGAACCCCGCGGGCAGCGCGCTCAGCACCGCGCCCGCGTGCGGCTCGCTCAGGCCGGTGGTGAGCAGCACCTGAGGCACGAGCACCAGCGGGCCGAACAGGACCAGATAGCCGCACAGTGCTCCGGCGAGGCCGCGCGTCACCGCGATGTCGCCCATCACGGCCGGGGGGATGAGCGGAGCCGCCGCCCGTCGCTCCCGGCGGAGCGTACCGGCGGCGGACGCCGCGGCTGTGATCAGCAGGACGGCGATCGACCACGCCGGCCAGCCCAGGCCGGACGCGGCCGAGACGGCGAGCAGCAGGCCCGAGGCGGCGTAGGCGAGCAGGAGGAGACCGGGCAGGTCGATGGCGTCGCGGTGCGCGCGCTCGCGGGTGCGTGGCAGCAGGTAGTAGCCGGCGACCACGGCCACCAGTCCGACCGGTACGTTGATCCAGAACACCCACCGCCAGCCGGCCAGGCCGACGATCAGGCCGCCCACCAGCGGGCCGAAGGCGAGGCCCAGCGACTGGGCGGCGGCCTGGACTCCCAGGGCGGCCCGAGCGCGCCTCCTGGGGACGCTGCCCACCACCAACGCCACGCTGTTGGCCTGCAGCATCGCCGCCCCCGCGGCCTGCACCACCCGGCAGGCCAGGAGCACGGGCAGGGACGGCGCGAACCCGCACGCGGCCGACGCGGCGGTGAAGACGACGAATCCTCGCACGTATACGAGCTTGCGCCCCACGACGTCGGCCAGCCGTCCCACCGCGGCGAGCAGGGCGATCACGGTGAGCAGATAGACCAGCGCCACCCACTGCACCGCGGCCAGCGGCGCGTGAAACCCACGCTGGAGCGCCGGGAAGATCAGGGTGACGATGCTCGCGTCGAGCTGGCCCATGAAGGAGCCGACACACACCGCCGCCACCGCGAACCACGGCGCGTTCGGATGAGCCCGGACGCGTTCCGGCCGGGCCCGTTCTCTCAGCAGCCGACTCATTCGCGTCAGGCCCCCCTGAACGCCACCGAATGCCACCGAACGCCACCGAACGCGAGTGCGACCCCTGCGAGTCTACCGGTCACCCTCCGCCATCTCCGCTGGTCGGCGACGTCGCGCGCCCGGCGGGGGCTCGTGGCCCGGCCCGGTTGAAGCGCGGGTGGAAAGCCGCCGCTTTCTAGACGCGACGCCCTTATGGTGATCAAATCTGTGGCTAGTGGCTTATGCGGGTTTGGACACTTGCCGGAGCCGCGAAGCGTGACACTATGAGTGATCGCGTCGGTCCCATTGGGAGAAAGGTACGACCCGTGCCGCCTGCGATTGTTGGGGATGAAGGGCCACTCGCCGGACAGAGATTTCCGGTAAGCGACAAACCGGTCACCTTCGGTCGTAGAGGCGACAACAGCGTAGTTATCACGAGTGACCGAGCCTCGCGTTTCCACGCGGAGGTGCGCCGTGAGGCCGAGGGCTATGTGCTGCACGACCGCGGCAGCCGCAACGGGACACTCGTCAACGGCACGCGTGTCACGTCACACCTGCTCCAGCCCGGCGACACGATCACCATCGGCGGGGAGACGTTCCGCTTCGAGGCGTTCGACGACTCCGAGACGATCATGGACGCGTCCCTGCTCCAGACGTTCGTGGGGTCGCTTCCGAGCGTCGAGCCGGGTCAGGTCCTGCGAGTCACCATCTCGGGCGGAGGGCCCGTCGGGCTCGGTCTCGCCCTGCTGCTCGAACACCTCATGGGGCCCCGGGTCTCCATCACGATGTACGACGGCCGCTGGACCCAGGACGGGTCACGGATCGTGTGGAAGAACGCGGCGCAGGGCAACAACCGGCGGCAGCAGGTCGTGACCGTGCAGAGCCGCCAGTACCTGAACCTCCCGGAGGAGGTCCAGGCCCGGCTGTTCACCGAAGGCTCGTACACCGAGATGTGGCCGGCCGGCCCCGACTCGATTCGCGGCTACAGCCCGCGGAATATCCGGATCGCCTATATCGAGGACACGCTGCTCGAAATGGCGAACGAGAAATCCGACCGGATCCGCCTGGTCCCCGCGAACTTCGACCCCGTGAACGACCACGAGGCGGTGGCCCAGGACCACGTGCTGGCCATCTGCGAGGGCGGGCGCTCGCGCACCCGTGAGCACTTCTCCGACAAGTTCGGCAAGGCCGACAAGTCGATCTACTCGCTGGACGGTCATCACGTACAGGACGTCGTGCTGGGGCTGAGGGTGAAGTCCGGCCTGTCGGATCCCATGATCGTCCTGCTGACCGTGGCGCAGAACCGGTTCCTCCTGAACGCGCTGCGCGGCGAGGGATTCCTGAACATGCGCCTCACCGACGAGGAGGCCAGGGAGGTCGTCGGCATCGACCCGATCCGGCACGTGTTCGAGGAGTGCATCGCCTCGAGCCCCTGCCTGATGGGACGGAACGACGACGGCGACTTCCACTGCGCGACGCACATGACGCTGTTCCTGCCGGCCCTGATCAGGGGATCGGCGCTGTGGAAGCGGGCGAAGGAGGGGCTGCGGCTCTTCGGCATCCCCGAGGACGACGTGAGCGCGGTGACCGCCTTCCGGCTGGACATGGTGCAGCGGCCGAGGTTCACCGCCCAGCTGCACTCCCCGACGTCGGCCACGCCGGGAACGTACGGGTTCCTCCTCGGCGACGCGGCCAACGCGATCCACTTCTGGCCGGGGCGCGGACTCAACAGCGGGCTGGCGTCGGCCATCTCGCTCGCGCGGTCGCTCAACCGCAACTGGCGGGGCAGGGCGTTCCGCGACGCCGACTTCGTCCGCCATGAGGCGGCGATGTCGATGCTGCAGTATCGGCACAAGAGCCGGGCGTGGAACGCGATGGTGACCACCGACGAGCACGGAGTCACTCAGGCGATCAAGGACAAGATCGTCCAAGGCATCGAAGAGGGCGGCGCGGTCTCCGACCGCGACGCGGACGTCGACGCCCTGATGGAACGGCTGCGCCAGATCAGGACCCGCCTGGAGCCGCGCATTCCCGGCATGCCGGATGACGCGGCCCTGGTCCGGCACCTGGGCGACCTCAAACCCGAGACGGTCCGTACCCTCCTGGTCAGCGGAGCGTGGGACACGCTGATCGTCGGGGGCGAGGAGGTCGACATCGACATCTTCGACCGGCCGATCGGGTCCGACGGACCTCAGACGGAGCGGCCGGTGGTCCCCAGGCGGCCCGACACGCCGGTCAGGCGGGCCGGGGCGGTGTCCCTGGGACCTGCCGAGGCGACGTCGCCGGAATGAGCCGCTCACCCGCTCCCGGGCCGGACCGGGAGCGGGTGGGAGAAGGCGGATAGCCGACCGGTCGAATAAACCGTGTCGCCCGGTCGTACACTCGCTTCATGGGACGGACCAGCGACGCCAGGGAGAAGATTCTCGCCGCTGCGCGGTCGCTCATCGAACTGCACGGCTACTCGGCCCTGGGCGTGGCCGCGATCTGCCAGACGGCCGGGGTGCCCAAGGGCAGCTTCTACTACTTCTTCGAGTCCAAGGAGGCTCTCGCGCTCGCCGTCATCGACGAGCACTGGGCCGTCCAGCGGGCCGGGTGGGCGCGTGTCCTGGGTGCCGACGAGGAGCCGCTCCGGCGCCTGCGCCGGCTGTTCGAGGAGACCGAGACCGAACAGCTGGCGGGCCAGCAAACCTGCGGCACCGTCTCGGGCTGCCTGTTCGGCAACCTCAGCCTGGAGCTGAGCAACCAGGCCGAGGCCATCCGGGAGAGACTGCAGCAGATCTTCGACACGCAGGTGGAGATGGTCGCCACGGTCATCGCCGAGGCGCGCGACCGCGGCGAGGTCACCGTCGTGGACCTCAGGGAAGCCGCGCGGTCCGTGGTCGCTCAGTTGGAGGGCCAGGTGCTGTTCGCCAAGCTCTACAACAACACGCAGCGGCTCAGCCCGCTGTGGGACAACTGCCTGGCCCTGCTCGGCGCGCGGGCGTCACAACCGATCTAGTCGGCTTCCGCGGCCGCGGGCCGTACGCCGGGGGCGTGGTGTTCCTGCGGGTGGTGGAGCACCACCGCCATGTGGTGTGGGAAGCCGGCGCGCAGCACGGCGGCGGCGACGGCGGCGGCGAGCACCACGGCGGACGCCACGATCAGCGCGTGGTGGTAGCCGTCGCGGAGCAGGGGCGTGACGACCAACGGGCCGATGATCTGGCCCGCGGAATATCCGGTGGTCAACAGCGCGACCGAACGAGGGAACCGCAGATGGGCCCCGGTGCCCAGGGCGAGAGTGCTGACGCCGACGAAGGTCGCCCCGAACAGGACGGCGGCGATCAGAGCGGCGGCCAGGCCGCCGACGAGGGCGGGCAGCGCGATGCCGGCCGCCTGGATGACGAGCGCGGAGAACAGGAGGCCGGGGCGGGACCAGCGGCGTGCCAGCCGGGCCCACAGCGCCGACGACGGGACGGCCGCCAGGCCGGCCAGCGTCCACGCCCCACTGCCGGCCCAGCCGGGGGCGCTCTGCCCGATGGCGGCGACGAGGAAGGTGCCGGCGATGATGTAGCCGACGCCCTCCAGGCTGTAGCCGGCGAACAGCGCGCCGAACCAGCGGTACGTGCCCGTCGTGGGCCAGACGACCGTCACGGCCTCGTCGGCCTCGTCGGCCTCGTCGGCCTCGTCGGGCGCGGAGGTCTCCTCCGGACGCAGGTTCCACGAGACGGCCGACAGAAGCGCGCACATCGCGGCGGCGCCCCACCAGGCGTCCTGCCAACCCGCATGCCAACCCGCATGCCGGCTCGCGATGCCGCGCAGCACGAGGACCAGCGCTCCGGACAGGGCGATCCCGGCGCCGACACCGCCGAAGCCCCAGCCCGGCAGGTGCGCCGGGTGCTGCCGGAGGTGGCTGAGCAGCGAGCTGACGGCGATGACGAAGATCAACGCGCTGGCGGCTCCGGCCGTCAGCCGCAGCCCGAGCCACACGACCGTGCTGTGCGTCGCCGGCATGGCCGCCAGAGAGACCGTCAGTACGGCCAGGCAGGCCCGCAGCAGCGCGCGGGAGCGTACCAGCGGCGGGGCGAGGATGCCCGCGAGCGCGCCGGCGAGATAGCCGATGTAGTTGGCGGTCGCCAGATGCGCCCCCACACTCGCGGACAGCCCGGCCTGGGCCTGCATCAGGGGAAGGATCGGCGTGTAGACGAACCGGCCGACCCCCATGCCCGCCGCGAGCGCGGCGGCCGCCCGGGTGACGTGGCCCCAGGGCGAGCCGGGCGCGCCTCCCGTTCGGGGGGCGGACGGGTGCCGTGCCGGCATGGTCATGGTGACGTCCCTCGTACGGTGGTGTCGGTCCATCGTGGGCCCATGACCAGGGAGGACGCCACGACCAACGAGCTCCCTACTGGGAGGCTCGGCCTCCTACGGGACGTACCATTGCGGGCGTGGAACTGCGCCAACTGCGGTACTTCGTCGCGGTCGCGGAGGAACTGAACTACGGCCGGGCCGCCGCGCGTCTCCTCATCGCCGGGCCGTCGCTGTCCCAGCAGATCAAGGCGCTCGAGCGCGACCTCGGCGTGCGCCTGTTCGACCGCGACCGCCGCTCGGTGTCCCTCACCCCGGCCGGCGCGGCCCTGCTCCCGCACGTCCGCGATCTGCTGGAACGGGCCGGCGACCTCCGGCGCCACGCCGTCCGGCTCTCCGGCGCCGACCCCGTGCGGCTCGGCTACGTCAACTGGCTGCCCGCGGACCTGACCGCCCGCACCTCCATGGTGGGCGCCCGGATCAACCTCGACCCGTGGGTGGCGCCCTCACACACCCAGGCCGCCCGGGTCGCCGACGGCGGCCTGGATCTCGCGGTGTGCTGGATGTGGCCCGACGACCTGGAACGGCGGGGCCTGCGAGCCCGGCTCCTCGGCGCCGACCGGCTGCACGCCGTCGCCCCCGGCGACCAGACCGGCGAGGTGGCGGCCCCGGACACCGCGGTCCTCATCGACGACGACGTCATCTCCTGGTCGACCTGGAACGCCTTCGCCGAAGAACTGGCCCGCGACACCGGCGTCCGGGCGATGCGGATCTCCGACGGCGGCATCACCGGGGCCGCCTTCTTCGACCACGTCCGCCGCGCGGGCCGTCCCGTCGTCAACTCGCCCAAGGGACAGACCGATCCGCTCCCGCCCGACCTGGTCAGACGGCCCATCGTCGGGCCCGAGATCTACTGGACCTGGTCTCTGGTCTGGCGCCGCGACGAGGTGCGCGCCGCCGTCCTGGCCGCCGTCGACGCCCTGTGCGACGGCGTCGGCGGCCTCGGCGATCTCGGCATCCACACCCCCGGCGCCTGGATCCCCGGCGGAGACCCGCACCGCGCGTAGTCCCGGTCAAAGGGGGCACGGCGGTTCTGCGCGACCAGGTGAGAGGCTGGGCCTATCAGGTAGGAGGAACCCGGTCGTAGGTCGAGGCGGGTGGACTGTTGCCTCATCCGGCGCGTCCCTCTACGGTCAAATAGCCGACCGGTCGTCTAGTTCGGCCGGCACGTATTGGAACCACACTGATCCGGAGCTGTCATCATGAGCACTCAGAGCCAGAAGGTCGCCGTTGTCACCGGTGCGTCGCAGGGCCTCGGCGCCGCGATCGTCGACGCCTACCGCAAGCTCGGTTACGCCGTCGTCGCCACCTCCCGCGGCATCCGCCCCTCCGGCGACGCAGACGTCCTGACCGTCCAGGGCGACATCGCCGACCCCGCCACGGCCGAGCGCGTCATCGCGGCCGGCGTCGAGCGGTTCGGCCGCGTCGACGCCCTGGTCAACAACGCGGGCGTCTTCGTGGCCAAGCCCTTCACCGACTACACGCGGGACGACTACGCGACTGTGACCGGGATCAACCTGGCCGGTTTCTTCCACATCACCCAGCTGGCGATCGGGCAGATGCTCGCCCAGGGCAGCGGCCACATCGTCAGCATCACCACCAGCCTGGTCGACAATCCCGACTCCAGGGTGCCCTCCGCGCTGGCCTCGCTGACCAAGGGCGGCGTGCATGCCGCCACCAGGTCGCTCGCCGTCGAGTACGCCACCCGCGGCATCCGGGTCAACGCCGTCTCGCCCGGCACCATCAAGACGCCGATGCACCCGGAGGAGACGCACGGATTCCTCTCCGGCCTGCATCCGGTCGGCCGGATGGGCGAGGCGAGCGACATCGCCGACGCGGTGATCTACCTGGAGAACGCCCCGTTCGTCACGGGTGAGATCCTGCACGTCGACGGCGGCATGAGCGCCGGCCACTGAGCCGCGTCACTGAGCCGCGCAACTGAGTCACGCAAGTGGGCCGCGTCACCGAGCCGTACGGCCCGGACACTCCGATGAACGGCAGGTCAGCCATGAACGACGAAGTGATCCTGCGCGGCGTCCTGGACGGGTGGAAGGCCGGCGTCGACCGGCACGAACCCCGGCAGGTCGCCGCCCACTTCACCGAGGACGCGATCTTCCAGGGGCTGCGCCCCTACAGCGTCGGGCGGCAGGGGGTCGCCGACTACTACGAGTCGCAGCCCCTCGGGATGACGGCGGATTACCGCATTCTGGAAACTCGGCGGCTCGCCGACGGTCTCGTGCTCGGCTACCTGGTGGTCGACTTCTCCTTCACCGATCGGCCCACTCTGCGCGTCAACCTCGGCGTGCTGGTCAGACGGGTCGAGGAGGCCTGGTACATCGCCCACTACCAGGTCTCCCGGCTCGACCCGCCCGCCGGCCGCGCGGCTCAGGGACCCGGCGAGTAGCCGGAGGCGGGGGGGTGCGTGCGGCGCGCCGCGCTCAGCCGGCCGGGCCGGCGGCCAGGACGCGTTCCAGCGTGCGCCTGCCCATCCGGCTCATGGCCGGGTTGCTGCCGTCGTAGTACCAGACGGCCCCCATCGCCTGTTGGAAGGCCCACGCCCGGCCACGTTCCCATTCGAGGTCGTCGCATCCGAGATCTCGGCGGAGCACCTCCCGTGGCCCGGCGTCGAGCAGATGCCAGGCGCCCACGAGGTCCAGGGCGGGGTCGGCCGGTCCGAAGCCGCCGACGTCGAGGATCCCGGCCAGCCGGCCGCCGGACACGAGCACGTTGCCGGGAATGAGATCACCGTGGGTCATCGCGTCTCCCGCCTCGCGCGGCAGGCTCCGCAGGCTCGTCCACAGCCGGCGGAGCCGGGGGACGTCCAGGAGTCGCTCGCTCCGCTCGAAACAGGTCTCCATCCAGGCGTCGTGGGACCGCAGGTCGCCTCCCCGGCCACCGCCGGTGAACGTGCGGCCTCCGGTGTCGATCGCGCGCAACTCGCGGATGAGATCGGCCAGGTCATGGGCGAACGCGACAGAACCGCCGGGGTCCTCGTGGGTGGCCACGACGCCGGGCAGCCACGTCTGCACCGCCCAGGGAAGCGGGTAGCCCGCGCCGGGTTCGCCCAGCGCGACCGGCTCGGGTGTGGCGAACCGGGTGCGGCCCGCCAGCTCACGGGCGGCTTCCGCCTCGGTCTCCAGCTCGCGCCGGGCTGTCTCGACGTCCCTCGGCCGCAGGGGGAACCGCGCCGCGAGGCGGTCGCCGACGCGGAAGATGGCGTTGACCGTCCCGTGTGAGGAGACGCCCGTGACGGGCAGGTCCCGCCAGCCGGGGAACTGCTCGTCCACCAGGGCACGTACGGTCCGTGTCGTCACCGTCAGCTGGTCGGCGTGCATCTTCACGCGGAAAAGGGTTCCGCGCCCCGGCCTTCTCCCGCAACGCGTTTTCGGCCGGCGTCGCCGGGGCCCCGCCGTGGACGTTCCCACGGCGGGGGCCGGTCGCCCCGGATCACCAAGGATCAGCTCGCGCTGCAGGTGATCGGCGACGGGACGCCGTTGGTCCCGTTGTAGCTGCCGGTGAAGCCGAAGGTGGTCGAGGCGCCGGCGGCGAGGGTGCCGTTGTAGCCGACGTTCCCGACGGTCACGGCGGCCCCCGACTGGGTCAGGGTGCCGTTCCAGATCTGGCCGACGGTCTGGCCGTTGGCGTACGTCCAGCCGACCGTCCACGAGCTGATGGCGCGGGTGGCGCTGACCGTCACCTCACCCTGGAAGCCGCCGGGCCAGGAGTTGACCACCTTGTACGACGCGGTGCAGCCCTGTCCCGAGGTCGGGGTGACCGACGGGGTGGGCGAGGGAGAGGGAGAGCGGGTCGGCGAGGCCGAAGGCGACGCTGAAGGGGACACGGACGGAGACACGGACGGGGACGGGCTGGGTGAGGCGTTGGTGCCGCCGGTCTTCAGAACGATGACGGAGTAGGGCGGGAGGGTGATCGAGCTCGCCGAGGAACCCGTCGTGGTGCTGATCGAGGTGGCCCCCTTCTGCCACTGCATGACGGTCGGGTTCCCGCCGGGGGAGTAACCGGAGTAGGACAGCGAGACCGTGGTGGAGTTGTTCGGGTCCTTGTTGATCAGCACGACGTTGACGCCGGTGGAGGTCTTCACCGCGTGCGCGGACAGCAGCGAGTTGGACGACGAGGCCTGCACGATCGTGTCGCCCGGCGATCCGGCCTTCCCGACCATCGACAGGCCGTAATACGGCGGGAACGGCGTGTTCGTGGCCGGCTCTCCGGAGGCGCCGGAGGAGAGGATGCCCTCGTCGTGATAGTCGGTGGTCCCGTCGTCGTTCCTGCCGGGGCCCTGGCTGGTGCCGTTGTGCAGGTTCCACCAGTCAAGGTTCATCGCGCCGTTCTCGAACCAGGTCAGGTAGCTGTCGGCGGCGAAGAGGGCGGCGGTGGCGCTGTTGAGCTGGTAGCTCGGGTTCATCTCGGTGACCGTGATGCCGACGGAGGAGGCCCTGCTCCCGGCGTACCTGTTGATCAGGGAGCGGAGCGAGCTCGTGATCGTCTGGATCTGCGACACCTTGGTCAGGCTGTCGGAGGCCGAGGTGGCGCCGGGGTACCAGTGGACGATCACGAAGTCGGCCTTGTCCTGGACGATCGACATGACCGTGTTGTTCCAGTCGGCGCTGTCACCCGAGCCGACGATGCCGTCGGGCCAGCTGCCGGGAGTGGTGAGAACGACCCCAACCTTGATCGAGGAGTCCACGGCCTTCATCGCCGAGATGTACTGCACGACGTTGTTCGCGTAGGTCCGCGGGCTCTTGTCCGAGTGGTTGTCCTGCTCCCATCCGGACCCGTAGTGGCCGTTGCCGTAGACCTCGTTGCCGATCTCCCAGTACTTGACCCCGTAGCCCTTGGTGACGTTGGCGTACCGCACCCAGTCGGCCGCCTCCTGGGCCGTGCCGCTGCCGTAGTTCGCGATGATCACGGCCTGCGCGCCGGCCGAGCGGACGGTGCCCATATAGGTGTCGAAGTCGGTGTTGGGAGCGACGTATCCGCCGTCGGCGGTGTTGGTCTTCCAGTGGTAGATGTCGCCGTAGGAGCCGCCGGGGTAGCGCACCGCCGTGAAGCCGGCGTTACGCAGCAGGCCGGGGATGGCTGAGCTGTTCATGTTGCCGTCGTAGACGGCGACGTTGACGCCGTGCCCCGCTGAGGGGATCGTGCCGCGGCTTGTGTTAGCGCTAACACTGACGCTCGCGGAAGTCGCGGCGGACGCCGGATCGGCGGCGATCTCCGCGGTGAGGGTCGCCGCGGCCAGCGCCGTGGCGGCCAGCAGCGCCGCGCCGGCGCGCCGGCGGTGAAGCAGGCCAGGCATGCAAACTCCTCAGAGGTCGCGTGCGCGCGCGGGGCGCGCGGGTCCAGCGGAGCCTGCGTTCGGTCCCGGCCCGCGGTCAAGCGGCCGGCCCGCGGGCGGACGGCGGTGACCATGCGAACTGCGCCGATACGGAACGTCGAGGTGCAACTTTCACCCATGGCCGCCGGTGCTCCGGCGGCCCCGGCTCAGGCGGGCGGGGGATCGATGAGGGGCCGCATCACGTCCGTGAGCAGGCGTGCGAGGGAGTCCTGGTCCATGCCGGCCAGTGCCGGGGTCGCGACGACCTTGCGCATCAGCCACACCCCGGCGATCAGTGAGAGCAGCAGTTCGGCGCGCGCCGCCGCGTCCGGCCCGGACAGCAGGTCGGTGAGGTGCCGCCCCACATGCCGTCCGACGCCCGCCCGGATGATCTCGGCGGCTCGCGGGTTGGCCGCGGACCGGAGCATCAGCAGGAACGGGTCCAGGTCGTCGGCGTCCGGCGCGGTCCGCGCGGCCAGGCTGATCGCCGTCTGCTCGGTCAGCGCGTCCGGGTCGTCGCCGACGACGGTTCGCGGCGCGAAGGAGCGGTCGACCGCCTCGACGAAGAGGTGTTCCTTCGAGCCGAAGTAGCGGTTGACCAGCATCGCGGTCACTCCGGCGTTTCCGGCCACCTCCCGCACGCCCGCGCCGTCGTAGCCGGCTCGGGTGAACGCCTCCACCGCCGAAAGCAGGATCGCCTCACGGGTCGCGCCGGCGTCGCGCCGCCGCGAGCCGTCTCCCGGTTCCTGTGTGTCTTCACTCACATCTACAAGTGTAGACTATGCTGGTCAGTGAGGTCTACGGTCGTAGACATAGCGGATTCACACAGCAACGGAGGATCTCGTGGACCTGCAACTGAACGGCAAGCGTGCTCTGGTGACCGGTTCGAGCTCGGGACTGGGCGAGGCGACGGTCCGCGCACTCGCGGCCGAAGGCGTCGCCGTCGTGGTGCACGGCCGGGACGAACGGCGCAGCCACGCGGTGGCCGCGTCGATCCGGGCGAACGGCGGGAAGGCCGACGTCGCCATCGGCGACCTGACCGGCGACGAGGGCGCGGACGCGGTGGTGTCGGCGGCGCTGGCCGGCGGACCCGTCGACATCCTGGTCAACAACGCCGGCTCCTACAAACACCTCTCCTGGGCCGACGCCACGCCGGAAACCTGGCGCGACACCTACGAGGGCAACGTCGTCTCCGGCGTGCGGATGATCCAGCGGCTGGTCCCGCTCATGCGGGAGCGCGGCTGGGGACGCGTCATCACCATCGGCGGCGGCCTCGCGGTCCAGCCGATGTACCAGCACCCGCAGTACAACGCGACCCTCGCGGCCCGCCACAACCTCGAGGTGTCGCTGGCCCGCGAGCTGCGGGGCACCGGAGTGACCTCCAACGTCGTCGCGCCCGGCGCCATCCTCGTCGACGCCGTCAGAGACCTGCTGACGGAGATCGCCCCTGCTCACGGCTGGGGCGAGACCTGGGCGCAGATCGAACGGGACGCCACGAGAGAGCTGGTGCCCAACGACGTCGAGCGCCTCGGCCGGCCGGAGGAGATCGCCAGCGCCGTCGCCTTCCTCGCCAGCCCCCTGTCCGGCTACATCAGCGGCGCCGTCCTGCGCGTCGACGGCGGCCACATCCGCAACGTCGCCTGACTCCCCGGCCGCGGTCAGGAGCTCGTGAGGATGACGAGCCGCTGCGTCGCCCGGGTCATGGCGACATAGCGGTCGACCGCTCCTTCGATGCCCGTGCCGAACGCCTCCGGGTCGATGAGGACGACCAGGTCGAACTCCAGCCCCTTCGACAGCTCCGGGGTCAGGGACCGTACCCGGGACGTCCCCCGGAACGTGGGATCCCCGATGACGCAGGCGATCCCGTCGGTGTTGCCGGCCAGCCAGCCGCCGAGGACCGCGTCCAGTTCCGAGACGGATCCGTGGACGACGGGGACGCCGCCGCTGCGGATGGAGGTCGGCACGTTGGCGTCCGGGAGCGCGGCCCGGATGACCGGCTCGGCCTCCGCCATGACCTCCTCGGGCGTCCGGTAGTTGATGCTCAGGGACGCCAGGGTGATCCGGTCGAGCCCGATCCGCTGCAGCCGCTCCCGCCACGACTCCGTGAACCCGTGCCTGGCCTGGGCGCGATCCCCGACGATCGTGAAGCTCCTGGACGGGCACCGCAGCAGCAGCATCTGCCACTCCGCGTCGGTCAGCTCCTGTGCCTCGTCCACGACGATGTGCGCGAAGGGACCGGCGAGCGCGTCCGGCTCGACGCCGGCCGGGGCCGACTCGTCGACCAGGGCGTTCCGCAGGTCGTCTCCGTGCAGCATCGTCACCGCGCCTTCACCGTCGTCGTCGGCCTCCAGCAGGTCGTCGATGACCTTGGCCATGTGCTCGCGTTCGGCGGCGACGGAGGCCGCGTGCCTGCGCTTACGTCGCGCCGTCTCCGGGTCGCCGAGCCGCTGCCGTGCCGCGTCCAGGAGCGGCAGGTCGGACACCGTCCATGCCTGGGCGTCGGCGCGCTGCAGCCTCCGGACGTCGTCGGGGCTGAGCCAGGGCGCGCACAACCGCAGGTAGGCGGGGACCGTCCACAGGTCTCCGACGAGGTCGGCCGCCTCGATCAGCGGCCACGCGCGGTTGAAGGTCGTGAGCAGCTCCCTGTTGCGCGTCAGCGACCTGCGGACCAGCGGATCCGGCGCGTCGCCCTCGTGCTTGTCCACCAGGATCGTGAGCAGTGTCTCCCAGATCTGGTCACGGGCCTCGTTGTGCGGAGTGCCCGGCTCGGCCGCCTCGAACGCCTCGGCCCAGTCGTCGGCGCCCAGCCAGACCTCGGACCACTGGGTGTCGACCGTCATCCCCGTGGTGGGCGCGTTCTCGTAGAACCTGACGGCCGTCTCGATGGACTTCACCAGGTCGGCGGACGACTTCAGCCGGGCCACCTCCGGGTCGGCCTCGGTCACCGCCGCGGCTCCCTCGGCGACGAGATCCCGCAGCGTACAGGTCTGTACGCCCTCCTCTCCGAGGCTGGGCAGGACGTCGGAGACGTACGCCAGGTAGGGCTGGTGCGGGCCGACGAACAGCACGCCGCCCCGGCGCTGGTCGAGCCGGGGATCGGAGTAGAGGAGGTAGGCGGCGCGGTGCAGGGCGACGACGGTCTTCCCCGTGCCGGGCCCGCCGTCGACGACGAGCGCGCCGCGCGATCCGGCACGGATGATCGCGTCCTGGTCGGCCTGGATGGTGCCGAGCACGTCCCGCATCCGGCTCGACCGGTGGCCGCCCAGGCTGGCGATGAAGGCGGACTGGTCGTCGAGCGCGGCGTGCCCCTCGAACCCGTCCGGTGTGAACACCTCGTCCCAGTAGTCGCTGATCCGGCCACGGGTCCAGCGATACCTGCGGCGGCTCGCCAGCCCCATCGGATTGGCGTGGGTCGCTCCGAAGAACGGCTCGGCCGCGGGCGAACGCCAGTCGAGCAGCAGCCGGCGGCCCTCACTGTTCGTGAGGCCGAGTCGTCCCACGTACACGGGTTCGGAGTCGTCCGCGCCGACCATGCGTCCGAGGCACAGATCCAGGCCGAACCGACGCAGCGCACGCAGCCGGGCGGTCAGCCGGTGGACCTCCAGGTCCCGGTCCAGCGCCTGCCGGCCTCTGCCGCCGGGAGCCCTGAGTTCGGCGTCGAGACGGCCGGACAGCTCGGCGATCGACCGTTCGAGGCTCTCGGCGATGGCCGCGAACTGCCGCTCGTCGTCCGCGATCAGCGTCGGGTCCGCCTTGGGAGAGAGGTGGTCGGGAAGGTCGAACGCGCTGGTGGTGCGGGGACTCACGGCATGGGCTCCGATCTCGGTCGCTCGCGACTGTGCGAGCACGGCCGACGATTCTGCGGCATGACCCGGGTCTTGCCGCAAGCCCCCCGGTGCGCTATAGGTTGAAAACGGAAGGACTGCGCCGGCGCGACACCTCCCTCCTAGGTGCCTCCGCCGGCCTCCTACGCGTCCTCACGCTGAGGATTTTCCAGGCGGAAGAAATTGCTCTGGGTTCCGTCGCTCTTGGTCTCCTGGTAGATGAAGTTGAGGTGCCGTTCGTCGAATGTGGCGAACCACTCGTCCCAGCCGACGTGCTTGAGGTCCTTCCCGCCGTAGCCGGGGAAGTCGAACCGGAGCACGCCCAGGCGGTCACCGCGCTCGGTGCCCTCGACCGTCGCGGGCGTCCCGCGCCGGGCCTCGGCCCACTCCTTGATCACGTCGTGGCTCGTCGTCACCAGGCTGCGGCCCTCGCGCTCGGGCTCCTCCTCGGGCGATCTGATCTCCTGGGCGTACTTCAGGCTCCGGGAGCTCGCCGGCCCCCGCCGGACGCCGCCCTCGTTTCGGTCGGTCATCGCTGTCACCTCCAGTCGTCCCCTACCCAGATCGACCTGGGCAAACAGGCCGGCGACCGGGACGGGAGAGCCGATCCGAACTCCGGAAGTGACGCGTTCGCGGCGTGACGTGCTTCACGGTTGATCGGCGAACACCGCGAACTGCCGTTCGAGGGGCTTCGTCACACCACTGCGCCAGTTCTCGGCGATCGCCTCGGCCACAGGGTCGGGGAAGATGTCCTCCTCGTCCTTCTCCACCCCGTCGAGGATGGCGCGCGCGACCGACTCCCGGGCGGTCTTCGGTATGTCGAGATCTCGCGACATGTCGGTGTCCACAGGGCCGGCCAGGACCACGTGCACCCCGACGCCCTGCCTGGCGAGCACGGCGCGGAGCGCCTGCGTCAGGGAGAACGCGGCCGCCTTCGAGATCGAGCCGAGAATGCGACAGTGACGTGCGTCACACCGATTCTGGTCCTGGCCGGCTGCACGGTGGGCAGCTTGGCCAACCCGTGCAAGCCGGGCCCGCGGTCAGGCGGTCACCCCGCCGTCGACCACGAGATCGTGCCCGACCACGAAGGCGGACTCCTCCGAGGCCAGCCAGAGCACCGCCGCGACGACCTCGTCCCTCTCGCCGACCCGGCCGAGCGGTACGGCGGTGGCCAGGCGCGAGGCGCGGTCGGCCGCGGTCTCGCCCGGCCGCAGTGACATGGAGGTGTCGGTGGCCCCGGGGCTGACACAGTTGATCCGCACGCCGTCCTTGATGTGGTCGAGCGCCGCGACCCGGGTCAGCGTGCTCACCGCGGCCTTGGTGGCGGCGTACGCGGCCATGCCCGGGCGGCGTCCGTGATAGCCGATGTTGGACGCGGTGTTGACGATGACGCCGCCGTCGTGCTCGCGCATGTGACGGACCTGGTACCGCATGCAGAGCATGACCCCCGTCAGGTTCACCGCGACGGTGGAGTTCCACATGTCCAGGTCGAGATCCGCGATCGGCTGCGGCTTGGGGAAGAAACCGGCGTTGTTGTGCGCGACGTGGAGGCCGCCGTGCCGCTCGACGACCGTCTCGACCAGTCGTGCGACGTCCTCCGCGCGGGAGACGTCGGTCGTCACGGCACTGGCCTCGCCGCCCTCGTCCGCGATCAGGCGGACCGTCTCGTCGATCGGTTCCTGCCGTCGTCCCGCGGCCACCACGACGGCGCCCTCACGGGCGAAGGCCAGCGCACTGTCCCGGCCGATGCCGGATCCGGCCCCCGTCACCAGCGCGACCTTGCCCGCGAATCGTGCGGTCATCTCTCCAGCCCCTCGATCTTGTGGTGCGTCAGCGGACGGTGTTCCGCCGCGACCGTGATCGCGGCTCGAACCCTCTGGCCTAGTGTGGCCCAGGTGGAGTCGGCCACCGCCGAGCGGGTCGAGCGGCGGCCGCCATGCACGGTGATCGGCAGTCTCGGCTGGAGGTGCGTGTGGCTCGTTCGTATGTCGTGACGGGAGGCGGCCAGGGCGTCGGCCGCGCGTTGGCCGAGCGGCTCCTTGAAGATGAGCACAGCGTCGTCGTCATCGAACTCGACGGCGCTGCGCTCGCCTGGGCAGACAGTCATCCGGCGGGTTCCCGGCTGATCTCCGTGGTCGGCGACGCGGCCGATGAGGCGGTGACGGAGCGAGCCGCCGATCTGGCGCAGGACGCGGGCACCTTCGCCGGCTGGGTGAACAACGCCGCCGTGTTCCGGGACGCGTCCGTGCACACGGTCCCCCCGCATGAGGTGCTCGGCCTCATCGCGCTGAACCTCAATCTCGCGGTCGTCGGATGTGCCACGGCGGTTCGTCGCTTTCTCTCAGCGGGCCACGGCGGTGCGATCGTCAACGTCTCCTCACACCAGGCGCAGCGCGCCGTCCGCGGGGCCCTGCCGTACGTGACGGCCAAGGCGGCCGTCGAAGGACTCACCCGCGCGCTGGCCGTCGACTACGGGCCCTTCGGCATCCGGGTGAACGCCGTCGCGCTGGGATCGATCAGTACAGAACGGTACGAGGCATTCCTCGACGGGCAGGAGACCGCGAACGCGGAGCGGATCCAGAACGAGATGCGTCTGCTCCACCCGCTGGGCAGAGTCGGGCGTCCCGACGAGGTGGCGGCTACCGTCGCATACCTGCTGTCAGACGACGCGAGCTTCGTCAACGGCGTGATTCTGCCCGTCGACGGGGGCCGGGCAGCACTCGGGCGCGACCCGGAAGAGACCTGATCCCTTGCGAAAGTGGGCCTCGGTCTCCGCGGCCGCCGGTTCAGCGGTGTGCGGCCTCGATCGCCAGTTTCATCTCGGCCGCGCCGCGTTCGACGCGAATGCGGATCTCGGGAGCGAGCGCGTGCGGCAGCACGTCGGTGATCCAGATCAACCGGCCCGCCCGATCGCCTTCCGGGTGAACCTCGAACGAGGCATGGTGGTGATCGATCGCCGGCCGCGCGCCCTCGACGACGGAGTAAGCAAGGCGGCGGGCCTCGTCGTCGATCGCGACGATCAGCTCACGGATGACGTGTCCGTCGGGAAAGGTCAAGAACCGCTGGTCGCCCTCGATTCGGGTGTCGGTGACGCGGCCGGGCAGCAGACGCCGGTGTACGGCGCCGACGTCACGCAGCACGTCCCATATGTGCTCGGGAGACGCATCGATCACGATCTCGTGGCGTATGGAAGCCATGACGCGGCCGAGGGCTCCTTCCGGGACGGAATGTGGCATGCCGAGCCTATCGAGACCGGGCCCCGCGAGCGACGATCAGGCGGGCTCACGTCGCCCGTACGGCCACGTCGGCCGCGGCGTCTCGGCGGGGCCGCACAGCTCCGGCGAGGCCGGCGTGCCGATCGCGCCGGAGGCGGGGCCACTGACGGCGGCGGCGGACCCGCCGATTCTGAGAGGCGAGCGGTCGAGAGTCAGGCCCAGGAGCAGCCCGGCGAGCGCGGAGACCACCGAGATCCCCGCCACCGCGAGCACGAGGCGGTGGCGGACGAACCTGGGAGGTACGAACTCCCAGGTGCCCTCGGCCGGATGGAACCTGTAGGTGATGCCGTCGCGCCGCTGATCGCCCTTGGTCATGAGGCCTCCCCTCGTGTCCGCGCTTCCCCGCCAATCTCGACCGGCTACCTGCCATACGGCTGACAGCAGCCTGAACGGTGCCGGAACGCGCGTCAGTGGTCGGCGAGGGCACGCAGCACGGCGGCGGCGTTGAAGCCGCCGGAACCGCGCGCCAGCACCAGTGCGGTGCGCAGTCCCGGCGCCTCCCGAGGCTCGGTGACCAGGTCGAGCCCGCTTGCGACGGGGCGATCCTCGTACACGGTCGGTGGGATGACCCCATGGTGGAGGGAGAGCGCGGCCCAGGCGACGTCCAGCGCGGCCCCTCCCGAGGACAGGCGGCCGGTCATCGTCTTGGGTACGGTCACCGGCACCCGTCTCGACCCGAACACCTCGGCGAGCGCCGACTTCTCGGCGACGTCTCCGGCGGGGTCCCCGGCGCCGTCGGCGAAGACCACGTCCACATCGTCCGGGCCACACCCGGCTCTGGTCAGCGCCACCCGAGCGGCTCTCGCGAGCTGACGGCCGTCGGGAGCCGCGCAGTCGTGGTGGTGGGCGTCGTGGGTGGCGGCGGTTCCGGCCACTTCCGCGTACACGGTGGGGGCGGGACGGAGACGGGCACGGCGTAGCTCCTCGACCACCAGCATCGCCCCTCCTTCTCCCGGTACATGGCCGGCGGCGTCGGGTGCGAAGGGCCGGTAGGCGCGTGCCGGATCACGCTCCCGGCTCAGCGTCGTCTGGCTCGACAAGCAGACCAGGGCGTACGGCGAGAGCGGCGCCTCCGTCCCACCCACGAGGACGGCCTCGCTTCCCCTTCTGATGAGCCTGGACGCCTGCGCGAGGGCGTCTATCCCGCCCGCGCCGTCGGAGACGATCACTCCGCAGGCGCCCTTGACCCTGTGACGGATGGAGATCTGGCCGCTGCTCGCGGCGTAGAACCAGCCGATGGACTGGTAGGCGCTGACGGACCGTGGCCCCGCCTTGTACAGCGCCTCGATCTCCCGCTGGCCGAAGGCGTTGCCTCCCGAAGCGCTGGACGTGACGACGGACAGATGGAAGGGGTACTCCGCGAGGGGGTCGACCGCGGCGTCGGCCAGCGCGAGCTCGGTCGCGGCGAGTGCCATCCAGGTCCACCTGTCCGTCTGCACGAGCAGCCGGTTCTCGAGGTGGGCGGCCTCATCGAACCCGCGCACCTGGCCCGCCGCCTGGACGGGCAGGGCCTCCGCGTCGGGCAGGGGGGCGATCCCCGAGGCGGAGGCCAGCGTGTTCCGCCAGTGCTCGGCGACGCCCAGCCCGGTGGGTGCGACCGCGCCGATTCCGGTGACGACCACACGCCTGGTCACTTGCCCTCCAGCCGTGAGAAGACCATCGCCGACTGGAACCCGCCGAACCCGCTGCCGGCCGACAGCGCGTGGTCGACCGTGACCTCGCGGGCGACTCCGGGGGTGTAGTCCAGGTCGCACTCGGGATCGGCCGTCGTCAGGTTGGCGGTGGGAGGGACGAGGCCCCGCTGGATGGCCAGGGCGCAGGCGGCCATCTCGATCGAACCGATGGCGCCGAGCGAGTGCCCGATCACCGATTTGATCGAGCTGATCGGGATGTGTCTCGCCGCTTCGCCCAGGGCGCGCTTGTACGCGGCGGTCTCGTGTCTGTCGTTCTGTTTCGTACCGGAACCGTGGGCGCTGATGTAATCCAGGTCCTCCGGGTTCAGCCTGGCCCGGTCCATCGCGTCCATGATCGCCTCGCTGAGTTCGAATCCGTCCGGACGCAGGCCGGTCATGTGGAACGAGTTGGCTCGCGCGGCGAATCCGGTGATCTCGCAGTAGATCCTGGCGGACCTCGCCACGGCGTGCTCCAGCTCCTCCACGATCAGGACGGCGGCCCCCTCTCCGAGGACGAATCCCTGACGGTCGGCGTCGAACGGCCGGGACGCCTCCTCGGGATCGGCGTTGCGGGGGCTCGTCGCCCTGATCGCATCGAAGCAGGCCACTGTGATGGGTGAGATCGGCGCGTCCGACGCCCCGGCGATGACGATGTCGGCCTCGTCGTCCTGGATCAGTGTGTGCGCGTGCCCGATGGCGTCGATTCCCGACGTGCAGCCGGTCGAGATGACCGCCGCGGGGCCCTGCGCGCCGTAGCGGACTGCCAGCTCTGTGGCCGCGCTCGACGGCACGAGGGCATGGTGGAGGAACGGCCCCACGTGAGTGGGATCCACCACCCAGTCCTTGCCGCCGTTGCTCGCCACCACGTACTCGTCCTCCAGACGGATGGTCGACCCAACAGCGGAGCCGAGGGAGACACCCATGCGTTCGTGGTCGAGGGACGAGCGGTCGAGCTCGCTGTCGGCGAAGGCCTCGTCCGCGCAGGCGAGGGCGAGGAGCGCGAATCGGTCCATCCGCCTGACCTCCTGCGGGGTGAGGCCGTAGGCGAAGGGGTCGAAGTCGCACTCGGCCGCGATCTGGGAGCGGAAGGGCTCGGGGTCGAACCGGCTGATGCGCCGGATCGCCGGCTTGCCGCCCACTATTCGCTGCCAGAACTCCTCCCGGGAGCCGCCGCCGGGGGCGATCACCCCGATCCCGGTCACGACGCTGCGACGCATCAGCCCTCCTCGGTGTCCACGTGGCCCAGCTCGGGACGCGGGGCCAGCGGGCTGAGCTGGAACACGGCGAGCGCATCGCCGTCGCCGACGTTCGTCAGGCGGTGCCGGACATTGCGCGGCACCAGCAGCGACTGCTCGGCCGTGAGCGTGACCGGCTCACCGTCGAGGTCGACGCGCAGTTCTCCTGTCGCGAGGAAGACGAACTCCTCGGAGTACGGGTGGTAGTGCTCGGCCACCTTCTCGCCGGGCGCCAGCCGTACGGCGCCCATGAATCCGGATGACGCGCCGACGGTCACGGGGGAGACCAGCGTGCGCAGATCCCCGCCGCGGCGGGTGTTGGACGGAACGTCGTGGAACCCCAGCACCGCCCGGCGGCGCCGCTCCACGCGCTGCTTGATCACTTCCATCTGGACCTTCGTGTTGCCGTTGATGTTCTCGGTCATCCGCGTGGTGTCGACCGGGGCGTCCGGCTTCATGTGGAAGTCCTGGATCCACCGCATGCGGGTCCGGTCGGGACCGAGCTCCTCATACGTCCAGGTGATGTTCATGAACTCGAAGGGGCCGGTCTCGATCCTGCGGGCCCGTACGGTCCACGTGTCGCGGTCCCAGGCTCGCCGGGAAACCCACGACCATTCGTTGCCCTGAGCGTCCGGGTGCATGGTGAGGCGGAAGACCACCGAGTCCGGCTCCTCCTCCAGGACCTCGACCTTCGCGTACTCGGTGAAGAGGTCGGGCCAGGTCCGCACGTCGTTGGTCTGCGCCCAGAGGAAGCCGATCGGAGCGTCGATCTCGATCGCGTTGTCGGTGTGGCCGATCATGAGACGGCTCCCGTCAGGTCGGCGTTGACCAGGTTCGCCACGACCCGGGGGCTCTGGTCGGCGTCGATCTCCAGTGCGACGCCGTACCGGTCCTCGATTCGCGTCGCCAGCTCCACCCTGGCCAGGGAGTCGAGCTGGAGCTCGTCGAAGGTCAGGGAGTAGTCGTCCTGCGTCGGCGCCAGCCCGACGGCCAGCAGGAGTGTTCGCAGGTCTTCGTCGGTGAACGTCTGTCGTGCCATTCCGGCTCCTTGTCCAACGGCGGATACGCGGCCAACGGTAGGTCGCGGCCGGAACGCGGTCTTCCGCCCCGGTAATGAAAGGCGGGCGAACCGTCAGGATGAGGATCCGACCCCGGGGAGGGCACTCGGCTCCCGGGCCGGGCTGGGCGAACGGGGCGGTCGGCCGGCCCCGGAAAAGACGAACGGCATCGCCGGATCCGGGAGGGATCCGGCGATGCCGTTGACCAGGACCTCGGCGAGGTGGTCAGGTGCGTGGCGCGGCGAGAAGGTGGGCGAAACGGGGATTGTCGGCGAGGTAGCGCATGTCCTCGGGCCCTTCGGTGGCCAGCCAGCGGGCCATCGAGATGAAGGTCTCCAGCGAGGGCTGCACGAGTCTGGTCTCCGGATCCTGCAGACCGAGGAACGGGACGATGCCCGGGGACTCCGCCACCGTCTTCATCAGGGTCACGCCCGCCTCGCCGGCGTCGCGTTCACCCGCGTCGACGGCGTCGCAGATCCGCACCATGTCCGCGAACAGGTGGTTGTAGGCCGCGTTGCCGGGGAATGGCGACCCCGGGTACGGAAGGCGCTCCAGGTCCCGGAAGATGGCGTCGTCGCGGCTCTGCCGGAACTTCTCGACCGCTTGGCCGAAGTGCATGCTGACGGGCATCTGCGCCCCTGCCCAGACCCGGGAGACGGCGTTCCAGAGATCTGGATGCGACCACGATACGAACGAGCTGTTGACCAGGTCGTCGTTGTAGCGGATCAGGCCCTTCTGCAGGGTGTCCACGTACTCGAAGCGCTCCTCGGCGAAGTCGTCGTCCCGCAGGGCCTCCAGCAGACGCCAGGCGAGGGCGTTGATGACCTCGCCGGTGTTCGACAGGCCCCGAGAGTAGAGCGGGTCCAGGAATCCCGCCGCATGGGACATCAGGCACCAGCGGGCTCCCACCGTCCGGGACGAGGAGTACTGCAGGCGGTCCGTCGACACCCACGGCCGGACCGTGGAGGCGTCCGCGAAGATCCGTTCCAGCAGCGGGAAGCGCGCGACGTGCCGGTAGAACTCCTCCTCCGGGCTGATGTCGGACGGCTTCGGGTACACGCGCTCGTCGAAGGTGAGCCCCACGCTCACGAGCGGGTTGACCGACCGCGGGTCGTTGTTGAAGGGGATGATCCAGAACCAGCCACGCTCGAACAGGTGGTGCATGGTGCCCTCCACCCACGGAACGGCCGGCCGCTCTCCCATCAGGCAGTCGTCGGTCGGCCGGACGCCGATCATGTGGGTGAACAGCGAGCGGGAGTGGTGTTTGAGCGGGCACGGCTCCTCCCGCAGTCCGAGCAGCCCGGCCACGGGTGAGCGGAAGCCGCTGGCGTCCACCAGGTAGCGGCCGGTGAACCGCTCGCCGTTCGCTCCGACGACCGCGACCGAGTCGTCGTTCAGTTCCACGTCCGTCACCCGGAACGCCTGCCGGGCCGTGCAGCCGTAACCGATCGCGGCGTGGAAAAGGTAGGCGTCGGTGTCCTGCCGGAACAGGTGGCTGGTCTGCAGGTGCCCGATCCCCGCGGTGCCGAACTGGCTCGCCTGCCCGGGGTCGGGCTCGCGTCCCTCCTGGTGGAGCATGAATCCGAAGTGCCGCTTGATGCCCATGGACGGGCCGATCTCCGCCATTCCCTTGTCGTAGGAGATCAGTGCTTCCAACTCCGGCACCTCGTACCGTTCGGCGAGCATCCGGAAGACGTTGAGGGTGTGCGAGATCGTGGACTCGCCGACCGCGAACCGCGGATGCACGCCGGCGTCGATCAGCAGGACGCTGGCCCCGTTTCTGGCCAGGATCGATCCGAGAATGGATCCGGCGATGCCCGAGCCCAGGATGATGACGTCGAACATGGACTGTCTCCTTAGGTCAGTGCGGACCACCAGTCCGCCTCGACGACCTCCAGACGGCGGTAGGCCCCGCCGTAGAAGATCAGGGGAGTGCCGGCGCCTGACTCCTCGGCGACGAGGACCCGGCCGAGCACGATGTCGTGGTCGCCGGCGCCGATCACCTTCTCCACGGCGCACTCGATGGTGGCGAGGGCACCGTCGAGCAGGGGCGCGCCGCTTCTTCCCCGTACGGTCCGCGCCTGCCCGAAACGGTCGAATCCCGGCCGGGCGAACTGGCCGGACAGCCTCGTCTGGCTCTCGCCGAGGATGTTGACGGCGAAGGTCCGCGCGCTCGCGAAGATCGAGTGGAGGCGGGACACGCGGCTGACGCAGAAGAGGATCAGCGGAGGATCGAGGGAGACCGAGGCGAAGGAGTTCACGGTCATGCCCACCGGACGCGTCCCGGCGTCCTGGACGGCCGTCGTGGTGATCACGGTGACCCCTGTCGCGAACCGGCCGAGGACGTCGCGCAGCCCGCGCGCGCCGGTGGCCGTGCCCGCCGTCACCGCGACGCCCGGAACAGTACGGATCGGGCGGCCATCCGCCGCATCCGCCTGCCTTCGTCCCTGCGGAAGGACTCCGCGTCGTTACCGTGCGGGAACGGCCCATCGGGTACGGGCACGCCGAGGAAGGAGCACAGCGGCCCCCAGCCCTCCGCGACGTCGTAGACGAGCAGCCGATCCGCCGGCACCTCCAGCATCACGTCCCGGTTGTGCCGTTCGAACACCTTGACGGCGTGGTCGCGGTCGGCGACCCGCCCGTCGAAGACCCGCTGCTGAATCGCGGTTCGCACCATCCGGGTGAAAGCGCCGAGGTCCGGACTGATCTTCGTGGCGAGCCGGAACGCCAACCGGCCGGCGGCCGGGCGTGACTCGGCCTCGACGGCCTTCTTGAAGATCGTGGCGGCGGCGCTGTCGTACCAGCGTTGCGGATCGCGGACGGTCAGGACGACCTTGGCATCCGGGTAGTGGGCGACGAGCTCACGCCAGAAGGCGGCGGCCGGGAAGTCGACGACACTGGTGAATCCGGCGAACACCTTCGTCCAGTCCACCGGGCGCCCTTCGGCGGCGTCCAGCCAGTGATGTATCCGGCGGGGCTCCTCGACGATGTTGAACATGTGGTAGCAGGGGCCGAAACCGAGCTGCTCCAATGCCACACGCAGCGATGTCGTACCTGTACGGCCGAGGCCGACTCCAATCACCCTCACGGCGCTCACGCTAGGCCGCGCCGTTCCGGAGGGTCTTCCACCGTCGTACGGAGAGTCGGCATCCCCCGGGGGGAGGAGCGCGCGATCGGGCGGCGGTGGACGGCGCTGATAGGCATGGGGCGGCCGGTCACCCCGTCCGGTCTCCGTATCGAGGGAGGGGCGAGCCATGTGGCCGACGCTGCTGACGACGACGAGCCTGGTGGGCGCCGGAATACAGGCCGGCGCGCTGCTGATGTTCCTGTACGGGGTCTGCCCGACCCTCCGCGCACTCGACGTTCCGTCCTGGATGCGGCTGCACGTGTCCCTGGACCGCAGCATCGAGCGGTACATGCCCGCGCTCAACCTGGTGACCGGCGGCTCGACGGTCATACTGCTCTTCCTCGCCCAGGACGACCTCGCCCGCTGGCTGCGGGGCCTGGCTCTGGCCTGCAACATCGGTCTGGCGCTGATCTCCGAGCTCGCCAACGTGCGGCTGAACAAGGTGATCGCGAGCCGGTCGCAGAGCGGACAGACCGAGGCGATGGCCGAGGTACGGGCACGGTGGATCACCTGGCACGGCAGGCGCACCGCTGTGATCAGCGTGGGCTTCCTCGCCTACGTCGCCGCTCTGCTCGTCGAGACCGCCTGAGCGGCCGGCAGCGGGATCCGTCCCGGAGATGAGCCGCCACTCTCCGAGGGGAGACGCCAACTCGTATCCGCGGCGGGGGACAGCCGGCGGGGCGGCCTATTAGCGTCCTCGCATCCTTCACTCCGACAGCGAGGAGATCTCGTGAACGATCGGACGCTCATCGTGGCCCGGCTGCTGCCGGGCGCCGCCCCCGAGGTGGCGCGGCTGTTCGGGGAGTCCGACGGCGCCGAGCTTCCCCAGGTCCTGGGAGTGCGCGAACGTCGCCTGTACGAGTATCACGGCCTGTACTTCCACTACGTCGAGTTCGACGGCGACGCCACGCAGGCGATGGCGCGAGCCCGTGGACGGGCCGACTTCGAGAAGCTCTGCGCCGACCTGGACCCTTACGTCCGCCCCTACGACCCCGACACGTGGCGCGGGCCCTCCGACGCCCGCGCCCGCGAGTTCTACGCCTGGAGCCGGCCGTGACGACCCTTCCCGCCATGCCGCCCGTCGCTACGGCCACCCCGTCGGTGACCTGGGTGAAGTGCTCCCGCTGCGATGCGCTCGTCTACGTTCCCCGCCTCGAACGCGGCAGCCGGATCTGCCCGGAGTGCGGCCATCACCAGCGGCTGTCCGCCGGAGAGCGCGTCGCCCTGATGCTCGACGAGGGCTCGTTCGTATCCGCGCGGCAGGTTCGATCCGCCGACCCGCTCGGCTTCACCGACACCCGTCCCTATCCGGAGCGGCTGGCGGAGGCCCGCGAGCGCACCGGGCTGGCGGACGCGGTGCTCCACGGGCGTGGCCGCATCGGCGGTCGTCCCGTCGTCGTCGCGGTCATGGACTTCGCCTTCATGGGCGGCAGCATGGGTTCGGCCGTCGGGGAGGCGGTGACCCGCGCCGCCGAGGAGGCGCTCGCGACCAGGACGCCGCTGGTCGTCGTCACCGCGTCGGGGGGCGCGCGCATGCAGGAGGGCTGTCTGTCCCTCATGCAGATGGCCAAGACCGCGGGGGCGCTGCGCCGGCTCTCCGAGGCCGGCGTGCTGAGCGTCTGCGTGCTCACCGACCCGACCTTCGGCGGTGTGACCGCGTCGTTCGCCACCCTCGCCGACGTCCTGATCGGTGAACAGGGCGCGCTCATCGGGTTCGCCGGACCGCGGGTCATCAAGGCGGCGACCCGCGAACGGCTGCCCGAGGGCTTCCAGACCGCGGCGTTCCTGCACGAGCGGGGCATGCTCGACCGGGTCGAGAGCAGGGGGGCCATCCGGCCGCTGCTGGCCCGGCTGCTCACGCTGTGCGGCGGGCCGTGGACCGTCGCGCCGGACCACCGGCCCGCGCCGGGGCCGGACGCCGAAGCCGGCGCGGTGACGGACGGGGGAGCGTGGGAGACCGTGCGCACCGCGCGCGACATCGCGCGGCCGACCGCCCTCGACTACATCTGGCGCATCTGCGACGACTTCGTCGAACTGCACGGTGACCGGATCCACGGCGACGACCCCGCCATCGTGGGCGGCCCGGCGTCGATCGACGGCGTACGGGTCATGGTGATCGGACACCAGAAGGGGCACACCACTCAGGAACTGGTGGCCCGCAACTTCGGCATGCCGCACCCAGAGGGCTACCGTAAGGCGTTACGGCTGATGCGGCTGGCCGAGCGGCTCGGCCTGCCCGTCGTGACGGTCGTCGACACGCAGGGCGCGGCCCCCGGAGTGGGCGCCGAGGAGCGTGGGCAGGCGTGGGCGATCGCCGAGACCATCGCCGGCATGGGCGAGCTGGCGGTTCCCGTGGTGGCGACCGTCGTGGGAGAGGGCGGCAGCGGAGGGGCGCTCGCGCTGGCAGTGGCCGACACGGTCCTCATGATGGAGCACGCCTGTTACTCGGTCATCAGCCCGGAGAGTTGCTCGACGATCCTCATGGGCGATCCCTCCCACGCGGAGGCGATGGCGGGGGCGCTGCGGATCACCGCATCGGAGCTGCTGCGTCTGGGCGTCGTGGACGGTGTGGTCGAAGAACCCGCCGGCGGGACGCAGGCGTCGCCCGCCGACGCGGCCGAGGAGCTCAAACGGTCGGTCCTGCGCGCGCTGGGCAGGCTCTCGGTGCTGGAGCCGGCCGAGTTGCGGAGGCGACGCGCGGACCGGTTCCGCCGCATGGGGAGGGCGCTCGATGACTGATCTGGTCGCGGAGCTGCGGCTGCTCAGGGAAGAGGTGAGCAGCCTGGTGAAGACCATTCCCGGGCCGGTCGCGAGCGTGTCGCTGCGGGTCGGCGACTGCGCCCTGGAGATCGCCTGGGAGCGTTCGGGCACGGCGGCCGCGGCGCCGAGACCGGAGACGCGGGACGAGCCGGACGACCTGATCGACGACGGCGTGAGGACGGTGGTCGCGCCGCTGGTCGGCACCTTCTATGTGGCACCGGAGCCGGGCGCGGCCCCGTTCGTCCGCCCGGGCGACCGGGTCGAGGCCGGGCAGGCGGTCGGCATCGTCGAGGCCATGAAGCTGATGAACCAGGTCGCCTCCGAGTGGAGCGGCGAGGTCGTCGAGGTCGCCGTGGCCGACGGACAGCCGGTGGAGTTCGAACAGGTGCTCGTCCGGGTGAAGGCTGACCAGTCGTGATCGGGAAGGTCCTGATCGCCAACCGGGGCGAGATAGCGCTGCGGATCGCCCGTACCTGCCGCGAGATGGGCATCGGCACGGTGGCGGTCTACTCGACGGCCGACCGTGACAGCCGTGTCGTGGCCTATGCCGACGAGGCGGTACACATCGGGCCGCCACATCCTCGGCGTAGCTACCTGTACATGCCGAACATCATCGAAGCGGCGCTCCGCCGCGGCGCCGACGCCGTCCACCCCGGCTACGGCTTCCTCTCGGAGGACCCGGACTTCGCGGAGGTGTGCGCGGAGAACGGCCTGGTCTTCATCGGGCCGCGGCCGGACGTGATGCGGCGGCTCGCCGACAAGGCCGAGGTGCGCGCCCGGATGGCCGCCGCCGGGCTGCCGGTGCTGCCGGGCAGCGAGGGCAGCGTCCCCACGCTGGCCGAGGCCGAGGACGTTGCCGCCGCCATCGGATATCCCGTGGTGGTGAAGGCCGTGGCCGGTGGAGGCGGGCGCGGCATCGGGGTGGCCGCCGACCGCGCCGAACTGCCGGAGGTGTATCGGCGGACCAGCGCGTACGCCCGCGCGGTGTTCGGCAACGGCGCCGTCTACCTGGAGCGCTATCTCCCGGTCACCCGGCACGTCGAGGTGCAGGTGCTCTGCGACCAGGCGGGCAACGCGTTCCACCTGGGCGAGCGCGACTGCTCACTGCAGCGCCGCAACCAGAAGCTGGTGGAGGAGTCTCCTTCTCCCGGTCTGTCCGAGGCGCAGCGCCGCCGTCTCGGAGAGTACGCGGTGGCCGGGGCACGCGCGGTCGGATACACGGGTGCGGGGACGATGGAGTTTCTGCTGGATCCGGCCGGCGACGTGACCTTCATGGAGATGAACGCCCGGATCCAGGTGGAGCACCCGGTCACCGAGATGGTCATGGGGATCGACCTGATCCGCGAACAGATCCGCGTCGCCTCCGGGCTGTCGCCGTCCTTCACCCAGAGCGACATACGGCCACACGGGACGGCCATCGAGTGCCGGATCAACGCGGAGGACCCGCGTGCCGCCTTCCGTCCCACGCCCGGCCGGCTCAAGGTCTTCCAGCCGCCGGGGGGTCCGTGGACGCGCGTCGACTCGGGTTTCGCCGAGGGCGACGAGGTGCCGCCGTACTACGACTCGATGATCGCCAAGCTCATCGTCTGGGCTCCCGACCGCGACCAGGCGATCGCGCGGGCCGATCGCGCACTGGCGGAGTTCGCGGTGGAGGGCGCCGGGATGGAGACGACGATTCCCCTGCTCCGCAGCCTGATCACGCATCCCTCATTCGCCCGCGCGGAGCACACCACGCGGTTCGTGGACGAGTTCCTGCCGACCGCGCTGTCCTGAGGGCCGTGACAGCCGCGGCCCCCGTCCCCATTCTGGATACGGTCAGGAATCATCTGAGGGGGCGGTCAGCTTGGGGCCGCACCATACCCCTGAGATACGGGGAATCGGGGAGGTGCCGTGATGGAACCGAGGGTTCAGGAGCCGCAGGCCCGGCTGCTGGTGGTGGAGGACGAGCCGGACCTCCTGGAGCTGATGTCGGCGGTCCTCCGCTACGCCGGGTTCGAGACCGCGAGCGCGTCCAACGGGACCGACGCGGTGCAGGCGGTGCGGCGCCTCCGTCCGGACCTCATCGTGCTCGACGTCATGCTGCCCGACCTGGACGGCTTCGAGGTGATCCAGCGGCTGCGCGGAGGCGGCGACGAGACACCGGTGCTCTTCCTGACCGCGCGTGACGCCGTGGAGGACCGCCTCCAGGGCCTGCGTCTCGGCGGAGACGACTATGTCACCAAGCCGTTCAACCTGGACGAGGTCATAGCCAGGATCCATGCCGTGTTACGGCGCATGAGGGGCGGCGCCACCCGCCCCTCACCCCGGCTCACCTTCGCCGACATCGTGCTGGACGAGGAGAGCCGCGAGGTGTGGAGAGGCGGCCGCGCCATCTCGCTGTCCCCCACCGAGTTCGACCTGCTCCGTTTCTTCATGAGCAACGTCGGCCGCGTGCTGTCCAAGCGGCAGATCCTCGACCAGGTGTGGCACTACGACTTCCGGGGCGACACGGCGATCGTGGAGAAGTACGTCTGCGCGCTGCGCCGCAAGGTCGACAACGCCGATCCGGGGTTGATCCACACCATCCGGAGCGTGGGATACGTGCTGCGCCGGCCGGCGTGACCGCCGGGAGCCCCGGACGGTCAGCCAATCGTCAGGACGGACGTCGCCGAGCGGTCAGCTTCGCTCGTAACGGTGATCTCACGCATCCCAAACGGAGGTGACCGACGATGCTGTTCCGCCGCGCCGGGCTGGTCCTGGCCACCCTGTCGATGACGGGGCTGACGGCCTGCGCCATGACCTCGCAGGCTCAGGAGACGCCCGCGAGTTCGGTGAGTGCGCCGCCGGCGCAGGCCGGTACGGCCCCGTCCGTGTCGGCCAAGGACGCCCAGACGTTGGACAACAACAAGAAGTTCGCCCAGTGCATGAGGGGGGAGGGGTTCAACATGCCCGACCCCGTGGTCGAGTCGGATGGCGAGATCGGCTTCGGGGGGCAGATGAACTGGCAGGATCCGAAGTTCCGTACGGCCAAGAAGGCATGTGAGGCCAAGGGCATAACGCTGACCCCGCCGGGCGGCGGGGGAGCGTGGAAGGGCCGGCAGGGCGGGGGCGGCTGATCGCCCGTCCGTCCGGCCGATCATCCCCGGTGATGACGGAGGCTCTCATCCCGCGGGCGGAAGACCCGCCCAAGGGCGATATCTACCGTGATCGCCATGCCCTTCGATGGAATCGCCAGACGCACGTTCCTGGAAAGTGTCGTGGTCGCCGGGGTCGCCGGCCTGGCCGGAAGCCGGCTCGGTGCCGGCTCGAACGCCGCGGTCGCCTCCGGCGGCCCCGAACCCTCACCTGAGCGGCTCATACTCCCCAAGTTCACCGATCGCCTGCGGATCCCGCCGGTCCTCCGGCCGCGCCCCGGCCGTTCCACCGGCGAGCTGACGGTGACCATGACACCGGCCGAGGTCAGACTCCACTCGCGGCTGCCCCCCACCCGGATGTGGACCTACGAGGGACACTATCCAGGCCCGACGATCGAGGTGCGCCGCGGGCAACCGGTCAGGATCGCCTGGGAGAACCAGCTCGGCGGCACCATCCCGATCAAAGCAGTCGACTACGTGGAGACCGCTCCGGGCCGGGACACCGATCCGCTCACCAACTATCCGGGCTCGGCGGGCTGCGCGGTCGTGCCGATGGTCGCCGACCTGACCCCCTGGAACGTGGTCCACCTGCACGGCATGCTCACCGGCGGGGGTGACGACGGGTGGATGGAGAACGTGATGGCCCCCGGGCGGACCCAGGTCGTGACCTACCCGAACGACCTGCTCGCCCCGGTTCTCTGGTATCACGATCACGCGCACCACGTCACCCGCTTCAACATCCTGGCCGGGCTCTCCGGCATGTACGTGGTCCGCAGCGATGAGGAGGACGATCTGCGCCTGCCTCGCGGCGACCGCCTGATTCCACTGATCCTTAGCGACCGAAACTTCGAGCTCGACCCTGCGGGAAAGCTGACCGGCCAGCTCCTGCACAAGATCGAGAAAGTCAGCCAGCGTGAGGTGGTGGCGCCCTTCGTCGGGCCGTACAACCTCGTGAACGGGACTATCTGGCCATATCTGGAGGTGGAGCCCGGGTGGTACCGGCTCCGCCTGGTCAACATGTGCAGCTCGCGCGTCTACCGGCTGGTGCTGTTCGACGAGAACAAGCAGGTGGTGCCCAAGGCGTTCACCGTGGTGAGCACGGATCAGGGGTTCCTCGGCGCGCCCGCGGCGGTGGACGGCCCGCTGATCCTCTCCCCGGCCGAGCGCGTGGACGTGCTGGTGAATTTCGCCGCGTTCGCCGGGGCCACACTGAAGCTCATCAACACCCGTCCGGAGGTGGACCCCGGCGCGCCCGACACCTCCAACAACATGCTCGAACCCGATGTCATGCAGTTCCGCGTCTCCAGCGGCAGGGCCAGAGACGACTTCAGCCCGCCGGCCGCGCTCTCCCGGTCGTTCCGGCGGATCACCGCGGCGGACGTGCCTGCGGACGCGCCGCAGCGGTGGATCGTGCTTACTCCGCCGGGGGCGCCCAAGGCGCCGGAGATGTGGGAGATGGAGGAGGTCGACCCGAACACGGTGACCGTTCCCTCCGACGGAGTCATCCAGATCAAGACCGCCGACGGCACAGTGCGCACCTTCAGACGCGTGACCGGTGCGTACGCCGACGGTTCGGCCTTCGACATCATGCTCGACCAGTGGGAGGTCTGGCGGATCATCAACCTGGGCGGCCCGCCGCACCCGATCCACCTGCATCTGACCTCGTTTCAGGTGCTGGCCAGGGACGTCTACGACGTCAGCGGGTTCAGCCAGGCCGCGCGGGCCACGACCAAGCCGGTCGCGTACGTCGGCCCGGACCGCCTGGAACCGCACGAGCAGGGCGAGAAGGACCTGATCCGAGTCGCCGGGCACCGCGGTTCCAACGGTGAGATGGTCACCATCGCGGTGCGGTTCCGCCACCCTGGCCGCGGCGTGTACCACTGCCACACCCTGGAGCACGAGAACCACATGATGCGGCCGCTGATCGTGACGCCGCACATGACCATGGCCCTCGGCGAAGGCCACCACTGACGACGCGTCAGGCGCGACGACCGGTCAGGAAACGGTCAGTCACCGGCCAGAGCGCGAGGAGCCGCACTTGATCCCATGGGCGGCATGAGCAGAGACCCCGATGTCATCCGGCGCCGGATACTGCAGACCGCGGTCGTGGGCGCCACCGCGGTCGTCGTCGGCGCCGAGTCGTGGCGGAGCCCGGACGCCCCCGTGTCGGCCACCGCGCCGGCAGTCCGGGCTCCGTCACCCGCGCCCGCGCCGGCACTGGGGCTGGACAAGTTCGCCGACCCGCTGCGCATCCCTCCCGTACGACGGCCCCGGGGCGACGGGGCGGGCCTGACGATACGGCTCCGCCCCGCCCGGGTGCGGGTGCACTCGCAGCTGCCCGAGGTGCCGATGTGGACGTTCGACGGCCACTTCCCCGGCCCGACCATCGAGGTTCCCCGTGGCCGGCTCGTCCGCGTCACCTGGCAGAACGAGCTGAGCGGCGCCATCCCCCTGGTCGCCGTGGAGGTCCCCGCCGGGGACGGCGACCCGCCGAAGAACCACCCGGGACGCGACGGCGCGGATCCGGTCGAGGCCCTGGCGGCGATACCGCCGTGGACCGCCGTCCACCTGCACGGCGCCCACACGGGCGGCGGCAACGACGGCTGGGCCGAGAACGCGGTGCTACCCGGTGCGGCCCAGTTGTCGGAGTATCCGAACGACCAGCGGGCCGCGACCCTGTGGTACCACGACCACGCCATGCACCTGACCCGCTACACGATCATGGCGGGACTGGCCGGGTTCTACCTCATCCGCGATCCCAAGGAGGAGGACGCTCTCGGCCTGCCATCGGGCGACTACGAGATCCCGCTCATGTTGTGCGACAGGAACCTCGACACCGACGCGAGCGGACGGCCGACGGGCCGGCTGCTGAACAAGGTCGTCCTGCGCCGCCCCGAGCCCAAGGTCACCAGCGAGTTCACCGGGCCGTACACGATGGTGAACGGGGTTATCTGGCCCTACCTGAAGGTCAAGCCCAGGGCCTACCGCTTCCGGATCGCCAACGTCTCCAACTACCGGACGTTCCGGTTGATGCTGCTCGACGAGAACGGCGAGCCCGCCATGGACGCGGTACGTCTGGTCGGCACCGACCAGGGCCTGCTCGGCGCGCCGGTGACTCCGGCGGACGCCATTCCCCTCGCCGCGGCGGAACGGGCCGACCTGGTCATCGACTTCAGCCGCCACCGCGACCGCAGGCTCCGCCTGGTCAACGTCTCACCGGGCGTCGCCCCCGGCACGCCGGACCCGGACGGCGGCGTCCCCGAGCCGGACGTGATGCAGTTCCGCGTGGGCGGAGGATCTCCCGTCGCGTTCGCCCCGCCGCGCCCGTCCTCGTCCTCCTCCTTCCGCCGCATGACGCCGGCCGACGTGCCGGCGGACGCGCAGCGGCGATGGGTGGTGATCCCGCCGCCCGGGGCCTCACCCGACCAGCCCGTCAACACGATGTGGGAGATGGAGGAGGTCGATCCCGCGCAAGTGGCCGTGCCAGGTCCGGGCATCATCCAGATCAGCTTGGCGGACGGGCAGGTACGGACCCTCCGCCGGGCCGCGCAGGCGTACGAGGACCGGACGGGAGCCGTGGCCGCGCGCGGGCAGTGGGAGACGTGGCACTTCCTCGGCCTGACCCGGGAGGTCCATCCGATGCACATCCACGGGACCGCCTTCCAGGTGCTCAGCCGGGCGCGGATCGACCGCGGCGGATACAACGACTCCACCGGCGGCACCACGACCCCCCTCAAGCAGGTCGCGGAGGAGCCCCTGCCCGCGTGGGAGCAGGGCTGGAAGGACGTCGTCACGGTCACGGGCGGCCAGCTCGTGACGGTGGCGGCGCGGTTCGACCACCCCGGGAGGTTTGTCTACCACTGCCACATCCTCGAACACGAGATGCACATGATGCGGCCGTTCGTCGTCATGCCGCACGAAGTCATGATGCTGCAGCATTGACACCATGGGCTTCTCTCCGGGCAGTGTCCGGCGGCTCTCCGCCCGGACTCCTCTGCGGACCAAGCTCGTCGCCACCGTCGTGCTGATCGCGGTGGCGTCGCTGGTCACTCTCGCGGGGGCCAGCCAGATCCTGATGCGGCGGCACCTCGTCGACCGGGTGGACGAGCAGCTCGTCTCGGTGGCCCAGCAGACCGTGAACCGGGTGCAGGGCGGCTGGCAGGGCGGCGGCCCCGGGGCCGAGCTGGCGGCGGCCGCCGACGGAAGCCACACGATCACGGCGCGGTTGCCGAGTGACATCCTCGCCCAGGTGCGCAGGCCGGACGGCACGCTGCTGGCCAGCACGCCGCTGGAGGACATCACGGTCCCCGGCCCCCGGATCGACGCGCGGACGATGGCCTCACCGCGGCGGACTCCGTTCACCGTTCCTGACCAGGCCGGGGCCGGGCACTGGCGGATGGTGCTGGTCGCCCTCGGCTCGGGGGAGACCGACCTCCTGGTGGCGACGAGCCTGGCGGAGGTCGGCGCCACGCTCGACGACCTGCTCCTGATCGAGCTGGCGCTGGGCGTCGTCGTGCTCGTGGCCGTGGTCGCCGCGGGCGCGCTGATCGTGCGGGCCAGCCTGCTGCCCCTGGCTCAGATGGAGCGGACCGCGCGGACGATCGCCGCCGGCAACCTGTCCCAGCGCGTCCCCGATCATGATCCACGGACTGAGGTGGGCAGTCTGACCACGGCGCTCAACACGATGCTCGGCCAGATCGAGTCCGCGTTCCGGGCCCGCGCCCGTTCCGAGGGCCTGCTGCGGCAGTTCGTCGCCGACGCCGGCCACGAGCTGCGCACGCCGCTGACCGCTATCCGCGGCTTCGCCCAGCTCTACCGGAACGACCCGGGCCACGGCGCGTGGCTGGTCGACCGGATCGAGCGAGCCGCCGGACGGATGAGCCTGCTGGTGGAGGACCTGCTGCTGCTCGCCCGGCTCGATCAGCGGCGGCCGCTCGACCGCAGGCCGCTCGACCTGCTCCGGCTCGTGCTCGACGCGACGCACGAGACCCGCGCGGCCGCGCCCGACCGCAAGGTGGACCTGGACGTCCGGGCGGACACCGCCTACCAGGTGCTCGGAGACGAGGTGCGGCTGCGCCAGGTCCTGGACAATCTGCTGAGCAACGCGCTGAGGCACACCCCCGGCGACGCCCCCGTCGAGGTACGGCTGCGCAGCGCCGTGCTGCGGGAGGCCCCGGCGGCGGTGATCGAGGTCGCCGACCACGGCCCCGGGCTGACGGCGGAGCAGGCCGAGCGGGTCTTCGAACGCTTCTACCAGGTCGATCCCGCCCGTTCGCGCGGCAGCGGTCTCGGGCTCGCCATCGTCTCCGCCCTGGTCGACGCGCACAACGGAAGCGTCGAGCTCGACACCGCCCCGGGGCGGGGCGCGACGTTCCGGGTGCTGCTCCCGCTCGAACCGGAGACGTAGGGAACCGGAAACGGTCGGGGAGCGGTCAGGTCGCCCGCCTGCCCTGGTCAGCTTCGCCGCCCAGATTGGTCTCGTACTCGAAGGCGAGGGTCCTTCGGGCGGAGGTGATCTGAGGTGTTCCCCCACCGCGCCGCTCTCAGCCTCGGCGCACTCTGTCTGACCGCGGCCCTGACGGCCGTCCTGTCCGGTTGCTCGGCCACCCAGGAGCAGCCGGGGGTCGCGTCACTCCAGAAGGGAGGCGACGCCGCCCCCTCGGCCTCTCCCAGCGCGAGCATGAACCAGCAGGACGCCTTGGTGAAGTGGGCCGGGTGTATGCGCCAGAACGGCGTGTCCGTCAGTGATCCGGGAACGACGACCGGCCCGCTCATCCCGCAGGGCGGGGTGAACTCGCAGACGCTGCAACGGGCCCAGCAGGCCTGCCGCTCCTATTTGCAGGCCGCGGGGGGCGGCCAGGGCAACGTCAGCGGGACCGCCGCCCTCGACAGGTTCCTCGAACTCGCCAAGTGCATGCGTGAGAACGGCGTGCAGGACTTCCCCGATCCCGTGCTCGACGAGACCGGCGGGGTCACGTTCAACGGAAAGATCGACCGGAAGGCCCCGCACTACCAGGAGGCCGCGGACGCCTGCAAGAGCAAGCTGCCCTCCTCGGGCACGTGGGGAGGCTCCCGATGAGGCGCGGGGCGGTTCTCGCCGTCGTCTCGGCGCTGGCCGTGGGAGGCGTGGCGGTGGTTCTCGTGCTGTCCGGCGGCCTCGCTCTGTCCAGCTCCGGCACCCCGGCCCCGGCGGCCGGCACGCGTCCCCCGGCCACCGCGACGGTGAAGCGCGGCGACCTCGTCGACCACCAGACGGTCTCCGGCACCCTGGGGTACGCCGGTGAGCGCACCGTGCCCAACGGTGTCTCCGGCACGCTGACGTGGCTGCCCGCGGAGGGAGCCGTGATCGGCCGGGGCGGCACGCTCTACAAGGTGGACCGCCGGCCGGTCGTTCTCATGTACGGCACCACCCCCATCTATCGCACACTCCAGTACGGGGTGTCGGACGGCCCGGACGTGCTGCAACTGGAGAGGAACCTCAAGGCGCTCGGCTACGGCGACGGCCTGACCGTCGACGACCACTTCAGCTCGATCACCGCCGACCGGGTCCTGGAGTGGCAGGACGACAAGGGGCTGGAGGAGACCGCGACGGTGACCGCGGCCGACGTCGTCTTCCTGCGGGGGAAGGTGCGGGTCAAGAAGGTCGGCGGCGTCACCGGGGACAAGGCGCGGTCCGGCAAGCCGGTGCTGACGGTCACGGGGACCACGCAGGTCGTCCGTGTCGACCTCGACGTCGCCGACCAGCAGCTGGCCCGCAAGGGCGCCAAGGTGACGGTCGAACTGCCGGGGGGAGCCTCGGCCACCGGGAAGATCACCGATGTGGGCACTGTGGCGCAGCTCCCGAGCTCGAGCGGACAGCAGGCAGACCCGCAGAACGCCACCATCACGATCGAGATCAAACTGACCGACGCCAAGAAGGCGGGCGGCCTGGACCAGGCCCCGGTCAGCGTGAGCCTGGAGAGCGAGCGGCGCGAGAACGTGCTGTCGGTGCCCGTCGAGGCGCTGCTGGCGCTCCGCGAGGGCGGATACGGGGTCCAGGTCGTGCAGGGCGAGACGGTCAGGCTGGTGCCCGTCGAGATCGGGATCTTCGCGGCAGGCCAGGTCGAGGTGAGCGGCGGCGGGCTGACTGAGGGTACGAAGGTCGGGGTGCCGCGGTCATGAGCCCCGTCGTCGACCTGAAGGACGTGGTGAAACGCTACGGAGGCTCGGTGACGGCCCTGAAGGGCGTGTCGCTCCAGATCAAGGCGGGTGAGATGGTGTCCATCATCGGCCCCTCCGGATCGGGCAAGTCCACCCTCCTGCACATCATGGGGACCCTCGACCGGCCCACCTCGGGCAAGGTGGAGATCGTGGGCCACGACGTGGGCGCCCTGTCCGACCGCAGGCTCTCCGCGCTGCGGGCCCGCCGGATCGGTTTCGTGTTCCAGCAGTTCCACCTGTCACCCGGCCTGTCCGCGGTCGACAACGTGGCCGACGGCCTCCTGTACGCCGGGGTCGCTCTGCGGGAACGCCGCCGGCGGGCGGTGAAGGCGCTGGAACGTGTGGGGCTGGGACACCGGCTCGACCACCGGCCCTACCAGATGTCGGGTGGGGAGCAGCAGCGCGTGGCCGTGGCCCGCGCGGTGGTCGGCGAGCCGCCGCTGCTCCTGGCCGACGAGCCGACCGGCAACCTCGACTCCGCGGCGGGGACCGAGGTGCTCAAACTCCTGCACGATCTGCACGACGCGGGGACCACCGTCGTGATCATCACGCATGACGCGGAGGTCGCGGAGGCGGCCGAGCGCCGGATCCGGGTCCGGGACGGCGTCGTGCTCTCCGAGGGGAGTGACCTGTGACGAGCGACGTCACGGCGGAGGTGTTGACCTCCGCCAGGCTCAGCCCCGGCGACGTCCTGCGGGTCGGCGCGGCCGGCCTGCGCAACCGGCCCGCCCGGGTCGTCCTGTCGGCGCTCGGCATCGCGATCGGTATCGCGACCATGATCGCGGTCGTCGGCATCTCCTCGTCCAGCCAGGCGGAGCTGCTCCGGCAGCTCGACCGGCTCGGCACCAACCTGCTGACGGTCAAGCCGGGCCAGAGCGTCTTCGGCGACAACGCCAAGCTGCCGGTCCAGTCGATCGACATGGTGCGCGGCATCGCACCGGTCAACGCGGTGAGCGCCACCGGCGCGATCTCGGCCACGGTCAGACGGACCGACAAGATCCCTGCCGACCAGACCTCAGGGATCTCCGTACGGGCCACCACGCTCGATCTGCTGACCACCCTGCAGGGCGCGGTGGTCAGCGGGAGCTGGCTGAACACGGCGACCGAGCGCTATCCGACGATGGTCCTCGGCGCGGTCTCGGCGCAGCGGCTGGGCATCACACAGGCCGGGGCCCAGGTCTGGGTGGATCGGCGCTGGTTCACGGTCGTGGGCGTTCTGGGCTCCCTCGACCTGGCGCCCGAGATCGATCGCAGCGCGCTGGTCGGCTGGCCCGCGGCGCGGACGCTGCTCGGCTTCGACGGCCATCCGACCATGATTTATGAGCGCTCGTCCGACGCCGCGGTCGCCGACGTGGCGGCGGTTCTGGCCCGGACGGTCAACCCGGAGAACCCCGAGGAGGTGGAGGTCAGCCGTCCCTCCGACGCGCTCGCTGCGCGGACGGCGGCGGCGGGGGCGTTCACCGATCTGCTGCTCGGCCTGGGCGCGGTCGCCCTCCTGGTGGGCGGCGTCGGCATCGCGAACACCATGATCATTTCGGTGCTGGAACGGCGCAGGGAGATCGGCCGGCGGCGCGCTATCGGCGCCACCAGGGGCCAGATCCGGCTGCAGTTCCTGACCGAGTCGCTGCTGCTGTCCGGGCTCGGCGGGGCCGTGGGCGCGGTCCTCGGGGCGGCCGTCACCTTCGCCTACGCGGCCACGAACCGGTTCCCGGCCGTGGTGCCGCCGTGGGCCTTCGCCGGAGGAATGGGGGCGACGCTCGTCATCGGAGTGATCGCCGGCATCTACCCGGCGGTCCGGGCGTCGCGGCTCTCGCCGACCGTGGCGTTGGCGAGCACGTGAGGGTGCGTGACCGGCCCCGGGTCTGATCACCGCCCGGGGCCGGCCACGCCCCTAAGATCAGGCCCTGCCGCCGTAGGAGCCGACCCGCTGCGGCATCGGTATGTCTTCCGCGGGGGCGACCTGACCCGGCTGCACCAGACCGTGTTCGTAGGCGTAGATCACCACCTGGACGCGGTCACGGACTCCCAACTTCTGATAGAGGTGCTGCACGTGCGATTTCACGGTGCTCTGCCCAAGTCTGAGCATCTGCGCCATGTCTTCGTTTCGATAACCGCGCACCAGCAGCCGGAAGACGTCGAGCTCCCGATCGGTGAGGCCGACCAGTTCGGGCGCGGCGGACGGCGACAACACGGGCCGCCGGGCGAACTCCTCAATAAGGCGGCGAGTGACAGAAGGGGCCAGCAGCGCGTCCCCGGTGGCGACGGTGCGGACCGCGTCCACCAAGCCCTCCGTGGGAGTGTCCTTCAGCACGAAACCGCTGGCACCCGCCCGCAGAGCCTCGAACACGTACTCATCGCGGTCGTACATCGACAAGATCAGGACTTTGACGCTCGCGGACCACTCCGCCGCGAGTATGTTCCAGGTCGCCTCTATGCCGCCCATCTGCGGCATGTTCACGTCCATGAGCACGACATCCGGGCGCAGCGCCCGGCACAGCCGCACTGCCTCCCTCCCGTTGTGGGCCTCTCCCACGACCCGCAGGTCAGCCACGGGGTCGAAGGTCGCGCGAAGCCCGCTCCTGACGAGCGGCTGATCGTCGGCGATAAGCAGTCGGATGGGGTTGGAGTCCATCATTGCTCCTTGCGTCGCTCGGACCTGTCCTTGCACCCACAATGAAGAGCCGAATTCATCGTCGCCGCGTTTCCTGAAGGCCGCCTGACCAATCCCTGACCATGAGTGCCCCAGGCCCCCGGCGTCCCCTGCCGCTCACAAACAGCGACAGGGGGAGGAGGCGTCGTCGATGCCCTGGTCTGTCGGGCCGGGCATGGGCAGCGCGGCCCGGATGAGGAACCCGTCCGTCAGCGGGCCGCAGGCGAACTCGCCGCCCTCGCCGATGACCAGCTCGCGCAGACCGAGCAGGCCGTGGCCGTCCACAGGCGGCATGAAGGAGAGCAGCCCTCCCGAGCCGTTGACGACCCTGATCGTGAGCTGCCCCCCGAAAACGAGCGAGATCCGGATGGAATGGCGGCCGTCGTGCTTGAGCGCGTTGGTGAGTCCTTCCTGCACGACGCGTAGCGCGGCCGTGTGGATCGAGGGCGGCAGCCGCCGCTCTGTGCCGGAAAGAGTGAGGTGGATCGGCTGGTCCCCCTCGCCCAACTGGGCGATGAGCGTGGCCACCCGCGCCGAGAGGGGCGCCTCCTCCACGGAGGCGGGTGCAGGTGTACGGCGCAATGACCCGACGATTGACCTGACGTCGGTCAGGATCTCCTGGACGATCTGCTCGACCGCGGCGGTGGCCGACTCGGCCTGCGGCCCCGTCGTGGCCAACCTGCGCATCTGCATCGCGATGACCAGTAACCCGTGACCGACGGTGTCGTGCAGTTCCCGGGCGATCCGGCGCCGCTCGCGCAGCACGGCATGGTGCGTCGCCTCGGTGCGCCGCCATCGTCGCAGCGCCGCTCCCACGACCAGCGTGGCGATTATTCCGATCGAGATACCGGAAATAAGCGCATGAAGCACCCCGTACCAGCTGAAAATTCCTCCAGTATTCGGCGTCCCGGCGATGCTGTGCATCGACGCCTCTCACCCCCGTCTTCACTCGCCGGCGAGGTCGGCCACGTCAGAGCGCGACAGGACGATGCTCGCGCGACCATGATCTGTTACGGCCGATGTCCTCCAGATGGCAGGTGCCTGAGATGCTCCATGGGTCGACAGATCGGCGCTCAGATGCCCCAGAGAGGAAGTGCCAGTGGAAGGTCGCGTCCGCGTCCGGACGCCTTACGGTGCGGGACTCGGACGGGACCAGAACTCCACATCCAGGTCGACCACACCGCACGTTACGACAATGTTTCAATCCCCGCTTAGTCCTGTAAAGGCACTTAGTCAGTGTAGTGCACTAAAGGGATATAGCAAAGAGACTGGCATTAATGCCGCATGGCGCGGCTAAATAGGAAATCTACAACACGGGGCCGAAAGTATTTTCGGCCCCGTGCTCAAATGGGGGGAACTCCGGCGGCGAGACGCTCGGCCACCACCCGCTGAAGCTCCATCCGGGAGCTCCGCCGGAGCCTGCGCAGCCCGGCGGTGACCACGTCCTGCTCCTCGCTGCGTTCGAATGACCGGAACGAGGACTCGTCGCTCCAGTCCGAAGTAATCACGTAGACGATTTCCTCGTCGGCTGCACCGGCCAGGCTCAGCGTCTGCCGGATGCAGCCCGGCCAGGCCCGCGTCCAGTCGGCCACCTCACGCCAGGCGTTCTCGAACTCCTCCGCGTCCCCCGGCCGCACGGTGAAGGTCAGCACCGCGCGCAGCCGCCCCGCGACTGCCATCACCACTCCCCGAAGACACGTTCGGCGTTCTCTCGGGCGATCCGGGCCAGATCGGTGTCACTGGTGACGACCTCGGAGACCAGGCCGACGATTGAGTCCAGCTCGCTCATCAGCGGCGGCGCGTCGGTACCGAACAGGACGTTCCGTGAGCCGAACACCTCCAGGTTCTGCCGCAGCTGGCCGGGGCTGGGACAGGAGGTGTCGACCAGGATTCTGCGCAGGTGATCGCTGGGCCGCACACCGCGAGACCACGGCTCAGCGGTCTCCCGGCCCGGCCGCGGCGCCACCGCGAGGTCGAGCTTCGCACCGAGACAGGAGAGTCCGCCGCCCCCGGCCGGTGCGATCAGCCGCAGGTCCGGATCGCGGGCCAGCCGGCCCGCGCAGATGAGGGCGGCGAGACCCATCGTGACGTCGTTCAGGCGGGCCACGTGCTCGACCACGCCGGGTCCGAGATCCAGGATGCTCTCCGTGCCCACGGGCTCTGCCGGAGGATGCAACAGAACGGGGACCTTCAGCTCGGCCACGAAGGCGAAGAAGTCGTCGGCGCGGGGCGAGCTGAGATACCGTCCCTCCACACTGGTGTTCACGATCAGCCCGACGAATTCCGGCTCCGCCACGAGCTCGGCGGCCTGCTGGAGCTGCTTGTCGCCGCCGAAGGGGTCGAGGTAGGCGTACGCCCTGAGATGCCCGGGGTAAGCCCTGACCAGCTCGCCGAGTGCCTCGTTGTGCGCCCGCACCTGGTCGGCGCTCTGCCGGTAGTTCGCCGCGCCGGTGCCCGGCAGCATGGACCCCGCGCCCACCGGGCTCCCGATGATCGTCCTACCGATACCCCGGGCGAGCTTGCCCTCGATCATGGCCTCCGGGTCATGCAGTCCCGGAGGCCCTCCTCGCCCCTCGTTCGGTGGGGCGAGGTGTCCGTGCACGTCGACGAACATCATGGTCTCTTTCCGGGCGGGGGGCCCGCCAGCGCCGAACTGAACCCGAACTTGCCCATCACCGGGACCAGTGCGCCGTAGACCCCGTCGGACGCCTCGCCGGTGAGGAAGGCGACCACGCGCGCCACCTGGTCAGGCGTCACGGCCTGGCCGAAGTCGGCGTGCGGCCGGTCGCGCCGCGCTTCCGGTGTGTCGGCCATCGTCATCACGATGGCGTTCGCGTGCACGCCGCGGTCCTTCACCTCGTGTGAGAGCGCGCGCACCCACGCGAGGAGCGCCGCCTTCGCCGCCGCGTATCCGCCCAGAAAGGCGAGGGGTTCCTGGGCGAGCGGCGAGCCGAAGTAGACCAGCCGCCCGCCGTTGCCAAGGCGGGGCAGCACGGCGTGCGTGGCGTGCACCGCCGACAGGAAGTTGACCGCGAGCAGACGCCCGTGGTCGATGATCGGGCTCGGCCCGGCCTGGAAGCTCCCGATCATGTGGATGAGCCCGTCGAGCCGGCCGAACCTGTGCTCTGCCTGATCGGCGGCGGCGGTCGCCCCCTCCGCCGTTGTGACGTCCGCGGCGAAGGTCTCGACCTGTCCGGGCGTCCCGTAGGTGCGCTCCAGTTGCGCGAGCCGGTCGGTGTTTCTGCCCGTGAGCAGGAGCCGGTCGCCGCGCTTGGCCAAGAGCGCGGCGACCGCCTCGCCCACCGGGCCGGTGGCCCCGGTGAGCAGCAGGACCGGCGACTCGCTCACGCCGTCGCCCCGGCCGGCGCGCGACGGGTGGTGACGTGCTCCATGCCCATCCGGAAGAAGAACTCCCGGGCGCCCTCAGGAGTGCTGGCATCCCGCCGGTCCTCCTCCACCACGTATTTGTCGAGCTCCAGCTCCACGTGCTGGATGTTGGGGTCCTGGGACAGGTGGGCCATGAGAGCGGGCACGTTCCCGTCGATCTCGATCATCCGGACGACGGTCTGGCCCTTCATGAAGACCGAGGTGCTGACCATCCGGGTGCCGTCGGCGGCCACGTACTCCGGGGCGGAGTAGTTGGCCAGCAGGTCCTTGACCTTGTCCTCGGTGCCGGGCTTGATCCTGAACATGATGGCGAGACGCTGCAAGTTTCCCATGGCCACAGCCTCGGTGGTCTCCCGGTGGCCGGTCTTCCCACCGCCGTACCGATTCGCCCCTCCCCTCTCCGGGGGAGGCGACAGCCGTACGGCGGTAGACAGCGCCGTTAGACAGGAGACATGCAGATCAAGCTGACTGGAAAGAGGGCCCTGGTGACGGGCGGCACCCGTGGCATCGGCCGAGCCTGCGTCCGCGCCCTCGCCGAGGCCGGAGCCGACGTCGTCGTCTGCCACCGGCAGGGGGGCGAGCCGGTCGAAACCCTGTCCCGGGAGCTGCGGCTCACAGGCGGCGATCACCGCTTCGTCCAGGCGGACGTCAGCCGCCCCGACGACGTGGCCCGCCTGATCGGCGAGTGCGGGCCGCACCTGGACATCCTCGTCAACAACGCCGGCGTCATCTCCCACGTCCCCTTTCACGAGCTGTCCCTAGAGGAGTGGCAGCGGATCGTCGACACCAACCTCACCGCAGCCTTCGCGGTGACCCAGAGAGCGCTGCCGCTGCTGACCGGCGGCTCGTCGGTCGTGTTCGTCGGCTCGAAGGTGGCCACCGTGGGGATGCCCCTGCGGGCCCACTACACCGCGTCCAAGGCCGGTCTTGTCGGTCTGAGCCGCACGCTCTGCAAGGAACTCGGGCCGCGAGGCATACGGGTCAACGTCGTCCAGCCAGGGATCATCCAGACGATGGACATTCCGGCCGACCGGCTCAAGCACTATGAGGCGATCGTGAGCCTGGGACGCCTGGGACGGCCCGAGGAGATCGCGAACGTCGTCACCTTCCTGGCCAGTGACCTGGCCGCGTACATCACCGGCGAGACCCTGAACGTGGACGGAGGGACCTGATCATGACGGAGCCCGGTTTCCGTGTTGTGCTCACCATGCACATCCACCCCGGCGTGGAGGAGGAGTTCGAACAGGCCTGGCGAGCGGTCGGGGCCGCGGTCACCGACCACCCGGCGAACCTCGGCCACTGGCTGTTGCGCAGCGCGGACGAGAAGGGGGTCTACTACATCAACAGCGACTGGGTCGACGAGAAGCACTTCCGGGAGTTCGAGGAGAGCTGGGAGCACGGCGAGCACCGGGCCAAACTCCACCCCTACCGGGCCAGCGCCACGATCGCGACGATGCACGTCGTGGGCCACCTGGGCAAGGAGACGGCATGACGGTGCGGGTGCTGCTCCGTTACCGGGGCTCCGAGGACGAGATCGGCGCGGCTTTCCACACCATCAGCCGGAAACTGCAGGGCACCCCCGGCCTGCTGGGCAGTGAGCTGTGGCGCGACATCGGAGACTCCCGCGCGTTCGTCGTCTCCAGTGAGTGGACGAGCCGTGAGGCGTTCGACACCTGGGAGCGCGGACCCGATCACAAGGCGACTACCCAGCCCCTCCGCCCGTACCACGATTCCGCGGGCGGGAGGGCGTTCGAGCTCGTCGAGGTGGTGGCGGCGTACCGGTGACGACGAACGCGGTATCCCAGCTCGACGTGCTCGAAGCCGAGGCGATCCACATCATGCGTGAGGTCGCGGCCGAGTTCGAGCGTCCCTGTCTGCTGTTTTCCGGCGGCAAGGACTCCATTGTGATGGTGCGGGTGGCGGAGAAGG